>NZ_GG657750.1:3234209-3259817 GCF_000158895.1 Streptomyces sp. C | reverse complement strand
CCTGTCGCCGCACCGAGTGCGCCCGCGACCGTAGTGGGCATGACAGTCAGCGCACGCGCCATGGCCGCCGCCACGCCCGCCTCCCGCGACCGGTACGTGGACCTTCTCCGGGTCGCCTCGCTCGCCACCGTGGTGTGCGGGCACTGGCTGATGGCCGCCGTCAGCACCGACGGCATAGGGAACCTGCTCGCGCTGGTGCCCCCGCTCCAGGTGCTCACCTGGGGGCTCCAGGTCATGCCGGTGTTCTTCTTCGTCGGCGGTTTCTCGCACGCCCTGTCGTACCGCTCGCTGGAACGCCGCGGCGAGGGCCGGCCCGTCTACGCGGCCTTCCTGCGCGCCCGCCTCCAGCGGCTGCTGCGGCCCACCCTGGTCTTCGTCCTGGTCTGGGCCGCGCTCGCACTGCTCGTGCAGCTCGCCGGGGCGGACGGCGGCCGGCTGGCCGGTGCCGCGCTGCGGATGGTCACGCAGCCGCTGTGGTTCATCGGGATCTACCTGGCCATGGTGGCCCTCACCCCGCCGCTGCTGCGGCTGCACGCCCGCTGGGGCTGGGGCGCCTTCGCCGCCCTGGCCGGCGCCGCGGCCCTGGTCGACGTACTGCGCTTCGCGCTCGGCGTCCCGTACGCGGAGTTCCTGAACTTCGCCTTCGTCTGGCTCGCCGTGCACCAGCTCGGCTTCCTGCGCGCCGACGGCCGCATCACCCGTCCCGCGGTCCTCGGCGCCGCCGGGCTCGCCGGGGCCGTACTGCTGGTGGCGGCCGGACCGTACCCGCTGTCCATGGTCGGGATGCCGGGGGAGAAGGTCTCCAACATGGCCCCGCCCACCCTCGCCCTGCTCTGCCACGGCATGTGGCTGGTCGGCGCCGTCCAGCTGCTCGCGCGGCCCGCGACGGCGTGGCTGGCCCGGCCGCGCGTGTGGCGCGGGGTCGTCGCCGCCAACGGCGTCGCCATGACCGCGTTCCTGTGGCACCTGACCGCCATGCTCGGCGTGTACGCCGCCCAGCTCGCCGCCGGCCTGGCGCTGCCCGAGCCGGCCACCGCCGCCTGGTGGGCGCAGGTGCCGCCGCGGATCCTGCTCGCCGCCGCCCTCACCGCCGCGCTCGTGGCCTGCTTCCGCCGTTTCGAGGCGCCCCGGCCCGCGCCCGCCGCCCCGCCCGCCGCCCCGCCCGCCGCCCGGACCCGGATCGCGGAGGGCGCCGGCGCCACCGGCAGCGGGCCCGCCGCCGCCCTGGGCACCACCCTGTGCCTGCTGGGGATCCTCGGCCTGTCCATGACCGGCCTCGGCGGGCTCCTGGAGGGCCACACGGCCGTCCTGATCGCCTTCCCGGTGACCGCACCCGCCGCCATCGGCATGGCAGTGGGGGGCGCCTGGCTGGTGGAACGTTCCGCGTCGGCCCGGAGGGTTAGGCTGAGGGGCTGATCCACACCCCTTCCCTGGAGCGCGTCTGATGGCCGTCAATCTGGTCAATGTCGAGGCAGTCAGCAAGGTGTACGGCACCCGTACCCTGCTCGACGGCATCTCCCTCGGCGTGTCCGAGGGAGACCGGATCGGCGTCGTCGGCCGCAACGGCGACGGCAAGACCACCCTGATCCGGATGCTCGCCAAGCTGGAGGAGCCCGACTCCGGCCGCGTCACGCAGAGCGGCAGCCTGCAGATGGGCGTGCTCACCCAGCACGACTCCCTCGACCCGGCCGCCACCATCCGGCACGAGATCATCGGCGACATGGCCGACCACGAATGGGCCGGCAACGCCAAGGTCCGCGACGTCCTCACCGGTCTCTTCGGCGGCCTGGACCTGCCCGGCTTCGGCCAGGGCCTGGACACCGTCATCGGCCCGCTGTCCGGCGGCGAGCGCCGCCGCATCGCGCTCGCCAAGCTGCTCATGGCCGACCAGGACCTCCTCGTCCTCGACGAGCCCACCAACCACCTCGACGTCGAGGGCATCTCCTGGCTGGCCGGCCACCTCCAGGCCCGCCGCTCCGCCCTCGTCTGCGTCACCCACGACCGCTGGTTCCTCGACCAGGTCTGCACCCGGATGTGGGACGTCCAGCGCGGTGACGTCTTCGAGTACGAGGGCGGCTACAGCGACTACGTCTTCGCCCGCGCCGAACGCGAGCGGATCGCCGCCACCGAAGAGGCCAAGCGGCAGAACCTGATGCGCAAGGAGCTGGCCTGGCTGCGCCGCGGCGCCCCCGCCCGCACCTCCAAGCCCCGCTACCGCATCGAGGCGGCCAACGAGCTGATCGCCGACGTGCCGGAGCCGCGCGACAAGTCCGAGCTGATGCGCTTCGCCAACGCCCGCCTCGGCAAGACCGTCTTCGACCTGGAGAACGTCACCGTCCAGGCCGGCCCCAAGACCCTGCTCAAGCACCTCACCTGGCACCTGGGCCCCGGTGACCGCGTCGGCCTCGTCGGCGTCAACGGCGCCGGCAAGACCTCCCTGCTGCGGGCCCTCGCCGAGGCCGCCCGCACCCAGGGCGAGGCCCAGCCCGCCGAGGGCTCCGTCACCGTCGGCAAGACCGTGCGCCTGGCCTACCTCTCCCAGGAGGTCGGCGAGCTCGACCCCTCGCTGCGCGTCCTGGAGGCCGTCCAGCGCGTCCGCGACCGCGTCGACCTCGGCAAGGGCCGCGAGATGACGGCCGGCCAGCTGTGCGAGCAGTTCGGGTTCACCAAGGAGAAGCAGTGGACGCCGGTCGGCGACCTCTCCGGCGGCGAACGGCGCCGGCTGCAGATCCTGCGCCTGCTCATGGACGAGCCCAACGTCCTCTTCCTCGACGAGCCCACCAACGACCTCGACATCGAGACCCTCACCCAGCTGGAGGACCTCCTCGACGGCTGGCCCGGCTCGATGATCGTGATCTCCCACGACCGGTTCTTCATCGAGCGCACCACCGACACCGTGATGGCGCTGCTCGGCGACGCGAGCCTGCGCATGCTGCCGCGCGGACTGGACGAGTACCTGGAGCGCCGCCGGCGGATGATCGAGGCCGCCGCCCCGGCGCCGGCCCCGGCCGCCGCCGCCAAGTCGACGTCCTCCGGGGACTCGCGGGCGGCGAAGAAGGAGCTCCAGAAGATCGAGCGGCAGCTCAACAAGATGTCGGACCGCGAGACGAACCTGCACGCCCAGATCGCCGAGCACTCCACCGACTACGACAAGGTCGCCAAGCTCGACGCGGAGCTGCGGGAACTGATCTCCGAGCGCGACGACTTGGAGATGCGCTGGCTGGAACTGGCCGAAGAAGCCTGAGTCCACCGGGCCCGCCAGGGCCCGGGAAAACGCCGGCCGGGCGCATAACGGCCGTGTCACGGGCCGGTCCTCCCTTGGGAACAGGGGTGCGACCGGCCCGGTGCGTACCGGCCACGAGTGATAGAAAGGGTCGGTTCTTTTCGATCTCCCGGACCGCCCCCACCGCCCGAACCCGAAGGTATGCGCTGATGACCGAGCCGCCCCAGCCGCCGAACCAGCCGCCGTCCCCTTCCGGTTACGGACACCTGCCCGGGCCGCCGCAGCAGGGCTACGGGTACCCGCCGCAGGGCCCCAACCCGTACGCGCAGCAGCCGCCGACGGTGCCGCAGCCGCTCGCCCAGCAGGGCGGTTACGGCTTCCCGCCGCCCGGGCCGGGCACGCCCCCCGGCCCGCCGGCCCCCGGCGGACGGGGCGGCAGGCGCAAGGGCGCGATCATCGTCGCGGCGGCCGTCGCCGGCGTCCTCGTGCTCGGCACCGGCGCCTGGTTCACCTTCCTGAGTGACGACGACGGTTCCAAGAAGCCCGCCGCGCAGGCCTCGGCGCCCACCGACCCCAAGCCGGCCGGCTCCCCGTCCGTGGACAAGGGCGACGGCAGCGGCAACGGCATGGGCGAGCAGACCGACCTCAACGCGGGCCGCAAGCCCGGCGAGGACAAGGCGCTGTGGCTCAAGACGGCCAAGCTCCTGGCCGGCGGCGACACGGGCATCCCCGCCCCGGCGATGTGGGTGGTCGGCGACAGCGTGGTCAAGACCGTCGGCAAATCCGTCATCGCCTACGCCGTCACCGACGGCAAGGAGAAGTGGAAGGTCGACTTCAAGACGGAGATCTGCGGCTGGGCCGACCAGACCACCGCCGACGGCAAGACCGTCCTCGCCGTCAAGGACGGCGAGGGCTCCAACGCCACCTGCAACCAGATGAAGCTCTTCGACCTGAAGGCCGGCAAGGAGGGATGGACCAAGGAGCTCGCCAAGGAGAACCTCTTCGACGGCGGCGGCTCCGTGTCCATGAACCTCACCGGTGACGTCTTCGTCGTCAACCGGATGGCCAACACCACCGTCCACAAGCTCTCCACCGGCGACAAGCTCTTCTCCGGCAACACCCCCGAGGGATGCCAGCCGACCCACTACGCCGCCGGCAACGGCAAGCTGCTCGCCGTCGCCCTGTGCATGGACGACGACAAGACCATCGAGGTCCAGGACGCCGACCCGGTCACCGGCAAGAAGACCTGGTCCTACCGGCTCCCCAAGGGCTTCCGCGTCACCAGCGTCCTGTCCGTCTCCCCGATCGTCCTCGACATCAGCAACCGGGACCTCAACAACGCGGACGACAACAAGCGGGCCATCATCTCCCTGACGCCCGACGGCAAGAAGCGCGCCAGCATGTCCGCCGAGGGCTCCTTCGAGACCAACTGCAACGCAAGCACCTCCGACAGCCTCCAGGGCTGCGGCAACTCCGTCGTCGACGGCGACACCCTCTACCTGCGCACCACCACCAGCAAGGGCTTCGACAACGAGGTCGTCGCCTTCGACCTCGCCACCGGCAAGGCCAAGTGGCGCCAGAAGGCGGGCGACAAGCGCAACTGGTACCCGGTCAAGGCGGCGAACGGCCAGCTCATCGCCTACCGCGCCGGCGCCCTGCGCGAACCCGGCGAGATCGTCTCCATGCCGGCCGCGGGCGGCCAGCCCAAGACGCTGCTGCGCATGCCCTCCGGCCCCTCCGCGAACATCGAGAGCGCGATGGTCACCTACCAGGTGCGGGCCTTCGAGGACGGCCGGTACTTCACCTCCGCCTCCAGGCTGAACGGCAACAACACGGAGGAGCGGCTCCTGATGGTCTTCGGCAAGTGAACGAGCCCACCGAGCGTCCCACCGAGCGCCCCACCGAGAGGCAGTAGCAAGCGATGAGTACCCCGCCGCCCCCCAGCCAGCCGCCCTCCGGCGGTTTCGGCGGCCCGCCGCCGGCCGGCCCCCCGCAGCCCCCCGCCCAGCCGCCCACCGTCCCGTCCCCCCAGGCCGGCTACGGCTACCCGCAGCCCCAGACGCAGCCCGGCTACGGCTACCCGCAGCAGCCCGGCACCCTCCAGGCCCCGGCACAGCCCCAGCCCACGGGCGGCGGCAACGACAAGCGCAACCAGCTGGCGATCGTCGGCGCGGCCGTCCTGGCCATGGCGCTCATCATCGGCGGCGGCTTCTGGTACGTCTCCGGCGACGAGGGCGGCTCCGGGCAGCCGACCGCGGGCGGCGCCAGCGGCTCCCCCGACGGCGACAAGGCCCCCGCCGGCACCCCCGGCAGCGAGAAGGTCCCGTCCAACCCCAAGTCGAAGACGCTGGTCAACGTCCCCAGCCCGGCCCCGGCCGACGTGGTCTCCGTCGACGGCTCCTGGCTGACCGATACCACCTACGCCAAGTCCGACCTGGCGAAGGTCGTCGGCTACAACCTCGTCGACGGCGGCAAGAAGTGGGAGCTCCCGCTCCCCGCCAACGTCTGCGGCGCCACCAAGCACATCAGCGACAACAAGACCGCCATCCTCTTCGAGGAGGGCATGGCGACCAACGAGAAGAAGTACCCCCAGTGCACCCAGGTCGGCGTCGTCGACCTGAACACCGGAAAGCTCCTCTGGTCCGCCACCGCCAAGTCCGCCACCGGCGGCGACAAGCCGGTCGCCTTCAGCGAGGTCACCATCAGCGGCCAGACCGTCGCCGCGGGCGGCCTCTACGGCGGCGCCGCCTGGAACCTCGCCGACGGCAAGTCCCTGTGGACCCCGAAGACCGACGGCGAAGGCTGCTACGACATGGGCTACGCCGGCGGCGAGGCCCTCGCCGTCCTGCGCAAGTGCGGCCGCGGCTCCAGCCCGACCCTGTACGCGCAGGCCCTCGACCCCGCCACCGGCGCGCCGAAGTACCAGTACAAGCTGTCCGCGGGCATCGAGTGGGCCGGCATCATCTCCACCAAGCCGCTCATCATCGCCGCCAACGTCGGCAACACCGCCAAGAACGCCACCAACGTCAGCGACCTGTTCGTCCTCGACGACGCCGGCCAGCTCAAGACCCGCATCGGCCTCTCCGCCGGCAGCTACGCCCCCAAGTGCCCCGCCACCGAGGTCGAGCAGTGCTCGAAGATGGTCGTCGGCAACGGCAAGGTCTACCTGCCGACGTACGAGCACCAGGGCTCGGCCTCCGTCGGCCGCACCAACGAGATCGTCTCCTTCGACCTGGAGACCGGCAAGGCCACCAGCGACCGCGCCGACGCGGGCGAGAAGTACACCATGTACCCGCTGCGCATGGACGGGTCCAACATCATCGCCTACAAGGTCCCCCCGTACGACGGCGGCGGCCAGATCGTCAGCATCGACGGCAAGACGATGAAGGAGACCCTGCTCATGCAGAACCCGGTCGACAAGGCCAGCCAGCGCGTGGAGACCGCGTTCTCGCTGGACCACTCGGAGTTCCGCTACCACAACGGGCGCCTGTTCATCTCCCGCACCACGGTGCGCAAGCCGTACTCGGAGAAGTCCGACCCCGAGTTCCTCTTCGTCTCCTTCGCGGCGAGCTGACGCCCGCCCCTCCCCCTGCGCCGAGAGCCCCCGGACGGTCCCCACCGATCGGGGGCTTTCGCGCGGTAACCGGCACGCCCCGTCGAACAAGCGTGTAGCTTGCCGGGTCAGAAGGATCTGGGGTGGGAGCCTTGATGGGCGTACGGGTCATGGTGGTCGACGAGCACCGTCTGCTGGCCGAGGCGCTCGCCTCGGCCCTGAAGCTGCGCGGGCACCGCGTGCTCGCGGCGGCCGCGCCGGCGGCCGGAGCCGCCGAACTGGTCATCGGCCGCGCCCCGGATGTGTGCCTGTTCGGCACCGCCGCCCCGGCGGAGCCCGGGGTCTTCGAACCGGTGGTGCGGATCAAGCGGGAGCGCCCGCAGATCGCCGTGGTGGTCCTGGGCCCCGTACCGAGCCCGCGCGGGATAGCCGCGGCCTTCGCCGCCGGCGCCTCGGGGTACGTACGCCAGGACGAGCGCATCGAGGGCGTCGAGCGGGCCCTGGCCAAGGCCCGGGCGGGGGAGGTCGCCATCGCCCCCCAGCTGCTCCAGGGGGCCTTCGCGGAGCTGCTGAACCCTTCGGCGCAGCCCGACGACGAGGGCAGCCGGCTGCTGCGGCTGCTGACGCCGCGGGAGGTCGAGGTGCTGGTCCGGGTCGCGGAGGGCGAGGACACCCGGCTGATCGCGGCCGGCATGGCCATCGCGCCGAGCACGGCCCGTACACACGTGCAGCGGGTACTGATGAAGCTCGGCGTGGGGTCGAGGCTGGAGGCCGCCGCGCTGGCCGCGCGCACCGGGCTGCTGGACCGGGCGGCGCTGCCCGTGCGGGAGCGGCCGCAGGGCTCGGGGGACGGGCCGGCCGGGGCCTGACCCCGCACAGCGCGTCCCGGCCCGCGCCCGGGCCGCCGGGTACGGGCGGCGGCGCCCGTCCGGGCGGGCGGGTACGGTGCCGGGAGGCCGCGATTTCCTCGGAAGCGTGGAATCCGGTAAGCCAGTCACCAGAGCACGCGCATCCGCGTGCCTGCGCGATGGACGCGATACAGAGGAGTGCGAGTGAGCAAGTACCTGGTGACCGGCGGTGCCGGATACGTGGGCAGCGTCGTGGCCGCCCATCTGCTGGAGGCCGGACACGAGGTGACCATCCTCGACAACCTCTCCACCGGCTTCGCCGAGGGCGTCCCCGCCGGCGCCACGCTGATCGACGGCCGGATCCAGGACGCCGCCGACCACCTGGACTCCTCCTACGACGCCGTGCTGCACTTCGCCGCCTCCTCGCAGGTGGGCGAGTCCGTGGTGAACCCCGGCAAGTACTGGGACAACAACGTCGGCGGCACCCTCGCGCTGCTGACCGCGATGCGGGAGGCCGGGGTGCGCCGGCTCGTCTTCTCCTCCACCGCCGCGACCTACGGGGAGCCGGCCGAAGGCGCGCTGACGGAGACCTCGGTGACCGCGCCGACCAACCCGTACGGCGCCTCGAAGCTGGCCGTCGACCACATGATCGCGGGGGAGTGCGCGGCGCACGGCCTCGCCGCCGTCTCGCTGCGCTACTTCAACGTGGCCGGCGCCTACCGCGAGTTCGGCGAGCGCCACGACCCCGAGACGCACCTGATCCCGCTGGTCCTCCAGGTCGCCCTCGGACAGCGCGAGTCCATCTCGGTGTTCGGCGACGACTACCCGACCCCCGACGGCACCTGCGTCCGCGACTACATCCACGTCGCCGACCTCGCCGAGGCCCACCTGTCCGCGCTGCGCGTCGCCGCCGAGGGCGAGCACCTGGTGTGCAACCTCGGCAACGGCAGCGGCTTCTCGGTCCGCGAGGTCATCGAGACGGTCCGCAAGGTCACCGGCCGGGAGATCCCCGAGGTCGTCGCCCCGCGCCGGGCCGGGGACCCGGCGGTCCTCGTCGCCTCCGCCCGCACGGCGCACGAGCGCCTCGGCTGGACCCCGACCCGCTCGGACCTCACCAACATCGTGACGGACGCCTGGAACTTCGCCCGCGAGCGCCGTTCCTGACCCCCGGGCCCCTCTCGGACCCCTGCCGCGCCCCCCGCACCCGACCGGTGCGGGGGGCGCGCGCGTGGGGGCCGGGCGCGGCGGGCAGGCGCCGCGCGCGGGCGCCCGGCGTGCGTACGCCGGGTGAAATGCCCCTCGTGCAACTGCCCGCGGCACACGCCGGTCGGAAATCCGCCTCCGGCACCGCCAGGAAGGTTGAAAACAAGCCACTGCCAAGGCCGTTGCGGACCGTCCCACCGGAAAATCGCTCGAAAAACTTCTGCTATTCGGCCAACCGCGGGACCCCGCCCGCTCTACGCTGATGCGTGACACCGGTGGGGGCCGGTGTTGATTCAGGGGTCGAGACACGCCGGGTACGGCGTCCGGTCCGGGGTAGTGCACAGATGTCGCGGCGGCGGCCGCGGGGGCTGTGGGCCACCCGGCCGGGCGCCGTACCCGTAGTCGTCCGTTCCCCGACCCTTGGGGGTTCTGTGGTTCGTATCCGGGTCCTGGTGGTCGACGGCCACCGCATCTTCGCCGAGTCTCTGGCAGCCGCGCTCGCGGCCGAGCCGGACGTGGACGTGTCCGCGGCCGGCAGCGGTCCCGCGGCCACGCGCTGCCTGGAGCGCGCGGTGGCGGAAGGCCGCCGCTACGACGTGCTGCTCGTCGACGCCGACCTCGGCGCCGGCGCGGCCGCGTCGGGCGCCGTGCCCGGCCAGCGGGAAGCGGGCTCCGGCCCGGCCCCGCCGCCGGCCGACGGGATCGCCCTCGTCGCGGGCGTCCGGGTGGCGCACCCCGGCGTGCGCACCGTGGTCCTGGCCGAGCGCGACGACCCGCGCCGGGCCGCGCTCGCCCTCCAGGCGGGCGCCTCGGGCTGGGTCGCCAAGGACTGCTCGCTCTCGCGGCTGCTGGCCGTCGTCCGCGGGGTGCTGCGCGAGGAGACCCACCTGCCGCCCGCCCTGCTCACCGGGGTGCTCCGGGAGCTGACGGCCGCCCGCAAGCACCGCAGCGACAGCGAACGGCTCGTGGAGTCCCTCACCCCGCGCGAGCACGAGGTGCTGCGCTGCATGGTGGCGGGGCTGGGCCGCAAGGACGTGGCCGCGCGGCTGTTCCTGTCCCCGCACACCGTCCGCACGCACATGCAGAACGTGCTGGGCAAGCTCGGGGTGCACTCCACCCTGGCGGCCGTGGCGCTGGCCCGGCGGGCCGGCGTACGCCCCGCGGAGCTAGCCGGGGATGTTGTCGAACGGAGCGGTCAACTGGCGTAGCAGCCCGGCGAGCTCGCCCCGCTGGCTGGTGGAGAGCTGGGCCAGGATCGCGCGTTCCTGGGCCAGCAGTCCCGCCAGGGACTGGTCGGCGCGGTCGCGCCCCTCGGGCGTCAGCCGGACCAGCACCCCGCGCCGGTCGCTGGGGTCGGGCAGCCGCTCGACGAGGCCCTTCTTGGCCAGCCGGTCGATGCGGTTGGTCATGGTGCCGGAGGTGACGAGCGTCTGCGTCAGCAACTGTCCGGGGGAGAGCTGGTAGGGCGCGCCGGCGCGCCGCAGCGAGGTCAGGACGTCGAACTCCCACGGCTCCAGGCCGTGCTCGGAGAAGGCGAGCCTGCGGGCCCGGTCGAGGTGGCGCGCGAGCCGGCTGACGCGGCTGAGCACTTCGAGCGGTTCCACGTCGAGGTCAGGGCGCTCTCGCCGCCATGCCGCGACCAGTCGGTCGACCTCGTCCTCCATGCCGATCAGTGTACGGGGTCTGTCGACATGAAGTCTCTTCAAATCGAGAATCTTGACATCGAGATATAGTCTGGCCGAGCATGGGGCATGGAGGGTGCCGGAACAGCTTCCGCTTCCGACCGCCCCACCAGTAGGGAGGCTCGAACATGCATTCCGATATCGCGCCGGCCGTGCGCCCCCACTCCCTGGACGGCTCCGCACCCGTCTGGGACCCCCAGCAGTACCTCCGCCACGCCGGTCACCGCACGCGCCCGTTCCTCGACCTGATGAACCGCATACCCGAGCTCCCCACCAGCCCCGCCCGTATCGCCGACCTCGGCTGCGGCCCCGGCAACGTCACCGCGCTCCTCACCGAGCGCTGGCCCGACGCCCGCATCACCGGCTTCGACCTCTCCCCGCAGATGCTCCAGCGCGCCACCGACGAACACGCCGGACCCACCCCCGGCGGCGGCCGGCTCGACTTCCGCCACGCCGACCTCGCCGACTGGATGCCCGAGGAGACCTACGACCTGATCGTCTCCAACGCGGCCCTGCAGTGGGTGCCCAGCCACCCCGGCTCCTTCGCCGCCTGGATCAACGGCCTGCGCCCCGGCGGCACCTTCGCCTTCCAGATCCCCGGCAACTTCACCGCCCCCAGCCACCGGCTCCTCGCCGAACTGTGCGACACCCCGCGCTGGCGCGACCGCCTCGCCGGACACGGCGCCCGCTACATCCACATCCTCGAACCCGCCGAATACCTGGCCCGCTTCACCGAACTCGGCTGCGCCGTCGACGTCTGGGAGACCACCTACTCACAGCTCCTCCAGGGCGCCGACCCGGTCCTCGACTGGGTGAAGGGCACCGCCCTGCGGCCCGTCCTCACCGCCCTCGGCGACGACCGCGAGGCCGTCGACCGCTTCCTCACCGAATACCGCGAGGCCCTGCGCGCCGCCTACCCGCCGGGCCCCCGGGGTACCGTCTTCCCGTTCCGCCGCATCTTCGCCGTCGCCCACAAGGAGGCATGACCATGCTGACCGCAGTCGACCACGTCCAACTCGCCGCGCCGCCCGGGTCGGAGGACAAGCTGCGCGCCTACTACCAAGACGTCCTGGGCATGCGGGAGATCTCCAAACCGCCCGTCCTCGCCGCGCGCGGGGGCTGCTGGTTCACCGCCGGAGGCGTCCAGCTGCACCTGGGCGTGGAAGAGGACTTCCGGCCGGCCCGCAAGGCGCACCCCGGGCTGCGGGTGACCGGCATCGAGGCGTACGCGGACAGAATCCGCGAACGCGGCGCCGACGTCGTCTGGGACGACAACCTGCCGGGCCACCGGCGCTTCTACTCCCACGACCCCGTGGGCAACCGGCTCGAGTTCCTGGAGCCCCACGCCCCCGACGCCGGCGGTCCCACGGACGGCTGACGGCCCGACGGCCGGCCGGCCCGCACGCCCCCCGTACGGCGACGCGACGGCGCCCCGCCACCGGAGAACACCTCCCGGTGACGGGGCGCCGTCGCACCCGCGGCCTCCCGCGGACCTCAGCTCTTGCGGTGGCCCACCAGCCGCGGCCGCGCCTCCAGGTTCTCCAGCCCGTGCCAGGCCAGGTTCACCAGGTGCGCCGCCACCTCCGCCTTCTTCGGGCGCCGCGTCTCCAGCCACCACTGGCCCGTCAGCGCCACCATCCCCACCAGCGCCTGCGCGTACAGCGGGGCCAGCTTCGGATCGAAACCCCGGGCCTTGAACTCCAGCCCCAGAATGTCCTCCACCTGCGTGGCGATGTCACTGATCAGCGACGCGAACGTGCCCGTCGACTGCGCCACCGGCGAATCCCGCACCAGGATCCGGAAACCGTCCGTGTAGTTCTCGATGTAGTCCAGCAGCGCGAACGCCGCCTGCTCCAGCAGCTCCCGCGGATGCCCGGCCGTCAGCGCGCCCGTCACCCCGTCCAGCAGCTGCCGCATCTCGCGGTCCACGACCACCGCGTACAGGCCCTCCTTGCCGCCGAAGTGCTCGTACACCACCGGCTTGGACACCCCGGCCTTGGCCGCGATCTCCTCCACCGAGGTGCCCTCGAAGCCCTTCTCCGCGAACAGGGTGCGGCCGATGTCCAGCAGTTGCTGGCGCCGTTCGGCGCCCGTCATCCGGACCCGGCGTCCTCGCCTGGGCTTGTCGCTGCTGGTACTGCTGCCGTCGATCGCCACGTCCCCCATCATGCCGCGTTCGGCGTGTTTTCCCTGCGCCGGGCGTCGATCCTCGCCCCGGACGGCCAGCGCACGTCCCGGGCCCACCCCAGCAGCTCGAACCAGCGGATCAGCCGGGCGCTCGAATCCACCTGCCCGCGCAGCACCCCGTGCCGCGCCGACGTCGGGTCCGCGTGGTGCAGGTTGTGCCAGGACTCACCGCACGACAGCACCGCCAGCCACCACACGTTGCCCGACCGGTCCCGCGACTTGAACGGCCGCTTGCCCACCGCGTGACAGATCGAGTTGATCGACCACGTCACGTGGTGCAACAGGGCCACGCGCACCAGAGAACCCCAGAAGAACGCCGTGAACGCACCCCACCAGGACATCGTCACCAGACCGCCCACCAGCGGCGGGATCGCCAGCGACAGCACCGTCCAGAACACGAAGTCACGGCTGATCCGCCGGATCGCCGGGTCCTTGATCAGGTCCGGGGCGTACTTCTGCTGGTTGGTCTGCTCCTCGTCGAACAGCCAGCCGATGTGCGCCCACCACAGGCCCTTCACCAACGCAGGCAGCGTCTCCCCGAACCGCCACGGCGAATGCGGGTCGCCCTCGTGGTCGGAGTACTTGTGGTGCTTGCGGTGGTCGGCCACCCATCGCACCAGCGGCCCCTCCACCGCCATCGACCCCATGACCGCCAGCACGATCCTGAGCGGCCGCTTCGCCTTGAAGGAACCGTGCGTGAAGTAGCGGTGGAAGCCGATGGTGATCCCGTGGCAGGCCAGGAAGTACATGAACACCATCAGGCCCAGGTCCAGCCAGGTCACCCCCCAGCCCCAGGCCAGCGGCACCGCCGCCAGCAGCGCCAGGAACGGCACGGTGATGAACAGCAGGAGCGCGATCTGCTCCACGGAGCGCTTCTGCTCGCCACCGCGCGTCGCGGAGGGCGCGGAAGCCGCCGAGGAATCCTCGATCAGTCCGGGGCTCATGGTCATGGTGGGGTTCCCCTGGGGGGTGAGAAGCCGGCAGGCGCCGGGCCACGGACCTACGGATCCGTAACCTACGGCAACGTAAGTATGGCAAAGGCGGCCCCCGCGGCAACAGGACGACGCCCCGACGGCGCCACCCGCGCGAACCGAGTCCAAAGGGCGGGCGCTCTGCCAGGGCACAGGGACAGTCCACCTATCCTGGTGTCGTCGGACAGCGCGGTCCGCACGGGCAGCCCGGGCTGCGCAGCACGACCGGCACGGCCGCACACCCCGGGAGCCCACAGCCCAGTAGCGCTCGAACACTGCAAGGAGCCGCACCTGTGAGCAGTGCTGACCAGGCCGCCCAGGCCCCCGTCACCCAGCCCGCCGACCCCTCCGCCCCCACGCGGACGGCGCAGACGGCGAACGCGGAGCTGCGCGCGGACATCCGCCGCCTCGGCGACCTCCTCGGCGAGACCCTCGTCCGCCAGGAAGGCCAGGAACTCCTCGACCTCGTCGAACGGGTCCGCGCCCTGACCCGCACCGACGGCGAAGCCGCCGCGGCCCTCCTCGGCGACATCGACCTGGAGACCGCCGCCAAGCTGGTGCGCGCCTTCTCCACCTACTTCCACCTCGCCAACGTCACCGAGCAGGTGCACCGCGGCAAGGAACTGCGCGCCCACCGCGCCGCCGAGGGCGGGCTCCTCGCCCGCACGGCCGACATGCTCAAGGACGCCGACCCGGAGCACCTGCGCGAGACGGTCAAGAACCTCAACGTCCGCCCCGTCTTCACCGCCCACCCCACCGAGGCGGCCCGCCGCAGCGTCCTGAACAAGCTGCGCCGCATCGCCGCCCTCCTGGAGGAGCCCGTCTCCGGCGCCGGTGACCGACGCCGCCACGACCTGCGGCTCGCCGAGAACATCGACCTCGTCTGGCAGACCGACGAACTGCGCGTCGTACGCCCCGAGCCCGCCGACGAGGCCCGCAACGCCATCTACTACCTCGACGAGCTGCACGCCGGCGCCGTCGGCGACGTCCTGGAGGACCTCGCCGCCGAGCTCCAGCGCGTGGGCGTCGAACTGCCCGCCGGCACCCGCCCCCTCACTTTCGGCACCTGGATCGGCGGCGACCGCGACGGCAACCCCAACGTCACCCCGCAGGTCACCCGCGACGTCCTGATCCTCCAGCACGAGCACGGCATCACCGACGCCCTCGAACTCGTCGACTTCCTGCGCAGCCTGCTCTCCAACTCCATCCGCATCGCCGGCGCCACCGAGGAACTCCTCGCCTCCCTCCAGGCCGACCTGGAGCGCCTCCCCGAGATCAGCCCGCGCTACAAGCGGCTGAACGCCGAGGAGCCGTACCGCCTGAAGGCCACCTGCATCCGGCAGAAGCTCCTCAACACCCGCGAGCGCCTCGCCAAGGGCACCCCCCACGAGGAAGGCCGCGACTACCTCGGCACCGCCGAGCTCCTCGCCGACCTCACCCTCATCCAGACCTCCCTGCGCGAACACCGCGGCGCCCTCTTCGCCGACGGCCGCATGGACCGGACCATCCGCACCCTGGCCGCGTTCGGCCTCCAGCTCGCCACCATGGACGTACGCGAGCACGCCGACGCCCACCACCACGCCCTCGGCCAGCTCTTCGACCGGCTCGGCGAGGAGTCCTGGCGCTACGCCGACATGCCGCGCGACTACCGGCAGAAGCTCCTCGCCAAGGAACTCCGCTCCCGCCGCCCCCTCGCGCCCACCCCGGCCCCCCTCGACGCGGCCGGCCACAAGACCCTCGGCGTCTTCTCCGCCATCAAGGACGCCTTCGAGAAGTTCGGCCCCGAGGTCATCGAGTCCTACATCATCTCGATGTGCCAGGGCGCCGACGACGTCTTCGCCGCCGCCGTCCTCGCCCGCGAGGCCGGCCTCGTCGACCTCCACGCCGGATGGGCCAAGATCGGCATCGTCCCGCTCCTGGAGACCACCGACGAGCTGCGCGCCGCCGACGTCATCCTCGACGAGATGCTCGCCGACCCCTCCTACCGCCGCCTCGTGTCCCTGCGCGGCGACGTCCAGGAGGTCATGCTCGGCTACTCCGACTCCAGCAAGTTCGGCGGCATCACCACCAGCCAGTGGGAGATCCACCGCGCCCAGCGCCGCCTGCGCGACGTGGCCCACCGCCACGGCGTCCGCCTGCGCCTCTTCCACGGCCGCGGCGGCACCGTCGGCCGCGGCGGCGGCCCCTCGCACGACGCGATCCTCGCCCAGCCGTGGGGCACGCTCGAAGGCGAGATCAAGGTCACCGAGCAGGGCGAGGTCATCTCCGACAAGTACCTCGTGCCCTCCCTGGCGCGCGAGAACCTGGAGCTGACCGTCGCGGCCACCCTCCAGGCCTCCGCCCTGCACACCGCCCCGCGCCAGTCCGACGACGCCCTCACCCGCTGGGACGCGGCCATGGAGATCGTCTCGGACGCCGCCCACGGCGCCTACCGCGAACTCGTCGAGGACCCCGACCTCCCCGCCTACTTCTTCGCGGCCACCCCCGTCGACCAGCTCGCCGACCTCCACCTCGGCTCCCGGCCCTCCCGCCGCCCCGACTCCGGCGCCGGCCTCGACGGTCTGCGCGCCATCCCGTGGGTGTTCGGCTGGACCCAGTCCCGCCAGATCGTCCCCGGCTGGTACGGCGTCGGCTCCGGCCTCAAGGCCCTGCGCGAGGCCGGCCAGGACACCGTCCTCGCCGAGATGGGCGAGCGCTGGCACTTCTTCCGCAACTTCCTGTCCAACGTCGAGATGACGCTGGCCAAGACCGACCTGCGGATCGCCCGCCACTACGTCGACACCCTCGTCCCGGACGAACTGAAGCACGTCTTCGACCGGATCCAGGCCGAGCACGAGCTCACCGTCCGCGAGGTCCTGCGCATCACCGGCGGGGAGCAGCTCCTCGACTCCCAGCCCGTCCTCCAGCAGACCTTCGCCGTCCGCGACGCCTACCTGGACCCGATCTCCTACCTCCAGGTCTCCCTCCTGGCCCGCCAGCGCCAGGCCGCGGCCCGCGGCGAGGACCCCGACCCGCTGCTGGCCCGGGCCCTGCTGCTGACCGTCAACGGCGTCGCCGCCGGCCTGCGCAACACGGGCTGACCGGTCCCGTACACGCGAGAAGCCCCCCGCCACAGGCGGGGGGCTTCCTCGTCACACGACCGGATCAGGAGTTGTACGCCGACTGGGCGCGCTCCAGGCCCTCCTGGACCAGGCACTCCACCGCGTCCGCGGACCGGTCCACGAACCAGTCCAGCTCCTTGCGCTCCGTGGAGGAGAAGTCCCTGAGCACGAAGTCCGCGACCTGCATCCGGCCCGGCGGACGGCCGATGCCGCACCGCACCCGGTGGTAGTCGGCGCCCATCGACTTCGTCATCGACTTCAGCCCGTTGTGGCCGTTGTCGCCGCCGCCCAGCTTCAGCCGCAGCGTCGCGTAGTCGATGTCGAGCTCGTCGTGGACCGCCACGATCCGCTCCAGCGGGACCTTGTAGAAGTCGCGCAGTGCCGTCACCGGACCACCCGACAGGTTCATGAAGGACAGCGGCTTGGCGATCACCACCCGGCGGTTCAGCGGTCCCGGCGGACCCATCCGGCCCTCGACCACCTGCGCCCGCGCCTTGTGCGCCTTGAACTTCCCGCCGATCCGCTCCGCCAGCAGGTCCGCCACCATGAAACCGATGTTGTGGCGGTTGCCGGCGTACTCCGCCCCCGGGTTACCGAGACCGACGATCAGCCACGGCGCCGCGTCGTCCGACATCAAAAGCTCCTTAAACCCGTGAACAAGCCCGTGAACGAGAACGACCGCCGTCCCGCTCCAGTGGAGCCGGACGGCGGTCGGTCAGCAACTGCTGAGGTGGGGCGAGGCTCAGGCCTCGTCGCCCTCGGCGGCCGCGGCGGCCGGCTCCTCGGCCTGCGGGGCGACGACCTGCAGGACGGCGGTCTCACCGTCGACGGCCAGCGTGGTGCCGGCCGGCAGGACCAGGTCCTTGGCGTGGATGGAGGCACCGGCCTCCAGGCCCTCGATGGAGACGGTGACCTCGGTCGGGATGTGGGTGGCCTCGGCCTCGACGGTGATGGTCGTCAGGAGGGTCTCCAGCAGGTTGCCGCCGGCGGCCAGGTCGCCCTCGGTCACGACCGGAACCTCGACCGTGACCTTCTCGCCCTTCTGGACGATCAGGAAGTCGACGTGCAGGATGTTGCGCTTCAGCGGGTGGCGCTGGACGGCCTTGGAGATGACCAGCTCGGTGCCGTCACCCTCGATGTCCAGGGACAGCAGCGCGTTCGGGGTCTTCAGCGCCATCATCAGGGCGTGCGCCTCGACGCCGACGTGCTTCGGGGTGGTGCCGTGGCCGTAGATGACACCCGGGGTCAGGGCGTCACGACGGGACTGGCGGGCGGAACCCTTGCCGAAAGAGTCGCGGAGCTTCGCGGAAAGCTTGATCTCGGACATGTTCACTCCTCGTGGGGTGACGAAAACGGACAGAGGTCACCCGGCCGGAACGGCCTGCTACGAAGAGCGCGTCGATAACGGAGCACCCGTACCGGAAAACAGGTACGGCCTCCCTCGCCGAGCAACTCGTCGAGTGTACCCGGCGGGGAGGCCGCGCCCAAAAGGATCTAGCCCTGCGGCATCGAGCCCTACTGCTGTTCCTCGAACAGGCTGGTCACCGAGCCGTCCTCGAAGACCTCGCGGACCGCGCGGGCGATCATCGGGGCGATCGACAGGACGGTGATCTTGTCGAGCTCCAGGTCGGACGGGTCGGGCAGGGTGTTCGTGAAGATGAACTCGCTGACCTTCGAGTTCTTCAGGCGGTCGGCCGCCGGACCCGACAGGATGCCGTGCGTGGCCGTCACGATGACGTCCTCCGCGCCGTGCGCGAACAGCGCCTCGGCGGCGGCGCAGATCGTGCCACCCGTGTCGATCATGTCGTCGACCAGGACGCAGACGCGGCCCTTGACCTCACCCACGACCTCGTGGACGGTCACCTGGTTGGCGACGTCCTTGTCGCGGCGCTTGTGCACGATCGCCAGCGGCGCGTCCAGGCGGTCGCACCAGCGGTCGGCCACGCGGACGCGGCCGGCGTCCGGGGAGACCACCGTCAGCTTCGTGCGGTCCACCTTGGCGCCCACGTAGTCCGCGAGGACGTTCAGGGCCGACAGGTGGTCCACCGGACCGTCGAAGAAGCCCTGGATCTGGTCGGTGTGCAGGTCGACCGTCAGGATGCGGTCCGCACCCGCGGTCTTCAGCAGGTCCGCGACCAGGCGGGCCGAGATCGGCTCGCGGCCCTTGTGCTTCTTGTCCTGGCGGGCGTACCCGTAGGACGGGACGATCACGGTGATGGAGCGGGCCGACGCGCGCTTCAGCGCGTCGATCATGATCAGCTGCTCCATGATCCACTTGTTGATCGGAGCCGTGTGGCTCTGGATCAGGAAGCAGTCCGCGCCACGAGCCGACTCCTGGAAGCGGACGTAGATCTCACCGTTCGCGAAGTCGAAAGCCTTGGTCGGCACGAGGCCGACACCGAGCTGGTGCGCGACCTCCTCGGCCAGCTCGGGGTGGGCGCGGCCGGAGAAGAGCATGAGCTTCTTCTCGCCGGTCGTCTTGATCCCGGTCACAGCACTGTCTCCTCAGACGTGTGAAAGCTGCTCGCCCCCGTATGCGTCCGTCCCGCACACGGTGAGCCAGCCGAATTGCGTGCACCTATCACGGTACGCCGTCCTGGGCGTACCTGTTTCCGGTCAGTTCACCTCAATGGCTGCCGGAGTCCTTCTCCGCCGACGACTGCGCGGCCGTCGCCGCCGCACTGCCGGGACGCTTGCGGGCCACCCAACCCTCGATATTCCGCTGCTGGCCACGGGCCACGGCCAGCGCGCCGGGCGGCACATCCTTGGTGATCACCGAGCCGGCGGCCGTGTAGGCGCCGTCCCCGATGGTGACGGGAGCCACAAACATGTTGTCCGAACCCGTCTTGCAGTGTGAGCCGACCGTGGTGTGGTGCTTGTGCTCACCGTCGTAGTTGACGAACACGCTCGCCGCGCCGATGTTCGTGAACTCACCGATCGTGGCGTCACCCACGTACGACAGGTGCGGCACCTTCGTGCCCTCACCGATCGTCGCGTTCTTCATCTCGACGTACGTGCCGGCCTTCGACTTCACACCCAGGTTCGTCCCCGGACGCAGGTACGCGAACGGGCCCACCGAAGCCAGGTCCCCGATCACCGCCGAGTCCGCCACCGCGTTGTCCACCCGGGCGCCCGCGCCCACGCGGGTGTCCTTCAGCCGGGTGTTCGGACCGACCTCGGCCCCCTCGCCGATGTGCGTCGCACCGAGCAGCTGCGTACCGGGGTGGACCACCGCGTCCTGCCCGAAGGTGACCGTCACGTCCACGAGCACGCTCGCCGGGTCCACCACCGTTACGCCGGCCAGCATCGCCCGCTCCAGCAGCCGCGCGTTCAGCAGCGCGCGCGCCTCGGCGAGCTGCACCCGGTTGTTGATGCCGAGGATCTGCCGGTGGTCGCTGCCGACCGCCGCGCCGACGCGGTGCCCCGCCTCGCGCAGGATCCCCAGCACGTCGGTGAGGTACTCCTCGCCCTGGCTGTTGTCGGTGCGCACCTTGCCGAGCGCGTCCGCGAGCAGTGCGCCGTCGAACGCGAAGACCCCGGAGTTGATCTCCCGGATCGCGCGCTGCGCGTCGGTGGCGTCCTTGTGCTCGACGATGGCGGTCACGGCGCCGGTGGCCGGGTCGCGGACGATGCGGCCGTAGCCGGTGGAGTCGGGGACCTCGGCGGTGAGCACGGTGACGGCGTTGCCGTCGGCCTCGTGGGTGGCCGCGAGGGCGCGCAGGGTCTCGCCGGTGAGCAGCGGGGTGTCGCCGCAGACGACGATCACGGTGCCGGTCAGCTGGCCGCCGAGCTCCTCCAGGGCCATGCGGACGGCGTGGCCGGTGCCGTTCTGTTCGTACTGGACGGCGGTGCGGACGCCGGCGTCGACGTCGGCGAGGTGCGCGGCGACCTGCTCGCGGGCGTGGCCCACGACGACCACGAGGTGGGTCGGGTCCAGCTCGCGGGAGGCCGCGACCACGTGACCGACGAGCGAGCGCCCGGCGATCTCGTGCAGAACCTTGGGTGTGGCCGACTTCATGCGGGTGCCCTCACCCGCTGCGAGTACGACGACGGCTGCCGGGCGGGTTGCGCTCACGGGTGGGCCCTTCGGCTTCGGGGGTGGACCCGTGAAGGATAGCGGGGGGTCACAGTCCGAAAACGAGGCCGGGTCCCGACCGTGAAGCCGGGACCCGCGTGTGCCAAGCTCCCCCGCCAGGACTCGAACCCGGACATAAGGCACCAAAAGCCTCAGTGCTGCCAATTACACCACAGGGGATGGCCAATCAACCTGAAACGGATATCCAGTCGTCCCGGTCCAAGTTGATCGCTCCTACTATGCCGCACCCTGCCCCCTCGACGCGACGGTCAATACGGTGGTGCGGGCCGGTGCCCCGCGGCTCCGGCGGTTCACGGGATTTCGGCCCGCCACCGTGCCGGGCCCGCTGCGTACGCTGGACGGCATGACCAGTACGGGGGATGGGCGCGAGGGGACGGGCCGGGACGGGCCCTGGTGGTGGGAGCGGCGGCGGGCGGCCGTGCTCGACGTGGGGCTCGGGGTGGCCTCGGCCGTCGAGTGCGCCTTCGAGGGGGTGCCGACCGCGCGCGAGGCCGGGGTGCCGGTGTGGGCCGGGGTGCTCTTCGGGGCGCTGGTGGGCTCCGCCCTGGTGCTGCGCCGGCGCCGCCCGGTGGCGGTGGTGCTCGTCGGGATCGCCGTCACGCCGGCCACGATGGGCTTCCTGCTCGGCGTGGTGGGGCTGTACACACTGGCGGCGTGCGAGGTGCCCCGGCGGATCCTGGCGACGCTGGCCGCGATGTCGCTGGCCGGGACGTTCGTGGTGACGTACGTGCAGACCCGCGGGGACGTGGAGGCCGACGGCACGCTCGTGATCGTGCTGTCCGTGTTCATGGCGGTGGCGCTGACCGTGCCGCCGGTGCTGCTCGGGCTGTACGTGGGCGCGCGGCGCCGGCTGATGGAGAGCCTGCAGGAGCGGGCGGACTCGCTGGAGCGGGAGCTGTCGCTGCTGGCGGACCGGGCGGAGGAGCGGGCCGAGTGGGCCCGCCAGGAGGAGCGGACGCGCATCGCGCGGGAGATGCACGACGTGGTGGCGCACCGGGTGTCGCTGATGGTGGTGCACGCGGCGGCGCTGCAGGCGGTGGCGGCGAAGGACCCGGTGAAGGCGGTGCGGAACGCGGCGCTGGTGGGTGACATGGGGCGCCAGGCGTTGACGGAGCTGCGGGAGATGCTGGGGGTGCTGCGGGCTCCGGAGAAGCAGCCGGTGGTGCGGGAGGTGTCCGCGCCGGTGGCGCTGGAGGAGGGGCCCACGCTCGGGGAGCTGGAGGCGCTGGTCGGGCAGTCGCGGGCGGCCGGGATGGTCGTGGAGGTGCTGGTGCAGGGCGAGGGCGGCGGCTATCGGCCGGAGGTGGAGCAGACGGCGTACCGGGTGGTGCAGGAGGCGCTGACCAACTGCCACAAGCACGCTCCGGGCGCGCGGGTCGTCGTACGGCTGGCGCACCGGGAGGGGGAGGTGGCGATGCAGGTGGAGAACGGGCCGTGCGAGGGGGAGGCGCGGGGCGCCGACCTGCCCAGCGGGGGGAACGGGCTGCTCGGGATGCGGGAGCGGGTGGTGGGGCTGGGCGGGGTGTTCGTGTCCGGGCCGACGGACGGCGGGGGGTTCAAGGTGTCGGCGGTGCTGCCGGCCCGGTAGGTGCCGCGGGTCCGTCAGCCGGTGGTGAGGCGGGCGGGCTGGAGGCCGGTGAGGAGGAGGGTGAGGGCCTCGTCGAGTCCGGAGCCGAGGTACCAGTCGCCGGTGTGGTCGACGAGGTAGACGCGGCCTTCGAGGTCGATGGCGAGGTGGGAAGCGCCGTCGGTGCCGGCGCCGAGCGGGCTGAGCTGGGTGGACAGGGCCCGTCCGAGGTCGGCGAAGGTGCGGGCCAGGTGGAGGCCCGTCAGCGGGTCGACGCGTACGGCCGTGGGGGCCGTCTGGCGGCCCGGGCCCGGTGCGCTGAGGGTGAGGCCGCCGAATTCGGCCCAGGCCTCGACGGCCGCGGGGAAGACGGTGTGCCGGTGGCCGGCGGGGGTGGTGTGGTCGCGCAGGGCGTCGGCCCAGTATTCGGCCTGCTTGATGTCCCAGCGGCCGGGTTCCCATCCGGCGGTGCGCAGGGCGGAGTCCACGGGTCCGGGGAAGCGGGTGGCCGAGGAGCGGTCGTAGGAGGCGGAGGACGCGGTCATGGTGGCTACTCGGGGTGGGTGAGGTCGACGGGGCGTACGCCGAAGTGGTTGAGGAGCGCGTCGCAGGAACGGCAGGGCGGCGCGTAGGTGCCGTGCAGGGGGTCGCCGTCCTCGCGGATGTGGCGGGCGGTTATGCGGGCGTGCTTGAGGGAGCGGCGGGCCTCGCTCGCGGAGAGCGGCTTGCGGGAGGCGCGCTTGCTGCGGGCGCCCTCGACGGCGGTGAGGTGGCGGGAGAGCAGGATCGCCTCGGGACACCGTCCGGTGAAGCGTTCGCGCTGGCCGCTGGTGAGGGTGTCGTGGAAGTCCTGGACGAGCGGGTGCAGGGCGGGCGGCCGGTCGCCCTTGCCGGCGGTGCCGGTGAGGGTCTCGCCGCGGACGGAGAGGGCGGCGGCGACGGTGGGCAGGATGCCGTCGCGGCGGAAGCGGAGCACGGGCGTGGTCTGGACGGTGCCGGAGCTGCTCCAGCGCAGCCGGGGGTCGCCGGCGGCGCCGGTGTCGGCCGGCTGCGGGCGGCCCGTGCGGGGCGCCACGTCTTGCGTGGTCGCGGTCTGTGTGGTCGCGGTCCGTGTCGTCGCGGTCTGCATGGTGCTCTTCCCTCCCGTGGCGGCGGTGGTGGTCGCTGTCGCGCACGCCCCCGTGCTGCGGGACAGCCTGTCAAATGTCACCTGGCGCGCGGAAGCGGGGTCGAATATTCGTATCAATTCGGATGTTCCCGCCCCGTCGGCGCACGCGCGCCTCGGGGGCGGGTGAGGGTCTTGCCGGAGCACATAGGCTGTGGTGAACCAGCCAGATCCAGCAGGGGGCTACCGCCATGACGACAGGTCGGCTCGGGCAGCAGGCCGCGCCACCCAACGCCGCTTACTCGGGGCAGGTCGTGCACTTCCCGGACCCGGTCCGGGCTGCTCGGCATCCCCACGGGGTGCGGATGGACGGCAACGGTCATCCCGATTTCTCGCGCTACGCGCGCGCGGCCGTGGAGATCGCCGAGCCCCCGGAGGGCTTCGGCGTGGACGAGCTGCGCCTGACGGACTTCGTGTCCGCCAACGCGGCGATGCGTGCCGCCGGGCACCCGCTCTGGGACACGGTGGGTCCGGTGGCGACCCCGCACGGCTGGACCTGGCACCACGTCGCGGGCTCGCGGCGGATGGAGCTGGTCCCGGTCGAGGTCAAGGCGCTGCTGCGGCACCACGCGGGTCTGGCGACCGCTCCGGTGGACCACGACAAGCGCGGGGCGCGGCCGCTGCAGGAGGCGCGTCCGGCGCACCTGGGCCTGCCGAAGGCCCTGGTGTCGGTGTCGGAGCAGCAGGTGCAGGGTGTCGAGGAGGACCTCGGCTACCGGCTGCCGGAGGCGTACCGCTCGTTCCTGAAGGCGGCGGGCGGCTGTGCGCCGGTGGGGGCGGGGCTGCTGGTGGAGCTGGGACTGCTGGTGGACCAGCCGTTCTTCACGGTGCGTGAGGAGGCGGCGGTCAACGACCTGGTGTACGTGAACAAGTGCCTGCGGGACCACCTGACGAAGGACTACCTGTGCGTGGCGTTCGTGCAGGGCGGGCTGCTCGCGGTGAAGGTGAAGGGCGAGGGCGTGGGCTCCGTCTGGTTCTCCCCGTACGACGACGCGCGCGACCGGGACGGCTGGACGGTGCAGGAGCGGGTGGAGCGTCTGTTGCTGCCGTGCGGTGCCGATTTCGATGCCTTCCTGGAGCGGTTGGCGGGTAATCCGCCGGAGCTGGAGACGGTGGCCGGTCTGATGGTGGACGGCGGATTCGCGCGTTCGGTTGCAGTGTCCGGTGCCGGCATGGGTGAGGGGTGACGGCGTCGTGGTGACGTTCGCGCAGGCGCAGGAGCGCGCCGAGGAGTGGATCAACGGGGACGTGCCCGCGTACCAGCACCGTGAGGTGCGGGTGCGGGAGTTCGGGCTCGGGTTCGTGGTGTGGGCCGAGGACCGGGCGGCCGGTCCGGTGTCCGGTGGTGGGCGGCAGCGGCTGGTCATCGCGCGGGACAGCGGTGAGGTGACGTTGTGGCCGGGGCTGCCGGTGGGTGAGGTGATCCGGCGGTACGAGGAGGAGTACGGGGCCGCTGCCGCGTCGGCGGCTTCGGAGGCTTCGGTTCCGCCGCCGCGGATCGACTCGGAGCAGACGTCGTTCATGCTGACGCCGCCGCAGTGGCTGCAGGAGGCGGCGGACCGGGCGGGGATTCCGCCGGCGGGTGGTGCGGGTGCCGGTGCGGGTGCCGGGACGGGTTCGGGTTCGGGCTCGGGTGCGGGTTCTTCCGGCTCGGGTGCCGGGGTCGGTGCCGGAGCCGGTGCCGGGGTCGGTGCGGGTGCGGTTTCGGGGGGTCCGGTTCCGCTCGGGCGCGGGGGCGAGGTGCCGTACGAGCCGACCGCGAACGACGGGGTGCCGGCCGGGTCCACGCCGTGGGCCGGGACGGACGTGAACTCCGGTGCCGAGGACGGCTCCGTTCCGCTGCCCGCCACCGTGTTCGCGCCGCCGCTGTCCGGCTCCGACCTGGACGACGCGCCCTCCGCCTCGGGGGTGGCCCCGGAGGCCAAGACCACGCTGATGGCGGGCGGCAGCCAGCTGCCGAAGACGACCGTGGCTCCGGCGTTGGCGGTTTCTGGCGGATGCCGGGTCCATCG
>NZ_GG657750.1:3212159-3233291 GCF_000158895.1 Streptomyces sp. C | reverse complement strand
CAGATCCTGTACGAGCTGCGCGCGATGAACGTGCCGCCGCAGCAGGTGCTGGAGCTGCACACCGAGCTGGCTTCCTGCGAGCTGCCGGGCGGTTACTGCGCCCGGATGATCCGGGAGACCTGGCCGCAGGTGCGGATCACGAGCGTGGCCCCGTACGGGACCGACCACGCGGGCCGTCAGCAGGGCATGCGCCACCTGCTCACCCATCAGGGTGAGCTGCACCAGGTGGCGGACGGGCCCGCGCGTCCCGCGCCGGTCCGGGCGCCGCTGCCGCAGGTTCCGCTCCAGCCGGCGATCCCGATGGACGCGATCGCGCAGGAGCTGGCGGGTGCCTTCGGGCCGCAGGGGGTCTTCCGTTTCGACCAGCGGGCGGTGTCGCGCCAGGGCGTGCCGGAGATCGTGGCGCAGACCCTGATGTGGGCGGGTCTGCCGGTCGACTTCGGGCCGTTCTTCTGGGCGCAGGCGGTGCCGGGCCAGCCGGTGCCGACGCTGGCCGAGATGGCGGCGCAGCGCGGGGTGCAGCCGGCGTCGGACGCGGGCTCGTACCTGGTCGTCGGCAGCGACTTCGGCAAGGCGCTGTGCGTGCAGTACGGGACCGCGCACATAGTGGCGGTGCCGGTGGAGGCCGGTCCCGGCGGGGCGCCCGTGCCGCCGCAGTTCGTGAATTCGAGCCTGCCGCAGTTCGCGCGTTCGCTGGCGATGCTGGGTCACATGTGGCGGCTGCGGCAGCATCTGACGCCGGAGCAGGCAGGGCGCTGGACCGTCGATTTCCAGGCGAATCTGGCCGGTCTGGACAGTGCGGCGCTGGCTTCGCCCGAGAGCTGGTGGTCGGTGCTGCTGGAGCAGATGTGGGACGGACTGCTCTGACGCGGTGAGCGTGCGTGTGGACGGGCCGGGTCCCCTTGGGGTGGGGGACCCGGCCCGGCCATTCCGGCTTCTGCGACCAAATGACGCATCCTTGACAGCAATCCCCGCGAGAGAGGCGCTCCCAGGATGACTGCACCCTTTGCGACTGTGCGCGGTCGTGGCTACCGGATGGACGAAGTCGACCGCTATCTCGCGCGGCTGTCCGGCAGCCGGGACGAGGCCTGGGAGCGGGTGGCGCGGCTGACCGTGCTGGCCCGTCAGATGGAGGCGGAGGCCGAACGGTTGCGGGCGGCCGTGGCCGCGCTGGCTCCGCAGACGTACGACGACCTGAGCGAGCGGGCGCGGCGGATCCTCCAGCTGGCGCAGGAGGAGGCGGAGGTCCTGCGGGAGGAGGCGCGGGCGGACGCGGCGGAGGCGGCGGGTGCGGCCGAGGCGCATGCCGGCCGGGTGGCCGAGCTGGCGCGGCACGACGCGGAGGCGGTGCGCGAGCAGACCGAGGTGCGGGCGCGCCAGGGGCTGCTGCGGGCGCAGCGGGAGGCGGACGCGCTGCGGTCGGAGGCGCGGGAGGACGCGGCCGGCTGGCGGTCCGAGGCGCAGGCCGCGCTGGCGGAGGCGGGGCGCCGGGCGCGGGCGCTGCTCGCGGAGCTCGAGCAGGACCAGGTCGAGCGGTGGGACGCGTCGGGGCGGGAGCTGGCGGCGCGGGCGGACGAGCAGGACGCGCGCTACGCGGAGCTGGAGCGGTACGCGGAGGCGCGGCTGGCGGAGGCGCGGCGCGGGTACGCCGAGGCGGAGGAGTCGGCGCGGCACGGCCAGGAGGACGCGGAGGCGCGGGCGGAGGAACTGGTGGCGCAGGCGCGGGTCCGGGAGGAGCGGACGGGGCGCGAGACGGACCGGATCCTGCGCGAGCACCAGGAGGCGCAGGAGGAGATGCGGGCCCACATGAGCCACGTCCGCTCCAGCCTGGCGGCGCTGACGGGCCGGGCGCCGGCGGAGGGGTAAGGGGCTGTTCCGCGCGGCGGCGTGCTCGCCGCGCGGGGGCGGTGCACGGGGGAAGGGCGCCGCCAAGTCGATTGTCGGTGGGCGGCGTTAGCCTCGCGGTATGAGTTCTTCGTTGAGTGTGTACCTGCTCGATCTGAACGCCGTCCACGCCCTGGTCGGCTCGCGCGACGACGCGCTCCTGGACCTGGTCCGGGAGCGGTTCGCCGCCGATCTCGCGCACGACGACGACTGGTTCGACTCGGAGATAGAGAACGGCGCGCCGACGGCGTACGAGGCGCTGCGCGCGGTGGTGTACGGCGGGCCGTTCAGTGAGGACCGGGAGCACGCCTTCCAGTACGCGTACGCGTACAAGCGGCTCTGTGACCTGACGGGGTCCTTCCTCGACAACTCCTCGTTCTCCCCGTACCGGGGCGACTGGCTGGGGATGGTCGACGCGGGGCTGCGGGCTTTGAAGGTGGACGCCGTTTCGGTCGAGGACTTCGACTTCTCGGACCTGCCGGGCGGGCTGCCGTCCACGTACACGCCGGGTTGTGGCGAGTGGACGTACGAGGAGTGCGTGAAGGCGCTGGAGCAGTTCGAGGAGACCAAGCGGCGGGGCGAGGTTCCGCTGCTGGACAGCGAGGTGTCGGAGGCCGTGGGGGACGTGCTGGGGTGGCTGCGGCAGGTCGAGGCGCGGCCCGGGTTCGGGATCGTGGGATTCCGGTCCTAGCCGTGCGCGAGGCGTTGGGGCGGGCCGGGCTCGGGGTGGTGCCGGGCGGGGTGCCGGAGGGGGTGGTCGCGGCCGTCGTCGGATACGGCTCGGCGGAGGTGTTCGGGGGTGTCTACGTCCGGTACGCGGATCCGCGGCTGGTGGAGGCGCTCAACGTGTGCTGGCACCGGCTCGCCGTGGCCGAGGGGCTGTTCGGTGAGGGCGGTGAGTTCCTGCTGATGCCGCCGGGCGGGGAGGGCGGTTGGCGGCGGGTGCGGTTGCTGGAGGGGTGGGACCTCATGGGGGCCGGTGCGGAAACGGTTCTGGGGGCCGGGGCCGGCCGCCCGGACTTCACGGCGCTGGCCCTGGACGGCGGTGTCGCCGTCGTCGCCGCGTCGTACGAGGGCGGGGCCGGGGTGCACGCGGTGCGCGGTCCCGGGAGCGTCACCGGCCGGCGGTTGTGGGGGTGAGGAAGCCGCGGATCAGCGGGGCGATTTCGGGGAGGTGGGTCTCCAGGGCGAAGTGGCCCGCGCCCTCGAAGACGTGGACCTCGGCGTGGGGGGCGTCGCGGAGGTAGGCCTTGGCGCCGGCCGGGGTGAAGAAGGGGTCGCCGGCGCCCCAGGCGACGAGGACCGGGACGGCGGCCGTGCGGAGCCAGGCCTGCCAGTCGGGGTAGTGGGCGAAGTTCGAGGCGTAGTCGAAGGCGAGGTCGGCCTGGGCGTCGGCGCGGCCGGGCAGCCCGAGGTAGTGGACGTCGAGGGTCCAGTTGTCGGGGGAGATCAGGGCGGGGTCCGCGACGCCGGTCTCGTACTGGAAGCGGGTGCCCTCCTCGGTGAACAGGGCGCGGACGCGTTCCTCGTTGCCGGGTACCTCGCGGCGCAGTCCGGCGAACTCGCGGGCGGCGTCGGAGAGGCCCTCGTCGTACGCGTTCCCGTTCTGGACGATCAGGTGGGTGACGCGGTCGGGGCGGCGGGTGGCGAGCCGCAGCCCGACGGGGGCGCCGAAGTCGAAGACGTACAGGGCGAAGCGGTCGAGGGCGAGGGCGTCGGTGAAGCCCTCCACGATGTCGGCGAGCCGGTCGAAGGTGTACGTGAAGCCGTGCGGGGCGGTGGTGCGGCCGAAGCCGGGGTAGTCCGGGGCGATCAGCCGGTAGGGGGTGCCGGCGAGTGCGTCCATGAGGCGGGTGAACTGGTGCGAGGCGGTGGGGAAGCCGTGCAGGAGCAGCAGGACCGGGCCGTCGGCCGGGCCGCTCTCGCGGTAGGCGACGGTCACGCCGTCCACGTCGACGGTGCGGTGAGCGATCATCACATGCCTCCTCGGGCTTCGGTGGCATTAGTCTGCTGGGTTTGCGGCTAATGGGTCAAGAGGGTTTGGTAGCATTAGCGGCGTGAATCTCTTCCCGCTGCTGGGCGAGCCCCTCGCCCTCGACCTGCTGAACACCCGGCCCGCCGGTGCCGGCGACCTCATCGCCGACCGGGCGGGACTCGCCGCCTGGCTGGCCGAGCAGCCCGGGCGGCTGAGCCGCGTCGCGGAGGTCGGGGAGGCCGAGGTCACCGCCGTGCACGCCGTGCGGGAGGCGGCCGGGCCGCTGCTCGCCGCCGCCCGGCGCGGTGAGCGGCCCCCGCCCGGCGCCCTGGCCGCGCTCAACGGGATCCTCGCCGCCGCCCCGGCCCGCACCGAGCTGGCCTGGACGGCGCTGACCGGTATGACGGCGGCCCCGTACCGGGAGGCCGCCCCCGCGCAGCGGCTCGCCGCGGAGCTCGCCGAGGCCGTGGTGGAGCTGGTGACGGACCCGCGGGTGATGTCGGTGCGCGAGTGCGAGGCGCCGGACTGCGTGCTGCTGTTCCTGCCGGCGCACCCGCGCCGGCGCTGGTGCGTGGCTTCGGCGTGCGGCAACCGGGCCCGGGTGGCGCGCTACTACGCCCGGCACAAGGGGGAGGGCGCGTGAGCCGCGCATGGGAGTCGCTGACCGAGAGCCAGCGGGCCTTCATGATCAACGCCTTCGAGATCGACATCCTGCCCGGCATCTGGGGCGACCTGGCCGAGGAGGACAAGGAGCTGCCGGCCGCCGAGCTGGCCCCGGTCCTGCTCGACCTCGTCGACCGGGGGTGGATCGAGGTGCGCCGGGTGGTGCCGTGGGTCGCGCCCGACGGGACCCCGGGCTTCCAGCCGGGTGGGGCGGTGCCGCGCGAGGCGCTGCCGGAGGTGCTGGCGGACCCGGCCGAGTGGGAGTACCCGGAGGGCGGAACGGACTGGATCGGGGCCCTGACGCTGACCGAGACCCCCGAGGGGTGGCGCGTGAACCGGATCTCCCCGGAGGAGGAGGCGGGGTGGGCCCGCGGGGGGCAGGGTGGGTGAACCTCAGGGCGCGCTCCCGCTGAGGAAAGGTTTCGCCAACGCGTCGCGCTCCTACGCTCCCTCCCGGATGCCACCGGACCGGCATCCGCCCGTGGAAGAGAAGAACGGAACCCCCTCATGCGTCTTCGCACCACCGCCGTAGCCCTCGCCGGAGCCCTCACCCTCGTCCTGCCGACCGCCGCCACCGCGCTCGCGGACGACGGCAAGGCCCTCAGCTACAGCTTCCAGCAGAACGGCGAAAGCAAGACCGGGCAGGTGAGCGACCTGGCCGAGGACAAGTGCCACGCGCTGGCCGTGACCGACGCCCCGATCGAGGAAGCCGTCAACGAGACCGACAAGGTGGCCCTGTTCTTCGACAACAAGAACTGCGAGGGCGAGCCGGTCGTGGCGGCGGGCCCGGGTGAGAAGGCGGGCGACTTCGAGGCCTCCGCCGTCGTGTTCGAATCTTCCGACAAGCAGGGCCAGCAGGCCCAGCCGGGCGAGAAGGACAAGCGCGAGGACGCCGCCCAGGCCCCCGCCCAGCAGCCGGCCGACAGCGACGCCTCCGACGCCTCCGACGCCTCCGAGGCCTCCGACGGCTCCGACGGCTCCGACGGGGAGTCCGACTACTTCGACTCGCCGTTCCGCATGCTCGGCTGATCTCGGCAGGACGAACGAGGGGCCCGGCACCCGGAGGTGCCGGGCCCCCGTCATGCCCGCGGGGCCGCCGCCGCGGGGGCGGCGGCGGCCGGGGCGCCCTCGTAGCGGTACGGGTCGCTGCGCAGCCCGCGCGAGACGACCACCACCGTGAACGGAGGCTTCGCCGTCTGCGGCAGCCGGGCGGTCAGGGCGCCGGTCGCCGGATCCGGCGTCGCCTCGACCGGGGTGCCGTCCACCGTGAGGCGGGGCTCGGTGAAGCCGCCGCCCTCCACCCGGAGCAGCCCCTCGGGGGTGACGGTGACGTCGGTGATCACCGGGTTGGCGCGGGTGGCCATCTTGTTGACCAGGTAGGCCCCGGCCGGAGCGCCGGTCAGCGCCCAGATCTCGCCGGGCAGCCGGGGGAGCCCGCCGCCCACGTCGGAGAGGAAGAAGAGGACGACGTAGAGCATCGTGACCGCGCTCAGGGCCACGTACTGGAGGTCCACCAGGTCGGTCCGGCCGCTGTCGTTCGCGATCAGCTCCCGCAGCGGGCGGCGGCCGCCGGGGGTGGGCCTGGGGGCCGGCTTGGCCATGCTGCCGCTCTCCAGCCGGATGCCGACGACTGCCTTCGCCGCGATGAGGGCCGCGTACGGGCCCCCGAGCAGCGGCAGGTACACCGAGGTCAGGGCCGACAGCGGGCCGTCGGAGCCGGTGCCGGTGCCGCGGAAGTAGGAGACGCCGCCGCCCGCCGTGAGCCCGTACGCGAGGATCGCGAGCAGCAGCCAGAGCAGGAGCACCGTCCAGGCCAGCGCGAGGGTGGTGGAGGTGGAGAGCCGGCCGTCGCGGCCGGTGACGAAGCCCGGCCGGCGGCGCAGGCGCAGGGCCACCGGCCCGGCCAGGGCGGCCAGTAACGCGAGCGCGAAGAGTGCGGATGCCATGTCGTCCCCCCGGATGCGGTCCTGGGCAAGAGGGTCACCCACTGGGTCCGAACATGACAACCCGACGCGCGGGCCGGAGCGCACGGACCCACCCCCGCCCCCGCTCGGCCACCCCCCGCCCCGCCGCCCCCCGCCGCTACTGGTGCTCCGGCAGCACCGGGAACCTGCGCGGCGCGACGAGCAGCAGCACCAGCACCGCCGCCACCCCGGCGGCCGTCGCGCCGAGGAAGATGTGCTCCACCGCGGCCGCCACCGCCGCCCGCAGGTGCTCGGCGGCGGCCGGCGACAGCCCGCCCGGCTCCGCCAGGGCCCGCGACACGTCGTCGAGGCGCTCCGGCAGCCCCGGCAGCGGCGCCCCCGTCAGCCGGGCGGCGACGGTCGCGTTGGCCACCGCCCCCAGCAGCGCGGCCCCCACGCTCTGCCCGACGGTGCGGCAGAACAGCACCGAGGCCGTGGTGGTGCCCCGCTCGGCCCAGCCCACCGTGGACTGCACCCCGACCACCAGCGGCAGTTGGAACAGCCCGAGGGCGGCGCCCAGCAGCAGCATCACCAGCGCGGGCTGCCACGGCCGCGCCGGGTACGGCAGCAGGGTGAAGGCGAACAGGACCGCCGACCCCAGCCCGACGCCCAGGGCGGCGGTGTCGCGGAAGCCGATCCGCCGGTACACGTGCTGGCAGAAGGCGGCCGACAGCGGCCAGCTCAGCGTCATCAGGGCGGTCAGGAGCCCGGCTCCGACCGGCCCGAGCCCGAGCACGGACTGGGCGTAGGTCGGCATGAAGACCATCGGGGCGACCATCAGCAGCCCCAGTGCCGCCATCGCCAGGTTCACGGCGGCGATGGTGCGCCGGCGCCACACCCAGCCGGGCAGGATCGGTTCCTCGGCCCGGCGCTCCACCCGGACCACCACCACCGCCAGGACCGCGCTCGTGCCCAGCAGCGCCAGCGAGGGCGCCGACAGCCAGGGCCAGGCCACGCCGCCCTGGACCAGCGCGAAGAGCAGCAGCCCGCCGCAGGCGAAGACGGCGAGGGCCCCGGCCCAGTCCACCGGGCCCCGGCGGCCGGGGGACCGTACGGGTTCCACGAGGTGGCGGGCGGTCAGCCAGAGGGCCAGCCCGGCCGGCGGCACGTTGACGAGGAAGGTCCAGCGCCATCCGGCGTACCCGGCCAGCACCCCGCCGAGCGCGGGGCCGAGCAGGGCGGAGCTCGCCCACACGGTGGTCATCCGGGCCTGTATGCGGGGGCGGTCGCGCAGCGGGTAGAGGTCGGCGGCCAGGGTCTGCACGGTGCTCTGCAGGGCTCCGCCGCCCAGCCCCTGGACGATGCGGAAGGCGATGAGCGCGGCCATGTTCCAGGCGGACGCGCACAGCAGGGAGCCGGCGAGGAAGAGGGCGGTGCCGAAGAGGAGGACGGGCTTGCGGCCGAAGGTGTCGCTGAGCTTGCCGTAGAGGGGCAGGGTGACGGTGACGGCGAGGAGGTAGCCGGAGAACAGCCAGGAGAAGACGGAGAACCCGCCGAGGTCCCCGACGATCTGCGGGACGGCGGTGGAGACGATCGTGCTGTCGAGCGCGACCAGGGCCATGCTCAGCATCAGCGCCGCCACGACCCGGGTGGGCGGCCGCCCGGGCCCGGCCCCGTGGGTCCAGGAGTCGGGCCCCGAGGCCGTTCCGGGTCCGGGGCCGCTCGCGGAAGCGTTTCCTCCGGGGCGGTCGGCGGGGTCCGCCGCGCCCTCCGCGGACGCTTCCGTGGAGCCTTTCGCCCGGTTTTCTCCTGCTTCCACCACGTTCCCCTCGTCTGCGGGGAACACCATCTCACCGGGCCGCTCCGGGCGGAATCCCCGTCTCATCGGCGCCCGGTCCGTCCGTGCCCCCTACCCCCGGTCCGCCGCAGGGTGGACAACCCCTAGGGGTGGCTCAGCATTTGGGCCCAGGGGACGTTCGTCCCGGCGGAGGAGGCCGAAGGGCCCGCGAGGTCCTTAACTGGTTCATACGAGCGGGGCCGCCGGGGGGTGGGGGTGGGGATAACCCCCCGGTGGATACGGCGATGGGCACCAGCGCGCCCGGGACCCCCCGCACCGCAGACTTCGACGGCGGCCGTACGGATATCGGCCATGCGCATACCGGTATCGGCCATGCGCACACCGGCCGTGTACGCGCCGGCGGCACCGGCACAGGAACACCAACAGGGGAGACAGCACCGTGACAACGGCGATGACCGAGACCAGGCACGGGAGCGGCGGGGGACAGAACTCCGTCGCGGCCCGGGCGCGCCAGGTCGTCAAGGCCTACGGCTCCGGCGAGACCCGCGTCGTCGCCCTCGACCACGTGGACGTGGACATCCACCGCGGCCAGTTCACCGCGATCATGGGCCCCTCCGGCTCGGGCAAGTCCACGCTGATGCACTGCCTGGCCGGGCTGGACACGGTGACCGGCGGGCAGATCCACCTGGAGGACACCGAGATCACCGGCCTGAAGGACAAGAAGCTCACCCAGCTGCGCCGGGACAAGATCGGCTTCATCTTCCAGGCGTTCAACCTGCTGCCGACGCTCAACGCCCTGGAGAACATCACCCTCCCCATGGACATCGCGGGCCGCAAGCCGGACCCGCAGTGGCTGGACCGGGTCGTCCAGACGGTCGGTCTCGCGGGCCGCCTCAAGCACCGCCCGACCGAGCTGTCCGGCGGCCAGCAGCAGCGCGTGGCGGTCGCCCGCGCCCTCGCCGCCCGCCCGGCGATCATCTTCGGCGACGAGCCGACCGGCAACCTGGACTCCCGGGCCGGCGCCGAGGTCCTCGGCTTCCTGCGCCAGTCCGTCGACCAGCTGGGCCAGACCATCGTGATGGTCACCCACGACCCGGTCGCCGCCTCCTACGCGGACCGCGTCATCTTCCTCGCCGACGGCCGCATCGTCGACGAGATGTACGGGCCCACCGCCGACCAGGTGCTCGACCGGATGAAGGACTTCGACGCGCGCGGGCGGACCTCGTGACCGTCATGAAGACCGCGCGGCGCAACTTCCTCGCGCACAAGGGCCGGATGGCGCTCTCCGCGGTCGCCGTGCTGCTGTCGGTCGCCTTCGTCTGCGGGACCCTGGTGTTCACGGACACCATGAACACCACCTTCGACAAGCTGTTCGCCGTCACCAGCTCGGACGTCACCGTCAGCCCCAAGGAAGGCGAGGAGGGCGAGGAGATCTCCGCCCGCGGCAGGCCGGAGTCCCTGCCCGGCACGGTCGTGGAGAAGGTCCGCGGCGCCGAGGGCGTGAAGTCCGCCGAGGGCGGCGTCGTCTCGATGGCCGTCACCGTCGTCAACTCCAAGAACGAGAACATGGGGTCGACCACCGGAGCCCCGACCATCGCGGGCAACTGGAACGACAACGAGCTCAAGTCGATGAAGATCACCTCCGGTCACGCCCCGCGCGGCCCCACCGAGGTGATGGTCGACGCCGACACCGCCGACAAGCACACGCTGAAGCTCGGGGACGAGCTGCGCACCATCGCCGTCACCGGTGACGTCCGGGCGAAGATCAGCGGCATCGCCTCCTTCACCGTGACCAACCCGGGCGCGGCCATCGTCTACTTCGACACCGCCACCGCCCAGGAGAAGCTGCTCGGCGCTCCGGGCACGTTCACCCACGTCAACGTCACCGCCAAGGACGGCGTGACGCACGAGCAGCTGAAGAAGAACGTGGCGGCCGCCGTCGGCGCGGACACGTACAAGCTGCAGACCGCCAAGGAAGCCGCGGCCGCCAACAAGAAGGACATGGGCTTCCTCGACGTCATGAAGTACGTGATGCTCGGCTTCGCCGGCATCGCCTTCCTCGTCGGCATCTTCCTGATCTTCAACACCTTCTCGATGCTGGTCGCCCAGCGGACCCGCGAGATCGGCCTGATGCGCGCCATCGGCTCCGACCGGGGCCAGATCAACCGCTCGGTCCTCATCGAGGCGTTCCTGCTCGGCGTCGTCGGCTCCCTCGCCGGAGTCGCGGCGGGCGTGGGCCTGGCCGTCGGCCTGATGAAGCTGATGGGCCAGATGGGCATGCAGCTGTCCACCGCCGACCTGACGGTCAAGTGGACGACCCCGGTCGTCGGCCTGGTCCTGGGCATCGTCGTCACCGTCGTCGCCGCCTACGTCCCGGCCCGCCGGGCCGGCAAGGTCTCCCCGATGGCCGCCCTGCGCGACGCCGGAACCCCCGGCGACAAGAAGGCCGGCCGGGTCCGCGCGGCCCTCGGCCTGGTGCTCACGGGCATCGGCGCCGCGGCCCTGTTCCTCGCCGCGGCCGCCGAGAAGGCCTCCGCGGGCTCGCTGTGGCTGGCCGTCGGCGTGCTGTTCAGCCTGATCGGCTTCATCGTGATCGGCCCGCTGCTGGCCGGTGTCGTGGTCCGGGTGCTCGCCGCCCCGGTGCTGCGGCCCTTCGGCTCCGTCGGCCGGCTCGCCGAGCGCAACGCGCTGCGCAACCCGCGCCGCACCGGCGCCACGGCCGCCGCGCTGATGATCGGACTGGCGCTGGTCGCCTGCCTGTCGGTGGTCGGCTCCTCCATGGTGGCCTCCGCCACCGACGAGCTCGACCGCACCGTCGGCGCCGACTACATCGTCGCCTCCCAGGGCGGCCAGCCGATGATGCCGCAGGCCGAGCAGGCCATGCGCTCCACCAAGGGCCTGGACCACGTCACCGCCTACCGCGAGGTCGAGGCGAAGATCACCGCCCCGGACGGCACCTCCGCCAAGGACCGGATCAGCGTCACCGACCCGTCCTACGCCCAGGACGTGCGCCGCAAGATGATCGCCGGCGCGCACGGGGACGCGTACGCGGCCGGATCCATGGCGGTGGGCTCCCTCTACGCCGACAAGCACCACGTCAAGGTCGGCGACGAGCTCACGGTCGCCTTCGACGGCGGCCAGACCACCAGGCTGAAGGTCGCCGCGATCACCTCGGACGAGGGCAACCTCGACAAGGGCGTGAAGTACATCAGCACCGCGACCGCCGAGGCCAACATCCCGGCCGACCGGCTGGCCCGCCCGTTCATGCTGCTGGCCAAGGCCGAGAAGGGGCAGGCCGACAGCGCGTACACGGCGCTCAAGGCGGCCATGGCCGAGTACCCGCAGTACAAGGTGCTCAACCAGACCGACTACAAGCAGGACCTCAAGGACCAGGTCGGGCAGCTCCTCAACATGGTCTACGGGCTCCTCGCCCTCGCGATCATCGTCGCGGTGCTGGGTGTCGTGAACACCCTGGCCCTGTCGGTGGTCGAGCGGACCCGCGAGATCGGCCTGATGCGCGCCATCGGCCTCTCCCGCCGCCAGCTGCGCCGCATGATCCGCCTGGAGTCGGTGGTCATCGCCCTCTTCGGCGCCCTGCTGGGCCTCGGCCTGGGCATGGGCTGGGGTGCCACCGCCCAGCAGCTCCTCGCCCTCCAGGGGCTGAAGGTGCTGGAGATCCCGTGGCCGACCATCATCGGCGTCTTCGCCGGCTCGGCCCTGGTGGGCCTGTTCGCCGCACTGGTCCCGGCCTTCCGGGCGGGGCGGATGAACGTCCTGAACGCGATCGCCAGCGAATAGCGGGGCGGTCGTACGGGGGAACCACGGGGGAACAACGGGGGAACGCGCCGGCCCCGGACCGTCCGCAGGGACGGTCCGGGGCCGGCGTCGTGCATCGGCGGCCCGGCGCTCAGCGGCTCGGCGGCTCACAGCATCCGCTGGAGCAGGACGTACCCGCCCGCCTCGCCCATCAGCACGAAGCGCGACCCCGGGTGCAGCCGCTCGGCGAAGGCGACGGGGTCGCCGGCCCGGCCGTCGGAGGCGTCGAAGACCAAGTAGGCCGGCAGCACCCCCTCGGTGCCGCCGATCCAGTACACCTGGCAGCGCGAGGTCAGCCGGGTCAGCGGGCCGTGGTCCGCCTCCACCCGCACCCCGTCCGGGATCTGCGCCAGCAGCCGTTCGACGGCGGCCACCCGCGCGGGCTTCCCGTACGCGGACCGCTCGCCGAGCCGGGCCAGCGGCAGGCTGGTCGCGCTCAGCGCCAGGGCGGCGGCGAGCACGGCGCCGGGCAGCTGGTGGGCGTACGCCCGCACCCGCGGCCGGGGGCTGCGCCGGGCGGTGTCGAGGGCGTCGGCCAGGGCCAGGGCGACGACCGGCATCAGGACGGCGCTGTAGTGGTAGTCGGTGGACCAGTAGTGCGGGTCCCCCGACAGGAACCGCCAGCCCAGCGTGGGCACGGCCACCAGCAGCAGCGGGGAGCGCAGCGCGAGGAGCCCGGTGGTGGGGACGAGCACCCAGCCGAGGGTGGTCAGCTTCGTGCCGAGGCCGCTCAACGGGCCGCCGCCGGCCTCGCCCCCGCCGAGCTTCTCCCAGTAGGCGTAGCCGTCGGCGGCGAAGGCGGGGATCACCACGGTGAACACCAGTGCCGCCGCGGCCGCCCCGGCCGCGGCGACGGCCGCCGCCAGCCGCGCGGCCCGCGGGTCGGCGCGCCGGGCCCGCCAGGCGGTGACGAGGGCCAGGGCGGCCAGGGTGACCCCGAGGTCCTCTTTGACCAGCAGCAGCGGCAGCCCCCAGCCCAGGGCGGCCCGCCAGCGGCGCGCGAGCAGCGCCTCCAGGGCGAAGGCCAGCAGCGGTACGGCGAAGCAGATCTCGTGGAAGTCGAACTCCACGGCCCGCTGGATCCCCCAGGACAGCCCGTACGCCGCCCCGAGCGCGAGCCCCCGGGCCGGCCCGAGGAGCTTCGCCGAGGCGCGGGTGACGGGCAGGGCGGACAGTGCCATCAGGGCCGCCTGCACCACCAGGAGGGTCACCGGGGTCGGGAAGACCCGGTAGAGGGGGGCGATCAGGGCGATGACCGGGCTGAAGTGGTCGCCGAGGATGTTGGAGCCCGGCCCCTTCAGGTCGACCAGGGGCGGCCGGAGCCAGGCGTACGCCCTGACCGCCTGCTCGAATATCCCGAGGTCCCAGGAGCCCTCCTCCATCCGCCGGTGCCGGGTCACCGAGAGCACGGCGTACGCGAGGAACAGCGCGGCGGCGAGTGCGTACGGCGCCCTGCGCGCGGCCCGCCCGGCGCGGTCGCCGGTGCTCGGGGGGCTTGCGGGTATCGGCATCCGGACAGATTCTCACCCCCGACCGGAATGCCTCCCTCCGCCCCCCTGCCCCGGTCCGGCAGGCCCGCCACACCCCCGCGGGACCGGAATGCCCCGCGCGGCCGGGGGAGCGGCGTCATAGGGTGGGAACCCCCGGCCCGTTCACGTGTCGGGCCCTTCGTGTTGCCCCCGGCACCCCTCGCCCCTCACCGGATGGAAAGCCTGTCTCATGAGCCTGCACGGACTGCTCGACGCCGTCACCCGGGATCCCGCCCTCGCCGAGGCGGTCACCGCGGCCGGGGACGGCAACCGCATGCACGTGGACCTCGTCGGCCCGCCCGCCGCCCGGCCCTTCGCGATCGCCGCGCTGGCCGCCCGTACCGGGCGGACCGTGCTCGCGGTCACCGCCACCGGACGGGAGGCGGAGGACCTCGCCGCCGCGCTGCGCTCCCTGCTGCCCCCCGACGAGGTGGTCGACTACCCGGCCTGGGAGACGCTGCCGCACGAGCGGCTCAGCCCGCGCAGCGACACCGTCGGCCGCCGGATCGCCGTGCTGCGCCGGCTCGCGCACCCGAGCAAGGACGACCCCGCCGCCGGGCCCGTCTCGGTGGTCGTCGCCCCCATCCGCTCCGTGCTCCAGCCGCAGGTCAAGGGGCTCGGGGACCTGCTGCCGGTGAGCCTGCGGCAGGGTGACACCACCGACCTCGGCGTGGTCACCGAGGCCCTGGCAGCGGCCGCGTACGCCCGCGTCGAGCTGGTCGAGAAGCGCGGCGAGTTCGCCGTGCGCGGCGGCATCCTCGACGTGTTCCCGCCCACCGAGGAGCACCCGCTGCGCGTGGAGTTCTGGGGCGACGAGGTCGAGGAGATCCGTTACTTCAAGGTCGCCGACCAGCGCTCCCTGGAGATCGCCGAGCACGGGCTGTGGGCCCCGCCCTGCCGCGAGCTGCTGCTCACGGACGAGGTCCGCGAGCGGGCCGCCGCGCTCGCCGAGCAGCACCCCGAGCTCGGCGAGCTGCTGAACAAGATCGCCGAGGGGATCGCGGTCGAGGGCATGGAGTCCCTCGCCCCGGTCCTCGTCGACGACATGGAGCTGCTCATCGACGTCCTGCCCGCCGGGTCGATGGCCGTCGTCTGCGACCCGGAGCGGGTCCGCACCCGCGCCGCCGACCTGGTGGCCACCTCGCAGGAGTTCCTGATGGCCTCCTGGGCGGCCACCGCCGGCGGCGGCGAGGCCCCCATCGACGTCGGCGCGGCCTCGCTGCGCGGGATCGCGGACGTGCGCGAGCACGCCCGCGAGATCGGCATGATGTGGTGGTCGGTGTCCCCCTTCGCGGCCGGCGAGGAGGACCTGGCCGGCGGCGACACGCTGAAGCTCGGCATGCACGCCCCCGAGGCCTACCGGGGCGACACCGCCCGCGCCCTCGCCGACACCAAGGGCTGGATCGCCGACGGCTGGCACACCGTCTACCTCACCGAGGGCCACGGCCCGGCCGCCCGCACCGTCGAGGTGCTCGGCGGCGAGGGCATCGCGGCCCGGCTGGAGCCGAGGCTGGAGGCGCTGGAGCCCTCCATCGTCCACGTCGCCTGCGGTTCGATCGACAACGGCTTCGTGGACCCGGCGCTGAAGCTGGCCGTCCTCACCGAGACCGACCTGACCGGGCAGCGCACCGCCACCAAGGACCTGGGCCGGATGCCCACCCGGCGCCGCAAGTCCATCGACCCCCTCACGCTGGAGGTCGGCGACTACATCGTGCACGAGCAGCACGGCGTGGGCCGCTACATCGAGATGGTGCAGCGCACCGTCCAGGGCGCCACCCGCGAGTACCTCCTCGTCGAGTACGCCCCCGCCAAGCGCGGCCAGCCCGGCGACCGCCTCTACATCCCGACGGACCAGCTGGAGCAGGTCACCAAGTACGTCGGCGGCGAGGCCCCGACCCTGCACCGGCTCGGCGGCGCCGACTGGACGAAGACCAAGGCGCGGGCGAAGAAGGCGGTCAAGGAGATCGCAGCCGACCTGATCAAGCTGTACAGCGCGCGCATGGCGGCCCCCGGCCACACCTTCGGCCCGGACACCCCCTGGCAGCGGGAGCTGGAGGACGCGTTCCCGTACGCGGAGACGCCCGACCAGCTCACCACCATCGCCGAGGTCAAGGAGGACATGGAGAAGTCGGTCCCGATGGACCGCCTGATCTGCGGCGACGTCGGCTACGGCAAGACGGAGATCGCGGTCCGGGCCGCCTTCAAGGCGGTGCAGGACGGCAAGCAGGTGGCCGTCCTCGTCCCCACGACCCTCCTCGTGCAGCAGCACTTCGGGACCTTCTCCGAGCGCTACAGCCAGTTCCCGGTCAACGTGAAGGCGCTGTCGCGCTTCCAGACCGACACCGAGTCCAAGGCCACCCTGGAGGGCCTCAAGGAGGGCTCGGTGGACGTGGTCATCGGCACCCACCGCCTGTTCTCGCAGGAGACGAAGTTCAAGGACCTGGGCCTGGTCATCGTCGACGAGGAGCAGCGCTTCGGCGTCGAGCACAAGGAGCAGCTGAAGAAGCTCCGCGCCAACGTGGACGTCCTGACCATGTCCGCGACCCCGATCCCGCGCACCCTGGAGATGGCGGTGACCGGCATCCGCGAGATGTCGACGATCACCACCCCGCCGGAGGAGCGCCACCCGGTGCTCACCTTCGTCGGCCCGTACGAGGAGAAGCAGATCGGCGCCGCGATCCGGCGCGAGCTGCTGCGCGAGGGCCAGTGCTTCTACATCCACAACCGGGTCGAGTCCATCGACCGGGCGGCCGCGAAGCTGCGCGAGATCGTGCCCGAGGCGCGGATCGCGACGGCCCACGGCCAGATGTCGGAACAGGCCCTGGAGCAGGTCGTGGTCGACTTCTGGGAGAAGAAGTTCGACGTCCTGGTCTCCACGACGATCGTCGAGTCCGGCATCGACATCTCCAACGCCAACACCCTGATCGTGGAACGCGGCGACAACTTCGGCCTGAGCCAGCTGCACCAGCTGCGCGGCCGGGTCGGGCGCGGCCGCGAGCGCGGGTACGCGTACTTCCTGTACCCGCCGGAGAAGCCGCTGACGGAGACCGCGCACGAGCGGCTGGCCACCATCGCCCAGCACACCGAGATGGGCGCCGGCATGTACGTGGCGATGAAGGACCTGGAGATCCGCGGCGCGGGCAACCTGCTGGGCGGCGAGCAGTCCGGGCACATCGCGGGCGTCGGCTTCGACCTGTACATCCGGATGGTCGGCGAGGCGGTGGCCGACTACCGGGCCGCCGTCGAGGGCGGCGGGGCGGAGGAGGAGCCGCCGCTGGAGGTGAAGATCGAGCTGCCGGTCGACGCGCACGTCCCGCACGACTACGCGCCCGGCGAGCGGCTGCGCCTGCAGGCGTACCGGTCCATCGCGGCGGCGAACTCCGAGGCCGACGTCAAGGCCGTCCGGGAGGAGCTGACGGACCGCTACGGCAAGCTGCCGGAGCCGGTGGAGAACCTGCTGCTGGTGGCGGGGCTGCGGATGCTGGCGCGGGCCTGCGGGGTCGGGGACATCACCCTCCAGGGGCCGAACATCCGCTTCGGGCCGGTGGAGTTGCGCGAGTCGCAGGAGCTGCGCCTCAAGCGCCTGTACCCGGGGACGGTCCTCAAGCCGGCCACCTCGCAGGTGCTGGTGCCGCGCCCGAAGACGGCCAAGGTCGGCGGGAAGCCGCTGGTCGGCCGCGAACTGCTGGCCTGGACCGGGGAGTTCCTCACCACGATCCTCGGCTCGTAGCGCACGCCCGTGCGTATCATCGCCCGATGATCACGCCGCCGACCCTCCGGCCCGCCGCGACGGCGGGCTTCCCGGCCCTGTCGCTGCGCCCCTGGCGGGAGGAAGACGTCCCCGCGCTGGTGGAGGCGTACGCCGACCCGTTCCTGCGGCGCTGGACCGCCGAGTCCCTGGACGACGCGGCCGGCGGGCTGCGCTGGGTGGCGCGGCAGCGGGAGGGCTGGGAGGAGGGACTGCGGTTCGCCTTCGCGGTGCTGGAAGGAGAGCCGGAGGGCGGGCCGGGCCGGCTGGTGGGCGGTGCCGTCCTCAAGCGGCCGGTGCCGGAGGGCGCTTCGGCCGAGGTCGGCTACTGGACGGCCGCCGCGGCGCGGGGCCGGGGCGTCGCCCCGCGCGCCCTGGAGGCGCTGACGGCCTGGGCGTTCGAGGCCTTCGGCGGCTCCGGGCTGACACGCCTCGAACTGCTGCACCAGGAGGACAACGGGGCCTCCTGCCGGGTGGCGGAGAAGAGCGGTTACCCCTTCAGCGCCGTCCTCCCCGCGGCCCCGCCGGAGTTCCCGCTCAGCGGCCACCTGCACGTCCGGGTGGCCGCCGGCGCCTGAACGGGAGGCCGGGTCAGACCGGTTCGCCGACCGCGCCGCCGGTCTTGGAGAGGTCCAGGACGTCGGAGTCCTTCGGGGAGGCGGTGTCGACCGGGACGTCGAAGGCCGAGAACGTGACCGCGCCGGTCGTGTCGCCGCTGATCGACGACTTCAGGATGTACGGCGTGCCCTTCGTCGCGACCCAGTCGGTCTGGGTGCCCTGCCGGGCGGGGGAGGTGACGGCCAGCGCCGGCGTGCCGTCGACGGTGCCCGTCTCCCCCTTGCGGGCGAGCGGGCTGCCCTTGCCGAGGTCGTCCGTCAGTTTGCCCAGGTTGCAGCTGCCGGTCATCGGGGCGGCGCGCGGGTCGGCGGCGGGGAGCTTGACCCAGCGGTCCGCGAGCACGGCGACCATCTGGTCCGTCTGCTTCTGCGAGGCGTGCTTCTGCTTGGCGGCGCCCCGCCAGTAGTCGGCGTCGCCGCGGAAGTGGACGAGCTCGGGGGACTTGATGATGTCCATCTTCCCCATGCCGTCGAGGTGGACGGCGCCGTTGCAGTTGCCCTTCTTGTCGAGGGAGAGGTCGATCCGCATCGGCTTGGCCTCGTACTCCACCGTGGCCGTGACGTGCATGGACTGCGCCTTGCGGGTGGCCTCGCCGGCCCGGGTGAGGATCTCCGCCCCCGACAGGTCGGCCAGCGCCCGCTCGCCCTTGGCGTCCGACGGGGCGGAGGGCGACGCGGGCCCGGACGCGGACGCGGCGGGCGACTGGGAGGCGCGGGCCCGGCCGCCGACGTCGGAGGCCCGGCCGTCGGCGGGCACGCACGCCGCCAGGCCGCCGCCGATCAGGGCCGCGGCGGCCAGTGCCGACGTGGTGGTCTTCGTACGGCTGCGCATCTGGATTTCCCCCTGGAGCGGCGATCGGTACTCAGGTTCCGAGGGTAGGCGCTGGCTGTGACACGGCCCCGGCCGGGCGTACGCCGTCGTATTCGACCCTGCCGTGGTCGTTCGCCGACTGGTGCCAGTGCTTGCTCAGGTACGGCACCCCGTCCAGCAGGACGTGGTCGGTGATCTCGGCACCGCCGGCGGTCTTCGCCTTGAACACCGCAACGGGCTTGCCGTTCTGGTACGTGTCCGGTTCGCGGCGGACGTCGGTCAGCTCCGCCGGGTCCGGGCGGGCCGCCGCGCACAGGGCGCGCAGGTGTGCGACCGAGGGGTCGGAGGTCCTGGCGTCGATCCATCCCTGGTCGGTGTCGGGCGACTTGGGGGGCGTGTCCCTGAACTGGTCCTTCAGGAAGCCCTCGTCGCCCCTGAAGGACAGCCTGCCGCCCTCCATGAGGATCTCCCCGGCACCGGCGCGCATGACCGTGACCTTGCCCCAGCAGTCGCTCTCGCCCTCGAAGGTCAGGCCGGCGCTCATCTCGCGGTCGCCGATGGTGCGGCTGACGATCGCGTTCTTCTTCTCGGTCTTCGCCGTCTCCTCGTACGCGGCGCGCAGGACGGCGGCCGGGTCCCTGCCGGCGAGCGGGTCGGGCGGCGTGGCGGAGGCGGTGGGCGACGCCTTCGCCGCCGCGCCGCTCCCCTTCGCGAGGCCGCAGCCGGTGGCGGTCAGCAGTGCCGCGCAGGCGAGTGCGGTCGCGGCCGCGGACAGGGCCGCGGGCATGGTGGTGGTGCGCATGAGCTGGTCCCCCCCCTGGGATCGTTCAGGATCGGGAGGGTATCCGGCGGATGTCCGGCGGCGCTGGAGTCAGGACTTCTTCCAGGTCGCGCAGCCCGTGGTCTTGAAGTAGCCGTCCTGCGCGGAGACCGTCACCACGGCCGGGCCGGTGGGGTTGTCGTTGGCGGCGATGGAGTCGACGTCGTGGGAGGCGTTCTTGGCGCGCTCCCAGTAGCAGCCGGCCGAACCCGCGGCGGGCCCGCTCGACTTGTAGGTGCCGGGGGCGAGGTCGAGGCCCACCTTGAACATGCCGCCGTCGCCCGCGGCCTCGGTCTTCGGGGCGTCGGAGACGGCCTTCGGGTCGACGGTCTCCCAGTCGTTGCAGCCGTTGGACTTGAAGAGCTTGTCGCCCGCCTCGATGGTCACGTAGCTGGTGCCGACGACGTTGTCGTTGGCGAGGATCGACTCGACCTCGCCCGAGGCGTCCTTGGCGCGCTCCCAGTAGCAGCCCAGGCCCTTGTTGCCGGTGGTGCGGTAGGTGCCGGGCTGGAGGTCCGATCCGACCTGGAAGGTGCCGCTGCCGCGCATCGCCGCCTTCTTGCCGTCCTTCTTCGGCTCGGACGGCTTCGCGCTCGTCGTGCCGCCGGCCGTCTGGCCGCCGCCTGACTTGGGGCTGCTCGACGCCGCGGCCGGCTTCTTCGCGCCGGTGTCCTTCGTGCCGCTCGTGCCGCCGCCCCCGGTGCAGGCGCCGAGCGCGACGAGGGCGACGAGCGCGCCGGTGCCCGTGAGGACCCGGTGGCGGGTGATCCGGCTGTGGCGCGGTGTGGAGGACTGGGACATGGGTGTGCTCCTGTCTCGGATCTCTCGGTGCGGCCGGCGTTCTCCGCTGTTGACGGGATCATCACAACAGAGCTTGTGAACCGAGTCAACACGATTCACAGGATTGATTGGATTCACGCTGTGAAGCGGACTGGGGGCCGTTCCGGACTGTGAACCGGTATGCTCCCGGCATGCTGGAGGAGAACGTCCCCGAGGTCACCGCCGCCGAGATCGCCCGCCTGGCCGGGGTCGGCCGGGCCGCCGTGAGCAACTGGCGGCGCCGCCACCCCGACTTCCCCAAGCCCGTCGGCGGCACCGAGACCAGCCCCTCCTTCGCGCTGCCCGAAGTCGAAGCGTGGCTGCGCGCCCAGGGCAAGCTCGCCGAGGTCCCGCTGCGCGAACGCGTCTGGCAGCAGGTCACCGCCCACCCCGGCGGCGCCGTCGCCGCCCTCGTCGAAGCCGGCGCCGCACTGCTCGTCGTACGGGACCGCCCCGCGCGGTGGCTGGAGCTCGCCGCCCTCCCCGACGACCGGCTCGCCGAGCGGCTGCCCCCCGTACGGGACGAGGCGCTCGCCGCCCGGCTGGGAGCCGGCCACCCGGTGACCGTGCGCCCCGCCGCCGGAGCCGTCACCCTGAGACGGGCCGTCGCCGAACTCGCCGCCGGCCTCGGCGCCCGCCAGGCCTTCGAGTTCCTCCTCGGCCGCCACCTGGAGGCCAACCCCCCGCCAGTACACGCTCACCCCCGACGGCGTCACCAACTCATGGCCGGCCTCGCCGGACCCGGCGT
>NZ_GG657750.1:3180261-3211110 GCF_000158895.1 Streptomyces sp. C | reverse complement strand
TCGAGACCCTCGTCGCCGAACCCGGTGACGTCGTCGTCCCCGTCGTCGGCGCCCTCTCCGCCGCCCGCGTCGTCACCGAGGACCCCGCCAGCGGAGCCGGCGCCGTCATCGGCCGCAACCTCCAGCTGCTGCGCCCCGACCCGGCCGCCCTCGACCCCTGGTTCCTCGCCGGGTTCCTGCGCGGCACCGCCAACACCCGCCGCGCCAGCAGCCACGCCTCCACCGCCACCCGCCTCGACGTGCGCCGGCTCCAGCTGCCCCGGCTGCCCCCCGCCGAACAACGGCGCTACGGGGCGCGCTTCCGGGCCCTCGCCGAGTTCGAGGACGCCCTGAGGCTGGCGGGACGCCTGGGGGAGCAGCTCGTACAAGGCCTCTACGACGGACTGTCGGACGGCAGCGTCACACCGGAGTGACCGTGCTGCGACCCTGCAACGGTTGGGTCCATCCCCTCACGAACGGCCGGAAACGCTGTATACGCTTCGAGCCGTCACCTTTCCGCACGGCCCGTCAGGAGCACCGATGCACGGCCCCGGCATCCCGCCGCAGCAAGGCCCCCACGGCCACCGGCCCCTCTCCGGGGCCGCGATGACGCTGCGCGTGCTCTTCACGGCGCTGCCCGTCCTCAGCTGCGGTTTCTTCGCCTGGGGCTCGATGCTGCGGCTCGCCATCCTCACCCGCAAGTCCCGGGACTGGGCCCTGCTGGTGCTGAGCCTGGCGCTGTCCGTCGTGTGGATCGTCCTCATCGAGCTCGACCCGACGGAGAAGACGGACGGCTGGCAGGGCAACCTCGGCGCCGGTGGCTCGATCTTCACCGGCTTCGCCATCTGCGTGTACTACCTCGTCGCCGACATCAAGCACCACGAGGCCAAGGCCCTGGCGCCCGCGCCCGCGCCCGCACCCTGGTACCCGCCCGCGCCGCCGGCCCCGTACGCCCAGCACCAGCAGCCCCAGCCCCAGCAGCACCAGCAGCCCGGCCTCCACCAGCCGCAACCCCCGCACCAGACCACCCCCGGCTACGGCTACCCGCCGGCCGGACAGCACGGCGCACAGCCGCCCGTGCCCCCGCAGCAGCCCGCCACGCCCCCGCGCCTCGGCCAGGTCCGCGCCGAGCTCGACGAGCTCAGCGAACTCCTGCGCCAGCAGAACCCGCCCAAGCCCCCGCAGCCCGGCGGCCCCTACCAGGACCCGAACACCACGGCGTTCCAGGACCCGCAGCGGTGACCGAACCGGAACGCCTCATCGGCGAGCGCTACCAGCTCGCCACCATCCTCGGCCAGGGCGGCATGGGCCAGGTGTGGACCGCCTACGACCGCCGCCTCGACCGCCGCGTCGCCGTCAAGCTGCTGCGCCCCGACAAGGTCGCCGGCCCCGGCACCGTCGCCGAGGAGCTGCGCCGCCGCTTCGTGCGCGAATGCCGCGTCACCGCCCAGGTCGACCACCCCGGCCTCGTCACCGTCCACGACGCCGGCAGCGACGGCGACGAGCTGTACCTCGTCATGGGCTACGTCGAGGGCTCCGACCTCGCCGACCACCTCGCCGAACACGACCCCTACCCCTGGCCCTGGGCCGTCGCCGTCGTGGCACAGCTGTGCGCGGTGCTCTCCGCCGTCCACGCGGTACCGATCGTCCACCGCGACCTCAAGCCGCGGAACGTGATGATCCGCCCCGACGGGACCGTCCTCGTCCTCGACCTCGGCGTCGCCTCCGTGATGGACACCGACACCACCCGCCTCACCAGCACCGGATCCCCCATCGGCAGTCCCGCCTACATGGCCCCCGAACAGGCCATGGGCGGCGCCGTCGGCCCCTACACCGACCTGTACGCCCTCGGCGTGCTGCTGTACGAACTCCTCAGCGGCGGCGTCCCCTTCGCCGGCACCACCGCCCTCGGCGTCCTCCACCGCCACCTCTACGAACCCCCGGCCCCGGTCCGCCCCCTGCGCCCCGAGATCCCCGCCGAGCTGGAAGCCGTCCTGCTGCGCCTCCTCGCCAAGGACCCCCAGGACCGCCCCGGCTCCGCCCAGGAGGTCTACGAGGCCCTCGTACCGCTCCTCCCCGCCCCCGGCAGCCGCCACCCGGCCGGCCCGCTCGACCCCACCCGGCCCTTCCTGCGCCCCCAGGCGCCCTGGCCCGACCGGGCCGCCGCCGTGCCCCCGCGCCCCGCCGCGCCCCCGGCGCCGCCCCGCCCCGACTTCCCCGGCGCCGTCGACGAGGTCCGGGGGCTCCTGGACCAGGGCCGGATCACCCAGGCCGTGGACATCCTCGGCAACATCCTCCCCGCGGCCGCCGCCGAGCACGGCGAGCACTCCCCGGTCGTCCGCAGCCTGCGCAAGCAGTACGCCGCCACCCTCATGGACGACGGCCAGTACCGCCGCGCCCTCCCCGAACTGCGCCGCCTCGCCGACCAGTTCCCCGCCGGGGACCCCCAGTCCCTGCGGTTCCGCTACGACGCCGCCCAGTGCCTGGAGCAGCTCGGCGAGCCTGCGGCGGCCCTCGCGGAGTACCGCTCGCTGCTGCCCCTGTTCGAGAACCACTACGCCAACCCGGACCCGGGCCTGCCGCTGGAGGTCCGCCGGCGGATAGCGCACCTGCTGCTCTCCCTCGGCGACCGCCCCGCCGCCCACGACACCCTGGTCCGCCTCCTCTACGACGCCGACCGCGTCCACGGCCCCGCCCACCCCCTCCCGGTCGAGATCCGGCGCACCCTGCAATGGCTGGGCCAGGTGCGGTGACCGCCACGCCGGGGACTCCTACACCACCGCGCCCGGGCCCCGCTGACGCCGCCGCAGCGCCATCCCGGCCGCCACGAGTACGGACACCCCCGCCACGGCCACCCCGGCCGGCAGCCCCGGCGGGCTGAACTCGCAGGTCACCGTGGTGGTGCGGCCGTCCAGCGGGACGGCGAGCAGGCCGAGGCGCGATCGCCCCGGGCGGCCGTCGCAGCTCCAGCCCGCGATGGCCGGCACCGACACCACCGCCGTGCCCGTGCTGCCCGGGGGCAGGGTGGCGGTCAGCCTCGACGAGGTGACCCGGACGCCGGTGGCGGCCTTCGCCCGCAGCCCGGCCACCGCCGCGCCCAGCCGGGCCCCGTCCAGGCAGGACAGCGCCCACCGCGCGGGGGCCGGGCGGTCGAAGACGAGCTTCGAGGCGGGCCCGCGCGAGAGGCCCAGCGACTGGAGCGCCGCCCGGTTCTTCGGCGGGTTCCCGTTCAGCTTGAAGGGGCGACCGCCCGCCAGCCGGGCCGTCGCGTTGTACTCCGGCGCCCACAGGAACGCCTCCGTCCCCGCCCGGCACACCCCGGGCGCGAGCGGGTCCTCGTACACCTTCGCGCCCAGCAGCAGCTCCTGGTTGGCGAACGGCGACTCCCCGTACGCCCCGGGCACCTCGGCCGGGTGGACGGTGACCAGCGGCAGGGCCTCGGTGCGGGCGACCGTGCCGTCGGGCTTCAGCCGGGCACCCACCGCGAACAGCGCGTCCGTCACCGGGTTGTCCAGGCTCTGCACGCTGCGCCCGCGCGAGGTGGAGCCCGCGCCGAGCGCCGTCATCGTGCGCGTGAACACGTCCGGGGTGTGGCTGCTGTAGTACGCGCCGCCCTCACCGCCCAGCAGCAGCGGGTCGTTGCCCGACAGCGCCGGCCGGCCCGCGTCCGTCCGGTACGCCGGCCAGCCCTCCGCCCCGGCCAGGGCGCGGGCCCGCGTGGTGTGCGCCCGGCTCCAGGAGGGGTAGTCGTCCAGCCCGGCCAGCTTGCCCTGGTGCCCGTACGCCGTCGCCGCCGCGGCCTGCGCCACCAGCACCGCCGCGAGCAGTCCCGCCGCCGCCGGGCGCAGCCGCCGCCGGCCCAGCGCCCGCCAGGCGGCGGTGCCCAGGAGCAGCCCGCCCGCGAACAGCGCGTACCCCCACGGCGTCACCAGGGCGCTGCCGCCCGCCCACAGCGCGGCCGCCGTCAGCAGTGCGCCGCCCGCCGCGAGCGCCCGCAGCCCGGGCACGCCCGCGGCGAGACCCGTCCAGGCGGCGATCACCGCGATGCCGGCCAGCACGAACGTCTGCCGGTACGCGCTGCCGTTCGGGGTGGCGAAGAGGTGCCACAGCAGATGGGTCGGCTCCCACTGCAGGGACAGCGCCACCGCCACCACCAGCCCCGCCCACCAGCAGCGGGTACGGACCGGCAGCGCCCGGTGGAACGGCAGCGCCGCCACCAGCAGCAGGGTCCCCGTCCCGACGAACACGGCGGGGGAGTTGAAGGAGTACGTGGCCGGCAGCAGCCGGGCGAAGAAGTCGGACCACGGCACCGGCCCGAACTCCTTGGACCAGCCCGGGTAGGCCTGCTTCGTACTGAGGAACAGCGGCACCAGCACCGGCGCCGACAGCCCGATCCCCAGCAGCGTCGTCACCGCCGCCCGCCCGACCACCAGGGCCCGCTCGCGCGCCCCCTCCCGGCTCAGCACCACCCGCACCACCAGCACCAGCGCCGCGCCGAGCGTGGCCATGTACGCGGTGTAGAAGTTGGCGGTCCACCCCACCGCGACGACCAGCACCCCGAGCACCGGCCGCCGCCCGCGCAGCGCCCACTCGCCGGTCAGGCACAGCAGCGGGAAGGCGACGAGCCCGTCCAGCCACATCGGGTTGTACGCGGCCTCGATCACCGACCACCCGCACAGCGCGTACGAGGCCCCCAGCAGCCCCGCCGCCCACCACGGCCCGCGCCGCTGGGTCCGCAGCAGCCAGGCCATCGCGGCCGCGGCGGTCGCCGTCTTCAGCACGGTCACCACGTACACCGCGAGGTCGACGTCCTCGCGCGGGAACAGCGCCACCAGCACGGCGAAGGGACTCGTCAGATAGGTCCCGAGGTCGGGGAGGAAGCTGGTGCCGTACCCGGACTGCCAGTTGAACAGCAGCCCGCCCTCGGCCCGCCCGTGCAGCAGGTCCCACAGATGCGCGTGGAACGGCACGAACTGGTTGCCGAGGTCGTTGACACTGCGATGGCGCCGCCCGTACGGGAACACCCGCGCGACGGCGTCCCCACCGCACACGGCGACGGCGGTGACGACGGAGGCGAACACCGCCCCGAACACTCCTGCCCGCCGCCCGGACCCGCGCGGGACCTGTGTCGCGGGCCGTTCCGGAGTCTGAGGCTGGGCGAGCTGAGATGTCGGCATGGTGCTCCGACGATCTCAGGAACGGAGGACTCCGCGGTGACCGGGGAGTGAATTCGTAGCCCAACACCGCCGGAATCGTTGGTCGAACCGGTGGCTCGGGCCACCCTGACTGCATACCATCGATCACCGCAAGGCCCTTGTGCACCGAAGCACAATCTCCCGGCCCTGGAGGCTCCTTTGCACCGTCGCACTGCGCTCTCCGTCTCCGCCGTCCTGCTCGCGGCGGCCCCCCTGCTGACCGCGTGTTCCGGGGAGACCCGGCCCGGTACGGCCGCCGTCGTCGGGGGTGAGCGCATCACCACCTCGGCGCTCCAGGCCCAGGTCGGCGACGTGCGCGCCGCGCAGGACAAGTCCGAACAGGGTGCGCAGCTGATCGGCGCGACCGCCGGGCTGGAGCGGCTGAAGCTGAACAAGATGATCCAGAGCGCCGTCCTGGAGCGGGCCGCCGAGGACGCCGGGCTGAGCGTGAGCCCGAAGGAGGTCCAGGACGTCCGCAAGGCGCAGCTGGAGCAGCTGGGCGGGGAGAAGGCGCTGCGGGACGCGGCGCTCCAGCAGGCGCAGCTGGCGCCGGGGCAGATCGAGGCGGACACCCGTTTCAAGCTGCTGCGGGACAAGCTCTTCGCGCACTACGGCAGCCAGGACAAGGCGCTGGCCAAGCTGGGGGAGGCGGCGAAGGCGCTGCACATCGAGGTCAACCCGCGGTACGGGCGCTGGGACGCGCAGCAGATCCTGCTCGGGGACCAGGAGACGCCGTGGATCACCCAGCGGACCCGGCCCGAGCAGGCGGCACCCGCCGGAGCCTGAGGGCCGTGGCCGGAGGTAGGTTCGGGGGGTGAACGACACCCCCGCCTCCGCCTCCGCCGCCGCGCCCGCCGAGCCCACGGGCCGGATCGTCCTGCTGACCGCCAGCCACCGGGTCGCCCCGGGGCTGCTGTCCTGGCCGGCCTGGCAGACCCTGCACGCCGCGGACCGGGTGCTGTGCGCCGACCCGGGCCACCCGCAGCTGCCGTACCTGCGCGAGGCGGGGGTCGAGGTGGAGCAGGCGAGCCCGGACGCGCACGAGCTGGTCGCGGCGTGTGCCGGGGGCCGTACGGTCGTGGTGCTGCCGTCCGGGGAGGGTGACCAGCGGCTGACGGACGGGCTGGCCCGGCTGGCCGGGTCGGGCCGGGTCGCGATGCCCGACCTGGAGCTGCTGCCCGGTTCGTACGACCTGCCGGGGGCGCGGCTGCTGGACCTGGTGCAGGTCATGGACCGGGTGCGGCGGGAGTGCCCCTGGACCTCGCGGCAGACCCACGAGGGGCTGGTGAAGTACGCCATCGAGGAGGCGTACGAGCTGGTGGAGGCGATCGAGGACGGCGACCGGGACGCGCTGCGCGAGGAGCTCGGCGACGTGCTGCTCCAGGTGGTCTTCCACGCGCGGATCGCCGAGGAGGCGGGCGGCGGCGAGGACGGGGCGGAGGCCTTCTCCATCGACGACGTCGCGGGTGACCTGGTCGACAAGCTGATCCGGCGCCACCCCCATGTGTTCGGGGACGCCACCGCCGACTCCCCCGAGGACGTCAGCGCCCACTGGCAGGCCACCAAGGCGGTGGAGAAGCAGCGGGAATCGGTCACCGACGGGATCCCTCTGGGCCAGCCGGGCCTGGCCCTGGCGGCCAAGCTCGCCGGGCGGGCCCGTGCGGGCGGGCTGGCCGTGGAGCTGCCCAGGGGCGAGGGCATCGGGTACGAGCTGCTGGAGCTGGCGGCCCGCGCCGAGGCGTCGGGGACCGACCCGGAGACGGCGCTGCGCGCGGCGGCCCGCGTCTACCGGGACGCGATCCGGGCGGCCGAGGGCGCCGAAGACACCGACTAGTCGCGCGGGGCGCGGGCCGAGGGGTTGTGCCAGTGCGGTGACGGCCGGTGCAGGAACCACTCGCCGAAGCCCAGCGGGCGGGGGCGCTGGGAGCCGGGGACGGGGACGGCGTCGTGGAAGAGGCGGTCGGGGCGGGCTCCGAGTTCCCGGAGGAGGTGGGAGGTCTCCTCGACGAACACGGCCGGCCCGCTGAGGTAGACGTCCTGCTCCCGCCACAGGGCGCGGTTGCCGAGGGCGGTCGCCAGCCGGTCGGTGGCCTGGTTGCGGTGCTGCCCGGGGGCGGGGGTGATGTAGGTGACGCCGAGCCAGCGGCAGGCGGCGGCGTGCCGGTCGATCAGGGGACGGTCGTAGAGGTGTGCGGCGTCCCGTGCGACGACGAAGAGGCGTACGTCGTGGTCGGGAGGGTGCTGGAGGAGTTCCTCCAGCAGGGCGCGTACGGGAGCCCAGCCGGTGCCGGCGGCGATGAGGGTGAGGGGGCGGTCCTCGCGGCGCAGGGTGAGCCGGCCGCCGGGGGCGCCGAGCCGCAGGACCTCGCCGGGCAGGACGTCGCGGACCAGGGCGGTGCTGAGGCGGCCGCCGTCGATGCGGCTGACGTGCAGGTCGACGGTGCCGTCGGGGCGGGGGGCGTTGGCGAGGGAGTAGGTGCGCCAGGTGGTCGGCACGCGGGCGCTGCTCACGCTGACGTACTGGCCGGGCCGGTAGGTCAGGGGGGTGCGCGGTGCGAGGGTCAGTACGCCGATGTCCTCGCCGTACTGGAGGTGGCGTACCACCTCGGCCTCCCACCAGGGGGGTTCGTCGCTGCCGGCGGCGCCGGCGGTCATGGCGTCGGCGATGACCTGGTAGGCCTCGTACCAGGCCTTCTCGACGGCCGGGGTCCAGGCGTCGCCGGAGGTCTGGGCGAGGGCGGCGATCAGGCTGGTGCCGACGGCCGCGTAGTGCTCGGGGCCGACGAGGAACTTGCGGTGGTCGCGTCCGAGGTCGCGCAGATAGGGGACGAGGGTCCCGCTCTCCAGGTGGGTGACGACGTGGGTGAGCGCGGCGAAGAGCCGGTCGCGCTGGCGTTCCATGTCCTCGGCGGAGGACGGGAAGAGCTCGCGGAGTCCGGGGTTGTGCCAGAAGAGGTGGGAGTAGAAGTACTTGACCGCGTGCTCGGCCCTTCTCTCCACCACCGCGAAACTGCTTTTCAAGATCCTCACGTCCACAGAACCGAAAGTAGGAATGTCGCAGAACCTGACGTCAAGTGATGTCCGATCTGCGGACAGCCGCGACGAAGCGGCCATAAGGGATGGCCGGTGGCGAGCCGGGATACGGTCGACGGGTGCACGATCAGACCTCCGCCGCCCAGCCCGATCCGTCCCTCACGGAGATGCCGACGCTCTTCGACTGGGAGTTCGCGACCGACCCGTATCCGGCCTACGCCTGGCTGCGCGAGAACTCCCCGGTGCACCGCACCCGGCTCCCCAGCGGGGTGGAGGCCTGGCTGGTGACGCGGTACGCCGACGCCCGCCAGGCCCTCGCGGACCAGCGGCTGAGCAAGAACCCGGCGCACCACGCGGAGCCGGCGCACGCCAAGGGCAAGACCGGGATCCCGGGGGAGCGCAAGGCGGAGCTGATGACGCACCTGCTGAACATCGACCCGCCGGACCACACCCGGCTGCGTCGGCTGGTGTCGAAGGCGTTTACCCCGCGGCGTGTGGCCGAGTTCACTCCGCGCGTGCAGGAGCTGACCGACCACCTGATCGACCAGATCGTCGAAAAGCAGCACAGCGCCGCGAAGGGGGAGGCGGACCTCATCCACGAGTTCGCGTTCCCGCTCCCCATCTACGCCATCTGCGAGATGCTCGGCGTACCGCGGGAGGACCAGGACGACTTCCGCGACTGGGCCGGGATGATGATCCGGCACGGCGGCGGGCCGCGCGGCGGGGTCGCCCGCTCGGTGAAGCAGATGCGTACCTATCTCGGGGAACTGATCCACCGCAAGCGGGACGATCTGGGCAACGACCTCATCTCCGATCTGATCCGGGCAAGTGACCACGGAGACCATCTGACGGAGGCGGAGGCCACGGCGATGGCCTTCATCCTGCTCTTCGCCGGCTTCGAGACGACCGTGAACCTCATCGGCAACGGCATCCACTCCCTCTTCATGAACCCGGACCAGCGCGAGCGCCTCCAGGCCTCCCTCGCGGCCGGGGAGAGCGCGCTGCTGGAGACGGGCGTCGAGGAACTGCTGCGGTACGACGGCCCCGTGGAGCTCGCCACCTGGCGGTTCGCCACCCGGCCGCTGACCCTCGGCGGGCAGGACGTCGAGGCGGGGGACCCCGTGCTGGTGGTCCTCGCGGCGGCCGACCGCGACCCGGAGCGGTTCGCCGACCCGGACACCCTGGACCTCTCCCGGAGCGACAACCAGCACCTCGGATACGGCCACGGGATCCATTACTGCCTCGGCGCTCCGCTGGCCCGTCTCGAAGGGCAGACGGCGCTCGGAACTTTGCTGAAGCGTCTGCCGGATCTGGAACTTGCGATTCCCCCTACGGACCTGCGCTGGCGCGGCGGGCTCATCATGCGGGGCCTGCGCACCCTCCCCGTCCGCTTCACAGTCCCGAACGGTTGAGGGCGCGGGGCAAGCCGGACTGACTGAAAGTCAGTTCCCACATCGGTCCACCGTCGAACTTGTGACATCCGTTCGAAGGCGGCTAGGTTCTGCCGTTACCCCGCCGTTATGCGAAAGGTGCAGTCTCATGCTTCCCGGGAACGGCCGCCACAGACGCCCCCGCCAGGTACCCGCGATCGTCGTCACCGCAGGAGTCACCGGCTCCGCGCTGGCCATGCCGCTGCTCGCCGCCACAGGCGCGAACGCGGCCGACACCGCCACGTGGGACAAGGTCGCCGACTGCGAGAGCGGCGGCACCTGGAGCGCGAACTCCGGCAGCGGCGCCTACGGCGGCCTGCAGTTCACCCTGGAGCAGTGGCGCAACGCCGGCGGACTCGCGTACGCGGAGCGCCCCGACCTCGCCAGCCGCTCCCAGCAGATCGCGGTCGCCGAGCGGGTGCTGGCCTCCCAGGGCCCCCAGGCGTGGCCGCTGTGCTCTGCCTCGGCCGGGCTGACCCAGCAGGGCCCCGCGCCCGAGGTGGACCCGGGCGACAAGCTGAACCCCGGTCCCGTGGCGCCCACCCCGACCCGGCCCGACGACTCGGTGCCGAAGACGGGCAAGGGCAAGCCCTCCACGGACTTCGGGGCCCCGACGCCGGCGCCGGGCACCGCGTCCAACCCGAGCGGGCTCCCGGACTACCCGCTGGGTCCCTCCAGCGGACTGCCCGTCATGCCCGAGCCGGACTTCACGGTCCAGCCCACGACGCCCGGCACGCCCACGCCCGGCACGCCCACCCCGGGCACGCCCACGCCGGGTACGCCCACGCCGGGTACGCCCACGCCCACGGCGCCGGGCACCCCGACGGCTCCGGGCGCCACCCCGACGGCCCCGGCCACCCCGGGTGCCACTCCCGCCCCGGGCGTCACGCCCACCGCCCCGGCCACCCCGGGCGCCACGGCGGGCACCCCGTCCGACGCGGCGGCGGACGGCTCGGGCAAGCACCGCGGCCCGGCCGCCATCGAGGTGCAGGCGGCGCCTGGCACGGCGGCAGCGCCCGCCGCGGACCCCGTCTACACCGTGAAGCCGGGTGACAGCCTTTCGGACATCGCGAAGGCCAAGGGCGTCGAGGGCGGTTGGGGCGAGCTCTACAAAGCCAACGAGCAGGTCATCGGCGGGGACGCGGACCTCATCAAGCCCGGGCAGAACCTGGATCTAACCAAGAAATAGAGGGCAGTTCGGACATCCATTAAGAGTTGAATGTCCGTTATCGCCAAATGAGACATGCATCTCTTCCGGACAACTGGCGTGTCTCGTTCCGGAACTGTTGCAAACCCCCTTCTCACCTGCACAAACGCGCTCTCCAGGATGGCAAGTAGGCCGGTTTCTCCCCAAAATCACACGTTGAACATCGGGGAGAGACCTGTCTACCTTCTGAATCGCTCGCCACCGCGGGCTCCTTCGACCGCATCGCCGAATCCTGCCGGCGGACGGAGGGAACAGTCGTCGCGCAAGCGCCGAAGGCAGGAGCGGGGGAACCAAGGTAGGCGCCGGGAAAGGCCGTTGAGAGACGGCCCGCGTACCGGCTAGGGGTGAAGACACGCGCCGCGCCGCGTGACCGGGCAACTCATCCGCCCGAACCCGACAGCTCACCTCGAAGGCGTCGGTGAGGAGAACTCCATGCTGCTTTCCGGCAAGGGCAAGCACCGCCGCGGCTCCAAGGCCGTCCGCATCGTCACGCTCGCCGGTGTCGCCGGTGTCGCCGTCGCGGCCCCGCTGATGGCCGCCGGTACCGCCAGCGCCGCCACCTCGGCCGAGTGGGACAAGGTCGCCGCCTGCGAGTCCGGCGGCAACTGGTCCATCAACACCGGCAACGGCTACTACGGCGGTCTGCAGTTCTCCGCCTCCACGTGGGCCGCGTACGGCGGCAAGGCGTACGCCTCGCAGGCCAACCAGGCCACCAAGGGCCAGCAGATAGCCATCGCCGAGAAGGTCCTCAAGGGCCAGGGCAAGGGCGCCTGGCCGCACTGCGGCGTCGGCCTGTCCAACTCCGCGTACAACGGCGGCGGTTCGACCACCCCGGCCAAGCCGAAGCCCGAGACGAAGCCGGCCCCGGCCAAGCCCGCTCCGGCCAAGCCGGCCCCGGCGAAGCCCGCCCCGGCCAAGCCGTCCACGCCGAAGGCCGAGACCGAGACCAAGGGCTCCGGCTCCGGCTCCGGCAACTGGACCCCGGCCAAGCCGTCGACCGGTACCCCGGCCACCGGTGGGACCTACACGGTCAAGGAAGGCGACACCCTCGGCACCATCGCCGACGCCAACAAGGTCAAGGGCGGCTGGGAGAAGCTCTTCGAGCTCAACAAGGACACCGTCTCCGACGCCGACCTGATCTTCCCGGGTCAGAAGCTGAAGCTGGCCTGAACGTCCGCGTAACACTCGCGGCACCCCGCAGCATCCCCACCGCCCGGCGCGTATCCCCCCACGCGCCGGGCGGCGGCGTGTCGTCCGCCGGTCACCGCATTCCGGAACCGGAGCACCGGCTTCCGCCGCCCCGCCACCCGGCGAGCACGCGAAATCAAGGGTCCTATGTCCCGGAAGACGGGTATTCGGACCCTTTTTCGTCCCAGGAGCCGGGCGGTCGGGCAGCCCACACCCCGGAGCCGGTTAGGCTCTAGTCGGCAAGGCCGTCCCACGGCCCACACGCCACCGCACACCCAGCGTCACATCCCAGAAGGAGATGCTCGTGCCGTCCATCGACGTCGTCGTAGCCCGGGAAATCCTGGACTCCCGAGGCAACCCCACGGTCGAGGTCGAGGTGGGCCTCGACGACGGCAGCACCGGCCGTGCTGCCGTTCCGTCCGGCGCCTCCACCGGTGCCTTCGAGGCCATCGAGCTCCGTGACGGTGACCCCAACCGTTACATGGGCAAGGGCGTGGAGAAGGCCGTCCTCGCCGTCATCGAGCAGATCGGGCCGGAGCTCGTCGGTTACGACGCCACCGAGCAGCGCCTGATCGACCAGGCCATGTTCGACCTCGACGCCACCGACAACAAGGGCTCGCTCGGCGCCAACGCCATCCTCGGCGTCTCCCTCGCCGTCGCGCACGCCGCGTCCGAGGCCTCGGACCTGCCGCTCTTCCGCTACCTCGGCGGCCCGAACGCGCACCTGCTGCCCGTTCCGATGATGAACATCCTCAACGGTGGGTCGCACGCCGACTCCAACGTCGACATCCAGGAGTTCATGATCGCCCCGATCGGCGCGGAGTCCTTCTCCGAGGCGCTGCGCTGGGGTGCCGAGGTCTACCACACCCTCAAGAAGGTCCTGCACAACAAGGGCCTCTCCACCGGTCTCGGTGACGAGGGCGGCTTCGCCCCGAACCTGGAGTCCAACCGCGCCGCGCTCGACCTCATCATCGAGGCGATCAAGCAGGCCGGCTACACCCCGGGCAAGGACATCGCGCTCGCGCTCGACGTCGCCGCGTCCGAGTTCTACAAGGACGGCAAGTACGAGTTCGAGGGCCAGTCCCGCTCGGCCGCCGAGATGACCGACTACTACGCCGAGCTCGTCGAGGCGTACCCGCTCGTCTCCATCGAGGACCCGCTGTTCGAGGACGACTGGGCCGGCTGGAAGACCATCACCGACCGCCTGGGCTCCAAGGTCCAGATCGTCGGCGACGACCTCTTCGTCACCAACCCCGAGCGCCTCGCCCGCGGCATCGAGGAGGGCTCCGCGAACGCCCTGCTCGTGAAGGTGAACCAGATCGGTTCCCTGACCGAGACCCTCGACGCCGTCGAGATGGCCCAGCGCAACGGCTTCAAGTGCATGATGTCGCACCGCTCCGGCGAGACCGAGGACGTCACCATCGCCGACCTCGCCGTCGCCGTGAACTGCGGTCAGATCAAGACCGGCGCCCCGGCCCGCTCGGACCGCGTCGCCAAGTACAACCAGCTGCTGCGCATCGAGGAGATCCTCGACGACGCCGCCGTCTACGCCGGCCGCAGCGCCTTCCCGCGCTTCAAGGGCTGACACCGCCTCAGGGCGGCGACCCCGGGGGGGACACCCCTGGGGTCGCAGCCTCCGTACGTCCCCGCACTCGGTCCCGTACCGTGTGCGGGGACGTATTGCGTAGTGCGCGCACAGGGGAGGCGGGACCATGGCCGGGAACCGGGATCGGTTCTCCACCTTCTCGACGGCGACCCGGCTCAAGCAGCTCGGCGAGCGGACCGCGGCCCACGTCTACCGCTCGCAGTCCCGCCGGCACATCCGCCGCAGCCGGCTCACCGGCCGCGCGGCACTGCTGGTCCTCGTCCTCTGTACGCTGGTCGTCGCCCTCGCGTATCCGATGCGCCAGTACGTGTCCCAGCGCTCGGAGATCACGGACCAGCAGCGGGCCGCCGACACCGCGCGCAAGCGCCTCGAACAGCTCCGCGACGAGAAGGCCCGCTGGCAGGACCCCGCCTACGCGGAGCAGCAGGCGCGCAGGCACCTGCACTTCCTGCGCCCGGGGGAGATCGGCTACATCATGACCGACCCCGGGGCCGCGGCCCCGGAGCACCGCCGCGGCGGCCAGGACGGTTCCGACCGCCCCTGGTACTCCAACGTCTGGGACGGCGTCGACAAGGCCGACCGCCCCGGCGAATGACCACTGACCCACCCATCACGCACGACCGAACGAAGAGACTTCCTCCAGGCATGCAGACGCCCCCGCCCCAGACCGACCGGACCGAGCCGACCGACGCGGACATCGAGGCGTTCGAGCAGCAGCTCGGCCGCCCGCCGCGCGGGCTGCGCGCCATCGCGCACCGCTGCCCCTGCGGCCAGCCGGACGTCGTCGAGACCGCACCCCGGCTGCCCGACGGCACCCCCTTCCCCACGCTGTACTACCTGACGTGCCCGCGCGCGGCCTCCGCGATCGGCACGCTGGAGGCCAACGGCGTCATGAAGGAGATGCAGGCCCGGCTCGCCGAGGACCCGGAGCTCGCCGCCGCCTACCAGAAGGCGCACGAGGACTACATCCAGCGCCGCGACGCCATCGAGGTGCTCCAGGGCTTCCCGAGCGCCGGCGGCATGCCGGACCGGGTCAAGTGCCTGCACGTGCTGGTGGGCCACTCGCTGGCCGCCGGCCCCGGCGTGAACCCGTTCGGCGACGAGGCACTGGCCATGCTGCCGGAGTGGTGGGCCAAGGGCGCCTGCGTCACCCCGTGCGGGGAGAAGAAGGCAGAGGAGACCGGGGAGGGGGCCGCATGACCCGGGTCGCGGGCATCGACTGCGGTACGAACTCCATCCGCCTCCTGGTCGCCGACTGCGACCCGGCCACCGGCGAGCTCGTCGAGCTCGACCGGCGGATGACGATCGTCCGGCTCGGCCAGGGCGTGGACAAGACCGGCCGGCTGGCCCCGGAGGCGCTGGAGCGCACCTTCGCGGCCTGCCGCGAGTACGCCGGGGTGATCAAGGAGTTCGGCGCCGAGCGGGTGCGTTTCGTGGCCACCTCGGCCTCGCGCGACGCGGAGAACCGGGACGAGTTCGTCCGCGGCGTGCTGGACGTCCTCGGCGTCGAGCCCGAGGTGATCTCCGGCGAGCAGGAGGCGGAGTTCTCCTTCACCGGCGCCACCAAGGAGCTCGTCGCGCACGAGCACCTGGAACGGCCGTTCCTGGTGGTGGACATCGGCGGCGGCTCGACCGAGTTCGTCGTCGGCGAGGACCGCGTACGGGCGGCCCGCTCGGTCGACGTGGGCTGCGTCCGGATGACCGAGCGCCACCTGGTGGTGGACGGCGAGGTCACCGACCCGCCGACCGGGGCGCAGATCGCCGCCATGCGGGCCGACATCGAGGCGGCCCTGGACCTGGCCGCCGAGACGGTCCCGCTGGCCGAGGCCCGCACCCTGGTGGGCCTCGCGGGCTCGGTGACCACGGTCGCCGCGATCGCGCTCGGCCTGGACGAGTACGACGGGTCGGTGATCCACCACTCCCGGATCTCCTACGAGCAGGTGCGCGAGATCAGCGGGCGCATGCTGACCGCCACCCACGACGAACGAGCCGCCATCCCCGTGATGCACCCGGGGCGGGTCGACGTGATCGGCGCGGGCGCCCTGGTCCTGCTCGCGATCATGGAGCGCACCGGCGCCACCGAGGTCGTGGTCTCCGAGCACGACATCCTGGACGGCATCGCCTGGTCCGTGGCCTGATCCGGCACGGCGGCGAGGGCCCCCGCGGACCGCGGGGGCCCTCGCCGTTCCCGCCCCCCTCCCGGCCCGGCGGCGGACACCGGCCCCGAGCGGCTACTTGCCCTTGGCCCAGCTGGTCCACCCTCGGTATGGACAGGCCCAGCAGTTCCCCCACCTCCCTGAGGGTCCGCCCCTGGCGCAGTTCCAGCACCGCGGCGGTCCGGGCCTGCCGCGCGGAGCGCACGGCGTGGGGCAGCAGGTCGTCCGACAGCAGGCGCGCCGCGCGCTCGCGCTCCAGCGGGTCCTGGATGCCGTCGAGGTGGGCGAGGGCGGCACCGATGTGCTCGGCCATGAGGGCGCGCAGCTCGGTGAGCCGTGCTTCCAGGGTGTCCTTTTCGATCATGGGTTCAGCGTACGAGCGGGCCGGGTCCCGGTGGCCCGCTTCGGCCACCCCCGCCTCGACCGGTTCCCGGGCGGCCGTGCAGCGTTCGTCGTGCGGCCGTGCGGCTGAACATCGTGTTCCGCCCGATGGGTGGCTGGTGGCCGGGGGGAGGGGGGCCGGTGCGGCGGCAGTGCGGGGGCCGTACGGGACCCCTGGAGCGGCCGAAAGCGCCCCTCTGGAAACGAGGTTCGTGAAGTTCTTCACAAGGAAAAAGGGTCCGTTGGGTCAACGAGGAGCCCCATCGGAGCCATTCCGGGGGTCGCAGGGCCGTTTCGGCACCTGTTTGTGCGATGCGCGGCCGCGACGGGTTTCGTATCAGAGGTAAGGACGAAACCCAGTGGTCCAGTCCGGTTGGGGCCTTGGAGGCCAGTTCAGACCGGGTGAACAACGACTCCCGTTATACGTTGGTTCCCGTTGCGCGCCATGATCTGGGTCACGCGGGCCGCGCAGTGTAGCAGAGACCTTGTGGCACCTTGTGAAGGGGCTCACGAGCGTCACCCCTTGGGGTGCTGGATACTCGTTCCATGAGCACCACGGAGCGTCCCAGGATCCTCGTAGTAGGAGGTGGGTACGTAGGTCTGTACGCGGCCAAGCGCATCATGAAGAAGATGCGCTACGGCGAGGCGACCGTCACGGTCGTCGACCCGCGGTCGTACATGACCTACCAGCCCTTCCTCCCCGAAGTGGCCGCAGGCAACATCTCGCCTCGGCACGTTGTCGTCCCGCTGCGACGCGTGCTGCCCAAGGCTGAGGTTCTCACCGGCCGGGTCACCACCATCGACCAGGACCGCAAGGTCGCCGTCGTCACGCCGCTGGTCGGCGAGGCGTACGAGCTGCCCTTCGACTACCTGGTGATCGCGCTCGGCGCCGTCTCCCGCACCTTCCCGATCCCCGGCCTGGCCGAACAGGGCATCGGCATGAAGGGCGTCGAAGAGGGCATCGGTCTGCGCAACCACGTCCTCGAGCAGCTCGACAAGGCGGAGTCCACGACGGACGAGAACGTCCGCCGCAAGGCCCTCACCTTCGTCTTCGTCGGCGGCGGCTTCGCCGGCGCCGAGACGATCGGCGAGGTCGAGGACATGGCCCGCGACGCCGTGAAGTACTACTCCACGATCAAGCGCGAGGACATGCGCTTCATCCTGGTCGACGCGGCGGACAAGATCCTTCCCGAGGTCGGGCCCAAGCTCGGCACCTGGGGCAAGGAGCACCTGGAGTCCCGCGGCATCGAGATCTACCTCAGCACCTCCATGGACTCCTGCGTGGACGGCCACGTGGTGCTGAAGAACGGCCTCGAGGTCGACTCCAACACCATCGTGTGGACCGCGGGCGTCAAGCCGAACCCGGCGCTGGCCCGCTACGGCCTGCCGCTGGGCCCGCGCGGCCACGTGGACACCGCCCCGACCCTCCAGGTCCAGGGCACGGACTACATCTGGGCCGCGGGCGACAACGCCCAGGTCCCGGACGTCGCCGCCCGCAAGGCCGGCGTCGAGAACGCCTGGTGCCCGCCGAACGCCCAGCACGCGCTGCGCCAGGCCAAGGTCCTCGGCGACAACGTGGTCTCCGGCATGCGGGGCTTCCCGCAGAAGGAGTACTCGCACTCCAACAAGGGTGCGGTGGCGGGTCTCGGCCTCCACAAGGGCGTCGCGATGATCGTCATGGGCAAGATGAAGATCAAGCTCAAGGGCCGGCTCGCCTGGTACATGCACCGTGGCTACCACGGCATGGCCATGCCGACCTGGAACCGCAAGATCCGTGTCTTCGCCGACTGGACCCTCGGCATGTTCCTCAAGCGCGAGGTCGTCTCCCTCGGAGCGCTGGAGACCCCGCGCGAGGAGTTCTACGAGGCCGCCAAGCCGGCGCCGGCTCCGGCCGCCGCCGCTGCCCCGGCCGAGAAGGCCAAGGCCTCCTGACCCGGGCCCGTCCGGCAGGAAACCGAGCACGACCCCGAAGGGGCCGCCCGCCATCCGTGGTGCGGGGGGCCCCTTCGGCGTACCCGGGGTCCGGCACGGCCGGGTGGAGCCCCGGTCGAGGGACGCTCCAGCGGGCAGACCGGCGGTGATTGCCCCAGAGGGGAAGTGGGAAGTCGTTCCACGGAACTCGTGGAGGTGCCTGAGATGACCGACGCCGCGCCGCGGCTGGCAGCGATCGCCGAAACCCTGCTGGGCGCCCCCCTGCCCGTGCGGATACGGGCCTGGGACGGCAGTGAGGCCGGCCCGGCCACCGGCCCCGTGCTGGTGATCGGCCACCGGCGCGCCCTGCGCCGGATCCTGTGGAAGCCGGGCGAGCTGGGGCTCGCCCGAGCCTGGGTCGCCGGGGACCTGACCGTCGAGGGCGACCTGTTCGAACTGCTCGACCGGGTGGGCGGCCTGCTGTGGGAGCGGGAGCGGCACCCGGCGCCCGCCCCCGCCCCCCTCCCGGCCCGTTCGGGGCTGGGCAAGCTCGCCGCCCTGCGCCCGCACCTGCCCGGGCTCGGCTCGGGCCCCGCCGGGACCGCCGCGCTGCTGCGCGACCCGGCCGCACGGGCCGCCGTACGCGACCTCGTGGCCCTGGCGCGCCCGTGGACGGCGCCCGCACCGCCGCCGGAGGAAGCCGTCCGCAGCGGCGGCCCGCGCCACTCCAAGCGGCGCGACAGCGAGGCGATCAGCCACCACTACGACGTGGGCAACGACTTCTACGAGCGGGTCCTCGGGCCCTCGATGGTGTACTCCTGCGCCTACTGGACCGCGGAGGGAACCCTGGAGGAGGCCCAGCGGGACAAGCTCGACCTGGTCTGCCGCAAGCTCGCCCTGGAGCCGGGACAGCGGCTCCTGGACGTCGGCTGCGGCTGGGGCTCCATGGCCCTGCACGCCGCCCGCGAGTACGGGGTGCGGGTCACCGGCATCACGCTCTCGCGCGAGCAGGCCGCGTACGCCCGCAAGCGGGTCGCCGGGGAGGGCCTGACCGACCGGGTCGAGATCCGGGTGCAGGACTACCGGGACGTCAAGGACGGCCCCTACGACGCCGTTTCCTCGATCGGCATGGCCGAGCACGTGGGCTCCGCGCGCTACCGCGAGTACGCCGGGATGCTGCACGCCCTGCTGGCCCCCGGCGGCCGGCTGCTCAACCACCAGATCGGGCGGCCCCCCGAGCACGACGAGCAGGCGTACGAGATCGACGAGTTCATCGACGCGTACGTCTTCCCGGACGGGGAGCTCTCCCCGATCGGCACCACCGTCGGCGAGCTGGAGCGGGCCGGCTTCGAGGTCCGCGACGTGGAGGCGCTGCGCGAGCACTACGCGCTGACCCTGCGGGCCTGGGTGGCGCGCCTGGAGCGGCACTGGGACGAGGCCGTCCGGCTCACCTCGCCCGGCCGGGCCCGGGTGTGGCTGCTGTACATGGCGGCGTCCGCGCTGGGCTTCGAGCACGGCCGGCTGGGCGTCAACCAGGTGCTGGCGGTGCGCCCCGGGGGCGGAGGGGCGTCGGGGATGCCGCTGCGGACGCGCGCCTGGGGCGCGGGGCCCGCGTAGCACCGTACGGCCGGCGGGGCCGGCCCGGCGGCCGGGCAACGGGAAGGGCCCCGGGGCGTGTTGCCCCGGGGCCCTTCCGCGCGCGTCCCGTACGCCCGTACCGCTACTCGGTCTTGATGGCGGTCAGCATGTTCAGCCGGGCGGCGCTGCGGGCCGGCCACATGGCGGCCAGGACGCCGACGACGGCGGCCAGCAGGAGGAAGATGCCGATCCGGTCGTAGGGGAGGACCAGTTCGTAGTTCGGCACCGACTTGGTGAGGGTGGCGCCCACGGCCCAGGCGAGGAAGACGCCGATGCCGACACCGAGGACCGCGCCGAAGAGCGAGATGACCACGGACTCCAGGCGGATCATGTTCTTGACCCGGGCCCGGTCGAGGCCGATCGCCCGCAGCATGCCGATCTCCTGGGTCCGCTCGAAGACGGACATCGCCAGGGTGTTGACCACGCCGAGCACCGAGATGATCAGCGCCATGCCGAGCAGGCCGTACATGATGTTGAGCATCGTGTTGATGATGCCGCCCATCTCGTTGCGCATGTCCTGCTGGGTGGCGACGGTCATCGCCGGGTTCTTGCCGAGGGCGTCGATGACGGCCTGCTGGCTCGCCTTGGACTGGCCGCCGGTGGTGTTGACGTAGACCTCGGGGATGAGCTGCTGGTCGGTGTGCGCGGCGAGGACCTTGTTGTCGAGGACGAAGGGGGACAGCAGCCCGTCGAGGTCCTCGTAGACCGCGCCGACCTTCAGGGTGGCCTTCTGGCCGTCCTCGAACTGGGCCTGCAGGGCGGAGCCGACGGTCAGGTTCTGCTTCTTGGCGGTCTTCTCGGCGACGGCGACCTCGCCCTTGCCGAGGCTGTCCAGGGAGCCGCTGAGGACCTTGATGTTCAGCACCTGGCCGATGGCGGCCGGGTTGACGCCGGACGCGGCGCGGAAGCTGTCGCCGATCTTGAAGTAGCCGGCGGCCTGCGGGGAGACCGCCTTGACGCCGGGGGCCTTGGCCAGGGTGTCGACGACCGACTTGTCGAGGCCGCCGATGCCGCCGGACATGGTGACCTTGTAGTCGGCCTTGAGCTTGTCGGTGCTCATCCGGTCGATGGCCTTGCCCATGGTGACGCCGAGCACGGACATGGTGGTGACGAGGGTGAGGCCGATCGCCAGGGAGGCGGCGGTGACGGCGGTGCGGCGCGGGTTGCGCACGGCGTTCTGGGCGGCCAGCTTGCCGGGGACGCCGAAGACCTTCTGCAGCACCGGGCGGACGGCCGCGATGACCGGCCGGGAGAGCAGCGGGAGCAGCACGATCATGCCGACGAGCAGGAGGAAGGCGCCGCCGCCGATGACCATGCGGCCGTCGCCGCCCATCGAGACGCCGAGGAGGACGACGCCGATGCCCGCGAGGCCGATCACGGATCCGATGACGTTGCGGACCACGAGGGACTTCGCGGAGGCCGGCAGGTGGGCGCTGCCCATGGCGGCGACCGGGGCGATCCGGCCGGTGCGCCAGGCGGGCAGCAGCGCGGCGACGGTGGTGACGAGGACGCCGATGACCAGGGCGGCGATGATCGTGCCCGGGGCGACGACCAGGTCCCCGGCGGGGATCTTGGCGCCGATGGTGTCCATCAGGGAGCGCATGCCGACCGCCAGGCCGACGCCGGCGGCCAGGCCGATGGCGGCCGAGAGGGCGCCGACGACGAGGGCCTCGGCGAGCACCGAGCGGATGACCTGGCCGCGGTTGGCGCCGACGGCGCGCAGCAGGGCCAGTTCCCTGGTGCGCTGGGCGACCAGCATGGTGAAGGTGTTGTAGATCAGGAAGACGCCGACGAAGAGGGAGATGCCGGCGAAGGCGAGCAGCATGTTGCTCATGCTGCTCATCCCCTTCTCGATGTCCTTGGCCTGCTGGGCGGCGAGCGCGGCGCCGGTCTGGGCCTTGGTGGTCTTGCCGTCGACCAGCGGCTTGATGTCGGCCAGCAGCTGGTCGGCGGAGGCGCCGGGGGCGGCGGCGACGGAGAGCTCGTCGTAGAAGCCGGGCTGGAGGTAGAGCTCCTGGGCGACCTTGGTGTCGAAGAGGACGAGGCTGCCGCCGGCGTTGACGGCGCCGTCCTCGGTGGTGAAGACGCCGGTGAGGGTGAACTCGCGGACCGGGCCGTTGGTGGCGACGCGGACCTTGTCGCCGGTCTTGTAGCCGCCCTTGGCCGCGGTCTCCTTGTCGAGGGCGACCTGGTCGTCCTTGACCGGGCCGGTGCCGTCGGTGAACGTGTAGCGGGGGTCCTTGCCGTCCTTGACGGGGGCGTGGTTGGAGCCCTTGTTGGCCCAGCCGGAGCCGATCAGCTTGCCGTTCTCGTCGCCGACGCCGGCGAAGCCGGAGACGCGGCCGGAGACCGAGCCGACGCCCTTGACGGCCTTGACCTTGTCCAGGGTCTGCTGGCTGATGCCGGGGTCGCCCTCCTTCTGGCCGTCCTCGGAGCGGGCCTGCCCGTACGAGGTGACGGAGACGGCGACGCCGCTGTAGCTCTTGGCGGACTGGCCGGACAGGGACTTGCCGAGGGTGTCGGTGAAGACGAGGGTGCCGGAGACGAAGGCTACGCCGAGGGTGACGGCGAGCACCGTCATCAGCAGCCTCGCCTTGTGCGCGAGTACGTTGCGCAGGGCGGTACGGAACATGGGGATCTCAGTCCTGGGGCTGGAAGTCTGTGAGGAGGGCTGCGGGGGCTCCGCGGAGCGGGGCGGTCCGGCTCCGGGTCAGCTGGTGCGGCCCTTGGCGTCGAAGGCCTTCATCCGGTCGAGCACGCCGTCGGCGGTGGGCGCGTACATCTCGTCGACGATGCGGCCGTCGGCGAGGAAGATGACGCGGTCCGCGTAGGAGGCGGCGACGGCGTCGTGGGTGACCATCACGACGGTCTGGCCGAGCTCGCGGACCGAGTTGCGCAGGAAGCCGAGGACCTCGGCGCCGGAGCGGGAGTCCAGGTTTCCGGTCGGCTCGTCACCGAAGATGATCTCGGGGCGGGCGGCGAGGGCGCGGGCGACGGCGACGCGCTGCTGCTGGCCGCCGGAGAGCTGGGTGGGGCGGTGGGAGAGGCGGCCGGAGAGGCCGACCATGTCCACCACGGTGTCCAGCCACTGCTTGTCGGGCTTGCGGCCGGCGATGTCCATGGGGAGGGTGATGTTCTCCAGGGCGGTCAGGGTCGGCAGCAGGTTGAAGGCCTGGAAGATGAAGCCGATCTTGTCGCGGCGCAGCTGGGTCAGCTGCTTGTCCTTGAGGGAGCCGAGCTCGGTGTCGCCGATGCGGACGGAGCCGGAGGAGAAGGTGTCCAGGCCGGCGACGCAGTGCATCAGGGTGGACTTGCCGGAGCCGGAGGGGCCCATGATGGCGGTGAACTGGCCCTGGGCGAAGTCGACGGAGACGTTGTCCAGCGCGACCACCTGGGTCTCGCCCTGGCCGTACACCTTGGAGAGCTGCGCGGCGCGGGCCGCCACGGCCTGTGCGGTGTGCTGCCGGGCGTAGTTCATGGCGGTCACGTGGGGGCTCCTGTCGAACGGTTCTGCGGTGGGGCGGGACCGTTCCATCCTCACCGGGGGCACCCCCGCCGGGGATCAGCCGAGGTGCCCGTTCGACGGCCCACTGGAGTCTGACCACGGGCGGCGCCGTCTCCTCCTTTGGTATGACGGGAGGAGCGCGCGGAGGTCCGCGCGGGGGCCCGCGCGGGGGTCCGGCGCGCGGGGTGGCCCGGGGTGGCGGGCGGGGTGGCGCGGAGGCAGCGGAATCAGGTCAATCCCGGGGCGGCGCGGCGCATCCTCCGGAAGGGGGCCGACCGTGACTTATCGGGTCTGACGGCCACTCAATCGCCAATAAAATCAGACAACATCGGATAGAGGGCCCCCTGGTGGCAGGGGTGTTCCGGATAGGCTCGTCACTGCGTTCAAGGCATTTTCCACGGGGCCCGCCGCGCCTTGCCCGGATGGTGGAATGGCAGACACGGCGAGCTTAAACCTCGCTGGCCCTCGGGTCGTGCCGGTTCAAGTCCGGCTCCGGGCACACATGCGGCTCTTCCGTTTATCGGCGGCGGTCCGCCGCGCCTTCTCCTAAGATCCTCCTCCAGCAGTAGGGTGCTTTTTTTGCGAGCGCATTACTCTTGAAGCAAGGCCGCGCACGGTGGCCATGGAGGAGTGAGATGAGGAGCAGTAACCCGGTCTTCTCGCGACGGGGGTTCAGCCGCGACAACGGCGGCTACGCGGGCTTCGAGGCGCAGCACGCGCAGGCCGGGACCGCGACCAACCCGTACGCGACGAATCCTTACGCCACCGACCCGACCACCGGCATGCCGGCGGCCCCGGTCCGCGGCGGCGCGATGACCATCGACGACGTCGTGACCCGTACGGCCATGACGCTCGGCACCCTGATCGTCACCGCGACCCTCGCGTGGATCGCCCTTCCCGTGGACCCGGCCAACGTCGGCAAGTCGTACGGCGTCGCCGTCGGCTCGGCGCTCGTCGCGTTCGTGCTGGCCATGGTCCAGAGCTTCAAGCGCAAGCCGACGCCCGCGCTGATCCTCGGCTACGCGGCGTTCGAGGGCGTGTTCCTCGGCGTGATCTCCATGGTGACCAGCACCTACATCAGCCCCGGTGTGGTCGTCCAGGCCGTGCTCGGCACGATGTGCGTCTTCGCGGCGGTGCTCGTCGCCTACAAGATGCGCTGGATCCGCGTCACCCGCCGCTTCACCGGCTTCGTGATGGCCGCGGCCCTCGGCTTCGTCCTGCTCATGCTGGCGAACTCGCTGTTCATGCTGTTCGGCGGCGGTGACGGCCTCGGCTTCCGCAGCGGTCCGCTCGGCATCGTCTTCGGCATCGTCGGCGTCATCCTCGGCGCCTGCTTCCTCGCCATGGACTTCAAGCAGGTCGAGGACGGCGTGACGTACGGCGCCCCGCGCGAGGAGGCCTGGCTGGCGGCCTTCGGCCTCACGCTGACCCTGGTGTGGATCTACCTGGAGCTGCTGCGCCTGTTCCAGATCCTCTCCGGCGACGACTAGTCGTACCGGCAGGAGCGAAGGGGAAGGCCCCGCGAGCGGACCGCTCGCGGGGTCTTCCCGCGTCCTGGGCTCGTGAGGGAGGGGGTGGACGGCTCGCCGGTGCGATCAGCCGAACCTGCGGGCGGCTCTGCGCAGGCCGTACTCGTGGATGATCGCCTTGGCCTGGCCGTACGACAGTTCGTGCGCGCCGAGCAGCCAGCTGACCTTCTCCTCGAACCGGACGAGGGAGGGGCCTTCGTCCACGGTGCGGAGCCAGTCGGAGATCTCACGACCGGTGGTCTGGGGGATTCTCTCGATCATGTTGCGGTGGGTCTTCTCGGAGAACTCTACGGACATGGGCGCCTCCGGGGGGTGTCGCCGTGCTGTTCTCTTCACGTCACCGTGCCGCAGAGTTCGCCCGTTGGCAATGGTGCGGGTACGGCGCGTAAGGTCGGCCGGGTGCTCGATACCTCACCCCTGAACGCCGCCGTGGAACGCTTCGCCGACCGGCTGCGGGCCGCTCCGCAGAGCCGGCTCCAGCGGGGTGCGGCCGCGGAGGCCCTGGAGCTGGCACGTGAGCTCGCGCAGCGCGCCCAGCGGCTGGAGGACCCGCAGGGGGCGGCTCCGGCGCGCGTGATGCCGGACGCGGGCCTCTTCACCGTGGGGGACCAGGTGGCGGTGGCCGGCCTCGACCTCGCCGAGGCGCTGCGCGCGGCGGTCCCCGCAGCCGGCCCGGAGGGCGCGAAGGCCCCGTCCGAGATGCTGGACGAGGCCGTGGCGCTGGTGGAGCGGGCGGAAGTCAGAGCGATGCGATGACGCGGTCCGCGAGGATGTAGACGTTGCTGTCGGGGTCCTCGGCGTCACCGCAGGAGAAGGTCAGCGCGTAGGCGCCGGAGATGCCGGAGCCGCCCAGCAGGACCGGTGCGGTGCCCGAGCGCAGGGCCTCGGCGAGGCGCTCGGCGGTCTCCCGGTGGCCCGGGGTCATGCAGAGCGTGGTGCCGTCGGTGAAGACGTACACGTCGAGGGTGCCCAGGGGGCCCGGGCGGACGTCCGCGAGGGCCGTGCGGGCCTCCGCGAGCTCCTCCAGGCGGCTGACGGTGCGCTCGTGGTCGGCGCCGGGGTTCGGCTGGACCGGGACGAAGTCGGGGTGCGAGGGGTGGCGGCGGCGGGCCGCGGCCAGCTCGGCGGAATCCTCGGCGTACTCCTGGAACTCGTCGGCGAGGTCGTCGCCCAGGACCGGCTCCAGGCCGACCATGTCCGCCTGCCGGGGCAGGAAGACCGGGCCGTCCTCGCCGAGGCCGGGCAGGCCGCCCAGCAGCGAGGTGGGGGTCTCCCCGGCGAAGCGAGGGGAAGCGTCGGCGGCGTCGCGGGCCTCCTGCGCGGCCCAGAAGGCCCGCGCCTCGGCCAGCTCGCGCTCGCGCTCCTCGGCCAGGGCCTCGGCGACGGCGGCTCGTATCTCGGCGGCGGGGGACTGCACCGCGGCGCGGGCGTGCGGGACGGTCGCGGCGCGCGGGTGGGCCGACACCGCAAGCTCACCGCGCAGGGCGGTGACCTGCTTGCGCAGTCCGTGGACGGCGTGCAGCGCAGCAGCGCCCACGGCCGTGGCAGCGGCCGTGGTCAGCAGCAGGGCAAGAGACATGGCGCTCACTGACTAACTCCTGGTTGATTCGATCCCCCGACTTCCTACATCAGCTTGTCCTGTGCTGTGAATGGCGTGCAGTGCATTACGTCATGAAATGGACAGGTCTTTCGTCCTTGCGGACCAAGGGGGATGGCTTCTGACCTGGGCAAATGCCGATCCCCCAGGACAAAGGTCACATCCTGGGGGAGATTCGGTCACAGCTCGGCCGCGACGGGGTTGGATTCGCCGTCAGTAGAGCGCACCGACCTGGAGGATCCCTTGCGGGGCCTGGGGGCCCCGCTCGATCCGGTGATCGCCGCGGCCGTCCGGGGCTACGACAGGCGTTCGATCACCATGGCCATGCCCTGGCCGCCGCCGACGCACATCGTCTCCAGGCCGAACTGCTTGTCGTGGAACTGGAGGCTGTTGATCAGGGTGCCGGTGATGCGGGCACCGGTCATCCCGAACGGGTGACCGACGGCGATGGCCCCGCCGTTGACGTTCAGCTTGTCGAGCGGGATCTCCAGGTCGCGGTAGGACGGGATGACCTGCGCCGCGAAGGCCTCGTTGATCTCGAACAGGTCGATGTCGCCGACGGTCAGCCCGGCCCGCTTCAGGGCCTGCTTGGACGCCTCCACCGGGCCCAGGCCCATGATCTCGGGGGACAGGGCGGTGACGCCGGTGGAGACGATCCGGGCCAGCGGGGTCAGGCCCAGCTCCCGTGCCTTGGTGTCGCTCATGATGACGAGCGCGGCGGCGCCGTCGTTGAGCGGGCAGCAGTTGCCGGCCGTGACCAGGCCGTCGGGACGGAAGACGGGCTTGAGGCCCTCCACGCCCTCCAGCGTGACGCCGGCGCGCGGGCCGTCGTCCTTGCTGACGACCGTGCCGTCCGGGGTGGTGACGGGGGTGATCTCGCGGGCCCAGAAGCCGTTCTTGATGGCTTCCTCGGCGAGGTTCTGCGAGCGCACGCCGAACTCGTCCATGTCGCGGCGGGTCACGCCCTTGAGGCGGGCCAGGTTCTCGGCGGTCTGCCCCATGGAGATGTAGGCGTCGGGGATCAGGCCGTCCTCGCGCGGGTCGTGCCAGCTGCTGCCCTCGCTCTGCGCGACGGCGGCCGTGCGGCCCTCGGCGTCGGCGAACAGCGGGTTGTGGGTGTCCGGCAGGCCGTCGGAGGAGCCCTTGGCGAACCGGGAGACCGTCTCGACGCCGGCGGAGACGAACACGTCGCCCTCGCCCGCCTTGATGGCGTGCAGCGCCATGCGGGAGGTCTGGAGGGAGGAGGAGCAGTAGCGCGTGATCGTGGTGCCGGGCAGGTAGTCCATGCCCATCTGCACGGCGACGATGCGGGCGAGGTTGTGGCCCTGCTCGCCGCCGGGGAGGCCGCAGCCGAGCATCAGGTCGTCGATCTGGCGCGGGTCCAGCTCGGGGATCTTGGCGAGGGCGGCCTGGATGATCGTGGCGGTGAGGTCGTCCGGGCGCACGTCCTTGAGCGAACCCTTGCCGGCGCGCCCGATGGGGGAGCGGGCGGTGGAAACGATGACGGCTTCGGGCATCGGGACTCCAAGGGGGTGCGTGCGTCGTTGCGGGACCGCAAGCGAAGTTACCGCCCCGTACGGTCGGGGTCACCGCCCTCGGCGTGTGACGCCCGCCCCATTTCCGAACGCGCCGCCGCGCCTGGGCCGGGGCGGCGGGTCGTGTGCGGCTGCGCGGGGCGAAGTCCCCTACCCGCCCTTCGCCCGTTCCCCGGGGCTGCGCCCCGGGCCCCATGGGGGCTCCGCCCCCAGACCCCCGCGCCTCAAACGCCGGCGGGGCTGGAGAAGCCGAACGCCGGCGGGGCTGGATCCTCCAGCCCGCGCTGGGGGCACCTCCCAGCGGTAGCCGGGGGAGTTTGAGCGCACCGGGCGGGGACGGCCCCGCGCAGCCGCACGCCACCAGCCCCCGGCCGGGGAAGTCCCGCCGGGCGATCTCCCGGCGGGGCTACGCCGGGTCGTCCGGGGTCGCGGACGTGGCGGCGGGTTCCGGGGACTCCGGTTCTGGGAGGCGTCGGCGGCGGCGGTGTTTGAGGAGGGCCCACGGCCCGCGGGCCGGGGTGACCTCCGTGCCCGGTTCGCCCGCCGCCGCCGAGGCGGCCTTGGCCACCAGCAGCATGTCCTCGTCCCGCGACACGTCCAGCCGGTCCGACCCCGGCCACAGCCCCAGCGCCGCGCACAGCGTCGGCAGCACCGCCATCGCCGCCGTCGCGTACCCCTCCGCCGAGGGGTGGTACGAGTCCGGGCCGAACATCTCGCGGGGGTTCGCCGCGAACTCCGGGCCCAGCAGGTCCCCCATCGAGATCGTGCGGGCCCCCAGCGCGACCACGCCGATCGTCTGCGCCGCCGCCAGCTGCCGCGACACCCGCCGGGCCATCCACCGCAGCGGCTGGTACACCGGCTCGATCGTGCCCAGGTCGGGGCAGGTCCCGACCACCACCTCCGAGCCCGCGAGCCGGAGTCTTCGTACCGCGGCGGTCAGCAACCGCACCGACTGCGTCAGCGGCATCCGCCGGGTCACGTCGTTCGCGCCGATGATGATCACGCACACGTCCGGCGCCGGGCCGCGTCCGTCCAGCAGCAGGCTCACCTGGCGGTCCAGGTCGTCCGACATGGCCCCGGACAGCGCCACGTTGCGCAGCTCCACCGGCCGTTCGGCCACCGACGCCAGACCGGACGCCAGCAGCGCGGCCGGCGTCTGGCGGGCCCGGTGGACGCCCAGCCCGGCCGCCGTGGAGTCGCCGAGCATGCCCATCCGCAGCGGGCCGGGGCTCATTTCCGGCCCGCTGAACTCGCTCCCGTACAGGCCGTCCGCGCGCGGCGGATCACCCAGCCCGTTGCCCACCGTGCGCTTCGCGAACTGCACCTCCGCCAGCACCAGCCCGAACGCGGCGACCCCGACCAGCCCGAGACCGCCCCCGCCGTACGCTGCCCCCGCCGCGATCCGGCGGGCCGTCCTCGCCCTGGACACCCTTGGAGCCACCTCCTGCGTCGTGTTGACCTACCTGCCCCGTACTGCCGGTCGGCCAATCCCTTTCCGCATACTCTGGCCGGACCTCCCGGAGAACCCGTGGAGTCCCCTTCTTGGAGAACATGGTGCAATTCCACGACTCGATGATCAGCCTCGTCGGCAACACCCCGCTGGTGAAGCTCAACCGCGTGACCGAAGGCCTGCAGGCCACCGTGCTTGCCAAGGTCGAGTACTTCAACCCCGGCGGTTCGGTGAAGGACCGCATCGCCGTCCGGATGATCGAGGCCGCCGAGCAGAGCGGTGCCCTCAAGCCCGGTGGCACCATCGTGGAGCCCACCAGCGGCAACACCGGCGTCGGACTCGCCATCGTGGCCCAGCAGAAGGGCTACAAGTGCATCTTCGTCTGCCCTGACAAGGTGTCCATGGACAAGATCAACGTGATGCGCGCGTACGGCGCGGAGGTCGTGGTCTGCCCCACCGCCGTCGACCCCGAGCACCCGGACTCGTACTACAACGTGTCCGACCGCCTCGCGCGAGAGCCCGGCGCCTGGAAGCCCGACCAGTACAGCAACCCGAACAACCCCCGTTCGCACTACGAGACCACCGGTCCCGAGCTGTGGGAGCAGACGGACGGGAAGATCACGCACTTCGTGGCCGGCGTCGGCACGGGCGGCACGATCTCCGGCACCGGCAACTACCTCAAGGAGGTCAGCGGCGGGAAGGTCAAGGTCATCGGCGCGGACCCGGAGGGCTCCGTCTACTCCGGCGGCAGCGGCCGCCCGTACCTCGTCGAGGGTGTCGGCGAGGACTTCTGGCCGACGGCCTACGACCCGAACGTCACCGACGAGATCATCGCGGTGTCCGACAAGGACTCCTTCCAGATGACCCGCCGCCTGGCGAAGGAGGAGGGCCTGCTGGTCGGCGGCTCCTGCGGCATGGCGGTCGTCGCCGCGCTGCGCGCCGCCGAGGGCCTGGGCCCGGACGACGTCGTCGTCGTCCTGCTGCCGGACAGCGGCCGCGGCTACCTCAGCAAGATCTTCTCGGACGAGTGGATGGCCGGGCACGGCTTCCTGGAGGAGGCGGGCCCCGCCGCGCGCATCGGCGACGTCCTCGCCGACAAGGAGGGCGGCATCCCGTCGCTCGTCCACATGCACCCCGAGGAGACCGTCGGCCAGGCCATCGAGGTGCTGCGCGAGTACGGCGTCTCGCAGATGCCGATCGTCAAGCCGGGCGCCGGCCACCCCGACGTGATGGCCGCCGAGGTCATCGGCTCGGTCGTGGAGAAGGAGCTCCTCGCGGCGCTGTTCGCGCAGCGGGCCTCGCTCGGCGACCCGCTGGAGAAGCACATGAGCGCGCCGCTGCCGCAGGTCGGCTCCGGTGAGCCGGTGTCCGAGCTGATGGCGGTGCTCGGCGAGGCCGACGCGGCGATCGTGCTGGTCGAGGGCAAGCCCACCGGTGTGGTGAGCCGCCAGGACCTGCTGGCGTTCCTGGCCAAGACGGCCAAGTAGGAACCGGGCGGAGGTCCCCCGC
>NZ_GG657750.1:3174955-3180161 GCF_000158895.1 Streptomyces sp. C | reverse complement strand
GCCGCCTCCCCGCGGTCGCGCAGAAGGCGGGGACCGCCGCACCCCCGGCGGGCCGGGGGGCGGGACGACGGCGGTCCCCGCCCGGGACACGGGCCGGGTCAGGGCCGTCCGCGTCCGTGGCGCCGGCGCGTTCCGGGAGCCGCTCCGGAGGCGCGCGGGCGCCGTGCGAGGCGCCGGCCGGGGTCGCTGCCTTCCCGGTTCCCCGGGCTCCCCTGCCGACGGACACCACTGTGGCGCAGCCGTGTTAAGCGGGTGCTGCCGTCACGTGTCGCCCCCGTACCGTTTGCGCGAAGCTCGGCCCCTCGGGTCTGTCGTCAAACTCCCGTCGTCGCCCGGAGGGCGGCCCCGCGGCGTCTGGTGCGTGCTCTCGGCGTGCCGGGCGGAAGCCCGCGTACTGGACGTACTTGGCTTTCGCCCGGTGCGGCGAGAGCGCGTGCCAGGCGTCGCGGGGCAGACGGGAGTTTGACGACAGGCTCTAGGCGCGCGGGTCGCGGCCGGGGCGGCGCAGGCGGCCGGTGTGGGCGAGGTTCACGCCCACGATGCCCGCCCAGGTCGCCACCAGGCCGCCGATGCCCTGGGTGACGCCGATGGCCGACAGCGGGACCGCGAGCACCAGCGTGACGATCGCGAAGCCGAAGCGCTCCCCGAAGGCGCTCACCGATCCGGCGGGGCCCTGCCCGCCGCGGGCCTGGAGCAGCCGCTCCTCGGCGAGGCGGCGCCGGACCTGGGTGTCGACCTTGTCCACGAAGGAGTCCACGAGCGCGGCCTCGTACTCGGGCCCGAGCTCCCGCCGGGCCTCAAGCGTGGCGGCGAGTTCCTTCTTGAGCTCTGTCATGCGGCCACCGTAAGAAGGGCCGCCGCGGCCCGCACTGGGGGTAGCCCCCGTATCCGGATCGCGGTCACGGCTTGCCGAGCTGCATAGACACATGCAGAGTGCAGGGTGACTGAATATCTCACCGGGGACGGGACGGAGGGGGCGGCGATGAACGACAGCCCGGCCGCACGGCTGCAACGGCTGTTCGAGGGGCACCGGCTGACGCCGACCCAGCGGCGCATCGCGCACTGCATGGTGCGCGGCGCCGCGGAGGTGCCCTTCCTGTCGAGCGTGGAACTCGCCGAGCTGGCCGGGGTGAGCCAGCCCTCGGTGACCCGGTTCGCCGTGGCCCTCGGTTTCGACGGCTACCCGGCGCTGCGTCGGCACCTGCGCGAGGTCGCGCCGGCCGGGCGTCCCGAGCCGGCGCGCGAGGGCGAGTACAACGAGTACCAGCAGGCCGTCCAGGGCGAGATCGAGAACCTCCAGCGGCTCTCGGCGATGCTCGCGGACCCGTCCCCGGTCGAGGAGGCGGGCCGGGTGCTCGCGGCCTCGGCCCCGCTGCCGGTGCTCGGGCTGCGGGCGGCGTCCTCGCAGGCGCGCGGGTTCGCGTACTTCGCGGCCAAGGTGCACCCGGACGTGCGGCTCCTCGACGAGGGCGGCTCCATGCTCGCCGACCGGATCGACGCGGCCGCCGCCGCGGGGGCATCGGCGCTGCTGTGCTTCGCGCTGCCGCGGCACCCGCGCGAGGTGGTGGAGGCCCTGGAACACGCCCGGGCGGCGGGGCTGACGGCGGTGACGGTCGCCGACTCGGCCTTCGCGCCCGTGGCCCGGCACTCGGACCTGCTGATCCCGGCGCCGGTCGGCACCGGGCTCGCCTTCGACACGGCGTGCGCGCCGATGCTGCTGGGGCGGGTGCTGCTGGAGGCGATGGCGGACGCCCTTCCCGACGCGCAGGCACGGCTGGAGGACTTCGACGCGCGGGCCGCTGCGCGGGGGCTGTTCGTCGAGTAGCCGTTGCCCTGCCGGGCTCGGGGGCGGCCGGGCGGACCGTAGCGGGGCGGGGTGCCGGGGGTGCGGCTGCCGCTGCGCGGGCGAGGTCCCCCACCCGCCCTTCCCCCGTTCCCCGGGGCGCTGCCCCGGCCCCCCGCGCCTCAACCGCCGGCGGGGCTGCAAGGCCCAGGGGCTGCGCCCCGGGCCCCTGGGGGTCCGCCGTAGACCCCGGGCCTCAGATGCTGGCGGGGCTGGAAGGCCCCGGGGCTGCGCCCCGGGCCCGGGGGTCCGTCGTAGACCCCGGGTCTCAAATGCCGGCAGGGCTGGAAGGCCCAGGGGCTGTGCCCCGGACGCCTGGGGCTCCGCCGTAGACCCCGGGCCTCAGATGCTGGCGGGTCTGCAAGGCCCAGGGGTTGCGCCCCGGACTCCTGGGGCTCCGCCGAGACCCTGCGCCTCAAGCGTCGATGGGGCTGCAAGGCCCAGGGGCTGCGCCCCGGGCCCCTGGGGGTCCGCGGAGACGCCGCGCCTCAAGCGCCGGCGGGGCTGGAGGGCTCAGGGGCTGTGCCCGGACGCCTGGGGGTCCGCCGTAGGCCGCGGGTCTCAGCCGGCGGCTACAGCAGGGCGGTCCCGTGCTCGCCGCCCGCCTCCGTGGCGATCTCCGTGAGGGACTGGGCCGGGCGGGCCAGGGTGAAGCGGACCCCGTCACCCGGGGCGGCGCCGTCCGTGAAACCGTGGACCGCCGGGCGGGGGAGGCTGTTGTAGCCGTAGTGGGCCGTGAAGGCGTACGCGCCCGTGTCCGGGACGGCGATCACGTCGCCCGGGAAGAGCTCCGGCAGTTCCCGGGCGGTGGCCAGCAGGTCCCCCGCGAAGCAGGCCGGGCCCGCGACGTCCTGGGGGACGGGCGAGCCGTCCCGGGGCGTGCCCTGGGCGTCGTACGCCAGGATCCGCAGCGGCCATGCCGCCGGCGCGTACACGGTGCGGGTGGCGAGCTGGACGCCCGCGTGGGTCAGGGCGATGCGGCGGCCGCCGGTGGTCTTCGTGTACTCGACCCGCGCCAGCACCAGCCCGTGCTTGGCCAGCAGCGACCGCCCGAACTCGGTGACCAGCCCGTACGAGCCGTCGAAGAGCGCGGGGACGGCCGCGCGCAGGGCCGCCACGTACGCCGCGTACGACGGGGCGTGCTCGTCCGAGGCGAAGTCCACCGGCAGCCCGCCGCCGATGTCGAGGGTGTCGACCCGGCGCTCCCCGACCGCCGCGTTGATCTCCTCGGCCAGCCCGTGCAGCTCCCGCACCCCCTCGGCGATCAGCTCCAGCGGTACGCCCTGCGAGCCCGAGTGGGTGTGCAGCCGGGTCAGCCACGGCCGCTCCGCGAAGGCCCGTACGAGCCGCTCGCGCGCCCCCGGATCGCGCAGCGCGAAGCCGAACTTCGAGGTGGCGGTGGCCGTGGACAGGGCGTCGATGGACCCGGCGCCGGTCTGCGGGTTGATCCGCAGCCCGACCGGGGAGCGGGTGGGGGCCGCCGCCACCAGGGCGTCGAGGCGCTCCAGCTCCTGGTGGTTGTCGGCGTTGACGGCGATCCCCAGGGCCAGCGCCCCGCGCAGCTCGGCCGCCGTCTTCGCGGGGGAGTCCAGCACGGTCCGCTCCGCCGGGATCCCGGCCGCCCGGGCCAGCGCCAGCTCGCCGGGGCTGGCCGCCTCGCAGCCCAGGCCGCACGCGTCGAGCAGCCGCAGTACGGGCACCAGCGGGGCGGCCTTCACCGCGAAGGTGTGCAGGACGGGCGTGCCGGGCGCCACCGCGGCCGCGAAGGCCTCCGTCAGGGCGGCGGCGGAGGCGCGGATACCGGCCACGTCGAGCAGGCAGACCACCGGCTCGCGGTCCAGCAGGCCCTGCTCCACGGCGGCCCGTACGGCCCGGTCGCGGCGCTGCGCGGCGCCCTGCGCGTGCGTGTCTGCGGCCATGGCGCCATCCCATCATCAGGCCGACCCGCCCGCAGCTGTTGACTGGAACTATTCATGCCGCGAGGATGTGAATGGATTGACCAACACCGGAGGAGGCACCAGCCATGTCAGGACCCCGCCCCGTACGGGCCGCGCGAGGCACCGAGCTCAGCACCCTGGGATGGCAGCAGGAGGCCGCCCTCCGGATGCTGCAGAACAACCTCGACCCCGAGGTCGCCGAGCACCCCGACAAGCTCGTCGTCTACGGCGGCACCGGCAAGGCCGCCCGCGACTGGCGCTCGTACGACGCCATGGTCCGCACCCTGCGCACCCTCAAGCAGGACGAGACCATGCTGGTCCAGTCCGGCCGCCCGGTCGGCGTGATGCAGACCCACGAGTGGGCGCCGCGCGTCCTGCTCGCCAACTCCAACCTGGTCGGCGACTGGGCCAACTGGGAGGAGTTCCGCCGCCTGGAGCACCTCGGCCTGACCATGTACGGCCAGATGACCGCCGGCTCCTGGATCTACATCGGCACCCAGGGCATCCTCCAGGGCACGTACGAGACCTTCGCGGCCGTCGCCGCGAAGCTGCATTCAATGGGTAAGGGAGGGGTCGGCGGCACCCTCGCCGGCACCATCACCCTCACCGCCGGCCTCGGCGGCATGGGCGGCGCCCAGCCGCTGGCCGTGACGATGAACGACGGCGTCGCCATCTGCATCGACGTCGACCCGCGCGCCATCGAGCGCCGCATCGAGCACCGCTACCTGGACGTCAAGGCCGACAACCTGCGCCACGCCCTCCAGCTCGCCGTCGAGGCCCGCGACGCCCGCAAGCCGCTCTCCATCGGCCTCCTCGGCAACGCCGCCGAGCTGCTCCCGCAGATGCTGGCCGAGGGCGCCCCGATCGACATCGTGACGGACCAGACCTCCGCCCACGACCCGCTCGCCTACCTGCCGGTCGGCGTCGACTTCGAGGACATGGCCGACGCCGCCGCCAAGGACCCGGCCGGCTTCACCACCCGCGCCCGCGAGTCCATGGCCAAGCACGTCGAGGCCATGGTCGGCTTCATGGACGCCGGCGCCGAGGTCTTCGACTACGGCAACTCCATCCGCGGCGAGGCCCAGCTGGCCGGCTACGACCGCGCCTTCGCCTTCCCCGGCTTCGTCCCCGCCTACATCCGCCCGCTGTTCTGCGAGGGCAAGGGCCCCTTCCGCTGGGCCGCCCTGTCCGGCGAGGCCTCGGACATCGCCAAGACCGACAAGGCGATGCTGGAGCTCTTCCCGGAGAACGAGTCCCTGCACCGCTGGATCAAGATGGCCGGCGAGCGCGTCCACTTCCAGGGCCTGCCCGCCCGCATCTGCTGGCTCGGCTACGGCGAGCGCGCCCGGTCCGGCGAGCGCTTCAACGACATGGTCGCGAGCGGCGTGCTCCCACCCCGCTGGCCATCGGCCGCGACCACCTCGAC
>NZ_GG657750.1:3172136-3174699 GCF_000158895.1 Streptomyces sp. C | reverse complement strand
ACGTCGACGCCGGCTACGACATCGCCGAGGACGTCTGTTCGACGAGCGAGGCGTCCGCGTCCCGATGCGCGAGGGTGACTCCGCGTGACCGAGGGCTCCGCTCGAACCGGGGGCTCCGCCCCCGACCCCCGGGGCTCCGCCCCGGGGGGCCCGGCCACCGGCCCCCGCGGAGCCGCGGGCCGTCCGGCCGGGGCCGGGGGCGCCGCCCCCGGGGCCTCCTTCCACACCATGTGGGCCGAGCTCGCCCCCATCGGCCGCCACGCCGACTCCGGCGGGTACCGCAGGTACGCCTGGACCGGCGCCGACGCCGACTGCCGGGCCTGGTTCCGGGCGCAGGCCGAGTCGCGCGGGCTCGCGTACGAGGTGGACCGCAACGGCAACCAGTGGGCCTGGCTCGGCGACCCCCTCGCGGGCGACGCCGTGGTCACCGGCTCCCACCTGGACTCCGTCCCCGACGGCGGGGCCTTCGACGGCCCCCTCGGCGTGGTGTCCTCCTTCGCCGCCCTCGACGAGCTCCGCGCCCGCGGCGCCGCCCTCACCCGGCCCCTGGCCATCACCAACTTCGGTGACGAGGAGGGCGCCCGCTTCGGGCTGGCCTGCGTCGGCTCCCGGCTCGCCGCCGGACAGCTGACCAAGGAGAAGGCGTACGCACTGCGCGACGCCGACGGCGTCAGCCTCCCGCAGGCCATGGAGGCCGCCGGGTACGACCCCGACTCCGTCGGAGCCGACCCCGAACGCCTCTCCCGCATCGGCGCCTTCGTCGAACTCCACGTCGAACAGGGCCGCGCCCTCGACCTGTCCGGCGACCGCGTCGGCATCGCCTCCGCGATCTGGCCCCACGGCCGCTGGCGGTTCGACTTCCACGGCGAGGCCAACCACGCGGGCACCACCCGCCTCGTGGACCGCCGCGACCCGATGCTCACCTACGCGGAGACCGTCCTGGCCGCCCGCCGGGAAGCGGCCCTCGCCGGCGCCGTCGCCACCTTCGGCAAGATCTCCGTCGAGCCGAACGGCGTCAACGCCATCCCCTCCCTCGTCCGGGGCTGGCTCGACTCCCGCGCCGCCGACCAGGCCAACCTCGACACGGTCGTCACCGCCGTCGAGGGGCCGCCCGCGAGCACGCCGACCGCGACGGCATCGACCTGAACGTGGTACGGGAGTCCTTCACCCCCGTCGTAGAAAAAGAGCACGCCCTGCGCGACGAGCTCAACCGGATCCTCGGCGGATCCGTCCCCGTCCTCGGCACGGGCGCGGGACACGACGCCGGGATCCTCTCCGCGTCCGTCCCGACCGCGATGCTGTTCGTACGCAACCCCACCGGCGTCTCCCACTCGCCGCGGGAGTTCGCGGCCGAGGACGACTGCGTCGCCGGGGTCCTCGCACTCGCCGACGTACTGGAAGGCCTGGCATGCCGCTGAAGACGTACTGGCTGGAGCACGCCTGGCTCGGCGACACCGTCGAGCCGGGCGTGGCGCTCGACGTTTCCGCCGACGGGCGGATCGCCGCCCTGCGCACCGGGACGGACACCCCGCCCCCCGGCGCCGAGGTCCTGCGCGGCCTGACCCTCCCCGGCCTGGCCAACGCCCACAGCCACGCCTTCCACCGGGCCCTGCGCTCCGTCGTACAGGTCGGCTCGGGCACCTTCTGGACCTGGCGCGACGTCATGTACGAGGTCGCCCAGAACCTCACCCCCGAGAGCTACCACGACCTGGCCCGCGCCGTGTACGCGGAGATGGCCCTGGCCGGCATCACCAACGTCGGCGAGTTCCACTACGTCCACCACGCGCCCGGCGGCACCCCGTACGCCGACCCCAACGCCATGGGCGAGGCCCTCATCGAGGCCGCCGCCGCGGCGGGCATCCGCATCACCCTCCTCGACACCGCGTACCTCTCCTCCGGCTTCGGCGAGGCCCCGAGCGAGCACCAGAAGCGGTTCTCCGACGGCACCGCCGACGCCTGGGCCGAACGGGTCTCCGCCCTCAAACCCCGCGAACACGCGCTGATCGGCGCGGCGGTCCACTCCGTACGGGCCGTCCCGGCCGGGCAGCTCGCCACGGTCGCCGGCTGGGCGCAGGACCGGCGGGCCCCGCTGCACGTGCACCTGTCCGAGCAGACGGCGGAGAACGACGCCTGCCAGGCCGCCCACGGCCGCACGCCCACACAGCTGCTCGCCGACCACGGGGTCCTCGGCCCGCGCACCACCGGCGTGCACAACACGCACCTGACGGACGCGGACATCGCCCTGCTCGGCGGGACCACGACCGGCACCTGCATGTGCCCCACCACCGAACGCGACCTCGCCGACGGCATCGGTCCGGCCGGCCGGCTCCAGCGGGCGGGCAGCCCGCTGTCGCTGGGCAGCGACAGCCACGCCGTGATCGACCTGCTGGAGGAGGCCCGCGCGATGGAGCTCAACGAGCGCCTCGCCAGCCGAACCCGGGGCCACTGGACGGCGAACGCCCTGCTCCGCGCCGCCACCGAGGACGGCCACGCCGCGCTCGGCCTCCCGGACGCGGGCCGCCTGGAGGCGGGCGCCCTGGCCGACTTCACCACCGTCGCGCTG
>NZ_GG657750.1:3169611-3171632 GCF_000158895.1 Streptomyces sp. C | reverse complement strand
TCACCAACATCGGCAGCCTCGTCACCAACGACCCCGCCCAGGGCGACGGCACCCCCCTCGGCCTGATCGAGGACGCCGCCCTCGTCATCGACGGCGACACCGTCGCCTGGACCGGCCCCGCCGCCTCGGCCCCCGCCGCCGACGCGTCCTTCGACGCGCAGGGCCGCGCCGTCATCCCCGGCTTCGTCGACTCGCACAGCCACCTCGTCTTCGCCGGCGACCGCACCGCCGAGTTCAACGCCCGGATGTCCGGCCGCAGCTACTCCGCCGGCGGCATCCGCACCACCGTCGCCGCCACCCGCGCCGCCACCGACGCGGAGCTGGAGGCGAACCTGCTGCGCCACCTCGACGAGGCCCGCCGCCAGGGCACCACCACCTTCGAGACCAAGTCCGGCTACGGCCTCACCGTCGCCGACGAGGCCCGCGCCCTGCGGATCGCCTCCGCGCACACCGAGGAGGTCACCTACCTCGGCGCGCACATCGTCTCCCCGGACTACGCCGACGACCCGGCCGGCTACGTCGGCCTCGTCACCGGCGAGATGCTCGCGGCCTGCGCCCCGTACGCCCGCTGGGTGGACGTCTTCTGCGAGAAGGGCGCCTTCGACGGCGACCAGGCCCGGGCGATCCTGACCGCCGGCGCCGCCGCCGGGCTGATCCCGCGCGTGCACGCCAACCAGCTCTCGTACGGGCCCGGCGTGCAGCTGGCCGTCGAGCTGGAGGCGGCCTCCGCCGACCACTGCACCCACCTCACCGACGCCGACGTGGACGCCCTCGCCCAGGCCGCCGGGACCACCGTCGCGACGCTGCTCCCCGGCGCCGAGTTCTCCACCCGCGCCCAGTGGCCCGACGCCCGCCGGCTGCTCGACGCGGGCGCCACGGTCGCCCTGTCCACCGACTGCAACCCCGGGTCCTCGTACACGAGCTCCATGCCGTTCTGCATCGCGCTCGCCGTCCGGGACATGGGCATGACCCCCGACGAGGCCCTGTGGGCCGCCACCGCCGGCGGGGCCCGCGCGCTGCGCCGGACCGACATCGGCCGGCTGGCGCCCGGCGCCCGCGCGGACCTGGCGCTGCTCGACGCCCCGAGCCACGTCCACCTCGCCTACCGCCCGGGCGTGCCGCTGGTCTCCGCCGTCTGGCAGCGGGGGGTCCGCGCCGCCTGACCGGCGGCCCGACCGGCGGCCTGACCGGCGGCCGGAATGCCGGCCGCCGAGCCGTCCGAAGTGCCGTCCGCCCTTTGTCTTCCCTCCGTGAGGTCCCGGGCGTACCTTGTGCCACCAATCTGATGTGTCGTCAGTAACTTGTGGCCCGAGGGGAAGACGAAGGTGTCCGACCGGAAACGCTCCACCGCACTCGCGCCGGCACTCGCGCTCGCGCTCGCCGGGTCCGCGGTCCTGCTCGCCGCCCCCGCGGCCCACGCCGACGTGGTCGACGTCGAGTACAAGTGCCAGACCCCGATCGGGGACAAGTCGGCGGTCTCGCCCATCGACATCAAGGCCGTCAAGGAGGGCGACGGCTACAAGCTGACGATGTCCTTCCAGAAGGGCGTCTCCTCCAGCCCCATCGAGCTCGGCAAGGGCGCGATGAACCCCAGCGCCGTGATCGTGACCGACGGCGCCGAGAAGGTCTCCGTACCGGTCTCCGGCCCGCCCAACCCCGAAGCCGCGCCCGCCAACACCCCCATCAAGATCACCGACCTGTCGGGCACCTACACCCCGAAGAAGAGCGGCAAGGTCACCTTCACGGCGGGCGTCCTCACCATCAAGGCCATGGGGACCACCACCACCTGCACCCCGGGCAACAGCCCCAAGCCCTCCCTGGAGATGGACGTCACCGCCGCCGGCGGCGGAGCCCCCCAGACCGGTGGCGACGGCGGGGGCGGCGGGGACACCCTCCCGCAGACGGGCCCCGCCGACTCCGCCCTCGCCCTCGGCACCCTCGGCGCCACCGTCCTCCTCTCCGGCGCCGCCGGGGTGCTCTGGCTGACCCGGCGCGGCCGGCAGCCCCAGCGCACCCGGCCC
>NZ_GG657750.1:3132676-3169511 GCF_000158895.1 Streptomyces sp. C | reverse complement strand
GACGCGGCCGCAGGCGGCTCGGCGCCGCACTCCTCGCCGTTCGCCGCACTCGCCTCCGCCTTGTACGGCGCCCCGCCCGCGGCAGCCGACGAGCCCGCCGCGCCCGGCTGGACCGCCGCGCCCGCCACCGCCCGCCCCGGCCCGGCGCGCCCGTACTTCTACCTCGCGGGCCCCGCCGGCACCGTCCTGGAGGACCGCCTCACCCTCGACAACCCCGGCGACCGCGAGTACACCGTCACCCTGCGCGGGGCCGACGCCGACAACGCCCCGGACGGCGCCCTCGCCGTGCGCCCCGCCGCGCCGGGGGCCTCCGGCGCGGGATCCTGGATCAGCTTCGGCGGCTCCGCCACGGTGAAGCTCCCGCCCCGCACCCGCGCGGTGGTCCCCTTCACCGTCACCGTGCCGCCCGCCGCCCCGCCCGGCGACCACCCGGCCGCCGTCGTCGCCACCGGGCCCGGCCGCGAGGCGGGCGTACGGATCCACCTGCGCGTCGGGGGCCCGGCCGTGGCCGCCCTCACCGTCGAGGACGTCTCCGTACGCGGCCACGGCTCGGCCACCACCGTGGACTACACCCTGGTCAACCGGGGCAACGTGACCCTCACCCCCGAACTCGCCCTGAGCGCCGAGGGCACCCTGCACGAGATGTCCGGCCGGCCGGCCGCCCGTGCCCTGCCCGTCGAGCTGCTGCCCGGCCGGCGGGCCCGGCTGAGCGAACCCTGGCCCGACGCGCCCGCCCTCGACCGGGTCGCCCTCACCCTCACAGCCACCGCCCCCGGCGCCGCCCCGGCCACCGCCGCCGCCGAGGCCTGGCTGGCCCCCGGCGGCACCGCCGGCCTGGCCGCCGGCGCCCTGCTCGCCCTCGCCGGGACCGCCCTGGCCGCGCTGCTCCTCGTACGGGCCCGGCGTACCCGGCGCCTCCGGCGTGCGGCGGCGCAGGAGGCACCGGGGGGCCCGCCGGCCCGGGCACCGGCCCAGGAGGACGCGGCGGCGGACGAGCACGAGCACGAGCTGACGGAGCTGACGGGAGCACCCAGGTGAGCCGCACGGCCGGCGCGAAGGCCGCATCCCCCCTCGGCGCGGCCCTGGCGGCACTAGCCCTGGCCCTGCTCCCCCTGCTTCCGCCGCTCGCGGCGGCCGCCCCCGCCGCCGCGGCCAAGGGCAAGCCCGCCGCGGCGCTCTCCCTCCAGGAGGCGGCCAAGGGCACCGAGATCACGGTCACCGGCACCGGCTGGCGGCCGAAGACCCTCGTCATGCTGCTGGTCTGCGGCCAGAACATGATCGGCGGCACCAACAGCTGCGCCAACGCCGACGGCGCGGCCGTCTCCGTCACCGACGACGGCCGTTTCACCGCCCGGCTGCCGGTCGCGGAGCCGCCCAAGCCCTGCCCGTGCGTGGTCAACGTGACCTCCGTCAACGGGGACCAGTCCACGGTGGCCGTGCCGATCAGGATCACCGGCCATCCGGTGGCCGACCTGCCCGCCGAGTCCGGAACGGCCCGCCTCGCGATGCTGACGGGGGTCCGGCTGGCGGGCGGGGACGGGGTGCTGACCTGGTTCGGCGCCCCGCCCGGCCGCACGTTCACCGCCACCGTCGGCAACCTGGGTTCGGCCCCGGTCAAGGACCCCGTCTTCCAGCTCGGCACCGCGCGGGGGGTCTTCGCCCCGGTGTGGGAGGAGGCCCGCTGGAAGGGGACGATCCCGCCCGGCGGCAAGGCGGAGGTCGCGCTGGACGTGTCCCTGCCGGCGGGCGCCCACGGGGACTACACCGTCTCCCTCAAGTACGGGGACACGGTCCTGGCCGCCCAGCCGTGGGGCGTCGACCGCCCGTACGGGGTGCTGCTCTTCTGGGGCCTGCTGCTGGTGGTCATCCCGACGGCGCTCTTCCGGGCGGGCATGGCCGTCGTCGACCGGGTCCGCCCCCGCGCGGGCGCCCCCGGCGGCCGCCACCGGGGCCCGAAGGCCGCCCCGGACCCGGATCCGGCGGTGACCGCCCGCCTGCCCCGGGTCACCGCCGCCGGGGCCCGGCCGCCGGCGCTGCCCTGGTTCACGCCGCAGCCGGAACCGCGGGACGAGGAGCCCCCACAGACATCCGCACCGTCCGATCACAGTCCGACGACGAAAGGACCATCGTGAAGACCCAACGGAGGGCGAGTGCGGCCTTGGTCGCGCTGCTGCTCAGCGGCGCGGGTGTCGCCGTGGCGGCTTCCCCCGCCCAGGCCGCCGAAGCCACGTTCAAGGTCAAGTGCGTACCGCCGGCAGGCGGCGGCGACCCGGTGGAGGGCGAGACCACCGCCAAGATCACCGCACCGGCTTCGGCCAAGGTCGGCGACGAGGTCGACGTGTCGTGGGAGACGGTGAAGCCGGCCTCGAACAACACCGACCTGATGGTGATCCCGAAGGACTCGGTCCAGCCCACCGGCTGGCTCACCGTCGGCGGCGGGGGAGGGGAGGTCAAGGTCGTCGGCGAGAAGAAGAACCCGGAGATCCCGAAGAAGGCCCCCATGGTGATGTCCACCATGAAGGGCAAGCTGAAGCTGACCAAGGCCGGCAAGATCACCGTGACGCCCGGCAAGTACGAGGTCGCGGTGACCTTCTCCTTCGGCACCTTCGTCACCAAGTGCGCCCCGGTGGGCGAGGTGAAGGGCGGGGCGGTCATCGACGTGACGGACGGCGGCGGCACCGGCGGCACGACCACCGGCGGCACGACGACGGGCGGCACGACGACCGGCGGCTCCACCACGGGCGGCTCCACCACCACGGGCGGCTCCACCACCACGGGCGGCTCGACCACCACCTCGGGCGGCTCCACCGGCGGCAGCGGCGGCCAGACCGACTTCCCGGGCAAGGCGGTCGAGGTGGCCTACGACTGCGGCGCGGTCGTCCCGGGCGGCATCAAGACCCCGGTCACCGTCAACGCCAAGAAGAACGCGAGCGGCGCCTTCGACCTCACGGTCAAGACCGCCAAGGGGGCCATGGCCGCCCCCATGGCGCTGCCCGCGGGGGCCCTCAAGCCCTCCATGGACGTCAAGCTCGGCGGCGCCGACAGCGGCACGGTCAAGGTCACCGGCCCGGCCAACGCCGAGCCGATCCCGGACAAGGCCCCGGTCAGCCTCAGCGACATGACGGGCACCTACAAGCCCGGCAAGTCGGGCAAGGTGACGCTGAGCCCCGACCAGCTGACGATCGACGTCACGATGGCCCCGGGCTCGACCCCGATCAACGTGCCCTGCAAGGCGACCGGCAGCGGCGTCTCCCTGGAGCTGGACACCACCGCCCAGCCGGGCGGCTCCGGCTCCACCACCTCGGGCTCCGCGGCCACCGGCAGCTCGGGCACCTCGGGCGGCCTCGCCGAGACCGGCGCCGACGACGACGGGGGCCTGAGGGCCCTCGCCCTGGTCGCCGGCACCGTGATCCTCCTCGGCGGCGCGGTCTTCACCTTCACCCCGTGGCGCCGCCTGCGCGGCACCCGCTGACGGTCCTCCCGGAACGCGGAACGGCCCGGCACACCTTTCCGGGTGTGCCGGGGCGTTCCGCGTCCGTGCGGGGTGCGTCAGTGCACGTCGCCCATGAGGGCCTGGACCTTCTTGCGGTAGGTGAAGACCGCGAAGCCGGCCAGGGCCGCGGCGGCGGCCTGGAAGCCGATCACCCACGTGCCGTTGAGGTCGACACCGGCGATGGACAGCAGACCGGTGGTGCAGTCACCTGCGGTGACCGCGAGGAACCAGACGCCCATCATCTGGGAGGCGTACTTCTGCGGGGCCATCTTGGTGGTGACCGAGAGGCCGACCGGGGAGACGCAGAGCTCACCGATGGTCTGGATCATGTAGATCGAGACGAGCCACATCGGGGAGACCTTGGTGTCGCCCGTCGCCATGCCCATCGGGACGATGAAGACGAAGAACGAGGCACCGATCAGGACCAGGCCCATCGCGAACTTCACGATGGTGTTCGGCTCCTGGTTCTTGCGCGCCAGCCACAGCCACAGCCAGGCGAAGACCGGGGCCAGCGCCATCACGAACAGCGGGTTCAGCGACTGGTACCAGGTGGCCGAGAACTCGAAGCCGAAGACGGTGTCGGCGGTCTTGGAGTCGGCGAACAGGGACAGCGTCGAGCCACCCTGGTCGTAGATCATCCAGAAGACGGCGGCGGCGATGAAGAACCAGATGTAGGCCGTCATCTTCGACTGCTCGGCGCCCGACAGGTCCTTGTCGCGCTTGATGCGGACCAGGACGGCGATCGGGATGAGCAGGCCGGCCAGCGTCAGCGGGACCAGGGCCCAGTTGAGCGTGTACATGCCCAGGGCGACGACGGCGCCGTAGAAGACGGCGACGACCACGGCGACGAGGGCGGCCTTGGTCAGGACGGCCTTGCGCTCTTCCGGCGTCAGCGGGTTCGGGACCTGGCTGCTCTTCGGGCTCAGGTTCTTGGTGCCGATCAGGAACTGGGCGAGGCCCAGGCCCATGCCGACGGCCGCGAGCGCGAAGCCGAGGTGCCAGTTGTGCTCCTTGCCGATCGTGCCGACGACGAACGGAGCGACGAAGGCACCGAGGTTGATGCCGATGTAGAAGAGGGTGAAGCCACCGTCACGGCGCGGGTCGTCCGGACCGTCGTAGAGGTGGCCGACCATCGTGGAGATGTTGGCCTTCAGCAGACCGGAGCCCGCCGCGACGAGGATCAGACCGACGAAGAACATCGCCTGGCCGGGGAGCGCCAGGGAGAGGTGGCCCGCCATGATGATGAAACCGGCGATGGCGACCGTCTTGCGGGCGCCCCAGACGCGGTCGCCGAACCAGCCGCCGGGCATGGCCATCAGGTAGACCATCGAGACGTACACGGAGTAGATCGCCGTGGTCGTCGCCGCGGTCATGGCCAGACCGCCGCCCTGGCTGCCCGTAGCGGCGTCGGCGCCGCCCGAGACCAGGTAGTAGACGAGAAGGGCCCGCATGCCGTAGTAGGAGAACCGCTCCCACATCTCGGTCATGAACAGAGTGGCCAGGCCACGGGGGTGGCCGAAGAAGGTCTTTTCCGGCGCCGGAGTCGCCGAGTCCTTCGTCAGGCTGGAAGCCATGGTCGATCCTTGCTTGCTCGGGACGCTCGGCTTCGTGAGCTGTTCAGCGCCCGGTGGGGGGTGGCCGGCACCGGCGACGGATGTCCCACCCCACGCCCTGGGGTCTCGTGTCCCGCTATGGCGGGGTGACGGGGCAGCCGTAACCGGGATCCACGCCCCGCGCGCCTCCTCGCGCGCCGGGCCCGGCCCATAGGTCATTCACTGTCATCTGGGCCGGAACCAACCGACCAGAGCAGAATTTGAGGTTCTTGGCTCGGATTTGAGCGCAAATGTCCCCTCGGTAGTGCATCGGGCGTTCCGCCACCATACGACAGGGCACCGATACATATGGAAGGGGTTGAGAGATGGATCACAGGCGTTCCGGGAACCGATCCGTCATGTTCGAAGGCGAGTAGTAGTCCATAACCCCAGTTCGAGAGGGGTGTGCGGGCAAGCGCCTGCTTCAAGCCGCCGCGGACTACCATCACCCACATGACGCGTGTACTGCTCGCCGAGGACGACGCATCCATCTCGGAACCCCTCGCCCGCGCCCTGCGCCGGGAAGGGTACGAGGTCGAAGTCCGGGAGGACGGCCCCACCGCCCTGGACGCCGGACTGCAGGGCGGCGTCGACCTCGTCGTCCTGGACCTGGGCCTGCCCGGCATGGACGGCCTGGAGGTGGCCCGGCGACTGCGCGCCGAGGGTCACGGCTTCCCGATCCTGGTGCTGACCGCCCGGGCCGACGAGGTCGACACGGTCGTCGGCCTCGACGCCGGCGCCGACGACTACGTGACCAAGCCCTTCCGCCTCGCCGAGCTGCTGGCCCGCGTACGGGCCCTGCTGCGGCGCGGCGCCACCGAGGCGAGCCAGGCCCCCGCCACCCACGGCGTGCGCATCGACGTCGAGTCGCACCGCGCCTGGATGGGGGAGGAGGAGCTCCAGCTCACCGCCAAGGAGTTCGACCTGCTGCGCGTCCTGGTCCGCGACGCCGGCCGGGTCGTCACCCGCGACCAGCTGATGCGCGAGGTCTGGGACACCACCTGGTGGTCCTCCACCAAGACCCTCGACATGCACATCTCCTGGCTGCGCAAGAAGCTGGGCGACGACGCCGCCAACCCCCGCTACATCGCCACCGTGCGCGGCGTCGGCTTCCGCTTCGAGAAGAGCTGACACCCAGGCCATGCGCCGCCGCCTCATCAACTCCACGCTCGCCGTGGTGCTCGTCGTGATCGCCGTGTTCGGGGTCTCCCTCGTCATCGTGGAGACCCGGACCATCACCAGCAGCGCCCAGGACCGCATCGGCTCCGAGGCGCTGCGGCTGCTCGGCATCGTCGAGGCGGACGCCCTGGAGCACAAGCCCGTCGACGCGGGCGCCATCGCCGAGCAGCTCGACGTCGGCACGTACGCCCGCATCACCATCCCCGGCCGCCCGGTCGTCGAGGTCGGCGACCGGATCGACGACAGCGTCATCCGCGGCACCGCCCGCGGCGAGCAGGGCATGCACGTGGTGGTCGAGGAGTCCCGCGCCACCGTCACCAGGGAGGTCGGGCGGACCCTGGCGGTGGTCGGGGCCGTGGCGCTGCTGGCCGTCGTGGCGGCCGTACTGCTCGCCGTACGCCAGGCCAACCGGCTGGCCTCCCCGCTCACCGACCTCGCCGAGACCGCCGAACGGCTCGGCTCGGGCGACCCGCGGCCCCGGCACAAGCGCTACGGGGTGCCCGAGCTGGACCGGGTCGCCGACGTACTGGACTCCAGCGCCGAGCGGATCGCCCGCATGCTGACCGCCGAGCGGCGCCTGGCCGCCGATGCCTCCCACCAGCTGCGCACCCCCCTCACCGCCCTGTCGATGCGGCTGGAGGAGATCACGGTCACCGACGACCTGGAGACCGTACGGGAGGAGGCGAGCATCGCCCTCACCCAGGTGGAGCGGCTCACGGACGTGGTCCAGCGGCTGCTGACGAACTCCCGGGACCCGCGGACCGGCTCGGCGGTCCCCTTCGACCTGGACGAGGTCGTCAAGCAGCAGGTGGAGGAGTGGCGGCCCGCCTACCGCAGCGCCGGCCGGGCCGTGGTCCGCTCCGGCAAGACCGGCATGCGGGCCGTCGGTACCCCCGGGGCGGTCTCCCAGGTCCTGGCGACCCTCGTGGAGAACGCGCTGATGCACGGCGGCGGCACCGTCGCCCTGCGCACCCGGGTGACCGGCAACCAGGCCGTCATCGAGGTCACGGACGAGGGCCCCGGCGTCCCGCCCGACCTCGGCAACCGGATCTTCGAGCGGGCCATCAGCGGCCGCAACTCCACCGGCATCGGCCTGGCCGTCGCCCGGGACCTCGCGGAAGCGGACGGCGGCCGTCTGGAACTGCTCCAGAGCCGGCCGCCGGTGTTCGCGCTCTTCCTCAGCCGCACCGCCCCGGAGCGCGCGGAGCCGGAACGTACGGTCAGGTAGCCGTCGGCCGTCAGGTCAGCCGTCAGCCCTGGTTGGCCGCGGGCTCGGGGGTGCGGGGGGTCGCGGGCTCGTCGTGCCCGTCGCGCTGCTCGACGACCAGCGAGTGCGCGGCCGGCGTGGGCAGGGCCTTGAAGACCCAGGTCCGGTAGGACCAGAAGCGGAACACCGTCGCCACGCCCATGCCGACGAACTTGAAGACGTTGTTGGCGAGCGAGCCGTCGAAGCCGAACCCGTACGTGGCGACGTAGAGCACACCGCTCTCGATGACCATGCCGATCCCGCTGAACAGGACGAAGAGGAGCATCTCGCGACGCCGGCTGCCCAGGTCGCGGTCACGGTAGGTGAAGTAGCGGAACCCCACGTAGTTCGTGATGATCGCGACCACGATGGCTATGACGTTCGCGCGCACCGTCTGCAGGTCGGTCGTGTTGCGCAGCAGGTTGAAGACGCCGAAGTTGACCAGGACGCCCGCTCCGCCGACCGCCCCGAACTTGACGGCCTCCCGGGCGAGACCGCGCAGGCGCTCGGACAGCGGTACGGCGTTCGGCGTGCTGCTCATGTGATGGTTCAGTCCTGTCCGTCGTCGTCGCCCCGCGGCGGCGCGTCACCCGATCTCGTCAATCACACCATGCTAAGTGTCCCCCGCGGCGGGAGTCGGCGCCCCGGCACCCCGTGCGACGCACGGCACACGGGGCCCGCGGGGGCCACCGGCGGGTCCGCGCCAGGGTCACGTCCGAATGGCGGAATACCGGCGGATACCCTGGAGGCGTGACGTTCCCGGTAGTCGGCATGGTCGGCGGCGGTCAGCTCGCCCGCATGACCCACGAGGCGGGTATCCCCCTCGGCATCAGATTCAAGATCCTCAGTGACACCCCACAGGACTCGGCGGCCCAGGTCGTGAGCGACGTCGTCATCGGCGACTATCGCGACCTGGAGACGTTGCGCGCCTTCGCGCGCGGCTGCGACGTGATCACCTTCGATCACGAGCACGTACCCACCGAGCACCTCCGGGCCCTGGAGTCGGACGGCATCCCCGTCCGGCCGGGGCCCGACGCGTTGGTGCACGCCCAGGACAAGGGGGTGATGCGCGCCAAACTCGACGAGATCGGCGCGCCCAGCCCCCGCCACCGGATCGTGAGCGATCCGGCGGACGTGGCGGCCTTCGCGGAAGAGGTCGGCGGGTTCCCCGTCATCCTCAAGACGGTGCGCGGCGGGTACGACGGCAAGGGCGTGTGGTTCGTCCGCACCCCCGAGGACGCGGAGGCGCCCTTCAAGGCGGGCGTTCCCGTCCTGGCGGAGGAGAAGGTGGACTACGTCCGCGAGCTCGCCGCCAACATCGTCCGCTCCCCCCACGGCCAGGCGGTGGCCTACCCCGTCGTCGAGTCCATCCAGGTGGACGGGGTCTGCGACACGGTGATCGCCCCCGCCCCCGACCTCTCCGAAGCCCTCGCGGGCGAAGCCCAGGCCCTGGCCCTGCGCATCGCCAAGGAGCTCGACGTGACCGGCCACCTGGCCGTGGAGCTGTTCGAGACCACCGACGGCCGCATCCTCGTCAACGAACTGGCCATGCGTCCGCACAACAGCGGCCACTGGACCCAGGACGGCGCGGTCACCTCCCAGTTCGCCAACCACGTCCGCGCGGTCCTGGACCTCCCCCTGGGCGACCCGCGCCCCCGGGCCCGCTGGACGGTCATGGCGAACGTGCTCGGCGGGGACTACCCCGACATGTACGCGGGGTACCTGCACTGCATGGCCCACGACCCGCAGGTGAAGATCCACATGTACGGCAAGGACGTGAAACACGGCCGCAAGGTCGGCCACGTCAACGCATACGGCGACGACCTGGACGATGTGCTGGAGCGCGCACGTCACGCAGCCGGCTACCTCAGAGGAACGATCACCGATTGACCTGCCCCCTCCCTAGCGGGAGGGGGTTCCCACCCTCGCGGGTGGGGCTTCCTGCTTCACCACGGACCGCCCCGGCCGAGAGGAGGACTCCCGATGAGGTCTGACGCCCGCTCCACAGGCAGTGACCGCCAGCCCGGCGGCCAGAAGATTGGTCGCTGCGTTCCCGTCCCGGTCATGGGTCGTCCCGCAGCCCGCGCACGTCCACGTGCGGGTGTTGAGGGGCATCGTGTCGGCCACAGCCCCGCAAACCGAGCACAGCTTGGTGCTGGGAAACCACCGGTCCACGGTGATCAGCTCCCGCCCGTACCAGGCCGTCTTGTATTCCAGCATGCGCCGCAACTCTCGCCAGCCCGCGTCGCTGAGGGCGCGCGCGAGGCGGTGGTTCCCGAGCATGGCGCGGACAGCGAGGTCCTCGATCACGAGCGTTTGGTTTTCGCGCACGAGTCGAGTGGTCAGCTTGTGCAGATGATCCCGCCGTCGGTCGGCGATCCGGGCGTGGACCCGCGCCATCCGGGTGCGGGACTTCTCCCGGTTCTTGCTGCCCTTCTCCTTCCGCGCCAGCGCTCGCTGGGCGCGGGTCAGGCGCTTCCGGTCCCTGCGTTCGTGTCTGGGGTTCTGGACCTTCTCTCCGGTGGAGAGGGTGACCAGGGCCGTCAGTCCGACGTCGAGGCCGATGGCGTTCGTCGTGGCAGGCATTCGGGACGGGGTGTCCTCGCAGAGCAGGGACACGAACCAGCGCCCTCCGGGGTCACGGGAGACCGTCACCGTGGACGGCATCGTCCCGGCAGGCAGGGGCCGGGACCAGACGACGTCCAGCGGCTCGGTCATCTTCGCGAGCGTCAGCCGGCCGTCCACGTAGCGGAAAGCACTGCGCGTGTATTCAGCGCTTGCCCGGGACTTCCGTTTCGTTTTGAAGCGCGGGTGCTTCGCCTGCCTTCCCCAGAACCGGACGTACGCCGCCTGCAGGTGCCTGAGCGTCTGCTGGAGCGGTACCGAGGACACCTCGGCCAGAAAGGCCAGCTCCTCGGTCTTCTTCCATGCCGTGAGCATGGCCGACGTCTGTCCGTAGCCCACTCGCTCCTGACCGGTCGCCCACGCCTGGGACCGGACGGCGAGGGCCAGGTTGTAGACCTTCCGCACGCAGCCGAACGTACGCGACAGCTCCGCTGCCTGCGCGTCGTTCGGGTAGAAGCGGTACTTGAACGCCCGCTTCACGGAACCCCCCATGCCCCGGACGCTAGGGGCGGGCATGATCCGAACACAAGCCCAGGTCACAGCATCACAATGCGGTACATCGCCGCAGTACGGTTCCGGGCCGTGGATGCGTTTCCTACCCCGGCCGAGTCCGGGAATTCCCACGCAAGGAGATCGGGATGAGCACGTCCCCCGCAGGCCCCGTCGTAGGCATCGTCATGGGCTCGGACTCCGACTGGCCGGTCATGGAGGCCGCGGCCCAGGCCCTGGACGAGTTCGAGATCCCCTACGAGGTCGACGTCGTCTCCGCCCACCGCATGCCGCGCGAGATGGTGGCGTACGGCGAGCAAGCCGCCGACCGGGGCCTGAAGGCGATCATCGCGGGTGCGGGCGGCGCCGCCCACCTGCCCGGGATGCTCGCCTCCGTCACCCCGCTGCCCGTCATCGGCGTGCCGGTCCCGCTGAAGTACCTCGACGGCATGGACTCGCTGCTGTCGATCGTGCAGATGCCCGCCGGGGTCCCCGTCGCCACCGTCTCCGTCGCCGGAGCGCGCAACGCGGGCCTCCTGGCCGTACGCATGCTGGCCGCGCACGACCCGGAGCTGCTCGGCCGGATGCGCGACTTCCAGCAGGAGCTGAACGAACAGGCCACCGAGAAGGGCAAGCGGCTGCGTACGAAGGTCGCGGGCGCGGACTCCTTCGGGTTCGGCAAATGAGCGCGGCGGACCTGCTGGCGCAGGCCCGGGAGCTGCTCACCGAGTACCCGGTCGTCGACGGGCACAACGACCTGCCCTGGGCGCTGCGCCAGCAGGTCCGCTACGACCTCGACCGGCGGGACATCGCCGGCGACCAGTCGGACCACCTGCACACCGACCTGCCCCGGCTCCGCGCCGGCGGGGTCGGCGCCCAGTTCTGGTCCGTGTACGTGCGCTCCGACTACAGCGGCGACGAGGCGGTCAGCGCCACCCTGGAGCAGATCGACGCCGTCGACCAGCTGATCACCCGTTACCCGGGCTCGCTGGTGCGCGCGCTGACGGCGGACGACATGGAGGCGGCCCGCGCCGAGGGCCGGATCGCCTCGCTGATGGGCGCCGAGGGCGGGCACTCCATCAACAACTCGCTCGCCACCCTGCGCGCCCTGCACCAGCTGGGCGTGCGGTACATGACGCTCACCCACAACGACACCATCGACTGGGCGGACTCGGCGACCGACGAACCCCGCCACGGCGGCCTCACCGAGTTCGGCCGCGAGGTCGTGCGCGAGATGAACCGCATCGGGATGCTCGTGGACCTCTCGCACGTCGCCGCGACGACGATGCGCGACGCCCTCGACACCTCCCGGGCGCCGGTGATCTTCTCGCACTCCTCGGCGCGCGCCGTCTGCGACCACCCGCGCAACGTCCCCGACGACGTGCTGGAGCGGCTGCCCGGCAACGGCGGGGTGGCGATGGCCACGTTCGTGCCGAAGTTCATCCTCCCCGCCGCCGTCGAGTGGACCCTCGCCGCGGACGAGAACCTGCGCGCGCACGGCTTCCACCACCTCGACACCACCCCGGAGGCGATGGCCCTGCACCGGGAGTTCGAGGCGGCCCGGCCGCGCCCGGTGGCCACCGCCGCCACCGTCGCCGACCACCTGGACCACATGCGCGAGGTGGCCGGCGTCGACCACATCGGCATCGGCGGCGACTTCGACGGCACCGCGTTCACCCCGGCGGGGCTGGACGACGTGTCGGGCTACCCGAACCTGATCGCGGAGCTCATCGGACGCGGCTGGTCCCGGGCCGACCTGGCGAAGCTGACCTGGTCCAACGCGGTACGGGTGCTGCGCGACGCGGAATCGGCCTCCCGCGACCTCTCGGCCACCCGGGGCCCCTCCAACGCCCACCCCTGACGCCAGGGCGCCCGGCCCGGGCCCCCGGACCACGCCCCCGGACACCGGACCCGGCTCAGGCCCCCGGACCACGCCCCCGGACCCGGCTCAGGCCCCCGGGCCAGGCCCAGGCCTCGGATCCGGCTCACCGGACCCGGTCCCGGCCGTTCTGGCCCCGGCCCCGGGGGCCGGCCGGGGGGGGCCGGGCCGGCTCCGGGCCGGCTCCGGGCCGCCCCCGGACCCCCTCGGAGCCCGTTCGCGGGCCGGGGGACCACCCGAACGCCACATCCGCCGGGCGGCCCCGGCGCACCGCGTGTCACGGTGGCAGCATCTTCTCTCCCTGCTGCCGCCGAGACCGGAGCCACTGCCATGGCTGATCTGCAGGATGAACCCCACTCCGTGGGCGTCGGAGCCGAAGACGTCCCGGCCCCCGCCTTCACGGGCGGCGCCCTCGACCGCGCAGCCGAGCTGCTCGCCGTCCATCCCGTCGCCGACGGGTGCAACACCCTCGTCTGGACCCTGCGCCAGAGTCCGTACCACGACATCGACACCCCGGACACCGGCGTCGACACCGACATCCCCCGGCTCCGCGCCGGCGGGGTGGGCGCCCAGTTCTGGACGCTGCTCGTGCCCCCGGGCCGGCCCCGCCCGGACGCCGCCGCCGACCAGGTGGTGTCCGACACCCTCGAACAGATCGACGTGGCGCGGTCCCTGATGCGCCGCTACCCCGACAGCCTGTGCCTGGCGCTGAGCGCCGACGACATGGCCGACGCCCGCAACCGGGGCCGGATCGCCTCGTTCCTCGGCCCCGTCCCCGGCAGTACGCTCACCGACTCCCTCGGCGCGCTGCGGGCCTTCCACGCGCTGGGCGTGCGCCTCCTCGCGCCCGCCGGCGCCCCCTGGGCCGAGGAGGGCCTGACGGCCTTCGGCCACGAGGTGGTCAAGGAGGTGAACCGGCTGGCGATGCTGCTGGACCTGACGGGCTGCCCGCCGGCCGCCGCCTGCCAGCTCGCGGCGGCCTCCAAGGCACCGGTGATCATCTCGAACACGGGGGCCGCCGCCCTCAACCCGCATCCGGGCAACGTCACCGACGAGGTCCTGCTCGCGCTGCGGGCGGCGAACGGCCTGGCGATGGTCACCTTCGACACCGCCCGCACCGGGGACTCCCTGCACGCGGTGGCCGACCACCTGGACCACGTACGGGCCATCGCCGGCCCGGAGGGCGTCGGACTCGGCGCGGCCTTCGGTGCCGAGCGGGGCGGCCCCCGCCCGACCGGTCTGACGGACCCCTCGGGCTACCCGTACCTGATCGCGGAACTCCTGGAACGCGGCTGGACGGAATCCGACCTGGCCCTGCTGACCTGGGGCAACGCCCAGAGGGTGCTGCGCGACGCGGAGTTCACGGCCCGAGCCGCCCAGCACCGCAGAGCGGCGCCCTAAGCCGCAGCGGCCTCCGGCGCCCGGTCGCGCAGGACGGTCGCCTTCCACAGCCGGACCACCGACCACACCGTGGCGTAGAGCAGGAGGCCGTTGCGCACGCACAGCAGGACCGTGCCGAGCGCGCTGGTGGCGAGGATGTCCGCGTACCAGACCGGGAAGATCAGCGTGGTCAGCGCGTTGGCGGCGACGAGCAGCCAGGCGACCGGGCGCTGGGTGGTGTTCCTGGAGGTCAGGCAGACCGCGGCGAGGCCGAGCAGCCAGATCATGTACTGCGGGCTGATGACGCGGCTGGTGACCGTGAAGACCATGATCGCGCAGAGCGCGGCGTCGAAAGGCGTCGCGCTCGTCCAGTGGTTCGCCCGGACGCGCCACAGCAGGAGCAGCAGGAAGCCGGCCAGGGTCAGGGCGAGCGAGGCCCGCGCGATGTCCGGCACGTACGGGCCGATGTACTCGAAGGCCCCGTACTGGAAGTCGATGCCGCCGGGCCACAGGTCCAGGAAGCGGGCCGCCATCAGCACGGAGCCGCCGAGGGACTCGACCTGCACGCCGCGGTCGCCCTGGTTGCCGAGGAAGCCGAACGTGTCGCTGAACAGCGCCGCGAAGACGGCGAGCAGCGCCGCGCAGGACAGCGCGGCCGCGACGAGGGCGTCCCGCGTCGACCTGCCGCGCGGGGTGCCGAGCAGGGTCAGCAGCGGCCACACCTTGACCATCGCGCCGATGCCGGCGACGACCCCGCCGGCCCGGGGGCGGCTGCGCAGCGCGAGCAGCGCGAAGACCGCGAGCAGGGTGACCTGGATGTCGTAGCGGGCGAACGGGGTCGCCATCATCATCGGCAGCGCCACCAGCCACAGCAGGGCGCCGGCCATGCTGCCGTCGCTCCTGCGCGCCGCCCGGACGAGGCCGAGCAGGACCACGCCGTCGCAGAGCACCGTCAGGGCCACGAAGGCCTGGAAGTAGGTGAGGAACGGCAGCAGGTCGGGGGAGAGGAAGACCGCCGCGGCGGCCGGGGGGTACTGCCACATGATGTCGTTCTGCGGCAGCGTCCAGGTGGAGAGGACGTCGTACCAGTTGTGGTAGGTCGCGGTGACCTCCACGCGTACGAGGTTCGAGCTGAAGAAGTCGTTGACGAGCATCCACAGCATCGCGGCCCGGCTGGCCAGCCAGAAGCCGGCGATGCCGAGCAGGGCGCCGCGCCGGCGCGCGGCCGCTTCGGAGGACGTCCGCCGCCGGCGGTGCGAGGCGGGCGCCGCCGTGGCCGGCGCGACCGGGTCGGCGGGGAGGCTGCTGGTCGTCGTCATGGCGTCAGGCCTGCGGCCGGCCCATCGCGCGGTACGTCCAGCCGGCCGCCCGCCAGCGCGCCGGGTCCAGGGCGTTGCGCCCGTCCAGGACGAGGCGGTCGGTGACGACGGCGCCGAGGTCGGCGGGGTCGAGGTCGCGGAACTCGCGCCACTCGGTGAGGTGCAGGACGACCTCGGCGCCGCGGGCCGCGGCGAGCGCGGAGTCCGCGTAGCCGAGGGTGGGGAAGACGCGGCGGGCGTTGTCCATGCCCTTGGGGTCGTAGACGGTGACCTGGCCGCCCTGGAGGTGGATCTGTCCGGCGACGTTGAGGGCGGGGGAGTCGCGGACGTCGTCGGAGTCGGGCTTGAAGGTGGCGCCGAGGACGGCGACCCGCTTGCCGAGGAAGGAGCCGCCGACGGCCTCGCGGGCCAGCTCGACCATGTGGCCGCGGCGGCGCATGTTGATGGAGTCGACCTCGCGCAGGAAGGTCAGGGCCTGGTCGGCGCCCAGCTCGCCGGCCCGGGCCATGAAGGCGCGGATGTCCTTCGGCAGGCAGCCGCCGCCGAAGCCGATCCCGGCGCGCAGGAACTTCGAGCCGATCCGCTCGTCGTGGCCGATGGCCTCGGCGAGCTTGACCACGTCGCCGCCGGCGGCCTCGCACACCTCCGCCATCGCGTTGATGAAGGAGATCTTGGTCGCCAGGAAGGAGTTGGCGGCCGTCTTGACCAGTTCCGCGGTCGGGAAGTCGGTGACCACCAGCGGGCTGCCCTCGGACATCGGGGTCTCGTACACCTCGCGCAGCAGCTTCTCGCCGCGCTCGCCGTGGACGCCGATGACGATCCGGTCGGGGTGCAGGGTGTCCTGCACCGCGAAGCCCTCGCGCAGGAACTCCGGGTTCCACGCCAGTTCCACGTCGGCGCCCGCCGGGGCCAGCTCCGCCAGCTTCGCCGCGAGCCGCGCCGCGGAGCCCACCGGCACCGTCGACTTGCCGACCACCAGCGCCGGCCCGTCCAGGTGCGGGGCGAGCGACTCGAACGCCGCGTCCACGTACGACATGTCGCAGGCGTACTCGCCGTGCTTCTGCGGGGTGTTCACGCACACGAAGTGGACGTCGCCGAACGCGCCGAGTTCCTCCCAGGACCGCGTGAACCGCAGCCGGCCGGAGGATCCGGGCAGTCCCGCCACGTGCCGGGCGAGCAGCTCCTCCAGGCCCGGCTCGTACATCGGGGCCCGGCCGGCCTCCAGCATCGCGATCTTCTCCGGGACCACGTCCAGGCCCAGCACCTCGAAGCCGAGTTCCGCCATGGCCGCGGCGTGGGTGGCGCCCAGGTAGCCGGTACCGATCACGGTGATCTTGAGGGGGGCCATGGATGCTCCAGAGGTGCGGGGCCGTTTGCGGCCCCGAGCATAGTCGGGCCGGTCCGGGGGGACGTTCCCAGGAGCATCCGGCTGTCACGCAGCTCACGTACGCGCCGCATATCGCTGTACGGACGCCGGGAACTAGAATTTGGGTTACTTAACGGTAGTTAGCATCCCGCGCCGGGCGTGCGACAGCGACACACGGCTGTCGCCGGCTCCACGGCGCGTGACCTTGGGGAGTGAGAGATCTTGGCGGGTTCTGCCGACTTCGACCTGTACCGCCCGGCCGAGGAGCACGACATGCTCCGCGAGTCCGTCCGCGCACTCTGCGAGGCGAAGATCCTCCCGTTCGCGGCCGCGGTCGACGAGGAGGCCCGCTTCCCGCAGGAGGCCCTCGACGCCCTCGTCGCCAACGACCTGCACGCCGTCCACGTGCCCGAGACCTACGGCGGCGCCGGTGCCGACGCCCTCGCCACCGTGATCGTGATCGAGGAAGTGGCCCGCGTCTGCGCCTCCTCCTCCCTGATCCCGGCCGTGAACAAGCTCGGCTCCCTCCCGGTGATCCTCTCCGGCTCCGAGGAGCTCAAGGCCAAGTACCTCGGCCCGCTGGCCAAGGGCGACGCGATGTTCTCCTACTGCCTCTCCGAGCCCGACGCGGGCTCCGACGCGGCCGGCATGAAGACCCGCGCGGTGCGCGACGGCGACTTCTGGGTGCTCAACGGCGTCAAGCGCTGGATCACCAACGCGGGCGTCTCCGACTACTACACGGTCATGGCCGTCACCGACCCGGAGAAGCGCTCCAAGGGCATCTCGGCCTTCGTCGTCGAGAAGTCCGACGAGGGCGTCTCCTTCGGCGCCCCCGAGAAGAAGCTCGGCATCAAGGGCTCCCCGACGCGCGAGGTCTACCTCGACAACGTCCGCATCCCCGCCGACCGCATGATCGGCGCCGAGGGCACCGGCTTCGCCACCGCGATGAAGACCCTCGACCACACCCGCATCACCATCGCCGCCCAGGCCCTCGGCATCGCCCAGGGCGCCCTGGACTACGCCAAGGGCTACGTCCAGGAGCGCAAGCAGTTCGGCAAGCCGATCGGCGACTTCCAGGGCGTCCAGTTCATGCTCGCGGACATGGCCATGAAGATCGAGGCCGCCCGCCAGCTGACCTACTCGGCCGCCGCCAAGTCGGAGCGCGTCGACTCCGACCTGACGTTCTTCGGCGCCGCCGCCAAGTGCTTCGCCTCCGACGTGGCCATGGAGGTCACCACGGACGCCGTCCAGCTCCTCGGCGGCTACGGCTACACCCGCGACTACCCGGTCGAGCGCATGATGCGCGACGCGAAGATCACGCAAATCTATGAAGGCACGAACCAGGTCCAGCGGATCGTGATGGCCCGCAACCTGCCGTAGCGCGGCCGGCCCGTACCCGCGCGAAAGGCCCCCGCACCCGCCGGGGGCCTTTCCGTACACCCTCCTTTGTAACGATTGCGATCCAGCGGGCGGCCGGACCGCGGCCGCACGCCCCCGGCGGGCAGCCGCGCCCCGCCCGGGCAGGAGGCCCGCCGCCCGCCCGCGCGGCCCGCGGCGGACGGGTGGATCTCGCGGGCGGGGTTTCGCCGCTGAGCAGCGGGTCTTCGGCCGCGCGGCCGGCACGCCGTACATATAGAGGGGACGGACGGGTCCCCGCGCCCGCGCGGACTGCGGAACCCGCTGTAACCGGAACGTTGCCGGAGGCGGCCCGCACGGCCCGCCTCCGGGCTTTGCACCGCCCGGGATGGGCTAACTTTGAAGCTTCGTACGCCCGAACCGGTTGGGGAGAGAACAAAATGACGGAAGCGATCCTGCTGGTCGGCGGGCAGGGGACGCGACTGCGCCCCGTGACGGTGAACACCCCCAAGCCGATGGTTCCGGCAGCGGGCGTCCCGTTCCTCGCCCACCAGATAGCCAGGGCCGCCGCCGCCGGTGTCACGCACATCGTGATGGCCACCTGCTACCTCGCCGAGGTCTTCGAGCCCTACTTCGGCGACGGTTCCGACTTCGGCATCACCCTCGAATACGTCGTCGAGGACGAGCCGCTGGGCACGGGCGGCGCCATCCGCAACGCCGCCGAGCGCCTGACGGGCGGCCCGGACTCCCCGGTCCTCGTCTTCAACGGCGACATCCTCACCGGTCTCGACATCGCCGGCCTGGTCGAGTCGCACCAGGCGGCCGACGCCGACGTCTCCCTGCACCTCGTACGCGTCGAGGACCCGCGCGCCTTTGGCCTGGTCCCCACCGACGCCGACGGGCGGGTGCTGGCCTTCACCGAGAAGCCGGAGACCCCCGAGGAGATCATCACCGACCAGATCAACGCCGGCTGCTACGTCTTCCGCCGCAGCGTGATCGACTCCATCCCGGCCGGCCGGCCGGTGTCCGTCGAGCGCGAGACCTTCCCCGGCCTGCTCGCCTCCGGCGCCAAGCTCCACGGGGTCACCGAGGACACCTACTGGCTGGACCTCGGCAAGCCCGAGTCCTTCGTCCAGGCCTCCGCCGACCTGGTGCGCGGCGTCGTCTCCTCCCCGGCCGTCCCCGGCCCGCGCGGCGAGGCCCTCGTGCTCCCCGGCGCCGAGGTGGCGGAGGGCGCCAAGCTCTCGGGCGGTACCGTTGTGGGTGCCGGCGCCCGGATCGAATCGGGTGCTGTCGTCCAGGGCTCCATCGTGCTGGACGGCGCGATCCTCGGCGCGGACACGGTGGTGAGCGCCAGCCTCATCGGCGCAGGCGCCTCGGTGGGAACGCGCACGGTGCTGACGGGCGCGGTCATCGGCGACGGCGCCGTCGTGGGGGCTGACAACGAACTTCGCGCAGGGGTGCGGGTGTGGTGCGAGGCTGAACTGCCGGACGCCGCCGTCCGTTTCTCCTCCGACCGGTGACCAACTTCAGTGAGGCACAACCTGTGATAGGCGAGCAGCAGACTCCCCGCGCGACCGACGTCGCTACCACCAAGCTCCCCGACACCTGGGCGGACACGCCGCTCACCGTGGTCATGCCCACCTACAACGAGGCGGGCAACCTGCCGGGCATGGTGGAGCTGCTCATGGGCCTCGACCAGCCGGGCCTGCGCCTGCTGATCGTCGACGACTCCTCGCCCGACGGCACCGGCAAGATCGCCGACGAGCTCGCCGAGGGCTTCCTCACCGAGGACGGCAAGCCCCGCATGTCCGTCCTGCACCGCACCGCCAAGGACGGCCTCGGCCGCGCCTACGCGGCGGGCATGGCCAAGGCCGTCGAGGACGGCGCCGAGTACGTCCTGCAGATGGACGCCGACGGCTCCCACCCGGCCGGCAAGATCGCCGAGATGCTGGGCGTCGCCCGCTCCACCGGCGCCGGTCTCGTCGTCGGCTCCCGCTACGTGCCGGGCGGCACCCTCTCCGACGCCTGGGGCGCGCACCGCAAGCTGCTCTCCCGCTGGGCCAACGCGTACGCGAGCACCATCCTCGGCACCCGCGTCCGCGACATCACCGGCGGCTTCAACCTGTGGAGCGCCGGCGCGCTCAAGGCGATCGACCTCGCGTCGATCGGCAGCGCCGGCTACAGCTTCCAGGTGGAGATGAAGTACAAGGCCCTGCGCCGCGGCTTCCAGGTGATGGAGGTCCCGATCCACTTCGAGGACCGCACCGTCGGCGAGTCCAAGATGAACCTGGCCGTCCAGCTGGAGTCCATCGCCATGCCGTGGAAGCTCCGCGCCCGCGCCGGCAAGTAACGCACGGACGGACGACGAAGGAGGAGGGGCACCGCCCGGGGTGCCCCTCCTCCTTCGTTCCACCACCCGCCGGGGGCCGGGTCACTGCCCCTTGACGGTCACCTTCTGGTCGTTCTGGATCTCCTTCACCAGCTGCTGCACCTTCGCCTTGTCCCAGACGAGGTTGCCGCCGCGCTGACCGGAGATCGGCATGTTCAGCGACACGCCGTCACCGCCGCTGATGCCCTTCATCGCGAAGAACATTTGCCCCATGTCCCACAGCCCCATGTCCTTGTCCACGATCAGCGTGTCCAGGCCGGCGCCCATGACCGGGTAGAGGGAGAAGGGGTTCAGGACCGTGCCCGGGGTGGCCGCCTGGCTCGCGAGCGCGGAGAGGAACTTCTGCTGGTTCTTCGTCCGCTGCAGGTCCGACTCGGCGAAGGCGTACCGGGTGCGGACGAAGGCCAGCGACTGCTCGCCGTTGAGGGTCTGCTTGCCCGCCTTGAAGTCGGCGCCCGACTTCTCGTCCTTGAAGCCCTGCTCGATGTCCAGCTCCACCCCGCCGAGCGCGTCGACGATGTTCGCGAAGCCGGCGAAGCCGATCTCGGCGTAGTGGTCGATGCGCAGGCCGGTGTTGAACTCCACCGTCCGCACCAGCAGCTCCGGCCCGTCCTCCGCGTACGCGGCGTTGAGCTTGACCCGGCGCCCCTGCGAGGGGAACTTCTTGCCCGACTGGGAGCCGACGAAGGACGGGATCTCCACGTCGGAGTCGCGCGGCAGCGAGATCATCGTGTTCCCGCTGGAACACTTCGCCAGGATCATCATCGAGTCGGTGCGCTTGCCCTCGGCGGAGCCCGTGTGGAGCTTCTTCTTCTCCTCGTCGGACATCCCCTCGCGGCTGTCGGAGCCCACGATGAGGTACGTGGTGCAGTCGCCCTCCTTCGGGCGCTCGATGACCTTCGACAGGTCGACCTCGCGGCGCACCTGGGAGTCCGCCCAGAAGTAGGTGCCGATGCCGGTCACGAGGAGTACGGAGACCACCGCGATCGAACCGATCTTGATCCGCTTGCGCCAGTCCGGGGCCGGCCCCTGCGGCCTGCCCGGTCCGCCCGGCGGCCGCTGACCCGGCCCGCCTGGGCCCGCGGGACGCCCGTACACCTGGCCGGTGTTGTAGCCGCTGTCGAAGCCGGAGCCGGAGCCGGGGGCCTGCGCCTGCTGCGGCACCCCGTACCCCGGACGGCCGCCCTGCGGCGGGCCCTGCGGCGGGACCGGCGGGCGCGCCGGGCGCTGCGGCCGCTGCTGCGGCTGCCGCTGGACGTGGCGCATCCGCTGCGCACCCTCCGGCTGCCCCTGCCCGCTGCCGCGCCCGTACCCGTCATCGCGGCGGCCCCGCGCGTCGCGCTCGCCGTACCCGTCCCAGTCACTCATGCGCACAAGGATGCCCGGCCGGGAGCGCCGCCCGACACCCCGGTCCACGCTTCGTACCGCGCCTGTTGCACACCTGATGCCTACGGGCGGCACTTAAGGTGGCTGTATGACACAGATACCGGACGCACCCGAGGGCAAGCCGATCTCGGCGTCCCGGACCACCCTCAGCCACATCATGACGGCCAACGACACCAACCTGCTCGGCACCGTGCACGGCGGCGTGATCATGAAGCTGGTGGACGACGCCGCCGGCGCCGTGGCCGGCCGGCACTCCGGCGGCCCCGCCGTCACCGCCTCCATGGACGAGATGGCCTTCCTCGCCCCCGTCCGCGTCGGCGACCTGGTCCACGTCCGGGCGCAGGTCAACTGGACCGGCCGCACCTCGATGGAGGTCGGCGTACGCGTCCTGGCCGAGCGGTGGAACGAGTCGGGCCCCGCCACCCAGGTCGGCAGCGCCTACCTCGTCTTCACGGCGGTGGACTCCGACGGCAAGCCCCGCCGGGTCCCGCCCGTGATCCCGGAGACCGAGCAGGACGAGCGCCGCTACCAGGAGGCCCAGATCCGCCGCACCCACCGGCTCGCCCGCCGGCAGGCGATCACCGAGCTGCGCGAGCGGCGCGCCGCCGAGGGCATCGAGGAGTGATCCATTCGGCTGCGGCGGTGACGCCCCCGTAGACTGCTGCGCTGACGTCCGACCACCCGTACGCAGCCGCGCCGCGACCGTCGAGCGCCCTGCCGTCCCCGCAGAAGGCGCTTCCACCCGATGACCTCCGCACGCACGCTGCCCGACTCCCCGGCCGGTGCGGCCGGGCGCCGAAGCGCCGGCTCGGACGAGGAGCCCGCGGCGCCCCGCCGGCTGCCGGCCCGCCTCGACTGGCTGTGGGCCGCCCTGCTGACCCTGGCCGTCGCCGCATTCGGCATCGGCCGCGCCCAACCCTGGCGGGACGAGCTCGCCAGCTGGAACGCCGCCTCGCGCAGCACCGGTGAGCTGGTCGACATGCTGGGGCACGTCGACGCCGTCTCCGGCGCCTACTACCTCCTGCTGCACGGCTGGGTCTCCGTCTTCGGGGACTCCCTCGCCATGCTCCGGCTCCCGTCGGCGCTCGCCATGGCCGGCGCCGCCGCCTTCACCGTCCTGACGGCCCGTACGCTCTTCGACCGCCGCACGGCCGTCTTCACCGGGCTGCTCTTCGCGTTCGTGCCGGCCGTGTCCCGGTACGGGCAGGAGGCGCGGTCGTACGCCTTCGTCGTGCTCGCCGTCAGCGCCGCGACCTGGCTGCTGCTGCGGGCGCTGGAGCGGCCGGCCCTGCGGCGCTGGGCCCCGTACGCCCTCGCCGTGGCGGCGGCCGGGCTGTTCCACGTGGTGTCCCTGCTGATCCTGCTGCCGCACGGGCTGATCGTGCTGCTGCGTTGGCGGCGGGACCGGCGCGGGCGCACCGTCGTCGCGTTCGCGGTGACGGTGGCCGTGGGCCTGCTGCCCGTGGTGCCGCTGGTGCTGCTGGGGCAGCGTCAGGTCACCCGGCAGATCAGCTGGATCAAGACCCCGCACCTGCGGGGCTTCGCCGACCTGTGGAGCAACCTCTTCGCCTCCCCGACGACCGGTCTCCTCCTCGCCGCGCTGGTGCTGCTGCCGCTCGCCTGGAGCCGGGGCCGGCGGGGCGCCGGGGAGCTCCTGCTGATCGGCGCGGCCCCGATCGTGGCCGCCTGGGTGGTCTCGCAGGGCAGCACCTCGTACTTCATGGACCGCTACCTGCTCTTCACCGTGCCCGCCTGGGTGTTGCTCGCGGCCGCCGCCCTGGCCGCACTGCGGCCGCTGCGGGCCGGTGCGCTCGTACTGGCCGCGCTGATCGTCCTCGGCCTTCCCGACCAGCGGCAGATGCGCACCGAGTGGGCCAGGGTCGAGCAGGACGGCCAGGGCGTCGCGAAGATCATCGCCAAGGGCTACCGGCCCGGGGACGGGTTCGCGCCCGTACGCGGCGACGACAAGGTGTTCATGATCGACTATCAGGTGGAGTACTACCTGCCGCAGCGCGTCCGGCTCAAGGACGTCTTCGCGGAGCGCTCGGCGCTGCAGCGCGACGACCTGTTCCCCAAGGAGTGCGCCCAGCCCGTGCAGTGCCTGCGCGGCACCCAGCGGGTGTGGGTGGTGACCTGGAGCGGCACGGACAACCCGTTCCACAAGTTCCCGAAGGGGCAGGCCGAAGCGCTGCGCAGCCACTACCGGGTGGTCGAGAGCAAGACGGTGCGCGGCCTGACGATCTCCCTGCTGGAGCGCACCGCGTAGCCGGTGGCCGCGGCTACGGCCCGCACACCACCTGGTCGCCGGTGACGGCCTGGGCCCCGCCGCCCTGGTAGGGGTCCTCGGCCCGCACCGGCACCACCTTGCGGTACTCCGAGCCGGCCGTCACCAGCACCGTGCGGCCCTGCCCGGCGACCGCGCGCAGCTCGCTGCCCGGCAGCGCCGCCGCCACCGTGCGGGCCGAGCGGTCCCAGCGCGGGTCGTACGCGATCACCGTGCGCCGGACGTCGCGGCTGGCGGCGTTGCCCGGGGCGCGGGTGGTGTCGAAGCCGGTGGCGCGCAGGGCCTGGTCCACCCGGCCGCCGAGCCCGTCGATCCGGGTGCCGTTCTCCACCTGGACCCGGACCTGCTGCGGCGGCACGTCCACCGTCACGGCGGCGGGCCGCTGCCGACCGCCGGCGCCCCCGCCGGGCCGGGGCGGGGCGAGCGGGCGGTCCTGGCGCAGCGCCTCGAAGAGCCGGGCGGCCTTCGGCCCGTCCCACTTCACCGTCGAGCCGATGCCCTTGACCGGGTACGAGGCGTCCCCGACCGGCACCGAGGCGAACTCGGAGGAGGAGGGCGTGAAGTCGCGCATGGCCTGGCCGAGCGCCAGCATCTGCTCCGAGCCGAAGTCGCGGTCGGCCCGCACCGACCCCAGCAGGGTGGAGCTGACCTCCTTGAACTTCACCGGGTTGAGCAGCACCCCGCCCCCGGTGGCCTGTTTGACGAGGGCGGCGACGAACCGCTGCTGCCGCTGCATGCGGCCCAGGTCGGAGGCACCGTCGACATGGCGGGAGCGGACGTACTGGAGGGCCTGGCCGCCGCTGAGCCGGTGCGGGCCGGGCAGCAGGTCCAGGCCGGTGTTCTGGTCGTGCAGGGCCTTGACGGTGCAGATCTCCACGCCGCCCATCGCGTCGACGGTCTTCATGAAGCTGCTGAAGTCCACCTCCAGGTAGTGGTCGATCTTGACCTTGGTCATGTTCTCCACGGTGCGCACGGTCAGGTTCGGGCCGCCCTCGGCGTAGGCGGCGTTGAGCTTCACGGGGTGCGGCCGGTGCGGTTTGCCGGTCACCGGGTCGCGGTGCGCGGGCAGCTCGGCGTAGCTGTCCCGGGGCAGGCTGACGACGCTGGCCCGTTCCCGGTCGGCGGAGAGGTGCACCAGCATGATCGTGTCGGTGCAGTGGCAGGGGGCCCCGCCGAGCCGGAACGCGCGCTTCTCCTCCGGGGTGATCCGGTCGCGGCCGTCGGTGCCGACGAGCAGGAAGTTCATGCCGTGCCCGGCCTGCGGGCGGTTCTTCATGTCCTTGAAGGGGTCGACCCGTTCGATCCCGGTGTCCAGGCCGGTCATCACCGCGTGCCCGATCGCTCCGGACCCCAGCACCACCAGCGACATCCCGGCCGCGATCCGCACCCCCCACCGGGGCCGGCCGTCCCGGCGCCTGCCCCGACGGCCGCCGCCGCGCGCACGCTGCGGCTGGGAGGGCCTGGCGGGTGGGGTGGGACGGTGCGGCTGGGGCACGGTGGACACCTCCGCGGGGGACAGCACGGGGACGGAGCCGGCGGTTCGCTCACGGTGCGGACCGGCCGGCACATCGGGCAGATTCGTCAGAACAGTAGGCCCATACGATCAGCCGCTGTCCGTACCGCTCGTCCGCCGCGCACCCGTTTCCCCCGTACGCGGTAACGTGACACCGATACCCGACGCCTCACCAGCGGTACGGCTTGTAGACCTCCATGCACGCCCCGGTGTCCGAACCGTTGAGGGCGTCGGCCGTGTCCGGTACGGAACCGGCCTCCGGCGGCGCCTGCTGCGGGTAGACGGCGCCGTCGCGCCAGTCGCCGCCCACGACCAGGGTGATCCGCGAGACGTCGGCCGACTGCTGCACCGCGGTGCCCGGGATGCCCATGGCCGCCGCCACGCTCTGCGCCTCGTCGGCCAGGTCGGGGGACGGGTAGCGCACCACGGTGGCCTTCTCCGGGGTCAGCGCGCCGTCCGCGCGGGCCCCCGTGAAGCCCTTGGCGACCAGGGCCTCCGCGACCACGTTCGCCCGCCGGGGCGCCAGCGGCATCTTCTCCACGGCGGTGCCGTTGACCACGTTGACCTGGATCTTGTCCGGCGCCGTCGACGGGGCCGGGGACGGCCCCTGACCCGGCTGCGCCGGCTGGCCCGACGGCGAGGGCTGGCCCGGCTGCGAGGCCCCGGGGGAGGGCTGCGACGCGGCGGGCTCGGAGGCCGAGGGGCTCTGCGGGGTGGTCGGAGCGCCGTTCTTGTCGAAGGCGACGTCCTTGCGGAGCATCGCCCACAGCTTGTCGGCGTCCGCCGGGTTCACCACGAGCCGGTCCGGATCCGAGGGGTCCTGGAAGGTCGGCATCGTCGTCATCGTGATGCGGTTGGTCGGCACGTCCTTGAGCTGCATGGCCAGGTTGTACAGCTTCTTGACCGAGCCGATCTCCTCCGAGACCTCCAGCGCCTTGGTGCCGGCCTCGGCCAGCGCCGTGATCCGGCCGACGTCGGTGAAGGCGTTCTGGCTCTTGAGCTCGCGCATCATCGAGTTCATGTACATGTGCTGGGCCTGCGCCCGGCCCAGGTCGCTGCTGAACGCGTGCCGGGTGCGCAGCCACTGCAGGGCCTGCTCGCCCTTGACCCGGGTGGTGCCCTTCTGGAGCTTGAGGCCGGAGCCGCCGCCGGAGGTGGCTATCGGCCGGTCCCAGACGTTGTCCTTGACGCAGACCGGGACGCCGCCGACCGCGTCGGCCATCTGCACCACACCGGAGAAGTCGATCATCATCCAGTGGTCGATGTAGACGTTGGTCAGCTTCTCCCACGTGGCCAGCGTGCAGCCGGGGCCGCCGCGGCCGAGCGACTCGTTGATCATCGCCCGGGTCTTCTTGAACTTCTCGCCGCTCTTCGGGTCGGTGCACTCGGGTATCTCGACCCGGGTGTCGCGCGGGATGCTCACCACGGAGGCGTTCTCCCGGTCGGCCGACACGTGCAGCAGCATCTGCACGTCCGCGAGCGGGGCGTTGCCCACCGTGTCGCGGCTGCCGCCCAGTTCGACGTTCTCCGGCTTGTTGCGGCTGTCCGAGCCGATCAGCAGGATGTTCAGCGGCCGCTGGCCCTTGGCGTTGGCGTGGGTCTTCTCCACGCCGCTGTCTCCGCTCAGGCGCTGCCCGCTGCGGATGTTGCCGTTGAGGTGACGGTAGTAGAGGTACCCGGCCGCCGACGTCCCCAGGATCAGGAACGCCATGACGGACGCCACCCAGAACAGCACCCGGCGGCGACGCCGCCGCACCGGGAGCCCGCCTTCCGCGGGCCGGGCCGCACCCGAGCCCTTCCGGGGCGGGGGCACCGAGGCGGCGGCCTTCTGCTCGTCGTCGGATATGCCGTCGGCGGCCTGGTCGGGCGCCCCCTCCCCCCGCACGCTGCTCTGCTTCACGCGTCCCCCCTCAAGATCACTACTGGTCGGTGTGGTGCCGGTCCTCCCGGCTACCGCCCGTCATGCGCCGGTCGGTCGAAAAGATCGGTGGTGCTGGTGCGTGCCGTGCCTAACAGCCGTCCGCCCCCGTGGCGCGGACCGCTCACTTCGCGCAGACCGCCTTGTCCGCCTCGACCCGCTGAAGCCCCTCGGGCGCCTGCTGCGGAGTCTCCGGCGCGCCGAGCGGCTTCCCGGGCTCCTTGAAGTCGGCACCCAGCGTCAGCTTCATCGGCGTCCGCGGACCCGCGTCCACGGAACCCATCTTCAGAGCGGCACCGGACAGCCCCATCATGTCCGCCAGGGCCCGGGCCTGGTCGGCCTGGTTCGGGGCGAACTCCAGCTGGGTGGCGCCCAGCCGGGTGGAGGCGTTGCCGTGGTTGCCGGCCTTGAGGACACCCTTGCTGTTCTGCAGCCAGGTCAGGGTAGTGGAGGCCGATCCCGGGGGCCCACCGCCGTTGTACACGTCCACCCGGACGTCGCCCGCGGGCGCGCGGTTGCCCTGGAGCACCGCGTCCTGCCGGGCCTTGGCGTCGGCGTCGGCCGCTTCCTTCGCCGCCGCCTCCTTCTTCTCGACCTCGGTGAGCGAGACGTCCGCGCGGATCATCCGGAGCAGCTCCTCGGCGGGAGCCGCGTTGAGGACCACGGTCGACTTGCGGTTCGCCGGCTCGTTCGGATTGTCGAGCACCGGCAGTGTGGTGAAGGTGATGTTCTTGAGGTTCATGTCCTTCAGCTCGCCGGCGAGGTCGGTGAGCTTCCCGATCGACCCCAGCCCCTGGTCCACCGTCAGCGACTTGGTGGCCGCCTCCGCCAGCGACACGAACTTCTTCGGACTGGTCAGCGTCTCCTTGGACTTCATCTCCCGCATCATCGAACCCAGGAACTGCTGCTGGGTCTTGATCCGGTCCAGGTCGCTCTCGTTGCCGAACGCGTGCCGCGTCCGTACGAAGGCCAGCGCCTGCTCGCCCTGGAGCCGGTGCTCTCCCGCCTTCAGGTTCAGCTTGGAATCGCGGTCGTTGACGTCCTTCTCCACGCAGACGGGCACCCCGCCCACCGCCGTGCTCAGGTTCTTCACCGCGTTGAAGTCGACCATCATGAAGTTGTCGACCTCGATGCCGGTCAGCTGCTTGACCGTGCGCATCGTGCAGCCCGGGTCGCGCCCCTCCTGGCCCAGGCTGTTGTTGAAGCGGGTGCCCTTGGTGCCGGCGATGTCCTTCACCGAACCGTTCGACTGCTTCGTCGGGCAGGCCGGGATGTCGGTGATCAGGTCGCGCGGGATGGACAGCGCCGTCGCGTTGCTGCGGTCCTTGGACACGTGGAAGAGGATCGTGGTGTCGGCGTGCCCGACGCTCTCCGCGTCCCCGTAGCCCTCGTTGCCCTTGCCGCTGCGCTTGTCGGTGCCGATCACCAGGATGTTGATCGGCTGGTCCTTCTTGAAACCGGCGCCCGCACCACCGGTGTCGATGACCTTCAGGTTCCCGTTCAGGTGCTCGTAGTAGAGGTACGAGCCCAGCCCGCCGCCGACCAGCAGCAGCGCCAGCGTCCCGCCCGTCGCCACCAGGACCTTGCGCCGCCGGGGCGGACGGCCGCCCTTGCGCGGACGTCCGCCGCGCCGCCCGCCGGGCATGCCCTCGCCGCGGCGGGGCTTGGGGACGGCCGGGGACGGAGCGGTCGGCACGGAGGGAGCGGTGGCGGTCCTGCGGGATCTGCGGGGCGCGGCGACGGCCTGCTGCTGCGCAGCGGAATTGCCCAGTCGCAGTTCGTAGTTGCCGGTGCGGGGATTGAGCACCCACTGGTCTGCGGGGTCGATCTCGTCCGCCCGCCCACGGCTTTGCGCATCCACGGTTGCTCGAATCCTCCGTCGGTGCTTCGCGACGCGCCTCCCCCCAGGCACGCGGTCAACGATCCGGCTGCTGGTGCAAGGCCCCTGTCACGGCCGGTGCACCGGATCGCTCACCTTATCCGGCCAGGTCAGCCCCAAACCATGCTGGTGACAAAATCCACTCTCTCTATAACGGGCCAAAGCGCCCATCGGGCTCGGCCGGATCCCGGGCTTTTGGATTGCTTTACCGGCAGTCGGCCGCGGCCGCCGTCGTTCCCGTGAAAGTCGGCGCCGGCGTGACCCCCACCGGGCTTCCGCTTCTCGTCGGCGACGGCTCCCGCGAGGCCGCCGCCGGGCCGGTCGCCGTGGCCGGTCCAGCGCCCTCCCGGACCGGCGACGGCGACCCTGTACGAGGCCCCGGATCGGGTTCCGGATCGGGCTCCGGATCGGGCTCCGGCAGGACCCGCGGGTCCGGCTCCGGAGAGGTGACCGTCAGCGGCAGGTCCATGCGCAGCTGCTGGAACAGCCGGGCCGCGTCCGGCTCGACGAGCTCGTCGCGATTGGGATCCGCCGCGTACGGGCGACGCGGCACCGTCAGGAACTTGACCTGATCAGTCGGTATGTCCCGTACGCCCCGTACGAGTTCATACAGGCCCCGCAACGACGCCAGCCCCGGATCGGTGGTCACCGAGGAGGTGGCCGCGTCCAGCAGCGGATACAGCCGCCCCGGGTTCAGCAGCACCCCGTTGCTCTTCACCTTCTCCACCAACGAGCCCAGGAACTGCTGCTGGCGCTCCATCCGTTCGGTGTCGCTGCCGTCGCCCAGACCGTACCGGGCCCGGACGAAACCGAGCGCCTGCTCGCCCTGGAGCAACTGGCGCCCCGCAGGGAGCCTGAGGTGCGCCTCCTCGTCCACCACCGGCCGCTTCAGGCACACCTCGACCCCGCCGACCGCGTCGACCATCTTCTTGAACCCGCCGAAGTCCACCACCATGTGGTGGTCGATCCGGATCCCGGTCAGCCGTTCGACCGTGCGGATCGTGCAGGCGGCCCCGCCCCACTGGAACGCCCAGTTGAACTGCGCGAACCGCTCACCGGTACGGGTGCCGTCCGGCTTCAGACAGCTCGGGACCTCCGCCATCAGGTCCCGGGGTATCGACACCGCCGTCGCGCTCCCGCGGTCCGCCGGCAGGTGCAGCAGGATCGTGGTGTCCGAACGCTGGGTGCCCTCGTCCTGCCCGTAGCGCGAGTTGGCCGTGCCCGACCGGGAGTCCGAGCCGATCAGCAGGATGTTCTGGGCGCCGGCCCCGAAGTGCGCCGGGCGCTCGCGCTCGTAGCGCCGCAGCTCGGCCTCGGCGGACGTGTCCTCGGTGATGTTCCCGTCGAGCTTGGCGTACAGCCACCAGCCCGCCGCCGCCCCCGCCAGCACCAGCAGCACCAGCCCCAGCCCGACCCAGCGCAGCAGCCGGCGCCGGCGCCCGCGGCCGCGCGGGGGCGCGCCGCCGCTCCCGGCCGCTCCGCCGCCCTCCGGTATGCCCGCGCTGTCCGCCATTGGCGCTCCGTCCCTCGCCCTGCCGGCAACCAGCCGTACGGGTGAGCACGGCCTGCAGCCGATCCTGCCCCCGGGCGAGGTCGACGGCCCGGGGGCAGGGGTCGGGCAAGGGCCATGTGGGTGACAAATCGCGGCGGACCCGCCGCGCGGCCCCCGGAGGGCGCGGTCAGACCCGCAGGGTGACGCGCTCGCTCTCCACGCGCTGCTCCAGCGCCTCCGGCGACAGCGCGTCCAGGTTCCGGCACAGCACCACGGAGCCGCCCGTGGCCAGCGCCCCGTACAGCCCGGCCGACAGCCCCTCCCAGCTGTCGTAGCCGAGGCCCGACAGCACCCGGGCGCCCTCGTCGGCGCCCCGCGCGGCCGCGTCCGCGCGGGCCCGGCCGACCACGTCCGCGTGACTGAGCTCCTCGCCGCCCACCACCAGGCCCGGGCCGTCGGCGTCGACCGGCGCGAAGGGGGCGAACCGGTCGCCCTGCCCCGGCACCTCCACCGCGTAGTCCGCGAACCCGGCCGGCGGCTGCGGGAACCGCCCGCCCAGCGGACGCAGCGCGAGCGCGACCCGCTCGCCGGAGCAGGCACGGGCCTCCTCCAGGGTGTCCGGCCCGCTCACCACCAGGTCGGCACCGGCGGGATCCCCGCCCACCTCGGCCACCACTCCGACGGACGCACAGGCGAGCAGCCACACGGCGCTCTGCCAGTGCGCCGGGAGCAGCAGCGCGAGCCGGTCACCCGGCTCGGCGCCCAGGTCACCCTGGAGCAGATTGGCGGTCTTGGCCACCCAATTGGCGAAGGTGGCGACGGACAATTCGACGCGCTCGCCCGTGGCGTCGTCGTAGAAGGTCACGAGCGGGCGGCCCGGATCGGCGGCGAGCGCGGATCGCAGCAGGTCGGCAGGGGTGCGGTCAGTGGCGTTCACCCGGCCCAGCGTACGCGGGCCCCTCCCCCGTACGGCGGGTGGCGGCTCCCCCGTACGGGGGTGGGCGGCCGCACTGATCGTCGGACGGATCGTCAGTTCTCCGATGGCGCTTCGTGGAGGCTGTGTCCAGCATCGCTTCCATGCGCGGATTCCTTGCTTCCTCCATCGGCGTCGCGACGGCTGCCGCACTGGCCCTGCCGCTCGCGCTAACCACTCCTGCCCAGGCCGAGTCGCTCCCGGCGGACCCCGCCGGATCCACCCAGTCGCTGCCGCTCGTCCCCCTGGCACCCTCGGGCGCCCGCATCCCCGGCGTGCCCGGCATGAGCGCCGCACCGGACCCGGACGGAACCCGGGGCCTGGCGGCGCGCGAGGTCAAGACGTTCTCGCTGGTCGGCGTCGTCTGGGACGACGTGAGCACCCCGCTCGTCGGCAGCGTCCAGGTCCGTACCCGCGCGGTCGGCAGCCGGCAGTGGTCGGACTGGCAGGACCTCGACACCCACAACGGCGAACACGCCGCCGACCCCGACGCGACGGAACGCGGCACCGGCCGCGTCCGCGGCAGCACCGCCCCGCTGTGGGTCGGCGCCTCCGACGCCGTGGAGGTCCGCGTCCAGGCGGAGACCAGCCCCACCCGGTCGGCGTCCCGCCTGCCGTCGGGCATGCGGATCGAACTCGTCGACCCGGGCTCTGCGGCGCCCGTGGCCGTCCTGGACGGCAAGAACGGCACCGGCGGCACCACGACCCGCCCGGCACAGCGCCCCGCGGACGACTCGGACGACGCGGGCGGCTCGGACGACGACAAGGGCGACAGCGCCGTACAGACCGGCATGACCATGGAGACGGCGGAGGCCTCCTCCGCCAACCTCCCGCACGCCCCGCTCGGCGCCCTGGAGATCCCCGCCCTGAACAAGGCGGACTCCACCGCCGACGCCGTCTTCGCCAGTGACGGCGAACTCACCGCCGCAGCAGCGCCGTACATCGGCCCCCGCCCGAAGATCGTGACCCGGCGCGGCTGGGGCGCGGACGAGTCCCTGCGCGAGACGGGCTTCGTCTACACCAGCACCGTCAAGGCCGCCTTCGTCCACCACACCGCCTCCGGCAACAACTACGCCTGCAAGGACGCCCCGGCGGTGATCCGCAGCCTGTACCGGTACCACGTGGTGAGCAGCGGCTGGCGGGACTTCGGCTACAACTTCGCCGTCGACAAGTGCGGAACGGTCTACGAGGGCCGGGCGGGCGGAGTCGCGAAGCCGGTGCTCGGCGCGCACACCATGGGGTTCAACGCGGACAGCATGGGCATCGCGGTGATCGGCACCTACACCTCCACCGCCCCGCCGGCCCCCGCTGTGGACGCGATGGCCCGCCTGACGGCCTGGAAGCTGGGCCTCTTCGGAGCCGACCCGAGGGCGAAGACCACCCTCAAGTCGGGCGGCGGCAACCGCTACCCGAAGGGCAGCAACGTCAAGCTGAACGTCATCTCGGGCCACCGCGACGGCTTCGCCACCGAATGCCCGGGCCGCCTCCTCTACAACCAGCTCCCGCCGACGAGAACGACCTCGGCGAAGCTCCAGGGGCGGTAGCCGCCGCAGCGCGGGCTCACTATGGGGTGGGGCGCTGTTTGCCCACCCGCCCCACCCGCCCCCTGGTCTGCGGGGCGGGGGCGGGGGCGGGGGCGGGGGCCGGCCGGGCATCCGGGCCCGTCCAGCCCTGGCCCAGGGCCGGGGGCGCGGCTACGCGCACGAGAAGGCGAACAGAGCGACCTGCGGAGCCCCCAGACGCGCCAGATCGCTACGCGCTCCTCCCGACCTGGCGTCCGACGACCGTCTTGGGCTGATACCCGCACCAGAGGACGGGAGAGCAGCCGAGGGAGCGTGTGGGCGCGGCAGATCGCTACGCGCTCCTCGCCTCTCGGCGTCTGGCGGCCGGATTTGCCTTGGAATCCCTACCATCGGGGTCATGGCCTCTGAGTGGGAAGTTCGGTTCCGGTCGCTGGACGGTACAGAGCTGGCGGGCACGGTCGCAGCGCCGTCCGAGGCGGCGAGGGGGTGCGTCGTGCTGGTGCACGGTGCCGGGGTGACGAGGGAGGAGGGCGGATTCTTCCGCCGCCTGGCCGAAGGGCTCGCAGCATCCGGCTTGCTGTCCCTGCGGTTGGATCTGCGGGCGCACGGGGCGAGCGGAGGTCGTCCGCAGGACATCACCATCGCAGGCGTCTCCAACGACATCCGGGCCGCCGGAGACCAGGTGCGGCGCGAATGGGGGCTCGACGGGGCGCCCCATGTGATCGCGGCGTCCTTCTCCGGTGGTGCGGCCGCCCTGCACGCGGCGTACCGGCCGCAGGACGTGGGCCGGCTGGTGCTCCTGAACCCACGCCTGGACTATCGGGACCGCTACGTGGACAGCCGCCCCTACTTCGAGGGCGACTACATCTCCGGCCGCGCTGCCCGCGACCTGGACGAGCTCGGCTTCACGGAGAAGTCACCGTTCGAGCTGGGACGGGCCCTCCACAACGAGGTGTTCTACCTGGATCCGGACGTCTACCTCCGGGCCGTGCGGGCACCGGTCCTGATGGTGCACGGGACGAAGGACACCTTCGTCCCGGTGGAGTCCTCGCGCCGGTACCTGCCCGTCTTCGCGGGCCAGGCCGACCTGATGGAACTGGACGGAGCCCAGCACGGTTTTGCCGTACACGACGACCCCGGTTATGCCGATCCTCAGACCCAGGTCTGGCAGACACAGGTCATCGAGCGGGTGACTCGTTTCCTCACCTCCTAGGCGGTCAGTTCCGTGAGGGCCTGACGCAGCTCACGTACGGCTGGGCGCCGTGCGTGAGCGCGCAGGTGGGAGGCGGTCCGGCGCAGCTCGCCCAGTGCTTGGCCGAAGCCCGGGGCGGCGGCGAGGCTGAGCGCGGACATCCCGGTGGCGGCGGCCTGGTCAGGTTCGCCGGCTGAGGCAAGAGCACCGGACAGGTGGGCGGTGAAGAACGCCCGGTCCCTGGGCCCGAAAGTGCCATGGGCAAGGTGCTGTCGGAGCAGGTCCGCCGCACGGGCCGGTTGGCCGGCCTCGCGGTGGCTGATCGCGCTCTGAGCCATCAGCCGGTCGAGGGTGTATCCGGCGCAGAGCGGCCCGGTACAGCTCGCGGGTTCGGCACGCCCCGCCCGGCCCAGGGCGTGGTGGGCTGCGTCCAGCGTGCGGGCGACAGTGTCCGGCGGGGCTCCAGTGAGGGCGAGGGCACGTGCTTCCTGCTGAAGGGCCTCGGCCTGCGCACGGGGCGGCAGCCTCCAGGGGCCGTTGGCCGCAGCGTGGGCGAGGTCAAGCATGCGGGCCGCGTCATGACGGTCGGTGGCCTGGGCTTTTCGGAGCAGGACATAGGCGTGCATGGGGGCATCGCCCGTCACGGTCGCCCACTCGACAGCACGATCGTGGAAGAAGAGCGTGACGTGTGCCGGGGCCCCTGCATCCCGGTGGAGCCAGGCGGTGAACTCCGCAGCCCGGGCTCCCACCCGAAGCAGGTCCGGGCGCAGCGACGAAGAGGCCTCGTGGGTCAGCTGTTCGATGACGGCCACGAGGTCCGTCGCGGCCGGAAGCGCCTGCCGGGGCCCTGCGCTTCCATCGGCTCGCGCCAGTTCGTCCAGGGCACTGCCGAGGTGCCCGACCAGGGCGCGATCGTCGTAGCGACGTGCGTGGGCCAACCGGTCACGACCGGACGGGCCGAGCAGGGGAGCGATCCCCAGTACCCCTTGCAGAAGCGATCGCCTGCGCACCGCGTCCTCCCTGATCGGTGCCGCCGGCGTGCGGTGCGGTGGCAGGAACCCCAGCTGCTCCAACGGCAGCCCGAACATGGCGCGGAGCACGCGCCGGGTATGGGTGTTGGGCCAGCCCGGTTTTGCCGATTCCCAGCGTCGTACCTGCCGTACGTCAATGTCGCTGTGCTCACCCAGAGCGGCCGCGTGTGCGGCATAGGCCCGAGCCACATCGGCTTGACTGTGCCAACCGCGTTCCAGCCGAGCGGCACGAAAGGCGGGATTTCCAGGAGTCTTGGACATCACTCCCCCAGGGGCGGGCTACAGCCGAGCGGGCGGCCATGTGGAGACGACGGTACTCCCGCGAAATGTCCTCTGATGTGTCCTCGTTGCATCCCGCGCTCCTGCCTACGGTCGAAGGGAACAAGGGAGGAGCTCCAGATGACCGTTGGCGATGCGCAGGGATCCCCACCCCGGCAACCGGGCTACGGCCAGCCGTCCCCGGAACTGCTGGCTCGATCGGAGCGGGGCCTGTTGCGGTTCCTAGACCGCTTCCCCCCTCTGAGCAGTGGTGAATCCGCGACCGAAGGGCCGTCCGATGCCTGAGCAGTACGAGTACGTCCCCCACCGCCTCCTGCGCCGTCGTGTCCGCGACATCGCCTCCGGCGTCGAGGGCCTCCTGATGGCGGTGATCAACGAGAACGTCTCGGATTCCGCCGTCCACGAGCGCTGGGTCGAGCTGGCCTACATCCGTGGCGCCTCCGGCCGCGAGTTCACGACCGCCGCCTCCAACGTCGAACCCGCCTCAGACCAGCCCAGGACGGCCGCCGGCCGCCGAGATCAGAGGAGCGCGTAGCGATCTGTCGCGCCTGTCGGCTCCCTGGGCCGTCCTGTTCGCCTTCTCGTGCGGGTATCAGCCCAAGGCGGTCGCCGGACGCTGAGATTCGAGGAGCGCGTAGCGATCTCTTGCGCCTGGGGGCTTCCTGGGCTCTCTGTTCGCCTCTCGTGCGGGTAGTCGCGCCCCGGCTCCGGATCTCCTCTTGGGGGCCCGGATGCCCGGCGTGCCGGCCCCTGGCCCCTCCCGTATCGCTGAGGAACCCGTCCCTCCACCATGGACCGTGCCGTTTCTTTGGGGGTTTCCCGGCAGTCTTTCGGCTTTCCGGTTCGGGTCGGTCGGTCAAGGGTCGCCGAAGGCGATCGCGTAGCGACGCGACGAAGGAGCGCCCTTGAGGGACCGGCCCGAACCGGAAGGACGATGGGACTGACGGGAAGCCCCCAACCCTCTCTGAGACCGCCCGAGGGGACCCCGCCCCCCGGCCCCCCGCCCCGCAGACAAGGGGCGGGTGGGCAAACAGCGGCCCGCCCCACCC
>NZ_GG657750.1:3127348-3132249 GCF_000158895.1 Streptomyces sp. C | reverse complement strand
GCCCGCGCTGCTCGGGGCCGCCGACGATCCGGCCGTCTTCGTACCCCGGCACAAGCTGGTGCACGCCAGTCACCGCCGCCGTCCGGGGTTGCGGCTGACCCGTACCGGGCTGGTGCTGGAGTCGCTGATCCCGACCGTCCTGGAGCAGAAGGTCACCGCCGACGAGGCGTACCGCGCCTGGCGCCGTCTGGTCCGCCAGTACGGGACGCCCGCGCCCGGGCCGCTCGCGGGGGAGCTGTACGTGATGCCCGCCGCCCGGGAGTGGGCGCTGATCCCCTCCTGGGACTGGCACCGGGCCGGGGTGGACTTGAAGCGTTCGTCCACCATCGTGCGGGCCGCCCGGGTGGCCGCCCGCCTGGAGGAGGCGGCCGCGATGGAGCCGGGGCCGGCCGCCGCCCGGCTGGAGGCGGTGCCGGGCATCGGCCCGTGGACCTCCGCGGAGACCCTCCAGCGCAGCAACGGCGCACCCGACGCGGTGACCACCGGCGACCTGCACCTGCCCGGCATCATCGGCTACGCCCTCGCCGGTGAGCGGGACGCCGACGACGCCCGGATGCTGGAGCTGCTGGCCCCGTACGAAGGGCAGCGCCACCGCGCGGCCCGGCTCGTGCTGCTGGCGGGGCGCACCCCGCCCCGCCGCACGCCCCGGATGCCGCGCAGCGACATCGGCCGGCTCTAGGAAGTCACCGCCAAGTCACCGCACCTCGATGAAGGCCTCCGGCGTCCGCGCCGGCCGTTCGGCGGCGGGGGCCGCCGGGCGGCCGACCGCGACGGCCCCCATCGGGTCCCAGTCGTCGGGCAGCGCGAGCACCTTGCGCACCACGTCGCGGCAGAACATCGTCGAGGACACCCACGCCGAGCCGAGCCGCTCCCCGGCCAGGGCGACGAGGAAGTTCTGCACGCCGGCGCCCATGGCGACGACGAACATCTCCCGTTCGGCGGCGTCCCGCCGGGCGTGCCCGTAGTCGTGGGCGCCGTCCGTGACCATGCACGGCACGACCAGGTACGGGGCGTTGCGCAGTACGTCACCGCGGCGCACCCGCTTGGCGATGGACTCCTCGGACTTGCCGTCGCGCCGCAGGTCGGCGATCCAGGCGTCCCGCATCGCGTCGAGCAGCTCCAGCCGGGCGGCGGCCGACTCCAGCAGGACGAACCGCCAGGGCGTGGTGTGGTGCGGTGCGGGGGCGGTGACGGCCGCGGCCACGGCGCGGCGTACGGCGCCGGGGTCGACGGGGTCGTCGGTGAAGGCGCGTACGGTGCGGCGCTGGGTGACGGCTTCGCGTACGGCTTCCGAGGTGCCGAGGCGGAACATGTCGTCGGCGGGGGCGCGGACCAGGTCGGCGGCGGTGGTGCCGTCGCCGAGTACGTGTCCGAGTCCGCGGACGACGGCCACGGGCAGTCCGGCGGCCTTGCCCTTGACGAGGTCTCCGGCGGCGGCGAGCTCGTCGGCGGTGGCCACTATGGTCGCGCTGAGCGGGTTGCCGTGGGCGTCGGTGCCGCCGCGCAGGTCGTCCAGTACGCGTACGCCGGCGGCGCCGATGGCGACGTCGGTGAGCCCGGAGCGCCAGGGCCGGCCGAAGGTGTCGGTGACGACGACGCCGACGTCGACGCCGAGGGCGGCCCGAAGGCCTGCGCGGATGGCGGCGGCGGAGGCGTCGGGGTCCTCGGGCAGCAGCAGGACGGTGCCGGGTTCGGTGTTGGAGGCGTCGACGCCGGCGGCGGCCATGACCAGTCCCCGCCGGTTCTCGGTGATCCGCAGGGTGCCGCGGCGTGCGACGACGCGTACGGTCTCGGCGTCGATGGCGTCCTCGCGGGAGTCGGCGCGGACGATGCGCCCCTCGGCCTTGGAGACGATCTTCGAGGTGACGAGGAGGACGTCCCCGTCGCGCAGGCCGGGCTCCGCGTCGGCGATGAGGCGGGCCAGGTCGTCGCCGGGCCGGACCTCCGGGATGCCGGGGACGGCCCGCACCTCGTAGGAGGGGACGGTCACCGGGCGGCCTCCGCGAGGTCCAGTGCGGCGCGGGCCATGGCGGCGGTGGCGTCGGTGTCGGTCATCATCAGGGGGACGGCCCGGCAGGGGATGCCGGCGGCTTCGACCTCGGTGACGGCGTCGGCGTCGGAGGTGTCGACGAGCCAGCCGTCGAGGAGGCCGGAGCCGTAGTGCCGGGCGACGGCGGCGGCGGTGGTTTCGACGCCGACGGCGGCGAGGACCTTGTCGGCCATGCCCCGTACGGGTGCTCCGCCGACGATGGGGGAGACGCCGACGACGGGTGCCGGGGAGGCGGCGAGGGCCTCTCGGATGCCGGGGACGGCCAGGATGGTGCCGATGGAGACGACGGGGTTGGACGGCGGGAAGAGGATGACGTCGGCGCCGGCGATGGCGTCGAGGACGCCGGGGGCGGGCTTGGCCTGTTCGGCGCCGACGGGGACGACGGCTTCGGCGTCGAGGGAGGCGCGGAGCTTGACCCAGTACTCCTGGAAGTGGACGACGCGGCGTTCGCCCGTCTCCGGGTCGGTGACGGCGACGTGGGTCTCGACGCGGTCGTCGGACATGGGGAGCAGCCGGACGCCGGGCTGCCAGCGGTCGCAGAGTGCTTCGGTGACGGCGCTGAGCGGGTAGCCGGCGCCGATCATCTGGGTGCGGACGATGTGGGTGGCGAAGTCGCGGTCGCCGAGGCCGAACCAGGTGGGTCCGACCCCGTACGCCGCGAGTTCTTCCTTGACGGTGAAGGACTCGTCGGTGCGGCCCCAGCCCTGGTCCTCGTTGATGCCACCGCCGAGGGTGTACATCACCGTGTCCAGATCGGGGCACACCTTCAGCCCGAACAGGTGAATGTCGTCACCGGTGTTGCCGATGACCGTGATGTCCGCGTCGGGGACGGCGGACTTGAGTCCGCGGAGGAAACGGGCGCCGCCGATGCCGCCGGCCAGAACAACAATGCGCATACCCCCAGTCTGTCAGTCGGCCGCAGGCCGTCCTTGAGGGGTGGTGGTCGGGCGACGGGTGGGACTGTCAGGCGGGTGCGTGCTCCTCGCGGGCCGGGGAGCAGCTGTGCATCGGCATCTCGGTCAGGCCGGGGAAGTAGACGTGCAGGCTGACGGCTCCGTCGAGGGTGTCGTTGACGACCTCGTGGGCGTAGCCGGGGGCGAAGACGCGCTGGGAGCCGGCGCGGTGGCTGAGCCGGCCGCGGGGGGTGTGCTCGGTGAGCTCGCCGTCGAGGACGGTGAGGATGCCGGAGGAGCTGCCGTGGTCGTGGAGGCCGCTGCCCTGGCCGGGGACCCAGCTGAGCAGCCAGACCTCGTAGCCGGGGCCGGTGCGCAGGCGGTGGTACCAGCGGGTGGTGGCGTCGTACTGGACGAGGTGTTCCCAGCTCGCGCGGTCCTCGGCGATGGAGCGGGCGAGGCCGGCGAACTCGGCGACGGTGACGGGGTGTTCGCGGGCGGGCTGGAGGAGGTGCTGGACGGCGAGGATGTCGCCGGCGATCTGGAGGTCACTCTCGACGACGGCGGCCGGGACGGCGGCCGGGGCTGCGGCCGGAGCCGGGACGGCGGCCGGGGCGGTCGCGGGCGCGGGCACGGCGGTCGCGGGCACGGCGGCGGAGGCGGCGGCGGGAGCGGCGGAGGATGCGGGGGCGCTGTTCATCGTGGGGGTGTCCTCGACGGGTGTCAGTCGTGCGGGGCGGTTGCTGTGGGGGAGTGGCCGGAGCTCGGCGGAGCCAGGGGCTCCGGGGGCATCAACAGCTGCAACAGCAACAGCGAACCTGGGCAGCGCACAGGAACCCACGAATGGGGGTCCGGGTGGCGGCTGCGGGCGCTGACATGAGGACAAGGAGACCGGGCGGAGGGCCGGACTGTCAACCCAATGTCCGGTTTGCGGGAAAAGTTTCACCTCATCCGGTTACTGTGCGCGGAGAAAGGTTTGTGCACTCAGGGTCAGGGGATGTGCCGCTCCGACTCGACGGGAACCGAGATCAAACCCGCGGGCGTCACTCGTGATCGGAATGTGATCTCGGCTGCATCTTCGGCCGAATTGCAACCCCTCTTCGGGGTGACGCGTCGACCTCGAACGAGGGAGGCGGTCGCGGACAGCCTGTGGCTTGTGTCACGATTTTTGGCGATATGAACACTTTCTGTATACGCTTGGTTCCGCAGAGTGAATAAGGGCCCCAATAGCAGATCTCGGCTTGACTGCACAGGAGCCACACACTTGTAATTTCACTCGTGTCGTTGCTCGGCGATCAGTAACGGCAACATCACGGGGACGCACAGACAGAGCGAGGGGCGCACATGACCGAGCTGTTTCAGGAACTGCTGGTCGAAGAGGCGGACGAGGAGCTCGGTTGGCAGGAGCGCGCACTGTGCGCGCAGACCGACCCCGAATCCTTCTTTCCCGAGAAGGGCGGCTCCACCCGCGAAGCCAAGAAGGTCTGCCTCGCCTGCGAGGTCCGCTCCGAATGCCTTGAGTACGCCCTCGCCAACGACGAGCGATTCGGCATCTGGGGCGGTCTGTCCGAGCGCGAGCGGCGCCGGCTGAAAAAGGCCGCGGTCTGAGAGCGGCGACGACCGGCGATCCGAAACGGTCCCGGAGCGCCACCGACAGCGACGGAAACAACGGAAACGACGACAGACTGAGCAAACGGTCCGCCTCCCGCACCTTCCCCGCAGGAGGCGGACCGTCGCGTTCCGGACCTTCTCCCGACGCGGCGTACCCTCCCCTTCCCAGCCGTTAGTGTGGGGCGCTGTCCAGCAGCCTCCGAGGGCACAACACCCCCGGATCCCCAGGCCGGAGGGCCCGTACCGCGATGTCCCCGCACAGCAGCTCGCCGGCCTCCCAGCAGGCGGCCGCCACCCCCGAGTTCCCCCGGCACGTCGTCACCGCGGTCCTCGTCGCGCACGACGGA
>NZ_GG657750.1:3110951-3126046 GCF_000158895.1 Streptomyces sp. C | reverse complement strand
CGGCCTCTCCGCTCTGTTCCTCGGCTCCACCCAGGCCGCCCTGACCCTGCTCCTCGTCGGCTCCGTCCCCCTCGCCGGCCTCACCGCCTACTTCGCCTCCCGGCCCCTCGTCACCTCGCGCCTGCTGCGCGCCTGGGCCGCCGTCGGCTACGCCTTCCTCCCCGCCGTCACCGGCGCCCTCGCCGGCGGCCGCCTCGGCACCGCCGTCCTCGCCGTGCTCCTGCCGCTGATCGCCCGCTCCGCCGCCACCGCCCACGGCTTCACCGACGCCGAACCCGGCAGCGGCCGCCGCGCGGTGTGGACGTACACCCTCCTGCTCACCCTGGCCACCGCCTTCACCCCCGTCGCGTGGCCCCTCGCCGCCGCCCTCGGCACCGCCGCCGTCCTCGCACGCCGCGCGCACTGGAAGACGTACGCCCCCCGCCTGCTCGCCACCCTCGCCGTACCCCTGGCCGTCCTCGCGCCCTGGTCCCTCGGCCTCCTCACCCACCCCGGCCGCTTCCTGCGCGAAGCCGGACTGCCCTACGGCACCGGCTCCGCCACCCCCCTCGGCCTCCTCACCGCCGACCCCGGCGGCCCCGGCACCACCGGCCCGTTCCTCCTCACCGGCGTCCTGCTCGCCGCCCTCGCCGCCCTGCTCCGCGCCGACCGGCGGTTCGCCGTCCGCACCGCCTGGACCGCCGCCCTCGCCGGACTGCTCCTCGCCGTCCTCCTGGGCCGCACCGGCTGGGCCGGCCCCGGCACCCTCCTGTACGGGCTCGGACTCCTCGCGGCCGCCGCACTCGGCGCGGACGGCGCCAAGTACCGCGTCGCCGCACGCAGCTTCGGCTGGCGCCAGCCGCTCGCCGCCCTGACCGCCCTCGCCGCCGCCGCCGGCCCGCTGCTCCTCGCCGCCGCCTGGGCCGCGGCCGGCGCCGACGGACCGCTGGCGCGGCGCGACCCCGTCCAGGTCCCCGCCGTCGTCGCCGAGCACTCGGGCGACACCAACCGCACCCGCACCCTGGTCCTCGGCGGAGACTCGCCCGCCACCGTCTCCTACGCCCTGGTCCGCGGCTCCGGCGCCCGCCTCGGCGACGGCGAACTCCTCGCCGCCGCCGGCCCCGAACCCCGCCTCGCCCAGGCCGTCTCCAGCCTGGTCTCCGGCTCCGGAGCCAACCAGTCCGAGCAGCTCAGCGCCTTCGCCGTGCGCTACGTGATGATCCCGGCTGGCGGCTCCGTCCCCATGCGCCGCATCCTCGACGGCACCCCCGGGCTCAAACAGCGCCACCAGAACGACGGCACCGCCCTGTGGGAGGTCGAACGGCTCACCTCCCGCGTCGCGATCGTCCCCGCCCGGCAGGGCCAGACCGCCACCCTCACCGTCGAAGCCGGCCCCGTCGAGGTCCACGCCGACCTCCCGGCCGGCCCCGAAGGCCGCACCCTGCGCATCGCCGACCGGGCCGACGCGGGCTGGCGCGCCACCCTCGACGGCGAACCCCTCACCCCCCGGACCGTCGACGGCTGGGCGCAGGGCTTCGCCCTGCCCACCGACGCCGGCCGGCTCGACCTCGTCCACCAGGACTCCTTCCCCCGCACCGCCTGGCACTGGGCACAGGGCACCCTCGCCCTGCTGCTCCTCGTGATGGCCCTGCCCGGCCGCCGCGCCCGCCTCGACGACGACCTGCCCGAGGAGACCGCGCCCGGCGCCGCCCCCGGGGACCGCCCCGGCGAGCCCGGCCACGGCCGCCGCCGCCGGACCGGACCGGCCGCCGCGCCCGACCCGGAGCCGGTTCCCGCCGAGGCCGTCGTCGACCCGTACGCGCAGATCCCCGCGCAGCAGGTCTACGGCGAGGACTCGTACGCCTACCAGGAGCCCCACCCGTACCAGGCGCAGCAGCCGCACCAGCCGGAGCCCGCCCACGACGCCTACGGGCAGTACCCCCCGCCCGGGGGACAGCCTCACTTCCCGCAGCAACAGCAGCCCCACCCGTACGAGTACGAGCAGCAGTACGACGCCTACGGACAGCACCAGCCGCGTCCGGACGGGAGCCACCAGTGAAGCAGCGCGCCCCCCTGACGCTGGCTGCCGTGACGGCGGCGCTGGCCGCCGTCACCGGGCTGGCCTTCCTCACCGCCCCCGCCGCCACCCCGGCCGACGGCGCCGGACGGGCGGCCGCGGCCCGGATGCCGGTGGAACGGTCCGTGCTGGTGTGCCCCGCGCCCAGCTCCTCCGACATCGCCGAGACCACGTACACCTCCCTCACCCCCGGCAAGGGCGGCGGCGCCGGCACGGCCCGGCTGGCCGACAAGGACGGCAAGGCGGTCCTCGACCTCAAGGAGCCCGGCAAACCCGTCGCGGCCACCGCCTCCGGCGCGGAAGCACCGGCACTGACGGGCGCCGCCGAAGGCGCACTGGCCCCCGGCTGGACCGCCCAGCAGACCACCAAGGTGTCCGCCGGCCACGCGCGCGGCCTCCTCGGGCTGGCCTGCACCGCGCCCGGCACCGACTTCTGGTTCCCCGGCGTCAGCACCGCCAAGGGCCGCCAGGACTACGTCCACCTCACCAACCCCGACGACACCGTCGCCGAGGTGGCCATCAAGCTGCACGGGCCCCGACGGGCCTGCTCAAGGACAAACCGGGCACCCCCGGACCCCGTCTACGACGTCGCCCCCCGGTCCACCACCAAGGTGTCGCTGTCCCAGCTGGCCCCCGACAGCCGGCTCGCGGACGCCACCGCGCACGTCACGGCGCGCTCCGGCCGGGTCGGCGCCTCCGTCCACGTCGCCGAGGACGGCACCGGCGCCGACTGGCTCCCGGCCTCCGCGGGCCCGGCGGACAGCCTGGTCCTGCCCGGCATCCCGGCCGACGCCACCTCCGTACGACTGGTCGCCTTCGCCCCCGGCGAGGACGACGCCGATCTCACGGTGAAGCTGTCCGGCCCCACCGGCCCCATCAACCCCGCCGGCAGGGAACGCCTCCACCTCAAGGGCGGCATGACCGAGACCCTGGACCTCGGCGACGTGACCCGGGGCGAGGCCGGCTCCCTGTTGCTGGCCCCCGCCGACCCGAAGAAGGCCGTACCCGTCGTCGCGGCCCTGCGCGTGGTCCGCGGCACCGCCGCCAAGCAGGAACTGGCCTTCGTCCCCGCGAGCACCCCCGTCGGCGAGCGGGCCACCGTCGCCGACAACCGGGCCGACGACAAGGCCACCGTCCTCACCCTCACCGCGTCCGGCGCCGACGCGAAGGTCCGCGTCACCGCCTCCCCGGGCACCGAGGGCGGGCAGGGCGCCGCCACGGAGATCACCCTCAAGGGCGGTACCACCCGCGCGGTCACCCCGCCGCCGGCCCCCTCCGGCGGCAAGGGCCCCTACGCCCTGACCGTCGAGACCCTGTCCGGCGGCCCCGTCCACGCGGCCCGCACCCTGACCCTGCCGCACGACGGGATCCCGATGTTCACCGTCCAGGCCTTCGGCGACGACCGCTCCACGGTCTCCGTGCCCAAGGCCGCCGAGGACCCCTCGATCCTGCTGCGCTGAAACCGGGCGCCGAAAACCGGGCGCCGAAAACCGGGCGCCGAAACCCGGGCGCCGAAACCCGGGCGCCGAAACCCGGGCGCCGAAAACCGGGTACGGGCGGGGCGTCAGTCCTGCCCGTACCGGGGATCCACCGTCTCCGGCGACAGCCCGAGCAGCTCCGCGACCTGCTCCACCACGATCTCGTGCACCAGCAGCGCCCGCTCGTCCCGCGTCTTCGCCCGGATCTCCACCGGCCGCCGGAACACCACGATCCGCGCCGGCTTCCCGTCCCGGGCCTCCACCAGCCCGCCCAGCGGCACCGCCTCGTCGTTCCAGCCCGCGTCGGGCCCGCCCGGCGGCCCCGGCACGTCCGCGATGACGAACTCCACCTCGGCCAGCTGCGTCCAGCGCCGTTCCAGCCGCTCCACGGAATCCCGTACGAGGTCCCCGAACAGCTCCGCCCGGCTCGCGGACAGCGGGCACCTGCGGCGGGGCCAGCGGCCCGCGCATCCCCCGGCCGTGCCGGTCGCGCCGCCGCTGCCGCGGCTCGGAAGGGGGCGCGGCGGGAACCGGCGGGCGGGGAGGAAGCGAACTGTCCGTCACCCCCGCAGGGTAGCCCGCACGCCACGGCCAGGACCCGATACGGTCACGACCTGGTGTCACGTCGGCCAAGATCGGGCCGCTTTGCGGACCCGTTGCCCCTCTTCGTCACCCGTGGCGCAGCCCGGGCGGAGTACGACACGGGGGGACGGCCGGGGGGCGAGTCGTCGCGGCCCGGTCAAGAGTGCGGTACCGTCCAACGTCGTGAGCCTTGTACGTCGCTGTTCGCGCACCGCGTGCGGCCGCCCTGCCGTCGCCACACTGACGTACGTCTACGCCGACTCGACCGCAGTTCTCGGCCCGCTCGCCACCTACGCCGAACCCCACTGCTATGACCTGTGCGCCGAGCACTCCGAGCGCCTGACCGCCCCGCGCGGCTGGGAAGTCGTGCGTCTGTCCGACGGTTCCGGCCCGTCCCGCCCCAGCGGGGACGACCTCGAAGCCCTGGCCAACGCGGTCCGCGAGGCGGCCCGTCCGCCCGAGCGCGCGGCCGAGGCCGGCGGGTCCGGACCGGGTGCCCCGGTGGCCGGCGAGACCCGTCGCGGACACCTGCGCGTCCTCCGTTCGCCCGATTCCTGACGCACGGATCGTCTGAAAAGCCTCTCTGCGCACAAGGTAGGTTTGCTCCACCGCACAGAACCTTCAGGAGGGCAGGCAGTGGCCGCAGATCTTTCGAACATCGTCAAGGCGTACGACGTACGTGGCGTCGTACCCGACGAATGGGACGAGCCCCTGGCCGAACTGTTCGGTGCTGCGTTCGTCGAGGTCACCGGCGCCACGGCGATCGTGGTCGGTCACGACATGCGGCCCTCCTCGCCCGGCCTGTCCGCCGCCTTCGCCCGGGGCGCTGCCGCCCGCGGCGTCGACGTCACCCTGATCGGCCTGTGCTCCACCGACCAGCTGTACTACGCCTCCGGCAAGCTGGACCTGCCCGGCGCCATGTTCACCGCCTCGCACAACCCGGCCCAGTACAACGGCATCAAGCTGTGCCGCGCCGGCGCCGCGCCCGTGGGCCAGGACACCGGCCTCGCCACCATCCGCGAGCTCGCCGAGAAGTGGACCGACGAGGGCGCGCCGGAGATCCCCGCGGGCACCGTCCCGGGCACCATCACCGAGCAGGACACCCTGGCCGGCTACGCCGAGCACCTGAAGTCCCTGGTGGACCTGGCGGCCATCCGCCCGCTGAAGGTCGTCGTCGACGCGGGCAACGGCATGGGCGGCCACACCGTCCCCACCGTCTTCGAGGGCCTCCCGCTGGACCTCGTCCCCATGTACTTCGAGCTGGACGGGACCTTCCCGAACCACGAGGCCAACCCCCTCGACCCGAAGAACATCGTCGACCTCCAGGCCCGCGTGCTCGCCGAGGGCGCCGACCTGGGCCTCGCCTTCGACGGCGACGCCGACCGCTGCTTCGTCGTCGACGAGCGCGGCGAGGGCGTCTCCCCGTCCGCCATCACCGCCCTGGTCGCGGCCCGCGAGCTGGCCCGCAACGGCGGCGCCGGCACGATCATCCACAACCTGATCACCTCGTGGTCGGTCCCGGAGGTCGTCCGCGAGAACGGCGGCACCCCCGTCCGCACCCGCGTCGGCCACTCCTTCATCAAGGCCGAGATGGCCGCCTCCGGCGCCATCTTCGGCGGCGAGCACTCGGCGCACTACTACTTCAAGGACTTCTGGAACGCGGACACCGGCATGCTCGCCGCGCTCCACGTCCTCGCGGCCCTCGGCGGCCAGGAGGGCCCGCTCTCCGAGCTGGTCTCCTCCTACGACCGCTACGTCGGCTCCGGCGAGATCAACTCCACCGTCGCCGACCAGGCCGCTATCTTAATGTGGGTGGATTCCGCCTACCCCGGCCAGGACGGCGTCACCTTCGACGAGCTGGACGGCCTCACGGTCTCCGCCGCCGACTGGTGGTTCAACCTCCGCCCCTCCAACACGGAGCCGCTCCTGCGCCTCAACGTGGAGGCCCGCGACGAGGCCACCCTGACCAAGATCCGCGACGAGGTCCTCGCCCTCGTCCGCGCGTAACACCTGGCCGGCGGGCACGGGGATCCAGGGGCGCCACCCCTGCCCCGCGCCCGGCGGCGGGCCGGGGCAACCGGGCGGGTCGGCGAAATCCAGCCCCGCCGGCGTTTGAGGCGCGGGGGCCCGGGGGCAGAGCCCCCGCAACGGCGCCGCACCCGAACCGGGTATTCCGCCCAGCCGGGCAGTTCCGGCCGCGGGGCGGCACCCGGCACCCGCCAGGCCGCACGCCCAGTGACTCGGCGGTACGCTGACCTCGCCCAATCCGCGATAAGCGATCCGCATCCCCGAAGGGAACCACCCATGCCGCTCGAAGCCGGCCTGCTGGAGATCCTCGCCTGCCCCGCCTGCCACGCCCCCCTCCGGGACGAGTCGGCGGACGAGACCGCCCCCGAGCTGATCTGCACCGGCCAGGACTGCGGTCTCGCGTACCCGGTCCGCGACGGCATCCCGGTCCTCCTCGTGGACGAGGCCCGCCGCCCCGCCTGACCGGCCCCGATCCCCACCGCTCGACCAGCCTGGATCCGTCAACACCGCCGGAGGCCCCCATGCTCGACGAGTCACTCCTCGACGCACCGGACGATCTCGCCCGTGCCGACCGCCGCGGCCTGCTCCGCGGCGCCGCCGAGGCCGGGGCCAGGGTCCGCACCGCGGCCCGGCACGCCACCGAGGCCGGACTCGCGGACCTGCGCCCCGACGGGCGCCCCCGCTCCGTCCTGATCGCCGGCTCCGGCACCGCCGCCACCGGCGTCGCCGACCTGCTCGGCGCCCTCGCCGGAACCTCCGCCCCGGTCACCCGCCTGCACCCCACCGGCGTCGCGCACGCCGCCGGGGCGCTGCGCTGGAGCCTGCCCGGCTGGGCGGGACCCGTGGACCTGCTCCTCATCGCCACCACCGACGGCACCGAGCCCGGCCTCGCGGCCCTCGCCGAGCAGGCCTACCGGCGCGGCTGCGCCGTGGTCGCCGTCGCCCCCGAGCGTTCACCGCTGGGCGAGGCGGTGAACGGCGCGCACGGGGTCCTCGTACCGATGGCCAAGGCCCCGTACCAGGAGTACGACGAGTCCGCCGCGGCCGGTCCCGGCGCCCTCTGGGCCCTGCTGACCCCGCTGCTGGTCCTCCTCGACAAGGTCGGGCTGATCAGCGCCGCCCCCGACGCCCTCCAGCGCGTCGCCGACCGGCTCGACCGCACCGCCGAACGCTGCGGCCCCGCCATCACCACGTACTCCAACCCGGCCAAGACCCTCGCTGCCGAGCTGGCCGACTCGCTCCCCCTCATCTGGAGCGAGGGCGAGGGCGCCGGCCCCGTCGGCCGCCGCTTCGCCGCGACCCTCGCCGAGCTGGCCGGCCGCCCCGCGCTGTCAGCGACCCTCCCCGAGGCGCTGCCCGCGCACGGGGTGCTGCTCGCCGGGTCCTTCGCCGCCGGAGCCGACCCGGACGACTTCTTCCGGGACCGCGTGGAGGAGCCGCAGGCCCTGCGCGCCCGCATCGTCCTGCTGCGCGACCGGCCGACCGGCGGGCTCAGCGCCGCCCCGGCCGCGCGCGAGCTCGCCCTCAGCCACGACACGGCCGTCAGCGAGCTCGAACCGGAGGAGGGCGGCGACCTGGAACAGCTCGCCGAACTCCTCGCCGTCACCGACTTCGCCACCGCCTACCTGGCGCTGGCGGCCCGGGGACACAGCTAGGGTCTGTCGTCAAACTCCCGCCGCCCTCCGGGCGACGACGGGAGTCTGACGACAGACCCCAGGCACACACCCGTGCCCGCACCACATCCAGATCCAGGAAGACGACGACGATGGACCGCCTCACCAACACGATCCGCCCCTACGCGTGGGGATCCACCACCGCGATCCCGGCCCTCCTCGGAGTCGAGCCGACCGGTGAGCCCCAGGCCGAGATGTGGATGGGCGCCCACCCCGGCGCCCCCTCCCGCCTCGACCGCGGAGCCGGCGAGACCACCCTGGCGGCCGTCATCGACGCCGACCCGGAGGGTGAGCTCGGAGCCGCCGCCGTCGCCAAGTTCGGCCCGCGCCTGCCCTTCCTCCTCAAGATCCTCGCCGCCGGCGCCCCCCTCTCCCTCCAGGTCCACCCCGACCTGGCCCAGGCCCTCGCCGGGTTCGAGGACGAGGAGCGGCGCGGCGTCCCGATCGACGCGGGCCACCGCAACTACAAGGACGCCAACCACAAGCCCGAGCTGATCTGCGCGCTCACCCCCTTCGACGGCCTGTGCGGCTTCCGCCCGCCGGCGGAGGCCGCGGACCTCCTCGAAGGACTCGGCGTCGACTCCCTCAAGCCGTACGTGGACCTGCTGCGCGCGCACCCCGAGGAGGCGGCCCTGCGGGAGGTCCTCACCGCCGTCCTCACCGCCGACCGCGAGGAGATGGCCCGTACGGTCGCCGAGGCCGCGGCCGCCGCCGAGCGCCTCGGCGGCCCGTACGAGGCGTACGCCGGGCTCGTCCACGACTACCCGGGCGACCCGGGCGTCATCGCGGCCATGCTCCTCAACCACGTGCGGCTCCAGCCCGGCGAGGCCATGTTCCTCGGCGCCGGCATCCCGCACGCCTACCTCGACGGCCTCGGCGTCGAGCTGATGGCCAACTCGGACAACGTGCTGCGCTGCGGGCTGACGCCCAAGCACGTGGACGTCCCCGAGCTGCTCAAGGTCGTCATCTTCGAGCCGAGCGCCCCGGGCGTCCTGCGCCCCGAGGGCGACGGCGAGGAGGTCTACGAGACCCCCATCGACGAATTCCGGCTCTCCCGCCACGTCCTGGCCCCCGGCGGAGCCCCCCGCGTCCTCCCGGACGGCACCCCGCAGATCCTGCTCTGCACCGCCGGCGCCCCCCGTGTCGGTGAACTGGCCCTCGCCCCCGGCGAGTCGGTCTTCGTCCCTGCGGGCGAAAAGACCGAACTGTCCGGTACGGGCACCGTCTTCCGGGCCACCGTGATCCTCTGACGTAGCGCCGGCGGCACCCGCAGCTGCAACAATGTGCGGCCGTAGTCAGTGGCCAGGAAGGACACCCAGCACCCATGAGCGCGTCGGGCGGTACCAAGGCGATCGTGGCGGCACTCGCCGCGAACCTCGCCATCGCTGTAGCCAAGTTCGTGGCATTCCTCTTCAGCGGCTCCTCGTCGATGCTCGCGGAAAGCGTCCACTCGGTCGCCGACTCCGGAAACCAGGGTCTGCTGCTCCTCGGCGGGAAGAAGGCCCAGCGCGAGGCCACCCCCCAGCACCCCTTCGGGTACGGGCGCGAGCGCTACATCTACGCCTTCCTCGTCTCCATCGTGCTCTTCACCGTCGGCGGCATGTTCGCCATCTACGAGGGCTACGAGAAGATCCACGACCCGCACGAGATCGAGGCCTGGTACTGGCCCGTCGGCGTCCTCGTCTTCGCGATCATCGCGGAGGGCTTCTCCTTCCGCACCGCGATCAAGGAGTCCAACGAGACCCGCGGCAGCCAGAGCTGGAAGCAGTTCATCAAGAGCGCCAAGGCCCCCGAGCTGCCCGTCGTCCTGCTGGAGGACCTCGGCGCGCTCGTCGGCCTCGTCCTCGCCCTCGGCGGCGTCGGCCTCGCCCTGCTCACCGGCAACGGGGTCTGGGACGGCATCGGCACCCTCTGCATCGGCGTCCTGCTGATCGTCATCGCCGTCGTACTGGCCCTGGAGACCAAGTCGCTGCTGCTCGGCGAGGCCGCCGGCACCGCCGAGGTCGAGAAGATCAAGGCCGCCCTCGTCGACGGCGACACCGTCACCGGCGTCATCCACATGCGCACCCTGCACCTGGGCCCCGAGGAGCTCCTCGTCGCCGCCAAGATCGCCGTCCAGCACGACGACACCGCGACCGAGGTGGCCAACGCCATCAACGCCGCCGAGGCCCGCATCCGCGCCTCCGTCCCGATCGCCCGCGTGATCTACCTGGAACCGGACATCTACCGCCCCGAGGCCGCCCACCGCCCCGATCTCGCCAAGGGCGACGGCCGCTGACCGGCCCCGCCCACCGGCACCCGAAGGCCCCCGCAGCTCACCGGCTGCGGGGGCCTTCGTCCGTGCGCACGGGTGGGGCGGATGCCGGGGCTACCGGATCTCGCTCAGCACCTCCAGGACGGCCGGCCCGTCCGGCGCGGAGCCGAGCCGCTCGCGGAAGTCCGCGTCCATCAGCTTCCGCGACAGCAGCGCCAGGATCCGCAGGTGCTCGTCGCCCGCGGCGGCCTCCGGCACCGCGATCATGAAGACCAGGCGGGCCTTCGTACCGTCCAGCGCGCCCCACTCGATGCCCTCCGAGGACCGGGCGAAGCCGACCGTCGGGCGGGCCACCGCGTCCGTCTTGGCGTGCGGGATCGCGATCGACTCGCCGAGCCCCGTCGTGCCCTGCGCCTCCCGGGCGAGGGCCACCCGTACGAGCTCGTCCACGTCCCGGACGTTCCCCGTGGACGCCAGCATCTCGGCCATCTCCCGGATCGCGGCCTCCTTGGTGCCCGAGGCCAGCTCCGTCCTGACCGTCCGCGCGGTGAGGTAGCCGGAGAGCACCTCCGGCCCGGCGTCCGCCGCGCCCGCGCCGACGGGCAGCGGCTCCGCCTGAGCCCGCAGGGCCGTCCCGCCGGCACCGGCACCGCCACCGGTGACGGGGCCCGCAGCAGCACCCACGCCGGCGGGCACCGGCTCCGCCGCCGCGGCCCCGGCGGGAGCGGCCCGCCCGCCCCGGCGCGCCTTGATCTCGATCAGCGCGTTCGTCGTCAGCGCCGTCACCACCGTGCCGATCGCGATCGCGATCAGGAACCACGCCCAGCCGCTGATCGCGCCCAGCGCGGCCACGATCGGCCCGCCGTGCGGCACGTGGTCGCCCACGCCCGCCACACCGGCGACCGCACCCGCCACCGCACCGCCCAGCATGTTCGCCGGGATCACGATCGCCGGCCGCGCCGCCGCGAACGGGATGGCGCCCTCCGAGATGCCGAACACGCCCATGAACAGGGCGGCCATGCCCGTGTCGCGCTCCTGCTCCGAGTACAGCTTGCGGCGCAGCAGCGTCGCCAGGCCCTGGCCGAGCGGCATCACCGGGATGGCCGCCGCGCACATGCCCATGACCGCGTAGTTCCCGGACGCGATGAGACCCGTACCGAAGAGGAACGCCGTCTTGTTGACCGGCCCGCCCATGTCGAAGGCGATCATCAGGCCGAGCAGCGCGCCGAGCAGGATCGCACTGGTGCCGGTCATGCCCGACAGCCAGGACGTCAGGCTCTCGAAGACCCAGGAGATCGGCTTGCCGATGACGTAGATGAAGAACAGGCCGAGCGTCGTCGTGGCCACGATCGGGATCACGATGATCGGCATGATCGGCTGGACGACCTTCGGGACCTTGACCTTCTTGATCCACAGGACCAGATAGCCCGCCAGGAAGCCCGTCACGATCGCGCCGATGAAGCCGGCGCCCGACTTCGAGTCGTACAGCGCGCCCGTGTTCGCGATGAAGCCGCCGATCATGCCGGGCACCAGCGCCGGCCGGTCGCCGATCGCGTACGCGATGTAGCCGGACAGGATCGGGATCATCAGCGTGAAGCCCAGGACGCCGATCTGGAACACGTGGTCCCAGAAGGTACCCGGGGTGACCGCGTACCCCTCGGCCGTGGCGTGGCCGCCCAGCGCCAGCGCGATGGCGATCAGCAGACCGCCGACCACCACGAAGGGGATCATGTACGAGACGCCGTTCATCAGCGCCTTGTACGCGAGGCTCCGCTCCTTGCCGCCGCCGCTGCCCGCGCCGCCGCCGGCCGGGGCCGTGCCCGTCTGGACCGGCGCGCTCCGCACCCGCTCGATCAGCTCCTTCGGCTTGTGGATGCCGTCGGCGACGCCGGTGGACAGCACCCGCTTGCCGGCGAAGCGCTCGCGGTCGACCTCCTTGTCGGCGGCGATGATGATCCCGTCCGCCTCTCTGACATCGTTGTCAGTGAGGACGTTCTCGGCCCCGATCGACCCCTGGGTCTCCACCTTCATGTCCACGCCGAGCTCGGCGGCGGCCTGCATCAGCTTCTCGGCGGCCATGTAGGTGTGCGCGATCCCCGTGGGGCACGCCGTCACGGCGAGCAGCTTCAGGCGCTCGGGCCCGCTCGCACCGCCACCGGGAGCGCCGGCTGGACTGGTCAATTGAATCTCCTCACGCCATGGGTCCGCGAGATCGCGCGCACGAACCGATCCACCGGCATCCTGCAACAGGTAAGGGGCGGATCAAAAGTCCGAAAGGCCCCGAACATCCCGCCGGACGGCCTGAAATCGAAGCGCGACTTGTTCCCGTCCCCACTGGGGTCCGCTCCGCCGATCGGTGTAGATTCGTCATCAGTGTCAGGCGTCGCTGCTGATGGCGGTCGGGCGGTCCTCGTGACCGGCCGAGGGGAGAGAGGGCCCCGCGGCGGACTGTGCTCAGTGCACCGGCCAGCCCCGTGCACGGCCCAGCCGTACCCACCTCTCGAACCATGAGGAGCAGCACCCATGGACTTCAAGGTCGCCGACCTTTCCCTTGCCGCCTTCGGCCGCAAGGAGATCACCCTGGCCGAGCACGAGATGCCGGGTCTGATGTCGATCCGCAAGGAGTACGCCGAGGCGCAGCCGCTGGCCGGCGCCCGCATCACCGGCTCCCTGCACATGACGGTCCAGACCGCCGTCCTCATCGAGACCCTCGTCGCCCTCGGCGCCGACGTCCGCTGGGCCTCCTGCAACATCTTCTCCACCCAGGACCACGCCGCCGCCGCCATCGCGGTCGGCCCGAACGGCACCCCGGAGAACCCGCAGGGCGTCCCCGTCTTCGCCTGGAAGGGCGAGACGCTGGAGGAGTACTGGTGGTGCACGGAGCAGGCGCTGACCTGGCCGAACACCCCCACCGGCGGCCCGAACATGATCCTCGACGACGGCGGTGACGCCACCCTGCTGGTCCACAAGGGCGTCGAGTTCGAGAAGGCCGGCGCGGCCCCGGACCCGTCCACCGCGGACTCCGAGGAGTACGGCCACATCCTCACGCTCCTCAACCGCACCCTCGGCGAGACCCCGCAGAAGTGGACGCAGCTCGCGTCGGACATCCGGGGCGTGACGGAGGAGACCACCACCGGCGTCCACCGCCTCTACGAGATGATGGCCGAGGGCACCCTGCTCTTCCCGGCGATCAACGTGAACGACGCCGTGACGAAGTCGAAGTTCGACAACAAGTACGGCTGCCGCCACTCCCTGATCGACGGCATCAACCGCGCCACCGACGTCCTCATCGGCGGCAAGGTCGCGGTCGTCTGCGGTTACGGCGACGTCGGCAAGGGCTGCGCGGAGTCGCTGCGCGGCCAGGGCGCCCGCGTCATCGTCACCGAGATCGACCCGATCTGCGCGCTGCAGGCGGCGATGGACGGCTACCAGGTCGCCACGCTGGACGACGTGGTGGAGATCGCGGACATCTTCATCACCACGACCGGCAACAAGGACATCATCATGGCCTCGGACATGGCCAAGATGAAGCACCAGGCGATCGTGGGCAACATCGGCCACTTCGACAACGAGATCGACATGGCCGGCCTGGCGAAGATCGAGGGCATCGTCAAGGACGAGGTCAAGCCGCAGGTCCACACCTGGACGTTCCCCGACGGCAAGGTCCTCATCGTGCTGTCCGAGGGCCGCCTGCTCAACCTGGGCAACGCGACCGGCCACCCGTCCTTCGTGATGTCGAACTCCTTCGCGGACCAGACCCTGGCCCAGATCGAGCTCTTCACCAAGCCGTCCGAGTACCCGACCGACGTCTACGTGCTGCCCAAGCACCTGGACGAGAAGGTCGCCCGCCTCCACCTGGACGCGCTGGGCGTCAAGCTCACCACCCTGCGCCCGGAGCAGGCCGCGTACATCGGCGTCCAGGTCGAGGGCCCCTACAAGCCCGACCACTACCGCTACTGATCCACCGCCGACGATCCCGTTCCCCGCGGATCCGCAGCACTCCAGGCAGGCCCCCGGCATCCGCGCCGGGGGCCTGCCCCGTACCCAAGGACCCGACGCCATGCCCCGCGGCCGCTACTCGCTCCACGACCCGCACGACCACACCCCCCTCGGCGAGGAGCACTTCCACTGCGCCCCCGGCCCCTCCGGCTGGCGCTACGTGGCCCAGCTGACCACCCCGGACGGCGACCACCGCGGCTCGCTGGACCTGGCCGTCGACGCCCTCGGCCGCCCCATCCGCATGGAGGCCAACGCCGGCGGCTGGCAGGTGCGCGGCGCCGCCATCGACGGCGTCACCTGGGTCCGCACCGACCCCGCCGGAGCCGAGGCCACCGAGGGCAACGTCGCCGCGCCCGGCTTCACCGGCAGCTCCCCGGCCTTCCTCATCGCCACGGCCCGCCTGCTGCGCCTGACCCCCGGCGCCCCCGCGACCCGCGTCCGGCTCCTCGCGCTGACCGATCCCGTGCTGGCACCCCGTACGGTCGACCAGGCGTGGGCCCTGCTGTCCCGCGCCGAGCACCCGACGGACAGCGGCCCGCTGGTGGTGGACGAGTACCAGGTCACGGCCCTGGACACGGGCGAGGTCCACACCGTGCACATCGCGGGGGACGTGGTCCTCTCGGCGCCAGGCATCGAACTCGAACACCTGGAGACCCCGCCGTCGTCCTTCGCGGACGCCGACGGCTCCGAGGACTCGGACGACTTCGAGGACTAGGCGGGCGGAGCGAACCCGGTCCCGCGCGGCGGCGCCACGGGCGACGGCGGCGCCACGGGCGGCACGACCGGAATGGGAGCGGGCACGGGCATGGGCGCGGACACCGCTGCGGGCGCGGGCATCGGCGCCGGGGCATGAGCAGGGGCAGGGGCAGGGGCAGGAGCCGACATGGCCGGGTCGGCGGCGAAGGCGCGCGCGGCGTCCCGGGACTGCCGCTCGTGCACCACGGCCATCAGGAACGCGGCAGCCGGCACCCCGGGCGGCGGAGGCGTCCCGGTCCGGGCCACCACGTCGTCGGCCAGCCGCACCG
>NZ_GG657750.1:3106993-3110851 GCF_000158895.1 Streptomyces sp. C | reverse complement strand
AACCGCTGAAAGCATCTAAGCGGGAAGCCTGCTTCAAGATGAGTATTCCCACCTCCTTGAGAGGGTAAGGCTCCCAGTAGACGACTGGGTTGATAGGCCAGATGTGGAAGCCCGGTAACGGGTGGAGCTGACTGGTACTAATAGGCCGAGGGCTTGTCCTCAGTTGCTCGCGTCCACTGTGTTAGTTCTGAAGTAACGAACTCGCCTTGCCGGCTGGAGTTCAACTTCATAGTGTTTCGGTGGTCATAGCGTTAGGGAAACGCCCGGTTACATTCCGAACCCGGAAGCTAAGCCTTTCAGCGCCGATGGTACTGCAGGGGGGACCCTGTGGGAGAGTAGGACGCCGCCGAACAATCTTTGTGGGAAAGCCCCGCACCTTATGGTGCGGGGCTTTTCTGCGTTTACGGGCCGATCGGGCCGAAAGCGGCCCTGCTCGTTTCACCAGTCGGCGGGATAGACCTTGAGGCCGCTCGTGTCGAGCGTCCACCGGCCGGCGGTGACGGTGTCCCCGAAGGCGTACGGGACCTTCTTGCGGTACCGGATGCCGTCCGGGCCTTCCGAAGGGTCGCTGTGCACCGTCACGGTCTTCTTGTCCTTGCGGGGGTCCACCACGACGTACAGGGGAAGGCCCATCCTCGGGTAGTCGTGCAGCTTGTCGCGGATGTCGGTCAGGGAGTTCGTACGGGAGACGACCTCCACCACCATCAGGACGTCATGCGAGTTGACGACCTTCGCGGTGTCGTCGGTGTCCTCCTCCGCGATGACCATGAGGTCCGGGACCTTCGTCAGGCCGGTCACCGGGTCGCCCATGTTCGTGTCGTTGAGGGCCATCACCTCGGGGGTCTGGGCCTCGATCTGGCGGCGCAGTCTCACCACGTTCAGGCCGTGGGGAGCGGTGGGAGTCACCATCGTGAGGAAGATCTGACCGTCGGTGGTCTGCACCTTCCACTGGTCTTCCTGGTGTTCGGCCAGCTCTGAGAGCTGCTCCGCGAAGTCGTGCAGGCGGCGCATCTGCTCTGGAGTGAGGTCGGCCATGGTGTCCTCCCGGTGGGTGCCGGCTCCACCGTATCCAGGGTCAGAGGCGGCCGGCGGCCTTCAGGGCGAGGTAGGTGTCCGCCAGGGCGGGGGCCAGGGTGTCGGGGGTGGCGTCGACGACGTGGACGCCGTGGCGGGTGAGCTGGTCCGCCGTGCGGTGGCGCTGGGACTGGGTCTGGGTGGCCGCGGCGGCCTCGTAGACGGCGTCCAGGGAGCCGCGGGCCGCGGCCATGGCGGCGATGTGGGGGTCGGCCACGGAGGCCAGGACGACCGTGTGGCGCTGGGTGAGGCGGGGGAGGAGCGGGAGGAGGCCCTCTTCGATGGGGGCCGCGTCCAGGCTCGTCAGGAGGACCACCAGGGAGCGGCGCGGGGCGCTGCGCAGGATGGTGGAGACCAGGGTGCGGGCGTCCGTCTCGACCAGTTCGGGTTCGAGGCCGGCCATGGCGTTGACGAAGGCCGGGAGGGTGTCGGCGGCCGAGCGGGCCTGGACCTGGGCGCGGGGGCGGCGGTCGTGGGCCAGGAGGTCGACGCGGTCGCCGGCGCGGGTGGCCAGGGCGGTCAGGAGCAGGGCGGCGTCCATGGCGGAGTCCAGGCGGGGGGCGTCGCCGACGCGTCCGGCCGAGGTGCGTCCGGTGTCGAGGCAGATCAGGATGTGGCGGTCGCGTTCGGGGCGCCAGGTGCGGACGGCGACCTTCTGTTGGCGGGCGGTGGCGCGCCAGTCGATGGAGCGGGTGTCGTCGCCGGGTACGTAGTCGCGGAGGCTGTCGAACTCGGTGCCCTCGCCCCGGGTCAGCAGGCTGGTGCGGCCGTCGAGTTCGCGGAGCCGCGCGAGGCGGGACGGGAGGTGCTTGCGGCTGGTGAAGGGCGGCAGGACGCGGACCGTCCAGGGGACGTCGTGGTTGCCCTGGCGGGCGCACAGGCCGAGCGGGCCGTACGAGCGGACGGTGACGAGCGCGGCCTTGCGGTCGCCGCGCCGGGTGGGGCGCAGGCGGGTGGTGACGCGGCGGCGTTCGCCGGCGGGGACGGTCAGGGTGTGGCGGGAGGCGTCCGCTTCGGTGCCGGGGTGCCAGCTGCTGGGGGGCCAGGCGTCGCGGATGCGGGCCCGCAGGGTGCGGGTGCCGGGGTTGGTGAGGGTGAGGTCGACGTCGGCGGTGTCGCCGAGGCGGACTGTGGTGGCACCCGTTCGGGTGAGTCGCAGGGCGCGTACGGGGGCGGCGAGGGCGTAGTCGACGGCGCAGGCCAGGCCGATGGTGCCGTTGACGGCGAGGAGGCCCGTCCAGCTGGGTTCGAGGAGGCCTACGGGGAGGCTGCCGAGGGCCGCGAGCAGGGCGGCGCGTCCGGTGAGGGCCATCAGCGGGGGACGGGGACGTGGGTGAGGATCGCGGAGATGACGGAGTCGGCGGTGACGCCTTCCATCTCGGCTTCGGGGCGCAGCTGTACGCGGTGGCGCAGCGTGGGCAGGGCGAGGGCCTTGACGTCGTCGGGGGTGACGTAGTCGCGGCCGGTGAGCCAGGCCCAGGCGCGGGAGGTGGCGAGGAGGGCGGTCGCGCCGCGGGGGGAGACGCCGAGGGTGAGGGAGGGCGATTCGCGGGTGGCGCGGCAGAGGTCGACGACGTAGGCGGCGATCTCGGGGGAGACGGTGGTGTTCTCGACGGCCTTGCGGGCGGCTTCGAGTTCGCGGGCGCCGGCGACGGGGCGGATGCCGGCGGCGTGCAGGTCGCGGGGGTCGAAGCCGGCGGCGTGCCGGGTGAGGACGCCGATCTCGTCCTCGCGGGAGGGGAGGGGGACGGTCAGTTTGAGGAGGAAGCGGTCGAGCTGGGCTTCGGGGAGGGGGTAGGTGCCCTCGTACTCGACGGGGTTCATGGTGGCGGCGACGAGGAAGGGGTCGGGGAGCCGGCGCGGGGTGCCGTCGACGGTGACCTGGCGTTCCTCCATGGCTTCCAGGAGGGAGGACTGGGTCTTGGGGGGCGTGCGGTTGATCTCGTCGGCGAGGAGGAGGTTGGTGAAGACGGGGCCGTCCTGGAAGGAGAACTCGGCGGTGCGGGCGTCGTAGACGAGGGAGCCGGTGACGTCGCTCGGCATCAGGTCGGGGGTGAACTGGACGCGCTTGGTGTCGAGTGCGAGGGAGGCGGCGAGGGCGCGGACGAGGAGGGTCTTGGCGACGCCGGGGACGCCTTCGAGGAGGACGTGGCCGCGGCACAGGAGTGCGACGACGAGTCCGGTGACGGCGGAGTCCTGGCCGACCACGGCCTTGGAGATTTCGGTGCGGAGCGCTTCCAGGGAGGAGCGGGCGCTGTCCGTGGTGGCCGTCATGAGGTGCGGACCTCTCTTTCGAGGGCGTCGAGGTGGTCGGCGAGCGCGACGAGTGCCGCGTCGTCGGCGGGGGTGGTGCCGAAGAGGGTGGTGGCCGTGTCGGGTCCGGCGGCGGCGGGCCGGCGGGCGGCCACGGCGGGGACGAGGGTGGCGGGGTCGTGGGCCTGGGCGGGCGGTACGCCGACCAGTGCGGCGAGGCGTTCGCGGGCGGCGGTGCGCAGGACGGTGGCGGCGCGGTCGCGGGCGGAGGCCTTGCGGTAGAGGCGGGCGCGGCCCTCGGTGGTCTCGGAGGCGCGGATGGCGACGGGGAGGTTCTCGGTGACGAGGGGGCCGAGCCGGCGGGCGCGCCAGAGGGCGGCGAGGGCGGCGGCGGCGAAGAGCTGGAGCAGGGCCCAGAGCCAGCCGGAGGGGACGAGGTCGAGGAGGCTCTTCTCGTCGGCGGGGGTGTCGGCGGGCATGTCCGCGAGGGTGGGGAGGTACCAGACGAGGTCGGGGCGGGAGCCGAGGAGC
>NZ_GG657750.1:3104789-3106893 GCF_000158895.1 Streptomyces sp. C | reverse complement strand
CCCGACCATCACCACCACGAACCCGATGCCGTAGACGACCATGTCGAGCAGGACCGCCAGGGCCCGAGTCGGCAGCCGCGCCGGCCGCAGACCCAGGACGACCGCGTCTCCCGTCACCAGATCGCTCAACGCGCGCACCTTTCCCCGACCTGACCCGCCCCTGTCCACCCCAGTCTGCCAAGCTGACCGCAGGAGAAGTAAGCCGTATCGGGTGGCCAGGGGCAGGGGAGCGGTAACCGGATGGATCTCGACGTCTTCGTGGCGGCCCACCAGACGGAATGGGCCCGCCTGGAGCAGCTCCTCGGTCGCGGCAGCCGGCTCACCGGGGCGGAGGCCGACGAACTCGTCGCCCTCTACCAGCGCACCTCCACCCACCTCTCCGTGATCCAGTCCAGCGCCCCCGACCCGATGCTCACGGCCCGGCTCACCCAGCTCGTGGCCCGCGCCCGCTCGACGGTCACCGGTACCCGCCGTGCCGGCTGGCGCGACGCCGCCCGCTTCTTCACCGAGGGCTTCCCGGCAGCCGTCTACCGCAGCCGCCGCTGGTGGATACCCACCGCGCTGCTCTCCACCGCCCTCGGCGTGCTCATCGGCTGGTGGATAGCCGCCCACCCCGAGGTGCAGAGCGCCATAGCCACCCCGGAGCACCTCAAGGACCTGACCCGGCCGGGCGGCCAGTACGAGACCTACTACTCCAGCCACCCGGCGGCCTCTTTCGCCGCGCAGGTCTGGACGAACAACGCTCAGGCCGCCGCGGTCTGCCTGGTCCTGGGGGCCTTCCTGGGACTCCCGGTCCTGTGGATCCTCTTCCTCAACATGGCGAACCTCGGCGTCGGCCTCGGGCTGATGACCTCCGCCGGCCGCCTCGACGTCTTCCTCGGCCTGATCCTCCCGCACGGCCTCCTCGAACTGACCGCCGTCTTCGTCGCCGCCGGTACGGGCCTGCGCCTCGGCTGGACGGTCATCGACCCGGGCCCCCGCACCCGCCGCACGGCCCTCGCCGAACAGGGCCGAGCCGCCCTCGGCATGGCCATCGGCCTGGCCGCGGTTCTCTTCATCTCCGGCCTGATCGAGGGCTTCGTGACCCCGTCGGGCCTTCCCACCTGGGCCCGCATCACGATCGGCGTCGTCGCGGAGGCCGCGTTCCTCGCCTACGTCTACGTCCTAGGCGGCCGCGCGTCCCGCGCCGGCGAGGTGGGCGACGTGGAGGAGGCGGACCGCACGGCGACGCTCCCGACGGCGGCCTGATGTGCGTACAAGGCAGCTGAGCTGCTAGTCTCCTCGTCGTCCCGCAGACCGTTGACACGGCCGCTGTGGGGAGGTAGATTCGAACGGTTGCCTCGAACTGGACAAGTTCGGCAGCGATGGTTTAAAATCTTTCTCGCCCCCAAATGGAATTGAATTCCCGTGGGGCACAGCCGACTCCTCATCCAGGAATCCGAAGCCGGGAAATCCGGTGGAAAACTTCTGATAGAGTCGGAACCGCCGGAAAGGGAAAGCGCGAAAGCGCAGGACCTGGAAAGCAAGCGAGAAAGACTCTGATAGAGTCTGAATCGCAAGAACGAAAGCCCGGAGGAAAGCCCGAGAGGGTGAGTACGAAGGAAGCGTCCGTTCCTTGAGAACTCAACAGCGTGCCAAAAATCAACGCCAGAAGTTGATACCCCGTCCACTTCGGTGGATGAGGTTCCTTTGAAAAAGACCTGTGAGGTCACCTTCGGGTGATGCTTGCAGGCAACAACACAGCGAGGACGTTGTGGTCAGTCGGTCATATTCCGACCAAGACTGGCCCGCTCTTTCGTGCGTGTGCACCGGATTACCGGTAAACATTCATGGAGAGTTTGATCCTGGCTCAGGACGAACGCTGGCGGCGTGCTTAACACATGCAAGTCGAACGATGAAGCCCTTCGGGGTGGATTAGTGGCGAACGGGTGAGTAACACGTGGGCAATCTGCCCTTCACTCTGGGACAAGCCCTGGAAACGGGGTCTAATACCGGATAATACTCCTGCCTGCATGGGCGGGAGTTGAAAGCTCCGGCGGTGAAGGATGAGCCCGCGGCCTATCAGCTTGTTGGTGGGGTAATGGCCCACCAAGGCGACGACGGG
>NZ_GG657750.1:3092829-3094051 GCF_000158895.1 Streptomyces sp. C | reverse complement strand
GCCCGGAGAGTCAGTCATCGTCGCTCCTTCTGCCGTACCTGCCGTGGCGGGCGCGCTGGTCGGCTGCCATCGTGCCATGGGGGCGCTCGGATCGGTCGGGCCGTCCCCGGATCACCGGCTGCCCCCGGAGCCCGCGCCGCTGTCGCCCTTCAATTGTCGCGCGGATCCGGGGCAGACTGGTCGTCCTGATCTCCACGCAGGTCCGAGGGGCGATTTCCAGCCCTTTTGGCTGTGGGGCAGCTCACCGCCGGGTAACGATTAGCTAATGGGATGATGTCAACCATGAAGGGACGCGTCCTCGTCGTCGACGACGACACCGCGCTGGCCGAGATGCTCGGCATTGTGCTGCGTGGAGAAGGTTTTGAGCCGTCGTTCGTAGCGGACGGTGACAAGGCACTGGCTGCCTTCCGGGAGGCGAAGCCGGATCTCGTGCTGCTCGACCTCATGCTGCCCGGACGGGACGGCATAGAGGTCTGCAGGCTGATCCGTGCCGAGTCGGGCGTGCCTATTGTCATGCTCACCGCCAAGAGCGACACCGTGGACGTCGTGGTGGGCCTGGAGTCCGGCGCCGACGACTACATCGTCAAGCCGTTCAAGCCGAAGGAGCTGGTGGCCCGCATCCGGGCCCGCCTGCGCCGGTCGGAGGAGCCCGCGCCCGAGCAGCTCGTCATCGGTGACCTGGTCATCGACGTCGCCGGCCACTCGGTCAAGCGCGACGGCGCCTCCATCGCACTCACCCCGCTGGAGTTCGACCTGCTGGTCGCGCTCGCCCGCAAGCCCTGGCAGGTCTTCACCCGCGAGGTGCTGCTGGAGCAGGTCTGGGGCTACCGGCACGCGGCGGACACCCGCCTGGTCAACGTGCACGTGCAGCGGCTCCGCTCCAAGGTCGAGAAGGATCCGGAGCGCCCCGAGATCGTCGTGACGGTGCGCGGTGTCGGCTACAAGGCCGGACCCAGCTGACGTGCCGCCCGGCAAGGCCCGGGGCGGCTCCCGGCGGGGAGTCCTGCGGGGCGGCCGGCAGCTCCGGCACATGGCCGACGGAGCACCCGGCGGCCCCCTCCTGCGGCTGTTCGTACGCCTCGTACGCCGGCCGCTGCTTCCTGCTGTCCGCCTTTGGCGGCGCAACATCCAGCTCCGGGTGGTCGCCGCCACCCTGCTGATGTCGCTCGCGGTGGTCCTCGCGCTCGGCTTCGTCGTCATCGCCCAGGTCTCCAAGGGACTC
>NZ_GG657750.1:3091389-3092051 GCF_000158895.1 Streptomyces sp. C | reverse complement strand
GTTCGTCTCCGACGTCTCGCACGAGCTGCGCACCCCGCTGACGACCGTACGCATGGCCGCCGACGTCATCCACGACGCCCGCGTCGACTTCGACCCGGTCACCGCCCGCTCCGCCGAACTGCTCGCCGGACAGCTCGACCGGTTCGAGTCGCTGCTCGCCGACCTGCTGGAGATCAGCCGCTTCGACGCGGGCGCCGCCGACCTCCAGGCCGAGCCCATCGACCTGCGGGACGTCGTGCGCCGCGTCATCGACGGCGCCGAACCGCTCGCCGAGCACAAGGGCACCCGGATCCGCGTCCTCGGCGACACCCAGCCCGTCATAGCCGAGGCCGACGCCCGCCGCGTCGAGCGCGTCCTGCGCAACCTCGTGGTCAACGCCGTCGAGCACGGCGAGGGCCGCGACGTGGTGGTCCGCCTCGCCTCGGCCGGCGGGGCCGTCGCCGTCGCCGTCCGCGACTACGGCGTCGGGCTCAAGCCCGGCGAGGCCACCCGCGTCTTCAACCGCTTCTGGCGGGCCGACCCCGCCCGGGCGCGCACCACCGGCGGCACCGGCCTCGGCCTGTCCATCGCCGTCGAGGACGCCCGCCTGCACGGGGGCTGGCTCCAGGCCTGGGGCGAGCCCGGCGGCGGCTCCCAGTTCCGCCTCACCCTGCCCCGCACCG
>NZ_GG657750.1:3062351-3091090 GCF_000158895.1 Streptomyces sp. C | reverse complement strand
CGGTGGAGGACGCTGAGCGCGCGACGGCAGTCGGCCGGGGCGCACGGAGCGAACGGACCCGGACGGCCGGGCGGCACCGGGGCACCCTGGTGGCGCTGGCCCTGGGCGCCGTCGGCCTGCTGGTCGGCGGCTGCGCCTCCATGCCCGACCGCGGCGAGATCCGCCGGGTGGAGGCCTCGCAGGGCGTCGACTCGCAGGTCCGCGTCTTCGGCGTGCCGCCGGCCGACAAGGCCAGCCCCGCCGACATCGTCGACGGCTTCCTCGAAGCAATGACCAGCGACGACCCGCAGCTGGCGACGGCCCGCAAGTACCTCACCGAGAGCGCCGCGGGGAACTGGCGGCCCGGCTCCGCCGTCACCGTCCTCTCCGCCGGCCTCGGCCGGGTCCCCGCACCGGGCGACAAGGAGTCCGAGGAACCGCGCTGGAAGATCTACGGCAAGAAGCTCGCGACCGTGGACGAGCGCAGCGCCTACCAGCCGGAGACCGGCGGCGGACGCTACGAGGAGTACCTCCAGCTGGTCCAGGTCAACAAGCAGTGGCGGATCGCGACCCCGCCCAGCAACCTCGTCCTGAGCGAGTCCGACTTCCAGCGCATCTACAAGCCGGTCAACAAGTACTACTTCGCGGGCAACACCCTCGTCGCCGACCCGGTGTACGTGCGCCAGCGCACCGACCCCGACTCCCGCATGGACCCGACCACGCAGACCGTGCAGTCCCTGCTGACCGGCCCGTCCAAGTGGCTCGGCCCGGTGGTCTCCACCGCGTTCCCCACCGGCAGTGAACTGCGCGAGGGCACCAAGTCCCTCTCGTACGACGGCCAGAACACCCTCCGCGTCCCGCTCAACGGCACCGCCTCGAACGTCGCGCAGCCGCAGTGCCAGAAGATGGCCACCCAACTCCTGTACACCGTCCGGGACCTGACGACCTCCAAGCTGGACCGGGTCGAACTGCTCAAGCCCGACGGCAAGTCGTCGCTGTGCTGGGTCACCGGCTCGACCGCGGCGGCCATCGCCAACCGGCCGCCGTCGCCGGAGCACCAGTACTACGTGGACAAGGAGTCCAGGCTCGTCCGGATGATGCTCGACGCCAACAGCGAGGAGCAGCAGCAGGACAAGCCGGAGCCGGCCCCCGGCCCGCTGGCCACCGCCGCCGGTTTCAAGGTGGGTTCGGCGGCCGTGACGTACGACGAGAAGCGTGCCGCGGTCGTCTCCGAGGACGGGCACAACCTCTTCGTGGTGACGCTGACGACGGCGGGCCCCATGCCGCAGCAGCCGCTGCTGACCAGCAGGTCCGGGAAGCTCACCGCGCCCAGCTGGGACGCGCACGGTGACCTGTGGATCGCCGACCTCGACCCGCAGACCCAGGGCCTGTGGCGGGTGCCCGCCGGTACCGGCACCCCGCAGAAGGTGGACGTCGCCGGGCTCGACGGCGGGAAGATCAGCGGGCTGAAGGCCTCCTCGGACGGGGTGCGCATCGCGCTCCTCGTGGAGAAGGAGGGCACCCGCAAGAACCTGTTCATCGGGCGGATCGAACGGCCCGAGGGCAAGGGGGACTCCCCCCGGGTCTCGGTGCGCGAGCTGCGCCCGGCGGCCCCGCAGATGGCCGAGGTGACCGCGATGAGCTGGGCGCCGCGCGGCCGTCTGCTGGTGGTGGGCCGGGAGAGCGGCGGCGTGGACCAGGCCCGCTACATGCTGTCCGACGGGTCGATGGTCGCCGCGAGCCTGCCCGGCGCGACGGGGCTGAGCGCGATCGCGGCCTCGGAGGACGAGGGCAGGCCCGTGGTCGGGTACGGCGAGGACGGCATCGTGTGGCTGCCGTCGGGTGCGCAGTGGCGCACGGTCGCGGCGGGCGGCCGGTTGCCGGTCTACCCGGGCTGAGCCCCTGCCCCTGCGGCTCCGGTCGTCCCCAGGAGGGCGCCGCCAGTCCACAGGGGTCGCGGGCCCGCGTCCGGCGCGGCAGGGTGGATGCGTGCGGGAGTAGTGGCGGGAGCTGGCCCGAGCTGGTCCTGCCGGCGGACTGCGCCGGCTGCAGAGCCGCCCGCGTGGTGCTGTGCGAGGCGTGCCGGGGCGCCCTGAGCGGTGCGGGCGCGGGCCGGGTGCGTCTGCGGCGCGGCGGGCGGGCCCGGCGGGGCTGCCCGCGGTGTACGCGGGGGCCCGGTACGAGGACGCCGTACGGGAGGTCGTGCTGGCGCACAAGGAGCGCGGGGCGCTGCCCCTGGCCGGCCCGCTCGGGACGGCCCTGGCGGCGGCGGTGGCCCGCGGGGGCCGGGCCGTCGGGGCCGCGGGCGGGGCGGAGCTCGTGCTGGTGCCGGTGCCCTCCGCGCGGCGGGCGGTGCGGGCGCGCGGGCACGACCCGGCGCGGCGGATCGCCCTGGCCGCGTCCGGGCGGCTGCGCGGCGCCGGTGCGGCCGCTCGCGTGGCGCCCGTGCTGCGGCTGCGGCGGGCCGTCGCGGACCAGGCGGGCCTGGGGGCCCGGGAGCGGCGGGAGAACCTGGCGGGGGCCCTGGAGGTGCGTCCGGGCGGGGTGGCGCTGGTGGCGGGGGCTCGGATCGTGCTGGTGGACGACGTGATCACGACCGGAGCCACGCTCGCGGAGGCGGCGAGGGCGTTGCGTGCGGCGGGCCTGCGGGCGGAGGCCGCTGCCGTGGTGGCCGCGCCGGCGGGTTCCTTCGCTCCGAACGGCGGCAACCCGGACAGGGCAAAAATCTTGTGAATAGATTTGGAACCACTGGGGAATGCGCATCGTTGCAGGTAGTAAGAGGGAAGACCCACCTGATCGGAGGTACGTTTCGGTAGCGGGTGCCGACAACCGGCTTTGAGAGATATGTTCGGTTGTGAGGAACTGGCGAACCTTCGGCCCCGGGTATCGGAGCAGCAGTCCGTCTGTTTATTGGAATCTTCGTGTGCAGTACCTGTGAGGGGGGCTCTCTCTACTCCGAAGTCGGTGGGATGTAGATCTTGCCGATGGGGGAGGAGGAGGTGAAAGTCGCCAAGTCCGAGGCTCCGGTGTTCACCGGAGCCTGGTGCGAAAGGGAGACGCTCCCGCCGCCCAGAGCGGGGGTCTCCGGGAACGGAGTTCTGCGTGGACATCGTCGTCAAGGGCCGCAAGACCGAGGTGCCCGAGCGGTTCCGCAAGCACGTGGCCGAGAAGCTGAATCCGGAGCGGATCCAGAAGCTCGACGCCAAGGTGATCAGCTTGGACGTCGAGGTGTCCAAGGAGCACAACCCGCGCCAGGCCGACCGTTCCGACCGCGTGGAGATCACCCTGCACTCGCGGGGCCCGGTGATCCGGGCCGAGGCCGCCGCCGCCGACCCGTACGCGGCGCTCGACCTGGCACAGGACAAGCTGGAGGCCCGGCTGCGCAAGCAGCACGACAAGCGCTTCACCCGCCGTGGCACCGGACGGCTCTCGGCGGCCGAGGTCGCCGACCGCGTGCCGGGCGTCGCCACCCTCAACAGCAACGGCGAGCCGGTCTACGAGGACATGGAGGAAGGGGTCCCGGTCAAGCGGATCGGTTCCCTGGAGGTGCAGGGCGAAGGCCCGCTCATCGTCCGCGAGAAGACCCACTCGGCGCGGCCGATGTCGCTCGACCAGGCCCTGTACGAAATGGAACTGGTCGGCCACGACTTCTATCTGTTCGTCGACTCCGAGACCAAGATGCCCAGCGTGGTCTACCGGCGCCACGCCTACGACTACGGCGTCATCCACGTCGACCCCGACGGGGCGTCCAGCTCGGAGCCCTCGGGTGCGGGCGCGGGCGGCGCGCTCGGAGGCTGAAATTCAACCATTGCCCCTGCGGAACGCACGGCGTTCCGCAGGGGCACCTGTATGACTCGTATGAGCCATATGGATTCCGCCAGCACCCCGTCCCGTAGCGCGGGCATGGAATCATGTCGGGCAGTCAACCGGCGGCCGACCCGGCCGGGTTGGCCCAGCAGCTCAGCACATGCAGGGGGAGGAACGATGGCGGACGGCTTCGGGCCGGCGCGCGACGACGACGGCGCCGACTGTCATGGGGCGCAGGACCCGGCCGGGGAGCCGATCCGGGTGCTCGTGGTCGACGACCACGCCCTCTTCCGGCGCGGACTGGAGATCGTCCTCGCCCAGGAGGAGGACATCCAGGTCGTCGGCGAGGCCGGGGACGGGGCGGAGGCCGTGGACAAGGCCGCCGACCTGCTGCCCGACATCGTGCTGATGGACGTGCGGATGCCCCGGCGCGGCGGCATCGAGGCGTGCACCTCGATCAAGGAGGTCGCCCCCTCCGCGAAGATCATCATGCTGACGATCAGCGACGAGGAGGCCGACCTCTACGACGCGATCAAGGCGGGCGCCACCGGCTACCTCCTCAAGGAGATCTCGACGGACGAGGTCGCGACGGCGATCCGCGCGGTCGCGGACGGCCAGTCCCAGATCAGCCCGTCGATGGCGTCGAAGCTGCTCACCGAGTTCAAGTCGATGATCCAGCGCACCGACGAGCGGCGGCTGGTCCCGGCGCCGCGGCTGACGGACCGGGAACTCGAAGTCCTCAAGCTGGTGGCCACGGGCATGAACAACCGGGACATCGCCAAGCAGCTGTTCATCTCCGAGAACACCGTGAAGAACCACGTCCGCAACATCCTGGAGAAGCTCCAGCTGCACTCCCGGATGGAAGCCGTCGTGTACGCGATGCGGGAGAAGATCCTGGAGATCCGCTGAGCGCGCCCGCCCGCCCGCCGTCAGGCTCCCAGCGCCGCCAGCTCCGCCGTGATCGCGGCCGCCTCCGCCGGCGACTGCGCGCGCTCGACGCGGACCGCGTCGCAGCCCACCCACTCCGCGGCCTCCCGCAGCGCCCGCGCCATCGCCCCCGCCGCCCCCGGCGTCGTCAGGGAGACCTGGCGGGCCACCAGGGTGCGGCCCTCACGGCCCGGGTCGACCCGGCCCCGGAGCCGCCCGCCGGCCAGCAGCGGCATGGCGAAGTACCCGTGTATCCGCTGCGGCTTGGGCACGTACGCCTCCAGCCGGTGCGTGAACCCGAAGATCCGCTCCGTCCGCGGCCGGTCCCAGACCAGCGAGTCGAACGGGGACAGCAGCGTCGTACGGTGGCGGCCGCGCGCCGCCGTGTCCAGCGCCCGCGGGTCCGCCCAGGCGGGCTTCCCCCAGCCCTCGACCTCCACCGGCACCAGCCCGGAGTCCGCGATCACCGCATCGACCTGCTCGCCCTTGAGGCGGTGGTAGTCCGCGATGTCGGCGCGCGTGCCGACCCCGAGCGACTGCCCGGCCAGCGCGACCAGCCGGCGCAGGCACTCGCCGTCGTCCAGGTCGTCGTGGAGCAGCACGTCCGGGACGGCCCGCTCGGCCAGGTCGTAGACCCGCTTCCAGCCGCGCCGCTCGCAGCAGACCACCTCACCGGTGTCGAGCAGCCACTCCACCGCGATCTTGGTCTCGGACCACTCGAACCACTCGCCGCCGTTCTTCGCGCCGCCCAGCTCGGACGAGGTCAGCGGACCGTCGGCCTTCAGCCGGTCCAGCACCGCCCGCGTCGAACGGTCCTTGTCCTCCAGGACGTGCCAGCGGTGGCCGCGCGCACGCCGCGCCCGGCGGCGGAAGGCGAAGTGCGGCCACTCCTCGATCGGCAGGATGCACGCCGCGTGCGACCAGTACTCGAAGGCGTGGCTGTCCGACCAGTACGCCTTCTCCACTGCGTCCCGGCCCACCGCGCCCAGACGCGCGTACGGGATCAGCTCGTGCGAGCGGGCCAGGACCGAGATGGTGTCCAGCTGCACCGCGCCCAGATGGCGCAGCACCCCCCGGACCCCGCCCCGGCGGTCGGGCGCCCCCAGGAACCCCTGCGCGCGCAGGGCGATCCGGCGGGCCTCGTCGGCGGACAGCGAGAGCGTCGTCATGCCGCGACCCTAGGGGGTGGCACTGACAGCGGGCAGGTACGGCAGCCGGGAGGGCAGGCCGAGGTCCGAGGGCAGCAGCCCGGCGACCCAGCAGTCGCGCAGGGTGCCGCGGTGGTCGAGCGCGCCGCGCAGGGTGCCCTCGAAGCGGAACCCGGCCTTTTCGGCGGCGGCCCGGGAGGCCGCGTTGCCCACGGCGGCGCGCCACTCCAGCCGGCCGGCCCCGACCTCGGTGAACAGCCACCGGGCGACCCCGGCCACCGCCTCGGCGACGTAGCCGCGGCCGCGGTGCTCCTTCGCCGCCCAGTAGCCGACCTCGTACCCCTGGGCGCCGCGCACGTGCACCCCCACCGCGGCGACCAGCGGCCCCTCGGCGCCCTGCGCACCGAGCCGCACCGCGAAGCCGTACTCGCGGTCCTCCAGCCAGGCGCTCCGCGAGACGTGCGTGACCCACGCCTCGGCGTGCGCCCGCTCGTACGGGGAGGGCACCAGCGTCCAGCGCTGGATCCCGGGGTCCTGGCAGGCGGCGTACACCTCCTCGGCGTCCGCAGGGGCGAAGGGGCGCAGCAGGAGGCGCTCGGTGGTCAGGGTGACGGGTTCCATGAACGGATTGTTGCCGCGCGGGGTAACCCGGGCGAGGGGTTTTCGTCCACCCCGGCACCGAATCCGTCCCCCGTACGTTCTCATTCCGGGCGCCCGTGCCCTGCGGACACGGCGGACCTCCCGACGCGACCACGTCCTCGCTTACGATGGCCGTTGCGGTGGGGCCCACCTGCCGTGCCCGGCTACGTAAAGTGCCCAGGCCCGACCGGCAAGGAGACCAGCCTCAGTGTCCGTCTTCAACAAGCTCATGCGTGCAGGCGAAGGCAAGATCCTGCGCAAACTGCACCGCATCGCGGACCAGGTCAACTCCATCGAAGAGGACTTCGTCAACCTCTCCGACGCCGAGTTGCGCGCGCTCACGGACGAGTACAAGCAGCGCTACCAGGACGGCGAGAGCCTGGACGACCTGCTGCCGGAGGCCTTCGCCACCGTCCGCGAGGCCGCCAAGCGCGTCCTCGGCCAGCGGCACTACGACGTGCAGATCATGGGCGGCGCGGCGCTGCACCTCGGCTACGTCGCCGAGATGAAGACCGGTGAGGGCAAGACCCTCGTCGGCACGCTCCCCGCGTACCTGAACGCACTGTCCGGCAAGGGCGTCCACCTGATCACGGTGAACGACTACCTCGCCGAGCGCGACTCCGAGATGATGGGCCGCGTCCACAAGTTCCTTGGCCTGACCGTCGGCTGCATCCTGGCCAACATGTCGCCGGCCCAGCGCCGCGAGCAGTACGGCTGCGACATCACGTACGGCACGAACAACGAGTTCGGCTTCGACTACCTGCGCGACAACATGGCGTGGTCGCAGGACGAGCTGGTGCAGCGCGGCCACAACTTCGCCGTGGTCGACGAGGTCGACTCGATCCTCGTCGACGAGGCCCGCACCCCGCTGATCATCTCCGGCCCGGCCGACCAGGCCACCAAGTGGTACGCGGACTTCGCCAAGCTCGTCACCCGCCTGACCAAGGGCGAGGCCGGCAACCCGCTCAAGGGCATCGAGGAGACCGGCGACTACGAGGTCGACGAGAAGAAGCGCACCGTCGGCATCCACGAGGCCGGTGTCGCCAAGGTCGAGGACTGGCTCGGCATCGACAACCTCTACGAGTCGGTCAACACCCCCCTCGTCGGCTACCTCAACAACGCGATCAAGGCCAAGGAGCTCTTCAAGGCCGACAAGGACTACGTCGTCATCGACGGCGAAGTCATGATCGTCGACGAGCACACCGGCCGCATCCTCGCCGGCCGCCGCTACAACGAGGGCATGCACCAGGCGATCGAGGCGAAGGAAGGGGTGGACATCAAGGACGAGAACCAGACCCTCGCCACGATCACCCTGCAGAACTTCTTCCGCCTCTACTCCAAGCTCTCCGGCATGACCGGTACGGCCATGACCGAGGCCGCCGAGTTCCACCAGATCTACAAGCTGGGCGTCGTCCCCATCCCCACGAACCGGGGCATGCAGCGCAAGGACCAGCCCGACCTCATCTACCGGACCGAGGTCGCCAAGTTCGCCGCCGTCGTCGACGACATCGCGGAGAAGCACGAGAAGGGCCAGCCGATCCTCGTCGGCACGACGTCGGTCGAGAAGTCCGAGTACCTCTCGCAGCAGCTCTCCAAGCGCGGCATCCCGCACGAGGTCCTCAACGCCAAGCAGCACGAGCGCGAGGCCACGATCGTCGCCCAGGCCGGCCGCCGCGGCGCCGTCACCGTCGCCACCAACATGGCCGGCCGCGGTACCGACATCAAGCTCGGCGGCAACCCGGACGACCTCGCCGAGGCGGAGCTGCGCCAGCGCGGCCTCGACCCGGAGGAGCACATCGAGGAGTGGGCGCACGCCCTGCCCGAGGCCCTCGCCCGGGCCGAGGCGGCCGTCAAGGCCGAGTTCGAAGAGGTCAAGGAGCTCGGCGGCCTCTACGTCCTCGGCACCGAACGCCACGAGTCGCGCCGCATCGACAACCAGCTCCGCGGCCGCTCCGGCCGCCAGGGCGACCCGGGCGAGTCCCGCTTCTACCTGTCGCTGGGCGACGACCTGATGCGCCTGTTCAAGGCCCAGATGGTCGAGCGGGTCATGTCCATGGCCAACGTGCCGGACGACGTCCCGATCGAGAACAAGATGGTGACCCGCGCGATCGCGTCCGCGCAGTCCCAGGTCGAGACCCAGAACTTCGAGACCCGCAAGAACGTCCTGAAGTACGACGAGGTCCTCAACAGCCAGCGCGAGGTCATCTACGGCGAGCGCCGCCGCGTCCTGGAGGGCGAGGACCTGCACGAGCAGGTGCGCTTCTTCATGGACGACACCATCGACGCCTACATCGCCGCCGAGACCGTCGAGGGCTTCGCCGAGGAGTGGGACCTCGACCGGCTGTGGAGTGCCTTCCGGCAGCTCTACCCGATCAAGGTCACGGTGGAGGAGCTGGAGGAGGCGGCCGGCGACCGCGCGGGCATCACCGCCGAGTTCATCGCCGAGTCCGTCAAGGACGACATCCACGAGCAGTACGGCGCGCGCGAGCAGGCGCTCGGGGCGGACGTCATGCGCGAGCTGGAGCGCCGCGTGGTCCTGTCGGTGCTCGACCGCAAGTGGCGTGAGCACCTCTACGAGATGGACTACCTCCAGGAGGGCATCGGCCTGCGCGCGATGGCCCAGAAGGACCCGCTGGTCGAGTACCAGCGCGAGGGCTTCGACATGTTCAACGCCATGATGGAGGGCATCAAGGAGGAGTCCGTCGGCTACCTGTTCAACCTGGAGGTCCAGGTCGAGCAGCAGGTCGAGGAGCTCCCGGTGCAGGACGCGGCCCCGTCCCTGGTGAAGGAGCCGGTCCCGGCGGCCCGCCCCGAGATCCGCGCCAAGGGCCTGGACGCCCCCCAGCGCCCGGACCGCCTGCACTTCTCCGCCCCGACGGTCGACGGCGAGGGCGGCGTGGTCGAAGGCGACTTCGACTCCGACGCCGCCGGCGACGGCCTGACCCGCGCGGAACGCCGCCGCGCCCAGAAGGCGTCGGGCGGCCGCCGCCGCAAGAAGTAACGCGCCACGCGCCAGGGGCAACGCAGCCCACCCGACCGGGGCCGGACACCACAGGGTGTCCGGGCCCCGCCGCCGTGGGGGGCGTGTGGGGCTGGGCTGGGCTTGTATACAGGCAGCCTTGGATAGGGGGCGGGGGTGCGGGGGGCCGGGGTCCCCCCTGGACCGGATCAGAGAAGTCTGGGGGCTTCCCGTCAGTCCCATCGTCCTTCCGGTTCGGGCCGGTCCCTCAAGGGCGCTCCTTCGTCGCGTCGCTACGCGATCGCCTTCGGCGACCCTTGACCGACCGACCCGAACCGGAAAGCCGAAAGACTGCCGGGAAACCCCCAAAGAAACGGCACGGTCCATGGTGGAGGGACGGGCGTCTCAGGGACCAGGCGAGGGGCCGGGCGCCGGCCCGCCGGGCATCCGGGCCCCCAAGAGCCGAGATCCGGAGCCTGTGCGCGACCTACCCGCACGAGAAGGCGAACAGACTGCCCTGCGGAGCCCCCAGGCGCAGCAGATCGCTACGCGCTCCTCTCGTCTCAGCGTCCGGCGACCGCCTTGGGCTGATACCCGCACCAGAGGGCGAACAGAGCTCCCCAGGAAGCCGACAGGCGCGGCGGATCGCTACGCGCTCCTCCCGACTTGGCGTCGGACGGCCGTCTGGGGCTGATACCCGCACCAGAGGGCGAACAGAGCAGCCCAGGGAGCCGACAGGCGCGGCGGATCGCTACGCGCTCCTCCCGGCTCGGCGTCGGACGGCCGTCTGGGGGCTGGGATGGGGCACCAAAGGGGCGGGCGAAGGCCTTCGAGGGGTGAATCACCCCTCGCGCAGGGTCTTTGGCGGCTTTTCGGGGTCTGCGGGTGTCTCTTTCACCCGCAGACTCCGACAGAGGACCGTCCGACCCCATCTCAGCCCGCCAAATGCAGGCAAAAGGGGCATGGGGGTCTTCCGTGGGCTCATGATCGACCCAAGACGGCCGCCGGCCGCCGAGACCAGGGAAGCGGGTAGTGATCGGACGCGCCTGTCGGCTCCTTGGGCTGCTCTGTTCGCCTTCTGGTGCGGGTATCGGCCCAGGACGGCCGTCCGACGCCGAGCTGGGAGGAGCGCGTAGCGATCCGCCGCGCCCATGCGCCTCCTCGGCCGCTCTGTTCGTCCTTGGGGTGCGGCTATCAGCCATAGGCGGTCGTCTGACGCTGAGACGGGAGGAGCGCGTAGCGATCTGCTGCGCTTGGGGGCTTCCCAGGGGCTCTGATCGCCCTCTCGTGCGGGTGGCCGCCTCCCTGGCCCTGAGCCAGGGCTGGACGGGCCCGGATGCCCGGCGGGCCGGCCCCCCGGCACCGCGCCTGGTCCCTGAGACGCCCGTCCCTCCACTATGGACCGTGCCGTTTCTTTTGGGGGTTTCCCGGCAGTCTTTCGGCTTTCCGGTTCGGGTCGGTCGGTCAAGGGTCGCCGAAGGCGATCGCGTAGCGACGCGACGAAGGAGCGCCCTTGAGGGACCGGCCCGAACCGGAAGGACGATGGGACTGACGGGAAACCCCCAACCTGCTCTGATCCGGTCCAGGGGGACACCGCTCCCCGGTGCCCCGCCCCGCACCCGTGGGGGCTGCGGAGAGTGACCGGCGTCTTCGCCCCGTCGGCGGCGCCCCGTGGGGCCGAGAGGGTGATCGGGGGGTACTCCATCGGGTCTCCCCCGCGGGGGGTTTGGGCGTCCACTTGAGGGGTGTTGTGGGGGTGTTCCGGGGCCCGGGGGTGGGGGGTTGCCACACGGATAGGTGAACCTCCGCGAGGTGGGGGCCGGGGGGTCGGTGGCGGTTGCGGAGGGTGTTTGGCGGTCGTAGAAAACCGGCATCAAGTTACCGCCCGGTACCGCCGGGCTCGGTCTGATCGGGGGAAACGTCATGGACACCACCACGCGCGGCACGGTCGGCGGCGAGGGCAGTCGCAGCAGGCCCGGCGGGGCGGGGCGGACGCGGCCCGCCGGCCGGCGGGACCAGCGGCGTCCGGCGGTGGTGCCCCGGCAGGCGCGCCGGCTGGCCCCCCACGACTGGTTCGCGGAGCGGCTGCTGGCGGTGCTGAGCGGCCAGCGCCCCGTCCACTCCCTGCTCGGCCTCACGGTGGGCGAGGCCTACGAGCAGCTGGTGACCCTCGCCCCCGACGGCCCGTTGCGGGACCGGCTGCGCCCGGTGCTGCGCCACTGCGGGCGTTTCCACCCCGGGCCCGGGGTCATCGAGGCCTTCGCCCGGATCGCGACGGGGGACCGGGTATCGGCCATGGCGTTCCGGCTGGAGCAGGGCCCCGACCGGCGCTGGCGGTGCGCTGCGGTGGAGGTGCAGGGCCCGCGCCTGTAGAGGCGCCCGCGGCCGGCCGCACCCGCACCCGCAGCCCGCCACACCCGCCCCGCCCCCGAGGGCCCGAGGCCCCCCTCCGCGTGACCCGGTCGTACGGCCCGCCGCGCCCGCGCGGCCCCGCAGGGGCCCGAGGCCGTAGGCCCCCTCGCGTGACCGGGTCGTATCCTGAGGGCGTTTCCGACTACCGAAAGCAGCCGGCCATGCGCGTGTACGTCCCCCTGACCCTCCCCGGGCTCGCCGAGGCGCACAAGGCGGGGGAGCTGGGGCCCGCCCCGCTCCTTGCGTACGCCGTCACGCCCGGGCTGCGCGAGTGGTACGTGTCGGACGACATCGAGGAGCTGGAGTACGCCGCCCTCAGCCGGGCCGCCCTCGCCTCGCTGCGCCTGCTGGCCGCCGACCCGGCCGCCCCCCGCCGGCGGGTCGTCGTGGCGGTCGACGTCGACGACAAGGCCGCCACCGCCGTGCCCGGCCAGGACGAGGCCGCCCTCGGGCAGGTCACCCTCGGCGCTGCCGTGCGGCTGAAGGTGGCCGCCGCCGTGCACGCCGACGCCGATGACGCCGAGGGTGACGTCGCGGCCGCCGCCGGGGCCCTCGCGGCCGCCGACGCGGGGGACGACGACGCGCAGTTCACCGTGGACGGCGCCGAGGACCACGAGCTGCTGTGGTTCGGGGTGCAGGAGATTCCGGGCCTGCTGGGATGAGCGACGGGAACACCGCAGTGAGCGCCGGGACGAAAACCGGTGGGGCCCACATCGTGTGGGACTGGAACGGCACCCTGCTGCACGACATCGACGCCGTCATAGCCGCGACCAACGCCTCCTTCGCCGAGTTCGGGTTCGCGCCGCTCACGCTGGAGCGGTACCGCGAGCTGTACGTCGTACCGGTGCCGAAGTTCTACGAGCGGCTGATGGGCCGGCTGCCCACGGACGCCGAGTGGGCCGTGATGGACGAGGCCTTCCACCGCCACTACTGGGCCGCCGCCGAGGACGCGGGGCTCACCGAGGGGGCGCGGGAGCTGCTGCGGGGCTGGCAGGCGGACGGGCTCACCCAGTCCCTGCTGTCCCTCGCGCCCCACGAGAAGCTGGTGCCCCTGGTCCGGGAGCACGGCATCGACGTGCACTTCCTCCGCGTCGACGGGCGCGTCGGGCCCTCGCACACGTCCAAGGCGGGCCACCTCGTACGCCATATGGCCGCACTGGAGGCAGCCGGTGTGACCGCTCGCCGTACGGTCCTGGTGGGTGACGCCGTGGACGACGCGACGGCCGCGCGGCACGTAGGGGCGTACGCCGTTCTGTACACGGGCGGGTCGCACAGCCGCTCCAGCCTGGAGTCCGCCGGGGTCCCGGTCGTGGACAGCCTGGCGGAGGCCGTCGCGATGGCCCGTGAGCTGGCCGGATAGGCCGGTAACGGACCGTTCCGGCCAAGCGTCTGGCCAGACTGTCCAGGTTTTGCCCCCGGTTTTGTACAGATGCAGTGAATGACGACCGGGGGGTGGGGCGAGATAGCCTTGTACCCGTGATCAGCGCGATAGTCCTCGGGGGCACTGACGCCCCCGACCCGCGCCCGGCGCGTCTTGGCGGCCGGGCCTTCGCTGATCCCCGCCGCCGGGACCTGTCGATCACGGTCGAAGCCTTCCCCGGCGGCTCTCCCGACGCCGCGGCGTCGAAAACCGATCCGGACGGACATCCCGCCTCAACGCGGCGCTGTGTCATTCCTTCCTTCACCTACGTCACGCAACGGCGCGCGACAGGAGCCAGAGGACATGCAGACCAAGCTGGACGAAGCAAAGGCCGAGCTGCTCGCGCGGGCGGCACGGGTAGCTGAGAACAGCCCGGCCGGGGGGCTACTTCCGACTGGGTCCGAGCACGGCGAGCGCCCCGATCAGGGCACGACGCTCTCCTACCTCCAGCGCTACTACCTGCACACCGCCCCCGAGGACCTCGCCGACCGGGACCCGGTCGACGTGTTCGGTGCGGCGCTCTCCCACTACCGGCTCGCCGAGACCCGTCCGCAGGGCACCGCGAACGTCCGGGTCCACACCCCCACGGTCGAGGAGAACGGCTGGACCTCCAGCCACTCGGTCGTCGAGGTCGTCACGGACGACATGCCGTTCCTCGTGGACTCCGTGACGAACGAGCTGTCCCGCCAGGGCCGCGGCATCCACGTCGTGATCCACCCGCAGGTCGTCGTGCGCCGTGACGTCACCGGCAAGCTCATCGAGATCCTCGGCCCCGACTGCGACGCCCACGGTCCCAAGACCGCGCGCCCCCACGACTCCCTCGTCGAGTCCTGGATCCACGTCGAGATCGACCGCGAGACCGACAAGGCCGACCTCAAGCAGATCACCGGAGACCTGCTGCGCGTCCTGTCCGACGTCCGCGAGGCCGTCGAGGACTGGGAGAAGATGCGCGACGCCGCGCTGCGCATCGCCGAGGAGCTGCCGAACGAGCCCACCGCCCCGGACCTGCGCGAGTACGAGCTCGAAGAGGCCCGTGAGCTGCTGCGCTGGCTGTCGGACGACCACTTCACCTTCCTCGGCTACCGCGAGTACAACCTCGTCGACGGTGACGCCCTCGCCGCCGTGCCCGGCACCGGCCTCGGCATCCTGCGTTCCGACCCGGTCCACCGCGGCCAGGAGGACGCGCACCCGGTCTCGCCGTCCTTCAACCGGCTGCCCGCCGACGCCCGCGCCAAGGCCCGTGAGCACCGCCTGCTGGTGCTGACCAAGGCCAACAGCCGCGCCACCGTGCACCGTCCCTCGTACCTCGACTACGTGGGCGTGAAGAAGTTCGACGCCGACGGCAACGTCGTGGGCGAGCGCCGCTTCCTCGGCCTGTTCTCCTCCGCCGCGTACACCGAGTCGGTGCGCCGCGTCCCGGTGATCCGCCGCAAGGTGTCCGAGGTGCTGGAGGGCGCCGGCTTCTCGCCGTCCAGCCACGACGGCCGCGACCTGCTCCAGATCCTGGAGACCTACCCGCGCGACGAGCTCTTCCAGACCCCGGTCGACAAGCTCCGCGAGATCGCCACGTCCGTGCTGTACCTCCAGGAGCGCCGCCGGCTGCGGCTGTACCTGCGCCAGGACGAGTACGGCCGCTACTACTCGGCGCTCGTCTACCTGCCGCGCGACCGGTTCACCACCGGTGTCCGGCTGCGCCTGATGGACATCCTGAAGGAGGAGCTCGGCGGCACCAGCGTCGACTTCACCGCCTGGAACACCGAGTCGATCCTCTCCCGCATCCACTTCGTCGTCCGCGTCCCGCAGGGCACCGAGCTGCCCCTGCTGACCGACGCCGACGTCGAGCGCGTCGAGTCCCGCCTGGTCGAGGCGGCCCGCTCCTGGGCCGACGGCTTCGGCGAGGCGCTGACGGCCGAGCTGGGCGAGGAGCGCGCCGCCGAGCTGAGCCGCAAGTACGGCACCTCCTTCCCCGAGGGCTACAAGGCCGACCACTCGCCGCGCGCGGCCGTGGCCGACCTGTGCCACCTGGAGAAGCTGTCCGCCAGCGAGCGCCCCTTCGCGCTGTCGCTGTACGAGCCCGTCGGCGCGGGCCCCGGCGAGCGCCGCTTCAAGATCTACCGCGAGGGCGAGCAGGTCTCCCTCTCCGCGGTCCTGCCGGTCCTGCAGCGCCTGGGCGTCGAGGTCACCGACGAGCGGCCGTACGAGCTGCGCCGCAGCGACCGGGTCAGCGCCTGGATCTACGACTTCGGTCTGCGGATGCCGCTGTCCACGGGCAACGGGGACGCGTACCTCGGCGACGACGCGCGCGAGCGGTTCCAGGAGGCCTTCGCGGCCGTGTGGACCGGCGAGGCCGAGAACGACAACTTCAACACCCTCGTGCTGGGCGCCGGACTCACCTGGCGTCAGGCCGTCGTGCTGCGCGCGTACGCCAAGTACATGCGCCAGGCCGGCTCGACCTTCAGCCAGGACTACATGGAGGACACCCTCCGCAACAACGTCCACACCACGCGGCTGCTGGTCTCGCTCTTCGAGGCGCGGATGTCGCCGGGCCGCCAGGCCGCCGGCACCGAGCTGATCGACGCGATGATGGAGGAGCTGGACGGGGCCCTGGACCAGGTGGCCTCGCTCGACGAGGACCGCATCCTGCGCTCCTTCCTGACGCTGATCAAGGCGACGCTGCGGACGAACTTCTTCCAGCTCGACGAGGCGGGCGAGCAGCACTCGTACGTGTCGATGAAGTTCGACCCGCAGGCCATCCCGGACCTGCCGGCCCCGCGCCCCGCGTTCGAGATCTGGGTGTACTCCCCGCGCGTCGAGGGCGTCCACCTGCGCTTCGGCAAGGTCGCCCGAGGCGGTCTGCGCTGGTCCGACCGGCGCGAGGACTTCCGTACGGAGGTGCTCGGCCTGGTCAAGGCGCAGATGGTCAAGAACACGGTGATCGTGCCGGTCGGCGCCAAGGGCGGCTTCGTCGCGAAGAACCTGCCGGACCCCTCGGTGGACCGCGACGCGTGGCTCGCCGAGGGCATCGCCTCGTACAAGATCTTCATCTCGGCGCTGCTCGACATCACCGACAACATGGTCGGCGGGGAGGTCGTGCCGCCGAAGGGCGTGGTCCGCCACGACGAGGACGACACCTACCTCGTCGTCGCCGCCGACAAGGGCACCGCGACCTTCTCCGACATCGCCAACGGCGTCGCGGAGTCGTACGGCTTCTGGCTGGGCGACGCCTTCGCCTCGGGCGGCTCGGCCGGCTACGACCACAAGGGCATGGGCATCACCGCCCGCGGCGCCTGGGAGTCCGTCAAGCGGCACTTCCGCGAGCTGGGCCACGACACCCAGACCGAGGACTTCACTGTCGTCGGCGTCGGCGACATGTCCGGCGACGTCTTCGGCAACGGCATGCTGCTCTCCGAGCACATCCGCCTGGTCGCCGCCTTCGACCACCGGCACATCTTCATCGACCCGACCCCGGACGCGGCGACCTCGTACGCGGAGCGCCGGCGCCTGTTCGAGCTGCCGCGTTCCTCGTGGGCGGACTACGACACCGCGCTGCTGTCGGCGGGCGGCGGGATCCACCCGCGCAGCGCCAAGTCCATCCCGGTCAACGCACAGATGCGCGCCGCCCTCGGCATCGAGGCGGGCGTCACCAAGATGACCCCGGCCGAGCTGATGCAGGCCATCCTGCAGTCCCCGGTGGACCTGCTGTGGAACGGCGGCATCGGCACGTACGTCAAGGCCACCGCCGAGACGCACGCCGACGTCGGCGACAAGGCCAACGACGCGATCCGCGTCAACGGCTCCGACGTCCGCGCCAAGGTCGTCGGCGAGGGCGGCAACCTGGGCCTGACCCAGCTGGGCCGCATCGAGTTCGCCCGCACCGGCGCCGGCGGCGAGGGCGGCAAGGTCAACACCGACGCCATCGACAACAGCGCGGGCGTGGACACCTCCGACCACGAGGTGAACATCAAGATCCTGCTGAACTCGGTGGTCGCGGACGGCGACATGACCGTCAAGCAGCGCAACAAGCTGCTCGCCGAGATGACCGACGAGGTCGGCTCGCTGGTGCTGCGCAACAACTACGCGCAGAACACGGCCCTGGCGAACGCCTCCGCGCAGGCCCCCAGCCTGCTCCACGCCCAGCAGCGCTTCATGCGCCGCCTGGGCCGGGACGGGCTGCTGGACCGCCAGCTGGAGTTCCTGCCGAACGACCGGCAGATCCGCGAGCTGCTCAACACCGGCAAGGGCCTGACCCAGCCGGAGCTGGCGGTGCTCTTCGCCTACACGAAGATCACCGTGGCGGACGAGCTCATCCACACCGAGCTGCCGGACGACCCGTACCTGCGCCGCCTGCTGCACGCGTACTTCCCGGGCGCCCTGCGCGCGAAGTTCCCCGAGCAGATCGACGGGCACGCGCTGCGCCGGGAGATCATCACCACCCTGCTGGTCAACGACACCGTCAACACCGGTGGTTCGACCTTCCTGCACCGTCTGCGGGAGGAGACCGGCGCCTCCATGGAGGAGATCGTCCGGGCGCAGCTCGCGGCCCGTGAGATCTTCGGCCTGGCCGAGGTGTGGGACGCGGTCGAGGCGCTGGACAACAAGGTCCCGGCCGACGTCCAGACCCGGGTGCGGCTGCACTCGCGGCGCCTGGTGGAGCGCGGTACGCGCTGGCTGCTGAACAACCGGCCGCAGCCGCTCCAGATCACCGAGACCATCGAGCTCTTCGGGGCCCGGGTGGCGGAGGTCTGGTCGGAGCTGCCGAAGCTGGTGCGCGGCGCGGACCTGGAGTGGTACCAGTCGATCATGGACGAGCTGACCGGCGAGGGCGTGCCGGAGGAGCTCGCGGCGAAGGTGGCCGGGTTCTCGTCGGCGTTCCCGACGCTGGACATCGTCGCCATCGCGGACCGGACGGGCGTGGACCCGCTGTCCGTCGCCGAGGTGTACTACGACCTGGCCGACCGCCTGGACATCACGCAGCTGATGGACCGCATCATCGACCTGCCGCGGTCCGACCGCTGGCAGTCGATGGCCCGCGCGTCGATCCGTGAGGACCTGTTCGCGGCGCACGCGGCGCTGACGGCCGACGTGCTGGCGGTGGGCAACGGCTCTTCCACTCCCGAGGAGCGCTTCAAGGCGTGGGAGGAGAAGAACGCGGCGCTCATCGGCCGGGCTCGGACGACCCTGGACGAGATCCGGGGCTCGGACGACTTCGACCTGGCGAACCTGTCGGTGGCGATGCGGACGATGCGGTCGCTGTTGCGCGCTCACGCGTAGTCGCCGCTGAGGCGTACGGACACGGGCCGGGCCCGGGACCCCTTGGGGGGTACCGGGCCCGGCCCGTTCGTGCCTTCGGGTGCGGCGCCGTTGCCGGGGGCTCTGCCCCCGGACCCCCGCGCCTCAAACGCCGGCGGGGCTGGATGGGACGGCGGGGCTATTTCGTGAATGCCTCGTACGCGTCGCAGACTTCCTTTGCGGGTCCGTCCATGCGGAGGACGCCCGACTCCAGCCAGATGGCCCGGTCGCAGGTTTCGCGGACCGTGCCGATGGAGTGGCTGACGAGGAAGACGGTGCCGGCCCGGGCGCGGAGTTCCTCGATGCGGGCCTGGCTGCGGCGCTGGAAGGCGGCGTCGCCGGTGGCGAGGGCCTCGTCGATCATCAGGACGTCGTGGTCCTTGGCGGCCGCGATGGAGAACCGCAGCCGGGCGCCCATCCCGGAGGAGTAGGTGCGCATGGGCAGGGAGATGAAGTCGCCCTTCTCGTTGATGCCGGAGAAGTCGACGATGCCCTGGTAGCGCTCGCGGACCTGCTGCTTGGTCATGCCCATCGCGAGCCCGCCGAGGACGACGTTCCGCTCGCCGGTGAGGTCGTTCATCAGGGCGGCGTTCACTCCGAGGAGGGACGGCTGGCCGTGCGAGTAGACCGCGCCGCGGGCCACCGGCTGGAGGCCGGCGATGGCCTTGAGCAGGGTGGACTTGCCCGAGCCGTTGGAGCCGATCAGGCCGATCGCCTCGCCCTTGTACGCGGTGAAGCTGACGCCCTTGACGGCGTGGACCTCGCGGACGCCCGGGGCGGGCTTGCGGGAGAAGATCCGGCTGAGGGCGGCGGTGGCGCCGCCCTTGCGGCCCCCGCCGTGGACCTTGTAGACGACGTGGACCTCGTCCGCGATGACGGTCGGGACACGGGTGTCGGTGTCAGCCACGGCCGTACTCCTCCTCTGCCTTCCAGAAGTAGACGAAGCCGCCGACGCCGGCGAGCAGCGCCCAGCCGATGGCGATCGGCCACACGTGGTGCGGGAGCGAGCCCGCCTTGAAGCTGTCGATCAGCGCGAAGCGCATCAGGTCGATGTAGACGGCCGCCGGGTTGGTCTTGAGCATCAGCGAGACCCAGTGCGGCAGGTGGTCCGTCTTGAGCATGGTGTCGATGGACCACATCACCCCGGACGAGTACATCCAGGTGCGCAGGACGAACGGCATCAGCTGGCTGACGTCCGGGTTCTTGCTGCCGATGCGGGCCATGACCATCGCGCAGCCGGCGCAGAAGACGGCCATCAGGAAGAGCGCCGGGAGCGCGATCAGCCAGGAGGCGGAGGGGGTCTGGCCGAAGGCCAGGAGCAGGACGACCAGGGCCGCCATGGTGACGAGCAGCTGCTGGAAGAGCTGGACCACGGAGGAGATGGGCAGGCTGGCGCGGGGGAAGTGCAGGGCGCGGACCAGGCCGAGGTTGCTGTGGACGGCGCGGGTGCCGGCGTTGACGGAGCTGCCGATGAAGTCCCAGACGAAGACGCCGGTGATCAGGAACGGCACGTAGTCGGGGACGCCGTGGCTGGCGCGCATGACGATGCCGAAGACGAAGTAGTAGACGGCCGCGTTGAGCAGCGGGGTCATCAGGTGCCAGACCTGGCCGAGCTTGGCCGTGCTGTACGTGGCGTGCATCCGGGCGGTCGCGTACGCCGTCACGAAGTGGCGGCGGTTCCAGAGCTGTGCGACGTAGCGCGGGAGGGAGGGGCGGGCGCCGCTGACGGTCAGGCCGTGGGCTGCCGCCAGTTCCGCGGGGGAGGGCGGCGCTGAGGTCGCGGTGGTCACGGTGGTCACGGTGGTCACGGGGTCGCTTTCGACGGAGGTCTGGGGCGCCCGACGATGGGACGGGTCCGTATCGTCGCTACGGTGACAGTAGGGCGTGAAGCGTCGGGACGCAACCGTATCGTCGTGACGGGCAGGTGACGGCGTCGCCGCTATGCTCTGTGCATGACCAAGGACTCCGCCGCCGCTCCCGCCGCCCGCCGCGCTCCCGCCGGCGCCGCCGTCCTGCGCGAGGACGTCACCGAGGCGATCCGCGCGGCCGTGGTGGAGGAACTCGCGGCGGTGGGCTTCGCCCGGATGTCGATCGAGGGCATCGCGCGGCGGGCCGGGGTCGGCAAGACCGCCGTGTACCGGCGCTGGAAGTCGAAGCTGCACCTGGTGCTCGACCTGATCGGCGCCGTGGCGGCGGACGGCATCCCCGTGCCGGCGACCGGGTCCCTCTACGGGGACGTGCGCGCCCTGCTGGAGGTCATGTCACACGTACTGCGGCACCCCGTGGCCTCGGCGGTGATCCCCGACCTGCTGGTCGAGGCCGCCCGGAACCCGGAGATCGCGGACGCGGTGCGGGGGGCGCTGGTGGAGGGGCAGCGGCGGCTCGCCGAGGGCATCGTCTCCGAGGCCGTCGCCCGGGGTGAGCTGCCGGCGGGCGCGGACCCCGACCACGCCCTGGACCTGGTGATCGGCCCGCTGTACTGGCGCCAGGTCGTCGTGCGCGACGCGGTGCCGGCCCCGTACCTGGACGGCCTGGCCCGCTCGGTGGTGGCGGGCCTGCGGTCGGACGCGGGCCCCGCCGGAACGGCCTAGGCGACCCGGACGGCTGGGCTGTCGGGACGGCCTGGACGGCCTGGACGGCCTGGTGGGCCCCGGGCGGACGGCCCGGGGCCCGAGGGCGTCAGTGGCTGCTGCAGTCGGGCACGTTGCCCGCGCAGTTGGACGGCTTGTTCCCGGTGATTTCGCTGTGCTCGTTCTGCACGGTGGCCGGGGCGACGTTGTTGACGCCGCCGCCCTGGTCGCCGGCCCGGTTCTCCTTGATGACCGCCTTCGTGAGCGTCAGCACCGGGTCGGGGGCGGCGGCGTCGAACCCCCGCTCGTTGTTGATGCCGCCGCCGTCGTCACCGGCCTGGTTCTTGAACACCTTGGTCCTCGACAGGGTGGCCCGCCCCGCGTTGTCCAGGCCGCCGCCGTTCCCGCCCGCCTTGTTGCCGCCGAGCTCGCCGCCGTGGACCTCCAGGGAACCGGTGGACGCGTTCTCGATGCCGCCGCCCCGCCCGCCGACCCAGTTCCCGACGATCTGGGTCTCCTTGAGGGTCGCGGTGCCCCCGTTGTAGACACCGCCGCCGTACGTGCCGCCGCCGCCCTGGTTGTTGGTGGCGGCGTTGCGCGCGATCTTGCTGTCCTTGGCCTTCAGGGTGCCGGCGTTGTAGACGCCGCCGCCGAACTGGTCCGCAGCGTTGCCCGACACGGTGCTCCCGAGGAGCTCGACGGTTCCGTCGGCGCTGTTGTAGATGCCGCCGCCCCCGGCATCCGCGGAGTTCTGGTTCGTGACCGTGTTGGTCAGCACCCGGCTGTGCACCAGGGTGGTGCGGCCGTTCACGTTGGCGATGCCGCCGCCGGCCGCCTCGGCCTGGTTGCCGGCCACGGTGCTCTTCTCCAGGCGCAGGGTGCCCCGGTTGAGGATGCCGCCGCCGTCGGAGGCCGTGGCGTTTCCGCCGGCCACGGTGATGCCCTGCAGGGAGAGCTGTCCCGACGCGGCGACTTCGAGCAGCCGGAAGGGGGTGGCGGAGGACCGGATCAGGGTGGAGTCCTCGCCCCGGATGGTCACCCTGCCGGTGATGACCGGCAGCGCGTTCCCGCTGTCCTCGAAGTCGTCCGCGAAGGGGTAGGCACACCGTTCGGCGAGGTTGACCGTCCCTCCGCCGGGGTTGGCGTTCACCTGCTGCACCGCGCTGATGAGTGCCGCGGTATGGGAGCACCCCACCGTCACGTTCAACGGCGCGGCGTGGGCGGGTGCTGCCAGGACCGGGGCGGCCGTGGCGCACAGACCGAGACCCGCCACCGCGGTGGAGCAGGCGAGGAAAAGGCGCAGCGTCATGGGCTTCCTTCCACTGTTGCCCAGGCCGCCGCCCGGCCGGAGCGGCGGGCCGGCGCCTGGATCACATGTGGTAGTTACCGCCCGATCCGCCGGCGGGCCGGGACCGGGCCGTGACCCGCGGCGAAGTCCATGCTTACGGTCGGCCCCTCTGGCCCGGACGGCCCAAACGCCCGGATGACGGGGGAGACCCGGCTACGGCCACAGGTCCGCGCGGAGGCCCGCGGACAGGGGGGTCAGGTCCGGGGCCGAGGCGGGGGGAGCGGGGCGGCGGTCCTCCAGCGGGGTGATCGCCGGGACCGGGGTGGACTGGCCCAGGAAGACGTGGCGGACCACGCGCTCGGCCGCGTGGCCGTCGTCGTACGAGCAGAAGCGCGCGCGGAACGCCGTGCGCAGCTGTGCCGAGCGGGAGCCCTGCCAGTGGCCGGTGGCGAAGATGTCCACGAGTTCGTCCTCCGTGCGGGCGATCGCCCCCGGGGGACAGGAACGCAGGTCGAAGTAGGTGCCGCGGGCGGCCTCGTACGCCTCCCAGTCGTCCGCGTGGATCACGATCGGCCGGTCCAGGGACGCGTAGTCGAACATCAGGGACGAGTAGTCCGTGACCAGCGCGTCCGAGGCGAGGCACAGCTCCTCCACCGACGGGTGGGCGGAGACGTCCAGCAGCCTCGGGTGCGGGTCGTGGACGGACTCGGTGCCCGCGTACGTCAGGTGCGTGCGCGCGAGGATCGTGAAGCGCGGGCCCAGGTCCCGCAGGACCCGCTCGAAGTCCAGGTGCTCGGGCCGGCTGCGCCGGTAGTCGCGGTGGGTCGGGGCGTACAGGATCGCGGTCGTGCCCGGGGCGATGCCCAACCGCTCGCGCAGGGCGAGCACCTCCTCCTGCCCGGCCCGGTGGAAGGGGTCGTTGCGGGGGTAGCCGTACTCCAGGGTGGTGTAGGAGGCGGGCACGGCCCGCTCCCACACCAGGGTGGAGTGACGGTTGGAGGACAGCAGGTAGTCCCACTGGTCGGCGCCGCGCAGCAGCCCCTCGAAGTCCGTGGTCGGGGTGGCCGCCGGACGGTCCTGGAGGTCGAGGCCGACCCGCTTGAGCGGGGTGCCGTGCTGCGTCTGGAGCAGGACCTGGCCGGGCCGCTTGACCAGGGCGCGGTCGAAGTTCACGTTCGTCGTCAGGTACCCCGCCCGGGCCAGGGCGCTCCAGTACGCGGCCGAAGCCGGCCGCAGCGGGGTGGTCCCGGGCGGCAGGGTGGCCGCGTGCCGGGGGTCGCAGATCCACGCCGTGCGCATGCGCGGGGCCAGCTCCCGCAGCTTCGCCTCGATCGCCGCCGGGTTGCACGCGTAGCCGCCGTGCCAGTACGCGGAGAACACCGCCAGCTCGGGCCGCAGCGGGAGCAGCCGCTGCACCCGGTAGTGCAGCCGCAGGGCGCTCTCGCGCAGCCCCCGCCCCAGCGCGGACCCGGCCCGGCCCGCGGCCAGGGCGCCCGCGCGGACGCCCGAGGCCAGCCCGTAGGCGTGCCGGGCGCCGAGGCGCATCAGGGCGTGCCGGAGCCGGTCGGTGCGGGACGGCGGCAACGGCGGGGACGCGGGGCCGCCCGGGACGCGGTGGCGGCGCAGCAGGGCCGAGGCCCGCGCGAAGAACTCGGCGCGGGCGGCGCGCGGGAGGCGGCGCGGGTCCGCGTACACGGCGCAGAAGTGCTCGGCCATCCGCCGGTGCACCGCCGGGCGCCACCGGTCCAGCTCGGGACGGGCGGCGAGGTGGCCGAAGACCCGGTCGTACTGGTCGAAGACGTCGAGGTGGCGCCGGCTGGGGGTGGTCGTGATCGAGCCGGTGCGGCGCCGGCGGTAGTGGACGCAGACCCGGTCGAGGACGGCCACGGACTCGGCGGCCAGCAGGGCCGGGTAGGTCCAGGGGATGTCCGCGTAGAAGCCGGGCGGGAACTCCAGGCCCTCGCGCTCCGCGTACTCGCGCCGGTAGGCCTTGTTCCCCGCCGCCATCGGCATGCCGAGCAGGCCCGGGCGGTCGGCGAGCCGGAAGCTGGCCGGGCCGTCCTCGCAGAGCCGGTGCGCGGAGCGGTCGCGGACGGTCTCGCCGGTCCAGGAGGTGCGGGCGTGGTCGTAGACCAGGACGTCGGGGGAGCCGGTGGCCTTGAGCCGGTCGGTGACCGCCTGGAGGGCGCCGGGGGTGAGGGTGTCGTCGCCGTCGAGGAAGAGCAGGTAGTCGCCGGTGGCCCGGGCCAGACCCGCGTTGCGGGCCGGGCCCGGGCCCAGGTTGTGCGCCAGGTGCACCGCGGTGACCCGGGGGTCGCGGGCCGCGTACTCGTCGATGATCGAACCGCAGGCGTCCGGGGAGGCGTCGTCGACCGCGATCAGTTCCAGATCCGGGTACGACTGGGACAGGACCGAGTCCAGGCTCTCCTGGAGGTACGCCTGAACCTTGTACGCGGGCACGATGACGCTGAACCGGGGCACGGCACATCCAGGGGTCGGCGCGGGCATATTGCCCAGGAACCGCGCGCGCGGCGATCGGGTTACGCAGCGTGTGGCATTCGGGTTACGCAGCGTCAACACCCCATGTCGGACCCGGTCGCCGCGGTGGCCGTGGGTTACTTCACGGCGCCGGCCATCACCCCCGTCGCGAACTGCCGCTGGAAGGCGAAGAACACCAGCAGCGGCACCACCATCGACAGGAACGCGCCGGGCGCCAGCACGTCGATGTTGTTCCCGAACTGCCGCACCTGCTGCTGGAGCGCCACCGTCACGGGCGGGTGCGCCGAGTCGGCGAAGACCAGCGCCACCAGCATGTCGTTCCACACCCACAGGAACTGGAAGATGCCCAGCGAGGCGATCGCCGGACCGCCGAGCGGCAGCACCACCCGCGCGAAGAGCCGCAGTTCGCCCGCCCCGTCGAGCCGGGCCGCCTCCAGCAGCTCGCGGGGGATCTCCGCGAAGAAGTTCCGCAGCAGGAACACCGCGAACGGCAGCCCGAACGCGGTGTGGAACAGCACCACCCCCGCCGTCGTCTCGAACAGGCCGATGGAGCCGAAGAGTTCCGACACCGGGATCAGCGCCACCTGCACCGGGACCACCAGCAGCCCCACCACGACCAGGAACAGCCAGTCCCGGCCGGGGAACTCCAGCCACGCGAAGGCGTAGCCGGCGAACGCGCCGAGGACGAGGACGAGCAGCGTCGCCGGGACGGCGATCGCCACCGTGTTCAGCAGCGAGCCGGTGATGGTGTCGTTCTCCAGCAGGTGCGCGTAGTTGGACGCGGTCAGCCGCGAGGGCTCGGTCAGCGCCCGCCACCAGCCGCCGCGGTTGAGGTCGTCGGGGGACAGGAGGGAGGACACCAGCAGCCCGAGCGTGGGCAGCAGCCAGAACAGCCCGGCCAGGACGAGGAAGGCGCGCAGCAGCACGCTCCCCGCCAGCCGCCGCAGGACGCTCGCAGCGGTGCTCGGCGCGGTGCTCGCCGGGGTACGTTCCCCGGTACTCGCCCGGGTGCTCGGCGCGGTGCTCGGCCGGGCGCTCATCGGGAGGCCTCCTTCCGCATCCGCCGGATGTTCAGCAGCATCACCGGCACCACCAGCACCAGCAGCAGCACCGCGATGGCGCTGCCGAGCCCCGGATCGGCGTCCGTCCCGAAGGACGTCCGGTACAGCTGGAGCGCGAGCACGTTCGCGTCGTCCTGCACCGCACCCGGAGCGATCACGAACACCAGGTCGAAGACCTTCATCACGTTGATGACCAGCGTCACCAGGACCACCACCAGCACCGGCGCCAGCAGCGGCACCGTGATCCGGCGGAACACCTGCCACTCCCCGGCCCCGTCCACCCGCGCCGCCTCCAGCAGCTCGCGCGGCACCGCCGCCAGCCCCGCCCCGATCAGCACCATCGCGAACCCGGCCCACATCCACACGTACGCCCCGATCACCGCCGGGGTCACCAGCACCGGCCCGAGCCACTCCACCCCCGCGTACGCCGCCCGGAAGTTCGACTCCGGCAGCCGAATCCGCGACCGGTCGGCCGCCGCGGGCAGCGTGAACGTGCCGTCGGGGCCGGTCGTCGCCGAGGCCACCACCCGGCCGTCCTTCACCGCCTCCACCCGCATCCCCGACAGGCCCGACTCCGCCGGGTCGACCACGTTCGGCAGCCCGCCGCCGCCCCGGGTGAAGTCCTGCCAGACGGTGCCGGTCACCGCCCCCGGCACCACCGCGGCACGCCCCGCCGCACGCGTCCCCGCGGGCAGGGCCTCCGGCGCCACCCCGACCAGCGGCAGCAGCACCGGCTCGCCCGCCCGCACCGTCTCCCGCGTCACCAGCGCACCGCCGGCGGCGGGCTCCAGCGGGGAGTCCCGGCCCGGACGGGCCCCCGGGAAGGCGGAGGACTCCGCGAAGGTGTCGTGCACCCCGACCCACACCGCGTTGGCCACGCCCCGCTGCGGGTCGTGGTCGTACACGAGCCGGAAGATGATGCCCGCCGCCAGCATCGAGATCGCCATCGGCATGAACACCAGCAGCTTGAACGCGGTCCCCCAGCGCACCCGCTCCGTCAGCACCGCGAAGACCAGCCCCAGCGCGGTCGCCGTCGCCGGGGCGAACACCACCCACACGGCCGTGTTCCGCAGCGCCGTACGGATCACCGGATCGCTCAGGATCCGCCGGTAGTTGCCCGCCCCGACGAAGGCGTCGCCGGAGCGGTCGAAGAGACTGCGGTAGAGGGAGTAGCCGATGGGCTGCACCACGAGCGCGCCCAGCAGCACCAGGGCGGGCAGCAGGAACGCCGCCGCCACCAGCCGCCGGCGGGACAGGTCCCCGCGGCGGTGGGCCCGGGGCCGGGCCCCGGGCTTGGCCGTCGCCGCCACGGCGTCAGTTCCCGAACGCCTTGGCCGCTTCCGCCTCCAGCCTCTCCTGGGTCCCCGCCACGTCCGACGGGTTCGCCAGGAAGTCCTGCAACGCCTTCCACTCGCCGGCGCCCGGCGTCCCGCCGAAGGCCGCCGGAGCCTGGTCGGACATGTCGAAGCGGAAGTCGTCGCCCGCCGCGATCAGCGCCTTCGCGATGCCCCGCTGGATGTCGTTCGGGTACGCCGCCGGGTCCACCGCCTTGTTCGGCGAGACGAACCCGCCCTCCCGGGCCTGCACCGCCGCCGCGTCCGCCGACGCCAGGAACGTCAGCAGCGCCTGCGCGCCCTTGCCCGGCTTCAGGGCCACCGCCACGTCGCCGCCCGACACCACCGGCGGCTTCGCGCCGACCGCCGGGAACGGGAACACCAGGGCGTCCTCGCCCACCTTCGCCTTGGTCTGCGCGATGTTCACCGCCACGAAGTCGCCCTCGAAGACCATCGCCGCCGCCGGCCGGTCCCCGCCCGTGAAGGTCTGCGTCACCGACTTGGGGAACTCCGTCGCCAGCGCCCCGGTCGGGCCGCCCGCCAGGAAGTCCTTGCGGGCGAACAGCTGCCCCAGGGTGGTCAGCGCCTGCTTGACGCTGTCGTCCGTCCACTTGATCTCGTGCCGGGCCAGCCGGTCGTACTGCTCCGGACCCGCCTGCGACAGGTAGACGTTCTCGAACCAGTCCGTGAGGGTCCACCCGTCCGCGCCCGCCACCGACACCGGAGCCGTGCCCGACGCGGAGAGCGTGTCGGCGACCGACAGGAAGTCCTTCCAGGTCGCCGGGGGCTTCACGCCCGCCGCCTCGAACGCCTTCGCGTTGTACCAGACCAGCGACTTGTTGGCCGCCTTGTAGTAGACGCCGTACTGGGTGCCGTCCACCGCGCCCAGCTTCCGCCAGCCCGGCGCGTAGTTCTTCTCCAGCTGCGCCCTGGCCTCCGGGCCCGCCGGCTGCGCCCACTTGTTCCGCACCGCCGCCGTCAGCGCCCCGACCTGGGGGAGCAGCGCCACGTCCGGCGGCTGACCGCCCGCGATCTTCGTGCCGAGGAAGGTGACGATGGGGTCCTGCGCCGGGACGAAGGTGACGCTCGCGCCCGTCCGCTTCTCGAACTCCTTCAGCACCTTCGTGAAGTTCGCCTGCTCGGGCCCCGTCCAGACCGCGGCGACCTCCAGCTTCTCGCCGGGCAGTTTCGGTAATTCGACCGTGTGGGCGCTCTGCTGCCCGGACGGGGTGGACCCGCCCGTGCCGCCGCCGTCACCGCTCCCGCCGCCGCAGGCGGTGAGCGCGAGCGCTCCCGCCGCGGCGAGTGCCGCCCAGACTCTTGCCGCCGTGCGTTTCGTGTGGCCGGTTCCGTGCTGTGTCCGCATGGTCTCGCCCCCGATGCCGTCGTGCCCGTGGTGTAACGCGT
>NZ_GG657750.1:3046280-3060798 GCF_000158895.1 Streptomyces sp. C | reverse complement strand
GCCGTCCGGGTCGCCGTCCAGGACCACGAGCGTGCGCGCTGCCCTTCGTACGCGGCGGCGGCCCGCCGCAGCGCCGCCGGGCCCGCGGCCGCCCAGTTGGTGCCGAGCGGGCCGTCCTCCAGCCGCCGGGTCAGTTCGGCGGTGCGGGCGGCCGCCTGGTCGCGGTCGTAGGCGAGCAGCAGCCGGCAGTCCTGGCCGTGCGCGGGCCGGACGTGGGGCAGCCAGCCGAGCCAGCCCCAGTCGCGGCGGCGCTCCGCCACGGGCCGGGCGCGGTCGGCGGCCAGCAGGACGATCTCCAGCCGGGCCGGCGAGTGCAGTGCCGCGAGCTGGGCGACCACCGAGCGGGCCACCCCCGTCAGCCGTGCCCGGGGTCCGGCGACGCCGAGCGAGCCGCAGTCGGGGAACGCGACGCGGCTGCCCGCGCCGAGCCCCGCCTCCAGGAACCGGGGGTGCCCGGCCCCGCGCGACCACAGCCGTCCGGTGGGCCCGAGCGCCGCCAGCAGCAGGGCCGCGGGGTCGTCCTCGTCGGGGGCGGCCTGCGCGGGGGCCTCGGGCTCGGCCGGCCGGCCCGGGTCGTCCTCGTCGCCGCGCACCCACTTGCGGGCCCACGCGCCGAGCCCGCCGCGGCGGCGCGGTTTGGCTTCGCCGTCCGAGGGGCCGCCGGGGTACGCCGCGGCCGCGCCCAGGGGCGCCGACCCGGAGACGCCGGGGCCCGGGGCGGGGAAAGGGCGCTTCAGTGCGGCGGCGGCCGGGGCCTGCGCCCCCGTACCGGGCCCGGGGGCACCCGCATCCGGGCCCGGCCGCGTTCCGCCGGTACCGGGGCCGGTGCCGCCGTCGGCCCCCGGGGCCGCGCCCGGCGCGCCGGGGCCGGTGTCCCCGGCCGCGCGGGTTCCCGTACCTCCGCCGGAGGCGTCCGGCAGGCCGAGGTGGCCCTCCAGGTCCGGGACGACCGCCAGCGGCCGTTCGCCGCCCGCCGGGGCGAGCCGCAGCGTGGACTCGCCGATCCGCAGCAGCGCGCCCGGCGCCAGCGGGACCGACGCGGCGCCGACGTCGGTGCCGTCCAGGGTGGTGCCGTTCGTCGAGCCGAGGTCGGCGACCGTGACCCGGCCGTCGGCCAGCACGGTCACCGCGCAGTGCAGCCGGGACACGTCCGGGTCGTCGAGCGGCACGTCGGCGTCCGCCGAGCGCCCGATCCGCACGGACCCGGCGTGCAGCAGGTGGACCCCGCCCGCGTCGGGTCCGGACACCACGTGCAGCTGCGGGGTGCCCGGGCCGTCGGAGGCCGGGACGGCGGCGGTGTCCGGTCCGGGGACGTGCAGGTGCAGCACCGCGCCGTCCACCAGGGGCGGTTCGCCGAGCACGGCGCGCTGCGGGTCGAGGCGGCGCGAACCGGCGTACAGCACGGTCGTGCCCCCGGTGTCGGGGCCGCCCGCGGCCGCCGCGAGTCCGGAGGCCACCGCGGCCAGCGCGGTCCCGGCGGGCGCGGTGACGAGAACGTCACAGCCGGCGGGCGCGGTGGCGGCCTGGTGGCCGCTGCGCGACCCGAGGACGGTCAGCCGGATCTGCATCGCCGTCAGCGGTCCCTTCTGCGCGGAGCGCAGTGCGCGGTGCGTGCGTGCGCCCGGCAGGGGGACGGCGGTAGCTGCCCCGCCCGATCGACCCCCCGCCCGGCACGGACGCCTCGTCCGTTCAGGTCTGCCGGAAGGCAGGGCTCCCGTCCCGGCCGTTCCGTACGGGTGCATCCTCGCACCTGTCGCCCGCAACACGCCCGGCACCCGCCAATAAATGATCTTGGATTCCGTTGGCGGGGTTCACCCACCGGTACGAATGCGGCCACCCCGTCGGGGGAAAACCGGGGAAATGGGCCCCCGGCATAACCCGCAAAACTCACCCTTCGCACATATGTGCGGCAACCAACCTCCGTCGACCCGCGTCTTCCACCGGGACACCCCCTAGAGTTGGGCCGGAAACCCACTCGGCGGAATCAGCCGGAAAGACGACAGCAGGGAGCGCGAGACGTGCGGCCAGTCGGCAGCAAGTACCTGCTCGAGGAGCCGCTCGGACGCGGCGCCACGGGCACCGTCTGGCGCGCCCGCCAGCGGGAGACCGCCGGTGCGGAAGCCGCCGTCGCCGGCCAGCCCGGCGAGACCGTGGCCATCAAGGTCCTCAAGGAGGAGCTGGCCCAGGACGCGGACATCGTCATGCGCTTCCTGCGCGAGCGCTCCGTCCTGCTGCGCCTGACCCACCCCAACATCGTGCGCACCCGCGACCTCGTCGTCGAGGGCGACCTGCTCGCCCTGGTCATGGACCTCGTCGACGGCCCGGACCTGCACAAGTACATCCGGCAGAACGGCCCCTTCAGCCCGGTCGCCGCGGCCCTGATGACCGCCCAGATCGCGGACGCGCTCGCCGCCAGCCACGCCGACGGCGTGGTCCACCGCGACCTGAAGCCCGCCAACGTGCTGCTCGACGAGAGCAACGGCCAGATGAAGCCGATGCTCACCGACTTCGGCATCGCGCGCCTGGCCGACTCCCCGGGCCTGACCCGCACCCACGAGTTCGTCGGCACCCCCGCCTACGTGGCCCCCGAGTCCGCCGAGGGCCGCCCGCAGACCTCCGCCGTCGACATCTACGGCGCCGGCATCCTCCTCTACGAGCTGGTCACCGGCCGCCCGCCGTTCGCCGGCGGCACCGCGCTCGAAGTCCTCCACCGCCACCTCAGCGAGGAGCCGCAGCGGCCCCCCGCCGTGCCCGAGGCGCTGTGGATCGTCATCGAGCACTGCCTGCGCAAGGAGCCCGACGAGCGTCCCAGCGCCGAGAGCCTGGCCCGCGGCCTGCGCGTGGTCGCCGCCGGCATCCGCGTCCACTCCTCGCCCGACGAGGTCGAGGCCGCCCTCGGCGTCGCCGCCCTGCTCGCGCCCGACCCCTCGCCCGCCCCGGTCCCCGGCGCCCCGGTGGCCCCCGGCTCCGCCGCCACCGCGCAGGCCGGGGCGTACGACCCGGACGCGTACGACCCGAACGCCATGACGAGCGTGCTCCCGCCGGTCGGCGGGGCCGACGCCACCACCGTGCTGCCGGCCACTGCCGCAGCCGGCGCCCCCGGCGCGCGCTCGACCCGGCCTCCGTGATGCCCCCGGTGCAGCAGCCCGACGCCCCGCACCCGTGGCAGTCGCAGATGCGGCCGCGCGCGACCCGCAACGAGCAGACGCAGATGCACTACCTCGACCCCGCCGAGGACCCCCTGCGCCGCCGCCCCCAGCGCCCGGCCCCGCAGATGCCGCCGCCCCCGCAGCAGCCGCCCCGGCAGCAGCACCGCCAGGCCCCGCCGCCGCAGCAGTACCAGCCGCAGCAGCAGTACCAGCAGCAGCAGTACGCGCAGCACTACCAGCCCCAGCAGTACCAGCAGCCGCAGCCGCCCCAGCAGCCGCAGTACCGCCAGCCCCAGCCGCCGCCCCAGCAGCAGCAGCCGCCGCAGCCGCCTCCGGTGCGGCAGCAGCCGCAGCAGCCGCCGCGCGAGCCCCGTCCGCCGCGCGAGCCGCGCCGACGCAGCGCCAACCCGGTGCGGATCCCGGGCCTCGGCTGCCTCAAGGGCTGCCTGGTACTGATCCTGCTGCTCTTCGTGGGCGGCTGGCTGATCTGGGAGCTCACCCCGCTCCAGCAGTGGATCGGCACCGGCAAGAGCTGGTGGGACCAGGTCTGGAGCTGGGGCACCGACATCGTCGACTTCGTCACCTCCATCGGCGACAGCGGCGGCGCCGGCGGCGGCAGCGGCGGCAGCGGCTCCTGACATCCGTGAACGTCCGCGGGAGGACCCTCCCGAGGGTCCTCCGGAGCCTCCCGTAGCGCCGACCTTGTGGATTTGTCGACATCCAGGACGTGATTTCGCCCGCAGAAGTGAAGGTCGCCGCGATCCGGCGACCCCAACCCCCATTCGGCCGCGTAGTTTTGGTCCGTTACGCCAGCCGCTGAGGGAGCAGTCGTGGCACGGAAGATCGGCAGCCGGTACACCGCCCACCAGATCCTGGGGCGCGGCAGCGCGGGCACGGTGTGGCTCGGCGAAGGCCCGGACGGCCCCGTCGCCGTCAAACTCCTGCGCGAGGACCTCGCCTCCGACCAGGAACTGGTCGGACGCTTCGTCCAGGAACGCAGCGCGCTCCTCGGACTGGAGCACCCGCACGTCGTCTCCGTACGCGACCTCGTCGTCGACGGGAACGACCTCGCCCTCGTCATGGACCTCGTACGCGGCACGGACCTGCGCACGCGCCTCGACCGCGAGCGCCGGCTCGCCCCCGAGGCGGCCGTGGCCATCGTCGCGGACGTCGCCGACGCGCTGGCCGCCGCCCACGCCGCCGGCGTCGTCCACCGCGACGTCAAGCCGGAGAACGTCCTGCTCGACATGCAGGGACCGCTCGGCCCCGGCGGCGCGCACCCCGCGCTCCTCACCGACTTCGGCGTCGCCAAGCTCATCGACTCCCCGCGCCGGGCCGGCGCCGGCCGCAGCACCGCCCCCACGACGCGGATCATCGGGACCCCCGACTACCTGGCCCCGGAGATAGTGGAGGGCCTGCCGCCCAGGGCGGCCGTCGACATATACGCCCTGGCCACCGTGCTGTACGAGCTGCTGGCCGGCTTCACCCCCTTCGGCGGCGGCCACCCCGGCGCGGTGCTGCGCCGGCACGTCACCGAGACCGTCGTCCCGCTCCCCGGCATCCCCGACGAGCTGTGGCAGCTGATGGTCCAGTGCCTGGCCAAGGCCCCCGCCTCCCGGCTGCGCGCCTCCGAGCTGTCGGCCCGGCTGCGGGACCTGCTGCCGCTGCTGGCCGGGATGCCGCCGCTCGACGTGGACGAGCCGGACGACGCCGACCCGGAGCCCGAGCCCGAGCGGGAGCCCGACGCCGGCGCCGACCCGGTCCGCAGGCGGGGCGTGGTCCCGCTGGTCCCCGGCTCCGCCACCGACTCCAACCGGGACACCCACACCTCCATGCGGGTCCCGGGCCCCGACGAGCTGGCGGGCGGGGCACTGGGCACCGCCCGCGTTCCCCCCGCCCGGGCCGGCGGGCACCGGCCCGGCTCCGCCCCGGCACCCGCGCCGAGGCCCGAGCGCAAGCGGCGCCTGGTGCTCTCCGCGTCGGCGCTGGCCCTGGTGGCGGCGGTGGGCCTGGGCAGCTGGATCGCCGTCTCCGGCGACGACCCGGCACCCCCGCCGGGCGACGGCAAGGGCCGGCACTCGGCCCCGTCCCAGCCCAGGTAGCCCGGCCCCGCCCGGCGCCCCGGACCTGCTACGCCCCGGACCTGCTACACCGCGGTGAGGTCCGGGTGCCAGCGGCGGGCGACCTCCGGGTGGGCGCGGACCCAGCCCTTCAGCTCGTTGCGGCCGTACTCGGCGTGCAGCGGGTTCGACGCGTCGTGCGCCACGCCCGGCGCCGCACGCAGGTAGTCACCGGGAACGGTCTCCACGACCGCGTCCAGCCTCGGGTTGTAGAAGAACGGCACCGAGAACCGCTCCACCGCCCCCGGAGGGCTGACCACCCGGTGGTCGGTGGCCCGCAGGTACCCCTCGGTGGCGATCTCCAGCAGCTCGCCCAGGTTCACCACGAACGCGCCCGGCCGTGGCTCGATGTCGACGTAGCCGCCGTCCCGGACCACCTGGAGCCCGCCCACCGAGTCCTGGAGCAGCAGCGTCAGGAAGCCGTAGTCCTTGTGGGCGCCGACGCCCTGGTCGGCGCCCGACGGCGCGGACCCGGGGTAGCGGATCAGCTTCGTGTGCAGGTGGGGGCGGTCGGCGAAGGCCGCGTCGAAGAAGTCCGGGGGAGCACCGATCGAGGCCAGCAGCTCCCGCAGCAGCCGGTGCGCCACCCCGGCCAGGCGCTCCTGCCAGCCCAGGACCGCCTCCCTCAGCTCCGGCAGCGCCGACGGCCACTGGTTCGGGCCCTCCAGCCACAGGTACGCGGGGTCCTCCGGCCCCAGGACCGGCGCCGGCCGCTCCGCGCCCACGTCCAGCTGGTCCCGCCAGTCGGAGGCTCCGCCGGTCAGCTCGTGGCCGATGCGGGTGTAGCCGCGGAAGTGCGGGGAGTTCAGATTGCTCACGGCCAGCCGGTCGGCCTCCGGGAGCGCGAAGAAAGCCCTGGTCAGCTGGAGGATGCGGGAGGTTTCCGCCTCGGTTATGCCGTGCCCGGTCAGGTACAGGAAGCCGGTGTCCCGGGCCGCGGCGTGCAACTGCTTCAGGAAGTCGGGGCGCTCGGCGGGGTCGTCGGCCCGCGAGAGGTCGATGACGGCCAGGGCGGGCGCGGACGCGGCGGAGGAGGCTGCGGAGGAGGCGGAGGAAGTGGAAGAGGGGTGCGCGGACGGCATGACGGCTCCGTTTCGGATGTCACAGGGTCCTGTGCCCCAGAGATGGCGGGGCGTGCGGAGGGAGCGGTCCGCCGGCAGGGATGGCGCCGGGACCGGGTGGCCGCGTACAGGACCGAAGTCGGATCGGGGTTGATCAGGCTTGTGCTTGGTCCGGCGGCAGACAGCTCGTCGTGGTGACACGCATGTGGTCCACATGGCGGCGCTTCACGAGTAGAACGGTCATACGAGGAGCGTACGCCCGTATCGGCGCTCCTCTGTACGGTCCGATCCGGCCTGCCCGGACAGTGCCGTCCGAGGACCGGCTAGGCTTGACCCGTGGCAGTCGTCGATGTTTCCGAAGAGCTGAAGTCCCTCTCCTCGACCATGGGGTCGATCGAGGCCGTCCTGGACCTCGACAAGCTGAGGGCAGATATCGCCGTGCTCGAGGAGCAGGCCGCCGCGCCGTCCCTGTGGGACGACCCGGAAGCCGCCCAGAAGATCACGAGCAAGCTTTCGCACCTCCAGGCCGAGGTCCGCAAGACCGAGACCCTGCGCGGCCGCATCGACGACCTCGCGGTGCTGTTCGAACTCGCCCAGGAGATGGACGACGCGGACACCCTCGCCGAGGCCGAGGCCGAGCTGGTCTCCGTCCGCAAGGCGCTGGACGAGATGGAGGTCCGGACCCTGCTCTCCGGCGAGTACGCCGAGCGCGAGGCCCTGGTCAACATCCGCGCCGAGGCCGGCGGCGTCGACGCCTCCGACTTCGCCGAGCGCCTCCAGCGCATGTACCTGCGCTGGGCCGAGCGCCACGGCTACCCGACGGAGATCTACGAGACCTCGTACGCGGAAGAGGCCGGCATCAAGTCGACCACCTTCGTCGTCAAGGCCCCGTACGCCTACGGCACCCTCTCCGTCGAGCAGGGCACCCACCGCCTCGTGCGCATCTCCCCCTTCGACAACCAGGGCCGCCGCCAGACCTCCTTCGCGGGCGTCGAGGTGCTGCCGGTCGTCGAGACCAGCGACCACGTCGAGATCGACGAGTCCGAGCTGCGCGTCGACGTGTACCGCGCCTCCGGCCCCGGCGGCCAGGGCGTCAACACGACCGACTCGGCCGTGCGCATCACGCACATCCCGACCGGCATCGTCGTCTCCTGCCAGAACGAGCGCTCGCAGATCCAGAACAAGGCCAGCGCGATGAACGTGCTCCAGGCCAAGCTGCTGGAGCGGCGCCGCCAGGAGGAGCAGGCCAGGATGGACGCCCTCAAGGACGGCGGCAGCTCCTGGGGCAACCAGATGCGCTCCTACGTCCTGCACCCGTACCAGATGGTCAAGGACCTGCGGACGGAGTTCGAGGTCGGCAACCCGCAGGCGGTCCTCGACGGCGAGATCGACGGCTTCCTGGAGGCCGGCATCCGCTGGCGCAAGCAGCAGGAGCAGACCGCGTAGCGCGCGCGTACGTCAGCACGACGAGGAAGGGCCCGGACACCAGGCGGTGTCCGGGCCCTTCCCCATTACGTGTGATCCACGCGGCCACACGGTGATGCGGGCTGATCGGGACGCGACGCGGCCTACGCGGTCCGTGCCACCAACGCCAGCGCGGCCACCAGCACCACCAGAAGCGCGATGAGCGTCGCCGGATTCAGCCCGGCGAAGGGGCCCTCCTGCTGGAGGCGCTCCCGGTTCGCCCGGCACACCGGGCAGCGGCCCTGGCTGACGGGTGCGGCGCAGTTCGCGCACACGAGCCGGTCATATGTCATGCGCTCCTCCTCTCGTCCCCTCGACATGGTCAACGGTGCGGGGACGCGGTCCGTTCCCCCTACCACTGTGCCAGCTCCGCCGACATTCGGCGCGGCCCGTCCGGGCAATCACGATCCGGCTCCTCCCGCACCCGGGATATATCGGGCAACTCCGGTTGCCGGGTCCCCACCCGCCGTCCGGTCGCGTATGGTCACGGTCACCTACTCCCGGCGACCGTGGTGCTCCCGTGATCCGATTCGACAACGTCTCCAAGTCCTACCCGAAGCAGAACCGGCCCGCACTCAGAGATGTCTCCCTCGACATCGCCAAGGGCGAGTTCGTCTTCCTGGTCGGCTCCTCCGGCTCCGGCAAGTCCACCTTCCTGCGGCTCGTCCTGCGCGAGGAACGGGCCACCCACGGCCAGGTGCACGTCCTCGGCAAGGACCTCGCGAAGCTCTCCAACTGGAAGGTCCCGCACATGCGGCGCCAGCTGGGCACCGTCTTCCAGGACTTCCGGCTCCTGCCCAACAAGACGGTCGCCGAGAACGTCGCCTTCGCCCAGGAAGTCATCGGCAAACCGCGCGGCGAGATCCGCAAGGCCGTGCCGCAGGTCCTGGAGCTGGTCGGCCTCGGCGGCAAGGAGGGCCGCATGCCCGGCGAGCTCTCCGGTGGCGAGCAGCAGCGCGTCGCCATCGCCCGCGCCTTCGTCAACCGCCCCGCCCTGCTGATCGCCGACGAGCCGACGGGCAACCTCGACCCGCAGACCTCCGTCGGCATCATGAAGCTCCTGGACCGGATCAACCGGACCGGCACCACCGTCATCATGGCCACGCACGACCAGCAGATCGTGGACCAGATGCGCAAGCGCGTCATCGAACTCGAACAGGGCCGGCTCGTGCGCGACCAGTCGCGCGGCGTCTACGGCTACCAGCACTGAAAGGCCCCTGAGACGTCATGCGCGCCCAGTTCGTCATGTCGGAGATCGGCGTTGGCCTCCGCCGCAATCTCACCATGACCTTCGCGGTCATCATCTCCGTGGCCCTGTCCCTGGCCCTGTTCGGCGGCTCCCTCCTCATGCGCGACCAGGTCAGCGCCATGAAGGGGTACTGGTACGACAAGGTCAACGTCACCGTCTACCTCTGCACGAAGAACGACGCCCTGGACGCGGCCGGCGCCGCCGCCCCGGGCGCCGCCGCAGGCGCACCGGCGGCCTCCGCCGGCACCGCCGCGGGCAGCGGCCGGCCCTGCTCCAAGGGGGCGGTCACCCCCGAGCAGAAGCAGGGCATCGAGTCCGAGCTGAAGAAGATGGACCTCGTCCAGACCGTCATGTACGAGTCCTCGGACGAGGCCTACAAGCACTACAAGGAGCGCTTCGGCCACACCGCGCTGGCCTCCGTCGTCACCCCCGACCAGATGCCCGACTCCTTCCGGGTCAAGCTGAAGAACCCGGAGAAGTACGAGGTCATCACCTCCGCCTTCGCCGGGCGCGACGGCGTCCAGTCGGTCGCCGACCAGTCCACCGAGCTCGACAACCTCTTCGCCCTGCTCGGCACCCTCAACTGGGCGGCCCTCGGCATCATGCTCGTCATGCTGATCGTGGCCCTGCTGCTGATCGTCAACACGGTGCGCGTCTCGGCGTTCAGCCGTCGGCGGGAGACCGGCATCATGCGGCTGGTGGGGGCCTCCGGCTTCTACATCCAGGTGCCGTTCATCATGGAGGCGGCCGTGGCCGGCCTCATCGGCGCCGTCTTCGCCTGCGCGATGCTCGGCACCGGCCAGTACTTCGTGATCGACCACGGCATCGCGCTCCGCGACAAGCTCCAGCTGATCAACTTCATCGGCTGGGACGCGGTCCTCACCAAGCTGCCGCTGGTGCTGGTCATCGGCCTGCTCATGCCCTCCCTGGCCGCGTTCGTCGCGCTGCGCAAGTACCTGAAGGTATGACGAGCGCCTCCTGTGCTCTGTCCTCAACCGGACTTGCCGCGGCGGGGCTTGTCCTAGACTCGGCGGCATGCCGGGTCTGCCCGCCTTCTGTCCCAGGCCCCGCGACCTGCGTCGCGGGGCCGTCCTGACGCTGGTCTTCCTCGTCTGCGTGGGCACCGCCGCGGGCACGGGGTGCTGGTCCCCGCAGGACGTGGAGGAGACGGGTACGGCCTTCCTGGCGGGCGCCGGTGCACTGGAGACGTCCCCGGCCCCCGGCCCCGGCCCGGCCCCCGGCTCCGGGACCGCCGACCGGGAGGCCGTCGCCCGGGCCGCCGCCGAGGCCGTCGCCGAGGGGAAGTCGGGCAAGAAGGCCGCCCAGGAGGTCGTCAGCCGCAGCGGCGACCGCTGGGGCACCGTCTACGACCGGGGCGAGTACGCCGCCTTCGCCGAGGAACTCGACGGCCGCTGGACCGGGGTCGGGCTCTGGGCCGGACGCCGCCGGGACGGCCGGATCGAGGTCGACCGGGTCCAGCCGGACAGTCCCGCCGACCGGGCCGGCCTGCGCGCCGGGGACCGGCTGCTGAGCGTGGACGCCCGGGGCGTGACCGGGCTGGCGGTGGCCGACGTGGTGGCGCTGCTGCGCGGGGAAGCCGGCACTCCGGTGGTGCTCGGCCTCAGCCGGGACGGGGTCGACCGCACCGTCACCGTCCGGCGCGCGCAGCTGCGTACCGAGCCGGTGACCGTACGCCGCCTCGTGGGCGGCATCACCGTGATCAAGGTGGCCTCCTTCACCCGGGGCTCCGGGGAGCGCGTCAGGGCGGCCGTCCGCGAGGCCCCGCCCGGCGGCGGGGTGATGCTGGACCTGCGCGGCAACCCGGGCGGTCTGGTCACCGAGGCGGTGGCCGCAGCCTCCGCGTTCCTGGACGGCGGGCTCGTGGCGACGTACGACGTACGGGGCTCCGAGCGCGCCCTGTACGCCGACCCGGGCGGGGACACCGCCCGCCCCCTGGTCGCCCTCGTCGACGGCGGCACGATGAGCGCGGCCGAGCTGGTCACCGGCGCCCTCCAGGACCGCGGCCGCGCGGTGACGGTGGGCACCCGCACCTTCGGCAAGGGCTCGGTGCAGATGCCGACCGAGCTCCCGGGCGGCGCGGTGGCGGAGCTGACGGTGGGCACGTACCGCACCCCGGCGGGCCGCAGCCTCGACGGCGCGGGCATCACCCCGGACCTCGCGGCCGGCGACGGGGCGGAGGAGCGGGCGCGCACGGTATTGGGTGGCCTCGGGGTGGGGTCGTAGTGCGAAAATGACCGCACTATGGCTAAGGAAAAAGGGCGCAAGCTGATCGCCCAGAACAAGAAGGCGCGGCACGACTACGCGATCATCGACACCTACGAGTGCGGGATCGTCCTGACCGGCACCGAGGTCAAGTCCCTGCGCCAGGGCCGGGCCTCGCTGGTGGACGGCTTCGTGTCGGTGGAGGGCCGCGAGGTCTGGATGTACAACGTGCACGTCCCGGAGTACAGCCAGGGCACCTGGACCAACCACAGCGCCCGCCGCAAGCGCAAGCTCCTCATGCACCGCGAGGAGATCGACAAGCTGGAGCGCAAGGCCGAGGAGTCGGGCCACACGGTCGTCCCGCTGTCCCTGTACTTCAAGGACGGGCGCGCGAAGGTCGAGATCGCGCTGGCGAAGGGCAAGAAGGAGTACGACAAGCGCCAGACCCTGCGCGAGAAGCAGGACACGCGCGAGACGCAGCGCGCCATCTCGGCGGTCCGGCGCAAGCAGCGGGGCACGGTTTAATCTCCTGGCACCCGGTGGTCCACTTCGCGTACCATGGGGTCAGCGCCCACCGCTCGCGGTGGGAGCACCTTGTTAAAAAAACATGGGGATGATCGGTTTCGACAGCGGCTGTCGATGCAGGGGAAGCGAGCCGAGGAAGCGGCAATGATCTCGCTAACCACATGTCGCAAAAAATAATCGCCAACTCCAAGAGCGATAACTCCCGCTTCACCCTCGCTGCCTAATAACAGTGAGCTGAAGCCTCTGTGAGGAGCGTCAGCCCGGAAGTGGTCCCGGTCCGGATCCTGGCGTCAACTAGGGATCTAAACCTCTAGCCCCGGTCACGGGGGTTGGAGGGAAACCAAACAGTGACTGAGCCCGTCGGAGACTTGTCCGTGTGATCTCCGGGGCCGAGAAAATCGCAGCGGACTGCGCTCGGAGAAGCCCTGCTTCTGCACCGTTGGACGCGGGTTCGATTCCCGCCATCTCCACTCATCCCATGTGGGCGAAGGCCCCGCAGCCGGTTGGCTGCGGGGCCTTCGTCATGCCGGGGGTCAGTCGGAGTAGTGGTACCGGGCTTTGAGGATCTTCACTTCCTTGTCGTCGGCCCGGTAGACGAGCCGGTGCTCGTCGTCGATCCGGCGTGACCAGTAACCGGACAGGTCGCCCTTGAGCGGTTCCGGTTTCCCGATGCCCTCGAAGGGCGCCCGCTGGACTTCGCCGATCAGGCGGGTGATGCGCTTGGCCATCCTCCGGTCCGCGGCGAGCCAGTAGAGGAAGTCCTCCCAGGCGTCCGGGTCGAAGTGGACGCTCCTCACTCCTCACCGGCCAGGGCGTTCAGTTCCTCCATGCTCTTGGCGATGCCGGTCGTGCCCTCCCGGTCGCGCGCGACGGCCTCCATGAGGCGGCGGGCGTTCGCCGGCGAGCGCAGCAGGTAGACGGTCTCCTGCCAGGAGTCGTAGTCCTCGGCCGACATCAGGACGGCGTCGCCGTTCTTGGAGCTGATGCGGACCGGCGTGTGGTCGTTGTTCACGCGCTCGATCAGGGGGAAGAGGGTCTTGCGGGCTTCGCTGGCGCTTATGGGCACGGCTGCTCTCCCTGTCATGGTGGTACCTGGACACGGTACCGCTCCCGTACCGGATTCGGGTACCGGAAGGTGTGCGCGAAGGCCCCGCAGCCTCTTGGCTGTGGGGCCTTCGTCATGCCGGGGGGTGGCGCAGGGGGATCAGCAGTACGGGACCTTGTTGAGGTTCAGGGCGTAGCGGGCGGCGATCCAGCCGCGGCCGTCGGCGAGCTTGTACCAGATCGAATTGTCGCCCACGGTCTGGCCGTTGACCTTGCACTGGAGCGCCACGACGGTGTTGGCCGCGATCTTGCCGGTCTTCCTGTAGCCCGTGCCGGGGCCGGAGCGGATGCCGAGGCCGTGGCCGGAGGTGACGATGCGGGCCTTCGGGGTGGCCTTGTGGTCGCCCTTGCCGTGGTCGCCCTTTCCGCCCTTGCCGTGGTGGTCGTCCTTGCCGTGGTGGTCACCGCACTTCTTGCAGGTGCCGCCGGGCTTGCCGGGCTCGCCCTTCGGGCCCTGGGGGCCGGGCCTGCCCTGGGGGCCCTGCGGGCCGGGCTTGCCGTCCTTGCCGTTCTTGCCGTCGCGGCCGTTGCGGCCGTCCTTGCCACGGTTCGCCCTTGGGGACCTGGGGGCCTCCGGCGGGGCCGGTGTCGCCCTTGGGGCCTTGCGCGCCCTGGGGGCCCGTGTCGCCCTTCGGCCCCTGCGGGCCGATGGGGCCCTGGCGGCCTTCCTTGCCGTCCTGGCCGTTCTTCCCGTCACGGCCGTTGCGGCCGTCGCGGCCGTCCTTGCCCGTGTCGCCCTTCGGGCCCTGCGGGCCGGCGGGACCCTGGGGGCCTCCGGCCGGGCCGGTGTCCCCCTTGGGGCCCTGGGGTCCGGCCGGGCCCTGCGGGCCCTGCACGCCGTCGCGGCCGTCGCGGCCGTCCTTGCCGGCGTCGCCCTTGTCCCCCTTGTCGCCCTTCTCGCCCTTCTCGCCCTGGGGGCCCGGGCGGCCCGGCTTGCCGTGGTGGCCGGGCTTGCCGTCGTGGCCGTCGTGGCCCGGGCGGCCGTCGTCGCCCTTCGGGCCCGTCACCGGGGTGGCCACGGCGAACAGGGCAGGGGCGTCGGTGCCGTTGGACCACTCGCCGCCGTCCAGGGTCGTGCCCTGGGGGGCCTTCGGGTCCACCTTCAGGGTCACCGCCAGCCGCGTCTGGGTGTCGGCCGGGAAGGCGAAGCCGGCGCGGGTGCCCGCGTCGCAGGTCAGCAGGCGCGCGTCCGCCGAGCGGGTGCACGAGCCCCCCGCCCGCCGGCCGTTCCAGTAGAAGCGGGCCTCCGGGAAGGTGGTCCGCTCCGGGGCGGTGATCCGGAAGGTGCTGCTGCGTACCGGGTCCTGGCCGTTCACGGCCGCGATGACGACGCGGCCCGTCTTGCCGGGGGCGATGGAGGGGACGTACGGCTGGAAGAACCGGATCTGGGACGCGTCGGCCAGGGCCGGTACGGCCGGCACCAGGCAGGCCGCGGTGACGGCCGCGACGACGAGGGCCGAGGAGACGGAGCGGGAAGCAGGCAAGGGGAGTTCCTCCGCGAAGGGAAGGGCCGCTGGGGGGAAGCACCCCCAGTTATGCGGGATCGCGCGGAGGAGTGGTGCGTACCACGCGGGCGCGTCACTCGCCCGCCGGAACAATACGGATAAATCGGGATGTTGCGAC
>NZ_GG657750.1:3034031-3045281 GCF_000158895.1 Streptomyces sp. C | reverse complement strand
CGATCATCATCACCGCGCTGACCCCGAACATGCCCATCGGCAGCCGGGCCAGCAGGTTCCCGGCGGTGAACCCGCGCGTGCCGGGGCGGGTGAAGAGCCGGGCGTACGGGCCGCGGGTGCGGGCCGGAACCGCGGCCTGGGCGGGGACGGGAGCCGGAGCCGGGGCGGGGGCCTGGGCGGGACGGGGCGACGGGGCCGGGGACGGGGCGGCCAGGACCAGGGTGCTGCCGGTCACGGCCATCAGCGGGGATTCTTGCGGCATGCACCGAGCCTGCGGCCCGCCCCCGGCCCCGGTCCAACACCTGTTCCGGGCCCATTCACGCGCCCACGTTGTGAATCTCCGGGTTACCCTCCGGGGATGACCGCCCGTGACGTCGACCCCCGCCTGCTGCGCGGCTTCCTCGCGGTCGCCGAGGAACTGCACTTCTCCCGCGCCGCCGCCCGCCTCTACGTCGCCCAGCAGGCCCTCAGCCGCGACGTCCGCCGCCTCGAACAGGCCCTCGGCACACCGCTGTTCCTGCGCACCACCCGCGCCGTCGAACTCACCCCCGACGGCGAGCGCCTGCTGCCCCACGCCCGCGACGTGCTCCGCGCCCACGAGGAACTCGCCGCCGCCTTCGCCGGACCGCCCCGCGCCCTCCTCGTCGACATGAACACCGACGGCCCCAGCACCGGCCGCCGCGTCCTCGAACGCGCCCGCGAACTCGCCCCCGGCTGCGAACTGATGGCCCGCTTCGAGAGCGGCCTCACCCACGCCGCCACCGAGATCGCCGCCGGACGGCTCGACGTCTCCTTCGGGTACGCCGCCGGATTGGCACCCGCCCTGCGCGCCCGGCTCGACCACCGCCCCGTACGCCACGAACCCCTCGCCGTCCTGCTCCCCGAGGACCACCCGCTGGCCGCCCTGGACCGCGTACCGCTCGCCGCGCTCGCCGGCGAGAGCGTGTACGCGGGAGCCGGCAACCCCCGCACCCTGGAGTGGACCGGGCTGGCCCGCGAACTCTTCGCCGGCCGCGACATCGCCGTCGCCCCGCCCGCCCCCGTCGCGATGGGCAAGGAGGAGTTCGGCCGCGTCATGGCCAAGACCCGCAACCCCGTCCTCGCGACCGTCGGCTTCCTCGACATGCCCGGCAGCGCCAAACGGCCCCTCGTCGACCCCGTACCCCTCTCCCCGCTCGCCATGGTGTGGCGCAAGGGCCTCGACCACCCCGGCCTCGACGCCCTCCACCGCGCGGTCTCCGAACTCCAGAACGCCGGCGGCTGGCTGGAAGTCCCTCCGGACAGCTGGCTCCCCGCAGCGCTCACACCCGGCCCGGACGCCGGGTGAGTGCAAGGTTTCCCCCCGGTCATCCGGCGGGGACCGGGGCCGAAACGCGCCGTTCCTAGCCTCCTCACCACAGAGCACGACAGCTGTGGAGGGTGGAGGCGTGTGATGACCGGTACGACGACCGCACCGCGCAGGGGAGGCCGCTGGATCGAGCGGTGGGAGCCCGAGGACGAGACCTTCTGGCGGGAGACGGGGGAGCCGATCGCCCGCCGCAACCTCCTCTACTCCGTCCTCTCCGAGCACATCGGCTTCTCGATCTGGTCGCTGTGGTCCGTGATGGTGCTCTTCATGGGCCCCCAGTACGGCATCGACCCGGCCGGCAAGTTCTTCCTCATCGGCACCGCCACCTTCGTCGGCGCCCTCGTCCGCATCCCCTACACCTTCGCCGTCGCCCGCTTCGGCGGCCGCAACTGGACCGTCGTCAGCGCCCTGCTCCTCCTCGCGCCGACGATCGCCGCCCTCGTCGTCATGGAACCCGGCACCTCCTACGGCACCTTCCTGGCCGTGGCCGCCCTCACCGGCGTCGGCGGCGGCAACTTCGCCTCCTCCATGACGAACATCAACGCCTTCTTCCCGCTCCGCAAGAAGGGCTGGGCCCTCGGCCTCAACGCCGGCGGCGGCAACATCGGCGTCCCCGTCGTCCAGCTCGTCGCCCTGCTGGTCATCGGCACCGCCGGAGCCGGACACCCCCGGCTGCTGCTCTGGACCTACCTGCCGCTGATCGTGCTCGCCGCCGCACTGGCCCTCGTCCGCATGGACAACCTCGCGCCGGTCCGGGGCGACGGCGGCGCCGTCCGCGAAGCCGCCAGGGACGCCCACACCTGGATCATGGCCTTCCTCTACATCGGCACGTTCGGCTCCTTCATCGGCTACAGCTTCGCCTTCGGGCTCGTCCTCCAGACCCAGTTCGGACGCACCCCGCTCCAGGCCGCCTCCCTCACCTTCATCGGCCCGCTCCTCGGCTCCCTCGTCCGCCCCGTCGGCGGGGCACTCGCCGACCGCTTCGGCGGCGCCCGGATCACCCTGGCCACCTTCGCGGCGATGGCCGCCGCGACCGGAGTGGTCCTGCTGGCCTCCGTACGCGCATCCCTGCCGGTGTTCCTCGTCGGCTTCGTGGCGCTCTTCGCCCTCAGCGGCCTCGGCAACGGCTCCACCTACAAGATGATCCCCGGCATCTTCGCCGCCAAGGCCCTCGCCCGCGGCCTCGACGGCGAAGCGGCCGCCGCCCACGGAAGGCGGCTCTCCGGCGCCTCCATGGGACTCATCGGAGCCGTCGGCGCGCTCGGCGGCCTCGCCATCAACCTCGTGTTCCGCTCGGCCTTCCTCGAATCCGGCTCGGGAACGGCCGCCTTCGCCACCTTCCTCGGCTTCTACGCGGTGTGCTGCGCGGTCACCTGGGCGGTATACCTTCGCCGGCCCGTCGCCGCCCCGGCCCCCGCCGCCGACGGACAGGGGGAGAAGAAGCCCCAGCTCACCTCGGTGTGAGGCACGACCGAGGTGGTTGCGGGCCGGTTAACTGGCCCGAAATACGGTGGAACCGAGCCTGACACGACGCGTTGGCAGGCTCGGAACATCCCCGACGCAAACCTTCTGCGCAAGGCAGGCAACCACGATGGACGACGCTACGCACGGCCCCCTGGCCGGATTCACCGTCGGAGTCACCGCCGCCCGCCGGGCGGACGAACTGATCGCCCTGCTGCGCAGGCGCGGAGCCGCCGTCATCCACGCCCCCGCCCTGCGGATCGTGCCGCTCGCCGACGACGGCGAACTGATGGCCGCCACCAAGGAACTCGTCGACAACCCGCCCGACGCCGTCGTCGCCACCACCGCCATCGGATTCCGCGGCTGGATCGAAGCCGCCGACGGCTGGGGCATCGGCGAACAGCTGCTGGAACGGCTGCGCACCACCGAACTGCTCGCGCGCGGCCCCAAGGTCAAGGGCGCCGTCCGGGCCGCCGGACTGGTGGAAGCCTGGTCCCCGCAGTCGGAATCGTTGGCCGAGGTACTGGACCGGCTGCTGGCGGGCGGCGTCGCCGGGCGGCGCATCGCGCTCCAGCTGCACGGCGAACCCCTCCCCGGGTTCGTGGAGGCCCTCCGCGACGGCGGGGCCGAGGTGGTGCCCGTACCGGTCTACAGGTGGATGCCGCCCGAGGACCTCGCCCCCCTGGACCGGCTCCTCGACGCGATCGCCGTCGGGGCCGTGGACGCCGTCAGCTTCACCTCCGCGCCCGCCGCCGCCTCCCTGCTGTCCCGCGCCGCCGAACGGGGCCTGCGCGAAGCGGTCCTGGAGGCGCTGCGCGGGACCCGTCGCGGGCGGCGTTGCGTCGGGCCCGTCACCGCACTGCCGCTCCAAGCCGAAGGGGGTGGAAACCGTCCAAGCCGGAGCGGTTTCGGCTCGGGGCCGCTGGTGCAGGTGCTGTGCCGCGAACTCCCCGGCCGGGCGCGGGTCCTGCCCGTCGCCGGACACCGCCTGGAGATCCGGGGGCACGCCGTGCTCGTCGACGACGGGCTGCGCCCGGTCCCGCCCGCCGGGATGGCCCTGCTCGCCGCGCTCGCCCGGCGGCCCGGCTGGGTGGTGTCCCGGGCCGAGCTGCTGCGGGCGCTACCGGGGGCGGGCACCGACGAACACGCCGTCGAGACGGCGATGGCCCGGCTGCGGGCGGCCCTGGGGGCGCCGCGGCTGATCCAGACGGTGGTCAAGCGGGGGTACCGGCTGTCGCTGGACGCGGGGGAGGGCGAGGGCTGGAACGCGGCGGCGGGCGTCCGCTAGCGTGCCCGGATGATCATCAACGGGGTGGAGATGAAGGGCCTGGCGGTCGAGCACGCCGCCGGGCTGGCCGACGTACTGACGCGCAACCGGGCCGCCATGGCGCCGTACGAGCCGCTGCGCAGCGAGGCCTTCTACACGGAGGCCGGGCAGCTCGCCCGCATCGAGGGGATGCTGGAGGAGCGCGACGGGGGGCGGCTGGTGCCGTACGTCTTCGTGGAGGTGCGCAGTGGTGCCGTCGTCGGCGCGATGAACCTCGGCAGCATCGCGCTCGGCCCCCTGTGCAGCGGCGGCGTCGGCTACTGGATCGACCGGGCCTGGCACGGCAAGGGCCTGGCCACCGCCGGGCTGGCGGAAGTCCTCCGGGCCGCCCGCCAGGACTTCGGCCTCCACCGCGTGGAGGCGCAGACGCTGATCGACAACCACGCCTCCATACGGGTCCTGGCCAAGAACGGCTTCACCGAGATCGGACTCGCCCCCCGGTACCTCCACATCAACGGAGCCTGGCGCGACCACCGCCTCTTCCAACGCGTGCTGCACGACGAGGCCCCCTCCGCATAACCGCCCCTCCTGCCCCGCGCGGGGGCTTCCGCTTCACGGCCGCCGACGGCACTCTGGGGAGGCGGTCCGGTCCCACGGCGACGAGGCGGTGACGGGCATGTGGTTCGACTCCGGGCGGGTCTGTCTGGACCTACTGGCGACGGACGGGCTCGAAGGAGCCGGTTCCGGATGCCGGGAAGGGCTCAGTGACGACGACGCGCTGCGGCTGTGGCTCGTCGGTGCGGGCCTCGTCCCCGACCACACCCCGCTCGGCCGGCTCGGACCCGACTGGGTGGAGGCCTTCCGCGCGCTGCGCCACGACGTGCGCACCCTCGTACGGGCCGAGCTCGCCGGCACCGGCCCGGAGGAGGAAGCCCTGGCCCGGGTGAACGCGGCCGCCGCGGGACCGCCCCCGGGCGTGTGCGCGGTACGGAACCAGAAGGGCCACCTCGTCCGGGAACTCTGCGGCGGGGTGGAGTGCGCCGGGATGCTGGCCACGGTGGCCCGGGACGCGGTGGAACTCCTCACCGACCCCGGCGACCTGGCCCTGATCCGGTCCTGCGAGGGCGACGGCTGCGCCCGCCTCTACCTGGACACATCCCGCGGCCGACGCCGCCGGTGGTGCTCCAGCGAACTGTGCGGCAACAGGGAACGCGTGGCCCGCCACCGGCGCCGGGTGCGGGAGGTGGCGGGGGCGTAGGGGCGGGCCCTTGCCCCGCCCCGGATCGCGGGCGAGCCGGCGGCGATCACGCGCAGGGGAAGGACGTTGGCCTAGGCTCGCGGCCGTGAACGACACGACACACGGCATACGCATCCGGCCCGGCGTCCTCGGGGACGCGCCGGCCGTTCTCGACATGCTCGACGGGGCCGTCGCGTGGATGAACTCCCGTGGCAACACCGAGCAGTGGGGCACCACCCCGTACTCGCAGAAGCCCGGCGGGGTGGAGCGGGTCGAGCGGTACCTGACCGAGAACACGCCCTGGATCGCGGAGCTCGACGGTGTTCCCGTCGGGGCCATGGTGCTGGACTCCGGTCCCAGCCCCCAGATGCCGATCGAGCCGGCCGGGGAGGCCGAGGTGTACGTCCGTCTGCTCGTCTCCGACCGGGCGCGGCCGGGGTCGGGCATCGGTGCGGTTCTGCTGGCGCACGCCGCCGACGAGACGCTGCGGGCCGGCCTGGAGCTCCTGCGGGTGGACTGCTGGGCGGGCGGCGGGGGCGAGCTCGTCGCCTTCTACGAGCGCAACGGTTTCACCCCGACCGAAGCCTTCCTCTCCGGTGACTGGCCGGGCCAGGTCCTGGCCCGCCGCCTCGCCTGACCCCGCGTACCGCTCTGCCGCCCCTCCCGCCCCGCCCGTACCCACCCGTACCGCCCTTCCCCCAAGACCGGCGTGCGGAGAGCCGCCGGATTCGCGTACGGTTGACGGTCGCCCATGCACGTCAGAAGGGGGCCTTGGTGGCCGCGCAGAATGCCGCTGTCGACAGCACGGCGGATTCCGTTCGCGATCGGGAGATCGCGGTCGAGCAGACGCATCTCGATCAGGTGTACCGACGCCTTGAGGAGAAGATCCACGAGGCCGAGTTCCTCATGAACGACGCCGCCAAGCGCGGCCAGGTCGGCACGCCCGGGGCGCTCGCCGAGCGGGACGCGCAGGTGTTCCGTGCCGGGATCCACCTCAACCGGCTCAACAACGAGTTCGAGGACTTCCTCTTCGGCCGGATCGACCTCGTCCTCGGCAAGGACGGGGAGCGCGGCCCCGACGGGGCGTACACCTCCGTCGAGCCCGCCGACGACGCGATCCGCGCCGATCTCACCGCCGACATCGCGGAGACCCTGCACATCGGCCGGATCGGTGTGCTCGACTCCGACTACTCGCCGCTCGTCATCGACTGGCGGGCCCCCGCGGCCGCGCCGTTCTACCGGTCGACCCCCAAGGACCCCGGCCGCGTCATCCGCCGCCGCGTGATCCGCTCCAAGGGCCGCAAGGTGCTCGGTGTCGAGGACGACCTGATGCGCCCGGAGGTCACGGCCTCCCTCGACGGCCGGGAGCTGCCCGCCATCGGCGACGGCGCGCTGATGGCCGCGCTCGGGCGGGCCCGTACGCACACCATGCGGGACATCGTCTCGTCCATCCAGGCCGAACAGGACCTGGTCATCCGCGCCCCCGCCGCCTCCGTCGCGGAGGTGGCCGGCGGGCCGGGCACCGGGAAGACGGCCGTGGCCCTGCACCGTGCCGCGTACCTCCTCTACCACGACCGCCGCCGCTACTCGGGCGGCATCCTGATCGTCTCGCCCACTCCCCTGCTCGTCGCCTACACCGAGGGCGTCCTGCCCTCGCTCGGCGAGGAGGGCCAGGTCGCGATCCGGGCGCTCGGCTCCCTCGTCGACGGCGCCGAGGCGACCACGTACGACGAGCCGCCCGTGGCCCGGATCAAGGGCTCCTCCCGCATGCTCAAGGTGCTCCGCAAGGCGGTCCGCGGCGCGCTGGAGCTGGGCGACGCGCCGGAGCGGCTGCGCGTGGTGGCGTTCGGCCGGCGCGTGGAGCTGGAGGCGCCGGAGCTGAACCGGATCCGGCAGAACGTGCTCGGCGGCACCGCCCCCGTGAACCTGCTGCGCCCGCGCGCCCGCAAGCTGCTCCTGGACGCCCTGTACGCGAAGACGGGCGCGTCCGGCCGGCACAGCGACCCGGAGCTGGCGGCCGAGCTGCGCAGCGCGTTCGACGAGGACATCTCCACCGAGGACGACTTCCTCGGCTTCCTGAACGCCTGGTGGCCGGAGCTGACCCCGCGCCGGGTGCTGGCGGCGATGGCCGACGAGCGGCGGCTGGGCCGCTGGTCGCGGCGGGACCTGAACCCGCGCGAGACGCGCCAGCTGGCGCGTTCGCTGCGCCGGGTCGGCGCGGACGGCTCCGGCCCGCTCTCGGTGCACGACGTGGCGCTGCTGGACGAGCTGAACCAGCTCCTCGGCGCGCCGGCGCGCCAGAAGCGGAAGCGGGAGCTGGACCCGCTGGACCAGCTCAGCGGGCTGGAGGAGCTGATGCCGACCCGCGAGGAGACCCAGTGGGAGCGGGCCGAGCGGATCGCGGCCGAGCGGACCGAGTACGCGCACGTGATCGTGGACGAGGCGCAGGACCTGACGCCGATGCAGTGGCGGATGGTGGGCCGGCGGGGCCGGACGGGTACCTGGACGGTGGTCGGGGACCCGGCGCAGTCCTCGTGGACGGACCCGGACGAGGCGGCGGCGGCGCGGGACGAGGCGCTCGGTTCCCGGCCGCGCAGGCGGTTCACGCTGACCGTGAACTATCGCAATCCGGCCGAGGTCGCCCGGGTGGCGGCCCGGGTGCTGGAGCTGGCGATGCCGGGCATGGAGCCACCGACGGCGGTGCGCTCGACGGGCCTGGAGCCCCGCTTCACGGCGGCCGGGGAGGACCTGGGCGCGGTGGTGCGGGAGGAGACGCGGCGGCTGCTGGAGCAGGTGGACGGCACGGTGGGCGTGGTCGTGGCCATGGACCGGCGTGCGGAGGCCGCGGGCTGGCTGGCGGACCTGGGCGAGCGGGCGGTGGCGCTCGGCAGCCTGGAGGCCAAGGGCCTGGAGTACGACGCGACCGTGGTGGTGTCCCCGGCGGAGATCGCGGAGGAGTCCCCGGCGGGCCTGCGGGTGCTGTACGTGGCGCTGACGCGTGCGACGCAGCAGCTGACGGTGGTCTCGGCGGCGGGCGACAAGCCGGGCGCGGACGGCGTGCCGGAGCTGCTGCGGCCGTGACGCGCCCCCCAGGGCCCGGCCCCGCCCCCACCGGGGCCCTCCCCGGCCCTCTCCGGTGGGCGGCGGTCGGGAGCCCTGGCGGAGCTCTGCCGGAGCCCTGGTGGAGCCCTGGTGGAGCCGCTCACGACGCGCCGTCCCGCTGACGGCGCGTAACGCCCTCCCGCCCCCGCCCGACCAGCCTCGGGCCGTTCCCGGACGGCTCGCGGCCAGGCGCGTGATCCCGGGTGTCCAACTCGCGGGAGGGGGGATCGCTTCCGGCGATCCTTTGTTAGCCTGGGTACGACACCGGCTCGATCCAAGCCCCCGGGCCCAACCTTCGTCGCTTAGAGCGACCACTTGCCGCGAGGCGAGCATGGCGGGTCGGTGTCTTAGTCGTGAACACCAGGTCCGCGCCCCCCACCGAGTGGGGGGCGCGGACCTGTTTTGTGTTAAACCACCATTCCAGGCGGCCAACTTCTCTCGTATGGTGGAAGAGTCTTTCCGAAATTTGTAGCTGGTTACCTCGTACCGGCTGGTAGGTGGGACGATCGGACAACAGGTCCTGCCCGCCCGTCCCTCGCCGGACGGTGTCGGGCCGGATCCGTGTACAGCGAAACCAGGGACAGAAGAGGAAACACGGCCATGGCAACGGCGCCCAGCGTCTCGTATTCGATGACGGTCCGCCTGGAAGTGCCCGCGAGCGGAACCGCGGTCTCCCAGCTCACCACCGCCGTGGAGTCTTCCGGGGGGTCGGTCACCGGCCTCGACGTCACCGCCTCCGGGCACGAGAAGCTCCGTATCGACGTCACCATCGCCGCCACCTCCACCGCGCACGCCGACGAGATCGTCGAGAAGCTCCGCGGCATCGAGGGCGTCAGCCTCGGCAAGGTCTCCGACCGCACCTTCCTGATGCACCTCGGCGGCAAGATCGAAATGTCGTCCAAGCACCCCATCCGCAACCGCGACGACCTCTCGATGATCTACACCCCGGGCGTCGCCCGCGTGTGCATGGCCATCGCCGAGAACCCCGAGGACGCACGCCGCCTCACCATCAAGCGCAACTCCGTCGCAGTCGTGACCGACGGCTCCGCCGTCCTCGGCCTCGGCAACATCGGCCCGATGGCGGCGCTGCCCGTCATGGAGGGCAAGGCCGCCCTCTTCAAGCGCTTCGCCGGCATCGACGCCTGGCCGATCTGCCTCGACACCCAGGACGCCGACGAGATCGTCGCCATCGTCAAGGCCATGGCCCCGGGCTTCGCCGGCATCAACCTGGAGGACATCTCCGCGCCGCGCTGCTTCGAGATCGAGGCCCGCCTGCGCGAGGCCCTCGACATCCCCGTCTTCCACGACGACCAGCACGGCACCGCCATCGTCGTCCTCGCCGCCCTCACCAACGCACTTCGCGTCGTGGGCAAGGCAGTTGAGGACGTCAAGGTCGTCATGTCGGGCGCCGGCGCCGCCGGTACGGCCATCCTCAAGCTGCTCCTCGCCGCGGGCGTCAAGAACGCCGTCAGTGCCGACATCCACGGCGTCGTGCACGCCGGCCGCCCCGACCTGGTCGACGCCGCGCCGGACTCCCCGCTGCGCTGGATCGCCGACAACACCAACCCCGAGGGCTACACCGGCACCCTCAAGGAGGCCGTGGTCGGCGCCGACGTCTTCATCGGCGTCTCGGCCCCGAACGTACTCTCGGGCGAGGACGTCGCCGCCATGGCCGACGGTGCCATCGTGTTCGCGCTCGCGAACCCGGACCCGGAGGTCGACCCGGCCATCGCGCGCCAGACGGCCGCCGTCGTGGCCACCGGCCGCTCGGACTTCCCGAACCAGATCAACAACGTCCTGGTCTTCCCCGGCGTCTTCCGCGGCCTGCTCGACGCCCAGTCGCGCACCGTGAACACCGACATGATGCTGGCCGCCGCGGCCGCCCTCGCCGACGTCGTCGGCCAGGACGAGCTGAACGCGAACTACATCATCCCGTCGGTCTTCAACGACAAGGTCGCCGGAGCCGTCGCGGGCGCCGTCCGCAAGGCCGCACAGGCCGCCCAGGCCCCCGCTGTGACGGGGCCCACGGCCTGATACCGGCGCGTCGCGGGATGCGGGCCCGGCAGGGCGCCCATAGGGTTGCGGGGATGCCCGCGTGGCCCGCGGTCCGCATCCCCCGGAGCCATCCCCCGGAGCCCATGGTGCGGACGGAGCGTCACCGCGGCGTGACTGTGGCGCTTTTCGTGTGACCCTGGCGGGTGCCGGATTGGCTTTCCCGCCGCTGGTGGGGGCAGGATGCGTAACCGGGCGAGAGGGTCTGACGTTCAGACCCGGGTCCGGGCACTGTCCTAGGGCCCTGGCAGCATCGGCTTCGATCTCACGCCTCTAAGGCAAGTTGAACACGGGAGTACAACATGAACCGCAGTGAGCTGGTGGCCGCTCTGTCCGAGCGCGCCGAGGTGACCCGCAAGGACGCCGACGCCGTTCTGGCCGCGCTCGCCGAGACCGTCGGCGAGATCGTCGCCAAGGGCGACGAGAAGGTCACCATCCCCGGCTTCCTGACCTTCGAGCGCACCCACCGTGCCGCTCGCACCGCGCGCAACCCGCAGACCGGCGACCCCATCCAGATCCCGGCCGGCTACAGCGTGAAGGTCTCCGCGGGCTCCAAGCTCAAGGAAGCCGCCAAGGGCAAGTAGTACCGCCCTTGTGCCGAGGGCCGCACAGGCCCTCGGGACGGCAGTGGTACGTAGAACGGCCGAGGGCGTATATATATCTATATATATGTATATATATGTATATATATGTATATATATATATATATATATATATATATATATATATATATATATATGTATATATATATATATATATATATATATATATATATATATATAT
>NZ_GG657750.1:3028397-3033931 GCF_000158895.1 Streptomyces sp. C | reverse complement strand
GGGTGGCCGCCCTCAGGCCTTTCCAGGGCCCCGCAGGGGCCCCGTGGGGCCCCTGCGGGAAGATGATCAGACCAGGTCGCCGTTGGGCAGCTCGACCTTGGCGCCGAGCTCCTGGAGCTTCTCCATGAAGTTCTCGTAGCCGCGGTTGATCAGGTCGATGCCGTGGACGCGCGAGGTGCCCTCGGCCGCCAGCGCCGCGATCAGGTACGAGAAGCCGCCGCGCAGGTCGGGGATGACCAGGTCGGCGCCCTGCAGCTTGGTCGGGCCGGAGACGACCGCCGAGTGCAGGAAGTTGCGCTGGCCGAAGCGGCAGGCGCTGCCGCCCAGGCACTCGCGGTACAGCTGGATGTGAGCACCCATCTGGTTCAGCGCCGAGGTGAAGCCGAGGCGGGACTCGTACACCGTCTCGTGCACGATCGACAGGCCCGTGGCCTGCGTCAGGGCGACGACCAGCGGCTGCTGCCAGTCGGTCTGGAAGCCGGGGTGCACGTCCGTCTCCAGGGCGATGGCCTTCAGCGGGCCGCCCGGGTGCCAGAAGCGGATGCCCTCGTCGTCGATCTCGAAGGCGCCGCCGACCTTCCGGTACGTGTTCAGGAAGGTCATCATCGAGCGCTGCTGGGCGCCGCGCACGTAGATGTTGCCGCCGGTGGCCAGGGCCGCGGAAGCCCAGGACGCGGCCTCCAGGCGGTCCGGGAGCGCCTTGTGGTTGTAGCCGCTCAGGCGGTCGACACCGGTGATCCGGATGGTCCGGTCGGTGTCCACGGAGATGATCGCGCCCATCTTCTGCAGGACGCAGATGAGGTCTTCGATCTCCGGCTCGACGGCGGCGTTGCTGAGCTCGGTCACGCCCTCGGCCAGGACGGCCGTCAGCAGGACCTGCTCGGTCGAGCCGACCGACGGGTAGGGCAGGCGGATCTTGCAGCCGCGCAGGCGCTGCGGGGCCTCCAGGTACTGGCCGCCCTCGCGCTTCTCGATGGTCGCGCCGAACTGGCGGAGCACGTCGAAGTGGAAGTCGATCGGCCGGCCGCCGATGTCGCAGCCGCCCAGGCCCGGGATGAAGGCGTGGCCGAGGCGGTGCAGCAGCGGGCCGCAGAAGAGGATCGGGATGCGGGAGGAGCCCGCGTGCGCGTCGATGTCGGCGACGTTCGCGCTCTCGACGTAGGTCGGGTCGAGGATCAGCTCGCCCGGCTCTTCGCCGGGGCGCACGGTCACGCCGTGCAGCTGGAGCAGACCGCGCACGACCCGCACGTCACGGATGTCGGGAACATTGCGCAGCCGGCTCGGCTCGCTGCCGAGCAGGGCGGCCACCATGGCCTTCGGCACGAGGTTCTTCGCACCGCGGACACGGATCTCGCCCTCGAGCGGGGTTCCGCCGTGGACAAGCAGGACATCGTTGCCGGTCATGGATCTCGCGTTCCGGAGTGGATGGGCAGGGGACCAGACGTAAGGGTAAGGGCCACCACCCCCATGTTTGTATGGGTGACGGGGCCGTAGGACTGTCATGAATACGGCACAGCACCCTCGGTGTCCGCCAGGTAGCGGAGTGTTGCGTTCCGGCGTGCGGGGCGGCGCGCGCTCCTCTCTGCCGCCGTGCGCCCTGAGCTGCGCGTGATCCGATACCGCCGCCCGCTCCCCCCGAGGGGCGATTGTGCGAGATCATGTGCCCATGACCGAGGTGTCCTCCCTCACAGGGCGGCTGCTCGTGGCCACCCCCGCCCTCGCGGACCCGAACTTCGACCGCGCGGTGGTGCTGCTGCTCGACCACGACGAGCAGGGCTCGCTCGGCGTGGTCCTCAACCGGCCCACCCCCGTGGACGTCCGCGACATCCTGCTCCCCTGGGCCCCGCTGGCCGGCGATCCGGGGGTGGTGTTCCAGGGCGGCCCCGTCGCACTGGACTCCGCCCTGGGCGTCGCCGTGATACCCGGGGAGGAGGGGCCGCTCGGCTGGCGCCGGGTCCACGGGGCGATCGGCCTCGTCGACCTGGAGGCCCCGCCCGAACTCCTCGCCACCGCCCTCGGCGCCCTGCGCATCTTCGCCGGCTACTCCGGATGGGGCCCCGGCCAACTGGAGGACGAGCTCGGCGGCGGCGCCTGGTACGTCGTCGACTCCGAACCGGGCGACGTCTCCTACCCCGACCCCGAACGGCTGTGGCGAGCCGTGCTGCGCCGCCAGCGCAGCGAGCTCGCGATGGTCGCCACCTATCTGGACGACCCGTCGCTGAACTGAGCCCGGCCGGGTTCAGTACCCTGGATTTATGAGCACTCTTGAGCCCGAGCGCGGGACTGGTACGGGGACCCTCGTAGAACCGACGCCGCAGGTGTCCCACGGCGACGGCGACCACGAGCGCTTCGCCCACTACGTCCAGAAGGACAAGATCATGGCGAGCGCGCTCGACGGCACCCCCGTCGTGGCGCTCTGCGGCAAGGTCTGGGTCCCGGGCCGCGACCCGAAGAAGTACCCCGTCTGCCCCATGTGCAAGGAGATCTACGAGTCCATGGGCGCCGGCGGCGACAAGGACAAGGGCGGCAAGGACAAGTAGGGGGGCCTGACCCGAGGTCCTGACCCGAGGTCCTGGCCGACGGTCCCGGCTTCCGCCGCCGAAGGCCCCCGATGCGCGTCAGCGCGTACGGGGGCCTTCGCCGTGTGCGCGGGGCGGGTTAGGGTCGGCGCGACGAGCGTCGCCCCGCGGGGACGGGTGCGCGGGCCGCCGCGGGCCGGCCGCCGCCGTCCCCGCCCGGGCGGCCGCCGGCCGACGCGGAGGACTGACGCATGGACCTGATCCCGCTCCCCGAACACCTCGTTCCCGACCCGAAGGGACGCCGCCACACCTTCGGGCCCGAGCCCGTGCTCGACGCCGGGCCCGGCACCGGGGGCGTCGCACGCTGGCTGCGCCGGGAGGTGGGCGCCGCCACCGGATGGGCCCTGCCCGCGCCCGCCGCCGGCGCCCGGGGCGACGTACGGCTGCGGATCGAGTCCGGGGAGCCCGGGGGAGCGGACGGGCTGCGGCCCGAGGCGTACCGGCTCGACATCGGCCCCGACGGCGTGGAACTGACCGGCGGGGACGCCGCCGGGCTGTTCTGGGGCGCCCAGACGCTGCGTCAGCTCCTCGGTCCCGACGCCTACCGGCGGGCGCCGCTGCGCCCCGGCCGGACCTGGAGCCTGCCGTACGCGGCCGTCGCCGACAGCCCCCGCTTCGGATGGCGCGGCATGATGCTCGACACCGCCCGGCACTTCACGCCCAAGGACGGGGTGCTGCGCCACATCGACCTGCTCGCCGCCCACAAGCTGAACGTGCTCCACCTGCACCTGACGGACGACCAGGGCTGGCGCATCGAGATCGAGCGCCACCCCCGGCTCACCGGGGTGGGCGCCTGGCGGGCCCGCAGCCGGTGGGGCCACCGCGCCTCCCCGCTGTGGAACGAGACCCCGCACGGCGGCTTCTACACCCGGGACGACATCCGCGAGATCGTCGCGTACGCCGCCGAACGGCACGTACGGATCGTCCCCGAGATCGACGTCCCCGGGCACTCGCAGGCCGCCATCGCCGCCTACCCGTGGCTGGGCAACGCGGACGTCGTGGACACCGCCGCGCTGGGCGTGTGGGACGACTGGGGCATCAGCGAGAACGTCCTCGCCCCGACCGAGGAGGTACTGCGCTTCTACGAAGGGGTCTTCGAGGAACTGCTGGAGCTCTTCCCGGCCGACGTCTCGCCGTTCGTCCACGTCGGCGGCGACGAGTGCCCCAAGGAGCAGTGGCGGGCCTCGCCCGCCGCGCAGGCACGCATCCGCGAACTGGGCGTCGACGGGGAGGACGGCCTCCAGTCCTGGTTCATCCGGCACTTCGACGGCTGGCTCGCCGCCCGCGGCCGCCGCCTCATCGGCTGGGACGAGATCCTGGAGGGCGGCCTCGCCGACGGCGCCGCCGTCTCCTCCTGGCGCGGCTACGCGGGCGGCGTCGCCGCCGCCGAAGCCGGGCACGACGTGGTGATGTGCCCCGAGCAGCAGGTGTACCTGGACCACCGTCAGGCGGACGGCCCCGACGAGCCGATGCCCATCGGGTACGTGCGCACCCTGGAGGACGTCTACCGCTTCGAGCCGGTGCCGCCGAAGCTGTCGCCGGAGGCCGCCGCGCACGTGCTGGGCGCCCAGGCCAACGTGTGGACCGAGGTGATGGAGAACCAGTCCCGCGTGGACTACCAGGTGTTCCCCCGGCTGGCCGCCTTCGCCGAGACGGTGTGGTCGCGGCTGCCGGAACCGGAATCCCGTGACTGGGCCGGCTTCGAGGCGCGCACGGCGGCCCACCTGGCACGCCTGGACGCCCTCGGGGTCGACTACCGGCCACTGGCCGGACCTCTGCCGTGGCAGCGGCGGCCGGGGGTCGTGGGACGCCCGCTCGAAGGCGCGCCCCCGATCGTGTGACCCGGGGGCGCGGGGGGCGCTCCGGCGCCGCCCGTCCGGAAGCGGAACTCTTCGGGAACCTTTGGAACTCTCGCTCAAAGGAGGCCGATCCGGGGAAAAACGGACGTTCGGGCGGAGGGTGGACGGACCGTGCCGCAGGCGGCTCCGGCCCGCCCGCAGGCCCCGCCCGCAGGCCCCGCCCGCGGGGCCCCGCCCCGGCCGCGCGCGCGACGGCGCCGGAGCGCGGGCCGGCACCCCGTACGCGGGCCACCCTCGGCGCCGGGGCGGTCCCCGAAGATGTGCCAGAAGTTGCCAACGTCCCCGGCGGTGAGCACGTACCCGTACGGCGGACAGGCGTGAGCGCCGGGACCGGGACATCGGGAAGGGGCAGCCGGGTTGACCACGCACGCACCGCACACACCGCATTCGGCTCAGGGGCCGCACGCACCGCACTCGGCTCTCGGGCCGCAGGCGGAGCGGGCGCAGTCCGTGATGCTGCCGGCATCGCTCGACGAGGCCGTCGCGGCACTCGCCGCCATGCCCGCGGCCGTGCCCGTGGCGGGCGGCACCGACCTCATGGCCGCCGTCAACGCCGGGCTGCTGCGCCCCGCCGCCCTGGTCGGCCTCGGCCGGATCAACGAGATCCGCGGCTGGCAGTACCAGGACGGGCACGCGCTGCTCGGCGCCGGACTGACGCACGCCCGGATGGGACGGCCGGATTTCGCCGCTCTGATCCCGGCGCTGGCCGCGGCCGCCCGGGCCGCCGGCCCGCCGCAGATCCGCAACGCCGGCACCCTCGGCGGCAACATCGCCTCGGCCGCGCCGACCGGCGACGCCCTGCCGGTGCTGGCCGCGCTGGAGGCGGAGCTGGTGATCGTCGGCCCCGGCAGCCTCGGCGACACCGGGTGCTCGCAGCGCGAGATCCCCGTCTCCCACCTGCTGGCCGGCCGCGACATGCTGCGGCCGGGCGAACTGATCGGCTTCGTGCGGGTGCCGCTGCTGCACGCCCCGCAGGTGTTCCTGAAGGCCACCGGACGCACCGGCCCGGGCCGCGCGGTGGCGTCGGTGGGACTCGTACTGGACCCGGCGCGCTGTGGAGTGCGGTGCGCGATCGGCGCGGTGGCCCCGATGCCGC
>NZ_GG657750.1:2980184-3027118 GCF_000158895.1 Streptomyces sp. C | reverse complement strand
CGAGGCGGCTGCCGAGGCGGCTCCCGGGGTGCTGCTGAGCTCCGGCGTGCTCCCGGGCGGCGCCGCCGGTGCGCCCGCGGCCGCCCCGTCGGCCGGACGCGGCCCCAGGGTGCTGGGCGGCCCCGGCGTGGGCACCCCGCTGCCCGAGGGCTACCTCCAGGCCGGGCCGGAGCCCGAGGCCGTGCCCGCGGCCGCCCCGGACATCGAGGCCTCCCACGGCCCGGCCGAGATGCCGGTCGAGGGCGAGCGGCCGCGTCCGGTGGAGGCCGACGGCGGTGCCGAGGGCGCCGGGACCGCCGGATCCGGTTTCGCGGAGCCCCCGGCGGCGGCTCCGGCCGAAGCGGAGGCCGCGCCCGTGCCGGGCGACGGCGGTGCCGACAGCGGTGTGACACCCCCGGCCGAGGGCGACACCGGGAGTTTCCCGCTCCAGGAGACCGCGTACGAGGAAGAGCGGATCCCCGCCGTCGCCCAGCACGAGCACCCGTCGGCGTCGTACGTCCTGCGGGTCAACGGCGCCGACCGGCCCGTCACCGGTGCGTGGATCGGCGAGTCCCTGCTGTACGTGCTGCGCGAGCGGCTCGGCCTGGCCGGCGCCAAGGACGGCTGCTCGCAGGGCGAGTGCGGAGCCTGCGCGGTCCAGGTCGACGGGCGGCTCGTCGCCTCCTGCCTGGTGCCGGCGGCGACGGCGGCCGGCAGCGAGGTGCGCACCGTCGAGGGCCTCGCGAGCGGCGGGGAACTCTCGGACGTGCAGCAGGCGTTGTGCAGGTCGGGCGGGGTGCAGTGCGGGTTCTGCGTGCCGGGCATGGCCATGACCATCCATGACCTGCTGGAGGGCAACCACGCCCCCAGCGACCTGGAGACCCGCCAGGCGCTGTGCGGCAACCTCTGCCGCTGCTCGGGCTACAAGGGCGTCATCGAGGCGGTCCGCGAGGTCGTCGCGGAACGGGAGGCGACCGCCGCGGAGACCGAGGCGCTCATCCCGCACCAGGCACAGCCCGGCGAGGGCGGGATCCACCAGGCCCACCCGGCGGCACACGGGACGGACGGGTTCGACCCCTTCGGCTCGAACCCGGGATCCGGTGTGTTCGACGGCGGCCAGGCGGGCTTCGCCGGCCATACGGGCCCGCACGGGACCGACGGCCGGGGCACCCCGATCGGCCACCCCGGACCGGACGGATTCCTCGGACAGGACGGCCACCCCGGACCGGACGGACTCCCCGGACCGGACGGACTCCCCGGCCCACACGGAGCCGACGGCTTCGGCGGCCCGAACGGGAACGGATTCGGCGGGGACCAGCACAACGGAGGCATGGCGTGAGCGGGCAGGACGCGGCCACGGCGACGGCCGGCACCACCACGACCACCACCATGGCGACGGTCAGCCTCGGCACCGACGGCGACACCGATCAGCCGCGCCCCCTGCGCGGCATCGGCGTCTCCGTCCCCTCCGCCGACTCCCGCGCCAAGGCCGAGGGCACCTTCCCCTACGCCGCCGACCTGTGGGCCGAGGGCCTCCTGTGGGCCGCCGTGCTGCGCTCCCCGCACGCCCACGCCCGCATCCGCTCCATCGACACCTCGGCCGCCGCCGAGATGCCCGGCGTGCGCGCCGTCATCACCCACGCCGACGTCCCCGGCGCGGCCACCCACGGCCGGCGCATCGCCGACCGGCCGGTCTTCGCCCACGACGTCGTACGCCACCACGGCGAGCCCATCGCCGCCGTCGCCGCCGACCACCCCGACACGGCACGCCTCGCCGCCGCCGCGATCATCGTCGAGTACGAACTCCTCGACGCCGTCACCGACCCCGAGCAGTCCTTCGGCGCGGCCCCGCTGCACCCCGACGGCAACCTGATCCGGCACATCCCGCTGCGCTACGGCGACCCGGAGGCCACCGGCGAGGTCGTCGTCGAGGGCCTCTACCGCATCGGCCGCCAGGACCCCGCCCCCATCGGCGCCGAGGCCGGCCTCGCCGTGCCCCGCCCCGACGGCGGCGTGGAGATCTACACCGCCTCCACCGACCCGCACACCGACCGCGACCTCGCCGCCGCCTGCTTCGGCCTGGAGCCGGACCGCGTCCGCGTCGTCGTCACCGGAGTCCCCGGCGCCACGGCCGACCGCGAGGACGCCGCCTTCCAGCTGCCGCTGGGCCTCCTCGCCCTGCGCACGGGCTGCCCGGTCAAACTGGCCGCCACCCGCGAGGAGTCCTTCCTCGGCCACTCCCACCGCCACCCGACCCTGCTGCGCTACCGCCACCACGCGGACGCCGAGGGCCGGCTGGTCAAGGTCGAGGCCCAGATCCTGATGGACGCCGGCGCCTACGCCGACGCCTCCGCCGAGTCCCTCGCTGCAGCCGTGGCCTTCGCCTGCGGCCCGTACGTCGTCCCGCACGCCTTCGTCGAGGGCTGGGCGGTCCGCACGAACAACCCGCCCTCCGGCCACGTCCGGGGCGAGGGCGCCATGCAGGTCTGCGCCGCGTACGAGGGCCAGATGGACAAGCTCGCCGCCGCCCTCGGCATCGACGGCGCGGAGCTGCGCATGCGCAACGTCCTGGCCACCGGTGACCTGCTCCCCACCGGCCAGACCGTCACCTGCCCGGCCCCCGTCGCCGAACTCCTGCGCTCGGTCCGCGACTTCCCCCTCCCCTCCCTCCCCAAGGACACCCCCGAGGAGGAGTGGCTGCTGCCCGGCGGCCCCGAGGGCGCGGGCGAACCCGGCGCGGTGCGGCGCGGCGTCGGCTACGGCGTGGGCATGGTCCACATGCTCGGCGCCGAGGGCGCGGACGAGGTCTCCACCGCCACCGTGAAGGTCGTCGGCGGCGCCGCCACCGTCATCTGCGCGGCCGTGGACACCGGGCAGGGCTTCGCCACCCTCGCACGCCAGATCGTCCAGGAGGTCCTCGGCATCGACGAGGTGACCTGCGCCCCCGTCGACACCGACCAGCCGCCGGCGGGCCCCGCGGCCCACGGCCGCCACACGTGGGTCTCCGGCGGGGCCGTCGAACGGGCCGCGAAGATGGTCCGTACGCAGCTCCTCCAGCCCATGGCCCACAAGCTCGGCATGTCGACGGAACTCCTCCAGATCCAGGACGGCCGGATCACGTCGTACGACGGGGCCTTCTCGATGACGGTCGCGGAGGCGATAGAGGGCAAGGAGCTCTGGGCGACGGCCCAGTGCCGCCCCCACCCCACGGAGCCGCTGGACTCGGACGGCCAGGGCGACGCCTTCGTCGGCCTCGCCTTCTGCGCGATCCGCGCGGTGGTCGACGTGGACATCGAGCTGGGCACGGTCCGGGTGGTGGAGCTCGCCGTCGCCCAGGACGTCGGCCGCGTCCTCAACCCCCGCCAGCTGGAAGCCCGTATCGAAGCGGGCGTCACCCAGGGCGTCGGCGCGGCCCTGACGGAGAACCTCCGCTCGGTCGCCGGCCTGGTCCGCCACCCCGACCTGACGGGCTACGCCCTGCCGACGTCCCTGGACGCCCCGGCGGTGCGCATCGTCCGGCTGGTGGAGGAGCGCGACGTGGTGGCCCCGTTCGGCGCGAAGGCGGCGAGCGCGGTCCCGGTGGTGACCACCCCGGCGGCGGTGGCCTCGGCGGTCCGCGCGGCGACGGGCCGGCCCGTGAACAGGATCCCGATCCGGCCATCGGCGGCGGTCGCGGCACCGGCGTCGGCGGTGCCCAACTCCTAGCCGCTTGGGGCCTGTCGGCGCCGCTCGTTAGAGTGGCGCGAGCGGGTGCGCACGGGGACGGGGAGCGGGGGAGGCATCGTGGCGGTGGACAGCGCGGGTCCGGGGCTGCTGGGGGTGAACGTCGCCGGCAGTGTCGCGGCCGGTCTGATGGCCCAGGCGAAGGCCCTGGAGGTCGAGTACGACTCGCTGACCGACTACAAGAACCGGGTCGACGCGCTGCTGAAGACCCTCGACGGCTCGGAGGCGGACGCCCGCAAACTGGCCCACGGCACCCTGCCGACGGGCACCCTGGGCACGGGCTTCGCCGAGGCGGACGCCCTGTTCAAGGCGTACACGACGGTCCACGGCGAGCTGCAGAAGCTGTCGGCGGGCCTGGCGGGCCAGATCGAGGCGCTGGGCATCGCCATCCTGACGGCGGGCAAGGGCTACGGCGGCGTGGACGAGGAGACGCAGGCCCGCATGCGAGCGCTGGTCAAGACCTCGAAGGACGCCTACGTCCCGGACCGCGACCCCCTGGTCCAACAGGAACGCGAGGCCCGGAAGCACGCCCCGGCCTCGCAGCCGGCCCCGACCCCGAGCACGTCGAAGGGCACGATCTGATGGCGACGACGAACTTCGAGGGCTACTCGCACGAGCAACTGCTGGCCATGATCGCGTCCGTCAACCCGGAGACGGTCAAGGCCCGGGCGACGCAGCTGGTGGAGGCTGCGGCCGTGATCAAGGAGATCGGCAGCGCCCTCAAGAAGCACCAGGTCAAGGGATGGGAGGGCGAGGCCGCACATGCCTTCCAGAACTGGGTCAGCCGCGCGGGCAGCGCGACGCTGCTGCTGAGTGACTACAGTGCGGCGGGCGGCAAGTGGATGACGCAGGCGGCGCAGACGATGATCGAGGTGAAGGCCAACACCCCGAAGTACGACACGTCGGCGGCCGAGAACCTGGACGCGGCGCACAAGTTCCACAACGACCCCGACGCCCAACAACTAGGCCGAACCGCTTACACGAAGCTGACCGCCGACCACCAGCAGGCGGTGCAGCAGCTGACGAAGCTGGCGCAGTCGTACGAGCAGTCGTCGGCGGAGATGAACAAGGCGACTGTGCCGACGTTTCCGGCGCCGCCGCCGGACTTCGTGCCGCCTGCCGGGGTGGAGCAGGGCACTTATCTCGCGCGACCGACTGATGGTTCCGCGAGCGCTGCTTCGTCTGGTTCTGGCGGTGGGGCTTTCGCGTCACCTCTGAGCGGCCCCTCGAATGAGTCCAGCCAGGTGTCGGGCCGTCTGGCGCTGCGCGATGATGCTGTGCCGCCCACGACAGGGCTGCTCCCATCGCCGGGGCTCCCGGATGGTGGTGTGGATGTGGGCCTTGACCGTGTTGCCACGCTTCCGGACAAGACTCTGCCACCAGCCACGGGTCTGCCTGTCGCTCCTGGCCCTAGCAGCCCTGGCAATGGCTGGACTCCTCCCGGCGTTCCTGTTCCGCCTCTGCCGCTTCCGCCAAGTGCCGGGGCGGTACCACCAATCACGCGGCCGCCTGTTGGAATCGGCGGCAAGGCCGGCAGTATCCCGGTTCCAACTCCCCGAGACACCGGGATCGTGGGCGGGCGGCCGATCGTGAGCGGCGGTCCGAGCGCAGGCATCCCCCGTGGCACGGTCATCGGCGCGGACGGGCCGCACGCTGGTGGGCGCGCAGTGCCCGGCATGATGGGGGGCGGGTTCGGCAGTCCGCATAACTCTCCGGGTGGCTCTGCAACCGGTCGACGACTGGCGGTGGAGCTCGGTGGGGTTGTTGGTGGCCGTCAGGCGGCCGCTGGCAGCCAGCCATTCACGCAGGGCGGCTCGGGCCTCGTACGAGGAGCGGGCGTTGGCGCGCTGGGTCATGGTGGTACTGCTTCCCCGACTCCGAGCCGCAGGAGGGGAGGCCAGATGGGCGACCGCCCCGACTACTTGGCTGAGGATGAAGAGACCTGGCAGGGAAACCGTCGTGTTGTCCCTCCAGTGATCGACTGAGCGAAACGGACGTTGCACGGGATGCGTACGCGAAGGGTGGCCTCGGCCCTCGTGGGTTTGGTGCTTGCTGGGGTTGCCGCGACCCCAGCCCACGCGGACAGCGTGCGCTCCAAGCAGTGGCACCTCGATGCCATGAAGGCTGACGAGACGTGGAAGATCAGCACGGGTAAGGGTGTCACTGTCGCGGTGATCGATACCGGGGTGGCCCGCATCCCCGAACTTGAGGGTCAAGTGCTGCCAGGTAGGGACTTCGCCCCGGACACGATCGCGGGCGATGAGCGCACTGACTATGAGAGCCACGGCACCAGCATGGCTGCCATCATCGCTGCCAATGGGAAGGGTCCTGGCGGGGTGGACAGCGCCATCGGGCTTGCTCCCGGCGCGAAGATCTTGCCATTGCGTGTGGATCTGCACGGCAATGGCGTTTCCCGGGACACAACCCTGAAGGACGCGATTCGATTTGCTGCCGATTCAGATGCCAAGATCCTGAATATCGCGATGATCGGCTGGCCCGATTCGGCTGAGCTGTCCGAAGCAGTCAAGTACGCGCTCGCAAAGGGCAAGTTGATCTTTGCTGGCGTAGGCAACGAAGGCCATAACGAGATCTACTTTCCCTCCGGCACACCAGGAGTGGTGGGCATCGCGGCCGTTGACCGCGACGGGGCGGCGACCGAGGAGTCGCAGCACAACGCCGCGGTGGACATGTCCGCGCCCGGGACAGACATCGTCACGGCGTGCAGCGGCGGCACAGGCCTCTGCACAGGCCACGGCACAAGCGACGCCACCGCCCTAACCTCGGCCTCCGCCGCCCTCCTCTGGTCCGCCCACCCCACCTGGACCAACAACCAGATCCTCCGCGTCCTCCTCAACACCGCCGGCAAGCCCGTCGACGGCGTCGAGCGGAACGACTACATCGGCTACGGCGTAGTCCGCCCCCGCGTCGCCCTCCCCACCCCCGGGGACCCCGGCCCGGCGGACGTGTACCCGCTGCTCGACCTCGCCGCAGCGACGTCGGCAGCATCAGGCGCGCCCGTTCCCTCGACCGGGGGAAAGATCACCTCCCCGCCCCCACCCCGGGCCGGGTCTGCGGTAGACAAGGGCGACGGCGGCGGCGATCCGCCCTGGATCGCCCTCGGGCTGGGGGCCTGTGTCCTCATCGGCGGGGCCGTCGCCGCAGTCGTCGTACGGCGGCGGGCGAGGCCCTGACGCAGACACGGAGTGGGGAGCACACGGGATGTCCTTCGAAGAGGAGTGGTCCGCCGCACGCGCCACCGCCGCGGCCAACATCTCGACCCGCCTCAACCAGGCGGCGCCGCCCGCCGCCGGCGCCGCCGACCTCGTCCTCAACCAGGACCACATCGGCGCCATCGGCAGCGAGGCGCACAAGCTGCACTCCCGCCTCCAGGCCGACGGCCGGCACGCCGCAACCGCCTCCGCCGAGGCCGCCGGCGCGCTCGCGCGCGAGGGCTTCGGCAGCGGGGCCGCGCTCGCCAAGGCGAACACCCGGTGGGAATCCCAGGTCAAGACCCTCGCCGCCGCCTGCGCGCAGATCTCCAACGGGCTGAACTACTCGCTCTCCTCCCACCGCGCGGACGAGCAGTGCCTCCACGCGGAGTTCACCACCTCCAAGCTCGACGCCTACCTCAAGTAGGGGAGAGGGGGAGCAGGCACCGCCGTGGTGACGTACGAGAACGTGCTGAACGCCCCGATCGACAAGCTCGCCACCGCCGTCCGCGACTGGCAGGCCATGGCCGCCAAGCTGGAGGAGCTGGCCGAGGCCGCCCGCAACGGCATGAAGGCCAAGTCCGACAAGGCCGAGTGGAGCGGGGTCACCGCCGGCGTGGCGCGGCCGTTCGTCGACAGGACGGCCAAGGAGTTCGAGGACGCCGCCAAGGAGGCCAAGGGCGTCCACCAGGCCCTCGCCCAGGGTCACGACACCTTCAGGTCCTCCCGCGACCGGCTGAGGAAGATCGCCGAGGAGGAGGCCCCCGCCGCGGGCTTCCGGGTGGACGGGAAGGGGAAGGTCGAGGCGTTGCCCCTGGCCACCGACGCCGACCGGCACGCGGCGCGCCACGATCCCGACTACCAGGAGTCCCTCCGCGTCAACCGGCCGCGCTGGCAGGCGAAGGTGGATGCGGCTGTCGACGCCTGTGACGACGTGGACCGGTCCCTCGCCCGGCTCCTCGGCGCCAACGTCGCCGACGGCCACGACTTCACCGCCCCGAAGTACGCCGGCTTCACCGCCGAGCAGGCGGGCCGTGCGACCGACCTCGCCCGCAAGGGCCGCGACCTCTCGCACGCCGAGCTGGCGGAGCTGAACGAGCTGCTGGCGGACAACGCCGCCAAGCCGGAGTTCGCGACCGCCTTCTACGGGAACCTCGGCCCGGAGGGCGCGCTCCGGTTCTTCGGCACCATGGCGACCGACACCCACCCCTACGGCAGGCTCGACGAGCAGCGCCTGACGGACGTCCAGGAGCTCCAGAAGAACCTCGGCCTCAACCTGGCCACCGCCACCCGCTCCACGACCGAGCCGCACCTGCCCGACGGCTATGCCCAGGAGCTGCGCAGGCTCGGCACCCAGCAGATCCCCCTCGGGCGGTACGAGCAGAACCCGCCGTTCGGGTACCAGCTGCTCGGCGGGATCATGCGGTACGGGAACTACGACCCCCGCTTCCTGGTCCCGATCGCCGACCACGCGACCCAGATCCACGCCAAGGACCCCGACTTCTTCAACCGGGGCCGCCACCTGGGCGCCGGCCCCGGCAGGAACCTGCTGAACCCCTCCGGGACCAACGGCGCCGGCTACGACCCCGTCGTCGGCTTCCTGGAGGCCCTGGGGCACAGCCCGGCGGCCGCGGCCGAGTTCTTCGACCCGGAGCGGTCCTGCCCCGCCTACGGCCACGACGGCAGCGTGCGGCCCGGCGCCCCCGACCTCGGCAGGGACGCCAAGGGGAGGCAGATCACGGGCTACCTCGACTTCTTCGCCAGGGAGGAGTACCGCTCCACCACCGACACGACGGGCACCGGCCCGGGCGACCTGGCGAAGGCCCGCGCGTACGTGGCCGACGCCCTCGGCCACGCCCTGGAGGCGGCCGCCCTCGGCCATGCGTGGGACGACCCCGCACCCGGACTCGACCGGACCGAGGCCGGAGCGCGCGTCATGGAGGCCGTCGTGCAGACGTACGGCGCCGACGCCGGGCTGCTCAAGCACCAGGAGGCCCTCGCGGACAGCGTGGGCCGCATGACGGCCGGGTACATCGACGACGTCAACCGGGCGCTGGACGACAAGGGGGACCGGAGCGTCTTCGCTCCGGGGGCCGACGACCGGCAGGCGCACGCGGAGTTCGAGCGCGGCGAGGCCCGTGACCTGCTGGCCGCGCTGGGGCAGCACCCTGACGCCTACGCCACCGTGTCCGCCGCCGAACGTGTCCACACCGCGAGCGTCCTGGAGAGCCGCACGGTGCACGACGGCACCGTCGACCAGGGCCGGGCCCGGTCGGTGGTCCGTACCGGGGCCGAGGTCCAGGGCATCCTCGACGAGTCCCGCGCCGAGCAGGTCCGGGCGGTCGGCGAGAAGGAGCACACGGCGTACGAGAAGGCGCACGAGGGGAGTTCGCACTGGGTGGAGTTCGGCACCACCGCCGCGATCGCCGCCGGCGTGGCCTTCCTGCCGGCCACGGCCGCCGCGGCCGGTGCGGCGGCGGTCGTCGTCCCGCTGGCGGTGGACACCGGCAGCGGTGCCGTGGAGCAGGCCGCCTCGGGCGTCATCGGGGAGTGGGCCGACGAGGCCAAGGAGAAGCACAAGGGCGGGGTCGACGGGCAGACGCACGCCTCCAACAAGGCGATGTTTCAGGCGGGTGAGCACAGTGCCGAGGCGCCCATGAGGCAGTTCGCGGAGCGCCACGGCATCGATCTCAACGGCGAATTCGGCAACGACCTCGCCGAGTCGGTGCGGGTCGGGTACGTGTCCGGGAACTCCGTCGCGCGGCAGCAGGGCCACGAGGCGCAGACGAAGTAGGCCGCGCGGGCCGGGGGCGGGGGCACGACGAAGGCCGTCCGGGGGAGATCGTCCGGACGGCCTTGGCGCCGCGCAGAAGCCGTGACCGGAATCGAACCGGCGTAACCCGCTTTGCAGGCGAGTCCCTCAACCACTCGGGCACACGGCTGTGGGGTGGATCGGTGGTGCGTGGTGACGAGTACGAACGTACGGGGGCCGGTGCGGCGGGGGAAGGGCGGCGCGGGGGCTGCAATGTGACTGCCATACGGCGTTCACACGGGCTCGCGGACCTAGGTCGTGCGGCCGAGGCGGGATCGGTCGAAATGACAGGGGCGAGAGCGTCCCTTGGAACTTACTCTGGGGCGATGAGCGCCCTTGAACCCGGGATATCCGAGACGACCGTCGCCGCCCCGCCGCCTCAGGGCGGCATTCTCGGGCCGGCGTACCGGACGCTCAGCGTCGGGATCATCTCCGTGATCTTCCTGATCGCCTTCGAGGCCACCGCCGTCGGGACGGCGATGCCCGTCGCCGCGCGGGATCTGGACGGGATCGGGCTCTACGCCTTCGGGTTCTCCGCGTACTTCACCACCAGCCTCTTCGCCATGGTGCTGTCCGGGCAGTGGGCCGACCGGCAGGGGCCGCTGCGGCCGCTGACGGTGGGGATCGGGGCCTTCGCCGCCGGGCTGGTGTGCTCCGGGACCGCGCAGCTGATGGGGGTGTTCGTCCTCGGGCGGGCGGTGCAGGGGTTCGGGGGCGGGCTGGTGATCGTCGCCCTGTACGTGGTGGTCAGCCGGGCCTACGAGGAGCGGCTGCGGCCCGCGATCATGGCGGCCTTCGCGGCGAGCTGGGTGGTGCCGTCGATCGTCGGGCCGCTGGCGGCGGGGACGGTCACCGAGCACCTGGGCTGGCGGTGGGTGTTCCTCGGGATCCCCGCGCTGGTCGTCGTACCGCTGATGGTGGCCCTGCCGGCGATCCGGCGCACCGCGTCCGGGCCGGTGGACCCCTCCTCGCCCGTCACGTTCGACCGGCGGCGCATCCGGCTGGCGCTCGGGATCTCGCTGGGCGCCGGGCTGCTCCAGTACGCCGCCCAGGACCTGCGGTGGCTGTCGCTGCTGCCCGGCGTCGCGGGCGCGGCCCTGCTGGTGCCGGCGGTGCTGGGGCTGCTGCCGCGCGGCACGTACCGGGCGCGGCGCGGGCTGCCTTCGGTGGTGCTGCTGCGCGGGGTGGCGGCGGGGGCGTTCATCGGGGCGGAGAGCTTCGTGCCGCTGATGCTGGTCACCCAGCGCGGCCTGAGCCCGACGTGGGCGGGCTTCTCGCTGGCGCTGGGCGGGGTGACGTGGGCGCTGGGATCGTGGGTGCAGTCGCAGGGCCGGACGGCGCCCTACCGGGAGCGGCTGATGGTCGCCGGGATGGTGATGGTGGCGGTGGCCATCGCGGCGGCCCCGGCCGTGCTCGTCGAGGAGGTGCCGGTGTGGACGCTGGCGCTGGCCTGGGCGGTGGGCTCGCTCGGGATGGGGCTGGTGATCGGCTCGACGAGCGTGCTGCTGCTGAAGCTGTCCGCGCCGGAGGAGGCGGGCGCGAACTCCGCCGCGCTGCAGATCTCGGACGCCCTGGCCAACGTGGTGCTGCTGGCGGCCGGGGGCGCGGCGTTCGCCGCGCTGGGCGGCGGGGCGGTGGGCGCGGGGCACGAGGCCGCCGCCTCGGCGCCCGGGGCCGCGGCCTCGCACCCGGCGGCGTTCCTGGTGGTGTTCCTCCCGATGGCCTGCGTGGCCCTGGCCGGCGCATGGGTAGCAACCCGCCTGGACCCACCCCACCCCAAGCCGAACCCTGCGGAGGCCTGATCGGCGGCTCCGCGAGCCCGGCCCAGCCGGCGCCCGAGCCCGGTCCCGCCGGGCCTGCCCCCCCCCGAGGCCGATCCCGCCGCAACCTTCCCCGCCGTGAACGGGGTGGACGTCGCGGCCGGCCGGGAGGCCGATCTCGGGTCGATCGCCCGGCGGTTGCGCTCGCTGTGACGCCCGCGCGGCGGAGGGTGTCCGGCCGGTGTGACCCTCGCCGCACCCGCCGAGGTCACGGGCCTGTCCCTCCGCGAGGGGCGGGCCCGCGCCGGTAAGGTGGCCCGGTTGTCCTACGTACGACCACGTCGGCGGGGACGGCCACGACTGCCACGACCGCCGAGAGCAACGAACCGGAGACCGTGACTACTACCGCCTCCCACCACCTCTCACCCGCCTTCCCCGGCCGTGCCCCCTGGGGTACCGCCAGCAAGCTGCGAGCCTGGCAGCAGGGGGCGCTCGACAAGTACGTCCAGACCCAGCCGCGGGACTTCCTCGCGGTCGCCACCCCCGGCGCCGGCAAGACCACCTTCGCGCTCACCCTGGCCTCCTGGCTGCTGCACCACCACGTGGTCCAGCAGGTGACCGTGGTCGCGCCGACCGAGCACCTGAAGAAGCAGTGGGCGGAAGCCGCCGCCCGCATAGGCATCCGGCTCGACCCCGAGTACTCGGCCGGGCCGCTGAGCAAGGACTACCACGGCGTCGCCGTCACCTACGCGGGCGTCGGCGTGCGCCCCATGCTGCACCGCAACCGCTGCGAGCAGCGCAAGACGCTGGTGATCCTCGACGAGATCCACCACGCCGGCGACTCGAAGTCCTGGGGCGAGGCCTGCCTGGAGGCCTTCGACCCGGCGACCCGGCGCCTGGCCCTGACCGGTACGCCCTTCCGGTCCGACACCAACCCGATCCCCTTCGTCACGTACGAGGAGGGCAACGACGGGATCCGGCGGTCCTCCGCCGACTACACCTACGGCTACGGCAACGCCCTCGGCGACGGCGTCGTCCGCCCCGTGATCTTCCTGTCCTACAGCGGCAACATGCGCTGGCGCACCAAGGCCGGCGACGAGATCGAGGCCCGCCTCGGCGAGCCGATGACCAAGGACGCCATCTCCCAGGCCTGGCGCACGGCCCTGGACCCGCGCGGCGACTGGATGCCGAACGTGCTGCGCGCCGCCGACCAGCGCCTGACGGAGGTCAGGAAGGGCATCCCGGACGCCGGCGGGCTCGTCATCGCCGCCGACCAGGACGCGGCGCGCGCGTACGCGAAGCTGATCCGGGAGATCACGGGCACGAAGGCGACCCTCGTGCTCTCCGACGACGCGGGCGCCTCGAAGAACATCGACACGTTCAGCGGGAACGACGACCGCTGGATGGTCGCGGTCCGCATGGTGTCCGAGGGCGTCGACGTCCCGCGCCTCGCGGTGGGCGTGTACGCGACGACGATCTCGACGCCGCTGTTCTTCGCGCAGGCCGTCGGCCGCTTCGTACGATCGCGCAGGCGCGGCGAGACGGCGTCCGTGTTCCTTCCGACGATCCCCTACCTCCTCGGCTTCGCGAACGAGATGGAGGTCGAGCGCGACCACGTCCTGGACCGGCCGAAGAAGGCGGGGGAGGACGACGACCCGTACGCCGAGTCCGAGAAGGAGATGGAGGAGGCGAACCGGCAGGAGGACGAGGACACCGGCGAGGACGAGCAGATGTCCTTCGAGGCCCTCGAATCCGACGCCGTCTTCGACCGGGTGCTGTACGACGGCGCCGAGTTCGGCATGCAGGCGCACCCGGGCAGCGAGGAGGAGCAGGACTACCTCGGCATCCCGGGTCTGCTGGAGCCGGACCAGGTGCAGCTGCTGCTGCAGAAGCGGCAGTCCCGGCAGATCGCGCACAGCCGCCGCAAGCCCGACTCCGAGGCGGACCTGCTGGAGCTGCCGGCCGACCGGCGGCCGGTGGTCTCGCACAAGGAGCTGCTGGAGCTGCGGAAGTCGCTGAACACGATGGTGGGCGCGTACGTCCACCAGAGCGGGAAACCGCACGGGGTGATCCACACGGAGCTGCGCCGGGTGTGCGGCGGGCCGCCGAGCGCGGAGGCGACGGCGGGGCAGCTGAAGGAGCGGATCAAGAAGGTGCAGGAGTGGGCCACCCGGATGCGGTGAGTCCCTCCTGAGAACGGGAAACGGGGTCCGTGCGCGGTGCGCACGGACCCCGTTCTCGTGGAGCCCGGGTCAGTTGGTGACGCGGCGACGACGGCCGGTGCCGGCGACCAGGGCCGCACCCATGGCGAGCGCGACACCGCCGGCGCCGAGCGCCCAGCTGGTGGCGGCGTCCGCACCGGTCTCGGCGAGCTCGCCGCCGGTGTTGGTGCTGCCGCCGGTGTTGCCGGAGCCGGTGTTGGTGTCGACGATCGGCGTGGTGGTGCCGCCGCCGTTCGGCTTGGTGTTGTTGTTGCCACCGGTGTTGCCGCCGGTGTTGCCACCGTTGTTGTGGCCACCCGTGTTGCCGCCGGTGTTGCCACCGCCGGTGGAGCCCCGGACGATCTTCGACGTGTAGAACTGCGCGTCGGACGCGAATTCCTCGTCGACGTTGTTGCTGCCGCCGGCGACGACGAACTCGATGCTGCCGAGCGGAGCGTCCTTGCTGAACTTCATGCGCAGCTTGACCGTGAAGACCTCGTCCTCGTCGACGTAGCTGTCGAAGACGGTGCCGGCGGTCTGGCCCGACGGGTCCTTGTCGGCCGCGACCCACTTCGTGCCGTTGTAGATCTGGATGTCGAGGTGCTTGGCGTGCAGCGTGTCGTTGTCGTTGCCACCGAGAACGGCGAAGCCGTAGTCCTTGAAGCCCTGGATGCCGCGGTTGTCGACCTTCAGGGTGACCTCGGTCCAGTCGCCGCCGGCCTTGAAGCCGCCGGCCGGGAGGCCGCTCAGGCCCAGCTTCGGGCCCTCCTTGTACTCGTCCGCGTCCTCGACCTGCGGAGCCGGGGCCGGCTTGGAGGCCGGCTTCTCGGCGGCGGGCTTGGCCGGGGCCGGAGCCGGGGCCGGCTTCTCCGCGGCGGGCTTCGCCGGGGTCTCGGCGGCCGGCTTCGCGTCCTTCGCCGGGGTCTCCGCGGCGGGCGCGGCGTCGTCCTTCGGCGCGGCGTCGGGCGTCGTGACGGCCGGGGTCTGGGCCTCGTCCGCCATGGCGGGCGTGGCCATGAGGACCGTCGGACCGACGACAGCGGCAGCGGCCACGACGGCCATGCGCTTCAGCTTCACTGTTGCTTCTCTCCCCTTGTATGCGTGCCGGGGTACGTTGCACCCCGCCCCCCCCAACATCTTTTTGAACACGATCAGCCTAAGCGCCGTGTAAACCGGTTTTCGGTCAGGGGACATTACGAATCGATACAGCCCCGTGCAGAAAACGTCTTAAACCGGCAGTAGGCGCCCGGATTCTGGACGAGGCCTTTCGCTCAGCGGACTCGCTCGCTACTGTCCCCGCATCGAACGCCCCGTGGCAGCGCCGCCGCGGGAGCGCAGCCGGTGCCTTGGCCGCCACCGGCGGCCTCTCCGTGCGTCGCCGAGGGACCGGCAGCGCTGCACCGTGTGAGAGTCACCGCCGCCCACCGATCACAGAGGGAGAGGCGTCGTGACCGCGGAAACCTCCCAGACTCTCGACAGAGGGCTGAGAGTCCTCAAGCTGCTCGCCGACACCGACCACGGTCTGACCGTCACCGAGCTCTCCAACCGCCTCGGTGTCAACCGCACCGTCGTCTACCGCCTGCTCGCCACGCTGGAGCAGCACGCCCTGGTCCGCCGCGACCTCGGCGGCCGGGCCCGCGTCGGGCTCGGCGTGCTGCGCCTGGGCCGGCAGGTCCACCCGCTCGTGCGCGAGGCGGCGCTGCCCGCCCTGCGCTCCCTCGCCGAGGACATAGGGGCCACCGCGCACCTGACCCTCGTCGACGGCACCGAGGCCCTCGCCGTGGCCGTCGTGGAGCCCACCTGGACCGACTACCACGTCGCCTACCGGGCCGGCTTCCGCCACCCGCTGGACCGCGGCGCGGCCGGCCGGGCCATCCTGGCCGCCCGCCAGGGCTCCCTCATCGAGCCCGGCTACACCCTGACCCACGGCGAGCTGGAGGCGGGCGCCAGCGGCGCCGCCGCACCGCTCGTCGGCATCACCGGACTGGAGGGCAGCGTCGGCGTCGTGATGCTGGCCGACGCCGTCCCGGAGCGGGTCGGGCCCCGCGTGGTGGACGCGGCCCGCGAGGTCGCCGACGCCCTGCGCTGAGCCGCCGCCGGGCGGAGCCGCCGTCGGGCGGAGTCGTCGCACCGGTCCCTCCCGCCGGGCCGCCAGGCCGTCGCGGGGAGGCCGCGGCGGTCCGGCTCCGGGCCCGCCGGGACGGGCCGGGCCGCCCGGGTCGGTAGATTGGCCGGGTGCTCTCTCGCCTCACACGTCTGCCGCGTCCCGCCGCCCTGGCCGTCTGCGCCGCGCCCGTCCTCGGGCTGTTCGCCGTCGCGGCCCTCGCGCCGCTGCCCTTCGTGGTGGCCGTGCCGGGCCCCACGGCCGACGTACTGGGCTCCGACCAGGGCAAGCCGGTGATCACCGTCACCGGCGCCCCGGTGCGGGACACCAAGGGCCAGCTCCGGATGACCACCATCCGGGCCACCGGCCCCTCCTCGACGATGAAGCTGCCCGAGCTGATCGGCCACTGGTTCAAGACGGACCAGGCCGTCATGCCCCGGGAGTCGGTGTATCCCTCGGGCGGAAGCGACAAGCAGATCGAGGAGCACAACCTGGAGGAAATGGCCCAGTCGCAGTCGGCCGCCGCGGCCGCCGCCCTCGGCTTCCTCAAGAAGGACCCCAAGGACATCAAGGTCCAGCTCAACCTCGCCGACGTCGGCGGCCCGAGCGCCGGACTCCTCTTCACCCTGGGCATCGTCGACAAGCTCGACGGCGACGGCAGCGGCGGCGAACTCACCGGCGGCCGCAGCATCGCCGGTACGGGCACCATCACCGCCGACGGCACGGTCGGCGCCGTCGGCGGGGTGGGCCTGAAGACCCAGGCCGCGCGCCGCGACGGGGCGACCGTGTTCCTGGTGCCGAAGGCGGAGTGCTCGGACGCGAAGTCCGACCTCCCCGAGGGCCTGCGGCTGGTCCCCGTCACTTCGCTGACGGACGCGGTGGGCTCGCTGCGGGCGCTGAACCGGAACGAGGACGTTCCGTCCTGCTGATGGATTCACGACTGTGAACCGAATCGGCGGGTGTTCGGCAGCAATGGCTGCCGAACACCCTCCGGTGTCAGTTATTCGGCTTTGTCACCACAGAGGAACGGGCAACGGGGCCGTGCTCAGAGCGGGTATGGTCCAGCGCTGCGGGTTGGTGGCGTTGCAGTCCCACAGGTAGAGCTGGGTGCCCGTCTCCATGTTGCTCGCGTCCACGCACCGGCCGGAGACCGGGTTGTAGAGGCTGCCGTCAGCGCGGGGGAGGAACTGCTGCGCGGGGTGGTTGTGGCAGACGACAATTTGGAGCGGCGTCCCGTTGGTGGTGCCCGCGTCCTTGGCGTCGAGGCACTTGTCCTGGTGCCGGATGGTGCCGTCGGCGCGGATGTCGAACTTCTGGGCGGCCCCACCGCCAATCATGTTGCAGTCCCACGCCTGGATCTTGTTGCCGTCGACCGGCCGGGCGTTGTCATTGTCCATGCAGTGGCTGGGCTTGGCCGTCAGAGACATGGGGCCGGTGGCACCAGGTGCGGTGAGGGGGGCGGCGTAGGGGTACACAGCGACGTTGCTGATGCCGCCCTTGAGGCCCTCGTGGTAATAGTCCGCCTTACCGTTCTCCTTGTACCGCCCCATGACGAGCGGGCCCACGGGGGCAGGGCTGGTGGCCGCGTTGTGGTGGCCGACGCCGGCGAGGACGCCGTCGACGTAGAGACTCATCAGGCCGGTGTCTGCGTTGTAGACCGCTGTGAGCTGCTGCCAAGTGTCAGGGACGAACCGGGCGGCGTCGTTGGTGGTCTTGCTGGACCAGTCATACGCGGAACCGTCGACGTCGGCGTTGGAGAGGGCGAAGGCCCACTTCTTGGAGTCGGGGTCGGCGAAGATGGCGAAGGCGCTGTTGCGGTTATTGTCCTGGCTGATGACGGCGCCGCTGAAGCCCGGCTTCACCCATGCGCTGATGGTGAAGCTCTGGCGGGTGTCGACGACAGGCTTGTCCGTGGTGATGGAGGACTGGGGTCCGTCGAACGCTGAGTAGGGCGTATTGCGCCCGCCGATCGTTGCGGAGGGCCAGGTGATCCCGGCAGTCTCCGCCGGGAAGACACCGACGGAGCTGGGGGTGCTGGTACTGCTGGACAGCCCAGACAGCTTCCACTGGGCCGTGGGCGCAGTGAGGTTGCCGAGGAAGGACGGGACCTGGTTGATCCCCGTGACATTCAGGGGCTGGCTGGTGCCGGTGCCACTGAAGGTCGCCAGCTGCCGGTTGGCGTCGACCGCCCAGAGGTCGGCGAGCTTATCCCCCGTGACGTCACCCGCCGAACCAAGTGTCGGGTACGCGGCTTTTCCGATGCCAGCGGCAACCTTCACCCGGCTTGCCGAGCTTCCCCAGGTGGTGGGGTCGAGTAGACCGTTGGTGCCCTTGCTACCGAAGGTCCGGAAGACATCGCCGGAAGCGTCGTCACGCAGCCACAAGTCGGGAATGCCGTCGCCGTTAAGGTCTCCAGGAGCGACGACAGTGAACTTGTCCCAGTCGCCGTTTCCGACGAGGACAGGCTCCCCATTGCTGTCGAGGGAGCCGAAGATACTGCCGTAGTAAGCCCACAGCTGCTTGGCCTGCTTGACCAGCAAGTCCGGCGAACCGTCACCATTGATGTCACCAGGTGCGATGATCTGGTCGGCGTCGTGCCAGTGGTCGTCGCCGTTCCAGTCGCTGCCGTAGTCACAGCCGACGCCGGGGTCCTTGACCGGACAGGCCACCGTCAACTCGACGGGGTTGTTGACGACCGACCCCTGACCGTTGTTCGGGTACGTCCAGAGCTTCTTCTGGGTCATGCCGGATGGCTGCTGGAGGGAGACCAGGTCGTTGTATCCGTCGCCGTCCCAGTCGCCCTGGGTGCCGATCTGAGCTCCGTTGAAAGACGTCCCGCCCTTTGTAGCGGCGGCGAACTTGCCGTTGCCCTGGCCGGCATAGGCGAGCAAAGCGCCCTGGGAATCGACCGTCCAGATGTCACGGAATCCGTCACCATTCAGGTCGTTCGGGCCGTCCGTGGTCTGTGAGCGCTTGGCATAGTAGAGGTAGGTGGCGGTGTCGGACCGGTTGCCTGCCTTGTCGACCGTGATTGCGTAGACGAAGTGAGGGCCGGAGCCGGGGGGCGTGAGAGTGACGCTCGTACCGGGTGCGGTAGCCCGGGGCGCGGGTTCGGAATCCGTGTAGTAGAGGATTTCCTTGGCGTCCGCCACACCGTTGGCGGAGAAGGTGAAGGTGCCTGGGGTACGGGCCTGGCCGGTGGTGGCAGGCCAGCCGTTCTTGCCGTCAGGGAACTGCGTGGAGCTGATCACCGGGGGCTTACTGGGGCGGCTGCGGTCGATGCGGAAGGCACAGCTGGTCGACCACGGGGAGTATGCGTTGTCCTGGTCCTTGGCCCGGACCTTCCACGTGTACGTGCCGTTGGGCAGGGTCGCATCGGGCACGCTCCAGGTCGCCACCTTGCCCCTGCTGGCAGGGACGGACTGCGTTGCGATGAGCTTCGGTGTGCTGGGAGGGAAGAGAGTCCGCTGGAAGAGTTGGAACTCGGCCACCAGGTTGCCGGCGTCCGGATCGTCGATCGTCGCGTAGAGGCTCACGCGGGAGTCACCGATGGTGCGGGTGGGGACGAACCGGCTGGCGAGGTCGCAAGGGCCCTCTGGGTCGGTGCCCAGACCCTTTGGCCTGCTGGGCGGATTGTTGTACTCCGTCTCCAGTGTGATCGTCTTGGGATCGAACCGCTTCCACTGGAAAACGTCGCTCTCGTTCGACGCGTACAGGCCCAGCGTCACACTGGACCAGCCCTTGGACGCAGACTCCTTCGCGGCCTCCGTCGCGTCGAACTCGAGGTTGCCCTGGGCACATCCCTCGTAGCCCTTGGCCGCGGTGACGGTGGCCAGTCGTGTGCCCTTGCTCGGCTGGTTGTTCCAAGTGGTCTTGGAGGAGATGGGGCCGGTCGTCCACAGTTCCACCGGGGTGGCGGTGCACGACCACGACCAGGTCTCTTTCACGCGGAAGGTCGACTTCGAGACGAGGGCACCCTTGATGTTGGCGGTGTCCAACTGGAAGAAGGTCCGGGAAAGCCCGTTGGTGTCGCTCTCGTACCCGACCCGAACGTCCTGCTTGGTGTTCCAGTACGAGTTGTTCGGCCAGCTACGGTACGCCCAGGCCCAGTTCTGACGCTCTCCCCATGCGACAGACGGGTCGATGTACACGGGGTACTTCGTCTGTGCGCCGGTCAGCAGGGCTTGGTCGGGCTTGATCTCCAAGGTGTCGCCGGCGACCGTTGTGGGCATCTGGGCGTCCTTCGCCCCTGACGGCGCCACGAAGGCGTCGGACGGCGTGCCGGCTCCGGGGACCGAGTCCGCGGCAAGCGAGCGGGCTGCCGTGGCCGCCCGTGCTTGTCCAGTCGCTGCTCCCGTCGTCGTGGAGTCCCACATCATGGGGGTCGAGGCGGTGAATACATCCTGTCCCGCCGGGTTCACCGCACTGAGCAGTCCGGTCGTCGGGTCGGCGGTCACGTTCAAGCCGACTGTGTCGAGCTTGAACTTCAGCAGCGCGAGGTCAGGGTACTTTGCTGCCTCTGCCGTCTTCACCACCAAGAGCTGGGAAAAGCCCTCGACCTCGGCCTTCAACTGCAAGTCCACGTCTGGCAGGACGTTCGCGTAGGTGGCCACGTTGCCGACGAGGGTCGGTTTCGGCAGCGCCTTCGGCCATGTCAGGGATAACGTCCGGCCGTCCTTCACCCCAGTCAGGAGAGGGCCCGTGCCGCCGCCGGAGAAGGCGATCGAGACGGCTGAGGCTTTGGGCGCCACCTTGCCGTCCGCGGCGAACTGGAGGGTCGGGTCGGTCGCGACCCATGCCCCGGCCTGACGCACTCGCACGGTCGTGCCGTACCGCTTCACGGACCACTTGCCGTTCGGCAGAGCCCAGGTGTCGGAGGAACCAGTACGTGCGGAAGTCAGCTCGTAGGGCTGTCCGGATTCTTTTGCCTTGGCAAGCGCGAAGTCTTCCGCGCTCAGAGAGCCGTCGGTGACCGGGTCGGCAGATGCCGCCACCGCTGGCGGCTGCAATGCGGCCAATCCGATAGTTGTTATTGAGCCAACTAGAGCGAAGGAAATGACTCCGCTTAACTTCCGTCCGGCCGGCCTGCGGGAGAGTCTCTTTTTTGTCGTCACTCAAGCTCCAACGGTCCGATATTCGCGGCGACTGTACTCGACCGTCGAGTCTCGCGCACCACAGTTGACCTGCACTTTTAGTGGCCATTGGGGCAGAATATTACTTTTGGTCGGGTGATGATGGTGGTGTCAATGTTCGAGTTCAAGCCAGTTATCGGCGTGTCGGACTGCGGAATTGGGGCTGTTATATTGCGCCGATGAATTCTCTGGATGAGTGGGGTGGGGTGTGAGAAGGTTTGGAGTGAGAGGGCTGTCTGTGGCGGTAGCCGCAGCGGTCCTTTCGGGAACACTGTCAGGACCCGTTGCCGTCGCAGAAAGCAAAGACAAGCTGTCGTTGCCGCAGCTCAAGCAGCCGAAGGCCGTACCGGTCAAGCCGGTACGTGCCGGTGGAACGGAGAGGCCCGATGCCGCGGCGGAACACCCTTGGCGGGCTCCGAAGGTCACTTGGCCTGCGGCCGGCTCGGTCGAGATGGACCTCGCCGCAGGAACGGCGTCCAAGTCCTTAGGACTTGGCGGGGCACACGCTCCCGCCATCGGCTCAGGCTCGCCGCAGGCAGGCAAGTTCCCTGTGGCGGTGTACGGGGCGCCGGGCAAGGCGGCCGGGAGCGCCGCCAAGATGAAGGTGACCGTTGCTGCCCGGGATGTGGCACGCAAGGCTGGCGTCGACGGCGTGCTGCTGTCGGTGGGTCGCGCGGACGGTGCCCGGCAACCGGCTTCCGCCAAGATTGAAGTCGACTACAACAGTTTCCGCGCGGCGTATGGCGGCGACTACGCCGCCCGGTTGCATCTGGTTGAACTTCCCTCCTGCTCGTTGACGACCCCGGACCGTCCGGAGTGCCGTACGCAGAAGTCGCTCGAGACACGGAACGACATCCCATCGGGCAAGCTCACGGCTGAGGTCACGACGCCCGGTGCGCCTGTACTGGAGGTCAAGGCGACCGGATTGTGGGCGACGCCCACAGCTGCTGCCGCTTCCGCCTCGACGGTCCTGGCTGCGACGGCCGGTGCGTCCGGGGCGAGTGGCGACTACAAGGCAACCCCGCTGCAGCCGTCAGGCTCCTGGAACGCAGGCGGATCCACCGGCGCGTTCACCTGGTCGTACAACGTTGCGATACCCCCGGTCCCGGGAGGCCTCGCACCGAAGATCTCCCTCGACTACAACTCGCAGTCAATTGACGGCCGCACTGCCGCGTCCAACAGCCAGGCGTCCTGGATCGGCGACGGCTGGTCCTGGGAGCCGGGCTTCATCGAGCGCAAGTACAAACCGTGCAACGACGACAAGACCGGCGGTACGAACAGCGCCAAGGTCGGTGACCAGTGCTGGTTCAACGACAACGCCACGCTGTCCCTCAACGGCAAGTCCACCGAGCTGGTCTTCGAGCAGGGCAAGGGCTGGCACCCGGCCTCCGACTCCGGAGAAAAGGTGGAGAAACTCACCGGTACGACGAATGGCGACAACGACGGTGAGCACTGGAAGATCACCACGACCGATGGAATCCAGTACTTCTTCGGCCTGAACCGTCTTCCGGGGTGGAGGGACGCCTCCACGCCGACAACGAACTCGACGTGGACCGTACCCGTCTACGGCAACCAGGCCGGCGAACCCTGCTACAACGCCTCCTTCGCGAGTGCCTGGTGCCAGCAGGCGTGGAGGTGGCAGCTCGACTACGTGGTAGCGCCCGGCGGCAGCGCCATGGCCTATTACTGGAAGACAGAGACCAACAACTACGGGCGGAACGTCTCCCAGACCACAGGCAAGGGAACCGTCACTCCCTACATCCGATCGGGGTGGCTTGACCGCATCGACTACGGCCTTCGAGCCGAGTCGGTCTACAGCGCCAAGGCTATGGGCCAGGTCTCCTTCAACGCCGCGGAACGCTGTCTCACCAACTGCGGCACCTTCGACGAGGGCAACGCCAAGAACTGGCCCGACTCTCCCTACGACCAGTTCTGCAAGGACGGATCCACCGAGTGTAAGAACCAGTTCTCGCCGACCTTCTGGTCCCGCATGCGACTGGCGGGCATCAACACCAGGATCCTGACCGGCGGCACCTACAAGGACGTCGACTCCTGGGCCCTGCAGCAGGACTTCCCGCCGTCGGGCGACGGCATTTCCACCCCGCTGTGGCTTAAGTCCATCACCCGCACGGCGAAGGCTGGCGACGCTCCCGACATCGTCCTTCCCCCCATCACGTTCGCGGGCGAGCAGAAGCCCAACCGTGTCGACAAGACGGGTGATGGTCTCGCCCCCTTCATCCGCCTGCGGATGTACCAGGTGACAACCGAGTCCGGGGGCACGACCGCCGTCACCTACTCCCAGCCGGACTGCACCGTCGATGAGCTGCCTGCTGCGGACGCCAGCAACACCAAGCGGTGCTACCCAGTGAAGTGGGCCTTCGAGGGTGAGACGGCCAAGCTGGACTGGTTCAACACGTATGTCGTCGACAAGGTCGTCGAGGGTGACAACATCGCCGGCTCACCCGACAAGGTCACCTCGTACAGCTACCTGGGCGGAGCGGCCTGGGACAAGAGCACGGACGAGTTCACCAAGTCCGAGGACCGTGTCAACTCCGTGGCCCGTGGTTACGAGCGTGTCCAGGTCCGCGTCGGAGCTGCCGACGAGTCGAGGTCCCTTACGGAGATGCGCTACTTCCGAGGTCTCGACGGCAAGGAGGTCAAGGACGGCACAGGGGCAGTCGCCATCGACCGTCCGGAATTCGCCGGGCGACCTCGGGAATCTGCCACCTACGACGGGGACGACACCGAGAAGCTCGTCGGCGCGACCTCCAGCACTCCCTGGCGCTCGGACGTCGTGGCCAAGCGGGTCAGGCCGGGCCTTCCCGATCTGGTCTCGTACAAGACCGGAGTGGAGAAGACGGCTACCCGCACGACCGTGACTGGTGGGATCCGCACGACGGAACTCACCCGCCACTACGACGGCTACGGCATGGTCGACTGGGAATCCCAGAGCGGTGACACCACCACGACCGGCGACGAGACGTGCACGACGAACAGCTACGCCCGCAATACGACCAGCTGGATCCTGGACAAGGTCAGCCGGGTCGAGACGGTCGCGGTGCCCTGCGGCTCGACGGTCAACCGGCCGACGGACGTCGTGTCGGACAACCGGACCTATTTCGACAACGGCGCACTCGGCACGGTCCCGGGCTCGGGCCTACTGACGAAGACCGAGACGATCAACGCGAAGGGCGACGGCTACGAGGTCCTGTCCTCGGTCCCCAGCAGCTGTGGCGCTGCCAAGGACCAACTCTGCTACGACGTCTACGGCCGTCAGCTCGCCATTGCAGATCAGTACGGCAAGCTCACCACCATCGGACTGACTCCTTCAGCCGGCGAGGTCGCGACCACCATGGTCGTGACGAACCCCAAGGGGCACGCCGCTTCCTCGGAGCTCGACCCGCTGCGAGGTCTGACGACCAAGGTCACCGACCCCAACGGCAAGGTGACGACGACGAGCTACGACGCACTCGGGCGCACGTCAAAGGTCTGGCTGCCGAACTGGCCCGCCGCCACCAACCCGGACAAGCCGAGCCGCGTCTTCGAGTACACGATCCGCAACGACGGCCCCAACGTCGTCACGTCCAAGTCGCTGACCCACGACTACAAGTACTCCGTCAACCACGCCATCCAGGATGGTCTGCTGCGCCCGCGCCAGACGCAGACGGAGTCACCCGACCTGACCGGACGCCTGATCTCCGAGACGTTCTACGACACGAAGGGGCAGCCCTGGCGCTCCTCTGGTACGTACTACGCAGACGGCGCTCCGGATGCTCAGCTGGTGTCCGGCCCGGAGAGTGCCTATCCCGCCTCCGCCGACACGCTTTACGACGGCGCAGGTCGGCCCACCGCGGTGATTTCCAAGCGGTTCGGTGTGGAAACCAAGCGGGCCACCACCAGCTACACCGGTGACTCCACCACCGTCATCCCGCCCCAGGGTGGAACCTCGAAGACCACTGTCGTGGACGCTCTCGGGCGTACCGTCGAGCTCAAGCAGTACACCGATGCCGGACGCATGACCTCGCAGTCCATCCGGTACGAGTACAACAGGCTCGGACGCCTGGCCCGGGTCACCGACCCGAGCGGCGCGCAGTGGACCTACACCTACGACGTACGCGGGTCCCAGATCGAGGCGAGCGACCCGGACAAGGGAACGACCAAGACCACGTACGACAGCGCAGGCAAGGTCACGGACGTGACCGACGCCCGTGGGAACACGCTGCACACCGACTACGACGAGTTGGGCCGCCCCACGGCAGTCAAGCAGGGCGGAACGATCCTGACGTCGAACGTCTACGACACGGTGGCGAAGGGCAAGCCGGCCAAGTCGACCCGTTACATCGACGGCCAGCCCTACGAGTCGGAGGTCCTCCTCTACGACCACTTGTACCAGCCGCTGCAGACGCAGGTGACCATCCCGGCGACCCCGGACACGGGTGCTCTGGCGGGTACGTACAAATGGACGAACACCTACAACATCACTGGGCAACTGCTCACAACGAAGCAGCCCGCGATGGGGGACCTGCCTGCCGAAACGATCGGTAGCACCTACAAGTCGGTCTCCGGTCTGCTCAACACCTCAGGCGTCGGCAGCAGCAGGCTCGTCTCGGCCATGACGTACGACCACTACGGTCGCGCCACGCGCCAGGAGCTGGGAGCGTCCGGCCAGCGGGTCTTTACCTCGACCGAGTACGACGACCACACCGGCAACGTCACCCGCGCCTACACCGATCGAGAGGTCGCACCACAGCGCATCGATGACACCCGCTACACCCTCGATCCCTCAGGCAACCTGACGACTATCGCCACGGCCAGCGGGCAGGACGCGGACCGCACCACTGACACCCAGTGCGTGAACCTCGACGCACTGCGACGCATCGTCGACGCCTGGACGAACAAGGGCGAGTCCTGCGCGCCGACGCCATCTGAAACGGTCGTCGGCGGCCCGGACGCGTACTGGACCACCTACACGTACGACTCGGTCGGGAACCGCAAGACCGAAACCAAGCACAAGACGGCCTCGGGGCCGATACCCGACACGGTTCGGACCTATGCGGCACCGACGGCCGGCAAGCACGACCTGCCCAAGATCACGCAGACGGGCACGGAGGCGCGAGACGAAACCTTCACCTACGACCCGTCGGGCAACACCAAGACCCGCAAGATCGGAACGGAGGAGACCCAGTACCTGGAGTGGGACGCCGAGGGGCACCTCAAGTCCCTCAACCAGGGAACGTCCAGCAACTCCTTCGCCTACGACACCGCCGGCCAGCGCATGCTCCGCAAGGACTCGACCGGCACCACCCTCTACCTCCCAGGTGGCAACGAGCTCAAGCTCGACAAGTCCGGCAAGGTCACCGGTACCCGCTACTACGGCACGGTTGCAATGCGCACGGCCGGCAAGCTCAGCTTCACCCTGGCCGACCACCACGGCACCGGCACTACTCAGATCAGCGTCGATGCCGCGCAGTCCGTGACCCGCCGCAAGACGGGTGTCTTCGGAGAGGAGCGCGGCACTCAGCCCACTGATTGGGCGGGCGAGAAAGGGTTCGTCGGCGGCACCAAGGACACCGACAGCGGTTTCACCCACCTGGGCGCGCGTGAGTACGACCCATTGATCGGCCGTTTCATATCAGTCGACCCGATCATGGATCTGAGCAGCTCGCAGCAGCTCCATGGGTACATCTATTCGAGCAACAACCCGTTCTCTCTCAGTGACCCTACGGGCGAGATCGAGACGGACTGCCTGAACGGCAATTGTGGTGGTCACTACAACCCGCGTGACGACAATCTGGCAGGAACCGACCCGCATAGGCCTCACGGGATGTACGGCGGGTACAACAGCAGGCCGGAGACGTACGCAACCTTCAAGCCTACCGTCAATGACGTTGCATGGCTCGACAGGTCAAACAAGCCGCTTCGCTTGCCCAAGAATGCATCGCCGAAGTTCCTCAAGGAGTATCGGAAGCAGCTCGATAACGAATTCAAGTTCCTTGTCAATAATGAGCGTGGCACGATTTGGACTGCGCAGACTACCGCATTGCTAAATGCCTGCCAGGAAACCGACTGTCCAGACCTTCGCTACTACCTCGTTCTCAACCTGCTGGCGAAGCTTGAGAACGGGGAGCTTGCTCCGTATGACATCCCGGGCGGGTCTGCCGGTGGGATAAGGATTCGGGACGGGGGTAAGGATAGGCCTGCTAAGGGTGGTGGCTGTCAGTGTTTTCTCGCGGGAACGCGTGTGGTGATGGCTGATGGGGCTTCAAAGGCTATTGAAGAAGTTGAGGCCGGCGACGAAGTCCTTGCTACCGATCCGCGGTCGGGTGAGGTGGGTGGGCGTAAGGTATCGCGCCTTATAGCCACCGAGGATGACAAGCACTTCAATAAGCTGTCCCTCGTGACGGGTGCAGGGGTTGAAGAGCTGACTGCCACCCAAGAGCACCCATTTTGGTCTCCTTCGGAGAACGCCTGGATCAACGCTGCTGATCTGAAGCCGGGCATGTCCCTAGCCACTGACGTTGGTGGTACGGCGATCGTTGCTGGAAATGAGTCGTACACGGGGCACGCCAAGACCTACAACCTGACGATCGAAGACCTTCACACGTACTATGTGCTGGCGGGCGAGACGCCGGTACTCGTGCACAATTCCAACTGCGGGCCAGCGGAGTATTACCGCGGCGCCAAGGGTGGAGGGCCGAGCTTTGTGCCGAGACCGAACGACTACAAGGTGGACCCCGCAACAGGATTCGTTAAGGAAACGCACGGCGTTTCCTTGTTCGATAATCCTGGAAGTATCACGAGCCGTGGTTTCGAGTCACATGGAATTGATCCGGCATCTATGCCCAGCACGCTTCGAGTCATTCAACGAGGCAAGGATCTGAGGCATTATGAAATCGTACCTTCGCCAGGGGCAAATCTAACCCCGGCGAGGTACACCGAGGAGCTATCGAAAATTCGATGCATGTGCGGTGGAGGCGGATGAACTTGGCAACGTCGTACCACGTCAGATTTCCTGACTATCTCGATGGCTATGAGGCCGAGACCGAGGCCAAAGGCTATCTGGTGGGAGTGGTCGTGAGTGCAGGGAATCGATCATTCGAACTTACGGTCTACGACCGGGCTCGCCTGGTTCAAGAACTCGATGATGAGCTGGATTCGGATCGCGCGTATTTTGCCGTTCCTAACTTGCTGGTCGTCCGATCGGTAACAAGGGCCGAGATCTTCAGGGTCGTAGAAGCCCTGGCGAAAGGAAATTTTCAGGAGTTGGTGACGACCCCGGTGGAATAGAGAACTAGGCACCAGGGTGTGGAGCGAGCGGACAGTGCGCAGGTTCCGGCGTGGTGGAAGCGCATAATGTCGCAATGTCAGCGTGGCATTGTGCCACGTTGCATCAATCCGCAAGATAGTTATCTCGCCGGAAGCCCCACCAGAGTTTGTTTCTGGTGGGGCTTCTGAGTCGTTTGACGGCAACGGTGACGGCAACGTCAGCGGACGACGGCCGCGACTGGTGGGTCGGGGTCGTCTTCCTGGCTGCCGATAGCATGGCCCAGAGTGTCGATGGCGTCGCGCTGGAGGCGGAGTCGGACGTGGGCGTAGACGCCGGCGGTGACGCCGATGTGGGCGTGGCCCAGGAGCTCCTTGATCACGACGAGGTCGACCCCCTGCTCCAGGAGCAGGGTGGCGGTCGAGTGGCGGAGGTCGTGGAAGCGGATGCGGCGGAGTCCAGCCCGGTCCAGGAAGCTGCGGAAGCGGCGGGTGAGGTTGGCAGGGTCGAGAGGCCCGCCGGTCGGGGTGGTGAAGACGAGGCCGCTGTCCTGCCAGGCTGACTCAGCGGTCTCTCGCTCCTTGTCCTGCCGCCCCTTGTGCTCCTTGAGGGAGTGGAGGCATTCGGTAGGGAGGGCGATGCGGCGTTCGGAGGCGCGGGTCTTGGTGGGCAGGTGGGTGAGGCCGCCTGTTCGGGTGCGCTGGAGTGAGCGGTGGATGCTGGCCGTTCCAGTGGTGAGGTCGAGGTCTTCCCAGTGAAGGCCAAGGAGCTCACCTTTGCGGAGTCCGGTGCGCAGGGCGAGTTCATACAGCGCGTGCAGCCGGTCGGCGCGGGCGGCGTCGAGGAACTGGCGGGCCTCGGCTGCGGTGAGCGGACGGAAGCGCCTGGGCTGGTGCGTGGTGGTCTTGACGTTGCGGGCGACGTTGCGGGGCAGTTCGTCTTCGCGGACGGCGTGTTCCAGTGCCGACTTGAGCACAGAGTGCACGTAGGTCACGGTCAGAGCGGACAGCTGCTTCTGGCAGCACTCGCCGATGGCGCAGCACCTCTTCCGTTCGGTGTCCAGGCCCTGGGTGCAGCACTGGCAGGTGGTGCGGAGCCGGTCGAGGAAGGTGCGCACGTCCTTGGCCGTGAGGCGGGCGACCTTCTTGGTGCCGAGGCCGGGGATGAGGTGGAGGCGGACGCAGGCGGCGTAGCGGGTGTGAGTGTTCTCCCGAAGCCTGTGGACGGCGACGCTGCCGAGCCAGTAGGTGAGGTAGTCGCCGACGGTGCTGTCTGCGGTGGCGACGGGCAGTCCGCGGTTGCTGTCGGCGATCTTCTCGGCGAGCTTGTCGGCCGCGTTCTTGCGGGTGATGCCGTAAACGCGGACGCGTTTGCAGGTGCCGTTGGCGGCGAGGACGTAGCCGGCGGCTTCCCAGCGGCCGTCCTTGCGCTGGTAGATGGTGCCTTCGCCGTTGGCGCGGGCCTTCTTGCGCTTGGGGGCGGTCATCAGGCGGCCTCTTCCAGGTGGCGCTGGACGTAGTCAGCGAGGGCGTGGGCGGGGATGCGGCGGGCGCGGCCGATGGTCAGCGAGGCCAGGCGGCGGGTGCGCAGGAGGTTGTAGAGGGCAGAGCGGCCGATCTTGAGGCGGGCCATGGCCTCGGGGACGGTGAGGAGTTCGTCGTCACGCACCGGCTGTCACCGCCTGTTCGCGTGTCGGGCCGCCGTTGATGAGTGCTGCGAGGCGTTCGAGGTCGGGGGTGAGGCCGGTGCCGTCGTAGGCCCAGTGGGCGAGGACGAGGGTGGTCGGGAAGGGCGGAGGGGTGTGGCGGCGGTGCCAGGCGGCTCGGGCTGCCCGGAGTGCGCCGAGGGTGGTGGAGTAGGCGCGGGTCTTGGTGGAGCAGTGGCCGCGAAAGCCGAGCATGTGGGCCCACTTGCGCAGGTTCAGGTGCTTGAGGTCGTCGCGGGCGCCGAGGGCCCAGGCGGTGCGGATCATGCGGGCGGCGTGCTCGGGCACGGACTCAAACCAGAGGTCGGTGATCTTCTTCAGCCGGTGGTCGAGGGTGCCAGTCGCGGCGTCGGTGCCCTTGGTGGCGTACTTGGCGACGTATCCGGCGACCTTGCCCTCGGTGATCGTGGTCCCGCCCTGGAAGGCCGTGGACCGGATGATCCTGGTGTCGATCTGCTCGCCGAAGACGAAGACGAAGACGAAGGCGCGGGCCCGGCCGTTGGCCTCCGGCCCGTCGATGCGGGCGCGGGTGGCCGAGATCCGAATGGCATCGGCCAGCAGGTCGGGTGTGGCCCAGGCGGGCGGCGGGATGTAGGGGCCTGCGGGGCCGTCGAGGCGGATGACAGCGTGGAAGTGGATCAGTCCGCGCTGCTGGTACTCGGCGACTTTGGCGTACGAGACCCGGACGACCTTGGAGAGCAGCCGCTGCGGGAGTCCAGCTGCGGCGGCGATGGTGCGACGCAGGTGGAGCATGAAGCGGGCCCACAGGGCCGGGGCATGGGCGTTCCACAGCACGGCGCCGGTGTAGTCGTAGCGCTCCGGGTCGAGCGCGGTGCCGAGGAGCGGGTCGCCCTTGGTGTGGGTGCGTCCGCAACGGCAGCGGGCGGAGCCGCCCACGCGTCGCCCGTGCACGGGTCCGTATGACGGTGCGGTGAGGGTGGCGAAGACACGGGGATGGGTGGCGACCTGTTCGGGGATGTTCTTGCCGCCGCGCACGCCGGCGGCGATGAGGTGGTAGGTGTCCTGACGGTAGAGCTCGGCGCAGGAGGGGCAGCGGGTGCTGCGGCGGTTGCCGCAGCGGACCAGCAGGTGCCCGGCGGGAAGTTCCTTGGACTTCAGTTCGCGCAGGATCTCGCCGGTGAAGGAGTCGACATCGATGCGCTGGCCTTCGAGACGGACCGGCTGGGCGCAGCCACCCAGGGAGGACAGCTGCCGTACCAGGCCGAGCAGGTCCCGGTACCCGGTGAACGTGGGCAGCGCGGCCGTGGCGAGTTCGGGGCGGGGGATTGTGGTGGTCGGGTCGTGCGGTGGCATGCTGGCGGGACCTCTCTGCACTGCGGCACACACGTGTGCCGTGGATGGATGGGAGGGAGGCCCCGGCAAGGGCGAGGGTTTGGCGACTACACGCCCTTGCCGGGGATCACTGCGAAACGGGACCAGGAGGAGGCGGTCACGCCGCCTTGCCCAGGTCAACGCGGTCGGGCAGCTCGCGGACCTTGAACCCTTCGGCGCACATGAGGTCGTTGATCTGCCAGCAGGCTTCGGTGGGCAGGTAGACCGAGCGCAGCCGGACGGGGGTGCGCATGTCGCCGACGGAGGCGATGGACACGCCCTGGGGCATGGTGCGGTCGGCGGCGGTGATGTCCAGGTCCCGGCCGTCGGGGAAGAGGTGCAGGAAGTCCTCGATGGTGTCGACGCGGTGGCAGATCCGGGCGGACAGGTTGGTGCGTACGGCGGTGGTGAGCACGTCGGCGGAGGGTTTCTGGGTGAGCAGCCACAGCCGGATACCGAACTTGGCGCCCTGGCTGGCGATGGCCAGCAACTCGGCCTCGAAGCGTTCGCGGGCCTTGCGGTCGGGGTGGCGGGTGTAGTTCGCGACCTCGTCGATCACCACGAGCAGCAGCGGCAGTTCGGGGCTGAAGTCGGTGATGCGGTCTGTACGGCCGGACCAGAACAGCCGCTCGCGGCGCTGCATCTCCTCGCGCACCCAGCGCAGGATCTCGGTCGGCTCGTCTGGGTGACTGGCGTCGGAGACCTTGTAGGCGGTACGCCACCAGGGCGCGACCGCACCGAGGTTGGGATCGATCACGATCAGCCGCACGTCCCGCATGAGCGAGGCGTAGGCGAGGAGGGTGTTGACGGTGATCGATTTGCCGGAGCGGGTGAGGCCGGCGACGAGGGCGTGGGCGGAATAGGCGAGGTTGAGCACGATGGGGGTGCCGTCCTCATCCCAGCCGAGCAGCACATCATCGGTGGAGACGAACTGCCCCGGCCGGCAGACCGGGGAGCCGTCCGGGCCGAGCAGTGGTGAGCGGATCACCGCCTCTAGCGGCTCACGCCGAAACCCCCGCGCGACGATCACTCCGGGCTTGGGCTGACTGATCCGGATGCGACGCATCCCCCAGGCATCGCACAGGCCCTCATTGGCGTCCTGCCAGGCGCTGAGCCCGACCTGCGGCAGGGCATCGGCGGTGACGGTGACGCCGAAGGCATCGGCGCGGGTGCGCAGGCGCGGGACCAGCACGCGCGGCTTCGGTGGTTGTTCCTGCGGGGCGTACTGCTGGAGCACGGTCGGGGTGGCGTCCTTGACCGCCAGGCCGAGCATCGGGGCGAGCCGCTTCCAGCCCCACCGCATCCGCCGCGCCTGCCGCAGGCTGATCCGGATCTCGGCATCGGCCCGGTACCAGCGGGCGAAGCAGAACCCGGCCCGGCCCAGCAGTCCGAGAGCGCCGAGGCCGACCACGGCCAGGAACGCGAGCCCAAGGGGATTTCCGGTCATCAGGCGCCCGCCTTGGCGGTGACGGCGTCGGCGCGCAGGGAGATGCCGTGCCGGTCTTTGCCGTTGATCTCGTTCTCCCAGGCCGACGCGACAAGCCCGGTGAAGACGACCGGCAGGCCGACCTTGAGGCCCTTGCCGAGACCGGGCTCCGGGATTTTCACGGTGATCACTTCGGCTCGACCGTTGAAGGCGAACATCACGTCCACCAGGTGCAGGTGGGCGCCGGTGGCCCGGTCGATCGCGGGCTGCTGGCCTTCGCGGTCCTTGAAGTGCGGGCGGGACTCGGAGGCCAGGATCACCAGGGCCTGGGACTGGTCGATGGGCATGGTCTTCACGGCAAACCTCCAGGTAGAGGGGTGCGAGTCACCCGTGTGAGTGATCGCGTGCCGCAACCATACATTCATTCCATCCTAAGTCCATCCCTATTGAATTCCATCCGTTCTTACGGTGGTCCATCCATCGGGCGGCTACCCTGACCCCGTGAGGCCGCTGAGCTGGTGAACACGACAGGCAGCGGGCGGCCTGCGGCTGGTGGAATCGGACTGGGACCAGGGATGGACATGGCTGCTGCTGACGAGGCGCGCTTGACGTTCGAACGCATCGCGGACGACCTGCGGCAGCAGATCCGGGACGGCGAGCTACGGCCCGGCCAACTCCTGCCGACGCAGAGCCAGCTCATGCAGACCTACAAGGCATCGAGCCTGACCGTGCAGAAGGCGATCCGGCTGCTCAGGAACGAGGGCTGGGTCATCGCCCGCCAGGGGCGCGGCACGTTCGTCACGCGCTCGGCCGACTTCGAGGACGCCTTCGAGAAGGTCGCCGGCGATCTCACACAGCAGATCTACTCCGGCACTCTGGCTCCCGGCTCCCGGCTCCCGGCCCGCGAGGTCCTGGCGGAGCACTATGCGGTGCCGCTCAACGTGGTCACCAATGCCATCGCCCTGCTGGCTGGCAACTTCCTCCTGCGATACCCCGGTGAGCTGCCCGGCGACGAGGTCTACGTACGCGACTGGGACGACCACGGCTTCGCCACCCAGCTCACCCACGGCCGCCTGGTCCGCAAGATCAGAGACGGATCACTGGCTAGGGGCGCCACGGTCACCGTGGACGAGGTGGTCGACACGATCGGCGGCGACCCGGAATCCGCAGACCAGGCCCTGACCTTCCTCACCCTGGAGGGCAGGATGAAGAAGGCCCACCAGCGCAACGGGTCGATGGCGTACGTCGTCGTGGGGGGCGAGTTCGGCACAGAGGTGCCGGTCACGGTGCAGCCGGTGGACGAGCCGGACGAAGCGTTGGCTGCCCCGCCGAACGAGTTCCCGGCGGCGGCCGGAGTAGCGGATCTCGCCTACAAGCTGGAACGCGCCCTGGAGCGCATCGAGGAGCTGGAGGAGCGCGTCGAACGCCTCGAAGGCCGCGACACCAACTGAGGCGGGTACGTGAACGACGGCGTCCCCGAAGGCCGCAGGCTGGCTTTCGGGGACGCTTCGCGTGGATCGGTCAGGGCTGGTACTCATAGCCGATGGTGAATCGAGGCGGCAGGCACCATTCCCCGTACTCGATGATCCCCTCCGCGTCCGACCAGCGGTGGGCGCCGGCCAGGATCGGGGAGCCGACCGGCAGCCCCAGTGCGCTTGACTCTCGGGCGTCGGCGGGGCGGGCGTGCATGTCGTCGCGGGCGTGGGTGATCGTGCGCCCGGTGGCTTCCAGGACCCGGGCGGACAGTCCGTGGTTGCGGCCCGGGGCGGTGTTCAGCAGGTCCGGCACGAGGGCGGCGAACGGGGCCGGGTACCAGGTCACGGCGAACACGGTCCGGGTCTTGCCCCGTCCGGCCAGCCACTCGCGCCGAACCACCTGATCCCCGGCCTCCAGATCGAAGATCTCCGCCACGTACAGCGGCGGGATGATCAGCTCGGCAGCCGTCACCCGGCTCGTCTCGCCCTCGGCCAGGAACGACTTCACCCGCTGGACCCGGGCCAGCCGGTCTCGCGCCGACAGCGTCCAGCGCGGGTCATCGGCGACATAGGTGCCGCGCGGGGTGGTGCGGATGAAGTTCTCGACCTGGAGGGCCTGCAAGGCGCGGGAGACGGTGGCGGCTGCGGCCTGCCACTGCCCGGCGATCTCCCGGTTCGTCGGCAGCTTGGCGCCGGGCTCAAGCTCTCCCGACAGGATGCGCTCCCGGAAGTGATCCGCGATCTTCGTGAACGTCTTGGGACTGGGCATAAGGCTTGCCCCTCAGTTGAGTTGACGTGATGTCAGTGAGGGCACACTAGTGCACTGCGAACCGTAGCGGGAGTGCTTCGGCCACTCGAATACTGAACTAGAGCACCGACCTGTCAAGAGGTCGGCCATGTGACGTTCGAGAGGTGGCGATGTGCATGACGGAGCCGACCAGGTACTCGACCCCGCCGGTCGAACTCCCCTTGCGCTGGGAGCTGGAGCCGGTACCCGTTGAAGGCTGTGCGGGCTGTGTCGAGCTGGCCAACGTGCGTGACCGGGCCCGCGTGGTTGGAGACATGACCACCGTCAGCGACTGCAACGTCTACATGCGACGCCACCCGGAGGGCCACCAGTGAGTCCCCGCGCGGTATACCGGCACGTCACTCACACCATCCGCCACGCCCCTGAAGGCGGCATCACCTGCGAGGCGTTCTGCGCCGCGCCCGACTGCGGAGCCGAATCCGGACCCCATGCCGAGCAGGAAGCCGCACAGGACTGGGCACTCCGCCACACCGGACGCACCGGCCACGACCTCTTCAGACGCGTCTTCACCGACCACGCCAAGGTCACCCGAGCCGAGTAGAACCACCACCGCCAGCCGGAACAGGACCCACACCCCACAGGCCATCGCGCCAGGCCAGCAGCCCAGCCGAACGCTCAACCGACAGCCAGGGCATACCGCCGAAGCGGGATGCGTCCAAACTTTCTCTACGTCTTCAAGGCGACCCGCTGGCGCGGGTCGCGCGCGGTACGGCCGCCCACCCGGCCCGCTCTCGGCTCCGCCACCGCGGGCCGGCCAGCGACCAGGCCGCGCAAAGACAGCGCAGCGGATGACCAGCAGCGCGAGGAAGCCCGGACGTTCCCGCACGGCGAGGGCCAGACCGACGGCGAGGCAGCGGCAGGGCGTTGGCCAGTGCGTAGCTCGCGGATGGGGCCGGTCGGCTCCGTGGGCTTTACCCACCTGTTCGGGCCGGGGCCCGCGTCGGGCAAGGCCAGGGGGCCACTCGTTCAAATTCCGGGCAGGCTCAAAGCCTGCCCGAGTTGCCGGCCAGCGTACGGCCCCCTGACCATGCCCGACCCCAACCCGAACAGGACACCGGCCAAAGCCCACTCCACCGCCCTCACGCGCGTAGCCGTCTGACGGCAACGCCGACGGCAACAGGGGCGCACAGCACGGCACTTCCATGCACACCCACGGACTGGCCGAATTCCGCTGACCTGCAAGAACGCAGCTGACAGCACCTCAGCAAGCACACGTACTATGTGCTGGCGGGCGAGACTCCGGTCCTGGTTCACAACTCAAATTGCCTTATTGACGGAAGTGGTCCGGCCAAGGGGGTTCTTGAGGTGAGTGACCGTGTGAAATCTGTCGGCGCGGTGAAGAACTTCAGCCCCAAGGGCGAGAGGGACTTCATCTTCGACCCGACCACAGGGCGCTTCGCGACTGGAGCCGACCAAGGTGTTGGCGGCCACGATTTCTTGGGGAGCGCGGTTGGCGCCGACAAGTCGACGATGGTCGGTGGTCGTCTGCGCCGGGGGTCGAATGGGGAATTGCAGACCAATCAATGGTCCGGGCACTATGGAATGAACTGGAATGACTCGGCAAGGAAGGCGTTCCAGGACTTCATGGGCCAACACGGGATAACCGTGAGTCACACCCCGAGCATGCATTGGTAGGCAAAGTGGCATCCCTGGCGGATTCTCCTCATGAGGCAGGCGCGGTGACAGTAAGTGATCTGATGGTCGAGCTCTCGGCTGTGCCCGAGACCTGTTGGATCGTCTCTTCCTACCCGGATCATGCCGGAGCCGTTGCATGGCTACCGCTGGTGCAGATCAGCACGACGGGAATTTGGTTGGGGTTCGACCGGAAAGGGGTGTGGACGCTAGGAAGGCTCGAAGGTGCAGTCGAGTCCTCGGCGGGGAGCTTGCCCTCGTCCTGGGTGACGATCCTGGATGCAGACGAGAGGTCAGTCCGAGCAGGATTGGACGCCGCTGCTGAACGGTTCGGACTGTCGCCAGAAAATATTCAGAATCTGGTTCCCGTTGAAGATGTGCTAACGATGGCGATCAAAAGTCGAAGCGGTCACTGGGCGGAGCGAGCGGTCCACTGGATGTTGGATAGAGGTATCTCGCAGGAACATTTGGACCTCCTTCGAGAATTGTCCACCGCCAAATGGGCAAATCAACGGACCCGGCATGTCGCCAAGCGCCTAGTGAAGGCATCTGAGTAGTGAAAGGCGGATGCCCTCCCGGACGTTCCGGGAGGGCATCCGGCCGTTTGCCGGCAACGCTGAGGGCAACGTCAGCGGACGGCCGCTGCGGCGGGTGGGTAGTCGGGTGCGTCGTCGCTCAGGTCAAGGGCGTTGTTAAGGGTGTCGATGGCTTGGCGCTGGAGGCGGAGCCTTACCTGGGCGTAGGCGCCGGCGGTGACGCTGATGTGGGCGTGGCCGAGGAGTTCCTTGATCACGACGAGGTCGACACCTTGTTTCAGGGGCAGGGTGGCGGTCGAGTGCCGGAAGTCGTGGAAGCGGATGCGTCGGAGCCCGGTTCGGTCGAGGAAGCTGCGGAAGAGGCGTGTGAGGTTGGCTGGATCGAGAGGCCGTCCGGTCGGCGTGGTAAAGACGAGGCCGCTGTCGCTCCATGCTGACCCTGCGGTCTCGCGCTCCTTGTCCTGCTGCTGCTTGTGCTTCTTGAGCGAGTGGAGGCATTCGGTCGGGAGGGCGATACGGCGTTCGGATGCGCGGGTCTTGGTGGGCAGGTGGGTGAGGCCGCCGGTTCGGGTGCGCTGGAGTCAGAGCCGGATGCTCGCCGTTCCGGCGTTGAGGTCGAGGTCTTCCCAGTGGAGGCCGAGGAGTTCGCCTTTGCGGAGGCCGGTGCGCAGGGCGAGTTCGTACAGCGTGTGGAGCCGGTCAGTGCGGGCTGCGTCGAGGAACTGGCGGGCCTCGGCCGCGGTGAGGGGCCGGAAGCGCCTGGGCTGGGGTGTGGTGGTTTTGACGTTACGGGCGACGTTGCGGGGCAGCTCGTCCTCCCGGACCGTGTTCGAGCGCGGACTTGAGCACCGAGTGCACGTAGGTCACGGTTGAGGGGGACAGCCGTTTCTGGCAGCACTCGCCGATCGCGCAGCATGTCTTCTGTTCGGAGTCCAGTCCCTGGGCAGGTGGTGCGGAGTCGGTCGAGGAAGGTGCGGACGTCCTTGGCGGTGAGTCGGACGATCTTCTTGATGCCGAGGCCGGGAAAGAGGTGCAGGCGGACGCAGGCGGCGTAGCGGGTGTGGGTGTTCTCGCGGCGAATCCTGGATTCTGAGGACGGCCCTATCGTCACTTTCTCTGTCGATTCAAAATAGATGCAATTTGGATATGGTCCAGTCAAGCCTCTCTGCGAAGATACATAGAGGCGGGCGGGCATGAGGCTTCCCCACGCCAGCTGATTATATGGGGGCTGTAGTTTCGCTGGAGAGTGGAAGGGCGAAGCGTAGGATCGACGATCAAGTGGCTGCGACTCGATTTGAACCGGGCGCCAGGGTGCGGAGCCAGCGGACAGTGCGCAGGTTCCGGGGTGGTGGAACCGCGTAATGTCGCAATGTCGGCGCGACGTTGTGCCGCGTTGCGCCAATCCGCAAGATAGCCATATCGCCGGAAGCCCCGCCAGAGTTTGTTTCTGGTGGGGCTTCTGAGCCGTTTGACGGCAACAGTGACGGCGACGTCAGCGGACGGCGGCCACGGCTGGTGGGTTGGGGCCCCTTCCTGGCTGCCGAGAGCATGGCCCAGAGCGTCGATGGCGTCATGCTGGAGGCGGAGTCGGATGTGGGCGTAAACGCCGGCGGTGACGCTGATGTGGCCCAGGAAGCTGTCGAAGGGGCGGGTGAGGGTGACCAGGTGCCAAGGTGTGGAGCGAGCTCCGATTTCCTTTAGCTTTCAGGTGTAAAGTTGCGGCCCCTGCGGCTGACAACTTGAGGGGCCGTTTGTTTGCGGTTGCGGCGGCGGGCGCCAGGTTGGGCGGGCGACTGCGGCTGAAGGCTCGACTGGTGACCAGAGGGGTACCAGACCCCCGGGTCATAAGGCGGAGCCTTGTTACTGTGGAAGGGTCCGGCTGGTCCCCGTCACTTCGCTGACGGACGCGGTGAACTCGCTGCGGGCGCTGAACCGGAACGAGGACGTTCCGTCCTGCTGACGGTGGCGGAGGGCTTCCCGTCCAGGCCGCGCCAGGACGGGAAGACCATCGGGATCAGCGTCGCCAGGAGGTAGACGGCGGCGAACGCCAGCAGGGCCGGGGCCACGCCGAAGGCGTCGACCAGCAGACCCGCCGCGAGGCCGCCCATCGGCATCGCCAGCTCGCTGCCCGCCATGCTCACGCTGGAGACCCGGCTGCGCATGTCCTCCGGCACCAGCTCGGAGACCACGGTGGTCAGGATCGGGTTGAGCACGCCCACGGCCAGGCCCGACAGGGCCATGGTCACCGCGAGGGGCAGCGGGGTGTCGGTGACGGCGGCGACCACGTAGCGGGTGGCCCCCGAGATCAGGAAGGCGCCCGCGAAGACGGCCCGGCGGGAGTAGCGCTCGCCCCAGGCCCCGTAGAGCAGGGCCCCGAGCAGGGCGAAGCCGCCGAAGAGGGAGACCATCAGGCCGAGGGTGGTGGCGCCGCCGAGGTCCTCGCGGCCGTGGACCGGTAGGAGTACGGAGGACCAGCCCTGGTCGAGGCCGTTGGTCACCATCACCATGAGGGTGATGCCCAGCAGGAGCCGCGAGCGGGTCAGGAACCGTCGGCCCTCGGCCAGGTCGGCGCGGTACGCGGCGAACGAGGGCTTCTCGCCGGTGCGTTGGGGCTCGGCGGCGGGGACCCCGCGCAGGAAGGCGGAGATCAGCAGGGCGGAGGCCGCGAAGGTGGCCGCGTCCAGGAGGAGAACCGTTTCCGCGCCGAAGGCCGCGATCAGTACGCCCGCCACCGCGGCCCCGATCATCCGGGCCCCGCGCGAGACCGCGTCGTAGAGGCCGGCGGCGCGGGCGACGGTGGTGCCGGCGTGCTCGGCGAGGCTGGGCAGCAGGACGTAGCGGGCGGTCAGTCCCGGGGTGTGCAGGAGGCCGCCGACGGCCATCAGCGCGCACAGCATCCAGAAGTCGAGGAGCCCCGCGTGGTGGAGGAGGGGGACCGCCCCGACCGACGCGGCGCAGACCACGTCGGAGGCCGCGGAGACCCGGCGGCGGCCGATCCGGTCGATGACCGGACCGCCGACCAGGGCGGCGACGACGACGGGGAGGGTGGCGCAGAAGGCGACGACCCCGGCCCGGCCGGCGCTCCCCGTGGTCTGGAGCACGAACCACGGGACGCCGATCAGGGTGAGGGAACTACCGGCGATGGAGATGGTGTTGGCGGCCAGGACCGCCGTGAAGGGCCGGCGGCTCATGCGGCGTGGTGCCGGACGCGGGCGTGGGCGGGGGCCGGCTGGAGCAGGCGGGTGCCGGCCGAGACCAGGGCCTCGCCGAGCCGGTTGCGCAGGGCGGCCATGGCCGGGAGAGCGGGGGAGCCGGCGGGGGCGGCCTCCCGGGCGAGGCGCCAGGCGGCGGCCTCGGCGGCCAGTTCGGCGGTGCGGGCGGCGTGCATCTCGGTGTGCGGGAAGGCGTGCATGACGGGACTCCTTCTGCGGAGGTGAGATCTCGGGGTATGGCTCCGCGCGCGGGCGGGGTGGCTACGGGCGGGGTCGCTACGGGCGGGGTCGCTACGGCCGGGTGCGGCCGTGCCGGGGGAAGGCGTGCGTGTGAACGCGGACCGTCTCCGTGTCCTCGGACTGCGGCGCATCCTGGTAGCTGTTGACCAGCTCGTGCATCTTGTAGATCAGCTCTTGGCTCTGCGCGGGCGTCAGGCGCAGGGTGAAGTCGCTCATGTCGGAGGCGTCGAACCGCCACTCCTTCGGCCAGGAATACGAGTTGCCGAGCCAGGTGCTGAGCTCCTGCGCGTGGATCGTGGCGATCTCGTGCCGGAAGGCCGCCGCGGCGCCCCGCGTCTCGGGGCTGTCGTCCTGGAGCAGCGACTCGTCGAGGCGGGTGCCGTCGTGGGCGGACTTCCACCAGCGCTCGCGGCCCTTGCCGTGCTCGGGCGCCTCCACGATGAAGCCGTACGCCGCGAGCTGGCGCAGGTGGTAGCTGGTGGCCCCGCTGGACTCGCCGAGGGCGGCCGCCAGTTGGGAGGCGGTGGCCGGCCCGTCCTTGCGCAGTGCGGACAGCAGGCGCATGCGCAGGGGGTGGGCCAGACCGCGCAGTGAGCGGGCGTCGAGGGTGTGGACCGACGGCTCGTTCTGCTCGGCGTCCGGGGCGTTCTCGATCTCGGGCATGACTCAACCGTAGGCTTGCAAAGAGTTCTATGCAAGCGTTTCTTTGCAACCTTCTCTTTGGAACTCTGGCCGACGGGGGTCAGTCGTCCGCGGCCGCCTGCTCCACCAGCGGGATGATCCGCAACGGGACCGGGTTCTCCATGACGATCGCCGTCGACGCCCGCACGATCCCCTCGAAGCCCACCACCCGGTCGATCACCCGCTGGAGGTCGGCGTTCGACCGCGCCACCAGACGGCACAGCATGTCCCCGTGCCCGGTCGTCGTGTGCAGCTCCAGCACCTCCGGGACGCCCGACAGGTGCGCCCGTACGTCCGCCCCCTGCCCCTGCTTGATCTCCAGCGTGGCGAACGCCGTCACCGGATACCCCAGCGCCGTCGGATCCACCTGCGGGCCGAACCCGCGGATGACCCCGTTCGACTGGAGCCGGTCAAGCCGCGCCTGCACCGTGCCGCGCGCCACGCCCAGGCGGCGCGAGGCCTCCAGCACGCCGATGCGGGGCTCGCGCGCCAGCAGGACGATGAGGCGGCCGTCGAGTTCGTCGATGCCCATGGAAACCTTCCCTCGATCGGCTGGTCATACTGCACAGATCTCTCAGTAATCCTCCGGCTCGGCTGGGCATTCTGTACAGCAGAAATGGAAACTATTGCGCAGCTTGTGGAAGAGCGGGAATCTGCGCTCATGACTGAGACCCTGGACACCACCCCGCAGACCGCGCGTGAGGCAGACCCCTTCCCGGTGAAGGGAATGGACGCGGTCGTCTTCGCCGTCGGCAACGCCAAGCAGGCCGCGCACTACTACTCCACCGCCTTCGGCATGAAGCTCGTGGCCTACTCCGGACCGGAGACCGGCAGCCGCGAGACCGCCAGCTACGTCCTGACCAACGGCGGCGCGCGGTTCGTCCTGACCTCGGTCATCAAGGCGACCACCGACCACGGCCGCTTCCTCGCCGAGCACGTCGCCGAGCACGGCGACGGCGTCATCGACCTCGCCATCGAGGTCCCCGACGCCCGCGCCGCCTACGCGTACGCCGTCGAGCAGGGCGCGCGCGGCCTGGACGAGCCGTACGAGGTCAAGGACGAGAACGGCACCGTCGTGCTCGCCGCCATCGCCACCTACGGCCAGACCCGCCACACCCTGGTCGAGCGCGTCGACTACACCGGCCCCTACCTGCCCGGCTACACGGCCGTCGAGCCGATGGTCGCCCCGCCGGCCAAGCGGACCTTCCAGGCGATCGACCACTGCGTCGGCAACGTCGAGCTGGGCCGCATGAACGAGTGGGTCTCGTTCTACAACAAGGTCATGGGCTTCACGAACATGAAGGAGTTCGTGGGCGACGACATCGCCACCGAGTACTCGGCGCTGATGTCGAAGGTCGTCGCGGACGGCACCAAGAAGGTGAAGTTCCCGATCAACGAGCCGGCGATCGCGAAGAAGAAGTCGCAGATCGACGAGTACCTGGAGTTCTACAACGGCCCCGGCGTCCAGCACATCGCGCTGGCCTCGAACGACATCGTCTCCACGGTGCGCACGATGCGCGCGGCGGGCGTGGAGTTCCTGTCCGTGCCGGACGCGTACTACGACACCCTCGGCGAGTGGGTCGGCGACACGCGGGTGCCGATCGACGAGCTGCGCGAGCTGAAGATCCTCGCGGACCGGGACGAGGACGGCTACCTGCTGCAGATCTTCACCAAGCCGGTGCAGGACCGTCCGACGGTGTTCTTCGAGATCATCGAGCGGCACGGGTCGATGGGCTTCGGCAAGGGCAACTTCAAGGCGCTGTTCGAGGCGATCGAGCGGGAGCAGGAGAAGCGGGGCAACCTGTAGGTTGCGCCGTCCCGGGTTTCACGGCCCCGCCGGTCACCTCCGGCGGGGGCCGTTCCGCTCGCGCGGGCCGGGCGGCGGGTACGGGCGTACCGCTGCGCGGGCTGCTCCCCGCCCCGCCCTTCGCCCGTTCCCCGGGGCTCCGCCCCGGACCCCGCGCCTCAAACGCCGGCGAGGCTGAGATCAGCCCCGCCGGCGTTTGAGGCGCGGGTCCGGGCAGCGCCCGGGGAACGGTGGAAGGGCGGGTAGGGGACCGCTCCGCGCAGCGGGGGTCGGCTATGTGCCCGATGCGGAGGGCTTCGGTCGGGGCGCCGCAGGCTTCGGCTTCGGCTTCGGGGCTGCCGCCGGCTTCGGCCCCGCAGGCCCTCGGGCTTCGGGAGCTCCGGCGCCACCCCACGGAAGTGCGCGGCTGCATGTTCTCCGGCCCGCCCGCCGGCGGCTGCCCGATCGACGCCAGGGCCTCCTTCGCCAGCGGCCCCCCGCACCGGGGAGAAACACCGGGTTCGTGCGCAGCGCCGCCTGCAGGCTCCGCCGCGCCGCCGCCTCGTCGCCCAGCCCCCGCTCGATCACCGCCCGGTGGTACGAGAAGTCGGCGCTGCGCAGCCCCAGGTCGGTCGCCTTCTTCGCGTACTCCAGCGCGTCCGAGTCCTCGCCGCCCTTGTGCAGCGCCCACCCCAGCGCGTCGGCCACCTGCACGCTCTTGTGCCGCGCCCACTCCGCCGACAGGCGGCGCACCGCCTGCGCGGGATCGCCGTGGTCCGCCTCGTACAGGCCGAGGACGACCTCCTCGTTGACCCCGTTCGCGGCGCCCGCCGCCGCCAGCGCGGCCAGCGAGCGGTACTGCGCCCGCGCCTCCTCCGGCCGCTCCAGCGAGTCCAGCAGCTCGCCCAGCTCCAGCGCCAGCCTCGGCACCGGGGTGCGGCCCAGCGCCAGCCGGTAGTCCCGTACCGCCTCGCCGCCCCGTCCCAGGGCCGCCAGCGCCCTGGCCCGGCCGCCCAGCGCCTCGCCCTGCGACGGGTCGGTGCGCAGCGCCGCCTCGTACTGGCGCAGCGCCTCCGCCGGGTCGCCGCGCTCCCACGCCAGCTCCCCGAGCCGGAACAGCACGTACGCCTTCTCCGCCGGGGACTTCGCCTCCCCGCCCGCCGCCTCCAGCGCCACCACCGCGTCCTCCCGCCAGCCCCGGTCCCGGTACACCTGGGCGGCCCTCAGGTGCGCGGCCAGGCCGGGCCGGAGCTCCATCAGCCGGTCCATCGCCCGCTGCGCGGCCTTGTAGTCGCCGAGGCCCGTGTACGCGTCCACCAGGACCGGGTACGCCGTCCAGCGCCGCGGCGCCTGCGCCCGTACCAGCTCGCCCCACTTCCGCGCCGTCGCGAAGTCCCGCCGGGCGCCGGCCAGCGCGCCCATGCCGGTCATCGCGTCCAAGTTGCCCTTCTCGGCGGGGCGGACCTCCAGCGACCGCTTGAGCGCCTTCTCCGCCTTCGGGTACCAGGCGGAATCGGCCGTCCGCCGGGCCTGTTCCAGGTACGCAGACCCGAGCACCGCCCACGAAGCGTCGTCGTCGGCGTGCGAGGCCACCCACTTCTCCCGGTCCGCCACCAGCGCCGTCAGGTCCACCGCCGCCGCCGGGGCGCCCATGCCCACCGCCGACGCGGCCCGTTCGCTCGGCCCCGGCGGGCGGGCGTCGTCACCGGTACGGGCCGGGCGGATCAGCAGGGCCCCGGCGATCAGGACCACCGCGACCGCGGCCGCCACGACCGTCTTGCGTCCGGTGAAGGTCACGGGCGGCGCGGGCTGCTGGGATTGCTCGTCGAAACCGTGCATGCGCTCACTGTGCGTCAATATGAAGAGCCCGCCGAGGTGTCCGAAGCCGGTCGCCGCCGTGTTCACACCGATGGCCCCGGCTGTCACTGTGGCCCCATGGATGACGATCTCATTGTGCGACTCGGCGAAGGACTCCCGCCCGGAGCGCTGCTGACCGACCCTCAGGTGACCGCCTCCTACGCCCGCGACACCGCCGGCTTCTGCGACGCCGGCACCCCCGCCGCCGTCGTCCTGCCGCGGACGGTGGAACAGGTGCAGCACGTCATGCGCACCGCCACCGCCCTACGGGTCCCCGTGGTCCCGCAGGGCGCCCGCACGGGCCTCTCCGGGGCCGCCAACGCCTCCGACGGCTGCATCGTGCTGTCCCTCGTCAAGATGGACCGGATCCTGGAGGTCTCCACCGTCGACCGGATCGCCGTCGTCGAGCCGGGCGTGGTCAACGCCGTCCTCTCGCGGGCCGTCGCCGAACAGGGCCTGTACTACCCGCCCGACCCCTCCAGCTGGGAGCAGTGCACCATCGGTGGCAACATCGGCACCGCCTCCGGCGGGCTGTGCTGCGTGAAGTACGGCGTCACCGCCGAGTACGTGCTCGGGCTGGACGTGGTCCTGGCCGACGGGCGGCTGCTGCGCACGGGGCGGCGTACCGCCAAGGGCGTCGCCGGGTACGACCTGACGCGGCTGTTCGTCGGCTCCGAGGGCACCCTCGGGGTGGTGGTCGGGGCCGTCCTCGCGCTGCGGCCGGCGCCGCCCCGGCAGCTGGCGCTCGCCGCCGAGTTCCCCTCGGTCGCCGCCGCCTGCGAGGCCGTCTGCGCCGTCATGGAGGCGGGCCTGACGCCCTCGCTGCTGGAACTGATGGACCGTACGACCGTCCGCGCCGTCAACGCCCTCGGGAAGATGGGCCTGCCCGAGAGCACGGAGGCGCTGCTGCTCGCCGCCTTCGACACCCCGGACGCGCCCGCCGGGCTGGAGGCCGTCGGCAGGCTGTGCGCCGCCGCCGGGGCGGGTTCCGTCGTACCCGCCGAGGACGAGGCGGAGTCGGAACTGCTGCTCCAGGCCCGCCGGATGTCCCTCACCGCCCTGGAGGCGCTCCGGCCGGCGACGATGATCGACGACGTGTGCGTACCGCGGTCGCGGCTCGCCGAGATGCTGGACGGGACGGCCGCCGTCGCCGCGGCGCACGACCTCCTCATCGGCGTCTGCGCGCACGCCGGCGACGGCAACACGCACCCGGTGGTCTGCTTCGACCCCGCCGACGAGGACGAGACGCGGCGGGCCCGGGAGTCCTTCGACGAGATCATGGCCCTGGGGCTGTCCCTGGGCGGGACGATCACCGGGGAGCACGGGGTGGGGGTGCTGAAGAGGGAGTGGCTGGCCCGCGAACTCGGCCCGGTCGGGCTGGAGATGCAGCGCGCCGTGAAGCAGGCCTTCGACCCGCTCGGGCTGCTGAACCCCGGCAAGCTCTTCTGAGGTCCGCGTCGCCGCGTCGTACGGGTGCCGTTCACAGGTCGCCGTCCGCGGACTCGTCCGCGGGCCACGGGTCGCGCAGCCACAGCTCGTCGGCGGGGGTGGGGGTGAGCAGCTCGGCCAGTGCGTCGTCCAGGCCGAGCCGCTCCGCCTCCGTCCCCGGCGGGACCACGCGCAGGGTGCGCTCCAGCCAGGCCGACACCGAGCCGGCCGGGGCCTCCAGGAGGGCGTCGCCGTCGGGGGAGCTCAGTGCCATGCACAGGACGGACTGGTTGTCGATCTTCGTGGGCCAGATCCGGACGTCGCCGTGGCCGCACGGCCGGAACACCCCCTCGACGAGCAGTTCGCGGGCGAAGGTCCAGTTGACCGGGGTGCTGGAGCCGGTGTGGAAGGTGACGTGCACGGCGTAGGGGTCGTCGGTGAGGTACAGCAGCTTCGCGGGGACGGGGATGCTGCGCTCGGGGGACAGGACCAGCTTCAGTTCGAGTTCGCGCTCGATGACGGGGTGGTGCATCGCGGCCTCACTTCGGTGCGTTCGTCTGCGGACGTGGGGCGGATCTCGCCCCGCACGAGGAGAGAGCACCCTCGTGCCCGGGTATGACGCGGGTTTCCGC
>NZ_GG657750.1:2977698-2979021 GCF_000158895.1 Streptomyces sp. C | reverse complement strand
CCCCGAGCCGACTCCCGGGCCCGACCCCGAGCGCCGGGCCCCGGCGACGGGCCGCGCCGATGAGCCGGAACCCCGGGACGCCGGGTCGGTACGGGCCCGCACGCCGGAACGCGGCGCCCCCGAGTACGCCCCCGAGCCGGAACCCGCGCCCGAGCGCCGCCCCGCCGGGACGGTACGCACCCCCGGGTCGGTACGCACCCCCGAGCCGGTCCGCACCCCCGAGCCGGTCCGCACCCCCGAGCCGGGAAGCCGCGCCGCCGCCCCCGCACCCCCGCCGGAGGCACCCGCGCGGGAGGACAGCCGGGCCGTCTTCGAGCGGATGGCGGAGCGGGCCGTGCGGCCCGCCGGGCTGGGGCGGCGGGGGGTGGCACGGCTGCTGGACTCCCTCGTGCACGCCGCCGTCGCCGCGGCCGTCACGGTGCCCGTCGTACCCCTGGTGACGGCCCATCTGGAGGCGAAGGTCGACGCCGCCCGGGCGAGCGGGCGCACCACCACCGTGTACCTGCTCGACGCCACCACCGCCGGCTACCTGGGCGCCGTGCTCGGTGCCGTCCTGCTCTTCGGCGTCCTCTACGAGGCCCTGCCCACCGCCCGTTGGGGCCTCACCCCGGGCAAGAAGCTGCTCGGCGTGCGCGTGCTGGCCACCGCCACCCTGCGCCCGCCCGGCTTCGGCGCGGCCCTGGGGCGCTGGCTCGTGTACGCCTTCCTGGGGCTGCCGGGCAGCCTGTGGTGCCTGGTGGACCGCCCCCGCAGGCGGGCCTGGCACGACCGCGCCGCCGGGACGTTCGTGACCCGCTGAAGGGCGGCGGGCGCCGCCGCGACCGTCCGCGCCCCGGACGGACGCGGCCGCCTTGCGGGGCGCGCGGAGCCGGGTTCGACTCGGGCCATGAGCACCGACCAGCCGCCGCCGGGCCAGCCCCCCGAGGACGACCCGTTCCTCAAGAAGCCCCACGATCCGACGCCCCCGTCGGGCGGTTCGCCGTACGGCTCGCCGCCCCCGCCCCCCGGTGGCGGCGGCTACCCCCCGCCGGAGGACAGCCGGGCCGTCTTCGAGCGGATGGCGGAGTACGGCGGCGGCCCCGGGGACCCGTACGGCGGTGGCGGGGGGTGGCACGGCTGCTGGACTCCCTCGTGCACGCCGCCGTCGCCGCGGCCGTCACGGTGCCCGTCGTACCCCTGGTGACGGCCCATCTGGAGGCGAAGGTCGACGCCGCCCGGGCGAGCGGGCGCACCACCACCGTGTACCTGCTCGACGCCACCACCGCCGGCTACCTGGGCGCCGTGCTCGGTGAGCCCCTTCGGCGTCCTCTACGAGGCCCTGCC
>NZ_GG657750.1:2947426-2977153 GCF_000158895.1 Streptomyces sp. C | reverse complement strand
CGCCGCGGCAGCGGCACGGTGAGCGCGACCAGCAGGCCGAGGGCGAGCGCGGCGGCGGCGATGACCGCGACCCCCGATCCCGGTGCTCGTCTGCGAGAGCAGCAGCATGGCGATCGTCGACACGACGACGGTGGCGGAGCCGTAGGCGAGCTGTGCGGCAGTCGGACGCGGCATGGCGTTTTCCGTCCTCAAGGCGTGGAGGGTGGGAGTCGCATCGACAGATCGCGCACGCGTCAAGTGACTCCCGTGAGGGATGCCCGGACGGAGCAACAGGTAAGCGTGGCCTTACCCACGGTGTCGGCGCACGGAGGGGCGCACGGCGTCGCACGGTGTGGCACGACCGGTCACGGGACCCGGCAAGCGGAGGTCTTCGCCCCGGATGGGACCGTATGGCGATGGAACGTCCGAATAGCGGAACTCACTGACCGCATAGTGCAGTTGTAAGGAAGAAGTCAAGGTCTGTCTTTTCTTTAGACTCTCCGGTCAAATGTCGTCACTTGAGACGCGCGCCGCGCGGAACCCCCCACTCCTACGGAGATGTTCCGACCACGTCGCGGCCGCGGGAGGGGAACGACATCAAGTGACCGGTAACTCCACCAGGCGTCGCGCGCTGCGCGCCGCCGCCGTCGGCGTGACCCTGGCCGCCACCGCGGCCTCGGGCGCCTTCATCACCACGGCCCAGGCCGACAGCAGCTGGGGCGGCGCTCCGGCCGCCGACAAGCAGGACCCGACCTCCCCCGCGAAGGAGCAGGTCCAGCACAACCTGGAGACCCCGTTCAGCAAGCAGAACGCGCAGGCGCGCGAGGCTGCCCTTGACCAGGTGCTGGCGGGCAAGAAGAACGTCGAGCAGCGCGGGGCCTCGAAGGTCGTCAAGCTCGACGACAAGAAGTACGTCGAGCTGGGCCGCGAGAAGACCGACAAGATCTTCACGATCCTCGTCGAGTTCGGCGACCAGGTCGACAACACGACCATGTTCGACCCGGACGGCCCGACCGGCCCGAAGCCGCCGGAGCCGAAGTACGGCGGCACGCCCGGCCCGCTGCACAACACGATCGCGCAGCCCGACCGCGCGTCGAACAACAGCACCGCCTGGCGCAAGGACTTCAGCCGCGACTACTTCCAGGACCTGTACTTCGGTACCGGCCAGGGCAAGGACTCGCTGAAGACCTACTACGAGAAGACCTCCTCGGGCCGCTACTCGGTCGACGGCGAGGTCGCCGACTGGGTCAAGGTCCCGTACAACGAGGCTCGTTACGGCTCGAACTTCTGCGGCCAGACCAACTGCTCCAACGTGTGGGACACCGTCCGCGACGGCGTCACCGCGTGGACGGAGGCCCAGAAGAAGGCCGGCAAGACCGCCGAGCAGATCAAGGCCCAGCTGGCGCAGTACGACCAGTGGGACCGCAACGACTTCGACGGCGACGGCAACTTCAACGAGCCCGACGGCTACATCGACCACTTCCAGATCGTCCACGCGGGCGAGGACGAGTCGGCCGGCGGCGGCGTGCAGGGCAAGACGGCGCTGTGGGCGCACCGCTGGTACGCGTACGGCACGGACGTCGGCAAGACCGGCCCGGCGAACAACAAGGCCGGCGGTACCCAGATCGGCGACACCGGCATCTGGGTCGGCGACTACACGATGCAGCCGGAGAACGGCGGCCTCGGCGTCTTCGCGCACGAGTACGGCCACGACCTCGGTCTGCCGGACCTCTACGACACCTCCGGCGGCGGCGAGAACTCGGTCGGCTTCTGGTCCCTGATGTCGGCCGGCTCCTGGCTCGGCAACGGCAAGGACTCCATAGGCGACCTCCCGGGCGACATGACCGCCTGGGACAAGCTGCAGCTGGGCTGGCTGAACTACGACCAGGCCAAGGCCGCGACGAAGTCCACCCACAAGCTGGGTGTGTCGGAGTACAACACCAAGGACAAGCAGGCGCTGGTCGTCGAGCTGCCGAAGAAGCAGGTCAAGACCGACATCGTCGCTCCCGCCGAGGGCTCCTCGCAGTGGTGGAGCCAGATGGGTGACGACCTCAAGAACACCCTGACCCGGTCGGTCGACCTGACCGGCAAGAAGTCCGCCGCCCTCTCCCTCAAGGGCTGGTGGGACATCGAGGCCGACTACGACTTCCTCTACACCGAGGTGTCCACGGACGGCGGCGCCACCTGGACCGCGCTGGCCGGCACCGCCGACGGTGCGGCCATCCCGGCCGACGCCTCCGGCAGCCCGTCGCTGACGGGTACCTCCGGCGCCTGGAAGTCGCTGAACTTCCCGCTGGACGCCTACGCGGGCAAGAAGGTCGACCTCCGCTTCCGCTACCAGACGGACGGCGGCGCGGGCGGCAAGGGCTTCACGGCCGACGCCGTCACCCTGACCGCGGACGGCGCCACCCTGTTCACCGACGGCGCCGAGAACGGCGACAACGGCTGGACCGGCAAGGGCTTCGAGCGCATCGGCGCGGGCTTCACCAAGGAGTACCCGCAGTACTACATCGCCGAGAACCGCCGCTACGTCTCGTACGACCGCACCCTGAAGGTGGGCCCGTACAACTTCGGCTGGGCCAACACCAAGCCGGGCTGGGTCGAGCACTACCCGTACCAGGACGGCCTGCTGATCTGGCTGTGGGACAAGTCCCAGAAGGACAACAACACGAGCCAGCACCCGGGCTCGGGTCTGATCCTGCCGATCGACGCCAACGCCAAGCCGATGAAGTGGTCGGACGGCACCCTGCTGCGGAACAAGATCCAGCCGTACGACGCCACGTTCAGCGCGTACTCCACGGACGCGTTCACCCTGCACAACAAGGGCGAGTCGCTCTTCGTCAAGCCGAAGCCCGCGAACCTGGTCTTCGACGACCACAAGGGCAAGTACTACTACGACGAGAACCCGACCGGCTCGGTGAAGGTCGCTGACACCAACACCAAGATCAAGATCGTGAAGGAGCCCTACGATGGTCTCCAGATGACGGTCGAGGTCGGCCCCGCCGCCAAGTAGTCCGGTAAAACCGCAGGTCAAAGCATGATCGGCCGTCGCCCTCTAGCGGGCGGCGGCCGATCGCGTTTAGATGCGGGGACGACTGTTCTTATTGACGGGGGAGCTGAGGATCATGCCCGGTGGAGGTTTCGTCAGACTGCCAGGCGGCAGCGTGGTGGTCGCGCTCACGCTGCCGAGGCCGTCCGGCGACGGCGGCGACGTACGCGTGCTGGTGCACGCCGTGAACCGGGCCCGCGCCCTGACCAGGCTGCGGAACCTCGGCATGCGGGCCGTCTACCTGAGGGGCAACGCCCAGCCCCCCACCCCGGACGAGATCACCGCCGTCCTCCACCACCCCGACGGGCTCCTGTGGCGCGGCGCCCCGGACCCCGGACAGGAACTCTGGCACCCCATCCGCGCCCTCCTGGGCGGCTGAGGGGGCTCAGCCGCCCACCAGGGTCACGCCGGCCGCCCGGAGCTCCTCCAGGGCCTTCTCGGTGGTGTGGGGGGCCACGGCGGCCGTCAGGTCCAGCAGGACGCGGGTGGTGAAGCCGGCGCGGGCGGCGTCGAGGGCGGTGGCCTTCACGCAGTGGTCGGTGGCGATGCCGACCACGTCGACCTCGCTCACGTGCCGGTCGCGCAGCCACTCGGCGAGGCCCCGGCCGTTCTCGTCGGTGCCCTCGAAACCGCTGTACGCGGCCTCGTGGGCGCCCTTGTCGAAGACGGCGGCGACGGCCCCGGAGGCGACGGCGGGGGCGAAGTTCGGGTGGAACCCGACGCCCTCGGTCCCGGCGACGCAGTGCACCGGCCAGGAGGTCTCGTAGTCCGGCTCGGCCGGGGGCCGCGCGAAGTGGGACCCGGGGTCGACGTGGTGGTCCCGCGTGGCCACGACGTGCCGGTAACCGGGGGTGGTCTGCCCGATCAGCTCCGTGATCGCGGCGGCGACGTCGGCCCCGCCCGTGACGGCGAGGCTGCCGCCTTCGCAGAAGTCGTTCTGTACGTCGACGACGATCAGTGCGCGGTGCATGTCGCGTGTCCTTAGCGTTGGCGTCTGTGGTTCGGTCCGGCGGGGCCCCGCGGTGCCTCTTCCCCCGTTCGGCCCCGTCCCGAAACGGGCCGGGGCCGACGGACGGGGCGCGTCAGGAGGGCGTCTCGGTCGGGATCACGGCCTCGCCGCGCGACAGCTGCGTCGCCGAGAGCGGGAGCCCGGCCCGCGCCGCCCGGTGCCGGTCGCGCGCGGCCTCCAGCGGCTCGCGGGCCACCACCTCGCCCGCCTTCACCAGCTGCACCAGCAGCTGCGAGCCGGCCAGCGCGGCCGGCACCGGCCCGGTCCCGACGACCTCGGCCTCCGCGACCCCCTCGGCGTCCCGCCGCCGCGCCGCCCACTTGCGGCCGCCGACGGAGGTCTTGCCGCCCGAGGACTTCTTCGCCACCGGCACCAGCGGCGCCTTCGGGTCCGCCGAGGCCGCCCGCGCGACCAGCTTGTAGACCATCGAGCACGTCGGGTGCCCGCTGCCGGTCACCAGCTGGGTCCCCACCCCGTACGCGTCCACCGGCGCCGCCGCCAGCGAGGCGATGGCGTACTCGTCCAGGTCGGAGGTGACCACGATCCGGGTCCGCGTCGCGCCCAGCTCGTCCAGCTGCTGCCGTACCCGGTGCGCGACGAGCAGCAGGTCGCCGGAGTCGATGCGCACGGCGCCCAGGTCCGTCCCGGCGACCTCGACGGCCGTCCGCACCGCCTCGGCGACGTCGTACGTGTCGACCAGCAGGGTGGTACCGCTGCCCAGCGAGGCGACCTGCGCGGTGAAGGCGTCCCGCTCGCTGTCGTGGACGAGGGTGAAGGCGTGCGCGCTGGTCCCCACCGTCGGGATCCCGTACCGGAAGCCTGCCGCCAGGTCGGAGGTGGAGGTGAAGCCGCCGACGTACGCGGCCCGCGAGGCCGCGACCGCCGCCAGCTCGTGGGTGCGGCGCGCGCCCATCTCGATCAGCGGGCGGTCGCCGGCCGCCGAGGCCATCCGGGAGGCGGCCGCGGCGATGGCGGAGTCGTGGTTGAGGATCGAGAGTATGACCGTCTCCAGCAGCACGCACTCGGCGAAGCTGCCCTCGACCCGCAGGACGGGCGAGCCGGGGAAGTAGACCTCCCCCTCCGGGTATCCCCAGATGTCACCCGAGAAGCGGTACGACGCCAGCCAGTCCAGCGTCCGCATGTCGACGATGGCCCGCTCCCGCAGGAACTCCAGTACCGCGCCGTCGAAGCGGAAGTTCTCCACGGCGTCCAGGACGCGACCGGTACCGGCCACCACCCCGTAGCGCCGCCCCTCGGGCAGCCGCCGGGTGAAGACCTCGAAGACCGAGCGGCGTTCGGCGGTGCCGTTCGCCAGGGCGGCCTGCAGCATCGTCAGCTCGTAGTGATCCGTGAAGAGCGCTGTCGACGGCACGTCCACCGGCAGGCCCAGGTCCGCAGGGTTCATGCCACGGATGCTAGCGCACATTTCGTCAAAGTGACGAGATGTAGGGGCCCGTTTGTGCGACCGGCCCGTCACAGTGGCAGCATGGGACAAGTGAGTGTTGCTCCTATTGAGATCGAACGCACCGAATCGGCCGAGGAGACCTTCGCGGTCCCCGAACCGGACGTCCCGTGGGTGACCCTGGTGCACAACGACCCGGTCAACCTCATGAGCTACGTGACGTACGTGTTCCAGGCGTACTTCGGCTACCCCAAGGACAAGGCGACCAGGCTGATGATGGACGTCCACAACAAGGGCAAGGCGGTCGTCTCCAGCGGCACGCGTGAGGAGATGGAGCGCGACGTGCAGGCGATGCACGGCTACGGGCTCTGGGCGACCCTCTCGCAGGACCGCAACTGATGGGCGGCGTGTTCGAGCCGCTGAAGGGCGGCGGGGCCGCGGTGGCCCTGGACGAGATCGAGATCTCCATCCTGCGCTCGCTGGCCGTGCAGCTGCTGGAGCTGATCGGCCCCGGCGAGCCGGAGCCCGCCGCGGACGCCGACCCGCTGGCCGTGCTCTTCGCCTCCGACGGCCCCACCGAGCCCCCGGCCGACCCGGCGCTCGCCCGGCTCTTCCCCGACGCCTACGGGAGCCCCGGCGGCCCCGGCGACGGGGAGGACCCCGAGGAGCTGCGGGCCCGCTCGGCGGAGTTCCGCCGCTTCACCGAGAACGACCTGCGCTCCCGCAAGCGGGAGGACGCGCTGGCCGTCGTGCGCAGCCTCGACTCCCTCACCCCGGCCGGCGACGGCGCGGCGGTGCTGGAGCTGACCGGAGAGCTGCCGCTGCGCTGGCTCGGCGCGCTCAACGACCTCCGGCTGACCATCGCGGCCCGGCTGGACATCACCGAGGACGACGAGAGCGCGGTGCTGTTCCGGCTCCCGGACGACGACCCGCGCAAGCCGATGGTGATGGCGTACCTCTGGCTCGGCGGTCTCCAGGAGACGCTCATCGAGACCCTCTGAGGCGGGCCCGTCCGCCCCGCGGGCGCCACGGCGCGTAGGTGTCCGCGCCTAGGTGTTCGCTCAGCGGACGCTCAAATCCGGATAACGATCAGATCACCGCCATGCGGTGATCTGATCGTTTTCTGCCGCCATGTCCCGATATTGCCGTGCCCTGCGTCACTTTTCCGCCCTTCTCCCGCCCGCGAGCACGTGATAGATCTTCACGACCGCCGACGGGACGCCACCCATGTCCCCCGGCCCGCTTGAACCGGCTGACCGCCGGCGTGCAACTCCATCCGTATCCGGGGGGATCGAGGAACCCGATCCGCAGCCGTTCGAGGCGCGGGTCGGCGTGGAGAAAGGCGCACCAAGACATGACCTCTGTGCAGGTCGAGCAGCACGACAGGACGCCCGGCGAGGGCGGTCAGGGCGAGGGCGACGGGGAGGGCTACCACCGGGCGCTCGGAGCCCGCCAGATCCAGATGATCGCGATCGGCGGAGCCATCGGCACCGGCCTCTTCCTGGGCGCCGGCAAGGCGATCTCCAAGGCCGGACCGAGCCTGATCCTGGCCTACGCCATCGCCGGACTGGTCATCTTCTTCATCATGCGGGCCCTGGGCGAGCTGCTCATGTACCGGCCCGTCTCCGGCTCCTTCTCGGACTACGCCCGCGAGTTCCTGGGCCCGTTCTGGGGCTACGCGACCGGCTGGACCTACTGGCTGTTCTGGGTGGTCACCGGCATCACCGAGGTCACCGCCGCCGCGAAGTACATGTCGTACTGGACGAACGACAGCTTCCCGCAGTGGGCGTACGCGCTGATCTTCACCGTGATCCTCTACGCCGCCAACCTGATCTCCGTGAAGCTCTTCGGCGAGCTGGAGTTCTGGTTCTCCATGGTCAAGGTCACCGCCATCGTCGGCATGATCCTGATCTGCGCCGGCATCCTCACCATCGGCTTCTCCGACGCCGCCGCGACCGCCTCCGTCTCCAACCTCTGGAACGACCGCGGCTTCTTCCCCAACGGCATCGGCGAGACGCTGATGACCCTGCAGATCGTGATGTTCGCCTTCCTCGCGGTCGAGCTGGTCGGCGTCACCGCCGGCGAGTCCAAGGACCCCGCGAAGACCCTGCCCAAGGCCATCAACACCGTGCCGTGGCGCATCGCCGTCTTCTACGTCGGCGCGCTCATCATGATCATGTCGGTCATCCCGTGGTCCAACTTCAAGGCCGGCGAGAGCCCCTTCGTCCTCGCCTTCGAGAAGATGGGCCTCGGCATCGGCGCCGCCATCGTCAACTTCGTCGTGCTGACCGCCGCCCTGTCCTCCTGCAACTCGGGCATGTACTCCACCGGCCGCATGCTGCGCGACCTCGCGCTCAACGGCCAGGGCCCCAAGTTCTTCACACGCCTCACCAAGAACGGCACCCCGCTCGCCGGCACCACCTTCTCCGCCGCGCTGATGCTGGTGGGCGTCTGGATCAACTACGTCGCCCCGGGCAAGGCCTTCGACTACGTCGTCTCCTTCGCCACCATCTCCGGCATGTGGGCCTGGGTCATGATCCTGGTCTGCCAGATCCGCTACCGCGCCAAGGCCGACCGCGGCGAGCTGCCGCAGTCCGCGTTCCGCGCCCCCGGCGCCCCGTGGACCAGCTGGTTCGCCCTGCTCTTCATCGGCATGGTCATCGTGATGATGGGCGTCGACAAGGACTCCCGCGTCTCGCTGTACTGCGCCCCGCTGTGGGGCCTGATCCTGGGCGTCTCCTACCTCGTCCTGAAGGCCCGCAACCCGCAGGGTGCCGCCTTCAACAAGGTCTCCCGCTGACCGGCTGAACACGGTTCCCGGCCGCCTGCCGCGGCCGGGAACCCGCCCCCGGGCCCTGCCTGCAGAGGGGCGTGTCCACCATTCGGGCCCTCCCGTACCACTCCTCGGTACGGGAGGGCCCGTCTGCTTATCCTGTGGCTCATGCTGACCCTCACCCAGGCCCTGTACGACCAGATCGTCGAGCACGCCCGCAAGGACCACCCGGACGAGGCGTGCGGCGTCGTGGCCGGCCCCGCGGGCACGGGCCGCCCCGAGCGGTTCATCCCGATGCTCAACGCGGCCCGGTCGCCCACGTTCTACGAGTTCGACTCGAAGGATCTGCTCAAGCTCTACCGCGAGCTCGACGACCGGGACGAGGAGCCCGTGATCGTCTACCACTCGCACACCGCCACCGAGGCCTACCCCTCGCGCACCGACGTCACGTACGCGAACGAGCCCGGCGCGCACTACGTCCTCGTCTCGACGGCCGACCAGGACGGCCTCGGCGAGTTCCAGTTCCGCTCCTACCGGATCGTCGACGGCGTGATCACGGAGGAAGAAGTGCAGGTCGTAGCCGCCTACTGACCACCATGTGAGCCGTCGGCGTCCACGATGCGGGATCACACTCCAAACACCGGACCGGGAATCGTTAACATGACCGCATGGTTTCCCACGACGTGAGCATCGAGACGCCCGGCAGGCTGCTGCTCGTGGCCCGGCTGCACGTCGACCTGTGCCGCCTCGCCAGCGCCATCTGTCCTGCCGTCTGAGCACCGGGCCCCTTCCGCGCGGGGGCTGCACCAACGCGCGCCCGCACACTTCTTCGCCCCCTTCACGACACTGGAGCCTGCCATGGCCATCGAGGTCCGCATCCCGACCATCCTCCGCACCTACACCGACGGCGAGAAGGCCGTGAACGGCGAGGGCGCCACCCTCTCCGAGCTGTTCGCGGACCTGGACACCCGCCACCAGGGCATCGAGGCGCGCATCGTCGAGGACGGCAAGCTGCGCCGCTTCGTGAACGTCTACCTCAACGACGAGGACGTCCGCTTCATCGACGGCATCTCCACCGCCCTCAAGGACGGCGACAGCGTCACCATCCTCCCGGCCGTGGCCGGCGGCTCGAAGTAATGCGCTACGACTCCCCGCTCGCGGCGGTCGGCAACACCCCGCTCGTGCGCCTGCCCCGGCTGTCCCCCTCGGAGGACGTCCGGATCTGGGCCAAGCTGGAGGACCGCAACCCGACCGGCTCGATCAAGGACCGCCCCGCGCTCCACATGGTCGAGCAGGCGGAGAAGGACGGCCGCCTGTACCCCGGCTGCACCATCCTGGAGCCCACCTCCGGCAACACGGGCATCTCGCTCGCCATGGCCGCGAAGCTCAAGGGCTACCGGATCGTGTGCGTGATGCCGGAGAACACCTCGCAGGAGCGCCGCGACCTTCTCGCGATGTGGGGAGCCGAGATCATCCCGTCGCCGGCCGCGGGCGGTTCGAACACCGCCGTGCGGGTGGCGAAGGAACTGGCGGAGCAGAACCCCTCCTGGGTGATGCTCTACCAGTACGGCAACCCGGACAACGCGGGCGCCCACTACGCCACCACCGGCCCGGAGATCCTCGCCGACCTCCCCTCCGTCACCCACTTCGTGGCGGGCCTGGGCACCACCGGCACCCTCATGGGCGTCGGCCGCTACCTCCGCGAGAACGTGCCCGGCGTGAAGATCGTCGCCGCCGAGCCGCGCTACGACGACCTCGTCTACGGCCTGCGCAACCTCGACGAGGGCTTCGTCCCCGAGCTGTACGACGCCTCGGTGCTCACCACCCGCTACTCGGTCGGCTCGGCCGACGCGGTGACCCGCACCCGTGAACTCCTCCAGCAGGAGGGCATCTTCGCGGGCGTCTCCACCGGAGCCGCGCTGCACGCGGCGATCGGCGTGGGCCGCAAGGCGGTCGCCGCGGGGGAGTCCGCCGACATCGTCTTCGTCGTGGCCGACGGCGGCTGGAAGTACCTGTCGACCGGCGTCTACACGGCGGCGACCACCGAAGAGGCCATCGAGGTCCTCCAGGGCCAGCTCTGGGCCTGAGGCCCGCCGCGCGCACCGTACGCGCGCGCCGTACGCACGGCACGCACCGGAACGCCGCCGGACCCGCAGCACGCGGGCCCGGCGGCGTTCCGGCGTCCGGGCCGTTCACCCGTTCACCAGTTCACGTGTTCACCCGTTCGGCCCCTGCGGGGTCGCCCGCCCCGCCCCGCGCGCGCAGGCTCGGTACGACCGGTTCCCCGCAGCAGGAAGGTGGCGACATGACCACCACCCCGGGCAGTGCCTCCCCGAACGCCTGGGCCACCGGCGGTTCGGCCTTCGCCGGCGTCCTGATGGCCGTCAACGGCGTGTTCAGCGTCTTCGAGGGCATCGCCGCCCTCTCGAAGGACGAGGTGTACCTGCCGGTCGGCGACTACACCTTCAAGTTCGACCTCACCGCCTGGGGCTGGATCCACCTCATCCTCGGCGTCATCGTCTTCGCCGTCGGCGTCGCGATCCTCAAGGGCATCCAGTGGGGCCGGGTCGCCGGCGTCGTCCTGGCCGCCATCTCGGTGATCTTCCACTTCCTGTGGCTGCCGTACCAGCCCCTGTGGGCGCTCATCGCGATCGCCATCGGGGTGTTCGTCATCTGGGCCCTGTGCACGGACCGCGAGCCGGTCCGCCACATCTGACCCCAGCCCCGCACCGCCCCGCCGCACCCCGCGGCGGGGCGGAACGCGTTCACGCCGCCCCGCCGCCCAGCAGCTCCGCGAGCACCGCCGCGTGGCTGTGGTCCGGGTCCTTGACCGCCGTCACCAGGGTCAGCGGGCCCGCCGCCGCCAGCTCCCGCAGCCGGGCCAGGTCCTCCAGTGCTCCGGGGGCCGCCAGCTCCGCCTCGTACCGCGCCCGGAACTCCTCCGGCGAGCCGCCCGCGTGGAACCACTTCCGCAGCTCCGCCGACGGCGTCACCGCCCGCGGCCACTCGTCCACCGCGGCCGCCTCCTTCGACAGCCCCCGCGGCCACAGCCGGTCCACGAGCACCCGTACGCCGTCGTCGCCCGGCTCGGGGGGATCGTAGACGCGCCGCAGCCGGATCACTCCGCACCGCCTCCCAGCCCCTTGGCCTCGTCCCACAACACCGGGTCCAGTGTTCCCACCCGCGTGCGGAACTCCCACAGCGACACCTCCTCGGGCCGGTCGGCCTCAAGGAAACCGCCCCGCCCGTGCCGGCCGGCCATCCCCGGCGGCACCGGGATCACCCCGGCCCGCCGGTCGTCGTACTTCCCGGCGATCCACGCCACCCGCGCCCGCTCCCGGTGCGCCCGCACGGCCAGCACCAGGCAGGTCCGGCCGTCCGCCAGCCGCCACAGCTCACCGGGCCGCACCCGCGGCGGCGGCGCCGGCCCGTGGGGCGGGGGCGCCACCGCCACCCCCGCGGCCCGCCGGGGGAGCAGCACCACCACCGCCACGGCGACCGCCGCCACCACGGCGGGCCACCACGACGTGTCCATGTTCCGACCGTAGCCGCGCACACCGCCCCCGGCACGGCAACGCCCGTGCCCCCCGTCGCTCCCCTGGGTGACAGCACAGGTGATTCCCCCCACAACGGCCCGCCGCGGAGGAGCGACCGGGGGTTTCGCGACTTACGCTCGACCCACGCACGGCCCGCATTCCGTCCACGGACCGTCCCCGGAGGTTCACGCTCCATGAAGCTCACCGTCGTCGGCTGTTCGGGGTCCTTCCCGGCCGCGGATTCGGCATGTTCGAGCTATCTCGTCGAGGCCGACGGCTTCCGGCTGCTCCTAGACATGGGCAACGGCTCCCTCGGCGCGCTCCAGCGCCACTGCGGTCTCTACGACCTCGACGCGATCTTCCTGAGCCACCTGCACGCCGACCACTGCATCGACATGTGCGCGTACTTCGTGGCCCGCTACTACCGGCACGAGGGCGGCCGCTGCGGAACCATCCCCGTCTACGGCCCCGAGGGCACCGAGCAGCGCCTGACCACGGCGTACGAGGACGTCCCGGACGAGCGTTCGATGAGCGAGGTCTTCGACTTCCGGACCCTGAAGTCCGCCGTCTTCGAGATCGGCCCGTTCACGGTCCGCACGGAGAAGGTCTGCCACCCGGTCGAGTCGTACGGCATCCGCGTCGAGCACGGCGGCCGCGTGCTGGCGTACTCCGGCGACACCGGGGTCTGCCCCGAGCTGGGGATGCTGGCGGAGGGCGCGGACCTGTTCCTGTGCGAGGCCTCCTTCACGCACGGCAAGGAGGACATCCCGGACCTCCACCTCAACGGCCGCGAGGCCGGCGAGTACGCCCGCGACGGCCGCGTCGGCCGGCTCGTGCTGACGCACATCCCGCCGTGGACGGACGCCGCGCAGAACCTGGCGGACGCCCGCGCGGTCTTCGACGGCCGCGTGGACCTGGCACACGCGGGCGCCGTCTACGAGGTCTGAGGCTCCCGGGCTTCGCAAGCACGCCGGCAACGACGGAGCCCCCGTCCTCCCTTCCGGGAGAGCGGGGGCTCCGTCGCGTAGTTGCCGCCTACGAAACTGCGGGGGCGCCGGGCGCGGGGGCGCGGGGCCTTACTTGGCCTCGGCCTTCGCCATCTCGGCGAGCTCCTCGTCGGACTCGCGGCCCGGCGTGGGGAGGTTGAACTTGGTGATCGCGAAGCGGAAGACCGCGTAGTAGATCACGCCGAACACCAGGCCGACCGGGATGATCATCCAGGGCTGCGTGGACTTGCTCCAGCCGAGGCCGAGGTCGATCAGGCCCGCGGAGAAGGTGAAGCCCGCGTGGGTGCCCAGCGCCCAGGTGACGGCCATGGAGACGGCGGTCAGTACGGCGTGGATCGCGTAGAGCAGCGGTGCGATGAACATGAACGAGAACTCGATCGGCTCGGTCACACCGGTGACGAACGAGGTCAGGGCGAGGGAGACCATCATGCCCGTGACGACCTTGCGGCGCTCGGGGCGGGCGCAGTGGGCGATGGCCAGGGCCGCGGCCGGCAGGCCGAACATCATGATCGGGAAGAAGCCGGTCATGAAGAGGCCGGCGTCGGGGTCACCGGCGAAGAAGCGGTTCAGGTCACCGTGGACGACCTCGCCGGCGGCGTTGGTGAAGTCACCGATCTGGAACCAGGCGACGGTGTTGACGAACTGGTGCATGCCGATCGGGATCAGGCCGCGGTTGATGAGGCCGAAGAGGCCCGCGCCGCCGGCGCCCAGGCTGGTCATCCACTCACCGAAGTTGGAGATGACCTCGCCGATGGGCTCCCAGACCAGGCCGAAGAAGACACCGGCGAGGACGCCGACGAAGGCCATGATGATCGGGACCAGGCGGCGGCCGTTGAAGAAGCCGAGCCAGTCCACCAGCTTGGTGCGGTGGAAGCGCTGCCACAGGACCGCGGCCAGCAGACCCATGATGATGCCGCCGAGGACGCCGGGGTTGTTGTACGTCGCGGCGACGTCCACACCCTTGTTCTCGGTGGTGTTGACGACGGCCTCGGTCACCGGGAACGCGGTGAGGACGTTCTTGTAGACCAGGAAGCCGACGAGCGCGGCCAGCGCCGTGGAGCCGTCCGCCTTCTTGGCGAAGCCGATGGCGACACCGATGCAGAAGAGCAGGGGAAGGTTGGCGAAGACGGCGTCACCGGCGGTGGCGAACACCGAGGCGACCTTGCCCCAGCCGAGGCCGTCCTTGCCGAAGACGTCGGGCTGGCCGAGGCGCAGCAGGATGCCGGCGGCGGGCAGGACCGCGATCGGCAGCTGAAGGCTGCGGCCGACCTTCTGGAGGCCCTGCATCAGGCCGGAGCCCCGCTTCTTGGCGGGCGCGGCGGTGGCCGTACTCATCAACTTCCTCCATGGGGGCAAGGCGCCGCCCGGGCAACACTGAAGGGGGAGGCGACGTCTTCGAAAGGGGGTACGCGCGGCGCTGCTACAGGCCCGCGTGGTCTACACCAATGCGTGGTGTAGACCAGTTGTAGCACGGTCGGGGTTAGATAAGGAACCTTCAATTACCCCCGTTCCGCGATCCGGCCCCGCCCACCGCCCCGCCCCGCCCGCCGACGGACTTCCGGCCATGCCGCAGGCCCCCGGATTCAGGGATCCGGAGGCCTGCCGAGCGGGTCGAAGGACCCGAAAACGGACGCCCGCGCGCCCGTATAACGGCTTGGCTACGCCTTGGTGTTCTCCGCCTGCATCGCCGCGATCTCCTCGTCCGACTCCCGCCCCGGCGTCGGGATGTCCCACCGCGTGATCGCGAAGCGGAACACCGCGTAGTAGACCACCGCGAAACCCAGCCCGATCGGGATGATCAGCCACGGCTTCGTCGCCAGACCCCAGTTGATGACGTAGTCGATCAGACCGGCCGAGAAGCTGAACCCGTCGTGCACCCCCAGCGCCCACGTCACCGCCATCGACGCGCCCGTCAGCACCGCGTGCACCACGTACAGCGCCGGCGCCACGAAGAGGAACGAGTACTCCAGCGGCTCCGTGATCCCCGTGACGAACGAGGTCAGGCCCACCGACAGCATCAGCCCGCCCACCTCCTTGCGCCGCTGCGGCTTCGCGCAGTGCGTGATCTCCAGCGCCGCCGCCGGCAGGGCGAACATCATAATCGGGAAGAAGCCCGACAGGAACAGACCCGCGTTCGGGTCCCCCGCCAGGAACATGTTGATGTCACCGTGCACCGTCGCCCCGTCCGGCTTGGTGTAACTGCCGAACTGGAACCACACCGGCACGTTCAGGAACTGGTGCAGGCCGATCACCAGCAGCGCCCGGTTCGCGACCCCGAAGATGCCCGCACCCCAGGCGCCCAGCCCCACCAGCCAGTCCGAGAAGCTCTCCAGCGCGTCACCCACCGGCGGCCAGACCCACAGGCACAGCGCCGCGAACACGATCGCCACGAACGACATGATGATCGGCACCAGCCGCCGCCCGTTGAAGAAGCCCAGCCAGTCCACCAGCCTCACCCGGTGGTACCGCTGCCAGAACCACGCCGCCAGCAGGCCCATCACGATGCCGCCGAACACCCCCGGGTTCTGGTACGCGTACCCCGCGAACGTGTCGGCCGACGTCAGACAGCCGCCCCCGACGTCCTTCGTCCCCGCCGGGCACGGCTTCGGGAACGCGTGCAGCACCCCCCGGTACACCAGGAACCCCGCCACCGCCGCCAGCGCCGTCGACCCGTCCGCCTTCTTCGCCATGCCGATCGCGACACCCACGCAGAACAGCAGCGGCAGACCCAGGTCCGCGTCCAGCAGCGCCCCGCCCGCCCCCGCCATCACCTTCGCGACGGCCGACCAGTCCAGACCGTCCTTGCCGAACACGTCCGGCTGCCCCAGCCGGTTCAGGATCCCCGCCGCCGGCAGCACCGCGATCGGCAACTGCAGGCTGCGCCCCATCTTCTGCAACCCCTGGAACAGGCCGTTCCACCACTGCCCGCGCGGCACCTCCGCTGCGCTGCTCGCGCTCATCCGCTTCCTCCCTGGCCCGGCCCGTTTTGGCGGTCGCAGTACGTGCGGCACACTGGTGTAGACCAGTTGTGGGCAGGCTGCTGCTGATCGTCATCCTTCGGCAGGCGTCAGGCTCCCGCTCGCGCAGATAGGCCAACCGTGAGCAACGTGAGCTAACGTGACGAAGAGGACGCAGCGGGTAGCCGGCCGGCCACGGCCGCAAAGACTCGTCCTTCGAAACACTCAGGGAGAAACACATGGCCACCAAGGCTGAGAAGATCGTCGCCGGGCTCGGCGGCATCGACAACATCGAAGAGGTCGAGGGCTGCATCACCCGCCTGCGCACCGAGGTCGCCGACCCCTCCCTCGTCGACGAGGCCGCCCTCAAGGCCGCCGGCGCCCACGGCGTCGTCAAGATGGGCACCGCCATCCAGGTCGTCATCGGCACCGACGCCGACCCGATCGCCGGCGAGATCGAAGACATGATGTGAGCTGAGCCCCCCGCTCACCACGCCCCACCAGGGCACTACGAGGACCCCGTCCCGGCCGCACCGGACGGGGTCCACGCGTACCCCCGCACCGACTAGGCTCACAGCCATGTCTCGCATCGACGGCCGCACGCCCGAACAGCTCCGCCCGGTCACCATCGAACGCGGATGGAGCAAGCACGCCGAGGGCTCCGTCCTCATCTCCTTCGGAGACACCAAGGTCTTCTGCACCGCCTCCTTCACCGAAGGCGTCCCGCGCTGGCGCAAGGGCAGCGGCGAAGGCTGGGTCACCTCCGAGTACTCGATGCTGCCCCGCTCCACCAACACCCGCGGCGACCGCGAATCCGTCCGCGGCAAGATCGGCGGCCGCACCCACGAGATCTCCCGCCTCATCGGCCGCTCGCTGCGCGCCGTCATCGACTACAAGGCCCTCGGCGAGAACACCATCGTCCTGGACTGTGACGTCCTCCAGGCCGACGGCGGCACCCGCACCGCCGCCATCACCGGCGCCTACGTCGCCCTCGCCGACGCCATCGCCTGGGGCCAGGGCAAGAAGCTCATCAAGGCCGGCCGCAAGCCGCTGACCGGCACCGTCGCCGCCGTCTCCGTCGGCATCGTCGACGGCGTCCCCCTCCTCGACCTCTGCTACGAGGAGGACGTCCGCGCCGAGACCGACATGAACGTCGTCTGCACCGGCGACGGCCGCTTCGTCGAGGTCCAGGGCACCGCCGAGGGCGAGCCCTTCGACCGCAAGGAACTCAACGCCCTCCTCGACCTCGCCGCCGGCGGCTGCGCCGACCTGGAGGCCCTCCAGCTCGGCGCCCTGGACCTCCAGGTCCCCTAGTACAGGTCCTCTGTCCTGGCAACCGCCCGGCGCCGGCACGCGTCTACCCGGGTACGGGCGCACGGTCTCACGACCGTGCGCCCGTCCACGCATCCGAGCCATCCCGGGGGACCGATCCATGAAGCAGGGCAAGCCGAAACTCCGCATCGCCGCCGTCGCCCTGGCCGCGGCCCTCACCGTCCCGGCGCTGACCTCCTGCGACGCCATCTCCACCGCCATGGACTGCGCCAACACCGCCGTCGCGATAGCGGACAGCGTGAACGACCTCCAGCAGGCCGTCTCCAACGCGGGCAACAGCATCCAGGACACCCAGAACGCGCTCGACCAGATCGACACCAACCTCAAGAAGATCAAGGACACGACGGGCAACGCCGACCTCGGCAAGGCCGTCGACTCCATGAGCACGGCCGTCAAGAACGTCCGCACCGCCGTCAACAACGGCGACACCACCCCCGACGTCAAGCCGGTCGCCGACGCCGCCGCGGAGATCTCCAAGGTCTGCACCCCGGGATAATGGGGGGCATGACCCGCCTGATCCTCGCGACCCGCAACGCGGGCAAAGTCACCGAACTCCGCGCCATCCTGTCCGCCGCCGGCCTGCCGCACGAGCTGGTCGGCGCGGACGCGTACCCCGAGATCCCGGACGTCAAGGAGACCGGCGTCACCTTCGCCGAGAACGCCCTCCTCAAGGCCCACGCCCTCGCCCGGGCCACCGGCCACCCCGCCATCGCGGACGATTCCGGCCTCTGCGTCGACGTCCTGAACGGCGCCCCGGGCATCTTCTCCGCCCGCTGGGCCGGCGCCCACGGCAACGACCGCGCCAACCTGGACCTCCTGCTGGCCCAGCTGGGCGACATCCCCGACGAACACCGCGGCGCCCACTTCTTCTGCGCCGCCGCCCTCGCCCTCCCGGACGGCACCGAACGCGTTGTCGAGGGCCGCCTCCTGGGCACCCTCCGCCGCACCCCGGTGGGCGGCGGCGGCTTCGGCTACGACCCGATCCTCCAGCCCCTGGGCGAGACCCGCACCTGCGCGGAACTGACGGCGGACGAGAAGAACGCCATCTCCCACCGAGGCCAGGCCTTCCGCGGCCTGATCCCGGTCCTGCGGGAACTGCTGGGCGGCTGAGGCCTGAGATACCCCGAAGGCCCCGTACGAGGCAGCTGTGTACGGGGCCTTCGGCATGGATGTGCGGTTGGGGGGACTCGAACCCCCACGGGTTTTACCCCACTTGGACCTAAACCAAGCGTGACTACCTATTCCACCACAACCGCGACATATTGCCCAATTCGGACATTAAGCCCGCCTGGGTTGACCTCAGTCTACGGGTCGGCCGGGGAAGGCGGCAGGTTTGGGGCGACGATTTCGGCACCACGTGTCCGTCAGGGAGTGGCAGTTGGGGCAAAGGAAGCGGAGGTTTTCGGGGCGGTTGTCCAGCCAGTCCCCGCTGATGTGGTCGATCTGAAGCGTGATCGGCCGGCCGAGCCACTGGCCGGGGTTTCCGCACATGGCGCAGCTGTACGGGCGGCCGATCTCCTGCAGGGCCCGATGCAGTCGCGCGCGGTTGGTCCGGGGTGATCCCTCGGGGAGGGCGACCAGTGTGTTTGGTGCGGTGGGCTTCGAAGGGCGAGGCGCCTTGCCCCAGGAGCGCCGTACGAAGTGCGAGGTGTCGAGGCCGAGTCTCGCTACCTGGCGTCGAACCCGGCGATGGATCGTGTCGTTGACTTCCAGGTCCAGGGCCCGCATGACGTCCGCGTAGCTGGTTGCCTCCGGAACGACCGCGCGGAGGGCGTCATCGGCAAGGACGGGCCGGGAGTTGCGGAAGTGTGCGGTGTCGATGCCGTGCTCGCGCAGCATGCGGCTCAGTGCGGCTCGTGAGCGGCTGTCGTCCGGCACCCCGAGCGAGCGGCCGACGCCCCGCACGCTCTGGGCCGATGCGGCCGCCTCGCGAAGCTCGGCGACGGTGAAGGGCAGGTCGATCCCGGCGCGACTCATGCCCGGGAAGTGGCTGACGTCCAGGCCCAATGCCTCGACGCGGCGGGCTATGTGCGACAGCGTTCCTGTCGCGGGCGTTGCCCCGAGGGTCCTGGCCACCTCGCGGAAGGTCGTGGACGCGCTGACTGCCGACGCAATGGCCTCGTCCGAGTACTTGCGCCACGGGCTGCGCTGCTTGAAGTGAGTCGAGTCGAGCCCGTGTTCGGCGACCTTTTCCTGAAGGACTCGTCGCTGTCCGCCGCTCTTGTGCAGGCCGAGCCCTCGCATCAGATCGGCCCATCCCCGCGCTTCGGCCACGGCCGTTGCCAGCGTTGCCGGCTCATGTCGGTCACTCACGCCATCCCCCATCTTCCGGCCACCTGTGCGGCCCTCGCATGGAGTAACAGACCGATAGCCGGACGGTTACGGGATTTTTCATGCGATAAACGGAAAGTCCCGCACCACTTCTGGTGCGGGACTTCGCGGGGGTGGGGCCGGACGGGGTCAGATGCCCAGGTCCTTGATGATCTTCGCAACGTGGCCGGTGGCCTTGACGTTGTAGAAGGCGTGCTCGACCTTGCCCTCCTCGTCCACGACCACCGTGGAGCGGATGACCCCGGTGACCGTCTTGCCGTACAGCTTCTTCTCGCCGAACGCGCCGTACGCCGCCAGGGTCTCCTTCTCCGGGTCCCCGACCAGGGTGACCTTCAGGTGCTCCTGCTCGCGGAACTTCGCGAGCTTCTCCGGCTTGTCCGGGGAGACGCCGATGACGTCGTAGCCGGCCGTGGCCAGGACGTCCAGGTTGTCCGTGAAGTCGCAGGCCTGCTTGGTGCAGCCCGGCGTCAGGGCCGCCGGGTAGAAGTACACGATCACCTTGCGGCCCTTGTGGTCGGCCAGCGAGACCTCGTTGCCGTCCGCGTCGGGCAGGGTGAAGGCGGGGGCGATGTCGCCCGGCTGGAGTCGCTCGCTCATGTCAGTGCTCTCCTCGGGAGGGGATCCGTACGGCATGAGCCTAAGCTGACTTAGCTGACAGACTGTCCATGACGGATCAAGCCCACAGACGACGAAACGACGACGGAGGCAGCGCGGTGCCGGAAGCCAGGACCCCCGCACAGATCGAGGCGGACATCGTCCGCCGCCGCGAGCAGCTCGCCGAGACGCTCGACGAGATCGGCGTGCGCATGCACCCGCAGACGATCATCGGGGACGCGAAGGCCCGGGTCGCCTCGGCGGTGGACCACACCGCCGGCCGTGCCTTCGTCGCCGTGAACCGGCTCGTCACCGACGTGAAGGACGGCCTGCGCCACGAGGACGGCGCCCCGCGCTTCGAGCGGATCGTGCCGGTCGCGCTCCTCGCGGTCGGCGTGGTGGGGCTGCTCGTGGCCTCCTCGCGCCGCAAGCGGTGACCACGCAGTGACCATCCCGGTGGCCACCCTCCGGCTTACAGGGCGGATGGCGGCAGGTAGGTTCGGTTCGTGAGCGAGAACACCACCACCCACGACAAGCTGCCCATCCGCATGCTCCACGACCGCGTGCTCGTGAAGTCCGACACGCCCGAGGGCGAGCGTCGCTCGGGCGGCGGCATCCTGATTCCGGCGACGGCCGCGGTGGGCAAGCGGCTCGCCTGGGCCGAGGTGGTCGCGGTCGGGCAGAACGTGCGCAGCGTCGAGCCCGGCGACCGCGTGCTGTACGACCCGGAGGACCGCGCCGAGGTCGAGGTGCGCGGGGCGACGTACGTGCTGATGCGCGAGCGGGACCTGCACGCCGTGGCGGCGGAGCGGCTGGAGGGGTCGAAGGACTCCACCGGGCTGTACCTCTGAGAGACCTGGAGACGGTGAGAGGGCCGGTGACCGGCGTCACCGGCCCTTTTGCGTGCCCTTTGCTACGGTGGAGCGGAACCCCCGACGAGACGCGCCGTACCGGGTAGCAGGACGCAAAGACGACGCACCCCGTTTCCGCTCTCGTCCCGGAGGTGCCTGTCATGGCCTGGGTTCTTCTCGTCGTCGCCGGTCTGCTCGAGGTCGGCTGGTCGATCGGCATGAAGTTCACGGAGGGCTTCACCCGGCTGTGGCCGTCCGTGTTCACCGGTGCCGGGATCGTCGCCAGCATGGTGCTGCTGTCGTACGCCGCCAAGACCCTGCCCATCGGTACGGCGTACGGCGTGTGGGTGGGCATCGGTGCGGCCGGGGCGGCGGTGCTCGGTATGGCGGTGCTGGGGGAGCCCGTGACCGCCGCCCGGATCTTCTTCATCTGTCTGCTGCTGGTCGCGGTGGTGGGGCTGAAGGCCACCTCCGGGCACTGATCCGGTCTACTCCAGGAAGTGGGAGGGCGGGCGGCGGCCCTGGGTGGTGCCGCCGTTGGTCTGGCCGCCCGTGGTCTGGCCGCCGGTGGTCTGGCCTCCGGTCGTCTCACCGCCGGTGGTCTGGCCGCCGTTCGTCTGGCCGCCGGTGGTCTCGCCTCCGGTGGTCTGGCCGCCGTTCGTCTGGCCGCCGTTCGTCTGGCCGCCGTTCGTCTGGCCTCCGTTCGTTTCGCCGCCCGTGGTCTGGCCCCCGTCGGTCTGGCCGCCGTTCGGCGGGCCCGGCGGGGTGGGCGGGCCCGGCGGGGTCGGCCGGTCGGGGCGCTGCCACGGCGGGCGGCTGCCGTCGGGCTGCTGCGGGCTGGTGGGCTGGACCGGCGGGGGCGGCGGGAGCTGGGCCGCGCCGGGCTGGAGCTCCAGGTCGAAGTCCTCCGGGTCCGTGGCCTCCAGGGCCGTCTTCGTGTAGGCCGCCCAGATCCGGGCGGGGTAGCCGCCGCCGCCGATGCGGGCCTCGCCGAGCGCCCCGTACAGGGACTGGAGGGTGCCGGTGTCCGGGTCCTGGCCCATCACCGAGACCACCGTGACGAGGTCCGGGGTGTACGCGGCGAACCAGGCGGCGCGGTCCAGCTCGGCGGTGCCCGTCTTGCCGGCGGCCGGGTGGCCGGCGGCCAGGGCCTCCGTACCGGTGCCGTTGTCGACGACGCTGACCAGCATGGACGTGGTGGTGTCGGCGGCCTCGCGGGGGACGGCCTGGCGGGGGGTGCGGTCGGGGAGGTGGACGTCGTCGCCGTCCTTGGAGACCTTCTCCAGGAAGGTGTACGGGGTGTACCGGCCGTGGTCGGCGAGGGTGGCGTAGGCCTGGGTCATGTCCACGACGCTGGCCTGCATGGTGCCGAGGGCCATGGCCGGGCCGACGACGAAGTTGGGGGTGTTCTCGGGGATGCCGAGGTCGATGGCGGTTCGTTTGACCTTCTCGGTGCCGACGTCGACGACCATCTGGGCGAAGACCGTGTTGACGGAGAGGTCGGTCGCGGTGTTGACGGTGATGTCCCCGTACGACTGCTGGCCCTCGTTCTCGGGGGCGTAGGGGATGCGGGTGCCGACGACGCGGCGCTTGTTGTCGCCGTTGTAGAGGGTGTTCGGGGTGATCCGGCGGCCGTCCTGGGTGCGGGAGTCGTTCTGGACGGCGGAGGCGAAGACGAACGGCTTGAAGGTGGAGGCGACCTGGTAGTCGTGCCGGGTCGCGTTGTTCACGTACTGCTTGGTGTAGTCGATGCCGCCGTAGAGGGCGACGATCTTGCCGGTGGCGGGATCGATGGAGGCCCCGCCGGCCCGGACCAGGCGGTCCGCGGGGCGTGCCCCGGGGTCGAGCTTGTCCATCAGCTGCTTCTGGACGGCGTCGACGAACGCGGTCTGGCGGCGCTTGTCGATGGTGGTGGTGATCCGGTAGCCGCCCTCGGCGAGGGTCTTGTCGTCGAGGATCTTGTGTTCGGCGATGTAGTCCTTGACGGCTTCGACGAGGTAGCCGCGCTGCCCGGACAGGCCGGCGGCCGCACGGACCTTGCCGGGCTCGGGGAACTGGGCGGCGGCGCGCTCCTGGGGCGTCATCCACTTCTTCTTGACCATGCCGTCGAGCACGTAGTTCCAGCGGGCGACGGCGCGGTCGCGGCTCTGGGGGTGGGAGACGACGTCGAAGGCGCTGGGGGAGTTGAGGAGGGTGGCGAGGTAGGCGCCCTCGGCGGTGGTCAGCTTGTTGACGTCCTTGCCGTAGTAGGCCTGGGAGGCGGCCTGGATGCCGTAGGCGTTGCGGCCGAAGTAACTGGTGTTCAGGTACCCCTCCAGGATGTAGTCCTTCGACTTCTCGCGACCGAGTTTGATCGCGATGAAGAACTCCTTGACCTTCCGGTTGATCGTCTGTTCCTGGCCCAGGTAGTAGTTCTTGACGTACTGCTGGGTGATGGTCGAACCGGACTGCGTGCCCTTGCCGGTCGCCGTGTTCCAGGCGGCGCGGACCATCGCCTTGGGGTCCACCGCCCGTTCGGAGTAGAAGTCCCGGTCCTCGGCCGCCAGTACGGCCTCCTGGACGCCCCGGGGGACCTGCGACAGCGGGACGTTGACGCGGTTGACCTCGCCGTCGCGGGCGAGCTGGGAGCCGTCGGCGTAGAGGTACACGTTCGACTGGGCGGTGGCGGCGGCGTTGGCCGGCGGGATGTCGACCAGCAGGTAGCCGGCGACGAGCGCGCCGCCGATCAGGAGGGCGGCCAGCAGCAGGGTGCCGGCGACCATGCGCCAGGTGGGCAGGAGGCGGCGCCAGCCGGTGCGTGGGGGGCGTCCGGGGCGGGCCTTCGGGGTGGGGTGCGGCTTCTGGGCGCTGGGCTGGGTGCTGGGCGTGGTGTTGGGCGGTGTGCTGGGCGGGGTGTCGGGGTCGCGAGGGGGCCAGCCGGGGGGTGGTGACTGGTCGCTCATCTCCGGGGCTCCTCGTGACCGTGGGAAATATCCACATTTTTACCTCATGGGTGTCCGGATGGACTGGCGTAAAACGGTCGCGTGGCTCGCCCCTCCGCACTAAGCTCGCGCGCTTTGGCCGACGTGGGAACGATGCGGGGAAACGGAGGGATGCGGTGCGCCTGTACATGTCCGTCGCGGCCGGCGGATTCCGGCGGTACGCCACCTACGGGACGGCGACGGCCGCGGGAGTGTTCACCAACACCGTCTTCGGCTTCATCCTCGCGTACACGTACGTCGCCCTGTGGGACGAGCGTCCCCACCTCGGCGGCTACGACCAGGCCCAGGCCCTCACCTTCGTCTGGGTCAGCCAGTCCCTGCTGGCCGCCGGCTCGCTCATCGGCGGCGGCTTCCAGGAGGAACTCCAAGAACGCATCCGTACGGGTGACATCGCCGTCGACCTGTACCGCCCGGCCGACCTCCAGGCGTGGTGGCTCGCGGCCGACCTCGGCCGGGCCGGCTTCCAGCTGCTGGGGCGCGGGGTGCTGCCCCTGGTGGCCGGGGCGTGCGCCTTCACCCTCGCGCTGCCGTCCGACCCGCTGCGCTGGCTGCTGTTCCTGGTGTCGGTCTGCCTCGGGCTGGTCGTCGGGTTCGGAGTGCGGTACCTGCTCGGGCTGGCGGCGTTCTGGCTGCTGGACGGGGCTGGGGTCAACATGATGGCCACCGTCGTGACCGTCTTCTGCTCCGGGATGCTGCTGCCGCTGACCGTCTTCCCGGGCGGCTTCGGCGAGCTGGTGCGGCTCCTGCCGTGGGCCGCGATGCTCCAGGTCCCCCTGGACGTGCTGCTCGGCACCCATGCCGGGGCCGGGGGAGCCGCACGGGCGCTCGGGTTCCAGGCCGTGTGGGCGCTGGCCCTCCTGGGCGCGGGGCGGCTGGTCCAGTCGGCGGCGACGCGGAAGGTGGTGGTCCAGGGTGGCTGAGGCGACGGCGGTGACCCGGGGCGCGGGGACCGGTTCAGAGGATGCGGGGGCGGCGCGGAAGGCGGGAAAGGCGGGGAAGCCGGGGAAGGCGGGGAAGCCGGGGAAGGCGGGGAAGCCGGGGAAGGCGGGAAAGCCGGGGAAGGCGGGAAAGCCGGGGCCCGGTGGTCGGCTGTGGGAGGGGCTGCGCGGGTACGGGCTGATCGCCGGGATGTGGATCCGCTCGACGATGACGTACCGGATGTCGTTCCTGCTGGCCACCATCGGGAACGCGGCGATCACCGTCCTCGACTTCGTCGCGATCGCCGTCATGTTCTCCCACGTGGACGCGCTGGGCGGCTTCACCCTGCCCGAGACCGCGCTGCTGTACGGGGCCTGCTCGGCCTCCCTGGGCCTGGCGGACCTGCTCCTCGGCAACACCGATCGCGTGGGCGCCCGGATCCGCGACGGCTCCCTCGACACCATGCTCGTACGCCCCGTCCCGCTGCTCGCCCAGGTCGCCGCGGACCGCTTCGCGCTGCGCCGGCTGGGGCGGATCGCGCAGGGGCTCGGGGTGCTCGGCTGGGCCGTCTCGGTGCTGGACGTGCACTGGACCCCGGTGAAGGTGCTGCTGGTGCCCGTCATGGTCGTGGCCGGGGCGGGGATCTTCGGCGGGGTGCTGGTGGCCGGCGCGGCCTTCCAGTTCGTCGCCGGGGACGCGGCGGAGGTGCAGAACTCCTTCACGTACGGGGGCTGCACCATGCTCCAGTACCCGCCGACGGTGTTCGCGAAGGAGCTGCTGCGCGGGGCGACGTTCGTGGTCCCGCTGGCCTTCGTCAACTGGCTGCCCGCGCTGTACGTGCTGGGCCGGCCCGATCCGCTGGGGCTGCCGGGGTGGGTGGCGTTCCTGAGCCCGCTGGTGGCCTTCGCGGTGTTCCTGCCCGCGTCGCTGGCGTGGCGCGCGGGTGTGCGTTCGTACCGGAGTACGGGGAGTTGATCGATCGTGTCCGATGAGCTGCTGATTTCTTTGGAGCGGGTCGAGAAGGTCTTCGACGTGCGGCGGCGGGTGGGGCTGATGAGGAGGGAGAGGCGCCAGGTCAGAGCCGTGGACGGGATCAGCTTCGCGATCGCGCGCGGGGAGGTCGTCGGCTACATCGGGCCCAACGGAGCCGGGAAGTCCACCACCATCAAGATGCTGACCGGCATCCTCACCCCGAGCGGCGGCCGGCTGCGCGTCGCCGGCATCGACCCGGCGCGGGAGCGGATGCGGCTCGCGCACCGGATCGGGGTGGTGTTCGGGCAGCGCACCACGCTGTGGTGGGACCTGCCGCTGAAGGACTCGTACGGGCTGATGCGCCGGATGTACCGGATCCCGGCGGCGCGGTACGCGGAGAACCTGGAGAGGTGCGTCGAACGGCTGGACCTCGCCGATCTGCTCGACGTACCGGTACGGCAGCTGTCGCTGGGGCAGCGGATGCGCGGGGACATCGCGGCGGCGCTGCTGCACGATCCGGAGGTGCTGTACCTGGACGAGCCGACGATCGGGCTGGACGTGGTCAGCAAGGCGAAGGTGCGGGAATTCCTGCGGCAGTTGAACGGGGAGCAGGGGACCACGGTGCTGCTCACCACCCACGACCTCCAGGACATCGAGCAGCTGTGCGAGCGGGTGATGGTCATCGACCACGGCCGGCTGATGTACGACGGGGCGCTCGGCGGGCTGCACGCCCTGGGGGAGGGCAGCGAGCGGACGCTCGTGGTCGACCTGGAGCGGGAGCTCCCGCCGGTGGAGGTGGCGGGGGCCCGGGTGGTGAAGGTGGAGGGGCCGCGGCAGTGGCTGGCGTTCCCGGGGGGGGAGTCGGGCGGGCACCGCTGGGTGGCGGGCGGGTGGCGGGCCAGGTACCCGATGCTGGAACTGTCGGTGCGGGATCCGGACATCGAGGACGCGACGCGCGGATGTATGCGGGGCGGGGGTGCGGGTGAGGGGGTGGGGTGAGGGGTGGGGGCTTGAGGTAGGGGGAAATCAGGGTTCGCCCCGGGGTGGGGCGTCGGGTGTCTGCATAGGGGTGGGCCATATGAGTGACGAGCGGCCGGAGAAGCCCGTTGCCGGAGAAGACCTCGCTGGAGAAGGCCTCGCTGGAGAAGGCCTCGCTGGAGAAGGCCTCGGTGGAGAAGGCCTCCTCGGAGAAGCCCTCTTTGGAGAAGGCGGCGGCCGAGCCGCCCGCGCTGAGGGCGTCGGACGCCGACCGCGAGCGCGTGGTGGACCGGTTGCGGGACGCCGTCGCCGAGGGCCGGCTCGACATGGAGGAGTTCGAGGAGCGGCTGGAGGCGGCGTACACGTCCCGTACGTACGCGGAACTCGAACCGCTGACCCGCGACCTGCCGGCGGCCGGCTCCTCCCCGTCCCCCGTTCCTGCTTCCGCTCCGGCTCCCTCCTCGGCATGGCCGGACCGGATCGGCGGTACGGGCACCTCCGCCACGGCCGTCGCCGTCATGTCGGGCTTCCAGCGCAAGGGCCGCTGGACCGTGCCCGCCCGGTTCAACGCCGTGGCGATCTGGGGCGGCGGTGAGCTCGACCTGCGGGAGGCGGACTTCGCGGAGCGCGAGGTCGTCATCACCTGCGTCGCCGTCATGGGCGGCATCGAGATCACCGTCCCGCCGGGCGTCGAGGTCGACGTACGCGGCATCGGCATCATGGGTGCCTTCGACCAGGGCAATTCCCAGGACTACCGGCCGGAGCCCGGCGCCCCGCGCGTCGTCGTCAACGGCCTCGCCTTCTGGGGCGGGGTCGCGGTCAAGGTCAAGCAGCCTAAGGGGCAGAAGGGGCAGAAGGGGCTGGATGGGGGTACGCCCCGCAAGGAGCTCTAGGGCAGCCGGCGGCGCGCCGGGAACTCCCCGGTCCTCCCGGGAGTCGGATGCTATGCAGACAAAACCGGCCATCGGGGGAAGGGCAGGAGCGGGACGTGAACAGCAGCACGGGTGAGCGTACGAGGGGCTCGTCGGCCCCGCCACGGGGCGGGTTCGTCTTCAACACGGCGGACGAGGAGCGGCAGCGCGGTGTCCGCCGGATGAAGACGACCGCGACGGGGCTGCTGCTCCTGGTCGCGCTGGTCTACGTCCTGGCCAAGTGCGCGCAGAACGCCTGGGGCGCCGGCGCCTGGGCCGGGTACGTGGCCGCCGCGGCCGAGGCGGGCATGGTGGGCGCGCTCGCGGACTGGTTCGCGGTGACGGCCCTCTTCCGCCGGCCGCTGGGCCTGCCCATCCCGCACACCGCGATCATCCCCACCAAGAAGGACCAGCTCGGAATCTCCCTCGGGGAGTTCGTCGGCGAGAACTTCCTGTCGGCGGACGTCGTGCGCGCACGGCTGCACTCCCTCGGCATCGGCGGCCGGCTCGGCGCCTGGCTGGCCGAGCCCGCACACGCCGACCGGGTCACGGCGGAGCTGGCCACCGCGCTGCGCGGAGCCCTGACCGTGCTGCGGGACTCCGACGTACAGGCCGTGGTGGGCGAGGCCATCACGCGGCGGGCCGAGGCGGCGGAGATCGCCCCGGGCATCGGCAAGACCCTGGAGCGGGTCGTCGCCGACGGCGGTCACCACCGCGCCGTCGACCTCGTGTGCGCCAAGGCCCACGACTGGCTGGTCACCCACGGGGACTCGGTCATGGACGCCGTCCAGGGCGGAGCCCCGGGCTGGACCCCGCGCTTCGTCGACCGCAAGATCGGCGACCGGGTGTACAAGGAGCTGCTGCGCTTCGTCACGGAGATGCGCGACATGCCGGGCCACCCGGCGCGCGGGGCGGTGGACCGCTTCCTGCGCGACTTCGCGGCGGACCTGCAGTCGGACACGGAGACGCGGGCGCGGGTGGAGCGGCTGAAGTCCGAGGTCCTCGCGCGGGACGAGATCCAGGACGTGATCGCCTCGGCGTGGTCCGCGATCCGCACGATGATCATCTCGGCGGCGGAGGACGAGCAGAGCGAGCTGCGGCTGCGGGTCCGGTCCTCGCTGATGTCCCTGGGCGCCCGGCTCGCCACGGACGGCCGACTGCAGGAGAAGGTGGAGGGCTGGATCGAGGGCGCGGTGGTGTACGTGGTCACCACGTACCGCAGGGAGATCACGTCGCTGATCACGGACACGGTGGCGGCCTGGGACGCCGAACACACCTCCCGCAAGATCGAGGCCCACATCGGCCGCGACCTCCAGTTCATCCGCATCAACGGCACGGTGGTCGGCGCCCTGGCGGGGCTGCTGATCTACACGGTGTCGCGGGTGTTGGGGGGGTAGGGGGGCGGGACTACGGGGGTCCGGGACTACGGGGGTCCGGGGGTCCGGGGGGCCGGGGCTACGGGGCTTGCGGTGCGGGGTGGGCGGTGCGTTGCCTCGGGGTGCGCGGTGCGGGCCTCGGGGTGCGGCATGCCGTCGCGCGGCGCGGGCCCGCCGGTTCCGCCTGGGCTCCGGGCCTCGGGGTTGCTGTACGTCGCCTCGCGGTGCGGGCCCGCTATCTCCCCCTCGAGGTACCGGGCGCGGTCGGTAGTTGCCCACCCGCCTCCCCGTCCGCGGCTGGGTGCGTACGTCGGGTCGTGGCGGCCGGTTCAACGGCGCGGCCGGATCGGGGCGGGGCGGCGCTGACCCCGGCCGTGCCGGCGTGCGCAGCGCGCGCGGTCGTGTGGTGCGGGGGCTCGCTGGGTCATTGGGCGATGGCCGGCTTCGCGTGCGCGTCCGGGGGGTGGGGGAGCGGTATCCCCTGGGCCCGTCTCATCGCTGGTTTGGGGGTTTCCCGTCAGTCCCATCGTCCTTCCGGTTCGTGCCGGCCCGTCAAGGGCGCTCCTTCGTCGCGTCACTTCGTGATCGCCTTCGGCGACCCTTGACAGCCCGACCCGCCCCGGAAAGCCGAAAGACTGCCGGGAAACCCCCAAAGGAACGGCACGGTCCAAGGGGCAGGGACGGGTCCCTCAGCGATGAGACGAGGGGCCGGGGGCCGGCCCACCGGGCATCCGGGCCCTCAGCGGTCCCCATTCCGAGTCGGGGGCGCGA
>NZ_GG657750.1:2937946-2946832 GCF_000158895.1 Streptomyces sp. C | reverse complement strand
GAGCGGGCGTCGGCCCCCGGACCCCCGGCGGGGGGAATGGGGCGTCGGCCCGAGGGGACGGGACACCCCCGGCGGGGGGAATGGGACGCCGGCCCGAAGGGACGGGACACCCCCGGCGGGACGCGGCACCCCCGGCGGGACCGGTCAGGCGGAGCGGTCCGCCACGGCCCACGCGGTCGCGGCGACGACACCGGCGGCGCCGACGACCGCCGGCCACGCTCCGACCTTCTTAGCCAGCGGATGCGCCCCCGCGAAGCCGGCGAGGTACAGCGCCCCCAGCCCGGCCGCCGCGGGTACCCCGCCGCGCTTGTGCCACTCGCGCCCGGCCACGAGCCCGGCGGCGCCGAGCACGACACCGCCCAGCGGCCGCTTCTTGGTCCAGCGGGCCACGGCGTAACCGCCGACCAGCCCTGCCGCCGCCACCGCGGAACTCGGTACCCGAGCCATCTCGAACTCCCTCACACGTCGTGTCTTCCGAAGAACTGCCCTGCACACGGGCGGCCCGGCCCGGCCCAGACGGCCGGCACCGCACCCACCCGTCAAACCTAACGCGGGCCCCTCGACGCCCGCCTGGCCCCCACCGCCCCGAGCACCAGCACCGCCCCGCCCACCACGGCGTCCGGCAGCGCCTCCCGTACCGCGCGCGGCAACAGCGCGACGGCCCCGAGGACGAGGAGGAAGGCGAGCGCGCACCGCCCCGCCGCCCGCAGCAGTGTGTCCGTGTTCACGGGTTGCTCAACGCCGCACCCCCATCCGCGACACGGACGACGCGGAGGCGATTTGTCGCACACTCGCCGCTTCTGCGCATCACCGGACGCGGGAACCTCCTGGGCGTAAATTCGGTCTTCCAGCAGGAATCCACCCAATCACCCCGGGAGTCGACACCGTGATCTCCTACGGACGCGCCGTCCTGGACCTCGAGGACGAGCTGGTCGACGTCTACGCCGAGGTCTTCTCCGCCGCGCCCTGGAACGAGTGCGAAGAAACCATTCGCCAGTTCTCCACCCGCCTCCAGACGGACGTCCGGCGCCAAGGGTTCCGTATGGCCTTCGCGCAGTCCGAGGCCGGCGTCGACGGGTTCGCCACCGGCTGGCTGACGCGGGACCCCTTCCCCCAGCACCGCGCGTACCCGCAGGTCGCCGCCCAGCTCGGAGCCGACCGGGTACGGGAGCTGCTCGTCGGGGCGCTGGAGATCGACGAGCTCGCCGTACGGGCCCACGCGCGCGGCCACGGCACCGGCCGGGCCCTCCTCGCGGAGATCACCGCGGACGCCCCGCAGCGCCGGGCCTGGCTGCTGACCTCGCGGCTCGCCACGGACACGGTGGCCACGTACCGCCGGCTCGGCTGGCACGAGGTGCCCGCGCTCCCCGGCACCCAGACGGGCGTCGTCGTCTTCCTGTCCCCGAACCACCCGGGGCGCCCCCGCTAGACCGGGTGCGCAGCGGGCATACCGTTCCTAGCGATGTCGGCCGGTGTTGGCCGGATCGCTGTAAACCGGGCTGGCCGGTTGTCTCCCCGAACGGTCTTGGGAAACGGGGAACAGCGCGAGCTGGTCGCTTCGGTCCCGGCAGGTCTTGATGCCCTGGTGGGGCGTGCCTGTGGTCCTCGGCGGGCTCGCGGTCCCGCACGCCCTCGGGCGGGGGACGGTCTGGCCGGTAGCTCTCCGCTGCACGATCCTCTGGTCGTGTGCGGTCACACCTGGCCGACGCCGTGCCCCGTGTCCGAGGGCGCGCCTGCCGATCGCCACTGCGGCCGCGTGGTGGCCGGTGACGACGACAGTCTTCGACTGCTCCTGGAGAGGCTGCTTCCAGTGCTGGCCGCCCCAGCGGGAGGTATAGGCGGGATCGACCGCAACGACGACAAGCCCCGCGTGGTGGGCCATACCGCGCACCCGTTCCCGAAAGCGGGCGGTGGGAAGTCCGGCGACCGTGCGGCGAAAGGCTTTGCCACGTCTGCCGCGCCCCATGGTTTCGCGGCCGGTGGCGCGGGCGTCGTCGAAACCGAGGTTCTCGATCGCCAGACCGGCGCAGCCGTTCGCCTTGGCGAGGTGGATGAGTTCGCTGACCGCCTGCCTCAGTCGTCCGTCGCGCTGTGATGTGGGTCCGGTCAGGTTGGCGGGGACGGTGAAGGGCCGGCCCACCGGGTTGCCGTGCGCGTCGATGACGCAGGCGGCGAGGTGGCCGGCGTTGAGGTCCACGGCCAGCATCCGCACACCGGCGGCGGCCAGCTCCACCGGGGTGGGCAGGACCGTTTGCGGGGTGGACCAGGACGCGTCGAGGTACCAGCGGCCGCGTTCGGGGCCGTGGGTGATGTCGTAGCGCACGGCCCGGTGGGCGGTGACCCGGTCCAGCCACTCCTCCCGGCGGTGGTTGAAGGTGACGGTGCAGGCGAGGCGATAGCGGCCACGGGGCGCGTTCGCCAGGTGCCGCAGGGGTTCGGGAAGCACGATCGTGACCGTGCCGTCGACCGGGTCCACGCTGATCGTGTAGTTCCCGTACGGCGCCCCGGACTCCCCGTCGGCGGTCAGGAACAGGCGGGCCGCCTCCCACCGCTCCCGCCACCCGGCCTCGCTTAGGCCGGCGTCAGTAAGGTGGTGCCGCACCTTCGCCAGACGACGGCCGCCTACGACGACCGCCGGACGCCCGGCCTCGATACGGGCCTCCACGACGGCCAGGCGCGCGATGAGCACCTGCAGCCGGCGCTGCTTCTGCGCGCGTTCAGCCTGGTTCAGGTAGCCCCGGACACCGCCCGCACGCTGCCCGCACGGCACCGCCAGACGCTGACGGATCTTGACAATAGACCGGCGCAGGGAGGCCCTCTCATCGAACAGACATCGCAGGGAGAGCTGGTACTGGTCCTCACTGGTGCGGGTGATCGCCCCCGCCCAGCGCGATGACGACACCTTCGTCAGCGCCCGCTTACGCTCCGCCCGCCGACTCTCCTTCACCGCCACCCTGCCGATCCGCACCCGCTCAGCCAGATCGGCACGGGCACACCCGCCCAGATGCTCGCCGACGACCCGCAAGACCCGTGCATCCTCGGCGGACAAGGACAAACGGTCCCTGATCCGCGCACCCGCAGGAGCGGATACGGTGAATGGCTCGGCCAGCGCGCGCAGTACACGCTTCGGCTCCCGCTTTCTCCTGCCGCGTGCCATCGGCCATCCCCTCCCCATCCCCTACAGCAGTACGGACGTTCCCCACTCAGACTGACGTCCCAACAAAGCCACCGCGCCTGCAACACCTCCCGTTCACCCATACGAGGAAGCTGGCCGCCAGTCACGGCCAACAATCGAATCAACTGCCGGCCACCCGCGGCATGATCACGCCCGGAACCGCCAAGGTGGCCCGCCGCCAGCTCGGCCTCGCCACCCGCCATCAGCTCACCGCCACCGCCGGGGTCCCCGACGGCACCGTCACCTCCCGCACCCGCCCCGGCGGCCCCTGCTGCCCCGCGTCTACCTCCTCCAGACGGGCCCGCCCGACCGCCGCCAACGGGCCCTGGCCGCGGTCCTGTACGCCGCCGAGCCGGCCGCGGACCCGCTCTCCGGCGAGACCGCCGCCCTCACCGGAGCCGCCACCCTCACCCTCCTCGGCATCCGCGACACCCCGCCCGCCCCGGCCGACGTCCTGATCCGCGCTCCGCGCCGCCTCTCCGGCACCCCGGAGGTCCGGCCCCTGACCACCGCCCGCTGGCCCCGCACCATCACCGTCTCGGGCGTCCCCAGCGCCCGCCCGGTCCGCGCCGCCGCCGACTTCGCCGCCCGCTGCCCGAGCCCCGACCGGATCCGCTCGGTCCTGGCCCAGGTCGTCCAGGCCGGCTGGTGCCACCCGCACGACCTCCACGCCGAACTCCGCAGCGCCCGCCTCCTGGCCCGCCCGGCGATCCGCGCCGCCGCCGGGGAACTCCTGGCCGGGGTCCGCTCGGTGGCCGAGGCCCGGGCCCGCGACGCCCTCACCGGCACCGGCCTCCCGGCCCCGCTGTGGAACGCCCGCCTCTACACCCCGGACGGCACCTTCCTGGCCAGCCCGGACGCCTACTGGCCCGACGAGGGCGTGGCCCTGGAGGTCGACTCGGCGGAGTACCACTACACGCGGGACGCCTGGCAGGCCACCCTCCGCCGCCGCCTCCGCCTGGAGGCCCACGGCATCCTGGTGGCCAGCGCGACCCCATCGATGATCCGCGACACCCCGAAGGAAGTCATCGAAGCCCTCCGCACCCTCCTGACCCTGGCCACCACCCGCCCCACCCCACCCACGGCAACAGCCCGCGGCCACGAGCAGCTCAGGCTCTTTCCGGGGGCGGGGTGATGGCATTCCACGGTGTGGCTAGTTGGTGATGGCGGAGTACGCCCACACGTCAGCTGGCATCTCGTGATGGAGGTTCCACTCGATCGCCATGGGCTTGCTACCGGTATGACGCACGTAATCGGCGGGCCCGAGCAGCATCCAGGCCTGCGGACCGCCGATGTCCGTCTTTTTGAAACGTCGGACGAAGAGCAGCACGTGCGAGCCGTTTTCTACGTGCTCCTGGTACCGCCTGCCGGTGGGGGAGCTTTCGGACGTTTGGTTCTGCGATTCCCAGTGGAAAAGGACCTCGTTCATCGCATAGTCCTTGTAGCGGGTCTGCGGAGAGAAGTCCTTCTCATCCTTTTCCAGGGTGATCAGGAGCGCGTCGGTCTGGATGCTTTCGCACCACTTCACGCCCTCCCGGAAGTGGCCCGGCATGAAACCTCCGATGACCGACTGGCCCAGGGCCGGCAGGATCTCCTCGCGGCTGTACGACGCGTGGACGGACAGCGGTAGCGAGGTGTGGTCCCCGGTCAGGGGCAGTGGCACGTGGTCGGCCAGGTTCAGCCCGTGGGCGAGTACCTGGCGCAGCTCACTACGGAAGGCGCATTGAGGGCGCAGGGAGTCGAACGCCTCTTGGTAGGTGGAGACGTTGGTGCCGAGTGGCCACAAGGAGAAGAAGAGCATGCGGGCGTAGGCCTTCCCGCGTTCATCGAGAGCCGCGTACTTGGGAGCGTTGTCCTCGAGCAGGGCGGTGTAGGCCTGTACCCGAGCCTGATCGTCCACGTGGAGGAACGCAGACACGCGCTTGAGTAGGGCGCCCTCGCCTTCCGGTGCCGGTGTGGTCAGCAGTCCGGACCTCCGCAGCAGCCCTGTCCACGAGTTTCCGTTCCCCCGGTAGATCTCCTTGATTTCGCGACCGCTCTCCTTGAGGTAGGCAGAGATGTTTACCTCGCGGTACGCGGCTACTTCCCGGGCGAGCTGCGTCACGTTGACGTTGATCTGGTTCCGGATGTTGGAGAGGATGTGTTCCTTTGCCTTTTGCTCGAGCAGGATCTGGCAGCCGGACGGTAGCTGCGGGAAGTCGCGTTCGATGCTGTTGATCAGCCGGTTTCTGGTCAAGTTGGTGAGTGCGCGGAACTGCTCTTCGAAGCGGAACTCCTTGCGGTGCTGACCGATGAAGTCGAGCACGGTCAGGACAGGCTTGTTTGCGCTGCGCCGCAAACCTCGCCCCAGCTGCTGCAAAAAGACGGTGGCGCTGGATGTCGGGCGGAGTAGGAGCAGGGTGTCTACATCGGGGACGTCGAGCCCCTCATTGAACAGATCAACGGAGAAGATGACGTTCAGCCTCCCCGCGCGGAGATCGTCAAGTGCTGCCTTGCGCGTGGGGCGTGGAGTCTCGCCTGACAGTGCGACTGCCTGGAACCCGGCCTGGTTGAAGAAGTCAGCCATGAACTGCGCGTGAGCGACAGAGACGCAGAATCCGAGGGCGCGCATCGCCTCGGGCGCTGTGTGTTTTTCCTGGAGTGCCCGGATGACCAGCCTGGCGCGCTCGTCGTTGCCAGTGAACACGCTGCTGAGGGCGGCGGCGTCGTAGTCCCCCCGTTTCCAGGCCACGGCGCTCATGTCGGTGTTGTCGCTGATGCCGAAGTAGTGGAATGGGCAGAGGAGGTCGTTCTCGAGGGCTTCCCACAACCTCATCTCTGCAGCGATCCGCCCGTCGAAGAATTCGTCCTGGATGGTGAGGCCGTCCATCCGTTCCGGCGTCGCCGTCAGGCCGAGGAGCTCGAGGGGTCTGAAGTGCTCGATGATCCTCCGGTAGGTGGGTGAGGTGCCGTGATGGAATTCGTCAATGACGATCACGTCGAAATGGCCGGCCGGGAGGCGGTCCAGTGCTCGCTCGTTCAGTGACTGTACGCTGGCGAAGACGTGGTTCCAGTTTTGTGGGATCTCGCCGCTGTAAAGCAACTCGCCGAAGTCTGCGTCATTGAGGATATTTTGGTATGTGCGGAGAGACTGGTCGAGTATCTCTTTACGGTGCGCGACGAAGAGGAGGCGCAGCTTACGGCCCAGTTTGAGCTGTAGCTGCTTGAAGTCGAGCGCAGCCATTACGGTCTTTCCGGTTCCCGTGGCGGCGACCAAGAGATTGCGATGGCGGTCGTGCACCGTACGCTCCACCTCAAGGCGCTCCAGCATGTCGCGCTGGTGTGGGAAGGGGTGCACCTCCAGGCCTGACAGGCTGATCACCCGCGCGGCATTGACGCCACCCGAGCTCCCTGCGATCTTCAGGGCTTCGTCCAGTCGCTGGGCGTCGCGATCAGGGTCGTAGGACTCGAAGGCCCGCTCACTCCAGTACGCGTCAAAGGTGGCCTCGAACTTGCGCAATACGTCGGGGGTGGCGATCCCGGAGAGGCGTACGTTCCATTCCAGGCCGTCCAGCAGCGCCGCTTTGGAAAGGTTGGAGCTGCCGACGTAAGCGGTGTCGAAACGTGAGTGACGGCGGAAGAGCCATGCCTTGGCGTGGAGGCGCGTCGACCGAAGCTCGTAATTGATCTTCACGTCGGCGTTGTACTCGCGGACCAGGCGATCCAGGGCGCGGCGCTCGGTGGCCCCGATGTACGTGGTGGTGATCACGCGGATGGGGACGCCGCGGGCCGCCGCCGCCTTCAGGGGCTTTTCGAGGATTCGGAGGCCTGTCCACTTCACGAACGCGCACAGGAGGTCGATCCGGTCAGCTGTTGTGAGCTCTGCGCGCAGCTCGGCTCCGAGACTCGGATCTTCCGGGGAGTTGGTGATGAGCGCGGTGTCGGAGAAAGGGGTTGAAGGGCGAATGACGTGAGCAGCAGCCGCCGCAGAGGGCGCCACCACGGCTGGCTCCGTGACGGCAAGTAGCTGACGTGGTCCTTCAGCGATGGGTCCGACCCACTCCCGAGCACCCTCATAGGCGCTCAGGGAGTGGAGGATCTCATTCGCCGCGCGGACCTGCTCGCCAGGGGGCAGCCTCTTGAGCACCTCACCGACGGCGTGGGCCACGTGCCGCGTCAGAACGTGCTGAGATGAGTCCACGCTCACATGACCGTCTATCACGACTGTTCCGCCGGCGATGAGCTCCCTGAGCTGTTCCTCCAACGCGGTCGTGATCAGCGTTTCATGCACGCCGATCACTGGCCTCGGCCCACTTGGACGCGCACCTGAAGACACGGAACCCCCACTCGTAAATGGATCATCGCCATGTCGGTTGTAGCAAGAGAAGCCGACAGCAGCTGCCGAATTACGACGTTGTGGTGTTCGATGAGGGGATTTTCCGGTCAGATGTTGGCTGGTTCAGTTCAGCGGTCCGCTCCGTGGCACTCCGCGTACGGCTTGCCTGAGGTGCACCAGCAAGGGGCTGTGGGGGTGGGGGGCCAGGGGGTGGCTTTGCCTCGGGCGGCCAGGGTGGTGGCGTATTCCGGGAGGAGGGCCGGGGAGGCCGGGGAGGTTTTCTCCGAGGCCGCGAAGGCTTCGTACGAGGGGACGCTGCCCGTCACGATGCCGAGGTTCGTGGTGCCGGAGGCCGCCAGGGCGCGGAGGGAGGATTCCACGGACTGGAGGTGGGCTTCCCGGGTGGGGTACTCCGTCGCGAGGGTGGGGTAGCTGGTGAGGAGCTCGGACAGTTCGCGGGCCGGCCAGTGCAGGATCGCCACCGGGAAGGGGCGGGACAGGGCGGCGCGGCGGTCGCCGAGTTCGGCGCGGAGGCGGGCGATCTCGGCGCGGAGTTCGGCCGGGTCGTCGGAGCCCAGGGCCCAGATGCGCTTCGGGTCGTGGAGCTCGTCCAGCGGGATCGGGCCGGTGTGGCGGGTGTCGGCGACCATGTCCCAGTCGTCGTGGGGGAGGCCGAGGAGCCTGCGGACGCGGTGGCGGCCCGTCAGGAGTGCGGTGGTGGCGTGGGTGAGGGGGGTGTCCTCCGAGGTGAGGAGGGCGGCCGCCTCGGTGAAGCACTCGTGGGAGGCCTCTAGTTCGTCGTGGGATTCGAGGGCCTCCGCGATGACCTCCCAGGGCGCCGGGTCCGCGGGGGCGGCGGCGCGGATGCCGGAGATCAGGGCGCGGGCCTCGGCCTCGTGGCCGTACTCCCACAGGTTCGCGGCCTGGAGGGCCTTGATCAGGTGGGGGTTGGCGGGGGAGGCGGAGAGGAGTTGGTCGTAGAGGGCGCTCGCGCGCTCCCGGGCGTCGGCCAGTTCGAGGTGGGCCGCGGCCTGGAGGAGCAAGGGCTCCTGGTCCTCGGGGTAGCGGGTCGCCGTGCGGATCAGACGCTCGGCTTCGGCAGTGTGCTCGGCAGGCGTGTCGGGGCGCATGGTTCACACCGTACTGCTGCTGGTCAGTTGAGGGGGGAGGTCTTAAGGTGCCCGCCGTGCGGGATCGCGTGCGGGTGGTGGTGCAGAGGGGCGGCCGGCCGGTGGGGCGGGCGGGTCTGGTGCGGCTGTTGTGGGTGGGCGGCGAGGTGCTCACGACGGTGGGTGTGGTGGTGGCGCTGCTGGTCGTGCACCAGGTGTGGTGGACGAACCGGCAGGCCGCGGCCGCCGCGCAGGAGCAGGTCCAGGTGTTGGAGGAGGGGTGGGGG
>NZ_GG657750.1:2935600-2937846 GCF_000158895.1 Streptomyces sp. C | reverse complement strand
CTTCCGGGGGTGGGGATCCGGTCGTTGTCGAGGGGGGTTCCGGTGGGCCTCCGGCGTCGCTTGCTCCCGGGCGGGGAGGGGCGTCGCCGTCGGCCGGGAAGCCTGCGGCGGGCAAGGCGCCGGCGCGGGACGAGGCGTACGCGGTGTTGCGGATTCCGCGGCTCGGGCTCGCCGTGCCCGTCGCCGAGGGGGTGGACAAGCGGGCCGTGCTGGACAAGGGGTACGCCGGCCACTACCCGGGGACCGCGCAGCCCGGTGCGGAGGGGAACTTCGCGCTCGCCGGGCACCGGAACACGCACGGGGAGCCGTTCCGGTACCTGAATCGCCTGCGGGACGGGGATGAGGTGTACGTCGACGTGCGGGGGCGCAGGTACGTGTACGTGGTGGGGAAGGTGCTGGCGGAGACGAGCCCGGGGGACGTGGGGGTCATCGGGGCGGTGCCGCGGAGCGGGGTCAAGCCCGGGTACGGCTATGAGGTGGCCGGCTCCTACATCACGTTGACCACGTGCACGCCCGAGTACACCTCCAAGTACCGGCTGGTGGTGTGGGGGTCCCTCAAGACCGTTGTCGGTGCGGAGCGTTAGTATCGGTCGTGGGTTCGGATTTCGAGGAGGGGGTGGGGATGGTGTTCGAGCGGTTCGTTCGTGCGCGGTCTTTCTTCGTCTCTTCTGTTCCGTCGTCCTCGCGCGTGGTGCAGCTGCTCGTCGCGCTGTTGCTGCTCGGCGGGTTCCTCGGGCTGGTGTCCGGGGATGCGGGGCTGGCCGCCGGTGTGGTCGTGCTGGCCGCCGCCGTCGCCGTGGGGGCCGCCGTGCTGGCCGCGTGCCTCGTACGGCCCGTGCCGCCGCACCGAATACGTACCGCGATCCGTGATCGCGAGCAGCGCACGGCGTTCCTGCCGCAGCGCGATCCCGACGCCTCGGGCCGGTCGCGGCCCAGGGCACCCGGCCGTCCCGTCATGACGGCCGCGTAGGGGCGCGCAGTGCCTCCTGCCTCCTGCTGATCCATCGCTGTTGTCGCCCCTCGCGGGTCGTCACGCCGAAATGCACCTTCTTCGACGTTTGACGAGACCCCTCGGAGGGCCCGCGTGTCCGTTTTCACTGATCTTGTCGTCGAGCTGGGCCGGCTTCTGGAGCCGGTGCTGGCCGATTCCGCGACCGCTGCCGCGATCGTGCTGTTCACCGTTCTCGTACGGCTGGCCCTGTACCCGCTGGGCCGTGCCGCGTTCCGTGCGGCGACGCCGGCGGCCGGCTGCCTGCCCATGCTGCTGCAGCTGCCGGTGTTCTACCTGATGTACCAGTCGTTCTCCTCGGGCGGTGAGCTGCTCGGGCACCGGCTGTTCGCCGCGCCGCTCGGCGCCCGCTGGACGGGGGCGCTGGAGGAGGGCGGCCCGTTCGGGGCGCAGGGGTTGGTGTTCCTCGGGCTGTTCGCGGTCATCGCGGTGGTGGCCGCCTGGAGCGCGGTGCGGGGGCGGCGGGCCGCCGCGGCCGCGCCCGTGCCCGTGCCCGTGCCGGTTGCGGGGAAGGGCAAGGGGGCCCAGCCCGCGCTGAGTGCCGAGCAGGTGGAGGCGATGCGGAAGGTGGGTGGCGTACTGCCCCTGCTGTCGTTCGGGACGCTGGTCACCGCGGCCGTGGTCCCGCTGGCCGCCGGGCTCTACCTGCTGACGACCACCGCCTGGTCGGTCGGGGAGCGGGCCTGGCTCCAGCACCGCAAGGACAGCGCCGCGCGTTCCAGTCTGTGAACGGGGTCTTGCGGATTGGTCGGACATCTTGGAGGATCGGCCAATCCTCCGATGGCCGCAACCCATCGGCCGGCCCGTGCCGTGCCCGTTCCACCGGCATGCCCATGGGCCGACCACCCACGACCACGGGAGAATGCCCATGAAGCTGCTGCGTGTCGGACCCGCCGGGTCGGAGCGCCCCGCGCTGCTCGACCAGGACGGGACCCTGCGGGACCTGTCCGGCCTGATCACGGATGTGGACGGCGCCCTGCTGTCCGACGAGTCCGTGCTGTCCCGGGTACGGGAGGCCGCGGAGGGCGGCGAGCTGCCGGTCCTGGACGCCGAAGGGCTGCGGATCGGCTCCGCGGTCGGCCGGATCGGCAAGGTCGTGGGCATCGGGCTGAACTACTTCGGGCACGCGGCCGAGGTCGGCGCGGAGCCGCCGGCCGAGCCGATCCTGTTCCTGAAGGCCGCGGACACCGTGGTCGGCCCCGACGACACCGTGCTCATCCCGCGCGGCAGCGTGAAG
>NZ_GG657750.1:2932345-2934460 GCF_000158895.1 Streptomyces sp. C | reverse complement strand
CGCGGACCGTGTGCTGGCGGGTGGCGACGAACTCGCGGATCTGCTCGCGGGTGCCGTGGCTCATGAGGTCGTTGACGGCCTGGGTGATGCCCCGGCCGGCGCCGTTGAGCATGCGCATCATCTCGACGCGGTCGTCTTCGAGGCGGGCCACGTGCTGGCCCTCCTTCAGGAACGCCGTGAAGGCCTCCTGGTTCTCCTTGCGCAGGGTCTCCTTGCCCGCGGCCTGCACGGCCTTCCCACCGGAGTGGATGATCTGCGAGATCCGGACGTAGTCGTCGTCGAACTGCTGCCTTGCCCGCTCGACGTCCAGGAAGTGCCGCATGGCGTCGGCGTCGCCCTTGAGCGCCTCCGCGGCGGCCTTGCGGACGCCGGGGCCGCTCGCCGGGTCGTTCAGGATCTGCCGGATCTGGGCCCGGTACTGGGCTGCCGGGTCCTCGGCCGGGGTCTTCGCCGGGGTCGTCGCGGGCTTCGCGGCGCCCTGCGGGTCCTGGTCGGGCGCGGTCGGTGACGACGGGGCCGCCGACGCGGCGTCAGCGGCGAAGGCGGGCGAGGAGAGCAGGACAGCCGGGGCGATCGCGGCGGTGGCCACGACGGACGCGATCCGGGGCAGCTTCACAGGCAGGGTTTCCATTCTTCACAGGTGTGATGATCGGCAGCCTGTGCAGGATAGATCGCAGTTCGGTGCTCAATGCATCGATTTTCCGACAAAGGCCGGTCACATCAGGCGCATCCCATCTCCACCGCCACCCCCTCGCGGGAGGACCTGCGGGCCGCCTCCAGCACCGCCAGGCAGCGCGCCGCCTCCTCCGCGGTGACCGGCGCCGGACCGCCCGTACGCAGGGCCGCCGCGACGGCGGCGTAGTACGCGGGGTAGTCGCCGGGGGAAGTGCGCACCGGGATTCCGCCGCCGGTCAGGGGGGACTCGCCGGAGCCCAGCCGCCCCCACAGGTGCTCGGGCTCCTCGCCCCAGGGCTGCGCGTCGGGGTCGTTCCCGCCCGGCCGCAGGCCCTCGCGCAGGGCGGCCTCCTGGGGGTCCAGGCCGTACTTGACGTAGCCGGCGCGCGAGCCGAGCACGCGGAACCGCGGGCCGAGCTGGGCCGCGGTCGCGCTGACGTAGAGGTGGGAGCGGACGCCGTTCGCATGCGTGATCGCGATGAACGTGTCGTCGTCGGCCTCCGCGGCCGGGCGGCGCACGTCGGTCTCCGCGTAGACGCGTACCGCGGGGCCGAAGAGCACCAGCGCCTGGTCCACGACGTGGCTGCCGAGGTCGTACAGCAGGCCGCCGATCTCCTCCGGGGCCCCGGACTCCCTCCAGCCGCCCTTGAGCTGGGGGCGCCAGCGCTCGTAGCGGGACTCGAAGCGCTGGACCTCGCCGAGCTCGCCGTCGGCGAGGAGGCGGCGCAGGGTGAGGAAGTCGTTGTCCCAGCGGCGGTTCTGGAAGACGGAGAGGAAGGTCCCGGTGTTTTATACAGGCGCGGCCAGTCCGTACGCCTCGGCGACGGTGGCGGCCAGTGGCTTGTCCACGACCACGGGGATGCCGGCGGTGAGGGCGGCGGTGGCGAAGGGGACGTGGGTCTTGTTGGGGGAGGCGACGACGACCAGGTCGGGGGCGTCCGGCCGCTGCCACAGCTCGTCGGCGGAGGCGGCGATGCGGACGTCGGGGTGGGCCTCGCGCGCCTGGGCCTGCCGGCCGGGATCGGAGGTGACGACGGTGTCGAGGAGGAGGCCGTCGGTCGCGGACACCAGCGGGGCGTGGAAGACGGAGCCGGCGAGTCCGTAGCCGATGAGCGCTACGCGCAGCGGGGTGGAGGGGGTGGAGGGGGTGCCCGGGGAGGGGGTGGCGTTCATGGGACCACTTTGGCAACAGCGTTGCGTAAGTGCAAGGAGGGTGGACAATGGGCTGGTGAACAGGGGCGACGGGGACGGCGAGGGCAGCAGCGGGCGCGGCGGGGTGAACCTGCCGGCGCTGCGCGGACACAACGAGGCGCTGCTGCTGGACCTGCTGCGCGCCGCCGGGGCGCCGGGGCTGGGCCGCGCGGAGCTCGCGGCGCGTACGGGGCTCACCCCGCAGGCCGTCAGCAAGATCACCGCCCGGCTCGCGGCGGAGGGGCTGGT
>NZ_GG657750.1:2925736-2930636 GCF_000158895.1 Streptomyces sp. C | reverse complement strand
GGGGCTGGATCTGGCCATGGAGATCGCCGACCGGCCCGCGACCCGCCCCGTTTGACCCCGGCCGCCGTTCGGGCGTAAACCGGCAGGGTTCGCGCGTGGGGTGCGGGGCCCGGGGTGTGGCGTCGTGGCAGGGTGCGGGCAAGGGGCGGGGTGATTGTCGCCTCGTCCGAACATCATTCCGGTTCCCTCCGTCCCGGTTCCCTCCGTCCCGGTTCCGATATCGCTTCCTTCCGTACCGCTTTCTTCCGTACCGCTTTCTTCCGTACCGCTTTCTTCCGTACCGCTTTCTTCCGTACCCGGACCGTCCGGCGAGCAGCAAAGGGTCTTCCATGCGACTGCGCGACACCCGCAACGCCCTTGCCCTCACCGCCCTCCTGCTCGCCCTCGCCGCCCCCGCCGCCCCCGCCGCCACCGCCGACGTCGGCAACGGCGGCGGCGCCCGCCCCGCCCCCGCGCTGCCCTCCCGGGCGCACGCCACCTGCGGCGACGGCAAGGCCACCGCGTTCCCCATCGGGGCGCGGATCCGGGGCGGGCCGGCGGTCTACCGGGCCGGTGCCGGGCCGCAGAGCTGGCTGCTGGACCTGACCAACACCACCAGCGGTACCTGCACGGCCATCCACCCCGTGGTCGTCTTCACCGACCCCGCCCGGGCCCTGCGCCCCGCCCACCTCAGGATGGAGTTCGACGCGCCCGGCGGCCCCTACCCCGTCACCCTGGAGCGCTCCGACCGCGACGAGATCATCGCCGTGTTCGACGGCGGGAGCCCGGTTCTCCGGCTTCTCGGTCCCGGCGGGCGGGTCGGCCACCGTCAAGGTGCGGCTGGCCTTCGCCCCCGACGCCCCGCTCGGTGAGGTCGTCGCCGACGCCGCGCTGGTCCAGCGCCAGGCCGACGACGGCGCGTGGGTCGGCGAGGCCGGCGGGAACCGCTTCTCGGTGCAGGGGCCGCAGGACCCGGCGGAGGCGGGCTCGCTCGCGCACACCGGCCCCCGCGAGTGGGCGTACGGCGGGATGGCCGTCGCCGCGCTCGCCGCCGGGGGCGGGCTGCTGCTCGGGGCGCGGAGGATCAGGGCGTCCGGGTAACACCGGCCGCGTACAGTCCGAGCGTGGAAGACCAGAACCCGCCGCCCCACCGCCCCGGCTCGCCCGTCCGCTCCGGCATCCCCGAGCACGGCCGCATCCCCAAGTACTACGCCGTCAAGGCCCGCATCGCCGATCTCCTCGACGAGCTCGGCGAAGGCGGCCTGCTGCCCACCGAGCGCGATCTCGCCGAGCGGTACGAGGTGGCCCGCGAGACCGTACGCCAAGCCCTGCGCGAGCTGCTGCTCGAAGGCCGGCTGCGCCGTTCCGGACGCGGCACCGTGGTGGCCGGCCCGAAGCTCGAGCAGCCGCTCTCCCTCGCCAGCTACACCGAGGGGGTGCGCCGTCAGGGCCGCCGCCCGGGCCGCAACCTGATCGGCCTGGAGCGCTTCCCCTGCCCGCCCGACCTCGCGCCCGGCATCGGCGCCGAGGCGGGCGAGCCCGTCTGGCACCTGGAGCGGGTGCTGCTCGCCGACGACGAGCGCGTCGGGCTGGAGAGCACGTACATCCGGGTGGCCCGGGTCCCCCACCTCGACGTCGATTTCAAGCCGGACTCCTCCTTCTACGGCTACCTCCACGACAGCCTCGGCATCTCCTTCGGGGACGCGGACGAGAAGCTGGAGACCGTCCTCGCCACCCCCCGCGAAGCCCTGCTGATCGGGACGCCGCCCGCGCTCCCGATGCTGCTCATCCACCGCTTCTCGCGGGACCGGGACGGCCGGCCGCTGGAGCGGGTGCGTTCGCTCTACCGTGGCGACCGGTTCAGCTTCACGACCCACCTGCGGCCCGAATAGCCCCGGGCGTCCCGCCCAAATCCCCGTCAAGCGGACGAACGGTCCCCCTCTCAAATCACAGAACGATAACGGGTCTAGTCCAAGCGTCGAGGGCTGTTCACGGCCCCGTCGCCCCCGCGATCCCCCCGGGTCACCGACCGCGCCGACCGTGGACGCCGTGAGAGTCATAGTCGTCGGAGGCGGCGTGGTCGGCACCATGCACGCCTGGCAAGCAGTCCAACGCGGCCACGAGGTCGTCCAGATCGAGCGCGAGGCCGAGGCGCGCGGCGCCTCACTGCGCAATTTCGGCCAGATCTGGGTCAGCGGCCGGGCCGGGGGCGAGGAGCTCGACACCGCCCTGCGCGCCCGCGAGCTCTGGGAGCGGATCGGCGCGGAGGTGCCCGGCCTGGGCTTTCGCCCCATCGGCTCCCTCACCCCCGTACGCAACGCCCGCGAATACGCGGTCGCCGAGGCGGCCGCCGCCCGCCCCGACGCCGCCGCCCGCGGCTACGAGCTGCTCTCCGCCGCCGAGGCGCGGGCGGTCAACCCGGCCCTGCGCGGGGCCTTCGAGGCCGCCCTGTGGTGCGAGCGCGACGCGGCCGTCGAACCGCGCACCGCCCAGCTCCACCTCCGCGAGGCCCTCCGCGCCTCCGGCCGCTACACCTTCGTCCCCGGCCGCGAGGTACGCGACCTGGCCGGCCCCGGTGCGGTCCGCGACGACCACGGCGACGTCCACCGCGGCGACGCCGTCGTCCTCGCCACCGGCGCCTGGCTGTCCGGCCTGGTCCGCGAACTCGCCCCCGAACTGCCCGTCCGCCGCGTCCGGCTCCAGATGATGCAGACCGCCCCACTGGGCGAGCCGCTCACCACCTCCGTCGCCGACGCCGACAGCTTCCGCTACTACCCCGCCTACCGGAGCGACGCGCTCGACGTCCTCAACGCCGAGCAGGCGCAGGCGCCCGTTGCCGCCGCGCACAAGATGCAGCTGCTGATGGTCCAGCGCCAGGACGGCGGACTGACCATCGGCGACACCCACGAGTACGAGCACCCGTTCGCGTTCGACACCCTCGAAGACCCCTACGACCACCTCACCCAGGTCGTCGAGTCCTTCCTGGGCCGGCCCCTGCCGAAGATCAGGCACCGCTGGGCCGGCGTGTACGCGCAGTGCACCGACACCACCCGCGTCGTCCACCGCCAGCAGGTGGCCGACGGCGTCTGGCTGGTGACCGGACCCGGCGGCCGCGGCATGACCTGCTCGCCCGCCATCGCCGAGACCACCGCGAACGAACTGGGCTGGTGAGCCGCATGACCGACAGCACGACCGACAGCACGACCGACAACATCCCCAAGAAGCTGGTCGTGCTCGACATGGCCGGCACCACCGTCGCCGACGGCGGCCTCGTCGAGCGCGCCTTCGAGCACGCCGCCGCCCGCCTCGGCGTCGAACCGGGCACCCCCGCCCACGCCGAGAAGCTCCAGTACGTCCGCGACACCATGGGCGAGTCGAAGATCTCCGTCTTCCGCCACCTCTTCGGCACGGAGGAGCGCGCCCGGCTCGCCAACTCCGCCTTCGAGGACGCGTACGCGGAACTCGTCGACGGCGGCCTCGTCGCCCGCTCCCCGGCGCCCGCGCCGCCGTCGAGGAACTCCGCGCCGCCGGCCACACCGTCGTCCTGACTACCGGCTTCGCCCGCGTCACCCAGGACGCCATCCTCGACGCCCTCGGCTGGCGCGACCTCGCCGACCTCACCCTGTGCCCCGCCGACGCGGGCGGCCGCGGCCGCCCCTACCCGGACATGGTGCTGACGGCGTTCCTGCGCACGGGCGCGGTGGCCGACGTACGCGACACCGTCGTCGCCGGCGACACCGCGTACGACATGCTCAGCGGCTGCCGCGCCGGCGCCGGCACCGTCGCCGGGGTCCTCACCGGCGCCCACGACCGCGCCACGCTGGCCGGGCACGGCGCGACCCACGTCCTCGGCTCCGTCACCGAACTCCCCGGCCTCCTCGCCGTCCCCGCACCGCTCGCGGAGTCGTCGTGAGCGGCATCCGCTTCGACTCCGTCTCGGTCGCCTACCACGGCACCACCGTCCTGGACTCCCTCGACCTGACCGTCGAACCCGGCGAGGTCATGGCCCTCCTCGGGCCCTCCGGCTCCGGCAAGACCACCGCACTGCGCGCGGTCGCCGGCTTCGTCCGGCCCGCCTCCGGGCGGGTGCTGATCGGCGGCCGCGACGTCACCGCCCTGCCGCCCCACAAACGCGGCATCGGCATGGTCGTCCAGCAGTACGCGCTCTTCCCGCACATGCGCGTCGAGGACAACGTCGCGTTCGGCCTCAGGGCGCAGAAGGCCCCCAAGGCGGAGGTCCCCGCCCGCGTCGCCGAGGCCCTGGAGATGACGGGGATGGCCGCCTACGCCCGCCGCTACCCCCGCGAACTGTCCGGCGGCCAGCAGCAGCGCGTCGCCATCGCCCGCGCCCTCGCCATCCGCCCCGGCGTCCTCCTCCTGGACGAGCCCCTCTCGGCCCTCGACGCCCAGCTGCGCTCCGGGATGCTGGCGGAACTGGCCCGGCTGCACCGCGAACTGCCCGAGGTGTCCATCCTGTACGTCACCCACGACCAGGTCGAGGCGCTGACGCTGGCCGACCGGATCGCCGTCATGGACCGGGCCCGCCTCCAGGACTGCGGCACCCCGCAGCAGCTGTACCGGGCGCCGCGCACCGAGTTCACCGCGTCCTTCGTCGGCAACGCCAACCTGCTGCCGGTGACGGTGGCCGACGGCGGCGCCGTCTTCGCGGGCCGCCCGCTGGCCCTCGACGCCGGGCCCGCGTCCCCGGGCTCGACCGCCACCCTGTGCGTACGCCCGCACCTGCTCGGGCTCGGCGAGGGGCCGAACGCCCTGCGCGGCACGATCACCGAGGTGCAGTGGCGCGGCTCGACGCACCGGCTGTACGTGGACGTGGGCGGGCACCGCGTGAAGGCGGACCTGCCCGAGCTGAGGGAGACCCCGGCGCTGGGCGACGAGGTGACCTGCACTTCGAGCCCCGCGA
>NZ_GG657750.1:2864028-2924424 GCF_000158895.1 Streptomyces sp. C | reverse complement strand
GTCCCTCCAGGCCCTGACCACCTCCCTGGTCACCGCCCTGGCCGCGAGCCTGCTCGCGCTCACCGTCGGCACCTGGGCCGCGCTGGCCGCCGCGTCCCTCGGCAGACGCGGGAAGCGGTGCCTGGACGCCCTGTTCGTGCTGCCGGTCGCCGTGCCGTCCGTGGTCGTCGGCCTGGCCGTGCTCGTCGCCTTCAGCCGGCCGCCCCTCCTGCTCAACGGCACCAGCTCCATCGTCGTGCTCGCGCACACGGTTCTCGTCACGGCGTTCGCCTATCAGTCGGTTTCCGCCGCCATCGTCCGTCTCGACCCCGCGTACGAGCAGGCCGCGGCCTCCCTCGGCGCCCGTCCCGGCTACGTGCTGTGGCGGGTCCGCCTCCCGCTCCTGCTGCCGTCCCTCACCGCGGCCGCGGGCCTCTGCTTCGCCCTCTCCATGGGCGAGCTGAGCGCCACGATGATGCTCTACCCCCCGGACTGGATGCCCCTCCCGGTCCGGATCTTCACCGCCACCGACCGCGGTTCGCTGTTCGGCGGATCCGCCGTCGCCGTGGTCCTGATGGCCACCACCCTGCTGGTGCTGCTGGCCGTCTCCCGCGTCCGCACCCGCGCGTCCTACCGCTGACTTCCCCTCCGGTTTCCCCTGGTCCCCCTCCGGATTCCCCCGTCCCCCGCAGACTCCCTTTCCGCGTAAGGAACTTCCATGACCGGCACGTTCACGCTCCGCAACGCCGCCGCCCTCACCGGCGGCCTCGCCCTCGCCGCCTCCCTCACCGCCTGTGGCGGCGGCTCCACCGCGGCCGCCGACGCCGAGGACGGCGGCGGCGAGAAGGTGGTCACCGTCTACAGCGCCGACGGCCTCAAGAGCGACAAGGGCGACGGCTGGTACGACAAGGTCTTCGCCGAGTTCACCAAGAAGACCGGCATCGAGGTCAAGTACGTCGAGGGCGGCTCCGGCGAGATGGTGCAGCGCGCCGTCCGCGAGAAGACCAACACCCAGGCCGACGTGCTGATCACGCTGCCCCCCTTCATCCAGCAGGCCGACGGCAAGGGGCTGCTCCAGGCGTACGCCCCGCAGGGCTCCGACAAGGTCAACGGGGCCGACAAGGCCGCCGACGGCAAGTGGACCTCCGTCGTCAACAACTACTTCGGCTTCGTCTACAACAAGAAGGAGCTCGGCCAGGCCCCCAAGACGTGGGAGGAGCTGCTCGACGCCAAGTACAAGGGCAAGCTCCAGTACTCCACCCCGGGTGTCGCGGGTGACGGCACGGCCGTCCTCATCAAGGCGATGCACGACTTCGGCGGCAAGGAGCCGGCGATGGAGTACCTGAAGAAGCTCCAGACCAACAACGTCGGCCCGTCCTCCTCCACCAGCAAGCTCGCGCCGAAGACCGACAAGGGCGAGCTGCTCGTCGCCAACGGCGACGTCCAGATGAACTTCGCCCAGTCCAAGTCCATGCCCAACCTCGGCATCTGGTTCCCCGCCAAGGACGGCGGCAAGCCCACCACCTTCGCCCTGCCCTACGCGGCGGGCCTGGTCGCCAAGGCCCCGCACGCCGAGAACGGCAAGAAGCTCCTGGACTTCATGCTCGGCGAGGAGGCGCAGAAGCAGGTCAGCGAGATCGGCGGTGGCTTCCCGGCGCGCGCCGACGTCAAGCCGACCGACGCCAACGCCATCGAACTCACCAAGCTGATGGCCGGAGTCGAGGTCTTCCAGCCGGACTGGGCCGACATCGACAAGAACCTCACCGCCCACGTCGACGCGTGGAAGTCCGCGACCGGCAGTTGAGCGGCGGCGGGGTGTTCGGCGGATCGCGGGCGAACACCCCCTGGGCCTTAACCCCCCGGCCACCCGTGGCCACAAGAGTAACCAATGCATAACGGGTCTGGACCGAAGGTCGCTCCCTCCGGTCCGGACCTGCCGCACGCCCTGCTCGATCCGCCGCGCCTTCCCCAACGCTCCTGGAGGAGCACGTGTCCACTGTCCTGTCCGGACGCACCCTCGCCGTGGCCGCCACCGCCACGGCCCTGCTCGCCACCACCCTCGGCCTCGGCGCCACGGCCTCAGCCGCCCCCAACCCCACCGACCCCGCCAAGGCGGCGGCCGAGGCCGCGGCCAAGGCGGCCGCCGCCCAGGCCCCCGCCGCCACCCCCGCCGCGGCGCAGGCGAACACCGACAAGGTGCTCGTCATCGGCCTCGACGGCGTCGTCCTCGACCGCGTCAAGGCGGCCAACGCCCCCCACCTGAACGGGCTGATGGCCGAGGGCCTCACCGCCCGCAGCACCCTGTACGCGAACCCGATGGCCGCCACCTCCTCCGGCCCCGGCTGGTCCACCATCGCCACCGGCGTCTGGCCCGACAAGCACGGCGTGAAGGACAACTCCTTCACCGGCAAGAACTACGGCGCCCACCCCGACTTCCTGACCCGCGTCGAGAACGCCAAGCCGTCCCTCAACACCTACGCGGCCGCCGACTGGGAGCCCATCACCTCCACCGACCAGAACGGCCCCATCTTCTCCGCCAAGGTCGACAAGCGGCTCTCCCTGAAGGGTGACCGCGACGGCTACGGCAACGAGGACCCGAAGATCGCCGCGGCCGCCTCCGCCGAGCTGCGCGACGGCAACCCCGATGCCGCCTTCGTCTACCTCGGCCAAGTCGACTCCGCCGGCCACTCCTACGGCGCCGCCAGCCAGCAGTACCTCGACGCCATCGGCCGCGTCGACACCCTCGTCGGCCAGGTCCTCACCGCCCTCAAGAACCGCCCGACGTACGCCCAGGAGAACTGGAAGATCCTGGTCACCACCGACCACGGGCACACCGACGGCGGCGGCCACGGCGGCTCCACCATCCAGGAGCGCGGCACCTTCGTCATCGCCAAGGGCGCGGGCATCGCGGCCGGCTCCGTGCGCGAGGACGTACGCCTCGTCGACGTCGCAGCGACCGCGCTCGCCCAGGTCGGCGTCAGCACTGCCGCCCTGGACGGCGTACCGCTGGCGAACCCGGACAGCGACGCCTTCGACTCCCTGCGCCCGAACCTCCAGGCCCGCGTGGACGAGACCGGGATCCCCGCCGGCACCAAGGGCTTCACGCACACCCCGCCCGCCGGATGGTCCGTGGACAACTCGAAGATGGGCACCGGGGGAGTCGCCGAATGGGCCGGCTGGGCCTTCGCGACCGACGAGTTCTGGAGCCAGGCGCAGCGCGACCAGTGGCGCGAGCTGAACGTCCGCTCCCGTGACGTGTTCGCCGTCGCCGACTCCGACGAGTGGGACGACAAGACCCACACCGGCACCTTCGACTCCACCCTGATCACCCCCAAGTGGGCGGTCACCGGCGGCACCACGCGCACCCTGGCCTTCCAGACGCACTACCGCCACGAGGCCGGCCAGACCGCGCAGGTCCTCGTCTCGTACGACGGCGGCGCCCCGGCGGTGGTGAAGACGTACACCGCCGACGCCGTCGCCAAGGCGGAGTCCCTCCCGCTCCAGGTCCCGGCGGGTGCCAGGGACGTCCAGGTCCGCTTCCGCTACAGCGGCAGCAACAACTGGTACTGGACCGTGGACAACGTCACCCTCACCTGACCCGGCCTCCCGGCCTCCCGGCCTCCCGGCCTCCCGGCCTCCCGGCCTCCCGGCCTCCCGGCAGGCTAGCCCCCGGCAGCCGGAGCGACCCGCTCGAACGGCCAAGGGCAGGCGCTGTCAGACGTAGTCGACCAAGTCGGCGATGGAGTCCTTCACATGGGTCGGGCGGTAGGGGAACTTGTCGATGTCCCCCGGCGCGGTCAGCCCGGTGAGCACGAGGAAGGTCTCCATCCCCGCCTCCAGCCCGGCCAGGATGTCGGTATCCATCCGGTCGCCGATCATCGCGCTGGTCTCGGAGTGGGCGCCGATCGCGTTGAGACCGGTCCGCATCATCAGCGGGTTCGGCTTCCCCACGAAGTAGGGCTCCTTCCCCGTCGCCTTAGTGATCAGTGCGGCCACCGCGCCGGTGGCGGGGAGCGCCCCTTCAGCCGCTGATTGGTAGCTGCCTGTAGGTCTACCTCTCACGGAGGGCGACAAACCGCAGGTCAGGGCCAAATATGTTTTGGGTGTCCGCGTTTCGCCCAGGACCCCCAAAACATAGTTCGAAACTGGTTCGATTACCCTGACCCCAGATCCGGAATGAGAGAGTCCGCATGGGGATACTAGTCGGCGGCTACGCGCGTATCAGCGACGTAGGAGAGCTGGGCGACGGCCGAGACGGCGAAGAGGGGGTGACCCGCCAGAAGGAGGACGTTCACGACCTCGTGAAGGTGCGGGCCCTGACCCTGCACCGCATGTACGTGGACAACGACCTGTCCGCCTTCAAGCGGCGCGTGAAGCGGCCGGACTTTGACGAGCTGGTCTCTGACCTGGAGACCGAGGTCATCGACGGGATCGCGGCGTACAACATCGACCGCGTGACTCGGCAGCCTCGACAGCTCGAACGGCTGATCGATATTTACGAGCGGGCCCGGCGGCCCATGGTCTTCGCGACCACTGCCGGCGACTACGACCTGTCGACCGACGACGGCCGGTTCAATGCCCGCCTGTACGTGATGATCGCGAACAAGTTCTCTGCCGACGCGGCCCGCCGTGTCGCTCGCCAGAAGAAGGCCGAGGCGATGGAGGGGAAGCCCCATCGCGGGGTGGCCCCGTTCGGCTGGAAGGACGGCGGGAAGGAGGCCGAGCCCTTCGAGGCCGAGCTGATCAACAAGGCCCATCGGGACATCCTGAACGGCAAGCTGCTGTCCGAGGTGCACCTCGAATGGGTCGAGCTGGGGGTGAGGAGTCGACAGACTCCGCCCGGCCGGAACATCACGTACACGTCCGTCCGGTACATCCTCACGAACCCCCGCCTGTGCGGGTACCGGGTGTATGTGCCGCAGGCCGAACGGGAGAAGCGCGGGCGCCTCGACCTGAGCGAGTTCGTCCTTGAGCGAGCGGACGGGACGCCGGTCATTGGCGACTGGGAGAAGATTTGCTCGCCGGACCAATGGCGGGCCGTGTGTGACGTGCTGAAGTCTCGGGCGATCTCCGGGCGAGGGCGCAAGAAGGGGAGCACGGTCACGAAGCGGCTGCTGACCCGCATAGCTCGCTGCGGCGAGTGCGGGGGCGGAATGCTGACGATGATGTACACGCGCGGCACGACGAGCTACGAGCGGCACGGGTTCTTCTACACCTGCCTGAAGTCCGCGGGGGGCTGCGGCGGAGTCTCGCGCTCGGGCCCGCCGGTCGAGGAGTTCGTCGAGGCGGCCCTCCTGGCGTACCTGCGGCGCATGGCGAAGGCCCTGCGGTCGGGCACGTCAGAGATCAATCCGGCACTCGTGAAGGCCAGGGCAGAGCTGGATCAGGTGAAGGCGGAGATCGCGGAGGCCCGGCAGTTGCGGGAGTCGGGCGAGTTCCCGCTGAAGGAGTTCGTGCGTGAGATCAAGCGCCTGGACGATCGGCGCGATGCCCTCGAAATCGAGGTCGCGACCCTGAACGTGTCCGGCATGGAGTCGAGCACCACGGCGGCCGAGCGGATCGCGAGGGAGTGGGAAACGTACACGACCCCGATGAAGCGCGCTGCGATCGAGCGGTTCATCGAGGCCGTGGTGATCAAGAAGCAGCCGCGAGGCGGTAACCACGCGTTCCGGCCGGACCTGATCGACGTCATCTGGAAGTAGCGGGGCGCGTCATCCATCGCGCTCCAGACCGAAGCGGGCACAGAGCCACTCCACGTCTTCGGGGGTAGGGGTCGGGGCCTTGGCGAGCATGGCCTCGACCCACTCCTCTTTCGTCACGGGGTGACCCGTCCGTTCGCCTCGAAGGCCGCGTGCGTGATCGGCATCAGCTCGGCGAAGATCCGCTCGGCCTTCTCGGCGCACATCTCGATCTCGCGCTGCGGGTTCGAGACGAAGGCCGCGTCCTCGCGGTGCGTGCGCAGGCTGAGGAAGTTCATCAGGCCGCGAGGGTTCATCGTGACGTACATCGAGCTGTAGATGCCGACCGGCAGGGCCGCGCGGGCGATCTCGCGGGCGACGCCGGCAGCGAGCATCCGCTCGTAGGACTGGTAGGCGGTCTCGTAGGCGCGGAGCAGCTCGGCGTCCACGGTGGCGAACTGCTCGGGGGTGCCGGGCTCGAAGCGGTAGTGGCCAGGCTTGCCGACCTGGACGAGGTTGCGGCCTACGGCGGGGAGGTAGAAGTCGGGCTTCAACTCGCGGTAGCGGGCGGACTCTTCGTTGTACGAGGCGATGCGGTGGCGCTGCCATTCGCGGAAGACGAAAATCGGGGCCTCGATGTACAGAGTGAGGCTTCCGTGCTCGAAGGGGCTGCCGTGACGCTCGCGCATGAGGTACTTGATCAGGCCCTCGTCGCTGGTGGCCAGGGTCCGGCTGGTCTCGTCCTGGCGGGTCTGGGCGCCGAGGGTGGAGACGCGGGCGGCCCGTACGACGGCGAGGTCCGAGAGGTTGTGGTCGACGAGTTCGACGCGCATGTCGGAGCGGAGGTTGAGGGGGGTGGTCACGGCTACTTCCTTCGGGTCCAAAGTTTACATTCAGGCCGCGTGATTGGCGGCGTAGTCCTCGTAAGAGCGTCGGGACTGCTTAGTCAGGTGCCACATGCCGAACTCGCACTCGTAGACGCGGTTCTCGCGGTTGATGGGGCCGCGTCCTCGGATCGTCTGGGCCTGGCGGTCGCGCTTGGCCTGTGCGCGGCCGAGGGCCTTCTCGGCGGAGCGCTTGTCGGGGAAGGCGCGCTTGTCGGAGCAGTCGCAGGCGTGGAAGTCGACGGTCTTCACGATGGTTCTCCTTGCTGGTCAGTGGCGGGGCTTGGCGACGAGGCCCTTGCGGCGGGCCATGCGCATGTAGGTGAGGACGGTCTGACGCTGGACTCCGAGGTAGTCGGCGAGGTGGCGGGCCGGATTGAGTACGCCGTCGATTTCGGCCTGTACGAAGTGGGTGGCGAGGCGGACGAGGAAGGCGTCGGTGACGTGGTATCCCTCGCGGAGGGCGAGCAGCTCGGCGATCTCGGCGTCGGTCATCTGCGGGGCGCGGAGGGCGTCGGCGGTCATGGTGGTATCCGTTCTGGTGTCATTTGGCCCGGAACTTGTCGCACGGGCAGGTGGGGAGCTGGCAGGCGCCTCTGCCGGCGCCTGCTGCGGAGTGGGTGAAGGGTGCGTGGCCGCATTCGGGGTGGAAGCAGTAGCCCTTCCAGCCCTTCTTGCCGTCCACGTTGGCCAACATCACGCCGGGGCTGTGGAGTTGGACCATGCGGCCTGTGCCTCCGAACGCCATCTTCGAGGCGAAGGTCTTCACCTCCGCTTCGCTGCCGAAGGGGCCGAAGTTCAGGCCGCGGTGACCGTCCGCCCAGGTGTGGACGAGGGCGATCGTGTTGCGCATCTGGATGAGGTCGGCGGCTTCCTTGAAGACGGCCTTGGCCATCTGGTCGGCGCTCTCGAAGGTGGGGTCCTCCAGGAGCGCCTTTATCGCCTCGACCTCTTCCTTTCGGGGGGTCAGTCGCATGGACCAACCTTAACAGCGCGGTCCCATATTTACATAGCGAGCGGGATGAGCTGCATCACACGGTCGTGGAGCTGGGCGAGGCTGCCGTCGTTCTCGATCACGTCATCGAAGAGGTACCCGGCGAGGGCGTTCTCGCTGGAGTGCTTGGAGCCGTGGGCGGGCGCCTGGCCGGGTCGCCGGATCAGGACGACCAAGCCGCCGCGTTCCCGGATTGCCTCGGCCTCGTTCGGGAACCGGACGTCGGTGATGACGGTCGGGCCCCAGGTGTCCGCGTCGCGGAAGAGGCCGTCCACCCAGGCGTTCTCGCCGAGCACGTCCCGCACGCCTTCGGTGCCGAGGCGCTGGAGGTATTCGCGGACCTGCGGGTACAGCTCCTTCGTGGTGTCCCAGCCGTACATGTCGACCTCGTACCGGAGATTGGTGATGCCGTCGCGGTACTCGGGCTCGGGGAGGGTCGGGTTCATCGCGTACAGGACTTCCTTCACCTTGTCGGCGAAGGCCCGGCGGGACCAGCCCAGGTCGAGCAGGGCTTGAGCGGCGGCGTCCTTGCCCGAGCGTGCCGCGCCGGCAAGTCCGATCAGGGGGGCGTTCATCTGGCTGTCTCCTTCGTAGGGCGGGGTCAGGCGGTCTGCGCGACGGCGGGGGCAGCCTCGTCAATGGCGGTCTCAAAGGACCACTCGCCCTCCATGAGGCTGCGGCGCATCTGAAGCTCGGCGTGACGGCCCTGGAGTTCGCGGAGCATCCGGTCGACCTCGCGGTACTCCTCGCGGAGCGCGGCCGTGCGCTTCGAGCGCTTCTCGCGGGCAAGCGCGGCGGCCTTCTCGTGGACGAGGGCGGCGTCCTCCTGGTGCAGCTCGACCAGAGCGCGGATCAGCTCACGCGTCTTGTCGCGCGTCCCCCTGGGCGCCGCGTAGTCGTCGATGCCGCCCTCCTTGCGGCGCACCGAGAAGTTCCAGTCCATCTCGCGCTTCGTGTAGACGTGGACGCCTTCGGCCAGTTCCGATCCCCAGACGTCGAGGTCGCCCTCGCAATCCGCGTAGTGGCTCCGGCCGTACCCGACGTAGAAGCCGGACGGGAGGAACTCCCAGGCGTTCTCGTTGGGGCCGTTCGTGTGCCAGGTGACGAGCGGCTCGTCGTACTTGGGGGCGATCCGGATCGTCCCGCGGATTCGGGGGCCGGTCACCCGGTACGCGGTCACCCACGGCCGGTTGGTGGTGGCCCAGGGCTTGTCGTTGGGCTCCTCGGCCAGGCGCTCGAAGTAGACGGTCCCGAAGGACAGGCCGACGTGCCCGGCGTACTCGAAGGTCTCGGTCTCGCTCATGGTCTCTCTGCTCTCTGTGAGGGGGCCGCCCTGCCCTCTCCCTGTATGGACGGGGCGGCCGTGGGGGTGGGTGGTGGTCAGTCGCCGTAGCACTGCGAGACAGGAATGCCTTCGTCTCGGGCGTGGCGGATGCAGCTCTCGGCGCACTCCACGAAGAAGGCGAGGGACTTCTCGGCGGCGTCGGCGACGGTTTCGGCGAACTCGAAGCGGGAGTTCTGCATGCGGAGCAGCTCGTTGCCGAACATCAGGTAGAGGCCCTCGCCGCTCCAGTAGACCCGGCCCCCGCCGCGCGGGTTGTTGGTGTTCTGCTCGTGGAACACCGCGTCGCCCGTGAGGCCGCGTTCGATGCGTACTCGGATGCTCGCGCCGTCCGAGAGGGGCAGGCGGTCGGTGTGTGTCTTCATGGGACTTCCCTTCGGGTTCAGGCAGTGGTGCCGGCGGATCGCCCGGCGTAGAAGCGGAGGGCGTCGCGGGCCTGGGCTCGGGCGAACGGCCCGCCGTAGAAGCCGTGGCAGGAGTCGACCTCGGCCCACTCGGGCTCGTCGGCGTCGGGCTGGTCGGTCTCCTCGACGACGAAGCCCCACACGTCTCCGGCGAGCCATGCCTCGTACTCCTGCATCTCGGCCTCGACGTACCCCTCGGTCAGGAGTCCGGCGTCGAGGGCGAGGGCCTCCTCGCCGGTCACGTACCAGAGGGAGCGCGGGCCCCGCTCGGGCGAGGACTCCAGGACGACCCCGCCGTGCATGATCGCGACGTACCGCTCGAAGGTCTCCACTCCCTTCCACTGGTTCCAGGCCAGGCGGCGCCAGATGTGGGCGAGGGGTCCGCCGTCCTGGTCGACCGGCCCGTACTGGCCGAGGTGGGTGTCGATGGTGATCACGTGGGCGATCGTCTCGGCGTCGTTGCGGGGGTTCTCGGCGTGCTCGTCGCGGACCAGGCGGACGCGGAGGCGGCCGTCGTCGGTGGTGGACAGGACATCGGTCATGGCGGGTGCCTCTCGTCTGGGGGCCGCCCCCGCTCTCCCTGTATGCAGGGGCGGCCGGATACGTGCTGGGGGTTAGGCGCCGGGCTTCTCGGCGTCGGCCTCGTCGGCGATGCGGTCGAGAACGGCGTCGGAGTGGCGCAGGAGGATGCCGTAGGCCACATCGGGCGACTGGTAGGCGTCGGCCATGTTCCGGAGGACGCGGCCGTAGTCGCCGAGGAACCCGCAGTATTCGTCGATCGGGAGGGACTGTGCCTCGCGCATGTCGGCCTCGATCTGGGCCTTCTCGGCTTCGAAGGTCTCGCCGACGACGGGCTTGGAGCGGTAGGGCTGGGCGGTCATGTTGGTTCCCTTCGGGTCAGGCGGTCTGGGTGGCGGTGAGGGCGTCGGTGTCCCAGGCGGGGACGGGGCGGCCGATCTCGGCGTACCGGGCGGCACGCTTCGCGGCGTTCGCCGCGCCGGAGTACGGGCAGCCCTTGTGACGGCGGGGCGGCGCCGGGTTGGCTCCCTTGCGGTCCCGCATGTGCGAGTAGTAGGCGGTGAACTCCTGGCCGCACAGCTCGTCGACCAGGGCCCAGCGGTGCTCGCTTCCGGGGTAGCCGTGGTGGGCTCCGGCGCACCGGGTGCGGGTGCAGCCCTCCGGCTCGGGGACCGGGGTGGAGCGAGGGGAGTAACCGAGTTCGGTCATGCGGGCCCAGGCGACCGGAAGGGTCTCCAGGTTGCGCGGGGTGGGCTTCAGGAACGGCGCGAGGAACGGGGCGGTGCTCATGTGTCCTGCCTTTCAGGCGAGTTGGGGGTCAGGCGTGGTCGGGCGCGGGGAGGTAGCCGAGGGTGCCGGCGGAGTCGACGGCCCAGACCTCGCCGGGTTCGAGCACCAGGTCGCGGGCGGTGATCTCGGAGGCGCAGTGGTCGCAGCGGAAGAGACCGGAGGCCGTCACCCCGAAGGGGGCCTTGCTGCACTCGGAGCAGATGATCGTGATCATTGGTAGCCTTTCGGGCTGGCCCCTCCTCGCTCCCTGTGAGGAGGGGCCGCTCGCCTGGGTCAGTCCTTCGGGAGGTCCGCGAGGATCGCGAGCAGCTCGTCGCAGGCCGCGTACTCGGCGTCGCTGACGTAGCGCCACTCCTCGTCGGGGAGCATCTCGACCGGCAATGAGAGGGCCAGGCTCTCGGCGGTCTGGGCGAGGTTCAGGAGCGCGTACGCCTCCTGGGTGTCGGGGGCGTCGTCGCGTCGAGTGACCTCTCGCGCGGCCTTCAGCACGTCGGCGACGAGGAGCTTGATCCGGCTGAACGCGATCGACTCGGCGTTCTTGATGGACGGCATCATGTGCGTATCTCTCTGTGGTCACATGTTTACACTGCGGGTTGCGAGAAGGGGTCGGGTCAGTCGGACCAGAAGACGTGGATTCCGCCGAGCACCTCTTCGGCGTGCAGGCCGCCGCTGAACAGCTCCTCGGCCGCCCTCGTCCAGTCGATCTCGTTGAAGGGCCAGCGCGTCATGCGCTCCTTGTCCTCGTCCGAGGAGGTCATCTCGGCCCACTCCTGGGCGTAGGCCGCCTCGTCGTCGTAGAAGCCCCGGTAGGCGTCGCGGAACTTGTCGACCCAGTGGGCGCGGTCGGACTGCTCGCCGAACACCTCGACCCAGCAGGCGAACGCTCCGGCCTCGTCCTCGGTCAGGCTGGCCAGGGCCTCGGCGATCTCGGCCGCCTCGGACGGCGAGCACTCGCCCTCCAGCGCGCCGAAGAACCCCTCGTGGTCCATCACCCACAGTTCCTCGTGGGAGGTCTCCCGCTTGTGCAGGTCGGCCGGGGTGACCAGGTCGGCCGTGTCGGCGGAGTACCAATCACCCACCAGGCGACCGGCGTTGTAGCAGGCCAGGCAGCCGATCCAGACTTGCGGGTCGATCTTGCGGGCCGTGATCATGTGTCCTCGCTTCGAGGTAGGGGGCCGCCCCTCCCACTCCCTGTCTGGGCAGGGGCGGCCGGTGGGTGGGGTCAGGCGGAGATCAGGTCCCAGCCGTCGAGGATGTGGGTGATCGCGGCGCTGTCGATGTGGGCCTTGGCTGCGGCCTCGCGCTCGGCGTAGGTCGGGTAGTCGAAGTTCGTGACCACCTGAGCGAGGGGGTCGGCTTCGAGCGGCTCGAAGAATCCTGCGATCACTACGTCGCCGACTCGGACGAGGAGGGACAGTGCGCCGCACTCGGGGGCGATGAAGGCGATCTTGTCGTCGGGCGTGATCATGGTTGGCTCGCTTTCGTGGGAGGAGGGGGTCAGGCAGCGGCGGGGGTGGAGGCGTCGCGTACGGCGGTAAGCGCGGCCTTGACCTCGGCAAGCGCCTCGGCGCGCTCCCCGGCCGACTTGTACTGCCAGGACTGCGTCTTGAAGACGGGGGCGTCGGTCGGGCCCTCGTACCCGCCCAGCCACTTCAAGATCGACTGGCGGTGCGCGAGGTCTGCCGCCTCGCGGCGCACCACGGCGGCCAAGATGGTCTGCCAGTGGTGCTCGACCCAGTGGGCCGGGGTGTTGGAGAAGTTCGCCAGTGCGGTAGCGACGTGACCCGCGAGGCCGGACTCGTCGTCGCGCTCGTTGGCCAGGTGGTGAATCGCCTTGTTGCGGAAGCGGATGGCCGCGAGCCGCAGCGATTCGCTGTCGGTCTGGAGGGCGAGACAGACCACTCCGCGGTGCTGGTCCACCATGCCGGCGGCAGCCTTGATCGCGTCGGGAAGGGTGCTCATGTGATCCTCACTTCGGAGGGGTGAACTGACGGCGCTGGATGGCTCGTTCAGAGGACAGGGCCCGCCTGTCGCTGACGCCCGGAGGGCGTTTCGCCTTTGCGCTGGGGACCGCCCCTCCCCGAGAGGGGAGTCAGGGAGGGACGGCAGTAGAGGGGGCTCAGGCCCGTGCGAGGTCGCTGTTCGAGGTGACCTCCTGCACGGAGATCCCGTGCTCGTGCAGGACGCCGCAGTCGTCCTCGCCGCACTCGCACTCCTCACGGAGCGTCTGTGCGTGCATCTGGGCGCAGCCCTGGGCGTACTGCCAGGCCGACCACAGCGAGGTGAAGTGGGACTCGGCGTCGCGCTCGTATCCCTCGCGCTGCGTCACCAGGACTCGGCCAGTCGCCTGCGCTTCGACCTCCCACAGGCCCACCAGGTCGCCGTTCTCACGCCAGACCCGGACCTCGTGGTTCGGCTCGCACTCGCCCTCGAAGGTGCACCCGGAGCCGTCGCAGTACCCGGTGAAGCAGTGCCACGAGTTAGCCGGGTCGCAGTCTTCGTTGCGGCAGGACTCGCACTCGTGGGCGTTCATGATGTGCATCCCGCAGCACTCGCAGTCGTGCGCGCCTCGGATGATCTCCTGCGACTCGTCTTCGAGCAGCTCCCAGCCCTCGGGCAGGAATGCGGTCACGTCCTCGGGCTCGTCGTCGAGGTAGTGGTCGATGTACGTCGTCTCGCCTTCGGCGTCCTCGACGATCAGCATCAGGTACCAGCGGGCCTCGGAAGGGGCAACGATCGTAGACATGTGTCCTCGTTTCGAGAGGGGCCGCCCCTGCCCTCTCCCTGTGCGGGTAGGGGCGGCCTGGTCCAATGTTTACACCGAGGTTTTAGAGAGAGCTGGTCTCGACGAAACCGGCGTCCTCCCGCTCGGCGAGCTGGGCCTCCAGCTCCGCGATCCGGTGACGGGCCTTGTCGTAGGCGTACGAGACCTCTTCGAGACGCTGGCCGAGGTTGTAGGCGATGGTCAGCAGGTCGAACCGCTGGACCTCACGCTTGGCCAGGTTGACCGGACGGACCGACTTCGGGGCCTCCATCTGGGCGATCACCTGCGGGGCGATGAAGACGAAGCCGGCACAGTAGGCGCACCGCTCCTCCGCGTCCGCCTCGGCGACCTCCCGCTCGTAGAAGGAGAAGTCGATGCACTGGTAGCACCTGAAGTCGCCGTCCGACTTCTTGACTCCGACGCGCTTGCCGTACTCGCGGTCGGCGTCGCTGAACACGTACTCGGTCATGTGACCTGTCTTCCGTGAGGGCTGGTCCAAAGTTTACACCAGCCGGTATTTTTTGCCGAACCGGGCTGGTTCGGCGTGGTCTCACCTTATCACGCTTGCCGTTCGGAGTTTCGCGTTTGGCCTGGTCAGCGGTAGGCACTCCCATTGTCCTACCGCCCGGACCGTGTGGCCGCTTGCGGCACCCCTCCCGAACCTTGCGGCCCGGTCGGCGTGGTCACACCTTAACACACTTCCCGGTCCGATCCGCAACCCCCTTGCGTGAGCTGCGGTTTTCCCGGTCCTGCGTGCCATCCGTCCGCCCCGTTGCCGGGCCGTTCGTCGTGGTGTGGTCACACCTTAACACGACCGACGGGCCGCACCACAACCCCCGGTTTCCACAGCCTGTGAGGGCCCGGAGTCTTTAGCCTCTTTACGCGCGTGCGCACTGCCCGCTCTGGCCTGCTCTGTGCTGTGTGTGCTGCTGTGCCTGTGCCTGCCCTGCTCTGCGCTGTGTGCTCTGTGTGTGCTGCTGTGCGCCATGGTGTGCGCTACGTCTTGGGATGCACTCAATGCACAGTGATGACCATGCATGTCCGTTTGTGTCCGCCGAACGCCGGCCTGATGTCGTGATGTCCGTTTCGCATGCAAACGCCGGCCTGATGCCCTCGTGTGCCGACATGCGTGCAGGTGGGGGGATGCGGGCGGGGGTGGGGCAATGACCCCTCGGGCGAGGCTTTCCGGGCCGCCAGGTCTTAGCAGCTCGGATTCTGCCACGGTTCCAGGGTCGACGAGGCCCTCGGCGCTCGCCCGCCCCCGCGTCCATATGCGCAGGTCAGCGCCCGTACAGCCGTCCTGCAGCGGCTCCGCCGGCACTGCACAGGAATGAAGCCGCGGCGAGGTCAGTCTTTGCCGTCGCCCAGGGCTCGGCGCGCCTCGTCGGGGTCCAGGACGAAGCGCACGCGGTGCTCGATGTTCCGGTCGGACAGGGCGTCGAACTCCCTCGCGTCCCGCATCGCCTCGGCAAGCTCCTGCCGCTTCACGTCCCGGGCAAGGTCGGCGGCCTGCGCGTCCTCGATCGCGCACTCAAGCGCGAGCGTCGGCCCGTGAACCGGAGTCGGGTCGTCGATCACAGCGTGCCGCCCATCGTCGCTGCGCACCTCGACGGCGGCCGGAAGCCCGGTGTACTTCTCCGGTGCCGTCTCGCGCCAGCGCGCCAGGACCAGGCGGCCGAGGTCATGAGCGGTGCCGCCCCACGTCGTCATCTCGCCCGAGTGGGCAGGCTCCTGCCAGCCCTCACCCGCGTTGGCTGCCGCCGGCACGCGAAGCTCGTAGGTGAAGGTGGTCTCGCTCTCGTCCATGGCGCCGACTCTATCCGCGCTCGACTGGGCGAAGTACGTCTTCACGTCTTCATGAAGGGGCGGCCTACCGGCCGCCACATCCGCTTGCCGTCTTCACGCTGTCGCCCCTGCGGGGCGCCTCTTCTCTCGCCGCTGCCTCCTTCCGCCGTCGCCCTTCGGGCGCCGCCGAGAAGTGACGCACGTCACAGGCTTTCGCCTTTCCGGAATCAAGATCAACTAGCGACTTATAAGTGTAAGTACGTAAGTCGCAAGGCTCGCGAGGCTTGAGCGCCTGTCGGCGCTCGCCAGCATGAAGACGCCTTGCACGTTCGCGAGTTGCAGGCTTGGCCCCGGAGGGGCCACCTGGGAAAGACGAAGTACGTACATACGTACTTCGGGGTCGGGGGTCTTCTGGAGATCCTCGAACTCTGCGCAGGGTACGGCGGCCTGGGAATGGCTGTCGCCCCGCTCGTCGGCGGACGCATCGCGTACGTAGCGGAGAGCGCCCCAGGCCCGAGCGCGGTCCTCGCCGAGAGGTACCCGGACGCTCCGAACCTGGGCGACATCCGCGAGATCGACTGGACACAGCTCGTCGGCAAGGTCGACGTGATCACGGCAGGGTTCCCCTGCCAGGACATCAGCATTGCGGGGTCACGAGTTGGAATTCGAGGCTCTCGCTCTGGAGTTTGGGTCAACGTCCTTGACGGCGTTCGCGCGCTACGACCGCGATACGTCTTCCTGGAGAACGTGTCGAACCTCCGGACGCGCGGCCTCGAAGTCGTCCTCCGTGACCTGGCCCAGATCGGGTATAGCGCGCGGTGGATCTGCGTACGAGCTACCGCAGCTCAAGCCCCTCACCTCCGTGACCGGTGGTTCTGTATCGCGACCCCTGAAGACACCGACGGCGAACCTCGGATCTAACGGCGGCGCTCGCCCACCCGCTGAGCGTCGCGCAGGCGGCCACGGTCCGACCCTCGACGACGAGGTCTGCTACCTCCTCCCCTACTCGGAAGCGATCCGAGAAGGCCGCGAGCCCGAAGCCGCGGTAGACGGTCCCCACTCTCCCGCTCACTGGTGGGGCGAGTACCTCGCTGCCATCCGGCAGTGGGAGGACGTGACCGGCCGCGCCGCCCCGCCCCCTACCGAGGTGGGCCGCAAGGGCGGCCCGCGCGTCACGGTCGAGTGGGTTGAGTGGCTGATGGGCCTCCCCCTCGGCTACGTGACCGGCATCCCCGGCCTGACGCGCGGACAGCAGCTCCAGATCCTCGGAAACGGCGTCGTGCCCCAGCAGGCCGCATGCGCCTTCAAGGCTCTCCTCGACCTGGGGGTGTAGGTGCCGAACTGGAACGGCTCCGACCGGCGCGAGAGGTTGCCGGCGGACTGGCCGCGCATCCGACTTCGCGTCCTTCGGCGGGACGGACACCGCTGCACTCACCGCGATCAGTACGGCGAGCGCTGTGCCGAGCCCGCTACGGACGTCGACCACATCGTGCCTGGTGATGACCATCGAGAGACCAACCTTCGAGCGCTCTGCGGGTTTCATCACCAGGCCAAGTCGTCCCGCGAGGGGGCCCTCGCTATGGCTGCCAACCGGCGCCGGATCAACAGGCGGTTCCGCCGGACCGAGGCTCACCCCGGTCTGATGTAAGGGGGTGGCCATGTTCACCGCTGCATGGGTCGCGTGGATCGCGTCCTTCGTCGTGATCGAGGGCGTGGCCCTCGCCCGCCGGCAACCCGGCGACACCCTGTCCGAGCACGTCTGGAAGTGGTTCCACACCGCGAAGGACACCGTGCCGGACGGCACCACTCGACTTCGCCGCGCGGTCCTGGCCTGCGGCATGGCCTGGCTCTCCATCCACTTCCTAACCGGGGGCACGTTCTGATGCGACGCAACCTGCACTTCGGCACGGCCCGCGCACGGACCTGGGTCAGGTGGCTTCCGCTACATGTCGGACCCGTCCACTACAACCGGGATCACCCTTGGCGCTCGGCTATCGGCTTCGCCGTGGGCTCCTTCGGCCACTACGTGTACGTCTTCGTCGCCTGATGTGAGGGGGTGAGCCGATGCCCGGCCCCGTACCCAACCGAGAGGCCGACCTCGCTCGCCCCCGCGAACGCAAGGGCAGTGATGTGCAGTCGGTGACGCGCGGTCTCGCGCGCCCGACGAAGGTTCCCAACGGTGACCGCAACTGGCACCCGATCGCGAAGCGCCTGTGGGACTCCCTGAAGGAGTCCGGGCAGGCCGACTTCTACCAGGCGAGCGACTGGGCCCTCGCGTACTCGCTCTGCGAAGACCTCTCCTACTACAAGAAGTCGGGGAAGCGGTCGGGCCAGATGCTCCAGACCATCTACAGCGCCTTTGAGCGGCTGCTCGTCGCCGAGGGCGACCGGCGCCGTGTGCGCATCGAGCTTCACGAGCCCGAGCCCGAGGAGCAATCCGCGGCCGTGCTCGCCATCGCCGACTACAAGAAGGACTTGGGCCTCGCCGAGTAGGTGAGCCGCCCTTCGGGCGGCCCAACCACGAGGGGAGGTGAGTCCTATTTCAGCCCTCACAGCAGAAGAGATCGACGCCTTGGAGCCGACGTTCCTCGGCCCGACATGGCTGCGGAACCCTGACCGGTCCTGGAAGCTGCCCGAGCACACACTCGGCTGGCAGATCGCCGGTTGGGCCGCAGAGTTCCTCAAGGCGGAGGACGGCGGGCCCTGGCGCTTCACGCGCGAGCAGCTCCGCTTCGTCCTGTGGTGGTACGCGGTCGACGAGAACGGCCGCTTCGTCTACCGCAAGGGAGTTCTCCAGCGCTTGAAGGGCTGGGGCTTACCGGCAAGGACCCTCTCCTCGCGGTCGTCTCGCTCGTCGAGTTCGTAGGCCCGAGCCGCTTTTCCCACTGGCAGGACGGGCAGCCGGTAGGCGTCCCCCACCCCCAGGCGTGGGTACAGATCGCGGCCGTATCGCGCGACCAGACCCGCAACACCATGACCCTGATGCCGTCCCTGATGAGCGACAAGCTGATCGAGACGTACGGCATCAAGGCGGGCGCCGAGCTGATCCGTGCGAACGGTGGCCGGCAGAGACTTGAAGCGGTCACCAGCTCCTTCCGTGCCCTGGAGGGCGGCCGGGTCACCTTCACCGTGCTGAACGAAACGCACCACTGGGTGACCGGCAATAACGGCGATCGCATGTACGAGACGATCGACGGTAACGCCACCAAGAAGGACAGCCGTTACCTCGCGATCACGAACGCCTACCTCCCCGGCGAGGATTCAGTCGCCGAGCGGATGCGCGAAGCCTTCGAGAAGATCCGCGAAGGCCGGGCCTCGGACATCGGCTTCATGTACGACTCGATCGAGGCGCACCCGGCAACCCCACTGACGCCCGAGGCGATCCGGATCGTCCTGCCGAAGATCAGGGGCGACGCCGTCTGGCTCCGGGTCGAAACGATCCTTCAGTCCATCCTCGACACGACGATCGCGCCGAGCCGCTCGCGGCGTATGTGGCTGAACCAGATCGTTGCCTCCGAGGATGCCCTGTACGGCCCGGCCGAGTGGGATGTCCTGCGGCGCGATGAGCTGGAGCTGAAGCCCGGCGACGAGATCGTCATGGGCTTCGATGGCGGCCTGAGAGACGACAGCACAGCCTTGATCGGGCTGCGCATCTCGGACTCGTACGCCTTCGTGATCGGCCTGTGGGAGAAGCCGGACGGCCCGGCCGGTAAGGACTGGGAAGTCCCACGCTTGCAGGTCGACAGCGCCGTGCACGACGCCTTCAAGGTGTTCTCCGTGCAGGGCTTCTACGCCGATGTTGCCTTGTGGGAGTCGTACATCTCCGAGTGGTCGGAGACGTACGGCGAGGGCCTGGCCGTGAAGGCGCCCGGCAAGGACGCGATCGGCTGGGACATGCGGTCCTCGCTGAAGGCCGCGACGATGGCGCACGAGCGCCTGATGCGCACGGTCTTCGACAAGAAGCTCGTCCACGACGGCGACCTCAAGCTCCGCCGGCACGTGCTGAATGCAGTCCGGCGCACGAACAACTACGGCGTCTCCTTCGGCAAGGAAAGCCGGGAGTCGCCCCGCAAGGTCGACGCCTACGCCGCGCTCATGTTGGCGCACGAGGCCCTGTTCGACCTGCGCGCCCGAGGCAAGAAGGTCCGTCAACGGTCCGGCCGAGGGTTCTTCCTGTAGTGGTGTAAATATGAGACCAAGGGTGGTGAACCATGGCTGACCCCACAACCACCGCCCTCGCGGCGGAACTGCTCGCCATCCTCGGTCGGGACAAGCTCCGGCTCCAGCGGATCGACGACTATCTCCACGGCAAGCATGACGACCCGTACATGCCCGCCATGGCCGACGACGAGTACCGCCTCCTCGCGAAGCGGGCCGTCTCCAACTGGACGCCCCTGCTGGTCAACACGCCAGTACAGGCGCTCTACGTGGACGGCTACCGCGCAGGCGACGACCAGGGCAAGGGCTCGGCGACGGACCTGTCCTCCCCGCAGTGGGAGCACTGGCAGCGTTCCCGGCTCGACGCCCGACAGACGGCCGTCTACAGGGGCGCTCTCACCTACGGTCACAGCTTCACGCTGACCGAGCGCGTGAAGGGACGGGTCCTGACGAAGGGTCTGTCCGCCATGCGCACGGCCGCGCTGTACGAGGACGCCGCGAACGACGACACCCCGTACGCCGCGCTGACTGTGACGGCCTGGCCGAAGGACGGCAAGCGCGGCAAGGCCCGTATGTGGGACGCCCGCTTCGAGCACGAGGTCACCTTCGTCTCGCTGGACGACCTACAGAGCGTTCGGGTCGGCAGGGGCAAGCGCCACGGCGCCTCGGAATGCCCCGTCACCCGCTTCGCGGCGTCGGTCGACCTCGAAGGCCGGACAGTCGGCGTGGTCGAGCCGATGATCCCGTTGCAGAACCGGATCAATCAGACGGTGTTCGATCTCCTCGTCGCGCAGACCTACGCCTCGGTGAAGGTCAGGACGGTCACGGGCATGGCCCCGCCGGTCCAGCGCGACCCGGAGACGGGCGAGATCGTCCTCGACACGGACGGCAACCCGATCCCGCTGCCGATCAACCACAACGCCAAGAGGTTCCTCTTCGCGGAGGACCCGGACACGAGATTCGGCAGCCTCGACGAGACCCCGCTCGGCGGGTTCATCGACTCGATCGACATGTCCATCAGGCACCTCAGTGCCATCTCGCAGACCCCGCCGCATCACTTGCTTGGCCAGATCGCGAACCTGAGCGCCGAGGCTCTCCAGGCCGCCGAGACCGCCCTGAGTCGCAAAATCCAGGAGTTCCGGACCCTCTTCGGCGAGTCCTGGGAGAGGGTGTTCCGCCTGGCGGCCGAGCTGGAAGGCGCGTCCGGAATCGACGACTTCAAGGGCGAGGTTCTCTGGCGCGACATGGAACAGCGCTCCCTCGCGCAGGCCGCTGACGCGCTGGGCAAGCTGCGCGAGCAGCTCGGCATCCCGGCCAAGGGCCTGTGGAAGCGCGTCCCGAACGTCACGCAAACCGAGCTGGACGAGTGGGACGACCTCGCGGACGAAGAGGATTCGGTCGGGCAGCTCGCTTCCGCGCTGTCGCGGGCGACCGGCGACCCCTTCCCTTCGGGTGAGGTGCCGGACGAAGTGCCGGCGGCTGCATGACGCGCACGACGAGGCAGGCCGAGACCGATGACGTCTCGGCCGCCTACCACCTTGCCCTGACCCAGATCGGTGCAGAGACCACGGTCGAGGCGATGCGTCTTTGGGCGGACGTCCCGGCCAATTCTCGGGCCGTCACTGCGGGCGGATGGCTGCGTAAGGCCATCACGATGGTGATGTCCCGGCGTCGCCAGTCGCGCGACCTCGCGCGGGCCTACTACAGACTGGCGCGAGCGCTCCAGACGGGGTCGACCGTCGCCGACCCGTACCACCCCGAGCCCACGTACGTGACGCTCGCCGACCTTCGGCGGGAGTTCGCGGCGCTGGCCGGTACGTACGAGCCACCCGCGCAGTCGCCCTCGGATCGACCCCCTGTCCAGGACTCAAAAACCTCGAGGTCCGCCGGCACCCAGGAGACCGCAGCCGAAGAGAACCGACCGGGCCAGGCGCCCGACAGTTCACGGCCGGTCGACGAGGACCAGGACGACGAGGACCAGGACGAGGACTTCGAGCCGGTCACCGACGACGAGGAACAGGACGAAGAGGAAGACGACTGGGACCGCATCCTCGTCGAGGAGCTGAAGGGCCTTCGCGAGGAAGAGGAGCGGATCGAGCGCCAAGCCGAGGAGGAGCTACGGCTCATCCTGGAAGCGCTCGGCCCCCGCAACCTCGACCAGAAGCTCACCGTCGAGGACGCCGACCCGGACGACGCCCACCGCCAGGCGGGCGCCCGTCAGGCCGCAGCCGCGTCCCGTATCGCCATGAACGGCGGCCGGTCCTCGAACTGGACCCACATGACCCGTGACCGGCGGGCGATCGGCTACGTACGCCTGTCGCGCACCGGTACCCCCTGCGGTTGGTGCGCGATGCTCATCAGCCGCGGTGCGGTCTACAAGACCCAGTCGTCCGCCCTGTTCAAGGACGGCGACCGATATCACGACAACTGCCACTGCTACGCGATGCCGATCTGGAATCGGGATCAGTTCCAGGCGAGCGAGTTGACGGCCCTGTCCCGTCAGTACATGGCCCTGTGGCCAGAGGTCACGAAGGGCCACACCGGCAAGGACGCCGTATCGGTCTGGCGCCGATTCATCCGCCAGAAGCAGAGAGCCGCAGCCCAGGAGGCGCGGGAATCCACGACCACTGCCCCGGAGGCGTGAAGTGTCTGAGAAGCCCAACGAGGAGAACCCGACCGGCGAGGCCCCGCCCGGCGAGAAGCCGGACGACGAGCAGAAGCCGGACGACAAGGAGAGTGCCGGCGCCGAGTCCGGCGGCAGCGAAGACGAGCTTCCCCCGTGGGCCCGCAAGGAGCTGACGAAGGCTCGTACCGAAGCGGCCGGTTACCGCACTCGACTGCGGGACGCCGAGGAGAAGCTCTCCGGCGCCAAGACGGCCGAGGAGTTCGAGGCCGCCCTCTCCGAGGTGAAGGCCGAGAACGCTCGCCTTGAGCGCTCCGTCCTCGTCGCCACTGTGGCCCGCAAGTTCGACCTCCCCGAGACCCTCGCTTCCCGCCTGACCGGCGCGACGCCCGAGGAGCTGGAGGCCGACGCGAAGGCCCTTCAGGCGCTTCTCGCCCCCACCGCCCCGCCCGCCCTGAGCGGCGGCCTCGACCCGTCCGACGAAGACGACGGAGAGATGAATCCGCGCAAGCTCGCGCGGCGCTCGCGGCGCTTCTAGCGCCCCCGATGACCACCCTCATTCGCCCCCCGTGCTGACCGGCCGGGGGTTTTTTCATGCCCCGGAGGTAAGCCTCAGTGCCCACCGTGCAGCACCAGATCGTCAAGCCCCAGAAGCTCGCCGCCACTGCGGTCGGGATGCTGGAGCAGGAGCTGATCATCCCCAACCTCATGCAGAAGCAGGGGATCGACCAGTTCAAGGGCGCGGAGAACGACACCATCTCCGTCCCCGTCGAGGGCGTCCTGCCGTTCCACGACTACGCGTTCCGTAACGACCGGTCCAACCCGATCGTCTTCGACGAGTACAGCGAGCGGAAGATCCCCGTCACCTTCGGCGGCAACGTGTACTCGGCCGTCAAGCTGACCGACGAGCAGTATGACTTCGACATCGACCAGTGGTCCAAGCTCCTGCGCCCGCAGGTCAAGGCGGTCGCTCGCGGTCTGGCCCGCCGGGCTGTCTCGACCCTGACCGGCGCCTCCTACAACGTCAAGATCGGCAACGCTCAGCAGAACCTTCGGGGCGCGCTGATCGAGGCGCGTCGAGTCCTGAACGCGTTCCACGCGCCGGAGGGGAACCGGTACCTCCTGGTCGGCACCGACTTCGAGTCGGCGCTCCTGAACGACGACAAGATGAACCTCGCACAGAACGTCGGCGACGACGCGGCCGAGTCCGCGATCCGCACCGCCACCCTGGGCGACCGCTACGGCTTCCGCATCGTCGTCGACCAGACCATCCCGGCCGACGAGGCGTACGCCTTCTCTGGCTCCGCGTTCATCTTCCTGACCGGCGCCCCGTCCGTCCCTCAGTCCGTCCCGTTCGGCGCGACCCAGTCCTTCGAGGGCATCGCGGCCCGCTGGGTCCGCGACTACGACCCGACGTACATGCAGGACCGCTCGGTCGTGAACACCTACGCGGGCTTCCAGACCGTCAAGGACGTCCTTGTCGGCTGGGACCAGGCGAACGGCAAGGAGGTCATCTCGACCTCTGAGCACTTCGTGCGCGGCATCAAGCTGAAGCTCGACGACAAGTCGGACTACCCGGCCGCGGGCTCCGAGCTGGCCGTCATCACCGGCGTCTCGGACGCGAAGGTCTGGACCCCGGCCGGTTACAAGGCGGAGACCGACCCGGCCAACGTCTGATCCGACTAGGGCGGGCCGCGTGACCTGGGGCAGACCGGGAGCGCGGCCCGCCCGCCTTTCAGAGAGGAGGTCGAGGCATGGCGTACGCAACCCTCGACGAGCTGAAGGGCCGGATCGACTGGGAGTTGGACGAGGACGAGCTTCGTATCGCCGCCGGGGCGCTGGAGGATGCTTCGGACCTGGCGGCCACCTACGGCCGCGAGTGGCCCGAGGACCAGGCGCCCCGCCTGGTGAAGACGCTCGTCCTGAAGTCGGCCGCGCGCTACGTGCGCAACCCCAACGGCTACGTCCAGTCGAGGGCCGGAGACGAAATGCTCCAGTGGTCCGACGCGCACGGGCGGGACTCGGGGTCGGTGTACTTCACCCGCGAAGAGGTCCGGCTCCTGGAGGAACTCGCGGGCCGCAAGCGCGGCATCTACAGCGCGAGCGTCTCCGCCTGGGGTACGAAGCCCCAGTCAGTTGATGCCGGCGGATACGTGCCGACCGGCCAGGGCGACCCCTTCCCTCTATTCGGTGATGCGGTGAGTCCCTGGTGAGCGTCCAGCGCAAGCGCGGTCAGCGCGCGATCGTGTGGGCGACGAAGGAGACCGTCGACCGGCGGGGTAACACGGTCATCGCCCTCGACGAGGACCACCCGATCTCGGTCCGGGCGGCGTTCGTGCCGCAGCGGTCCGGCAAGGCGGAGGTTCCTGGTCAGCAGCAAATCAACGTGACGCGGATGATCGTGGACGCCCATGTTCAGGGCGTCTCCCTGTGGTCCCGCGTTCAGTGGCAGGGCCGCATGTGGGACGTGGTGACGCCTCCGGCCTACCACCACGGCGAGCGCCGTACCCGTCACTGGTCCATCGACATTCGGGAGCGGCCCTGATGGCAGACATCTACGACTACGGCGGGAAGCGGAAGCTCGAACGCGTCGTCGCGGTCCTGCCCAACGTTCAGGCCGAACTCGACAAGCGGCGGTTCCAGATCGCCGTACGCGCCGAGGAGCTTCTCCTTCAGGCCCGCGCCGAGTCCGCGTACGCCGAGGGGCACTCGTCGATCGATGTCGCAGACGGCGACGTCGACAAGTACGTGATCCTCGACGACGACCGAGGCGACAAGGCCGCGCTCTCGATCGAGTTCGGCCGCGCCGAGCAGTTCATCACGCGCAAGCGCAAGGACGGTCAGACCTACCTCGACATCATCCCGGCCGCCGACGGCCTGTTCATCCTGACCCGCGCCGCCAACCTGACGAAGCGGCGGAGAGGGAAGGTGCATCTCGACTGATGGCCGGACTGCCCGATCACATCAAGGCGATGGCCGAGCTGTCACCGGTCGAGGATCTCCTCCTTTCCGTCCTGCGCGAGGGCCTGCCCGGCATCCGGGTCAAGTCCCTCGTAGACGCGCACGAGACGTTCCCCCTCGTCCTGGTCCGCCGCGACCCGACGTGGGGCGAGTGGCAGGGAGACACCCGCTTCACCGATGCAGCTCGCATCGTCATCAACTGCTTCGTCCCGGACCCTAACGGCGACGAAGAGGCGGCGATCCTCTCCGAGGCCGTCCGCGTCGTCCTGCGTAATGCGTGGCTGAACCAGAAGGTCTATCCCCGGCTCGGCCACATCATCCGCGTGGACCTGAATTCCGCGCCGCGACGCGCAACGGATTGGGCCACCGCGACGGGGCCGGTGCAATACGCGGACCTCCCCACGGGGGTTTGGCGCTACGAGTCGATTTACGACATCCAGATCCGCAAGCCGCGGATTCGCCCTTACTCCCTCTGACCAACCCACTCACGCAAGGCCCGTGCCTATCCGAGGTGCGGGCCTTTTGCGTGCCCGAAAGGATGCAACTCCTTGCCGATCAACGACAGCGCAACTCTGGTCGTCGGGTCCGGTAACTACCTGACCGCGCCCGTCGGAACCGCGATGCCGGCGGACCTTCTGACCCCCACTTCTCCGTGGGCCAACGTCGGCCACACCTCGCTCGAAGACGTCTTCGGAATCACCTCCGAGGGCGGCGAGGCGACGACCATCGGCTCTCTCCAGAACAAGAGCCTGCGGACGAAGTACTCGGCGCGAACCGAGACCATGACTTTCACTTTGCAGCAGTTCGACACCGCTGCACTGAAGCTGTACTTCGGCGCCAACGCGCCGATTCTGCCGGACGGTTCGGTCGGTGTTCCGACCAGCCCGGAGCCCACGCAGTCGGCCTTCCTGGCCATTTTCGTGGACGGCGATAACCACTTCGCCTTCTACGCTCCGAAGGCGGAAATCTACCGAGCCGACGACATGGCGATCTCGGACACCGAGTCGCTCGCCGGTCTCCCTCTCGGCGTCAAGCCGATGGCCTACGGCTCGAACGTCTGGACCTACGCCATCACCCCGCTGGGCGGCCTCCTGGCGACCGGCGCATCCGCCGGCACCCCGGGCACCTACACCCCCGATGGCGCTGACGTTCCCGCCACCCTCGCCGCCCTGTCCAGCGTGATCGCCACCCCGACGAGCGCCTGGACGACCGGCAAGTACGTCCTCCTCGCCGACGGCACCTCGAAGGCGTACTGGAACGGAACCACCTGGGTGGCTGGCCAGGCTCCGTGATGACCACCCGGCGCGGATGTGTGCGGACCCGTCCGCGCCGGGCTCTCCCCTCTCTCTCAGGTCCGCAGCTCTCCCCCCTTTCCCTTTCACACGGAGGTCCGCAACCCCATGGCTTCTTACTCTCTCGACGACATCCGCGCCGCCGCTGAGCGCAAGTACGGCTCGACCGACATCGAGTTCGGCGGCGACGTCGTTCGTCTCCTCAACCCCCTCCGCCTGACGAAGGCCAAGCGCGACGAGCTGATGTCCGTTCAGGACCAGCTCGGCAAGGAGGACAGCGACCAGGCCGCCGTGCTCTCGCAGGCGATCCGCGTCGTCGCCGCCTCGGAGGCCGCGGCGAACAAGCTGCTCGAAGCCGTGGGTGACGACCTCGCGATCCTGGCCGAAATCTTCGGCCACTACGGGGAGAGCACCCAGTCGGGGGAAGCCTCGGCCTCGCAGGGCTGATTGACGAATACGGGGAGGGCCTTTACCCGGATCTCCTCTTTCACTTCGGCGTCGATCTGACCGAGGTGATAGAGGGCCGGGGGCCCTCTCCCGCTCTCGTCCTCATGCTTGTGCAGAGGCTCCCCGACACCTCTCTTACGGTCGCCCTCGCGTCGGGCGGCCGTGAGCATTTCGGCTGGGGTCAGGACCGGCATATGTCGGCCGACCTGTTCGACGCGATCAATCAGAACACGAGGGCCACTGGCCAGTGGGGTAAGGGCAAGGCCCCGAAGATCCCTGCTTATCCGAGGCCGCAGCCGAAGAAGGCCGAAAAGAAGGCGGATTCGCCGAAGCCGCGCTCCGTCGCGGAACTTCACAAGCTGTTCCAGCGGAGGTAAGCCGGTGTCGGATGCTCAAGTAGTCGGCCGCGTAGCGGTCAAGGTCGTGCCGGATACATCCGGCTTCAAGCAGCAACTCAAGAAGCAGCTTGAGAAGATCGAGAACGATCTCACGATCGCCATTCAGACGAAGGCCGATCCCAAGGGTGCGCGGGCCGATGTCCTGCAAATCGTGCGGGACATCAACCGGGACAACAAGTCCACCGATGTCCGCAAGATCGCCTTCTATACGCGGCTCGACTTTCACGGCATGGCCACCGAGGTCAAGAATGCCGTGCAGGCGTACCAGAACAAGGCGAACCAGCACCGCATCATCTTCCGCGCCAACGGCAAGCAGGTTGTAGACGAGGCCCGCCGCTCCCGCAACGCCGCACAGGCGGAGCTGACCGACCTGCACCTCGGGGTCAACCTCGACTCTCAGGGCTCGGTCGTCGCGGCCGTGGCCAAGGTGAAGGCCGCCCTCGAAGCGCTCGGCGAGACCGACATCGAGATCGGTCTCAACTCGGATGACCTGAACGCCGGACTCGACATGTTCGAGGAGCGGCTCGACGAGATCGCGCACATCACGCTGCGGGTCGACGAGAAGTCGCAGGGCTCGATCAACGCGGCCATCTCCGAGATCGAGCGCGAGCTGTCCAAGCTCGACGAGGTAGAGCTGAAGGTCAAGCTCGACCGGGCCTCGCTGGAGGCCGCCAAGGCTCGCCTCGAAAAGCTCCGCCGGCTGGAGATCGAGTTCGACCCCCGCTCGTCCAACTCGGTGCGGGCTGCGATTGGCCAGATCGACGCTGAACTCGCGAAGTTCAAGACGATCGACCTGTCGGTCCAGCTCGACGAGAAGGCTCTCCAGAAGGCGCGCAAGCGCCTTGAGAAGCACCTGACGCTGGACCTGAAGGTCGACAAGAAGTCGATGTCCTCGGTCGAGGCCGCCCTCGCCCAGGTCGAGGAGCAGCTCGCCGAGCTGGGCCGCGAAGAGATCAAGGTCAAGCTCGACAAGAAGTCGCTCCTCAAGGCTCAGGCCGAGATGAAGGCGATCCTCGAAACGGAGGCTCGGGCCAAGGTCGCCGCGGATCGCGAGGCCGCGCAGAAGGCGCGCGACGAGATTCAGGCCCAGATGGACGGGATCAAGGTCCGGCCGAAGCTCGACGAGAAGGAAGTCGCCGCGACCAAGCGGCAGCTCGAAGCGGCCTTCGAGCAGATGCAGAGCCTCAAGGCGAAGATCACGCCCGAGCTTGACGCGATGGAGAAGCGCAAGGTCGAGCGGGAGATCGACGACCTTCAGGACAAGATCGACAAGCTCAAGGCGACCGTCGAGCCGGAGGTGTCGCACGGCGCGATGGCTGCGGTCGCGCTCGCGTTGGCCCGCCTGACCCGCGACCGCGTGGTCAACCTGTTCCCGAAGGTCTCCCTGTCGGCCGCTGCGTCTGCCGGCGCCATGCTTGCGGCACTGTCGGGCGGGCGCGTCCTGGGCGACATCTTCGAGAAGCTAGGCAACACCCTGCGGAACCTCGACCGGTCCACGCCGATCATCGGCACCATCGCGACCGCGATAGCGGGCCTGTCGGCATGGGGCATCTCGGCCGCGTCGAACCTCTTCACGCTGTCCGCGTCCCTGGCGCAGATCGGCGCAACGTCCCTCGCCCTGCCCGGAATTCTCGGCGGAATGGCGATCGGCCTTGGTGCAACGGTCGCGGCCTTCAAGGACTTCAACAAGGTTCTTCCCGAGGTCAAGGGCCAGTTCTCCAAGCTGCAAGACCTGATCAGCTCGAACTTCTGGGACAAGGCCAAGGAGCCGATCAGGGGTCTGATCGACACGCTCCTCCCGGAGCTGCGCGACGGGTTCGCCAAGACCTCGACTCAGCTCGGCTCGTTCTTCGGCGGGTTCGCCACCTCCCTGAAGGGCGCTCTCGCCCCCGCTTTGGGCGGCATGTTCGACGACCTCTCGAAGTCGATCGAGATCGCCACGGGCGGCACGGAGCACTTCGCGAGCATCATCAAGATCCTCGGTGAGGTCGGCGCCGGATACCTCCCGCGCCTGGCCCAGTGGTTCGTGGACGTGGCCGAGAAGGCGGACACCTGGCTCAAGAAGAAGGGTGAGTCCGGTCTCCGCGAGGAGATCGACCAGGGCATCACCGCCCTGAAGGATCTCGGCGGCGTCATCTACGAGACCGGCGGCATCTTCGCGGGCCTCGCTCGCGCGGCTAACGAGGCTGGCGGCTCGACGCTCGGAATGCTCCGCGACACCCTCGCCGGCATTCACGAAGCCGTCGACAGTAGCGGCGTTCAGGCGAAGCTCGTCGGCCTGTTCACAGCAGCGCACGACGCCATGAGCAACCTGAACAAGGTTGGCGGCGAAGAGTTCAAGGCGTTCATCGGGCAGTTCGTTGGGCTCCTGACTCAGATCCTCCCGCAGGTCGGCACGATCCTCGGTACGGCCGTGGGCGCCATCTCTGCGGCCCTCAACCAGGACGAGGTCTTCAGCGGGGTCTACGCCCTGTTCGACGGCATACAGGCTGCGGTCAACGGCCTGGCCCCGGCGATGGCTCCCCTGGGCGCGGCGTTCGGCTCCCTGCTGAAGCTCGTCGGCGCCCTCGCGGCCCAGCTCGGCCCGCTCGTCGCCGCAGCGCTGACCCCGCTCGCGGAAGGCTTCACCGCGCTGGCCCCGTCGATCCTGCCGATCATCGAGCTTCTGGGCGGCGCCCTGACCGGCGTCTTCCAGCAGCTCTCGCCGATCATCGCGGCCCTGGTCCCGGTGATCTCCGAGGCCCTCGGCCAGGCGTTCACGGCGCTCTCTGCGGTCCTGCCGATCGTCGCTGAGGCGTTCATGCAGATCATGACTGCGGTCGCTCCGCTCGTGGCGCAGCTCATCTCGGGCCTGGCCCCGATCCTGCCGGTCGTCGCGCAGTTCATCGGCGCCGTCGTCGAGGCAACCATGCCGCTCGTGTCGGTGCTTCTGGAGATTCTCCAGGCTGTTCTGCTTCCACTGATTCCAGTGGTACAGAACATCGCCGCAACGATGCTGCCTCTCCTGGCGGAAGCCTGGGGTCGCCTGGTCGAGGCGGCCATGCCTTTCCTCGAAGCGATCAAGTCGCTTATCGATTTCCTGATGCCGGTCCTCGCGCCTGCAATTCAGTTCATCGCCGAGCTACTGGTCGGATCGCTCATCTCCGCCATCAATGGCGTGTCCTTGATCCTGGAGGGCCTGAAGCAGATTTTCTCGGGCGCCTTCGATTACATCATGGCCGTCTTTGAGTTCTGGAAGGATCTCTTTACCGGCAACTGGGATGAGCTGGGCACGGATGTTCTCAACATCCTGAAGTCCATGTGGGAAATCATCAAGGGCCTGTGGAACACGATCCTCGGTGCTTTCCTTACGTGGCTCTCGGTCGGCGTGCTGGGTGCCGCCAAGAAGGGCCTGATGGCCATCAAGGAAGCCTTTAAGTCGGGCTGGAAGGCGGTCGTCGACTTCGGCAAGAGCGCCTGGGCATCGATCAGTGAGGGCTTCTCGGGATTCTTCTCCGGCCTCGGATCAAAGGCCCTTAGCGGCCTCGGGAAGATCAAGCAGTTCTTCTCCGACGGCTGGACCTCGATCCGTACGACGGCCATGGAGAAGTTCACCGCCCTGGTGAAGACGATCGAGGAGTGGATCGGCAAGGGTGCCGACAAGGTCGCCGAGCTGCCGAAGCTGGCCAAGGAGAAGCTCGGCTCGCTGGCCTCGACCCTGAAGGACGCCGGTATCGCCCTGATCAAGGGCTTCATCTCTGGCATCGCCGGCATGTTCGGTGCGGTCAAGGACAAGCTCGGCGAGCTGACGGACCTGCTTCCGGACTGGAAGGGTCCGAAGAAGAAGGACTCCGTCCTTCTGTACGACGCCGGTCGCCTCATCATCAAGGGTCTGATCAAGGGCCTTGAGTCCGAGTTCGACAACGTCAAGAAGTCACTGAACGACCTGACGGCGAAGATCCCGAAGAACGCCTCGAAGGCCCTGAAGGATCGAATCGGCAAGGACCGGACCGCGCTTCTGCAACTCGCCGCCCAGTGGGACGGCCTGAGTAAGAAGCTGGAGGCCGCGCGGGACAAGCTCAAGAAGCTCCGCGAGGATCTGGTCAAGTACAAGGAGCAGGTCGCAGACCGCATTATCAGTCTGGGCGACGTGACAAAGGCCGACGACTCCTCGTTCGAGGGTGTTACGTCGAACCTGAAGAACGCGGTCGACCAGGCTAAGAAGTTCGCGGCGGTCCTGAAGCGACTGAAGGATCTCGGCCTGAATCAGGCCACGTTCGATCAGATCGCTATGGCCGGTCCCGAGGCTGGCCTCGCTGCGGCCGAGTCCATCGCGAATGCCGGTGTCGATGGCGTACTCCAGATCAACGAGCTTCAAAAGGATCTGGAGAAGTACGCCAACGCGGCGGGTTCCACTGCGGCGCACTACATGTACGACGCGGGAATCCGGGCTGCCGAGGGCATCGTCAAGGGCCTCGAAAAGCAGCAGGACGCGATCGAGAAGCAGATGTTGAAGATCGCCGACGCGATGGTGAATGCCATCAAGAAGGCGCTCGATATCCATTCTCCTTCGCGACTGTTCCGCAAGCTCGGCAACTTCGTGGGCCTGGGCTTCGGCCTCGGCGTCGAGGACCAGGCGGGCAACGTCGAGCGGGCGTCCAACGCCCTCGCGGAGAGCGCCACCTCTGGCGCGTCCCGCTCCGTCTCTGCCGCCGTCTCTGGCGGCCTCGCGGCGGCTGGCCCCGGCCAGTCGGTCACGAAGGTTCTGAACTACTACGCGGGTTCCGGCAACTCCCTCTCGTCCGAGGAGGAGCTGTTCGCGGCTACCTCGCGGGCAAGGATGGTCGGCTGGTGAAGCTCGAACTGAGCAGCGCCTCGGACAGGCTCGATCTGGCCGGGGTGCAAACGGATGGAGTTGGGTTCCAGGCCCTCGCCGGGATAACCGGCCTGGGCCTGCCCCAGCTCGCCGTGCAGTGGCTCGAAGGGGCCGGGGACGGCGCCGCCTACCGTGGGCGGCGCGTCCTCCCCCGCGACATCGACATCCCCCTCGACATCGTTGGTCGGGACAGGGTGCACCTCGCCGAGCTGGTGACTCGCCTCGCGCGGGTGCTGGCCGACGAGTGCACCCTGACCTACGCCGATGATGTCGGCGGGCGCTGGTCAACTCCGGTCCGCTGGACCGGCGGAGGGGCGATCGATCCGGGCTTGGGTGACCGGGACACGCAGACGGTGATCTCCCTCCGGGCCCCGAACCCCTACTTCCTGTCGGAGTCTGCGCAGACGGTCTCCATCGGCGGGGCTGCCTCGGGCGCCTTCCTGAGCACCCTGGTTGCCCTGCCGGTCGCTCCGTCGCAGGCGATCGGCTCCGTCCAGCTCTCCAACGATGGCGACGTTGCGGCCTATCCCGTATGGGAGGTCACGGGCCCCGGCGACACGTTCAAGGCGATCAGCCCTACGGGCGAAACGCTCCAGTGGTCGGGGACGCTCGCGGTCGGCGAGAAGCTCGTCATCGACATGGGCGCCGGCACCGTCAGGGACGGCAACGGCGTGAACAAGTACAGCCTCCTCGCGACGGCGCCGCGCTTCTGGTCGGTGCCGCCCGGCCAGTCCACCGTGACGGCCTCTCTCCTGAACACGACATCGGCCTCGAAGGTCGTGTGCTCGTGGCGTCCCCGTAAGTGGGTGGTGATCTAGTGCGGCAAGACGATCTGCTCGTCGAGGTCCGGGATAAGACCTTGACCCGGATCGGCGCCATCCCGGCCGACCTCCTCCTCTTGGAGTCCGAGGACATCTTCAACAACGTCTCGACGTGGAAGCTCTCGATCAGCGCGGACCATCCGCTCGCCTCCGTCCTGGCGACGCCCGGCGCGGGCATCATCGTCACCGGCCCGACCGACGTCCTGTTCTCGGGGCCGGTGACGAAGACCGAGACGGCAGTCACGGCGACTGACCCCCTGGGCACGCTGACCGTCGAGGGCGTGGACGACACGATCATCCTGTCGGACATGCTCGCCTGGCCCGACCCAGGCAACGGCAACGCGGACACGCAGAACTTCGCGTACGACGAGCGCACGGGTACGGCCGAGGCGCTCATGCACGCGTACGTCAACCTCAACTGTGGGCCCTCGGCCCCGGCCAACCGGCGCCGGACCGGGCTCATCATGGGCACCAACGGAGGCCGCGGTGCGACCGTCACGAAGGCCGCGCGCTTCGAGCAGCTCGGAGAGCTGTGCAAGGCCCTGGCCGAACCGGCGGGCCTCGGGTTCCGCATCATCCAACGGGGCTCGAACCTGGTCTTCGAGACGTACGCGGTCGCCGACCGCACGAAGGAAGTCCGCCTGGGCGTCGTGAACAACACGCTCGCCGGTCAGCGCGTCTCGGTGTCGACGCCGGCAAAAACTCGAGTAATCGTTGCCGGCGACGGCGACGGCTCGAACCGCATGTTCGTCCCCGTCGACAACGCCGCTTCCCTCGCAGCCGAGTCCGACTGGGGACGCCGGATCGAGAGCTTCGTCGATGAGCGTTCCTCGTCCGACACGGCCGAGCTAACCCAGAAGGGGACCGAGGCCCTCGTCGATGGCGGGACCACGGTCAAGGCGGCCCAGGCCGTACCGATGGAAGACAGCGCGCTCGACTTCGGCCGCGACTGGTTCCTCGGCGACAAGGTGACCGTCATCGTCGGCGGTACCGAGATGGCGGCCGTCGTGACGAGCATGGTCCTGCGGGTCACCGAGGATGGCTACCGGCTCGGCGCGATGCTCGGCGACCCGACCCCTCTCGATCAAAGCTCGGCCGACGCGAAGACTCAGAAGGAGTTGGAGTCCCGCGTCTCCTCGCTGGAGCGGACGGCGGAAGCGAAACCGGCCGGTCCGCGCGAGATCCCGGCCGGACTCCTCACGCAGGCGAGCATCCCCGACGACTATCCCGAGGGCCAGTCGGTCATGTATCTCACGGCGACGGAGGCCACCGCCGGCGGATGGGACTTCGGCGGGAAGTTCGGTTGGGTCACGACCCGCCGGGTCGCGAACGGCGACGCCTTCCAGGTCTGGAACCGGGCGCACGCGGCCACGACGAACCGCGAGGACTGGATTCGAGGCGGCAACCGCAATACGGGCTGGGCACCGTGGCGCCAGCTCGCCTACAAGAACATCATCTCGCCCGCCGACTTCAACAATGCGACCCTCCCGACCGCCTACCCCTACGAGGACTCGCGTCTCTACCTCACCTCAACCGACGCCACGGCGGGCGGCTGGCCCTTCGCCTCCCTGGATATGGGCGGCTACCTCTGGTCTACAGGCTCCACTACCGGCTACGTCACCCAGCGGTGGTCAAGCACCGGAGGCAACGGCCAGAAGCACGAAGAGTGGGTCCGGCACGGCTCCCCTACGAGCGGCTGGGCACCGTGGCGGCGCCTGGTCTACGCGGACAACACCGCGAAGGGCATCGTCGTCATGCAGACGCTCGCGACCTCGGCCTACGTCGGCGACACCGCGACCATGATCTACACCCAGCAGTTCACCGCCGAGGCGGGCAGGTGCTACCGGGTCACACTTCGCATCGCAGCCGTCGACACGGACGGCACGGGCGATAACGCCAACACGGCCATCCGCTACGCGAAGCAGGGCGGATACACGACCGTCCGTTGGGCGAGCGGAACGACCGTAGCGACCACGAGTTCCCTCGCTGGCGACTTCTTCAGCACGACGTTCGACGACGACTCGAACTCGGCGACCGGCCTCAACATGGCCTGCTTCATCAACAACCCCCCGGCCGGGGCAGTCACGGTCGGCGTCACCCTCAACACCCGCAGAGCCGCCGCGACGTACGGCATGGTCCGTTACCTGCCTGGCTCCCTGTCGCAACTCGTGATCGAGGACGCGGGCGCGGCCATCTAAGGAGTTCCCCTTTGGCTATCACCTCCTACCCGTTCGACGCCCAGGCCGTCACCGAGACCCAGTTCTCGCAGATGTTCCGCGAGTTCCAGGACTCGGGCGTCGTGGCGAGCTTCGGCTCCTCCGGCTTCACGGTCACCGCCGGCACCGCGATGACCCTGAACGTCTCCTCCGGCCTGGCGTTCCTCCGCGGATTCATGGCCCAGGCGACCGCGACGGAGACGGTCACCATCCCGGCCGCGAATACGTCCCTGCGCGTCGACCGAGTGATCCTGCGCCTCGACCCGGCACTGAACTCCGTCGTCCTCGCGGTCAAGACGGGCACCGCGGGTTCGTCGACTCCGCCGTCCCTGACCCAGACGGACACCGGCATCTACGAGCTGCCGCTCGCGCAGGTCACCGTGAACGCGAACGTCACCTCTATTACGTCCTCGGACATCACGCGAACGCGTCCCTTCGTCGGGACACGCATCCTGTGCTGGAACACGAACACCCGCCCGGCGTCCCCGCGTCTGGGTCAGATCGGCTGGAACGCTGATACGTCCTCCTTCGAGTTCTGGAACGACACGGCGTGGGCGCCGCTGATCGGCAATGTGTCCTGGTCGACCCTGACCGGCAAGCCGACGACGTTCACGCCCTCGACGCACACGCACCTGTGGGCGGACATCACCGACCGCCCTTCGTCCCTGCCTCCGGCCGCGCACACGCACGACTGGTCTCAGGTCACCAGCAAGCCGACGAGTTTTGTCCCGAGCGCGCACACGCACGCGTGGACGGAAGTGACCGGCAAGCCGACGACCTTCGCCCCCTCGGCGCACTCCCACGCGTGGACGGACATCACCTCGAAGCCGACGACGTTCACGCCGTCGTCCCACTCGCACTCGTCCTACCTGGAGTCCGGGGACACGATCGCCTGGTCCAACGGCACGAAGCGCGTGCACGCAGATTCCGTCTCCGGCTCCGGGACGTACTACGCGGTGTGGGTTCAGGGTGACGGCACCTTCGCGCGCAACACCAGCTCGCGCCGCTTCAAGCAGAACGTTCGGGACATCGACATCGACCCCGATGCGGTCCTGTCCCTGCGTCCCCGCATATACGACCGACGCCCGAAGGAAGAGGGCAGCGACGACTACCTCCGGGACGAGTTCGGCCTGATCGCCGAAGAGGTCGCCGAGACGCTCCCCGAGATCGTCACCTACGACGAGGAGGGACGCATCGACGCTCTCCGCTATGACCTCCTCGGCGTGGCTCTGCTGTCCGTCGTGCAGGACCAGGCCGAGCGCATCGAGCGTCTGGAGCAGCTCGTAAGGGACATGTCCCGATGACCCTCGACCCCAACGTTCAGGTGGCTCTCGTCTCCGCCGGCGGAGTGGTCTCCGCAGCCTTCATGGGCGTCGTGATCGAGCTGGTCCGGCGCCAGGGCGCGGCCCTCGCCGAAGTACGCGAGCACACACAGGAGGCCAGAGATCAGGTCTCCAACACGCACACGACGAATCTCCGGGACGACCTCGACCGCGTGATCTCGGGACTCGATCGCGTCCTCGAAGGCCAGGCCGAACACAGCCGGGACATCCGCGAGTTGCGGGCCGAGCTGTCCCATGAACGCGTCGAGCGCCTGGCGGTCGCCGAGCGCCTCGACTCCCACATCTCTTCTGTCTCCGTCTGAGACTTCCACCCCTTGAAGGCCCTGCCCTGTCGGCGGGGCCTTCCGCATGTCCCGAGGAGGGTCTTTCGTGACCAGTCAGGTAAGCAAGATCAGCGGCATAGCGAAGGCCGAGGTCGGCACCCACGAGAAGCGGTCGGGCGGCCACTGGGTCAACGACTCCAAGTACAACCGGTGGTTCGGCAAGATCCCCGGCTACGACCAGGACGGCTACGGCTGGCCGTGGTGCGCGGCGTTCGTCGCCTGGTGTGCGGCCGAGGCGGGCCTCTCGGCCCTGTACCCGAAGACCGCGAGCTGCGAGGCCGGTGTCGCCTGGTTCAAGAAGCAGGGCCGCTTCAGCGCGTATCCCGCCCGGGGTGCGATGGTGTTCTTCGGCCGGAACGGCGGGACGCACACCGGCCTGTGCATCGATTTCGACAGTGAGTGGATCTACACGGTCGAGGGCAACACCAACGCGGACGGCTCCCCCGAGGGCGACGGCGTGTACGAGAAGCGCCACCGCCGCACCGACGCCTACGTGTACGGCTACGGCTACCCGGACTTCGCCGAGGGCATCGTCTCGGCTGACCCGGCCTGGAAGGACAAGGCGCCGAAGCCCGAGCCGAAGCCGGAGCCCAAGCCGACTCCGCCGGCACCCAAGCCGGTCTCTCAGATCGTCGCCCTGAACTCGGCGGTCAAGCCGGGCGCGACTCACGCTCAGGTCGCCGAGCTTCAGCAGCTCCTCATCAAGGCGGGGTACGGCCCGATCAAGGGAGCCGTGACCCGGTTCTACGGCCCGGAGACTCAGCGCGCGGTCGCCCGCTTCCACGACCGGAACCCGGCTTACCGCAGCGGCCTGCACGACCCGCGGATCGGCCCCAAGGGCTTCGTCGCGCTCCAGAAGCAGGCGGGCCGCCGATGAGCAAGCACCGCAAGCCCGCGTCCCTGATCCTGTCCGCCCTGCCCGTCCGCTACCGCTCGCGCTTCGGGGCCGTCGTTGCGGCCCTGGGCGTAATGGTGAGCGTCGCCGCCATCGTCTACGCCGACAAGCCCGAGGTCGCCCTGATCGTCCAGATCGCTACCGCGCTGGGCATCGTCGAGGGCTCGGACTCCGGCGACGCCGAGTAGCACTGCGCCCCCCTGTTGGCCCTCGCGGGTCGGCAGGGGGGCGCTTTTCTGCGTCTCACTCCTGGGCGGCTGCCGCCTTGCGCGCCTCGATCTCCTCCACGGTGGTGACCGGGGTCCGGCCACGCCTGCGGGAAGTCGTCTTCTTGGCGGCCGTCTTCTTGGCGGCTCGCCTCTGCGCTGGGGGCTTCGCCTCGGACGGGGCAGGCTCGGACTCCTCGGCCGGGGACAGGTCGAAGAGGTCCAGCAGGGGCGCCGCGTCCTCGTCGCACAAGTCGCGTTCGGCCGGTTCGCCCTCGTCCACGCGCAGGTGGTACCTCGTGGCAGGCCGGTCCTGCCGCTTGCACTTATCACAGACACGCACGGTGATTGTTAGGTCCATTCCTCCGCTTCCCCAGGAGTGAGGTACGTCTCGTAAACATTGTCCCCCACTCCTAGGGGCTGCGGCTCGGGGTTGGGTCAGGAGGCGTTGAGCTTCTGGAGGTAGCGGCTGCCGGTCCGGCGGTCGCGGCCCATGATCTTCGCGAGGTTCGGGCCGTTGATCTCCTCGCCCTTGGCGATCAGGGCCTTCGCGGCCTCCTTGATCTCGTCGAGGCTGGGGGCCGGGCGGCCAGGGCGACGACGAGCCCGAGCCTTGGCCACCTCGTCGACCGGCAGCTCCTCGCCGTCGAGGGTCGGCTGAACCGGCTCGGCGTCCTGGTCCTGGTGCTCGTCGTCGATCTCGTCCTCGACGACCATCGCGGCCTCCGCCGGCACGTGCTTCGCGGCTCGGATCACCATGTGTGCGACGTGTCCAGCGACGATCGCGGGGACAGCGGACACGGCGGCGACCAGCTCCTTCGAGGAGGTCATGTAACCGGCGGCGATCCAGTGCGCGACGACCTGACCGGCGAGGGTCATGCCAAGGGCGCCCACGGCTCCCGCTATGGCGCTGCCCCGGCCCTTCTCGCCCTTGGCCCTGCTCTCGGTGAACCAGACCGCGACGACGGCGTACACGGACATGCAGACCGGCATGCCGGCGGCGACCCACTCGTTCCATCCGGCGGTGCGGGCGAGCTGGTACTCGCCGGGGGCGGACATCGCGAGGGCGACGGCGAGCACCAGGCCGCCGACGACGTAGGCGTACCGGGGCATACGGGCAGGCTGAGACATGGCTGTGCCTTTCGAGGTGGCGCGGGTGAAGGAAGGGGGGGTTACTTGGCCATGGCTGCGCGGGCAGCGCGGAAGGCGGCGAGGCCCTCGGGCGCGAGCGGGCCGGGCACGTCGAGCGCGGGGGCGCCGGGGGTATCGGTGGCCTCGCCCGTGGCGCAGTCGATCTCGAAGTACGCGATGGTGCCGAGAGCGCAGTCAGCGCAGATGCCGGTGTCCTGGCCAGCGGGCAGAACGTTGCCACAGCGCTCGGAGCAGTCGGCGTAGGTCTTCCACTGCCGCTTGGCCTCGGGGCGCTTGCGGTCGAGGCGGTCGGCGACCAGGCGTGCGGCGGAGTAGACCTTCGCGGGAAGGCCCTGGGTCACGGCGTCCGTGATCTCGCCGATGGTGGCGCCACGGTGGAGCCAGTCAGCGACGGAGGGGGCGAGCTTGGCGACCTGCCGCTCGGAGAGCTTCAGGCGGCCGTCGATCGCAGCGAAGCGGCGCAGGATGCGGGCGGCCTCGCCCATCTGCTTGTCCTGCTTCTCGCTGGTGCCCTCCCTCTGCTCAGCCTCGGACGGCGCGTCGCTGTCCTGCGGAGGGAAGGGAGGGATCTTTCCCTGGTTCTTAGAGGAGTTGCTTTCCCCCGAAGGGGACGCTCCCGCGTTCCCAGGGGCCGGGTCTCCGGTTGCCGGGGGTGCGGGAACCGGGGAGTCCTCGGTCTGGGGAAGGTCGTGGATGGCCGTCTCGGTCCACACGCGGCCGGTCTCCGGGTCACGGATGGTGAAGCGGAAGTAGTAGCCGTGGGCGACCAGCTCATCGAGAGCATTGGCGACGCCCTTGCGGCCTACGCCGGGGTTGTTGTCGGCCAGCGTGCGCACGTCTTCCTTGGCCCCATCGGGCAGGGAGATCAGGTGCAGCCACAGGCCGCGCGCCGTGAAGGACAGCTTGCGGTTGCGGGCGGTGCGGTTGGGCACCACCGTGAAGTCACGGTCGTGCCGGGTACGATGGATACGCATTGGGAGCTACCACTCTCAGTGCCGGACCCCGGAGCGTTGGCGCGCTGCCGGGGTCACCTATTTACTCGGGCGTCTGCCCTCTTGTTGGTCACAGCTTGACATGATCATCCGCTCTAGGTCAATCTTTACGTTGGACGCAGAAGGTTGTACGAGTCCGACTGATTGAGATCACCGCCACAGACCGCTCACAGACAAGGGGGAAACATGCCCGCCTCGAAGATCGTGGACAAGACCGAGGTGTTGCGTTGGTTCCGCGAGGAGAAGACGTACGCCTGGATGGTGGAGCAGTACAAGGAGAAGTACGGCATCACGACCACGGAGCCGATGTGGGCTGCCTTCCGCCGGCGGAACGGCATCGACCGGCGTAATACCAGGTCAGAGGACCTTCTACCCTGGAAGCTCAGGGAAGATCACAGGCATCTGTATCCCGCCATGATGCTCCGGACCGAGGGGCGCCAGAGGGCTGGCAAGCCCGTGGCTGCGGACAAGGCGAAGAAGCTCGCGAGCTGGAAGCAGTACCTCGAAGAGAACAACCTCGTCGTGCACTACGACTACGACACGGAAGAGGGCTTCTTCTTCGTTCCGCGCGAGGAGCGCGACACCGACCTCATCCGCGAGCCGGAAGTCAGGACCGGCAACCAGGCACGTGACTAGCCTGCACGTGTTCGATTTTCGTTCGAATCCACCCCTCGTCTGAGACTGACGGGGGGTTTTCTCATCCTCAAGGCGTATAGGGCCCTGACCTGCGGCTAGATAGTGTGAACGCCAGGTGGACGCCGTGCGTCCGCTTGTGGAACACCCGTGGGTGAGCCCGTGTACACGGCCGGTTGACAGCCTGTGTAGGCCCCACGTAGAAATGGACTCAGCAAGTCCAATCTTTACACGTACCAGGGGCCACAGCGATGCCGCTGACCGGGATTCTGACTACTGACGGTGTCGAGCCCCACTCGAAGTTCACTACGAAGTGCCTGTTCGTGCGCGACAAGGAAGACGTGCCGCATGAAGACAGCCTGGCCGACCTCTACGCCTTGGGCGAGGACCAGATCGGCCGCTGGGTGCTCGCCGCTAGCAAGATCAGCCTTCCGACCGGCATGAGCCTCGTGGGCGATAGGGCCAACTGGGACCAGGCGCTGATCGTCCAGCCCGACACCTCCCCCGCAGACATGCGCAAGGGACTGGCCGTGCTCCAGCTCCTCGGGCTCGAACCTCTGGACGAGGACGAGTCCGAGCCCGAGTGGCTTGAGGACGGATCGGTCCGCCTGTGGTTGGTCCCCATCACCCCTGAAGACCCGTTCGCAGCCGACGAGGACATGGAGTCCAGAGCTTGAAGATCATCGACCTGACGCCCGAGCTGACCGTCCCCCGTGACGGATGGGACCGGCCGCTCGTCATCCCGAAGCAGGGCGGCAAGCCCGTGTCCCTGACCCGCACCACGACCTTCATCGACTGCATCGAGGACAAGAGCGCCATCTCCGACTGGAAGGCGCGGATGACCCTGGTGGGGGCCGCGAAGCGGCCGTCCATCCTCGACGTGGTGAGGCAGCTCGACCCGGAGGACCCGGACGGCAAGAAGAGGCTGAACGCCCTCGCCGAGCAGGCCCAGGACATCTCGGGGGCGAACCGGAAGCGCGAGAAGGGGACTCACCTTCACACGCTCTCGGAGTACGTCGACCGAGGCGAACCTCTGCCCGCCGGCACCGCGGCCAAGGACGTACTCGACATGGCGGCCTACATGGCGGCAACCGTGGACTTCGATGTGAGGGCCGTGGAGAAGTTCGTCGTCGTGCCCGAGCTGCGCACGGGCGGGACGTTCGACCGACTCCTCGAATACGCCGGGCCCGGCCCGGACGGCGAGCACGTCGAGGGCCTGTTCATCGGCGACCTGAAGACAGGCTCCGTCCAGTACGGAGCGCTGAAGATGGCGATGCAGCTCGCCGTGTACTCGCGAGGCGAGTTCTACGACTACACCCGCTTCCCCGTCGACCCCGCCGACCGCAAGGCTTTTGCCGCCTGGAAGAAGCGAGAGGTGCCGGCGGCCGAGGCCGCGCAGGCGTACGCGCCCCTGCAAGGGGTGTCGCAGAAGTGGGGCGTGATCATCAACCTCCCGGCCGGGTCCGGCGAGTGCACGCTTCACTGGGTCGACCTGGAGATCGGCTGGGCCGCCGCACGCCTGGCGCTAGAGGTCCGCGCGACCCGCAGCCTGAAGGGCGCCATGCTCCCGTGGGTGAGTGGCGTCACAGAAACCAGTGCTGCATAACTGCCGCCCAGGTGTTAAGTTTGGACCAAGAGCAAGGGAGTTGAAGTGAAGGCAGACCAGGCGGAGCCGGTCACGTCCAGCGCGGACGGATCGATCGGCGTCACCATCAAATACGGCGCGGGCTACGCGGACACCTGGGCCGTCTTCCGGGGCTCCGTGGAGCAGGTCCGCACGCAGATCTGCGGTTTCTTCGGATTCGAGTGTAAAGATTGGACCGGACTATCGCTCAGCGACCTCGTTGTCAACGCGACGAACCTCGCGCACGGCAAGGGCAACATCGCCTCGATCCTCGACGCCCGGATCATCTCCGATGCTCCCGCTCCGACTCCGGAGAACGACCCGTGGGCGGCTGCCTCGGCCTCCACGCCCGAGCAGCCCACCGCCAACAAGTCCGCCTGGATTCTGGGCGAGATCGAGAAGGCGCCCAGCCTCGACGAGCTGAAGAAGCTCTGGGCCGCGAACCAGGCCATGTTCGAGGACCCCGCCGTTATGGCCGCCTACAAGGCCCGCGGCCGGGCCCTGAAGAACGGGTGACGCCATGCCCGCCGTGATCCTCGCCTTCGTCCTGGTCAGCTCCGCGCTGGGCTCCGTCATCGTCCCGCGCACCACCGAGCCGACCCCCTACTACCGCAACGACATCCCCACAGAAGGAGAAACCGAGTGACCCTGAACTTCGTCGAGATCCCCACCGCTGGCGGCGGCTGGTTCAAGCCTGCCGATGTGAAGGACGCGGTGGCGTTCCTGATCGAGGTCAACTCGTACGAGGCCCAGCGCCCCACCCCGAACGGGCCGAAGGACTCCGCCCTCTGCGACATCACGGTCTTCAAGGACCGCGAGAGCCTGGAGAAGCTCTCCCCCGAGATCAACAAGGGCACGCGGGTCGAACAGACCCTCCTCGCCCGCGACCTGGAGAAGGTCGTCGGCAACGCCACGATCGTCAAGCTGGACCAGGTCCCGCCGAAGCGACCGGGCGCTCACCCGGCCTGGGTCTGGCGTCCGGTGAACGACGCCGGGGTCCGCCAGAAGGTCATCGAGTACGCGCAGGCGCGCGAGGCCGCCGTGAACGCGGCCGTCGCCGACGCCCCCGACTTCGACTGACGCACGCGAGGTGCTGGGGGTCGGTCGTCCGGCTGGCCCCCGCCTCGCGGGTCTGGAGGACCCGTGACCCGTCCCGACTGGGACTGCTGGGCCATGAGCATCGCCGAAGCCGTGTCGTCCCGTGCCGACTGCACGCGCGCACAGGTCGGCGCCGTGCTCCTGTCCCGCACGAACCGCGTCCTGAGCGTCGGCTACAACGGCTTGCCGGCGGGACTGCCCGGCTGCGCGACGGCCGCGAACTGCCCGCGAGGGCGGCTCACGACCGAGGAGTGCGCCCGCGACTCGGACTACTCGAACTGCGCAGCCGTCCATGCCGAGGCCAATGCCATTCATCACGCCGACCCCACTCAGCTCCGGGGCTCGACCTTGTACGTCACCCGCATGCCGTGTCCGGCCTGCACGACCCTGATCCGCTCGGCGGGCATCCGCCGCGTCGTCCACAGATGAAAGGAGCCGCTTAGTGCTGACCCCCGCAAGGTCGCTGGCGCTGCATGCCGAATCCGGCAAGGAGCTGCCCCGCGTCGAGGCGTTCGACGCCCTGTACGGGATGGGGTGCCGCCCGCGTCACGGCGAGGTCATCATGATCGCGGGCCGGTCCGGCACCCAGAAGAGTGGGTTCGCCCTCTACTGGGCCGCGATGATGAACCTGCCGACGCTGTACTTCAGCGCGGACATGTCCGCCTTCACGGCGAGTTCGCGTCTGGCGTCCATGGCTACCGGCGACACCACGGAGATGGTCGAGGCCGGGATGGCTGCGGGCGGACGGCACCGCCAGGAGTACCTGTCCGCCCTCGCGGGCTCGAACATCACCTTCGCCTTCGGCTCGCCGATCACCTGGAAGAACATCGACGAGGAGCTGGAAGCGTTCATCGAGCTGTGGGACGCCTACCCCCAGGTCTTCGTGTTCGACAACCTCATGGACTTCGACGGGGCCGAGTCCGACTACACCGAGCAGATGGCCGTGATGAGCGGCCTCACCGAACTGGCCCGCGCCACGGGTGCAACCGTGATCGTCCTGCATCACGCGAGTGACAAGAGCTGGGAAGCCAAGTCCGACCCGTGGGCCCCGCCGTCCCGCGACCAGGTGAAGGGCGGCCTGTCGGAGAAGCCCGAGCTGTCCTTGTCCGTCGCGCTGGACCCGACCTCACACGAGTACCGCGTCGCGGTGATCAAACAGCGCATGGGCCCCTGCGACCCCACGGCCAGGCGGTACGCGTCGATGCGCTGCCACCCCGAGGTGACGCGCTTCTCCAAGCTCGAACGCATGGTGCCGGCGGCTACCCCGGCGAAGCCCTGGTCTCCCACAGATGCCCTGATCAAGTAGAAGGTAGGTGTAAATTTTGGACCCGATCGTCAAGCGCAACCGAGCCAACAAGCGCAAGGGTGCCGACTGGGAGATCGAGCTGATGACGGGCCTGCGGTCCGTCGGCGAAGACGTGGAACGGCTGCGGCTGACCGGTGCGGAGGACGAGGGCGACCTCGCCATACGCGAGGACGGCGGCCTCTTCACCATCGTCGAGGCGAAGAACGCCAAGTTCGAGCCCGGCCCCTTCCTCGACGAGGCTCACCGCGAGCGCATGAACTTCGCCAAGCATCGGGGCATCGATCCGGACTGCGTGGAGTCGATCGTCGTCGTCAAGCGCCGGGGGAAGGGCTGGCGGCAAGCCTTCGTCCTGACCACGGTCGAGGCGTACTTCGGCCTGGACGCCGCCGAGTGAACGCCACCACCTTCGAAGAGGCCGCCGAGTACGAGCGCCTGGTCGAGGAGCTGGGCCGCTTCGATCCAGCATCCGCCGGCAGCGCAGGGCTTGAGTCCCTCGGCTACGACGACGACAAGGGCTGGTTCGTCGGGCGGCGAGTGCCGTGAAGTTCCGCCGGGTCGACACCGACCACGAGGACCAGGACCACGAGAAGCCCACGCTCGAAGCCGTCTTCGAGCACTACGACATCGACTTCAACTCACACCGCGCCACCGGCATGAGCCACTGCCCCTTCCACGAGGACGACACCCCGTCCTTCTCGTGGAACACGGACCGGCAGCTCTGGAAGTGCCACTCCTGCGGAAAGGGCGGTGACTCATTCAATCTGATCATGGAAAAGGAAGGCACTGACTTTGTCGGAGCACGAGCCCTTGCAGCCTCTCTCGCCTTCGCAACGCGAGATGCTGGAGGAGGCGACGAGCGCCTATCAGGAAGCTCTTACGCCGGGCGTCGCGCGGTATCTCCTCGACAGGGGAATCGGCCGCGAGGAGGCGGTTACACACCGGCTTGGCGTCGTCGGTGACCGGCCGTTCCCCGGCCACGAACGCTTCCGCGGAATGCTCGCGATTCCCTACCTCGACCGCAACGGCGCCCCGCTGACCGTGCGCTTCCGATGCCTGGAGGAGCACGACCACCGAGCCGCCTTCCACGGCAAGTACAACACGATCAAGGATGACCCGCCCCGCATGTACGGCATCGCCGACGTGCACCAGGCCGGGGACACGATCGAGGTGACCGAGGGCGAACTCGACCGGATCATCCTCCGCAAGATCGGCCTTCACGCGGTCGCCATCCCTGGCGCCTCCCTCTGGCAGGGGCGCCACAGGCGGATGCTCGCGGGCTTCAACCGCGTCCGCGTCTGGGGTGACCCGGACGACGCGGGAGCCGAGTTCACCGCCCGAATCTGCCGGTCACTGCGGTCCGCCAAGGGCGTGCGGCTGCGGGACGGCGACGTGAGCGAGACGTACATGCAGGGGGGCGCTCAGGCCCTTCTCGACCTGATCAAGGAGAACGACCAGTGACCACCGCCCCCGCCAAGAAGGCCACGCCTCGCAAGGCGCCGGCACGGAAGGCCGACCCGCTCGCGGACGTGCTCGCGGAGGTGCGGGCCGCCGCCCAGAAGATCGGCCCCCTGCCGCCTCACCTCGTCGGCGGCGTGTACCCCGAGCGGGGCATCGACGCCTACAGAAAGAGGGGCGAGGAGTGGGCGATCATCAACGCCGACCGGGGCGAGGTGGGCGTCCTGGGCGTCGATGGCCTGGCGATCGAGGTCGCCTTCGCCGCCTTCGGAGGGCGCACCCCCGAAGAGATCCGCAAGGGCCTCGTCCGCCTGGCCTCGCTCGCGGTCGCCGCCATCGGCCAGATCGACGGGGGCCGGAAGTGAGCGACCTGCCCGGCACCCCTGGCCCGACCCTCAAGCGCATCTATGAGGAGCTGGAGCCGGACGTACGGGAGACCGTCGTCGTCCGCCTCCTTGACATCGGCTCCTCTGCCGAGCGCCTGGCCCTGGTCCTCCGCAAGCACGGGCACACCGTCTCCGCTTCCACGATCCGCACGTACCGACGCTCTCTCCGCGAGGTGTAAATTTTGGACCACTCCGAGCTTCTGACCGACCTCCTCAAGACGCCGACCGCCCCGGCCGTACCCGGCCGCCAGGCCGACCCGGAGAAGGACTTCACGCGCCAGATCGAGGTGTCCGGGGACGCTGCCGAGGTGACCGTCCGAGGCCCCGAGGGCATCGACCCCGAGTCGAGCGCGGCCGACGTGCTGCGGGCTCACGGCCTCGACCCTTCCGAGTGGGAGGTGACCGGCTTCCGGTCGAGCGAATGGACCATGGCAAGCGGTGAGCCGGGCGTGAGCGCCCGCTTCTCCTTCGGCCGTCGCAAGGTGCCGGCGGTTCTCGAGCGTCCCAATGTCGACGAACTCCTCCGCGTGTTCGACGAGGCGCCGGGCTCCGTCCAGGGCGACGAGGAGGGCGAGTTCACGTTCGTCGTCGCCTTGGGTGACATGCAGTTCGGCAAGATCGACGGAGACGGGTACGAGGGCACGCTTCGCCGGGCGATCGAGTGCATCGACCAGGCCGCCCGCCTCCTCGACGAGTACCGCGAGCGATTCGATATCGAGCACGTCCACCTTGCGTGGCTCGGCGATCACGTCGAGGGATTCGTCTCGCAGGGCGGCGCGAACGTGTGGCGGACTCAACTGACCCTCACGGAACAGATCCGCCTCACCCGGCGCCTGATGGCGTACGCGATCATCAAGTTCGCCCCGCAGGTCAGCCGCCTTACCGTCGTCGCAGTCCCCGGCAATCACGGCGAGGCCGTCAGGCCCGGCGGCAAGGGCGTGACGAGGTACGACGACAGCCACGACACGGACGCCCTGATCTCCGTGAGCGAGGCCCTGGCCCTGGCGGGCGAGGAGTACGCGCACGTCGAGGTGTTCGTCCCGGAGACGGACGAGCTGACGGTCGTCGTCGAGTGCTCGGGAACAGTCGTCGCCCACGCCCACGGGCACCAGTGGCGGCCGGGCAAGCACTTCGAGTGGTGGCGGGCCCAGGCGTTCGACAAGACGTCCGCGATGCACACCGCCGACCTGCTTCTCGCGGCGCACCTGCACCACGAGTTCGTGGACACGGACGGCCCGCGCACCTTCATCCAGGTGCCGGCGATGGAGTCCGAGTCGACGTGGTGGCGGCACCTCAAGGGCACGCGCGGGGCGCCGGGCCTGATGGTCATGGTCACGAAGGACGGCGACGTGCCCGTGAAGGAAGTGGTCAGGTGACGGCCCCGGACTGGCGAGTGCTCGATCTCCCCCAGGTCGTAGCGCTCGCCGGTCGGGCGGCCCGCCGCATCGCGGACGGCTACGAGGACACGCTCACGATGGAGTACGAGGACGCCCGCCAAGAGGCGCTGATCATCCTCGCCACGAAGCCGGACATGGTGAACGAGTGCCTGTCCGATGACTCGCTCGGCCTCGGCGTCCTCTATCACCGCCTCGTCCGCGACCTGATCGACCGAGTGAAGACCGAAGCGAAGTACCGCATCCGGCACACCTCCTACGAGGCCGCCTGTGATGCGGCCGAGAAGGGGCGTGTGTGAGCGGGTACGACAGGCGGCTCGTCGAGCATCTGCTGCCGGCGGTGTGGGACATCGAGGCCGCGTACGGCATTCGGAACCCCACCGCCCCGGATGCCGACATGCCGAAGGGGACCGTCGACAAGAAGGCCGCGGGGACTCTGTTCGCGCATCTCGCCGACATCCGGCGCGGCTGGAAGACGGCCCCCCTGTCCCTGGTCGAGAAGCGAGCCCTGTTCATGCGGTTCGCCCTCGACTGGGAAGACCGGCGAATCGCGGCCCGCGAGGCGGTCACCGACCGGGCCGTCCGCTACCGGCTGGAGCGGGGGGTCGGCAAGCTCGCCGCCCACCTTAACGGCCTTGAGTACATCGACAGTTACGACGAATTGGAGACCGCAGCGTGAGCGAGCCCCTGCCCGAGGAGCCCGTCACCGAGGAGCCCGAGCCCGGAGTCGAGCCGCCCGCCAGTATGGGCCCGGAGGACTTCGAGTTCTGGGATAACTCGACCCAGACCTTCTACGAGCGGCGAGCGGACGGCACGGTCATCGCCCGCCCTTTCAATGAGTCCGAAGTCGCACAGCAGCAAGCCGAGTTGGCGATCGACTCCTTGCACGCCGAGGCCGCGTTCGCGATCGAGTACCTCGACGACCGGATCGACCTCTGCCTCGCCTTCCTGGCCAACCCGGCGCCGACCGCCGAGGAGTCGGCAGCACAGGCGCGAGTGGTGGCCGACCTCGCGGCCTACAGCGCCGGGACGCTGAAGCGGCTCATCAAGGTGATCGCCGTGATGCTGAACAAGCCGGTCTGACCTTGAGCACAACCGACCACCCCCACCACCTGAAGGAGTCTCCCATCACCACCCCGACCACCGCTGTCCCCTTCGGCCCGACCGGTCAGACCGTCTACGAGCGGACCTACTCCCGCACCCTGCCGGACGGCTCGAAGGAACAGTGGCCGGACACCGTACGCCGCGTGGCGTCCGGGAACCTCGCCCTCGTCTACGGTCCGCCGGAGGGTTGGAGCGAGGCTGTACGGGCCGAGCATGACGAGCTGGTCTCTCTGTTGGACCGCTTCGCCGTTCTCCCCGCAGGGCGCCATCTGTGGGCGTCTGGAGTGAAGGGCAGGCAGTACCTCTTCAACTGCCACGTTGCGGGCTGGGGCGAGCAGCTCAGCCGGCACCACGAGTTCACCTTCCTTCGGCTGATGGAAGGAGGCGGGGTCGGCGCGAACTACAGCTCGAAGTACCTCGCGCCGTACGGCCTGCCCCGCCGGGAACTGCGGGTGCACATCGTGTGCGACCCCTCCCACCCGGGCTACGAGGACATGCGATCCGCGGGTGTGCTGTCCGATGCCTACGACTCCGACTGGGACGGCGCCTTCGAGGTCGAGGACTCCCGCGAGGGCTGGGCCTCGGCGATGACCGACCTGATCGACACCTTCATGACGGACGGCGAGGTGAAGCACTCCCACCGCGTCTACGACGTGAGCCGCGTCCGAGGCAAGGGCGCCCGACTGAAGACCTTCGGAGGCGTCGCCTCGGGCCCGGCCCCGTTCGGCCGGATGATGCAGGAGATCGGCCGCATCCTGTCCGGCGCCTTCCGCAGCCACGAGCGCGGCCTCCGGGCTCGCGGTCACCTTCTCCCCACCGAATCCATGGAGATCGACCACGCCATCGCGGAATGCGTGGTCAGCGGGGGGAACCGCAGGTCGGCACGAATGGCCATCTGTGCATGGAACGACCCGTACATCGAGGAGTTCCTCGCCTGCAAGCAGGACCCGGGCCGTCACTGGACCACGAACATCAGCGTGGAGATCGACCAGGACTTCATCGACTACCTGTCGAACGGCAAGCACGACGACTTCGGCCCCGGCGGCGCCGAGATGGCCTACATGGTGCACCGCAAGGTCGTCGAGGGGATGCTCGCGAACGGCGAGCCCGGCTACTGGAACTCGACCTACTCCAATGCCGGAGAAGTGGGCGAGGTCATCGCCACGAATCCGTGCGGCGAGATCGCGCTCGAAGCCTGGGAGAACTGCAACCTCGGGCACATCAACCTCGACGCCTTCGTGCTGGACGGGCACGAGGCGTTCGACGAGAGCGGCCTGAAGCGGGCGCACGAGCTGATGACGCGCTTCCTGATCCGGGCCACGTACGGCGACGTCAACGACGCCGAGCAGGCCGAGCGCCTGGCCGCCAACCGGCGAATAGGCGTCGGCCATCTGGGAGTTCAGGCGTTCCTCGCGAAGCAGGGCGTGAGGTACAGCGAAGCGCCGGCACACACCCGGTTCCGCCTCCTCCTCGGCCGCATGAAGAGGGTCGTCCGCCAGGCCGCCCGCGACTACGCGTTCGAGCTGCGGATTCCCGAGCCCGTGAAGTGCACGACGGTCGCACCGACCGGCACGATCGCCAAGCTCCCCGGCACGACCGAGGGCATCCACCCGATCTACGCGAGGACGTTCCTGCGACGAGTTCGCTTCTCCATGGCCGACCCGGACCAGGCCGCGAAGGTCGCCGCCTTCGAGGCGCAGGGGTACCCGGTCGAGGTGTGCCAGTACGACCCGAGCGGCAACACGTTCATCGTGGTGTTCCCGACGCTGGAGCGGCTCGTCGAGGAGGTGGAGGCTCGCGGCTACCCGGCCGATCTGGTCGAGTCCGCCGACGAGTTGAGCCTGAACCAGCTCCTCGCCTTCCAGGCGATGTACCAGACCGAGTACGCCGACAACGCGGTGAGCTTCACCGCGAACGTGCCCGAGGGCCTGGACCTCGACGAGACGGCCGACGTGATCGAGGCGTGGCTCCCCCTCCTGAAGGGGACGACGGTCATGGTCGACGGCACCCGACCGCAGGCGCCGTACGAGCGGATCAGCCGGGCCGAGTTCGAGAAGCACGAGACGTACATCGTCGAGGACTCGATCGACGAGGAGTGCTCGACCGGCGCCTGTCCGGTGCGCTGACCGCTGTCAGTGGGGGCGGGCATGATGGTCACATGGACCGCGTGCACAAGATCACCAGCCTCGACGCCACCTGGAAGCCCGGCGATGTCGTTCTCGACGCCAAGGGTGACATTCGGGTTCGGTCCGAGCATCCGAAGTGGGTGTGGGACTACCCCAACGAGGGCAGCACGCGTGACGCCCTCGGCAGGCTGATGATCCCGGAAGGCGGGCTGGAGGAGAAGGACGTCGCTCGCCCCCTGATCCTCCTGATCCGGGACGGAAAGCCCATCGGCGGACAGCTCGTCGAGGAGAATCAACTCCCATAAAATGCAAGCCTGTTGGGCCCCTTCCTGGGGGCCCTTCTGGCGTTTCCGCAGGTAGAATGCCTGCATGACGTTCAAGATGACGTGGGCGCTGGTCGCCGAGCACGCAGACGAGTGGACCGGCGACGACTTCAGCGAGGCGGCTGCCGTCCTGGACGAGAGGGTCGGCGCAGCCGTCTCCGTAAGCGGCATGAACCCCGACGCGCAGGCCCACTTCCGCGAGACGTTCCTCGCTCCCGTCCGGGACGGCATCGCAGGCGCCGGCAGGACCGCAGTCGAGACCGGCCAGGGCTGGGACAAGGCCGCGGGGCCTCTCCTCGTCGTCCTCACCCCGGCCGCGTAACGCACAACCCCCCTCCGCTGCGGTTCGGAGGGGGGTCTCTGTGCTCGACAGCCCCACGGGGGGAGGGCTGCCGCCTGCGGGTCAGGGACGGGGTCGGCGGCCTGCCCGCAAGTCGATGGTCGCGATGACCGCGCGCCGGTAGGTCTCCTCGAACCTCGCGTGCCCGGCCTCGGCGCGATGCTGGGCGATCCACTTCGTCACCTTCTGCTGGTCCGACATCTCAGGGGACGTCGCCTTGCAGTCGGTCTCGCCCTTGAAGACGCACCGGGCCTGTATGACCCAGTCGACCGCCGGGTCCGGGTCAACGCGATAGGGCTCGAACGAGTGCCTGCTCTTGACGGTCACGCCCTCACCCCCGCATGTGACGCCGCGAGGTGCCGGCGCAGGTAGACGTTGCAGTCGCTCTCCCCGCTGCGGTCCCCTGCCTGGAAGCGGGCGGTTCTCTTGGCGGCCAGCTCCGCGCACTTCTCGCACCCGTCCACGGGCTTGGGCGGGTCACTCGGCACTGATCTGGTCCGCGAAGTCGTACTCGGGCTCGCCCTCGGCGTCGGTGTCATTCGACCGAAGTCGCCTCTCCTCTTCCGGGGTGAGACCGCGAGCGGTCCCCGGCTGAACCTCCCACTCCTTCCCGCCGCCAGGGGGGCGGAGCAGCCACCGACCAGCGACAGTCCCCATGAACTCACCGGTCTTGCCGTTGCCGTCGATCATGAGCTGTTTCGCTGTCGGCATCGCGTCTCTCCTATCCGTCCTTCACCGCCAACCCCCGGGGTCCAGTTTTCGCCTGCACGATCGGTGTGGCCACGGCAGGATTGACGCAGTGATGACGCACTTGTGATGCACGTCGTTGCGCCGGGTAGACCGGAGTCAGGCAGCGAAGGGGGTAGGCCGTGGGCCTGAAGGAGCGGCGGAAGGCGCGCGGCTACAGTCAGGAGTCCTTCGCCGTCGCTGTGGGCGTCGACCGCACGACGGTTGGCCGGTGGGAGCGGGGGGAAACAGAACCGCAGCCGCCCTTGCGGCCAAGGCTCGCCGAGCTGTTAGGGCTGGACCTGGCGGGCCTGGGCGCCCTGCTATCGCCACAAGCTGTCACGCAGGAGGCCGAGGGGCACCTCGACGACCTGACCAGTGACAGTGGTGACGACATGATCCGACGCGACTTCTTGCGCATTCTCGCGGTCGCCGGAGCCCTGCCCGCTCTGCCGGCGGACGGAGTTCTCGACGAGGCCGCCGACTTCCGCGCGATGAACGAGCACCTGTGGCAGGTGTACCAGCTCGCCCGCTCGAAGCGGGGCGTGTACCCGATCGTGAGGGACCAGCTCGCCGCCCTCACAGACGAGCTGAAGGACGGCCGCGACACGACCGGCCTGTGCATGGCGGCCGGGGATCTCTTCCAGCTCGCGGGCGAGCTTGCCTTCGACCAGAACCGCTACACCGACGCGGCGGCCTCGTACACCCTGGCGGCCTCTGCCAGCCGCGAGGCGCGGCACTTCGACCTCTGGGCGTGCGCGCTCACCAGGCACGCGTACGTCTCCCTGTACGAGCGGCAGTGGGCCGACGCGGCAGGCGTGCTCACGGCCGCCGAGAGGGTGGCCCGGCGAGGGGACAGCCACCTCGCCACCCGGCATTGGGTCGCAGCCGTGCAGGCGCAGGCGTTCGCCGGCATGGGGAACCTCGACGCCTGCGAGCGGAGCCTAGACGAGGCCGAGCGGGTCCTCGACCTCACCGCGGATTCCGTGAATGGCGGATGGCTGCGGTTCGACTCCTCCCGCCTGGCCGAGGAGCGCGGGGCCCGGTACGTCGAGCTGGGCAGGCTGGACCTCGCCGAGACGGCCCTCCTGGGCGCCCTGCAACAGGCCGAGCTTGGCCGGGGTCAGTCGTACCGGCGCAGGGGTGCCGTCCTGGCCGACCTCGCCATAGTCGGCGCGAAGCGGCGGGACCTGGACGAGGTAGCGGTGTACGCCCGCGAGGCAATGGATCTCGCGCGACGCTCGGGCTCGGGGTACGTGGCCCGTAAGCTGCGAACGCTGCGGGTCGAGCTGCGGCCCGTCGCCAGTGACGTACGCGCGGCCGAGCTGGACGCCGAGCTTGCCGAGTTGGCCGCCTGATGAGAGGGGACAGCGTGACGGAGGAGAACGGGCGACGATTCCGCGAGGCGTGGATCGCGGGCGTGCAGAAGCACTTCCCCGGCGAGCCGAAGCCGAGCTACGTCACCCCGTGGGAGGAGACGCCGGACTGGGAGCGCGAGGCCGCTGCTTCCGTGTGGTCGCAGGTCGCGCAGTTCCTCGACGTGTCCGAGGGGCACGCGAAGCGGCTCTCCCGCGAACAGAAGGGCCGCTTCGTCGCAACGTGCTGGACGGCTCAGATGTACAAGCACTTCGGCGACCCGAAGCCTGCGTATGTCGCCGACTGGCCCGAGCTGCCGGACTGGCAGAAGGAGACGGACAGCGACATCTTCGAGGCCGTAGAGGATGCCCTCTCCTAGCCTTCCGTGGCCCCCACGAGCGCCGTCTCCTCTTCGCGTGCGGCCTCGCTGGGGGCTTCGGCTATCTCGGCCGCGACGGCGGTCAGCTCGGCGTCGTTGTCCATCTCCTCGCGGGCTTCGAGGACGACATCGACGACTTGCCCGATCGCGACCGTGGGCACCTCGTCCACGTGATCGCAGTGGTCCTTCTCCTTGGCCACGACCTCGCCCGTGTCCGTGTTCACGGCGACCGTGGTCACCACGGGCTTCAACGGCGCCTCGTCCCCGAGTGGGGCGGAGATGGTCGTATGCACTGTCAGGTCTTCCGCGACGGGCGCCGACATCATCATCATGACGCGGTTGCCTCGCTGAACCGGGCCAACCACTTCGACCTGTCCGGGCGACGCCTGACCGAGGAACTCGGTCACTTCACTGGCCTGGTCGACGAGCGAGTCCAGTGAGGGAGGGAGGATCGACTTGAGGCCCGAGTTCTTCTCCTTCTTCTCCTCCTCGTAGTAGTTGTCACCCGAGCTGGGGTAATACTCGTCTTCAGGAGCGGGCTCCGCCTCGGCCTTGCCGTTGCCGTTGGTCTTCCCGTTGTCGAGCTTCTCGTCCTTCTTCTCGGCCATCGTCCTGGCCTCGCCCCTGCCGGCGGCGCTGGCGGTCTCCTCGTCGTCGAACTTGCCGGACGTAGTGAGGCTGGCTTGCCCGGCCTTGTGACCGGTGACCGGCTGGACGGCCCGTATGTAGACCGGCCGATTCGCTACCTTCACTTCGCTCGTGTCGACCTTCACCTTGCCGTCTTTGCCGGTGCTGATGCGGACCCCATCGCCGTACGCGAGCGCATACGCCTCCGATAGAGAGAGGCCGCGACGCCGAGCCTCGGCGATCAGTGCCTTGCGCTGCTCGTCGGTGAGCGGAACACCCGCGATGCCGCCTCCGCCGTCGAGGTACGTCGGCTGGTAGCCGGGATCGAGCGTCTCCGTGTAAGCGTCGTCTTCCCGGACGCCTTGCGGCGGAGCCGCGCGGGTCGGCGCTGGATCATCGCGCACAGTGGCCCAGGTCAGAGCACTGAAGACACCGCCCACAAGGAGCGAGTAGGCCGCGATGGCGGTCTTCCGGCTCGGCTCTCCCTTGGCCGGTAGCGCGAGGATTCTGCCGATGGGGTGCTCGCTGATCTTCTCGTCCTGCGGTGACGAAGCGTGGCGACCCATGGGTGAACCTCCCCCAAACGGAATGTGTTCTTCCGGTGAATCCAATCACGCCCGAGAAGATCGTTTTGGGGTGCAAACCTTGAACTTTGCACCGGATAAGGTGAGCATGGTCACGTTTTGACTGTCCAGTATCCGGGGACCGACATCCGAATATCGGACACATCCGACCACATCGGAATCGAACAGGTGCCGGCGGTAATGTCTACGACGAGCGCAAGCCGCCTCGTCCAACGCGTCCGGCAGGAGAAACACCCCTATGGCAGAGCGCAAGCCGATCGAATCGTGGCTGACCGACATGGACGGCGTGCTCATCCATGAAGGCGTACCGATCCCAGGCGCCGACGCCTTCCTGAAGCAGCTCCGCGACTCCGGCAAGCCGTTCCTCGTCCTGACGAACAACTCGATCTATACGCCCCGAGACCTCGCGGCCCGGCTCTCCCGCATGGGCCTGCAAGTGCCGGCGGAGAACATCTGGACCTCGGCCCTGGCCACCGCGAAGTTCATGGATGACCAGCGGCCCGGCGGTACGGCGTACGTCATCGGCGAGGCGGGCCTGACCACGGCCCTGCATGACGTCGGGTACGTCCTGACCGACCAGGACCCCGAATTCGTCGTACTCGGCGAAACGAGGCAGTACAGCTTCGAGGCGCTCACGAAGGCCATCCGCCTGATCAACAACGGCTCGCGGTTCATCGCGACCAACCCCGACAACACCGGCCCCTCGCCCGAGGGCGCCCTGCCCGCCACGGGCTCGGTCGCCGCCTTGATCACGAAGGCCACGGGGAAGGACCCGTACTTCGTCGGGAAGCCGAACCCGCTGATGATGCGGGCCGGGCTGAACGCGATCGGCGCCCACTCTGAGACCTCGGCCATGATCGGTGACCGGATGGACACGGACGTACTCGCGGGCCTTGAGGCTGGCATGACGACGTTCCTCGTCCGCACCGGACTGACGACCGACGCCGACATTGCGCGGTACCCGTTCCGGCCCTCACACGTCGTGGACTCGATCGCGGATCTCGTCGACCAGGTGTGACGATCTTTCAGCAGACACAGAGAAGGCCCTCCCGGTATGTTGGGAGGGCCTTCTCTGATTGGTAGCTGCCTGTAGGTCTACCTCTCACGGAGGGCGACAAACCGCAGGTCAGGGCCAAATATGTTTTGGGTGTGCGGGTCTCGCCCAGGATCACGAAGTCGGGATCGGTGTCCGTGAGGACGTAGCCGACCTCGTGCATCGCCGTGGTGAGGCCTGCCTCGCCGATCACGTACGCCGATCCACCGGGGTGCTGGTTGTCGAGGAACTTCGCGGTGGCCAGCGCCGAGGTCCAGATGTTCTCAACGGGGATGTCCAGACCGATACGGCTGAGACGGGCGTTCAGGTCACGCGCGGTGTAGATCGAGTTGTTCGTGAGGACCAGGAAAGGACGGCCGGAGTCGCGCAGCTTCTTGATGAAAGCGTCCGCACCCGGCACCGGGATGCCTTCGTGCATCAGCACGCCGTCCATGTCGGTGAGCCACGATTCGATGGGCTTGCGCTCTGCCATTTTGCCGGTCTCCTGTATGCATGGCTGGCTGTGGGGCGCCGGGACGACGCTGTGCCGACAGCCCCAGCCTATCGAGGCCGAAAGCCGTCGGTCCGTTCCTGTCGTGGCTGCTCCCGCCAGGCGATCTCGATCAGTTCGGCACGGAACGCCCGCTGTTGACCGCCCTTTCCGACGGGTTCGATCACGACCCTCGATGCTCTGGTGATCTCTTCCCGCTTCAGGGACAGCAGGTCGTCCGCGCGCAGTCGGCGTGCCTCGGCCTTGTCCGGACCGATCCGCTTCAGGGTTCCCTCGGTCCGACCGCTCTCGGACCTCCTGCGGGGCACGGGCGCGGTACCCGCACAGGCGGGGGTTTCGCAGCACGTACCCGGACGCTGCTGTAGCCCATCGTCCGGGCGCGCGCAGCCGCGCGTTAGCGCGTACGGCTGACACGTACGGGCCAAGAGAGCGCCGCTCCGGATGCGGAGCGGCGCGCCGCGCGTGAATCTCCTTGTTGAGGAGGTTCACCATGCGCTGTTCTCTGATCGCTCTCCGTGTCGCAGGGGCCGCCGTCGCCCTGACGGCGTCCGCCGCCGTGACCGCCCCCGCCGCCCTCGCGAACGAGTGGGACCGCGGCGGCGTCTCGGCGGAACCGAACCCGGCCGACCCGGGAGCGCACGTCAAGATCCGCGTCCGGGGGTGCGACGGCGACTGGGGGGTGGCCCGTTCGCCCGTCTTCGTCTCCGACGCCCGGCTCTCCTCGGGGCACGGCGACGGCCGGACCCTGCACGGCGAGGCGAAGATCCGCCCGCACGCCGACCCGGGCTGGCACGAGATCCGGATCAAGTGCGAGGGCGCCGACGGCCTGCGCGGCTCCATCGAGGTCCGCCGCGACCACCACCGCCCCGACCCGCACCACTCACCGGTGTGGCCGGTCCACGCGGGCGGCGGCGGGATGTCCGCCGAGGTCGCGGAGACGACCCGGCTGGCGGCGGCCGCGAAGAAGAGCCACGGCGGCGACGGCCCCGGGCTGCCCCACACCGTGATCGGCGCCGTCCTCGCCGCCGCGGCCACCCTGGCGGTCGCCGGCCGGGCGATCACCCTGCGCCGCCGCCGCAACGGCGGATGAGCGAGCCCAGGGCCTCCGCCGGCGGCCGGCTGCTGACCTTCGCCGCCTGGGCGGTGCTGGTGATGGGCCTGTGGCTGTGGGGCAAGGAGATCACCGGGGTTCCGCCCGCTCCGCCCGCCGGGCAGCAGGCCGCCGGACAGCAGGGGCCGGCCCTCCCGGCCGCGCGGGCCCCGCTGTCCGGGGCGATGCCCGCGCGGGTCGAGGTACCGGACCTGGGCGTCCGGGCGCCGGTGATCGCGCGCGGTCTGGACGCGCGGGGGGCGATCGACCCGCCGCCGTACGAGCTCCCGGGCACGGTGGGCTGGTGGGGGGCGGGTCCCGCGCCCGGAGCGGCGGGGGCCGCGCTGATGGTGGGGCACGTGGACACGAAGTCCAAGCCGGCCGTCTTCTACGGCCTGAGCACGCTCAAGCCGGGCCAGAAGATCCGCGTGGCGCGGGCGGACGCGACGGTCGCCGAGTTCACGGTGGAGGACGTACGCGTCTACGAGCGCGCGGGCTTCGACCCGCACGCGGCGTACGGACCCCGGGTGCGGGGCCGGGCCGAACTGCGGCTCGTGACCTGCGGCGGGAACTACGACAAGGCGGCCGGGCAGTACTCGGCGAACGTGGTGGTCTCCGCGTACCTGACGGGCGCGGGGACGGGGGCGGGGACGGGCGCGCGGACGGGGGCGGCCGCGGTCTAGCCCGTCCGGACCGGGAACGAAGAAGCCCCCGCAGCTTTCGCTGCGGGGGCTTCCCCTCGTCTGTGCGCCGCCAGGGACTCGAACCCCGGACCCGCTGATTAAGAGTCAGCTGCTCTAACCAACTGAGCTAGCGGCGCTTGCTGACAGGGAAAACTCTACCCCACCTGCCGAGGTGCTCGTGACCAGCCGCGCCCGCGTTGTCCGATTAACCCATGTTTGGGGGTTTATCGTGCACGATATGTCTGGTCGAGCCGAATCTGATGCCCCGACAGATGCGTGCCCGGCCGACCAGTGGACGAGCAGGGGAGTGGACGGAACCGCATGACGATGCAGCCTCCGGTGCATGTGCAGATGCCGACGCCGATGACGATGCCGGTCTTCGAGGAGTACGAGCCCGCCGGTGACTGCGTGTGCCTCGGGTGCGCGCAGCGGCGCCGCACCCTCGCGCGCGGGCGGGCCATAGCGCTCCGCGACGGCGGCCACCCGGCCGCGCGCGGGGCGCGCCGGGCGCTGGTACTGGCGACCGCGGCCGGCGTGGTGCTCGGCGGCGGCGGTTCGGCGGCGCTGGCCGCGGCCGCGCCGGTGCCCGGTCCGGGGCCGGTGGCGCTGGACGACCGCGGCGGTGCGGACGGTCCGGGCAGCCCGCAGGGCGGCCGGGCCCCGCTGCACGGACGCCCGGCCCCCGCCACGGGACCGCGTCCGCCGTCCTCGGCGGCGGGCCGGCCCGGCGCGCCGCCCGCGGTGCGGGCCATCGACCGGGCCACGATCATCAACCGGGCGAAGCTCTGGCTGGACGCCCAGGTCCCCTACAGCATGTCCGAGTACTGGTCGGACGGCTACCGGCAGGACTGCTCGGGGTACGTCTCCATGGTCTGGAACCTCGGTACGAACGAGTGGACCGGCAGCCTCGACACCTTCGCCACGAAGATCACGAAGGAGGAGCTGCTCCCGGGGGACATGCTGCTCTTCCACAACCCGGCGGACCCCAACAACGGCTCGCACGTCGTCATCTTCGGCGGCTGGGCCGACGAGACGCGCACCCACTACGTCGCGTACGAGCAGACCCGCCCGTACACGCGGAAGCTGGCCACGCCGTACGGGTACTGGAAGAACTCGGAGAAGTACCTCCCGTACCGCTACAACGGCGTGACCACCGGGGTCCTGCCGGACGTGCCGGTGCCGGGCGCCCCGGCGGCGGGCACGGCGGCCTTCCCCGGCGCGGCGAAGTTCGGCCCGGGCGCGGACAACGAGTACGTCACCGAGCTGGCCAAGATGCTGATCGGGCGGGGCGCCCTGCGGTTCTACCCCAAGGGGCCGAGCTCGAAGTGGAGCGAGGCCGACCGGCAGGCCACGCAGGCCTTCCAGCAGGCGCAGGGCTGGACGGACGCCGACGCCGACGGCATTCCCGGCGAGCACACCTGGCGGCTGCTGGTCCAGCGCCAGGGCAAGGACATCCCGCCGACGGGCCGCACGGCTCCGGGCACGGCGCCGGGCACGGTGAAGCCGCCGAAGGCGCCGCCGGGGGCCCTGCCGGGTTCCGCCGGGGTGCCGGCCTACCCCGGGCTGCGGGTCTTCCGCCCGGGGCAGTCCCATCCGGCCGTACTCGCCCTCGGCCGCCGGCTGGCGCAGAAGGGCTTCGGCAAGTACTACACGTCCGGCCCGGGCCTGCGCTGGAGCGAGGCCGACCGCCGCAACGTCGAGGCCTTCCAGCGCGCCCAGGGCTGGCGCGGCGGCTCGGCCGACGGCTACCCGGGCCCGGAAACCTGGCGCCGGCTGTTCGCATGACGGAGGCAACGAT
>NZ_GG657750.1:2863640-2863928 GCF_000158895.1 Streptomyces sp. C | reverse complement strand
CCCGCTCGGGCAGCCGCGGACACTACCCCGGCGGGGGCGTGCCCGGCCGAGCCCGCCCCCATCGGGGACGCCGCACCCGGCCCGCGGCCCGAACCGGCGGCCGCCGCTCGGGCGCGGCCCCCGCACCCGGCCGACCCGGCGGCCCCGGAGCCCGCCGCCTGGGCGGCGCCCGATATATATATATATCTCTATATGTATATATATATATATATATATATATATATATATATATATATATATATATATATATATATATATATATATATATATATATATATATATATATAT
>NZ_GG657750.1:2842302-2863065 GCF_000158895.1 Streptomyces sp. C | reverse complement strand
CCCTCCTCGCGCTCGGCGGCCTCGGCCGGGCCAAGGCGGGCCACGCCTGGGTGCTCACCCTCTTCGGCCGCTACCGCGGCACGGTCCGGCGTACCGGCCTGACCTGGATCAGCCCGCTCCTGCTGCGCCAGCGGGTCGACGTACGGCTGCGCCACTGGCGCAGCGAGCCGATGGCCGCCGTGGACTCCGGCGGCCTCGCCCTCCAGGTGGTGGTGCAGGTCGTCTGGCAGGTGAAGGACACGGCCCGGGCCACCCTCGCCGTCGAGGACCACATCGACTACCTGGCCGAGCAGGTCGAGTCGGCGATGGCCCGGGTGCTGTCCCAGTTGCCGGCCGACGCCTTCCACGAGGACGCCCCGACCCTGCGCGACGCCGAGGCCGTCGGCGACGCCCTGACCCGCATGGTGGCGGCCGAGACCGAGGCGGTGGGGATCGAGGTGTTCTCCGCCCAGCCGACCCGGATCGAGTACGCGCCGGAGGTCGCGGAGGCGATGCGCCGCCGCCGGGTCGCCGCGATCGACGCGAAGCACCGGGACACGGTGCTGACCTCGGTGGTCGACGCCGTGGACGACACGGTGCACCGGCTGACCTCGCGCGGCATCGTGGAGCTGGACGACTACGAGCGCAAGGCCCTGGTGAAGGACCTCACCGTCGCCTTCTACACGGGGCGGTCCGACCAGTAACAGCCGTCACGGGGGCACCACACGAAGACGGGTGGCCGGTAATGACCGGACCACCCGTCTTCGCATTGGTATAGACATGGCCAACTCCCGTCAATACTGTGGGACTTGGTCTAGACCTAGTACCGCCGCTCGGAGCCGCAATCCCCACCGGCCCGCCAGGGTCGATCCCCACGCGCGCGCACGTCCCCGCCCGGAATCCCCCTCCCCCCCACGCCCCAAGGAGCACCATGCGTTTCCTTCCGCATGCCCTCGTGGCCCTCGCGGCCCTCATGGCCCTCACGGCCCTCGCCGTCCACACGGCCCCCGCGCCCCCTGCGCATCGGCGCGGCCGCGACGGCCGGTCTCGGCCTCCTCGCCGGCGCCGCACTGTTCGCCGCGCCCAGCGCCAGCGGCCACGGCTACACCGACACCCCCATCAGCCGGCAGAAGCTCTGCGCCAACAGGACGGTCTCCGACTGCGGGCCCATCCAGTGGGAGCCGCAGAGCGTCGAGGGCTACAAGGGCTTCCCCGCGGCCGGTCCCGCCGACGGGAAGATATGTGCCGGCGGCCACGCCGAGTTCGCCCAGCTCGACGACCCGCGCGGCGGCAACTGGCCCGCGACCCGCGTGAACTCCGGCCAGCCCTTCGACTTCCGCTGGCAGTTCACCGCCAACCACTCCACCACCGACTTCAAGTACTACGTCACCAAGAACGGCTGGGACCCGACCAAGCCCCTGACCCGCGCCTCCCTCGACCCGCAGCCCTTCCTCGTCGTCCCCTACAACGGCGGCCGCCCGGACATGACCACCATCCACCGCGGCTCCATGCCGGCCGGCAAGACGGGGCGGCACATGATCCTGGCCGTCTGGACCGTCAACGACACCCCGATGGCCTTCTACGCCTGCTCCGACGTTCAGTTCTGACAGGACGTCAGCTAACCTCCGGCGGCATGCGGACCACGACAGCACCCGATGCCGCCGAGACCGTCGCGGAACTCGTCGCGCGCCAGTGGGGCGACCACCGGCCGGGACTGATGTACGGGGCCGGCGCGGCCGACAGCGCCGGACCCACCGTCCTCAGCCGCCACCGGACCGCCCAGGAGGCGGCCGCCCGCGCCGCGCTCCTCACCGACCTGCTGCCGGCGGCCGCGGAGCCGCACGTGGGGGTGCTGCTCGACAACACCCCCGAGTTCCCCTCCTGGCTCGGCGCGGCGGCCCTCGCGGGGGCCGCCGTCGCCGGGATCAACCCCACCCGGCGCGGCCCCGAGCTGGCCCGCGACATCCTGCACACCGACTGCCGGATCCTGGTCACCGAGCCCGCCCACCTCCCCCTCCTGCGCGGCCTCGACCTGCCCGGCGTACGCCTCCTGGTGACCGGCACCGAGGAGTACGCGGCCCTGCTCGCCCCGTACGCCGCCGCGAAGCCCGGCGAGGCCCGCGTACGCCCCGGCGGCCCCCGCCCCGACACCCGGCTGCTCCTCTACTTCACCTCCGGCTCCACCGGCGCCCCCAAGGCGGCCGTCTGCAGCCAGGGCCGCCTCGCCGCCGCCGGCGGATCGCTCGCCCGGCACTTCTCGGTCACCCCGGACGACGTCCACTACGTCTGCATGCCGCTCTTCCACGGCAACGCCGTCATCGCCGACTGGCTGCCCGCCCTCTCCGCAGGCGCCCCCGTCGCCCTGCGCCGCCGCTTCTCGGCCTCCGCGTTCCTGGACGACGTACGGGCCTACGGGGCGACGTACTTCACCTACGTCGGCCGGGCAGTGCAGTACCTGCTGGCCACCGAGCCCCGCCCCGACGACCGCGAGCACCGGCTGCGCCTCGGTTTCGGCACCGAGGCGGGCGCGGTGGACGCGACCCGCTTCGCCGAACGGTTCGGGGTCCGGCTGGTCGAGGGGTACGGGGCCACCGAGGGCGGCGCCTCTGTCCAGCGCGGCCCCGGCACCCCGGAGGGCGCGCTGGGCCGGGCCGCCCCGGGGGACGACCTGGCCGTGGTCGATCCGGAGACGGGCCGCGAGTGCCCGCCGGCGCGGCTGGACGCGCGGGGCCGCCTGCTCAACGGGGACGAGGCCATCGGCGAGCTCGTCAACCGGGGCCGGAGCCCCTTCGAGGGCTACTGGCGCAATCCCGACGCCGAGGCGGCCCGCACCCGGGGAGGCTGGTACTGGACCGGCGACCTCTTCTTCCGGGACCCCGACGGCTTCCTCTACTTCGCGGGCCGCACCGACGACCGGCTGCGGGTCGACAGCGAGAACCTGGCCGCCGCGGTGATCGAGAACGTCCTGGCCCGCTGGGAGGCGGCGGCCGCGGTCGCCGTGTACGCGGTCCCGGACGAGGTCGCGGGGGACCAGGTGATGGCCGCCGTGGCCCTGCGGGAGGGCGCCGGCTTCGACCCGGAGGCCTTCGCCGCCTTCCTCGCCGCGCAGCCGGACCTCGGCACGAAGATGGCCCCGCGCTACGTCCGGATCCTCGACGAGCTGCCCGTCACCGCCACGAACAAGATCCACCGGGTGGCCCTGCGCCGGGCCGGCTTCCTCGGTCCCGGCCCGGTCTGGCACCGGACCGGCGGCGCCTACCGCCCGCTCGACGGGGAGGACCTGGCAGCGCTGCTGGCCGCGTACGAGGCCCAGGGCCGCCGGGAGCTGCTGGACCGCTGACCGGACCGCCGACCGGACCGCCGACCGGACCGCCGAGGGGCCGCCGGGCGGTGCCCGGGCCATTGGTTTGGAGCACCCCTGGGGACCGGGTAGTATTTTCTCTGTCAGCAGGCGCCGCTAGCTCAGTTGGTTAGAGCAGCTGACTCTTAATCAGCGGGTCCGGGGTTCGAGTCCCTGGCGGCGCACCTGTCCTTCGGGCGGTTTCCGGTTCACCGGGAACCGCCCGAAGTGTTTTCCGGGCCGTCCGGCCACCACGCGGGAGCCTGGGAAGTCTCGGGAGTCCTCAGAGCGTGAGCGACAGCAGCAGCGGCGCGGCCTTGCGGTTCAGGGTGTCGGCCGCGGCGCGCAGCCGGTGGGCGTGCTCGACGGGCATGGACAGGGCGAGGCAGCCCACGGCGGCGCCGGCCGTGATCGGGACGGCCGCGCAGACGGTGCCGACGGCGTACTCCTGGAGGTCCAGGACGGGGACGGTGGCCGGCTGGGCGTCCAGCTTGGAGAACAGGATCCGCTCGTTCACGATCGTCTTCGACGTCAGCCGGGCGATCTTGTGCCGGGACAGGTGGTCGCGCCGCCCGTTCAGGTCGAGCTGGGTCAGCAGGCACTTGCCGACCGCGCTGGCGTGGGCGGCCGAGCGGAAGTCGACCCACTCGTGCACCTTCGGCGTGCGGGGGCTGTCCGCGAACTGGGTGATGCGGACCTCGCCGTCCACGTAGCGGCTGATGTAGACGGCCGCGCCGACCGAGTCCCGCAGCTTGTCGAGGGTGTCCTGGAGCTTTTCCTGGAGGGCCTGCTGCCGGTCCATGCCGGAGCCGAGCAGGACGAGGGAGTCCCCTATGGCGTAGGCGCCGTCCGAGACCTGGAGCACGTACCCTTCGCGCCGCAGCATGAGGAGCATCGGGGCGAGATGGACCGCGGGCAGGCCGGTCTCACGCGCGATCTGCACGTCGGTCACACCGCCGGTGTGCCGCGAGATCGTTTCGAGTACGCGCAGGGCGTACTGCACCGAGTGGAACGGCGCGGTCGGCTCGGGCTTCAGCGCCACGGTTTCCCCCTACCAGGTTGTTACCGCTTGCTCTACCACGATAGCCATCAAGAGGCCCACGTGGAGCGTGTGTTGATGAGATTGATGGCGCAATCGAGTCCCCCCGCCTGGGCCTACTCGACCGGCATATGCCACTGGCACGGGCGTGCCCCGGTCTGCCGGGAATGCCCGGCGAGCACATCCCGTTCGACTTCTTCGTACGAACGCCGTACGAGGCGTACGGGGCGCCGCGGGCGCACGAGCGGGACGGGACGGGAGCGACGATGAGCGACACCGGGGACACGGGCCGGCGCACGGGCGGGCAGCCGGAGGATCCGCGAGGGGGGCCGGTCCAGGACCCGGTCCGCGGGACCGCGCGCGGCGAGGCGCCCGTGCCGCTGTCGGTGCTCGACCTGGTCACCGTCGGAAGCGGCTCCACCGCCCACGAGTCCCTGCGCACCAGCGTCGAGATCGCCCGGCAGGCCGAGTCCCGCGGCTACCACCGCCACTGGGTCGCCGAGCACCACTCCATGCCCGGGGTCGCCAGCTCCTCCCCGGCCGTGATCCTGGCCCACCTCGCCGCGTACACCTCCCGGCTCCGGCTCGGCTCCGGCGGGGTCATGCTGCCCAACCACGCCCCGCTGGCCGTGGCCGAGCAGTTCGGCACCCTGGAGGCCCTGGCCCCGGGCCGGATCGACCTCGGGCTCGGCCGGGCGCCGGGTACCGACCCGCGTACGGCGGCCGCGCTGCGCGGGCCCGGGCGGCTGGACGAGGCGGCGGACGAGTTCCCCCGGCGGCTCGCGGAGCTGACCCGCTTCCTCGACGACGACTTCCCCGACGGGCACCCGTACTCGCGCGTGCACGCCGTGCCCGGCCCGGTACAGGGGCCCGCGGCCCGGCCGCCGCTCTGGCTGCTGGGCTCCTCCGGCTTCAGCGCCCGCCTGGCCGGAGAGCTGGGCCTGCCCTTCGCGTACGCCCACCACTTCTCCGCCGCCGGCACCCTGCCCGCGCTGGACCTGTACCGCGAGAGCTTCCGCCCGTCGGCGGTGCTGGACGCCCCGTACGCCATGATCGGCGTCTCGGCCCTGGCCGCCGACACCGAGGCCGAGGCCCGCGCGCAGGCGCTCGCCGGCGCGCTGGCGATGCTCCGGCTGCGCAGCGGCCGGCCGGGGCTGGTCCCGACGCCCGAGGAGGCGGCGGCGTACGACTTCTCGCCGGCGGAGCGGGAGTTCGTGGACTCCTGGCTCTCCAACATCGTCCACGGCACCGCCGACGAGGTCCGCTCCGGGCTCGACGCCCTGGTGAAGCGGACGGGCGCGGACGAGCTGATGCTGACCGCGAGCGCCCACAGCGGCGCCGCCCGCATCCGCTCCTACGGGCTCGTTGCCAATGCGTACGGGATGCCGACGGATCCCTTGACGACGCGCTGAGCGGGGCCGGATCCACGGAGAACGGCGTTTGGCTGGTTTGTTGCCGAAACCTTGCCGCAGCATGACCTAACGGAGCCTTAAACCGCTCGTCACCCGGGGTGGCGGGCGGTTTTTGGTGTGCGCTCAGGTCTCTGACGAGGGCATTTGGTCGCCGAGTGGTCTAGTCCTTCTTTGGTCCAAACCATTGACTGGGGCGCCGGGTGATCGCTATCACTTCTCTCACCTACAGCTGACGCCCTCCCCTCCCACCCCCACGGAGGCAGTTCATGCACATCCGTAAACCCCTCATCGCGGCCGCCGCCACGGCCGCGCTGGCAGCCGGAGCGCTGGCCACCTTCGCGGGACTCGGCACCGCACAGGCTGCCGACGCCTCCTCCACCGCCGCGGCCGGCGGCGTGCGGATCGCCTACTACGACCAGTGGAGCGTGTACGGCAACGCGTTCTACCCCAAGCACCTCGACACCCGGGGCATAGCGGGGAAGCTGGACGTCATCAACTACTCGTTCGGCAACATCCACCCCACCGACCTCACCTGTTTCGAGGCGAACAAGGCGGCGGGCGACGACAACAACCCCAACGCCGGTGACGGCGCGGGCGACTCGTACGCCGACTACCAGAAGTCCTTCAGCGCGGCCGACAGCGTCAGCGGCGCCGCCGACAAGTGGGACCAGCCCATCGTGGGCGTCTTCAACCAGTTCAAGCAGCTGAAGGCCAAGTACCCCCACCTGAAGATCAACATCTCGCTCGGCGGCTGGACGTACTCGAAGTACTTCAGCGACGCGGCCAAGACCGACGCCTCCCGCAAGAAGCTGGTCTCCTCCTGCATCGACCAGTACATCAAGGGCAACCTGCCCAAGGCCGACGGCTACGGCGGCCCCGGCACCGCGGCCGGGATCTTCGACGGCATCGACATCGACTGGGAGTACCCGGGCTCGTCGGGCGGCCACCTCGGCAACCACTACGCCCCCGAGGACAAGCAGAACTTCACCCTCCTGCTCAAGGAGTTCCGCGAGCAGCTCGACGCCTACGGCCAGGCCAACGGCGGCAAGAAGTACCTGCTGACCTCGGCCCTCCCGGCCGGCCAGGACAAGATCAAGTACATCGAGACGGACAAGATCGGCGCGTACCTCGACTACGCGAACATCATGACGTACGACATGCACGGCGCCTGGGACGGCGACGGGCCGACGTACCACCAGTCCCCGCTGTACTCCGGCACCAACGACCCGACCGACCCGATCGCCCCGGGCACCCAGAAGTACAGCATCGACAACGCCATCGACTCCTGGATCGACGGCAACCCGGCCTACGGCATCACCGGCGGCTTCCCCGCCAACAAGCTGACCCTGGGCTACGAGTTCTACTACCGCGGCTGGAAGGGCGTCCCCGCCGGCGCGGCGGGCGGCCTGGCCCAGCCCGCCACCGGCGCCTCCGGCGCCCGGCCCACCAGCCAGCAGGCCGGCATCGCCAACTACAAGGAGCTCGGCGGGATCGTCGACAACCCGGCGACGACCTACTGGGACGACCAGGCCAAGGCCTCCTACTTCTACAAGGACGGCGAGTTCTTCACCGGCCTGAACCAGAAGTCGATCCAGGCCCGGGTCGACTACGGCAAGCAGCGCGGTCTGGCCGGCGCGATGATGTACTCCCTCCTCGGCCTGGACAACAACACCACGCTGCTGAACCAGATCTCGGACGCCCTCGGCGGGACCACCGTGCCGCCGACCACCCCGCCGACCACGCCTCCCACCACTCCGCCCACCACGCCGCCGACGACCCCGCCGACGACGCCCCCGACCACCGGCTGCGGCAACGTCCCGGCCTACGTCCCGGGCACGGTCTACACCGCCGGCAACGAGGTCTCGCACAACGGCCGCAAGTACAAGGCCCAGTGGTGGACGCAGAACGAGGTGCCCGGCACCACCGGTGAATGGGGTGTCTGGAAGGACCTCGGCGCCTGCTGATCTCCCCCCACCCCGCGCCGAGCGCCGGACCGCCCCGCCCCTCCTCCCGAGGGGCGGGGCGGTTCCGGTTCCGGTTCCCTAAGGGGTTTCGGTGGTTCCCGTGGCGAACCGGGCCCCCGGCGGCGGCGCGATCATCTCCGCGATCCGCTCCGGGGCCACCGCGCGGGAGTACAGCCAGCCCTGCCCGGTGTCGCAGCCGACCCGCCGCAGCCGGGCCGCCTGCCCGGCCGTCTCCACGCACTCGGCGGTGACGGTCAGGCCGAGCCGGTGCGCGAGCTGCACCAGGGCCTCCACGATGGTCTCGTCGGCCGGGTTCGGGTGGGTGCCCTCCTCGTAGCGGAAGCCGCGTACGAAGGAGCCGTCCAGCTTCAGCACCGACACCGGGAGCCGGCTCAGGTAGGCCAGGTTCGAGTAGCCGGTCCCGAAGTCGTCGATGGCGATCCGCACGCCCATGTCGCTCAGCGCCTGGAGGGCCTGCAGGGGCCGGCCCGCCGACCCCATCACCGCGGACTCCGTCAGCTCCAGCTGGAGCAGCTGCGGGGCGAGGCCGGTCTCGGCGAGGATCTCCGCCACGTCTCCCACCAGGTCCGAGTCCCACACCTGGCGCACCGCCACGTTCACCGAGACGAACACCGGCGAGTCGCTGGGCTGTTCGACCTGCCAGCGCCGCGCCTGCCGGCACGCCGTGCGCAGAACCCACTGGCCCAGCTGCACGATCGAGCCGTCCTCCTCGGCGATCCCGATGAACCGATTCGGCGTCAGCATGCCGAACTGGGGGTGGTTCCAGCGGACCAGGGCCTCCACCCCGCGCACCACCCCGCTCTCCAGGTCCACCAGCGGCTGGTACTCCAGCTCGAACTCCCCGCGCTCCACGGCCGGGCGCAGGCTGGACGAGAGCGCCTGCCGGGTCATCCGGTGCGCGTTGCGCTCGGGGTCGAAGAGGGTCCAGCGGGCCTTGCCGTCCGCCTTCGCCCAGTACAGCGTGGTGTCCGCCGCCTGCATCAGCCCCGTCGCCGAGGTGCCGGCCGCGTCCCGCTCGACCACGCCGATCGACGCGGACACCGACAGCCGCTGCCCGGCCAGGTCGAAGGGCTCCTGGACGGCGGCCAGGACGCTGCGCGCCAGCTCCGCGAGCTGCTCGGTTCCGGTGGAGTCCTCGACCAGCAGGGCGAACTCGTCGCCGCCGAGCCGGGCGACGAGGTGTCCGCCCGAGCGGCCGTACCCGGACTGGTCGGCGCACTGGGTGAGCCGGGCCGCGACGGCCGTCAGCAGCCGGTCGCCGACGCGGTGGCCCAGGGTGTCGTTGACCGCCTTGAAGCCGTCGAGGTCCAGGTAGCACAGGCCGATCCGGCCGGTGCCGCCCGTGCCGTAGGCGGAGGCCTCCAGGGCGGCCGAGAGCCGCTCGAAGAACAGCGCCCGGTTGGGGAGCCGGGTGACGGGGTCGTGCATCTGGAGGTGCCGCAGCCGGGCCTGGAGGTCGCGCCGGTCGCTGATGTCGGCGACGGACAGCAGGACGTCCGGGGTGCCGGTCACCGGGCCCAGGGTGACCTCGGTCCACAGCGAGTGCCCGTCGGGGTGCTTGAGGCGGCGGGTGCAGCGCAGCCGGGCCTGCCGGCCGCGCAGCACCTCCTGGTAGGCCTGCCAGGTGCGGGCCTCCGCCGCCAGGTCCACCAGGTCGGCGGCGCACTGCCCGGCGAGGGCGTGCGGCTCGGCGCCCAGGAGGGCGGCCAGGGCCCGGTTGGCGGCGATCACCTCGCCGCTGCGGCCGACGACGGCCATGGCGAGGTGGGCCGCGTCGAAGGCGGCGCGGTAGTCGCGGGGTTCGGGCACGACAGACACCGCAGGGTGACGCTCCGTAAGGGCCGGGCGGATGCTCTCGGCCGCCGAACCGGTCTCCTCTGAGGTTCCGCTCACCGTTCGCTCCCGCTGTGTTCGTGGGTGTCCGCGCAGGAAAGTGTGCCGATCATAGAGGCTGCCGGGAGGCCCTATCCAGCGGCGTCGCCGTGTGGGGCCGGGCTCGTCGCCGTGCTGACGTCTTCGGGGGGAGGTGCTGACGGGGTGTCGGGCGGCAGCCGGGCGACCGTTTGCGCACACCTGTGAACACCTGGTGACGGCGACTGTTCTCACGTGATCGAGCGTGACGTTCTGTAGCGATGGGCGTCAAGGGCCGGGGTCACCGGCTTGCCGTACCGCTCACTCATGTGGGGCACCGGAACAGGACATTAGTCAGACAATCGCCTCAAGGTGGATGGGACGGGACGAATCCACCACCGGGAGGTCGACGTGCGGCGAGAGCAGACACCCGGGGGAGTGGACCGCTCCCGCATGCGAAGTACGGCCGCCGCGCTCACCTCCCTGACGGCGCTCGCCGCCATGTCGCTCGTCGCGGGGCCGGCGGTGGCGGCCGACACCGCCGCCGCCGGCCCCTGCGCGCTGACGCGGACGGCCGCCCACCACTCCCTCGGCGTGGACACCTGGAACGCCGCCTACCCCAAGCCCGAGCGCACCCTGAACGCCGTCATGGTCTTCCTCTCCTTCCCCGGCCACCGCGCCGCCGTGACGCCCCGGGAGCTGACGGCCGACTACTTCCCGGCGACCGGCGACTTCTTCGAGCGGGCCTCCTACGGCCGGTTCCGGCTGGTCCCGCACCCGCAGGAGCGGTGGATCCGGATGCCCCGGCCGGCGACCGCGTACGGGATACAGCGCGACTGGGCCCCCGAGGACCGGGCGGCCTACCTGCGGGACGCGGTCGCGGCCGCCGATCCGCTGGTCGACTTCAGCGCGTACGACGTCGTGTACTTCGTCGCCGACCCGGGTGCCCCCGGCGTGGACTCCGACGCCACCAAGGTCGTCAACTTCGACCGCCCGATCGTGGCGGACGGCGCGGAGCTGCGGCGGATCGTGACCGTCTTCGAGCAGCACCCGCCGGACCGCAACGTCCTTGCGCACGAGACCGGGCACGTCTTCGACCTGCCCGACCTCTACCACCGCCCGACGGACGGCAAGGGCGACTGGGACACCTACGTCGGCGACTGGGACGTCATGGGCAGCCAGTTCGGGATGTCCCCGGACCTGTTCGCCTGGCACAAGTGGAAGCTGGGCTGGCTGGATCCCGCCCAGGTGGACTGCGTACGGTCCGGCACCTCGCTGCACACCCTCCAGCCGCTGTCGCAGGTCCCGCCGCCCGGCGGCACGGGCGGCACCCGGCTCGCGGTGATCCGTACGGGTCCCGGCAGCGCGATCGCGGTCGAGGCGCGGGGCTCCGCCGGCAACGACGGGGACACCTGCACGGAGGGGGTCCTGGTCTACCGGGTCCGCAACGAGGCGGCCTCGGGCGGCGGACCGATCGAGGTGCTCGACGGCCACCCCCGCACGGAGGCCTGCTGGGACCGCTCGGTGTACCCGCCGCTGGCGGACGCGCCGCTGGAGGTCGGGGAGACCTTCACGGTCCCGGGGGAGCGGATCACGATCGAGGTGGCCGACCGGACCCAGTCGGGCGCCTACACGGTGAAGATCACCACCTGAAGGGGACGGTTCCGCACCCTCCCGCACGCCTCCCGCACCCTCCCGCACACGAAGAAGGCCCCCGCTCCGAAGAGCGGGGGCCTTCTCCCGTCTGTGCGCCGCCAGGGACTCGAACCCCGGACCCGCTGATTAAGAGTCAGCTGCTCTAACCAACTGAGCTAGCGGCGCCTGCTGACGTCGTAGACATTAGCAGGCGTTTCGGCCGAACCAAAAATCGATACCGGGCCGCGGGCGGCGTGCAGGAAGGCCCAGAGCAGGGAGTCCGGCCCCGGCAGCCAGGGCAGCCGGGTGTCCGGGGCCACCAGCCACCGCGACGGCCCGGGGGTTCCGGCCAGCGGCGGCACGGTGACGGCGTCCCCGTGGCCGTGGCACAGCGGTGCCGGGGCGGCCGGGCCCCACTCCTCCCAGGCGAGCAGCGCCGGGAGCCGCTGGGCGGTGCCGGGGGCGGCGAAGAGCAGCATCCGGCCGCGGTGGACGGCGGCCGGTCCCGAGCCGGGCCCCCGCTCCCAGAGCAGGTCGAGCATCCGGCGGCCGAGCACGAGCGGAACGTTGACGACGTCGAACGCGGTCCCGCAGGGCAGTACCGCGGGCGAGGCGGGCCGCGCCTGCCAGGCCGCGAGGGTCTCTCCGGGGTGCGCCGAAGCGGAAGCCAGCCAGGCGGCGCCCTGTGCGGTGACCTGGGTCGCGGGCGCGGTGCGTGCGTCGGGGCCGTCGAGGGCGGGGCAGCCGGCGGCCGTCGTCAGGGTCGTCATATGCCAGGTGTACCCGGCGTAGTGTGACGCTTTCACGGAGTTACCGAAAACCGGGACGGGGCGGGCGGTCCTGGGGTATCTTGCGCCGCGCATATGCCGTTCGGCCCCCGTCGGTTGCCCGACCCCCGGCCAGTGCTCCGGCGGCGGGGGCCCGGCCGGGGTGGAGCCGCAACCGCCCGGGGCCCGCCCGCGGCAAGCCCGGCCGCCCGGACCCCGACGACCGGAGACCGGAGGCCCGGGCCCGGCGTCCTGCGTCCCGTGCGACTAGACCGTGTCGGGCGTGGTGCCGCGCTGGAGGTCCTCGCCGAACTCGATCATCTTGCGGGCGTAGTCCTCGGTCCACTCCGCGATCGCGGCGATGGCCTCCGGCGGGAGCCGGTCGAAGCGCCGGGGGTCCGCCAGCTGGGCCGCCGCCAGGGCCTGGAACTCCACCGCCCGGTCCTGCGCGGCCCGGAAGGCCAGCGTCAGCTCGGTGGCCCGGGTCAGCAGCTCGCGCGGGTCCTCGATCGACTCCAGGTCGAAGAAGTGCTCCGGGTCCGTGGCGGCCTCCGAGGGCTCGAAGAGCAGCGGTGCGGGCCGCTGCCTCCGCTCGGTCCGCTCGGGCTCTGCCATGCGTGTCCTCCTGCTGCGCTCCGGATCCTGGGCCACCCTCCATTGTCCAGCGTCGCGCAAGGGTGCCGGGAGTCAGGCCGCCACGCGCTCCTTCACCAGCGCCGCGACGTCGTCCAGGACGCCCGCCAGCTCGGCGGCCAGGCCCTCGGGCGCGTTGAAGCCCCCGTCCCCGACCAGGCCGTTGATGCCGGCGATCGCCACCGAGCGCTCGGCGGGGAGCATGCCGAGCTGGGTGAGCACCGGCAGCAGCATCCGGGCGGCCGGGGCGCCGCCGGTGCCGCCGGCGCTGTAGCTGACCAGGCCGACCGGCTTGCCCTGCCACTCGCGGTAGAGGAAGTCGACGGCGTTCTTGAAGGGGGCGGTGAAGCCGCCGTTGTACATCGGCAGGACGAACACGACCGCGTCGGCGGAGTCGACGATCGCGCTCCACTCGCGGGTGTGCTGGTGGGCGTAGTTGCCGGTGGAGGCGTACTCCGGCTCGTCCAGGAAGGGCAGGGCGAGCTCCGCGAGGTCCACCGGGGCGACCTCGAACGCGCCGTGGTCGCGGGCCTGGCCGACGACCCACTCGGCGACGGGGCGTCCGGAGGAGGTGGGGCGGGTGGCGGCGGAGATGACGAGCAGGCGGGTCATGGCGTGAACTCCCGTTGGGTTCTGGTGGGGTGTGCGGTCCGCAGTCTGGTTGTTGACGTGTCACCTAGGAAAATCTGTGCCGCGTGATATGTCAACTACATTGTTGATGTGTCACCAAACTCGGTAGTCTGCTCCCATGACCGACGCGCCCGAGCCGGCCCACCCCCGCTGGCTCACCGAGTCCGAACAGCACGCCTGGTACGCCTGGCGCCGCATGTTCCCCCTCGTCGACGCGGAGATCGCGCGTGACCTCAACACGGACAGCGCACTCTCCGAAGCCGACTACGACGTCCTGTCGGCCCTCGGCTCGACCGAAGGCCACCGCATGCGGATCAGTGCCCTCGCCGTGCTGATGCAGTGGTCGCGCAGCCGCCTCTCGCACCAGATCAGCCGGATGCAGCAGCGCGGCCTCGTCGCCCGCGAGGAGGTCCCCGGCGACGGCCGCGGCGCCGAAGTGGTGCTCACCGGCCACGGCGTGGACACCATCACCGCGGCGGCCCCGCTACACGTGGAATCCGTACGCCGGCACCTGATCGACGTCCTCACCCCGGAGCAGCTGGACGCCCTCGCCGACGCCGGCGAAACCCTCCGCCGCCACTTCGGCATCACCCGCAAGGACCGCGACGGCTAGGGCCTGTCGTCAAACTCCCGTCTGCCCCGCGACGCCTGGCACGCGCTCTCGCCGCACCGGGCGAAAGCCAAGTACGTCCAGTACGCGGGCTTCCGCCCGGCGCACCGAGAGCACGCACCAGACGCCGCGGGGCCGCCCTCCGGGCGACGACGCGAGTTTGACGACAGGCCCTAGACCGTACCCTCGCCCCATGCACCGACCCGCCCCCCTGCGCCCGCCGTTGACCGAGGACGAGGTGGCCGACGCCGAGCGCGCGCTCCGCGTCCGCTTCCCCGCCGAGTACCGCGCCTACCTGCGGGGCCCCGACACCGACGGGTTCGGCGTGGTGCGCACCGAGGACGGTTGGCGCTGGCCCGGGGACGACCAGCTGCGCCGCGACCTGCTGCCCGAGCCGTTCCCGCACCCCGACTCCTACGCGGCGGCCGACAACGCGCTGTGGGAGGCGGAGCCCCGGGAAGAGGACTTCGACGACCCCGCCGAGATGACGGCCGCCTGGAACGCCTGGGACGCGGAGTGCGAGGTGTTCGAGGACGGCCGGACGGCGGGCGCGATGCGCCTCCAGGAGCACGGCTGCGGCTTCTCCACCCTGCTGGCGGTCTCCGGGCCGCTGGCCGGCACGATGTGGTGGGACGGGCGCGCCAGTTGCGACCGCATCATCCCGCTCTCCCTCGACCACGCGGGCGGCGGCCGCCCGGCCACCTTCGGGGAATGGCTCGGCCGCTCCTCCTGGGACCTGCTGCCGCCCGGCTGGGGCGGTCCCACCGGCTGATATCCGCTGGCCCGGCCGCCGCGCACGCGGTTGGATGGCCCGATGGACGGCTACGAGATCTCCATCGACCCCGACCGGCTCGACAACGAGCGGGTCCACCGCTGGCTGTCGCAGGACGCCTACTGGGCCCTCGGCCGCACCCGCGAGAGCCACGACCGGGCCGTCGGCTCGTCGCTGAACTTCGGCGCGTACGACAGCGCTTCGGGCGCCCAGCTCGGCTACGCGCGGATCGTCACCGACCTGGCCACCTTCGCCTGGCTCTGCGACGTGTACGTGGACCCCGGCGCGCGCGGCAAGGGCCTCGGCGGCGCCCTCGTCGAGGCGGTGAAGGCCCACCTGGCCCCGTACGGTCTGCGCCGCATCATGCTGGCCACGGCCGACGCGCACGCTGTCTACGCCCGGGCGGGCTTCGCGCCGCTGGAGACGGTGGACAAGTGGATGCTGTTCGGGGAACAGTAGCCGTCCCGGCAGGCGGTCCTCAGTCGTCCCAGGTCGCCGTGAAATCGCGGAACCCCTCCGAGAACATGCCCGGAACGGCTTCGTCGACGGGGCGGCCGTTCAGCCAGGTCGCCCGGGAGGTCTCGCTCTCGGTGTCGAGCAGGCAGCACACGGCGCCCGAGGCGGCCGCGAGGCCGGTGAACACCTCCCTGATGCTCGCCGAGCGTTCGAACAGCCGGCTCATCTCGGAGGTGGCCGCGGTGAAGTCCAGCAGGGCGTGGCGGGGGTGGAGCGGCGACTCGAACGTCCCCGTCAGGTAGACGTACCCCACCGCGACCCTCCCGAGTCCGTCGGGCACCATGCCGTGCCCGTCGGCGTACGCGCGCACCGCGTCGTCGGCACCGAACATGATCGAGGTGTCGAGGTCGAGCTCGCCGCCCGCGGAACAGTCGACCGGCTCGCTCTTGAACCCGGACGTGAACGGGACGGTGACCCGCTCACCGCCGGGCAGGGTCACCGTCAGCGGCGGCACCCGGTCGTCGGGCGGCGCCAGCCGGGTGAGTTCCCCCAGCGCCCGGGCGACGTTCCGCGCCGGCAGGTAGATCTGGTAGCCGTAGTCGAGCCCCATGCGGACCGCCCCCTTCGAAGACCGGCCCGGATCCTCGCACGGCCAGCCCACCCGGGGCACCCCGGTTTCCGCCCCTACGGCCGCCGGCGCCTCCCAACCGTCCGGGCTGTGTTCACCGGCCGCCTCCGGCGGCGTGCCGGACTCCGTCCGGCGTGCGGGGCGGTTGCCCGTCCGCCCCTACGGCCGCCAGCGGACGCGGTGTTCGGCCAGGTGGGCCAGGACCGAGTGGTTCGCCTCCCAACCGTCCGGGAACTTGATCGTGACGCCCAGCTGGACCGGCTCCGCCGACGGGTGGTCGTCCAGCAGCTCCGCTATCCCCGCCCGGGCCACCACCACGCAGGCGTGCCGGTGCCGGGAGGCCAGGACGCACAGGCGGCCCGTCTCCAGGTGGAACGCCGTCGCGTCGGGGCGCCCCGAGAGGGGGTGCAGGACCACCGTGAGGTCGTACTCGCGGCCCTGGAGCCGGTTCGCCGTGTCCACCGTGACCCCTGTGACGCCGAGCGACACCAGCGCCGTGCGGACCGCCGCCGCCTGGTCGCGGTGGGCGGTGCCGACGGCGATGCGGTCCGCCGTCAGCGGGGTGGGGGCGGGGGAGCGTTCGTCGGCGGTCACCGCACCCCGGTCCAGCGCCCGGCGCACCACCAGGGCCACCGCCCCCACCGCCTCCGGGTCGGTGCGCGGGGTGTGCCGGGCGGGCAGTTCCAGCAGCCCCCAGCCCGACGCGGCGGCCTCGTCCAGCACCCGGTCCGGGCCCGAGCCGTCGCCCGCGACCCCGTACGCGAGGCGCCGCTCGCCGGGGCCGGTGCCGCTGCGGAACTGCGAGTACGGGTAGAAGGCGCGCGAGACCAGCGGCGCCGCCGTCGCCGGGAGCCGCCACGACACCGGCAGCCGGTGCTGCGGCAGCCCGGGGTTGTGCGCGAGGAGCGTGGAGACCGCCGACGCCGAAGGGTCGTACGACAGCCCGGCCCACTGCTCCGCGCCGACCACGCTGAACGGGTCCAGCTGCCCCGGGTCGCCCACGAACAGCGCCCGCTCGAACAGCCCGGCCACCGCCAGCAGCGCGTCCGAGCGCATCTGGTACGCCTCGTCGACGATCGCGTGCTCCCACGGCGCGTCGGCCTTCACGTACGCCCACTTGGCGGCCGTGGAGATGGTGACCGGCAGCTCCGCCAGGTCCGCCGGCTTGGCCGACAGGGTGACCGACGGGAGCCCGCGCAGCGCCGGATCGTAGGCGTCGCCGTCACTGCTGTGCAGCCGGCCCACCTTCAGCTCCGGGTCCTTCTCGGCGAGCCGCAGCACCAGGTCGTCGACCTGCGCGTTGGTCTGCGCGACCACCATCAGCCGGCGCCCGGCGGCGGCCAGCTCCCGGGCCGCCCGCACCACGAGCGTCGACTTGCCGGCGCCCGGCGGGGAGTCCACCACCACCCCCCGCTCGGTGCCGTGCAGGGTGTCGTGGAGGATCGCGGCGGTGGCCCGGTCGGCGGCCGCGCCCGGGTCGAAGGCGGTGGTCACAACAGGTCCTCGTCGGTCACGGCGTCCAGGGCGGGGGCGGTCGCGGAGCCCGGCGGGCCGCCGTGCGTCCACGGGGTGTGCTCCGGGTCCGGCAGCTTCGGGCCGCCGCGCGCGTCGTGCTCGAACAGGGTCCAGCAGTCCCGGTCGCCCTTCTCCGGCACCGAGCCCGCCACCGGCTCCCGGCCCGCGCCCATCTTGTCGAGCACGCGCAGCACCAGCTGCCCGTCCTCCTCGTACCGCACGAACTCGAAGGCCTGCTGCCGCCCGTCCAGCGAGCGGAACACCTTCCCGCCGCCCGCGTCGGCGAGCTGCGGCCGGTCCTCGGTGGCCACCGTCACCAGCGGGCGCGGCCGGGGGCGCTTGCCCTCCGACCACTCCATCAGCACCTCGGTGACCTCGCCGGCGAAGGCCTCGCCCGCGAACCGCCGGCCCGCCATGACGAGCGGGTCGTCCAGCGCCTCCTGCGCGTCGAGGCGCACCTGCTCGGTCTCCCGCGTGGCCAGCTTCTGGGCGGCCGTCACCGCGTCGTCGCGGCGCGGCTGCGGCGGCTCGCCCGCCCGGACCCGGTCGCGGTGGCCGGTGAAGGACCAGCGGTCGCGGGTCCAGCGCTCCTCGGTCCGCCCGCCCGGCGGCAGGGTGCGCATCAGGTCGACCGCCGCCCAGGTCTGCCACCAGGCGGTCTCCATCTGGCTCAGGACCAGCCGCCGGACCGCCCGCTCGGCGAAGCGCGCGGTATCCCCGTCGCCGTTCGCGTCGGCCGCCCGGGCGGCGTCGAACTTCGCGATGGCCGGTGCGAGCAGCTTGTTGTCGAAGGCCGGGTCGGTGGCCGGGCCGGCCGGGGGGACCTCCAGCTGCCCGTCCGCGTCCCGCGCGAGCTCCACGCGCAGCGCGAACTCGGCGCCCGAGAAGCCCTCCGGCGGGTCGATCCAGCCGAGCAGCGCCCCGAGGTGCTGGTCCTCCAGGTCGCTCTGGCCCGTGGCCCAGTGCCGGCCCAGCAGGTCGGTGGCGGACAGCAGCATGGAGGAGCCGGGGACGCGGGAGCGTTCGGCGAGGTGCGTGAACCAGCGGCCGAGCAGCGGCACCTGGGTGGGGGCCGGGTAGGGGTTCTCCGGGTCCTCCTCGGCGGTCCGGCGGAACCGCATGGACCGGCCCAGCAGGCGCACGTACTCGATGCCGGCCCGGCTCGGCACGACGATCTGCGGGGCGTCCACGCACAGTTCGGCCTCGACCTTGACCTTCCTGCCGGTCTCCGGGTCGGTCTCGGTGCGCTCGGCGGGCTCGACGACGTCCGCGTACGCGTCCACGTACGCCATCACCTGCACGGCCAGGTCGGCCAGGAACCGCCAGCGCAGGTCCCGGTCGCGGGGCTGGGGTATGACGAAGATCCGCGGCTCGTGCCGGTCGGTGCCCAGCATCGCGCCCAGCGGGGCGCCCGCCTCGCCGGCGGTGGTCAGCGGTACGAAGACCAGCGGGCGCTCGCTCAGGTGGCGGTGCCGCACGGTTTCGAGCGGCAGGTTGCGGCCCGCGCGGATGTTTTTTCTGCCGGGCCAGGGTGCTCAGCAGGGGCATTCGGGGGTCTCCGGGGCCTGGTACGGGGGGTCGGGCGGCGGCCAGCGCCAGCGCCTCGGCGCGCAGCCGGGCCGCCTCGCGCAGGGCGGCGGCGGTGGGGTCGGAGCCGTGACCGGCGTCGGGGCCGGGGCCGGGGCCGGGGCCGGGGCCGGGGCCGGGGCCGGCTTCCGTTCCGGCGGCAGCGGCGAGGGCGGCCTCGACGGTGGTCAGACCGCCCAGCTCGCCCCGTACGGAACGGCCCAGCGCGGCCGGCTCCCCCGCGTCGCGGGCCCGCTCCCGGCAGTGGAAGGCCAGCTCGCAGGCGGCGAGGCACTCGGGGGCGTAGGCGGCGGAGACCGCCGAGACGGCCTCGGTCAGCTCGGCGGCGGGCCGGGCGGGGTCGAAGCACAGCCCCTGCGGCAGCCCCTCGGCCAGCTCCTCCACCCGGGTCAGCCGCTCCAGCTGGCGGCGGGTCACCGCCCGCTCCCGGCGTACGTCCACGAGTGCGGCGGTGGGCAGGTTGGAGAAGTCCTTCGGGCAGACGAGCAGCACCTGGTGGCCGACCTCGGCGCCCTCCAGCTTCCCGGCGGTCTGCTCCAGGGCCAGCACGTAGACGGCGGCCTGCCGCGCGGCGGCCCCCACCTTCGCGGCGTCGGCGGCCCCGTCGATCATCGGGAACGACTTGATCTCCACCACGGTCCAGCGGCCGTCGGGGTGCACCACGACGGCGTCGGGCTCCAGGTACGCGGGGGTGCCCGCCACCTCCAGGGCCAGCATCGGATGGTCCAGCAGCGTCCACTTCTCCGTGTTGTGGGTCTCTCGTTTGGTCTAGTGTCCTTCGCGCGGCCCCCCCCCTCGGGGCCCGCGGCGGTCAGGTTCCGGCACCCGGGAGTCCGGCCCGGGCGGCTCGGCCCCGCCGCCGAGGCGGGCGTGCGTCAGCCGCAGCAGCTCCACTCCGCCGTCGCCCTTGACCCGGGCCTCGAAGGAGTTGCCGCGGACGATCGCGAACTGCGACTGCCCGAAGGCGGCGGGGGAGCCCAGCGCGGCCGCGAGCGCGGTCTTGTCCACCCCGGCGCCGTCGAGCAGGGCCCGTCTGCCGCAGCCGGGATTGGCGGCGAGGGCGGCGAGCGCCCGCGCGTCGAGCGGGCGGGGCGGCACGGCGGGGCCGCGCAGGTCGGCGAGCCGCTGCCGCAGTGTCGTCTGGGGCGGGCCGTCGGGCGGGTAGGAGCTCACGGGCGGAAGTGTCCCATCCGCCACTGACAATCGTGGTCATACGGCGGAAACGGTCCGGTCCCCGCCCCTGTGACCCCGTCGGCGATGATGGACGGACGGTGAACCCCCACGGACCGGGAGAAACACAGATGGCCCCCCGCATCCTGCTGGCCCGCCACGGCCAGACGGCATAAAAAAAAAATCGGCAAGCACACGGCCCGCAAAGACGTGCCGCTGCTGGAGGAGGGCAGGCTGGGGGCGAAGCGGCTCGGCGACCGCCTGGCCCGGGAACCCTGGGCGGGCCTGCGCGGCCTGGAGGTGCGCACGAGCCCGCTGGTCCGCGCGAGCGAGAGCTGCGACCTGGCCGGCTTCGGGGCCCAGGCCGATCCCTGGGACACCCTGATGGAGTGGGACTACGGCGACTACGAGGGCATGACCCCGGCCGAGATCCAGGCGGTCCGGCCGGGCTGGCTGATCTGGCGCGACGGGGTCCCCGGCGGTGAGGCCGTCGCCGACGTCTCGGCGCGCGCCGACGAGGTCGTGGCCTGGGCCCGCGCGGCGGAGCGCGACGTCCTCGTCTTCGCCCACGGCCACATCCTGCGCACCCTGGCCGCCCGCTGGCTCGGCTTCGAGGCCTCCTTCGGCGCCCGCATCCGCCTGGACCCCACCTCCCTGTCGGTCCTGGGCTGGGCCTACGGCGCCCCGGCGCTGGAACGCTGGAACGACACGGGCCACCTGGAGGGCTAGGGGGTGTTGCGAAAGTCCCGCACGG
>NZ_GG657750.1:2758503-2841695 GCF_000158895.1 Streptomyces sp. C | reverse complement strand
TGTGCGGGTGGGACGTGGCCGGGCCGCGTCAAGTGCGCCGCGGCCCGGCCCCCGGCAGAGCGGGCCGCAGGCCAGGCGCCGCCCCGGGCCGTGTCCCGCCAGGGGCGCGGGGAACGGCGCGCTCAGCCACGGCGGGCCCGCAGCCAAGCGCGCCGCAGAGCGCTACGCCTCCGCGTGCCGCGTCAGGAACGCCCCCACCCGCGGCGAGCGCTGGTGGGGGACCAGGGTGCGAGCCGTGCCGGCCAGCATCGACCGGACGCGGGTCGAGCGGACCTCGGTCAGCAGGTCCAGGACCCGGCCGCCCGCCCAGGCGGCCTCGTCGGGCGCTCCCGCCCGGGCCAGGTCGTCGGCGAGCTCCGCCGTGTAGAGGGCGACGTTCCGCGCGAAGTGCGGGTCCTGGAGGTCCGCCGCACGCCGGGCGTGCCGGGCCGCGCGGGCGTGTTCCCCGAGGGCGGCCCAGCAGCGGGACTCCAGCGACTCCAGCTCGGCCTCGCCGAAGAAGGACATCCACTCCGGGTCGTCGGCCGACGCGCCCCGCGCGAACTCCGCGTGCGCCCGGGCCAGTGACTCCTCGCACGCCCTGCGGTCCCCGAGGCCCGCCCAGCCGCCGGCCTCCCGCAGTGCCAGCAGCGCCAGCAGCCGGGGCGAGCCGAGGGAGCGGGCCGCGCGCCGGCCCGCCTGGGCCGCCCGTACCGACTCGCGGTGGCGGCCGCGGTCCCGGGCCAGGAAGGCCATGTTGCTGAAGGCGTGCGCCTCCAGGGCCGCGTTGCCCGAGACCCGGGCGGTGGCCAGGGCCTCCGCGTAGTGCGAGCGGGCGTCCTCGAAGCGGCCCGAGTCGTGCGCCAGCCAGCCCACCGAGACGGCCAGTTCCCCGGCCCCCGCGTGCAGCCGGTCCTCGGTGGACTGCCGGGTGGCCCCCGCGTCGAGCAGCGCGTACGCGGTCTTCAGGGGCTGCGCCGCCCGCCGGTAGAGGGTGTCGGCGCCGTGCCGGTCGTCCAGCAGCCGGATCTGCCGCACCGCGTCCTCGACCGCGGCGGCCTCGGCCTCGCCGGCGCGGGAGGGGAGCCTGCGGGCGTCGCCGAGCAGGGTGAGGCTGAGCGTCGCGGCGGCCACGGTCGCGGAGCCGCCCGTCATGAACGCGCGGCGCAGCACGTCGCTCTCCTTGGAACGCCGGACGAGGTGGGTGAAGACCGGCGGCGCCGGCAGTGCGCGCTGCGCCCCCCGGCCGCGCACCGCCTCGCGCGGGGAGAAGCCGAGGTCGGCCAGGGTGCGCCCGGGGAACATGTGGAGGAAGACCCGTTCGTAGGCGTAGTTGGGACAGCGGATCTCGCCCGACTCGACGCGGCCGATGTAGCGGGCGTCGCAGGAAACCGTTTCGCCGATCTCCCGGGCCGCGCGGCGGACCATGGCCGCGAACTCGGCGGGGGAGTGCTGTCCGCGCAGGCGGCGGAAGGAGGAGTTGGGTGAGTGGGGGGACGCCGCCATCAGGAACTCCCTCGCTGGGTACCCCCGGCTTTGGCCGGGGGGTGAAAGCGGTCCCTGCCCCGGAGGCGCGGAGCACCGGAGTGCTCTGCGGCTACGTGGTGACGGTCAGGCAGGACGCTGCTGGTTTTCGATACAAGGTCAGGCGGCACCGACCGGTGGTCGGCAAGGTCAAGACCGTGTCGGTCAAGCGCGAGGGAAAGCGCTGGTCCGTGGTGCTGACCGCGGAGCAGCCCCAGCCCCAGCCCCAGCCCGAACCGCTTCCCGCGACCGGGTCCGTGGTCGGAATCGACATGGGCGTCGCGCCGTTCCTCACCACCTCGGGCGGCGAGCACATCGCCAACCCGCGCCACGGGCGGAAGGCCGCCGCGAAGGCCGGCCCCAACCGCTCGATGGCCGACGCCGGATGGGGGGTGTTCCTGACGATCCTCACCGGCAAGGCTGAAAGCGCCGGTAGGAAAGTGATCGCCGTGGACCCCCGCAACACCTCCCGGACCTGCCCCGAATGCGGGCACGTCGCGAAGGAGAACCGGTCCACACAGGAGAAGTTCCACCGCGTCGCCTGCGGCCACCAGGCACACGCCGACGTCGTAGGGGCTTCCAACGTTCTGCGGGCCGGGCCGGCCCGTCGCGAAGCCCAACCGGCTCAGCGAGAAGCCCCCACCTTCAGGTGGGGGAGGAGTCACGGACGTGTGCCTCTCTGGACAATCCCAGGTGTCCCGCAGGACCCTGCCGATCCCTGTCGATACCTGTCGGTCTCGCCCCGGAGTCAGGGCTCCGGCGCGCATGAACGTACCGCCAGCGGCGGGTGCTTCATGCGGTGTTTGGCTACAAAACGGATATCTCACCCGCGATCCGCCATGAACTGCCATCCTTTGCGGCGTCTTGCCGCCGCACCCGTTGACGCTTCCGCGCGTTGAACCCATGCGGATACGGATCGAGGAGGGGTTCCCCTTGGTGGAGGCCGGCATGGACAGCATCGGAACGAACACCGCGCCCGGACCCGGCGCGACCTCCCCGGCCACGGCCCTGGTTCCGGCCCCGGGTCCGCAGGCCCCCGTCGCGGCCCCGGACCTGGTGACCGTTCCCGCCCGCCAGGGCCTTGAGGCGGTGGACATCATCCGGCGCGGCGCTGGCCTCGCCGCCCCCGGCGTCGGCCCGGTCCTGCACGACGGCTCCGGCGACACCCTCGGCTTCCTCGTCCCGCCCGGCACCGCCGACGCGTGGGACCTGCCCGGCAGTGCCTGTACGCAGACCAACGGGCGCGGCATGCGCTTCGGCGACCTCGCCGCCGCGCCCACGGCGGGCGGTACGGGCTGGCTGCTGCCCCCGGATGCGGTGGAGCCGGTCACCGACCCCGAGGTGCTGCGCGCGGCGCTGGGCGAGGCGGCCCGGCTCATCGAGGCGGCCGACAACTGTCGGTGATGCCCTGGCCAGCGATAATGGGAGCGTGGCAGGCAAAGGCAAAGGCAAAGGCAAAGGCAAGGGCAGCAAGGGCAGCAGGGGCAACAAGGACGGCGCGATACCGGCCGCCGGCCCGGTCTCCGGACAGGTGGGCGGCGGGCTGGCCGAGCTGGCACCGGACCGCGAGCGCTCCCGCGCCTGGACCCTGCTGATCGACGGCGCCCCGCAGTCCCACGTGGACCTGGACGACCCCGGCCACCTGGACTTCGCCTACCAGCGCCGGATCGGCCACCTGATCGACCTGATCGCGCCCGCCCGGCAGCCCCTGAACGTGGTGCACCTGGGCGGCGGCGCCTTCACCCTGGCCCGCTACACGGCCGCCGCGCGCCCCCGCTCCACGCAGCAGGTGGTGGAGGTGGACGCGGCCCTGGTGGCCTTCGTACGGGAACACCTGCCGCTGGACCCGCAGGCGCGGATCCGCGTACGGGCCGTGGACGCGCGGGCGGGGCTCGCGAAGGTGCCGGACGGCTGGGCGGACCTGGTCATCGCGGACGTGTTCAGCGGGGCGCGCACCCCGGCCCACCTGACCAGCGGGGAGTTCCTGGACGAGGTGCGCCGGGCGCTGGCGCCCACCGGCTGGTACGTGGCCAACCTGGCGGACGGCCCTCCGCTGGCGCACCTGCGGGGCCAGGTCGCCACGGCCGCCTCGCGGTTCGCGGAGCTGGCGCTGGCGGCGGATCCCGTCGTCTGGCGGGGGAAACGTTTCGGCAACGCGGTGCTCGTGGCCTCCGACCAGGAGCTGCCCGTGGCGGAGTTCACCCGCCGCGTGGCGAGCGACCCGCACCCCGGCCGGGTCGAACACGGCCGCGCCCTGGCCGACTTCACGGGCGGAGCCGCCCCGGTGGAAGACGCCTCCGCCGTCCCCTCCCCGCAACCGCCGCCCTCGGTCTTCCGCTGAGGCCCGCTACGGGTCGACGGTCTCCACCATCGGCGGGTGGTCGTGCCAGGTGCAGAACACCGACACCTCGCGGCCGCCCTGGGTGAAGGTGACCCGGATCCAGAAGTCCTGCTTCCACACCTGCATCCGCCAGCCCGCCTCCGGCGTCGCCGAGACCAGCCCGGCCGAGGTGGCCCCGAGGTCGAAGACGACCCGGCCGCCCGACACCGAGTAGCTCTTCACCGTGCCGGACCCGCCACCCTGACCGCCCTCCGGGTACGGGCTCCGGCCGGGCGCCGGCGCCTGCTTCGACCGCGCGGACGCCGAGGGAGCGACCCCGGCCCGGTCCGGCGCGGACGCGGAGGGCGACGGGGACGCGGACGGGGAACCGGAAGGCGAGGGCGTCGGATCCGGCTCCCGGGTGGAGGAGGACGAGGGCGTGGCGTCCGGCGCCCTCGCCGTCAGCGGCACCGCGCGCGGGGGATCGTAGGCCGTACCGGACATGACCGTGTGCACACCCCACCACGACAGGGTCACGGCGGCCGCGGTCGCCAGCACCCAGGCCATGGCATGTACAGGTCCTCGTCGCATCAGGGCACATAGTGCACCACACGTCACAGACCTGTCCCGGCACCTCCCCGGGTCCCCCGGATGGACTACGGTGCGCCCATGGCTAGTGTGCTCGTGGTCGAGGACGACCAGTTCGTACGTTCCGCCCTCATCCGGCACCTGACCGAGGCCTCCCACACCGTGCGGAGCGTCGGCACGGCCCTGGAGGCCCTGCGCGAAGTCGCCCACAACCGCTTCGACGTGGTCATCCTCGACCTCGGACTGCCCGACCTCGACGGCTCCGAGGCCCTGAAGATGCTGCGCGGCATCACCGACGTGCCGGTCATCATCGCCACCGCCCGAGACGACGAGGCCGAGATCGTCCGGCTCCTCAACGACGGCGCCGACGACTACCTGACCAAACCCTTCTCCGTCGAGCACCTCTCCGCCCGCATGGCCGCCGTCCTGCGCCGCGCCCGCGCCGCCGCCGGCGCCGAACCCCCCTCGCGCGTCCTGCGCGTCGGCGGCCTCGCCATCGACCCCCTGCGCCGCCAGGCCGAACTCGACGGCGCCGTACTCGACCTCACCCGGCGCGAGTTCGACCTGCTGACCTTCCTCGCCGGCCGGCCCGGTGTGGTCGTGGCCCGGCGCGAGCTGCTCGCCGAGGTCTGGCAGCAGTCCTACGGCGACGACCAGACCATAGACGTGCACCTGTCCTGGCTGCGCCGCAAACTCGGCGAGACCGCCGCCCGGCCCCGCTACCTGCACACCCTGCGCGGGGTCGGCGTGAAGCTGGAGCCGCCGCTGTGAGGTGGACGCCGTGAGATGGGCGCTGGTCAAGGTGTGCCTCGCGGTCACGACCATGGTGGTCCTGGCCTTCGCCGTGCCGCTGGCGATGGTGGTGCGGGAGATGGCCAGCGACCGGGCCTTCTCCAACGCCGAACGGCAGGCCGCCACCATGGGGCCGACCCTGACCGTCACCACCGACCCCGCACAGCTGCGCCGGGCCGTGGAGTCCACCGAGATGGGCGCCGCCGGACGGATGGCCGTGCACGTCCCCGCGATCGGGGGCGCCGCCGCCGTGGACATCGGCGAAGGCCGAGCCGGCGCCCACGCGGTCGCCGAGACCCGCTCCCTCGGCCGGGCGACCACAGCCCGCGTCCCCGGCGGGGGTTCGGCCCTGCTCCAGCCCGTCGCCCTCGGCTCCGGGGACATCGCGGTCATCGAGATCTACGTCCCGGAGAGCGAGGTCAGCAACGGGGTCACCACCGCCTGGCTGGTCCTCGGCGGCGTCGGACTCGCCCTCGTCATCGGCTCGGTGGCCGTCGCGGACCGGCTCGGCGCCCGCCTGGTGCGCCCCGCCGAACGGCTCGCGGACGCCGCGCACCAGCTGGGGGAGGGCAGGCTCGGGGCCCGGGTGCCGGAGGACGGCCCCAAGGAACTCCGCTCGGCGGCCGTCGCGTTCAACTCGATGGCGGACCAGGTCGTGGAACTCCTCGCCAACGAGCGGGAGCTCGCCGCCGACCTCTCGCACCGGCTGCGCACGCCCCTGACCGTGCTGCGGCTCAACGCGGCCTCCCTGGGGGACGGCCCGGCCGCCGAGCACACCCGGGCGGCGGTCGAGCAGCTGGAGCGGGAGGTCGACACGATCATCCGCACCGCCCGCGAGCAGCGCCCGCCCGCCAGCACCGCCACCGCCGGCTGCGACGCCTCCGAGGTGATCCGCGACCGGATGGCCTTCTGGTCGGCGCTGGCGGAGGACGAGGGCCGCGAGGTCCGGCTCGCGGGCGTGGACCGCACCGTGCGCATCCCGGTTGCCCGCCCCGAGCTGGCGGCCGCCCTCGACGCCATGCTCGGCAACGTCTTCCGGCACACCCCGGAGGCCACCCCCTTCGCGGTGGACGTGCACGACGCCGGGGACGCCGTCATCGTCCTCGTCTCGGACGGCGGCCCCGGCATCGCCGACCCCGACGCCGCCCTGCGGCGCGGCAACGACGGCGCCCGCGACGGCTCCACGGGACTCGGCCTGGACATCGTGCGCCGGGTCGCCGAGTCCACCGGCGGCGACGTGCGGCTGGGGCGCTCGGTGCTCGGCGGGACCGAGGTGCGGGTGTGGATCGCGCTGGACGGCCGGGCCCGGCGCGGTGAGGGCGGCCGCCGCGCCCGCCGCAAGCGCCGCGGCGCCTGACGCCGGCGCCCGACGCCGGCGCCCGACCCCCGCCAAGGGCGGGCGCCGACGACGTACCGGGAATCCGGGATCTTGGACGGAGACGTTCCGCCGAGCCGTGGAATACCGTACGGATCGCGCCAGTTGGGGGCCGGTACACGCCGGTCCCCGGAGCGGCCGCATCCCGCACCGGCACGTGCAGAACCGATCCTGATGGGACACCCACATGCGCTACGCAGTTCTCGGCACCGGCGTCGTCGGCCGTACGGTGGCCGCCCGGCTGGCCTCCCTGGGCCACGAGGTGGTCATCGGCACCCGCGACCCGGAGTCCACCCTCGCCCGCGCCGAGTACGCCGAATGGCAGGCCGCCCACCCTGCGATCGGCCTCGCGGGCTTCCCGCAGGCCGCGCGGGACGGCGAGGTCCTCGTCAACGCCACGGGCGGCCGGGTCAGCCTCGACGCCCTCGGCGAGGCCGACGCGGCCGACCTGGACGGCAAGATCCTGATCGACATCGCGAACCCGCTGGACTTCTCCAAGGGCTTCCCGCCCGTCCTGGACCCGGCCAACGACGACAGCCTCGGCGAGCTGATCCAGCGCACCTTCCCGCGGCTGCGCGTCGTCAAGACCCTCAACACCATGAACTGCCAGATCATGGTGGACCCGGCCCGGGTGCCGGGCGAGCACACCGTCTTCCTCTCCGGCGAGGACGCCGACGCCAAGAAGACCGTCCACGACCTGCTGGGCTCCTTCGGCTGGCCGGACCGCGCCATCCTCGACCTCGGCGGCATCGAGACCGCTCGCGGCACCGAGATGCTGCTCCCGGTGTGGCTGCGCGTGATGGGCGCCCTGGGGCACTCGGAGTTCAACTTCCACATCCAGGCGGCCGGCGGCCCCTCCGCCTGACCACCGCCCCGCTCCGCCGGACGGGGGCACAAATGTTGCCGCGCCCCCGTACCGCGCCGAGGGTGGCCGTGACGGAAGGAGCCACGCATGAGAGTCATGCTCAGGGCCCACATGGACACGGCCGCCACCAACGAGGGCATCACGACCGGAGGCCTGCCCCAGGCCATGAAGAGCCTGATGGACAAGGTCAAGCCCGAGGCGGCCTACTTCGGCCTCCACGAGGGCGTGCGCTCCTGCTGGATCGTCTTCGACCTCCAGGACAGCGCACAGATGCCCTCGCTGACCTGGGACCTGTTCCACGAGTTCAACGCCGAGATCGAGGTGGCCCCGGTCATGACCGGGGAAGACCTGGCGAAGGCACTGGGGGCTTTGCGGTCCTCGTGACGACCTCCCCGGCCGCGAGCAGCGGCAGCGTGAGCAGCGCCTGGATCCCGACCGTCCACCGCAGCCGCACCGGCAGGTCCACGCTCCCGGGCCAGGACCCACGGGGTGGACCCGCGGCGGGAGGGCGTGGCGGGAACGCAGAAGGCCCCGGTCCGCTTCCGCGTACCGGGGCCTTCCCGCAGGGTGAGTGACGGGACTTGAACCCGCGGCCACCTGGACCACAACCAGGTGCTCTACCAGCTGAGCTACACCCACCATGTCCGGTCGCAGAACGACCGGCCGAAGAAAAGGGTACAGGGTGTTGGAGGGTGCTCGCTCCACCTTTCCCCCGCGCCCCCCTCCGGAGGGTCTACTCGTCCGTGACGACGTGCTTGGCGGCGATGGTGCGGGCGGTGTCCGAGTCGGGTCCGGGCTGCGGCACGAAGACCGCCTCCCGGTAGTAGCGCAGCTCGGCGATGGACTCCTTGATGTCCGCGAGCGCCCGGTGGTTGCCGTTCTTCGGCGGACTGTTGAAGTACGCGCGCGGGTACCAGCGGCGCGCCAGCTCCTTCACGGAGGACACGTCCACGATCCGGTAGTGCAGGTGGCTCTCCAGCGCGGGCATGTCGCGCGAGAGGAACCCGCGGTCGGTGCCGACCGAGTTCCCGCACAGCGGGGCCTTGCGCGGCTCCTTCACGTGCTCCCGCACGTACGCCAGGACCTGGGCCTCGGCGTCGGCGAGGGTCGTGCCGGCGGCCAGCTCGTCGAGCAGGCCGGAGGCGGTGTGCATCTCGCGCACCACGTCCGGCATGGTCTCCAGGGCCGCGTCCGGCGGGCGGATCACGATGTCCACGCCTTCGCCGAGCACGTTGAGCTCCGAGTCGGTGACCAGCGCGGCCACCTCGATAAGTGCGTCGTCCGTCAGCGAGAGCCCGGTCATCTCGCAGTCGATCCACACCATGCGATCGTTCATGCGCCCCACCTTATGCCGAAGGTCCCCCCACCGGTGCTCCACCGGTGGGGGGACCTCCTCGCTCGTGCGGGGACGGCTACGCGTGCTCGCGCAGCACCCGGCTCGGGGCGTACAGCTCGGTCACGCTCGGGCCGGAGGCGGCCAGGGCCGCCGCGGCCCGCTGGGGCTGCGGGGTGCGCTGGTGCGGCACCGGCGAGCCCTGCATCTCCGGCACCGGCGCGTCGGCCTGGGGCCGGCGGGCGCGGTAGGCGGAGCGGTAGGCGGCCGGGGAGGAGCCCAGCTGCCGCCGGAAGTGGCCGCGCAGGGCGACCGGCGAGCGGAAGCCGCAGCGTCCGGCGACCTCGTCGACCGAGTAGTCGGAGGTCTCCAGGAGCCGCTGTGCCTGGAGCACCCGCTGGGTGATCAGCCACTGGAGCGGCGCGCTGCCGGTGAGCGAGCGGAACCGCCGGTCGAAGGTGCGCCTGCTCATGTAGGCGCGGGCGGCCAGCGTCTCCACGTCGAACTGCTCGTGGAGGTGCTCCAGCGCCCAGGCGACGACCTCGGCGAGCGGGTCGGCGCCGATCTCCTCGGGCAGCGACCGGTCGAGGTAGCGCTCCTGGCCGCCGGTGCGGCGGGGCGGGACGACGAGCCTGCGGGCCAGGGCCCCGGCCGCCTCGCTGCCGTGGTCGGTGCGCACGATGTGCAGGCACAGGTCGATTCCGGCCGCGGTGCCCGCGGACGTCAGCACGTCGCCGTCGTCGACGAACAGCTCGCGCGGGTCGACGTGGACGGACGGGTAGCGCTTGGCCAGCGTCGGCGCGTACATCCAGTGCGTCGTCGCGGGCCGGCCGTCGAGCAGCCCGGCGGCGGCGAGCACGAAGGCTCCCGTGCACAGGCCGACGATCCGGGCGCCCTCCTCGTGCGCCAGCCGCAGCGCGTCGAGCGCTTCCGGCGGCGGCGGCGAGGTGATGGAGCGCCAGGCCGGAACGACGACCGTGCCTGCCCGGGCGATCGCCTCCAACCCGTACGGCGCGGTCAGTTCGAGTCCGCCGGTGGTCCGCAGCGGACCGTCCTCCCCGGCGCACACGAGCAGTCGGTAGCGTGGAACTCCCGCGTCCTGCCGGTCGATCCCGAACACGGACAGCGGAATGGAACTCTCGAAGATCGGCCCGCCGCTGAACAGCAGCACGGCGACGATCTCCCTGCGGCGACGCCCCGCGAGCTTCCGGCCCGCGTCTGCGACGACAGCGGCGGTGGAATCCTGGCTCATGGCGCTAAGCCCCCCTTGGGTGTCGCGACTCCTTGGTCTGGTCGCACCTGCACGTTTCCCCTCGGCCTTGCACGTGGATCCCCCGCCGTAAATACATGATCGAATCTACTGCGTCCCGTGGTGTCGGCGTGACAAGTTCAGCACGCAGCGCTATGTCGACTTGGCAACTTGGCGAAAAGCATTCGATCAGGAAGCGTTCCACTCCGCTACCCGACGGGGAAGCCCGCGATCCGGCCGTGGCCAGTACTCATGGGGTCGAATCGTCCCCTGTCGCCCATAGTCGCTGATGGTCGGGGGGGTGGGGGGACATTCCGGCAAGGGAAGCATGGGGTCCGGAAGTTGGCTGAAAACAACCGGGTGTGTACGTGCGAATCGGTCAGTCGTGGGGGGACGTGCCGCCGGAACCGTGGCAACCGCGGTGCGAACCGGCCCCGGTGCGGGAGTGCCGGCCGCGGTGCCCGGGCGGAAGCGGATCCTCCGACAGGACGCGGGCCGCGGCCCGCTCCGCCTTCTCCGAGTACCGCAGCAGCACCCGGCAGGCGGCCGTGACGGCCGCCAGTCCCAGGGTCGCCACGGCGGCCCCGCCGTACGAGGTCCCGTAGACCACCAGGACGACCGGTACGAGCAGGCAGCTGAAGGCCGCCCAGCGCACCACGTCACCCGCAGGGTCGTCGTGTACCCGTCCGGCGGACTGCACGGACGGGTGAAGCGGAGCGCGCACGGAGGACGGCGCGGAGCGGGCGGACCGGGTGGACCGCGTCATCGGAGCGGGCTGGACGGGCTGGACGGGGTGAACCGGATGGCCGGGCACGGCGTACTCCCTGCGGGCTCTTCCTGGACGGTCGGACTCTTGTCCAACGCCCCGGTACGGGCCTCGGTCACTGCGCGCACGGGTGGCGCAAGGGCCTCTCGTCACTGCCTGTAGGGGACAGCTGCCATTGCCAAGGCGCCCGCGCTCCGGCATGCTCCCTGGGACGCTCTCCAAGGGCGGCATGCCCTGTGCAGGACAGGAGTGTCGCCGTACCCTGGTGGGTAAGGGCTTGGAAAGATGCTTCCAGGACAGAGCCCGGTCACGCTGCGTCGTCAAAAGCGCTCGTGGCACGGGCCCCCGTCGTCAGAAGATCCGAGTCGCCGAAACCGTCCCTGTCGCTTCCCCCGAGGACTCTTCCCCGAGACATCATGGCCGGTCACGAATTCCCCGAACCCGCGGACCGCAAGCGCAAGCACCTCGCCGATTCCGTATCGAGCGACCTGCGCGCGGTGGAACAGACGCGCCACCCCTGCGACCCGGCCTTCCGGCACGGCGTGGTGGTGGGCTTCGACGGCTCCACGTCCAGTGAGCGCGCCCTGGCGTACGCGATCGGCATGGCCCGGCGATCCGGTTCCGGTCTGATCATCGTGCACGTCGCGAACCGGCTGCCCACCACGGTGTGGGCCGGCTGCGAGCCGCCCGTCTTCGTGGACGTGCCCGACCACCGCACCGAGGTGCTCGGTCTGGAGCTGGCCTGCGCGGACTACCTGTCCGAGGTGCCGTGGATCCTCGTCGAGCGCGGGGGCGACATCTGCCACGAGCTGGAGGAGGTCGGCCGGGAGTACTCGGCGGACGCCATCGTGGTGGGCTCCACGCACGGGATCGTCGGCCGGATCTTCGGCTCGGTCGCGGGGCGGCTGGCGAAGCGGGCGCAGCGACCCGTTGTTGTCATTCCGTAACCCGTCGTATGTCGATTGTGCGGTTGTGAACCCCCTTGTAAAGGGTAGATAAATGCTGCTGGGACGCAGCAAACAACTGCAGATCGAAGGGAGCCCGCCGTGGACAATGGTGTCTCTGCGGGAAGCAAGGCCTCGACTTCGACCCTGGGGAACATCGCCCTGGGTCTCACCCTTCTCGCGTTCGGTATCGGCCACACGGGTGTCCTCTCGGGTGTGACCGCCGCCAACTCCGTGTCGCTCGCCATGTACGTCGGCGGCGCGGCCCTCTTCCTCCTCGGCCTCCTCGAGTACCGCGGCGGCAACGGGTTCAACGGCACCGCCTTCGCGGGCCTCGGCATCTTCTGGTTCACCTGGGCCAAGGGCGCGGGGGCCGCGGTCTCCGACGAGGCGGCCGGAACGTTTCTCGTCCTCTTCGCGATGCTCGCGCTGACCCTGACGCTCGCCGCGTCGAGCGGGCTGTTCGGCCAGGGCGTCTACGCCCTGCTGACCCTCTCCCTCCTCCTGCTGGCCATAGCCGCCTTCGCGGACAGCGCCGGACTGGGCAAGGCGGGCGGCTGGGCCGCGGCCGTGGCCGGGCTGCTGGCCTGGTACGGGGCGACGGCCGCGCTGGCCAACTGGCCGATGGCGCTGGGCAGGACCTCCGGACGGGCGGTCGCCGCGGGCTGACGGGCCCGGACCGCGCGCGGGACAACGCGAAGGGGTGCCACCGGAGTTCCGGTGGCACCCCTTCCAAGTGCCGTGCCCGCGCCGCTTCCGCGTGCGCGGTGCGACTACTCGACCGTGACGGACTTCGCCAGGTTGCGCGGCTTGTCGATGTCCCGGCCCAGGGCCAGGGCGGTGTGGTACGCCAGCAGCTGGAGCGGGATGCCCATCAGGATCGGGTCCAGCTCGTCCTCGTTCTTGGGCACGAGGATGGTGTGGTCGGCCTTCTCCTGCTCGCGGTGGGCGACGGCCAGGATCCGCCCGCTGCGGGCCTTGATCTCCTCCAGCGCCGCGCGGTTCTTCTCCAGCAGGTCGTCGTCCGGGACGATCGCGACCGTCGGCATGGCCGGCTCGATGAGGGCGAGCGGGCCGTGCTTCAGCTCGGAGGCCGGGTAGGCCTCGGCGTGGATGTAGGAGATCTCCTTCAGCTTGAGGGAGGCCTCCAGGGCGACGGGGTAGCCCCGGACGCGGCCGATGAACATCATCGACTTGGCGTCGGCGTACTCGGCGGCGAGGCGCTTGATGTCCTCCTCGCCCTTGAGGACCTCCTCGATCTGCGCGGGCAGCTTGCGCAGGCCGTCGATGATCCGCTTGCCGTCGGTGACCGACAGGTCCCGGATCCGGCCGAGGTGCACGGCGAGCAGCGCGAAGGCCACCACCGTGTTGGTGAAGCACTTGGTGGAGACGACGCAGACCTCGGGGCCGGCGTGGACGTACACGCCGCCGTCGGCCTCGCGGGCGATCGCGGAGCCGACCACGTTGACGACGCCGAGGACGCGGGCGCCCTTGCGCTTGAGCTCCTGGACGGCCGCGAGCACGTCGTACGTCTCACCCGACTGGGAGACGGCGATGTACAGGGTGTCGGGGTCCACGACCGGGTTGCGGTAGCGGAACTCGGAGGCCGGCTCGGCGTCGGCGGGGATGCGGGCCATGCTCTCGATGAGGCCGGCGCCGATCAGGCCGGCGTGGTACGAGGTGCCGCAGCCCAGGATCTTGACGCGGCGGATGCCGCGCGCCTCGCGGGGGTCCAGGTTCAGGCCGCCCAGGTGGACGGTGTTGAAGCGGTCGTCGATCCGGCCGCGCAGCACGCGGTCGACCGCGTCGGGCTGCTCGGAGATCTCCTTGTGCATGTAGGTGTCGTGGCCGCCCATGTCGTAGGAGGCGGCCTCCCACTCCACGGTCTCCGGGGTGGCGGTGGTCGTCGTACCGCTGGTGGTGTACGTGCGGAAGTCGTCGGCCTTGAGGGTGGCCATCTCGCCGTCGTTGAGGGTCACGACCTGGCGGGTGTGCGCGATCAGGGCGGCCACGTCGGAGGCGACGAGCATCTCCTTCTCGCCGATGCCGAGGATGACCGGGGAGCCGTTGCGGGCGACGACGATGCGGTCGGCGAAGTCGGCGTGCATGACGGCGATGCCGTAGGTGCCCTCGATGACCTTGAGCGCCTCGCGGACCTTCTCCTCCAGGCTGTCGGCCTGGGAGCGGGCGATCAGGTGGGTGATCACCTCGGTGTCGGTCTCGGACGCGAAGACGACGCCCTCGGCCTCCAGCTTGGCGCGCAGCTCGGCGGCGTTGTCGACGATGCCGTTGTGGACGACGGCGACCTTGTTCTCGGGGTCCAGGTGCGGGTGCGAGTTGGTGTCGCTCGGGGCGCCGTGGGTGGCCCAGCGGGTGTGGGCGATGCCGGTGGTGCCGGCGAAGCGCTTGGGGACGCGGGCCTCCAGGTCGCGGACGCGGCCCTTCGCCTTGACCATCTTCAGCGCGGCGGCCTTCGGGCTGTTGACGACGATGCCGGCGGAGTCGTATCCGCGGTACTCCAGTCGTGCCAGGCCTTCGAGCAGCAGCGGCGCCACGTCGCGCTTGCCGATGTAACCGACGATTCCGCACATACGGTGTTGCCCCTCCTGAGGTTCGGTGGTCGTGCTCTTCCCCGCGCGGCGGCCTGTCCGGGCCCGCCGTGCCGGCCCCTGTCAGCCGTAGACGATGCGGCGCAGCTGCCGGAGCGAGAGCTCCGGTGGCGCCACGGCGCGGTGCGGCAGTTCGGCCGCGATCCGCTCGAAGATCTCGGCGTTGACCGCGCCGCCCGACTGCAGCTCGCGGTGGCGGCGGCGGACGAACTCCTCCGTCGTCTCGTTGAAGTAGGCGAGCACGTCCAGTACCACCCGGGCGGCTTCTCCGCGCTGCAGCGCGGTGCTGCGCACCAGGTGGTCGACGAGGTCGTCATGCGACGGGCGGCGGTCGAGCACCAGTAGATATTGACTGTCCAAGGAGTGAAACGCAAAGATCCTGCCCGATATCGGGCAGGATCTCGCTGGTCTGGACCAGGGAAGGGGAAATTCCGGTACTCGTTGGTCAGAAACGACCCAAAATCGCCGCCTTCGCCGCCGAGAACTCATCGGCGGTGAGGATCCCCGACTGGTGCAGCTCGCCCACCTCGCGCAGCCGCCGCAGCAGGGTGTCGTGGTCCGCTGGCTCGCCCGCCAGCGCGGGGGCCGCGTCCGCGAGCGGCAGCGGCCGCTCCGGCTCGGGCGCGGGAGCCGCGGGATGGGGCATCCGTACCGCCACGGCCGCCGCCACCAGCGCCATCAGCGGGTCCTTCTTGAAGCCGAAGAGCTCCACCGTGCACCGGTCGTACTTGGGCGCGGACGCCGGCGGGGCGCCCTCCAGGGTGAACCGCAGCCACCCGTTGTCCAGGCCCTTCGAGGGGGACCAGTCCACCGCCCGCACGTCCGCGACCCGGAACTCGCACGGGCCGCCCGAACGCTTGGCCTCCTCCGTGGTCCAGTTCCAGTCCAGCACCACCCGGTCCCCGTCGAAGGAGGCCGTGGCGTCACCCGCCCCGAACGACAGCGGCACCGGCGGCCCCGGCATCAGGTACGCGTCGCACGGCCCCGGATCCACCTGGTCCAGCAGCAGGGCATTGCGCACCTCGTCCACGAAGTACTCCGCGACGCCGCTGCGGTCCGACTCCACCGACAGCCGGTACGGGTCCGAGCCCTCCGGCAGCCGCCCGCCCGTCACCTGCATCAACGGGTCCGCCCCGTCCCGCAGCCGCAACCGAAGCCGGCCCGCCTTGCGCCCCGGCTCGTAACTGATCCCCCCGATCGCGCGCAACGGCACGACCACCTCGCCCAGGTGCTGCCGGAGCAGCCCCACCCCCTTGTCGCGGCCCGGCACGATGCGCACCGCGTCCCCGTCGAAGGTCCACGTACCGTCCTTCTGGATGATTTCCGCCATCCGGTGATTCTCCCACCGCCATGTGCGGCCCCAGAGGGGGCCGTTTGGCCTATACCTGGGCGGATGAGAGCCCTGCGCCGCACGCTCGCCGCCCTCCTCGTCCTGGCCTCCGCCGTCTCCTGCACGGCGGCCCACGGCGACGACGCCAAGCACCCGCACGCTTCCGCCGTCCTCGCCCCCTACGAACGGCTCCTGCCGGCGCCGGTCTCCGCCCGGGCCTCGGGCGGCGCCGGGTACGCCTTCGGCCCGGGCACGGTGATCCGTACCGGGCCGGGCTCCCCGGAGGAGGTGCGGCAGGTCGGGGAGCTCCTCGCGGAGCAGCTGCGCGCGGCCGGGGGGATGCCGCTGCCGGTGGTGGACGGGGACGAGGGGGACGGGATCCGGCTGCGGCTGGACGCCCGGGCCCGGGAGCTGGGCGCGGAGGGCTACCGCCTGCACACCACCGCCTCCGGGGTCACCCTGACCGCGCACGCCCCGGCGGGCCTGTTCCGCGGCGGGCAGACGCTGCGGCAGCTGCTGCCGGTGCGGGGCGCGGGCGAGGTCCCGGCGGGCGACGTCACGGACACCCCGCGCTTCGCGTACCGGGGGGCGATGGTCGACATCGCCCGCCACCACTTCCCCCTCGAACAGGTCAAGCGGTACGTCGACCAGCTCGCCCAGTACAAGATCAACACCCTGCACGTGCACCTCACCGACGACCAGGGCTGGCGCATCGCCGTCGACTCCTGGCCGCGCCTGGCGGCGTACGGCGGCGGCAGCGAGGTCGGCGGCGGGCCGGGCGGCCACTGGACCAAGTCCGAGTACCGGGAGCTGGTCGCCTACGCGGCCCGCCGCTACGTCGACGTGGTCCCGGAGATCGACATGCCCGGCCACGTCAACGCCGCCCTGGCCTCCTACGCGGAGCTGAACTGCGACGGCAAGGCCCCCGAGCGCTACACCGGGATCAAGGTCGGCTTCAGCTCCCTGTGCGTCGGCAAGGAGCGCACGTACGAGTTCGTCGACGACGTCCTCGGCGAACTGGCCGCCCTCACCCCCGGCCGCTACCTCCACATCGGCGGCGACGAGGCCCACTCCACCCCGGCGGCGGACTACGCGGCCTTCATGGACCGCGCCCAGGCGGTGGTGGCCAAGCACGGCAAGACGGTGGTGGCCTGGCACCAGCTCGCGAACGCCCGCCCGGCACCGGGCGCCGTCCTCCAGTACTGGGGCCACGACAAGACGGCCGCGGCGGAGAAGACGGCGGTCGCGACAGCCGCCCGCTCGGGCCACCCGGTGATCCTCTCCCCGGCGGACCGCGCCTACCTGGACATGAAGTACGACAAGGCGACGAAGCCGGGCCTGGCCTGGGCCGGCTACGTCCCGGTGCAGCGCTCCTACTCCTGGAACCCGGGTGCCTACCTCCCGGACGTCCCCGAATCCGCGGTCCTGGGCGTGGAGGCCCCCCTGTGGACGGAGACCATCGCCACCCGCGCCGACTGGGAACTGATGGCGTTCCCCCGCCTCCTCGGCATCGCGGAACTCGGCTGGTCCCCGTCCACGTCCCTGGACTGGCCCGGCTACCGGGAGCGCCTGGCCGCCCAGGGCCCCCGCCTGACCGCCCAGGACACGGCGTACTACAGGGCGCCGGAGGTGCCCTGGGAGTAGCCGGTGAGGAAGGTGCCGAGGGCGTCGGCGAGGGCGCGCATGTCCTCGCCGGCGGCGTGCACGGTGGTGGCCTCGAACCGCCAGGCGTCAGACACCGGCCGGTCGTGGAGCCCCCACGTCAGGTGGACGTGACCGCCGGACCGGTGCTCAGCCGAAAGGGACAGGTCGTGTTCGAGGGAACGCCAGGTCCGCGCCCCTTCCCAGCCCCGGAAGTCCTCGGCGAGTGAGGCGAGGAAGCCGTCGAGGCCGTCGCCGTCCCAGGTCCGCACGAGGGTCTCGACGCTCAGGTGCTCGCCCCGCGCTCTGACGAGGAAGTCGAGCGTGGGGTCGTCCCCGTACGGCCGCTCGGGCCGGGAGAACAGCAGCCGGACGGCCGCCCCGGGCTCGCCGACGTGCATCTGCGGTCTGCCGGAATCGGCGTAGTCGATCACACGAGCAGATTAGAAGGGACGTGCACGGGATCGGCCCGCGGGCGGCCCGATCGGGGCTAGGGCACGCTCAGTACGTACCACTGCCGCATGGAGGGGCGGTTGCGCACGTAGAGATGTGGCCCGCGGCCGACGGGGCGGGTGTACCGGCGCACGGGATCGCCGTTCGGCCAGGTCAGCTCGCCCCTGCCGGTGATCACCGCCCCGCCGTCGGTCAGTCGGCAGTGGTGGACCTGCCGCAGGTGCATGTGGGCCGTGCCGGGCTCCGAGCCCCCGAGCAGCAGCAGGCGGTCGTCCCGTACGGCGAGCCCCCACGCGTCGGCCACGGGCAGCTCCCGGATCCGGATCGGCTCCCCGGCCCGCAGCTCGGCCAGGGGAGAGCCGGGGCCGCTGTAGGCCGTTCGGACGACCGAGTCCGTGACGTTGAGCGCGTCGATCTCGACCACGACGTGGTAGGGCTTCGGCGGGTGGAAACCGTGTTGGCGGTTGCCACTCGCGTCCCACCGGACCAGGGCGCCCGCACCGATGGGGTCCCCGTAGATGCCCTCGTCGTTGTAGCCGGTCCAGAGATTCGCCCGGCCGTCCGCCGCCATGTGCAGGAGACCGGAGCCCATGGCGAAGCGCCGGCGGGAGCGGCCTCGCCGGTCGAAGATCTGGCCGTCGCGCGGATCCCGATCCCCCCGGCCGAAGCCGTACAGGACGAACTCGTCCCGGGCCAGCGCGTCGATCTGCCGCGGGACGATGGCCACGCCGGTCAGGGTCTGTTCACGGACGTGTGCCCCGTCACGGATGACGAGGAGCGCATCGAAGGGCAACTCCGGCGGCTCGACGGAGCGCCAGCCATGGGGCTGGGGCTGGAATCGGGCGTTCTCACAGATCAACCAGAGGGCCCTTCCCCACGCGTCCACCGTGGAGGCCAGGACCTTCCGTTCGTCGTACTGCCGAGGCAACAGTGCGTAGGGTCGCAGCGCCGCCTTCGTCAAGAAATCACCTCACGGGCGAAGGAACAGATCGCGCCATGGTCACATGTACCGAGTCCGCCCCGGGCTCAGGGGCGGGTGGCGGCCTTCACGTCGTGGATGAAGGCAGCCCAGGCCGCCGCGCCGGCGCGGATGCCGGGCCGGGGGGTGTCCTTGCTGTCCCGCACGGCCAGCCGCCCCCTTTTTTCACCGCCGCGCGAAGGGCGCGACGGGATGGAGGCCGTGGAGGCGCCCTCTGGGCGGAGGCCATCACCACCCGCGCCTACTGCTAGCCGCGGCCGACAGAGGCCCTGTCGTGGTCCCGTGCAACCATCTGTGCAGCCGGGGGAGGCCGGCTGATGGACGCCAAGGGGGTTGCTTAGGGTGGTGGGATTTGACGAGGAGTGGGCCGAGCTGCGCGCGGCCGCGGCCGGGCGGGCAGCCGGGGGGACCCCGGTGCCGCCGGTGCTGGCGGCTGCCGGTCCGCCCGCGGATCCGCTCGGTGAGGCGCGGGAGGCGGCCGGGGCGCGGCTGGACGGGTTCCGGGAGCGGGTGGTGCTGGTGCCGCTGGACGAGCGGGGCGGGCTGTGGACCGCTGAACTCGGTGGCCTGGACTGGATCTGCGCCTTCTCCGGGGAGGAGGCCCTGGCCCGGTTCGCCGAGGCGCGGGGCGAAGCCGGGTCGGAGTGGGCGTTCCGGCGGGTGGCCGGGGCGCGGCTGCTGGACGAGGTGATCCCGGAGCTGGACTTCCCCTGCGGGGTGGCCCTGGACGCCGCCGGTCCCGACGGTGCGGTGTTCCCGCCGGTGCGCGGGATCGTGCCGGACGCGGCGGCGCTGGACGGGGAGGTGGCGGCGTGAGCGGGGACGGGTCCGACCTGGACGTGTCGAAGCAGGCACTGGGTCAGATCGCCGACGGGATCACGAAGACGCTGGCCGAGCTGAAGGAGCTCGGGATGGTGGGCACGGCGAGCATGGGCCGGGGCTTCTCGGACCTGTCGCTGTCGGGGCTGGAGACAGGGCACGACGGCCTGACGTCCTCGTTCAACGCGTTCTGCGAGCGCTGGGAGTGGGGCGTGCGCGCGCTCGTCCAGCAGGGCAACGACTTCGCCGCCAATGTGGGCCTGTCGGCCGGCCTGGTGCACGAACAGGACCAGTACATCCAGGGACGGCCCAGCGGGCCGTGGAGGCGGCCACGGAGAAGGCCCCGGCCATGCCGTCGGCATCCGAGCGCGCCTGGGGGAACTTCGTCGACCACGAGGCCGGCCAGGCGCTGGAGCTGAACCACTTCGTCGGCGGCGTGCTCAAGGGCACGGCGGGCACCATCGACTTCGCCCGAGGCCTGAACCCGTACGACCCGTACAACCTCACCCACCCGGCCGAGTACTCCCAGCACGTCAACATGACCCTGGCGGGCCTGGTCTCCACGGCCGCCCACCCGGAACGCATCCCGGGCGCGCTCCTCGACCCCCTGAAGGACGACCCCAGCGAGGGTCTCGGCCGCCTGGTTCCGGAGCTGCTGGGCACGAAGGGCGCGGGCGGCGTCAGGACGGGCGCGCGACTTGCCGGACGGGAAGGAGCTGAAGGGGCTTCGAAGGCGGGGCTGTCTGATGCCATGGCCACGCGGAGGGACTGGCGGGCGTGGAACTCGCCAAAGTCGACCAGGCCCGTGGCGCCTGAAACGCCCGGCGACGCCTACCTTTCCACCGGAGACCCCGTCTACTACAGGTCCGGATCCACGGCCATTGGGTACGACTCAAGCACCTTGGTAAACTTTGACCTAGTAAAGGCGAAAAGTGGCTATCACGACGTGGTAATTCATGGAAATTCTGATGGATTCTTCGAGCCGGGCAGGGTCAATGCTTCAGGGAAGGGCTTTTCGGCGGGGGATACGAATCCGACTCATGTGGTCGAGGCCATCCGCAATAATCCGCACTATGCAGGCGGGCCTGTTCGGCTGATCTCGTGTCATACGGGAACCGTGGGTGCCGGGGTCGCGGAAGTTCCAGCGGCGCAGAGTATTGCAAATCAGCTTGGTGTCCCGGTCTTGGCGCCAACCAACAAGGTCGGTGTTAGTCAGGCCCTTGGTGCCGGCCAGACCCCTGAAATATTTGGCGGAGGGTATTGGCGGATCTTCCTGCCCATAGCCTAGTGATGCGAACAGGAGACAAATGTGAAGATTCTCGGGTTCTATGCAGAGCTGTGGCCTCCGGCGGCCGGGAGTCCGGAGGGGTCCATCGAGGATTTTGTTCGAGAATCCCCGGAGCCCGATGAGGCTGCGATTTTGAGATATCTCGACGACGGTTGTGAGATCCTCTCCTTCATGGGCTCGGTGAAGGATGTTCTGGGGTCTGGTGAGAGGATCGTCGGGGGCGACAATATTCTCACCGACGGGGAATGGGTCTGGCGCGGAGACCTGTGGTACTACGTGCTGACGTATCACCTTGCCCTTCCTGCCGAGTTTCTTCAGCAGGTTCGTGCTCGCCAGTACCTCACGTCCGATGTGAGTAGCGAACAGCGCGTTGCCGTTTATGAACAGATGCGCCGCGTTCTGTAGGGCGCGGCTCCTGCTCGTCTTCACTCACTACTGCGAGGTGCGCTGGAGGCGGTCGAGGTGCGGCTGAACGGGGAGGTGGCGGCGTGAGCGGGGGGACGGGGCCGACCCGGACGTCTCGAAGCAGGCACTGGGCCAGATCGCCGAGGGCATCATGAAGACGCTGGCCGAGCTGAAGGAGCTCGGCATGGTGGGAACGGCCAGTATGGGCCGCGGCTTCTCGGACCGTGCGGTGGAGGGAAATGATGTCGGTATCCCGGATGGAAGCGCATGCCAGCGCCCGCAGGTTCCTGGGGCAGACGTTTTCAGGGGGGTCTGGGTGGACGGTCGTCATGCAGCCTGAGCTGTCCTTCGAACACGACTTCGCCTGGTGTGTTCGTTTCGACTCGCAGGAGCATCTCAACACGGGAAACCGGGCCCTGGCCCCGTTCACGCGGGTGGTGGTTGTTCCGAAGAACGGCGAGGCACCTCATTTCCCGCCCACCCACCTTCCCGTGGCTGCGTACCTTGACCAACTGGCAGCGGGCGACTGGACCCCGACCAAGGATTGAGGTCGGCTGATGATGGAACCTCAGGGCGTCGCGCTGCAACGGCTCTTTGGTACGTAACGAGGGCTTGTCGAGCCGGCAGAGCCGAACCCGGTGGCGGAGGACGTCGGGCTCGGCGGAGGAGTTCAAGAGCCTGGACGGGCTTCGGGAGTCCGGGGTCCGGGTCGTGCGGTACCGCGGAGGGGCGGGTGCGGCTTCGAGGGACCGTATCGAAGCCGCACCCGCCCCCTTTGTTCACCGCCGCGCGAAGGGCGCGACGGGGTTCTTGAGGGTGCCGATCAGCTGGAGGGCCGCCGCCGGGTCGGCGAGGTCGACCATCTGCTTGTTGTTGCGCAGCTGGAGGCGGTTCAGGCAGGACAGCTGGAACTCCTCCGCGAACAGGTCGTACTGCGCGAAGCGGTCCGCCAGGGCGGGGGCCGAGGCCTGGTAGTCGTGGGCGCAGTCCGCCACCGCCTGCCAGAAGACCGACTCCTCGCAGATGCCTTCCGCGACCAGGATGGAGTTCAGGAAGCGGAAGAAGCAGTCGAAGACGTCCGTGAAGATCGACAGGAGCTTCATGTCCTCCGGGATGTCGGCCCTGACGCGCTCGACGGCCGGCGGGAGGACCGCGTCCGGGTCCATGACCACGATCTCCTCGGCGATGTCCTTGAAGATCGCCCGCTGCACCACACCGTCCTTGATCACCAGGATGGTGTTCTCGCCGTGCGGCATGTAGGCGAGGTCGTACTGGTAGAAGCAGTGCAGGAGGGGGAGCAGGTAGGCGCGGAGGTAGGGCTTCAGCCACTCGGCGGGAGTGAGGCCCGATTCGGCGATGAGGGCGCCGACGAAGGACCTGCCGTCCGCGTCCACGTGCAGCAGCGAGGCCATGGTGGCCAGGCGCTCGCCGTCGCGCAGGGAGTTCACCGGGGACTCGCGCCACAGGGCCGCGAGCATCTTGCGGTACGGCGAGTAGCGGTCCGTGGCGCGCTCGTACTGGCGGTGGTGGTAGCCGATCGCCGCGCGCTCGCGGATGATCGAGAAGTCGACCGACTGGAGGACCGAATCGGATTCGATCAGCTGGTGGAGCCAGTCGTTGATGGCCGGGGTGGCCTCCATGTAGGCGGCGGACAGGCCGCGCATGAAGCCCATGTTGAGGACCGAGATGGCCGTCTTGACGTAGTGCTTCGTCGGGGTGGTGGTGTTGAAGAAGGTGCGGATCGACTGCTGTGCGAGGTAGGCGTCGGAGCCCTCGCCCAGCAGGACCAGGCGGCGGTTGGCGATCTCGGCCGCGAAGGTGACGGTGGTCTTGTTCCACCACTGCCAGGGGTGGATCGGCAGCAGGTGGTAGTCCGCCAGGTCCAGGCCCAGGGAGGTCATCTTCGCGGCGAAGAGGGTGAGGGCGTCCTCGCCGAGCTCCTCGCGCATGAAGGTGTCGTGGTCCAGGCCCGCGCCCGCCGTGAAGGTGGAGACGTCCTTGCGGGCGGCGACCCACACCAGGTGGACCGGGCTCGCCGTCTCCGGGGCGTACGAGAGGTACTCGTGCACGCCGAAGCCCAGCCGGCCGTTGTTGGCGACGAAGCAGGGGTGGCCCTCCGTCATGCCCGTCTCGATGTCCTGGAAGGTGGACTTCGCGAGGGTGGCGGAGGAGAGCTGGGGCTTGGTGTATTTGAAGCCCGCGCCGGCCAGGGTGGAGGAGATCTCCTCCAGGTAGACCGGCAGGACCTCCGCGCTCAGGCCCAGGGTCTGCTGGAGTTCGATGTGGAAGTCCAGGGCGTCGAGCGGGAGCTCGGTGCCGTTGCCGTGGCGGGTGATGGACTCCTCGTCCACCGCCCAGTGGTCCAGGGCGTGCAGGGCCGAGCGGAAGCGGTACTCGACCGTGCCGTCGTCGCTGCGGACCGAGTAGAGGTCCCCGCCCAGCGGCTCGGGCGTCAGCAGGCGCTCGTGGGAGAACTCGGCGAGGGCCTTGCGGACCAGGGCGCGGTTCGCGCGGGCCCACAGCTCGGGGGAGAGGTGGGAGACGGCGTCGGCGAGGCTCATGCCGTGACTCCCGTCGTGAGGGCGGTGGCCGCCTCGAACTGGGCGCGGGTGCAGAAGCTCAGCAGGGCGGTCTTCTCGGGCTTCTGGACCTCGCGCTCGGGGACGAAGCCCACGGCCTCGTTCAGGGCGTGGACGGCCTTGTTGCGCACGTCCGGCTCGACGACCACGCGCTCCGTCGCCGGGTCGGCGAAGAGGGAGGCCATGACCGTGGTGATCACCGCGCGGGTGAAGCCGGATATGGGGGTGTCCGAGGGGGCCACCAGGAAGTGCATGCCGACGTCGCCGGGCTGCGCGTCGTACAGGCCGACCAGCTCCAGCTCCGAGGGGTCGTAGCTCTCCATCAGGAAGGCCGGGCGGCCCTCGTGGAGGCCGATGTAGGCCTGGTGGTGCTCGTGCGCGGTGATGCGCACGTACTCGCGCTCGACCTCGGTGAGGGAGGCTTCCTGCATCATCCAGAACGCGGCTTTCGGGTGCGTCACCCAGCCGTGCAGGAGTTCCGCGTCCGAGAACGGGTCCAGGGGGCGGATGGAGAAGGTCCCGAGGGCCGCGTCGGTGCGGGCGAAGAGGAGTTCAGGGGTGGTGCTCATGCGTGCATGCCTTCCGGGGCCGCGAACTGCTGGAACGCGATGGACTTCTCGACCTTGTAGTACTCGCGGCCGAGCAGCTCACCGACGATGTACGCGTTGCGGTACGCGGCCATGCCCAGGTCGGGCGAGGTGAGGGAGTGGTTGTGGGTGGTGCCGTTCTGGAGGTACACCCCGCGGCCGGTGACGTCGACGGCGTAGTTGCGGCCGGCGTCGAGGCGGCCGTGGCCGTCGAAGTTCAGCCGGTCGTGGATCGGGGTGAGGAACTCCGGTGCCACGTACTTGTAGCCCGTGGCCAGGACCAGGCCTTCGGTGGTGAGGGCGAAGTCCCGCTCCTGCTCCTCCTGGCGCAGGCCCAGCGTGTACGTGCCGGTGGTGGTGTCGTACGCCGTGCTGTTCAGGGAGGTGTTGGTGAGCAGGGTCGTGGGGACCGTGCCCGGCATGGTGATCCTCTTCTGGTAGAGCAGGTCGAAGATGGCGTTGATGAGGTCGCCGTCGATGCCCTTGAAGAGGTTCTTCTGCTGGCCCTCCAGCCGGTAGCGGGTCTCCTCGGGGAGGGCGTGGAAGTAGTCCACGTACTCCGGGGAGGTCATCTCCAGCGTGAGCTTGGTGTACTCCAGGGGGAAGAAGCGCGGGGAGCGGGTGACCCAGTTGAGCTGGTAGCCGTGTACGTCGATCTCGGCGAGGAGGTCGTAGTAGATCTCGGCCGCGCTCTGGCCCGAGCCGATCAGGGTGATCGACTTCTTCTTCTGGAGGGCCTCCTTGTGCTGCATGTACGAGGAGTTGTGCAGGAAGTCCCCGCCGAGGTTCGCGCAGGACGCCGGGACGTGCGGCGGCGTGCCGGTGCCCAGGACCAGGCGGCGGGCCCGGTGGGTCTCGCCGCGGTCCGTGTGGACCTCGTACACGCCGGCGGCCTCGTCGTACGTCACCTCGGTGACGGAGGTGGAGTACAGGACGTTGTCGAGCCGGTCGGCGGCCCAGCGGCAGTAGTCGTTGTACTCGGCGCGCAGCGGGTAGAAGTTCTCCCGGATGTAGAAGGAGTACAGCCGGTCCTTGTCCTTCAGGTAGTTCAGGAAGGAGAAGGGCGAGGTCGGGTCGGCGAGGGTGACCAGGTCCGACATGAACGGCGTCTGCAGGTGCGCGCCGTCCAGGAACATCCCGGCGTGCCACTCGAAGTGCGGCTTCGACTCGATGAACAGCCCGTCGAGCTCGTCGATCGGCGCGGTCAGGCAGGCGAGTCCCAGGTTGAAGGGACCCAGGCCGATGCCGATGAAGTCGTGGGGCTTAGCGGTGGACGGCAAGGGATTCTCCCAGGAACTGCTCGGCGTGTGCGGCGAGGAGGTCGAGGACGGCCGCGATGTCGGCCGTCGTGGTCTGCGGGTTGAGGAGGGTGAACTTCAGGTACTGCTTGCCGTCCACCTTGGTGCCGGCGACGACGGCCTCACCGGAGGCGAACAGGGCCTTGCGGGCGTGCAGCTGGGCCTCGTCGACGAGGTCGGCGCGGGTCTCGCCGGCGGGCAGGTAGCGGAAGACGAGGGTGGAGATCTGCGGCTCGACGACGACCTCGAAGCGCGGGTCGGCCGCGATGACCCCGTAGCCGGCGGCGGCGAGGTCGACGACCTGGTCGAAGAGGGAGCCGACGCCGTCGGCGCCCATGATGCGCAGGGTCATCCAGAGCTTGAGGGCGTCGAAGCGGCGCGTGGTCTGGATGGACTTGTCGACCTGGTTCGGGATCCGCTCCTCGGCCATCCGGCGCGGGTTGAGGTAGTCCGCGTGGTACGTGGCGTGCTTGAGGGTGTCGCGGTCGCGGACCAGCATCGCGCTGGAGCTCACGGGCTGGAAGAACGACTTGTGGTAGTCGACGGTGACCGAGTCGGCCTTCTCGATGCCGTCGAGGAGGTGCCGGCGGGTGGGGGAGACCAGCAGTCCGCAGCCGTAGGCGGCGTCCACGTGCATCCACGCGGAGTGCTCGTCGGCCAGGCGGGCGATCTCGGGGAGCGGGTCGATGGACCCGAAGTCGGTGGTGCCGGCGGTGGCGACGACGGCCATGGGGAAGAGGCCCTCGGCGGCGCAGCTCTCCAGCTCCAGGGCCAGGACCGAGGTGTCCATGCGGCGGTTGCGGTCGACGGGCACGCAGATGACGGCCTCGTAGCCGAGGCCCAGCATGGCGGCGGACTTCTGGACGCTGAAGTGGCTGGCCTCGGAGGTGAAGATGCGCAGCTTCGGCAGCAGTTCGGCCTTGGTGAGCTCGGTGCCCTCGTCGAGGGCCCGCTTCATGACGGTGCGGCAGGCCTCGTCGCGGGCGAGGAGCAGGGCGTGGAAGTTCGACTGGCTGCCGCCGGAGGTGAAGATGCCGTCCGCGCCCTCGCCGAGGCCGATGCGGCGGGCGGTCCACTCGATCAGGCGGCGCTCGATGAGCGTGCCGCCGATGGACTGGTCCCAGGTGTCGAGGGAGGAGTTGACGGCCGACAGGACCGCTTCGCCGACCACCGCGGGGATGACCACCGGGCAGTTGAGGTGGCCCAGGTAGCGCGGGTGGTGGAAGTAGACGGCGTCGCGGAGGTAGACGTCCTCCAGCTCGTCGAGGGCGGCGGTGGCGTCGCCGAGCGGCTTGTCGAGGTCGATCCCGTCGATGACCGGGGCGAGTGCGTCGACGGATATGCCGGTGTGGGGCCGCTCGGTCGTGGCGAGTTTGGCGGCGACGCGGTCGACGCCCTCGGTGACGGAGCGCCGGTAGAGGTCCGCGGTCGTCTCGTTCAGCAGATGCTGGCGCATCAACTTTCCTCCGGGCAGGGGGGAGCGGGGGGACGGGTGGGGCTGGGGATGCGAGAGTTAGGTTAGCCTAACCTTAATTCGATCACAAATGCGGGAGGCCCCGGCGAATGAGGGGGGCTCCCGCGTGAACTGCCGCACACGGCACGGCCGTTGTGACGTCGTGACGTTGTGCCTGCGCGGCTACAGCTCGGACGCCGGGTCCTCGCTCGGGGCCTTGCCCGCGTACGCCTCGGCGAGCAGCTGCTCCTCGCTCGCGCCGAGCCGCCAGTAGCCGGTGAAGCGCACCGCGCGCCGGTCGATGAAACGTTCCTGCACCAGGTGGCGGCGTACCGCGCGGATCGTGCCGGCCTCACCCGCCAGCCAGGCGTACGGGGCCTCGGCGGCGGGCAGTTCCGCCGCGCGCATCTCCTCCACCACGCGGCCCGCCCGGTCGGCGCCGGACGCGCCCTTCTCGCGCACGATCCAGGTGATGTCCACGTCGGCGTCGGTGCGCAGGGCCAGCCGGTCGTCCGCGTGCGGGACCTCGAACCAGGCCCTGGCCTTCGCTCCGGCCGGGAGCCGGTCCAGGATCGCGGCGGCGGCGGGCAGGGCCGTCTCGTCCGCGTACATCAGGAAGGCGTCGGTGGCGGCCGGGGGCTGGAAGCGCACGGACTTGTTCTCCGCGACGGCCGGGCCGATCGCCATGATCCGGCGGCCGGTGACGGCCCTTCCCGCCCAGCGGGAGGCCGGTGAGGCATCTCCGTGCAGCACGAAGTCGATGTCGACCTCGTCCACGCCCTCGTCCGTACGCCGCTGCTCGCGCACGGTGTACGAGCGCATCACCGGGCGGTCCTCGTCCGGCATCGCGCGCCAGGCCCCGAACCAGGTGTCCTCGTCGGTGGAGGGCAGTTCGGTGTGCTCGACGTGCGTCGGCGGCAGGAAGAGCGAGAGGCTCTGGTCGTACCCGCCCGATCTGAAGCCGGCCAGGGACTCGCCGCCGAAGGTGACGCGCAGGAACGAGTGGCCGAGCCGGCGCGTGCGCAGCACTTCCATCGTGAAGAAGCGGAAGTGCGCCACGGCCTGTTCGGCCTCGGATGCGGTGGCGGTCATGCGCGAGTCCCCCCTGGGATTCGAGTGGGCGCCGGCGGCGGGTGTGGTGCCGGGCGGTCGGTGCCGGAGGCCGGGCCGCGGGCGGTGGCCCGCGGCCCGGCCTTCAGGACCGGCGGAAGAGGGTCAGGAGACCTTCTTGGCGTTCTGGATGGTCTTGGCGAGGTCCTCGAGGAGCTGCGCGCACTTCTCGTACGAGTAGATCGGCTCGGTCACGCGCGGGGCGACCTGGCCGGCCTTGACGGCGGGCAGCTCGTTCCAGGTCGGCTTGGCCTTCAGGGCCTCGGGCTGCAGGGCCTGGGTGCGGTTGTCGAGCAGGACGACGTCGGCCTTGTACTTGCCGGCGTTCTCCCAGCTCAGGCTCTCGTAGAAGCCCTGCGGGTCCAGCTTGTCCTGCTCGGGGGAGACGAACTCGACGCCCAGGGTCTCGAAGTACTTCAGGTCGGCCGAGGTCTTCGGGGTGGAGACGTAGAAGAGCTGGTCGGCGCCGGAGCCGACGAGCACCTTGATGCCCGGGTTGGCCTTGACGGCCTCGCGGACCTTGGCGGAGGCGGCGTCGAAGCGGGCCTTGGCGTCGGCGGCCTTCTTGGAGTTCAGGTCGGCGCCGAGGGACTTGGCGAGGTCCGCGGTGCGCTCCAGGGCCTTGTCCATGCTGGCCTTGTCGCCCACGCCGATCGCGGCGGCCGGGGCCAGCTTCAGGATCTTGTCCTTGGAGGCCTCCGGGACGTACCAGTACGTGCCGTCCCAGGTGTTGGTGGCGAGCAGCTCGGGCTTGAGGGCCGCGTACTTCTCGACGTTGAACTCGTCGTAGACGTTGCCGAGGATCTCGACCTTGGAGATGTCCATGGATCCGGCCATCGGGTCGGGCTTGCCGTCGGCCAGCTTGGTCGGGCCGAAGACGCCCTTGACCTGCACGCCGTAGTCGTACAGCGCGGCGGCGGTGCCGGTGTAGGCCACGATGTTCTTCGGCGTGGACTTGGCACTGGCGGTCTTGTCCAGGTCGTCCTTGAAGCTCCACGCGCCCGAGGCGGCGGCCGTGCCGCCCTTGCCGCCCTCAGCGTCCTTCGCCTTGTCGTTGCCGCCGCACGCGGTGAGCGCGGCGACGAGGCCGAGGGCGCCGCCGGCGGCGACGAGACCGCGGCGGGAGAGGAACGTGGAGCTGGGCTTGGGCATGGGGAAGTCCGCTTTCGTGCGTGCAGGGGCGGCCGGGGGACCCGAGGCCGTTCGGTGGGAAGGTTAGCCTAACCTTGGCCGAAAACGATAAGGGGACCCTAATTTTTTTGGGTCCCCTCGTCGTTCCCCGTGCGCGGGGCGGGTGTTGCGTCAGCCGGCGAAGCCCAGTTCGCGGGCGATCAGCATGCGCTGCACCTCGCTCGTGCCCTCGCCGATCTCCAGGATCTTGGAGTCGCGCCACATGCGCGCCACCGGGTACTCGTTCATGAAGCCGTAGCCGCCGTGGATCTGCGTGGCGTCCCGGGCGTTGTCGACGGCGACCGTCGAGGAGTACAGCTTCGCGATCGCCGCCTCCTTCTTGAACGGCTCCCCGTGCACCAGCCGGGAGGCCGCGTCGCGCCAGCCGATGCGGGCCATGTGGGCGCGCGTCTCCATGTCGGCCAGCTTGAACTGGATGGCCTGGTTGTCGCCGATCGGCTTGCCGAAGGCCTGCCGCTCCTTGGCGTACTTCACCGACTCGTCGACGCAGCCCTGCGCCAGCCCCGTGGCCAGGGCCGCGATGGCGATCCGGCCCTCGTCGAGGATCCGCAGGAACTGGGCGTAGCCGCGGCCCTCCTGGCCCACCAGGTTGGCGAGCGGCACCCGCACGTCGTCGAAGGACAGCTCGCGGGTGTCGGAGGAGTTCCAGCCGACCTTGGAGTAGGGAGCGGCCACCGTGAAGCCCGGGGTGCCGGACGGGACGATGATCGAGGAGATCTCCGGGCGGCCGTCTGCCTTGCGGCCCGTCACGGCCGTGACGGTGACCAGGCCGGTGATGTCCGTACCGGAGTTGGTGATGAAGCACTTCGAGCCGTTGATCACCCACTCGTCGCCGTCGCGCACGGCCGTGGTGCGGGTGCCGCCCGCGTCACTGCCCGCACCGGGCTCGGTCAGGCCGAACGCGCCGAGCACCTCGCCCGAGCACAGCTTCGGCAGCCACTGCTGCTTCTGCTCCTCCGTGCCGAACAGGTACAGGGGCATGGCGCCCAGGGAGACGCCCGCCTCCAGGGTGATCGCGACCGAGGAGTCGACGCGGGCCAGCTCCTCCAGGGCGATGCCCAGGGCGAGGTAGTCGCCGCCCATGCCGCCGTACTCCTCCGGGAACGGCAGGCCGAACAGGCCCATGCGGCCCATCTCGCGGACGATCTCGTACGGGAACTCGTGCCGCTCGTACAGGGCGCCGATCTTCGGCGCGACCACGTCGTGCGCGAACGCCTCGACGGTGCGGCGGAGTTCCTCGTGCTCGGGGGTGAGCCGGTGGTCGAGGGACATGGTGTGACTACTCCTTGTGGGAGAGGGCGCGGACGGTACGGGAGGGGCTGGGGCGCCCCAGCTGTTCGGCCATCCACACGCTCGTGGCGGTGAGGGCGGCCAGGTCGACCCCGGTCTCGATGCCGAGGCCGTCGAGCATCCACACCAGGTCCTCGGTGGCGAGGTTGCCGGTGGCGCTCTTGGCGTACGGGCAGCCGCCGAGGCCGCCGGCGGACGCGTCGACCGTGGTTACGCCGTGCTGGAGCGCGGCGAGGGTGTTGGAGAGCGCCTGGCCGTAGGTGTCGTGGAAGTGCACGCCGATCCGGTCGGTCCCCACGCCCGCGGCGTTCAGCTCGGACAGCAGGGCCTGCACGTGGCCGGGCGTGGCGACGCCGATGGTGTCGCCGAGGCTCAGCTCGTCACAGCCGAGGTCGAGCAGGGCCTTCGCGACGCGGACCACCTGGTGGACCGGGACGGCCCCCTCCCAGGGATCCCCGAAGCACATCGAGAGGTAGCCCCGCACGTGCGCCTTCCCGGCCTTGGCGCGGGCCACGACGGGCTCGAACATGGCCAGGGACTCGGCGACGGTCCGGTTCAGGTTGCGGGCGGCGAAGGTCTCCGTGGCCGAACCGAACACGGCGATCCGGGTCGCTCCCAGGGCGAGCGCCCGGTCCAGGCCGCGTTCGTTGGGCACCAGGACCGGGAGCGCCGCGTCCACGTCGGAGAGGAGGGGGAAGAGCTCCTCGGCGTCCGCCAGTTGGGGCACCCACTTGGGGTGGACGAAGCTGGTGGCCTCGATGGTGGTCAGACCGGCGGCGGCGAGCCGGTGGACGAACTCGGCCTTCACCGCCGTCGGTACGGCCGTCTTCTCGTTCTGCAGCCCGTCGCGCGCGCCGACCTCGTGGATGCGGACGCGGGACGGGAGCCCGCCGGGGGCCGGGACGGTCATGGGCAGCCCGTTCACGAGGCCTCCTCCTCTTCGTCCGGGGTCACCACGGCCAGGACCTGGTCCATGGCCACGGTGGTGCCCGGGGTGACGTCGAGTTCGGTGACGGTGCCGGCGTGCGGGGCGGAGATGACGTGCTCCATCTTCATCGCCTCGACGACCAGCAGGCTCTGCCCGGCCGTGACCTTGTCGCCGACGGCCACCTTGACGACGGTGACGGTGCCGGGCATGGGGGCGGCGAGGGTGTCGGCCCCCGCCCTGCCGCTGCCGCTGAGGGATGCCGTGACGGGGTCGTACGTCTGGACGTGCCAGCTGTCGCCGTCACGGCCGAGCCAGACCCCGTCCGGGGAGGTGGCGTGGCTGAAGCGGTGGGTGACGCCGTCCAGTTCGAGGGTGAGGGTGTCGGGGGTGCGGGCCACGATCCGGGCTCGGGCCGGGCCGCTGGGGCTCTGCCCCAGACCCCGCGCCTCAATCGCCGGCGGGGCTTGATTTGCCGACCCGCCGTCGTCGCCTGCGGGAAGCAGGAGCTCCTGCTCGGTTCCCCGCAGCCGGGTGCGGATCTGCACCGGGTCCTGCCCGGGGAGGCGGAAGTGGTGCACCGTCCAGGCCGGAGTCCCGCCGAGGCGCCAGCCGCTCGGCACGTCGAACGGGTCCACCCACGCGGCGGAGCCGCCGGCCGTATCCAGCCCCGCCGGCGTTTGAGGCGCGGGGTCCGGGGCGGAGCCCCGGTTTCGGGAAGGGGCGGGGTGGGGGGAAGGAGCCAGCAGTGCGGCCGCCGCGTACACCTCCGGCGGGACGCCCTCGGGCAGGAGGGACGGGAGGTCCCGCTCCACCAGGCCCGTGTCCATGTCGCCGGACACCACGTCCGGGTGCGCGAGAAGGCGCCGCAGGAAGCCGGCGTTGGTCTGGACACCCAGGATCACGGTGTCCGCCAGCGCACCCCGCAGGACACGGAGTGCGGCGGCCCGGTCGGGCCCGTACGCGATGACCTTCGACAGCATCGGGTCGTACGTCGATCCCACCGGCACCCCGGCCGTCAGGCCGGAGTCGGTGCGCACCGCGCCGCCGTCCGGCTCCGACAGCGCCAGCACCGTGCCGCCGGACGGCAGGAACCCGCGCGCCGGGTCCTCCGCGCAGACGCGGGCCTCGATCGCGTGCCCGGTCAGCCGGATCCCGTCCTGGGTGACGGGCAGGGGCTCGCCGGAGGCGACCCGCAGCTGCTGCTCCACCAGGTCCAGGCCCGTGACCAGCTCGGTCACCGGGTGCTCCACCTGGAGGCGGGTGTTCATCTCCATGAAGTAGTACGAGGACGGGTCCCCGCCCGGGACGATGAACTCCACCGTGCCCGCGCCGACGTACCCGCACGAGCGCGCCGCCTCCACGGCCGCCGCGCCCATCGCCGCGCGGGTCTTCTCGTCCAGCAGGACCGAGGGGGCCTCCTCGATGACCTTCTGGTGGCGCCGCTGGAGGGAGCACTCGCGCTCGCCGAGGTGCACGACGTTCCCGTGGGCGTCGGCCAGCACCTGGATCTCGATGTGCCGGGGCCGGTCGATCCACCGCTCCACGAGCAGGGTGTCGTCGCCGAAGGAGGACTTCGCCTCGCGGCGGGCGGCCGCGATCTCCTCGGCGAGCAGCGCCTCGTCGCGCACCAGCCGCATGCCCTTGCCGCCGCCGCCCGCCGAGGGCTTGAGCAGGACCGGCATGCCGATCTCGGAGGCGGCCGCGGCCAGTTCGGCGTCCGTCAGGCCGCTGCCGGAGGAGCCCGGGACCACCGGGACGCCGGCCGCGCGGACCGTCTCCTTCGCCGTGATCTTGTCGCCCATCAGGGAGATGGCGGAGGCGGGCGGCCCGATGAAGGCCAGCCCGGCCTCCGTGCAGGCCGCCGCGAAGGCCGCGTTCTCGGCGAGGAAGCCGTAGCCGGGGTGGACGGCCTCGGCGCCGGTGCGCTTCGCGGCGTCCAGGAGCCGCTCCACCGACAGGTAGCTCTCGGCGGCGGCCGCCGGGCCGATCCGGACGGCCGTGTCGGCCTCCCGTACGTGGCGGGCGTCGGCGTCGGCGTCGCTGAAGACGGCGACGGAGCGGATGCCGAGCTGCCGCAGGGTGCGGATGACGCGTACCGCGATCTCGCCGCGGTTGGCGACCAGAACAGTGCTGAACATCGAAGGGGTCCTCACGTCACTCACGTCACATACGGAAGATGCCGAAGCCGGAGTCGCCCAGGGGGGCGTTCGCGCACGCGGTCAGGGCCAGCCCCAGCACCTGCCGGGTCTCCAGCGGGTCGATGACCCCGTCGTCCCACAGCCGCGCGGTGGCGTAGTAGGCGTTGCCCTGCTCCTCGTACTGCGCGCGGACCGGGGCCTTGAAGGCCTCCTCGTCCTCGGCGGGCCACTCCTGGCCGGCGCCCTCGATCTGGTCGCGCTTGACGGTGGCCAGCACCGAGGCGGCCTGCTCGCCGCCCATCACCGAGATCTTGGCGTTGGGCCACATCCACAGGAAGCGCGGCGAGTACGCCCGGCCGCACATCGAGTAGTTGCCCGCTCCGTAGCTGCCGCCGACGACCACGGTCAGCTTCGGTACCCGGGCGCAGGCCACGGCGGTGACCATCTTCGCGCCGTGCTTGGCGATGCCGCCCGCCTCGTAGTCGCGGCCGACCATGAAGCCGGAGATGTTCTGGAGGAAGAGCAGCGGGATGCCGCGCTGGTCGCACAGCTCGATGAAGTGGGCGCCCTTCTGGGCGGACTCGGCGAACAGGATGCCGTTGTTGGCGATGATGCCGACCGGGTGGCCGTGGATCCGGGCGAAGCCGGTGACCAGGGTCTGCCCGAACTCCGACTTGAACTCCTGGAAGCGGGAGCCGTCCACGACGCGGGCGATGATCTCGCGGGCGTCGTAGGGGGTGCGGGAGTCGACGGGGACCGCGCCGTACAGGCCGTACGGGTCGACCTTGGGCTCCTCGGGAGCCTCGACCGACCAGGGCAGGGCCCCGCGCGCGGGCAGGGTCGCCACGATGTTCCGTACGATCCGCAGCGCGTGCGCGTCGTCCTCCGCGAGGTGGTCGGTGACGCCGGAGACCCGCGAGTGGACCTCGCCGCCGCCGAGCTCCTCGGCCGTGACCACCTCACCGGTGGCGGCCTTCACCAGCGGCGGGCCGCCGAGGAAGATCGTGCCCTGGTTGCGGACGATGACGGCCTCGTCGCTCATCGCCGGGACGTACGCCCCGCCGGCCGTGCAGGAGCCGAGGACGGCGGCGATCTGCGGGATGCCGGCCCCGGACATGCGGGCCTGGTTGTAGAAGATCCGGCCGAAGTGCTCCCGGTCGGGGAAGACCTCGTCCTGCATGGGGAGGAAGGCGCCGCCGGAGTCGACCAGGTAGAGGCAGGGGAGACGGTTCTCCAGGGCCACCTCCTGGGCGCGCAGGTGCTTCTTCACGGTCATCGGGTAGTACGTGCCGCCCTTGACGGTCGCGTCGTTCGCGACGATCACGCACTCGCGCCCGCTGACCCGGCCGATGCCCGCGATCACCCCGGCGGCGGGGGCCGCGCCCCCGTACATGCCCTCGGCGGCCAGCGGCGCCAGCTCCAGGAAGGGGGAACCGGGGTCGAGGAGGGTGTCCACGCGGTCGCGGGGGAGCAGCTTCCCGCGCGCGGTGTGGCGGGCGCGGGCCTTCTCGCCGCCGCCGAGGCGGGCCGCGTCGAGCCGGGCGCGCAGGCCTTCGGCCAGTTCGCGGTGGGCGGCCTCATTGGTCCGCCAGGCCTCGGACGCCGGGTCCGCGGCGCTCGTCAGCACTGGTGCCTGCTGCATCGGTCGAGCTCCCTTGCTCGTGCACGCTTTGTTAATGACCGTTAACGCGTTTGGGCTTCAGGTTAACGAGCGCTAACCGCCCTGTCTAGAATGGATTTCCATGAGCACCAGAGCGGCCACCCCGACCCGTCGTGAGCAGATCCTCAGTGAGGCCGCTCGTCTCTTCGCGGAGCGCGGCTTCCACGGCGTCGGCGTGGACGAGATAGGGGCGGCGGTCGGCATCAGCGGCCCCGGCCTCTACCGGCACTTCGCCGGCAAGGACGCCATGCTCGCCGAGCTGCTCGTCGGGATCAGCGAGCGGCTGCTGACCGGCGGCCGGCGGCGCGTCGAGGAGGCGGCCGGGGACCCGGAGGCGATCCTCGCCTCCCTCGTCGAGGGGCACATCGACTTCGCCCTGGACGACCGGGCGCTGATCACCCTGCACGACCGCGAGCTCGACCGGCTGCGCGAGGCCGACCGCAAGCTGGTGCGCCAGCTCCAGCGGCAGTACGTCGAGCTGTGGGTGGAGGTCGTACGGGAACTGCACCCCGAGGTCGGCGAGGCGGAGGTACGGGTGGCCGTGCACGCCGTCTTCGGCCTGCTGAACTCCACCCCCCACCTGGCCGCGCCGGGCCGCGAGGCCACCGAGTCCCTGCTGCGCAGGCTGGCCAACGGGGCCTTCGGGGCGCTGTCGGGGTGAGGCCCGGCTCAAGGGGTGCTTGGTGGAACGGACGCCTCCGGGCGGGCGGCGGCAGAATGGGCCGCATGCCGAAGCCGATAGAGACGCCCGTACCCAGCCGCGCCGAACTCGTCGACCACCTGGTCCGCACGCGGATCGCGGGGCAGGTCGCCACCCCGCGCGAGAACAACCTCTCCCACTACCGCAAGCTCGCCAACGGCGACCGGCACTACTGGCTCGGCCTGGAGCTCGGCGACCGCTGGGCCGACGAGCAGGACGTGCTGGCCGTGATGGCCGAGCGCGTCGGCGTCGTCGACGACCCGGCCCACCGGGCCGGCCAGGACACCATCGACCCGGAACTGACCGTCGCCGGCCTGGACCGGATGGCGGCCCGGCTGCACAAGGCCGCGCTCGACCGGCACAGCGTGCTGTTCGCCACCGGCCACCCCGGTGGCCTGCTCGACGTCCACCGCGCCACCGCCGACGCGCTGCGCGCCGCGGGCTGCGAGATCGTCCGGATCCCGTCCGGCCTGGTCGCCGACGAGGGCTCGGTGTGGCAGTTCGCGGACGTGGCCGTGCTGGAGCGGGGCGCGACCCTGTGGCACACGCACTCCCCGGCCCCGATGGCCGCGATCCTGGACGGCCTGGCGGCGGAGGGCCGCCCGCAGCCGGACCTGGTCGTCGCCGACCACGGCTGGGCGGGCTGCGCGGCGCAGCGCGGGCTGGACGCGGTGGGGTACGCGGACTGCAACGACCCGGCGCTGTTCCTCGGCGAGGCGGAGGGCACCCTCCAGGTCGCCGTCCCCCTGGACGACCACGTCCGCGACCCGCGCTTCTACGACCCGATGGTGGCGTACCTCCTGTCGGCGGCGGGCCTGTTGTAGCCCCGGCCGGGCCGCCGCCCGTGCGGTGTCAGTGGGCGTCGGTAGCGTCGGCGGTATGGCCGATGACCCGCACCCGCTGTCCGTGCTCGACGTTCCCGGCGGCTTCGCCGGGCTGCCGCCCGGCGGGCTGGTGACCCGGGCGGTGCGCCGGGGGCGGTTGCGGCGGCGGCGGGACGAGCCGCTGCTGTGGCTCTCCGACGGGCCGGTGGAGACCCCGGCCGCCGCGCACCCGGCGCCCGCCGGGCTGCTGCCCGTACTGCTGCACGACCAGTACGGGCCCGAGCGGTGGTGGCAGGACGAGGACTACGTGGAGCCGGACCGCTGCTCCGACCCTGACGACCACGACGCCGAGACCGTGCTGCGGGAGTGGTGGGACGCCGTCGTCCCCGACCCGGAGGAGGGGGAGGAGGGCGCGGAGCTCATCGCCCCCTTCGGCCGGTCCTGGCCCGGCACCGCCCGGCCCGGGACCCCCGCCGCGGAGCCGCGGGCGGCCGCCGATGCGGTGGCGGGCGAGCTGTTCGCGCAGCGGTGGCTGGGCGACGGCCCCCGGCTCGCGCTGGCCCCGGCCGGGCGCGGGGCCGACGTACCCGCCGCGATCGGCTGGTGCGGCCCCGTCAACCACGACAACGACACCGCCCGCGTCTGCGCCGTCCTGCGCTCCTGGGAGGACCGTTTCGGCGCCCGCGTCCTCGCCATCGGCTTCGCCCGTCTCGACCTCTCGGTCGCGGCCCCGCCCCGCACGCTCGCCGAGGCCCTCCCGGTCGCCGCCGAGCACTTCGCGTTCTGCCCCGACAACGTCTGGCAGGGCTCCGGCACGGTCCGCGACTACGCCGCGGAGGCGCTGGTGGGCGCGGCCCACTGGTCGTTCTGGTGGGACTGACCGGTCAGCCGGCGTGGGGGCCGTTCCTGACCGGTCGGGTGTGGATCTTGGAGACGCAGGCCGGAAGGGCCGCGTCCGCCCCGTGGTCACGGGCCCGGTACGCGCTCGGGCTCTCGCCCACCAGCTCCGTGAACCGCGCGCTGAACGACCCCAGCGAGGTACAGCCCACCGCGAAGCACACCTCCGTCACCGACTGGTCGCCGCGCCGCAGCAGCGCCTTCGCCCGCTCGATCCGGCGCGTCATCAGGTAGCTGTACGGGGTCTCCCCGTAGGCGGCGCGGAAGCTGCGCGAGAAGTGCCCCGCCGACATCAGGGCGACCTGGGCCAGCGCGGTGACGTCGAGCGGCTCCGCGTAGTTGCGGTCCATCAGGTCGCGGGCCCGGCGCAGCCGGGCGAGGTCCTCCAGGTTCACCCGTTCAGTGTCTCTGATCAGCTTGGTGATCCTGTGGCAGACATGGTGTCTGGTTCGGGAATCTGTTCCCACCGTGGAGGGGTGGCGTGGGCGTGGAGGTGGAATCCGGCGCCCAGTGCCGCGCCTCGTGGCCGGTGTCGGCTAGTGGGGGGTGTGCTGATCGTCGTCACGCCCTGGTGCCGGTGGGCTGCGCGGGGCAGCCGTGCGCGGTCCGTGTGAGCGTGTCCCTCCGGACACTTTCCCACTCGGCCGAGGGGCCTGGCGGGGGAGGGCGTCCGGCGTCGCCTGGGCGTCGGACGTGTTGACTTGTTGACCCGAATGCCTTCGGGCGGCGCGACGCTCCATCCCAGACGACGCAGAGCCATCCACGCGTTCGACGGCAGCTTCCGCCCGCCCGCGTCCTCCCCGCAAGCCAGCGCATCCACACAGGCGGCGCTCCAGTGGCCGGCCAGCAGCTCGGCGACCATGGCGGCCACCAGACCAGCGGCCCAGCCGACCCGCTCCGCCAGCACCGAGACCGCCAACAGCTCACCGCTCTTCTCATCCACACCGGCCCGCAACAGACCACGGGCACAAGCAGTCCGGGCGGTCTGACCCACGGCGAGCGGCACCTTGCGACTCAACGCCCACCTCCCCTGCCGCCAGTGCTCTCATCCGACCAACGACACCGCCCGCGGAAGGTCACCCATTCGACCAGCAAACCCACATCCGCCACCGCCCACCGCAGGACACCACGGCGAGAGCACAACACGATCACCATGGATCCCCAAGGGACTGCGTCAGCCTTGCACAGGAGGCGTCGGGGCCGGCGTCGGGTCCAGGTAGACCCGGCGGACCGCCGGCCACCGTTCCCGCAGCTGGTCCTCCGCGTCCTCGCAGGCCGCCTCCACCTGCCGGGCCGACGCCAGGTCGTGGAAGTCCACCTTCGCCGCGATCAGCACCTCGTCCGGCCCCTGCACCAGGGTGGTCAGCTCCAGCACCCCCTCGATGTGCGGGACCGACAGCAGTTCCTCGCGCACCTCCGCCCGCATCGCCGCGGGCAGCGGCCGCCCGATCAGGTACTGCGCGTTCGAGCGCCCCAGCTCCCACGCCACCGCCACCAGCAGCACCCCGATCAGCAGCGAGGCGACCCCGTCGTAGACGCCCGACCCCGTCAGCTGCGCCCCCAGCAGCCCGCCCGCCGCCAGCGCGAGGCCGGCCAGTGCGGCGGTGTTCTCCAGCAGGACCGCCTTCACGGCCGTGTCCGGGGTGTGCTTCACGTACATCCCCAGCGGCGCCCGCATCCGCGCCGCCTCGCCCGTCACCTGCCGCCAGGCCACCAGCAGCGAGTAGCCCTCCAGGACGAACGCGACCGCGAGGACGGCGTACGAGAACGCCGGGTCGCCGGGATCCTCGCCGTGCACCAGGGTGTGGATCCCGTCGTAGACGGCGAAGACCGCACCGCCCGCGAACGTGGCGATCGAGGCGAGGAGCGCCCAGATGTAGCGCTCGGGCCCGTAGCCCAGCGGGTGCGCCTCGTCGGCGGGGCGGGCGCTGCGTTTCAGGGAGGCCAGCAGCAGCACCTCGGTGACCGTGTCGGCCACCGAGTGCGCGGCCTCGGACAGCATCGCGCTGGACCCGCTGACGATCCCGGCGACGGCCTTCGCGGCGGCGATGGCCAGGTTGGTGACCACGGCGACGACCACCGTGGCGACGCTCTCGGATCCCGCCCCGTCGGCTGCGACGTCGGATTCGGCTACGACCGGCATGGGGCGACGGTATGTCCGCTCAGCCGCGCGGGACGCGCACGACACCTTCCTGGATGACCGTGACCGCCAGGCGGCCGTCCTGGGTCCAGATGCGGGCCTGGCCCAGGCCCCGGCCGGCGGACGCCGAGGGGGACTCCTGGTCGTACAGGAGCCACTCGTCGGCCCGGAAGGGGCGGTGGAACCACATGGCGTGGTCCAGGGAGGCGCCGACCACGTCGCCGACCGCCCAGCCGCCCCGGCCGTGCGCGAGGAGCACCGAGTCCAGCAGCGTCATGTCGGACACGTAGGTGGCCAGGCAGATGTGCAGCAGCGGGTCGTCCGCGAGCTTGCCCTGGGTGCGGAACCAGACCTGGGAGCGCGGCTCCAGCGGCTCGCCGACCGAGCCCCACGGCGGGGTGGTCGCGTACCGCAGGTCCACGGCGCCGCGGGCCTCCAGCAGCCGCTCGACCGTGCCCGGGTCCCGGAAGATCTCCCGGTAGGCGGGCAGCGCCTCGGCGGCCGTCGGCAGGGACTCGGGATCCGGTGCCGCCGGCATCGGGGCCTGGTGCTCCATGCCCTCCTCGTACGTCTGGAAGGACGCGGAGAGGTGGAAGATCGGCTGTCCGTGCTGGACGGCGACCACGCGGCGGGTGGTGAAGGACCGCCCGTCGCGGATCCGGTCCACGGAGTACACGATCGGCGCGCCGGAGTCGCCGGTGCGCAGGAAGTACGAGTGGAGCGAGTGCGGCAGCCGGTCCGCGGGCACCGTGCGGCCGGCCGCGACCAGTGCCTGGGCCGCGACCTGGCCGCCGAACACGCGCGGCACCAGGGAGGTGCGGCTCGTGCCGCGGAAGATGTCCTCCTCGATCTGCTCCAGGTCGAGCAGATCGAGGAGGTCCGCCAGCGAGTCGTTCAAGTGGGTCAGAGACCCATCGACTTGGCGATGATCGACTTCATGATCTCGCTGGTGCCGCCGTAGATGCGGTTGACGCGGTTGTCGGCGTACAGGCGGGCGATCGGGTACTCGTTCATGTAGCCGTAGCCGCCGTGCAGCTGGAGGCAGCGGTCGATGACGCGGTGCGCGACCTCGGTGCAGAAGAGCTTCGCGGAGGCGGCCTCGGCCGGGGTCAGCTCGCCGGCGTCCAGGGCCTCCAGCGCGCGGTCGGCGACGGCCTGGGCCGCGTCCACCTCGGCCTGGCAGGCGGCCAGCTCGAACTTGGTGTTCTGGAAGTGCGAGACCGGCTTGCCGAAGACGGTGCGGTCGGTGACGTACTGCTGGGCGAACCGGACGGCCGCGGCGGCCTGGGCGTAGGCGCCGAAGGCGATGCCCCAGCGCTCGGAGGCCAGGTTGTGGCCGAGGTAGTAGAAGCCCTTGCCCTCCTCGCCGAGGAGGTCCTCGACCGGGACCTTGACGTCGACGAACGCCAGCTCGGCGGTGTCGGAGGTCTTCAGGCCCAGCTTGTCGAGCTTGCGGCCGATCGAGTAGCCCTCGGACTTGGTGTCCACGGCGAAGAGGGAGATGCCGAAGCGGCGGTCCTCGGCCGAGGGGGCGGAGGTGCGGGCGCAGACGATCACGCGGTCGGCGTGCACGCCGCCGGTGATGAAGGTCTTGGCGCCGTTGAGGACGTAGTGGGTGCCGTCCTCGGAGAGCTTGGCGGTGGTCTTCATGCCCGCGACGTCGGAGCCGGTGCCCGGCTCGGTCATCGCCAGCGCCCACATCTCCTCACCGGAGACGAAGTTCGGGAGGAAACGCTTCTTCTGCTCGTCGGTGGCGAGCATCTTGATGTAGGGCAGGGCGAGCAGCACGTGCACGCCGGAGCCGCCGAAGTTGACGCCCGCGCGGGAGGTCTCTTCGTAGAGGACGGCCTCGAACTTGTGGGTGTCCAGGCCCGCGCCGCCGAACTCCTCGGGCACGTTGATGCCGAAGATGCCCAGCTCGCCGAGCTTGTAGTAGAAGTCGCGCGGCGCCTGGCCGGCCTGGAACCACTCGTCGTAGACGGGGACGACCTCGGCCTCGATGAAGGCGCGGAGGGTCTCGCGGAACGCCTCGTGGTCCTCGTTGAACACCGTACGGCGCACGGCCGGCTCCCTTCGTCGCGGCGGTCCGCCGCCCATGTCTAAGCGCTTGCTCATAGCTAAGTTACCGGCGGGTTGTGGATCCTGTCCATAGCGGGTCGGTCACACCGCCCGACGCCGGCCGGGGCGGGCGAGACTTTGCGGACACCCCCTAGGGAAGGCGGCGCAGCGCGAACCACAGCTCCATCCGGGTGTCCGGGTCGTCGAGGTCCCGGTCCAGCAGGGCCGCGCAGCGGGCGATGCGCTGGCGGACGGTGTTGCGGTGCACGCCGAGGGCCGCCGCGCTGCGGTCCCAGCTGCCGTGGTGGGCCAGCCAGCCGCGCAGGGTGTCCCGCAGCGCGGGGGAGAGGGGCTCCAGCAGGGCCTCGGCGTGGGCCCGCGCCTCGGCGTCGCCGACCAGGCCCGCGAAGCCGGGGTCCGCGTGCCGGGACAGCGGGGTCCGCGCCGCCTCGGCACGGGCCAGGGCGCGGCGGGCCTGCGCCGCGGCGGTGGCCAGGGCGCCGGGCGCGGCCGGGGCGCTGACCCCGAGCCGCCAGCCGGGCTGCGGGCCGGGCTCGCGGTCGGTGAGCAGGCGTACGCCGTCCCCGCGCGGGTCCAGCAGTACGGTGCCCAGCGCGGCGGCGAGGGCCCCCGGGTCGCCGCCGCCGCGGGCGTGGACCGCGTACCAGGGCCCGGGCGCGAGCGCCCCGGCCGGATCCCCGTCCAGCAGCAGCCGGGTCAGGGCCGCGGCCTCGTCCCCGGCGGGGCGCTCCGCGGTGACCAGGCTCAGCAGTACGGCGGCGATGGAGGCGATGGTGTGGTCCCCGGGGGTCCGCCCCGGGGTGGCCAGAGCCAGCACCCGCCCGCCGCCGACGGCGTACGCGGCCAGGCTCGTCGCGCCGAGCGAGTCGGTGGCGGTGGCCGCGGCCCCGGGCCCCACCCGCCGCACCAACGCGGCCACGGCCCCGAGCACCTCCGCGTCCGGAACGCCCCCGGCGGCGACGGCCCCGGCGCCTCCGCCGGTCGCGAGTGTCGCGGGTGTCGCGGGGACACCCGGCGCGAAGCTGCGTCCTGGGCGGCGCCCAGGGCGGCTCCGGTGGCCCGGGCGGTACCGGAGTTCCGGGTTCTCCCGGCGTCGCCGGCCGGCCCGGCGGCGCCGGGGGCCGCGGGTGCCGGCCCGGCACCCGGGCCGGCGGGTCCCGCCGACTCCGCCTTCCCGGGCCGCCCCGCGGCCGCCCCGACGGCCCCCGCCGGGTCGGGGGCCGGGTCGGCGCCCGGGGCGAGGAGGGCCGCCCAGCCGCCCAGGCTCGCCGCCAGGCGGGACAGCAGGGCCGGGACCGGGTCCGGGCGGGCCGCGGCCGCCGCCAGGGCCTGCTGCGCCTCCGCGACCCGGCGCAGCTCCCGCGTGCGCGCCTCCGCCATCAGCCGCCCGACGCTGCGGGCGACCGCCGTGAACGGGGTCCCGGGCGGCACCTCGACCAGCGGCAGCCCGTACCGCTCGCACGCCTCGGCCAGGCCCGGCGGCACCACCTCGTGCACCGGGGTCACACCGAAGCCGAGCGCGGCGGCCCCGGCGCGGGCCAGCCGGCCGACGTAGGCGGCGGCGCCGGCCTCCGTCAGCTCGGCCCCGGCCGTCAGCAGGAGCTCGCCGCCCAGCAGGTACGGGGAGGGGTCCGCCATCTCGGAGGCGTGCACCCCGTGCACCTCCGCCACCGCCGGACCCGCGAGGTGCCGCAGCCCGAGCCCCCGCTCGCCGAGCAGCGCCGCCAGCCCCACGGGCGGCGTCATCGGCTCACCGGCGGGCGCCGACGACGGCACCCCCGCCCGCGGCCCGTCGCCGGGGTTCGAGGGGACCGGGACATCCGCCATGGATACTCCGTACATTCCAGTGCTGCCAGATGGATGAAACGTACCCTCCCCACCCCCGCACGGCACGCTTACGCTCGAAGGACCGCACCAGCAGGACCACCAGAAGGGCACCCCCCATGAGCACGCAGCCGCGCGGCCCCGTCGACTCCTCCCGCATCCCGCGCTACGCGGGCCCGGCGACCTTCGCCCGCCTGCCGCGCCTCGACGAGGTCGGCTCCGCCGACGTCGCCGTCGTCGGCGTGCCCTTCGACTCCGGCGTCTCCTACCGCCCCGGCGCCCGCTTCGGCGGCAACGCCATCCGCGAGGCCTCCCGCCTGCTGCGCCCGTACAACCCGGCCCAGGACGCCTCCCCCTTCGCCCTCGCGCAGGTCGCGGACGCCGGTGACATCGCGGTGAACCCCTTCAACATCAACGAGGCCGTCGAGACGGTCGAGGCCGCCGCCGACGAGCTCCTCGGCAACGGCTCCCGCCTGATGACCCTCGGCGGCGACCACACCATCGCCCTCCCCCTGCTGCGCTCGGTCGCGAAGAAGCACGGCCCGGTCGCCCTGCTCCACTTCGACGCCCACCTCGACACCTGGGACACCTACTTCGGCGCCGAGTACACCCACGGCACCCCGTTCCGCCGCGCCGTCGAAGAGGGCATCCTCGACACCGAGGCGCTCTCCCACGTCGGCACCCGCGGCCCGCTGTACGGCAAGCAGGACCTCGACGACGACGCCAAGATGGGCTTCGGCATCGTCACCTCCGCCGACGTCTACCGCCGCGGCGCCGACGAGGTCGCCGACCAGCTGCGCCAGCGCATCGGCGACCGCCCGCTGTACATCTCCATCGACATCGACGTGCTCGACCCGGCCCACGCGCCCGGCACCGGCACGCCGGAGGCCGGCGGCATGACCTCCCGCGAGCTGCTGGAGATCATCCGCGGCCTGTCGTCCTGCAACCTGGTTTCGGCCGACGTCGTCGAGGTCGCCCCGGCGTACGATCACGCGGAGATCACCTCGGTCGCGGCCTCGCACACCGCGTACGAGCTGACCACGATCATGAGCCGTCAGATCGCCGCCTCCCGCCAGGGCTGAACCCCCGGCACGGCGGCGGGGACGGTGCGGCAGCCGAGCACGAAGGGCACCACACACCCGTGACGCACGACCACGACCTGGTACTCCGTCCCACCGAGGCCCAGACGGCGGCCGCCCTGGCGCCGCCGCCGGGCCGCACGGGCGGGGACCTGGTCGTGGAGACGCTGCGCGGGCTCGGCGCCACCACCGTCTTCGGCCTGCCCGGCCAGCACGCGCTGGGCCTCTTCGACGCCGTCGGCCGCTCCGACCTGCGCCTGGTCACCCTGCGCACGGAGAACAACGCCGGCTTCGCCGCCGACGCGTACGGCCGGCTCACCGGCGAGGCCGTGCCGCTGCTGCTCTCCACCGGGCCCGGGGCACTGATGTCCCTGCCCGCCCTCGCGGAGGCGGCGGCCGCCTCCGCCCCCGTCCTCGCGATCTCCTCCCAGGTCCCCACCGCGGGCCTGGGCGGGGGCCGCCGGGGCCACCTGCACGAGCTGCGGGACCAGTCGGCGTCCTTCCGCGAGGTGGTCAAGTCCGTCCACACCGCCCGCACCCCCTCCCAGATCCCCTCCGCGGTCGCCGAGGCCTGGGAGTCCGCGCTCACCGCCCCGCACGGCCCGGTCTGGGTGGAGATCCCCGAGGACGTGCTGCGCGCCGAGACGCTGATCCCCGAGGTCACCGGCTTGGACGCGACCCCGCACGAGACGGCCCCGCGCCCGGAGCTCACCGCGCTGGCCGCGCACTGGCTCTCGAAGGCCTCCCGCCCCGTGATCATCGCGGGCGGCGGCGTGGTCCGCGCCGACGCCGCCGGCAAGCTCCGGCAGCTCGCGGAGCGCCTGAACGCCCCCGTCGTCACCACCTTCGGCGGCAAGGGCGCCTTCCCCTGGAACCATCCGCTCTCCCTCCGGTCCTGGATGGAGGACCGCCACACGACGGACTTCCTGGAGGACGCGGACGTCCTCCTCGTCGTCGGCTCCGGCCTGGGCGAGCTGTCCTCGAACTACCACACGTTCTTCCCCACCGGCCGGGTCGTCCAGATCGAGGCGGACCTCGGCAAGCTGGAGTCCAACCACCCGGCCCTCGGCATCCACGCCGACGCCCGCCTCGCCCTCCAGGCCCTCCTGGAGACGGTCGAACCCCGTGAGGACGACGAGGCCCCCGAGCGGGTCCGCGCGCTCCTCGCCGCGGTCGAGGACCGCCTCGCCCCGCAGGACGTCACCCTCGAACGGGAACTGCTGGACTCCATCAGGCAGGCCCTCCCGCCCCGCTCCCCGTCCTTCTGGGACATGACGATCCTGGCCTACTGGGCCTGGTCCGCGTTCGACCCGAAGCACCCGAACACCATGCACTCGGCGCAGGGCGCGGGCGGCCTCGGCTACGCCTTCCCGGCGGCCCTGGGCGCGGCGGTCGCCGAGCCCGGCACCCCGGTCCTCGCGGTCTCCGGCGACGGCGGCGCCATGTACTCCCTCTCGGAGCTGGCCACCGCGAAGGAACACGACCTGGACGTCACCTGGCTGATCGTCGACGACGGCGGCTACGGCATCCTCCGCGAGTACATGACGGCCTCCTTCGACGGCCGCACGACGGCCACCGAACTGGCCCGCCCGGACTTCACCGCCCTGGCCGCCTCCTTCGGCGTCCCGGCGTCCACCACCACCCCGGCCACCCTCCGCGAGGACCTCACCCGGGCCCTGAAGACCCCGGGCCCCTCCCTCCTGGTCCTCCCGGCCACCCTCAAGATGTTCGCCCCGACGCACCTCTGAGACCCATTGCGTGCTCCCGTCCTCGTTCCTATGCTTCATATGAGACGGGGATAGGAGGCATATATGTCCAACCTCTACATGGAAGTCGACGACGAGGCCCTCGCGGAGGCGGCGGCCATACTCGGCACGAAGTCGAAGAAGGACACCGTCAACGCGGCCCTCCACGAGGTCGCCCGCAGGCGCAAGCGCCTCGAAGCGCTGGAGCGGCTCGTGGAGATGGGCGAGCGGGGCGACTTCGACGTCCTCCTCGACAAGGCCGACTACCGTCGATGAGCCCGGTCACGTATCTGATCGACACCTCCGCGGTGGTGCGGGTCCTGACCAACGAGGACGTGCGCAAGGCCTGGCGCGACCACCTCGCCGAGGGGGTCATCGGCATCTGTGAGGTGACGGAGCTGGAGATCCTCTTCTCGGCCAAGTCGCTCGCCGACCGTCTGGAGAAGGAAGCGCTGCTGGGCGAGCTCTTCAACTGGACGCCCGTGCCCGAGAGCGTCTACGTCCGCGCCCGCGCGGTGCAGCGTCTGCTCACCGGCCGGGGTGAGCACCGCAGCGCCGGCCCGGTCGATCTGCTCGTCGCGGCGACCGCCGAACTCACCGGCCTCACACTGCTGCACTACGACAAGGATTTCGACGCCATCGCGCGGGCGACGGGCCAGCCCACCCGCTGGGTGGCCCGCCCGGGCGAGGCCTAGGGCATCACTCGGCCTTCAGCCGGGCGCTGGTCCATGCCAGGGCCGGGGGGATCTCGCGGTTCCAGGTGTTGAAGTTGTGGCCGCCCCGGTCGAGGGTGATCGACGAGACGTGGGCCGGGTCCTTCACGGCCTTGACGAACTGCTGCGTCGGCCGGAGGTTGCTCTCGCCCTGGAGTGAGGTGGTGACCAGGAACGACGCGTTCGGCTGGGGCCGGTTGGCCAGGTGCCACAGCAGGTCGGAACGTTTCTCCTCGTCCTTGTTCCCGTGGAACAGGTCACCGGAGTCCGCGTCGACCTCCGGCTTGTAGTCCGCCGAGAGGCCGACGCCCGCCGCGTACGTCTCCGGGTGCTGGAGGGTCATCTTCAGGGCGCAGTAGCCGCCCGTCGAGTCGCCGATGATCGCCCAGTTCCGGGCTGCGGTGCCGACCCGGTAGTGGCTCGCGACGGTCCGGGGGACGTCCGTGCCGAAGAAGGTCTCGCTCTGCGGGCCGCCGCCGGGGACGTCGACGCACTGGCTGTTGGACGGGCCGACCACCGGCCGCATCATCACCAGGATCATCGGCTGCATCTTCTTCTGCCGGGCCTGCGTCCAGGCCGTCTTCGGGTACCGCAGCCCCTTCAGCAGGTTCTCCGCCGTGCCCGGGTAACCCGTCAGGACCACGGCCGCCGGGAACCTGCGCTGCTCGGAGCCCTTCTGGAAGTACTCCGGCGGCAGGTACACGTACGCCTGGGCCGCCACCCCCGACCGCTGCCCGTGCAGGGTCACCTTCTCGATCACCCCGCCCGACCGCGGGTCGCCCCCGCCCGGGACGTCCGGCGCCTGCCGCCCCAGCACCTGCACGGCCGCCCCGCCGGCCACGGCCTCCTGGCGCGGCGCCCCGGCGGCCAGGTCCTGCCACGAGCCGTAGATCAGGAAGCTCCGGTTGGCCGCGAGCGCGACCGAGGAGAACAGGAGCACCTGGACCAGGAGCAGCAGCCCGAAGCGCCCCAGGACCGGTCCCCGGTTCCCTCCCGCCAGCCGCGGCCACAGCCACACCGTCGCCGCGAACGCCAGCACCGTGCACAGCACGGCACCCGCCAGGAGCGTGCCACTCGTCAGACCCATGAACCGGCGAAACCTTCCAACAAGCCCAGAGCACCGCCAACCGGTGCGCACCCGGCTAGAGCGCCCCCGGGGCCCATCGGTTCCCGCCGCCCGCCCCCCTCCAGCGCGGGTCGAGCGGCCGGCGGTCCCCTGGACGGCCGCCGCCCCCGGGCGCCGTCCGGACACCGGTGCGATTGTTGCGGTGGGATGAAATCCGCCGGTGGGGGCGTTGGTGGAGGCGGCAGGACAGGACCTACGGGGAGGCAATCAGGTGACGGCGGCGCAGGCTGGGGAGACAGCGGCTGGTGAGAAGCCGGGCTGGGGCAGGCGGCTGGCCGCCCACACCTGGCGGTACAAGGCCAACGTGCTCCTCGCGCTCGGGTCCTCGCTGGCGGGCATGGCCGTCATGGCGCTCGTCCCCCTCGTCACCCGGGTCATCATCGACGACGTCATCGGCGACGAGAGCAAGCCCATGGGGCCCTGGGCCGGCCTGCTCATAGGCGCCGCCCTGCTGGTCTACGTACTGACCTACATACGCAGGTACTACGGCGGACGCCTCGCCCTCGACGTGCAGCACGACCTGCGCACCGACATGTACGACACCATCGCCCGCCTCGACGGGCGCCGGCAGGACGAGCTGTCCACCGGACAGGTCGTCGGCCGGGCCACGAGCGACCTCCAGCTGATCCAGGGGCTGCTCTTCATGCTGCCCATGACCATCGGGAACTTCCTGCTCTTCGGGATATCCCTCGGCGTCATGCTGTGGCTGTCCCCGCTGCTGACCCTCGTCGCGCTGCTGATGGCCCCCGCCCTCTGGTTCATCGCCAAGCGCAGCCGCAAGAAGCTCTTCCCCGCCACCTGGTACGCCCAGCAGCAGGCCGCGGCCGTCGCCTCCGTCGTCGACGGCGCGGTGACCGGCGTACGCGTCGTCAAGGGCTTCGGGCAGGAGGAGCAGGAGACCGGCAAGCTCCGCGCGGCCGGCCGCCGGCTCTTCGGCGGGCGGATGCGCGCCATCCGCCTGAACTCCCGCTACACCCCCGCCCTCCAGGCCGTCCCCGCCCTCGCGCAGGTCGCCATGCTGGCCCTCGGCGGCTGGATGGCCACCCGGGGACAGGTCACCCTCGGCACCTTCGTCGCCTTCTCCACCTACCTCGCCCAGCTCGTCGGGCCCGTCCGCATGCTCGCCATGGTGCTCACCGTCGCCCAGCAGGCCCGGGCCGGCGCGGAGCGGGTCTTCGAGCTCATCGACACCGAGCCCGAGATCCGCGAGGGGACGCGGGAACTCCCCGCCGACGCGCCCGCCACCGTCGAGTTCCACGACGTCCACTTCGGGTACGAGCCCGGCCGCCCCGTCCTCGACGGGTTCTCCCTCGCCCTCGCCGAGGGCGAGACCGTGGCCCTCGTCGGCGCCTCCGGCAGCGGCAAGTCCACCGTCTCCCAGCTCCTGCCGCGCTTCTACGACGCCGACCGCGGCACCGTCCGCGTCGGCGGCCACGACGTGCGCGAGCTGACCTACGACTCGCTGCGCGGCGCCATCGGCCTGGTGCCCGAGGACTCCTTCCTCTTCTCCGACACCATCCGCGCCAACATCGCCTACGGGCGCCCCGGCGCCTCCGAGGAGGACATCCGCGCCGCCGCCCGCGCCGCCCAGGCGGAAGGGTTCATCGAAGCCCTCCCCGCCGGCTACGACACCAAGGTCGGCGAGCAGGGCCTGACCCTCTCCGGCGGCCAGCGCCAGCGCGTCGCGCTCGCCCGCGCCATCCTCACCGACCCCCGCCTGCTGCTCCTGGACGACGCCACCTCGGCCGTCGACGCCCGCGTCGAGCACGAGATCCACGAGGCGCTGCGGGCCGTGATGGCCGGCCGCACCACCCTGCTGATCGCCCACCGCCGCTCCACCCTCGCGCTCGCCGACCGGATCGCCGTCATGGAGCACGGCCGGCTCGCCGACATCGGTACGCACGAGGAGCTGGAGCGCCGCTCCGCGCTGTACCGGCGGCTGCTCACCGACCCCGAGGTCCTCGGCGCGCACTCGCCGCGCACCCCCGACGCGCCGCCCATGGCGGAGTTCGAGCGGGACCTGGAGAAGGACATCGAGCTCGAAGCGGAGATCGACTCCGAGCCGGTGAGCGCCAAGCGGCGCGTCGTCGACGGGGTCACCCCCGAGCTGTGGCGGCGCGGGGACGAGTCCGAGGCCGCCCCGGCGCCGGGCGCCACGCCCGAACTGCTGGCGCAGGTGGCCGCGCTGCCCCCCGCCGACGACGAGCCGGGCGTGGACGAGACCCGGTCCGCGGCCGCCGAGGAGAGCTACGGCCTGCGCAGGCTGCTGGCCGGCTTCTGGGCCCCGCTCGCGATCAGCCTGGGCCTGGTCGCCCTCGACGCGGGCGCCGGGCTGCTGCTGCCCGTCCTGATCCGGCACGGCATCGACCAGGGCGTGGAGCGGGCCGCGCTGGGCGCGGTGTGGGCGGCTTCCCTGCTCGCCCTCGCCGTGGTCCTCGGCCAGTGGGCCGCACAGTTCGCGGAGACCCGGATGACCGGGCGCACCGGCGAGCGCGTGCTCTACTCCCTGCGCGTCAAGATCTTCGCGCAGCTCCAGCGGCTCGGCCTGGACTACTACGAGCGCGAGCTCACCGGCAAGATCATGACCCGGATGACCACCGACGTGGACTCCCTGTCGAGCTTCCTGCAGACCGGGCTCGTCACCGCCGTCGTCTCCGTCCTGACCTTCTTCGGCATCCTGGTCGCCCTGCTGGTCCTCGACGTCGAACTCGCGCTGATCGTCTTCGCCACCCTGCCCGTGCTGGTCGTCGGCACGATCGTGTTCCGCCGCAGGTCGGTCGCCGCGTACGAGCTGGCGCGCGACCGGGTCAGCCTGGTCAACGCCGACCTCCAGGAGTCCGTGGCCGGCCTCCGGCTGGTGCAGGCCTTCCGCCGGCAGGACGCGGGCCGGGCCCGGTTCGCCGAGCGCAGCGACGCGTACCGCGAGGCGCGGGTGCGCGGCCAGTGGCTGATATCGGTCTACTTCCCCTTCGTCCAGCTGCTGTCCTCGGGCGCGGCGGCGGCCGTGCTGATCGTCGGCGCGGGCCGGGTCGAGGCGGCCACCCTCACCACCGGCGCGCTGGTGGCGTACCTTCTGTACATCGACCTGTTCTTCGCGCCGGTCCAGCAGCTGTCCCAGGTCTTCGACGGCTACCAGCAGGCCACCGTCTCCCTCGGCCGGATCCAGGACCTGCTGCGCGAGCCCACCACCACCCCGCGCCCGGCCGAGCCCCGCGAGGTCACCGCGCTGCGCGGCGAGATCGCCTTCGAGGGCGTGCGGTTCCGCTACGGCACCGCGGAGGAGCGCGGGTCCAAGGGCGACGCGCTGGCCGGCATCAGCCTGCGGATACCCGCCGGGCAGACCGTCGCCTTCGTCGGCGAGACCGGGGCGGGCAAGTCCACGCTGGTCAAGATGGTGGCCCGGTTCTACGACCCGACCGCCGGCCGGGTCACCGCCGACGGCACCGACCTGCGGGAGCTGGACCTGACGGCGTACCGCCACCGGCTGGGGGTCGTCCCCCAGGAGCCGTACCTCTTCCCGGGGACGGTCCGCGACGCCATCGCCTACGGCCGGCCCGGGGCGAGCGACGCCGAGGTGGAGGCCGCCGCCCGCGCGGTCGGCGCCCACGACATGATCGCCACCCTCGACGGCGGCTACCTGCACGCCGTCGCCGAGCGCGGCCGCAACCTCTCGGCCGGCCAGCGCCAGCTGATCGCGCTGGCCCGCGCCGAGCTGGTCGACCCGGACGTACTGCTGCTCGACGAGGCCACGGCGGCCCTGGACCTGGCCACCGAGGCGCAGGTCAACCAGGCCACCGAGCGCCTCGCGGGCAAGCGGACCACCCTCGTGGTGGCCCACAGGCTGACGACCGCGGCCCGGGCCGACCGGGTGGTGGTCATGGACCGGGGCCGGGTCGTGGAGGACGGCAGCCACGCGGAACTGCTGGCCCGCGGCGGGCGGTACGCGGTGCTGTGGCGGACCTTCGCCGGCGAGGACGAGGCGGCCGCCGCCGCGTAACCGGCCGGCCGCCACGGCCGCGGTCCGACAGGGGCGCCCCCGGGATCAGAGCTCGCCGAAGAGCAGGTTCCCGGGGGCGTCCTCGTCGTCGCCGGTGTAGTACTCGCGCACGGCGTCGAGGAGTTCGTCCACCGACAGGTAGCCGTCGTGGTTCTTGTCGATCTTCGCGAAGAGGGTGTCCGCGTCGGCGCGCTCCAGCCGGGTGTCGAAGGCCAGCTGCGCCTTGTGGAACTCCTCGGGGCTGATGTGCCCGTCGCCGTTGGTGTCGACGACCGTGAGGATCGCCTTCATCATCGGCCGGAAGGACTTGTCGTAGGCCGGGCCGCCGTCCTTGTACAGGCGGGTCATGCCGTCCCGGTACTGCACCGGCGTCAGCTTCTGGTCCTGGCCGACGCCCAGCTCGTTGAAGAGGTCCACCCAGAAGTCGGTGAGCCCGCGGAACACCTCGGTCGCCTTGGGGGAGTCGGCGGGCTCCGACAGCGCCGTCAGCAGCCGCGACCCGAGCGCGATCATGTCCTTCTCGTCGATCACGCCGTTGTCGTCGGCGTCCAGGTGGGCGAAGGCGCGCTCCAGCTTGCGGTCGAGCAGATCGGTCGTCATGTCGGCTGCCTTTCACGGCTACGGTGTGCGTTCGGTCGATCGCCCAGGGTAGTGCAACCTTCCGGGTCGACCGAGCGTCGTACGTGCGTACGTGTTACGTACGACCGATCGGGGGGACAGATGAGGCAGGACCGCGGACGTCGGGGACGGGCCGTGTCCCTGGGGGTGTTCGGGGGCGCGCTGTGGCTCGCGGTGGGAGGCGTCCTCGCGGCGCCCGCCGCGTCGGCGGCCGGCGGAGGCTGTGCCGGCCAGCTGGTCCAGACGATGCCGCTGCCCGGGGCCGAGGTGCGGGTGTTCAAGAGCCGGGCCCAGGTCTGCGCGATGACCGTCGCCCTGCTGCCGGGGGAGCGCCGCCACATGGCCGTCAGCGTTCAGCCGCGCGGCGGGGTGCCGGTGGGCGATGCGGGGCAGTTCACCCGTTACGCGGGCCCCGTCACCGTGGGCGCGATCAGCCGGTGTGTGTACGTAAGGGGCGAGATGGCGGCCGGATCCGTCGAATCTGGCTGGATCCTGTGCTGAGGCCGCGTCCCAACTGGGTCTGTTCACGGGCGCGTTGATCCCGCTAGGTTCACGGGCGACCACAGTGAACTCAAGGGGAGGGTGAATGCGCAAGACGCTTGGCCGGGTACTGCCCGTCGCGGTGCTGATCGGCACCATGGGCACGGCCGGTCTCACGGCTCAGACGGCAACCGCCGCAGAGCCGGCCGCCGCCGCGCAGGCCACCGCGGGACAGGGCTCCGCAGCGGACATCAAGGACCAGATCCTCGCCATCCCGGGGATGAGCCTGATCGAGGAGAAGCCGTACCCCGGCTACCGGTTCTTCGTACTGAACTACGAGCAGCCGGTCGACCACCGGCAGCCGTGGAAGGGCACCTTCAAGCAGCGCATCACCCTGTTGCACAAGGACGTCTCCCGCCCCACGGTGTTCTACACCTCGGGCTACAACGTCAACACCAACCCGCGCCGCGCGGAGCCGACGACCATCATCGACGGCAACCAGCTGTCCATGGAGTATCGATTCTTCAACCCGTCCCGCCCCGACCCGGCGGACTGGTCGAAGCTCGACATCTGGCAGGCCGCCAGCGACCAGCACCGCCTCTTCACCGCCCTGAAGAAGATCTACCCCAAGAACTGGCTGTCCACGGGCGCCAGCAAGGGCGGCATGACGGCGACGTACTTCGAGCGCTTCTACCCGCGCGACATGGACGGTGTCGTCGCCTACGTGGCGCCCAACGACGTCGTGAACAAGGAGGACTCGGCCTACGACCGGTTCTTCGGCAAGGTCGGCACCAAGGAGTGCCGCGACAAGCTGAACAACGTCCAGCGCGAGGCCCTGATCCGCCGCGAGCCGCTGGAGGCCAAGTACAAGGCCGCCGCCGCCGAGAACGGCTGGACCTTCAACACCGTCGGCAGCCTCGACAAGGCCTTCGAGGCCGTGGTCCTGGACTACACCTGGGCCTTCTGGCAGTACAGCCTGCTCGCCGACTGCGCCACGATCCCGGACGCCAAGACCGCCACCGACCAGCAGATCTGGGACACGGTCGACGCGATCTCCGGCTTCTCGGCCTACGCCGACCAGGGCCTGGAGACGTACACGCCGTACTACTACCAGGCCGGTACGCAGCTCGGCTCGCCCGACATCAAGCAGCCCCACCTCAAGGGCCTGAGCCGGTACGGCTACCAGCCGCCGCGCAACTTCGTGCCGCGCGACATCCCCATGACCTTCCAGCCGGCGGCCATGGCGGACGTGGACACCTGGGTCCGCAACAACGCCCACCAGATGCTGTTCGTGTACGGGCAGAACGACCCGTGGGGCGCCGAGCCCTTCCACCTCGGGTACGGGGTGCGCGACAGCTACGTGATGACCGCTCCGGGCGCCAACCACGGGGCCAACGTCGCCAAGCTCCAGGACGGCGAGAAGGCCCTCGCGACCGCGCGGATCCTCCAGTGGGCCGGAGTGGCCCCCGCCGCCGACGTGTTCCGCGCGGACGGGGCCGCCCCGCAGCCGGCGGCACCGCTCGCCGCGCCGGACCCGGTGCTCGACCAGACCGACCTGCGCCGCGAGTCGCTGCGCCGGTAAGGGACCCCGACGGGCTGTCGTACTCCGGTACTTCCGGTACTTCCGGTACTTCAGTACGACAGCCCGTGGCCCAGCGGGTAGCGGCCCGGGACGGGCACCGGGAGCCGGCCCGACGGCCGGCTCGCGCCCGTCAGCACCCGTGCCGCCGCCCGCATCTCCACGTCCGTCCACGTGTACGTGGCCACCTCGGCCGCGCACGCGGGCAGCCGCGCCGGGTCGTACGGATTGCGGACCGCGACCAGCACCACCGGGACGCCCGTCGCGACCAGCTCCGCCACCAGCGTGCGCTGCGGACTCTCGCCCTCCGGGACGTTGTACGTGCACACCAGCACCGCCGCGTGCCCCGGCGCGGCCGCCACCGCCCGCTCGGGCGGGAGCGCCTGCGCCCGGCACCCCAGGGCGGTCAGCTCCCGCGCCAGGACCGCCGTCGGGGGGCCCGTGGTGCCCGTGGGGGAGACCGGGTCGGTGCCGGTGACCAGCAGCTTCGGCCCGGCCGACGCGTCCAGCGGCAGCAGCCCGCGCGGATTGGCCAGCAGCGTCGTCGTACCCGCCGCGACGACGTCGGCGGCCGCCAGGTGCACGCCCGTCCCCACCGCCGCGTCCACCGCCGCGTCGGAGGTGTACGGGTCCTCGAACAGGCCCCGGCGGGCCTTCAGCTCCAGCACCCGCAGCACCGACTCCTCGACCCGGGCCCGCGACAGCTCGCCCGACTCCACCGCCGCCAGCACGCCGCGCTGCGCGAGCCCCAGGTCCGGCGCGTTCAGCAGCAGGTCGCAGCCCGCCTTCAGGGCCAGCACCGGCACCCGGTCGTCCCCGTACTTCTGCCGGACCCCCGCCATGTCGAGGGCGTCGGTGACCACCACCCCGCGGAAGCCCAGCTGTTCGCGCAGCAGACCGGTCACGATGGGCCGCGAGAGGGTCGCCGGGTCACCCGAGGGGTCGAGCGCGGGGAAGACGATGTGCGCCGTCATGATCACGTCCACGCCCGCGCGCACCGCCGCCCGGAACGGCGGCGCGTCCAGCGCCTCCCACTGGGCGCGGGAGTGCCGCATCACCGGCAGCCCGACGTGGCTGTCGGTCTCGGTGTCCCCGTGGCCCGGGAAGTGCTTCGCCGCGGCCGCCACCCCCGCCCCCTGGTAGCCGCGCACCTGGGCCGCGGCCAGGGCCGCGACGGCTGCCGGGTCGGAGCCGAAGGAGCGCACGCCGATCACCGGGTTGGCCGGGTTCACGTTCACGTCGGCCACCGGAGCCCAGTCCTGCCGGATGCCCAGCGCCGCCAGCTCCGTCCCCGCCACCCGGGCCGCCCGGCGCGCCCCCTCGGCCGAGCCCGCCGCGCCCAGCGCCATCGCCCCCGGCAGCAGGGTCGCGGGCCGGCCGATCCGGGCGACGGCCCCGTGCTCCTGGTCCACCGACAGCAGCAGCGGGATCCCCGCCCCCGAGCCCGCGGCGGCCCGCTGGAGCCCGTTGGACAGGGCGGCGATCTGGTGCGGGTCACGGGTGTTGCGGGCCCACGCGAAGTAGACGACCCCGCCCAGGTGGTAGCGGGCCACCAGCTCGGCGGCGGTGCGCACCCCGAAGTGCTCCATGTTCAGCTCGGCGTCCGCCGGGTCGGGGTCCGTCGCCGAATGCCCGTAGGCCCGGGACACGAACAACTGCCCCACCAGCTCGGGCAGCCCGAGCCCGGAGACCAGCGCCCGCAGCCGCTCCCGGTCCGGGCGCCGCCCCGGCGGCCCGCCGGGGGCGCGGGAGTCGTCCGGGGTCCCGGGGGCGGCGGTCGAGGCCGTGGAGGCGGCCCCGGCGGCTCCGGCGGCCGTGACGGCGGCCATGGCGGCGGCGAGCAGGGCCCGGCGGGAGGCGTGGTTCGGCACCCGTGGGACCCTACTGCCGTACCCGGCGCCACGCCTGACGGACACTCGGGAATGGCCCGTTAGGTACGCCCCCCGGCTGTCGCCCAGTGCTCCTGGAGGGTGCGCACGGTCTCCGTGATCGCGGGCCGGCGGGCCGCTCCCGTGCGCCACAGGGCGTACAGCCTGCGCACCGGACCGGGCTCCAGCCGTACGGCCACCGCGCCCGGCGGCAGCGCGCCCGTGCCCAGCCGGGGCACGACCGCCACCCCCAGACCGGCGGCGACCAGCGCGACGATCGTGTGGTTCTCCTCGGCGGTGTGCGCGATGTCGGGCTCGAACCCCGCCGTGCGCACGGTCCGCACCAGCCAGTCGTGGCACACCCGGCCGGGCGGCTGGCACACCCACCGCTGGCCCCCCAGGTCCGTCCGGCGCACCGCCCGCCGGGTGGTGAACGGGTGCCCGGCCGGGACCACCAGATCGCAGGGGTCGTCGCCGATGACCGCCTGCTCCACGCCGTCGGGGGCGGGCAGCGGGGCGATGTCCCAGTCGTGCGCCACCGCCAGGTCGGTGACGCCCCGGGCGACCAGGTCCACCGACAGGTGGGGGTCGACCTCCGTGAGGCGCACGTCCAGCGCGGGATGGCGTTCCGCCAGCTCGGCCAGCACCCCCGGCAGCAGTCCGCGCGCCGCCGAAGCGAAGGCGGCCACCGTCAGCAGCCCGCTCGGCCGGCCGCGCCGCTCCTCCAGGGTGGTCTCGGCGCGCTCCACGATCGCCAGCAGCTCACGGGCGGTGTCGGCGAGGTGCCGGGCCTCCTCGGTGAGCGCGACCCCGCGCCCGCGCCGCTCCAGCAGCGTCGTGCGGGTCTCCCGCTCCAGTTTGGCGATCTGCTGCGAGACCGCGGACGGGGTGTAGCCGAGGGCGGCCGCCGCGCCCGCGACCGAACCGTGGACGGAGACGGCGTGCAGGGCGCGCAGCCGGGACAGGTCGAGCATCCGCCAATCGTAAGCACTGCTTCATCCATCCCGGTAGGGATCCGCGCTGGTGCTACATGGTCCGGGCGTCGATGCTCGGAGCATGCGTCCCGTACACACCGCACTCGCCGTACTCGTCGCCGCCGTCTGGGGGTTCAACTTCGTCGTCATCGAGATCGGCCTCGGCCACTTCCCGCCGCTGCTGCTGTCCGCGCTGCGCTTCCTCGTCGCCGCGCTGCCCGCCGTGTTCTTCGTGGGGCGCCCCAAGGTCGCCTGGAAGTGGATCGTCGGGGTCGGCGCCGCCCTCGGCATCGCCAAGTTCGGGCTGCTGTTCACGGGGATGGCCGCCGGGATGCCGGCCGGGCTGTCCTCGCTCGTGCTCCAGGTCCAGGCCGTCTTCACCGCCGCGCTGGCCGCCGTCGTGCTGCGCGAGCGGCCCGCCCGGGTGCGGCTGCTGGGCATGGCCGTGGCGCTGGCCGGGATCGGGGTGGCCGCCGTGGACCGGGGCCTGTCCGGGCCCGTCACCGGTTTCGTGCTGGTCGTCGCGGCCGCCGCCTGCTGGGGGGTGTCCAACGTGCTCACCCGCAAGGCCGCTCCGTCCGACGCCATGAACTTCCAGGTGTGGGTGTGCGTCGTCCCGGTGGTCCCGCTGTTCGCGCTGTCGCTGCTGCTGGAGGGTCCGGAGCGGGACCTGGCCGCGCTGCGCGCCCTGGACTGGTCCGGGGTGGCCGTCATCGGCTACGTCGCCTGGGTGTCCACGGTGTTCGGCTTCGGCGCCTGGGCCTACCTGCTGCGCCGCTATCCGGCCTCGGCCGTGGCGCCGTTCTCGCTGCTGGTGCCGGTGTTCGGGATGTCCTCGGCCGCGCTGGTGCTCGGCGAGGGGGTCTCGGGGCCGGGCTGGGTGGCGGCGGTGCTGCTGGTCGGCGGGGTGGGCCTGACCTCGCTGGCCCCCGCGCGCGCGAAGACCCGTACGGGCCCGGCCCCGGACGCGGTCAGCGCGGCGGGTCCGCGCGCAGCGGCAGCCGCCAGTCCTGCCCCGTGAGGGAGACCCCGTACGAGCGGTGCGGGCGCTCGGCGACCAGGGTGAAGCCGGCCCGCTCGTAGAGCGAACGGGCCGCGGTCAGCACGTCGTTGGTCCACAGCACCAGCTCGCGGTAGCCCGCCGAACGGGCGAAGGCGATGACGGCGTCGACCAGCAGGGTGCCCACCCCGAGGCCGCGCCCGGCCGGGTCCACCAGCAGCAGCCGCAGCCGGGCCGTGCCGGGCGAGCCGTCCTCGCGCACGCACATCACCGAGCCGACCGGCTCGCCCTCGTGCTCCGCGATCCAGACCCGCTCCAGGTGGGGGTCGTGGTCCTCGGCGAAGTCCGCGACGATCCGGGCCACCAGGCCCTCGAACTCCTGGTTCCAGCCGTACTCGGCGGCGTAGAGCGCGCCGTGGCGCTGCACGATCCAGCCCAGCTCGCCGGGCCCGGGGTCCCGCAGCCGCACCGCCGCGCCGGAAGTCTCCATGGCCGCCGAGGATAGCGCGGGGCCGGCCGGCCGGGCGGGGCTACTTCCTGCCGCCCAGGATCTGGCCCAGCAGGTCGCCGAGGTCGGGGCCCTCGGAGGCCGCGGCGCCGGGGGCGGCGGCGCCGGGGGCGGCGGCGCCGGAGGCCCCGGCGGTGCCCCTGCCCGCGGCGCGCTTGGCGAAGACGGCCATCAGCACCGGGATCAGCATCTCGATGACGCGCATGACCGTCGGGGCGGGGATGCCGGTCTTCTTCGAGACGGCGTTGGCCACCGGCTTGCTCACCTTGGAGAGCACCCCGGCCATCATCCCGCCGCCGAGCAGCCCGCCGAGGCCGCCGCCCAGGGTGGCCACGCCCTGGAGCGGGGGCTCGGACACCTCGGCGAAGGCCTGGCGGACCTCGTCGTCACCGTCGTCGGCCTTCTCCTGGAGGTCGCCGGTCATGGCCCCGACGGTCTCGGAGACGGTCTGGCGGGCGCCGTCTGTGTCGGTGCCGAGCAGCCCCGCGATCTCGGTCAGCTTGTCGTCGCCGAGCTCGTTCAGCACGTCGTCCTGGAAGGAGGGTTCGCTCATGCCCGAAACGCTACGTGCATGCCGATTTCATGGCACCTCGGAGTACTCCCCGAGTGGCTGAACGTAATGGAAAGGTAAAGCTGTGATTCCGCATGCAACCCTCCGGGCGCCACGCGGGTCGTATGGAACGTCGGGACTTCCGGGTGGGGATCCGGGGGGATCGGGAAGTCCGACGAGGGAGGGGTAACCGTGAGGGGGTCCGGCCGCGAGGCCGGACCCCCTTTCGTTTGTCCACAGGCCCGCCGGGCTGTCGGAGCGGGGCGGTAGCTTCGTGTCATGGCGAACAACGGGGCGGTGCAACAGGCGGTGGTCGAGGGGGTGCTGGAGCGCATCACCTACGCCAACGAGGAGAGCGGCTACACGGTCGCCCGGGTCGACACCGGCCGCGGCGCGGGAGACCTGCTGACCGTCGTCGGCTCGCTGCTCGGCGCGCAGCCCGGCGAATCCCTGCGCATGGAGGGCCGCTGGGGTTCGCACCCGCAGTACGGCAGACAGTTCAGCGTCGAGAACTACTCGACGATCCTGCCCGCCACCATCCAGGGCATCCGCCGCTACCTCGGCTCCGGCCTCATCAAGGGCATCGGCCCCAGGATCGCCGACCGCATCGTCGAGCACTTCGGCCTCGACACCCTCGACGTCATCGAGGCCGAGCCGAAGCGGCTGATCGAGGTCCCCGGCCTCGGCCCCAAGCGGACGAAGCTGATCGGAGCCGCCTGGGAGGAGCAGAAGGCCATCAAGGAGGTCATGGTCTTCCTCCAGGGCGTCGGCGTCTCCACCTCCATCGCGGTCCGCATCTACAAGAAGTACGGGGACGCCTCCATCTCGGTGGTCAAGAACCAGCCGTACCGGCTCGCCGCCGACGTCTGGGGCATCGGCTTCCTCACCGCCGACCGCATCGCCCAGGCCGTCGGCATCCCCCACGACAGTCCCGAACGGGTCAAGGCCGGCCTCCAGTACGCCCTGTCGCAGTCCACCGACCAGGGGCACTGCTTCCTCCCCGAGGAGCGCCTCATCGCCGACGGGGTGAAGCTGCTCCAGGTGGACACCGGGCTGGTCATCGAGTGCCTGGCCGAGCTCGCCGCCGATCCGGAGGGCGTCGTACGGGAGCCCGTGCCCGACCCCCAGGGCGGCCCCGACCCCCTCACCGCTGTCTACCTGGTCCCCTTCCACCGGGCGGAGCTGTCGCTGGTCGGCCAGGTCCGCCGGCTGCTGCACGCCGAGGAGGACCGGATGCCCGGCTTCCAGGACGTGGACTGGGACAAGGCCCTCGGCTGGCTCGCCGGCCGCACCGGGGCCAGCCTCGCCCCCGAGCAGCGGGACGCCGTCAGGCTGGCCCTCACCCGCCGGGTGGCGGTCCTCACCGGCGGGCCCGGCTGCGGCAAGTCCTTCACGGTGCGCTCCATCGTGGAGCTGGCCCGGGCCAAGAAGGCCAAGGTGGTGCTCGCCGCCCCCACCGGCCGCGCGGCGAAGCGGCTGTCCGAGCTGACCGGGGCCGAGGCCTCCACCGTGCACCGGCTGCTGGAGCTCAAGCCCGGCGGGGACGCGGCGTACGACCGTGACCGGCCGCTGGACGCCGACCTGGTCGTGGTCGACGAGGCCTCGATGCTGGACCTGCTGCTGGCCAACAAGCTGGTCAAGGCGGTGGCGCCGGGTGCGCACCTGCTGCTGGTCGGCGATGTGGACCAGCTGCCCTCGGTCGGCGCCGGCGAGGTGCTGCGGGACCTGCTGGCGGAGGGTGGTCCGGTGCCGGCCGTCCGGCTGACCCGGATCTTCCGCCAGGCGCAGCAGTCGGGCGTCGTCACCAACGCCCACCGCATCAACACCGGGGTGCCGCCCATCACCGACGGCCTGCCGGACTTCTTCCTCTTCCCGGAGGAGGACACGGAGGCGGCCGGGGTCCTCGCCGTGGACGTGGCCGCCCGCCGGATCCCGGCCCGGTTCGGGCTCGACCCGCGCCGGGACGTCCAGGTCCTGGCCCCCATGCACCGGGGTCCGGCCGGCGCGGGGAACCTGAACGGCCTGCTCCAGCAGGCGATCACCCCGGCCCGGCCGAACCTGCCCGAGAAGCGGTTCGGCGGCCGGGTCTTCCGGGTCGGCGACAAGGTCACCCAGATCCGCAACAACTACGAGAAGGGCGCCAACGGCGTCTTCAACGGCACCGTGGGCGTGGTCACCGCTCTCGACGTGGAAGAGCAGCGCTTGACGGTCCGTACAGAGGAGGACGAGGAGGTGGGGTACGAATTCGCCGAGCTGGACGAGCTGGCGCACGCGTACGCCGTCACCATCCACCGTTCCCAGGGGAGTGAATATCCGGCGGTCGTGATCCCCGTCACCACCGGGGCTTGGATGATGCTCCAGCGGAACCTGCTCTACACGGCCGTGACCAGGGCGAAGAAACTGGTCGTGCTGGTCGGGTCCCGCAAGGCCCTCGGGCAGGCGGTGCGTACCGTTTCCGCAGGCAGGAGGTACACGGCGGTGGCCGCGCGGCTCGCCGGCCGGGTCTCGGTGGGAAACATCACCTAGATGATCGATCATTTGGGGTTCCGACAACCGGCGCGGAGGGGGCAGGATGAGCAGGTTGAAGGCACTCAGTGCCGTCAAAGAGACCAAAGGCCGACCCCGAGTGCACTCTCCTGCGCCAAATGGGGGAAGGTAGAGGCAGTCAGGGCACCTCGAAGAAGAGGCACTACGTCGGTGAGGGATGACGTGAGCGACAACTCTGTAGTACTCCGGTACGCGGACGGTGAATACACCTACCCGGTGGTCGAAAGCACCGTCGGTGACCAGGGCTTCGACATCTCGAAGCTCCGGGCCCAGACCGGGCTCGTCACGCTGGACAGTGGCTACGGCAACACCGCCGCCTACAAGTCGGCGATCACCTACCTCGACGGTGAGCAGGGCATCCTGCGCTACCGCGGCTACCCGATCGAGCAGCTGGCGGAGCGCTCGACCTTCATCGAGGTCGCCTACCTGCTGATCAACGGCGAGCTGCCGACCGTCGACCAGCTCGCGTCGTTCCGCAACGAGATCACCCAGCACACGCTGCTGCACGAGGACGTGAAGCGGTTCTACGACGGCTTCCCGCGCGACGCCCACCCGATGGCCATGCTGTCGTCCGTGGTCAGCGCGCTGTCGACGTTCTACCAGGACAGCCACAACCCGTTCGACGAGAAGCAGCGCCACCTCTCGACGATCCGTCTGCTGGCCAAGCTCCCGACGATCGCCGCGTACGCGTACAAGAAGTCGGTCGGCCACCCGGTGGTCTACCCGCGCAACGACCTCGGCTACGTCGAGAACTTCCTGCGCATGACCTTCTCCGTGCCGGCCCAGGAGTACGACCTGGACCCGGTCGTGGTCTCCGCGCTCGACAAGCTGCTGATCCTGCACGCGGACCACGAGCAGAACTGCTCGACCTCCACCGTGCGCCTGGTCGGTTCCTCGCAGGCGAACATGTTCGCCTCGATCTCCGCCGGCATCTCGGCCCTGTGGGGCCCGCTGCACGGTGGCGCCAACCAGTCCGTCCTGGAGATGCTGGAAGGCATCAAGAACGACGGCGGCGACGTCGACGCCTTCATCCGCAAGGTGAAGAACAAGGAGGACGGCGTCCGCCTGATGGGCTTCGGGCACCGCGTCTACAAGAGCTTCGACCCCCGGGCGAAGATCATCAAGGCGGCGGCGCACGACGTCCTCTCGGCGCTCGGCAAGAGCGACGAACTGCTGGACATCGCGCTCAAGCTGGAGGAGCACGCGCTGGCCGACGAGTACTTCGTCGCCCGCAACCTCTACCCGAACGTGGACTTCTACACCGGCCTGATCTACCGGGCCATGGGCTTCCCGACCGAGATGTTCACCGTGCTCTTCGCGCTCGGCCGCCTTCCCGGCTGGATCGCGCAGTGGCACGAGATGATCAAGGAGCCCGGCTCCCGCATCGGCCGCCCGCGCCAGATCTACACCGGCGAGGTCCTGCGCGAGTTCGTCCCGGTCGAGGCCCGCTAGGTCCTTCCGGCCGCTCCCGTCTTGCGGAAAGCGCCCCGCCGTCGATCCCCCCACGGGTCGACGGTCGGGGCGCTTCCCTTTTCCCCGGCAGCGGATTCCCCCCACGGGACCCGCGCCGGGGCGTCGGTGTGTGCCGGGACCCGTTCGGGTCGGGTGGGCCGCTCAAAGCTTCCCGAGGGCACGCGTCCCGGCCGGCGGATGCCCGGAAGCCCCCCCCAAGGACCTCCGTGAAACGTCCCCCAAGACGTTTTCCGGCATCGCCCCATTAGACCTGCGACGACCCCGGATGGTTACGTTGTCATCACTGTGATCTGCGTCTCCAGTGAAGGACCTGTGGAGGGAACGGGGAGGAGATCCTCTAGCGGAACGAGCGCAGCCGCAGGCTGTTGGTCACCACGAAGACCGACGAGAAGGCCATCGCGGCCCCCGCGATCATCGGGTTGAGCAGCCCCGCGGCGGCCAGCGGGAGCGCAGCCACGTTGTAGCCGAAGGCCCAGAACAGGTTGCCCTTGATGGTGGCCAGGGTCCGCCGGGAGAGCCGGATCGCGTCCGCCGCCACCCGCAGGTCACCCCGTACGAGGGTCAGGTCGCCGGCCTCGATGGCCGCGTCGGTGCCGGTGCCCATGGCGAGGCCCAGGTCGGCCCGGGCGAGCGCGGCCGCGTCGTTGACCCCGTCGCCGACCATGGCGACCGTGCGGCCCTCGGCCTGGAGCCGGCGGACCACGTCCACCTTGTCCTGCGGGAGCACCTCCGCGATCACCTCGTCGATGCCCACCTCCCGGGCCACCGTCTCGGCCACGGCCCTGTTGTCGCCGGTCAGCAGCACCGGGGTGAGGCCGAGCGCCCGGAGCCGGGCCACGGCCTCGGCGCTGGTCCCCTTGACGGCGTCGGCCACGGTCAGCACCCCGCGGGCCGCGCCGTCCCAGGCGGCCAGCACCACGGTCGCGCCGGCCGCCTCGGCGGCGGCCCTGGCCGCGGCGAGCGGGGCGGGCAGGGTGATCCCGTGGTCCGTGAGCAGCCGCTCGCGCCCCACCAGGACCTCGTGTCCCCCGACCGTGCCCCGGACGCCGAGCCCGGCGAGGTTTTCGAAGGAGGCCGGCGCGGGCAGCTCCCCGGCCCGCTCGGCGGCGCCGGCCGCGATCGCCCGGGCGACCGGGTGCTCGGAGGCGTGCTCCAGCCCGCCCGCGAGCCGCAGCAGCTCCCCCTCGTCCACGCCCTCGGCCGGGTGCACCCCCGTCAGGGTCATCCGGCCGGTGGTGACCGTCCCCGTCTTGTCGAGCACGACGGTGTCCACGCGCCGGGTGGACTCCAGCACCTCCGGCCCCTTGATCAGGATGCCCAGCTGCGCGCCCCGGCCGGTGCCGACCATCAGCGCGGTCGGCGTGGCCAGGCCCAGGGCACAGGGGCAGGCGATGATCAGCACGGCCACGGCGGCGGTGAACGCGGCGGCGGGGTCGTCGGTGAGCAGCAGCCAGACGACCCAGGTGCCGAGCGCGAGGAGCAGGACGACGGGCACGAAGACGGCGGAGATCCGGTCGGCGAGCCGCTGCACCTCGGCCTTGCCGTTCTGGGCCTCCTCGACCATGCGGGCCATCCGGGCGAGCTGGGTGCCGGCCCCGATCCGGGTGGCCTCCACGACGAGCCGGCCGGAGGTGTTCACGGTCGCGCCGGTGACGGCGTCCCCGGCGGTCACGTCGACCGGGACGGACTCGCCGGTCAGCATGGAGGCGTCCACGGCGGAGGAACCCTCGACGACGGTGCCGTCGGTGGCGATCTTCTCGCCGGGCCGGACCACGAACCGGTCCCCGACCGCGAGCGCGCCGACGGGGATCCGGACCTCGCGGCCGTCGCGCAGTACGGCCACGTCCCTGGCGCCCAGCTCCATCAGCGCCCGCAGCGCCGCGCCCGCCTTCCGCTTGGAGCGGGCCTCCAGGTAGCGGCCGAGCAGGATGAAGGTCACGACGCCCGCCGCGACCTCCAGGTAGAGGGCGGAGGAGCCGTCGGTCCGCCCGGCGGTGAGGTCGAAGCCGTGCCGCATGCCGGGCATGCCGGCGTGGCCGAGGAACAGCGCCCACAGGGACCAGGCGTAGGCGGCCAGCGTGCCGACCGAGACCAGGGTGTCCATGGTCGCGGCGCCGTGCCGGAGGTTGGTCCAGGCGGCCCGGTGGAAGGGGAGGGCGCCCCACACCACCACGGGTGAGGCGAGGGTGAGGCAGAGCCACTGCCAGTTGTCGAACTGGAGGGCGGGGACCATCGAGAGCAGGACCACCGGCAGGGCCAGGGCGGCGGACACCAGCAGCCGCTGCCGCAGCGCCGCGAGCTCGGGGTCGCGTACGGCGGCGGCGTCCCCGGGCTCCGCTTCGGCTTCCGCTTCCGGTTCCGGTTCGGGGCGTGGCGGCGGGGGTTCCTCGGCGGTGTAGCCCGTCCTGACCACGGTCGCGATCAGGTCGGCCACCTGGACCGCGCCGCCGTACGAGACCCGGGCCTTCTCGGTGGCGTAGTTCACCGTGGCGCTGACGCCGTCCATCCGGTTGAGCTTCTTCTCGATGCGGGCCGCGCAGGAGGCGCAGGTCATCCCGCCGATCGTCAGTTCGACCTCGGAGGCGGGGGCCTCCGTTATGGGCGCGTCGTGCACTGTGCTGCTGCTCATGTCCCGCTCCAGGGGGAGGGCCGGGCCGTACGGTCCAGTATGAGCTGGCGGGTGCGGCCCGGCGGGTACTGCCGTGCGAGGGGTGCGGGGGCCTGGCTCAGGCCGCCACGCCGGCGAGCTCGTACCCGGCCTCGTCCACGGCGGCGCGTACGTCGTCCTCGGAGAGCGGCGCCCGGGACTCGACGGTGACCTCGCCGGTGGCGGCGACGGCCTTGACCGAGGTCACGCCGGGGAGGGCGGCGAGCTCGGCGGTCACCGCGCCCTCGCAGTGCCCGCAGGTCATCCCGGTGACCTTGTACACGGTTACCGTCACGGCGGTCATGTCGTTCTCCTCTGTCGGGGGACGTCTGTCCTTCCCACTCTATACCCCTAGGGGGTATTGAGCGTCCATTGGGCGCGGGTCCGGCGGCTCTCCGGTCGGTCTCCGGTGCCCGGGATCGCCGGAGCGTACGCGCATGGCGCTCATGGCCCGGTCTGTGACGCTCATCCTCATCATGGCCGCCGCGGTGCCCGCGCCGCCGCTCGCCTGCGGAACGGCGCGGCGGGGAGGAGTCCTGGTGACCGGGGCGGGGCCCGGCCCCGCCCCCGACCCCGTACGCCGGATCACTCCTCGCGGCGGCCGCGGTTGCCGGGGCGGCGCGAGACCCAGGTCCGGATGGTGTCGGCGTACCAGTAGGGCTTGCCGCCCTCCACGTGGTCGGGGGCGGGCAGCAGCCCGTGCTTGCGGTAGGAGCGCACGGTGTCCGGCTGGACCCGGATATGGGCGGCGATCTCCTTGTAGGACCACAGCTGTCGGTCGCTCATCGACGCCACCTCCTGGTCCACGGCGCGGGGCCGGCCGGGAGGCCGTCGGGGGAGCCGGCGCGTGGACACTGACGATCACTCGGGTTGTGCCCGGAGAACGACGCTCGGTGAGGGCGGGGGAGTGTCTGTGGACTCCCTGTGACGGAAAACCCGCGTAGTCCGGACATGTGTGACACGGCGGCGACGCCCGTGACGTACGTGACACAGGAGCCGCCCGTGGCGGCTGCGGGCCGGGGGCCGGGCCCGGCGGGCCTCGGCGCGGGGCGGCCGGGGGCCTGGGCCGCCGGGCCTCAGCGGGCGTACAGCTCCGGTCGCTCCGCCAGCCGCACCGGGGTCCGTACGCCGCTGCGCGCCGCCGCCAGTCCTGCCTCCGACACGGCGGCGGCCGCGTACCCGTCCCAGGCGTCGGGGCCGTCCACCCGCCCCCGCGCGGCCGCCGCCACCCAGCGCCGCACCTGGCGGTCGTAGGCGTCGGCGAAGCGCGTGGTGAAGTCCTGGGTGATCTCCCCGCCCCAGCGGCCGCCCGACTGGACGACCATCGCGTGCCCGTCGCCGATCCGGGCGCTGCCCGACTCGCCGACGGCCTCGCACTGCACCTGGTAGCCGAACCCGCAGTTCACGAAGATCTCCACGTCGACCACCGCCCCGCCCGAGGTCTCCAGCAGCACCAGCCGCGGATCGCGCAGCCCTTCCGGCGCCGCGGAGGACGGCGTGGGGGACAGCACCGTCACCGCCGTCACCTCCTGGCCCAGCAGCCAGCGGGCCGCGTCCACCTCGTGCACCACCGAGTCGCTGATCAGCATGTCGCTGGTGAAGAAGGACGGCGAGGCGGCGTTGCGGTGGCGGCAGTGCAGGAAGAGCGGCCGGCCGATCCCGCCCGCGTCCAGCAGCGCCTTGAGCCGCTCGTACTCGGCGTCGAAGCGCCGCATGAACCCCACCTGCACCAGCCGCCGGCCGAGCGCGCGCTCCGCCTCCAGCACCCGCAGGGCCCCCTCCGGATCCGGCGTCAGCGGCTTCTCGCAGAGCACCGGCAACTCCCGCCCCAGGGCGTGCAGAATCGCTTCCTCGTGGGCCGGTCCCGGCGAGGCGATCAGCACCGCGTCCACCCCGGGCGCCGCCACCGCCGCCGCCGGATCGGTGTACGCGCCCACCCCCTCCAGGCCCGCCGCGACCTCCTTGACGCGGTCCCCGTCCGGGTCGGCCAGGGCCACCACCCGCGCCCCGCCGACCGCCTCGCCGATCCGGCGGACGTGGTCGGCGCCCATCTTCCCGGTCCCGATGACGGCGATGCCGAGCGTGCTCATGTCTCTCCTCCGAGGTTCGGGGTCGTCAACGGGCGCCGCAGGAGCGCAGATAGGCACGCGTGCGCCGGGCGATCGGCAGCGGGCGCTCCGGCGGACACGGGTACATGTCCTGCTCCACGATCGCGAACAGTTCCACCCCGAGCCGCTGCGCCGCCGCCAGCACGGGCTCCAGCGCGGGCACCCCGGAAGGCGGCTCGCACATCACCCCGCGCGCCACCGCCGGGCCGAACGGCGTCCCCTGCGCCCGCACTTCGGCGAGGACCCGCGGGTCGACCTGCTTGAGGTGCAGGTAGCCGATCCGCTCGCCGAACGTCTCGATCGCCTCGACGCTGTCCCCGCCGCAGTACGCGTAGTGCCCCGTGTCCAGGCACAGGGAGACCAGAGCCGGATCGGTGGCGTCCAGGAACCGGGCCACGTTCTCGGGGGTGTCGATGTGCGTGTCCGCGTGCGGGTGGACCACGATCCGCAGCCCGTACCGCTCACGCACCTCCCGGCCCAGGCGCTCGGTCTGGGACGTCAGTTCACGCCATTGGGTCGGGTCCAGGACCGGGTCCTCCAGCATTCCGCCGGTCTTGTCGTCGCGCCAGAAGGACGGGATCACGACGAGGTGCTCCGCCCCCGTGTCCCGGGCCAGCGCGGCGATCCGCGACACGTGCGCCCAGGTCTGCTCCCAGACGCCGGGGCCGTGATGGAGTCCGGTGAAGACGGTGCCGGCCGACACCCGCAGCCCGCGCTTGGCGGTCTCGTCGGCGAGCCGGGCCGGATCGGTGGGCAGATAGCCGTACGGGCCCAGCTCGATCCACTCGTACCCGGCGTCGGCGACCTCGTCGAGGAACCGTTCCCAGGGGGTCTGCAGGGGATCCTCCGGAAACCAGACACCCCAGGAGTCCGGAGCCGAACCGACACGGATACGGGTCAACGCGGGTGGGGAGGAGGTCATGACGGCCACCTTAGGGTGCGGGCTCCGAGGAAGAGGGAGGACGAGTGGGAGGACGAGTGGGCGGAGAACCGGCTGTGGAGACGTCGGACGGGGGAGCCGTCCACGACCTGATCACGATGGGGCGGATCGGGGTGGATCTCTACCCGCTCAAGACCGGCGTACCGCTCGCCGAGGCCGACACCTTCGGCAAGTTCCTCGGCGGCTCGCCGACCAACGTCGCCGTCGCGGCCGCCCGGCTGGGGCGGCGCACGGCCGTCATCACCCGGACCGGGGCCGACCCGTTCGGCGCGTACCTGCGCGCCGAGCTGCGGGCGTTCGGGGTCGACGACCGGTGGGTGGCGGAGGTCGCCGCCCACCCGACGCCCGTCACCTTCTGCGAGGTCTTCCCGCCCGACCACTTCCCGCTCTACTTCTACCGGCTCCCGAAGGCGCCCGACCTGGAGATCGGCCCGGACGAGATCGACCGGGCGGCGGTGCGGGCGGCGCGGATCTTCTGGATGACGGGCACGGGCCTGAGCGCCGAACCGAGCCGCACCGCGACCCTGGCCGCGCTGGAGGCCCGCTCGAAGTCCGGGACCACGGTCTTCGACCTCGACTGGAGGCCGATGCTGTGGGACGGCCCGCCGCAGCCCTGGTACGAGCGGGCCCTCGGGCTGGCGACGGTGGCCGTAGGCAACGCCGAGGAGTGCGAGGTCGCCACCGGCCGCCGCGAGCCGTACGCGGCCGCGGAGGCGCTGCTCGCGGCCGGGGTGGAGCTGGCGGTGGTCAAGCGGGGGCCGCGGGGCGTCCTCGCGGTCCACCGGAACGGGACGGCGGTGGAGGTGCCGCCGGTGGAGGTGGAGGTCGTGAACGGGCTCGGCGCCGGGGACGCCTTCGGGGGCGCCCTGTGCCACGGGCTGCTGGCCGGCTGGGACCTGGAACGGGTGCTGCGGTACGCGAACGCCGCCGGGGCGATCGTGGCCTCGCGGCTGGCGTGCTCGTCGGCGATGCCGTTCCCGCACGAGGTGGAGGAGGTGCTGGGGCGTGCCGGTGCGGTCTGAGGCGGGGATGGAACTCACCCGGCTGGTGGTGCTGGAGCTGGAGCCGGGGGAGGCGTACGCGCACACGTGCGGGGACGCGGAGTGGATCGTCCTCCCGCTGACGGGCCCCTGCGAGATCCGCTGCGCGGCCGCTCCCCCGGACCCCGGTCCTCAAACGCCGGACGGGCTGGAAGATCCGGCCCCGCCGGCGTTTGAGGCGCAGGGGTTCGGGGGCGGAGCCCCCGAGGGGGGCCGGGGCGCAGCCATGGTTTCGGGAAGGGGCGGGGTGGGGGAGGGGCCCGCAGGCACCTTCCGGCTGGGCGGGCGGGGGTCGGTGTTCGACGGGCCCACCGACTTCGCGTACCTGCCCCGGGACGCCCGCGCCGAGATCGCCTCCGCCGCAGGCGGCCGGTTCGCGCTCGTCGGGGCGCGGTGCGAGCGGCGGCTGGCCGCGCGGTACGGCCCCGCCGCCGCCGTACCCGTAGAGCTGCGCGGCGCCGGCCAGTGCTCGCGGCAGGTGCACAACTTCGCCGCCGCCGACGCCTTCGACTGCGACCGGCTCATCGCCGTCGAGGTGCTCACCCCCGGCGGGAACTGGTCCTCGTACCCGCCCCACAAGCACGACGAGCACCACCCGGGCGAGGAATCCCGCCTGGAGGAGATCTACTTCTACGAGATCGCCCCGCACGGCGACACCCCCGGCGTCGGCTACCAGCGCGTGACGCCCTCGCCCGCCGGGAAGACCGACGTGCTCGCCGAGGTGCGGTCGGGTGACGTCGTCCTGATCCCCGACGGCTGGCACGGCCCGTCGATCGCGGCGCCCGGGCACGACATGTACTACCTGAACGTGATGGCCGGCCCGGACGCGGAGCGCCAGTGGCTGATCCGGGACCACCCCGACCACGCCTGGATCCGCGACACCTGGCCCGCCCAGACCGTCGACCCCCGCCTCCCGTTCCCCCGACCCGAGGAGACCCCGTGACCGCCCAGCGGAGCGTCCGGCTCACCACCGCGCAGGCGCTCGTCCGCTTCCTCGCCGTGCAGTACGCCGAGCGCGACGGGCGCCGGCACCGGCTGATCGCCGCCACTTGGGGGATCTTCGGGCACGGGAACGTCGCCGGGATCGGGCAGGCGCTGCTGGAGAGCGGGCCGGAGGCCATGCCGTTCCTCCAGGGGCGCAACGAGCAGGCCATGGTGCACGCCGCCGTCGGGTACGCCCGGCAGCGCGGGCGGCTCTCCGCGCACGCCGTGACCACCTCCATCGGGCCCGGCGCCACCAACCTCGTCACCGGCGCCGCCCTCGCCACGATCAACCGGATCCCGGTGCTCCTGCTACCCGGCGACACCTTCGCGACCCGCCCCGCCGACCCGGTGCTCCAGCAGCTGGAGGTGCCCTGGGCCGGCGACGTCTCCGTCAACGACACCCTGCGGCCGGTGTCCCGCTACTTCGACCGGATCACCCGCCCCGAGGCCCTGGTCCCGGCCGCCCTCCAGGCGATGCGGGTGCTCACCGACCCCGTCCAGACCGGCGCCGTCACCCTCGCGCTCCCGCAGGACGTGCAGGCCGAGGCGTACGACTGGCCCGAGGAGTTCTTCGCCGAGCGGGTGTGGCGGGTGCGCCGCCCCCGGCCCGGCACCGACGAGCTGCGGGCGGCCGCCGAGGCCGTACGGGCGGCCCGCCGGCCCCTGCTGGTCGTCGGCGGCGGCATCCGCCACAGCGGTGCCGAGGACGCCCTGCGGGCCTTCGCCGACGCCACCGGCATCCCCGTCGCCGCCACCCAGGCCGGCAAGGGCGCGCTGCGCCACGACCACCCCGCCGAAGTCGGCGCCGTCGGCCACACCGGCACCGCCACCGCCGACGACCTGGCCCGCGCAGCCGACCTGGTCATCGCGGCCGGGACCCGGCTGACCGACTTCACCACCGCCTCCTCGACCCTCTTCCAGGACCCCGGCGTCCGCTTCCTCGGCCTCAACCTCGACCCGTACGACGCCCACAAGCAGGCCGCGCTGCCGCTGGTCGCCGACGCCCGCGAGGGCCTGGACGCGCTGCGCGCGGAGCTCGCGGGGCACCGCGTGGACCCGGCGTACGAGCGGACGTACCGCAAGGCCAAGCTCTACTGGGAGGCCCTGGTGGACCAGGCCTTCCACGCCCCCGACGAGGACGCCGTCCCCACCCAGGCCCAGGTGCTCGGCGCCCTCGACGCCCGTCGTCGACGACACCGACGTGATCGTCAACGCGGCCGGCTCGCTCCCCGGCGACCTGCACCGGCTCTGGCGGGCCCGCTCCGCGTACCAGTACCACGTGGAGTACGGCTACTCCTGCATGGGCTACGAGATCCCCGGCGCCCTCGGCGTGGCCCTCGCCGCCCCGGAGCGGCCGGTGTGGGCGCTCGTCGGCGACGGCTCGTACCTGATGAACCCCACCGAGATCGTCACCGCCGTCCAGGAGGGCGTCCCCCTCAAGGTGGTGATCCTCGACAACCACGGCTACGCCTCCATCGGCGGCCTCTCCGGGGCGGTCGGCGGCGAGGGCTTCGGCACGGCCTACCGCTTCCGGGCGCCCGGCGGCGCGTACACCGGGGCCCCCCTTCCGGTGGACCTCGCGGCCAACGCGGCCTCCCTCGGGATGGCCGTGATCCGCACCCGCACCATCGGTGACCTGCGAAAAGCCCTGGCCGAGGCCCGACTGTCGGACCGGCCCACATGTGTCTACGCACAGACCCGAACACCCGACACTGTGTCGGGCCCGCCCCCGGCGCAGGCGTGGTGGGATGTTCCTGTGGCCGAGACCGCGACCCGTGCGTCGGCGGCCCGAGCCCGTGAAGAGTACGACCGGCAAGCCGCGCAGCGACGTCGCCATCTGTGAAGGAGCAGCACATGAAGACCGTCAACCACTGGATCGGTGGCAAGACCGTCGAGGGCGCGTCGGGCAACTACGGCCCGGTCACCGACCCGGCCACCGGCGAGGTCACCACGCAGGTCGCCCTGGCCTCCGCCGAGGAGGTCGACGCGGCCGTCAAGGTCGCCCAGGAGGCCTTCCTGTCCTGGGGCCAGTCCTCGCTGGCCGCCCGCACCAAGGTGCTCTTCGCCTACCGCGCGCTGCTGGACGCCAACCGCGACGCCATCGCCGAGCTGATCGTCGCCGAGCACGGCAAGGTGCACTCCGACGCGCTGGGCGAGGTCGCGCGCGGCCTGGAGATCGTCGAGCTGGCCTGCGGGATCACCACGCAGCTCAAGGGCGAGCTGTCGACCTCCGTCTCCAACCGGGTCGACGTCTCCGCCATCCGCCAGCCGCTCGGCGTCGTCGCGGGCATCACCCCGTTCAACTTCCCGGCGATGGTTCCGATGTGGATGTTCCCGCTGGCCATCGCCTGCGGCAACACCTTCGTCCTCAAGCCGAGCGAGAAGGACCCGTCGGCCTCCGTCAAGCTGGCCGAGCTGATGACCGAGGCCGGCCTGCCGGCGGGCGTCCTCAACGTCGTCCACGGTGACAAGGTCGCCGTCGACGCCCTCCTCGCCCACCCCGGCATCTCCGCCGTCTCCTTCGTCGGCTCCACCCCGATCGCCCGCCACATCCACACCACCGCCTCCGCCAACGGCAAGCGCGTGCAGGCGCTGGGCGGCGCCAAGAACCACATGCTGGTGCTCCCGGACGCCGACCTGGACGCCGCCGCCGACGCGGCCGTGTCCGCCGCGTACGGTTCGGCCGGCGAGCGCTGCATGGCCATCTCGGCGGTCGTCGCCGTCGGCTCCATCGCCGACGAGCTGGTCGAGAAGATCCGCGAGCGCGCCGAGAAGATCAAGATCGGCCCCGGCAACGACGCGACCTCCGAGATGGGCCCGCTGATCACCGCCGCCCACCGCGACAAGGTGGCCTCGTACGTCAAGGGCGCGGCCGACCAGGGCGCCGACGTGGTCCTGGACGGCACCGGCTACACGGTCGACGGGTACGAGAACGGCCACTGGATCGGCCTGTCCCTGCTCGACAACGTGAAGACCGACTCCGACGCCTACCGCGACGAGATCTTCGGCCCGGTCCTGTGCGTGCTGCGCACCGAGACCTACGAGGAGGGCGTGGCCCTCATCAACGCCTCGCCGTTCGGCAACGGCACCGCGATCTTCACCCGCGACGGTGGCGCCGCCCGCCGCTTCCAGCTGGAGATCCAGGCCGGCATGGTCGGCGTCAACGTGCCGATCCCGGTGCCGGTGGGCTACCACTCCTTCGGCGGCTGGAAGGACTCGCTCTTCGGAGACCACCACATCTACGGCAACGACGGCATCCACTTCTACACGCGCGGCAAGGTCGTCACCACCCGCTGGCCCGACCCGGCCGACGCCCCCGTCGGCGTGGACCTGGGCTTCCCCCGCAACCACTGAGCCCTGGCCGTCCCCCGGGCCGCGCCCGCGCCGGGCCACCGCCCGCGCCGGGCCACCGCCCGCGCCGGGCCGCCACCGCGCCGGGCCCGACGCCCCGCGCCGGGCCCGACGCCCCGCCGAACCAGCAGCCCCCGGCCAACCCTCACCGGCCGGGGGCTGCGCCGTCCCCTCAGCCCTGGAGCAGCGGCCAGACGTCCGCCGCCGCCGTCCGCGACCAGACCGCGTCGCCGTGCCCGTAGCCCGGGACCACGGCGAAGCGGACCCGGTCGTTGCCCGCCGCGCGGATCAGCTCCGCGCCGCGCGGCTCGTCGCCCCGGCCCAGCTCGGTGTTGACCCACACCACCTCGCAGCGGATCCGCTCCCACGCGATCCCGTACGCCTTGCCGTCGCCCGCCCACACCGCCGCGAGGTCCCGCATCAGCGCCGTCGGGACCAGCCCGCTGCCCAGTGCCGAGGTGGCCGCGTGCCAGGCGGCCAGCGGGGTGTGGGCCGGCGCGAAGCGGTCCTCGGCCGGGGTGGCGCCGAAGACGTACTCGCCCGCGCCGTGGCCCTGCCGGTAGATCCAGTTCGCCGGACCGGGCAGCGCGGCGGTGCACAGCAGCGCGAAGTGGGCCAGGCCCGCGTGCGTGAAGCGCCGGGCCGGGTCCGGCGGCCAGGGCGCCTCCGACGCGCCCGACGGGTCCGCGACCGCCCGTGCGACCAGCGCCGCGAGGCCCGGGTCGGTGGCGTGGGCGCCCCGCGCGAGCTGCTCCTCGTACGCCTCCCGGGTCTCGGCGGCCCGCTCGGCCAGGGCCCCCGCGTACGGGCCGGTCGTGTCCAGGGCCAGCACCCGGCGCAGCCGCTCCGAGGGGTCGTGGGAGGCCGCGTCCAGGGCCAGGGCGGCGCCGGCCGAGTGGCCCGCGTACTCGTACGGCAGGGCAAGTACGGAGTCCAGCGCGGCCACCACGGCCGCCAGGTCCCGGCGGTGCGCGGCCAGTCCGAAGTCCGCGGTGACCTCCTCGGGGCGGGCGGCGTCCTCGCGCGGGGTCACCCCGACCACCAGCAGGCCCTGGCGGCGCAGGTGGTGGGCCAGGTTGTCGCGGCCCGGAGTGAAGAAGTCCGCCGCGAAGTTCAGGCCACCGCCGGGCAGCAGGTACGCGATCCCGCGCGGGGGCCGCACGGTGTCGGCGATCACGTCCACCGTGACGGGCGCCGGGCCCCCGTCGTCGAGCGGGAGGGTGAGCCGTATCCAGCCGTCCCCGGGCAGGTAGGCGGCGGTCCCCGTGCCCAGCGCCCGCTCGATGCGGGTCAGCAGGCCCACGCCCCTGACCGGCCGGGCGGCGGGCGCGGCGGACCCGGGCTCGCTGTGCTCTCGTTCCATCCGTCGTGCCTCCCCGTCGCGGGTGATGGCCGAATGCCGTCACCCCGGGGACACCCTCGCCGGTCAGCGGGCCGCCGCCAAGTCCGGTTCGCTCAGCGCTTCTTCCGGAGTGCCGCGGCGCCGCCGGCGCAGCAGCAGGAAGGTGGCCCCGGCCCCCGCCAGGAGCAGGGCGACGCCCGCCGCGGGCCACGGGACGGCGACGAAGTCCGTACCGGCGTCCGGGGCGAGGTCCGGGTAAGCGGCCGCACCCGCCCGTACCTTGACGGACACCCAGTCCAACTGCGGCGCGTCCGGCCACGGTTCGGTCAGCTCGATGCGCTGGCCGGGCAGCAGTACGAGCTTCAGGTCGCGGGCGGGCCGGTCCAGAACCCGACGCCCGAACAGCCCCTCGGCGGACACCGCCACCCTCGGCTCGACGACCACGTTGCCCCGGTTGACCAGCGTGTACGTGACGGTGGCCCGGGCGTCCTTGACCCACGGCAGCAGCGGGGCGCCCCGGGTGACCCGTACGTCCTCCACGGTCAGTCCGGGCGTCAGCGGGCCGGGCACCCGGAAGTACATCCGGGCGCCCACCTGGCGCTGCACCCCGACCTGCACCTTGCCCTCCTTGCGCACCCCCTCGACCTCGGTGTTCAGCGCGACGATCCCGCCGACGTGGTCGCCCGGCACGGCGTCCTGCGGGACCCTGACGGTGAAGGGGACGTCCTTGCGGCCCCGGGGCGGGACGGTGACGGTGGCCGCCGCCTCGGGCGCCAGCGCGACCCAGGCGCCGACGTCCTTCGGCTTCGTCTGCACGGGCAGCAGCGCGAAGGCCCCGCCCGACGGCGTGTTCATCGCGTCGGTGGCGAAGACCCGGAAGGTCAGCTCCTTGTCGGAGGAGTTCACGATCGTCGCGCTGTCGCTGACGGAGGTCCCGGCGGCGCCCTGGTGGAAGAAGTACGCCCGGTCGGTCACCGACGCGCCGGCCGGCGGCGTCGGGAAGACCCCCCACGTGCCGTTGTCCGCGGCCCTCGCGGGGGCGGCGGGGAGCAGCAGCACCAGCAGCACCAGCGCGCCGGACAGGGCGGGGAGGAGGGAGCGGACAACGGTGCGGATGCGCATGGGCGTCGGTCTCCAGGGTCGCGGCGGCGGAATGCGGGAGGGTGGAACGCGGGCGTGTGGAACGCGGGAGGGGCGAACGCGGGAGGGGCGAACGCGGGCGTGTGGAACGCGGGAGGGGCGAACGCGGGAGGGTGGTGCGGCGCCGGGGCGCCGCACCACCCGGTCCGGGGCGTCCGTCAGGAAGCCCGTCAGGCGATGGAGAAGGTCACGACCGACTGGTAGGTGTCGGCGAACATGAACGGCGGCAGCTGGATCATCGCCGCGCCGCCCACGGCGAACTCGCCGCCGGTCAGCTCCTCACCGCCGGCCGCCTGGGAGGCGACCTTCATCGGCGTGCCCGAGATGGCGCCCGGCGCGCCGGCCGTGCAGGTGCTCGGGCTGTCCGGGTTGGTCACGGTGCAGGACGGCTGGATGCCGAGCTGCGCCTTGGCCATCGAGTGGCCCGTCGCCTGGTTCAGGAACGGCGTACGGGTCGCCGTCACGTCCCAGCCGAGGCTGCCGCCGCGGAAGTCCTGGACGGTCGCGGCGTTGAACGCGCCGAACACCGACTGGGCCTTGCCGTTGATGGTGACCGCCCCGAAGCTGACGGCCGGCTGGCCGTCCTTCGGGCCGAGGGCCAGCGGCCCGGGCAGCACCTCGATGTCCACCGGGTTCTGCACGCCCGCCTGCTCCTCGATGAACACGAAGGGCTTGGCGGGGGCGACCGATCCGTCGATCTTGATCGCGTCGGCCTTCTTGGTGATCGTGATGTTGCAGGTGGCGGCGCCTGACGCGTCCGCCGTACCGGTACCCGCGTCACCGGTCGCCGCGCCCGCGAGCTGGGCGGAACAGGTGACCGGGCCGGCCGGGAAGTTGGCGCCGGTGGCGGTGACGGCGGTGCCGGCCTTGCCGCTGTTCGGCGTCAGCTTGGTGGTGACCGGGTCCTTCGGCAGGGCCTCGACGGCGATCGAGGCGACCGGGGCGCTGGGGCGCGGGTCCGGCGTACAGGTCGTCGTGTAGACCGTGCCGCCGAGGTCGGCGTCCGTGACCACCTGGTCGATCGTGATCTGGACCGTCGTGCCCTCGGTGCCGTCCGGGATCTTGATCGTGCCGCTGAAGGCGGGCGGGTCGGCCTTCTTGCCGGCTTCCTGGTGGCTGTTCACGGGCGGGCTGGTGACCGTCTGCGCGACCCCGCCGACGAGCAGCTTCGCCTTGATGGTGTTGACCGTGTCGATGGTGAACATCGGGACGACCGGTGTCTCGCCGGGGTCGATGGTGATCGGCACGGTCTCGCCCGCCTTGGCGGTGTCCGGCACCGTGACGGTGTAGTCCTGGTTGCCGTTGGCGCCCGGCTGGGGCGCGGGGGCGACGCACTTCACCGGCACGGGTGTGGTCTTGGTCGCGGCCTGCGCCGGTCCCGTCAGGGCCACGACGCCGCCCGTCAGGGCCAGGGACAGGGCGCCCGCCCCGGCCAGCACTTTTCGTCTGAGGGTTCTCGTACTCACAGGGTCGCGACTCCTTCGTCATGACGAACCCCTCCCCCCACCCGCTGTGTGGGGAAGGCCGAGCCGGTGCGGATGGCCGTCATTGACGCGTCGCGGTGTTGAGAAGTCAATGGCTTGCTTTCGCCCGAAACGCACAGACATTGATGTCCCATCAGACCTGGTCTGATGGGACATCGGATACCGACTGGTCGGTGCCGCCGGGCTACTGCTCCGAGGGGACGTGCAGGAGCAGGTTGGGGGTCCCGGCGGGCAGGTTCGCGATCCGGTCCGGGACGGCGTCGCGGACGAGCAGCCGGCCCACCTCCGCGGGGGTCCCGGCCCGGCCGTCCGCCAGCAGCAGCGCGGCGGCGCCGGCGACGTGCGGGGCGGCCATCGACGTACCCGAGGCCCGCGCGAGGGCGGTCGGGGAGCCCTTCCAGGCCGAGGTGACGGACTGGCCCGGTGCCGAGATGTCCACGCAGCGGCCGTGGTTGGAGAAGGTCGGCCGCCGGTCCGCGCCGTCGGTCGCGCCGACCGTGAGGGCCTGCGGGACGGCGGCCGGGGAGCCGGCGCAGGCGTCCCGGGCCTCGTTGCCGGCGGCGACGGTGAAGGTGATCCCGTAGGCGACCGCGCGGATCACCGCGGCCTCCATGGAGTGGCTCCGGGTGCCGCCCATGCTCATGTTGGCGACTGCGGGACCCCGGGCCGGGTTCCTGACGTGGTCCCTCACCATCCAGTCGAGGCCGCGCAGGATCACCGAGAGGCTCCCGTCGCCCCGGCAGTCGGCCACCTTCACACCGACCAGGGAGACCCCCTTCGCGACCCCGTACGTCGCCCCGCCCACGGTGGCGGCGACGTGCGTGCCGTGGCCGTTGCAGTCCTGGGCGCCGCCCTGGAAGAGGCCGTTGTAGCCGTTGTAGCCGTTGCGGGCGCGGCCGCCGAACTCCTGGTGGAGGGTGTTGATCCCGGTGTCGACCACGTAGACGGTGACGCCCCGGCCCTGATTGCCCGAGTACGTGTACGCACCGTCGAGCGGCAGCTCGCGCTGGTCGATCCGGTCGAGCGCCCAGGGGGCCGGCCGCTGGGTCAGGGGCGCGGGTGCGGCGACGGGATCGGGGACGAGGCCGGGGACGGGGACGGGCCCTGGGACGGGCCCTGGGGCGAGGTCGGGGGCGGGGACGGGGATGTAAGGGGGGTCGGGGAAGGCCGGCGCGCCGGAGATCCGGAACGGCGCGTCCGGTTCCACGGAGGCGACCCTCGGGTCGGCGGCGAGGGCGGCGGCGCGGGCGGCGGTGGTGCGGACCGCGAAACCGTTGAGGGCGGCGTCGTAGACCGCCCCGACCTCGTCCCCCGCCCGCGCCGCCTCGGCGGCCAGGGCCCGGGTCGGGGCGCGGGAGGTGGAGTCCTTCAGCATGACGACGTAGGCGGCGGGGGCGTCGCCGGCCTCGGCGGCGGGGGCGGGGTGCGGAGGCAGGACGGCGGCCGCCGCGAGCAGGGCGGCGGCCGGGAGCAGTGAGGTCACGGCGGTCATTGCGGTCATGGCGGTCATGCGGCCGATGCTCGGCCAGCCCGACCGCCCCCGCGCGGAGGGTGCGCCGACTGGCCCCACGACACGCCGCCCAAAGGGTGCGGCCGGGCGCCCGTCAGGCGTCGCGGAGGGGCCAGCCGCGCATGGAGAAGAGGCCCTCGTCCTCGGCACCCGCCGACGCGTACGTGGCCAGCGCCTCCTCGTTGTCCGTGTCGACGCCCACCCACATGCCGTAGCAGCCACGGGCCTTGGCCTCGTCGGCGAGGGCCAGCGTCAGGGCCCGGCCGATGCCGCGCCGCCGGTAGCCCTCGTCCACGGACAGCTCGTACAGGCACATCTCGGTGCCCTTGTCGGGGTGGGTCATCTCGACGCCGGAGACCATGCCGGCGGGCACGCCGTCGACATAGGCGATGAGCATCAGGTGGCCGGTCCGAGCGAGGAAGCGCTCGCACCACTCGGGGCGCGCGGGCCCGTCGAAGAGCCCCTCGGCGGCCATGAGTTCGCCGGCGCTGCGGGCGCGTCGAATGTCCATGACGGCCAGGGTAGGGCGACGGGGGCGTGCGAGCATGCGGATATGACGGTGGACGCGGGTGGGGAGTTCGAGACGGCGTGGCGGTCTGCGCCGGAGGCGGTGCGGCGGGTGCTGGAACTGGCCTACGAGGCGCTGGCCGCCGGAGGCCTGGCGGTAGGGGCGGTGCTGACGGACCCGGCGGGGGTGGTATTGGCGCGGGGACGCAACGAGGCCTACGAGTCCCCCGGGGAAGGGACGGGGACGGGACCGCTGCGGGGAACGCCCCTGGCGCATGCGGAGATGAACGCGCTCGGAGCCGCCCGGACGGGATGGGACCTCGGCTCCGCGACGCTGTGGAGTACGCAGGAGCCGTGCGCGATGTGCGCCGCGGCGGCCGGGTTCACGGGGGTCGGTGCGGTGCGCTACCTGGCGCCGGACCCCTGGGCGCTGGCGGACGGCTGCGACGGGGCGTCGGGAGCGGACGCGGTCGGGGACCCGGTCTGGCTGCTCGCCGCGAACCTGATGTTCCTGCGCAGTGTGGCCGTCGCGGCCACCGGGCCCGCCGAGCCGGCGATCCTCGCCCACCACCGGGCCGTGGAACCGGAGGCGACGGCCCTCCACGACCGCGTGCCCCCGGGGCTGCCCACCGCCGGTTCGGCGGCGGGCTGGCTGGCGGGGGTGTGGCCACTGCTGGGCCCCGCCGCGCGGGCGCGCACAGCCCGGCTGGGGCCGCCCCGCTGACGCCGGTTCCGGTCAAGCAGGCCGGCGGACGGCCACCGCGGCGGCGTAGCCGGCCGGGGCGGGGAGGTCGCGCAGGGTCCAGCCCGGGACCGGGGCGGGGGTGGGGCCCGAGCCCACGTACGGATCGGCCAGGCCGAAGGCGACCCCCACGCCGGTGCCCTTCAGGCAGGCCTCCTTGCGGGCCCACACCCGGGCCAGCGCCGTCTGCCGCTCCGCCTCCGGGAGCGCGGTGATCTCGCCCGCCTCCGCCGGATGCAGGCTGCTCAGGACGTCGCCCACCGCGCTCGCCCTCGGTATCCCCTCCACGTCGACGCCCACCGGCACCCCCGAGAAGGCGAAGTACGCCACGTCGTCGCTGTGGGACAGCGAGAAGTGCACCGCACCCCCGGCCACGGCGGGCCGGCCGTGCGGCCCCCCGCACCCCGGACAGTCCTCGCGGACCAGGGCGACCTCCTGCGGCGCCAGCCCCAGGTACCCGCCGAGCAGCACGCGCAGCCCCAGGTGCGAGGCGAGGTAGCTGCGCTGGTCGGCCGGGCGCAGCAGGCGGCCGGCGCGCTCCCGTTCGGCCGCGTCCAGCAGCGCCCGCGCCCCGCCGGCCTCGTGGCCGCCGATCGCCTCGCGCGTGGTGTCCAGCGACCACACCGCCACACCGGACCCGGCCGGGGGCGGTCCGGTCTGGGGCACGGCGCCGTCGAGCTGGTTCACGTACAAGGTCATCAGATGAGGGTAGACGAGGCCGCTGGAGCCCCGGTTAGCCTCGTTCCGGACTTGTCGATCATCACTTCACGCATCGCTCCAGGGGGAACTCGCCGTGCACAATGCCATCGTGACGCCGGAAGGCGACCGGATCCGCTGGGTAGAACTGCCCGGAGCGGACGCGCCCCGTGTCTACCTGCACGGGCTCGGCTCGACCTCTCCCGCCTACTTCGCCGCGACCGCCGTGCACCCGCTGCTGGCCGGGCGGCGCTCGCTGCTGCTCGACATGCTGGGGCACGGCCACAGCGACCGTCCCGAGACGTTCTCGTACACCCTGGAGGCCCACGCCGACGCCGTGGCGGAGGCCATGACCGCGGCCGGTGCCGAAGGCGCCGAGGTGATCGCCCACAGCATGGGCGGAGCGGTGGCCATCGTGCTGGCCGCCCGTCACCCCCGGCTGGTCTCCCGCCCTCGTCCTGGTGGACGCCAACCTCGACCCGCAGCC
>NZ_GG657750.1:2749989-2757683 GCF_000158895.1 Streptomyces sp. C | reverse complement strand
ACCTGCTTCTGCAGGGCGTCCGTGACCGGGTTGGGCGGCAGGTTGGGCAGCGCGAAGGCGGCCAGGGCGAGGACTCCCGCGACGGCGGCGGCGATGACGAGCGGACGGCGGTTCATACCCATAAGTGTTCGAGCCGGGAGTCACACGCGCGTCCCTCCCCGGTATCAACCTCGAATCTGCCGGAGGTCGGACACGGCGTCATACCTGAGAGGGGTGCGGTCCAGGGGGAACCGGGCCGACACGTAGGCGTCCGGGCCGCGTTATAGGGGCGGTAGGGGTCGGGGATATGGCGTGCTCCGAGGGTGAGTCCCGACGCCGCACCGGGAGTTGGACCGGGCGGCCCCGTCGCCCGCTCGCCCCGCCGCCCCCACTCGGAGGAATGCCATGCGTCGCCGCCTCGTCCCCCTGCTCGCGTCCGTGTCTGCGGGCCTGCTGGCCCTCGCCACCCCGGCCTCGGCCGTCCCGGCGGACAAGCCGCAGGTGCTGAGCGGCTGGACGCAGACCAGCGCCTCCAGCTACAACGCCTGGGTCGCGGCGCGCGGCAGCCAGGGCAACTGGGCCTCGTACGCCTTCGACTGGTCGACGGACTACTGCTCCTCGTCCCCCGACAACCCCTTCGGCTTCCCCTTCCAGACGGCCTGTGCCCGCCACGACTTCGGCTACCGCAACTACAAGGCGGCCGGCACCTTCTCCGCCAACAAGTCCCGGCTGGACGACGGCTTCTACGCCGACCTGAAGCGGGTCTGCTCGCAGTACTCGGGCGTCAAGAAGGGTTCCTGCGACAGCACGGCCTGGACGTACTACCAGGCGGTCAAGGCCTTCGGCGTCTCCCCGCAGGACGCCCCGGCCGACGCGGCCCCCGTCGAGCCCGCCCCCGCGTCCGCCCCCGCCTCCCAGGCCGGCTGATCCAGGACCCGGACCCGACCCGACCCCGTTCGGTCCGGAGCCGGACCCGACCCGGACCCGATTCGGTCCGGAGCCGCCCCGCACGCCGTCCCGCCCGAACAAACCCCCGTCGGGCGGGACGGTGCTCTTCCGGTTTTCGGCCTTCCGCTTTGCGGGTGCAAGGATCCCGCAAGGGTCCTGTCGAGTGAATTTCCGCCAATCGCGGACGCCGCGACGACCGCCCTTCGAGGCGGCCCGGACGGCCCCGGGAAACCCCGGGGAGGGTGGAAGGAAGTGCCCCCGGCAGGACTCGAACCTGCGGCCAAGCGCTTAGAAGGCGCCTGCTCTATCCACTGAGCTACGGGGGCCGGAAGGTGACCGTGGTGGCCTGGAGCCCCTTGGTGGGGGTGGGACTGCGGTCCGTGCCGGGTCAAGGATAGGGCTCCGGTTGCCTTGTCCCGGTTGCTTCACTCGCGTGCCACGTTGTGGAGGTTCGGTGAAGCGGTCCCGATAATCGCAGGCAGGTGCGATTCTCGCACCGCTTTTGCGCCGCGTCGGCCTGGGTGTTGTGCACTCGTTATGCCTGCGTCCCACTCGTCCGCCGTGTCCATGATGTCCCTCAGGAGTCGCGGTCGGCGCGCAGAGGGCGTATAAGCTTCAAAAATGGTCCCAAATTGGGCATTCTTCGCATGTGGTGACCTTGGATGTTCGGCCTCAGCTGCTCGATGCCCTGTCCGCCCTGCGCGACCGGGTCGCGTCCGTGCGTCTGCCGCTGCCCCTGCCCGGCGCCCCACGCGCCCGCCAGACCAGAGCAGAGCTGCTCGCGCAGCTCGACGACTACCTCGTCCCCCGGCTGAAGGCGCCCGAGGCGCCGCTCCTCGCCGTCGTCGGCGGCTCCACCGGGGCCGGTAAGTCCACCCTCGTCAACTCCCTCGTCGGCCGCCAGGTCAGCGAAGCCGGAGTGCTGCGCCCCACCACCCGCACCCCGGTCCTCGTCTGCCACCCGGACGACCACCACTGGTTCGCCGGGATGCGGATCCTCCCCGACCTCATGCGCGTCTGGGCGCCCCAGCAGGACGAGGAGCTGGTGCCCTCCTCCAGGAAGAACCGCGGCCGCGCCTCCGGCCACCCCGGCGCCACCAGCGAGCTGCGGATCGAGACCGTGACCACCCTCCCGCGCGGCCTCGCCGTCCTCGACGCCCCCGACATCGACTCCCTCGTCGTCGAGAACCGCACCCTCGCCGCCGAGCTGATCTGCGCCGCCGACGTCTGGGTCATGGTCACCACCGCCTCGCGGTACGCCGACGCCATCCCCTGGCACCTGCTGCGCACCGCCAAGCAGTACAACGCCACCCTGATCACCGTCCTCGACCGCGTCCCGCACCAGGTGCTCGCCGAGGTCTCGCGCCAGTACGGGGCACTGCTCACCCGCGCCGGGCTGGGCGACGTACCGCGCTTCACCGTGCCCGAACTGCCCGAGTCGGCCGGGGGTGGCGGGCTGCTGCCGGCCAGCGCCGTCGCGCCGCTGCTGGCCTGGCTCACCCACCACGTCCACGACCCGGCCGCCCGGCAGACGCGGTCGGCCGGACCGCCCTCGGCGCCCTTCCTCCCTCAAAGCGCCGCATGCCGGAGCTGGCCTCCGCCGTCGCCGCGCAGCACGCCGCCGCGGTCCGGCTGACCTCCGCCGTCGAGGACGCGTACCGGCAGGAGGGGCAAGCCCCTGTGGTGGATTCTCGACAAGGGCGCCGTGCTCGCCGGCGACGCCCTCACCCGGTGGCGCGGCTACCCCCTCGACACCAGCGCCGACGAACTCCTCGACTCCCTCGCGGAATCCCTCGCCGCGCTCCTCCAGTGCGCCGTCGCCGCCGCCGACGAGCGGATCGCCGAGGTCTGGCGGCGCGAACCCGCCTCCGGCGCGGTGCCGCTGCCCGCGCCCGACCGGGAGGCGGCGGAACGTATCGGCATGGCCGTACGCCGCTGGCGGCGCGTACTGGAGGAGCTCGCCGAGGAGGAGGTCGCCAAGCTCGACAAGCAGCCCGCGCCCGACCCCGACGGCGTCGCCGCCCTCCTCGTCGCCGCCCTCCTCGGCGGCAAACGGGCCCGCCCGGCCGGGGAGAAGCTCGCCGAGCGGATCGGCGTACAGGCCGCCGTACGCCTGCGCGACCGCGGCGGCGAACTCGTCGGAGACCACCTCGACCAGGTCCTGCGCGCCGAACGGGACCGCCGGCTCGCCCCCCTCCAGGCGCTCGAAGTCACCCCCGAACCACAGGCCGAGCTGATCGCCGCGCTGTCCGTACTTCAGAAGGAGAGGTGACGCGGTGACCGCCGTGACCGACCGCGACCGTGACCGCGACCACGCCGGCGACCGGTGGGACGACGGGTTCATCGCACGCTCGCGCCACCGGGCCGGCCGCAAGGGCGGCCCGCGCGGCAGCGGCGCGCGCGCCGGCGACGCCCTCATCGACGACGCCCTCCTCGACGCCGCCCTCCTCGCAGGCGGCCTCGACGACGAGGCGGAAGGCGGAGCGGTAGGCTGACGGGACGGCGCGGGCACCGAGGACGACGACGGCGGCGACGAGGCGATCGTGCGGGCGGTCTCCGGCGCCGGCAGCGACGGCGGCAAGGCGCCCGCGCCCCCGCTCAGCCCCGAGGCCCAGGCCCTGCGGACGCGCCTCGACGCCCTGCGCCAGCTCGTCGGACTGTCCCGCACCCGCCTCGACGGCAAGACCCTCGCCGAGGCCGGACGGGTCCTCGACGAGGCCGCCGCACGCCGGGGCCTGTCCCCCCAGCACACCGTCGTCGCCATCGCCGGAGCCACCGGAAGCGGCAAGTCCACCCTCTTCAATTCACTCGCCGGAGTGCAGATCTCCGAAACCGGACTGCGCCGCCCGACCACCGCCGCCCCCATCGCCTGCAGCTGGTCCGACGGCGCCGCCGGCCTGCTCGACCGGCTGGAGATCCCCGGACGGCTGCGGCGCCGGCCCCGCGAGACCCCGGAGGCCGAGATGCTGCGCGGCATGGTCCTCGTCGACCTGCCCGACCTGGACTCGGCGGTCGGCGCCCACCGGGAGCACGTCGACCGGGTGCTGGCACTGGTCGACGCCGTGGTGTGGGTGGTGGACCCGGAGAAGTACGCGGACGCCGTCCTGCACGAGCGGTACCTGCGGCCGCTGGCCGGGCACGCCGAGGTCACCTTCGTCGTGCTGAACCAGGTCGACCGGCTCCCCGGCGACGCCGCCGACCTCGTACTCGACGACCTGCGGCGGCTGCTGGACGACGACGGGATCGCCCTCGGCGAGCACGGCGAGCCCGGCGCCACCGTCCTCGGACTGTCCGCCCTGACGGGTGAAGGCGTCGGGGAACTCCGCGAACTCCTCGGACAGTTCACCCAGGAGAAGGGCGCCGCGACCCGGCGGATCTCCGCCGACGTCGACCGGGCCGCGCTGCGCCTGCGCCCGCTCTACGTCGCCGACGGGCACTCCGGACCCTCCGGGCCCGAGATCGGCGAGGCGGCCCGCGCGGAGTTCGAGGACCGGCTCGCGGAAGCGGTCGGGGCGTACGCGGCCGGCCTCGCCGCCGAGCGGGCCTGGCGGCGCAACGCCGGCAAGGCCTGCGGCACGCCCTGGCTGCGGCTGTGGCGCTGGTACGAGAGCCGGCGGGCCCCCCGCTCGCTCGCGTCCCTGGCCCTCATGTCGGCCAGGGGCCGCGGGCTCCGGCGCGGCCGCGGCCGCGCCCCCCGAGGAGGAGGTGACCGCCCGCCAGCACGTGGAGCAGGCCGTACGGACCGTCGCCGACGAGGCGGTCGTCGGCCTGCCCGACCCCTGGGCGCAGGCCGTACGGGAGACCGCGGTGCGCGGTGCCGAGCGGCTGCCGGAGGCGCTGGACGAGCTGGCGGTGACCCTGGGCGCGGCCGTCGCCGTGCCCGGCGCGAAGCCGCCGCGACCCGCCTGGTGGCCGGTCGCGGTGCTGGCGCAGGCGGCCATGACGCTGGTGCAGATCTTCGGCGGCCTGTGGCTGGTCGGGCAGATCGTCGGGGTCCTGGAGCCCGAGCTGCTGCCGCCCGTGCTGTTCATGGTCGCGGGCATCGTCGGCGGGCCGCTGGTGGAGTGGGCCTGCTCGATCGCCGCCCGGGGTCCGGCGCGCAGGTACGGCCAGGACGCCGAACGGCGGCTCAGGCAGGCGGCGGCCGGCTGCGGCCGGGCCCGGGTGCTGGAACCGGTGGCGGCCGAGCTGCTGCGCTACCGCGAGGTGCGCGAGCAGTACGCGGCGGTCGCCGCAGGGGGGACGAAGTTGTCCACAACCCGCCAGTAATCCACAGGCCGGAGCGGGGTGCCGGGGCCCGGGGCCAGCATGGTCGTACCTCGTGCGGATGGTCCGCACGGGTACGGAGTGCGGGGGAGGGCGGCCGGGATGAACGACACCCTGGTGACGCTGGTGGGGCACGTGGCGACGCAGATCGACTTCAAGGAGACGGTGACCGGTCCGTCCGCGAGATTCCGCTTCGCCGTGACCCCGCGGTACTTCGACCGGCGCACGGAGACCTGGACGGACGCCCCCACCAGCTTCTACACCGTGTGGGCGCGCCGGGTGCTGTGTATAAAACAGGCCAGTTCCGTCTCGGTCGGGGAACCGCTGGTGGTGCACGGGCGTCTGCGGGTCCGGGAGGACCCGCCCGACGGCGAGGGCGTCCGCTGGTTTTCGGCGGACATCGACGCGATCGCCGTCGGACACGACCTCACCCGCGGAACGGCGGCTTTCCGCAGGGTCGTCAAGACGGACACCCCACTGATGGGCCCTCAGAAGGCGGCGGTGGTCTGAGTGTTCGAGGCAGCTAGGATTCCCCGGTACTCACGGGCACCTTGGTCTTCGGCCCCGAAGAGGAGAACTGTGCCGATTGCTGTTCCCGCATCCTCCGCATCCTCCGATCCCCGCGCGGCGTCCACCGCGTCCGCGGGCGGGCCGGCCTCCGCGTCCACCGTCCCACCCGAGGCCGGACCGGTCCGGCCGGAGGTTCCGCTTCCAGCCGGTGGCGGGCCCGGTGCTGCCGCCGGCGCCGCGGGCTCCGTACGCGGCTCCGTACGCCGGCCCCTGGCGGCGGCCCTCCTGGCCGCGGCCCTCACCGCCGCGCCCGGTGCCCGCGCCGCGGCGGACTCCGGCACGGCCGCCGCCGGCCGGGCCGCCGGGGGCGCGAGCGCCGTGCTCGACGGCCTCAAGACGTACGGGCAGGCGGTCCTGCGCGCCGGGGACGGCTCGGTCCGCCAGATCCCCGCCGGGCTGTACGAGATGCGGGTCGACGGCGGCGGCATGCTCCAGACGTACGGAGTCGGCGTCGCGGGCTACGCGCAGCCCCAGGCCCGGTACACCGAGAGCGGCTGGGGCGGCAGCCCCCTCGCCCAGAACACCGACGCGGGCGGCCGGATCCGCTGGGTCCTGGAGCACTCCTACCCCCAGCACAACGACCTGGCCGGGCTGGCGAAGGCGGCCGGGGCCGGAGCGCTGACCGCGGAGAGCGCGGCCGCCGGGACCCAGGTGGCGATCTGGCGGCTGGCCGACGGTGCGCAGGTGGAGGCGGCCGACCCGGCCGCGGAACTGCTCGCCGACTACCTCCAGCGGGAGGCCGGGCGGCTGCCGGAGCCGCCGGCGTCGCTGGGCCTGGACCCCGGCCGGGTGTCCGGTCCGCTGACGGGCGCCGTCGGCACCCGGCTCGGCCCGGTGACCGTCCGGACGGGCGCGCAGAGCGTCACCGTCAGCCCCGACGCGGCCGCCACCGCCATGGGCGTGCGGGTGGTCGACTCCGAGGGGCGGCCGGTGACCTCCGCGGGCAACGGCAGCCGGCTGTACTTCGAGGTGCCCGCCGGCACCCCGGACGGGACGGCCTCGGTGACCGTGCACGGCTCGACGAAGGTGCCCGTCGGGCGGGTCTTCACCAGCGGGATCCCGGCCGAGGCGCAGATCGTGGCCGGCTCCAGCGAGTCCGCGGCGGCCGCCACCGCCACCGCGGTCTGGCCGCAGCCGCCGGCCGTCCCGGCGGGCACGGCCGGAGCCGTGGGCCAGCTGGCCGGCGCCTCCGAGGTGGCGGTGGCCGCCGAGTCCGCCACGGCCGGGTCGGACTCCCCGGACGAGGAGCGGCTGGCGACCAGCGGCAGCTCCGCGGCCACCCCCGTCATCGCCTCCCTCGCGGTCGGGCTGGTGGTGCTGGGCGGCATGGTCGTCCTGCTGCTGCGCAAGCGGCCGTTCGAAGGGGAGGACGGCGAGGGCTGATTCCGGGCGGCGGCGCGGGGTAAGCGCGAAGGGTGACTGATCAGCATCAGAAACTGACCTGGCGGGGCACCCTCGCGGCCTGGGACCGACGGCTGTTCGACCTCGTGGCACAACGGCACTGGCCAGGGGCCGAGCGGGTGCTGCCCGCCCTCGGCCGGGCCGCGAACCACGGGGTTCTGTGGGGCGCGACCGCCGCGGCGATCACCGTCGTCGGCTCCCCCCGGGCCCGCAAGGGGGCGCTGACCGCCGCCGCCTCGCTGGCCCTGGCCTCGGCCACCATCAACACCGTCGGCAAGTGGTCCGTGCGCAGGCCCAGGCCGCTGCTGGAAGGGGTGCCCGTGGCGCGGCTGCCGGCCGTGCCGCCGTGGACCACCTCCTTCCCGTCCGGGCACTCCGCCTCGGCCGCGGCCTTCACCGCCGGCCTCGCACTGGAATCCCCCGGGTGGGGGGCCGCCGTGGCGCCGGTGGCCGCGTCGGTGGCCTTCTCCCGGGTCTACACCGGCGTGCACTACCCGTCCGACGTGCTGGCGGGCGCGGCCCTCGGGGTC
>NZ_GG657750.1:2739637-2749145 GCF_000158895.1 Streptomyces sp. C | reverse complement strand
CACATCGCCACCCGGCTGCGCCGCCTGCGCGTAGCGGACGTCCCGCCCGGCACCGCCCTCGCCTACGACGGCGAGTACGCCCAGGCCCCCGCCGCCCTCACCCTGGACGCCCTGCCCGACGCCCTCACCGTCTACCGCCCCCGCTGAAGCCGGGCGTCCGTCCCGAGGTCGGCCCGCATCACGGCGCGCATCCCCCTCCACCGCTCTCCGAGCCCGAGCAGATCCTCCTTGATCGCCTCGAAGGTGCCATCCGGAACCGGGTCGCCCTCGTCCAGCCGCAGCATCCGGTAGAAGGCCCCTGCGAGCCGCTCGGCCGTGGCGTCCAGCTCCGCCACGACGGCTTCCGAGCCGACCAGCTGCGCCTCCGCGAACGCCAGGTGCATCGCCTGCCGGGCCGCCTCCAGGTCGGCCCGGCCCGCGGCCCTCTCCCCGGCCCTCTCCCCGGCCCCGCCCCCGGCGGCCCCCGCCTCCTGGGCCTTGTGGGTGAGCCACAGGAAGTTCATGAGCTCGATCCGGTAACGCCGGTACCCGGCCATCGCCGCCACGTAGCAGGCCCGGCGGACGTCGAGCTCCGCCGCCCGCTGCTCGCGCTGCCACTGGCCCTCGGCCATCCGTTCCTGCCGCTCGAACTGCTCGGACTGGACCCGCCCCACGAGGCGCTGCGTCAGCAGCGGCGCGAAGAGCGTGCCCGTCATGCCGATGAGCGCTATCGAGAGCGGCAGCAGCCAGCCGTCCATCAGACTCCCCCCGGAGCGTCGTACCCGCGGCGCCGTACCCGCCGAGCGGCACCTGTCGTACCCGTAATACCAGTAGTACTCACGGTCAAGCAGCCCTGGTCGGGCCCCCCGGGGCCCCCTCCGGGACCCGTACTGGTTTCCCCCGGGGGATGGACGTACGGCAGTATGGGGTGTATCTGCCCACCATCGATCTGCCGGACGGTTTCTCTTGGCTGAGTTCATCTACACCATGCGCAAGACGCGCAAGGCGCACGGCGACAAGGTGATCCTCGACGACGTCTTCCTGAACTTCCTGCCGGGGGCCAAGATCGGCGTGGTCGGCCCGAACGGCGCCGGCAAGTCCACCGTCCTGAAGATCATGGCGGGCATCGAGCAGCCGTCCAACGGTGACGCCTTCCTCTCGCCCGGTTACTCCGTCGGCATCCTCATGCAGGAGCCGAAGCTCGACGAGTCCAAGACCGTCCTCGAGAACGTCGAGGACGGCGTCGGCGAGATCAAGCAGAAGCTCAACCGGTTCAACGCGATCGCCGAGGAAATGGCGACGAACTACACCGACGAGCTGATGGAGGAGATGGGCAAGCTCCAGGACGACCTGGACCACGCCAACGCGTGGGACCTGGACGCCCAGCTGGAGCAGGCCATGGACGCCCTGGGCTGCCCGCCCGGCGACTGGCCCGTCACCAACCTCTCCGGTGGTGAGAAGCGCCGCGTGGCCCTCTGCAAGCTGCTGCTGGAGGCCCCCGACCTGCTGCTCCTCGACGAGCCCACCAACCACCTCGACGCCGAGTCCGTGAACTGGCTGGAGCAGCACCTGGCCCAGTACAAGGGCGCCGTCGTGGCGGTCACCCACGACCGCTACTTCCTCGACAACGTCGCCGAGTGGATCCTCGAGCTCGACCGCGGCCGCGCGCACCCCTACGAGGGCAACTACTCCACCTACCTGGAGAAGAAGGCCGAGCGCCTCAAGGTCGAGGGCAAGAAGGACGAGAAGCGCGCCAAGCGCCTCAAGGAAGAGCTGGAGTGGGTCCGCTCCAACGCCAAGGGCCGCCAGGCGAAGTCCAAGGCCCGTCTCGCTCGCTACGAGGAGATGGCGGCCGAGGCCGACAAGATGCGCAAGCTCGACTTCGAGGAGATCCAGATCCCGCCGGGCCCGCGCCTGGGCTCGATCGTGGTCGAGGTCAACAACCTCTCGAAGGCGTTCGGCGACAAGGTCCTCATCGACGACCTGTCCTTCACGCTGCCGCGCAACGGCATCGTCGGCATCATCGGCCCGAACGGCGCCGGCAAGACCACGCTCTTCAAGATGATCCAGGGTCTGGAGACCCCGGACTCCGGCGAGATCAAGGTCGGCGAGACCGTCAAGATCTCGTACGTCGACCAGGGCCGCGCCAACATCGACCCCAAGAAGACCCTCTGGGCGGTCGTGTCGGACGAGCTGGACTACATCAACGTCGGCAACGTCGAGATGCCGTCCCGCGCGTACGTCAGCGCCTTCGGCTTCAAGGGCCCGGACCAGCAGAAGCCGGCCGGCGTCCTCTCCGGCGGTGAGCGCAACCGCCTGAACCTCGCGCTCACCCTGAAGCAGGGCGGCAACCTGCTGCTCCTCGACGAGCCCACCAACGACCTCGACGTCGAGACCCTGGGCTCCCTGGAGAACGCGCTGCTGGAGTTCCCCGGTGCGGCCGTGGTCGTCTCCCACGACCGCTGGTTCCTGGACCGAGTGGCCACCCACATCCTCGCCTACGAGGGCGACTCCAAGTGGTTCTGGTTCGAGGGCAACTTCGAGTCCTACGAGAAGAACAAGGTCGAGCGGCTCGGCCCGGACGCCACCCGTCCGCACCGCGCCACCTACAAGAAGCTCACCCGGGGCTAGGTCACGGTCATGGCCAGACACCACTACCGGTGCCCCCTCCGCTGGGCGGACATGGATGCCTTCGGGCACGTCAACAACGTCGTCTTCCTCCGCTACCTGGAGGAGGCGCGCATCGACTTCATGTTCCGCCTGGCGCCGGGGGAGGGCAGTGAGTCCTTCACGGGCGGCTCCGTCGTGGCCCGCCACGAGATCGACTACAAGCTCCCCCTCGTGCACCGGCACGAGCCGGTGCTCATCGAGTCCTGGGTGACCCGGATAGGCGCCGCGTCCCTGACCATCCGCTACGAGGTCAAGGACGAGGCGACCGAGGACGCGCCGGAGACCGTCTACGTCCGCGCCGAGACGGTCGTCGTGCCCTACAACCTCGCCGAGGGGCGGCCCCGCCGCATCACCGACGAGGAACGGCACTTCCTGGAGCAGTACCTCGACCAGCCCGAGAAGACCCGCGCGGCAGCCGAAGGGCGCCTCGCGGCATGAGCGGACAGCTGCGCCTCGCCGACTCCGGGGAGGCGGCGGACCTCGCCGCCTTCCTGGGCCGGCTGGTGCACTACGACCGCGCCGCCGCCGTACGCCTCCAGGCGCCGGCGGGCGGCGGCGCGCTCGCCGTCTTCGGACGACCGCCCTCCTTCGAGGTCCTGGCCGTCCGTGCGGCACGCCTCGCCGAGCCCCTCGCGACCCCGCTGGACGTCACCGTCTCCGCGGGCGAGCTGCTGGAGGCCGTCGACGAGAGCGGCGCCGCGGTGACCGTGCCCGGACCCGTCACCGGCCCGCCCTGGGCGGGCGTCCTGCCGCCCCGCGGCGGCTGGCGTCCGGTTCCCGGCCTGCCCGCCGCCGAGGCGGTACGCGCGGCCGTGGCCGCCGCCGTCGCCGAGTTCCGCGCCCGTGACGAGGCCCTGCCCCCGCAGCACCGGACCCGCTCCGAGCGGGACCGCATCGGCCGCGAGATCTGGTCGCGGACCCTGGGCGACACCGAGCTGCCGCTGCGCGCCGTGCACGCCGCGCAGTCCCTGGGCTTCCTGCGCCCGGTACGCGCCGCCGTTCCCGCCGGTTCCGGCTCCGGGGGCTCCGCCGCCGGTGCCCCGGACGCGTTGGAGCTGCTCGTCTCCGGCGGGTGGCTGCGGCTGCGCACCCCCTACGGCTCCGTCGCCCTGCGCCGCCCCGGCGGCGGCCCCACCGGCCTCGGCGCCCTCCAGGTGCGGCCCGTCTAGGACGGACATCGCGGAACAGGCCCGCCCGCCCACCGGTCACCGGGGGCGGGCGGGCCTGTCCGTGCGTGGCGCCGGGCTACGGGTTGAACGAGTGCACGTGGTTCGGACGGCTCACGACGAACTCGTTCATGAGGATCGTCCGGGACGTGCCGTCCGACGTGTTCGAACACCACTCGAAGGCGCGGTGCGGGACGGTCTCCTGGAAGCGGTCCCGCCACTCGACGCCGTCGCCCGAGTACGCGTAGCAGTACCAGATCTGGTTGACGGCACTGACGTCACCGCCGTAGACGACGGCGCTCTCCCCGGGGCCGATCCTCCACCAGCCCTCCTTGACCCAGTTGCTCCCGTCGGAGCAGTTGGGCTGGTGCCGCTCCACCATCGTCCAGATCTCGCGGTGGTAGTTGTTCTGGAACCTCATGGACATGGCGCGCTCCTATTCCGAGTCCGGCTGCCGACGGGCGGGGCGTCCGTTCGACTGGTACGCGGCCGGCCCGCGGCCCGGTTGGGACGCGCTCGTACTCTCGTGCGCGCCGGGAGCCGCGGCGGACCGGCCCGCGGCGAGGGCGCGGTCCAGTGCCTCCTCGTCGGCGTCGGTGGTCGGATCCACCGCGTCCGCAGTGTCCTGTGACATGGAACCTCCAGTTCCGTCGGTGCTGGTGCGACGGAGGGGTTCCCGGAAGGATGCGCGGGGTATCGCGAGCGGTCCGCCCGTGCCCCGTACGGGCCGGAACGGGCGCTCGTCCGGGGGGCCGTGTACGGCCGCTTGCAGGGGCGCACACGGTGCGCCCCGCGCGCCCCTCCGCTAGCCCGCGGTGTTGATCATCGAGGCGGCCGCGTAGGTCAGGTACCGCCACAGCTGGGCCTCGTGTTGCGGCGCGAGCCCCAGCTCGTCCACCGCCACGCGCATATGGGCGAGCCACGCGTCGTGCGCGGCCGCGTCCACCTGGAACGGTGCGTGCCGCATGCGCAGGCGCGGGTGCCCGCGGTGCTCGCTGTACGTCGTCGGGCCGCCCCAGTACTGCATCAGGAACAGCGCGAACCGCTCCTCGGCGGGCCCGAGGTCCCCCTCGGGGTACATCGGGCGCAGCAGAGGGTCCCCAGCGACCCCCTGGTAGAAGCGGTGGACCAGACGGCGGAAGGTCTCTTCGCCGCCGACCTGCTCGTAGAAGGTCGTCTCCTGCACCGTGCTCTGCGCGTCGTCATTCACCCGACCATCGTCTCAGACGCCCGGACGGAGGACCCCGGTCCTAGGACCGGCGCTGCCCCTCCCGCCGAGAGGTCGCACCCGGGGCCCGCCCGCAGCACAGTGGAGACATGGGCAGGGCGAAGGCCGCGGAGAAGGACCTGCGGGAGACGGCGCACGCCGCCCAGGTACGGGAACTCACCGCCGCGGGCGTGCTGGAGGACCCGGCCTGGCGGGCGGCCTTCGCCGCCGTGCCCCGGCACCTGTTCGTGCCGTACTTCTGGACCGGCCGCGGGGCGGGGCACGAGCGGCTGTGGGGCGAGGACCCGGACCCCGAGCGCCGGGCCCGCTGGCTGCGCGGGGTGTACACCGACGCCCCGCTGGCGACGCGGCTGCGCGACGGCGAGCTGGTCTCCTCCAGCAGCCAGCCCTCCCTGATGGCGAAGATGCTGGACGCGCTCCAGGTGCGCGACGGGGACAACGTGCTGGAGATCGGCGCCGGTACCGGCTACAACGCGGCCCTGCTCTGCCACCGCCTCGGCGACGGCCTCGTCACCACGGTGGACCTGGACGAGGAGATCACCGAGTCGGCGCGCTCCCACCTGGCCCGGCTCGGCTACCGGCCCGCCGTGGTCACCGGCGACGGGGCGCGCGGCTGTCCCGCCCGGGCGCCCTTCGACCGGATCCTGGTGACCTGCACCCTGCCGCTGGTCCCGCCCGCCTGGCTCGGCCAGTGCCGGCCGGGGGCGCGGATCCTGGCCCCGCTGTCGACGGGGCTGATCGCGCTGACCGTCCGGGACGCCGGTTTCGCGGAGGGCCGCTTCCTGCACACCTCGGCGTACTTCGTCCCGCTGCGCGGGGCCACGGCCGCGCCGGGGCCGCCCGGGGCGACCGGGCCGCTGCACGGCCTCCCGTACGAAATGGTGGAGAACGAGCGCTTCCAGTTCCTGCTGATCCTGACCGCGGACGTGCTGCACCCGCGCGAGGCGCTCGACCTGTGGCGGGGCGAGGGGCGGCCGGCGCGCGAACGGTTCGGGGTCACGGTCACGCCGGAGGGGCAGTGGGCCTGGCTCGACGATCCCCAGGGGCCCTACGTGTGGCCCCTGGGGGAGGAGCCCCCGCCGCCTCCGGACGAGGCCTAGCCGCGGCGGACCGTGATGGTGGTCCAGGCGCCGACGTGGACGCGGTCGCCGTCGGCGAGGGGCACGGGCACGTACGGCTGGATGGGGTCCTCGCCGCCGTTGATGGTGGTGCCGTTGGTGGAGTTCTGGTCGACCACGGCCCAGGTCAGGTCCGGCTGCTGGACCAGCACCGCGTGCTGGTGGGAGACGCCCGGGTCCTCCGGGGGCACCGACAGGTCGATGTCCGGGGCCTCGCCCGTGGAGGCGCGGCGGCGGCCGATGGTGATCTGCCCGCCGGAGAGCGGGAGGTGGAGCTCCGGGGAGTAGGCGGGCAGGTTGAGCGCGGCGGCCTCGGGACCGCTGCGCTGCATCATGGCCATGAAGTACGAGCGGTCGGGGCCGATCGTCGCCGACCAGGAGGCGCTGGTGCCGGCGCCGGCGCCGGTGCCGCGGTCCGGGGCCGCGAAGGGCTCGGTCTGTGACGGCTGCGGCGGCCGGGGCTGCTGGTACTCGGACTGCTGGTACTCGGACTGCTGGCGTTCGGGCTGCTGCCGGAACTCCTGCGGCTCGGGCCGCGGCGGCACCGGCGCGGCGACGGGCTGCTCCTGCGCGGGCGGCTGGAGCAGCCAGTCGTCATCGCTCTGCAGCGGCTCGGCCGGCCGGTTGACCCGCGACGGGCGGGACCCCTGGTACTCGAAGTGGTCCTGGGAGAACACCGGCTGCGGCGGGGCCGGCGGCGGGGGCGGCGGGGCGGACACCGCGCCCGTGCCGGGCCCGGACGCGCCCGCGCCCGCGGCCGGTGCGGGCTCGGCGGCGTACGGGGTCGCCGAGCGGGTGAGGAAGTTGTACCGGCACTCCTCGCAGAAGGGGGCCATCGCCTCGCGCGGGGTCCGGCACTGCGGGCACAGTTCGGCCTGGGCGGTCGGCTCCCCGCCGGTGGGAGGGTAGCCGTAGCCGTAGGAGGGGGCGGCGGAGGCGGCGCCGGCGGGGGCGGTCATGCGGAGGCCGCAGACCTCGCACCAGTCGTCGGAGGCGGACTGGTGGCCGTTCGGGCAGGTCGGCATCGCGGCGTTTCCCCCTTTTTCCTGCGTCATCGCGTCAGGCTTCTTCTCAGGTCTTCTTCACTCGGACGGTCTGCGTCGAACGCGTTTCAAGGGTCATCTCGTCGGCATCGGCGACCTTCGCCTTCAGCCGCACAGTACCCGCCGCCGCGTCCACGACATCCACCACCTTCGCGAGCAGTTTGGCGGTGTCGGCGTTCCCGGAGGCGCTCGCCAACTGCACCGCACGGCCCAGCTTCGCCGTCGCACCGTCGACATCGCCCATTTTGCGGGCTTCCAGGCCCTGCTGGATAGCCTCCGCGAGTTCCGCCTGGCCCGTGTAGTGCGCCACCTGGGGGCTGATGGCCGTCGACGCGGCGAGGTCGTCCGTCCACACCGCCCGGACCAGTCCCTGCGCGAGCGGGGGCCGGGGCTCGCCGTCCGGTCCCGGCAGCACCAGCGAGGCACGGGCGGCCAGCATCTCCTGGCCCACGGCGGCCCCCGGCACCCGGACGCACACGTGGTACTCGCGGGACTCGTCGCCCCACGAACCGGTCGGATAGTCCCCGGCGCGCGGGCCCGCCTCGGTGCGGCGGCCGGTCAGGTCGTGGACGGAGGGCGAGACCTGCTTGACGTACTGGACCTCCGCGCCGACCGGGGTCCACAGGCGCAGCGCGACGTCCGCGACCTCCTTGCCCATGACCTGCTCCATCATGCGCGTGAAGTCCTCGGCGAGATGGGCCGGGTCGGCGACGATGTCGGCGGAGCCGAGCAGCGCGCTCGCGATGCCGGTGACCTCCTTCACCTCCCAGTCCGTGCCCACCCCGCGGGCGTCGCAGGTGAAGCGGCCGGCGCAGGCGTCGAGGGTGGCGCGCAGCACGGCCGGGTCCTCGTGCTCGTTGCGGCCGTCGGTGAGCAGGATGCCGTGCCGGATCGTCGCCGGGGTGCGGCGCAGCAGGCCGTCGGCGAGCCGCAGCCAGGTCCCGATGGCCGTGCCGCCGCCCGAGCGCAGGCCGCGCAGGGCCTCCTTGGCCTGGGCGCGGGTGGCGGGCCCGGCGGTGGCGAGGCCGCCCTGGCCGGGGTAGACCTCCCGGGCCTCGTGCGTCCCGGCGATCACGGCGAAGGCGGTGCCGTCGCGGAGGGTGTCGATCGCGGCGGCGGTGGCCTCGCGGGCGCCGCGCATCTTGTCCGGCGGGTACTCCATGGAGCCGGAGCAGTCCACCATGATCACGACGGCCGCGCCCTGGCCGCCGGGCGCGTGCCCGGCGGTGGCCGTGGCTCCGCCGGTGGAGGTGACCGTCACGATGGCGTGCACGTCCCGCCCGCCCTCGGGCAGGAACTCGTTCTGGTACACCTCCACGCTGAAGCGGGGTGCGCTCGGCTTGGCGAAGTTCGCCATCGGTCGGTCTCCTCCTCCGGGCCGGCTGGGGTGGCGGGTGGTCAGGCCCGCGGGCGGGCCTGCGGTTCCGCTTCGGGTTCCGCTTCGGTCTGGGCGTGGGGCTCCGCCGGGGCCGCGAAGGGCACGACGGCGACGGTGATGTTGTCGTGGCCGCCCCCGTCCAGGGCGTGCCCGACCAGGACCTGCGCGCTGTGCAGCGGCCGGTCGGCGGCGTCCGCCGGCAGGAGCTGCGCCATCTCCCGCGCGGACTCGGCGTAGTTCCACAGGCCGTCCGTGCAGACGACCACAACGCCGGGGTGGTCCGGCCTGAAGCTGGCCGTGTGCGGGTCGAGGTCGTACGCGTCGGCCCCGAGCCAGCCGGTGATGGCGTGGGCCCGGACGTCGGCGTAGGCCTCGGCCTCGCCCATCAGGCCCGCCGCGACCATCTGCGCCGCCCAGGAGTCGTCCTCGGTGAGCCGGCGGGCCAGGGCGGCACGGTCGTCCGGCACCCAGTAGGCGCGGCTGTCGCCGACCCAGCCGATGGTCAGCACGCCGCCGCTGACGACGGCTCCGACCAGCGTGCAGGCGGGGGCGTTCTGCGCGCCGGGGGCCGGCGGGGCGAGCGCCGTCACCGCGGCGGCCGCCGCGAGGATCGCCCCGTGCATGGCCTCCACCGGGTCGGCGCCGCGCGGAAGGGCTTCCAGGAGCGCCTCGTTGGCGGCGCCGGCGGCGGCGGCCGAGGCCTCGTCGGGGCGGCTGGCGGAGGAGACGCCGTCGCAGACGATGGCGACGGTCGCGGCGGAGCCGTCGGGCAGGGCGGTGGCCGAGACGGCGAAGGAGTCCTCGTTGCGGTGGTGGCGCAGGCCGCGGTCGCTGACGGCGGCGACGCTGCAGAGCTCCTCCTCCAGGTGGTCCCGCTCGCGGGGCTGCGCGTGGCCGCAGTGCTCGCAGTACCCGTCGGTGTCCAC
>NZ_GG657750.1:2737669-2738927 GCF_000158895.1 Streptomyces sp. C | reverse complement strand
GGTGCCGGTGGGGCAGGGGCCGGCGGCGGGGCGGCCGGGGGTTCGTGACCCGACCGGCCCGCCGCGCCCGCGGTCGGGGTGACCGGGAGGGTCGGGGTGGAGTCCGCGTCCGGTGGCGCGGCGGAGAGGGCGTATCCGCACACCCCGCAGAAACGGTCACCCTCTTCCAGGGGCTCCGCGCAGCTGGGGCAACCCGACAGCCGATGCATCGACATCACTCACACCCACGTCCGGGGACGGAAACGGTTTGCCCGTTCCACCAGTTCGATCCGCTCCTCGCCCCGCTGCGCCAGCCGGGCGAGGACACGGTAGGAGCGTTCCAGGCCGAAGCGCAGCCCCCGCTCGTCCAGTTGACTGCCGAGCAGCGAGGTCCGGCCGGGGTCGGCACCCCGGCTACCCGACAGTACCCAGTCCAGGGCGGAGCCCAGAACCTCCGTCGCCAGCCGCTCCTGCCGCTCCGGGTCCAGGCCGAACCGCCGCAGCGCCTCCACCTGGCCGGACGCCGCCACGAGGTCGGCCAGCAGCTCTTCGTCCGGGGACCGGTCGCGCAGGCGTGCCCGTACCGCCGCCACCCGTGCGGCGGTGTAGTGGATCGACGCCTCCGGTACGGATTCCAGGGTGCGCACCGCCGCGTCCCGGTCTCCGGCGGCCAGTTGGACCCGGGCCAGGCCGAAGGCCGCGCTCACGAAGCCCGGATCGGTGGTCCACACGAGCCGGTAGTACTCGGCGGCGTTGTCCAGCTGGCCCAGGACCTCGGCGCACAGCCCGAGCGCCAGCTTCGGCGCCGGCTCGCCCGGGAAGGCGTCGTAGACGGCGTCGAAGGACAGGGCCGCTATCTCGTCGTCCCCGGTGGCCAGGGAGGCGATCCCGCGCGCCCACACCACCCGCCAGTCGTCCGGATGGCGGGCCTCCAGCTCGGCCAGGGCGTCGCCGGCCACGGCCAGTTCGCCCAGTTCGAGCCGGGCGCGCAGCTCCCGCAGCCGCAGCTCCGCCGAGTCGGCCGGGGCCGCGCCGAGGGCGCCGAGCAGGTCGGCGGGCGCGGAGGTGAGGAGTCCGGCGAGGAAACCCGGCATTTGGGGTCGGCCCGGTTTCAACCAGCGGCACCGGCAGGGCGAGCGCGGTGTTCACGGGGCGTCGAGCCACCGCGAGCCCCGCCGCCGCCGGCACGGGCGTACGGGCCGCCGGGAGCGCCGCGAACGCCTGCGCGGGCGCCAATGCGGCGTGCCGCGGCCCGGGCACGGGAGCCCCGGCGACGTGC
>NZ_GG657750.1:2723913-2737306 GCF_000158895.1 Streptomyces sp. C | reverse complement strand
GTGTCCGGAACCCGCAGCTCCGGCCTAGTGGGGGGCGACAGCCACGGCCGAGGCCGGCCCGTCTGCAGATGGAGACCTCCCGCAGCACACCCGTCAGCTGGTCGGCCATCTCCTGCGCCGACGCGAACCGCCGCCCCGGATCCGGATCCGTGGCCCGCACCAGCAGCCGGTAGAAGGACTCGTACCGCTGGAACACCTCGATGTGCTCCGGATCCGGCAGCGAGTCCACGAACACGTTCGTGTAGCCCTGGAAGTCGAACGTCAGCACCGCCAGCGTGCGCGCCACCGTGTACAGGTCCGAGGCCACCGAGGGCCCCAGCTCCGCCACCTCCGGCGCCTGGTAGCCCACCGTGCCGTAGATGGCCGACTCCTCATCGTCCATCCGCCGCACCGCGCCCATGTCGATCAGCTTCAGCTGGTCCTGCTGCTGGATCGCGTTGTCGACCTTGAAGTCGCAGTACAGCAGGTTCCGGCTGTGCAGGTGCCCGAGCGCCTCCAGGGCCTCGATCCCGTACGCGCACGCCTGCTCCACCGGCAGCGGATCGCGCCGGCCGTCCGGCCGCCGCCGCTCGTTGGCGATCTCCTTCAGCGACTTGCCGCCCACGTACTCCATGACGATGTACCCGTCGAGCGAACCCGTCCGCTGGTCCAGGTGCTCCACGAAGTTGTAGATCCGCACGATGTTCGAGTGCTCGATCTCCGCGAGGAAGCGCCGTTCGGAGATCGCGGCCTCCATCGCGTCCTGGTCCCCGGTGTCGAGCAGTCCCTTGAGCACCACCCACCGGTCCGACACCGCCCGGTCCACCGCCAGGTAGACCCAGCCGAGCCCGCCGTGCGCGAGACAGCCCGCCACCTCGTACTGGCCGTGCACCACGTCCCCGGCGCGCAGCTTCGGCACGAACGAGTACGGGTGCCCGCACTTGGTGCAGAAGCCCTCCGTGCGCCCCGGCCGGTCGCCGCGCGCCCGGCCCACCGGCGCACCGCAGTCCGAGCGCGAGCAGAACCGCTTGCGCTCGGGCACCTCCGGGTTCTCCAGCACCGCCGCCGAAGGATCCGGACGCGGCACCTCCGGGACGCTGACCAGCCCCGCGCCCAGCCGGCTGCGCCCCGACGAGGACGCCGGCGAGCCCGAACTGCGCACCGACACCGACCGGGTGGACACCGAACCGGGCAGCGCGCGCGACAGCCGTCCCGACACCGAACGCCGCGAGGACGAGGACCGCGAGGACCGCGACGAACGGGCCGACGCCGAGGAGCGCCCCGAACCGCGCGAACCCGCCGAACCCCGGGAGTCGCCCTGCCGGGCGGCACTCGTCATCCCCGTCGGCGGCGACACCAGCTCCTCCGCGCCCGCCGCGACCGCGCCCACCGGCGCGAGCCCGCAGGTGTCGCAGTAGACCTCGCCGCCCCCCATGTCCTCGTACGACCCCGGGCAGCCCGGACGAAGGCAGGGCGATCCGATCAGGCTCATGCCTCCTCCTCCCCCGGCCGTCCGGGCCGGTGGTCCTGCGGCGCCAGCGCCTCCGCCGTCGCCTGCTGGTAGCGCCACACCGCCTGCTCGGCGGCCCGCAGGTCGCAGGGCGCGCTCCACAGCATCCGCCGGGCCCCGTCGTACCGCTCGATCAGCAGCGGGTCCTCCGCCAGCCCGTGCCGGGCCGCCTTCGCCCTGTACGCGTCGAGCCGCCCGCGCAGCTCCGCCCGGACCGCCAGCGGCGCCGTCACCGCGGTCAACGATTCACGGGCCCGCCGCAGTTCCTCCTCGGCCCGGTCCTCCAGCGCGTCGAGCAGCGGGGACAGCCGGTGCCACTGCGACTGCCGCCGGTACTCGGCCGCCGCCGCCAGCTGCTCCTGCAGGGCCGTCGGGGGACCGCTGACCGCCGGCACCTCCGACGCCGCGATCTTCGCCAGCACCTCGCCGCGCGCCGTCCGCGCCTCCGCCAGGGTCCGGTCCGCCCGCGACAGCAGGTCCCGCACCGCGATCAGCCGCTGCTCGGCGTCCTGCCGCACCGTCAGGACCGCCTCGACCTCACGGCGTACGTCGTCCAGCGCGCGCGCCGCCCGGTCGTAGCGGGCGGTGTCCGGACGGCCCCCGCCCGGGGCGGAACTGCCCGCCGACGGCACCCAGAAGGCGAGCGGGTCGGCGATCACCGCCTCCCGCAGCTCCGCCAGCTCCGCGGTGATCTCCTCCAGGTCGTCCCCCGAGGGGTGCTCGCCCGGCCGGACCCCCACCGAGTGCGCCAGCGAACGCGTGCGGTGCAGCTCGGCGGCGAGCAGGTCGATCCGCGCGGGCAGCGCCGACCACACCGCGTCGGCGGCGACCACCACGTCCAGGGAGGCCGCGTACAGCTCGTTCATCCGGGACACCAGCTCGGCCAGCGAGAAGCGCTCCGCCAGCGCCACGCCCTCCGCGCCGGCCCCGGCGATCGTCACCCCGGGCCCGCGCAGCCGCTCCGTCAGCTCCGCCAGGTCCTCCCGGCTCGGCCAGCGGCGCCGCTCGCGGATCTCCCGGGCCGCGGCGAGCGCCCCGCTGTACGCGTCGAAGTACGTCCACAGCCGGGTCACCGCCGCATCCGCGGCGGCCCACCGCTCCTTGGTGACCCCGCTCAGCGCGGCGCCCTCCAGCAGCCGCCGGCCCGCGTGGTCCTGGAGCGCGAGCAGGGACGTCTCCACGGCCTCGTGCTCCGCGCCCAGACGGGCCAGCGCCCGGTCCACGTCGTCCCGGTCCATCAGCGCGGCCCCCGTACCCGGCCGGCCCGCACGGAACCCGCCCGCACGGTCCCCGCCCGCATGAAGCCCGCCCCGCTCGCCCCGCTCGCCCCGCTCGCTCACGTACCGCTCCGAATCCGCCATGGGCCTCAGCCGTCCCGGTACTTGGGCGCCGGCGGCACGCTCGCCTTCGGCAGGACGTCCTCGAAGTGCTTGCGGTACGAGGTCGCCCACGGGCTCTGCTCGCCGCCCGCCCGATAGTTCTCCAGCACCTTGTTCACCCGGCGCACCAGGTCGGAGGCGTCCTTGTTCATCGCCACCCCGTAGAACTCGCGGGTGAACGGCGCCCCGACCAGCTGCACCGACGGGTCCTGCGCCGCCTGCCCGGCGGCCAGCGCGTTGTCCGTGATGATCCCTTCCACCTCGCCCAGCTGGAGCCGCACCAGGCAGTCCAGCTGGTTCGCCACCGACACCCCGACCGACCCGTACGACTGGGACTTCAGGGCCGCCTCCGCCGTGGAGCCGGCCGCCGTGCAGATCCGGCGGCCCTTCAGCGAGGCGTCGTACCCGGTGATCGGCGAGCCCTTGGGGGCCAGCACCTGCTGGCCCGCCTCGAAGTAGGCCGTCGAGAACGCGACGTCCTCCAGCCGCTTGCAGTTGATCGTCATGGTCCGCACCACGATGTCGACCCGGCCCTCCTGGAGCGCCGGGACGCGCTGACTGGTCGGGATCGCCCGGTAGATGACCAGGTCCTCGTTGCCCAGGATGTCCTTCGCTATCGCCTTGACCAGGTCGATGTCGAAACCGTCCAGGTGGCCGTCGGGATTGCGGTAGCCCCACTTGAAGCTGTTCTGGTCCACGCCCGCCACGAGCTTGCCCGCCTTGCGGATCCGCTCGATCGCCGGGCCGTCCAGCCCCGACGGGCGCAGACTGGCCTCCGGGTCCTGGCAGGTGTCGGCCGGCGCGTACGGGACCACCGTCACCGAAGCCGGATCGTGGACCGCCCCGGAACCGTCGGACGGCGAGGCCCCGGCCAGCGGCAGCAGCACCGCCGCGGCCGTCACCGCGCAGGCCGCGGCCATCGCGCTGACCCCGCCCCAGCCGCGCAGCCGGCCCGCCGCGCCCCGCACCCGTGTGCCTCGTATCCGCATCGATCTCACCTGTACTCCGAAAGCCTGCGGCCGATGCCGAGGAGGGCCGCCGCCGCGCCGGCGACCGCCAGCACCGCCGAGCCCGTCACCAGCCCGCCCAGCGCGCCGAGTCCGTCCCGGGCGGCCAGGGTGAACTGCTTCTGCTCATGGGCCACGGCCCGCTCCAGGGAGGCGTCCACGGTATCGAACGAGGCCCCGCTGCTGTCCTTGTGCGCCGCGTCCCCGATGACCTGCGGCAGGGCCTGCTCGTAATCGCCCTTCATGTCGGCGTCCCGGGCCGCCGCGTGCCGCTGCTTCCACTGCGCCACACCCTCGACGGCCTTCGAGACCGGCTCCCGGCCGCTCGCGTCGTCGGCCAGCCGCAGCGCCCGCGCCAGCCCGGCGTCGAGCTGCTTCATGTTCTTCTCGTAGTCCACGTCGTACTTGTCGGACTTCTTGTCCTCGGCCAGTACGGCACCCCGCGCGATCAGCGTCAGGTTCTCGTTCGCCCGCGCCTGGAGCGAGGCGATCCGCGCGTCGTTGAGCACCTTCAGGGACTCCTGGCCGTCGGCCTGGGCCTCGCCCAGCCCCGCCCGCGCGACCGACTGCCCCACCGTCAGCCACAGCAGCACCACCGACGCCGCGGCCGTCGCCGCCAGCAGCCCGTGGTTGAAGACCCGGTTGGTACGACGGTAGTTGCGGCGCTGCGCCCACACCAGGGCGCCCAGCGCGAGCACGCCCGCGCCCGTCGCCGCCACCGGCCAGGACCGGGCCTCGTCGTAGTCCGTGTACAGCCGCCCCGTCTCCGCCTCGTACAGCCGCTGCGCCGCGGGCAGCAGCACCGTGCTCATCTGCTCGTTGGCGTAGCGCAGGTAGGCGCCGCCCAGCGGCAGGCCCTGCCGGTTCGTGGCCCGGGCCTGCTCGATCAGACCGGTGTACCGGGGCAGCTGCTCGCCGAGCAGCGCGATCTCCTTGCGGGACTCCCCGCCGGCCCCGGTGTTGGCGGCCGCACTCACCAGCAGCCGGGAGGCGTTCGCGATGTCCTTCTCGTAGCGCTGGCGGACCTCCCGGGGCTCCTGGGCGCCCGCGAGGAAGCCGCTGGAGGAGGCCGTGTCGGCGTCGGCGAGGGAGCGGTAGATGCTCGCGGCGTCCGCGCTCAGCGGCTGGCTGCGGCCCACCACGTCCTCCGCGGCGGTGGCCCGTCCGGACACCTCCCACACCGCGACCGCGCCGAACAGCACGACCAGGGCGGCCAGCACCGCGCCGATGATCCGCAGCCGGCCCGGCTCGGTCGTCGCCGCGGCGCGCACCCGCTCCACGCCCTCGGCCCAGGCCGTACTGCGCCCCGGCGGCGCGGACGGTCTCCCGTCCGGCCCGGCGGGCGCCCCGGAGGTACCGCCCCCGGGCGCGGACGCGCGTGTCGTGATGGCCACCGTGACCTCCCCCTCGGTCCCTCTGCTCCGCAGCAGTATGGACGTAGCGGCGCCCGACCACAGCACCCGGTGCCCGATCTTGGACGATCCCCCTCCCGGACCCCCTCCCGGACCTCGGGCCGCCGCCCCGGCTCCTGCACCCGGCCGCCTCCCCCGTCACCCTTCACCGTCAATACGCCGCAGCGGCCCCCGTGGTTCCGGACACGCGCGCCCACGGCCCGGGTTCACCCGAACCGGGCACGCAGCCTCGCCATCGCCCCGGCCGGCGCGCCCAGCGCGTCCCAGGCCCAGCAGGGCCGCACCCAGCACCGGCGGGGCCGTGACCACCGAGAGCCGGGCCAGGGGGGCGCGGGCGGCCAGCAGTTCCCCGATCCGGCCGTTCAGCGCGGGGTGCCGGGCCGCGAGCACACCGCCGCCCAGCAGCACGGGCACCTCCCGCTCCAGCAGGCCGAGCCGCTCCAGCGCCACCGACGCCAGCGCCACCACCTCCTCGGCCTGCCGCTCCACCAGCGCCGCCGCCACCGCGTCGCCCGCCCGCGCCACCGCGAACAGCACCGGCACCAGCTCGTGCAGCCGCCCCCGGTCCAGCCCGCCCAGGTGCAGCGCCTCGATCAGCGCCGCCATCGAAGCCAGCCCGAAGTGCCCCGGCAGCGCCGCCGCCAGGGCCGTCGGCCCGCCCCGCCCGTCCTCGGCGCGGGCCGCCCACCACAGGGCCTCCTGGGCCAGGCCGCCCCCGCCGCCCCAGTCCCCGGAGATCTGCCCGAGGGCGGCGAAGCGGGCGGTCCGCCCGTCGGGCAGCATGCCCACGCAGTTGATGCCCGCCCCGCAGACCACGGCGACCCCCAGCGGGCCGTCCGCGCCCGCCCGCAGGATCGCGAAGGTGTCGTTGCGCACCTCGGTGGCCGCGCCCCAGCCCCGCGCCGCCACCGCCTCCGTGAGCCGGCGCTCCTCCACCGGCAGGTCGGCGTTGGCCAGACAGGCCGAGACCCGGGCCGCGCGCGGCACCCCGGGCAGCCCGGCGGCCGCCGCCGCCCCCGCGACGGCCTCCGCGAGGACGTCCACTGCCGCCTCCACACCGGACACGGGCGGCTGGAAGCCCCCGGCGCGCCCGGTGCCGAGGACCGTGCCGTCGGCGGCGACCATCGCGGCGTCGGTCTTGCTGTTGCCCGCGTCGATCGCGACGACGGCGCAGGCGGGCGAGGCGGCTACGCCCACGGCAGGTGCTCCTTGTTGTGCGCGAGGAGCCGGTCGGCGAGCCCCTCGGCCAGGTCGTGCTGTCCGACGAGCGGATGGGCCAGCAGGGCCTTGAAGACCCGCTCGCGGCCGCCACGCAGGGCCGCGTCCAAGGCGAGGTCCTCGTACGCGCTGACGTGCGCGACCAGCCCGGCGTACAGGGGGTCGAGCCGGGGCGCGGCCAGCGGTACCGGGCCGCCGCCGTCGACCCGTGCCTGCACCTCGATCACGGCGTCGTCCGCCAGGAACGGCAGAGTGCCGCCGTTGCGGGTGTTGACCACCTGGACGGACGGCCCGCCACCGCCCAGCAGGGCCGCCGCGAGGTCGACGGCGGCCTCGGAGTAGAAGGCCCCGCCCCGCTTGGCCAGCAGTGCGGGCTTCTCGTCGAGCGCGGGGTCGGCGTACAGGGCGAGGAGTTCCCGCTCCATCGCGGCGACCTCGGCGGCCCGGGAGGGCTTCTCGCCGAGTTCCCGGACCACCTCGTCGTGGGCGTAGAAGTAGCGCAGGTAGTACGAGGGCACCGCGCCGAGCCGGTCCAGCAGCGCCCGGGGCAGGTGCAGGTCGGCGGCGACGGCGTCCCCGTGCTCGGCCAGCAGCCTCGGCAGCACGTCGGTGCCGTCCGGGCCGCCGAGCCGGACCCCGAGTTCCCAGGTCAGGTGGTTGAGGCCGACGTGGTCGAGGTGGACCTCGACGGGCGGCACGTCCAGCAGCCCGGCGAACTTCCGCTGGAAGCCGATGGCGACGTTGCACAGCCCGACGGCCTTGTGCCCGGCCCGGAGCAGGGCGCGGGTGACGATCCCGACCGGGTTGGTGAAGTCGATGATCCAGGCGTCGGGGGCGGCCCGGCGGACCCGTTCGGCGATGTCGAGGACCACCGGTACGGTCCGCAGGGCCTTCGCGAGCCCGCCCGCACCCGTGGTCTCCTGGCCGACGCAGCCGCACTCCAGCGGCCACGTCTCGTCCTGCAGCCGGGCCGCCTGCCCGCCGACGCGCAGCTGGAGCAGCACGGCGTCGGCGCCGGCGACGCCCGCGTCCAGGTCGGAGGTGGTGGTGACGCGCCCGGGGTGGCCCTGGCGGGCGAAGATCCGCCGGGCCAGGCCGCCGACCAGTTCCAGCCGTTCGGCGGCCGGGTCGACCAGGACGAGTTCGCTGACGGGCAGGGTGTCGCGCAGCCGTGCGAAGCCGTCGGCCAGCTCGGGCGTGTAGGTGGAACCGCCGCCCACCACTGCGAGTTTCATCGGGATCAGCCTTTCACGCCGGTCAGGGTGACTCCCTCGACGAACGCCTTCTGGGCGAAGAAGAAGAGGACGATCACCGGGGCCATGACGAGCACCGTCGCCGCCATGGTCAGGTTCCAGTTGGTGTGGTGCGCGCCCTTGAAGGACTCCAGGCCGTAGCTGAGGGTCCAGGCGGCCGGGTTGTCGGAGGCGTAGATCTGCGGGCCGAAGTAGTCGTTCCAGGCGTAGAAGAACTGGAACAGGGCGACGGCCGCGATCCCCGGCTTCGCCATGGGCACGACGACGCGCAGCAGGGTGCGGACCTCGCCGCAGCCGTCGACGCGGGCCGCGTCGAGGTACTCGTCGGGGATGGTCAGCAGGAACTGCCGCAGCAGGAAGACGGCGAACGCGTCGCCGAAGGCCAGGGGCACGATCAGCGGCCACAGGGTGCCGGACAGGTCGAGCTGTTTCGCCCAGAAGAGGTACATCGGGATGACGACCACCTGCGGCGGCAGCATCATCGTGGCGATCACCAGGAGCAGTACGGTGCGCCGTCCGCGGAAGCGGAACTTGGCGAGGGCGTAGGCGACGGGCACCGAGGACACCACGGTGAGCACCGTCCCGAGCCCGGCGTACAGCAGGGTGTTGCGCCACCAGGTCAGGAAGCCGGGGGTGTGCCAGACCTGCGCGTAGTTGCCCCATTCCCAGGTGCGCGGCCACAGCTCGCGGGTGAGTGCCTGCTGGTCACTCATCAGGGAGGTGAGGAGGAGGAAGACGAAGGGGAGGACGAAGAACAGGGCGGCGGCGACGGCCAGGGAGTGCACCCCGACCCAGTGCAGTACGGCCTTGCGGCGGTGTGCGCGCATGTCAGTCACCCGCTCCGGTCAGTCCGCCCCGGCGGCGCATCAGGAGCGCGGTGAAGGCCATGGAGAGGGCGAACAGCACCAGGGCCAGGACGCAGGCGGAGCCGTAGTCGAAGCGCTGGAAGCCGAGGTGGTAGACGGTCTGGGGGAGGGTCAGCGTGGACTTGCCGGGGTAGCCCGGCTCGGTCTGCTGGCCCGAGCCGCCGATGATCCCGGCGGCGGCCTTCGAGGCGACCGTCGGCTGCGTGTAGTACTGCATGGCCTGGATGACCCCGGTGACCACGGCGAACAGCACGACGGGGGAGATGTTCGGCAGGGTGATGTGCCGGAAGCGGGCCCAGGCCCCGGCGCCGTCCAGCTGGGCGGCCTCGTACTGCTCCTTCGGTACGTCGAGCAGCGCGGCCATGAAGATCACCATCAGGTCGCCGGTGCCCCACAGGGCGAGGGCGGTGAGCGCGGGCTTGGACCAGCCGGCGTCGGTGAACCAGCCGGGCGCGGGCAGCCCGGCGGCGTCCAGCAGGGTGTTGACCGGGCCCGTGCCGGGGTTCAGGAGGAAGACGAAGGCCAGCGTCGCGGCCACGGGCGGGGCCAGGTAGGGCAGGTAGAACAGGGTCCGGAAGAGGCCGGCGCCGGTCTTGACCTTGGTGACGAGCAGCCCGACGCCGAGGCCGAAGACGACCCGGCAGCTCACCATGACGACGACCAGCCACAGGGTGTTGCGCATGGCCGGCCAGAAGAGCGGATAGTCGGTGAAGACGTAGCTCCAGTTGTCCAGGCCGTTGAAGACCGGGGGCCGGAAGCCGTCGTAGCGGGTGAAGGAGAAGTAGACGGTGGACAGCAGCGGGTAGGCGAAGAAGACGGCGGAGCCGATCAGCCAGGGCGACAGGAAGGCGAGGGTCCGCAGGGCGGCGCGCCGGTGTCTGGCCCGCAGGGCGGGGGTGCGCGGGGTGTCCGCGGCCGGGGTCATCGGGGTTACTCGGCCTTCGCGATGTCCGTGTCGATCTGCCGGTCGGTCTTGGCGAGCCCGGCGGCGAGGTCGGGGACGTCGCCCTTCTCGACGGCGTACGCGAAGTCCTGGAAGGTCAGCTGGTAGGCGCCGCCGTCGGCCCGGGCGGGGGTGGTGTTCGACTTCGCGTGCCGGGCGATGTCGAGGAACGTCTTCGACTCGGGGGTCACCTGGAGCTGCGGCGACCGCAGCGCGGCCAGCGTGGACGGGATGTTGTGGATGGCGTTGGCGAAGGCGACGACGGCGTCGGTGTCGGTGGTCATGTACCGCACCAGCTCCCAGGCGGCGTTCTGCTTCGGGCTCGCGGAGGAGATGCCCATGATGGTGCCGGAGAGGTAGCCCTTGCCGTAGTCGGCCCGCTGGTCGTCGGGCACGGGCAGCGGGGCGGTGCCGATCTCGAAGGGGACGCCGGCCTCCTTGGCCATGGCCGGGCGCCACTCGCCGTCGATCTGCATGGCGACGAGCCCCTTGTGGAAGGGGTGTTCGGCGCTCCACTCGTCACCGAAGCCGGCGCGGAACCGTTCCAGCTTCTCGTAGCCGCCGAGCTTGGCCACCAGGTCCTTCTGCGCGGTCAGCATCTTGGCGAAGGCCGGGTCGCCGGCCAGGTTCGACTTGCCGTCGGCGGTGAAGTAGGCGGGGCTCCACTGCGCGGCCAGCCGCATGGGGGTGGTCTCGTAGCCGTGGAAGGTGGGCATCACGCCCAGCTGCTCGTACGAATCGCCCTTGGGCTTGGTGAGCTTCTGCGCGACCTCGGCGAACTCGCTCCACGTCACCGGTGCTTCGGTGATCCCGGCGGCGGTGAACGCGGTCCTGTTGTAGACGAGGCCGTAGGCGTCGTGCAGCAGCGGCAGGGTGCACTGGTTGCCCTTGTACCGCGTGTACTCCAGCAGGGTCGCGGGGAAGACCTTCGCCCCGTCGATCCCGGACTTCTCCATGAAGGGGTTCAGGTCGGCGAAGGCGCCGGAGTTGCAGAACTTGCCGACGCTGTCGGTGGCGAAGGAGGAGACGACGTCGGGGGCCTTGGCCCCGCCCGCGCGCAGCGCCTGGTTGATCTTGTCGTCGGTCATGTTGCCGGTGGCCTTGACCTTGATGTTCGGGTGGGCCTTCTCGAAGCGGTCGATGCTGTCCTGGATCGCCTTGACCTCGGAGGGCGCGGACCAGCCGTGCCAGAAGGCGATGGTGACGTCGGCCTTCGGATCGTCGGCGGCGGCGCCGCTCTGGCCGGTGCAGGCGGTGGCGAGCACGGATATGGCGGCTAGGGCGGCCGCGGTGGTGGTCAGGCGTGCGGCTCGGGGCATGGCGGTGCTCGCTCTCTGGGGGAGAACCCCGGATGAGGGGAGGGGCGGGCTGGGGGTGTCGGCGGGAGGTGCCGGAGGGAGGTGTCAGCGCGAGGTGTCGAAGACTTCCTCGCGGGTGGCGGTCAGGGCGCTCTCCAGCGCGCCGCGCAGCACGGGGCGCTCGCGCACCTCTCCGGTGACCAGCCGCGGCCGGGAGGGGGCCAGTTCGGCGAGCTCGTCCTCCAGCAGGGCGCGCAGCGGGTCGCCGCCCGCGGCGATCAGGGCGCCCGACAGGACCACGATCTCCGGGTCCAGTACGGCGACCAGCGAGGCGAGACCGGTCGCGAGGGCGGTGGCGTACGACCGGAGGAAGGCCAGGTGGGCGCCCTCCGGCTCGGCGGCGGCCCGCCGCAGCAGCTCGGCCCCGGCGGCCACCTGCGCGGCGTGCGGGGCCGCCGGGGCGCGGCCGGGGTCGATCCCGGCCGCGGCGGCGAGCGCGGGCAGCACCTGTACGCCGGCCAGCTCCTGGTAGCCGCCGGTGTTGGCCCGGCTGACCTGGCGGACCAGGGGGTGGCCGGACACGGGCAGGAAGCCCACCTCGCCCGCGCCGCCCGTCCAGCCGCGGTGCAGCCGTCCGCCGAGGACGAGGGCGGCGCCGAGGCCCTCCTCGTTCCACAGCAGGACGAAGTCCTCGTGGCCGCGGGCCGCGCCCAAGCGCTGCTCGGCGACCGCGGCGAGGTTGACGTCGTTCTCGTACTCGACCGGCAGGGGCAGGGCCGCGGCCAGTTCGTCGAGGAGGACGGGGGAGTGCCAGCCGGGGAGGTGGCTGGCGTAGCGCAGCCGCCCGGTGCGCGGGTCGAAGGCGCCGGGGGTGGCGATGACCAGGCGGTGCAGGTCGGGCAGGGTCAGCCCGGCGTCCTCCAGGGCTCCGCCGAGGGCGCGGGTGACCTGGCCGACGGCGTCGGCGCCCTCGGTGTAGGGGAGTTCGAAGCCGCCGACCACGGTGCCGGCCAGGTCGGCGACGGCGGCGAGCACCCGGTCGGGGGTCACGTCGAGGCCGCCGACGTGGGCGGCGCGGGCGTTGAGCGCGTACAGCTGGGCGTTGGGGCCGGGGCGGCCGCCGTCGGTGCCGGTGGCGACGACGAGCCCGGCGGCCTCCAGCCGGGCGAGCAGCTGGGAGGCGGTGGGCTTCGACAGCCCGGTGAGGTGGCCGATCCGGGTCCGGGACAGGGGGCCGTGTACCAGCAGCAGCTCCAGGGCGGCGCGGTCGTTCATGGCGCGCAGCAGGCTGGGCGTTCCCGGAGTGGCGGCGGGCATGGCGGGGTCCCTCCCTCACCGAGGAGACTGTTAGGTAAGTTTCCTATTGGCTTCGGAGGCCTGTCAATGCCGCTGCCCCGCCGGAACGGACCGGCGGGGCAGCGTAGGGCGCGGGGTGGCGGCCCCTACTTGGGCAGCCGGACCCCCGGCGCGGGTGCCGGCGGTATCGGGGCGGTGGCCAGGGACTGCGGGGAGGCCGGGTTGGCCAGCGCCGAGGGCGCCGCGACGGCCGCCGCCGGGTCCGCCGGGGCCTCGTCCTCGCCGGGGGCCGGCGCCCCGCCGATGATCCGGATGCCGGCCGCGTCGAAGGCGTCCTTGATCCGCCAGCGCAGCTCGCGCTCCACCGCGAACTGCTGGCCCGGCATGGTCTTCGCCGACACCTTCACCGTCATGGAGGCCAGCAGCACCTCGTCCAGGCCCAGCACCTCCACCGGCCCCCACAGGCGCTCGTCCCACGGGCTCTCCTTCGCCAGGGTGTCCGCGACCCCCTGGACCACCTCGCGGATGTGCGCCAGGTTCTCCGTCGGCTTGACCTGCACGGCCACGCCCGCCGTCGCCCAGCCCTGGCTCAGGTTCCCGATGCGCTTGATCTCGCCGTTGCGGACGTACCAGATCTCACCGTTGTCGCCGCGCAGCTTGGTCACGCGCAGACCGACCTCGATCACCTCGCCGGAGGCCACCCCGGCGTCGATCTTGTCGCCCACGCCGTACTGGTCCTCCATGATCATGAACACGCCGGACAGGAAGTCGGTCACCAGGTTGCGGGCACCGAAACCGATCGCCACACCGGCCACACCGGCACTCGCCAGCAGCGGCCCCAGGTCGATCTTCAGCGCCGCCAGCACCATCAGCGCGGCCGTACCGAGGATCAGGAACGAGGACACCGAACGCAGCACGGAGCCGATCGCCTCCGACCGCTGGCGCCGCCGCTCGGCATTGACCAGCAGCCCGCCCAGCGCCGTGCCCTCCACGGCCTCCGCGCTGGTGTTCATCCGGCTTATCAGCTTCGTCAGGGCCTTGCGGACCACGCTGCGCAGCGCCACCGCGATCACGATGATCAGCAGGATCCGCAGGCCGATGCTCAGCCAGGTGGCCCAGTTCTCCTCGACGAAGCTGGCGGCGTTCGTCACGCTCTCGGCGGCGTCGTCTGTGGTGGACGCGGCCTGCGGCAGCAGGTTGGCGGGCGAGGGCACGGCGGGGAACCTCCAGGG
>NZ_GG657750.1:2710664-2721698 GCF_000158895.1 Streptomyces sp. C | reverse complement strand
CCGGGAGAGCCGCTCCAGCCACGGCCCGGCCTCCGCCGCCACCGGCGCGTCGAGGCGCCCGGGGGCCTCCCGGAGCACGGTGAACGCCGCGCGCAGCCGCTCGCCGGCGGCCTTGTCCCCGGCGGCGCGGGCCCGCCAGAACTCCTCCACCAGCGGCTTCAGATATGCCGACTCCTCCACCTTCAGGCCCGAGGAGGCGGTGTTCCCGGCCAGCGCCGCCAGCGCGGCCCGCGTCTTCGGGTCCGGCCCGGACAGGTCCCGCACCGCCGCCGCCCACGACTCCCCGGCCCGGTAGCCGCGCGGGTTCCACGCGTAGTCCGCCGCCGTGAACAGCGGGATCCGCGACAGGGTGCCCTGCGCCATCGCGTTGGCCAGCACCCCCGCCGAACCGCCCGCCACCGCCGGATCGCGCCCGGCGTACGGCCCCAGGAAGATCCGGCCCGGATCCCAGTCGTTGACCGGGTAGTTGTCCATGGTGACCAGCGGGTGCGCGAGCGCCGCCCGCGCCCCCGCCAGCTCCCTGCCGGTGATCGTGCGCGGCACCACGCCCACGCCCGTCCAGGCCACCTCCACGCGCGGGTCCAGCGCCCCGGCCAGCGCCGTCCGGTAGGTGGTGGCGCCGTCCTGGAAGTACTCCGTCGGCAGCAGCGACAGCGGGGCCGCCCCCGGGTGCCGCGCCGCCAGGTGCGCGGCCAGCTCGCCCGCCACCTCCGCGTGCGCCTTCGCCGCCGCCGCGGGGCCCGTCCCGTACCGCACCCGGTCGGCCCGGCAGCCCCATTCGGTGTAGCTGACGTCCTGGAACTGCACCTGGAACGCCCGGAAGCCCAGCTCCCACATGGCGTCCGCCTTGCGCAGCAGCGCCGCCCGGTCGTCCGCCGACGCCAGGCACATCGACTGCCCCGGCGACACCGCCCAGCCGAGCACGACGTGGTTGGCGCGCGCCCGTTCGGCCAGGGCGCGGAACTCCTCCTGCCGTTCGCGCGGGTACTCCTCGCGCCAGGCCGTGGTGCGGTACGGGTCGTCGCCGGGCGCCAGCAGCATCCGGTTCTGCTTGGTGCGGCCCAGGAAGTCCAGCTGCGCCAGCCGCTGTTCCCGGGTCCAGGGCTGCCCGTAGAAGCCCTCGGTGATCCCGCGCACCGGCGCGATCGGCCAGTCCCGCACCAGCATCCCGGGCACCTTGCCGCGCCCGGCCGCCAGCAGCTGGCGCAGCGTCTGCGCGGCGTGGAACAGCCCGTCCTCGCCCACCCCGGCCAGCGCGACGGTGTCCCGCCCGCCGGCCCGGCCCACCGCCAGCCGGTAGCCGCCGGCCGGCAGGTCCCCGGCCGGGGCCGCGCCCAGCGCCAGCAGGGCCTCCTCGGCGTCCGTGCCCTGGAGCCGTACGACGAGGGCCCGTTCGGGCAGCGCCGCCCCCGGGGGCCGCTCGTGCAGGGTGCGCACCCCGGCCGCGCGCAGGGAGGCGCGTACGACCTCGGCGGCGTACGGGTCCACGTCCACCGGCAGCACCAGGACGGCCTCCGCCGGCACCGGCAGCTCCCGGCCCGGATCGGCGGTGGCCGACTGCGGCCGGGGCCACACGGCCGGGCCCTCGGAAGCGGCTCGGGGAACGTCGGAGCCCGGGTCGATGGCGGAGCCGAGTCCCGCCGCGAAGACGGGGGCGGACCCGCTGTCGGGGCGTGCGGAGCCCGAACTCCCGGGGGCCGCGCTGATCCTCGGCGGCGCCGACGCGACGGCCCCGCCGAGCAGGCTCCCGATGACTGCGACGGCCGCGGCCGTGGTCCGCTTCCTGCCCCTGAGCTGCACGGAGCCTCCCCAGTCCCGAGTCGTCCCCCGACCGTGTGAACGGGCCCGAGCCCACCACCCGCGCTGCCGGGGTGTCAATGCGCGTGGGGTGATCTGACCTGGATCCGCCAGGAATGCGATGCCCCTGACTGGGTATGGCTGCGGTGTTCGACACGGGTGTTGCATGGGCGGTCCGAAGAACCGCAGCACGGTCCCGAGAACCGCACGGCGGTCCGAAGGACCGTAGAGGGAGGACCCATGAACGCCCGCACCGCGTCCGGCCACCGCAGGAAACCCGCCCCGCTCGCCCACCTGCCCGTACCGTCCGGCCCCGCCGACGGGCCGGCCGCCGCCGCGCACCCGCCGCTGACCAGCGAACCCCCGCTGGCCGGTGCCGCGTACGCGCCCCTGACCAGTGAGTCCCCGCTCGTGGCCGAGGCCCCCCTCACCAGCGAGCCGCTCACCTAACCCCTCACCCAGCCAAGGATGACGATGGACGACCTCGCCCGGCTCGCGGCCCTCTACGGCGTCGCCACCTCCTACCAGCCCGCCGAGGACGTCACCGTCCAGGTGCCCGGGGCCACGGTCCGGGCCGTGCTGGGCCTGATCGGCGTCCCCGTCGACACCCCGGAGGACGTACGGGCGATGGCGGCCGGTGCCGAGCGGCAGCGGGCCGGTCGGCTGCTCCCGCCGACGCTGGTGCACTGGCGGGGCGAGCCCGCCCCCGGGGCCCTGGCCGGGCTGCCGGCCGGGACCCGGGTGCGGGTGACCCTCGAGGACCGGGCCGGGCAGGCCGACTGGCACCCCGGCCTGCCCCTCGGCGTGCACCGGCTGACCGCCGAGACGCCGGACGGGCGCACCGCCTCAGCCACCCTGATCGTGGCCCCGGACCGGGCCCCGGCGGCGCCCGACCGCGCCCACGGGCTGCTCGTCCAGCTCTACTCCCTGCTCTCGGAGCGCTCCTGGGGCATGGGCGACCTCGGCGACCTCGCGGAGCTGGCCCGCTGGGCCGCCCGCACCCACGGCGCCGGGTTCGTCCAGGTCAACCCGCTGCACGCGGCCCTCCCCGGCACCCCGACCGACCCGTCCCCCTACCGGCCGGCCTCGCGCCGCTTCCCCGACCCGGTGTACCTGCGCGTCGAGGACCTCCCCGAGTGGGCGGACTGCCCCGACCGGGACGCCCTCGCCGAACTCGCCGCGCGGGGCGGGGAGCTGCGCCGGGAGGTGCTGGAGAAGGGGGCGCTGATCGACCGGGACGCCGTGTGGGCCCTCAAGCGCGCCGCCCTGGAACTGCTGTACGCCGTCCCGCGCGCCCCCGCCCGGGAGGCCGCCTACCGGGCGTTCCGCGCCGCGCAGGGGCAGGGGCTCGCCCGGCACGCCGCCTGGTGCGCGGCCATCGCCGGGGAGGACCCCCGGGAGCGGGCCGACTTCCACTGCTGGCTGGTCTGGCTGACGGACACCCAGCTGACCGAGGCCCAGCGGGCCGCGCGGGAGGCCGGGATGAGCGTCGGCATCGTGCACGACCTGGCGGTCGGGGTGCACCCGGACGGCTCGGACGCCCGCACCGGCCCCTTCCACCACCGCGAGGTGTCCGTCGGCGCGCCGCCGGACGCCTTCAACGCCCGCGGCCAGGACTGGGGACTGCCGCCCTGGCGGCCCGACGCCCTGGAGGAGTACGCGTACGCCCCCTTCCGGGAGCTGTTGCGCGGGGTGTTCCGGTACGCGGGCGCGGTGCGCGTGGACCACGTGATGGGCCTGTTCCGGCTCTGGTGGATCCCGAAGGGCACCCCGCCCGCGCAGGGCACGTACGTCTCCTACGACGGCGAGGCGATGCTGGCCGTACTGGTCCTGGAGGCCCACCGGGCCGGGGCGCTGGTGGTCGGCGAGGACCTCGGGACCGTCGAGCCGGGGGTACGGCGGGCGCTGGCCCGGCGCGGGATCCTCGGCACCTCGGTGCTGTGGTTCGAGCGGGACTGGGCGGGCGACGGCGAACCGCTGCCGGCCGGGGCCTGGCGGTCCGAGTGCCTGGCCACCGCCACCACCCACGACCTGCCGCCCACCGCCGCCAAGCTGGCCGGCTCCCACGTCGAACTGCGCGACCGGCTGGGCCTGCTGACCCGCCCTCTGGACCTGGAGCGGGCCGAGGACGCCGCCGACACCGCCCGGTGGCTGGCGGTACTGGACCGGCTGGGGCTGGAGACCAAGGGCGAGGAGGCCGCCGTACGGGCCCTGTACGCCTTCCTGCTGCGCACCCCGGCCCGGCTGGTCGGCGTGTGGCTGCCCGACGCGGTGGGGGACCGGCGGCCGCAGAACCTGCCGGGCACCTGGGACCAGTACCCCAACTGGCGGCTGCCGGTCGCCGACGCGGACGGCCGCCCGCTGACCCTGGAGGCGCTGACCGCCTCACCACGGGCGAACGCCCTGCTGAGCGCGGTGCGGGAGGGCGCGCAGACCCGTACGGCACCCCCGGGCGCGCGCCCCGTTTAGGTGTTCGCTACGTTTGCACCGTGGACAAGAAGAACGCTCTGCGCGCCGGCGCCGTCACGGCCGGATCGACGCTGATGATGCTGCTGATGACGTCTCCCGCCCTCGCGGTGACCCGCGACGACGGCGACGACCCGGGCCCGGGCCTGAGCATTGGCGAGACGCTCGGCCTGTACGTGGCCGCGCCGATCGTGCTGTTCCTGGTCATCGCGGGTCTCGTGATGGTTTGTTCGACAAGTCGCGCAAGAACCAGGCCTGACCCGACCGGGCAGGTCCTTCGTCAAGGCTTCCGGGCGCCGGAGGTCCGCGGAACCGGTGTGAGCCGGTCCCGACGGACCTCCGGCGCCTTGGCGTACCCGGGATGCGGTCCCCGGGGACACCCGGGGTCCCTCAGGACACGTCGGCGAGCAGCTTGCGCAGCAATCCCGGTGAGCTGCTCGACCTCTTTCGGCGTCGAAGCTCTCAGTGCCGGCGGTGCACCGCCAGGGCCGGCGGGAGACCGCCTCGTCGGCGAGGGCGATCCCCGCGGTCGGTGAGGGTCACCTGGAGCCCGCGCCGGTCGTGCGGGTCGGGGCTGCGGGTGAGCAGTCCGGCCTTTCTCCAGCTTGTCCAGGCGGCCCGTCATCCCGCCGGTGGTCAGCATCAGCGTGGCCGCCAGCTGGCGCGGCGAGAGGGTGTACGGGGCCCCGGAGCGGCGCAGCGTGGCGATGACGTCGAACTCCCCGCGGCTGATGCCGTAGCGGTTGTAGGCGCGCTCCACGGCGTCGCCGACGGCTTTGGCGATCCGGTAGATCCGGCCGAAGACGGCCATCGGGGCGGTGTCCAGGTCCGGTCGCACCGCGGCCCACTGCGTGGTGATCGCGTCGACGGCGTCCGGCTGGGCGTCCTTCTTCACCTGGGTCATAAATGAAGTATCCGATTCCGGTCAGTGGTTCGCAAGAAAGTAGCTTGCGTAAAAGTAGCTTAGGAGTAAGCTACTTATCGGCGACCTACTCGGGGAGGTCCGGGGACGGGCCCCCGGGTAGGTCGCGGCCAACCCGCACCCCGCCAGCCGATCCTCACCTGCCGAGGAGTGACCGTGAACCGCGTCACCACCACCCTGCTGACCGCGCTCGCCCCCATCTCCTGGGGCTCGACCTACTTCGTCGCGAGCGAGCTGCTGCCCGCCGACCGGCCCCTCTTCACCGGGGCCATGCGCGCCCTGCCCGCCGGCCTGCTGCTGGTCGCCCTCTCCCGCGTCCTGCCCAAGGGCGCCTGGTGGTGGAAGTCCGCGGTCCTCGGCACCCTCAACATCGGCGCCTTCTTCCCGCTGCTCTTCCTCTCCGCCTACCGGCTCCCCGGCGGCGTCGCCGCCGTACTGGGCTCGGCCGGACCGCTCTTCGTCGTCGGGCTCGCCGCCCTCCTCCTCGGGGAGCGGGCCAGGCTGCGGACCGTACTCGCCGCCGTGGTCGCCGCGTTCGGCGTGAGCATGGTGGTGCTCACCGCCGAGGCGAAGCTCGACCTCGTCGGCGTCATAGCCGGCCTGGTCTCCTCCGCCTCCATGGGCGCGGGCACCGTGATGACCAAGCGCTGGGGCCGCCCCGAGGGCGTCGGCCCGCTGGCCGTGACCGGCTGGCAGCTCACCGCGGGCGGCCTGGTCATCATCCCGATCGCCGCCCTGGTCGAGGGGGCGCCGCCCGCCCTCGACGGCAAGGCCTTCCTCGGCTACGGCTACATGATGCTGATCAACACCGGGGCCGCGTACTTCCTCTGGTTCCGCGGCATCGGCCAGCTCACCGCCACCTCCGTCACCCTGCTCGGCCCGCTGTCGCCGCTCACCGCCGCCGTCATCGGCTGGGCCGCCCTCGGCCAGGCCCTGACGCCCGTGCAGCTGGTGGGCATGACCATCGCCTTCGGCGCCACCGTCTTCGGCCAGCTGCCGGGGCGGGCGGCGAAGGCGGAGGCCCAGGTCCAGGCCCCATCGTTCAGCAAGGCTGAAGGAACCGATCACAATCTTTCGATGGACCTGGGCAAAGCGAAGGTGTGAGAGTGGGTCCACCACCCACACCACACACGCAGGGGGACACCACCAGTGACCGTCACCGACCGCATCCGCACCGCACCCACCGCCGCCGGCACCCTCGCCGGCGGCGGCGCCGTTGCCGGAGACAAGGCGAGGAAGGGAGCCGCCGGACTCGGCGTACTCCTCGCCCTGGTCGCCACGGTCGTCTGGTCCGGCAGCTTCGTCGCCACCCGCGGCATGGCCGACACCGTCCCGCCCGTCCAGGCCGTCTTCTGGCGGTGGATCATCGCCGCCGTCGCGGTCACCCCCTTCGCCGCCCGCCAGGCCTGGCAGCAGCGGGCCCTCCTCCGCAAGCACCTCGGCTACATCAGCCTCGCCACCCTCTTCGGCGTCACCCTCTACAACACCCTGGTCCACCAGGCCGGCCTGACCACCTCAGCCTCCAACATGGGCATGATCATGGCCGCCTCGCCGGTCATCATGGCCCTCTACGCCCGCCTCGGCGGCGAACGGCTCGGCGCCCGCCGCTCCTGCGGGATGTTGCTCGCGGCCTTCGGCGTCCTGCTGCTCGTCGGCGACGGCTCCCTCGGCTTCGACTTCGGCGCCGGCGACCTGTGGATGTTCGGCGCCGCCCTCTCCTTCGCCACCTACAGCGCCCTGCTCAAGCGCAAGCCCGCCGAGATCGGCGGCCTCGCCTTCCTCCTGAGCACCTTCGTCCTCGGCGCCCTGATGCTGGCCCCCGCGTACGCCGTCTCCCTCACCGTCCAGGGCGGCTTCGAGGCGACCCCCCACACCGTCGGCCCCCTCCTCTACGTCGGCGTCTTCTCCTCCGCCGTCGCCTTCTTCGCCTGGAACAAGGCCATCTCCCTCATCGGCGCGGCCCGCGCGGGAGTCGTCTACTACCTCCAGCCGGTCTGCGTCGCCGTCCTCGGACTGCTCCTCCTCGGCGAACGCACCGGCCCCGCCCAGCTCCTGTGCATGGCCCTGATCCTCGGCGGAGTCGCCTTCGGCAGCACGGCCCGCCGGTAACTTCCTCCCCGTGACCGACTGGGACATCAAGAAGCTCCGCATCCTGCGGACCCTGGCCGACCGGGGCACCGTGACCGCGACGGCCGAGGTGCTGCACATGACGCCCTCGGCCGTCTCGCAGCAGCTGACCAACCTCGCCCGCCAGCTGGGGGTGCCGCTCCTGGAGCCCCAGGGCCGCCGGGTCCGCCTCACCGACGCCGCCCACCTGGTGCTGCGCCACACCGAAGCCGTCTTCGCCCAGCTCGAACGCGCCGACGCCGAACTCACCGGCTACCGGTCCGGAGAGTCCGGCGAAGTCCGCGTCGGCGCCTTCTCCACCGCCGTCCCGGTCCTCGTGGTCCCGGCGGTCGCCGCCCTCCGCCGCACCCACCCGGGGATCGAACTCCGCGTCCGCGAGACCGAGGCGGCCGAATCGTACGAACTCCTCTCCGCCGGCACCGTCGACCTCGCCCTCTCCCTCGCCGCGCACGCCCCGACGACCGCCCAGGACACCCGCTTCACCCGGATCACCCTCCTGGAAGACCCCCTGGACGTGGCCCTCCCCCCGGACCACCCCCTGGCGGCCGCCCCCGTACTCCGCCTGGCGGACCTGGCGGCGGACCGGTGGATCTACGGCGGCAGCGGCCCCTGGTCGGAGATCACCCGCTCGGCGTGCGAACCGGCGGGCTTCGTCCCGGAACAGGCCCACTCCGCCTCCGGCTGGACCGCGATCCTGGCGATGGTCGAGGCGGGCATGGGCGTCGCCCTGGTCCCCCGCATGGTCTCGGCCCGCGCCTCGGGCGTCACGGTCCGCACCCTCACCCACGACCGCCCCACCCGCCACGTCATCGCCGCCCTCCGCCGGGGCACGGAAGCCGCGCCGGCCGTCGCCCAGGCGCTGAAGGCGCTCCAGAGGGCGGCGGGGACGCTGGGCTGAGGGGGGGCGGGATCCCCTGAGACCGGGTCGGGGAGGGGTGGGGGCTTCCCGTCAGTCCCATCGTCCTTCCGGTTCGGGCCGGTCCCTCAAGGGCGCTCCTTCGTCGCGTCGCTACGCGATCGCCTTCGGCGACCCTTGACCGACCGACCCGAACCGGAAAGCCGAAAGACTGCCGGGAAGCCCCCGAAGAAACGGCACGGTCCATGGTGGAGGGACGGGCGTCTCAGGGACCAGGGCGCGGTGCCGGGGGCCGGCCCGCCGGGCATCCGGGCCCTCAGCAGTCGAGATCCGGAGCCGGGGCGCGACTACCCGCACGAGAAGGCGAACAGAGCAGCCCAGGAAGCCGACAGGCGCGCCAGATCGCTACGCGCTCCTCTCGTCTCAGCGTCCGACGACCGCCTGTGGCTGATACCCGCACCAGAGGACGAGCAGATCAACCTGGGAGTCCGGCAGGCGCGAGAGATCGCTACGCGCTCCTCTGATCTCGGCGTCCGCCGGCTGCCTTGGCCTGGTGATGAAAGGGGGTCAGCTGTTCGCGGCTTGGGCCAGGCGCCGGGCCTTCACCGTGGCGGTGTACTGCTCGCGCGTCAGGTCTCCTTCTCGGATGCCAAGTTCGGCGAGGACCTCGCGGACGTCATCGAGGGCCTCGGCCACGTCCTTCTCCTCGACCTGGGTCTCCAGTTCCAGGAAGGTTCCGTCCAGCTCGGGGACGCGGACGAGTGTGGCGAGCATGTGCCTGCCGCGTGCTTGGAAGGAGTAGTTCCTGCAGCGCTTCTCGAAGGCGATGGCCGGTACGTATCCGAGGCCGCGCAGCATGGCGTGCACGGCCTCGGCATCCTCGACGCGGGTCTCGTGCTCCGGCTTCGACCCCGACTCCTGGTCCACCCGGGCGCCCTTGTAGGTGAGGAGGGTGCGGGTTTCGTCCGGGCCGTGGATGGTGCGTACCCGAAGCTCCTCGTCCTTGGCCTCCAGCGCGGCGTCCCGGGTGTCGTAGTAGGTGTCCCGGTACACCTCGGGTCGGCCTTCGGCCCGCTCGTTCAGCCGCCGCAGTGTTTCTTCGGGTGCGTGTACTCGTGCCTTCAGCTCAGCTTCGATCACTTGTCCGTCCCTTCTCACACCGTGCGTTCGGCACTTATGACGATGGCCTCGAACATGCGTCGAAACCCCCTGAACAGAGGGCCGTGAGGTGTTTCCATCACCTTGTAAGTCGCCGATTCATGCCCTTCCCATCCCGCGTCGAATGCCCCGACGAACAGGGTGGAGTCGGTTCGGATCAGCCGCCACGTAGGCAGCATGCCGTACCGGTACACCTGGACGTCGCAGGTTCCGGCAAGCTCACGCAGCCGGGCCTCGGTCAGTCGCACACCTCCGGCGAGTGACTCCACCGACTCGCCGATCTCGGCGGCACGCGCCGCAAGGGCCGGCGCTTCCGGGTCGAGCAGCAGCACCCGCAGGCGAAAGTCGACGGCTTGCCTCATGAGGTGGGTGCGAAGCATCGAGTCGTTCAGGCCGATCAAGCCGAGGCCGCGCACAGCGAGGATGTCCAACTCCTTGGCCATACGAGCCTGCTCCTGGATCTCCTCCTGGGCGGACGCCTGTGCCGAGTAGACCCGCACCACCTCTGGAAACGCCGCGAGGTCGAATGCGGACCCACCGGGGTGCTTCTCACGGCCGGCTGCCAGGCCGAGTAGGTGACGCGCGTCGTCCGGCATGCTCAGCCCGTCGGCGATCCGCTCGTACACGTCGAGGCGTGAGACCTCGCGACGGCGGTTGATGATTTCGTTGACCCGCGCCTGAGTCATGTTGACCGCCTCGGCGATGCGCGCCTGGCTGGCTCCGCTGTACTGCTGCACGTATCGGAACACCGCGCCCATGTCACGGGAGCGAAGAGCTTGGCGTACATCGGCCCGCTCCCATGCCCAGTCAGGCAGAGAAGTCGGTCTGATCGGTGAGGCCATGGTCGGCTACTTCCGTCATCCGCCTGCGAGATGGGAAGCCATCCCGCCGTGAGATTACCGTGCGGATATCGATCGGTACGAACTGTTACCAGATTCTTTGTGTGTGACTGATCTGCATACCGCCCTGAGATCTCCTGACGGTCCTTCGCCGGGGCTCGAAGGCATCCCCGCGCCCAGCGAAGAACTTCTTGAGCGGGCTCACGCGGGCTGGGAGCGTTTCCTGGATACCTTCGAAGAGGTGCCTGATGAGTGAGCAGTACGAATACGTCCCCCACCGCCTCCTCCGCCGCCGCGTCCGCGACATCGCCTCCGGTGTCGAGGGCGTGCTCATGGCCGTGATCAACGAGAACGTCTCCGACACCGGCATCGAACGCTGGATGGAACTGGCCTACATCCGTGGTGCCTGCGGCCGCGAGTTCACCACAGCCGCCACCAACATCGAACCCGCCCAGGACCAGCCCAAGACCGCCGCCGGCCGCCAAGATCAGAGAAGCGCGTAGCGATCCGTCGCGCCCACCGGCTCCTGTGGCTGCTCTGTTCGCCCTCTCGTGCGGGTATCAGCCACAGGCGGTCGCCGGACGCTGAGACGAGAGGAGCGCGTAGCGATCTGGCGCGTCTGGGGGCTTCCTGGGCTGCTCTGATCGGCCTCTCGTGCGGGTAGTCGCGCCCCTGGCCCGGGATTGTGGATGTGGGGGCCGGATGTCGGGCAGGCCGGCCCCCGGCACCGCGCCTGGTCCCTGAGGCGCCCGTCCCTCCACCATGGACCGTGGCGTTTCTTTGGGGGTTTCCCGGCAGTCTTTCGGCTTTCCGGTTCGGGCCGGTCGGTCAAGGGTCGCCGAAGGCGATCGCGTAGCGACGCGACGAAG
>NZ_GG657750.1:2685989-2710564 GCF_000158895.1 Streptomyces sp. C | reverse complement strand
ATATATATATAGATACACACCGATATATATATATATACATATATAGATATATATATATATATATATATATACATACATATATATACATACAGATCCGGAAGGACGATGGGACTGCCGGGAAACCCCCGCCCCTCCCTGAGACCGGTCCGGGGGACACCGCCCCCGGACTCCGGCCCGCAGACGAGGGGGCGGGTGGGCACACACCGCCCCGCCCCCGCCCCCGCCCCCACCAGGGGCAGGGGCCGGGGCCCAGACCGTCAGGCTGCCGACGCGTCCGCTGCCTGGGCCTTCAGGGCGCGCTCGACGCCCGCGCGGGACTCCGAGACCAGGCGGCGCAGGGCGGCGTTCGGCTCGGCCGAGGCCAGCCACGCGTCCGTCGCGTCCAGGGTCGCCTGCGACACCTGGAGGGACGGGTACAGGCCCACCGCGATCTGCTGCGCGATCTCGTGGCTGCGGCTCTCCCAGATGTCCTTGACCACCGCGAAGTACTTCTGCGCGTACGGCGCGAGCAGTTCGCGCTGGTCGGTCTGGACGAAGCCGCCGATCACGGCCTCCTGCACGGCGTTCGGCAGGTCGGACGACTCCACCACCGAGGCCCAGGCCTCCGCCTTGGCCTCGGCCGTCGGGCGCGCGGCCCGCGCCGTCGCCGCGTGGCGCTCGCCGGCCGCCGTCGCGTCCCGCTCCAGCTCCGCCGCGATGGCCGCCTCGTCGGCGCGACCCGTGGCCGCCAGGCGCTCCAGGAACGCCCACCGCAGCTCCGTGTCCACGACCAGGCCCTCGACCTCGGCCGAGCCGTCGAGCAGCGCCGCCAGGTAGGTCAGCTGCGCCTCGGTACGGGCCGTCGCCGCGAAGGCGCGCGCCCACGCCAGCTGGTGGTCGCTGCCCGGCTCGGCGCCGCGCAGGTGCTCCAGCGTGGCCTCGGTCCAGACGGCCAGGCCCTGGTCCCGCCACGCCGGGTCGGCGTACAGGTCGACGGCCAGCTTCACCTGGCGGTGCAGGGACTGCACCACGCCGATGTCGGACTCCTTGCCGATGCCCGACAGCACCAGCGACAGGTAGTCGCGCGTGGGCAGCTCGCCGTCACGCGTCATGTCCCACGCCGACGCCCAGCACAGCGCCCGCGGCAGCGATTCGGTGAAGTCGCCGAGGTGCGCCGTGACGTTCGCCAGCGAGACCTCGTCCAGCCGCACCTTCGCGTACGACAGGTCGTCGTCGTTGAGCAGCACGACCGCCGGACGGGCGCGCCCCGCCAGCTCCGGCACGGCCGTCAGCTCGCCGTCGATGTCCAGCTCGATCCGGTCCTTGCGGACCAGCTTGCCGCCCTCCAGGTCGTACAGGCCGACCGCGATGCGGTGCGGCCGCAGCACCGGCTCGCCCTTGGCGCCCGCCGGCAGCGCCGGGGCCTCCTGCCGGACGGCGAACGCGGTGACGACCCCGTCCGCGTCCGTCTCGATCTCGGGGCGCAGCACGTTGATGCCGGCCGTCTCCAGCCATGCCTTCGACCAGGCGGTGAGGTCGCGGCCGGAGGTCTCCTCCAGGGCGCCCAGCAGGTCCGACAGGCGCGTGTTGCCGAAGGCGTGCGCCTTGAAGTAGGCCTGCACGCCCTTGAAGAAGGCGTCCATGCCCACGTACGCGACGAGCTGCTTGAGCACCGAGGCGCCCTTGGCGTACGTGATGCCGTCGAAGTTGACCAGGACGTCGTCCAGGTCGCGGATGTCGGCCATGATCGGGTGCGTGGACGGCAGCTGGTCCTGCCGGTACGCCCAGGTCTTCATGGAGTTCGCGAACGTGGTCCAGGCGTGCGGCCACTTCGAGCCCTCGGCGTAGGCCTGGCAGGCGATCGAGGTGTAGGTGGCGAACGACTCGTTCAGCCACAGGTCGTTCCACCACTCCATGGTGACGAGGTCGCCGAACCACATGTGGGCGAGCTCGTGGAGGATGGTCTCGGCGCGCACCTCGTACGCCGCGTCCGTCACCTTCGAGCGGAAGACGTACTGGTCGCGGATGGTGACCGCGCCGGCGTTCTCCATCGCGCCCGCGTTGAACTCCGGCACGAAGAGCTGGTCGTACTTCGCGAAGGGGTAGTCGTAGGCGAACTTCTCCTGGAACCAGTCGAAGCCCTGCCGCGTGACGTCGAAGATCGCGTCGGCGTCGAGGAACTCGGCGAGCGAGGGGCGGCAGTAGATGCCGAGCGGCACGGACTGCCCGTCCGGGCCCTCGTACGAGCTGTGCACCGCGTGGTACGGGCCGACGATCAGGGCGGTGATGTACGAGGAGATGCGCGGGGTGGGCTCGAAGGCCCACACCCGGTCCTTGGGCTCGGGCGTCGGGGAGTTCGAGATGACCGTCCAGCCCTCGGGGGCCGTCACGGTGAACTGGAACGTCGCCTTCAGGTCGGGCTGCTCGAAGCTGGCGAAGACGCGCCGCGCGTCCGGCACCTCGAACTGGGTGTACAGGTACGCCTGCTGGTCGACCGGGTCGACGAAGCGGTGCAGGCCCTCGCCGGTGTTGGTGTAGGCGCAGTCCGCGACGACACGGAGCTCGTTGGCCCCGGCGGCGAGGTGGTCCAGGGCGATCCGCGAGTCGCGGAAGACGGCGGCCACGTCCAGCGACTTGCCGTTCAGGACGACCTCGTGGACGGCCGGCGCGACCAGGTCGATGAAGGTCCCGGCGCCTGCCTCGGCCGACTGGAAGCGCACGGTGGTCACGGACGGGTAGGTGCCGCCCTCCTGCGCGCCGCTGAGATCGAGTTCGATCTCGTACGAGTCGACGGTGAGCAGCTTCGCCCGCTGCTGAGCCTCTTCACGGGTGAGATTCGTGCCAGGCACGCGTTCATCTCCTTTGATGGTGACGTTGCCCCGCCATCCTTCCACGCGGGCCGGGCCGCCGGGCGGGACTAATCCAGAGGCGAACACCTACCGCCGAACGCGAGGTCCGATTTCCGCCAGACCCGGCCGGGCCGCCCGCGCACCCTGGACCCATGACCACGACGACGCACACGGCCCTCCCCATCCCGCCCGCCACCCTGACCGCCCTGCGGGCGCGGGACGACGCCGGGCGTCCCTGCGTGCCGTACGAGGACCCCGAGGGCGGCGCGCCGCTGCGCTGCTGCCTGCGCCGCAGTCGGCCCGGGGAGCTGATCGCCCTCGTCTCCTACGCCCCGCTGCGCCGCTGGGCGGCGGCCACGGGAGCCGACCCGGGCGCGTACGACGAGCAGGGCCCGGTCTTCGTACACGGCGCCGCATGCCCCGGACCGGCCGCCGGGTCCGGCCACCCCTTCGCGAACGCGGGGGCCCTGCGCACGGTCCGCCGCTACGACGCGGGCGGCCGCATCCTCGGAGGCCGCGTCCTCACCCTGCCCGAGGCGGGCGACGAAGCCGGCGACGAAGCCGGCCACCAGGCCGTCGACCAGGCCCTGGCGGAGGCCTTCGCCGACCCGCTCACCGCCCTCGTCCACGTCCGCGCGGCCGAGTTCGGCTGCTTCCTCTTCGAGGTCCGCCGGCCCTGACACGCCGGAGGGGCGGCGCCGTACCGGCACCGCCCCTCCCGTCGAACCGGTGGCGTCAGCCGCGCAGCTCCTCCGCGACCAGCTCCGCGATCTGGACGGCGTTCAGCGCGGCGCCCTTGCGGAGGTTGTCGTTGGAGAGGAACAGGGCGAGGCCGTTGTCGACGGTCTCGTCCACGCGGATGCGGCCCACGTACGAGGCGTCCTTGCCGGCGGCCTGGAGGGGGGTCGGGATCTCGGACAGCTCGACGCCGGGGGCGTCCTTCAGCAGCTCGTAGGCGCGCTCGACGCTGATCGGGCGCTCGAAGCGGGCGTTGACCTGGAGCGAGTGGCCGGAGAAGACGGGGACGCGCACGCAGGTGCCGGAGACCTTGAGCTCCGGGATCTCAAGGATCTTGCGGGACTCGTTGCGGAGCTTCTGCTCCTCGTCGGTCTCGAAGGAGCCGTCGTCGACGATGGCGCCGGCCAGCGGCAGCACGTTGAAGGCGATGGAGCGCTTGTAGACGCCCGGCTCGGGGAACTCGACGGCCTCGCCGTCGTGGACCAGCTTGGTCGCGTCGGCGGCCACGGCCTTGACCTGGCCGTCGAGCTCGGCGACGCCGGCCAGGCCGGAGCCGGAGACGGCCTGGTAGGTGGTGGCGATCAGGGCGGTGAGCCCCGCCTCCTCGTGCAGCGGGCGCAGCACGGGCATGGCGGCCATGGTGGTGCAGTTCGGGTTCGCGATGATGCCCTTGGGGCGGTTCTTGATCGCGTGCGGGTTGACCTCGGAGACCACGAGGGGGACCTCGGGGTCCTTGCGCCACGCGGAGGAGTTGTCGATCACGACGGCGCCCTGGGCGGCGACCTTCTCGGCGAGGGCCTTGGAGGTGGCGCCGCCCGCGGAGAAGAGCACGATGTCCAGGCCGGAGTAGTCGGCCGTGGAGGCGTCCTCGATGGTGATCTCCTGGCCCTGCCAGTCGATGGTGGAGCCGGCGGAACGGGCCGAGGCGAACAGCCGCAGCTCGTCCACCGGGAACTTCCGCTCGGCGAGGATGCCGCGCATGACTCCGCCGACCTGTCCGGTGGCTCCGACGATTCCGACCCTCACGGTGACTCCTTCAAATACGTGGACGCGGGCGCGCGTGAAGCCATCATGCGTTCGACCCCACGAGGCTTGTCCAATCCATTGTCCGAGGTGCGGACAGTGTCGGGTTCGTGAACCGGGGTGACGAGTACGTGACGGCCCTGTTTCACCGCCGCCGAAAGTCCGTTTTGCCTGTTCAGGGGCGGTTAGCTTCCGTTCAGCCGTGATCGTTATCCGGACGCGGCGCACCAGAAGCCGATACACCCGCACCCCGGGGGGACAGCACCATGTCGAACATCCACCGCCGCCGCCGGTCCATACCGGCCCTCGCCGCCCTCGCGGCGGCCGCCGTCGCCGCTCCCGTCCTGCTGGCGGCCACCCCGGCCAGCGCCCACCCGCGCGAGGGCAGGCTGGCCCAGGAGCTGGTGGAGGAGGTCACCGCGCGCGGGGCCTACCGCCACCTGGCGAAGTTCCAGCAGATCGCGGACGCCAACGGCGGCAACCGGGCGGCGGGCACCCCCGGCCACGCCGCCTCGGCCGCGTACGTCCACGACACCCTGAAGAAGGCCGGGTACGACGTCTCGTACCAGGACTTCGACATCTACGAGGCGCACACGAAGACGGAGAGGACCACCGTCCTCGGCGACCAGCCGCGCGAGCTGGCCACCGCGGCCTTCACCTTCACCAAGTCCACCCCGGCCGGCGGCCTGGCCGCCCCGCTCGCCCTCGCCCGGGTCGACGAGACCCCGGGCTGCACCGCCGACGACTACGCCTCCGGCACTTTCACCGGGAAGATCGCGCTGGTCAAGCGGGGCGCGTGCACCTTCGTGGAGAAGCAGCGGGCCGCTGCGGCGGCGGGCGCGGTCGGCGTGATCGTCTACAACCACAGCGGCACCACCCCGGTCCGCGGCGGGTTCTCCTCCCCTGCCGAGGGGGTCATCCCGAGCGCGGGCATCACCCTGGCCGACGGCGAGGCGCTGGCCGCGGCCGCGGCGAAGGGCGAGGTGAAGGTGCGCCTGGACCTGGACCAGGAGCACGTGAAGAAGACCACCCGCAACGTGATCGCCGAGACGCGCGGCGGCCGCGCGGACCGCGTGGTGACGGTCGGCTCGCACCTGGACTCGGTCCCCGAGGGCCCCGGCATCAACGACAACGGCTCCGGCTCGGCCGGCCTCCTGGAGGTGGCCCTCAAGCTCGCCGACGAGGGCGCCAACAAGAAGAACAAGGGGCCCGCCAACAAGGTGCGCTTCGCCTGGTGGTCGGCGGAGGAGCTGGGCTTGCTGGGCTCCGAGCACTACGTGGCGCAGCTGTCCGAGAAGCAGAAGAAGGACATCGCGCTCTACCTGAACTTCGACATGATCGCCTCCCCGAACCCGGCCCAGTTCGTCTACGACGGCGACGACTCGGACAAGACCGGCGCGGGCGCCGGCCCGGCGGGCTCGGCGCAGATCGAGGCGCTGATCAACGGCTTCCTGGACAAGAAGGGCAAGCCGCACGAGGGCAGTGACTTCGACGGCCGCTCCGACTACGGCCCGTTCATCGAGAACGGCATCCCGGCGGGCGGCACCTTCACCGGTGCCGAGGGCATCAAGACCGCCGAGCAGGCCAAGCGCTACGGCGGCACGGCCGGGGCGGCGTACGACCCGAACTACCACGGGGCGGGCGACAACCTGAAGAACATCGACCTCAAGGCGTTCGACACCAACCTGGACGTCATCGCCCACGCGGTCGGCACGTACGCGGAGTCCCTGCGCACGCTGGGCAAGTAGCCGGCGCGACGGGGGAACACAGGAGGGGCGGTGCTCGGTCGAGCACCGCCCCTCCGTCATGCGTTCACGCGTTCAGCGGGTCACGCCGTTACGGGATGACCTTGTCGATCTGCACGCTGCCGGTGCCGGCGGCGGTGCCGCGGGCGTTGAGCAGCTGGACCTGGCCGAAGAACTGACGGCCCTCGGGGGCCGCGCCCGTCACCAGGACGTTCGCCGAGACCTGCGCGGAGGCGCCGGTGGCGAGGTTGACCGCGGCGGCCTCGTCGACCTGGACGGAGCCCAGGGCGGCGGAGAAGAACACGTCGCGGTAGTCGTACGTGGTGGTGCCGGCCGGGACCGCGTAGCCGATCACCTTGATGGTGTAGGTGCCGGCGGCGGGCTTGACCAGGCTGACGGACTCGTCGGAGTCGCCGTCGGCGGAGGAGCCGACCTTGACGCCGTCCTTGTAGACCTCCAGGTCGAGGTCGGCGGCGGTGTCCGAGGGCTTGTTGATCGCCACGTCGAGGCGGGCGGCGCCCTCACCGACGGTGACCTCGGTGGTCTTGGTCTCGCCGGCGGCGATGGTCGGCTTGTCGACCTTCGCGGAGCCGAGCGGGCCGCCCCGCAGCTTGCCGCCGGAGATGGCGGCGGCGTCGTTCTTCACGGTCCACTGGACCGGCGCCGGGGTGCCCTGCTTGACCTCGGGCAGGACCTTGACGGCCGGGTCGAAGCCCGCGCCGAGGACGGAGACGTCCAGCTTGAACGGGTTGTCGAGCAGCGGCGACGTGCGGCGCGACTCGACCTCGATCTCCCAGACGCCCGGCTGCGGGTTCTCGTACGAGCGCAGGTCGGGGCGGCACTGGTTGGCCGGGTTGTCGTAGTTCGGGTAGCACTGGGTGGTCGCGCTGTCCTCGACGCCCGTGCCGTACGGGTGGATCGAGATGAAGCGCGTCTGGCTGCCCGCCGCGAGCCCGCCGAGGGCGACCTCGAGGGTCTTGGCGCCCTGCGGGACGGTCACGAAGTACGACTTGTGGCTGTTGCGCTGCACGGTGGACTTGTCCGACAGCGTGAAGGACGGCTTCGCCAGCGGGGTGGAGGCGACGACCGTGGCCAGGATCTGCTTGTCGACGCCCTCGGTGGTGGGGTCGTCGAGCTGCAGGATGCCGCTGTGGACGCCGGCCGACTTGACGTTGGCCTCGACCTTGATGGTGACGGGCTTGTTCAGCGGCAGGGTGACGTAGTCGTAGCCGCCACCGCCGACGACCTTGAAGGTGCCGTCGTTGTTGCGCCAGCCGATGTTGTGCCGGGTGCCGTACTTGACGCCGGTGGTGCGGGTGACGACGACGTCGTAGACCTTCTTCTGGCCGACCTTCAGGCCGCCCTCGCGGTCGTAGAGGCCGGTGCCGAAGCCCGGGCTCTTCAGGAACTGGTCGAGCGCGGTGTCGACGGGGGCCTTGACCGTGAACTCGTTGGCCTTGGCGCCGCGCTGGATGGACTCCCACGCCTTGGGGATGTCGATGAGACCGGCGCCCTGTGCGTGGGCCGGAACGTCGTCGATCTTCTTGGCGGTGCTGGTCAGCGCCACGCGCAGGTTGGCCGGGGGCAGGGCGATCTTCGCCTGCTTGGCGGCCGAGATCAGCAGGGCGCTGGCGCCCGCGGCCTGCGGCGAGGACATCGAGGTGCCCTGGAGCATGCCGTAGCCGGCCGGGAGGTTGTAGCCGGACTCCTTCACGGGCGCGCCGGGCAGCCAGGTCTGGATGGTGTTGATGGCCGCGCCGGGGGCGGTGATGGTCGGCGTGAACCCGCCGTCCTCACGCGGACCGCGCGAGGAGAAGGGGAACATGTTGTACTTCTTGGTCACGCCGGAGCCGTAGTTGGCGGCCCAGGTCTCCTTGGAGACCGCGGCACCCACGGAGATGACCTTGTCGGCGAGGCCGGGGTCGCCGATGGTGTTGACGCCCGGACCCTCGTTGCCCGCCGAGATGACGAGCTGGACACCGTAGGTGTCGATGAGGTTCTTGTAGAGCTCGGAGCGGGCGTTGTTGCCGTCGTTGAGCGCCGGCAGGCCGCCGATCGACATGTTGACGATGTCGACGCCGCGGTTGACGACGAGGTCGATCATGCCCTCGGTCAGCGCGACGTTGGTGCAGCCGCCGGACCAGGAGCAGGCGCGGGAGGAGACGAGCTTCGCGCCCGGCGCCTGGCCGTTCATCTGGCCGCCGAACAGGCCGTTGGCGGAGGTGATGCCCGCGACGTGCGTGCCGTGCTCGGACTCGATGATGCCGATGTTGACGAAGTCGGCCTTCTTGCCGACCCAGTCGCCGCCGAGCGGGTCCATCGGGACGTCCTTGCGGATCTCGATGGTGAACGGGATCCGCTCCGCCACCTCGGTCGCCGGGTCGTCCTTGCCGAAGTAACCGATCTGGAAGCCGTCCTTGTACGGCTTCATCGGCTCGTTGTTGGTGAAGTCGGCGTCCTGGTCGGTGTCGACGCGGACGGTGCCGGCGGCCGGGTCGTAGAGCATGCCGAACCGGTCGGTGGTGTCCCCGTCCCGGTTGACGTCGCCCTTCATGTCGCCGTTGGCGGTGATCGACTCGCTGAAGCGGCTCCACTGGAAGCTGCCCTCGGGGGCCTTCCAGCTCTGGCCGCCGGCGGTGAAGGCGCCGCCCGCGGCGGTGACCGGGGTGATCTGGGCGCGCCAGGTCCCGTCGTTGTCCGTGATCGGGTCGGTCGCGGTCACCCAGTCGACGATCTTGCGCTCGCCGGTGGTGGTCTTCTGCAGCGCGGGGTGGCTGACGTCGACGCCCGAGTCCATGATGCCGATGGTCACGCCGCGGCCGTCGGCCTGCGGGTTCTTCTTGACGAAGTCCACCGAGCCGGTCTCGAACGAGGGGTTGTACGGGTTCTTGGCCGGGGTGTTCTTGTCCGGCGCCGGGTAGGACTCGGCGGCGGTCTTCTTGGCCGAACCGTCCTTGCTCGCCTCGGGGCGCGGGTCCGGCAGCCGGATCTCGTGCCGCAGGTCCATGCCGTGCACGGACTCCAGCTTGGCGGCCGCCTTGAGCGCGGCATCCGCCTTGTCGGTCGGCAGGGTGGCGCGTACGTAGCCGAGCTTGTCGTACGTCTGGCCGATCGAGGCGCCCTGGACGGCGTCCAGCTGGTCGGCGACCTGCTTGGTCTGGCCGGGGGCGGTCGCGACCATGACGGTGACGGTCGCGTCACCCTTGGCCTTGGCCTCCTGGAGCAGTTCGGCGTCGGCCGAACCGAGCTTCTGGTCCGCGGACTTGACCGGAGAGGTCACCCACGGGTCGTCGCCGGAGCCCGCCGCGAAGGCGGGGACGGCGCCGGTGGCGCAGAGGGCGGCCACCAGGCCCGCGGCCGCCGCGACGCGGGCCGCGCGCCTGGTGCCGGGTATGGCCCCGGTGGTGGAGCTGGGGGAGTCGAGGGTCATCAGCATCCCTGGCTAAGTGAAAGATACGGTCCGGAATTCGGTGCCGGATGACCGGTCAGCTTTGCCTAAGTGACTGCTGTTTGGGGAGTGTTGTCATTGACCGAGACCTGACATGGCGGGTTCCCGTCAGTGCGGAGTGTCCGCCAGAGAGGACATGCCGGGGCAAGCCGGGGCGAGTTGCAGTGCCCGGTGAGTTGATTTATCGACTTTCCGACTGTCTTACGGGGAAGGATCGGCCTTCCGTCTCACGAGCGGTGTGACAGATTCCGACCGTTCAGCGCTCGCGCGTGCGCGCGTAGTGCCGCGAGGCCTTGGCGCGGTTGCCGCAGACGGCCATGGAGCACCAGCGCCGCGTGCCGTTGCGCGAGGTGTCGTGGAAGTGCAGGACGCAGGTCTCCGAGGCGCACTTGCGGATCCGGTCGGGCGCGGTGGCCAGCAGGCCGAGGTAGTCGCGGGCCGCCGTCCAGGCCGGGCCCCAGGAGGGGTCGGCGAACTCGGCGCGCTCGCCGGGGCCTTCGGCGGTGAGGGTGGCCCGGATCCGGCCGTGCTCCAGCACGGAGTCCACCAGGGAGCGCGCGCCCTCGTCGGCCGGGTCCGCGACCGCGCGGGCGATGGCCTCGCGCGCGGTCAGCAGGTGGACCAGGGTCGACTTGTCGGCGCGGAAGCGGCCGGCCAGGCCGACGCCCTCCAGCCAGAGGGCCAGTCCCTCCAGCCGGCTCAGCCCGGAGGCCCCCGCGAAGAGGTCGGCGATCTCGCCGTCCAGCATCCAGCGCGTGTTCAGCAGGTCCAGGGAGACGGGCTCTCCCGTCAGCGGACGTGGGTCCGTGGTCGCCGCCGTCATGTCCGCCTCCTCGCGCCGCTAACCCCTTAAGGGTACGTGACCGGTTGACGGGCTTCGTCCTAACCCTTAATCTCGACTTAGAAGGTTAGAAACTCTCGGACCTCGGGGAAGGGAACCCTCATGTCGACCGCCACCACCGGCACGCTCCGCACCGGCCACATCGGCCTCAACGTCACCGATCTGGACCGCTCGCTCGCCTTCTACCGCGACGCCCTCGGCTTCGCGCTGCTGGGCGAGGGCAAGGAGGAGGGCCGCAGGTTCGCGTTCCTGGGCCGGGACGGCGAGCTCGTCCTGACCCTCTGGCAGCAGGCGGAGGGCCCCTACCGGCCGCAGGCGGCCGGACTGCACCACCTCGCGTTCTCGGCGGGCGCGATCGAGGAGGTCCGGGCGTACGAGGAGCGGCTGCGCGGCCTCGGCGTCGAGTTCGCCTACGAGGGCGTCGTCGCCCACCGCGAGGGCGCGGCCTCCGGCGGGATCTTCTTCCACGACCCGGACGGCACCCGTCTGGAGATCTCCGTGCCCACCGGCGCGCAGGGCGCTCCCGTCCCCACGGCGGCTGCTCCGACCTGCGGCTTCTTCTAGGAACTCAAGGACTGGGGGACATCATGGGCCGGTACCACCAGGGCTCGCTGGCCGTGCAGGAACGGGTCGGCGTACGCGAGCTCGCCGAGCACGTCGGCCGCTCCATCGGCGCGGACATCCGCGACGTCGCGGCGGCCTTCCTCGCCCAGCAGCCCCACCTCGTCGTCGGCGCCGCCGAGGGAGCGGGCCGGCTGTGGGCCTCGCTGCTCACCGGCGCGCCCGGTTTCGTACGGGCCACCGGGCCGGACCGCATACGGGTCTCGGGGGGCCTTCCGGAGGGCGACCCGCTGGCCGGGGCGCTGGCCACCGCCGGCACGCGGGTCGGCACGATCTCCCTCGACCCGCGCACCCGGCGCCGGATGCGGCTGAACGGGACGACCCTGGCCGTGGCGCCCGGCGGTTTCGCGGTGGCGGCCGAGCAGGTGTTCTCCAACTGCCCCAAGTACCTGCAGAAGCGGGAGCCGCTGGAGCTGGTGGCCGACGGGCCCGGTGTGGTGCGGCGCGGGGACGCGCTCACCCCCGGCCAGGAGCGGGCCGTCCGCGCCGCCGACACCTTCTTCGTCGCCACCACCGCCGAGGCGGACGGGGCCGACGCGAGCCACCGGGGCGGGATGCCCGGCTTCGTGGAGGTGCTCTCGCCGACGGAGCTGCTCTGGCCGGACTACGCGGGCAACGCGATGTTCCTGACCCTGGGCAACCTGGCCGCCGACGAGCGGGCCGGGCTGCTCTTCCCCGACTGGGAGGGCGGTGGGCTGCTCCAGCTGAGCGGGCGGGCCCGGACCGAGTACGGCCCCGGCGGGAGCCGGGCGGTGCGCTTCCGGGTGGAGGCGGTGGTGGAGAGCCTGCATCCGGGGCGGCTGCGCTGGAGCACCCCGGAGTACTCCCCGGCCAACCCGCCTCACCGGGGCAGTACGACCAGGTAGGCGGCGGGCTCGCGGTCGCCGGACGCCGTCAGGGCGGTCCGGACGACCGCCGCCTGCTGCTCGGGCCAGTCGCGCAGCTTGCGGGGCGTCAGGTACAGGACGGTCACCCCGAGGCGCTCCAGGGTCTCCCGCTTGCGGACCGCCTCCGACCAGTCCTCGTCCTCGCCCTGGCGGGGAGCCCGGGTGTCGATCTCGATGGCGACGGCCTGCTCGGGCCAGTACGCGTCGACCCCGCCCAGGTGCGGGCCGCCGGGCAGCCGCAGGTCGACGTTCCAGACGGGCTCGGGGAGCTCGTAGCCGCGTACGAGCTGGTACAGCCGGTCCTCCGCGATGGCCCTGCCCTCGGCGAGGAGGGACTCGACGGCGTCGACGACGTGCGGCCGGTTCAGCAGCCGGGCCACCGTCAGCTCCCGCACGACGGCGGCCGGTTCGCAGTGCCCGCCGCGCACGGCCTCGCTGAGGATGCGGCGCACCGTGCCGGCGTCGGAGACCTGTCCGACGGCGTCGGCGACGGCCCGCGCCACCGGGGCCACCGGCAGGCCGGTCACCTCCACGGGGCGGGGCGGGGTGTGGGCGCGGACGATGCGGACGTCGCCGGTGGAGCGCAGGCGGCGGGTGTTCGGCACCAGCACGTCGATGTGGGAGAGGGCGAGCAGGGCGGGGGTGGCGGAGAACCGGTAGAGCGCGAGGGCGGCCAGCCCGGTGATCATGACCTCGCCGCTGCCGCGCCGGCCGGCGTACAGCAGGGCGGCGTGCAGCCGCTCCTCGCTGGTCGCGGGGCCGGAGTGGAGCAGGAACACCCCGGGCAGCACCTGCTGCCAGGGCCGCCCGGCGGCCTCGGAGGCGCTGACGCCGTGCTCGCGCAGCTGCGCGAGGGTCAGCACGCGGGGGCGGCTGGCGGTGAGGTGGGCGAGGGGGAGGGGTGCGTTCTGGTTCATGACGCGGTGATTCCCTCAGGCCATGGCCTTGCTAACCCCTGTTACACGCCCGTCGACAAATCCGGACAAGCCGGGGCTAAAGTACGGGCGTTCGAGTGCCGAAAGGGGCCTCGCCCTCCGATCACCCTATGAACTCACAGGTACCGCCGAATGCGCTACGGGGCGAGCGTTTCCCCCGTAGCCGGCGCCGGCAGGGTGCGGGGGTCAGCCCGCACCCTGCCGTACGGGGGTCAGCCCGCGGCCGCGTCGCAGGCCTGGCCGCGCAGCGCGCGGGCCAGGTCGTCGCGGGACTCCAGCACCAGCCGGCGCAGCGCGGGGGCCGCGTCCGGACGGGCGGCGAGCCAGGCGTCGGTGGCGTCGACCGTGGCCTGCGCGTCCTGGAGCATCGGGTAGAGCCCCTTCACCACGTCGATGCCGATCTGGATCGAGCGCTGCGCCCAGACCCGCTCGATCACCTCGAAGTAGCGCCCGGTGTAGCCGGCCAGCAGCTCGCGCTGCGAGCCCTGCTGCATCCCGGAGATGGTGGCCTCCACCAGCGCGTTCGACAGCGCGTCCGACTCCACCACCGCCGCCCACGCCTGGTCCTTGACCGCCGCCGACGGACGGGCGGCCAGGCACCGCACCTGGTGCCGCTTGCCCGAAGCCGTGTCGTCCCGGGTCAGCTCGGCCTCCACCGCCGCCTCGTCCAGGGCGCCGTGCGCCACCAGCGGAAGCAGGAAGTCCCAGCGCAGCTCCTGGTCGACCTCCAGCCCGTCGATCCGCGCGGTGCCGTCCAGCAGGCCCAGCAGCAGCTGGAAGTCACCCTCCGTCGCCGCGCTCGCCGCGAAGAACCGGGCCCAGGTCAGCTGGTGCTCGGACCCCGGCTCGGCCAGCCGCAGCTCGTGCAGCGCGCCCGCCGCCAGGTCCCGGCCGATCTGCTCGCGCCGCTGCGCCGGCGTGTAGTGGGTCACCGCGCTCAGCGCCTGCGCGTGCAGCTGCTGGAGCACGCCGACGTCGGTCTCCCGGCCCGCGTGCGCCAGGACCAGCGAGACGAAGTCCCGCGCGGGCATGAGCGCGTCCCGCGTCAGGTTCCACAGCGCCGACCAGCACAGCGCCCGGGCGAGCGGGTCCGTCAGGTCGCCCAGGTGCCCGCGCAGCGTGGCCAGCGAGGCCTCGTCGAAGCGGATCTTGCAGTACGTGAGGTCCTCGTCGTTGACCAGGACCAGGTCCGGCCGCTCCAGCCCGGCCAGCTCGGCGAGCACCGTCCGGGCGCCTGCCACGTCCGCCTCGGCCCGCGCGTAGCGAGCCAGCGACCCGTCGGCCTCCAGCCGGTACAGGCCCACCGCGATCCGGTGCGGGCGCTGCTGCTCGCCCTCCTGGACCACCGCCAGCTCCGTCAGCCGCCCGGCCGCGTCGGAGGTCACCGCCGGCGTCAGCGCGTTCACGCCGGCCGTCTGGAGCCAGGCCCGCGACCACTGCGCCATGTCCCGCCCGGAGACCTCCCCGAGCACCGACAGCAGGTCGTCCAGGGTGGTGTTCCCGTACGCGTGCGCCTTGAAGTAGCGCCGCGCGCCGTCCAGGAACGCCTCCCGGCCCACGTACGCGACGAGCTGCTTGAGCACCGCGGCGCCCTTGGCGTACGTGATGCCGTCGAAGTTCAGCTTCGCGTCCTCCAGGTCACGGATGTCGGCCGTGATCGGGTGCGTGGACGGGAGCTGGTCGGCGCGGTACGCCCACGCCTTGCGGCTGTTGGCGAAGGTGACCCAGGCCTGGTCGAAGCGGGTGGCCTCGACGAGTCCGAAGGAGCCCATGAAGTCCGCGAAGGACTCCTTCAACCACAGGTCGTCCCACCACTTCATGGTGACCAGGTCGCCGAACCACATGTGCGCCATCTCGTGCAGGATGACGTTCGCGCGCCGCTCGTAGGAGGCCTGCGTCACCTTCCCGCGGAAGATGTACTCCTCGCGGAAGGTGACCATCCCCGGGTTCTCCATGGCGCCCAGGTTGTACTCGGGCACGAAGGCCTGGTCGTACTTCCCGAAGGGGTACGGGTAGTCGAAGATCTCGTGGAAGAGGTCGAAGCCCTGCTTGGTGACGAGGAACACGTCATCGGCGTCGAAGTGCTTCGCCAGCCCCTTGCGGCACATCGCGCCCAGCGGGATGGTCAGGTCCCCGCGCGTGTAGGTGTCCGTGACGTAGTGGTACGGACCCGCCACCACACAGGTGATGTACGTGGAGATGGGCGCGGTCTCGGCGAAGCGCCGGGTCTGCCCCTCGCGGGACTCCTCCACGCCGTTGCTCCACACCTGCCAGCCCTCGGGCGCGGTCACCTCGAAGCGGTAGGGCGCCTTCAGGTCGGGCTGCTCGAAGTTGGCGTACACGCGGCGGGCGTCCGCCGGCTCGTACTGGGTGTAGAGGTAGACCTCGCCGTCCTCCGGGTCCACGAAGCGGTGCATGCCCTCGCCGGTCCGGCTGTAGGCGCAGTTCGCGTCGACGACCAGCACGTTCTCGGAGTCCAGGCCCTCCAGCGCGATCCGCGCGCCGTCGAAGACCGCGGCCGGGTCCAGCGCGCGCCCGTTCAGGGTGACGGAGTTCACGGAGGGGGCGAGCAGGTCGGCGAAGGAGGACGCGCCGGGGACGGCGGCCCGGAAGCGCACGGTGGTCACCGAGCGGAAGGTGCGGGGGCCCTCGGCCGGTTCGGCCTCGTCCACCGCGGACCTCAGGTCGAGGACCACCTCGTACCCGTCGACGGACAGCAGTTCGGCCCGCTCACGGGCCTCGTCGCGGGACAGGTTCTCTCCGGGCACGTTGCACTCCTTCGTGCGTGATCGCGGTCTTCGCTGAAATCCTCCCACGGGGAATGCGGGCGATCCCGGCCTGGTTGGCGGATAGGAACATGACCCGTGACGCCTTATGTGACTTGAGGAGAGCCATGACCGACACCCAGGTGCGCGAGAAGACGCCGGTCGACTTCTGGTTCGACCCGCTCTGCCCCTGGGCCTGGATGACGTCCCGCTGGATGCTGGAGGTCGAGAAGGTCCGCGACGTGGAAGTCCGCTGGCACGTGATGAGCCTCGCCGTGCTCAACGAGAACAAGCTCGACGAGCTGCCGGAGCGCTACCGCGAGCTGCTCGGCCCCAAGGGCTGGGCCCCGGTGCGCGTGGTCGTCGCCGCCCAGCAGAAGTTCGGCGACGAGGTCACCGGCAAGCTGTACACCGCCCTCGGCACCAAGATCCACAATGAGGACCGCGGCGCGACCCGCGAGGTCATCGCCGACGCCCTGGCCGAGGTCGGCCTGCCGGCCGAGCTGCTCGCCTACGCCGACTCCGACGAGTACGACCAGGTCCTGCGCGACTCCCACAACGACGGCATCGAGCGCGTCGGCCAGGAGGTCGGCACCCCGGTGATCTCCGTGCCCGGCGCCGACGGCGACGAGGTGGCCTTCTTCGGCCCGGTGGTCACGCCCACCCCGCGCGGCGAGGCCGCCGCCCGCCTGTGGGACGGCACCCTGCTGGTCGCCTCGACCCCCGGCTTCTACGAGATCAAGCGCACCCGTACCCAGGGTCCGTCCTTCGAGTAGTCCGGCCCCGTGGACACAGAAGACCCCGTGAGTCACGTCCTCACGGGGGTCTTCCGTTCAGCACGCCCGCACGCGAAGGTTGAGAAGACGATCACGAGGCGGGCGGGTCCTGCGGGGTGCGATCAGCCCTTGACGGGGATCAGCAGCGGGGTGTTCGCCTTGGCGTCGGCGTAGCGCTTGGCCACGTCCTGCCAGTTGACGACGTTCCACATGGCCTCGATGAAGTCGACCTTCTGGTTCTTGTACTGGAGGTAGAAGGCGTGCTCCCAGGCGTCGAAGACCAGGATCGGCGTGCTGGCGACGCCCACGTTGCCCTGGTGGTCGTAGACCTGCTCGACGACGAGCCGGCCGCTGACGGGCTCGTACGCGAGGACGCCCCAGCCGGAGCCCTGCGTCGCGGAGGACGCGAAGGTCAGCTGCTTCTTGAACTTGGCGAACGAGCCGAAGGACTCGGTGATCGCGTCCGCCAGGTCGCCGACGCCGTCGGCCGCGGTCGGCTCGCCGCCGCCCTCGCCGGTCTTCGGGCTGGCCATGTTGTTCCAGTAGATGCTGTGCAGGATGTGGCCGGAGAGGTGGAACGCGAGGTTCTTCTCCAGGCCGTTGAGGGCGCCCCAGTTCTCCTTGTCGCGCGCCTCCTCCAGCTGCTCCAGCGTGGTGTTGGCGCCCGTGACGTAGGCCGCGTGGTGCTTGTCGTGGTGCAGCTCGATGATCTGCGGGTTGATCACCGGCTCCAGGGCCGCGTAGTCGTACGGAAGCTCAGGAAGTGTGTAGATGGCCATGCGTGTATCCGGTCCCCTCGGCGTGCCAACTGCTTATTGCAATCAATGCGCAACTGCACGCTAGCAGCATCTATTCCGGCTCACACGTAAGGGTCACCTCTGTACGAAGAGAGGCGGACCCCGCGTCGCACACGGGATCCGCCTCTTGAGGAAGGGCTGTCGGGCCGTCAGCCGCGCGCCGCCCGGCGCTGCATCGCGTACCCGGTCGCCGCCAGGGCCGCCGTCAGCCCGCCGGTGAAGACCACCTGCGTCCGGGTGTCCTCGCCCAGGGCCATCAGCACCAGTACGCCGGCGACGCCCGCCAGTGCCACCCAGGTCAGGTACGGGAAGCCCCACATTTTCACGACCAGCTTCTCGGGGGCCTCCCGCTCCAGGCGTCGGCGCAGCACGAACTGGGAGACGGCGATGAAGCCCCAGACGACGAGGATGACCCCGCCGACCATGTTCAGCAGCCAGGCGAACAGGGTGTCCGGGTACCAGTAGGACAGCAGGACGGTGACGAACCCGAAGCCCGCGGAGGCCAGCACCGCGCGGCGCGGCACCCCGCCCGAGACCTTGCCCAGCGCCTTCGGGCCCTGGCCCCGGGCGACCAGGGAGTAGGCCATGCGCGAGGAGCCGTAGATGTTGGCGTTCATCGCGGACAGCAGGGCGATCAGGATCACCACGTTCATGATCTGGCCGGCGGCCGGGATGCCCAGGCGGTCCAGGGTGGCCGCGTACGGGCCGTGCTCGGTGACGGCCGGGTCGTTCCAGGGCAGCAGGGTGACGATCACCAGCATCGAGCCGACGTAGACGATCGCGATCCGCCACATGGTCGTCCTCACGGCCTTGGCCACGCCCCTGACCGGGTCCTCGGACTCGGCGGCCGCGATGGTCACCGTCTCCAGGCCGCCGTACGCGACGACCGAGGCGAGCAGGCCGACGAGCAGGCCGTCGACACCGTTGGGCAGGAAGCCGCCGTCGTGCAGCAGGTTGCCGGCGCCGGGGGAGGAGGTGCCGGGCAGCAGGCCGAGGACGGCGAGCACGCCCAGGCCCAGGAAGAGCGCGATGGCGCCGATCTTGAGGGCGGCGAACCAGAACTCGAACTCGCCGAAGCGCGCGACCGCGCCCAGGTTGGCGACGGTGAAGACCACCATCAGCACCAGCACCCACATCCACGACGGGGTACCGGGGAACCAGCCCGCCAGGATGTGCGCCGCGCCGATCGCCTCGATGGCGACGCCCACCACCAGCAGGGTCCAGAACATCCAGCCCGCCGTGAAGCCGGCCCAGGGCCCGATGGCCCGGTCGGCGTGCACCGAGAAGGAACCGGAGGCCGGGTTGGCGGCCGACATCTCGCCGAGCATCCGCATCACGAACATCACGAGCAGCCCGGACACGGCGTACGCCAGCACGATCGAGGGGCCGGCGGCCGCGATGCCGGCGCCGGAGCCGACGAAGAGGCCGGCGCCGATGACCCCGCCGAGGGCGATCATCGAGAGGTGGCGCTGCTTGAGGCCGTTGCCGAGCGGGGAGGCGGCCTTCGCGGGCGCGGGGGCCTGCTGCTCGGGAGGTGCGGTGGTGGTGCTCTGACTCATGGGGCCAGTCTGCCGATCGTCCGTTTATCGGACGTCGTACGTCCATTATCCGGACGCCGCTCTCACCGGACGTGACCGCCCGCCCCGGAAAGCGGAACGGGCCCGGGACCGAAGTCCCGGGCCCGCGCCACGATTGCCGGACGGTCAGGACCGCCGGTCCCGGACCTCCCGGTACCACGCCACCAGCAGCACGGCGGCCGCCGCACCCGAGGACCACAGCAGCTGCGGCCGCGCCGAATCGTCGAACAGCATCAGCACCAGCACCGCCGCCATCCCCGCCAGCGCCGCCCACGTCAGGTACGGGAACGCCCACATCGGCAGCGTCAGCCGCTCCGGCATGTCCCGCTCCAGCCGCGGCCGCAGCCGCAGCTGCGACACCGCGATCAGCGCCCACACGAACAGCAGCACCGCGCCGACCGCGTTGAGCATGTAGAGGAATACCGTGTCCGGCCACAGCAGGTTCAGCACCACCGACACGAAGCCGAACGCCACCGAGGCGAGCACCGCCCGCGTCGGCACCCCGCTGCCCGACACCTTCAGCAGCGACTTCGGCGCCTCGCCCCGCTCGGCCAGCGAGAACACCATGCGCGAGGAGCCGTACAGGTTGGCGTTCAGCGCCGACAGCAGCGCCACGAACACCACGATGTTCATGATCTGACCGGCCGCCGGGATCCCGATGGAGTCCAGGACGGCCACGTACGGGCTCTCGCCCGGCTCCAGCGAGTCCCACGGCAGCAGGCTCACGATGACCAGCATCGAGCCGACGTAGAAGAAGAGGATGCGCCACACCGCGCTGCGCACCGCGCGCGACACGGACTTGGCCGGGTCGTCCGACTCGGCGGCCGCGATGGTGACGACCTCCAGGCCGCCGAAGGCGAAGACCACCGCGAGCATGCCGGCGATGACCCCGCCGATCCCGGCCGGGAAGAAGCCGCCCTGCCCGGTCAGGTTGGCCATCCCCACCGGCTCGGTGTCGGGGAGCAGGCCGAAGACCGCCAGGGTGCCCAGGATCAGGAACAGCACGATCGCGCCGACCTTGAGGGCGGCGAACCAGAACTCGAACTCGCCGAAGTTCCGGACGGCGGCCAGGTTGCTGAGGGTGAAGACCACCATGAAGATCAGCACCCACAGCCACTGGTCGACCGCGGGCACCCAGCCGTGGGCGATGTTCGCGGCGCCGGTCGCCTCCACGGCGAGCACCACCACCAGCAGGAACCAGTACAGCCAGCCGGCCGAGAAGCCGGCCCAGCGCCCGAGGGCCTTCTCCGCGTACACGGAGAAGGATCCGGAGGCGGGCATCGCGGCGGACATCTCGCCGAGCATCCGCATCACCAGCATGGCGAGCACGCCGGCCAGCAGGTACGAGCAGATGATCGCGGGGCCGGCGATCCCGATGCCGGCGCCGGAGCCGACGAACAGGCCGGCGCCGATCACGCCGCCGAGGCCCAGCATGGTCAGGTGCCGCTGCTTGAGGCTGTGGCTCAGGGGTTCCGGGGGCAGCTCGCTCCCGGTGACGGACAGATCTTCGCGCATGAGCAGATTCGTACTCTCGGTAGACAAGCGACGCAGGGTATCCGGGGGGATTGGCGGGAACCTACAGTCTCGCTGGAGCGGACCCCCGGGAGCAAAAAGGATGTGTCGTCGAACGTGGCCCGTGATCGGGATCACTTCAACTCAGGTGTAAGGCAGCACCTTTGTGCAGTCTCCACCAAACCGGACAGTATGGCTTTGTCCCGGTCGGCGGTGGGGGCGGCCGTGCGGCGACGGCTAACGTCGCGGTGTCCCGACCGATCACCCACCTCCCGGAGCCTTCGATGAGCACCGCTTCCGTCTCCTTCCGGCCCGGCGCCGTCCTCGCCGACCTGCTGCCCGCGAGCCGCGTCAGGGACGCCGTCCTCGTCGTCGGCGGAGCCGCGCTCACCGGCCTGGCCGCGCAGCTCTCCGTACCCGTCCCCGGCTCGCCCGTCCCGGTCACCGGCCAGACCTTCGCCGCCCTGCTCGTCGGCACGGCCTTCGGCGCCCGCCGGGGCTTCCTGTCGCTGGCGCTGTACACCCTGGCGGGCATGGCCGGCGCGCCGTGGTTCGCGGACGGCACCTCCGGCGCGGCCGGGGCCTCCTTCGGCTACGTGCTCGGCATGCTGCTGGCCGCCACCCTCGTCGGCGCCCTCGCGCGGCGCGGCGCCGACCGCTCGGTGCTGCGTACCGCGGGCACGATGGTGCTGGGCTCGGCCGTGATCTACGCGGTGGGCGTGCCCTACCTGATGGCCGCCACCGGCATGTCGCTCGGCGCGGCCGTCGCGGCGGGCCTGACCCCGTTCCTGATCGGCGACGCCCTCAAGGCGGCGCTGGCCATGGGCGCGCTCCCGGCCGCCTGGAAGCTGGCCGGCCGACGCGGCTGACGCCCCCGTTCGTACAGCAGCCCCGGACCGCGAGCGGGCGGTCCGGGGCTGCTGTCGTATGCGGGGGCCGGTCAGGAGGCGTCGACCGAGCCGTCGACCGCGGCACCGGCCGCGACCTCGACCGCGACCTCGCCCTTGCGGCGCGCGTTGCGCACCACGCCGATCCCGATCACGAGGGCGGCGACGAGCAGGGAGTACAGCACCGTCTCCCGGTTGCCGTCGTCGTAGAGCATGTAGCCCAGGACGAAGGTGATCATCGCGGCGGTGGCCCAGGTCAGGTACGGGAAGAGCCACATCTTCACCGTCAGCTTCTCCGGCGCCTCGGCGACGAGGATCTTGCGCATGCGCAGCTGGGTCAGGCAGATGACCAGCCAGACGAAGAGCGCGATCGCACCGGAGGAGTTCAGCAGGAAGCTGAAGACGGTGTCCGGGTTGGTGTAGTTGAAGATCACGGCGACGAAGCCGAAGACCGTGGAGCCCAGGATGGCCGCCATCGGCACGCCCCGCTTGTTGACCTTCGCGAAGGACTTGGGCGCGTCACCGCGCTCGCCCAGCGAGAACGCCATGCGGGAGGCGGTGTAGAGGCCCGAGTTCAGGCAGGACAGCACGGCGGTCAGGACGATCACGTTCATGATCTGGCCGGCGGCCGGGATGCCGATGGAGTCGAGGGCCGCGACGTAGGAGCCCTTGTCGACGATCGACTTGTCGTTCCACGGCAGCAGGGTCAGGACGACGAAGATCGAGCCCAGGTAGAAGACGCCGATGCGCCAGATGACCGAGTTGGTGGCCTTGGTGACGGCGCGGCGCGGGTCCTCGGACTCGCCGGCGGCCAGGGTGACGATCTCGCTGCCCATGAAGGAGAAGACGACCATCAGCACACCGGTGAGGACCGAGCCCCAGCCGTTGGGCATGAACCCGCCGGTGTCGGTGAGGTGCGCGAAGCCGGCACCCGGGTTGTCGGAGCCGGGCAGGACGCCGAAGACGGCGAGCATGCCGACGACCACGAAGGCGCCGATGGCGACGACCTTGATGCCCGCGAACCAGAACTCGAACTCGCCGTAGGAGGCGACCGAGCCGAGGTTGGTGGCGGTCAGGACGGCCATCACGATCAGGGACCAGGCCCACTGCGGGACGGCCGGGATCCAGCTTTCGAGGATGACGGCGCCGGCGGTGGCCTCGACGGCCAGGACGACGACCCAGAAGAACCAGTACAGCCAGCCGATCGAGAAGCCGGCCCAGCGGCCCAGCGCGCGGTCGGCGTAGGCGGAGAAGGAGCCGGAGTTCGGGCTCGCGGCGGCCATCTCGCCCAGCATCCGCATCACGAAGACGACCATCGCGCCGACGAGGGCGTACGAGATCAGGATGGCGGGGCCGGCCTTGGCGATGCCGCCGCCGGAGCCGACGAAGAGGCCGGCGCCGATGACACCGCCGATGGCGATCATGGAAAGGTGGCGGTTCTTGAGACCGGCCTTGAGACCGTCGGAGGGCTGGGTGGAACCGGGTTCGCCGGGGCCGCCTGCCTTCTGAAGGGTCGTCGTCGTGCTCATGGACGAATCCTTAGGTTCTCGGGTGGAGAGTTCCGGCATTCAAACCCGATTTCCGGCCAGTACGGAAGACCTTCTTCCGATAGTTACCTAAGGCCCCCAGTGCGGGACCAAGGTCCCGACCCCTCCCGTCTGCGTTCTTTGGGTTTACTTGAGGTTTAGAAGTGATTTATGCGACACCCCTCCGCGGTCGTCGGAGGCCGCGCATGCCACACTCGACCCATGCGCGTGTATCTCGGATCCGACCATGCAGGCTTTGAGCTCAAGAACCACCTCGTGGACTGGCTCAAGAACAACGGCCACGAGCCCGTCGACTGCGGGCCCCACATCTACGACGCCGTCGACGACTACCCGCCGTTCTGCCTCCGCGCCGCGGAGAAGACCGCCGCGGACGCCGACAGCCTCGGCATCGTGATCGGCGGCTCCGGCAACGGCGAGCAGATCGCCGCCAACAAGGTCAAGGGCGTCCGCGCCATCCTCGCCTGGAGCGTGGAGACCGCGAAGCTCGGCCGCGAGCACAACAACGCCAACGTCATCTCCGTCGGCGGCCGCATGCACAGCCAGGAGGACGCCACCAGCTTCATCGAGGCCTTCCTGGCGACCCCGTACTCCGACGAGGAGCGCCACACGCGCCGCATCGACATGCTCTCCGCGTACGAGACCACCGGCGAGCTGCCCCCGATCCCGGCCCACCACCCGCAGGACCAGTAGGACACCCGTGCCGCCGGACGCCCCCGTCCGGCGGCACGCCCGTTCGCATCGAGGAGCGCCGCCGTGCCCGAGGGGCATACGATCCACCGCCTCGCCCAGGACCACACCGAGCGCTTCGCCGCCCGCCCGGTACGGGTGAGCAGCCCCCAGGGCCGCTTCGCCGAGAGCGCGGCCCTGCTCGACGGGCGCGAACTGGAGAGCGCCGAGGCGCACGGCAAACACCTCTTCCTGGAGCTGGGCGACGCCTGGATCCACATCCACCTCGGCCTCTTCGGCAAGCTCGGCTTCGGCCCCGCCCCGGCCCCGCCGGCCACCGACACCGTCCGGCTGCGCCTGCTGAACGAGGACCACTACGCCGACCTGCGCGGCCCCACCGCCTGCGCGCTGATCGGCGAGGGTGAGAAGAAGGCGATACACGACCGCCTCGGCCCCGACCCGCTGCGCCCCGCCGACGACCCCGGCCGAGCCTGGACCCGGATCTCCCGCAGCCGGACCACGGTCGCCGCCCTGCTGATGGACCAGAAGGTCGTCGCGGGCGTCGGCAACGTCTACCGCGCCGAAGTCCTCTTCCGGCACGGCATCGACCCCTACCGGCTCGGCCGCGACCTCACCCGCGCCGAATGGGACGCGATGTGGGCCGACCTGGCGGCGCTGATGCGGGAGGGCATGCGCAGGAACCGGATCGACACCGTCCGCGACGAGCACCTCCCCGAGGCGATGGGGCGCCCGCCGAGGGTGGACGACCACGGCGGCGAGGTGTACGTCTACCGGAGGGCGAACATGCCCTGCCACATCTGCGGGGGCGAGATCCGCACCGCCGACCTCGCCGCCCGCAACCTCTTCTGGTGCCCCACCTGCCAACAGCGCTAGCCGCGCGTGGTCGCGGCGCGGACGGGTGCCGCTGCGCGGGGCGGAGGTCCCCTACCCGCCCTTCCACCGTTCCCAGGGGCGCTGCCCC
>NZ_GG657750.1:2682252-2685876 GCF_000158895.1 Streptomyces sp. C | reverse complement strand
GCAGCGGCACCCGCACCGGCCCCGGAGCATCGGCACCCGGACCCGCCCCCGGAGGCATCGGCTAGAAGTGGTGCGGCAGCCACGGGGCGACGTCGCCGGCGAAGGCCCGCGAGGCCTCCCGCAGCGCCCCCGGGCGCAGCTCGCGCACGCGCCCCGCCGCCGCCAGCGAGGCCAGCGTGACCCCGCCCAGGTACGCCGAGCCCAGCTCCCGCACCGACAGCGCCAGATCCGCGGGGTCCTCGGACCGGACGCACCGCACCGCCCCGTCACCGCCGGCGGTCGTCAGCCGCCACCGCCCCGCGTTCCACGGACAGAAGACGTCCTCCACCTCCAGCACCACGTCCACCGCAGCCCCGTACGCCCGCGCCTCCAGCGCCGCCGGCAGGTCCACCAGCCGCAGGTGCAGCGCGTCCCGCTGCCGCGTCCGGCACCGCCGGACGTCGCTCACCAGGTGCAGCAGCGCGTCGTCGACGGGCCGCCCGTGCGCCCGTACGTGCCAGGTCAGGTCGATCTCGAAGAGGTAGCGCCACAGCGCCGCGTAGGCCGCCGGGTCCGGCGCGTGCACCTCGCGGACCTCGACCTTGCCGTCCGAGCCGGTCAGCTCCCAGTCGGGCTTGACCCGGTAGCGCGCGTACCCGACCACCCCGCCGTCCGGGTCCTCAGCCACCACACACTTCAACGGCGAGGCCCCGCCCCGGAGCTCCGGCACGTCCTGCAGCCCGTCCCGCTCCCAGCCCGGCTGCCGCGCCAGCATCCCCGGCCGGGCCGCGACCAGACCCGCGTACACCCGTTCGCAGTCCGCGAGGGACTTCTCCGGGTCCACGAGCCGCAGCCGCACCGCGTCCGTCCCCGGCGGCACGGACAGGCGCACCCGTGTGGTGTCGATGTCGACGGCCAGGGAGTACGCGGCCGTGCCGTAGCCGAAGCGGCCGTAGATCTCCGGCTCCGAGGCCGTCAGCACGGCGATCGGCTCCTCACCCGTCCGGATGTCGTCCAATTGGCGCCGCATCAGCGACCTCAGCACCCCGCGCCTGCGGTGGGTCGGCGCGACACCGACCATGGTCACGCCCGACGCCGGAACCAGGGCCCCGCCCGGCACCGAGAGGCGGAAACCGAAGGCCGAGGCCGAGCCGACGCAGTCCTCGCCGTCCCAGACGCCGAGGGAGCGGTCCGGTTCCGTCAGCGAGCGGAAGTGCTCCCGGCTCGGTGCGGGATCCGGCACACCGCCGAAGGCCAGTTCCAGATGATCGAACCAGACATCCCACTCATCCTGCTTCAAAACCCGCATCTCAAGAGCCATGCGGTCATCCTCACGCGGCCGGTCCGCCGCAGTCGAAGGGTTTTCGCCCCGCGAAGGGCCATTGGTCCGGGGGTCCCCCTGCGCGGTCACAGCCGGGATGGATATGGTCCCGAAGCAATGGCCGGAGCGCGCGTGGAGACGTTCATGGCCCGGATGCGCATGATGTCGCACCGGGCGCGCACAGCCCTGCGCAAATCCGCCGTCGACTACTTCCGCGGCGACGCCTCCGACTGGCTCGCCTTCGCCGGCCTCCTGCTGACCGTGCCCGCCATAGCCTGCGGCACCCTCCTGATGCCCGTCTGGTTCTCCCCGTCGGCCCTGGTCCTGCCCATCGTCGCCGGCGGCCTCCTGCTGCGCCCCGCCAGCCTCCTCGGGCTGTACGCCGCCGCCGCGGCCGCCCTGATCGTCGAGGCCCTCGTCCTCGGCCCCTACACCCAGGGCCCCGCCCGGGTCACCCCCGGAACCGTGCTCGTCGTCGCCGCCTGCGGGTTCTTCGGACTGGTCATCGCCCAGTTCCGCAGCCGCGTCGGCGTGCCCTGGAGACGCGGCGGCACCATGCTCTTCGACCTGCGCGAACGCATCCGCGTCCAGAGCAAGCTGCCCGCCCTGCCCCGCGGCTGTCACCGCGAGATGGCCCTGCGCCCGGCCGGCGGCCAGTCCTTCTCCGGCGACTTCGTCGTCGCCGCCCGCACCAACGGCGGCCGCACCCTCGAAGTCGTCCTCACCGACGTCTCCGGCAAGGGCATGGAGGCCGGCTCCCGCGCCCTCCTCCTCTCCGGTGCCTTCGGCGGCCTCCTCGGCGCCCTCCCGCCCCAGGACTTCCTCCCCGCAGCCAACGGCTACCTCCTCCGCCAGGACTGGGACGAGGGCTTCGCCACCTCCATCCACCTCGTCCTCGACCTGGAGACCGGCGACTACGAACTGCTGTCCGCCGGCCACCTCCCCGCCCTCCAGCTCTCGGCCGGCACCGGCCGCTGGCAGGAGGTCGCCGGCGAGGGCCCGCTGCTCGGCGTCTACGACGGCGCCGAATTCGAACCCGCCCGCGGCAACCTGCGGCGCGGCGACGTCCTCATGCTCTTCACCGACGGCCTCGTCGAGACCTCCGACCGCGAGATCAGCGAAGGCATCGACCGCCTCACCGGCGAAGCCGACCGCTACGTCGCCGCCGGCTGGGACGGCGCCGCCTGGCACCTCATCGAGAAGGTCGCCAAGGACGTCAACGACGACCGCGCCCTGCTCCTCATCCGCCGCTCGCCCTGACGGCCCCGGGGTGGGGATTACCCCACCAGCCGTCCGCCGGGCCGCTCCATGGCCCCCGCCCCACGCCCCTCCGTAGCGTCGGGGACACCAGCGGACACCGGTACGGAAGGCGGCACACCATGGGACTGGGGCTCAGGCGGACCGGGCGGCACGAAGCGCAGGGCGGACCCGCCGTGGAGCTGAGCGGCGTACGACGCGTCTACGGACGCGGCGCCGCCACCGTGCACGCCCTGCGCGGCATCGACCTCAGCCTGCCGCGCGGCAGCTTCACCGCCGTGATGGGCCCCTCAGGCTCCGGCAAGTCCACCTTCCTCCAGTGCGCCGCCGGACTCGACGTCCCCACCGAGGGCTCCGTCCGGCTCGGCGGCACCGAGATCACCACCATGGACGAGAACGAGCTCACCGAGCTGCGCCGCAGCCGCCTCGGCTTCGTCTTCCAGGCCTTCAACCTGCTGCCCTCGCTCACCGTCGAGCAGAACGTCCTGCTCCCGCTGAGCCTCGGCGGCGGCCGCCAGGACCGGGCCCGCGCCGCCGAGCTGCTCGCCCGGGTCGGCCTGGACGGCAAGGGGCGGCGCCGCCCCGCCGAACTGTCCGGCGGACAGCAGCAGCGGGTCGCCATCGCCCGGGCCCTGGTCACCCGGCCCGACGTGGTCTTCGCCGACGAGCCGACCGGCGCCCTCGACACCACCACCGCCGCCGAGGTGCTCGGCCTGCTCCGCGACGCCGTGGACTCCCTCGGCGCCACCGTCGTCATGGTCACCCACGACCCGGCCGCCGCCGCCCACGCCGACCAGGTCCTCTTCCTCGCCGACGGCCTCATCGCGGACCGCCTCCCGCGCACCCCGGCCGCCACCATCGCGGCCCGCCTGACCGCCGCCCGTTCTTGACGCACCGCTCCCTTCCTTGACGCGCCGCTCGCGCGGTGCGGCGCCGGGGCGCCTCCCCGGCTTCGCGCCGCTGCGCCGGACTCCGTCCGTCGGGGCCGGGGCGGGGCCGGTTCGGGTGGCCGTGGCCGGTGGGTCGGGTGCGGGTGGTTGGCCGCTGCGCGGGGCCGGGTCCCCTAC
>NZ_GG657750.1:2651590-2682044 GCF_000158895.1 Streptomyces sp. C | reverse complement strand
CCCGGCCCCGCGCAGCGGGACCCCCGGCGTCCGCACGCCGCCGGGCCACGGCAACGGCAACGCCCCGCCCGGCAGGACAGAGGCCACTCGGCGCGAATTGGCCCGCCCCCCAGCCCCCGGCGGGGGCTAGCGTGCCGCCCATGGACCGCACCCTGGCCGCCGACCTCGCCCGCCTCCCCGAGCTCCTCGACGCCACCCGCCGCGCCGCCGCCGAGGCCCTCGCGACCCTGGACGAACGCCCCGTCGTACCGCCCCAGGACGCCCCGCCGCCGGCACCGCTCCCCGGGCACGGCACCGGCACGGAGGCGGCCCTCGCCGAGTTCCGGGCCCGCTGGGAGCCCCGCCTCTCCGCCTCCGCGGGCCCCCGCTACCTCGGCTTCGTCACCGGCGGCGCCACCCCCGCCGCCCTCGCCGGGGACTGGCTGACCGCCGCGCACGACCAGAACTCCAACTCCGCCATGGACGGCGCCGGCCAGCACCTCGAGCGCGAGACCACCGGCTGGCTCCGCGAGCTCTTCGGCCTCTCCGACGCCCACACCGGCACCTTCGTCAGCGGCGCCACCATGTCCAACACCGTCGGCCTCGCCATCGCCCGCGAGTGGCTCGGCGAACGCCTCGGCGTCTCCCCGGCCCAGGACGGCGTCGCCGCCCTCGGCCCCGTCCGCGTGCTCTCCGGAGCCCCGCACTCCTCCATCGCCAAGGCCCTGTCCGTCCTCGGCCTCGGCCGCGCCGCCCTCGTCCCGGTGCCCACGCTCCCCGGCCGGGAGGCCGTCGACCCCGCCGCCCTGGAGCGGGCCCTCGCCGACGCACCGGGCCCGGCGGTCGTCGTCGCCAACGCCGGCACCGTCAACACCGTCGACTTCGACGACCTGAGGGCCGTCGCCGCCCTCAGGGAACGCCACGACTTCTGGCTCCACACCGACGCCGCATTCGGCGCCTTCGCCGCGCTCACCCCCGAGCACGCCCACCTCGTCGCCGGCCTCGACGCCTCCGACTCGGTCTGCGTCGACCTGCACAAGTGGCTCAACGTCCCCTACGACAGCGCCGTCCAGTTCACCCGCCGCCGCGACCTCCAGTCCCGGGTCTTCGCCAACGCCGCCGCCTACCTCGGCCCCCTCGGCCCCGACCCCGACCTCGTCCACCTCACCCCCGAGAACTCCCACCGGCTGCGGGCCCTCGCCGCCTGGTTCACCCTGCGCGCCTACGGCCGCGAGGGCCACCGCGAGATCGTCGAACGGGACATCGCCTGCGCCCGCTCCCTCGGCGAACGCCTCGACCGCGACCCCGCCTTCCGGCTGCTGGCCCCGGTCCGCCTCAACGTCGTCTGCTTCACCCTCGCCGGGAACCCGGCCCCCGAGCGGCTGACCGCCCTGCGCGAGGCCGTCGCCGCCGACGTCTTCGTCACCCCCACCGTCCTCGGGGGAACCGCCGGCCTGCGCGCCGCGTTCTCCAACTGGCGCACCACGCCCGCCGACGTGGACCGGGCCGCCGAGGCCCTGCGCGCGGCAGCGAAGGAGATCGCATGACGGACCGCTCCCTGACCCTCGCCGAGGTGGAGGCCCTCGCCCGCTCCGCGCACGAGGGCCAGACGGACAAGGCCGGGCGGCCCTACGCCGAGCACCTGGCGGCCGTGGCCGAGGGCGTCCGCCTGCGCGGCGGCAGCCCCGCCCAGCAGGCCGCGGCCTGGCTCCACGACGCCGTGGAGGACGACGCGCTCAGCGCGGAGCAGCTCGCGGCCGCCGCCCTCCCGCAGGAGGTCAAGGACATGGTGCTGGCCCTCACCAAACGCCCCGGCGAACCGGTCGGGGAGTACGCCGCCCGCATCCTCGCCACCCCCGGCGCCCGCCTCGTGAAGGAGGCCGACCTCGCGCACAACGCGGACCCCGTACGCCTGTCCGTACTGGACGCACCCACCCGCGACCGGCTGACCGCCAAGTACGCCCACGTCCGCTCCCTCCTCGGCATCACCGTCCCCTGACGCCCGAAATGTGCCGGGTGGGCGCCCGCTTGGCGGGAAAGCCGCGATGGCGATTCGTCACGGGGCGGATAGCCGGGGCCGGTTGGTGGGAGGATGGTGCATGTGGGGCGCGCAACGCCGCGCGCGCCGGGCCGGCCAGGGGACGACCGAAGGTGTGATCAGTAGTGGCCATTTCGCTGTCAGTGGTGGTTCTGTTGGCGGTCATCCTGGTGATCCTGATCCGCGGCAACCACATCAAGGCGGGCCCCGCGATCATCGCGGTCCTCTTCGGGTTCTTCCTCGCGTCCAGCTCCATCGCCCCGGACGTGAACCGCTTCCTGAACTCCCTCGCGGACACCATCGCGGGCATCAAGCTCTGAGCGGACGCCGCGCGGAAACGACAGCGGAAACGACGAGGGGCCAGGTCCTGGAGAAGATCTCCGGCCTGGCCCCGAGCCATGAAGAGCGGGTGACGGGAATCGAACCCGCGTAGCTAGTTTGGAAGACTAGGGCTCTACCATTGAGCTACACCCGCAACGCTTGCGCCGCAGGTCCGGGGACCGCGGCACGGACAGCATCCTAGCGGGTCGCGCGGGGGGAGTGCACACCGCTTTTCCCGCCGTGTCCGGGCCCGCCCCGCACGCGCGTGCGCCCGCCGGGAAAACCGGGGGCGTCGGAGGGTCTCCGGGCATGTACCCTACGTGTCGCACCGACGGGGTGTGGCGCAGCTTGGTAGCGCGTCCGCTTTGGGAGCGGAAGGTCGTCGGTTCGAATCCGGCCACCCCGACCACTCAGTACCGCCCGCGCCACCGATCGCTCGCCAAGATCGCGTTGTGGGCTGATTGCCGCTTGCGGTTACTATGCAAGCTGCGTGCCCGTGTGTCTGATGCCGGGCCGAATCCGCCGAGGCCGCTGAATCACAGCGTTCCGGCAGAACCCCAAGCAGTCAGCCACAAGGAGACCGAACCGTGAAGAGCGCCGTGGAGACCCTGAACCCGACTCGGGTTCGGCTCACTGTCGAGGTGCCCTTCGAGGAGCTCAAGGACAGCCTCGACGCGGCGTACAAGAAGATCAACCAGCAGGTCACGGTGAAGGGCTTCCGCAAGGGCAAGATCCCGAACCGCGTCATCGACCAGCGCTTCGGCCGCGGTGCGGTGCTGGAGGAGGCCGTCAACGACGCCCTCCCGAAGTTCTACACCGAGGCCGTCAACGAGGCCGACCTGAACCCGCTGGGCCAGCCCGAGGTCGACATCACGGAGCTGAAGGACAACGAGCTCCTGAAGTTCACCGCCGAGGTGGACGTCCGCCCCGAGATCGAGATCCCGGACTACTCCGGCATCGAGGTCGAGGTCGACGCGGTCGAGGTCTCGGACGAGGACGTCGAGAAGTCGGTCGAGCAGCTGCGCGGCCGCTTCGCGTCCACCAAGGACGTCGAGCGCGCCGCCGCCGAGGGTGACGTCGTCACCATCGACCTGGAGGCCAAGGTCGACGGCGAGGTCCTCGCGGACGGCGTCGCCACCGACGTTTCCTACACCATCGGCTCGGGCGAGCTCCTCGACGGCATCGACGAGGCCGTCAAGGGCCTCGAGGCCGGCGGCGAGGCCACCTTCACCTCGCAGCTGAAGGGCGGCTCCGCCGAGGGCAAGGACGCCGAGGTCACCGTCAAGGTCACCAAGGTCTCCGCCCGCGAGCTGCCGGAGCTGGACGACGAGTTCGCCCAGATGGCGAGCGAGTTCGACACCCTCGACGAGCTCAAGGCCGACAGCCGCAAGCGCCTCGAGAACATGAAGCAGTACGACCAGGCCACGCAGGCCCAGGAGCGCGTCCTGGAGAAGCTGCTGGAGCTCGTCGAGGTCCCGATCCCCGAGAAGCTCCTCGCGGACGAGGTCCAGACCCGCAAGCACAACCTGGAGCACCACCAGCTCGGCCAGATGGGCCTGAACCTCGAGAAGTTCCTCGAGATCCAGGGCAAGACGGTCGAGGAGTTCGACGCCGAGACCTCCGAGCAGGCCGTCAAGGGCATCAAGACCCAGTTCGTCCTCGACGCGCTGGTCAACAAGGAGAAGCTGGGCGTCAACCAGGAGGAGCTCACCGAGCACCTCATGCGCCGCGCGCAGTCCTCCGGGATGTCCCCCGACCAGTTCGCCCAGGCCGTCGTCGAGGGCGGCCAGGTCCCGATGCTGGTCGGCGAGGTCGCCCGCGGCAAGGCCCTCGCGGTCGTCGTCGAGGCCGCCAAGGTCGTCGACACCAACGGTGAGGTCGTCGACCTCTCCGACGACGAGGACGAGACCGAGACGGCCGCCGAGGTCGTCGAGGCCGCCGTCGAGGGTGACGCCGAGGCCAAGTAACACCTCCGGGAGGCAGCCCCGCGGAGCCCCCCGAGCAGTGCCCCGAAGGGCCCGGACGCAGCCGCGTCCGGGCCCTTCCGCGTGCCCTCGCGGGGCGCTCGGGACCTTGCGCTCCGAGCGAACAGTTCGGGAAGCGGGATGGCGTTGTCCTACCTGCGCGTTAGGGTCCATGAATACGAGGGCACGGGAGTACCCGAAGCCGGCGGGCATCGACCCCCGGTAGGTCCGCGCCCCAGAACGAGACGCTGAGACGGCATGTGGCCGTCGGAGACGAGCAGGTGGATACGTGACGAATCTGAAGCCTTACGCCGCGGGTGAGCCGTCCATCGGTGGCGGCCTCGGCGACCATGTCTACAACCGGCTGCTCGGCGAACGCATCATCTTCCTCGGCCAGCAGGTCGACGACGACATCGCGAACAAGATCACGGCGCAGCTCCTCCTCCTGGCCGCGGAGCCGGAGAAGGACATCTACCTGTACATCAACAGCCCCGGTGGCTCCGTGACGGCGGGCATGGCGGTCTACGACACCATGCAGTACATCCCGAACGACGTCGTCACCATCGGCATGGGCATGGCCGCCTCCATGGGCCAGTTCCTGCTCACCGGCGGCACGCCGGGCAAGCGCTTCGCGCTCCCGAACACCGACATCCTGATGCACCAGGGCTCCGCCGGCATCGGCGGCACCGCCTCGGACATCAAGATCCAGGCCCAGTACCTGCTGCGCACCAAGCAGCGCATGGCCGAGATCACCGCGCACCACTCGGGCCAGACCGTGGAGGCGATCATCCGCGACGGCGACCGCGACCGCTGGTTCACGGCGGAGGAGGCCAAGGACTACGGCCTCATCGACGAGATCATCTCCGCCGCGTCCCTGGTCCCGGGCGGCGGTGGCACCGGGGCCTGACCCCGGCCCGGCGCACGGGGTCCCGTACGAGGACCCCTGCGCCCCGCCCGCCCGTGCCAGGCACCCACAGCCCGCAGAACGCCACCAGGACGGTGAACACCCAGATGCAGAACAACTTCTCCGCGAGCGGCCTCTACTCCGGCCCTCAGGTCGACAACCGGTACGTCATCCCGCGCTTCGTCGAGCGCACCTCGCAGGGCGTGCGCGAGTACGACCCGTACGCGAAGCTCTTCGAGGAGCGCGTGATCTTCCTCGGCGTGCAGATCGACGACGCCTCCGCCAACGACGTGATGGCGCAGCTGCTGTGCCTGGAGTCGATGGACCCCGACCGCGACATCTCGATCTACATCAACAGCCCCGGCGGCTCCTTCACCGCCCTCACGGCGATCTACGACACGATGCAGTTCGTGAAGCCGGACATCCAGACGGTCTGCATGGGCCAGGCGGCCTCCGCCGCCGCGGTCCTGCTCGCCGCCGGCACCCCCGGCAAGCGCATGGCCCTCCCGAACGCCCGCGTGCTGATCCACCAGCCGTCCGGCGGCACCGGCCGCGAGCAGCTCTCCGACCTGGAGATCGCGGCCAACGAGATCCTGCGCATGCGCGACCAGCTGGAGACCATGCTGGCCAAGCACTCGTCGACGCCGATCGAGAAGATCCGCGACGACATCGAGCGCGACAAGATCCTCACGGCCGAGGACGCGCTGGCGTACGGGCTGATCGACCAGATCGTCTCGACCCGCAAGATGAACGCGGTCTGATCCTTGCCGCCACTCGGCGCGGCCGCACCGCGGAATCCCGCGATGTGAACCGCGTCAAGGGGGCCCCGAACGGGGCCCCCGGCAAGGTACCGTCGGATATGAGGCACCAGGAGCGCTGAACCAAAGCGTCTCCCAGGCGAAGGGGAAGCACCTCGTGGCACGCATCGGTGACGGCGGCGACCTGCTCAAGTGCTCGTTCTGCGGAAAGAGCCAGAAGCAGGTGAAGAAGCTCATCGCAGGACCCGGTGTGTACATCTGCGACGAGTGCATCGACCTCTGCAACGAGATCATCGAAGAGGAACTCGCGGAGACCTCCGAGGTCCGGTGGGAGGAACTCCCCAAGCCCCGTGAGATCTACGAGTTCCTGGAGAGCTACGTCGTCGGCCAGGAGCCGGCGAAGAAGGCGCTCTCGGTAGCGGTCTACAACCACTACAAGCGCGTCCAGGCCGGCGAGAACGGCGGCGCGCAGGGCCGTGACGACGCGATCGAGCTCGCGAAGTCCAACATCCTGCTGCTGGGCCCCACGGGCTCCGGCAAGACGCTGCTGGCCCAGACCCTGGCCCGCATGCTCAACGTTCCGTTCGCCATCGCCGACGCGACGGCGCTGACGGAGGCGGGGTACGTCGGCGAGGACGTCGAGAACATCCTGCTCAAGCTGATCCAGGCGGCCGACTACGACGTCAAGAAGGCCGAGACCGGGATCATCTACATCGACGAGATCGACAAGGTCGCCCGCAAGAGCGAGAACCCGTCGATCACGCGAGACGTCTCCGGTGAAGGCGTCCAGCAGGCCCTCCTCAAGATCCTGGAAGGCACCACCGCTTCCGTGCCCCCGCAGGGCGGCCGCAAGCACCCCCACCAGGAGTTCATCCAGATCGACACGACGAACGTGCTCTTCATCGTGGGCGGCGCCTTCGCCGGCCTGGAGAAGATCATCGAGTCGCGTGCGGGCGCCAAGGGCATCGGCTTCGGGGCGACGATCCGCTCGAAGCGGGAGATCGAGGCGAGCGACCAGTTCCAGGAGGTCATGCCGGAGGACCTGGTGAAGTTCGGGATGATCCCGGAGTTCATCGGCCGCCTGCCCGTCATCACCTCGGTGCACAACCTGGACCGCGAGGCGCTCCTCCAGATCCTGGTCGAGCCGCGCAACGCCCTGGTGAAGCAGTACCAGCGCCTGTTCGAACTCGACGGCGTCGAGCTGGACTTCGAGCGCGAGGCCCTCGAAGCCATCGCGGACCAGGCGATCCTCCGCCAGACGGGCGCGCGCGGCCTGCGCGCCATCATGGAGGAGGTCCTGATGTCGGTGATGTACGAGGTCCCGTCCCGCAAGGACGTGGCCCGCGTGGTCATCACGGCCGACGTGGTCCGCTCCAACGTCAACCCGACGCTGGTCCCCCGCATCGTCCCGAAGGACCAGGGCCCGCACGAGAAGTCGGCGTAGCGGCAAGGACATACGAGAAGGGGCGCTCCCGACCGGGAGCGCCCCTTCCGGCATGAGGGCCAGCCAGCCTGGCCGCTACATTCGGCCATTTGTTCGATTCTCTATGGACTCCCGTGAAGCCTGCTGATTGGCTACCACCTGGTAATAGATGAACTCTGTTGAGGTGGGCACATGGCCAGGGCACGACGGATGATCGGGATTCTCGCGGCGACGGTGATGGCAGGTGCGTTGCCGGTCCTCGTGGCCTCGCCGGCGCAGGCCTCGTACACGGACTGCACGACCTATATGCGAAACATGGGATATCAAGTTGGCCCCAACGTGATGAGTGCGTGCAGCACCGGTGAGGGCGGCGGTGGGGTACTCCAGTCGGTCTGCTGGGGCCAGCTGTTCAACCTCGGTGTGCAGTCGAGTCATGCCCGCGAGGCGTGTTACCAGGCCTCGCGGGCGTGACCCCTTCGGGGGGCCCAGCGCGTACCGGGTCCGGCGCGTACCGGGTCCCCCGAAGGCTGGATCAGGCCTTGGTCCGGGCAGTCTTGTAGAGCTTCGCGGTCAGGTCGGCGTCCTGCTCCAGGGTGTAGCCCGGCTTGCTCGCGAGGATGGCGGCGGCGTCGCTGGCGATGACCGAGGCCGTGGTGCTGTAGTCGGCCCAGACGCACACCGGAAGCGTGATCTCCTTGGGGCCCTTGTTGTTAGGGTCCTTCGAAGTGGCTTTCAGCTCCGCACACTTCATGACGGCGCCCTCGAACCCGTCGGGCGTGAACTCCTTGGGGCTGCCGACGAACTGGGCGTCCGACTTCCCGTCCTTGGTGATCTTCGCCTGCACCGTGGCGAAGGCCCCGTCGACGGTCTTCTCCGGGTCGGCGATCTCGCCGTAGTAACCGCTGAAGGTGAGGCCCTTGAACGTGAGCGGGTTCTTCGGGTCGCCGACGAAGTAGTCCATCCCCACCTGGGTGGGGTTCTTGATGCCCGCGGCCTCGATCTGCGGCTTGTCCGCGTCGCTGAGCTGCTTGGGCTGGTACTTCGGGTCCTTCTGGAACTCGCCCACCGACTCCGGGGCCACCAGCTTGTAGCCCTTCGTCGCGTCGGAGACCGAGCCGCCGGAGCCCAGGAACCACCACGCGCCGCCCGCGATCACGGCGACGCCCGCGACCGCCGCGATGACCGGGACGGCCTTCGACTTCTTCGGCGGGGCCGGCGGCGGGGGGACGTACGCGGGCGTCTGGGGCTGCTGCTGCGGCTGCTGGTAGCCGTACGCGGGCTGCGGTGCCGGCGGGGGCGGGGGAGGCGTCTGGTAGCCGCCCTGCTGCGGGTACGCCGGCGGCGCGGGCTGCTGGGGGTAGGACGGCTGCGCGGGCTGCTGCGGGTAGGACGGGGCGGGGGGCTGCTGCGGGTAGCCGTAGCCGGGCTGCTGCTGGGGCTGCTGGCCGTACGGGTTCGGCTGCTGCGGGGGCTGCTGGCCATAGGGGCCGGGCTGCTGCGGCTGCTGGCCGTAAGGCCCCGGCTGGTTGTAACTCATCCCGCGTCCCCCTGTGAGGTGTGCTTATCCGTTTCACACATCCTGGCGGAAGGCCGGGGGGCTGGGGGCACCGGGGTCCGGGCCGTTACCGAACTACGACCGCGCCGGTACCTCCATCGCCTTCCGCAGGGCCCGGGTGCGGTCCGCCAGGGCCTCGATCGTGACCGGGCCGTTCTCGACGGGGACGGTGACCGTCACCAGGGAGCTGTGGTCGGCCCACATGCACAGCGTCACCGGTGTCCCCGCCGCCGCCAGCGTCCCGCACCGCATCGCCCCGCCCGCCGGTGTGCCGGAATCCTGCGTGACGGCCCCCTCGACGCCCATCGCGTGCAGGCCCCGGGTGAGTTCGTGCTCGGGGTCCCCGTTCCCGAAGGCGCCCGCCACCCCGCTGACCACCAGCTGCGCGGCCCCCGCCTGGTCGGCGTACACCACGGCCACGGGGTCGGTGCCCGGCTTGCGGGCCCCCTGGCCCTGCTTGATCGCGTCCACGCGCGGCCCGGACTCCTGGAGGACCAGCCCCTGGAAGGACGCGGGCGGAGCCAGCCGGTACCAGCCGGCGTCGTCGGGGCCGGAGAGGAACGCGGTCATGGCCAGCCTGCCGAGGAAGGCCCCCGCGCCGATGGCGAGGACGGTCCCCGTGACCCGGAGGGCGAGCCGGCGCTTGCGCGGCGCCGGGGGTGCGGGCCGGTACGGGAAGGGGGGCGGGGAGATCGCGTTCATGGGCGCATGAGAAGGCCTGGGATCCGCGAAGGTCAACGGAAGCGCCCCCGGTGGAATGGATTCGTGACGCGGGCGGCACCCGCCGTATCCTGTGCCCCGTGACCGAGAACACGCAGACACCCAGTGCCCCCAACTCCGAACTGCCGACCCAGTACGCGCCGGCCGAGGTAGAGGGGAAGCTCTACGAGCGCTGGGTAGAGCGTGGCTACTTCACGGCCGACGCCGCGAGCGAGAAGCCCGCGTACACCATCGTCATCCCGCCGCCGAACGTCACGGGCTCGCTCCACCTGGGCCACGCCTTCCAGCACACCCTCATGGACGCCCTGACCCGCCGCAAGCGCATGCAGGGCTTCGAGTCCCTGTGGCTGCCCGGCATGGACCACGCCGGCATCGCCACCCAGAACAAGGTCGAGCAGCAGCTCGCCGAGGAGGGCAAGTCCCGCCACGACCTGGGCCGCGAGGAGTTCGTCGAGCGCGTCTGGCAGTGGAAGGAAGAGTACGGCGGCAAGATCCTCGGCCAGATGCGCCGCCTCGGCGACGGCGTCGACTGGTCGCGCGAGCGCTTCACCATGGACGAGGGCCTGTCCAAGGCCGTCCAGACCATCTTCAAGAAGCTCTACGACGACGAGCTGATCTACCGCGCCGAGCGCATCATCAACTGGTGCCCCCGCTGTCTGACGGCCATCTCCGACATCGAGGTGGAGTACCAGGAGGACGCCGGCGAGCTCGTCTCCATCCGGTACGGCGAGGGCGAGGACAGCCTCGTCGTCGCCACCACCCGTGCCGAGACGATGCTCGGTGACACGGCCATCGCCGTCCACCCCGACGACGAGCGCTACAAGCACCTCGTCGGCCGTCTCGTCAAGCTGCCGCTCACCGACCGCTCGATCCCGGTCGTCGCGGACGCGCACGTCGACCCCGAGTTCGGCACCGGCTGCGTCAAGGTGACGCCGGCGCACGACCCGAACGACTTCGCCATCGGGCAGCGCCACAACCTGCCCAACATGACGATCATGGACGAGCACGGCGTCATCACCGTCCACGGCCCCTTCCTCGGCCTGGACCGCTTCGAGGCCCGTTCCGCGGTCGTCGGCGCGCTGCGCGAGCAGGGCCGGATCGTCGCCGAGAAGCGCCCCTACCTGCACTCCGTCGGGCACTGCTCGCGCTGCAGCACCACTGTCGAGCCGCGCCTGTCCCTCCAGTGGTGGGTCAAGGTCGAGACGCTGGCCAAGGCCGCCGGCGACGCGGTCCGCGACGGCCGGGTCGCGATCCACCCCGTCGAGATGGAGAAGCGCTACTTCGACTGGGTCGACAACCTCAACGACTGGTGCATCTCGCGCCAGCTGTGGTGGGGCCACCGCATCCCGGTCTGGTACGGCCCGGACGGCGAGGTCGTCTGCGTCGGCCCCGACGAGGAAGCGCCCTCGGGCGGGGGCTGGACCCAGGACACCGACGTCCTGGACACCTGGTTCTCCTCCGGCCTGTGGCCGTTCTCCACGCTGGGCTGGCCGGAGAAGACCCCGGACCTGGCGAAGTTCTACTCCACCGACGTCCTGGTCACCGGCCACGACATCATCTTCTTCTGGGTCGCCCGGATGATGATGTTCGGCCTGTACGCCATGGACGGCGAGGTCCCCTTCAAGACGATCGCGCTGACCGGCCTGGTCCGCGACGAGCGCGGCAAGAAGATGTCGAAGTCGTTCGGCAACGTCGTCGACCCGCTCGACTGGATGGACAAGTACGGCTCCGACGCCGTCCGCTTCACCCTGGCCAAGGGCGCCAACCCCGGCACCGACGTGCCGATCGGCGAGGACTGGGTCCAGGCGTCCAGCAAGTTCGCCAACAAGATCTGGAACGCCACGCGCTTCGCGCTGATGAACGGCGCCACGATCGAGGGCGAGCTGCCGCCGGCCGAGCAGCTGTCGGCCACCGACCGCTGGATCCTCTCCCGCCTGAACAAGACGGTCGCGCAGGTCGACGGCTACTACGAGGACTTCCAGTTCTCCAAGCTCAGCGAGGCGCTCTACCACTTCGCGTGGGACGAGGTCTTCGACTGGTACGTCGAGCTGTCGAAGACGACCTTCTTCGCGGGCGGCGAGCAGGCGAAGGTCTCCAGCCGGGTCCTCGGCGAGGTCATCGACGTCATGCTGCGCCTGCTGCACCCGGTGGTCCCGTTCGTCACCGAGACCCTGTGGACCACGCTGACCGGCGGCGAGTCCCTCGTCATCGCCGACTGGCCGAAGGACAGTGGTTTCCGCGACGAGGCCGCCGAGGCCGAGATCGAGAGCGTCCAGAACCTGGTCCGCGAGGTCCGCCGCTTCCGCAAGGAGCAGGGCCTCGACGACAAGCAGAAGGTTCCGGCCCGCCTCGACCTGTCCGGTACGGTGCTGGCCGCGCACGAGGCGGCCATCCGCCAGGTGCTGCGCCTCCAGCCGGAGGGCGACGCCTTCAGCGCCTCCGCGACCCTCCCGGTCGCCGGTGCCACGGTGGCCCTCGACCTGTCGGGCACCATCGACGTCGAGGCCGAGCGCAAGCGCCTGACGAAGGACCTGGGCGCCGCCGAGAAGGAGAAGCAGCAGGCGGAGGCGAAGCTGGCGAACGAGGCGTTCATCGCCAAGGCCCCCGACAACGTCGTGGACAAGATCAAGGGCCGTCTCGCCAAGGCCGAGGCGGACATCGCCCGGATCCAGGCGCAGTTGGCCGGCCTGCCCGCCGCGTAGCCCCGTAGCCGCGTAGCCACACAGTCGTACGAAGGCCCCCGCACCGTTCCCGGACGGTGCGGGGGCCTTCGCGCGGGTTCAGAGGAGGCCGGTCCCGAAGCGGGTCACGACCAGCGCGGCCACCACCAGGTACAGGGCGGCCGGGACCAGCCAGTGGGGGAGGGCGCGCAGCGGGGAGCCGGGGCGGGCCAGGTGCCGGGTGACGTACCAGAACAGCGGGATCATCACCGCCCAGACGGCCGTGCACCACGGGCACAGCGCGCCGATCACGTACAGGCACTGGCCGATCAGCCACAGCGTGAGGGCGGAGCCGGCGGCGAGCGCGGCCCACAGCCCCTGCCAGAGCCGGCGCGGCAGCCGGGCCCCGGCGGCCACCGCCAGGCCCAGGCCCGCGAGGGCGGCGAAGGCGGGGAGGCCGAGCAGGGCGTTGGGCGGGCCCAGCAGGTGGCTCTGCCAGGCGGTCATCACGTTGCCGCAGCTCAGCACCGCGTTGATGTTGCAGCCGGGGGTGAAGAGGGGGTCCTCCAGGGTGCGGATGCGGTCGTACGCCAGGATCCCGGAGGCGAGGGCGCCGATGAGGCCGCCGGCGAGGAGGAGCAGGCCGGTGCGGCGGGTCTCGGCGGACCGGTCGGGCGTGAGGGCGGTGGCTCCGGGGGGCCCGGCGGCTCGGGTGGTCCCGGCGTTCCTGTGGGCGGCGGTGGTCATTCCGCCGACGCTACGTCGGCCGGTGCGGGCGCCGGGAGGGCGGAAGGTCGCTTCCGGCGGGGGGCTTTGGGCCCTGCCCCCGCGGCAAGCGGAGTGCCGTATATCACTTGATATGTCCCACCCGCCGATCCGATCCCGGGCGGGGACCACGGATGATGGGGAGATGCACGTCAAGCCCGCCCCGTCGGCGTTCCACCGGCTCGTGGCCTGCGGCCGCCGGCTGGCCGAGGGCCGGGGCGCCTCCCCGCGGGCGCAGGACGTCCTCGCGGCGCTGAGCTGCCTGGCCCTGATGGCGCTCGACCTGCCCGGCCTGGCCGCCGCCGACAACTCCCTCAACGGGGCCGGGGCCGCCGTCGTGCTCACCGTGGGCTGCTCGACGCTGCTGCTGCGGCGCCGGATGCCGTGGGCGGCGTACCTGACGGCCCTGGTGTTCATCGGCTGGCTGCACGAGCTGACCCTGATCCAGTTCGCGCTGTACTCCGTCGGCCGCTACCGGGGCCGGCGCGCCGCGGTGCTGGCCACCGTCGGGTACCTGGCCTTCGCGGTCTCGGTGTTCTGCGTGCCGGGCTGGCCCGAGCCGAGGGCCGCGACGCTCAGCTCCTTCCTCGGCCTGGTGGTGCCCATCGGGGTGCTCGCCTCGGCCGTCGGGATCGCCGCCTACCGGCACGACCTGGTGCGCGAGCTGGAGACCAGGCGGGCCGAGTCGGCGGTGCTGAACGCCGTGCAGGAGGAGCGGACCTCCGTCGCCCGTGACGTCCACGACTTCGTGGGGCGGGAGCTGACCCTGCTGACGGTCCGCTCGGAGGTGCTGTCGATGCGGGCGCGCGAGACCCCGTACGCGAAGGACTTCGAGGAGCTGTCGGACACGGCCCGGCGGGCGCACCTGGTACTGAACGAGATCATCGTGCAGCGCGGGGAACGTGCCGCCACGCCCGGCGTGGACGGGCTCGCGGCGCTGGCGGAGGAGAGCGGGCGGGCCGGCTCGCCCGTCCGGCTGGCGATGGACCCGCAGGCGCACGGGCTGTCGCCGCTGCGGCAGGCGGCGGTGTACCGGGTGGTGCAGGAGTGCCTGACCAACGCGGCCAAGCACGCGCGCGGCGAGACCATCGAGGTGTCGGTCCGGGCGGACGGCCCGCACGTGCGGATCGCCGTCAGCAACGGCCTGCCCGCCGGCACCCCGGGCCGGGCCCCGGTCTCGGCGGGCTCGGGCACGGCGAGCATGGCCGAGCGGGTCCGCAGCCTGGGCGGCACCCTGACGGCGACGCGGACGCCGGACTCGTACGAGGTCGTGGCGGTGCTGCCGCACGGCTGACCGGTCTGGCCGGCCCAGGGTGTCAGGCCTTCGCGGGGGAGAGCAGGCCGCTGAGGGTGTCGAGGTCCTCGACGCAGCGGCCGGAGCCGAGGGCCACGCAGTCCAGCGGGGCGTCCGCGACGAACACCGGGATGCCGGTGGCGGAGGCGATGCGCAGGTCCAGGCCGGGCAGCAGGGCGCCGCCGCCGGTGAGGACGATGCCGTGCTCCATGACGTCGCCGGACAGCTCCGGCGGGCAGTCCTCCAGGGTGGCGCGGACCGCGGCGATGATCGCCTCGACGGGCTCGTCGAGGGCGGCCCGGACGTCGGGCGCGGTCAGCTCCAGGGTCTTGGGCATGCCGCCGACCTTCTCGCGGCCGCGCACGGTGAAGGTCCGGGTCTCCAGCTCGGGCCGGTCCGGGACGGGCCAGGCGGAGCCGATGGCGACCTTCACGTCCTCGGCGGTCCGCTCGCCGATGAGCAGTGCGTGTTCCTTGCGCACGTAGTCCGTGATCGCGGCGTCCAGCCGGTCCCCGCCGACCCGCAGGGACTGCGAGGTGACGATCCCGCCGAGGGAGATCACGGCGACCTCGGAGGTGCCGCCGCCGATGTCCACGACCATGGAGCCGCGCGGCTCGGCCACGGGCAGCCCCGCCCCGATCGCGGCGGCCATCGGCTCCTCGATGAGGTGGACGGTCTTGGCCCCGGCCCGGGTGGAGGCGTGGACGATGGCCCGCCGCTCGACGGGGGTCACGCCGGACGGCACGCAGATCACCATCCGGGTGCGGGGGCGCCGGCCGGGCACCGCCTTGCGCACGAAGTGCCGGATCATCTCCTCGGCGGCCTCGTAGTCGCAGATCACCCCGTCCTTGAGGGGGCGGATGGCGGTGATGGAGCCCGGTGTGCGGCCGATGGTCTCCTTGGCCTCGGCCCCGACGGCCAGGGCGGTGGTGGTGCCGGCCTTGACCGCCACCACGGACGGCTCATTGAGGACGATCCCGTGGCCGCGGGCGTAGACGAGGGTGTTCGCGGTCCCCAGGTCTATCCCTATGTCGCGGCTGGAGGCGGTCGTGGTGGTGCTGGCCTGCGGCATTCGTTCCCCTATCTCCTGTCCGCAAGGCTTGCATAACGATCAGGTCGCTTTGGCGGCCGAACGTCCCGAAACGGCCGGGCCGAAAGTCCTCGTGGGCCCCGTCCGTAGACTGGACCCGTGAGTGAGCAGCAGCCCGAGAGCCACGACCGCGACCGCGACCGTCCCTTCGACGAGTTCGACCAGATCGTGGCGGAAGAGTCCGACCGCGACCCCGACCTGGCGGTGATCGAGGCCGGCAGCCGTACCCTGCGCGCCCAGGCCGGGCCGCCCTCGGGCGACCCCGTGCCGTCCCGCCCCGAGGACCCGGAGGTGGCGAAGGCGCTGCTGGAGGTGGAGCAGGAGCTGGCCACCCGCTGGGGCGAGACCAAGCTGGAGCCGTCCGTCAGCCGGATCGCCGCGCTCATGGACGTCCTGGGCGAGCCGCAGCACGCGTACCCGTCCATCCACGTCACCGGCACCAACGGCAAGACCAGCACGGCCCGCATGATCGAGGCCCTGTTGAACGCCTTCGACCTGCGCACCGGCCGCTACACCAGCCCGCACGTGCAGTCGGTGACCGAGCGGATCAGCCTGGACGGCGCGCCGATCAGCGCCGAGCGGTTCATCGAGACCTACCACGACGTGAAGCCGTACGTGGAGATGGTCGACGCGGCCGAGGAGTACCGGCTGTCGTTCTTCGAGGTGCTCACCGGCATGGCGTACGCGGCCTTCGCGGACGCGCCGGTCGACGTCGCGGTCGTCGAGGTCGGCATGGGCGGCAGCTGGGACGCCACCAACGTGATCGACGGGACGGTCGCGGTGATCACCCCGATCAGCCTGGACCACACGGACCGGCTCGGCTCCACGCCCGGCGAGATCGCCCAGGAGAAGGGCGGCGTCATCAAGCAGGACGCCACCGTGATCCTGGCGCAGCAGCCGGTGGACGCGGCGCAGGTGCTGTTGAAGAAGGCCGTCGAGGTCGACGCGACCGTGGCCCGCGAGGGCATGGAGTTCGGCGTCGTCTCCCGCGAGGTGGCGGTCGGCGGCCAGATGCTGACCCTGCGGGGGATGGGCGGCGAGTACGAGGGCATCTTCCTGCCGCTGTACGGCGCCCACATGGCGCACAACGCGGCGGTCGCGCTGGCCGCCGTCGAGGCCTTCTTCGGCGTCGGCGGGGAGCACGCGCGGGAGCTGGACCTGGACACGGTGCGGCAGGCCTTCGCCTCGGTGACCTCGCCGGGCCGCATGGAGGTCGTGCGCCGCAGCCCGACGGTGATCCTGGACGCCGCGCACAACCCGGCGGGCGCGCGGGTCACCGCGGAGGCGGTCACCGAGGCCTTCGGCTTCAGCCGGCTGATCGGTGTCGTGGCCGCGAGCGAGGGCAAGGACGTCAAGGGCGTCTTCGAGGCCTTCGAGCCGATCTTCGCGGAGGTCGTGGTCACCGAGAACACCAGCCACCGGGCCATGGGCGCCGACGAGCTGGCCGCCATCGCGGTCGAGGTCTTCGGCCCGGACCGGGTGCAGGTGGAGCCCCGCCTGGACGACGCCCTGGAGGCGGCCGTCACCCTGGCGGAGGAAGAGGCCGAATACGGAGGGGCCGGCGTCCTGGTGACCGGTTCCGTGATCACGGTGGGCGAGGCCCGCCTGCTGTTCAAGAAGGGCTGAGGGATCGATGCGCACGCTCTGCGCGAGCACGCTGATCGGTGAATTCTTCATCGTCGGCTTCGCGGGCCTGGTGGCCATGAAGAACCCGGACCTGACCCAGGCCCAGGTGTGGACGGTCTGCGGTGTGACGATGCTGCTGTCGGTGCTGCTGTGCGGGATGCTGTCGCGCCCCGGCGCGGTGCAGATCGGCTGGGCGCTGCAGATCGGGCTGATCGCGAGCGGCTTCGTGGTCCCGATGATGTTCTTCCTGGGCGCGGTCTTCGCGGGCCTGTGGTGGTGCTCGGTGCACTACGGCCGCAAGATCGACGCGATCAAGGCGAGCTGGGCGGCGCGTCAGGCGGAAGCTGCGGCTCCTGACGCTGCGTGATGGTTCACCGTTTCGGCCCTGTAGATTCGTCGCACCGCACCCGTTTGCCGCAAGGAGTTGTCACATGACCCAGCGCACGCTCGTCATCCTCAAGCCCGACGCCGTCCGTCGCGGGCTGGTCGGCGAGATCATCGGCCGCATCGAGCGGAAGGCCGGCTGGACCATTCCGGCGATGGAGCTGCGCACGCTCGACCGCGAGATCCTTGAGACGCACTACGGCGAGCACGTCGGCCGCCCCTTCTACGAGCCCCTGATGGGCTTCATGGCCAGCGGCCCCGTCGTCGTCCTGGTCGTGGAAGGGGAACGTGCGATCGAGGGTGTCCGCCAGCTGGCCGGGCCCACCGACCCGATCGCCGCGGCGCCCGGCTCCATCCGGGGGGACTTCGGCACCATCGTGCGCGAGAACCTGATCCACGCCTCGGATTCCGAGGAGTCCGCGGAACGCGAGCTGAAGCTCTTCTTCCCGGCTCTCTGAGCGTAGCGGAGCATTCCCGAGCACGCCTTTCTGACGAGACATCAGCCAAATAGCGCTCATGACCTGGGGCGACCGAAGTAATTTCGGTCGCCCTTCGGTATTGCCGGAAGCATCCGGGAACGCATGGCAAGAACACGACGTCACCACTATGGGGGCGGGTTGCCCGTCCGGCGCCATCGCCGGAGTCCCGTCGCGCGGTACCGGTACTCGCGGCCTTACGATGGGGCCTCCACCCACACACCCACCTCGCCGACCTGACAGCAGCCGCTATCAACTGGAAGGCCAGACGCTCCTCATGGGGAACAAGGGGAACAACATGTCGTTCATCGGCCGTGACATGGCGATCGACCTCGGGACCGCCAACACGCTGGTGTACGTGAGGGGCCGGGGAATCGTCCTGAACGAGCCGTCCGTGGTCGCCATCAACACGAACACCGGTGGAATCCTGGCGGTCGGCTCCGAGGCGAAGAAGATGATCGGGCGCACGCCCGGCAACATCGTCGCCGTACGGCCCCTCAAGGACGGCGTGATCGCCGACTTCGAGATCACCGAGCGCATGCTCCGGTACTTCATCCTCAAGATCCACAAGCGCCGCTACCTGGCACGCCCGCGCGTCGTCGTCTGCGTGCCCTCCGGCATCACCGGAGTGGAGCGGCGCGCCGTCATCGAGGCGTCCACGCAGGCCGGCGCCCGCCAGGTGCACATCATCGAGGAGCCCATGGCCGCCGCCATCGGCTCGGGCCTGCCCGTCCACGAGGCCACCGGCAACATGGTCGTGGACATCGGCGGCGGCACCACCGAGGTCGCCGTCATCTCCCTCGGCGGAATCGTCACGGCGCAGTCCATCCGGGTCGCCGGCGACGAGCTGGACAACGCGATCATCCAGCACATCAAGAAGGAGTACTCGCTCCTCCTCGGCGAACGAACCGCCGAACAGATCAAGATCACCATCGGGTCGGCGTACGACCTCGACAAGGACGAGCACACCGAGATCCGCGGCCGCGACCTGGTCTCCGGCCTCCCGAAGACCGTCGTCATCTCCGCCGCCGAGGTGCGCAAGGCCATCGAGGAGCCCGTCAACTCCATCGTCGACGCCGTCAAGACCACCCTCGACAAGTGCCCGCCGGAACTCTCCGGCGACATCATGGACCGCGGCATCGTCCTCACCGGCGGCGGCGCGCTCCTGCGCGGACTCGACGAGCGGCTGCGCCGCGAGACCGGCATGCCGATCCACATCGCCGAGGACCCCCTCGACTCCGTGGCCCTCGGCTCCGGCAAGTGCGTCGAGGAGTTCGAAGCCCTCCAGCAGGTCCTGGACGCCCAGCCCCGGCGATGATCAAACCCCCTCCAACGGGGCATGCGGAACACAAGGATCCGCCGTACGGGTGCTACCGCGCCCGTGCGGCGGATCGTTGATATACAGGCACAGTCCGGTGCAGCCCCGGCTCCGCCGGAGCGGCTCCGCCGCACGGGTTTTCTACGAGGAAGGCACGGCCGCCGCACGTGAGGGACACACGAGAGAGCCGGCTGCTCCTGGTGCTGCTGATCGCCATCGCGTTCGCATTGATCACGGTGGACATCAGAGCGGGCGAGGAGTCACCGGTCGACGGTGCCCGCAAGGCCGCCGCAGCGGTCTTCGGCCCGGTCGAGAAGGGCGTCGCGACCGCCGTGGACCCGGTCGCCAACGCCATAGGGGCCGTACGCGACTCCGACGAGCGCCACAACCGCATCACCCGTCTGGAGCACGAGAACACCCTCCTGAAGACCAGGATGGGCAGCGACGAACGGGCCAAGAGCCGCATCCGCGAACTCGACGAGATGCTCAAGCGGGCCGGCGCCGGCCAGTACGGCATCAAGGGCGCCGAAGTCATCGCCATAGGAGCGGCCCAGGGCTTCTCCTGGACCGTCACCATCGACGCCGGCAGCAAGGACGGCATCGAACGCGACATGACCGTCCTCAACGGCGACGGACTCGTCGGCCGCGTCACCACCGTCGGCCCCGACACCTCCACCGTCCTGCTCGCCAGCGACCCCGACTTCACCGTCGGCACCCGCCTGGAGGCCAGCGGCGAACTCGGCTTCGCCACCGGCCAGGGCGACCGCCCCCTGGCCGTCCAGATGCTCAACGGCCGCGCCAAGGTCAGCCCCGGCGACCGCCTGGTCACCTTCGGCTCCCGCGCCAACAAGCCCTTCGTCCCCGGCGTCCCGCTCGGCGAGGTCGTCCGCGTCGACCCCTCCAACGGCGGCCTCACCCGCACCATCCACGTCCGCCCCTTCGTCGGCTTCTCCCGCCTCGACATCGTCGGCGTGGTCGTCGTCCCGCCCCGCGACGACCCCCGTGACACCGTCCTGCCCCCCAAGCCCGAACCCCCCAAGCCCACACCCACGGTCACCGTCACGGTCACGCCCACCCCGAGCGTCTCCGGCCGGCCCGCGGACGAGGAGGAACGCTGAGCCATGCGCTTCAACCGGATCCTGCTCTCCGCCACCCTCGTCGTGGTCGCCCTCGTCATCCAGGTCACCGTCCTGGGAAGGCTCCAGCTCCCCGGCGCCGTCCCCGACCTGATGCTGCTCACGGTCGTCGCCCTGTCCCTGGTGTACGGGCCCACCTCCGGCGCCGTCCTCGGCTTCGGCGCGGGCCTCCTCGCCGACCTGGCCCCGCCCGCCGACCACGCCGCCGGCCGGTACGCCCTCGTGCTGTGCATCATCGGCTACCTGGTGGGGCTGGCCCGTCCCGACAGCGGCCGGTTCCGCTCCGCCTGGGGCCCCATGCTGACCGTCCTCGCCGCCGCCGCCGGATCGATCATGCTGTACGTCGGGGTCGGCGCCCTGGTCGGCGACACCGCCGAACGCCACGTCGGCCTCGGCGGGCTGCTGTTCACCGCCGTCCTCTACGACCTCCTGCTCGCCCCCTTCACCGTGCCGTGGATCATGGCCCTGGCCCGCCGCGCCGAGAACGACCCCATGGCCGTCGAAGCCAACACCGGCCCGCCGCAGGGCGCCGACGTCTCCACCGGCTGGCTCACCGGCGGCACCGGCCTCAGGATCGGCAGCCAGCGAGGCGGCCTGCGGCTGCGCACCGCCCGCGGCCGCGCCAACCGGGCCGTGCGGATAAAGGGCGTCAAAGGCGTGAAGAACGTCAAGAAGCTGTGACGGGGGAGCACCAGGCATGACCAACATTCCCGAGACCGGCCGCACCCCCCGGGTGCAGATCCGGCTCGTCATCATCCAGATCCTCGTCTTCTCCCTGCTCTTCACCCTCGGCGGCCGCCTCTGGTACCTCCAGATCCGCAACGGCCACGAATACGCCGACGAGGCCCGCAGCAACCACGTCCAGCGCGTGGTGCAGCCCGCCGTGCGCGGCGACGTCCTCGACGCCCGCGGCGTCCCCCTCGCCGACAACGAGACCCGCCTCGTCGTCTCCGCGTCCCGCACCGAGCTGATGCGGATAAAGGACCGGGGCAAGGCCGTCCTGACCCGGCTCGCCGGAGTCCTCGACATGAAGCCGCAGGACGTCATGGACAAGATCCGGCTCTGCGACTCCCAGACCCCCAAGCCCTGCTGGAACGGCTCCCCCTACCAGCCGATCCCCGTCACCACCGAGGCCACCACCCAGCAGGCCCTCCAGATCCGCGAACGCCCCGAGGACTTCCCCGGCATCACCGCCGAACCCACCGCCGTACGCCGCTACCCGGCCGTCGGCGGCGGCCGCGCCGCCCAGGTCCTCGGCTACCTCTCGCCCGTCACCGACGACGAGATCCAGAAGGCCAAGAACACCGACTCGCCGCACCTGCGCTCCGACCAGGTCGGCCGCTCCGGCATCGAGCGCACGTACGACAAGGAGCTGCGCGGCAAGGCCCAGGTGACCTCCTACGAGGTCGACAACCTCGGCCGCGTTATGGGCGAGACCAAGTCCGACCCCGGCATCGCCGGCTCCACCCTCATCACCAGCATCGACGCCCGCGTCCAGGCCGTCGCCGAGTACGAGCTCGCCGAGGCGATGAAGGTCGTCCGCAACGAGACCGACAACATCACCGGCCGCAAGTACGAGGCCGACTCCGGGGCCGTCGTCGTCATGGAGACCAAGACCGGCCGCGTCGTCGCAATGGCCTCCCAGCCCGACTACGACCCCAACGTCTGGGTCGGCGGGATCTCCGGCCAGGACTACGCCAAGTTCACCAGCAAGGACTCCAACTACCCCCTCCTCAACCGGGCCATCCAGGGCCAGGCCCCCGCCGGCTCCATCTTCAAGGTGGTCTCCGCCAGCGCCGCCGTCCGCGCCGGCTACGGATTCGACGACAAGTACAACTGCAGCGCCTCCTACAACATGGGCGGCCGCAGCTTCGCCAACTTCGAGTCCAAGGGCCACGGCCCCATCACCCTCGGCGAAGCCCTCAAGTTCTCCTGCAACACCGTCTTCTACGCCCTCGGCCACAAGGAATGGCAGCGCGACGGCGGCCTCGAACCCAAGAACCCGCACGACTGGTTCTACAAGACCGCCCGCGAGTTCGGACTCGGCTCCGAGACCCACATCGACCTGCCCAACGAGGTCAGCGGCCGCATCCCCGACCGCCACTGGAAGCAGAGCTTCTGGGAGGCCAACAAGGACTCCTGGTGCAAGCAGGGCAAGAAGGGCGGCACCTACGTCGAGCAGATCGCCTACGAGAGCTGCCTCGAAGGCAACCAGCTCAAGGCCTACGACAGCATCAACTTCGCCATCGGCCAGGGCGACGTCCTCGTCACCCCCATCCAGATGGCCACCGCCTACGCCGCCATCAGCAACGGCGGCACCCTCTACAACCCCACCGTCGGCAAGGCCGTCGTCAGCCCCCAGGGCAAGGTCGAGGAGATCAAGCCCCAGTCCCACGGCAAGCTGCCCGTCGACGCCAAGACCATCAGCGACCTCGACAAGGGCCTGCGCATGGTCGTCGAACCCGGCGGCACCGCCGCCTGGCGGTTCATCGGCTGGCCCCTGGACAGGATCCCGCTGCGCGCCAAGACCGGCACCGCCCAGGTCTACGGCAAGCAGACCACCTCGTGGCTCGCGACCTACACCGACGACTTCACCATCGTGATGACGATCTCCCAGGGCGGCACCGGCTCCGGCGCCTCCGGCCCCGCCGTCCGCAACATCTACAACGCGATGTACGGGCTCACCATGGACGGCAAGGACACCGGCAAGGCCCTCCTGCCCAAGCCCCAGGCACAGCTGCCCACCGTCCACCCCGACGGCACCATCGACTCCCCCGAGATCAAGCCGTACGTGCCCCCGTCCCCGGAGGAGCTGGCGCCGCCCGCGCTCGCCGGCCCGCCGCCCCTGCGGCATGACTGAGACGTGATGATGCAGACCGCGAACAACTTCTCCGTATCCCGGTACGCGCCCCAGAAGGGCACGCTCGCCCGGCTGACGGCCCGCGACTCGGTCCTGCGCCGGCTCGACTGGCCGATACTGCTGTCGGCCCTCGGCCTGTCCCTGATCGGCGCCCTGCTCGTCTGGTCCGCCACCCGCCACCGGGACACCCTCAACCAGGGCGACCCGCAGTACTTCCTCTGGCGCCACCTGCTCAACACCGGCATCGGCCTCGTACTGATGATCGGGACGGTCCTCCTCGGCCACCGCAACCTGCGGGGCGCCGTCCCGGTCCTCTACGGCCTCTCGCTCGTCCTCGTCACCGCCGTGCTCACCCCGCTCGGCGCCACCATCAACGGCGCCCACGCCTGGATCGTCATCGGCGGCGGCTTCTCGCTCCAGCCCTCGGAGTTCGTGAAGGTCACGATCATCCTGGTGATGGCGATGCTGCTCGCCGCCCGGGTCGACGCCGGCGACCTCGAACACCCCGAGCACCGCACCGTCGTCAAGGCCCTCTGCCTGGCCGCCGCGCCCATGGGCATCGTCATGCTGATGCCCGACCTCGGGTCCGTGATGGTGATGGTCGTCATCGTGCTCGGCGTGCTGCTCGCCTCCGGCGCCTCCAACCGCTGGGTCCTCGGCCTGATGGGCGCCGGCACGGCCGGAGCCGTCCTCATCTGGCAGCTCGGCGTCCTCGACCAGTACCAGATCAACCGCTTCGCGGCCTTCGCCAACCCCGAGCTCGACCCCTCCGGCGCCGGCTACAACACCAACCAGGCCCGCATCGCCATCGGCGGCGGCGGCCTGACCGGCTCCGGCCTCTTCAAGGGACCGCAGACCACCGGCCAGTTCGTCCCCGAACAGCAGACCGACTTCGTCTTCACCGTCGCCGGCGAGGAGCTCGGCTTCGTCGGCGGCATCCTGGTCCTCGGCCTCCTCGGCATCGTCCTCTGGCGCGCCTGCATGATCGCCCGCGCCACCACCGAGCTGTACGGCACCATCGTGGCCGCCGGGATCATCGCCTGGTTCGCCTTCCAGGCCTTCGAGAACATCGGGATGAACCTCGGCATCATGCCCGTCGCCGGCCTGCCCCTGCCCTTCGTCTCCTACGGAGGATCGTCCATGTTCGCCGTCTGGGTGGCCATCGGCCTCCTCCAGTCGATCAAGGTGCAGCGGCCCCTCTCGGCCTGACGCGCACCCGGAGCGGAGGGAGGCTTTCCGCCGGACGCCGAGGCGGCCTCCCACCGCGCACCGATCCGGACTAGATTCGGTCCATGGCGGACACGAAGCGCGAAATCGAGCGGAAATTCGAGTTCACGAAGCCCAAGGCGGAGCGTCGCGGAGTCCCCGACCTCACCGGCACGGCCGGCATCGCCGCCGTCGTCGACCAGGGCGTCGCCGACCTCGACGCCGTCTACTACGACACCCCCGACCAGCGGCTCGCCGCCGACGGCCTCACCCTGCGCCGCCGCACCGGCGGCCACGACGCCGGCTGGCACCTCAAACTCCCCGTCGCCCCCGGCGTCCGCGACGAGGTCACCGCCGCCCTCGGCGACACCGTCCCCGGTCCGCTCGCCGCCCTCGTCCGCTCCCGCGTCCGGTACGCCGCACTCGAACCCCGGGTCCGGCTCCTCTCCTCCCGCCGGACCAGCCACCTCCTCGACGCCGACGGCGCCCTCCTCGCCGAACTCACCACCGACGCGGTCACCGCCCGGCACCAGGACACCACCGCCACCTGGACCGAGGTCGAGGTGGAACTCGCCGACGGCACCGACCCCGGCCTCCTCGACGCCGTCGAGAAGGCCTTCGAGCAGGCCGGACTCAAGGTCTCCGACGCCCCCTCCAAACTCGCCCGCGCCCTCGCCGAGACCGGCAACGAGCCCCCCGCCCGCCCCGGCACCGACCCGGCCGACGACGGAACCGCCGGCGCGTACGTCCTGGCGTACCTGCGCGAACAGGTCACCGCACTGATCACCTACGACCCCGCCGTCCGCCGCGACCAGCCCGACTCCGTGCACCAGATGCGCGTCGCCTCCCGCCGCCTGCGCAGCGCCTTCAAGACCTACCGCAAGGTCCTCGACCGCCGCGTCACCGACCCCATCGGCGAAGAACTGCGCCGGCTCGGCACGGAACTCGGCGTCGACCGCGACCGCGAGGTCCTCCACGAACACTTCCGGACCGCCCTCGACGACCTCCCCCGCCCCCTCCTCGCCGGACCCGTCCGCAAACGCCTGCGCACCTGGAACACCACCCGCCGCTCAGCCTCCCGCCGCCGCGCCCTCACGGCCCTCGACAGCCCGCGCCACCTCGCCCTCCTCGACACCCTGGAGGCCCTGCTCGCCGACCCGCCCCTGCTGCCCGGCGCCGCCAAGCCCGCCGGCAAGGCCCTCCCCAAGGCCGTGCTCCGCGACTACGCCAGACTCGCCTCCCGCGTCGACCACGCCCTCTCCCTGGACCCCGGGCAGGAGGCCGACCACGCCCTCCACCAGGCCCGCAAGGCCGCCAAACGCGCCCGCTACGCCGCGGAAGCCGCCGAAGCCGCCCTCGGGAAACCCGCCCGGAAGTTCGCCGAGGCCATGAAGGGCGTCCAGAACCTCCTCGGCGAGCACCAGGACAGCGTCGTCGCCCGCACCGCCCTGCGCGACCTGGCCCACCAGGCCCACGGCGCCGGCGAACCCTCCTTCACCTGGGGCCTGCTCCACGGCCGCGAGGAGGCCCGCGCGGAACGCACCGAACGCGACCTCCCCGCCACCTGGGCCGAGGCCGCCGCCCCCGGCCTGCGGGCCGCCCTCAAGTGATCATGTGGGCGGGGGCGTCCGGCCCTCAAGGTACGCTTGAGAGTCGCCCCCTGCCCGCTTCACGAAAGTCGCGTGATGTCCGAGTCGGTCTTCCCACAGCTCGAAGCTCTGCTCCCGCATGTGCAGAAGCCCATCCAGTACGTCGGTGGTGAGCTCAATTCCACCGTGAAGCCGTGGGAGTCCTGTGACGTCCGCTGGGCGCTCATGTACCCGGACGCCTACGAGGTGGGCCTGCCCAACCAGGGCGTCATGATCCTCTACGAGGTGCTGAACGAGCGCGAGGGCGTCCTCGCCGAGCGCACGTACTCGGTGTGGCCCGACCTGGAGGCCCTGATGCGCGAGCACCAGGTGCCCCAGTTCACCGTCGACAGCCACCGCCCCGTCTCCGCCTTCGACGTGTTCGGCCTGTCCTTCTCCACGGAGCTGGGCTACACCAACATGCTCACGGCGCTGGACCTCGCGGGCATCCCGCTGGAGGCGAAGAACCGCACGGTCGACCACCCCATCGTGCTCGCCGGCGGCCACGCGGCCTTCAACCCCGAGCCGATCGCGGAGTTCATCGACGCGGCCATCATCGGCGACGGCGAGCAGGCCGTCCTCGACATGACCGAGATCATCCGCACCTGGAAGGCCGAAGGCCGCCCCGGCGGCCGCGAGGAGGTGCTGCTGCGCCTCGCGAAGACCGGCAGCGTCTACATCCCGGGCTTCTACGACGTCGAGTACCTGGAGGACGGCCGCATCGGCCGCGTCGTCCCGAACCGCTCCGGCGTTCCGTGGCGCGTCTCCAAGCACACCGTCATGGACCTCGACGAGTGGCCCTACCCCAAGCAGCCCCTGGTCCCGCTCGCCGAGACCGTCCACGAGCGCATGTCCGTGGAGATCTTCCGCGGCTGCACCCGCGGATGCCGTTTCTGCCAGGCCGGCATGATCACGCGCCCCGTGCGGGAGCGAAGCATCACCGGCATCGGCGAAATGGTCGAGAAGGGCCTCAAGGCGACGGGCTTCGAGGAGGTCGGCCTGCTCTCCCTGTCCTCCGCGGACCACACGGAGATTGCCGACATCGCCAAGGGCCTCGCGGACCGCTACTCGGACGACAAGGTGGGCCTGTCCCTCCCGTCGACCCGCGTGGACGCGTTCAACGTGGACCTGGCCAACGAGCTGACCCGCAACGGGCGCCGCTCCGGCCTGACCTTCGCCCCCGAGGGCGGCTCCGAGCGCATGCGCAAGGTCATCAACAAGATGGTCTCGGAAGAGGACCTGATCCGCACCGTCGCCACCGCGTACGGCAACGGCTGGCGCCAGGTGAAGCTGTACTTCATGTGCGGCCTGCCGACCGAGACCGACGAGGACGTCCTCCAGATCGGCGACATGGCGGTCAACGTCATCGCCAAGGGCCGCGAGGTCTCCGGCCAGAACGACATCCGCTGCACCGTGTCGATCGGCGGCTTCGTCCCCAAGCCCCACACCCCCTTCCAGTGGGCCCCGCAGCTCTCGGCGGAGGAGACGGACGCCCGCCTCGGCAAGCTCCGCGACAAGATCCGCGGCGACAAGAAGTACGGCCGCTCCATCGGCTTCCGCTACCACGACGGCAAGCCGGGCATCGTCGAGGGCCTCCTCTCGCGCGGCGACCGCCGCATCGGCGACGTGATCCGCGCGGTCTACGAGGACGGCGGCCGCTTCGACGGCTGGCGCGAGCACTTCTCGTACGACCGCTGGATGCAGGCGGCGGAGAAGACCCTGCCGGCGTACGGCGTGGACGTGGCCTGGTACACGACCCGCGAGCGCACGTACGAGGAGGTCCTGCCCTGGGACCACCTGGACTCGGGCCTGGACAAGGACTGGCTCTGGGAGGACTGGCAGGACGCCCTCGACGAGACCGAGGTCGAGGACTGCCGCTGGACGCCGTGCTTCGACTGTGGGGTCTGCCCGCAGATGGACACCCACATCCAGATCGGCCCCACGGGCAAGAAGCTGCTCCCACTGAGCGTGGTGGGCGGCGCCTCCCCGAAGGCGTGACGTGACCTCCGATGTCCCCCTGCCGTCCGGCAGGGGGACATCGGCGTTCCGCCCCCGCGCAACGGAAGGGCGGGTTCTGGTGTCCTTAGCGGCATGCAGATGGAGAAGGCGCAGGCCGCGTCAGGTGGGGACGGGTGTCTGACCGGGGTGGTCAGGGTGCCCGTGAAGATCGTCGCCGTGCTCGTGGTGCTGCCGGTGCGGGCTCTGTGGGACCTGCTCGTGGCGGGGGCGCGGGCTGCGCGGCGGCACGTGCTCGCGCCGCTCGGCAGGGGGGTCGGGTGGGTGCTCCGCCAGGCGTGGCTCTACGTTCTGCGGCCGCTGTCGCTCGTCCTCTTCTACTGGCCCTGGGTCGGGCTGTGGCGTTACGTCGTCGTGCCCGTCGGCGGGGCGGCCTACACCTACCTGCTGCGACCCCTCGGGCTGGGGACCGTCTGGCTGTGCGTCACCCTCGGGCGGTACGTGCTCGTGCCGGTCGGGAGCGGGATCGGGTGGGTGCTGCGGCACGTGGTGGTGCTTCCTTCGGAGTGGCTGTACCGGGAGCTGCTGACGCCGGTCGGGCACGGGCTGCGGTGGCTGGTGCGCGGGCTCTGCCTGCTGGTCTTCGTGTGGCCCTGGGTGGGGTTGTGGCGGTACGTGCTCGTACCGGCCGGGCACGGGCTGGCCTGGGCGGGGCGCCACGTGCTCGTACCGGCCGGGAACGGCTTGGCCTGGGTGGGGCGGTACGTGCTGCTGCCGCCGCTCTCCCTGCTGTACCGGTACCTCCTCCTGCCGCTCGGGGAGCTCCTCGTCGGCGCCTGGCACATCGCCGGCCGGATCCTGCGCGCCCTCGGCCGCGGCCTGCGCCGGCTGTGGCGCGGCTGGGTCGCCCGGCCCGCCGCGTGGGTGTACCGGCAGGTGGCCACACCCGTCGGGCACGCCGTGCGCGAGGTGTGGCGCACCTCCCGCGCCGCGGTGCGCGAGGCGCGGGCCGAGGTGCGCCGCATGCTGTTCGGAGGGCCGCCGGGGGAACCGGCGAGGTCACGGGCGCGTACTCTGGGTAGTACGACAGCCGCCGACGCGGCACCCGCTCCCGAGATCTCCCCGCGCAAACGGCGGGGGTGAGCCGGACGGGTCGACAGACCTCAGGGCGGCGCGCGAGCCGCGACGCCCCGCACAAGGAGAAGAACCCCTGGGCAAGCGACAGCCCGAAGGCCCGCCTCCCGCACCGGTGGTGCAGCGCATCCGACTGCGCTACACCAAGCGTGGCCGCCTCCGGTTCACCAGTCACCGAGACTTCCAGCGCGCGTTCGAACGCGCCCTGCGCCGCGCCGAGGTGCCCATGGCGTACTCGGCGGGCTTCACCCCGCACCCCCGCGTCTCGTACGCGAACGCCGCTCCCACCGGGACCGGCAGCGAGGCCGAGTACCTGGAGATCGGCCTCGCCCAGCACCGCGACCCCGAGAAGCTCCGCGAGCTGCTCGACGAGTCGATGCCGGTCGGCCTCGACATCGTCGACGCCGTCGAGGCCCGGACCTCCGGACTCGCGGACCGGCTGACGGCCTCGATCTGGGAGCTGCGCCTGGAGGGCGTGGAGCCCGCCGACGCCGCGCGGGCGGTGGAGGTCTTCCTCGCCGCCGAGACGGTGGAGGTGCAGCGCCGGACCAAGAACGGCATGCGGACCTTCGACACCCGCGGCGCAGTCGTCAGCCTCGAAGCCCTTCCTGCCCAGGTTGATAGGCCGCTGGACAATGCCTGTGCGATACTGCGGCTGGTTGTTCGGCATTTGACACCTGCCGTGCGACCCGACGACGTCCTGTCCGGTCTCCAAGCTGTGGCCGACCTGGCGCCGCCGGTCCCCGCAGCGGTGACCAGGCTGGCGCAGGGGCTCTTCGACGAGGAGTCCGGCACGGTGACCGACCCGCTCGCGCCCGACCGCGAGGCTGTCACGGCCGCCCCACCCACGGCCGCCGTGAACGCCGACGCGAAGGCGCCGGAAGGTCCCGCCGCGTAAGGACCGTCGTCGTCGCGCCGCCCTGGAACTCGGGAGCCACCTGGGTCGGGCAGCGCACTGACCTGAAGACTTCCGCCAGGCCGTACGGACAACACGTACGGAACCGGCGGCCATGGACTACAGCTCCCGTGTGGCGAACGCGCCCCGGAGGCCGGCTCCGCGCCCCATCGCGCGGAGCCGTGCCGGACCGGACGTCAGCCGCGGCGCCCGGGAGCGTGACGGGAGAACCGCCCGCATGCTCAACAACGAAAACGACAACACCCCCGCCGCCGACAGTGGCAGCCCCAGCGACAACCTGCCCCCGCGCAGGCGTCGCCGTGCGGCTTCCCGGCCGGCCGGCCCGCCCGGCGGCGTCGCCGCC
>NZ_GG657750.1:2634759-2650848 GCF_000158895.1 Streptomyces sp. C | reverse complement strand
GGCCGCCACCCGCGCCGCCACCCTGCGCCGTCACCGTCGCCGACGCCGTGGACGCCCCCAAGCGCGGCCGCCGCCGCGCCACCCGCGCCTCCGCCCCGGCCGCCCCCGCCGCCGCGCAGCCCGCTCCGGCGGCCGCCGAGCAGGAGGCGCCCGCCGCCCCGAACCGCGCCGCGCGCCGTGCCGCGCGTCCGGCCGTGGCCGTCTTCCAGGCCCCGGTCTTCGCCGAGCCGATGTTCCAGACCCCGGAGACCGCGGCCATGGCCGCCGCGGCCGCTGCCGCCGCCGCTACGGCGGAGGAGGCCGAGGACGAGGAAGAAGAGGCCGAGGCCGCCGCCGAGGTCCAGGCCCCCGCCGCGCAGCCCGCCGGCCGCCGTCGCCGTCGTCGTGGTGCCGTCGCCGAGCCCGTGCCCGCGGCCGAGCCGGAGCTCGTCGAGGAGGAGCCGGAGGCCGAGGCCGACGGCTTCGACGAGGACGAGTCCGACGAGTCGGGCGAGCGCCCCTCGCGCCGTCGCCGTCGCGGTGGCCGTCGCCGCCGTCGCGGTGAGGCCGCCGACCTGGACGAGTCCGGGTACGAGGAGACCGAGGGCGAGGCCGCCGCGCAGGAGGCCGAGCCGCAGGAAGCCGACCAGGAGGAAGAGGACGAGGAGGCCGAGGAGGCCGAGGAGGCCCTCGGTTCCCCCTCCAGCCGTCGTCGTCGCCGTCGTCGCCGCCGCAGCGGTGACGGTGCCGTCGAGGTCGAGGCGGGCGAGGAGGACGGTGTCCGCACCGTGCTCAAGGTCCGCGAGCCGCGCCCGGCGCGCGAGAAGGCCGAGCCGTCCGACGAGGTGCAGTCCATCAAGGGCTCGACCCGTCTGGAGGCGAAGAAGCAGCGCCGCCGCGAGGGCCGCGAGCAGGGCCGCCGCCGCGTGCCGATCATCACCGAGGCCGAGTTCCTGGCCCGCCGTGAGGCCGTCGAGCGCGTGATGGTCGTCCGCCAGTCCGGTGAGCGCACCCAGATCGGCGTCCTCGAGGACAACGTGCTCGTCGAGCACTACGTCAACAAGGAAGAGGCCACCTCGTACGTCGGCAACGTCTACCTGGGCAAGGTCCAGAACGTGCTGCCGTCGATGGAGGCCGCCTTCATCGACATCGGCAAGGGCCGCAACGCCGTCCTGTACGCCGGTGAGGTCAACTTCGAGGCGCTCGGCATGGCCAACGGGCCGCGCCGCATCGAGTCCGCCCTGAAGTCCGGCCAGTCGGTCCTGGTGCAGGTCACCAAGGACCCGATCGGCCACAAGGGCGCCCGTCTGACCAGCCAGGTCTCGCTGCCCGGCCGCTACCTGGTGTACGTGCCCGAGGGCTCGATGACCGGTATCAGCCGCAAGCTGCCCGACACCGAGCGCGCGCGCCTGAAGACCATCCTCAAGAAGATCGTCCCCGAGGACGCGGGCGTCATCGTGCGCACCGCCGCCGAGGGTGCGAGCGAGGACGAGCTGCGCCGCGACGTCGAGCGTCTGCAGGCGCAGTGGGAGGACATCCAGAAGAAGTCGAAGCAGATCACGACCTCGTCGCCGAGCCTGCTGTACGGCGAGCCGGACATGACGGTCCGCGTCGTGCGCGACATCTTCAACGAGGACTTCTCCAAGGTCATCATCAGCGGTGACCAGGCGTGGGAGACCATCCACGGCTACGTGAACCACGTGGCCCCGGACCTGGCCGACCGGCTGTCCCGCTGGACGTCCGAGGTCGACGTCTTCGCGACGTACCGGATCGACGAGCAGCTCGCCAAGGCGCTCGACCGCAAGGTGTGGCTGCCCTCGGGCGGTTCCCTCGTGATCGACAAGACCGAGGCGATGATCGTCATCGACGTCAACACCGGCAAGTTCACCGGTCAGGGCGGCAACCTCGAGGAGACCGTCACCAGGAACAACCTGGAGGCGGCCGAGGAGATCGTGCGCCAGCTGCGGCTGCGCGACCTGGGCGGCATCGTCGTCATCGACTTCATCGACATGGTCCTGGAGTCCAACCGCGACCTGGTGCTGCGGCGCATGCTGGAGTGCCTGGGCCGGGACCGGACGAAGCACCAGGTGGCCGAGGTCACCTCGCTGGGCCTGGTGCAGATGACCCGCAAGCGCGTGGGCCAGGGTCTGCTGGAGTCCTTCTCCGAGACCTGCGTCCACTGCAACGGCCGCGGTGTGATCGTGCACATGGAGACGCCGACCGCGGTCGGCGGCGGTGGCAACGGCAAGCGCGCCAAGCGCCGCGGTGGCCGTGCCGTGGAGCACGAGCACGAGCACGGGCACGAGCTGGAGACGGTCGAGACCGTCGAGGCCGAGGTGCTGGAGGCCGAGACCGAGGCCGAGGTGGCCGCGGAGCTCGCGGCGCCGCGTGCCCTTCCGGAGCCGGCGTTCGTGCCGGACGAGGAGCTCTACAGCAGCCCGGCCGAGGCCGAGGCGGCGGCGGGCATCAGCGGGCGTCGCAACCGTCGCCGTGCCACCCGCAAGGCGACCGCTCCGGCGGGTGCCCCGCGCGGTGCGGAGCGGTTCGCCGCCCCGGCGCCGGCCGCTCCCGCGCCGGTGGTCCCGGTGGTGGAGGCGGAGCCGGTCACCGAGCCCGCGGACACGGTGCTGGAGCCGGCCGCCGAGGTCGTCGCCGAGGCCGTGGAGGCCGCCGAGACGGTCGAGGCCGCCCCCGTCGCGCCGGTGGAGGAGGCCGCGCCGAAGGGCCGTACCCGTCGCCGGGCGACCCGCAAGGCGACCGCCCCGGAGCCGGAGCCCGTCGTGGCCGAGGAGCCGGTGGCCGAGCCGGAGCCGGTCGTGGAGGCCGTCGTCGAGCCCGTCGCCGAGCCGGTGTCGGTGCCCGTGGTCGAGGAGCCCGTCGTGGAGCCCGAGACCCGGCCCGAGCCCGTCGTGGAGGCCGCCCCGGCCCGTCCGCGCCGTCGCGCCGTCCGCAAGGCCACCGCGCCCGCGGGTGCGGCCGAGGCCGCCGTCGTGGTCGTCGAGACCCCGGCCGCCGAGCCCGTCGCGGAGGCCGTCCCGGCCGAGGCGCCGGCCGCCGAGGCCGAGGCCGAGGCGCCGGCTCCCGCGAAGAAGGCCGCCCGCAAGGCTCCGGCCAAGAAGGCGGCCACCACGGCGAAGAAGGCTCCGGCCAAGAAGGCCGCGGCCGCCAAGAAGACCGTCGCGAAGAAGGCGACGGCCAAGAAGACCACGGCGAAGCGGGCCACGAAGAAGACCGCGGCGGCGGAGCAGAGCGCTCCGTCCGTCACGGCTCCGACCGAGGCCTGATCCGTTCCGTGACCGTGGACCCCGCCTCCGGGCGGGGTCCACGGTGCTGCGGGGCCCGGTTTGACCCTCCGGAACCAGCCCCGTAACCTAGACCGTCGGCGTGTCTTGGACGATTTTCCGTTCAGTGTGCGTCGCGCTCCTGAGCACCTTCCTCCCGCACGACCGCGCAAGCGGCCGGGTCACGGGAGAGGCCGCTCGTCCAATCCGGATCACCGTGGGCCCCGGCCCGTGTGAGTGGCTGGCTTCAGGAGCATCCGTCCCGAGTGAGAGAGAGATCCGCGTGTACGCCATCGTGCGCAGCGGTGGTCGCCAGCACAAGGTTGCTGTCGGCGACATCGTTGAGGTTGACAAGATTTCCACTGCCAAGGCTGGCGACACGGTCGAGCTCTCGACCCTGCTCGTTGTCGACGGCGACGCCGTGACCAGCGACCCGTGGGTGCTGGCCGGGATCAAGGTCACGGCCGAGGTCGTGGACCACACCAAGGGCGCCAAGATCGACATCCTGCGCTACAAGAACAAGACCGGCTACCGCCGTCGCCAGGGTCACCGTCAGCAGTACACGGCGATCAAGGTCACCGGTATCCCCACGGCTGCGAAGTAAGAGGGACTGAGACATGGCACACAAGAAGGGCGCATCGTCCACCCGGAACGGGCGCGATTCCAACGCTCAGCGGCTCGGCGTGAAGCGCTTCGGCGGTCAGGTCGTCTCCGCCGGCGAGATCCTCGTCCGCCAGCGCGGCACCCACTTCCACCCGGGTGCGGGTGTCGGTCGCGGTGGCGACGACACGCTGTTCGCGCTGCTGCCGGGTGCGGTGCAGTTCGGTACGCACCGTGGCCGCAAGGTCGTCAACATCGTTCCGGCCGCCTGATCCAGCTCCTGCTGAATCACAAGCGTTCGTAACACCCCGAGGGCGGATCTCAGCTCTTCCCGGCACGCGCCGGGAAGAGAGGTCCGCCCTCGGCGCGTTGTCACATAGACACGTTTAATGGGCAGCAAGGCCTGCCCGGGACATTCCCGTATGTATCTGGAGGAACACCCATGACCACCTTCGTGGACCGCGTCGAGCTGCACGTCGCCGCGGGTAACGGGGGCCACGGCTGCGCCTCCGTTCACCGGGAGAAGTTCAAGCCGCTCGGCGGCCCCGACGGCGGCAACGGCGGCCGTGGCGGTGACGTCATCCTGGTGGTGGAGCAGGCGATCACCACCCTGCTGGACTACCACCACAGCCCGCACCGCAAGGCCACCAACGGCAAGCCCGGCGAGGGCGGCAACCGCTCCGGCAAGGACGGCCAGGACCTGGTCCTGCCCGTGCCGGACGGCACCGTCGTCCTCGACAAGCAGGGCAACGTCCTCGCCGACCTCGTCGGCCAGGGCACCACGTACGTCGCCGCCGAGGGCGGCCGCGGCGGCCTCGGCAACGCCGCGCTCTCCTCCGCCCGCCGCAAGGCGCCCGGCTTCGCCCTCCTCGGCGTCCCCGGCGACAGCGGCGACATCGTCCTGGAGCTGAAGACCGTCGCCGACGTGGCGCTGGTCGGCTTCCCGAGCGCAGGCAAGTCCTCGCTGATCTCGGTGCTCTCCGCCGCCAAGCCGAAGATCGCGGACTACCCGTTCACCACCCTCGTCCCGAACCTGGGCGTGGTCACCGCCGGCTCGACCGTCTACACCATCGCCGACGTCCCGGGCCTGATCCCGGGCGCCAGCCAGGGCAAGGGCCTCGGCCTGGAGTTCCTGCGCCACGTCGAGCGCTGCTCGGTCCTCGTGCACGTGCTGGACACGGCCACCCTGGAGACCGACCGCGACCCCGTGGCCGACCTCGACGTCATCGAGGAAGAGCTCAAGATCTACGGCGGCGGTCTGGAGAAGCGCCCGCGCCTCGTCGTCCTGAACAAGGTCGACATCCCCGACGGCCAGGAGCTCGCGGACATGGTCCGCCCGGACCTGGAGGCCCGCGGCTACAAGGTGTTCGAGGTCTCCGCCGTCGCCCGTACGGGTCTGAAGGAGCTCTCCTACTTCCTCGCCGAGGTCGTCGCCAAGGCCCGCGCCCGCAAGCCCAAGCAGGAGGCGACCCGCATCGTCATCCGCCCGAAGGCCGTGGACGACGCCGGCTTCACCGTCACCTACGACGAGGTCGAGGACGTGTACCGCGTGCGCGGCGAGAAGCCGGAGCGCTGGGTGCGCCAGACCGACTTCAACAACGACGAGGCCGTCGGCTACCTCGCCGACCGGCTCAACCGCCTCGGGGTCGAGGACGCGCTGAAGAAGGCCGGTGCCAAGGCGGGCGACGGCGTCGCGATCGGTTCCGAGGAGAACGCGGTCGTCTTCGACTGGGAGCCGACCGTGATGGCCGGCGCCGAGATGCTGGGCCGCCGCGGTGAGGACCACCGCCTGGACGCCCCGCGTCCGGCGACCCAGCGCCGCAACGAGAAGGAGGCCCGGCGCGGCGACTCCGCCCAGAAGGAGTACGACGAGTTCCGTCCCTTCTGACCGGGCTGGCCGGACTGGCCGGGCTGGCCGGGCTGACCGGGCGCGGGCGGCGGAGGGCCGGTGTTGAAGCCGGCTTTACGCCGTTCGCCTAGGATCCTGCGGGTGAGCAGCAGCCATTCCAGCAGTGACACCCCCGCGGGCCCCTCGGTCTCGGTGGTGGTGATCGCGTACAACGACGCCGGGCTCGTGGGCGAGGCCGTCTCCTCGGCCCTCGCCCAGGGCCCGGTGGTCGCCGAGGTCATCGCGGTGGACGACGCCTCCTCGGACGGGACCGCCGGCGTGCTGGACGAGCTGGCGGCGGCCCACCCGCGCCTGCGGGTCCTGCACCGCACGGAGAACAGCGGCGGCTGCGGGACCCCGCGCAACGACGGGATCGCCGCCGCGACCTCCCCGTACGTCCTCTTCCTCGACAGTGACGACGTCCTGCCGCCGGGTGCCGCCGAGGCGCTGCTGCGGGCCGCCGAGGAGTACCGGGCGCCCGTCACCGTCGGCGCGTGCGTGCGCCGCGAGCTGCCGGAGGGCCGCGAGGTGCCCTGGATGCCGGGCCTGTACACGCCGGGCGACGTCATCGAGCGGCCGGCGGACCGGCCCGAGCTGGTCCGCGACACCCTCTGCGTCAACAAGCTGTACGACCGCGCCTTCCTGGAGAAGCACGGGATCCGCTTCCCCGACGGCCGGTTCGTGTACGAGGACTTCGTCTTCACCTCCCGCGTCCTGGCGGCCGGGCCCCGGATCGCCGTCGTCGGCGACCTCGTCTACGTGTGGCACGTGCGCCGCAGCGCCGCCCAGGTGTCGATCTCCCTGGACCGCAAGGACGTCGGCAACTGGCGTTCCCGCGTCGAGGCCCACCGCACGGCCTCCCGCACCCTCGCCGCCGCCTCCCCGGTGCTGGGCCGCGCCTGCCAGGTGAAGTTCCTCGACTACGACCTGCGGATGTACCTGCGCGAGCTCGGCACGGACCCGGAGTACCGGGCCGCCTGGTGGGCGCTGACCCGCGCGTACCTGGCCGGCTTCGACCCCTCCGACGTCGCCGCCGCGCCCGCCCGGGCCCGCTGGGCGGCCGGGGTGCTGGCCGCCGCCGAGACCCCGCCCGGGGACGTGGAGCGGCTGATGCGGTTCGCCGCCGAGCCGGCCCGGCTGCTGCCCCCGTACGCGCGTGACGCGGCCGGGGCGCCGGTGTGGAGCGCCGAGCTGCCGGTGCCGCTGGACGGGCTCGACGCCCTGCCGGTGGCGGAGCTGCCCGTCACCGTCGACGCCGAGCCCGCCGGGGCGGGGGCCGTCCGGCTGCGGGTGCGCGACCTGTACGGGCGGCTCGCCGCGGCCGGTCCGCAGACCGTCCAGCTGAGCTTCCCGCCCCGGGCGGGGGGCGACCCCGTCCTGCTGGGGCCGGTGGAGCTGCGGGCCGCCGCCGACGGGGACGGGTGGAGTGCCGAGGTGCCGTTCCGGCCGGCCGCGCTGGCCGCCGAGGGGCGCCGCCGGGGGCTGCGCGGGATGCAGGCGTGGGACGTCCGGGTGGGTGTGCGCTGCGCCGACGGGAGCTCCCTGCACACCTCCCTGCGCCCCCTGGGCGGTCTGCTCCGCCGCAGGGCCCTGCCCAGCAGCCGGTACGGTGTTCTGCTGGCGCAGCCCTACCGCACGGCCGCCGGTGCGCTGGCCGTGCGCCTCGCGCCCGGTGCCGGGGGCGCGCTGACCTTCGTACGCAACCGCCTCGACCGCGCCCGCACGCGCAGGTCACGCTAGAGCTCGGGAGATACGCATGACATTTCTGATCACCGGTGGCGCCGGATACATCGGCGCGCACGTCGTCCGGGCGATGCTGCTCGCGGGGGAGAAGGTCGTGGTCTTCGACGACCTCTCCACGGGCCGGGAGGACCGCGTTCCGGAGGGCGTCCCGCTGGTGACGGCTTCGGTGCTGGACCGTCTCGCCCTGGACGAGGCCATCCGCGAGCACAAGATCACCGGCGTGGTGCACCTGGCGGGCAAGAAGCAGGTCGGCGAGTCCGTGGAGAAGCCGCTGTACTACTACCGCGAGAACGTGCAGGGCCTCACGGTGCTGCTGGAGGCCGTGGCGGCGGCGGGCATCCGCAACTTCCTGTTCTCCTCCTCCGCCTCCGTGTACGGGATGCCCGACGTGGACTCCGTCACCGAGGAGACCCCGTGCAAGCCGCTGAGCCCGTACGGGGAGACGAAGCTGGCCGGCGAATGGCTGGTCCGCGCCGCCGGCAAGGCGCACGGCATCTCCACCGCCTGCCTGCGGTACTTCAACGTGGCGGGCGCCGCGACCCCCGAGCTCGCGGACACCGGGGTCTTCAACCTGGTGCCGATGGTCTTCGAGCGCTACGACGCCGGCGAGGGCGCCCGTATCTTCGGTGACGACTACCCGACCCCGGACGGCACCTGCATCCGCGACTACATCCACGTGGAGGACCTCGCGGACGCCCACGTGGTGGCGGCCCGCCGGCTCGCCGAGTGGGGTGCGGCGGGGGAGTACAAGGACCTCACCGTCAACATCGGGCGCGGTGAGGGCGTCTCCGTCAAGGAGATGGTCGAGCTGCTGAACGCGGGCACCGGGCACACCTACGCGCCGGTCGTCACCCCGCGGCGCCCCGGTGACCCGGCGAAGGTCGTGGCCTCGGCCGACCGGATCGCCTCCGAGCTGGGCTGGAAGGCGCGGCACGACGTCCGCGAGATGATCACCTCGGCGTGGGCCGGCTGGGAGGCCAACCGCAAGCCCGGCCACCCGGACCACCACCGGGACGTCCACACGGTCTGAGCACCCCGTACGGGAAGAGCCGCCCGCCCCGGACCGGATCCGGGACGGGCGGCTCTCCGCGTGAGCGGGCCTGCAGCGGCCGGTCAGCGGCCGGTCAGCGCTCCAGGAAGGCGAACAGCTCTTCCCACCGGTCGGTGATCTCCTCGGGGGAGTAGCGCCGCACGTGGCGGAACGCCTCGTCGCCGAGGGCCTCGCGCGTCTCGCGGTCCGACATGAGGGTGTCCAGGTGTCCGGCCAGCTCCATCGTGTTGCCCAGGCGGGCCAGCAGCCCGTCCTCGCCGTGCCGCACGATCTCCCGTACGCCCGGCGCGCAGTCGAAGGCGGCCACCGGCAGGCCCGCGGCCATCGCCTCCAGCAGGGTGATCGGGAAGCCTTCGGCCCGGGAGGCCTGCGCGAAGACGGACGCCCCGCGCAGCGCGCCCAGTACGTCGGCGGTGCTGCCCATCCACTCCACGGAGTCGTCCAGGCCCAGCGAGGTGCAGTGCGCCCGCAGCATCGCCTCCTCGGTGCCCGCGCCGTAGATCCGCAGGGTCCAGTCGGGGTGGCGCGGGGCCGCGTCCGCCCAGGCGTCGAGCAGCAGGTCCACGCCCTTCTCGAAGGCGAGGCGGCCGACGCTCGCGACGACCTTCTCGGTGCGCGGCGCGGGGGAGTCCGGCATGAACGGCAGCGGGTTCGGCATGCTGGCGACGTTCTCCATGCCGGCCCGGATCCACAGGTCCGCGTCCTCCGGGGTGAGCACCAGCAGCCGGTCCACCTCGGGGTAGAAGCGGCGGACCCGCGCGCCCCGGGTGGAGGTCTGGCTGGCCTCGAAGGACTCGTGGCTCATGCCGATGACCGACAGGCCCTTGGTGTCGGAGAGGGCCACCCACTCCATCGCCCACACCTGGGTGACGATGACGACGGCGCCGGGCCGGGCCGCCCGGAACAGGGCGCTCAGCGTCTCCGCCTTGGCGCGCATGCCCGCCCGGCGGGCCGCCTGCCGGCGCCGCTCCGGGGCGTTGAGGCGGCCCTTGATGCCGCGCAGGCGGCGGGCCCGGGGCGGGTGGGTCGCGTACAGGGTGGTCATCTCGTACGGGAGGCCCTCCGGCAGCTGCTGGCGGATCTCCTCGGCGACGGGGGCGATGCCGACGATGTGCACCCGGTGGCCGCGGTCGGTGAAGAGCCGGGCCATCTGGTGGGACCAGGTGGTCACGCCGCCGAGCTCGTCCACGCTGTTGGAGACGATGAAGACGTCCCGGCCGCCCTGCGCCGCGGGCTCGTGGGGCTGCTGGGTCACTTGCCGCTCCTGGTGAAGAACTTCTCTACGATCCGGCGGGCCGCGTCCCCGCGGTCGTATTCGCCGAACTCGGCGAGGAACCGCTGGCGGGCCTCCGCGTACTTGGCGTCGGCCTCGTCGAAGGCGGAGACGGCCTGCATCAGCTCGTCCGCCGTGGCCACCACGGGGCCGGGCGCCTTCTCCTTCAGGTCGAAGTAGGTGCCGCGGATGTCGGTGGAGTACTTCTCGTAGTCGTACGCGAAGAACAGCATCGGCCGGTCCAGCACCGCGTAGTCGAACATCACGGACGAGTAGTCGGTGATCAGCCCGTCGGCGAGCGCCAGCAGCGGGGTGATGTCGTGGTGCCGGGAGACGTCGACCACCCGGCCGGCGACCGACGGCGGCAGCGAGACGCTGTTGAGGTAGTGGGTGCGCACCAGCAGCGTGAAGCGGTCGCCGAGCCGGTCCGCGAACTCCTCCACGTCGAAGGGGAACTCGAAGCCCTCCACCGTGCCGTCGGCACTCGCCCGGAAGGTCGGCGCGTACAGCAGCACCCGCTTGTCCGGGTCGATGCCCAGCTCGGCGGCGAGCGGGCCGCGCACGCGCTCCCCGCTGTGCGCCTCGGCGCGGTGGGCCTCGACCAGGGCGTCGTTGCGCGGGTAGCCGGTGCGCAGCAGCACCTCGTCGCGCAGCCGGAAGCCCTTGGCGAGGGTGCGCACGTCGTGCTCGGAGCGGATCAGGAAGTGGTCGAAGCGGTCGACGGCCTTCTGGAAGCGGTCCTGCGCGACCTTGCCCTGCGCCTTGGTGCGGGGTTCGTGGAAGCCCATGCGCTTGAGGGCGGAGCCGTGCCAGGTCTGGATGTACGTGGTGCCGGGGCGCTTGGTCAGTGCCAGCGGGAAGCCCTGGTTGTCGACCCAGTACTCGGCCTGTGCCAGGGCCCGCAGGTACTGCCAGCTCCAGCGCTTGACCAGGGTGGCCTGTTCGGGGAAGCCGGTGGGCTTGGCGCCGGCGTAGGACCAGATCGCCTCGAAGGGGGCGCCCTGGCGGACCAGCTCCTCGTAGATCGCCTTGGGGCTGTCGCTGTACTGCTTGCCCATGTGGCTCTCGAAGACGACCGTGCCCTTCTTGACCGGCAGCTTCGAGAAGACCTCGTGGTAGACCTTCACCTTCTGTTCGCCGGAGCCGATGTTGCGGCGGGCCTTCAGGGCCCGGCGCAGGCTCCTCTTGACCAGGCCCGCGGCCTTGCCGTGCATGGCGCTGCCGAGCAGCGTCTGGGTGCGCACGGCGGCGGGGCCCTCGGCGGTCAGGACGTAGGAGAGGTTGCCCTTCTTGGTCACCTCGGGTTCGAAGCGGTCGGAGACCAGCCGGGTCAGGCGCGGGCGCACCCGCAGCCGGGCCGCCGACTCCAGGTCGACGCCGCCGACCGAGACGCGGGTGGTGAGCTTGTCGCCGCCGGCCGTCAGCTTCAGGCGTACGTCCCAGACGGCGTCGATGATGCCGAGGGGGCGGACGGTGCTGCCGATGTCGGCGGTGGCGGTCCACTCGATCGTGTTACCGGCGTGGCGCACGGTTGCCACCGGGAAGCTGAAGGAGCGGACCCCGATCTGCCGACGGGCCCGGAACTCCAGGGAGGCCTTCAGCTCGGCGTCCTCCTGGATGCGGCCCAGGGGGTTCACGACGCTGCCGGACAGGGTGACGGTCCCGCGCCCGTCGTCCTCGTACGAGGTCAGACGGTTGCCCAGGGCCAGGGAGGTCAGCGGGGCCGTGTGGAAGCCCTGGGCGGTGACGTCCAGTATCCGGCGGCCCTCGGCGTCGTCGAGGTGCTCGGCGCACCAGTAGACCCGCCCGTCGCGTTCGGCGAGCGGGGAGGACAGCCGGCCCTTGTTGGTCATCGCGTCGGCGGCCGGGAGGAGGTTCTTCCAGTCCTCCTTGCCGAGCAGGTAGGCGCAGATGGCCTGGAGGTAGGTGACGTTCTCGTACGCGGCCGGGTCGATGCCGGCGAGGTAGCCGTTGGCGAGCCGCGCGAACTCCTGGCGGTACGCGTCGCCCAGCAGCGGCAGGTCGCGCAGGTGCAGCACGAGGTCGTGCTTGAGGAACTTGGCGTCCTTCGCGGTCTTGATGGCCGTGTGGCCCTTGGCCGCGAGCAGCTCGTCGACCCGGCGGTGGATCTCCATCCGGTGGACGAAGTTCGCGATCTCGTGGCGCCGGTTGCTGATCGACTTGGCGGCGGCCTTCTCGACCACGTTCCAGTAGTAGACGTGGTTCGGGATCAGCGTGATGCGGCGGGCGGCGACGTAGGCCTGCGCCGAGAACAGCAGGTCCTCGTAGTGGATGCCGACCGGGAACTCCAGGCCCTGTTCCAGCAGGAAGGCGCGCCGGTAGCACTTGTTCGTGGAGAGGGTGTCGTAGACCAGCAGGTCCGGGTACTCGGTGATCGACTCCAGGGTCCGGGTGCGGGAGTAGATCCACGGGTACCACTCGGTGGTCTTGCCCCACCGGTTGTCGAGGTGCACGCGCACGCACATGCCCGAGACCAGGTCGGATCCGGTCCGCTCGGCGGCCGCCAGCATGTTCCGGCAGGCGTTGCGGTCCAGGACGTCGTCGCTGTCCAGGAACATGACGTAGGTGCCGGTGGCCTGCTTGATGCCGTGGTTGCGCGGGGCGCCGCAGCCGCCGCTGTTCTCGGGCAGCTGGAAGGCGCGCACCCGCCCCGGGTTCGCCGCTTCCAGCTCCCGGGCGACCGCGTATGAACGGTCCTTGCTGCAGTCGTCCACGATCACGACCTCGACCCCGTGCAGGGTCTGGTCCAGAACCGACTGGACGGCCGCCGGCAGACGCTCTGCGTCGTTGTAGACGATGACGACCACGGAGACGTCAGGCACGTGCACCTCGATCCTTTCGTTCCATTCCGCTTATCCCGTCAAAGCTACCGTGTGCCGCACGCGACTCGGGCAGGCCGACCGCCGGCGTGCATACTTCTAAGGAAGAGGTGAGTGGCGGGTCCGGTCGCCGACAATCACCCGTTAGGACGCCAGCAGGAAGTGCTCATGACCAAGCTGTCGGTAGTTGTCCCCTGTTACAACGAAGAAGCCGTCATCGACCGGTTCGACGCCGAGATCCGCAGGGTGCTGGACGCCCTGCCCGTCGAGTACGAGGTCTGCTACGTCGACGACGGCAGCCGCGACGGCACCCTCGGGAAGCTCCGCAAGATCGCCGCGGACCACGGGGACAGGACCCGCTACGTCTCCTTCAGCCGCAACTTCGGCAAGGAGGCGGGCATGCTCGCCGGGCTCCGCGAGGCCACCGGCGACGCCGTGGTCATCATGGACGCCGACCTCCAGCACCCGCCGGAGCTGATCGCGACCATGCTGGAGCACTACCGGCAGGGCCACGACCAGATCATCGCCCGGCGCACCCGCGAGGGCGACAAGAAGGTCCGCTCCGCGCTCAGCCGCCTGTACTACCGCGGGGTCAACCGCTGGGTCGACGTCGAGCTCACCGACGGGGTCGGCGACTTCCGGATGCTCTCGCGGCCCGCCGTCGACGCCCTGCTCGCGCTCCCCGAGTACAACCGCTTCTCCAAGGGCCTGTTCTCCTGGATCGGCTTCGACACCGTCCACTTCGACTACCAGAACGCCCAGCGCGAGGCGGGCGAGACCAAGTGGAAGTTCGGGTCCCTGCTGAACTACGGCATGGACGGGCTGATCTCCTTCAACAACAAGCCGCTGCGCCTCGGCATCTGGCTCGGCGTGTCGCTGGTCGCGCTGACCGGCCTGTACGCGTTGTGGATCACCGTCATGGCGATCACCAACGGCATCGACTCGCCCGGTTACGTCACGATCGTCGCGATGATCGCCGGCATCGGCGGCATGCAGATGATCATGCTGGGTCTGATCGGCGAGTACATCGGCCGCATCTACTACGAGACCAAGCGCCGCCCGCACTTCCTGGTCAAGGAGGCCCACGGCGCCGACGCCGAGCGGATGCCCGGCATCTCCGAAGCCGTGATCGCGGAGCGCAGTCGCTGATGGGAGAGCACAGCCGGCGCGAGCAGCTCGGCCAGGTCCTGCGGTTCGCCCTGGTGGGCGGCGTGAACACCGCCACCTTCTTCGGCATCTACCTGCTGCTGCACCCGTGGATGCCCTACTTCGCCGCCTACACGCTCGCCTTCGTGCTGTCGATGATCGGGTCGTTCTTCATGAACACCTACTTCACCTACCGCACCCGGCCCACCTGGAAGAAGTTCCTCCTCTTCCCGCTGACGAACGTCACCAACTACGTCATCCAGTCCGCCGGGCTCTACGCCCTGGTCAGCTGGGCCGGAATGGACACCCGCGTCGCGCCGCTGGTCGCCGCCGTCGTCGCCATCCCGTTCACCTTCCTGCTCTCGCGCAAGATCCTCATCCCCGGCACCGGGGCCACCGCCGCGGCCGGCGCGTCCGCCGCCGGGGACCCGGCGCGGGACCGCTCCTCGTCCACGGTCTGAAACCGGCGGGCGGGCCCGCCGCCCCACCCCGTAGATTGGGCCAGTCGGTCAGTCGGTCAGTGGCCCATCGGGTGCTGTGGTGAGGGGAAAGACGTGTCAACGGCTAGGCAAGGTGTCGTGGACGCCCGCAGGATCGTGGTCAAGGTCGGCTCCTCCTCCCTGACCACCGCGGCGGGCGGGCTCGACGCCGACCGGGTGGACGCGCTGGTCGACGTACTCGCCAAGGCGCGCAGCGGCGGAGAGAAGGAGATCGTCCTGGTCTCCTCCGGAGCCATCGCCGCCGGCCTCTCCCCGCTCGGCCTGGCCCGCCGCCCCAAGGACCTCGCCCGGCAGCAGGCCGCCGCCAGCGTCGGCCAGGGCCTCCTCGTCGCCCGCTACACCGCCTCCTTCGCCCGCTACGGCATCCGCGTCGGCCAGGTCCTGCTGACCACCGACGACACCAGTCGGCGCGCCCACTACCGCAACGCCTACCGGACCCTGGACCAGCTCCTGGCCATGGGCGCCTTGCCGGTCGTCAACGAGAACGACACCGTCGCCACCGACGAGATCCGCTTCGGCGACAACGACCGGCTGGCGGCCCTCGTGGCCCACCTGGTCCGCGCCGACCTCCTCGTCCTCCTCTCCGACGTCGACGGGCTGTACGACGGCGACCCGTCCCTGCCCGGCACCACCCGCATCGAAGAGGTGCGCGGCCCCGAGGACATCGCCCACGTCTCCATCGGCAGCGCCGGCAAGGCGGGCGTCGGCACCGGCGGCATGGTCACCAAGGTCGAGGCCGCGCGGATCGCCGCCGCCGCAGGGATCCCGGTGGTCCTGACCTCCGCCAGCCACGCCGCCGACGCCCTCGCAGGCCGCGAGACCGGTACGCACTTCCACGCCACCGGCCGCCGCTCCGCCGACCGGCTGCTGTGGCTCCAGCACGCTTCCACCCCGCAGGGGCACCTGGTCCTGGACGACGGCGCCGTGCGGGCGGTCACCGAACGCGGCAGCTCGCTGCTCGCCGCCGGCATCGCCGCCGTCGAAGGCGACTTCAGCGCCGGCGACCCCGTCGAGCTGCGCGCCGCCGACGGCCGCGCCGTCGCCCGGGGCCTGGTCAACTTCGACGCCAAGGAACTGCCGCAGCTCCTCGGCCGCTCCACCCGTGAGCTTGCGCGGGAGCTCGGACCCGCGTACGAGCGGGAGGTCGTCCACCGCGACGATCTGGTGCTGCTCCAGGGCTGAGGTTCGGCAAAACCGCCGCACGGCGGGCCGGGGACTGGTCAACTGTGTGGGGCGGACACGCGTAGCGCAGACAGGAGGCGGGCTGGTGAGACGAGCGCTGACCAGCGTGGGCGGCGGCGGGGACGAACAGGCCGAGACCTCCCGCCTGTGGCACATCACCCTCAGCGTCTCCGGCAAGCCGGCGCCGCTGTCCGAGGTGCGGCGCGGGCTGGAGCAGCTCGCGCACGACCACCCCTTCCTGCTGACGAGCCGGTACGCCGACGACCACGCGGAGATCCGGTACTGGGAGGAGGCCCGCGACCTCCACGACGCGGCGGCCGTCGCCCTGCGGCTGTGGGGCGAACACCGCTCGACGGCGCAGCTCCCGCCGTGGGAGATCGTCGGCCTGGAGGTCATCGACCGCCCCACGTACCACCAACGCGTGGCAGAGGGCTACGGCCCACCCCCGGCCCACCCGGTCGGCGTGCACCCTTACTAGACGCGCGCCTCGCGCGGTGCGGCCGCTGGCGGCCTTACCGGCTTCGGCCCGCTGCGCCGGACTCCGTCCGTCGGTCCGCGGGGCGGGGCCGGTGCGGGTGGGTGCGGCTGGTGCGCCGCTGCGCGGGG
>NZ_GG657750.1:2618938-2634628 GCF_000158895.1 Streptomyces sp. C | reverse complement strand
CCTCGCCCCGCGCAGCGGCTCACTCGCCCGCAGCCGACCCACCGGCCCGAGCCACGGGCACCGGCCCCGCCCGGCAGGCCGACGGACGGAGTCCGGCGCAGCGGCGCGAAGCCGGTGAGGCGCCCCGGCGCCGAGCCGCGCGAGCGGCGCGTCGAAAAGGCCGTCTCGGGGGGTGGAAGGCCCGGCGGAGCCCACGGCGGCGGGGATTACCCTGGGCGGCATGACCTCGCTCGACGGCGCCACCGCCCTCTCCCCCGTCACCGCCACCGCGCACGCGGCCCGCACCGCCGCAGCCGCCATCGCGCCACTCCCGCGGTCCGCCAAGGACACCGCCCTGCTGGCCATCGCGGACGCGCTGGAGGCCCGTACGGCCGAGATCGTCGCCGCCAACGCCGTCGACACCGACAAGGCCCGCGCCGCCGGCACCAGCGAGACCGTCATCGACCGCCTCACCCTCACCCCGGAGCGCGTCCGCGCCATCGCCTCCGACGTGCGCGACGTCGCCGCCCTGCCCGACCCCGTCGGCGAGGTCGTCCGCGGCTCCACCCTCCCCAACGGCATCGACCTCCGCCAGATCCGCGTCCCCCTCGGCGTCGTCGGCATCATCTACGAGGCCCGCCCCAACGTCACCGTCGACGCCGCCGCGCTCTGCCTGAAGTCCGGCAACGCCGTCCTGCTGCGCGGCAGCTCCTCCGCCTACGCCTCCAACACCGCCCTGGTCGCCATCCTGCGCGACGCCATCGAGGGCGCCGGCCTGCCCGCCGACGCGATCCAGCTCGTCCCCGGCGAGTCCCGCGACTCCGTCCGCGAGCTGATGCGCGCCCGCGGCCTCGTCGACGTGCTCATCCCGCGCGGCGGTGCCTCGCTCATCAAGACCGTCGTCGAAGAGTCCATCGTTCCGGTCATCGAGACCGGTACCGGCAACTGCCACGTCTACGTCGACGCCCAGGCCGACCTCGACATGGCCGTGGACATCCTCATCAACTCCAAGGCCCAGCGGCCCTCCGTCTGCAACGCCGCCGAGACCCTCCTCGTCCACCGCGACATCGCCGCCGCCTTCCTGCCGCGCGCCCTCGGCGCGCTCGCCGACGCCGGCGTGACCGTCCACGGCGACGGCCAGGTGCTGGCCGCCGCCGAGGGGACCAAGGTCACCGCCGTCCCCGCCACCGACGAGGACTGGGCCGCCGAGTACCTGTCGTACGACATCGCCGCCGCCGTCGTGGACTCCCTCGACGACGCCGTCGCCCACATCCGCCGCTGGACCTCCGGGCACACCGAGGCGATCGTCACCACCTCGCAGGCCGCCGCCCGCCGCTTCACCCAGCTGGTCGACTCGACCACGGTCGCCGTGAACGCCTCCACCCGGTTCACGGACGGTGGCCAGTTCGGCTTCGGCGCCGAGATCGGCATCTCCACCCAGAAGCTGCACGCCCGGGGCCCGATGGGCCTTCCCGAGCTCACCTCCACCAAGTACATCGTCACCGGCGACGGTCACGTTCGGTAACCGCCACTCGGACACGGTGTGGCCGGAATCAGGCTTACACCCTGCCCAAACCCGCCCCCCAGGTCTACGCTGGTCCCGTGCCGGACGACGTGGGGGGCAAGCCGTTCCCGGACGACGGGGAGCCCGACGACGACCGCGGAGGCGCGGATTTCGACTTCGCCTCCGTGGTGCTCGACGAGGACTTCGTCCGGAACGCCGAGATCCATGAACCGAGCGCGGCCGAGCGCCAGCGCGCCGCCGACCGGGCGCGCGCCGAGGCCGAAGCCGCCCGCGTCGCCGGAGGCCGGGCGGCCGACGACGACCACGGCCACCCCGACGGGTACGGCTTCGACGACCCCGGATGGGAACACGGCCCCTACGGCCACGGCTACGCCGACGGCCCGTACGGGGTCTACGGCGGAGCCATGCGCCCCTACCGCGGCCGCGCCCCCTGGCTGCGCCCCGTCGCGTGGGTGCTCGCCGTCGTGATGGGGCTCGGCATGGTCGCGCTGGCCTTCAGCGCCGTCTACCGCAGCGCCGCCGGCGACCAGGACCCCGCACCCGCCCCGGCCAGTACGCCGCTCAGGGAAGTCACGGGCGTCGGCGCGTTTACGTACCCCGTCGGCCGCCAACCCTGAAGGTACGACCCCACTCGTTCGCTCCGGAGCTGGGGGCTTCTCTGAAGCGGGGACAGCGGGAGAAGCGATGGCCGTACCAGGAGATCCGCCCAACGGCACCCCCGAAGGCATCGGCGGGGGTGACGACGAACTGCGCCCGGACGAATTCCGCTCGGTGGTCTTCGACGAGGACTTCGTCCGTGCTGCCCGGCTCCAGGAGTTCTCCGCCCAGGAACGCATGGGCGAGCACGCCCGGGCCGTCCGCAGCCGCTCCATCTGGTCCGGCGGCTCCGTCGGTCCGCGCACCGGCAGCCCGGGCCGCGGCGCCCGTCAGGGCATGCTGCTCGTGCTGCTCATCGCGTCCGCCTTCGCCATCGCCGTGTACATGGGCATGCGCAACCCGTACGTCCCGCCGCCCGGCGGCAACGCCGAGCCGCTGAGCAGCACCGTCGTCCCCCTGGCACCGGCCGTCGCGGTGCCCGGCGGACGCCCGGCCGACCTCTACGCGAACAGCCCGGCGGCCGAGTACCGGATCGGGGCCGCCGGCATCACCCTCCCGGCCGTGCGGCGCACGCACCACTTCACCGAGAGCCAGGTAGTCGCCGCCCTGTCCATCGCCAAGGACTACCTGGTGCAGTCCTCGCTGGACCCCGACGTCCTCTCCGGCGCGGCCTCCCGGCCCGTGCGGGTGCTCCTGGACCCCGGGCAGCTGGCCCAGTTCGACGAGAGCGTGACCTCGCCCTCCGGCGACGGCCGGCACGCTGCCACCGGCTGGCTGGTCCGCTTCGACCCCGCCACCGCCGTCGTCGCCGACAGCCGCGTCCGGGTGAGCGGGATCCTCGCCTTCCAGGAGCTCGACCCCGAGGCGCTGGAGGTGAGCACCGATCACACTTTCGTGTACGCCGTCCGGCCGGCCTCCGGACCGCCCGCCGCCGCCGACGGGGCCTCGCTGTTCACCGTCCGCCGCGAGCTGCGCCTGCGCTTCGACCGGGAGGACCTCACGGCCCGCCGGGCGGAGATCTCCTCGGCCTACGTGATGGCCGGGCCGCAGGACTGCGCCACCGAGCCGGCCGAGGGCTTCCGGCCCCTCCTGGCCGGAGCCGGGCCCACCACCGTGGGACCGCCCGCGAGCGACCCGTACGCCGCCGGCCACCCCCGGCGCACGGCCGGGCTGTGCGGCGTACTGGCACCGGCCGGGGCGCCCAGCGGCCCGCCCGCCCCGGCCCAGCCGCCGCCCCCGCCGGCCGCCGTCAGTCCCGTCCGCCCGAGCCCGAGTCCGTAGGGCCCGCAGGGCTAGGGGAGCCGGGCGAGCCGGGGGTGCCGGGGGTGCCGGGGGAGCCGGGCGTGCCCTTGGGGTCGCCGGACTCCCGCGCGGCGCCGCCGCCCGATCCGGTGAACCTGTCGCGCAGCTTCCCGCCCAGGTCGCCCGCACCCCCGGCGATGTCGCCGACCAGCTTCATCAGCGGGTCCTTGCTGGTCCGCACGGACTCCGCGTAGTGCGAGGCGGACTGGCGGAAGGAGTCCGTCACCGACGTCTCCTTGTCGTCCTCCCGGCGCGGGTAGTGCCCGTCCATGATCCGCTGGTGCTCCCGGCTCTGGGACCACTTCTTCAGCTCGGCCGCCCGCACCGTCGTGAAGGGGTGCGTGCGCGGCAGCACGTTGAGGATCTTCAGGACGGAATCGCGCAGGTCGCCGCTCTCCTCGTACTCCTCGGCCTGGGCGAGGAAGGCGTCGACGTTCATCTCGTGGAGGTGGTTGCCGCCCGCGATCTTCATCAGGCCGCGCATCGAGGCGTTCACGTCCTGCCCGACCAGCAGCCCCGCCCGGTCCGCCGACAGCTCCGACTTGCGGAACCACTCGCGCAGCGCGGTGACGATCGCCATGATCGCCACATTGCCCAGCGGGATCCACGCCACCTTCAGCGCCAGGTTCGTCAGGAACAGCAGCACCGTGCGGTACACGGCGTGCCCGGACAGGGCGTGGCCCACCTCGTGGCCCACGACCGCCCGCATCTCCTCCTCGTCGAGCAGCTCGACCAGCGCCGTGGTCACCACGATGATCGGCTCGTCCAGCCCGATGCACATCGCGTTGGGCTTCGGGTCCTGCTGCACGTACATCTGGGGGACCTTCTCCAGGTCCAGGACGTAACAGGCGTCGCGCAGCATCTCGTGGAGGTGGGGGAACTGGGTCTCGCCCACCCGCACCGAGTCCGACAGGAACAGCAGCCGCAGGCTGCGCTCGGGGAGCAGCCCGCTGAGGGCCTTGAACACCGTGTCGAAACCGGCGAGTCTGCGCAGCGCGACCAGCGCCGAGCGGTCCGCCGGATGCTCGTAGGCCCGCGAGGAAATCCCCGGGAACCTCCTGCGACTGCGTGCCGGTGACGTCTCGGAACCGGTGGTCGTCATGGCGCCCTTCCCCCTCGATCGGCTGTGGTGACGTGTGTCCATCCTCCCCAACGCCTGAGTCGGCGTGAGCGTGCCCGGGGCCCCCGCATACGATGTGAGGGAAGTCTCCGCTCGCTCCCCGACTCGATAGGTACCTGCCTGATGAGCCTCTCCACCACCGCCCACAACCTGGTCCTCCTCGCTGCGGAGGAAGGCGGGCAGCACGGCGGCAACCACGACAGCCTGAACCCGTACCTGACCGGTGGCGGTGCGTTCGTGATCCTGCTGCTCATGCTCTGGGTGACCACCCGCCTGAACCGCGACCGCTAGGCCGGGCTCCTCGTACGGACCGGGCCGCCGCGCACGCGTCACCGGGCCAGTAGGCTCTGCGCTCATGGGAGAGCAGGAGATGCCTACGGGCCCGGTCAAGCGCCGGCTCGGAGTGATGGGCGGGACGTTCGACCCGATCCACCACGGACACCTGGTGGCCGCCAGTGAGGTGGCCGCCCTTTTCCACCTCGACGAGGTGGTCTTCGTCCCCACGGGCGAACCGTGGCAGAAGTCGCAGCGGGCCGTGTCCCCCGCGGAGGACCGCTACCTGATGACGGTCATCGCGACCGCCTCCAACCCGCAGTTCTCCGTCAGCCGCATCGACATCGACCGCGGCGGCCCGACGTACACCATCGACACCCTGCGGGACCTGAGCGCGCTCAACGCCGACGCCGACCTGTTCTTCATCACCGGTGCCGACGCCCTCGCCCAGATCCTGACCTGGCGCAACGCGGACGAGCTGTTCTCCCTCGCCCACTTCATCGGAGTGACCCGGCCCGGCCACGTCCTCACCGACGACGGACTGCCCGAGGGCGGGGTCTCGCTGGTCGAGGTCCCCGCGCTCGCGATCTCCTCCACGGACTGCCGCACGAGGGTCGCCCAGGGCGATCCGGTCTGGTATCTGGTTCCGGACGGTGTGGTGCGCTACATCGACAAGCGCGAGCTGTACCGGGGAGCCTGAGCTTCCGGAGAGAGGGGCCCCGCGGTGAACGACCCACAGGATCCGTACGACCCGTACGCCGCCCAGCAGCAGCTCATCGGCTACGACGCGTACGGCAGACCCGTGTACGGCCAGGTGACCGCGCAGCCCGTACAGCCCGTCCCTCCCCCGTACGGGCAGCAGTACGGGCAGTACCCGCAGTACCCGCAGTACGAGCAGCCGTACCCGGAGCCGCAGCCCCCGGACCCGTACCCCGGCCCGTACCCGGGCCCGCAGGACCACCCGCAGTGGATCCCGCACCAGGCCGCCCCCCAGCAGCAGCCGGCCCAGGCGCCGGCGCCCGCCCCTGTGCCCCTCCCGGTGCCCGAGCCGCGCCGGGCGGCGCCCGCCGAGTCCGCCGGCGGGGTCGCGGACGCCCCCGGCGGCCGCGACTACCGCACGGAGCAGTTCGCGTTCATCGACCAGCCCGACGAGGACTCCGAGGACGTCATCGACTGGCTCGCCTTCACCGAGAGCCGCACCGAACGCCGCGAGGAGGCCCGCCGCCGCGGCCGCAACCGGGTCGTCGCGCTGGCCGTCGTCCTCGCCCTGTCCGCCGTCGGCGCGCTGGGCTACCTCTGGTACGCGGGCGGGTTGCCGTTCCTCGACGGCCCCGGACAGGCGAAGGGCGCCGCGGCCGCCGCCGGCGCGCAGAAGCGCGACATGATCGTCGTCCACCTGCACAACACCAAGCGCGGCGGCAGCTCCACCGCCCTCCTCGTGGACAACGTCACGACCGCGCAGGGCGCCACCGTTCTGATCCCCAACACCCTGGGCGTCCCCAAGCAGGACGGCACCGCGACCTCCCTCGGCAAGGCAGTCGAGGAGGGCGGCCTCGGCACCCGCGAGTCCCTCGACACCGTCCTCGGCACCCGCATCGGCGGCACCTGGCGCCTGGACACCCCCTTCCTGGAACGCCTCGTCGAGCTGGTCGGGGGCATCGAGGTCGACACCGACGCCGCCGTCCCGGCCGACGAGCAGGCCAAGACCCCCGCCGTGGCACAGGGGCCCAAGCAGAGCCTGACCGGCGCGATGGCCGTCGCGTACGCCACGTACCGGGGCCGCGGCGAACCGGAGGCGAAGCAGCTGGAGCGCACCGGCCGGGTGCTCTACGCCGTCCTCCGCAAGATCCCGGGGGACCCCGGGGCGGCGGCCACGACCGTCGAGAGCATGGGCCAGATCCTCGACCCGGGGCTCGACGCGAAGAACCTCGGCGGGCTGCTGTCGCGGATCGGCGAGCACGCCAAGGTGGCGGCGTACCGCACCGAGGTGCTCACCGTGAAGCCGAACGGCGGCCTGACCGACGAGGCCGGCCGGAAGGTCGTCAAGGAGATCCTCGGCGGCTCCTTCAACGCGGCCCAGCCCGGCGCCGCCCCGAGGGTCGGCCTCAAGGACGCCACCGGCGACGAGAAGGCGCAGGTCGCGGCGAAGGCGGCGCTGCTCAACGGCGGCTACGGGTTCGTGGACGGCGGCAAGGCGGACCGGACGGCGGCCGCCACGCGGATCACGTACCAGGACCAGGCCCAGCGGGACCGGGCCGTCGACGTCGCCAAGACGCTGGGGCTGCCGGAGACGGCCGTGCAGAAGGCCGAGAGCCCGGTGAACGCGGACGTCGTGGTGGTGCTCGGCAAGGACTACAAGCCGTCCTGACGGGGCGGCCCGGACCGGGCGGCTGCCGTCCCGGCCCGGCTCCCACCTGCGCATCCGCCCGCGCCGGACGTTCCGCGCGGGCGGCGTCGGCGGTACGTGAGACCCTTGTGGGTATCTGTCCGCCAACCCGAAAGCATGGCCAGTGACCGCCACGGACCGCTCCATCGAGCTCATCACCACCGCCGCCCAGGCGGCGGCCGACCGGCTCGCGCACGACATCATCGCGTACGACGTCAGCGACGTGCTGTCGATCACCGATGCCTTCCTGCTCGCCTCGGCGCCCAACGACCGCCAGGTCAAGTCGATCGTCGACGAGATCGAGGAGCGCCTCCTCAAGGAGCTCGGCGCCAAGCCGGTGCGCCGCGAGGGCGACCGCGACGCCCGCTGGATCCTGCTCGACTACGTCGACATCGTCGTCCACGTCCAGCACAGCGAGGAGCGCGTCTTCTACGCGCTGGAGCGCCTGTGGAAGGACTGCCCCGAGATCGAGCTCCCCGAGGACGCCAAGCTCACCATCGGCAAGGCCGAGGAGCACGCCAAGCTGCGCGAGGCGCAGGGCGACGAGGAGGACGGTGATCTGTTCTGAGCACGACCACGACGACCGCCGCCAAGCCCGGCCGGAAGATCGTCCTCTGGCGGCACGGCCAGACCTCGTGGAACCTTGAGCGCCGCTTCCAGGGCTCGACGGACATCGAGCTGACCGAGACGGGTCTGGCGCAGGCCCGCCGCGCCGCCCGCCTGCTCGCCTCGTTGAAGCCGGACGCCATCGTGGCCTCCGACCTGCGGCGGGCCGCGGACACGGCCGCCGAGCTGGCCGGCGTCACGGGGCTGTCCGTGGCGCACGACGAGGCGCTGCGCGAGACGTACGCGGGCGAGTGGCAGGGCCTCACCCACGAGGAGATCCTCGCGAAGCACGGCGAGCAGTACGCGGCGTGGAAGCGCGGCGAGCCCGTGCGCCGCGGCGGCGGCGAGCTGGAGACCGAGGTCGCCGACCGCGCCGCTCCGGTGGTGCTGGAGCACGCGGACCGGCTGCCCGAGGGCGGCACGCTCGTCGTCGTCAGCCACGGCGGCACCATCCGTACGACCATCGGGCGGCTGCTGGGCCTGGAGCCGTACCACTGGGAGGGCCTGGGCGGGCTCTCCAACTGCTGCTGGTCCGTCCTCGGCGAGGGCGCGCGCGGCTGGCGCCTGCTGGAGCACAACGCCGGCACGCTGCCGGAGCCGGTGCTCGGCGACGACGACTGAGGCTTCCGCCGGGACCCTCCGTGTGGCCCGCAGGGCCGCCGGGGCCCGGATTTCACTTTCCGGCTGGTCACAGGCTAGAGTTCTTCTTGTTCGCAGCGAAGAACACCGGAAACGGGGGGAACGCGGCGGAGAGCGGGGCTATAGCTCAGTTGGTAGAGCGCCTGCATGGCATGCAGGAGGTCAGGAGTTCAATTCTCCTTAGCTCCACAATCAGGATCCCGTCCCCAACAGGGGGCGGGATCCTTGCGTTTGTTCCCCTTTGTGCGCTTGCTGACCCGTCCGCTGCCGACGTGGCAGAATCGGACGGCCGGAGGGGGACACGACGGCCCGATGCGGGAGGGAGTCGCTGACGGATGGGTGCACACCGGCGGCGGTGCGACTGGTGCAACAACGGCACGCCGATCGTGCGGGACATGGAACCGGTCAATCCCGACTACCAGTACTGGTGCGAGGAATGCGCGCGGGCGCTGATCATAAAAGGCGACCCGATCGAGACGTATCGGGAGCTGGAGGGCGAGCCGATCTACGGCCGCCTGCTCGACGAGCACTGCACGCTGAAGCGCTTCTACCAGTTCGCCCGGGCGTGATCAGGTGCGAACCGGACATAACGCCCCACGGGAAACCGATTTTTGGTCTGGGGCCATGACCGTGTAATGTTCTCGATGTCGCCAGGGGGAACCGGCAAGGGAAACCGAGAAGGGGCCCGGCGGCAGAGAGAAACAAGGGGCTATAGCTCAGTTGGTAGAGCGCCTGCATGGCATGCAGGAGGTCAGGAGTTCAATTCTCCTTAGCTCCACAGTGAAGAAGCGGGCCACCCGGATCGGGTGGCCCGCTTCTCGTCGTGCCCGACCGGTGGAACGTCCGAGCGCCCGCCGGGGCCGCTGCGGTACCCTGGCGCCATGCGTGCCGTACGCCTTCTGCTTACCGAGCCGCGCTGATCAGTACCGACCCTCCGAGAAGGTCGGCATCGGCGCGGCGTCCCCTCCTGTGCGAGGGGCTTTTTCGTTTGGGCGGGCAGGGACGGCAGAGACGATCGATGGAGCTTCAGGAATCATGAGCGAGACGAACACCCCGGCCCCCGAGGCGGCCGAGGGGCACCGTTACACGGCTGCCATGGCCGCCGACATCGAGGCACGCTGGCAGGACGTATGGGACGCGGAGGGCACCTACGAGGCGCCGAACCCGACCGGTGACCTGGCCGGCGACCCGGCCGTCGTCGCCCGGCCCAAGAAGTTCATCATGGACATGTTCCCGTACCCCTCCGGTGCGGGCCTGCACGTCGGCCACCCGCTGGGCTACATCGCGACCGACGTCTTCGCGCGCCACCAGCGGATGTCCGGCCACAACGTCCTGCACACCCTGGGCTTCGACGCCTTCGGCCTGCCGGCCGAGCAGTACGCCGTGCAGACCGGCACGCACCCGCGCGTGTCGACCGAGGCGAACATCGAGAACATGAAGGTCCAGCTGCGCCGCCTGGGCCTGGGCCACGACAAGCGCCGCTCCTTCGCGACGATCGACCCCGAGTACTACAAGTGGACCCAGTGGATCTTCCTGCAGATCTACAACTCCTGGTACGACGCCGACGCGAAGAAGGCCCGCCCGGTCTCCGAGCTGGTCGCCGCCTTCGAGGACGGCACCCGTGAGGTCCCCGGGGGCCGCGCCTGGGCGGACCTGACCGCCGCCGAGCGCGCCGACGTGCTGAACGGCTTCCGCCTGGCCTACGCCTCCGACGCGCCCGTGAACTGGTGCCCCGGGCTGGGCACCGTACTGGCCAACGAGGAGGTCACCGCCGACGGCCGGTCCGAGCGCGGCAACTTCCCCGTCTTCAAGTCCCGCCTGAGCCAGTGGAACATGCGGATCACCGCCTACGCGGACCGCCTGCTGGACGACCTGGACGCGCTGGACTGGCCCGAGGCCATCAAGCTGCAGCAGCGCAACTGGATCGGCCGCAGCGAGGGCGCCCGCGTCGACTTCGCGCTGGGCGACGAGGCCATCACCGTCTTCACCACCCGCCCGGACACCCTGTTCGGCGCCACCTACATGGTCCTGGCGCCCGAGCACCCGCTGGTCGAGAAGTTCATCCCGGCCGCCTGGCCCGAGGGCACCCACGACGTGTGGACCGGCGGTTACGCCACCCCCGCCGAGGCCGTGGCCGCCTACCGCAAGCAGGCCGCCTCCAAGTCGGACGTCGAGCGGCAGGCCGAGGCCAAGGACAAGACCGGTGTCTTCACCGGCGAGTACGCCGTCAACCCGGTCAGCGGCGCCAAGGTCCCCGTCTTCATCGCCGACTACGTGCTGATGGGTTACGGCACCGGCGCGATCATGGCCGTCCCGGCGCACGACACCCGCGACTTCGAGTTCGCCCGCGCCTTCGAGCTGCCGGTCCGCTGCGTCGTCGATCCGACGGACGGCCGCGGCACCGACACCGCCGAGTGGGAGGACGCGTTCGTCTCCCACGACGCCAAGCTGGTCAACTCCTCCGGCGAGGGCATCTCCCTGGACGGCCTGGGCGTCGTCGAGGCCAAGGCCGCCATCACCGACTGGCTGACCGAGCGCGGCATCGGCGAGGGCACCGTCAACTTCCGCCTGCGCGACTGGCTGTTCAGCCGCCAGCGGTACTGGGGCGAGCCCTTCCCGATCGTCTACGACGAGGCCGGCGTCGCCCACCCGCTGCCCGAGTCGATGCTGCCGCTGGAGCTGCCGGAGGTCGAGGACTACTCGCCGCGCACCTTCGAGCCCGACGACGCCACCTCCAAGCCGGAGACCCCGCTGTCGCGCAACGAGGCGTGGGTCAACGTGGAGCTGGACCTGGGCGACGGCGTGAAGTCCTACCGCCGCGAGACCAACACCATGCCCAACTGGGCCGGTTCCTGCTGGTACGAGCTGCGCTACCTGGACCCGCACAACGCGTCCGCCCTGGTGGACCCGGAGATCGAGCAGTACTGGATGGGCCCGCGCGAGGGCGCGCCGCACGGCGGCGTCGACCTGTACGTGGGCGGCGCCGAGCACGCGGTGCTGCACCTGCTGTACGCCCGCTTCTGGTCCAAGGTGCTGTTCGACCTGGGCCACGTCTCCTCGGCCGAGCCGTTCCACAAGCTGTTCAACCAGGGCATGATCCAGGCGTACGCGTACACCGACGCGCGCGGCGTGTACGTCCCGGCGGCCGAGGTCGAGGAGCGCGACGGCGGGTACTTCTACCAGGGCGAGCCGGTCAAGCGCGAGCACGGCAAGATGGGCAAGTCCCTGAAGAACGCCGTCACGCCCGACGAGATCTGCGAGGAGTACGGCGCGGACACCCTGCGCCTGTACGAGATGGCGATGGGCCCGCTGGACGTCTCGCGCCCGTGGGACACCCGCGCCGTCGTCGGCCAGTACCGCCTGCTGCAGCGCCTGTGGCGCAACATCGTGGACGAGGAGACCGGCGAGGTCACCGTCGTCGACGGCGAGCCCGACGAGGCCACCCTGCGCGCCCTGCACAAGGCCATTGACGGGGCCGGCTCCGACATGGCGGGCCTGCGCTTCAACACGGCGATCGCGAAGATCACCGAGCTGAACAACGCCCTGACCAAGGCGGGCCGCCCGCTGGAGCGCTCCGTGGCCGAGCGCCTGGTGCTGCTGGTCGCCCCGCTGGCGCCGCACATCGCGGAGGAGCTGTGGCACCGCCTGGGCCACACCGACTCGGTCGTCCACCAGGACTTCCCGGTCGCGGACCCCGCGTACGTCGTGGACGAGACGGTCACCTGCGTGGTCCAGGTCAAGGGCAAGGTCAAGGCTCGTCTGGAGGTGCCGCCGGGCATCTCGGAGGCCGACCTGGAGCAGCTGGCCGTCAACGACGCGGGCGTCGTCGCGGCCCTGGGCGGCGCGGAGATCCGCAAGGTGATCGTGCGCGCGCCGAAGCTGGTGAACATCGTCATCTGACGGCTGACGGCTGACGCTGACGGCCGCCGGCCGCCGGCTCCTCGGGGTGATCCCGTACGGGCAGGTTGGGGGCTCGAATGGAACCCCCGGCCTGCCCGCGGCGTTTACGGTGGGAGGGACGGGAACAAGCCGGGGAAGGGAACCTCATGGAGGTAGGCGCGTTGATCATCATCTTTGCCCTGGTGGTGCTGTTCGCCTTCCTGGGGCTGGGTGCCTGGGCGACGGTCAAGGCGGTCGGCGCGGCCAAGCGCGGCGTGGACCGGACGATCACGCAGGCCCGCCGCACGGTGGAGGACACCACCCTGAAGGCCCGGAGCATCGGCCAGGGCGGGGTCGCCGGCGCGCTGGCGCAGCTGCGGCTCGACCTGCGGAACTCCATGCGCGCCACGCAGGCCGCCCTGTACCAGGGGGTGCAGGCGGACAGCTCGCTCAAGGAGTCCATCGCCCTCTTCGAGCGGCTGAGCCGGCACGGGCACGAGCTGGACGACGAGCTGAAGCGGCTGGAGCAGGAGCCCGACCGCCAGCGGATCGCGGACTCCCTGCCGGAGCTGCGAGAGCGCACCCTGAAGATCACGAAGTCGGCCGATTCCCTGCGGTGGGCGGCGCGCGACCGCGCCCGGCGGTTCGCGGACGACGAGCTGGCGCTGCTCTCGGAGCAGATCGAGGTCGAGTCGGACGCGCTGCGCGACTGGTCCCAGGAGTCGGTCGACGACCTGGCGGCCGCGGCGGCGGCCTGGGACGCGGGCCAGCAGGCCGCGGGCGGCCCGGGCGCGGCTCCGGGCTCCGAGCCCGGCGTGCGGCCGGCGCAGCCGTCGCAGCGGGCCGGGGAAGCGGCGCGGCCGGCCGGGGAAGCGGCGCGGCCGGCCGGGGAAGCGGCGCGGCCGGCGGAGCCCGCCAGGCCGGCGCTGGACCCCTCCGCTCCGGCGGCCCCGTACCCGTGGCAGAAGGCCCCCAGGCCGGAGGCCACCACCTGAGCGCAGGCGGGTCCGCCTGGGCCGTGCGGAGGGTGCTCACGGCGCGGTGCGGAGGGCGGCGCGGGAGACGCTGCGGAGGCGGTTGCGGGTGAGGGGGAGGCCCGGGCTGCCGGAAGGCCTCCGCTGCCGGTAACCTCCGGCTCATGTCCCGCCATGTCGCGATCGTCACCGATTCCACGGCCTACCTGCCCCCGCGGGCGATGGCGCGGCACGGGATCACCTCCGTCCCCCTGACCGTGGTCCTGGGCGACGAGGCCCTGGAGGAAGGGACCGAGATCTCGGCCCGCAGCCTCGCCGCGGCCCTGCAGAAGCGCCGCCCCGTCACCACCTCACGCCCCGGCCCGGAGCAGTTCGTACGGGCCTACCAGGACGCTGCGGAGGCCGGTGCCACCGGCATCGTGAGCCTGCACCTGTCCGCCGAGTTCTCCGGCACCTACGACGCCGCCGTGGTCGCGGCCCGGACCGCCCCCGTGCCGGTCCGCGTCGTCGACACCGGCATGGTCGCCATGGCCCTCGGCTTCTGCGCCCTCGCCGCCGCCGAGACCGCCGAGGCCGGCGGGTCCGCCGACGAGGCCGTGGCCGCCGCCGAGAAGCGGGCCGCGGAGATGTCGGCCTACTTCTACGTGGACACCCTCGACTACCTGCGGCGGGGCGGCCGGATCGGGGCCGCGCAGGCCCTCCTCGGCTCCGCGCTGGCGGTCAAGCCGCTGCTGACCCTGGACGGCGGGCGGATCGAGATGCTGGAGAAGGTGCGCACGGCCTCCAAGGCCATCGCCCGGCTGGAGGAGCTGGCCGTCGAACGGGCCGGGGCGCGGGGCGTCGACGTCGCCGTGCACCACCTGGCGGCGCCGGAGCGGGCCGAGAAGCTCGCCGAGCGGCTGCGCGAGCGCATTCCCGGCCTGGTCGAGCTGCACGTCAGCGAGGTCGGCGCGGTGATCGGCGCACACACGGGGCCGGGGCTGCTGGCGGCGGTCATCTCGCCCCGCTGATCACCCGGGCCCGGCTGTTCACCCGGGCCCGGCTGTTCACCCGGGCCCCGCTGATCACCCGGGCCCGGCTGTTCACCCGGAAGGGTGGCGGGGTTGTCCACAACGGGCCGGTTATCCACCGGAATCAAGGGCTCCGAGCGGAGGTCCGGGGGTCGGTTCTAGCTTCGGGACATGACTCTTCGAACGCGTACTCCAGGTATCTCCACGGCTCCCCCTTCCGACGGCCCCGGCGGGAGCGGGCCCGGGCGGGCGCGCCGGTCCGATGGCAGGCTCCGCGAACGGCGCCGGGGACGGGACCGGCCCCGGTCCGACCCCGTCGTGCTGCGGCGCAGGGCCGAGGCCCTGCTGGGCGGCCGGGCCGGGGTGGAGGAGACGGCCCTGCGGGTCGCCGACCCGCCGGGTGGGGCGGTGGATCCCGCTGCCGGTGCCGGGCGGGAGCCCGGAGAAGCGCTCGGGGCTCGGGAGGCGCGGGGGCTGGCGCTGCGGGAGCGGCTGCCGGTGTGGGTGCAGGCGCGGTGCGGGGTGGAGCCGAGGACGGTGGCCGCCGTGGCGGTGGTGCTGGTGGCGGCCGTCGGTTTCGCCGCCCAGCAGTACTGGTCGGGCCGGCCGCAGCCGGTGACGGCGCCGGCCGTGCTCGGGCCGGGCTCCGCTCCTGCCGCCCCGGTGGCGTCGGCGGGCCCGGCCGGTGCGGGTGCCCGCATCGTGGTGGACGTCGGCGGCAGGGTCCGCGACCCCGGTGTGCGGAGGCTGCCCAGCGGCTCGCGGGTGGAGGACGCGCTGGCCGCCGCCGGGGGAGTGCGGCCGGGCACCGACACCACCGGGCTCAACCGGGCCCGGGTGCTGGTGGACGGCGAACAGGTGCTGGTGGGGGTCACCGCACAGCCGGCCGCGGGCGGCCCGGCTCCCGGCGGGGGTGCGGGTGGCGGGGCCGGTCCGCTGAGCCTCGCCGGCGCGACGGTCGAGCAGCTGGACGGGCTGCCCGGGGTGGGGCCCGTCCTCGCCCGGAACATCGTCGAGTTCCGGACGGCCCGGGGCGGGTTCCGGGCCGTGGAGGACCTCCGGCAGGTCGACGGGATCGGCGAGCGGAGGTTCGCCGAGCTGCGAAGGCTGGTGCGGCCGTGAGCGCCGTCGGGGAGCCGGCGGCGGGTGAGGCGGCCGCGGGTGAGCCGGCCGCGGGTGAGGCGGCCGGGGGCGAGCGGGGCGGGGGTGAGGCGGCCGGGGGTGAGCGGGCCGGGCCGGTGGATCTGCGGTTGGCGGTGCCGGCCGTGGCGGCCTGGGGTGCGGCGGCGCTGGCGCTCGGGGTGCCGGGCGGATGGAGCGCCGCCGGGGCGGGGCTTGCGGCGGCCGCGGCGGGGGTGCTGCTGCTCGCCGGCCGTCGCGGGTCGCAGCCGCTGTGGGGG
>NZ_GG657750.1:2604683-2617785 GCF_000158895.1 Streptomyces sp. C | reverse complement strand
GTGCCGGCCGGGTGGATCGCCGCCGTGGCGCGGGGCGGGGCGCGGCTGCCCGGGGCGGAGCTGCCCTGGCCCGGCGGGCTCGCGGGCGGGCTGCTGCTGGCCGCGGCCACGGGGGCCGTGGTGGGGCTCGGGGTGCGGTTCGGGCGGCGCCGCGGGATCTGCGCCGCCGTGGCCGTAGTGCTGCTGATCGCGGTGCTGCGGCCGCCGCAGCTGATCCGTACCGTCACCGGCTGGCCGCCGCCGGACTGGAGCTACGTCCAGTGCGCCGTGGGCCAGGGCGATGCCGGCGTACTGACCGCCGGTCCCGGTACGGCCGTCGTGGTCGACGCCGGGCCCGAACCGGGGCCGGTGGACGACTGTTTGCGCGCCCTCGGTGTGAGCCGGATCCCACTGCTCCTGCTGACGCACTTTCACGCCGACCACGTGGGAGGGGTTCCGGGAGTGCTGCGGGGCCGGTCCGTGGGTGTGATCGAGACCACGGTGCTGCAGGAGCCGCCCGCGCAGGCGGCCGCGGTCCACCGGGCGGCGGCGCGGGCCGGGGTGCCCGTCGTGCCCGCGGTGCCGGGGGAGCGGAGGCGGACCGGTCCGCTGGAGTGGCAGGTGCTGTGGCCCTCGGCGACGGCCCCGCCGCCGGAGGGGCCCAACGACGCGAGCGTCGCCCTGCTGGTGCGTACCTCGGGCCTGACGCTCCTGCTGCTCGGCGACCTCGAACCGCCGTCACAGGAAGCACTTCTGAGGGAGCATCCGGAACTGGGGCCGGTGGACGTGCTCAAGGTCGCCCACCACGGATCGGCGCACCAGGACCCCGGTCTCCAGGGCCGGATCCGGCCACGTCTGGCGATCGTCCCCGTTGGCGCCGGCAACCGCTACGGGCATCCCGCCCCGGGCACGATCGCGCAGCTCAGGGCCCATGGAGCGGCCGTGTTGCGCACCGACGAGGACGGCTCCGTGGCGGTCTCCGGAAGCGGTACGCGGATGCGTGCGTTTCCGGCCGGACGGCGTCCGGAAGCGCGCGGTCATACCGGGCGCGACCCTTCTGTTTGCCCACAACCCGACAGCATGATCGAATGCGTCTTCGCCAGCACGGTCCAAGTCCACACAGCACGGGGGTGCACTAGCCATGTTCGGTCGCCGACGGGGGATGGAGACGACCAGCGGTGCCGCTTCGACCACATCCGCGACTCTCACACTGCCGCACACGGCGCGGCTGTTGAGCTGCCGGGTTCTCGACACGGTCCACCAGCCCATCAGACAGGCCAGGTTCGAGGTCACCGACCCGATCGGCCGACGGGTCGTCAGCGGGGACACGGACCCGTACGGAGGGTTCACCGCGGCCGTGCCGGAGGGCGAGTACCGGCTCTCCGTCACCGCCGAGGGCTACGCGCCCTTCCACGGGGCGACGCTGGTGGGGGACCCGGCGCAGCCCGGCACGGCGGAGATCATCCTGGACTCGGTGGAGCCGCCGCTGCTGCCGCAGCCAGGGCACTGGGAGATCGACCCGACGCATTCGTCGATCGCCTTCACCGCCCGCCACATGGGCTTCGCCCGGATCCACGGCCGGTTCACGACCTTCGCCGGTGCGGTGCGGATCGCCGAGCGCATGGAGGACTCCTCCATGCACGTGATCATCGACACGGCGAGCATCGACACCGGGATGCGCAGGCGGGACGACCACCTGCGGTCCGCCGACTTCCTGGACGCGGCCCGGCACCCGCGGGTGGAGTTCTACAGCGAGCGGTTCATCCACCGCAGCGGCAGCCGCTGGGCGGTGGCGGGCGCCCTCACCCTGCACGGGGTCAGCCGCTCGGTCACCCTCGACACCCAGTACCTGGGCCACGGCACGGGCCTGGAGGGCGAGCCGCGCGCCGCCTGCCGCGCCACGGCCGAGCTGAACCGCGGGGACTTCGCGCTGAACTGGCAGTCGGTGCTGGCGCAGGGCATCGCGGCGATCGGGCCGAGCGTGGAAGTGGAGCTGGACGTACAGATCGTCCACAAGGCGTAGGCGTAGGCGCGGGCGCCGCCTTACGGGGCTTCCAGCCAGCCCTCGTACTCGGCGGCGAGCTCGTCCAGCGAGGTGGCGTCGAGCCGTTCCGCCGGGTCCTCGACGACCACCAGCCACTGGGCGTCCTCGGCGTCGTCCTCGCCGGCGAGGGCGTCGCGCACCAGCTGGGGCTCCTCCGGGAGGCCGAAGCGGTCCACGACCTCCTGGGCCACCTCCTCGGCGGCGTCGCGGTCGGGCAGGACCAGTACATGTCGCACGTTCACGCGACCATTCTCGGGCACCGGGCGAGGGGTCCTGTCAGTGCGGCGTGGGATGCTGGGGGCGATGGCCACCAGGAAGAACCCCACCGACGACCTGCTCGCCCCGATCACCCTCGCGGTGGGGCAGGAGGACCTGCTGCTCGACCGCGCCGTACGGGACGTGGTGACGGCCGCCCGCGCGGCCGACGCCGACACGGACGTGCGGGACCTCACCTCCGACCAGCTCCAGCCCGGCACGCTGGCGGAGCTGACCAGCCCCTCGCTGTTCTCCGAGCGCAAGGTCCTGGTCGTGCGGAACGCGCAGGACCTGGGCGCGGACACGGTGAAGGAGCTCAAGGCCTACATCGCCGAGCCGTACGAGGAGATCACCCTCGTCCTGCTGCACGCGGGCGGGGTCAAGGGCAAGGGCGTGCTGGACGCGGCGCGCAAGGCGGGGGCCCGCGAGGTCGCCTGCCCGAAGATGACGAAGGCGGCGGACCGGCTGTCGTTCGTCCGCGGGGAGTTCCGGACCCTGGGCCGCTCGGCGACCCCCGAGGCGTGTCAGACGCTGGTCGACGCGATCGGCAGCGACCTGCGCGAGCTGGCGAGCGCGGCGGCGCAGCTGTGCGCGGACGTCGAGGGCACCATCGACGAAGCCGTGGTCGGCCGCTACTACACGGGCCGGGCGGAGGCGTCCAGCTTCACGGTCGCCGACCGGGCGGTCGAGGGCCGGGCCGCGGAGGCCCTCGAAGCCCTCCGCTGGTCCCTCGCGACCGGTGTGGCACCGGTGCTGATCACCAGCGCGCTGGCGCAGGCCGTCCGTGCCATCGGCAAGCTCGCCTCCGCCCCGCGCGGGGCCCGGCCGGGCGACCTCGCCCGGGACCTCGGCATGCCGCCGTGGAAGATCGACCGGGTCCGGCAGCAGATGCGGGGCTGGTCGGCGGACGGGGTCGCGGACGCGCTCCGCGCGGTGGCACTGGCCGACGCGTTATCAAGGGCGGCGGGGACGACCCGGAGTACGCCCTGGAAGAGCCGGTGTCCGTTGCCGCCCCCCCAGGCCTCGCGTGGCGGAACGCTCCGCTCGGTGCCGCTGACGCTACCGCTAACGCTGCCGCTGCCGCTTGACGCTGCCGTGCCGCTCGGGTGCCGGTGCCGGGGGGGCGATGCGCGGGGCTGTCCCCTACCCGCCCTTCCACCGTTCCCAGGGGCTCCGCCCCAGACCCCACGCCTCAAACGCCGGCGGGGCTGGAAGTGCCGGCGGGGCTGGACGGGCCTTCGGTCACTGCTGTGTGCGCCGCACCCGCGTGGCGAACGCAGGCCGCCTGCACTGAACGCGCCGAGCCGAACAGCGAAAACACGACCTCACCCGCCGGGTCGGGCCCGCCGAGACGCCCGCGCAGCGCCAGGCACGCCGGGTGGCGGAGGCAGAGACGGCCGTGAGCCAGGCATGCGCCGCAGCTCAGGACGTCGCCGCAGCCAGCCCGGCGTACGTGCTCGTGGACGATGTGACGGCGGAGCGCTGGGGCGCCGAGCTGCGCACCGCCGCCGAGCTGCTGCTGGCGCAAGCTGACGCATTCGCGGACTACCACCCACGGGCCACCACGTCTCGGGGGCCGCGTGCTGCCCGCCCGGAGGGCAGGGGGCATCGATGGGGTGAGCGACGGGGGGGGCGGTCAGGTGCGGCGGGGCTCGATGATGACCTCGGGTGAGGGAGATCGCACGACGCTGGCGGCGGGGACGATGCTGCTGCCCATGCAGACGCTCGCCGCGATGGCTGAGTGTCGGCCCACGGCGATGCCGGGGCCGAGGGTAATCATGCTGCCGGTCTGGACCTGGTCCCCGATCAGGCCACCGAACTGGGACGTCGGGCACCGGTAGGGCGGTTCGTCGCCGGGGCCATGAAGGACGATTTCCTTGACGGGTACGCGCATGTCGAAGTTCCACAGGCTGATCGCCGCGATCACGAGGTTCGCGGACAGGTGGGCGTCGGTCCCGATGATGGAGTGGCCGATGCCGACCTGGTGGCCGAGAACGGTGTTCTCACCGACGAAGGAGTGGGTGACCTCGCACCCGAAGCCGACCGAGACGCCGGCGGCGAGGACGGAGCGCTTGCGGACGGTCGAGAACTCGTGGACCCGAGCCCCGGGCCCGATGATGACGTCTTCGCCGATGATCGCGGTGGGGTGAATCTGCGCGGTGGGGTGGATCCGCTCGGGCATCACCTGTAAGGCGTCGTCGTGGAGACCGTCCCAGCGGGTGAGGAAGTCGGACAGCTCGAACTCGCTGATCTTGGCGTAGCCGGTGGCGTCCAGGCCGGACGCCACAGGGCTGCGGACGTAGTCACCGATACGGATGGAATCAGGCACCTGACTCTCCTGGTCGTCGTCGGGGTGGCGGTTCAGGCGGCTTCGGCGGCCTCGCGGCGCAGGAAGTCGGGCAGCGCTGTGGGGGTGTTGTCGAGCCAGGCGATGTAGCGGGCGACGCCCTCGGCCACCGTGATCCGGGGCTCCCACTCCAGGGCGGCGGTCATGCGGGCCGTGTCGGCCGTCCCGCCGAGCGGGTCGCCCTCGGGCAGCGGCCTGTCCTGGAACTCGGCGTCGGGGTAGTGGTTGCGGATGAGCTGGGCCACGTCGGCGATGGACGTGGCCTGGCCGGTGCCGATGTTCAGGGTCTGCCGCTCGGCGCCGGGGGCGAGCATGGCGCGGATGGTGGCTTCGGCGATGTCTTTGACGTGGACGAAGTCGCGGACCTGGCGGCCCCCGCCGTTCAGGTGCAGGGGAAGGCCGAGGTTCGCGCGCATCGCCATCCAGGCGACCACCCAGGAGTGCGAGCCCTCCTTGACGGTCTGGGGTTCGCCGTAGACGGAGAAGTAGCGGACCGAGGTGTGGGAGATGTTGGCCTTGCCCAGGACGAGCGCGGTCTGTGCCTCCCCCCACGCCTTGGTGTTCGCGTACACCGACAGGGGGGCCAGGGGCTGGTCTTCGTTCCATGTCTGGACGTCGTGGCGCTTGGGGTCGCCGTTGCCGTGGACGGCCGCGGAGGAGACGAACACGAACCGGCGTACGCGGGCGTTGCAGCGGCGGACCGCGTCCAGGAGGACCTGGGTGCCGGTGACGTTGGTCCGGATCGCGTCCATGGGGTTGCGGGTGCAGGCAGCTACGTCGGCGACGGCGGCGGCATGGATCACGTAGTCGGCTTCCCGGACGACGTGGTCCATCAGGGTCGCGTCGGCGATGTCGCCCACGATGGTGTCCCGGTCGGTGGCGTGGACGCCGAACAGGTCGGCGTAGACGGTGGCGGGGTAGGCGTCGAGCTTGCCCACGGCGAGCACGCGGGCTCCGGCCGCGCGAAGCCGGGCGGTGATGCGGGAGCCGACCAGGCCCCCGCCCCCGGTGACCACCACGGTTGAGCCGGCGAGGGCGGCGGACAGGTCGGCGTCGGTCAGCGTCACGGTGGTCTCCTCGGATTCGACGAGAGGGGGACAGGGTGGCAGGGAGGTTGCGACCGGGCCGGCTTGGGACCGCCTCCCCGCCACCCCGGCGCGTACCGCCCGGGCAGGGGTGGGCTCCATCGGAAGGAGCGGTGGTGCAGCCCCGGGCGGCGTGATGAACAGTGAACTCGCCGGCACGGAAAGTGAGTACGGTGGGGACGGCAGGAACCCGTTCAACCCGTTCAAGATCGCTTGCGAGGGGGTCGACTTTGGCAGGCGACCGGACGCCGAACAGCGCGTTAGCAGACGTGATCGCCGAGTGCGGGACCACGTACTACGCGCTCGCCAGGGAGATCCGCTCTGTGGCGGCCGAGACCGGCCGGCGATTGAGTACCGGGCCGTCGGCCGTCGCCTACTGGGTCGCTGGCGGTACACCTTCCGGCCAGACGCCGTTCTACATCGCCGAGGCCCTGACGAGACGGACCAAGCGGCGGGTGACGGTCGCCGAGATCGGTCTAGGCTGCGAAGCCGGCGGGGCCATGGAAGCCGATCCACTGGCTGTGATCGCCGATCTCGGGAGGTCCGTCATGCAACGTCGCCGTGACTTCCTTGGCGCCGCGTTTACCGCCGCCGCCGTCGGTCTGCCCTTGGCCTACGACCACGAAGCGGTCGCGGCGACGCTCAGGGCGGCCGAAGCCGGTGGCAGCGTCGGCCCCGCCGAGGTGTCCGCGGTCCGGCAGCTGACCGAGACGTTCCGCAGCGTGGACGAACGGATGGGCGGTGGCCACGGCCTGACCACCGTCACCGCCTATCTGACCGACACCGTCGCACCGATGCTGACCGCCCGGTTCCCGTCCGCCACGGTCCGCTCCGAGGCGTTCGGGGCGGCGGCCCAGCTGGCTTGCCTGGTCGGCTGGAAGCATCACGACCTGGGACGGGAGGGCGCCGCCCAGCGGTACTACCTGCTGGGCTACCAGCTGGCCTTCGAGGCCGACCCGAACGGCCACGCCGCGTGGATGATGCGGGCTCTCACGCACCAGGCCCTTGACCTGGGCCACCCCCGCTCCTGTCCGGAGCTGGCCGGAGCCGCGCTGCACCGGGCCTCGGGGAAGGTTGACCGTCAGACCGAAGCCCTGCTGCTGGTGACGTGCGCCAGGGCGTACGGGGCCGGCGGCCAGGGCGCCAGGGCGGCGCGTGCCCTGCTGGCTGCCGAGGACGCCCTGACGGACACGCGGGACCCGGTCCCCGCCTACGCCGCCGCCTCGGGGCCGGTGGCGGCCACGGTCGCTTCGCACATGGGTAAGACCCTGACCGCGATGAAGGACCACACGGCGGCCGAACGGCACTACCGGCGGGCCCTGGCAGGCCGCACACCTGGGACCTACCAGCTCAAGCACGGGCTGACCATGGTCAACCTGGGCAGGTCGGTCGCCGCGCAGCACCGACATGAAGAGGCCGTTGGCCTATGGGCGAAGTCCCTGGACTTCATGGGAGGCGTGATCTCCAACCGCAACAGGCAGGCGGTCCTGGAGATCCAGGCGGCAGCAGCCCGGTACCGCAAGCGCGGTGTGGCCGGCGCAGGGAGCCTGAACCAGCGCGCCACCGAACTGCTCAGCAACCAGGCGTGAAAGGAACGGACAGCGGAATGCCGAAGATCGGGGTTGTGGTCCTGACGATGGGCGACCGGCCCGCAGAACTGGGGGCCCTGCTGGCCTCGGTGGCCGCTCAGGAAGGCGATCCGGCCACCGTCGTGGTCCTCGGCCAGGGCGTGAAGCTCCCGCCCCTCCCAGACGGCGTGGACGGTCTGGAGTTGCCGGAGAACCTGGGCATCCCCGGCGGTCGAAACGCCGGCGTGGCCTGGCTGCGCGAGCGGGGAGGCGTGGACGTCGTGGTGGTTCTGGACGACGACGGGCTGTTGCCCCGCACCGACACCTTCCGGCTGGTCCGGGAAGCGTTCGCGGGCAGGCCGCGCCTGGGGATTGCGGGCTTCCGCATCGCGGACGAGACGGGGGAGAGTCAGCGGAGGCACGTCCCCCGCCTGGGTGGAAAGAACCCGCTGGTATCCGGGCCGGTGACGACGTTCCTCGGTGGCGGCCACGCCATCCGCATGAGCGTGATCGACCAGGTAGGCGGCTTCCCCACCCAGTTCTTCTACGCCCATGAGGAAACGGACTTCGCCTGGCGGGCGCTGGACGCCGGCTGGGACATCGACTACCGGGCGGACATGGTGCTGCAACACCCACGCACCGAGGCGTCCCGGCACGCGGTCTACTACCGCAACACCGGCCGGAACCGGGTCTGGCTGGCCAAGCGGCACCTGCCCGCCGTCCTGGTCCCGGTCTACCTCGCGACCTGGGCCGCGTACACGCTCGCGCAGCGGCCCCCGCTGTCCGGCCTGGCAGCTTGGTGGGCCGGCTTCTTCGAGGGGGTACGGGTGCCGTGCCCGCCGAGGCGGCCCATGCGGTGGCGGACGGTATGGCGGATGACCCGACTGGGTCGCCCCCCGGTGATCTGACGCCCTGGGCGCTGGGGCACCCCCGGCCGAGGGCTCTGCTGCTGTCGCCCGTTCGGCCGGGAGGTGGAACGGGCGCTACCGCCGACGGCTGCTTGAGCTGGTCGCCCTGGAACACGATGTCACCGGTCGCGACGACCTCATACAGGTGGGGCAAGTTGCCGTGGTCGGACATGGTGCCGATGAACCGCAAGGTCCGAGCCACGTGTACAAAATGCGGCTGCCCACCCGGTGGGGAACCGGGTGGGCAGTAGCAACTGGCCTAGGACCAGGTGTTTAGCTGTGAAGCTGTGTGCGCCGCACCCGCGTGGCGAACGCAGGCCGCGTGCGGCGCGGGGTGCCGGTCAGGAGCGGGAGAGAGGGCCCGCTGGGTCCGTCCCGGCGATCACATCGAGTGCGGAACTCAGATGGCGGCAACCTTGGTGGCCAGCGCCGACTTCTTGTTGGCGGCGGCGTTCTTGTGGATGACACCCTTCGAGACGGCCTTGTCCAGCTTCTTGGAAGCCAGGCGGGCCGCAGCGGTGGCCTTCTCCGCGTCGCCGGCGAGGATGGCCTCGTTGGCCTTGCGGATGAAGGTGCGCAGCTCGGACTTGACCGACTTGTTGCGAAGGCGAGCCTTCTCGTTGGTCTTGTTCCGCTTGATCTGGGACTTGATGTTCGCCACGAAAGAGCCTTTTCAGGTTCAGAGTTTTTTCGGAATGTGCCCCTCCCCCAGCTACCGCTGGGGGGACCCCAACTGAGAGGGCATGCGAGACACAGCCACCCAGGCTACCAGGCTCGCTTCGACCGGCCCAAACCGAGCGCATCCCCGCGTCCATGGGACCATGGGAGTCTGCGTACAAGTCTGCCTACCGATCCGACAGCAGATCCGACAGCGACCCGAGAATCAGGACACTGCGTGCCCGCCATCCCCAGCCACGTGCCCGAGCCGAGCCGTACCGACCCGGCGCTGATCCGTAACTTCTGCATCATCGCGCACATCGACCACGGCAAGTCGACCCTCGCCGACCGGATGCTCCAGCTCACCGGTGTCGTCGACCAGCGGCAGATGCGCGCCCAGTACCTCGACCGCATGGACATCGAGCGTGAGCGCGGCATCACGATCAAGTCGCAGGCGGTCCGCCTGCCCTGGAGCCCCACCGAGGGCGCGGGCACGGGCACCACGCACATCCTGAACATGATCGACACCCCCGGGCACGTCGACTTCACCTACGAGGTCTCACGCTCCCTCGCCGCCTGCGAGGGCACGATCCTGCTCGTGGACGCCGCCCAGGGCATCGAGGCACAGACCCTCGCCAACCTGTACCTGGCGATGGAGAACGACCTGGCGATCGTCCCGGTCCTGAACAAGATCGACCTGCCGGCCGCCCAGCCGGAGAAGTTCGCCGAGGAGCTGGCGAACCTGGTCGGCTGCCAGCCCGAGGACGTCCTGCGGGTCTCCGCGAAGACCGGCCTCGGCGTGGACGCCCTGCTCAACAAGGTCGTCGAGACCGTCCCGGCCCCGGTCGGCGTCAAGGACGCCCCCGCCCGCGCGATGATCTTCGACTCGGTCTACGACTCCTACCGGGGCGTCGTCACGTACGTCCGTGTGGTCGACGGCACGCTCAACAAGCGCGAGCGCATCCGGATGATGTCCACGAACGCCACGCACGAGCTGCTGGAGATCGGCACCAACTCCCCGGAGATGCTGCCGGCCGACGGCCTCTCCGTCGGCGAGGTGGGCTACCTGATCACCGGTGTGAAGGACGTCCGCCAGTCCAAGGTCGGCGACACCATCACCCAGCAGACCGGCGGCGCCACCGAGTCCCTCGGCGGCTACAAGGACCCGAAGCCGATGGTCTTCTCGGGCCTGTACCCGCTCGACGGCTCGGACTACCCGGAGCTGCGCGAGGCCCTGGACAAGCTCCAGCTCAACGACGCCGCGCTCGTCTACGAGCCCGAGACCTCGGCGGCGCTCGGCTTCGGCTTCCGCGTCGGCTTCCTCGGCCTGCTGCACCTGGACGTGGTCCGCGAGCGCCTGGAGCGCGAGTTCGGCCTCGACCTGATCGCCACCGCGCCCAACGTGGTCTACCGGGTCGTGATGGAGGACCGCACGGAGGTCACCGTCACCAACCCGAGCGAGTTCCCCGAAGGCAAGATCAAGGACGTCTTCGAGCCGGTCGTACGGGCCACCGTGCTCGCGCCGACCGAGTTCATCGGCGCGATCATGGAGCTGTGCCAGCAGCGCCGCGGCACCCTGCTCGGCATGGACTACCTCTCCGAGGACCGGGTCGAGATCCGCTACACGCTCCCGCTCGCGGAGATCGTGTTCGACTTCTTCGACCAGCTGAAGTCCAAGACGCGCGGCTACGCCTCCCTCGACTACGAGCCCACCGGCGAGCAGGCCTCCAGCCTGGTCAAGGTCGACATCCTGCTGCACGGCGACAAGGTCGACGCCTTCTCCGCCGTCTGCCACAAGGACGCCGCCTACGCCTACGGCGTGCGCCTGGTCGCCAAGCTGCGCGAGCTCATCCCGCGGCAGGCCTTCGAGGTGCCGATCCAGGCGGCCGTGGGCTCGCGCGTCATCGCCCGCGAGACCATTCGCGCCATCCGCAAGGACGTCCTCGCCAAGTGCTACGGCGGTGACATCTCCCGCAAGCGGAAGCTGCTGGAGAAGCAGAAGGAAGGCAAGAAGCGGATGAAGATGGTCGGCTCCGTGGAGGTCCCGCAGGAGGCCTTCATCGCCGTCCTGTCCAGCGACGAGTCCGGCGGCAAGAAGAAGTAGCGCTGTATGCGAAAGAGGCCCCCGAGCGTACGCTCGGGGGCCTCTTTCGTTATGAATCGGCCGCCGGTTGGCTCTTACGCGCCAGCCGGAGTCCCCCTACTCTGAGCATTGGTTACTCGCCAGTTACAAGCCCGTAGTCATGCCCTAGTCATGCCCGAGCAGGCCCTGCCGCGTGGTCCGGAGGACGTCCGTGAGCGACACACAGACCTTGATCGAGAACCGTCCGCCCACCGTGGCGGCCCTCTTCCTTGACCGCGTCGCCGCCACGCCGAACGCGGAGGCCTACCGCTTCCCCGTGGCCGCGGCCGGCCGCGAGGGTGGTCCCGACGACTGGAAGTCGCTCAGCTGGGGGCAGGCCGCCGACCGGGTCTTCGCCATCGCCGCCGGACTCGTCTCGCTCGGGCTGCAGTCCGAGCAGCGCGTCGCGCTCGCCTCCAACACCCGCGTCGAGTGGATCCTGTGCGACCTCGGCGTGATGTGCGCGGGCGGCGCGGTGACCACGATCTACCCCAGCACCAACGCCGAGGAGTCCTCCTTCATCCTCGCGGACTCCGAGAGCCGGGTGCTGATCGCCGAGGACGCCAAGCAGCTGGCCAAGGCCCGCGAGCGCCGCGCCGACCTGCCCGACCTCGCCCACGTGGTGGTCCTGGAAGAGGCCGACGCCGTCCCCGCCGAGGGCGATCCGGAGGGCTGGGTGCTCTCCCTCGCCGAACTTGAGGAGCGCGGCAACGAGTACCTCGCCAAGCACCCCGCGGCGGTCAAGGACCGGATCGCGGCCATCACCCCGGACCAGCTCGCCACCCTCATCTACACCTCCGGCACCACCGGCCGCCCCAAGGGCGTACGCCTGCCGCACGACAACTGGTCGTACATGGCCAAGGCCACCGTGGCCACCGGCATGATCAACTCGGACGACGTCCAGTACCTGTGGCTGCCGCTCGCGCACGTCTTCGGCAAGGTGCTCACCTCCGGCCAGATCGAGGTCGGCCACGTCACCGCCGTCGACGGCCGCATCGACAAGATCATCGAGAACCTGCCGGTCGTCCAGCCCACCTACATGGCGGCCGTCCCGCGCATCTTCGAGAAGGTCTACAACGGCGTCGCCGCCAAGGCCCGGGCCGGCGGCGGGGCCAAGTACAAGATCTTCCAGTGGTCGGTGGGCGTCGCCCGCGAGTACGCCAAGGTCACCCAGGACAACTACCGCCGCACCGGCCGGGCCACCGCCCCCTTCGCGCTCACCGCCAAGCACAAGGTCGCCGACGCGCTCGTGTACTCCAAGCTCCGCGAGGCCTTCGGCGGCCGCCTGCGCGCCGCCGTCTCCGGCGCCTCCGCCCTGGCCCCCGAGATCGGCTACTTCTTCTCCGGCGCCGGCATCCACATCCTGGAGGGCTACGGCCTCACCGAGTCCAGCGCGGCCTCCTTCGTCAACCCCGGCGAGGCCTACCGCACCGGCACGGTCGGCAAGCCGCTCCCCGGCACCGAGGTCCGCATCGCCGACGACGGCGAGGTCATGCTGCGCGGCCCCGGCATCATGCAGGGCTACCACGGCCAGCCCGAGAAGACCGCCGAGGTCCTCGAAAGCGACGGCTGGCTGCACACCGGCGACATCGGCGAGCTCTCCCCGGACGGCTACCTGCGGATCACCGACCGCAAGAAGGACCTGATCAAGACCTCCGGCGGCAAGTACGTCGCCCCGGCGGAGATCGAGGGCCAGTTCAAGGCGATCTGCCCCTACGTGTCGACCATCGTCGTCCACGGCGCCGACCGGAACTTCTGCTCCGCCCTGATCGCCCTCGACGAGCCCGCCATCCTCGGCTGGGCCGCCGAGAACGGCCTGGAGGGCAAGACGTACGGCGAGGTCCTCGCCGCGGCCGAGACCGACCGGCTGGTCGAGACCTACGTGCAGACCCTCAACGAGGGTCTCCAGCGCTGGCAGACGATCAAGAAGTTCCGGATCCTGCCGCGCGACCTCGACGTCGAGCACGGCGACCTCACGCCCAGCCTCAAGCTGAAGCGGCCGGTCGTCGAGCGTGAGTTCAAGCACCTCATCGAGGAGATGTACGAGGGCTCCCGCGAGGCCTGACGCCGGACGCCTCGCGGCGAGCCGGACGGGGCGGGGCGGCGCGGCCGCCCCGCGCACCCCGCGCACCGGTGG
>NZ_GG657750.1:2584744-2604355 GCF_000158895.1 Streptomyces sp. C | reverse complement strand
GGGTCGCGGCGCGTGGCGCCGGGTCACGGGGTATGGCGCCGGGCCATGGGGCGTGCCGCCGGGTCGCGGCGCGTGGCGCCGGGTCACGGGGTATGGCGCCGGGCCATGGGGCGTGCCGCCGGGCCACGGCGCGCGGCGCCGGGCTACGGGGCATGGCGCCGGGCCACAGGGCGTGCCGCCGGGTCGCGGCGCGCGGCGCCGGGTCGCGGGGCGGGCCGGCGGGGCGCGGCGAGTGCGGGACAATGGCGTCATGCCTTCCGCACTCCCCGACGGTGACCCCATGCCCGAAGACGGCTCGCTGCCGTCGCACGCCCTGGAGGGCGCCGGGGAGCGGCCGCTCGGGTTCTACCTGCACGTCCCCTACTGCGCCACCCGCTGCGGGTACTGCGACTTCAACACCTACACCGCCACCGAGCTGCGCGGCACCGGCGGAGTGCTCGCCTCCCGCGAGAACTACGCCGACACCCTGATCGACGAGGTCCGCCTCGCCCGCAAGGTGCTCGGCGACGACCCGCGCGCCGTGCGGACCGTCTTCGTCGGCGGCGGCACGCCCACCCTGCTGCCCGCCGGGGACCTCGTACGCATGCTCGCGGCGATCCGCGACGAGTTCGGGCTCGCCGAGGACGCCGAGGTCACCACCGAGGCCAACCCGGAGTCCGTGAACCCCGAGTACCTCGCCGAGCTGCGCGCGGGCGGCTTCAACCGGATCTCCTTCGGCATGCAGAGCGCCAGGCAGCACGTCCTGAAGGTCCTCGACCGCACCCACACCCCCGGCCGCCCCGAGGCCTGCGTGGCCGAGGCGCGCGCGGCGGGCTTCGAGCACGTCAACCTGGACCTGATCTACGGCACCCCCGGCGAGTCCGACGACGACTGGCGGGCCTCCCTGGAGGCCGCGCTCGGCGCCGGCCCCGACCACGTCAGCGCGTACGCCCTGATCGTCGAGGAGGGCACCCAGCTGGCCCGCCGGATCCGCCGCGGCGAGGTCCCGATGACCGACGACGACGTCCACGCCGACCGGTACCTGATCGCCGACCAGGTCATGGCCGAGGCCGGGTACTCCTGGTACGAGGTGTCGAACTGGGCCACCACCGAGGCCGGCCGCTGCCTGCACAACGAGCTGTACTGGCGCGGCGCCGACTGGTGGGGCGCGGGCCCCGGCGCCCACTCGCACGTGGGCGGGGTCCGCTGGTGGAACGTGAAGCACCCCGGCGCCTACGCGGCCGCCCTCGCGGAGGGCCGCTCCCCGGGCGCGGGACGCGAGCTGCTGTCGGCGGAGGACCGGCGTGTGGAGCGGATCCTGCTGGAGCTCCGCCTGGTCGACGGCGTCCTGCTGTCCCTGCTGGCCCCGGCGGGCCTGGCGGCCTCCCGCCGCGCCCTGGCCGACGGCCTGCTGGATCCGGCCCCGTACGAGGCCGGCCGCGCCGTCCTGACCCTACGCGGGCGGCTGCTGGCGGACGCGGTGGTGCGGGACCTGGTGGACTGATCCCCCGCCCGGGTGAATCCCTCCGTAACCGGGCTCACGCTGCCTACGCTGTTCGTAGGCTGCCGCCGACAGTACGCGGCGGATGTGGAGGACCACGGAGATGACCGCTGTGGACGAGCACGGAATGGCCAAATTCTTCGAGGGGTTCGAGCCTCCCGAGGGCATTAAGGCTGAGCTCCTCCGGGGGGAAATCGTGATGATGGCCGGTCCCGATCTGGTGCACAACCTGATCGTGGAAGACGTGCAGGACCAGATTCCGCGCAAGCGGTGGGTACGGCTCCAGACCCAGGACGTCGACATCGTCGACGAGGCGAGCGAGCCCGTGCCCGACCTGGTGGTCCTGGATCGCCAGGCCAACCCGGGGTCGGGGCGGCTCCTGCCGTCGCAACTGATCACGTTGGTGGTGGAGGTCGTCTCCAAGACCAGCGTCGACAGGGACTACGTGACCAAGCGGTCGATCTACGCCGCAGGGAGGGTGCCCGCTTATCTGGTCATCGACCCGATCGCTGCGCAATGCGTCCTGCTGACCAGCCCGGTCGGCAAGGGGGACGATGCCGACTACCGATCGCAAAGGCTGTCCAAGTTCGGCGAGTCAGTGCCGCTGGAGCTGCTCGGTATCGAGCTGGACACGAGTGACTTCGGCACCTTCCAGGGCGTCAGGCCTCACCGCTACCCGTGACGAAGTCGATCAGTTCCTCCACCCGCCCCAGCAGCGTCGGCTCCAGGTCCCGGTAGGACGTCACACGGGACAGGATGTGCTGCCAGGCGGCCCCGGTGTTCTCCGGCCAGCCCAGCGCTCGGCAGACGCCCGTCTTCCAGTCCTGCCCCCGCGGCACCTCCGGCCAGGCCCGGATGCCCAGCGCCGACGGCTTCACCGCCTGCCAGACGTCCACGTACGGGTGGCCCACCACCAGCACGTCCGGGCCCGTCACCGAGGCCGCGATCCGGGACTCCTTCGAGCCCGGTACGAGGTGGTCGACCAGGACGCCCAGGCGGGCGTCCGGGCCGGGGGAGAAGTCGGCCACCACCGCCGCCAGGTCGTCCACGCCCTCCAGGTACTCCACCACCACGCCCTCGATGCGCAGGTCGTCGCCCCAGACCCGCTCGACCAGCTCGGCGTCGTGCCGCCCCTCCACGTAGATCCGCCCCGCCCGCGCCACCCGCGCCCGCGCCCCCGGGACGGCGATCGACCCCGAAGCCGTACGGGCCGGCGCGGCGGGCCCCCGTGAGGGGCGGGTCAGGGTCACCACCGCGCCGTCCAGCAGGAAGCCGCTCGGCTCCAGCGGGAACACCCGGCGCTTGCCGAAGCGGTCCTCCAGGGTCACCGTGCCCGCCTCGCAGGCCACCACCGCGCCGCAGAAGTCCGTACCCGCCACCTCGACCACCAGGTCCGGGTCCGCCGGCACCTCCGGCACGGGCTTGGAGCGCTTCCACTGCGGGGTCAGGTCGGGGGAGTACTCACGCATCCGGCCGACACTAGGAGAGCCGGCGCCCTCAGGCCCCCGACACGCCGAACCTGGCCGCCAGTGTGTCGCGTTGCGCACGCACGAACTCCGCGTCCACCAGCGCTCCGTGACCCGGCACGTACACCGCGTCGTCGCCTCCCAGCGACAGCAGCCGGTCCAGGGCGGCCGGCCACTGGCCCGGCACCGCGTCCGAGCCCGCCTGGGGCTCGCCCGACTCCTCGACCAGGTCCCCGCAGAACACCGCCTCCCGCTCGCCCGGCACGAAGACGGCCAGGTCGTGCTCGGAGTGCGCGGGCCCCACGTTCGCCAGCAGCACCTGCACCCCGCCCAGCTCCAGCGTCCACTCGCCCGACACCAGGTGCCGGGGCGCCTGGAGCAGGTCCGCCGCCTCCGCGGCCTCCTCCTCCGCCAGGCCCTGGAGGACCGCGCTCATCCGCACCTCCTCCCGGCCCGTCGGCGCCGACAGCAGCCGCTCCAGGCCGACCGCCCCGAAGAACTCGGCGCCCGCGAAGGCAGCCCCGCCCAGCACGTGGTCGAAATGTCCGTGGGTGAATGCGATATGGGTCACGCGCCGGCCCGTCAGCCGCTCCGCCTCGGCCCGCACCTGCGCGCCCTCGCGCACGGACGATCCCGGGTCGATCAGCAGCATCGACTCGTCCCCCACCACCAGTCCCACGGTGCAGTCCCACACCGGCAGCCGTCGCCGGCCGACCCGTCCGGTGACCCTTTCCCAGCCCGCCTCTTCCCAACGTACGTCCATGCGGTGACGCTACCCTGGCAGGCCGCCCTTGCCTGTGGCGTACTACCCGGCCGTACACTGACCGGGGGATCTCTGGCACTCACACGCGCAGAGTGCCAACGAGCCAGGACCGGCCCCGACGGCCAGACCGACGACCGACCGCATCCGGAGGTGTGCGCGATGCTCAGCGAACGCAGACTCGAGGTGCTGCGCGCCATCGTCCAGGACTACGTCGGGACGGAGGAGCCCGTCGGCTCCAAGGCCCTCACCGAGCGGCACAGGCTGGGCGTCTCGCCCGCCACCGTGCGCAACGACATGGCCGTGCTGGAGGAGGAGGGCTACATCGCCCAGCCCCACACCAGCGCCGGCCGGATCCCCACGGACAAGGGCTACCGCCTCTTCGTCGACAAGCTGGCCGGCGTCAAGCCGCTGTCGACGCCCGAGCGCCGGGCCATCCAGAACTTCCTCGACGGCGCCGTCGACCTCGACGACGTGGTCGGCCGCACGGTACGGCTGCTCGCGCAGCTCACCCGGCAGGTCGCCGTCGTCCAGTACCCGTCGCTGACCCGCTCCACCGTGCGGCACGTCGAGCTGCTGTCGCTGGCCCCCGCCCGGCTGATGCTCGTACTCATCACCGACACCGGCCGCGTCGAGCAGCGCCTCGTCGACACCCAGACCCCCTTCGGCGAGAACTCCCTCGCCGACCTGCGGGCGCGTCTGAACAGCAGGGTCGTCGGCCGCCGCTTCACGGACGTGCCGCAGCTGGTGCAGGACCTTCCGGAGTCGTTCGAGATCGACGACCGGGCGACCGTCAAGGCCGTCCTCGCGACCCTTCTCGAAACGCTGGCCGAGGAGGCGGAGGAGCGGCTGATGATCGGCGGCACCGCCAACCTCACCCGCTTCGGACATGACTTTCCCTTGACCATCAGGCCCGTGCTCGAAGCGCTGGAGGAGCACGTCGTGCTCCTGAAGCTGCTGGGTGAGGCCGGTGAGTCGGGAATGGCCGTACGGATCGGTCACGAGAACGCCTACGAGGGGCTCAACTCCACGTCGGTCGTGTCCGTCGGCTACGGTTCGGGCGGCGAAGCAGTCGCCAAACTCGGCGTGGTCGGACCGACCCGCATGGACTACCCCGGAACGATGGGAGCGGTACGCGCAGTGGCACGTTACGTCGGACAGATCCTGGCGGAGTCGTAAGTGGCCACGGACTACTACGCCGTCCTCGGCGTGCGCCGCGACGCATCGCAGGACGAGATCAAGAAGGCCTTCCGCCGCCTCGCGCGTGAACTCCACCCGGACGTGAACCCGGACCCGAAGACGCAGGAGCGCTTCAAGGAGATCAACGCGGCCTACGAGGTCCTCTCGGACCCGCAGAAGAAGCAGGTCTACGACCTCGGCGGCGACCCGCTGTCCTCCTCGGGCGGCGGTGGCGGCGCGGGCGGCTTCGGAGCGGGCGGCTTCGGCAACTTCTCCGACATCATGGACGCCTTCTTCGGCCAGGCCTCGCAGCGCGGCCCGCGCTCGCGGACCCGCCGCGGCCAGGACGCCATGATCCGCCTGGACCTGGAACTGGACGAGGCCGCCTTCGGCACGACCAAGGACATCCAGGTCGACACCGCCGTCGTCTGCGGCACCTGCTCCGGCGAGGGCGCCGCCCCCGGCACCTCGGCGCAGACCTGTGACATGTGCCGCGGCCGCGGAGAGGTCTCGCAGGTCACCCGGTCCTTCCTGGGCCAGGTCATGACCTCGCGCCCCTGCCCGCAGTGCCAGGGCTTCGGCACCGTGGTCCCGACCCCGTGCCCCGAGTGCGCGGGCGACGGCCGGGTCCGCTCCCGCCGCAGCCTCACCGTCAAGATCCCCGCCGGTGTCGAGAACGGCACCCGGATCCAGCTCGCGGGCGAGGGCGAGGTCGGCCCCGGCGGCGGCCCCGCCGGCGACCTCTACGTGGAGATCCACGAGCTGCCGCACCCGACCTTCCAGCGGCGCGGGGACGACCTGCACTGCACGGTCACCATCCCCATGACGGCCGCCGCCCTGGGCACCAAGTGCCCGCTGGAGACGCTGGACGGCATGGAGGAGATCGACATCCGGCCCGGCACCCAGTCCGGCCAGGCCATCCCGCTGCACGGGCGGGGCGTCACCCACCTGCGCGGCGGCGGCCGCGGCGACCTGATCGTCCACGTCGAGGTCACCACCCCCGGCAAGCTGGACGCCCAGCAGGAGGAACTGCTGCGCCAGCTCGCGAAGCTGCGCGGCGAGGAGCGGCCGATGGGCCAGTTCGCCCCCGGCCAGCAGGGCCTGTTCAGCCGCCTGAAGGACGCGTTCAACGGCCGCTGAGGCAGCCCCTCGGGCCGCCTGAGGTACGTCGTACGAGCCCGGTCCGGGGAGTCCCGGGCCGGGCTCCGTGCTTCCCGGCGGACCGTCCGGGGCGATTCCCGGACATGCCGGGGAAGCGGACTATGCCAGGCGAATGCGACGGTTCGGCCCGATGGCCGGGACGTGGCACGATGCAGTCCATGTCCTCCGCACCGAACGGTCTCCCCCAGTACCCGATCGTGCAGGGTCCCATGGCGGGCGGCGCCTCCTGCCCGCCGCTCGTCGCCGCCGTGTGCGAGGCCGGCGGCCTCGGCTACCTGGCCGGCGGCTACAAGACCGCCGACGGCATGTACCAGGAGATCAAGCAGACGCGCGGCCTCACCCGGCGGCCCTTCGGCGTGAACCTCTTCATGCCGCAGACCGGGTACGTCGACCCGGCCGCCGTCGAGACCTACCGCGGGCAGCTGGCCGGGGAGGCCGGCTGGTACGAGGTCTCGCTCGCCCCCGAGGACACCGTCGGCAACTGCGACGACGGGTACGAGGCGAAGCTGGCCATCCTGCTGGAGGACCCCGTCCCGGAGGTCTCCTTCACCTTCGGCACGCCCGCGCCCGACGTGCTCGCCCGCCTGCGCGGGGCCGGCACCCGTACCGTCGTCACCGTCACCTCGGTCGAGGAGGCCCGCTCCGCACAGGCGGCGGGCGCCGACGCCGTCTGCGTCCAGGGCATCGAGGCCGGCGGCCACCAGGGCACCCAGCGCGACGACCCGGAGACCGACGGCACGGCCGGCGTCGGACTGCTGGCACTGGTAGCGCAGGTACGGGAGGCCGTGGCCCTGCCCATCACCGCGGCGGGCGGCCTGATGCGCGGCGCGCAGATCGCGGCGGTGCTGGCGGCGGGAGCGGACGCGGCGCAGCTCGGCACGGCCTTCCTGGCCTGCCCGGAGTCGGGCGCGCACCCGCTGCACAAGAAGGCCCTGACCGACCCGATGTTCCCGCACACGGAACTGACCCGGGCCTTCACGGGCCGGCCCGCGCGGGGCCTGGTCAACCGCTTCGTGCGGGAGCACGGGCCGTACGCGCCGGCCGCCTACCCCCAGGTCCACCACATGACCGCGGGGCTGCGCAAGGCGGCCGCGGCGGCCGGTGACCCGCAGGGCATGTCCCTGTGGGCGGGCCAGGGGCACCGGTTGGCGCGGGTGCTGCCGGCCGGGGAGCTGGTGGAGGTGCTGGCGGCCGAACTGGCCGGAGCGCAGGACGCGTTGAACGCATTGCAGATGAGGAGAACGTCATGACGGCCCCCGTGTTCGTGGTCGAAGAGGTTCCGGCGGGGCCGGAGTTCGTGCTGGACGGCCCCGAGGGGCGGCACGCGGTGTCCGTGAAGCGGCTGGGCCCGGGCGAGGACGTGGTCCTCACGGACGGGCGCGGCCGGTGGGCCGAGGGCGTGGTCAAGGCGGCCGAGGGCAAGGACCGGCTGGTGGTCATGGACCTGGAGAGCGTGCTGGAGGAGCCGGAGCCCGACGTCCGGATCACCGTGGTGCAGGCGCTGCCGAAGGGTGACCGGGGTGAGGTGGCGGTCGAGACGATGACGGAGACCGGCGTCGACGCGATCGTGCCGTGGCAGGCCTCGCGGTGCATCACGCAGTGGCGCGGCGACCGGGGGGCGAAGTCGCTGTCCAAGTGGCGTTCCACGGCGCGGGAGTCGGGCAAGCAGTCGCGCCGGGTCCGGTTCCCGGAGGTGGCCGGGGTGATGTCCACGAAGCAGGTGGCCGCGCTGCTGGCGCAGGCCGACCTGGCGGTGGTGCTGCACGAGGACCGCGACACCCCGTCGGAGGCGCTGGCGACGGCGCCGCTGCCGGAGAAGGGGTCGGTGGTGCTGGTGGTCGGCCCCGAGGGCGGGGTCTCGCCGGAGGAACTGGCCGTCTTCGCCGAGGCCGGCGCCCGGCCGTACCGGCTGGGGCGGTCGGTGCTGCGCACGTCGACGGCCGGCACGGCGGCCGCGGCCGTCCTGCTGGCCCGCACGGGGCGCTGGTCGTAGCCCCTGCCCTGGCCGGGCCTTTGCCTTGGCCGGGCCTTTGCCCTGGCCGGGCGGTTGCCGGAGCAGGGTGCTGCCCCGCCGGGCCGGCCTGGGCGCGAGGGTGCCGCTGCGCGGGGCGGTCCCCTGCCCGCCCTTCCTCCGTTCCCCGGGCGCTGCCCGGACCCGCGCCTCAAACGCCGGCGGGGCTATCGGCAGCCCCGCCGGCGTTCGGGTGCGGGGGGCCGGGGGCGGAGTCCCCGGGGAACGGGGGAAGGGCGGGTAGGGGAACCGGGACCGCGCAGCGGAATAGCCCGCACCGCCCGGCCAGGGCACGGGTAGCATGCCCCCCGAGCGATCAACGTCACGGGAGGCGCAGCAATGGCCGGGGAACCGCAGGCGGACTGCCTGTTCTGCAAGATCGTCGCGGGATCCGTCCCGGCGACGCTCGTCCGCGAGACGGAGACCACCGTCGCCTTCCGGGACATCAACCCGCAGGCGCCGACCCACGTGCTCGTCATCCCCAAGGTGCACTACGAGGACGGGGCCGCCCTCGCCGCCGCCGAGCCGGCCATCGCCGCCGACGTGCTCCGCGAGGCCGGGCAGGTCGCCGCCGACGAGAAGGTCGACGGCCACGGCTACCGCATCGTGTTCAACACCGGTGCCGGCGCCGGCCAGACCGTCTTCCACGCCCACGCGCACGTCCTCGGCGGCCGCGGCCTCCAGTGGCCGCCCGGATAAGCCGTGTCCGTACGCGAGTTCGTGGTCCTCGGCACCGCCAGCCAGGTCCCCACCCGGCACCGCAACCACAACGGCTACCTGCTGCGCTGGGACGGCGAGGGCATCCTCTTCGACCCGGGCGAGGGCACGCAGCGGCAGATGCTGCGCGCCGGGGTCGCGGCGCACGACATCAACCGGATCTGCGTCACGCACTTCCACGGCGACCACAGCCTCGGCCTGGCCGGGGTGATCCAGCGGATCAACCTCGACCAGGTCCCGCACCCCGTGACGGCGCACTACCCGGCCTCGGGGCAGAAGTTCTTCGACCGGCTGCGGTACGCCACCGCCTACCGGGAGACCGTGGCGCTGCGGGAGGAGCCGGTCGCCGCTGACGGGGTGCTCGCGAGCGGGCCCTCGTACGTCCTGGAGGCGCGGCGGCTCTCGCACCCGGTGGAGTCCTTCGGCTACCGGGTGACCGAGCCGGACGGGCGCCGGATGGTCCCCGCGCTGCTCGCGCGGTACGGGATCAAGGGGCCGGACGTGGGCCGGATCCAGCGCGAGGGGCGGCTGGAGCGGCCGGAGGGCGAGGTCACGCTGGAGGCCGTCAGCGAGCACCGGGCGGGGCAGCGGTTCGCCTTCGTCATGGACACGCGGCTCTGCGAGGGCGTGGACGCGCTGGCGGAGGGCTGCGACATGCTGGTCATCGAGTCCACCTTCCTCGACGCCGACGTCCGGTTGGCCGAGGACCACGGCCACCTCACCGCCGGACAGGCGGCCCGGGTGGCGCGGCACGCCGGGGTGCGGCACCTGGTGCTGACGCACTTCTCGCAGCGGTACGCGGACCCGTCGGAGTTCGAACGCCAGGCCCGCGCGGCGGGGTTCGAGGGCGAGCTGACGGTCGCGGCGGACCTGGGGCGGGTGGCGCTGCCGAAGCGCTAGTCCGCCGGGTGGCGTTCCGTGTCGGGTGACGTGCGTCACACTGGGGTTTGGTCCGGGCGGGCCCGGGCAGGGCTGGCAGCTTTCCGGCCCGTACGCAGAAACGACACATCAACGGGGAGTACGCCGTGACCAGTCGGGACAGCCGCATCACCCTCGACCCGCTCCGCCCGGTGCGCGACCCCCACGAGCCCGGCTGCGACGTCTTCCTGACCGGCACGGTCTTCCTCGACATCATCTTCACCGGCCTCGACTCCGCCCCCGTGCGCGGTACGGAGTCCTGGGCGCGCGGCATGGGCTCCAGCCCCGGCGGCGTCGCCAACATGGCCACCGCCCTCGCCCGCCTGGGCCTGCGCACCTCGCTGGCCGCCGCCTTCGGCGACGACCACTACGGCGAGTACTGCTGGGACGCCCTGGAGCAGGGCGAGGGCATCGACCTGTCCATGTCGCACACCATCCCCGGCTGGCACAGCCCCGTCACGGTCTCCATGGCGTACGAGGGCGAGCGCACGATGGTCTCCCACGGCCACGAGGCACCGCCCCCGGCGGGCCCCGGCCCCTTCCCGTGGTGCCCCCCGAAGGCCCGGGCGGCGGTGGCCTCGCTCGGCGCCGGGCAGGGCGAGGACTGGATCTCCGAGGCGGCCCGCCGGGGCTCGCGGATCTTCGCGGACGTCGGCTGGGACGAGACCGGGCGGTGGGACCTGGGCGCCCTGGCCGACCTCCAGCACTGCGAGGCGTTCCTGCCCAACGCCGGAGAGGCGATGCGCTACACGCGGACCGAGTGTCCGCGCGCCGCGGCCCGGGCCCTCGCGGAGAAGGTCCCGGTCGCGGTGGTGACCATGGGCTCGGAGGGCTCGTACGCGGTCGACGGCCGCACCGGGGAGACCGCGGAGGTCCCCGCGATCACGGTGGAGGCCCTGGACCCCACCGGGGCCGGGGACGTGTTCGTGGCCGGGTTCGTCACCGGCAGCCTCGCGGGGTGGCCGCTCGCCGACCGGCTGGCCTTCGCCGGGCTGACCGCCGCCCTGTCGGTGCAGGAGTTCGGCGGCTCCCTCTCCGCCCCGGGCTGGCCCGAGGTGGCCCACTGGTGGCGCACGGCCCCCGACGCCCTGCGGGACCGCTACGCCTTCCTGGACGCCCTCGTCCCGCCGGGCGCCACCCCCTCCCCGCGCCGCCGCGCGGTCCCCACCATCGGCTTCCGGCACCCCGTCTAGGCCCCCGGCCGGTCCGCCCGGAAAACCCCTCGGGCGCGCCCCGGGGTGGACGTACTCTTGGTACTCCGGAGGCCGGCGATCGGATCGGCCCCTCAGTGGGAGGTATGCGCAGGCCACAGTGCCGGCCCATGACTCAGACACCGACAGCCCACACCCCGGCGCAGGGCCAGGCGCGAGCCCATTTCACGGTCCCGGCGACGCACCCGATGGTGACCGTGCTCGGCTCGGGCGACGCCCTGCTGCGCGTGATCGAAAAGGCTTTCCCGAAGGCCGACATCCATGTTCGGGGCAATCAGGTCAGTGCGGTCGGAGCGGCGGCGGAAGTCGCCCTGATCCAGCGCCTGTTCGACGAGATGATGCTGGTGCTCCGCACCGGGCAGCCGATGACGGAGGACGCAGTGGAACGCTCGATCGCCATGCTCAAGGCGAACGGGAGCGGTGGCGGTGACACGGAGACCCCGGCCGAGGTGCTCACCCAGAACATCCTCTCCAGCCGCGGCCGCACCATCCGCCCCAAGACCCTCAACCAGAAGCGGTACGTCGACGCGATCGACAAGAACACGATCGTCTTCGGCATCGGCCCCGCCGGTACCGGCAAGACGTACCTCGCCATGGCGAAGGCGGTCCAGGCGCTGCAGTCCAAGCAGGTCAGCCGGATCATCCTGACCCGCCCCGCCGTCGAGGCGGGCGAGCGGCTCGGCTTCCTGCCGGGCACGCTCTTCGACAAGATCGACCCGTACCTGCGGCCGCTCTACGACGCCCTCCACGACATGCTGGACCCCGACTCGATCCCGCGCCTGATGGCGGCGGGCACGATCGAGGTGGCGCCGCTGGCGTACATGCGCGGTCGCACCCTGAACGACGCCTTCGTCGTCCTGGACGAGGCGCAGAACACCACCGTCGAGCAGATGAAGATGTTCCTGACGAGGCTCGGCTTCGATTCGAAGATCGTCATCACCGGTGACATCACCCAGGTCGACCTCCCGGGCGGCGCCAAGAGCGGTCTGCGTCAGGTCCAGGAGATCCTCGACGGGGTGCCGGACATCCACTTCTCGCGGCTCACGTCCGAGGATGTCGTCCGGCACAAGCTGGTCGGCCGTATCGTCGACGCGTACGCCAAGTACGACGATGCCCACCCGGCCCCGAACGGCCACCAGCGGAAGTAGAACCCAGCGCACCATGTCGATCGACGTCAACAACGAGTCCGGAACCGAGGTCGACGAGCAGGCGATCCTCGACATCGCCCGCTACGCGCTCACCCGGATGAGGATCCACCCGCTGTCCGAGCTCTCCGTCATCGTCATCGACGAGGACGCCATGGAGCAGCTCCACATCCAGTGGATGGACCTTCCCGGACCGACCGACGTCATGTCCTTCCCGATGGACGAGCTCCGTCCGCCGGCGAAGGACGACGAGGAGCCCCCGCAGGGGCTCCTCGGCGACATCGTGCTCTGCCCCGAGGTGGCCAAGAAGCAGGGCGACGAGGCGCCGACGCGGCACTCCATGGACGAGGAGCTCCAGCTCCTGACCGTCCACGGGGTGCTGCACCTGCTCGGCTACGACCACGAGGAGCCGGACGAGAAGGCCGAGATGTTCGGCCTCCAGGCGGCCATCGTCGACGGCTGGCGCGCCGAGCGCGGCATCACGGGCCCCTCCCCGGCCCCCACCGTCTCGTGACCGGCGCCGCCCAGCTGATCACCGGGGCGGTCCTGCTGACCGTGGTGGCCTGGTTCGCGGCGTGCGCCGAGTCCGGGATCGCCCGTGTCTCCAGCTTCCGTGCCGAGCAGGCCGTACGGGAGGGCCGGCGCGGCAGCGCGAAGCTCGCCCAGGTCGCCGCCGACCCCACCCGCTACGTCAACGTGGCCCTGCTGGTGCGGGTGACCTGCGAGATGGCGGCGGGCGTGCTCGTCACGTACGTCTGCCTCGACGCGTTCGGCGAGAACTGGACGGCGCTGCTCACCGCCATCGGCGTGATGGTGCTGGTGTCGTTCGTGGCGGTGGGCGTGTCCCCCCGCACGATCGGCCGCCAGCACCCGCTGAACACCGCGACGGCGGCCGCGTACGTCCTCGTACCGCTGGCGCGGGTGATGGGGCCGATTCCGCAGCTGCTGATCCTGATCGGCAACGCGCTCACGCCCGGGAAGGGTTTCCGCAAGGGGCCCTTCGCCTCCGAGGCCGAGCTGCGCGCGATGGTGGACCTCGCGGAGAAGGAATCGCTGATCGAGGACGACGAGCGCCGGATGGTGCACCAGGTCTTCGAGCTGGGGGACACCCTCGTGCGCGAGGTGATGGTGCCGCGCACCGACCTGGTCTGCATCGAGCGCTACAAGACGATCCGGCAGGCGACGACGCTCGCGCTGCGGTCCGGCTTCTCGCGGATCCCGGTCACCGGGGAGAACGAGGACGACATCGTCGGGATGGTCTACCTGAAGGACCTCGTCCGCCGCACGCACATCAACCGGGAGGCGGAGTCCGACCTGGTCTCCACGGTGATGCGGCCGGCGGTCTTCGTGCCCGACACCAAGAACGCCGGTGACCTGCTGCGCGAGATGCAGTCCGTGCGCAACCACGTGGCCGTCGTCATCGACGAGTACGGCGGCACGGCCGGCATCGTCACCATCGAGGACATCCTGGAGGAGATCGTCGGCGAGATCACCGACGAGTACGACCGGGAGATCCCGCCCGTGGAGGAGCTCGGCGAGGACCGCTACCGGGTCACGGCGCGGCTCGACATCACCGACCTCGGCGAGCTGTTCGGGGTGGAGGCCTTCGACGACGAGGACGTGGAGACGGTCGGCGGGCTGCTGGCCAAGGCGCTGGGCCGGGTCCCGATCGCGGGCGCCTCGGCGGTGGTGGACCTGCCGGACGGGCGTCCGCTGCGGTTGACGGCCGAGTCCCCGGGGGGCCGCCGGAACAAGATCGTGACGGTGCTGGTGGAGCCGGTCGCCGCCGCGGCGGCCGAAGGGGAGGACGGGGAATGACCCCCGCGGAGCTGCGCGCGTTCTGCCTGGGCTTCAACGCGGCGGTGGAGGAGTTCCCCTTCACCCCGGAGACCTCGGTGTTCAAGGTGCTGGGCAAGGTGTTCGCCCTCACCGCGCTGGACGCGGAGCCGCTGAGGGTGAACCTCAAGTGCGAGCCGGAGGCGGCCGTACGACTGCGGGCCGAGCACGGGGCGATCGTGCCCGGCTGGCACATGAACAAGCGGCACTGGAACACCGTGACGGTGGGCGGGCTTCCGGACGCGCTGGTGCGGGAGCTGGTGGAGGACTCGTACGACCTGGTCGTGGCGGGGCTGCCGAGGGCGGAGCGGCTGAAGCTCGACCGGCCCTGATACCGGGTGCGGCGCCGTGGCGCGTGCCGGGCGGATGAGGGTCGAAGGTCATGTGGGGACGGGACCTTTGGATCCCAGGAGCGCCTTACCTTTCGCTTAGGTTTGTCCTGCTCCACGGGGGAACGGCGGGGGGCGGGGAGCGCAAGAGAGCGCCCCGGCGGGGTCGTTGCACGGCCGCACCGGGGCGCTCCTATGCTTTCGCCTATGAGCGAGAGCACCGTGGGCAACGGGATCGACCCCGAGGACAGCAAGATCATCACGCTGGCGCGCAGCGCGCGGGCCCGCAACGGAGTCCCGGAAGGGGCGGCCGTACGGGACGAGACCGGCCGCACGTACGTCGCCGGCACCGTGGAGCTCGACTCCCTCAAGCTGAGCGCCCTCCAGACGGCCGTCGCCATGGCCGTCGCCAGCGGCGCGAACTCCCTGGAGGCCGCCGCCGTCGTCAGCGCCGCCGACGCCCCCGCCGACGCCGACCGCGCCGCCGTCCGCGACCTGGGCGGCCCCGACACCCCGGTCCTCCTCGCCGCCCCCGACGGCACCCTGAAGTCCACCACCCCCGCCGGAGCCTGAGTCCGGTCTCCGGCGGCTCGCGGAGCGGCGGTTCCGGAGGGCGGCGGCCCGGCGCGCGGCCCCGTACGCCGGGGCGGGGTGGAATCCGATGGCGGTGCGCGTCGTCGCGGTGGTGTGATGGGCCGATGCAGCCCGGCGTGCGCGAGACCGTGGACCGTGGGGACTTCCCCGGGGCCGTGACCCCCTGGGACCGGCCCGACTGGCGGGCGGAGGCGCTCGGCTGGGCAGCCGACGCCCTGGCCGCGCGCGGGCTGGCCGAGAACGGCCCCAGGGAGGTCCGGCTGCGGCCGTGGTCGGTGCTGGTGCGGTTCTCCGCCGGCGACGGCGGCCCCGTCTGGTTCAAGGCCAACCCGCCCGCGAGCGCCTTCGAGGCCGGGCTGACCCGGGCCCTGGCCGACTGGGCCCCCGGCAGCGTGCTGCGGCCCCTGGCCGTCGACGGCGCCCGGGGCCGGGCCCTGCTGCCCGACGGCGGCCCGCTCTTCCGGCAGGCCCTGGACGAGGACCGCGAAGGCGGCGGCCCGCGCGCCTGGGAGGCGGTGCTCGGCCGGTACGCCGAACTCCAGCGCTCCCTCCTCCCGCGCACCCCCGAGATCGAGGCGCTCGGCGTCCCCGGCGCCCGTACCGCCGCACTGCCCGGGATCCTCGACCGGATGGTCGAGGAGAACACCGCCCTGGACGACACCGACCGCCGGGCCCTGCACGCGCTGCGGCCCCGCTTCGCCGACTGGTGCGCGGAACTCGCGGGGGCAGGCATCGACGACACCCTCGACCACTCCGACCTCCACGAGGCGCAGCTCTTCGCCCCGGAGCCCGGCCGGTACACCTTCTTCGACTGGGGCGACGCCTCCGTCACCCACCCCTTCTGCAGCCTGCTGGTCCCGGCCCGGGCCGCCGCCCGGCGGTAACGGGCCCGACGTGCTGCCCCGGCTGCGCGACGCCTACCTGGAGCCGTGGACCGGCGGCGGGCGCACCCCCGGGGAGCTGCGCCGAGCCGCCCGGCTGGCCTGGCGGCTCGCGGCGATCGGCCGGGTCTCCGCCTGGGGCCGCTTCTTCCCCGCGTGCACCCGCGACGCGGACGGCGGCGCCGCCGGGGACACCGGCGACGCCGACCGCGCCCGCTGGCTGCGCGAACTGCTCACGCGGCCGCCGCTGTAGCCGGCTCCGGCACCCGGCGGCGGATCACCATCGCCATCAGCGCCGCCACCGCGCACAGGCCGCCCGCCGCGTACCAGACCAGGTCGTACGAGCCGAGGGCGTCGCGGGCGACCCCGCCGAGGAAGGCCACCAGGGCCGCGCCCACCTGGTGCGAGGCCAGGACCCAGCCGAAGACGACCGCGCTGTCCTGCCCGTAGTGCTCGCGGCACAGGGCGATGGTCGGCGGGACGGTGGCGACCCAGTCCAGGCCGTAGAAGACGATGAAGAACACCATCGGCGGGTGCACGCTCGGCGCCAGCAGCACCGGCAGGAACATCAGCGACACCCCGCGCAGGGCGTAGTACACGGCCAGCAGCCGGCGCGCCTCGAAGCGGTCGGTGAACCAGCCGGAGGCGATGGTGCCGAGCACGTCGAACACGCCGATCACCGCGAGCAGTCCGGCGGCGGCCGTCACCGGCATGCCGTGGTCGTGCGCCGCCGGGGTGAAGTGGGTGCGCACCAGCCCGTTGGTCGAGGCCCCGCAGATCGCGAAAGTGCCCGCCAGCAGCCAGAACGGGCCGGTGCGGGCCGCCCGGAAGAGCACGCCCACGGCCCGGCGGGCCGCCCCCGGCACGGGCGCGGGCTTGGGCTCGTACGCACCTCCGTACGGGGCGAGGCCGACGTCGGCCGGGTGGTCGCGCAGCAGCAGCCAGACGAAGGGGACGACGGCGAGGGCCGCCAGCGCCACCGTGACCGAGGCCGGGCGCCAGCCGTGGTTCTCCACCAGCCAGGACAGCAGCGGCAGGAAGATCAGCTGGCCGGAGGCGCCGGCCGCGGTCAGGATGCCGGTGACCAGGCCGCGCCGGGCGGTGAACCAGCGGTTGGTCACCGTCGCCGCGAAGGCCAGCGCCATCGAGCCGCTGCCGAGGCCCACGAGCACGCCCCAGAACAGCACCAGCTGCCAGGCGGCCGTCATCCACACCGTGGCCAGCGAGCCTCCCGCGATCACGGTCAGGGCCACGGCGACGACCTTGCGGATGCCGAAGCGGTCCATCAGCGCGGCGGCGAAGGGCGCGGTGAGCCCGTAGAGCGCCAGGTTGACGGAGACCGCGAAGCCGATCGTGCCGCGCGACCAGTCGAACTCCGCGTGCAGCGGCTCGATGAGCAGTCCGGGGAGGGAGGCGAAGGCGGCCGCGCCGATGATCGTCACGAAGGCCACGGCGGCGGCGAACCAGGCCCGGTGGACGCGGCCGGGCTCGCGCGGGGCGCGGGTGCCGGTGGTGCCGGTGGCGGGGGAGGCGGGGGAGGTGGGGGCTGTCTGGGTCACGCCGACAGCTTCCGGCCCGCGGCCCTCCGTACGACAGTGGCCTGACTGTCATGCTTCGATACGATCGGGCCATGGCCACCGTCGAGAAGCCGCACCGTGTCGTCGTCCTCGCCCTCGCCGGGCTGCTGCCCTTCGAGCTCGGCATCCCCCACCGGATCTTCGGCCGGGCCAAGGACCCCGAGGAGCGGCACCTGTACGAGATCCTCACCTGCGGACTCGCCCCGGGGCCGGTCCCGACCGACGCCGACTTCGCGGTGTACGTCGAGCACGGCCCCGAGCTGCTCGCGACGGCCGACACCGTCGTGGTCCCCGCCTCGCACGAGCTGGGCCCGGTGCACTCCGAGGGCCGGCTGACCGACGGGCTGGCGGCGGCCCTCGCCCACGTCCGGCCCGGCACGCGCATGGTGTCCATCTGCACGGGCGGATACGTCCTGGCCGCCGCCGGGTACCTGGACGGCCGCCGGGCCACCACCCACTGGGCCTACGCCGAGCACTTCCAGCGGATGTTCCCGGCCGTACGGGTCGACGCCGACGTGCTCTACACCGACGACGGGGACGTGCTGACCTCCGCCGGGGTCGCCGCCGGCATCGACCTGTGCCTGCACATCGTGCGCCGCGACCACGGCGCGGCCGTCGCCAACGACACCGCCCGCAGGACCGTCGTCCCGCCCCACCGCGAGGGCGGGCAGGCCCAGTTCGTCCAGCGGCCCGTGCCCGGGCCGCAGCACGCCAGCACCACGGCCGCGCGGGCCTGGGTGCTGGACCGGCTGCACGAGCCCCTGCGGCTGGGCGACCTCGCCCGGCAGGAGTCCATGTCGGTACGGACCTTCACGCGCCGGTTCCGCGAGGAGTGCGGGGTGAGCCCGGGGGAGTGGATCACCGCGCAGCGGGTGGAGCGGGCCCGGCAGCTGCTGGAGCGGACCGAGCTGCCGGTCGAGGCGGTGGCCCGGCGGGCGGGCTTCGGGACGGCGCAGTCGCTCCGCAAGCACGTGCAGGCGGCGCTGGGGGTCAGCCCGACGGCCTACCGGCGCACCTTCCGGGCGGCCGAGACCGCGCCATCTCCTGATGGGCCATCAGACGGCGCGGGGTCCGTGCATTGACTTCTCCCGCCGCCCGCCCGTGAATGGCCCCCTGTCGGGGAGGGGGCGGGCAGGTGCGGACACGCGCGCGCAGCAGGAGGTGGTCGGCGGCCGTCGGTACGGCGCTGCTCGCGGCGGCCGCGCTGGGCACCCCGGCGGCGGCCGAGGAGGAGGCGCGGCCGGCACCCTGCTCGCCGTCCGCCGCCGCGGAGCCGAGCGGCGGTGACCTGGACGCGGTGACGCCCGGGGCGTCTGGCGGGACTGCTGCCGCGCCGGAGGGCGGGGAGGGGGTGTCCGGCCGTGGCGTGGAGCCGAGCGGTGGTGACCTGGGCGATGGTGACGCCCCATGCGCCCGGCGGGACCGCCTTGGCGTCGGAGGGCGGGGGCGGGGCGTCCGCCGCTGTGGGGCCGAGCGGTGCGCCGGCCGCGGCGTCGGAGGCCGGGGGTCGGGCGTGCGTGCTGCCCGTCGGCCCGCCGGCGCTCATGAACCTGCGCCGCGTCACCCTCGGCGCGGCCGGCGGCGAGCCCGGCGCCAGGGTCCGCGTCACCGGCGTCGGCTTCACCCCCGGCGCGGCCGTGACCGTGGAGGGCCGCGCGGCCACCGCCCCGACGGCCGACCGGGTGCGGGCCGCCGCGGACGCGCGCGGGGCGGTCGCGGTGAAGCTGGCCGTCACGGACCGGGCCACGACGGGAGTGCTGGCGTACGAGGGCCCGGCCTGGTCGCCGCAACGGGGCTCGGCCCCGGCTCCGTACGCGGTCTCCGCCCCCGATCCGGGCACGCTGACGCTGACCCAGGCCGGGGCGGCGGTGACCCTGGGGGCGGTCGCGTACGGGGGCGGCGGCGCGGCCCCCGGGCGGATCGGCACGGTCACCGTCAAGGACACCCGGATCGGCGGCGGGCGGTGGCAGCTGACGGCGACGCTCACCGGCTTCACCGGTCGGGACGCGGCCGGCGCCCCCGGGGCGGTGCTGTCCTGGACCCCGTCCTGCCGGGGAGGCTGCGTGCCGGGCCCCGCGGGGCGGGCAGGGCCGGAGGGGGCCGCCGTCCTGGCCACGGGCGGGGCCGGCACCGCCACCGTCGACGCCGCCCTCACGCTCACCCTCCCGGCGTACACCCCACCGGGCACGTACCGTGCCGTCCTGACCCTGACGCTGCATTCCTTTTGACGCGCCCCGGGGCGGGGCCGGTGCCCGTGGCCGAGGCCGGTGGGTCGGGTGCGGGAGGGTGCGCCGCTGCGCGGAGCAGGGTCCCCTACCCGCCCTTCCACCGTTCCCCGGGCTCCGC
>NZ_GG657750.1:2526035-2584578 GCF_000158895.1 Streptomyces sp. C | reverse complement strand
CCAGAAGGGGTCCGGGCCGCCCGGCCCCCGGCAGGGGCGCGGTACGCCGCGCAGCGGGCGGCGCCTCCGGGGGCGTCGGCGGGAGCCTGGTCGGCGCGGGGGGCCGCATCGGGGAGAATGGCCCGTATGAGCGATCGTTCCCCCGAGCCCACCGCCCCGCACCGCGCGGGCTTCGCCTGCTTCGTCGGCCGCCCCAACGCGGGCAAGTCGACCCTGACCAACGCGCTCGTGGGCACCAAGGTCGCGATCACCTCCAACCGGCCGCAGACCACCCGCCACACCGTCCGCGGCATCGTGCACCGCCCGGACGCGCAGCTGGTCCTGGTCGACACCCCCGGTCTGCACAAGCCGCGCACGCTGCTCGGCGAGCGCCTCAACGACGTCGTGCGCACCACCTGGGCCGAGGTCGACGTCATCGGCTTCTGCCTGCCCGCCGACCAGAAGCTCGGCCCCGGCGACAAGTTCATCGCCAAGGAGCTCGCGGGGATCAAGAAGACCCCCAAGATCGCCATCGTCACGAAGACCGACCTGGTCGAGTCCAAGCAGCTGGCCGAACAGCTCCTCGCCATCCACCAGCTCGGCGCCGAGCTCGGCATCGAGTGGGCCGAGATCGTGCCCGTCTCGGCGGTCGGCGACACCCAGGTGCAGCTGCTGGCCGACCTGATCGCGCCGCTGCTGCCCGAGAGCCCCCCGCTGTACCCGGAGGGCGACCTCACCGACGAGCCCGAGATGGTGATGGTCGCGGAGCTGATCCGCGAGGCCGCCCTGGAGGGGGTGCGCGACGAGCTGCCGCACTCCATCGCCGTCGTCGTCGAGGAGATGATCCCGCGCGAGAACCGGCCCGCGGACCGGCCGCTGCTGGACATCCACGCCAACGTCTACATCGAGCGCCCCAGCCAGAAGGGCATCATCATCGGCCCGAAGGGCTCGCGCCTGAAGGAGGTCGGCATGAAGTCGCGCAAGCACATCGAGGCGCTGCTCGGCACGCCGGTCTTCCTCGACCTGCACGTGAAGGTCGCCAAGGACTGGCAGCGCGACCCCAAGCAGCTCCGCAAGCTCGGCTTCTAGCCCCGCCCCGGACCCCCTGACCCGGAGGCCAGAGCCCGGAGCTCCGGCTACGGCACGCGCCGCAGCTTCAGCGCGTTGTCCTTGCGGGTCCCCGGCCGGCCGTCGGGGGCCGTCAGGGCCTGCTCGTGCTCGGCCGAGAGCAGCACCTCCCAGGCGCCCTCCGGCAGCTCCAGGTCCGCGAGCACCTCGTCCGGGGTCGGGAAGCGGACGTCGGCGTGCGCGTCCGGGTCCCAGGACGGCCCGCCCGCGTGGCCGGCGATGAGCAGGATCCCGCCGGGGGCCACGGCGGAGGCGGCCGTGCGCAGGATCCGCTCGCGCGGGAAGTCCCCGTACGAGTGCAGGAAGCACGCGGAGACCAGGTCGAACTCCCCGTCGGGGAAGGACTCGGCCAGGTCGTGCCGCTGCCAGTCGACGCGGTCGCCGAGCCCGGCCTCGGCGGCGTGCCCGGCCGCCCGCGCGAGGGCCACCCCGGAGATGTCGGTGCCGGTGACGCGCCAGCCCTGCCGGGCCAGCCACACGGCGTCGGCGCCTTCGCCGCAGCCGAGGTCGAGGGCGCGGCCGGGGGTGAGGCCGGAGGCCTCGCGGACCAGGACCTCGTTGGGCCTGCCGCTCCAGATGCGGTCGCTCTCGCGGTAGCGGGCGTCCCACCAGCCCTCGCTCGCGCCGTCGGGGTGCTTCTCCTGGTGCTCGTGCTGATGCTGGTGCTGGGACACGGGGGCCTCTTCCATAAGGGTCCCCCAGCGGTGGCTGGGGGAGGGTCTGCCGGTACGGCCGATGCTGCGCCGCGGCCGCCGCCCGGGCAACTTCCGTTGCCGAACCGGCAACCTCCCCCAGCCGCCACTGGGGACCCCCCCGGGTCAGCCCGCCGCCGGCTCAGCTATCAGGGCGGTGCCCACCCGCCGGAACCCGGCGCGGGCGTAGATCCGGGCCACGTCCTCGTCCCCGGCCGACAGGAAGACCGTACGGGCGCCCCGGGCGCGGGCCTCGGCGACCAGTGCCGCGGTCACCCCGAGGGCCAGCCCCTGGCGGCGGGCGGTGGGCAGGGTGCCGACGCCGACGACCTCGGCGACGTCGCCGACCGGGTTGTACTGGCCGGAGCAGAGCACCAGCCCGTCGCGCACGGCGGCGGCCATCGCGGTGCGCCCGTCCCCGAGCATCGCCGACACGCGGGCCCGGTGCTCCTCGGCCCCCAATCCGCCACGGCCGCCGCGAGCTCCGCCGGGCCCGCCGTGCCCAGGGCGGTGCCCGGGCTCGCCGAAGGCCAGCGCCGGTACGGGTTATTTTTGTTCTTGTGAGCAGCGGGTCGTCGGCGCCGAGCAGCCGGACCTCGGGATGCGGCGGGAGCGGCTCGGCGCCGGCGTCCAGCGCCATGAGGGGGTGGGCGTGGACGTGCAGCCCCGCGGCCTCGACGGCGGCCCGCAGCGAGGGGGTGGTTTCGGCCACCCATTCGAAGGACTCCGGCACCTTCAGCTCCCGCTGCCTCTCCAGCACCTTGAGCACGTCGGCGGCGGTCGCGTCGGCGCCGCCGAGCGCGGGCCGCGCGTAGTACTGCCAGCCCTGCCCTTCCTGCACGAACAGGGTCAGCGGCCCGAAGTCCTCGCCCCGCGCACCGCCCCGGCGGGGGACGGCGTCGTAGTACCGCTCCAGGGCGGCCAAGATCGTTTCAGTCATCCCGCCATCCAAGCAGGACCGCCACGGCCTGGGCATCCCCTTTCCCGGAGCGTGCCTAAGCACCCTCCTTGAGCACCCGGGAGACCAGGCTGCGCTGGGCGTCCGACAGGTGGGGGTCCTGGCAGGACACCGTCCGCCCGTCCACCGTGATCCGGTACGAGAACCCGTCCCGCACCCCGCCCGGCCCCTGGCCGGCCCGGGGGTCCGGGCGCATCGCCAGCAGGGCCAGCGCCTGCCACTCCTCCTCGTCGGGCCGGCCCGAGGTGTCCACCTCGGCCCGGCGCTCGATCCCCGCGAAACCACCCGTCCGCACCACTTCGATCCGCATGGTGCCCTTCTATCGGAGCGGGACGGCCTAGGCCAGGCCGACGGCCGACCAGGCCTTCTGGAGGGCCTGGTGCTCCGCGCCGCCCTCGCCGTAGCGGGCGACGGCGGCGGCCGTCGACAGCCGGGCGAAGTCCTTGAAGGAGGCCTTCTCGCCCAGCTGTCCGCCGGTCAGCGTGTCGTACCAGATCCGCCCGGCCCGCTCCCAGGCCTTTCCGCCCAGCTCGGTGGCCGCGATGTAGAAGGCGTGGTTGGGGATACCGGAATTGATGTGGACGCCGCCGTTGTCGCGCGAGGTGTTGACGTAGTCGTCCATGCTCGCGGGCTGCGGGTCCTTGCCGAGCTCGTCGTCGTCGTACGCGGTGCCCGGCGCCTTCATGGAGCGCAGCGCGACGCCGGTGACGTTCGGCCCCAGCAGCCCGGCGCCGATCAGCCAGTCCGCCTGGTCGGCGGTCTGGTCCAGGGAGTACTGCTTGATCAGCGAGCCGAAGACGTCCGACATGGACTCGTTGAGCGCCCCGGACTGGCCGTGGTAGTCGAGGTTGGCCGTGTACTGGGTGACGCCGTGGGCCAGCTCGTGCCCGATGACGTCCACCGACACCGTGAAGTCGAGGAAGAGGTCGCCGTCGCCGTCGCCGAAGACCATCTGGCGGCCGTCCCAGAAGGCGTTGTTGTAGTCCTGGCCGTAGTGGACGGTCGCGTCCAGCGGCAGCCCGGAGTCGTCGATGGAGTGGCGTCCGAAGGCCTTCAGGAACAGTTCGTAGGTCGCGCCGAGCCCGGCGTAGGCGCGGTTGGCGGTGGCGTCCTTGACCGGTTCGGAGCCTTCCGCGCGGACCTTCTTCCCGGGCAGCCGGGTGCGGTGCTGGGCGTCGTAGATCGTCCGGGCGGGCCCTTCGGCGGGCGCGTCGGCCAGGGACGGGACGATCCCCCTGAGGGCGTTGACCTGGCGGCGCTCGCGCAGGCCGCTGTCGTGTTCGAGGGTGCGCAGGGCGGCGTCGGCCCGTGCGCCGTCCGCGGACTGGGCGGCCTTGCGGAGCAGGTGCGGCGGCACGACGGTGCAGAAGACGGGGCGGCGGGGGGTGTGGACAGGGGAAATGAAGGCATCCATGCACGGCAATGTGGCAGTGGGTCATGACGCTGTCACTACCGGCGACCATGATTCATTCGGTTGTCTCAAACCTGACGCGCCGTGTTGACGGATCACCCTGACCTGGACGCACGGAAGGAGTCGTAGCTCACAAAGGGTGCAAATCGGGCACCCGGGTCTTGCATACTGAAACAGGTCCTCGCGATACGGCGCGGCTCGGTTAGGCTCGGCCCATCATGCGTTTCGGGCTGCTTCTCCTTAGCTGCCGCGGCGAGGGTCTGTAGTCGTAGGCCGGCCCCCTCCCCGCGGAGTTTGGTGTTGCGGTTTTTACGACCGCCGTCGGCCGTTCAGCGAACTACACGCGGACCACGCGAGGAGCCCAACGCCATGAGCCAGCACACTTTTGTCGGTCGCCCCACGCCCATCACGAACGCGACCCACACCCAGAAGCCCTCCGGGATGCCGATCCACAAGTACGGCCGGTACGAGCAGGTGGACATCCCCGACCGCACCTGGCCGGACGCCCGCGTCACCAAGGCTCCCCGCTGGCTCTCCACCGACCTGCGCGACGGCAACCAGTCGCTGATCGACCCGATGACCCCCGCCCGCAAGCGCGAGATGTTCGACCTGCTGGTGCGCATGGGCTACAAGGAGATCGAGGTCGGCTTCCCCTCCTCCGGCGAGACCGACTTCGCCTTCGTGCGCTCCATCATCGAAGAGGGCGCGATCCCGGACGACGTCACCATCTCCGTACTGACCCAGGCCCGCGAGGACCTGATCGAGCGGACCGTCGAGTCGCTGGTCGGCGCCAAGCGCGCCACCGTGCACCTGTACAACGCGACGGCCCCGACCTTCCGCCGGGTCGTCTTCCGCGGCTCCAAGGAGCAGATCAAGCAGATCGCCGTGGACGGCACCCGCCTGGTCATGGAGTACGCCGAGAAGCTGCTGGGCCCCGAGACCGTCTTCGGCTACCAGTACAGCCCGGAGATCTTCACCGACACCGAGCTGGACTTCGCCCTGGAGGTCTGCGAGGCCGTCTGCGACGTCTGGCAGCCGGGCGAGGGCCGCGAGATCATCCTGAACCTGCCCGCCACCGTGGAGCGCTCGACGCCGTCCACCCACGCGGACCGCTTCGAGTGGATGGCCCGCAACCTGACCCGCCGCGAGCACGTCTGCATCTCCGTGCACCCGCACAACGACCGCGGCACCGCCGTCGCCGCCGCCGAGCTGGCGCTGATGGCCGGCGCCGACCGCATCGAGGGCTGCCTGTTCGGCCAGGGCGAGCGCACCGGCAACGTCGACCTGATCACCCTGGGCATGAACCTGTTCTCCCAGGGCATCGACCCGCAGATCGACTTCTCCCAGATCGACGAGATCCGCCGCACCAGCGAGTACTGCAACCAGATGGAGGTCCACCCGCGCCACCCCTACGCGGGCGACCTGGTCTACACCGCCTTTTCCGGCTCCCACCAGGACGCCATCAAGAAGGGCTTCGACGCCATGGAGGCCGACGCGGCCGCCCAGGGCAAGACCGTGGACGACATCGAGTGGGCGGTCCCGTACCTGCCGATCGACCCGAAGGACGTCGGCCGCTCCTACGAGGCGGTCATCCGGGTCAACTCGCAGTCCGGCAAGGGCGGCATCGCGTACGTCCTGAAGAACGACCACAAGCTGGACCTGCCGCGCCGCATGCAGATCGAGTTCTCGCGGATCATCCAGGCCAAGACCGACGCCGAGGGCGGCGAGGTCACGCCGAAGGCGATCTGGGACGTCTTCTCGGACGAGTACCTGCCCAACCCCGAGAACCCGTGGGGCCGCATCCAGCTGCGCTCCGGCTCCACCGCCACCGACAAGGACGGCACCGACACGCTGACCGTCGAGGCGGTCGTGGACGGCGTCGAGACGGTCCTGAACGGCACCGGCAACGGTCCGATCTCGGCCTTCTTCGACGCGCTGGCCGGCATCGGCGTCGACGCCCGCCTGCTGGACTACACCGAGCACACGATGAGCGAGGGCGCATCCGCCGTGGCCGCCTCGTACATCGAGTGCGCGATCGACGGCCGGGTCCTGTGGGGCATCGGCATCGACGCCAACACCACCCGCGCCTCCCTGAAGGCGGTCATCTCCGCCGTCAACCGCGCGGGCCGCTAGTTCACCCGTACGCGGCCCCGCCCCTCCCGCCGGAGGGGCGGGGCCGCGTCGTTCCCGGCGCCGCTCAGCGGGCCAGGTAGCCGCCGTCCACCGGCAGGACCACGCCGGTAACGAAGGAGGCCGCGTCGGAGGCCAGGAAGGCGATGACGCGGGCCACCTCCTCCGGCTCGCCGAGCCGGCCCATCGGGTGGGCCGCCCTGACCTCCGCCAGGTACTCCGGGCCGCCCGGCTCGTCGTCCAGCGCCAGCACCCGCTCCGTGCGGATGGTTCCGGGGGCCACCGCGTTGACGCGGATCCCGTGCGCCGCCCACTCCACCGCCAGGTGCTTGGTCAGCCCCGACGCCACGAACTTCGCCGGTCCGTACGCGGCCTGGCGGGCCTGCCCGGCCACCCCCGAGATCGAGGACACGCAGACCAGCGCCCCTCCCGCCGGCCGCTGCGCGGTCATCGCCTCGATGGCGTACTTGCAGGTCAGGAACATGCCCCGGCCGTCGACCGCCATGACGTGGTCCCAGTCCTGCGGGGTGGTCTCGCGTACGTCCGAGAGGGGGAGCACCCCGGCGTTCGCCACGGCGACGTCGAGCCGCCCGTACGCGGCGACGGCGGCCGCGACCATCGCGTGGTTGGCCTCGGGATCGGACACGTCACCGGTCACGGTCGTGATCCCGTGCCCCTCCCCGGCGAGCAGCGCGCGCAGGGACTCCAGGCCGGGGCCGTTGACGTCGGACGCGGTGACCCGGGCCCCGGAGCGGGCCAGCAGCAGGGCCGTGGCCCGGCCGATGCCGCTCGCGGCCCCGGTCACAAGACAGGACTTCTCGTTCATGCCGCAGAGGGTAGGGAAAGCGGAGTGCCGGGGGCGCACTTCGGCCAACTCCCGGCACCGCGCGATGTTGTCTTGTCGCACGACTGACGCAGCCTCACCGATGTGGCTAACATCACGCCAACCCGGCGGTGCCGCCGGAAGGTTATGGAGGTGCGACGTGCTGCCAGTTCGGGGTGGGGACGGCCGGAAGCTGACCGTCTGGGGCATCCGCACCACCTGGAACACCGTGGGAGACGGGGAGTTCTTCTGCCCCGACTGCGGCGGTGACCGCAACTACCGCAGGCGCACCGGGCGCCGGCGCTTCACCGTGCTCGGCGTGCCGCTGCTGCCGCGCGGCCAGGCCGGGCCGGTCGTCGAGTGCCAGGGCTGCCGGCAGCGCTTCGACACCGACGTACTGGACCACCTGACCACCACCCGCTTCTCGGCCTTGCTGCGCGACGCCCAGCACACCGTGGCGCTGGCCGTGCTCGCGGCGGGCGGGACCACCTCGCGCAGTGCCCTGGAGGCCGCCGTGTCGGCCGTACGGGCCGCCGGGTTCCAGGACTGCACCGCGGAGCAGCTGGAGTCCCTCGTGGACGCGCTGGCCACTGACGAGGGCCGGCTGGGGCTGTACGACGGGCCCGAGTGCTGCGGGGCCGCGCTGTCGATCGAGCTCCACGAGGCGCTGGAGCCGCTCGCCCCGCACCTGGCGGGGCCGGGGCGGGAGTCGATCCTGCTCCAGGGCGCCCGGATCGCGCTCGCGGACGGGCCCTACATCCCGGCCGAGCGCGAGGTGCTGACCACCGTCGGCGCGGCGCTGCGGATGACCGCGGACGAGGTGGCCGGTCTCCTGTCGGCGGTCCGCGCACCGTAGGAGGAGCTCGTACGAGGGTCCGGGCCCGGCGGATTTCCGCCGGGCCCGGACGTTCTCCGGGGCGGAATTCCGGCATGCGGAGTTCCGAGAGGTAACGATCCGGCGTCGCGGGGGCGAACCGGCCGGTAGTTTGGTCCGTGCAAGAGGTGGATCCCCTACTTCCGTACAAAATTTCCGCATTCCGGACGGCCGGAATTGGACCCTCGGATTTGCGTGACCGAATACTTGTGAACCCGGTAATCGCCTGTCAGGCCGGGGAACTTCGCAGGTGTGCAGGGGGAGCGGGGCGTTCGGGACCCGTCGGCCCATACTCCTCCGCGCGAGCGTCCGCCACTGGAGAAACCTCCAGATCGAGCGTCCTGGAACGTCAACACTTTGTCGAAGTCGACGATACCTGTGAGCACTTCCACAGGCGTTCAATTCCGGTCACACGACGACGAGATTTCGCGTGTTCCCACTGACAACCCCGGCGGACCAACGGGTTAGCGACCCACTCCGCCCAGGGATAACCAGGTTCCTCCCGGATTCCTCCCGGATTCCTCTCAGTTACCTACCTTGAAGGGCAAGGCAGAGATGGCACGTGTCGCCGCCCGGCTTTCCGCTAGCGGAGAGCAGAGCACGCACCCGGTCGACGAGGTGCTCCCCCTCCCCAAGCTCGCGCTGTACGGCTTCCAGCACGTACTCGCCTTCTACGCCGGCGCGGTGATCGTCCCGATCATCGTGGGCAGCGCGCTCAAGCTGAGCCCTGAACAGCTGGTCTACCTGATCAACGCGGACCTCTTCACCTGCGGTATCGCCTCGATCATCCAGGCCTTCGGCATCGGCCGGATCGGGGCGCGACTGCCGCTGATCCAGGGCGTCACCTTCACCGCCGTGTCCCCGATGATCGCCATCGGCCTCGGCGCCGGCGGCGGCACCGCCGCGCTGCTGGTCATCTACGGAGCGGTCATCACCGCCGGTATCGCCACCTTCGCCTTCGCCTGGCTGCCCGCCAACGCGTTCCGGGCGGTCATGAGGCTCTTCCCGCCGGTGGTCACCGGCACCGTCATCACGGTGCTCGGCATCGTCCTGATCCCGGTCGGCCTCAACGACGCGGCCGGCGGCCTCGGCACCCCGGACTTCGGCGACCCCGAGAACTTCGCCTACGCCGGCGGCACGATGCTCTTCATCCTCGTCCTGATGAAGATCGGCAAGCCGTTCCTCTCCAGCATCGCCATCCTCCTCGGACTGGTGGCCGGCACCGCCGTCGCCTTCGTCCTCGGGGACGCGAAGTTCGGCGACGTCGGCAACGCCGGCTGGATCGGCGTCAGCACCCCCTTCCACTTCGGCATCCCGAAGTTCGAGTGGTTCCCGATCGTCCTGATGCTGATCGTCATGCTGATCACCATGGTCGAGACCACGGGCGACACCTACGCGGTCGGCGACATCGTCGGCAAGGAGGTCGACAGCGAGACCGTGGCCCGCGCCCTGCGTGCCGACGGCGCCGCGACGGCCCTCGGCGGCATCCTGAACTCCTTCCCGTACGTCGCCTTCGCGGAGAACGTCGGCCTGGTGCGGATGACCAAGGTCAAGAGCCGCTTCGTGGTGGTCGCCGCAGGCGTCTTCATGATCATCTTGGGTCTGCTGCCCAAGGCCGCCGCGATCGTGGCCGCCGTCCCGCACGGGGTCCTCGGCGGCGCCGCGACCGTCATGTTCGCCATGGTCGCCCTGGCCGGCATCCAGACCCTGGCCAAGGTGGACCTCAAGGAGGAGAAGAACGCGCTGGTCGTCGGCGTCTCCCTCGCCTTCGCCCTGCTCCCGGCGACCGTCCCGGTCCTCTTCTCCAAGCACATGGACCCGGACCTGTCCTCGCTCCTCAACAGCGGTGTCACCCTCGGTGCCACGGCCGCCATCGTCCTCAACCTGATCTTCAACGGCCTGGCCAAGGACGACGCCCAGACCGCCGCTCAGGCCGGGATCCCGGCCGAGGCGCTGGCCGAGGCCCTGGTCCCCGCCCAGTCCGCGGCCGCCCCGGCCGGCGCCGAGAAGGCCGCCTCCGCGACACCCGCCCCGGAGAAGGCCGCGACCTCGGAGGAGGCGGCCCCGGAGAAGGCCGCGACCTCGGAGAAGGCAGCACCGGGGAAGGCCGCGACCCCGGAGAAGACGGCCGAGAAGGCCGACGACGCGGGTGCGCCCGCCTCCTGATCCTCCCAAGGGGTGCCGACCCCCGCCCGGACACGGTCCGGGCGGGGGTCGGCGCTGTCCGTGCCCGGGGGACAATGGGGCCATGAGTCTGTTCCGCGACGACGGCATCGTGCTGCGCACCCAGAAGCTGGGTGAGGCGGACCGCATCATCACGCTCCTCACCCGCGGCCACGGCCGCGTCCGGGCCGTCGCCCGCGGCGTACGGCGCACCAAGTCCAAGTTCGGTGCCCGGCTGGAACCTTTCTCCCACGCCGACGTGCAGTTCTTCGCGCGCGGCAGCGACCTCGTCGGCCGCAGCCTCCCGCTGTGCACCCAGACCGAGATCATCGCCCCGTACGGCAACGGCATCGCCACCGACTACGCCCGCTACACCGCCGGCACGGCCATGCTGGAGACCGCCGAGCGCTTCACCGAGAACGAGGGCGAGCCCGCCGTACAGCAGTACCTGCTGCTGGTCGGAGCCCTGCGCACGCTCTCCCGCGGCGAGCACGAACCGCACCTGATCCTCGACGCCTTCCTGCTGCGCTCCCTCGCCGTCAACGGCTACGCCCCCAGCTTCGAGGACTGCGCGAAGTGCGGGATCCACGGCCCCAACCGGCACTTCTCCGTCGCCGCCGGCGGGGTCATATGCGGGGACTGCCGGGTGCCGGGCTCCGTCGTACCCTCGTCGGAGGCCATCGGCCTGCTCAGCGCCCTGCTGACGGGCGACTGGAAGCACGCCGACGCCTGCGAGGCCCGTCACGCGCGGGAGGGCAGCGGGCTGGTCTCGGCCTATTTGCACTGGCATCTGGAGCGCGGGCTACGCTCGCTCCGATACGTCGAGAAATAGGAGCTGGGCACATGGCACGACGCGGGATTCTGGGACGCTCTCGCCGCGAGTACAAGGTTCCCGAGCCGCACCCGTCCGGTGCGCGGCCGCCGAAGATCCCCGGCGAGCTGGTCCCGAACCACGTGGCCATCGTCATGGACGGCAACGGCCGCTGGGCCAAGGAGCGCGGCCTGCCGCGCACCGAGGGCCACAAGGTCGGCGAGGGCGTCGTCCTCGACGTGCTCAAGGGCTGCCTGGAGATGGGCGTCAAGAACCTCTCCCTCTACGCCTTCTCGACGGAGAACTGGAAGCGCACGCCCGACGAGGTCCGCTTCCTGATGAACTTCAACCGCGACGTCATCCGGCGCCGCCGCGACGAGATGAACGAGCTCGGGATCCGGATCCGCTGGGTCGGCCGGATGCCGAAGATGTGGAAGTCCGTCGTCCAGGAACTCCAGATCGCGCAGGAGCAGACCGTCGACAACGACGCCATGACCCTGTACTTCTGCGTCAACTACGGCGGGCGCGCGGAGATCGCGGACGCCGCGCAGGCGATCGCCCGCGACGTGGCCGCCGGCAAGCTGGACCCGTCGAAGGTCAACGAGAAGACCTTCGCCAAGTACATCTACTACCCGGACATGCCGGACGTGGACCTGTTCCTGCGCCCCAGCGGGGAGCAGCGCACCTCCAACTACCTGATCTGGCAGAGCGCGTACGCCGAGATGGTCTTCCAGGACGTGCTGTGGCCGGACTTCGACCGCCGCAACCTCTGGGACGCCTGCCTGGAGTACGCGCAGCGCGACCGGCGATTCGGCGGCGCGGTCCCGAACCAGCCCGAGGGCACCGGGAGCTGAACCCCCCGCTAGGCTCCGCCGTCATGGACACGACTGACCAGGCGGTGGAGCTGCGGTACGGCGCGGAGCGCCGCGACGCGTGGGAGGTGCTGCGGTGGCGCGCCCTGAGGACGCCCGCGGGCCGCAGGGAGCTGCTGCTGTGGCTGGTGGCCCTCCCCGCCGTGCCGGTCGCGCTGATCGCGGCCCAGCACGGCCGTGCGGCGGACCCGGCCGGCCTGGCCCTGGCGGGCGGGGTGGGAACGGCCCTGGGGGCGGTCTGGCACTGCCTGGACCTGCGGCGGCGGGCGCGCCGGATGCACCGCTGGGCCGCGGAGCACCCCGAGTACACGTTCGTGGTCACGGCGCACGGGACGCAGAACCACCGCCCCGACGGGACGGCGGTGGCCTACAAGTGGGACAAGTACCGGGGCTGGGCCGAGACCCGGGGCCTGTTCGTCCTCGTGTTCTTCAACGGGGACCTGGGCTGGCTGCCGAAGCGCGCGGCCGCGGCCCCGGGGGATCTCGACCGGATCCGATCGTTCTTCGACCGGAACCTGACCCGGATCGGTTAGCCGGCGGCCGCGCAGTCGGCGCAGGTGCCGAAGATCTCCACGGTGTGCGCCACGTTCACGTAGCCGTGCTCCGCCGCGATGGACTCCGCCCACTTCTCCACGGCCGGACCCTCCACCTCGACGGCCTTGCCGCACTTGCGGCAGACCAGGTGGTGGTGGTGCTCGCCGGTGGAGCAGCGCCGGTAGACGGACTCGCCGTCACTGGTGCGCAGCACGTCGACCTCACCGGCGTCCGCGAGGGACTGCAGGGTGCGGTACACGGTGGTCAGGCCCACGGAGTCACCGCGGTGCTTGAGCATGTCGTGCAGCTCCTGGGCGCTGCGGAACTCGTCCACCTCGTCCAGCGCCGCCGCCACGGCTGCCCGCTGCCGGGTGGATCGCCCTCGTACTGGCGCGGTACCCGTCTCGCCAGGCGCAGTCGCCACCGGTTCCTCCTCGTTTCGGCCTCCCGCCATTGTGCCAGGCGGCCGAGGGCCCTAGACCTTCACGTCGTCCTGGACGCAGACCTCCTCGGCGGCCCGGGAGGCCTTCGCGCGGCGCCTGGCCAGTGGCGTGGACAGTGCCGTCGTGACGATGAAGACCGCGATCGCGAGCAGCACGATCGTGGCGCCGGACGGCGCGTCGATGTAGTAGGTGGCGGCGGTGCCGCTCAGGGAGACCACCACGCCGATCGCCATCGCCAGCGACAGGGTCGCGGCGAAGCCGCGGGTGACCCGCTGGGCGGCGGCGACGGGGATCACCATCATGGCGCTGACCAGCAGCAGGCCCACGATGCGCATGGCGACGGTGACCGTGACGGCGGCGGTGACGGCCATCAGCAGGTTCAGCGCGCGCACCGGAAGGCCGGTGACCCGGGCGAACTCCTCGTCCTGGCTGATCGCGAACAGCTGGCGGCGCAGGCCGATGGTGACGGCGACGACGAACGCGGCGAGGATCACCACGGCGGTGATGTCCTCGGCGGAGACGGTGGTGATCGAGCCGAAGAGGTAGCTGCTCAGGTTGGCGGTGGAGCCGCCCGGCGCCAGGTTGATGATCATGACGCCGCCGGCCAGGCCGCCGTAGAAGAGCATGGCGAGCGCGATGTCGCCGCTGGTCTTGCCGCGGGAGCGGATCAGCTCCATGCCGACCGCGCCGGCGACGGCGACCAGGGTGGCCATCCAGACCGGGCTGGTGTTGAGCAGGAAGCCCAGGGCGACACCGGTCATGGCGACGTGGCCGATGCCGTCGCCCATGACGGCCTGGCGGCGCTGGACGAGGTACGTGCCGATCGCGGGCGCGGTGATGCCGACGAGCGCGGCGGCGATCAGCGCGCGCTGCATGAAGGCGTAGTGCAGGAGGTCCATCAGCTCAGCAGTCCCGTCCGCAGGGGCTCGGCGTCGTGCGCCGCGTGGGGGTGTACGTGGTCGTGGCCGGGCAGGGCGTGCTGCCCGACGGCCTCCGGGGGCGGGCCGTCGTGGACGACGCAGCCGTCGCGCAGGACGACGGCGCGGCCGATCAGGGGCTCCAGCGGGCCCAGCTCGTGCAGGACGAGGAGGACGGTGGTCCCGGCGGCGACCTGCTCGCGCAGGGCGCTCGCGAGGACCTCCTGGTTGGCCAGGTCCACGCCGGCCATCGGCTCGTCCATGATCAGCAGTTCGGGTTCGACGGCGAGGGCCCGGGCGATCAGCACGCGCTGGTGCTGCCCGCCGGAGAGGGCGTTGACCGACGCGTCGGCGTAGCCGTCCATGTCGACCAGGGCCAGGGCGCGCTCGACGGCCGCCCTGTCGGCCTTGCGCAGGATGCCGAAGCGGGAGCGGGCGAGGCGGCCGGAGGAGACGACCTCCCGGACGGTGGCGGGGACGCCGCTGGCGGCGGTGGTGCGCTGGGGGACGTACCCGATGCGCGACCACTGGCGGAAGCGTTTGAAGTCGGTGCCGAAGAGGGTCAGGGCGCCGTCGGTGAGGGGGACCTGGCCGACGACGGCGCGGACGGCCGTGGACTTGCCGGATCCGTTGGCGCCGAGCAGGGCGACGACCTCGCCGCGGCGGACGGTGAGGTCGACCCCGCGCAGCACGGGGCGCGAGCCGAGCGAGGCCGTGGCCCCGCGCAGGGATATGACGGTCTGGTCTTCGTCCGCCGGGCGGGGCGTTGACTGCATGGCTCGCGCCTCCGTTGCTGCTGTCATCACTTGGTTCCGAGCGCCTTCCGGAGGTTCTTCAGGTTGGACCGCATGACCTCGAAGTAGTCGGCGCCCTGCGACGTGTCGGTGATGCCCTCGAGCGGGTCGAGGACGTCGGTCTGCAGGCCCGTGTCCCGGGCGAGGGTCTTGGCCGTCTTGTCGCTGGCCAGGGTCTCGAAGAACACGGTCGTCACATTGTCCTTCTTCGCGATGGCCTGGAGGTCCTTCATCCGGGCCGGGCTGGGCTCGGACTCGGGGTCGACGCCGGAGATGCCCTCCTGGTCGAGGCCGTAGCGCTCGGCGAGGTAGCCGAAGGCGGAGTGGGTGGTGATGAAGGTCCTGGAGGCCGTGTTCTTCAGGCCGTCCTTGAACTCGGTGTCCAGCGCGCCCAGTTTGGCGACGAGTTCGTCGGTGTTCTTCTTGTAGTCCGCCGCGTGGCCGGGGTCGGCCTTCTCCAGGGCGGCGCCGAACCCCTTGGCGATCTCCGCGTACTTGGCGGGGTCGAGCCAGACGTGCGGGTCCTGGCCGGCCTCTCCCTCGGCGGCGTGGTCGTGGCCGTGGTCGTGCCCGGGCTCGCCCTCGGCGGCGTGGTCGTGGCCCTCGTGGCCCTCGCCGGAGGTGCCGTGCGCTTCGAGCTTGGTGAGGGTGGCCGCGTCCACGACGTTCTTCACGCCGGACTGGGCGACGGCCTTGTCCACGGCGGGCTGGAGCGACTTGAGGTAGAGGACCACGTCGGACTCGGAGAGCTGCCCGGTCTGCTTCGGGGTGATCTCCAGGTCGTGCGGTTCGACGCCCGGCTTGGTCAGGGTGTCGACCTTCACGTGGTCCCCGCCTATCTGCTCGGCGAGGAACTGCAGGGGGTAGAACGACGCCGTGACGTGCAGCTTTCCGTCCGACGACCCCGCCGCGCCGGCCGTGCCGGAGCAGGCGGTGAGGGCCGTCGCGCCCAGGGCGACGGTGGCGGCGAGGGCGGTCGTGGGTATGAGGCGTCGTACGTTCATGACATCCATTTTCATCAAAGATGGAAACCGTTGTCAAAAACCCAGGTGGGAGGGGTAGCCGGCGCCGCGGAAGGGCATACCCGATTTGAAAGGGGGGGTGCGGGCGCCGGTAACCTGAGGCATTCGCGTTCGTCCTCGTAATGAAGAGAGCACCGTGGCCGCCGACAAGATCGAAACCATCGTCAGCCTGAGCAAGCGCCGTGGCTTCGTTTACCCGTGCAGTGACATCTACGGCGGCTCCAGGGCTGCCTGGGACTACGGCCCGCTCGGTGTCGAGCTCAAGGAGAACATCAAGCGCCAGTGGTGGAAGGCCATGGTCACCGGGCGTGAGGACGTCGTCGGCCTCGACTCCTCCGTGATCCTGGCCCCCGAGGTCTGGGTGGCCTCGGGCCACGTCGCCACGTTCTCCGACCCGCTGACCGAGTGCACCTCCTGTCACAAGCGCCAGCGTGCCGACCACCTGGAAGAGGCGTACGAGGCCAAGCACGGCCGCCTCCCCGAGAACGGCCTGGCCGACATCAACTGCCCGCACTGCGGTGTGAAGGGCCAGTTCACCGAGCCGAAGCAGTTCTCCGGCATGCTGGAGACCCACCTCGGCCCGACCCAGGACACCGGCTCGAAGGCGTACCTGCGCCCCGAGACCGCCCAGGGCATCTTCACCAACTTCGCCATGGTGCAGACCTCGTCGCGCAAGAAGCCCCCGTTCGGCATCGCGCAGATGGGCAAGTCCTTCCGCAACGAGATCACGCCCGGCAACTTCATCTTCCGCACCCGCGAGTTCGAGCAGATGGAGATGGAGTTCTTCGTCAAGCCGGGCGAGGACGACCAGTGGCAGGAATACTGGATGCAGGAGCGGTGGAACTGGTACCGCGGCCTGGGTCTCCGTGAGGAGAACATGCGCTGGTACGACCACCCGGCGGAGAAGCTGTCCCACTACTCGAAGCGCACCGCCGACATCGAGTACCGCTTCAACTTCGGCGGCAGCGAGTTCTCCGAGCTGGAGGGCGTGGCCAACCGCACCGACTACGACCTGAAGGCGCACTCCGCGGCCTCCGGCACGGACCTGGTCTACTACGACCAGGAGGCCCAGGAGAAGTACACGCCGTACGTCATCGAGCCGGCGGCCGGCGTCAACCGCGCCATGCTCGCCTTCATGCTCGACGCGTACGTCGAGGACGAGGCCCCCAACGCCAAGGGCGCCATGGAGAAGCGCACGGTCATGCGCTTCGACCCGCGCCTCGCGCCGGTCAAGGTCGCCGTCCTGCCGCTCTCGCGCAACGCCAACCTGTCGCCGAAGGCCAAGGGCCTCGCCGCCGACCTGCGCAAGAACTGGAACATCGAGTTCGACGACGCGGGCGCCATCGGCCGCCGCTACCGCCGTCAGGACGAGATCGGTACGCCGTTCTGCGTCACCGTCGACTTCGACACCCTCGACGACAATGCGGTGACCGTGCGCGAGCGCGACACCATGAAGCAGGAGCGCGTCTCCCTGGACCAGATCCAGAGCTACCTCGGCAGCCGTCTGCTCGGCTGCTAGTTCCCGCTCGCAAGACCGGTGGCCCGGTGCGCGATCCGCGCACCGGGCCACCGGTCTTCGTGCGTCCGCTCCGGGCGTCAGGCCGCGGAGCCCTCCGCGGCGGCCGCCGCGGCCGCCGCGCGCTTCTCGCCCTCGGCCTTGGTGCGCTTGACGAAGCGGACCGTCCAGAGGGCCAGGCCGCCGAGCGTCCCGTAGATCATGAACGGGCTGAGGGTCACCATGGTGGAGGTGTCCAGCACGTACGACAGGGCGATGCGGACCGCCGCCTCGATGATGTAGACCACGCCCCACACCAGCGTCATGCGGCGCTGGGCGTCGCGGAAGCCCTCGTACTGCCACAGGCCGTTGTAGTAGGCCACGCCCGCCGGGGTGCCGTCGGTGCCGAACTTCCGGCCGAAGTAGAACATCAGCGGACGCGGCGCGAGCAGCGTGGCCAGGCACAGGAGCCCGAACAGCCCGGTCACGGCGGAGTCCTTGACCAGCAGGGCCCGGGTCGACTGGGCGCCGACGAGCGAGACGACGGCCGTGATCGCCAGGAACACCAGGGTGATGACGGCGAACTCGTCCAGCTTGCGGCGCCAGGCCACCATGATGACGCTGTCGAGCACCGGCCAGACGCCGCTGACCAGCAGCGCCGAGGCCTCGCTCCAGCCGTGGTCCTCGGTGAGGATGTTGTAGGTCAGGATCGGCGCGACCACGTTGAACGCGATGGTCAGGATCAAGCCGATCGCTGCGGCCCCGCCGGACCGTGCGGGCGGTGCGGGCTGTGCTGCTGCTGTGGACAAGGGGTCCCCCTGGACGTACGTGATGAGTGCGGTAAGGGGACCGTAAGGAACCGTCACTGACATGTACAAGCCGACATACCCCCAAATGATCGCCAAGCTGTCCGGAAGGGATGATTCCGGTCAACCGGGCCCGCGACCGGGGCCGTCAGGGGGCGTTCAGGGGCGCAGGCCCCGAATGAGCAGGGCCGTGACGGCCTCGAACTCCGTGAGGATGGTGGGGGAGAGCCAGTCCGACACGTACTGCGGGTCGTGGAACCGGCCCGTGGCGTCGAAGACGGCGCGGGCGGCCGCCGGGACGTCGGGCGCGACCAGGGTGCCGGCGGTCACGCCTTCGGCGATGATCCGCGTCAGCTGGTCGATCAGCTCGCCGAGGTGCGCGTCGACCACCCCGCTGTTCTCGCCGAGCAGCACCGTGTACGTCGCGAACAGCTCGGGATCGTCGCCCGCCTTGTGCCGCTTGGCCTCGAAGAGTGCCTCCAGCCAGGCCTCCAGCTTGGAGGGCGCGGGTTCCCCGGGCGCCGAGGCGATCTTCTCCAGCATGACCACGCTCTTGGCGAGCCAGCGGTCCGTGACCGCCTCGCGCAGCGCCGCCTTCGAGGGGAAGTGCCGGTAGACACTGCCGTGGCTCACCCCCAGGGCGCGCGCGACGTCCACGACGGTCGCCTTGGTGGGGCCGAAGCGGCGCAGCACCTCCTCGGTGGTTTCGAGGATGCGCTCGGGGGTCAGGGGCTCGGCGGCAGCGGAGGGCATGGGTACGACCGTACCGCCAGCTCAGTGCTCACTGTCGAGGTGGGCCATCTGCGCCGCCGGGTAGCGCTCGCCCGCGGCCGATCCCGCGGGGACGGCCTGCTCGATGGCGGCGAGGTCGGTGGCGGTCAGCTCCACCCGCATGGCACCCAGTGCCTCGGTGAGGCGGTCCCGGCGCCGGGCGCCGACCAGCGGCACGATGCCCTCGCCCCGGGAGAGCACCCAGGCGATGGCGGTCTGCGCCACGGTGACCCCCTTCTCCTCGGCGACCTTGCGCAGGGCCTCGACCAGGTCGAGGTTGCGGTGCAGGTTGTCGCCCTGGAACCGGGGGCTCATCCCGCGGAAGTCGCCGGGGGCCAGGGTGCGCTCACGGGTGAAGTGCCCGCTGATCAGGCCGCGGGAGAGCACCCCGTACGCCGTGACGCCTATGCCGAGCTCGCGGGCGGTGGGCAGGATCTCGTCCTCGATGCCGCGCGAGATCAGGGAGTACTCGATCTGGAGGTCCGAGATCGGGGCGACGGCCGCGGCCCGGCGCAGCGTGTCCGCGCCGACCTCCGAGAGGCCGATGTGCCGGACGTGCCCGGCCTGGACGGCCTCGGCGATGGCGCCGACCGTCTCCTCGATCGGGACGTCCGGGTCCACGCGGGCGATCCGGTAGATGTCGATGTGGTCCCGGCCGAGCCGCTGGAGCGAGTAGGCCAGGAAGTTCTTCACGGCCTCGGGCCGGCCGTCGTAGCCGGTGAAGCCGCCCTCGACCGTACGCAGCGCACCGAACTTGACGCTGGTCAGCGCCTGCTCGCGGGCCGCCGTCGGCGCCGTGCGCAGGGCCTCGTTGATCAGCAGTTCGTTGTGGCCCATGCCGTAGAAGTCGCCGGTGTCGAGCAGCGTGCTCGTCCCCTCCGGGGCGGCCTCCAGGTAGGCGTGGATGGTGGCGAGGGACTCGGCCCGGTCGGCCTCGCCGTAGAGGGCGGACATGCCCATGCAGCCCAGCCCCAGGGAGAAGACGGCGGGGCCGGTGGTGCCCAGCCGGCGGATGGGGGCGGGGGCGGAAGTGGTGGCGGTGGCGGTTGCGGTGTTCTCGTTCGTCGTCATGGAACGAGAATGGCATGACGGATGACAGATTTCAATATCTGTCATCCGTGAGGGTGGGGAGGTCCGGGGAGGGGCGTGGACACACGAGTGCGGCCGGTCCCCCGCCGAGGGGGTCCGGCCGCACAGGGGCGCGCGCGTCGCGGGAGGTCAGCCGGCCGGGGCCGGGCCCGCCGCCGGGGGCAGCCCGCCGTCCATCCGGGGCCCGGGGCCCGGAGCCGGGCCGGAAGCCTGCGCAGGCGGGGGAGCGGACGGCGGGGCGGAGGACGGTTCGAAGGACTGCGCCGTGCGCAGCGCGGTGGCGTGGGCCCACGGGCCGGTGGTGACCGCCCCCACCACGAGGACCAGGAGCGCGCAGCCGGTGATGATCCACCAGGCCGGCCGGGTCGCCGTCGCGAAGTCCGCACCGCCCGCCGTGCCGGCCGCCAGCACCGCCCCGATCACGGCCACGCCCAGCGCCCCGCCGGTCTGCCGGCTGGTGGAGGCCACCGCTGCCGCCACTCCCGCCTGGGCGCGCGGCATCCCGGACACCGCCGTATTGGTGATCGGCGCGTTGACCAGCCCGAAGCCGATGCCGAACAGCACGTACCCGGTGAACATCAGCGGCGTGGACGTCTCCGCCGAGAACGCCGCGAACAGCAGCCCGCTCGCGCCCATGGCCACCCCCGCGATCAGCAGCGACGGCCGCGGCCCGTAATTGGCGACCAGCCGCCCCGACACCGGCGCGCACAGGAAGGCGAACGCGGCCATCGGGAGCATGTGCAGCCCGGCGTCCAGGGCACCCAGCCCCCGCACCTCCTGGAGGTAGAGGGTGGTCAGGAAGAGGAAACCGGAGAGCGAGGCGAAGGTGCTCACGGCGATCACGGTCGCCCCGCTGAAGGGGGCGCTGCGGAAGAACCGGGGGTCGATCAGCGGGTCCGCCCGCCGGGACTCGTAGTACAGGAGCCCGGCCAGCGCGGCCGCCGCACCCAGCGCACACCCGAGGATCGGCGGCGAGCTCCAGCCCTCGGCCGGGGCCTCGATGATCGCGTACGTCACCCCGCCCAGCAGCACCATCACCAGCAGCTGCCCCACCGGGTCCGCCCGGCGCGGCCGCTCGGACCGGGACTCGGGGACGTGCCGCAGGGTCAGCAGCAGGGCGAGCAGCCCCACCGGCACGTTGACCCAGAAGATGGACCGCCACCCCACCGAGTCCACCAGCAGCCCGCCGACCAGGGGACCCGCGGCCATCGAGATGCCGACCACCGCGCCCCAGACGCCGATGGCGCGGGCACGTTCCCTCGGGTCGGTGAAGGTGTTGGTGATGATCGACATGGCGACGGGATTGAGCATCGCCCCGCCGACCGCCTGGAGCATCCGGAAGGCGATCAGCCATTCCAGGCCCGGCGCCAGTGAGCAGAGCACCGACCCCGCCGTGAAGAGGACCAGCCCCCAGGCGAACACCCGGCGGCGCCCGATCCGGTCCGCCGTGGACCCGGCCAGTATCAGGAGCGAGGCGATGACCAGGGTGTAGGCGTCGATGGTCCACTGCATGCCCGAGACCGAGGCGTGGAACTCGCGGCGCATCGCGGGCAGCGCCACGTTCAGCACGGTGTTGTCCAGGCTGACGATCAGCAGGCTCATGCAGCAGATCGCCAGCACCAGCAGGCGACGCCTGCGGCTCATGTGATCCACGACACTCGTGTGATGCATACCGCCGATAGTACGGCTAACTAACGAACGGCGCGTGGGCGAGAATGGAGGGATGACCACGCTCCCCCCGCCCCTCGCGATCGGCCCGCACACCGTGCAGCCCCCCGTGGTGCTCGCTCCCATGGCAGGCATCACCAACGCCCCGTTCCGTACGCTCTGCCGCGAGTTCTCGGGCGGCAAGGGGCTGTTCGTGAGCGAGATGATCACGACACGCGCCCTGGTCGAGCGCAACGAGAAGACCATGCAGCTGATCCACTTCGACGCGACGGAAAAGCCGCGCTCGATTCAGCTGTACGGGGTGGACCCCGTGACCGTCGGCAAGGCCGTCCGCATGATCGTGGAAGAGGACCGCGCCGACCACATCGACCTCAACTTCGGCTGCCCGGTCCCCAAGGTCACCCGCAAGGGCGGCGGCTCGGCCCTGCCCTACAAGCGCAACCTGCTGCGCGCGATCCTGCGCGAGGCGGTCGCGGGCGCCGGGGGCCTGCCGGTGACGATGAAGATGCGCAAGGGCATCACCGACGAGCACCTCACCTACCTCGACGCCGGCCGGATCGCCGTCGAGGAGGGGATCACCGCCATCGCCCTGCACGGCCGCACCACCGCCCAGCACTACGGCGGCACCGCCGACTGGGAGGCCATCGCCCGGCTCAAGGAGCACGTCCCGGAGATCCCGGTGCTCGGCAACGGCGACATCTGGTGCGCCGAGGACGCGCTGCGCATGGTCCGCGAGACCGGCTGCGACGGCGTGGTGGTCGGACGCGGCTGCCTGGGGCGGCCCTGGCTGTTCAACGACCTCGTCGCCGCCTTCGAGGGCCGCCCCGAGGACTTCCACAAGCCGAACCTGCGGGAGGTCGCGTCCACGATGCTGCGGCACGCGCAGCTGCTGGGGGAGTGGATCGGCGACGAGGCGCGCGGTGTGATCGATTTCCGTAAGCACGTCGCCTGGTACCTCAAGGGCTTCGCCGTCGGCTCCGAGATGCGCGGCAAGCTCGCCGTCACCTCCTCCCTGGCCGAACTGGACGCTCATCTGAGCGAGCTGGACCTGGACCAGCCCTGGCCTGACGGTGCGGACGGCCCGCGGGGCAGGACGTCCGGAAACAACCGGGTTGTCCTGCCGGACGGCTGGTTGAAGGATCCCTACGACTGTGCCGGAGTGAGCGAGGACGCAGAGCTGGACACGTCCGGAGGCTGAGAAATCGCCCTCCGTGCCGCGTGATATACGCCACGCATGGGAGAGGTTTCGCTCAGATGAGCGCTTAAGTCACGGGTAAGACTTTCAAAGGGTGGCACTGGGTGCCACCCTTTGTGCGTTCAAGAGTTGAACGCAAATGTATCGATGATCGCTCATCCGAGCGCGATCAAGCCTCATCGAGCCCCTCACGCTTCGGCTTCTGAAGGCTCTTCGTATGTTCGCATTACCGACCGGTTACTTTCGATCCACTGGCGCACGGGTGGTTACGCCCTCATGACGGCCAAGTGGACGTACCGCGAAGCCTTCGATCTGGGTATGTTCCTGGCCGTCAGGGCAGCCACCCGAGTCCTCGAGGAGTCGAGACCCGTGTCGGAAAACAAAGATCAGAAGCTCGTCTACGACTTCACCGAGGGCAACCGGGACCTCAAGGACCTTCTCGGCGGCAAGGGGGCCAACCTCGCCGAGATGACCAACCTGGGTCTTCCCGTCCCTCCCGGCTTCACCATCACCACCGAGGCCTGCAAGGTCTACCTCGAAAGCGGTACGGCCCCGGCCGCGCTCCGCGACGAGGTCACCGCGCACCTCGCCGCCCTCGAGGCGAAGATGGGCAAGAAGCTCGGCCAGTCGGACGACCCGCTGCTGGTCTCCGTGCGCTCCGGTGCCAAGTTCTCCATGCCGGGCATGATGGACACGGTCCTCAACATCGGCCTCTCCGACGAGTCCGTCGTGGGCCTCGCCGCCCAGGCCGACAACGAGCGCTTCGCGTGGGACTCGTACCGCCGCCTCATCCAGATGTTCGGCAAGACCGTCCTCGGCGTCGAGGGCGAGCTCTTCGAGGACGCCCTCGACGAGGCCAAGGCCGCCAAGAAGGTCACCGTCGACACCGACCTCGACGCCGCCGACCTCAAGAAGCTGGTCAAGGTCTTCAAGAAGATCGTCTCCAAGGAGGCCGGCCGGGAGTTCCCGCAGGACGCCCGCGAGCAGCTCGACCTCGCCGTCGAGGCCGTCTTCAACTCCTGGAACACCGACCGCGCCAAGCTCTACCGCCGCCAGGAGCGCATCCCGAGCGACCTGGGCACCGCGGTCAACGTCTGCTCCATGGTCTTCGGCAACCTCGGCCCCGACTCGGGCACCGGCGTCGCCTTCACCCGCGACCCCGCCAGCGGCCACGCCGGCGTCTACGGCGACTACCTGCAGAACGCCCAGGGCGAGGACGTCGTCGCGGGCATCCGCAACACCGTCCCGCTCGCGGACCTGGAGGCCATCGACAAGGCCTCGTACGACCAGCTCATGACGATCATGACGACGCTGGAGACCCACTACAAGGACCTCTGCGACATCGAGTTCACGATCGAGCGCGGCCAGCTGTGGATGCTCCAGACCCGCGTGGGCAAGCGCACCGCCGGCGCCGCCTTCCGCATCGCCACCCAGCTCGTCGACCAGGGCCTGATCTCCGAGGCCGAGGCCCTCCAGCGCGTCACGGGCCACCAGCTGGCCCAGCTGATGTTCCCCCGCTTCGACGAGGGCGCGAAGACCGAGCTGCTCGGCCGCGGCATCGCCGCCTCCCCGGGCGCGGCGGTCGGCAAGGCCGTCTTCGACTCGTACACGGCCGTCAAGTGGTCCCGTTCCGGCGAGAAGGTCATCCTGATCCGCCGCGAGACCAACCCCGACGACCTCGACGGCATGATCGCCTCCGAGGGCATCCTGACCTCGCGCGGCGGCAAGACCTCGCACGCCGCCGTGGTGGCCCGCGGCATGGGCAAGACCTGCGTCTGCGGCGCCGAGGAGCTCGACGTCGACACCAAGCGCCGCCGGATGACGGTCGGCGAGACGGTCATCGAAGAGGGCGACGTCGTCTCCATCGACGGCTCCACCGGCAAGGTGTACCTCGGCGAGGTACCGGTCGTGCCGTCCCCGGTCGTCGAGTACTTCGAGGGCCGCATGCACGCCGGCGCCGACGACGCCGACGAGCTGGTCGCCGCCGTGCACCGGATCATGGCGTACGCGGACCGCGTCCGCCGCCTGCGGGTCCGTGCCAACGCCGACAACGCCGAGGACGCGCTGCGCGCCCGCCGCTTCGGCGCCCAGGGCATCGGCCTGTGCCGCACCGAGCACATGTTCCTCGGCGAGCGCCGCGAGATGGTCGAGCGCCTGATCCTCGCGGACACCGACGGCGAGCGCGAGGAGGCACTCAGTGCCCTCCTGCCCCTGCAGAAGCAGGACTTCATCGAGCTGTTCGAGGCGATGGACGGCCTGCCCGTCACCGTCCGCCTCCTCGACCCGCCGCTGCACGAGTTCCTGCCCGACATCACCGAGCTGTCGGTGCGCGTCGCCCTCGCCGAGTCCCGCAAGGACGCCAACGAGAACGACCTGCGCCTGCTCCAGGCCGTGCACAAGCTGCACGAGCAGAACCCGATGCTGGGCCTGCGCGGCGTCCGCCTCGGCCTGGTCATCCCCGGTCTGTTCGCCATGCAGGTCCGGGCGATCGCCGAGGCCGCCGCCGAGCGCAAGAACGCCAAGGGCGACCCGCGCGCGGAGATCATGGTCCCGCTGGTGGGCACCGTCCAGGAGCTGGAGATCGTCCGCGAGGAGGCCGACGCGATCATCGCCGAGGTCGAGGCCGCCACCGGCACCAGCCTCAAGCTCTCGGTCGGCACGATGATCGAGCTGCCGCGCGCCGCGCTGACCGCCGCCCAGATCGCGGAGGCCGCGCAGTTCTTCTCCTTCGGCACGAACGACCTGACCCAGACGGTGTGGGGCTTCTCCCGCGACGACGTCGAGGCCAGCTTCTTCACGGCCTACCTGGAGAAGGGCATCTTCGGGGTCTCGCCCTTCGAGACCATCGACCGGGACGGCGTCGGCTCCCTCGTGCGCCACGCGGTGAAGCAGGGCCGGGCCACCCGCCCCGACCTCAAGCTCGGCGTCTGCGGCGAGCACGGCGGCGACCCGGAGTCGGTGCACTTCTTCCACGAGGTCGGCCTCGACTACGTCTCCTGCTCGCCGTTCCGGATCCCGGTGGCGCGCCTGGAGGCCGGCCGCGCCGCCGCCGAGGCCAAGGGCTCCGACAGCCGCTGAGACCCTCCAGGGGCCCCTCAGGGGCCCCGCCCGGGCCCCTGAGGCCCCCAGGGCTCCCCGAGCCCCACAGACTGCGCCCTCCCCCGGTTCCCTGACTGCCGGGGGAGGGCGCATCCCATTTCGGGGGCCGGGTGCAAGACGGCCCGTATCGCGAAATTTTCAACAATGTCATTACAGCGCCAGGCGGTGGACGGATCCCCACCCGTCCACCGCCTGCCGCCTATCCGCCAGGCACGTCGGCGCTTCCCGGTGCGACCGACCGCCAGGCCCCGCAAAGCCCCCCACGGCCTTCACGGAGCGTTTCGGTCGCACCGGAGTGTGCCTGGCGGAGTACAGGATTTCGCTTGTCACGCCTCTGCCGAAAGGGGTTTCAACTGTGGCCGAAAGGGCGTGGTGACCACGTGTGACGGCATGCATACTCGTGGGGCGGGGGGATTGCGGTTGCACAGGTGGGGGTTCGGTGCTTCGTATCCATTTCACTGGAGTGGACCTGGCACGCGTACGGATGGCAGGGCGTCCCGATGCGTTGTGGGAAACGATTCTTAGTTTTCATCGCTTAAGAGACCGGCGTGACGCCAGGTTCTTCGGCGAATGGCGCACGGAAACCCGGAGCAGGTTGAATGGTGAAACAAGGCTGCTGGGTGCGCTCATACCGGCTCGCGGCTATTTCCCCGATTTCCTGACCCCGGCCGAGGGCCAGTACGGGTGGGACCTCGGGCTCGACGCGCTGCGCGCGCTGCGCCCCGAGCGGCTGCGCCGGGAGCTGTCCCTCGTGGGCGCCGGCGCCGGGACGGGCTTCGGGGCCGCCTTCGGGACCCCGCCGCCGACCCGGCTGCGGGAGTTCATGGACGGCGGCACCAAGCACCTGCCCCGCCTGCTGGGCGAGCTGCGCGCGTACCACCGGGCGGCCGTGGAGCCGTACTGGAGCCACATCCAGGCCCAGATCGAGGCCGAACGGGCGGCACGCGGCCGCGCGCTCCTCGACGGGGGCGCGGACGAGCTGCTGGCCTCCCTGCCGCCGATGCTGCGCTGGCGGGCCCCGGTGCTGGAGTGCGAGTACCCGGTGGACCGGGACGTACGGCTGCGCGGGCGCGGGCTGCTGCTCCAGCCGTCCTTCTTCTGCCGCCGGACGGCCGTGACCCTGCACGACCCGGAGCTGCCGCCGGTGCTGGTCTACCCGGCCGCCGCCCAGCTGGCCTCGGCGGCGGGCGGGGAGGCCGCCCGGCCGGCCGAGGAGCAGCGCCAGCGCACCCTGGGCAAGCTGGTGGGCCACACCCGCTCGGTGGTGCTGCGGGCCATCGGCGACGGGGCCACCACCAGCGAACTGGCCCGCCGTGCCGGGGTCTCCCTGGCGTCGGCGAGCCAGCACGCCTGCGTGATGCGCGAGGCGGGCCTGGTGACGACCCTGCGCCACGGCAACGCGGTCCTGCACACGGTGACCCCGCTGGGCGCGGCCCTGCTCAAGGGCGGCGCGGTGGTCTCCTGAAGGATCGGTTCTCCGGACGCGCCGCGGCCCGGCGGGGAGGTCGGCTGCTCCCCGCCGGGCCGGGCGCCCGGGGCGCGGGCGTCAGACGCGGAACGGCCCGGTCACCTCGTAGGTGATGCCGCCGGTCGAGGAGCCGCTCGTACCGCGCTGGCTGCTGAAGTACAGCCGGCTGCCGTCGGGGGAGAAGGCCGGGCCGGTGATCTCCGAGGAGGACTGGCCGGTGATCCGCAGGAAGGGCGCCACCACGTCGTCCGGGGTGATCACGCAGATCTCCATGTTGCCGCCGTCCTCGGCGACGTACAGGTCCCCGTACGTCGACCCGGTGACGTTGTCGACACCGGTCAGCGGCGCCGCGCCGCCGGGGACCAGGGAGTCGTCGTAGGCCAGCTCGTAGGTGCTGTTCGCCAGGTTGAGCTGCCAGACCCGGTTGTCGCCCTTGGTGGTGAACCAGACGGTGTCGCTCGCGTAGTGGCAGCCCTCCCCGCCGTTGAACACCTTCGCGCCCGACACCTGGCTGCGGGTGGCGGTCGGGGAGCCGTCCGGGTCGGGCACGTTGGCCCAGGTGAAGGATCCGGACGTGCCGCTGCCCGCCTTGAGGACCTGGAGCGTGCCGGCGGACAGGCTGCCCCAGGTGGTGGGCACGAACCGGTAGAAGCAGCCGTTCGTCTCGTCCTCGGTCAGGTAGACCACCCGGCGGACCGGGTCGGCCGCCGCCGCCTCGTGTTTGAAACGGCCCATCGCGGGCCGCTGCACGGCCGCGTTCACCCCGTACGGGTCGGTCTCGTAGACGTACCCGAGGCTGACCTCCTCGCACGACAGCCAGGTGTTCCACGGGGTCTTGCCGCCCGCGCAGTTCTGCCGGGTGTTCGAGAGGATCCGGTACGCCCCGGTGACCGTGCCCGACGAGTTGAACTTCACCGCGCTCGCGCCGCCGCTCGGGTTGACCTCCGAGTTCGACACGTAGATCCAGCCGCTGCCGTCCGCGAAGCACGCGCCGCCGTCGGGGGCGCTGTGCCAGGTGTACGAGGTGCCGCCCACCGTCTGCGAGGAGCGGGCTATGACCCGGCTGGTGAACCCGGACGGCAGCATGATCCCGTTGGCGTCAGCCGCGCCGAGGGCCCCGTAGGGACCGGCTCCCGGCTGGGCCGGGGCGGCGTACGCGGCCCCGTGGCTGAGGGTTCCGGCGAAGGCGGCGGCGGAGGTGCCGATCACGGCACCGCGCAGGAAGGTACGACGTTCCACGGTCACTCCTGGGGGAGGAGGGCCCCCGCGCCCGGCCGGGCGCGGGTTCGCATGCGTCGAGGAACCTAGGGGCGCAGCATGGACGGGACGCCAACTCCCCATGACGCCGGGGCGACCGGCACAAGGGCAGTCGCCCTGGACCTGCCGGGCCGCCGGACGCCGCCCTTCCAACGCCTTTGACCTGCGAAAACGAGATACCTGGAAAAACTTCGCCGGGCAGCGATGAGTTCTGCCGGTGCCCCCGGTCTACCCCTTCGACGACGCACCGCGCACAGGCACCGCGCACCGCGCACCACGCCACACCAGAGAAGAGGAACCGAGATGACCCAGATGATCTTCGTCAACCTGCCGGTGAAGGACCTGGACGCCGCGAAGGCCTTCTGGGAGAAGCTCGGCTACTCCTTCAACCCCCAGTTCACCGACTCGACCGCCGCCTGCATGGTCGTCAGCGACACCATCTTCGCGATGCTGCTGACCGAGGAGAAGTTCAAGGAGTTCGCCACCAAGCCGGTGGCCGACGCCTCGAAGACCACCGAGGTCATGGTCGCGCTCAGCGCCGACAGCCGGGAGAAGGTCGACGAGGTCGTCGACGCCGCCCTCGCGGCCGGCGCCGTCGAACCCCGCCCCGTCATGGACCTCGGCTTCATGTACGGCCGCGCCTTCGAGGACCTGGACCACCACGTGTGGGAGTTCGTCTGGATGGACCCGGCCGCGGTCCAGGGCTGATGCCCTAGGGCCTGTCGTCAAACTCCCGTCGTCGCCCGGAGGGCGGCCCCGCGGCGTCTGGTGCGTGCTCTCGGTGCGCCGGGCGGAAGCCCGCGTACTGGACGTACTTGGCTTTCGCCCGGTGCGGCGAGAGCGCGTTGCCAAGGGCGTCGCGGGGCAGAAAAAAAAAAAAAAAGACAGGGCCTAGGGGGCGGAGGCGGTCCGCACCCGGTACGTCCGGACCGCCACCTCCTCGTCGTCCAGGCAGCGCCCCGACTCCAGGTCGAAGCGCTGCTTCAGCAGCGGCGAGGCCACGAAGGGCCGACCCTGCGCACGCCCCACCAGCCCGCGCGACAGGACGTGCGCCCCGGTGAAGGGATCCTGGTTGCCGATCGCGTACGGGCGCCCCGCGCGGTCGAGGAAGACCGCGGCCTGGCTCCCGTCGGGCAGCAGGGCCGCGACCCCGCGGCCCGGGACGAGCGCCGACAGCGGGCACACCGTCAGCCAGCCTCCGGACACCTTCAGTTCGACGGTCATCGGGCCGGTCCTCCAATGGTCAGGACGGCCAGGTCGGGCTTGACCTGGCCGCGCTCGGGAACGAACTTCACGGTCGGGTCGGGCGCGCCGGGCGCGTTGACGAAGGACACGAACCGGCGCAGCCGCTCCGGGTCCGACAGGGTCTCGGCCCACTCGTCGCGGTAGTGCGCCACGTGGTCGGCCATCAGGGCCTCCAGCTCGTCGCACAGCCCCAGCGAGTCGTGCACCACCACGTCCCGCAGGTGGTCCAGGCCGCCCTCCAGCCGCTCCAGCCAGGTGGACGTCCGCTCCAGCCGGTCGGCGGTGCGGATGTAGAACATCAGGAACCGGTCGACGAGCCGCACCAGTTCGGCGTCCGACAGGTCCTGCGCCAGCAGGTCCGCGTGGCGCGGGACCGCACCGCCGTTCCCGCCGACGTACAGGTTCCAGCCGCTCGCCGTCGCGATCACCCCGAAGTCCTTGCTCTGCGCCTCCGCGCACTCGCGGGCGCAGCCGGACACCGCCGACTTCAGCTTGTGCGGGGCGCGCAGGCCCCGGTAGCGCAGCTCCAGGTCGATGGCCATCCGGACGCTGTCCTGCACCCCGTACCGGCACCAGGTCTGCCCCACGCAGGACTTCACCGTCCGCAGGGCCTTGCCGTACGCGTGCCCGGACTCGAAGCCGGCGTCGACCAGCCGCGCCCAGATCCGCGGCAGCTGGTCCACGCTCGCGCCGAACAGGTCGATGCGCTGACCGCCCGTGATCTTCGTGTAGAGGCCGAAGTCGCGGGCCACCTCCCCGATCACGATCAGCTTGTCCGGGGTGATCTCGCCGCCCGGGATGCGCGGGACGACCGAGTACGAGCCGTTGCGCTGGAGGTTGGCGAGGAAGTGGTCGTTGGTGTCCTGGAGGGCGGCCTGCTCCCCGTCCAGCACGTAGCCGCTGGCGCCCAGGGTCGGGGCCAGGGAGGCGATGATCGAGCCGACGGCCGGCTTGCAGACCTCGCAGCCGTCGCCGCCGCGCGCCTCCTCGCGGCCGTGCCCGTCCAGGATGTCCTGGTACGAGGTCAGGCGCCGGGTGCGGACGATCTCGTACAGCTCGGCACGGGTGTACGGGAAACAGCCGCACAGCCCCTTGTCGGCGGCCGCCGGCAGCAGCTGCCCGATGACCTTCAGGCAGCTTCCGCAGCCGGTGCCGGCCTTGGTGCACTTCTTGACCTCGGGCAGGGTGGCGCAGGCGGTGATGGCCTTCTTGGTGACGTTGTGGCAGGAGCAGATCACCGCCGTGTCCGGCAGCGCGGACGGGCCGAGCGCGACGGGCGCGCCGGCCCCGGCGGGCAGCACCAGCTGCTCGGGGGCGACCGGCGGGACGCTGCCGGTCAGCGGGCGCAGCAGCCCGTACGCGTCGGCGTCGCCGACCAGCACGCCGCCCAGCAGCACCCCGTCGGGGGAGACGACCAGCTTCTTGTAGACACCGGAGCGGGAGTCCGACCAGACCACGTCCAGGCTGCCCTCGGCGGTGCCGTGCGCGTCGCCGAAGGAGGCCACGTCCACGCCGAGCAGCTTGAGCTTGGTGGACAGGTCGGCCCCGGTGAACTCCTTCTCCCGGCCCAGGAGGTCCTCGGCGGCGGTCTCGGCCATCTCGTAGCCGGGCGCGACCAGCCCGTAGACGCGGCCGTCGACGGCCTGCGCGCACTCGCCGATGGCGTACACGTGCGGGTCGGAGGTGCGGCAGCGGGCGTCGACGGTGATGCCGCCGCGCTCGCCGACGGCCAGGCCGGCCGCGCGGGCCAGCTGGTCGCGGGGGCGGACCCCGGCCGAGAACACCACCAGCTCGGTCTCGACGGTGGAGCCGTCCGACAGGCTCATCCCGCACACCGAGCCGTCCTCGCCGGTCAGCACCTCCTGCGTGCCGACGCCGGTGTGCACGGTCAGCCCCATGGACTCGATGGTGCGCAACAGGGCCGCGCCGCCGCCCTCGTCCACCTGGACGGGCATCAGGCGCGGGGCGAACTCCACGACGCGGGTGGCGAGGCCGAGGCCCTTGAGGGCGCCCGCCGCCTCCAGCCCGAGCAGGCCGCCGCCGACGACGGCCCCGGCCGACCGGGTCTTGGCGTACTCCTCGATCGCCAGGAGGTCCTCGATGGTGCGGTACACGAAGCAGCCCGGGGCGTCCTTGCCGGGTACGGGCGGCACGAAGGGGTAGCTGCCGGTCGCCAGCACGAGCACGTCGTACGGGACGACCCGCCCGGAGCGGGCGGTGACGGTGCGGGCGGCCGTGTCGACGTGCTCGGCGGGGTCGTCGAGGTGCAGCTCGATGCCGTGCTGCTCCATGAAGCCGGCCGGGGTCAGGGAGAGGTCCTCGGGGGTGCTTCCGGAGAAGTACGAGGTCAGGTGGACCCGGTCGTAGGCGGGTCGGGGCTCCTCGCACAGCACGGTGATCCGGTGCGTCGCGGTGGCCCCGCGCTCGGCGAGGGCCTCCAGGTAGCGCTGGCCGACCATGCCGTGTCCGATGAGCACGATCGCGGGCAGGGGCTCGGGCACGGTCATCAGTGGCCTCCGTCGTCGGTGAGCAGGTGGAACGGGTCGTGCGGGGCGGTCAGGAACTCGTCGCCCTCCCAGGTGCGGGCGAGGGCCCCCACCGTGGAGAGCTCCCCGAGCAGCACCCCGCCGACGAGCCGGTCGCCGCGCAGGACGACCTTGCGGTAGGTGCGGCGGGTGGCGTCCGCGAGGCGGAGCACGTCGTCGCCGGGGAGCGGGGTGGGGTCGCCGAACGCGGCGAGGTCGAAGGGGCCGGTGGCGCCGGCCGTGGGGAGGGTGAGGCGGGTGAGGGCGCGGGTGCCGGTGTACTCGGCGTCCTCCCCGCGCAGCACCGCCGCGAGGGCGTCGGCCTGCTCCAGGGCGGGTCCGGCCAGCCCGTACACCCGGCCGTCGTGCTCGGCGCAGTCGCCGATGGCGTGGACCCGCGGGTCGCTGGTGCGCAGCCGGCCGTCGACCACGACGCCCTTGCGGACCTCCAGCCGGGCCGCCTGGGCGAGCCCGACGCGCGGACGGACCCCGCAGGCGAGGACGACGACGTCGGCGTCGAGCCGGTACCCGTCGGCCAGCTCCACCCCCGTCACCCGGCGGTGGCCCCCGCCGGGCTGGGTGCCGGGGGCCGGATCCTTCGGCCCCGTCGGCGTTTGAGGCGCGGGGTCCGGGGCGGATCTCCGGGGAACGGAGGACGGGCGGGGCGGGGAGGAGGCCCCGCGCAGCGGCCCTCCGGGCGCAACCGCCTCCGTCGTGGTCAGGCCGCGGACGCGGCACTCGGTGTGGATCTCCACGCCGAGCGCCGTGAGGTGGTCCCGCAGCAGCGCGGAGGCGTCGGCGTCCAGCTGGCGCTCCATCAGGCGCTCGGCCTGCTGGGCGAGGACCACCTGCGCACCCCGCGCGGCCAGCGCACGGGTCGCCGAGACGCCCAGCAGCCCGCCGCCGATCACCACCGCCCGCAGCCCCGGGCGTACGGCCGCCGCGAGGGCCAGGCAGTCGTCCATGGTGCGGAACGCGTGCACCCCCTCGGGGAGTTCCCGCCCGTCGGGGGCGAACAGCCCGCGCAGCGGCGGCAGCACCGGGTTCGAGCCGGTGGCCAGCACCAGCGTGTCGTACCGCTCCACCGAACCGTCGTCGCAGTGCACGGCCCGGTCCGCGCGGTCGATCCGCACCGCCCGGACGCCCCGGCGCAGCGCCCGGCCGGGGGCCGGGAGCGCGGTGACCTCGGGGGCGTACCGGCCCGCCAGCACCTCGGCCAGCAGGACCCGGTTGTAGGGGGCGTGGGTCTCCTCCCCGAGGACGGTCACCGCCGCACCGGGGCCCAGCCGTGCAGCGAGCCGCAGGCCCGCCAGGCCGCCGCCGATCACCACCACACGCTGTTCCGAGGTCATGGCACGAGCGTGCGTGCGGGCTGTTTCCCCGCCGCATCGCCCCTGTTACCCGGACGGAACACCGACCTCAGCGCCCCTGCCGCGGGTTCGTGAGGGCGGGGAACCTCAACCTTTGCGCAAGTTTCCGGGGATCGATGGTCCCTGCACCGATGCGGTACCTAGGGTCGTGGTCGTGCCTGACATATCAACGACCATGATCATCGTGCTGTGCGCGGCCGCCGCCGCGGCCGGCTGGATCGACGCCGTGGTCGGCGGCGGCGGACTGCTGCTCCTGCCGGCCCTGCTGCTCGGCCTGCCGAACGCCCAGCCCGCCGCCGTCCTCGGGACCAACAAGGCGGTGGCCATCGTCGGCACCGCCGGGGCGGCCGTCACCTACGCGCGCAAGACCGCCGTCGACGTGAAGCTCGCCGTCCGCATCGGGCTGGCCGCGCTCGCCGGATCGATGGGCGGGGCCGCGCTCGCCGGCGGGATCAGCAAGGACGCCATGCGGCCGCTGGTCATGGGGGTGCTGGTGGTGGTCGCCGCCGTGGTCATCTTCAAGCCGGGCTTCGGCGCCGCCCCCTCCGCCTCGCCCGTCTCCCGCGGCCGCGTGGTCCTCACCATCGCCCTCGCCGGCCTGGGCATCGGCTGCTACGACGGCCTCATCGGACCCGGCACCGGCACCTTCCTGGTGCTGGCCCTGACCGCCCTGCTCCACCTCGACCTGGTCACCGCCTCCGCCACCGCCAAGATCGTCAACTGCTGCACCAACGCCGGCGCGCTCGCGATGTTCGCCTACCAGGGCATGGTCTTCTGGCAGCTGGCCGCCCTGATGGCGGTCTTCAACCTGGCCGGCGGCATGGTCGGCGCCCGGATGGCCCTGAAGAAGGGCAGCGGCTTCGTCCGCGGCGTACTGCTCACCGTGGTGGGCGCCCTGGTGGTCAAGCTGGGCCTCGAACAGTGGGGCTAGGGGGTCTTACGACGCCCCAGTGAGGTGGGCGAAGACGACCACGTTGCCCTGGTAGCCGGTGCGCGGGGAGAACGCGCCGCCACAGGTGATCACCCGCAGCTCCGCGCGCGGCGAGGGCCCGTACACGCGCCGGTCCGGGAACGCCCCGGCGTCGTACACCTCGACCGCGTGCACCGTGAACACGGCCGTCCGCCCGTCCGCCCGGTCGACCTCCACCGCGGCCCCCCGGCGCAACGCCCCCAGGTGGTAGAAGACCGCCGGGCCGCTGGCGTGGTCGACGTGCCCCGCGATCACCGCGGTACCCGTCGCGCCCGGCGTGGTCCCGTCCCGGTACCAGCCGGCGAGCTCCCGGCGGGCCGGCGGGGGCACTTCGAGGCTGCCGTCGCGGTCCAGGCCCAGCCCGGTCAGCGGGGCGTCCACCCGGATCGACGGGATCCTGATCCGCACGGGCGGCGAGCCGGGGAGCGGGTCGATGCTCCCGGGGTAGAGGGGCTGCGCGCTCAACGCCTCGGCGGCGGAGGGCAGCGGGGGCCGCACGGTCACGGCCGAGCCGCTGCCGATGAGCCAGACCCCGGCGCACACGGCCGCCGCGACCAGCCCGGCCCGCGCCGCGAGCGCCCCGGCGGAGCCCCTCGCGCGGGCCCCGGGGCGTCCGCTCCCCCGGGACCGGGGGCGACCCCGCAGACCCGGGAAGCCGCCACGCATGCGCCGTACCCCCTCGTCTCGCCGTTCCTGGAGTGGCCGTCGCCCGGCCCCGCGAACGGGGGGACCTCGCGGGGCGGGCGACGGGGGGGCGGTACCGGTCGGACCGCGGCCGCAGCCGCGGTGGGCGCCCGTCAGCTCCGCGTGCCGCTCGCCCGGCGACGCAGGAGCCAGGTACCGCCGACGGCGGCCGCGGCCAGCACTGCCGCTCCCGCCGTGATCTTGGCGGGGTCGGTGGCGGTGGTCGTGCCACCACCCACCCCGGTCCTCACGTGGCCCTGCGGGCCGCGTTCGGTGACGACCAGGTCGCCGGTGGCGAACTTGCCGTTCGCGCAGGTGGCGCCGATTCCGTAGGTGCCCGGCCGCAGGCCCTGGCCGATCCGGAACCGGCCCGTGACCATGTCCTCGCGGCCGCCCGGGGCCAGCTCGAAGCGGCCGCCCGCCACGGTGCTGGCGTCCCCCTCGGCCCGGCTGCCCCGGCCGCAGGCCTTGGTGTGCACGGTGACGGTGGCGCCCGGGGCGGCGGATTTCGGCCAGACCTCCAGCACGGCGAAGTCCCCGGGCGCGAAGGGCGTCATGCCGAGCTCCGCGGCGGCCACCGCCCCGGCGACCGGCCCGGCGAAGGCGACGGCGGTCAGCGCGGTGGCGGTGAGCACGTGGGCGGTGCTGCGGCGCATGGGTACTCCAGGGGACACGGGGTCGTGTTCCGAGGAAAACCGGCCCGCCCGCCCACCGCCTGCCGAGCCTGCGCCAGATCCCGCCGGCCGGCGGCCCGACGCACCACGTCCGTGCAGGTCAGGGGCGTACAGGGGCATCCGTGTCCGCCCACGCCGTCCGGGTGACGTCAGGCCGGCGGCAGGGTCACGACGGCCGCCGCGCCCGCCGGCGCCGGGTTCGACAGCGTCACCCCGGCGCCGATCACCTGGGCCTGCCCGAACGCGATCGTCAGCCCGAGCCCGGTGCCCTGGCCCCGCTCCGGCGTCCCCGTCACGAACCGCCGCGGCCCCTCGCGCAACAGGGCAGCGGGATAGCCCGGACCGTCCTGGTCCCGGACGGTCACCGACGTCCCCGACACCGTCACCGTGATCGGACCGCTCCCGTGCCGCCGGGCGTTGACCAGCAGGTTCGTCAGGATCCGCTCCAGACGCCGGGCATCGGTGCGCACCCGCACCCCGCCCGGTCCTCCGGCGGTCCCGTCCGCGCCGACCACCTCCGCCGCCACCCCCGACCGCTCCGTGATCGAGCCCACCAGCGGGCCCAGCACGTGCACCTCCAGCCGCGCCTCCTCCCGGTCGGCGTCCAGCCGGGCCACCTCCAGCAGGTCCTCCGTCAGCGTCCGCAGCGCCGCGACCCGGTCCCGGACCAGCTCCGTCGGCCGCCCGGCGGGCAGCAGCTCGGGCCGCCGTGTGCAGACCCGTCAGCGGGGGTGCGCAGCTCGTGCGCCACGTCCGCCGTGAACCGCTGCTCGGCCTCCAGCCGCCGCTGGAGACTGGCCGCCATGGTGTCCACCGCCGAGGACAGTTCGGCCACCTCGTCCCGGGTCCCCGGCGGCCCCGACGGGCCGATCCGGGCGTCCAGGTCGCCCGCGCTGATCCGCCGGGCGGTCTCGGCGGCCGTCCGCAGGTCCTTGCTGAGCCGGCTGGCCAGCAGCGCCCCGCCGACCGCCGCCAGCGCCACCACGCCCGTCCCGGAGGCGACCAGCTGCGCGTCCAGTTCCTCCAGTTCGGCCTGCTCGGCCGCCAGGGGCTGCCGCACCGTCAGCACGTGCCCGCTGCCCACCGGCCGGGCCGCCCACACCGCCGGGTCCGGTCCGGTCAGGTCCAGGTAGGTGGTGCGGCGGCCGTCCAGGGCCGCCCGGCGCAGCTCCTCGGGGGTGGAGGGGCAGTCGACCCGGGCGTCGGCCTCCCCGACCTTGTCGGAGTCGAGCCGTCCGGTGATCTCGTAGATCTGCCGTACGCGGACCAGCTGTTCGACCGCGCTCTTGCGGGCGGCGTCGGACACCTGCCGGGCCCGGGCCTCGTGGATCAGGACCCCGATGGTGACGGCGACCAGCGAGCAGCCGGCCGCCAGCAGGGCGGCGATCTTCCAGCGCAGGCCGAGGGCGCCCAGCCGGCGCCGCCAGCCGGCCGGCGAGACCGGGAACCGGGCCCTCACGACGGGTCCTGGGCCCTGGTGTAGTGGCGCTCGTCGTTGACCACCGTCATCCGGGTGCCGTCCCAGTGGTAGCGGACGACCTGCTCGGAGCCGTCGTCGGTGACGGTGCGCAGCAACAGGTCCCGGCCGATGGACTCGGCGGCCATCCGCCGTCCGATGGAGAACAGGATGGGGACGATCCCCTTTCCCCGGGCGGCGTACACGGTGAGCGCGGTGCGGCCGCTCTCGGTGTCGGCGGCGACGACCATCTCCTCCTGCCCGTCACCGGTCAGGTCGAGGTAGACCGGCGGGCGGGTCCCGGCCCGGCCCGGGGCGTTGACCACCCCCTTGCCGGCGAGGAGCTTCATCCGCTTGTCCGCCTTCACCACGGCCGTCACGTCCACCGCGGCCAGCCCCCCGGGACCCACCTCGGGCGCGTCCGGCAGCGGCGCGGGTGGCGGCTGGCGGGTGCCGGTGGCCGCCCCCGGCGCACGCGGGGAGTCCTCGGACCAGGCCGGCCACAGCGCCTCCGGCTGCGGCTGCGGGGAGACCGGCGCCACCGGCTCGCCCTCGGCGAGCCCGCCGGGTGCGGCGCAGCCCGCCGACGCCGACGCGGCGGTGCAGAGCAGCAGGGCGGCGGCGGTGGCGGCGGCGCCGCGCGAGCGGTGGGGAGATTGCGTCATGGGGGTGCGGGGTGGGGTTTGGGAAACGGGCGGAACCAGACGTTATGGGGCGCCCGTCACAGGGGCCGGGAGATTGTGTAACAGCGGTGCGTACGGTGGTGGTGCGCGGCGAAGAGGGGCCTTTGGGCCCGGGCCCGCACCGTCCAGTAGTAGTCGAGGGAGGGCCCTGTGGCATCGGTCGATCGGCCGGGATCCGGAGCGGGAACCGGGCCGGGCGTGCTGCCGTTCTTCGTGTACGGGACGCTGCGGCCGGGGGAGGTCAACCACGACCTGTTCCTGAAGGGCCGGACGGCGGCCGAGGAGCCCGCCCGGCTGCCGGACGCGGCGCTGTACGAGGGGCCCGGCTACCCGTACGCCGTCGACCGCCCGGGCTCCGCCATAGCCGGGGAGCTGATCACCGCCGCGCCGGGGGAGTACGCGGAACTGCTGGTCGCGCTGGACCTGCTGGAGGAGTACGCCGGCCCGGGCCGCCCGGGGAACGTCTACGACCGGGTCGCCCGCGAGGCCGTGCGCCCCGACGGCAGCCGGGTCCGGGCCTGGGTCTACCTGGCGGCCGCCCCGCTGGCCCGCCGCCTCGCGGAGGCGGGCGCCGAGATCCCGGGCGGGGACTGGCTGCGCCGCTAGCCCGCGCCGGGCCGGCCCGGCGCGGGCTAGCGGCGAGGGCCGGTGTGCCCGCTCGGCCGCGAGGCCTGCCGGGATCCCGCTGCGGGGGACGGGCCGGGGGCCGGTGTGCCCGCTCGGCCGCGAGGCCCTGGCGGGGTCCACGGCGGAGACAGGCCGGCTGACGGTGTGCCCGCTGGGCGGCGAGGCCTGCCCGGGTCCCGCCGCAGGGTGCCGGTGGGGCCGCTAGGCGGCTCGGCTCCAGCGGGTGTCGCCGCGCCGGGGGGCCGGTCCGCTGCCGCTCCGCACACGTTCCCCGGCGGTCAGAGCCCTTCGGCGCCGCGGTTGCGCAGGCGCTGCCCGTACTGCTGGAGCACCCACAGCTCCTGCTGGACCGCCGCGTGCTGCTCCGGCGGGGCCTGCGGGCTCAGCCGGGTCAGGGCGCCCTGGATCTCCAGGACCCGGCGGTCGACGGCGCGCAGCCGGACCTGCACGAGCTGGACGCCCGCGTAGACCTCGTCCACCGTCTTGGCGTGGATGGCCTCCACCGCCAGCTCCGTGACCATCGCGCGGACGGTGTCGTTGGGCGCGGCCTCGCGGACCCGGGCCACGTAGTCCTCGGTGGCCTGCGCGGCGCCGCCGGCGTCCTGGATGGCCTGGCGGACGGCCGCGTAGGGCGGGGCGGTGAACTCGTCGATCCCGTACGCGTCGAAGGCGGGGGAGACCAGGGCCGGCCGCTGGAGCGCCAGCTTGAGGAGCTCGCGCTCGGTGCGGTGGGCGGGGCTGCGCAGGTTCAGCGCGGGCCCGCCGCCGACGGACGCCGGCGGCGGTGCGGGGGCCGGCTCCTGGGGACGGCCCCGGCCCTGCTGCTGCGGCTGGTTGCCGCGCTCGCGGGCCCAGCGCGCCAGCTGCGCCACCCGCTTGACCACGAACTGCTCGTCGAGGATGCCCAGCATCCCGGCCAGCTGGACGGCCGACTCGTGCTGGATCGAGAGGTCCTTGATGCTGGCGACGACCGGCGCGGCCTCGGCCAGCGCGGCCGCCCGCCCCGCCGGGTTCTCCAGGTTGTGCCGGCTCACGATGTGCCGCAGGGCGAACTCGAACAGCGGGGTGCGTGCGTCCACCAGCCCGGCCACCGCCGCGTCGCCCTGCGCGAGGCGCAGGTCGCAGGGGTCCATGCCGCCCGGGGCGATGGTGATGGAGGTCTCCGCCGCGAACTTCTGGTCGTCCTCGAAGGCCCGCAGCGCGGCCTTCTGCCCCGCCGCGTCACCGTCGAAGGTGAAGATCACCTCGGCGGTGGCGTTGTCCATCAGCAGCCGCCGCAGGATCTTGATGTGGTCCCCGCCGAAGGCCGTGCCGCAGGTGGCGATGGCGGTGGTGACCCCGGCCAGGTGACAGGCCATGACGTCGGTGTAGCCCTCGACGACCACCGCCCGGGAGGTCTTCGCGATCTCCTTCTTCGCCAGGTCGATGCCGTACAGCACCTGGGACTTCTTGTAGATCGCCGTCTCGGGGGTGTTCAGGTACTTCGGCCCGTTGTCGTCCTCGCGCAGCTTGCGCGCGCCGAAGCCGACCACCTCGCCGCTGATGTCCCGGATCGGCCACATGAGCCGGCCCCGGAAGCGGTCGATGGGCTTGCCGCTGCGGCTGTCCTGGGCGAGCCCGGAGAGGATCAGCTCCTTGTCGGTGAAGCCCTTGCCGCGCAGGAACCGGGTGAGGTGGTCCCAGCCGGCCGGGCTGTAGCCCACGCCGAAGTGCTGGGCCGCCGCCTGGTCGAAGCCGCGTTCGGCCAGGAAGCGGCGGGCGATCTCCGCCTCGGCGCCGCCGAGCTGCTCCGCGTAGAAGAGGGCGGCGGCCTTGTGGGCCTCGACCAGGCGGATCCGCTCGCCGCGGCCGCTGGTGCCGGCGGTGTAGCCGCCCTCCTCGTACCGCAGGGTGATGCCGGCCTGGCCGGCCAGCCGCTCGACCGCCTCCGAGAAGGAGAGGTGGTCGATCTTCATGATGAAGTCGAGGGTGTCCCCGCCGGCCTGGCAGCCGAAGCAGTGGTAGAAGCCCTTGCTGGGGCTGACCTGGAAGGACGGGGACTTCTCGTCGTGGAAGGGGCACAGGCCCTTGAGGTTGCCGCCGCCGGCGTTGCGCAGCTGGAGGTACTCCGAGACCACGGCGTCGATCGGGACCGCGTCCCGTACCGCCTTCACGTCGTCGTCGTTGATCCGTCCTGCCACCCGTGAATTCTACGGCCGGGCGGCGGCAAACCCGTCAGGCCCCCTCCGCCGCCACCAGCGACTCAAGCGGAACCGACGGATCCGCCAGTCGCTCGCGGTCCACCGGCGCCTTCGACCTGATCAGGGCCTGGATGGGTTCGGCGACGTCCCACACGTTCACGTTCATCCCGGCCAGCACCCGGCCGTCCGACAGCCAGAACGCGATGAACTCCCGCTTGCCCGCGTCCCCGCGCACCAGCACCTGGTCGTAGCCGCCCGCCGGGGCGTAGCCGGAGTACTCCAGGCCCACGTCGTACTGGTCGGAGAAGAAGTACGGCACCCGCTCGTACGAGACCTCCTGCCCCAGCATCGCCCGCGCGGCGGCCCGGGCCGCCGTTGAGGGCGTTGGCCCAGTGCTCCACGCGCAGCCGGGTGCCCAGCGCCGGATGGTGGGCGGCGGCCACGTCCCCGACGGCGAAGACGTCCGGGTCGGAGGTGCGCAGCGAGGCGTCCACGGCGATGCCGCCGCCGTGCTCCCGGTCCACCAGGGCCAGCCCCGAGGTCTCGGCGAGCGCGGTCCGCGGCGCCGCCCCGATCGCGGCGAGCACCGCGTGCGCCGGGTGCTCCTCGCCGTCGTCGGTGCGGGCGGCCATCACCATGCCGTCCTGGCCGACGATCTCCGTCAGCCGCGCCCCGAAGTGGAACCGCACCCCGTGCTCGGCGTGCAGGTCGGTGAAGAGCCGGCCGACCTCCGGGCCGAGCACCGCGTGCAGCGGCGTGGCCAGCGGCTCGACCACCGTCACCTCGGCGCCGTAGCCGCGCGCGGCCGCCGCGACCTCCAGGCCGATCCAGCCCGCGCCCGCGATCAGCAGGTGGCCGTTGTCCCGGCCCAGGGAGGTCAGCGCCTTGCGCAGCAGGTCGGCGTGGGCGAGCCGGCGCAGGTGGTGCACCCCGGCCAGACCGGTGCCCGGGATGTCCAGGCGGCGCGGCTCGGCACCGGTGGCCAGCAGCAGCTTGTCGTAGTGCATCAGGGTGCCGTCGCCCAGGCGAACCGTCTTGGCTTCCCGGTCCAGGTGCACGGCGGGCTGGCCCAGGTGCAGCTCGATGTCGGCGCCCGCGTACCAGGACGGCTTGTGCACGAAGACGCTGTCGCGCTCCTCCTTGCCCAGCAGGTAGCCCTTGGACAGCGGGGGCCGCTCGTAGGGATGGTCGCGCTCGTCGCCGATCAGGATCACCCGGCCCGTGAACCCCTCCGCCCTCAGCGTTTCGGCGGCCTTGGCCCCGGCCAGCCCCGCGCCGACGATGATGAACGTCTGGTTTGCGTCGACCACCTGATGCCTCCTCATAACCTGTCGGCCACTTGCGGCCACCTTGCGAGCGTCCCGCACCCAGCCTGCCTCGTGAAGGGGGAATGGCCCGATCGGCTCACCCTTCGGCGCGCCGCCCGCGCCGGGTGAGGCGTGCGTGCAGTGAACGGGCGGACGCGTCGGTCAGGCAGGCGATCTGGTCGATGACCGCGCGTTTGCGGGCCTTGTCGTCCGCCGCCGCGTCGAAGATCGCCCGGAACTGGGGGTCCAGGCCCTCCGGCGCGCGGACGCTGAGCGCCTCCGCCAGTTCGGCCAGGACGATGCGCTGGTCGGCCCGAAGCCGTTCCTGCTCGTCGCGCTGCATCACGTACAGGTCGGCCACCGCCTTGAGGACCGCGCACTCGTTGCGCGCCTCGCGCGGCACGACCAGCTCCGCCGCGTAGCGGGTGAGCCGGCCGGAGCCGTACGCCTCGCGGGTGGCGCCCTCGGCGGCCAGGCAGAACCGGCCGATCAGCTGGCTGGTGGCGTCCTTCAGACGGGCCTGCGCCACTGCGGAACCGTCGTAGCCGTGCGGCCACCAGTCCTCCTCCAGCAGCCGGTCCAGCGCCTCGCGCAGCTCCTCCGGGGAGGTGTCGGCGGGCACGTAACGGCCGATCGCGACCTGCCAGATGGCGGCCCGCTCGGGCTCGGCGAAGAGGAGGTTCGGATCGAGGTGCCCGGCGTGCAGCCCGTCCTCGAAGTCGTGCACGGAGTACGCGACGTCGTCCGCCCAGTCCATGACCTGGGCCTCGAAGCACTTGCGGTCGGCGGGCGCGCCCCGCCGCAGCCACTCGAAGACGGGCAGGTCGTCCTCGTAGGCGCCGAACTTCACCGAGTCCGGGTCGGTGGGGTGGCCGCCGCGCGCCCACGGGTACTTGGTGGCCGCGTCCAGGCAGGCACGGGTCAGGTTGAGGCCCACGCTCACCGGGTCGCCGGTGGACGGGTCGGGCACGAACCGCTTGGGCTCCAGCCGGGTCAGCAGGCGCAGCGACTGGGCGTTGCCCTCGAAGCCGCCGCAGTCCTTGGCGAACTCGTTGAGCGCCTCCTCGCCGTTGTGCCCGAACGGCGGATGGCCCATGTCGTGGGAGAGGCAGGCCGCTTCGACCAGGTCCGGATCGCAGCCGAGGGCCGCGCCGAGCTCCCGGCCGACCTGCGCGCACTCCAGGGAGTGCGTCAGCCGGGTGCGGGGGCTGGCGTCCCAGTCGAAGGAACGGGTGCCGGGGGTGACGACCTGGGTCTTCCCGGCGAGGCGGCGCAGCGCGGCCGAGTGCAGCACGCGGGCGCGGTCGCGCTGGAAGGCGGTGCGGCCGGGCCGCTTGTCCGGCTCGGCGGCCCATCGCTCGGTGGCGGCCGGATCGTAGGACTCGTACGCGGGGACGTGCGCGGTGCCTTCCATGCTCAGACGTTAACCGGAGTCACCGACAATCCGAGCAATCCGAACCTACGCGGCCTTTACGCGGTGGCCAGTTCCGGCTCCCGCGCGCTGTGGGCGAGCGCTTCGTCGTAGCGGCGCAGCACCAGCCGGGCCAGCGCCGGGTGCGCGCCGAGCGGGGCCGCCGCCGGGCCGGTCGCGGCGGCCGCGCTCGCGGAGGCGAACCGGCCCGGGGCGGCGAAGTACGAGGCCACGGCCGCCCGGTGGTACCCCCGGGCGGCCAGCGCCCGGACGGCGTCCGGCACGTTCGGGGCGGCCGCCGAGGCGTACGCGGGGACCACGGGGACCCCGCCGAGCCGTTCGGAGAGCAGGTCGGCGGCGCGGCGGGTGTCGGCGGCGGAGTCGGGGTCGAGGGACCCGGCCGAGGCCAGCACGACGGCCGTTCCCGGGGTCCAGCCGGCCTCCAGGAGCCGCTCGAACAGGACCTCCACGAGCAGCGGGTGGGGGCCGAGCGGGCCGGCGACCCGGATCCGCAGGTGTCCGGCGCGGGCCGCGGCGGCGGGCAGGTCCCGCTTGACGTGGGTGCCGCGCCCGAGCAGCAGCGGCACGAGGACGGCCGCTCCGGCGGTGTCCCGCAGGGTGTCGGCCAGCAGCGGCCGGTTCAGTTCGATGTGGCCGAGGCGGACGTCGAGGGCGGGGCGGAGCTCGCGGACCCGTTCGAGCAGGGCGAGGACGGTGTGCGGGGCGCGCGGGTCGCGGCTGCCGTGGGCCACGGCGATGAGGGTGGGGTGCATGTGGGGACTCCGTGGTGCCGGGCGCGTGGCGGGCGCAGGCCGCTGAGCTGGGTGCCGAGCTGGTCGGTGATCCGCGTCAGCAGCTCGGCCGTGCTGCCGAAGGGGAAGGGCTGGGTGGCGGGAGGGTGCACCGGCTCCGTCATGGACCGATCCTGCGGGGCCCGGATTGCGTGGGCGTTGCGCGGGGGTGACGGGTGGTTTCCTGCTGCTCACTCGGTCATTCGCACGAGTGAAAGGCGGGGCGGGTGGAACTGGGGGGCGGGGTGGTTCGTCAATCCGTGCGAAGGCGTACGGGACGAGGGGAACCGGTCATGGGGGAGCAGGGGCAGGGGCAGAGGCAGGAACGGGAGCAGGAACGGGAGCAGGAACGGGAGCAGGGGCGGGCGGGGCGGTTCGGCGTCGGCCGGTGGAGGACATGGCTGTCGGCGGCGCGGACGGTACGGAGCCGTCGGCGGGCCGTGCAGGCGGTGATGGCGCTGTGCGTGCTGGCCCTGCTGCCCTCGACGTGGACGCACGCCGCGGCCGCCGACCGGCTGCGGACCACCGCCGCCGCGCCCGACGCCGGGGTGGCGGTGGTGTTCGGGGCCGGCCTGTGGAAGGGCCGCCCGACCCCGTACCTGGCGTACCGGCTCGACGCGGCCGTTGAGCTGTACCGGGCGGGCAAGGTGAAGGTGGTCCTGGTGACCGGGGACAACAGCCGCACGGAGTACGACGAGCCGGGCGCGATGCGGGCGTACCTCAGGGGGCACGGCATACCCGACGACCGGATCGTCAGCGACTACGCCGGATTCGACACCTGGGACTCCTGCGTACGGGTCCGGGAGATATTCGGGGTGCGGCGGGCGGTGCTGATCAGCCAGCACTTCCACATCCACCGGGCGGTGGCCCTGTGCCAGGCGGCGGGCGTGGACTCCTACGGCGTCGGCGTGGACGACGAGCACGACTCCACCTGGTACTACGGCGGCGCCCGCGAGGTCCTCGCGGCCGGCAAGGCGGCCCTGGACGCGGCCTTCCGGCCGGAGCCGAGGTTCCTCGGCCCGAAGGAGGAGGGGGTGTCGCGGGTCCTGGCCGCTCTGTCAGACTGACGCCGCGAGCGGCGTATGCCGATTAGTCATATGCCTTGTGTCTGTCTGCGTCAGGGGTGTGGATCGTGGCTGTGGTGGATCTGAGCGGCAAGGTCGTCGTCATCACCGGCGGGGCCCGGGGCCTGGGCGCGGCGGCCGCGCAAGCGGTCGTCGACGGCGGTGGCCGGGTGCTGGTCACCGACCTGCTGGAGGCCGAGGGCGCCGAGACCGCCGCCAAGCTCGGCGACGCGGCCCGCTTCCTGCGGCACGACGTGACCAGCGAGGCCGAGTGGACGGCGGCGCTGGAGTACGCGGTCGCCGAGTTCGGCCGGATCGACGGGCTCGTCAACAACGCCGGCATCTCCACCGGCCAGTTCCTGGAACACGAGAGCGTCGAGCACTTCCGCCAGGTCATCGAGGTCAACCTGGTCGGCGTGTTCATCGGCATCAAGACCGCGATACCCCTGCTGCGGGCGGGCGGCGGCGGATCCATCGTCAACATCTCCTCCGCGGCCGGCCTCACCGGCCTCGCCCTCACCGCCGGATACGGAGCCTCCAAGTGGGGCGTGCGCGGCCTGTCCAAGATCGGCGCCGTCGAGCTCGCCGAGGCGAAGATCCGCGTCAACTCCGTCCACCCCGGCATGACGCTGACCCCGATGACCGCCCCGATCGGCATCCAGACCGGCGAGGGCAACTACCCCGGAGCCCCCCTGGGCCGCGTCGGCGTCCCCGAGGAGATCGCGGCCGCCGTCGCCTTCCTCCTCTCCGACGCCGCCGGCTACATGACCGGCGCCGAACTCGCCGTGGACGGCGGCTGGACGGCAGGCCTGACGGTCAAGTACCTCACTGGCCAGTAGGCCGCGCTCACCGGGTCAGGCGCGCCAGATCGATGTCGATGCCGAAGGGCACGCTCGTCTTGACGCGCTCCCGGTGGATACCGGTGGGCACGTAGGTGCGGGTCGTGTCGTCGAGCTCGTACGCGTGGACCACCGGAAGGCCGTGCTCCTCCTCGACGCGCCAGAAGTGGCGGATCCCGGCCCGGGCGTACTTGAAGGGCATCGTCTCCCGGTCCCGCTCCTGCGACTCCTCGGAAACCACCTCCACGACCAGCGCGACGTCCTCGGGGAGGAAGCAGGTCCGGTCCGGGTCGTAGGCGACGGTCGCGGCGATCACGTCGGGTTCAGGCCGGCTCTTCACGCTCAGGCGTACGGTCATCTGCGCCTCGACCGTGCTCTCCTCCGGAGCCTGGTCCTCCAGCGCGGCCGTCAGGCGGCGGACGACGCGGTCGTGCCAGGACCGCTGGGGCGACACCATGAAGATCAACGCTCCGTCGATGAGCTCGGTATGGCGCGGCAGGTTCGGGATGTGGTCGAGATCGTCGGCCTCCCAGCCGCTGGCGCGCGGCGGGTAGAGCCACTCGGGCAGCGTGGGGGTCATGGTCTCCTCCAGTCCTGGCCCCGCCAGCCTAGCCACGCCGGGCCCGCGGCCGGGGCGGCATCGGGGGTGCGCTTCACCGCGCCGGCGGACCAGCCGCCACCGGGCCGGCCGGAACCCGCGTGCCCCCCGCCGGGCTCCCCCCGCCGGGCTGCCGCCGGCTTGCCGGGCTGCTGCCGGCTTGCCGGGCTGCTGCCGGCTTGCCGGGCTGCCCCCGGCCTCGGGCTACCCCCGGCCCCGCCGGGCTACCGCCGACCTGCCGGGCGGGGCCGGGCGGAACCCGCGTGCGCCCCGCCAGCCCGCCCGGGCCACCGACCGCCCCGCCGGGCCACCGACCGCCCCGCCGGGGCCACCGGCCGCCCGACCTGCGGTTGCCGCCCTCACCGTCCCCGCCGGGCCGGGATGAGGGCTAACACCCCCGCCCGTAACGCGGGCGCGCGGCCCGCGTAACACCCGGCCGACACCCTGAGGGGCATGCACCGCTCCCCGGACGCCACCGCCACCCACTGCCCCTACTGCGCCCTGCAGTGCGGCATGAACCTGCGCCCCGCCCCCGCGGGCGACGCGGTGACCGTCGAGGAACGCACCGGCTTCCCCGTCAACCGGGGCGCGCTGTGCGGCAAGGGCCGCACCGCCCCCGCCGTGCTCTCCTCCCGGGTACGCCTGACCGAGCCGCTCATCCGCACCCACGCCGGCGGCCCGCTCGTCCCGGCCACCTGGGAGGAGGCCCTCGACGCCGTCGCGGCCGGCCTCGCCCGCACGCGCCGCGCCCACGGCCCCGACGCCGTCGCCGTCTTCGGCGGCGGCGGCCTCACCAACGAGAAGGCCTACGCCCTCGGCAAGTTCGCCCGCGTCGCCCTCGGCACCTCCCAGATCGACTACAACGGCCGCTTCTGCATGTCCTCGGCCGCCGCCGCGCACCAGAAGGCCTTCGGCCTCGACCGCGGACTGCCCTTCCCGCTGGAGGACATCCCCCGCACCGGCTGCGTCGTCCTCGTCGGCTCCAACCCCGCCGAGACCATGCCCCCCTTCGTGCGCTACCTCACCGAGCTCAAGGCGAACGGCGGCACCCTGATCGTCGTCGACCCCCGCCGCACCCGCACCGCCGAACTGGCCGACCTGCACCTCGCCCCGCGCCCCGGAACCGACCTCGCCCTCGCCCTCGGCCTGCTGCACCTCGTGGTCGCCGAGGGCCGCACCGACGAGGAGTTCATCGCCGAACGCACCACCGGCTGGGAGGACGCCCGCGCCGCCGCCATGGCCCACTGGCCCGAACTCGTCGAACGGATCACCGGGATCGCCCTCCCGGAACTCCGTCGCGCCGTCGAACTGTTCTGCACCCCCGCCGCAGCCATGGTCCTCACCGCCCGGGGACCCGAGCAGCAGTCCAAGGGCACCGACACCGTCGGCGCGTGGATCAACCTCTGCCTCGCCACCGGCCGCGCCGGCCGCCCGCACTCCGGCTACGGCTGCCTCACCGGCCAGGGCAACGGCCAGGGCGGCCGCGAACACGGCCAGAAGGCCGACCAGCTCCCCGGCTACCGCAAGCTCACCGACCCCGCCGCCCGCGCACACGTCGCCCGCGTCTGGGGCGTCGACCCGCAGAGCCTGCCCGGCCCCGGCCGCAGCGCCTACGAACTCCTCGACGCCCTCGGCGGCGACGTCAAGGCCCTCCTCCTCATGGGCTCCAACCCGGTGGTCTCCGCCCCCCGCGCCGCCCACGTCGAAGACCGCATCCGCTCCCTGGACTTCCTCGCCGTCGCCGACGTCGTCCTCTCCGAGACGGCAGCCCTCGCCGACGTCGTCCTGCCCGTCACCCAGTGGGCGGAGGAGACCGGCACCACCACCAACCTGGAAGGCCGCGTCCTGCTGCGCCGCCGCGCCCTCACCCCGCCCCCCGGCGTCCGCGGCGACCTGGACGTCCTGCACGGACTCGCCGCCCGCCTCGGCGTGGAGAAGGGCTTCCCCACCGACCCCGAACAGGTCTTCGACGAGCTGCGCCGCGCCTCCGCAGGCGGCCCGGCCGACTACTCCGGCATCTCCTACGCCCGCATCGAAGCCGAACAGGGCGTCTTCTGGCCCTGCCCCGAAGGCTCCCCGGGACAGCCCCGCCTCTTCCTCGACCGCTTCGCCACCGACGACGGCCGCGCCCGCTTCACGCCCGTCTCCCACCGCGACGCCGCCGAGGTCCCCGACGCCGACTACCCGCTGCTCCTCACCACCGGCCGGGTCGTCGCCCAGTACCAGTCCGGCGCCCAGACCCGCCGCGTGCCCGAGCTCAACGCCGCCGCCCCCGGCCCCTTCGTGGAACTCCACCCGCGCCTCGCCGCCCGCCTCGGCGTCACCGACGGCACCCCGCTCGCGGTCACCTCCCGCCGCGGACGCGCCGTCGCCCCCGCCCGCGTCACCGACGCCGTCCGCGCCGACACCGTCTTCATGCCGTTCCACTGGTACGGCGAGGGCCGGGCCAACACCCTCACCAACCCGGCCCTGGACCCCGTCTCACGGATGCCCGAGTTCAAGGTCTGCGCGGTCCGCGTGGAACCCGCGTAACTCCGGTCGGACATGAGTCCGATCCGCATCGGGATTCCCGCCGGGGGGTAACCATCCGTCACGCAGCGGGCTCAGAAAGTGCTCGCACGCCCCTCGTGGCAGCGATGTGTCGTACCCCACACTGAGGTGCGGTGCCACCGTCCTCGGAGCCCTGGAGGTCGCCCCCGTGCAGACCCAGACCCTGACCGTGAACGCGAGCCGCCCCGCCGCAGACGCCTCCGATCCGGATCCCGAGGCCGAGGCCGACACGGTGGAGGACGCCGGCGACGAGGAACCCGAGGTCCTCGAACTCATCGAACCGGTACCCCCGCAGCGCGGCCGCGACAACGGCGCCGGGACCGGGCCCTCCGCCGACCTCTTCCGCCAGTACCTGCGCGAGATAGGCAGGATCCCGCTGCTCACCGCCGCCGAGGAGGTCGAACTCGCCCGGCGCGTGGAAGCGGGACTCTTCGCCGAGGAGAAACTCGCCGGCGCCACCGACCTCGACTCCCAGCTCGCCGTCGACCTCGACAAACTCGTCGTCATGGGCCGGATGGCCAAACGCCGGCTCATCGAGTCGAACCTGCGGCTCGTCGTCTCCGTCGCCAAACGCTACGTCGGCCGCGGACTGACCATGCTCGACCTGGTCCAGGAGGGCAACCTCGGCCTGATCAGGGCCGTCGAGAAATTCGACTACGCCCGCGGCTACAAGTTCTCCACCTACGCCACCTGGTGGATCCGGCAGGCGATGTCACGGGCCCTCGCCGACCAGGCCCGCACCATCCGCGTCCCCGTCCACGTCGTCGAACTCATCAACCGCGTCGTCCGAGTCCAGCGCCGCATGCTCCAGGAACGCGGCTACGAACCCACCGCCGAAGAAGTCGCCGCCCACCTGGAACTGACCCCCGAGCGGGTCCTGGAAGTGCTCCGCCTCGCCCAGGAACCCGTCTCCCTGCACGCCCCCGTCGGCGAGGAGGACGACGTCGCCCTCGGCGACCTGATCGAGGACGGCGACGCCGCCTCCCCCATGGAGTCCGCCGCCTTCTTCCTGCTGCGCGAACACCTCGAAGCCGTCCTCTCCACCCTCGGCGAACGCGAACGCAAGGTCGTCCAGCTCCGCTACGGCCTCGCCGACGGCCGCCCCCGCACCCTGGAGGAGATCGGCCGCATCTTCGGCGTCACCCGCGAGCGGATCCGCCAGATCGAGTCCAAGACCCTCAACAAGCTGCGCGACCACGCCTTCGCCGACCAGCTGCGCGGCTACCTCGACTGACCCGCGCGACCCCATCCGGGAAACGGGAAAGGGGGCGCCCCAAGGACGCCCCCACCCGCTCACCGCCGGCCGGTCAGTCGACCTCGGCCACCGCCTGGGCGAACTGCGCCGCGTACAGCCGCGCGTACGCGCCGTCCGCCGCCAGCAGCTCCTCGTGCGTGCCCTGCTCCACGATCGAGCCGCTCTCCATCACCAGGATCACGTCCGCGTCGCGGATCGTCGACAGCCGGTGCGCGATCACGAAGGACGTACGGCCGTGCGCCAGGCGCGCCATCGCCTTCTGGATCAGCACCTCGGTACGGGTGTCCACCGAACTCGTCGCCTCGTCGAGCACCAGGATCACCGGGTCCGACAGGAACGCCCGCGCGATGGTGATCAGCTGCTTCTCACCCGCGCTGACACCCGCCCCCTCGTCGTCCAGCACCGTGTCGTAGCCGTCCGGCAGGGTGCGGATGAAACGGTCCGCGTGCGCCGCCCGCGAGGCCTCCTCGATCTCGGCACGCGTCACCTCGCGGGACGCGCCGTAGGCGATGTTCTCCGCGATCGTGCCGCCGAACAGCCAGGTGTCCTGCAGCACCATGCCGATCCCGCCGCGCAGCTCCTCGCGGGTCATCTTCGCGATGTCCACCCCGTCCAGGGCGATCTCCCCGCCCGTGACCTCGTAGAACCGCATCAGCAGGTTGACCAGCGTGGTCTTGCCGGCGCCCGTCGGGCCGACGATGGCGACCGTCTGGCCCGGCTCCACCGTCAGCGAGAGGTTCTCGATGAGCGGCTTGTCCGGCTCGTAGCGGAAGGCCACCTTGTCCAGGGTCACCTGACCGCGCAGCTCCTCCGGACGCTCCGGAACCTCCGCGTCCGGCTCCTGCTCCGGCGCGTCCAGCAGCTCGTACACCCGCTCCGCCGAGGCGACGCCCGACTGCACCAGGTTCGCCATCGACGCCACCTGCGACAGCGGCATCGAGAACTGGCGCGAGTACTGGATGAAGGCCTGCACGTCACCGATCGACAGGGTGCCCGACGCCACCCGCAGACCGCCGACGACCGCGACCAGCACGTAGTTGATGTTCGAGATGAAGAACATCACCGGCTGCATGATGCCGCTGACCAGCTGCGCCTTGAACGAGGCCCGGTACAGCTCCTCGTTCTGCTCGGCGAAGACCGCCGCCGACTCCTTCTGCCGCCCGAAGACCTTCACCAGCGAGTGGCCGGAGTACATCTCCTCGATGTGCGCGTTCAGCGCGCCCGTGGTCTTCCACTGCGCCACGAACTGCGGCTGCGACTTCTTGCCGATCTTCGCCGCGACCACCACCGACACCGGTACGGTCAGTAGCGCGACCAGCGCCAGCAGCGGCGAGATCCAGAACATCATCACCAGCACGCCGACGATCGTCAGCAGCGAGTTCAGCAGCTGGCCCATCGTCTGCTGGAGGGTCTGGCCGATGTTGTCGATGTCGTTCGTCGCCCGGCTCAGCACCTCGCCGCGCTTCTGCTGGTCGAAGTACGACAGCGGCAGCCGCGACAGCTTCGCCTGGAGCTCCTCGCGCATCCGGTAGACGGTGCCGTTCATCACGTGGTTCGACAGCCGCGTGGCGACCAGCATCAGCAGGCCCGCCAGGGTGAACACCAGCAGCGCCCACAGCGCCGTGACCCCGACGGCACCGAAGTCGATGCCCTGCCCGGGGGTGAAGTCGGTGCCGGACAGCATCTCCGCCATGCCGTCCTGGCCCTTGGCCCGCAGCCCGTCCAGCGCCTGCTGCTTGGTCAGGCCGTCCGGCATCTGCCGGCCGACGATCCCCGCGAACACCAGGTCGGTGGCCTCGCCGAGGATCTTCGGCCCGACCACCGCACAGCCGACGCTGCCGACCACGGCCGCGACCATGCCCCACAGCTTGGCCCGGTCCTGCGCCAGCTGGCGCAGCAGCCGCTTGCCGGACCCCTTGAAGTCCAGGGACCGCTGGCCCGGCCCCATCATCATCCGTCCTCCGGGCCCGCTCATGCGGCCTCCGCCTCCGTCAGCTGGGAGAGCACGATCTCCCGGTAGGTCTCGTTGCCGGCCATCAGCTCGTGGTGGCGGCCCTCGCCCACCACCTGGCCCTCGTCGAGGACGATGATCCGGTCGGCGTCGCGGATCGTGGAGACCCGCTGGGCGACGATGACGACCGTCGCGTCCTCCGTCTCCCGGGCGAGCGCCGCGCGCAGCGCCGCGTCCGTCGCGTAGTCCAGGGCCGAGAAGGAGTCGTCGAACAGGTAGATCTCCGGGCGCTGCACGAGCGTGCGGGCGATCGCCAGGCGCTGGCGCTGGCCGCCGGAGACGTTCGTCCCGCCCTGGGTGATCGGCGCTTCGAGGCCGCCCTCCAGCTCGGACACGAACTCCTTGGCCTGGGCCACCTCCAGGGCCCGCCACAGCTCCTCGTCGGTCGCGTCCGGGCGCCCGTAGCGCAGGTTGGAGGCGACCGTCCCGGAGAACAGGTACGGCTTCTGCGGGACCATGCCGACCGTGCGGGCCAGCAGCTCCGGGTCGATCCGGCGTACGTCCTCCCCGTCGACCAGCACGTCACCGCCGGTCGCGTCGAACAGCCGGGGCACCAGGCCCAGCAGCGTCGACTTGCCGCTGCCGGTGGAGCCGATCACCGCGGTGGTCTCGCCGGGACGGGCCACCAGGTCCACCCCGCGCAGCACCGGGGCCTCGGCGCCCGGGTAGCGGAAGTCGGCGCCGCGCAGCTCCAGCTGCCCGCGCCGGGCGAGCGTACGCACCGGGTCGGAGGGCGGGACCACGCTGGACTCGGTGTCCAGGACCTCCTGGATGCGCTCGGCGCAGACCTCGGCGCGCGGCACCATCATGAACATGAAGGTGGCCATCATCACGGCCATGACGATCTGCATCAGGTAGGCGAGGAAGGCGGTCAGCTGGCCGATCTCCATGTCGCCCCCGTCCACCCGCATCGCACCGAACCAGATGACGGCGACGCTGGAGATGTTCACGACCAGGATGACGACCGGGAACATCAGCGCGAGCAGCTTGCCGGAGGCCAGCGAGACCGCGGTCAGCTCGGAGTTCGCCCGGCGGAAGCGCTCCTCCTCGTAGCCGTCGCGGACGAAGGCGCGGATCACGCGGTTGCCGGTGATCTGCTCGCGCAGCACCCGGTTGACGACGTCGAGGCGTTCCTGCATCAGGCGGAACAGCGGCCGCGTCTTCCAGACGATCGCGCCGACCGAGACGCCCAGCACGGGCACCACCGCGAGCAGCACGCCCGACAGCTTCACGTCGAGCGAGAGCGCCATGGCGATGCCGCCGACGCACATGATCGGCGCCGAGACCATCAGGGTGAACGTCATCAGCACCAGCATCTGGACCTGCTGGACGTCGTTCGTCGTACGGGTGATCAGCGAGGGGGCGCCGAACTGGCCCAGCTCCCGCGCCGAGAAGCTCTGCACCCGGTCGAAGACGGAGGCGCGGACGTCGCGGCCGAGGGCGGCCGCGGTGCGGGCCCCGTAGTAGACGGCCCCGGCGTTGCAGACGAGCTGGACGAGGGAGACGCCGAGCATCAGCGCGCCGAAGCGCAGGATGTAACCGGTGTCCCCGTTGACGACACCCTTGTCGATGATGTCCGCGTTGAGGGTGGGCAGGTAGAGGCTCGCACTGGTCTGCAGGAGTTGCAGCAGCACCAGTGCGGCGATGGCTTTCTTGTACGGACCCAGGTGGGTCCGCAGCAGTCGTATGAGCACGCGCAGGCTCCGGTAGGCAAGATCGAGGGGGTTCACTCCATCTTCTGCCAACGGAAGGCCCGAACCCCACCGGATTTCGCAAAGCCCGGTCAAAAGGACCAGGCGCCTGCGGCCACCGCCCTAGAACCCGAACGCCCCCGGGTGCATCTGCTCCCGCGTGGTGACGTACTGCTGGCGGACGGCCTGCCAGGCCGGGTAGTCCTCGCCCGGCTCGAACACCTGGGCCGGCGGGGCCGGCCACAGCGGCGGGACGTGCGGGGCCAGCGTGCCCTGCTGCACCCCGAGCGCCCAGGCCGCCTGACGGGCCGCGCCCAGCGCCGCGTAGTCCGCCGGAGCAGGCACGACGACCTGCGTCCCGAACAGCCCCGGCGCGGCGGCCTGTACGGCGGGCAGCTCGGCGGCGGCCCCGAGCAGGAACACCCGGCGGATCCCCACGCCCCGGTGCCGCAGCACGTCGAGGGCGTCGACCAGCCCGCACAGCATGCCCTCGAAGGCGGCCCGCGCGAGGTGCTCCGGCTTCATCGAGTCCCGGCGCAGCCCCGACAGGGTCCCGGCGGTGTGCGGCAGGTTCGGGGTCCGCTCTCCCTCCAGGTACGGCAGGAGCACGAGCCCGTGTGCACCAGGGGTCGACTTCAACGCGAGCGCGCTCAGCCCCTCCAGGTCGGTGCCCAGCATGTCGGCGGTGCCGCGCAGGGCCCGTACGGCGTTGGAGGTGTTCACCACCGGCAGGTGCATGCCGCCCGCGTCGGCGAGGGAGGTGATCAGGCCGCCCGGGTCGGACAGGGCCTCGTGGTGCACGGCCATCACCGACCCGGAGGCGCCCAGCGAGACCACCGCGTCGCCCGGCCCGATGCCCAGCCCCAGCGCGGCGGCCGTGGTCTCCCCGGTCCCGGCGGAGATCAGCAGCCCCTCGGGGGTCATCCCGGCGGCGTCGGCGGGGCCGAGCACCTCGGGCAGCAGCGCCTGGTGCCCGAGCGCCAGCTCGACCAGGTCGGGACGGTAGGAACCGGTGGCCGCCGACCAGTACCCGGTGCCCGAGGCGCCGGCCCGGTCGGTGGTGCGGCGCGCGGGCCGGCCGAGCAGCTGCCAGACCAGCCAGTCGTGCGGGGACAGCACCACCGCCACCCGGCGCGCAGACTCCGGCTCGTTGCGGGCCAGCCAGGCGAGCTTGGTGATCGGCTGCGCGGCATGCGGGACGGCGCCGACGGCGGCCACCCAGGCGGCCTTGCCGCCGAGCGCCCCGATCAGGTCCGCGGCGGCGACCTGCCCGCGCTTGTCGTTGCCGATCATGGCCGGGCGGACCAGCGCGCCCTGCGCGTCCAGCGGCAGCATCCCGTGCTGCTGCGCGGAGACGCCGATGGCCTGGACGCCTTCCAGCAGCCCGCCCCCGGCGGCTTCGCCGAGGGAGAGCAGCCAGGCCTGCGGGTCGGTCTCGTGGGGGACGGTCTCACCGGCGGGCTGCGGATGGGGCGCGTAGCCCTGCCGCAACACGGCCCCCGTGTCCGTGTCGCAGACGACGATGCGAGTGAAGGCGGAAGAGCTGTCCAGCCCGGCGACTATCCCCATGCGGAGAATTCTGCCGCACGCCGGGCCGGAACCAGCCGCCTCAGGTGTTGCTCGTGCCCCACTCGTCCTCGGCGCCCTGCCCCCGCTCGCGCAGCGACCGCACGTGCTTCGCCACGGAATCGGGAACGGCGTCGCCGACCTTGTCGCCGACCGCCGCGAACGCCTTGCCCGCGAACTCCCGTCCGGTGTGCCCGGCGGTCTCGGCGGCGTTGCGCACCGCCGGGTTCTGCGCGATGCGCCGGGCGGACTTCTTCATCTCCTCGTACCGCTCGCGTCCCGCGGCCGTACCCACCACGTATCCGAGGGCTACCCCGGCGAGGAACGTGACCTTGTAGCGCATGCCTGCCACCCTTCGTTGTCTCGGTGCCCGGCCTGCTGCGATACCGATTGGCGGAGCACCCCCCTGCTTGCGCTAATCTATGACTCGCAACGGGCGCTCGCCCCCCGGCAAGGCCGGAGGTGGGCTGTTCGGTGCACCGCAGCAATCCCCTGTAGCTCAATTGGCAGAGCAGCCGGCTGTTAACCGGCAGGTTACTGGTTCGAGTCCAGTCGGGGGAGCGCGGTCCCCTGTAGCTCAATTGGCAGAGCAGCCGGCTGTTAACCGGCAGGTTACTGGTTCGAGTCCAGTCGGGGGAGCAGTGAAGAGGAGAGGGCCCGGGAGGGTCCTCTTTCTTTTTGCCCTGATCCGGGAACCGGGCAGCCTTCGGCGCGGTCTCTCTGAACAAGCGCAGCCGATCATGCGGGGCATCCGAGGCAGGAGATCGTATGAGCGGCTATGCTGCGGCAGACGGCGCGCACACATGTACGCGCCACGCCGTAAAGGGGCGGTAGCTCAGCCGGTTAGAGCAGCGGACTCATAATCCGTCGGCCGTGGGTTCGAGTCCCACCCGCCCCACCGCAAGCCGCAGGTGCAGAAACGATTGCACCTGCGGCTTCGGCGTTCCCGGGGAAAGGGGAGCGCGGGCGGGGGTGTGTCGTACGTCACGGCAGGGCGGGAGCGGTCGGCTCCGGCCGCCGTTCTTCGCCCGTTCGGCGCCGCCCTCCGTTCGGCGCCGAACGGAGGATCAGTCCCAGCCGATTCCGCGCTTGTCGGCGGCGGCGGAGTCCCAGCCGATCCCCTGCGGGCCCGCCGCCCGCACCGAGTCCCAGCCGATGCCGCTCGGCGAGGTCGCCGCCCGGACCGAGTCCCAGCCGATGCCGCCGGGGCCCGCGGTGACCGCGACGGCGGCGGTGCAGGACAGCAGGGCGGTGAGGCCGGCAGCGGCGATCAGGCGAGCGGTGCGAGACATGGATCCCCCTGGAACACGAACGGCTTCGGTGTGGTGTGGCTGGGGCGCGCTGCACCGGTCCGGCCTTTCGGCCCTGGCCTGGGGTGGGGCTCCGTGCCCCGCCGTCCCGGTGAACACCATCCTGCAAGCCCGCGTACAGGCGCAGAAGAGGTATCGGATGGCACCAAGGTGACAGGCACCAAGGTGCCGCTGCGAGAAGATCGAAAGAGACTGCCTATGGCCCGACCTGCGCACCTTTAAGATCAAGACAACGGCGGGAAATCATCCGTCGGACCGACTGGCCGGGGGGCAACAAGCATGTTGGAAGCGTTGGGACTGGACAGCCTCGTAGAGGCCGTCTACCGGGAGATGCTCGCCGATCCGACCGGTGGAGTGGCCGAACTGGGCGCACGGCTGGGGATGACCGAGGCGGAGGTGCGCGACGGTCTCGACCGGCTCGTCGACCTCGATCTGCTCACCCCCTCCCGCGACCATGCGGGCGGCCTGCGGGCCGTCAGCCCCGAGGCCGGGCTGGAGCAGATACTGCGCCGCCAGGAAGAGGAACTGATCCGTCGCCAGCAGGAGCTGGCGGCCAGCAAGGCGGCGGCGGCCCGCGCCGTCGCGGAGTTCGCGGGCCTGCGGCCCAACACCGAATCCGACGGTGCCGAACGGCTCGTGGGCCTCGACGCCATCCAGTCCCGACTGGAGGTCCTCGCCCGGGACCTCACCGTCGAATGCCTCTCGATCATGCCGGGCGGCGCCCAGTCCCAGGCCAGCCTGGACGCCTCGCGGCCGCTGGACGAGGACGCCCTGCGGCGCGGGATCCAGATCCGGACGATCTACCAGGACAGCGTGCGCAACGACCCGGCCACCCTGGCCTACGTCCAGTGGGCGACCGACCTCGGGGCCCAGAACCGCACCAGCCCGGTGCTGCCGCCCCGCCTGGTGATCTTCGACCGGAAGACCGCCGTGGTCCCCATCGACCCCGCGAACTCCAAGCTCGGCGCCCTCTGCACCACCGCCCCCGGCATCGTCGCCTCCCTCGTCAGCCTCTTCGAGCAGACCTGGGACCAGGCCGTCCCCCTCGGCGCCGCCCGCGAACAGGCCACCGAGGACGGCATCACCGCCGGCGAACGCGAACTGCTCAAGCTGCTGGCCTCCGGCCTGACCGACGAAGCCGCCGGCAAGCGGCTCGGGGTCTCCCTGCGCACCGTCCGCCGCCAGATGTCCGCGCTGATGGAACGCCTCAACGCCACCAGCCGCTTCGAGGCCGGGCTGCGCGCCGCCCAGCGGGGCTGGCTCTGAGTCCGGGGCACGCCGCGGCCGCGGACGCCCCGGGCGGGCACCCGCGGCCGCGGCAGCCGGGACCGACCGGC
>NZ_GG657750.1:2521973-2525797 GCF_000158895.1 Streptomyces sp. C | reverse complement strand
GGCCGTCGTGCGCCGCCCGCCACCGCGCGAGACGCAGTACGTCGTCCCGCGCGGGCGGATCCGGCCGCCCCTCCGCGATGGCGCGCAGCGCCGACGCCACCAGGGCGCGCCCCAGCTCCGCCTGGAGCACGGCCGTGTCGATGTCCGGGGACATGTCGGGCGCCCGGATCTCGAGCGTGGGCCAGTTCCCGGAGGGACGGAGGTCCCAGTAGACCATCTTGGTGTCCAGGGCCGCACCGGAGCCGAGCAGGGTCTCCACCGAGTGCCGGAAATGGGCCGTGGACGTGAAGTGCGGGGGCGGCCCCGCCGAGGGCCAGCCCGACCAGGCCATCGCCCGCCAGCTGGAGTGCCCGGTGTCCCGGCCGCCCCAGAAGGGGGAATTGGCGGCCAGCGCGATCAGCGTGGGCAGCCATGGTCTGACCCGGTTGGACACGGCCACCGCGGTGTCCACGTCGAGGGTGCCGATGTGGATGTGGCGGCCGCAGCTCACCAGGGTGTCCGTCAGCGCGCCGAACCGCCGGTGCTGCTCCCGCTGGCGCGGCTCGTCGTCGGTCAGGTGCAGGGGCCCCTCCACCGCCACGACGGGCGAGGGCGCGGCCAGCAGCCGGCAGCCGTGCGCACGGGCCGCCGCGGACAGCGCGCGCCGCAGGACGGCGAGCTCCTCCCGGAGGGTCACCGCCGAATCCGCGACCGGGGTGGAGATCTCCACCTGGTACCGGGTCCCCTCGGCGTGCAGCTGCTGCGGGAGTCCGGCGGCGGTGGCCAGGACGAGCGGTGCGGCCGGGACCACCCGCAAGGTGGTGGCGTCGACGAGCAGGAACTCCTCTTCGACGCCGACCGTGAGGGGGGTGGGAACTCCGCTCACGGTGGTGCTCGTTGTGCTGTTGCCAGGTTCGATCACTACGCCTCCCTGGACATACGAGTCTTTTCATCATGAGCGGACAGGGGGCGTGGAGGGTACGCCGATTTGGTCAAATGTCTGGTGACCGTGGCGGGTTAGCGGCAAGGCCGGCTTCCCTCTGGGGCCCCGGATCCGCGTGGTGAGGGCGTTGCGGGTGTGTGAACGCTCTCCGGTCTCCAGAGCCGCCCCAGCAGCGCCTGGTTAGCATCCCGTGTGACCGGAACCGCCTCCCCGCCCCGACAGAAGCGTCGCGTATTCGCCGACCTGACCCCGCTGCGCACCTCCGCCGACTACCGGCGGCTGTGGGTGGGCGGCACCGTCTCCTGGACGGGCCAGGCGATGACCGCCCTCGCGATATCGCTCCAGGTCTACGAGATCACCGGCTCCAGCTTCTCCGTCGGCCTCGTCGGGCTGTTCTCGCTCGTCCCGCTCGTCGCCTTCGGCCTGTACGGCGGCGCCATCGCCGACACCGTCGACCGGCGCAAGCTCGGCCTCCACAGCCAGACCGGGCTCGCCGTCCTCTCCGTCGGCCTGGCCGCCGCCGCCCTGCTCGGCTACCACCGGGTCTGGCTGCTCTACACCGTCGTCGCCCTCCAGGCCGTCTGCGGGGCGCTGAACGGACCCGCCCGTGCGGCCATGATCCCGAAACTGCTGCCGCCCGAGCAGCTGCCCGCCGCCAACGCCCTGAACTCCGTCACCATGACCTCCGGCACGATGCTGGGCCCGGTGCTCGGCGGTGTGATCGTCGGCTGGTGGGGCTACCAGGCGGCGTACCTGATCGACGCGGTGTCCTTCATCGCCGCCCTGTACGCCATGTGGCGGCTCCCCTCGATGCTGCCGGAGGGCCGCACGGGCGGGCGGGCCTCGGTGATGGACGGGCTGCGCTTCCTCGCGACCACGCCCAACATCCGGATGACCTTCTTCTCCGACATGGCCGCGATGGTGTTCGCGCAGCCGAAGGCGCTGTTCCCGGCCGTCGCCGTCCTCTGGTACGGCGGCGACGCCAGGACCGTCGGCCTGCTGGCCGCCGCCCCCGCCGTCGGCGCGCTGCTCGGCGGGCTGTTCTCCGGCTGGCAGGGGCGGATCCGGCGGCACGGGCTGGCGATCCTGCTGTCCGTCGCGGCGTGGGGGCTGGCCATCGCCGTGTTCGGCCTGACCCGCAACCTCTGGCTCGGGCTGCTCTTCCTGGCCGTCGCCGGGTGCGCCGACACCATCTCGATGGTGTTCCGCTCCACGATGATGCAGACCGCCACCCCGGACGGGATGCGGGGCCGGCTCCAGGGCGTGTTCATCGTGGTCGTCGCGGGCGGGCCCCGGCTCGGGGACTTCCTGGCCGGCACCGTCGCCGACCTCACCTCCCCGACCGTGGCCGTCACGGGCGGCGGCCTCGCGTGCGTCCTGGTGCTGGCCCTGCTCGCCGCCCGCTGGCGCTCGTTCGCCCGCTACGACGCCCGATCGCCGCAGGCGTAGCGCCGCCCGGCTCCTCGACGCCCCGCGCAGCGGCGCCCGCAGCCCCGGCACCCGGCCCGCGCGGGCGCGAGGCGGCCGGACGGGGGCCGGGGCGGAGCCCCCGGACGTTGTTCTCAGCCGCGCCGGCGTCTGAGGTGAGGACGGGTGAAGGGCGGGGAGGGGCAGGCCCCGCGCAGCGGCACCCCTCCCGCACACGCCCCCTGTGTGAACGGAAGTTGGCGAGTTCGTTGCCGCCGCGCAGCCCACCCTTCCTTTTTGTTTCGGTCAGGCATATGACAGTTCGGCAGGGTCCCCGTCCGGTCCCGGTCCCGTCCAGCTCCGTATCCCGACCCGTCCAGGAGGAAGGCCGCATGCGCCTTCGTACGCTCGTCACCACCGCGGTGGCCACCGCAACGCTCACCGGGGCGCTCGCCCCGACCGCCACCGCCGCCGGACAGGCCCCCGCCGAGGCTCCCGCCAAGGCTCCTGCCAAGCCCGCGGTCTGCTCCCCGTACATGTCCGTCGCCGGCTTCTCCGATTCGCTCGACAAGGCCCTGCTCGACGGGAAGCTCGTCGGCGGCATCTCCGGCCTCGCCCTCGACCGGGACGGGAGCGTCGCCGCGGTCTCCGACAAGTCGGCGCTCTACCGCCTCGACGTGGCCCGCGGCAACACCCCCGCCGCCAAGGCCACCGCCCGCCTCCCGCTCACCGACGGCGCCGGGAAGGTCACCGACTCCGAGGGCGTGGTCGTCGACCGGGACGGCACCTACCTCGTCACCGACGAGACCGCGCCGGCCATCCGCCGCTACAGCCGCACCGGTCAGGTCCTGGCCACCCTGCCCGTCCCGCCCGCCTTCGCGCTCGCGCCCCAGGGCCGGGCCACGGTGAACCAGACCTTCGAGTCGCTCACCCTCCTCCCCGGCGGGCGCACCCTCGTCGCCGGCGTGGAGGGTCCGCTCGCGGGCGACGGCAAGGACGCGAAGGGCCGCACCCTCCAGCGGATCCAGACCTGGGAGCGGCGCGCCAACGGGGAGTTCGTCCTCGGCAGGCAGTACGCCTACCCCGTCGACCCGGGCCACGGCCTCGCCGAGCTCGCGGCGACCCGCGACGGGCGGCTGATCGTGCTGGAACGCGGCTTCACCCGGGAGTTCGCGATCACGGCCAGGCTGTACCTCGCCGACCCGCTCGGGGCGAGCGACACCTCGAAGACGGAGGCACTGGCCGAGGGCCCGGGACTGCGGACCGCCCGCAAGACACCGCTCGGCGACTTCGACGACTGCCCGACGCTGGGCGCCCCCTCGAAGCTGCCGCAGAACCACCCGCTGGTGGACAACATCGAGGGCATGGTCGTCACCGACCACGACGGCCACGGCCGCGTACGGCTGCTGCTGGCCAGCGTTTCAACGAGTTCCCGCAGCAGATCACCCGGCTGTACCCGGTGGGCGTCCGGCTGCCGGCCCGCCGCTTCGGCTGA
>NZ_GG657750.1:2493480-2520798 GCF_000158895.1 Streptomyces sp. C | reverse complement strand
CCCGTACTGCCCCTCGGCGGTGTACGCCGCCGGATCGGCGTCCGCCGGCCGCACCCGGGACCCGGCGAAGCCGACCTGCGCCCCGGGCAGCGCCAGCACGACATCGGCCCCCGCCCCGAGGGTGGCCCACCCGCCGCCGGTGGTGGGATCGCGCAGCACCGCGATCTGCGGCAGCCCGGCGGCCCGGGTGAGCACGCACTGCCGCGCCACCCGCTGGAGCTGGGTCAGCGCGAGCATCCCCTCCTGCATCCGCGAACCGCCGGTCGCGATCAGGGACACCAGCGGCAGCCGCTGCTCCCGAGCGTGCGTGTACGCGGCTTCGAGCCGGTCTCCGGTGCGCTGCCCGAGGGACCCGCCGAGGAACCCGAACTCGAAGGAGATCACGGTGGCCGGCCGGCCACCGACGAGGGCGGTGCCGATGACCACCGACTCCGACTCGCCGGTCCGCGCACCGGCCCGGGCCCGGGAGGCGTCGTACCCGGCCCAGCCGAGGGGCCCGTCGGCGGGCGACTCCCCGCGCGGCGCGGGGAGTTCGACGAACGAGTCGGGGTCGATGAGGGCGGCGATGGCGGCACGGGCCGAGAGACGGGTCGTCACCGGTCCACCCTAGGCGCAGGCGGCTCGCGGGGCCATCGACTGGCTCTCGGTGGGGGCCTGCTATCTCCCCCTCGACCCCCTGGGGTGGGGCGGGGGTTGCCCACCCGCCTCCCTGGGTGCGGGCCGGGGTGCCGGGGAGCGGTGTCCCCCTGGGACCGGATCAGGGAGGGTTGGGGGCTTCCCGTCAGTCCCATCGTCCTTCCGGTTCGGGCCGGTCCCTCAAGGGCGCTCCTTCGTCGCGTCGCTACGCGATCGCCTTCGGCGACCCTTGACCGACCGACCCGAACCGGAAAGCCGAAAGACTGCCGGGAAACCCCCAAAGAAACGGCACGGGGCAGAGGAGCAGGGACGGGCATCTCAGCGATGAGACGAGGGGCCGGGAGCCGGCCCGCCGGGCATCCGGGCTCGTCCAGCCCTGGCTCAGGGCCAGGGAGGCGGCCACCCGCACGAGAGGGTGATCAGAGCCCCCTGGGAAGCCCCCAAGCGCAGCAGATCGCTACGCGCTCCTCCCGTCTCAGCGTCAGACGACCGCCTGTGGCTGATTGCCGCACCCCAAGGACGAACAGAGCGGCCGAGGAGGCGCATGGGCGCGGCGGATCGCTACGCGCTCCTCCCTGCTCGGCGTCGGACGGCCGTCCTGGGCTGATACCCGCATCAGAGGGCGACCAGAGCAGCCCAGAGAGTCGGCAGGCGCAGCGGATCGCTACGCGCTACTCCCGGCTCGGCGTCGGACGGCCGTCCTGGGCTGATACCCGCACCAGAAGGCGAACAGAGCAGCCCAAGGAGCCGACAGGCGCGTCCGATCGCTACCCGCTTCCCTGGTCTCGGCGGCCGGCGGCCGTCTTGGGTCGATCATGAGCCCACAGAAGGCCCCCATGCCCCTTTTGCCTGCATTTGGCGGGCTGAGATGGGGTCGGACGGTCCTCTGTCGGAGTCTGCGGGTGAAAGAGACACCCGCAGACCCCGAAAAGCCGCCAAAAACCCTGCGCGAGGGGCGATTCACCCCTCGAAGGCCTTCGCCCGCCCCTTTCGTGCCCCATCCCAGCCCCAGACGGCCGTCCGACGCCGAGCAGGGAGGAGCGCGTAGCGATCCGCCGCGCCTGTCGGCTTCCTGGGGAGCTCTGTTCGCCCTCTGGTGCGGGTATCAGCCAAAGACGGCCGTCGGACGCCGAGACCAGGGGAGCGCGTAGCGATCTGGCGCGCCTGGGGGCTCCGCAGGGCGGTCTGTTCGCCTTCTCGTGCGGGTGGTCGCGCGCTGACTCCGGATCTCGGCTCTTGGGGGCCCGGATGCCCGGCGGGCCGGCCCCCGGCACCGCGCCTGGTCCCTGAGACGCCCGTCCCTCCTCTCTGGACCGTGCCGTTTCTTTGGGGGTTTCCCGGCAGTCTTTCGGCTTTCCGGTTCGGGTCGGTCGGTCAAGGGTCGCCGAAGGCGATCGCGTAGCGACGCGACGAAGGAGCGCCCTTGAGGGACCGGCCCGAACCGGAAGGACGATGGGACTGACGGGAAGCCCCCAACCCTCCCTGAGACCGCCGAAGGGGGTCCCGCTCCCGGAACCACCGGCCCGCAGACAAGGGGGCGGGTGGGCAAACACCGCCCCGCCCCTGGGGGGCGAGGGGGAGATGGCGGGCCCGGGCCGCAGGCCGCGTACCCCCTACAACCCCGCCTCCCACACCACCGTCGTCCCCCGCGTGCCCGCTTCCGTGCGGCCGTCGTCGGAGACCGTGAGGCGGACGCGGGAGGGGGTGGCGTCGATCTCGACCTCGATCGACGTGACCTCGCTGCGGCGGTGGGCCGCTGCAAGGGCGCTGCGGAGGGTGGCGAGCAGGGCCGTGGTGACGGGGTCCGGGAGGAGGGCGTCGACCGCGCCCGCGAAGTGCACCGACGGCTGGAAGCCCAGCAGCACCGCGGCTCCGCCGGTTTCGCGGAGCACCCGTCCGCGGAAGGTGGTGGGGGCGTCGCTCGGGGGTTGCTGGAGGGCGAAGATGGCGGTGCGCACCTCCTGGATGGTGGAGTCCAGCTCGTCCACCGCCCTGCCGAGCTCCTCCCCGACCTCGTCCCCGTCCCCGCCCCCGTCGTCGCCGCCGGCGGCGTTGGCCGAGCGCCGCCGGGTGCTCTCCAGCATCATCTCGGTGGCGAACAGCCGCTGTACCACCAGGTCGTGCAGGTCGCGCGCGATGCGGTCGCGGTCCTCGTAGACGGCCAGCTGCTCGCGGTCGTGCTGGGCGTCCGCGAGGACGAGGGCCAGCGCGGCCTGGGAGGCGAACTGGGAGGCCAGCAGCCGGTCCACCGCGTCGTACGGCTGGCCGCCCCGGGCCCTGGGCAGGGCGAGGGTGCCGATCAGCTGTCCGCCGCTCTGCAGCGGCAGCATCATGCTCGGCCCGAAGCGTTCGCGCACGTGGGTGGTCATGCGGGGGTCGGTGGCGGAGTCCTCTATGAAGACGGGTTCCCCGCCCAGCAGTTGGACCAGTACCGGTGAGCCGGGTGCGATGGCGGTGCCGATCAGGTCGCCGGGGTCGCCGTGGGTGGAGGCGGCGACGATCTCCATGCCGCCCTCGGGGGTGGGCTGGAGGACGACGCCCGCGGCCGCGTCCGCGAGCAGCCGGGCGCGTTCGGCGACGCACATCAGCGCGTCGGCCGCGGGTCGTCCCGCGAGCAGGGTGGTGGTGACGGCGGCGGCGCCCTCGATCCAGCGTTCGCGCCGGCGCGCGGTCTCGTACAGCCGGGCGTTGCCGATCGCTATCCCGGCCTGCGAGGCCAGTACGCGCATCAGTGCGAGGTCCTCGTCCGTGAAGGGGCCGCCGCCGCGCTTCTCGGTGAGGTAGAGGTTGCCGAAGACCTCGGTGTGCACCCGGATGGGCACGCCGAGGAAGCTGCGCATGGGCGGGTGGCCGGGCGGGAAGCCGGCCGAGCGGGGGTCCTCCGTGAGGTCGTCGAGCAGCAGTGGCCGGGGGTCGCTGATCAGGGCTCCGAGCACGCCGGCGCGGCCGTCGGGCAGGCGGGGGATCGCGGCCCGTTCGGCTTCGGTCATGCCGGAGGTGAACAGCTGGGTCAGCCGGGCGCGCTCGGGGTCGACGACCCCGAGCGCTCCGTACCGGGCCCCGCACAGGTCGGTGGCGGAGTCCACGACGTGCTGGAGGGTGGTGTGCAGCTCCAGTTCGGAGCCGACGCTGAGCACCGCCTCCAGCAGTACCGGGAGACTGCTCGAAGGCGCACCGGCCCCACCGGAGCCGGAGCCGGCGCCGGCTCCGGGGTCGGCTCCGGCGGGTCCGTCCAGGGTCATCCGGCCAGCGGGTTGAGGACCATGGGCGCGATCTTTCCTTCCAGCATTGCGCCGAGTCCCAGCACGGCGCACACGTCGGGCCGTTCGGCGATGGCGACGGGCATTCCGGTGGAGTCCCGCAGCATCTTGTCGAGGCCCGGCAGCAGGGCGCTGCCGCCCACCATCATGATCCCCCGGTCCGTCAGGTCGGCGACCAGGTCGGGCGGGCAGTCCCGGAGCACCTTGCCGATGCCGTCGAGGACGGCCGTGAGCGGGGTGTGGATGGCGTCCCGGACGGCGGCGGTGTCGACGTGGACGGAGCGGGCGAGCCCGGTGGCCACGTCGCGGCCGTGGATCAGGGTGGAGGCGGGGCCCTCGGGGGTGATGCCGTTGCCGTGCAGGGCCAGCTGGAGGGGGCGTACGGCCTGGCTGGGCAGCATCAGCTCGTGGGCGTGGCGCAGGTGCTGGACGACGGCGTGGTCGATGGCCTCGCCGCCGACGGGGATGCGTTCGGCGGTGACGATCGAGCCGAGGGAGAGTACGGCGATCTGGGTGGCGGCCGCTCCGCACACCATGATCATGGTCGCGGTCGGCTGTTCCACGGGCAGGCCGCAGCCGACGGCGGCCGCGATGAGGGTGTCGACGAGCTCGACGCGCCGGGCGCCGAGGCCGACCATGGTCTCCACGGCCGCCCGCTGGGCGAGCGGGTCGGCGTCGTGCGGGGTGCAGCAGGCGGCGCGCAGCCGGGGCTTGCGGCGCAGGGCGCGGCGGAGCTTCTCGCCGAGGAGGTGGCGCAGCATCCGCTGGGCCATCTCGATGTCGACGACGGTGCCGCCGGAGACGGGGCGTACGACCCGGATGTAGTCGGGGGTGCGTCCGGTCATCCGTTCGGCGAAGGTGCCGACGGCGATGAGGGCGCCGGTGCGGGTGTTGACCGCGGCGACGCTGGGCTCGTCGACGACCAGTCCGGCTCCCTTGACGTAGACGCGGGTCCTCGCGGCTCCCAGGTCGACGGCGACGTGGCAGCGGCGCAACTGCTCAAGACTGACGGTCACGGCAGATCCTCCCGAGAGCGCTGACGAAGGATGAGACCGGCGACTGCCGATCGCATTTCATATCTTCTCGGATAAATAGGGCATATCGCCCGTTGGAATGCTCCGGGTGGGGCGTGGCGTACGGGTGAGGGGTGCTGCACGGGGGTGGATTTCTGTACCGACAGGCAGCAGCATGCGCGGACCACCCGCGCTACTCACCCGTAACAAGGTAAAGGGGACCCGATGCTGACGCCCCGCCAGAGAATGCTGGCGTTCCTGACCCTCTGCCTCGCCCTCCTCGCGCCCTTTCCGGCCCAGGCGGCCGCCGCGCCGGCGGCCGACACGCCCGCCGCCCGCAATCCGGTGGTGTTCGTCCACGGATACAACGCCGACCCGGGGGTCTGGGGGTCCCTGCGCGAGGACCTGAGGGCCGACGGCTACGCGGACTCCCGGCTCTTCTCCTTCGGCTACGACACCCACCAGTCCGTCAACGAGGTGCTCTCCGGCCGCCTCGCCGCCTACGTCGACCAGGTGCGGCAGCAGACCGGCGCCGCGCGCGTGGACGTCGTGGGGCACTCCTTCGGATCGCTCGTGAGCCGCTGGTACGTCAAATACGGCGGCGGCGCCGCGACCGTGGACCACTGGGTCTCGCTGGCCGGCCCCAACCACGGCACGTCCACCGCCTGGGCCTGCGCCCTGTGGGACCAGGGGTGCCGCGACATGACCCCGGGCTCGTACGTGGTCAAGAACCTGGCGGCGGGCGACGAGACGCCGGGCGCGGTCAAGTACGCCACCTTCTGGTCGGACTGCGACGAGGTGGTCAACCCCGACAGCAGCGTCCCGCTCTCCGGCGCCCTCAACACGCCGGTCGGCTGCCTGAAGCACAACGACCTGCTCGGCGACGACGCCACCTCGGCCGGAGTCCGCGCCTTCCTGCGCTCCTAGGGCCTGTCGTCAAACTCCCGTCGTCGCCCGGAGGGCGGCCCCGCGGCGTCTGGTGCGTGCTCTCGGTGCGCCGGGCGGAAGCCCGCGTACTGGACGTACTTGGCTTTCGCCCGGTGCGGCGAGAGCGCGTGCCAGGCGTCGCGGGGCAGACGGGAGTTTGACGACAGGCCCTAGGGGGCGTCCTGGCCCGGCTCCACCCGCTGGAGCAGCCCGTACGTGAACTCCGCGACCAGCGGCCGGCCCGACGCGGTGAACGCGAGGCGCCAGCGTGTCGGCGCCGTGCCCTCCATCGGCCGCGCCGGCGCGAAGGCCCGGGCCACCTCGTCCACCGTCGCCGACCAGGGAAGCAGGTCCCCGGCCGTCTCCAGTACGGGCCCCCGCGCGCCCGGGGCCCGGACCAGCCACTCGTTCCACACCGCCCCGTCCGGCGCGGCCAGCACCTCGAACCGCAGCTCCGGCCACAGCGGCACCGGCCACAGCAGGGCCTCGCACTCCAGGTCCCCGATCCGGCGCGGCTCCGCGGTCTCCGGCGGGCCCAGCACCGACCGGTAGCGCGCCAGCGCGCCGCGGGAGCGGGGTGAGCGCACCATGGCCTGCCAGCGCCGGTTGGCCTCCCGCTGCTCGGCGAGCGAGGCGCCCAGGCGCAGCCGGGCCTCCTCGGCGAGGCCGGGCTGGAAGTCGGCCATCCTGCGCAGCAGCACCAGCTGGAAGGCGGTCGGCCCGAAGGCTCCCGACCGTCCCGGATTCGGGGTCGCTGTCATGGACGTAACGATTCCACACAGGATCCTTACGATCCCGGAATGCTTATGTTGCCGGGGACCGCATAGTTTGTGGGCGCCATGAACTACTTCTGCCCCGCATGTCAGAGGCACCTCAACGGCGCGCTCGCCTGCGCCGGGTGCGGAACCCCGGCCGAGCACCTGGTGGTCGCGGCGCCCAGCGCCCCGGCCCGGGGGCCCGAGCCGCAGCCCGCGCTGGCCGAGGTGTTCGCCGATTCGCTCGTCGTGCTGTCGGGCCCCCACGAGGGCCGGGCGGGCACCCGCAAGCGGGCCGTCAACCGCCGCAGACGCGGCCGGGGCGTGCTGGCGCTCGGCCTGGGGGTGGTGCTCGCGGCCGGGGGCTCGATCGCCGTGGCCCGGATCGTCGGCGACGACGAGGGCGTCGACCGGGCCGACAAGGTGGTGCTGACGGACAACGGGCCCAAGCAGCCCGACGCGCCGCCGAGCGTGGCGGGACCCTCCGTGCCGGGGGTCCTGCCGAAGGCCTCCGGCGGGGCGGCGAAGACGGCCCGGCCCAGCGGGAGCCCGAGCGGGTCGGCGACGCCTTCGGCGAGCGCGAGCGCCTCCGCCTCGGCGGCGACGCCCTCGCAGAAAGCTTCCGCCGACGGGACGTCCGTACAGCCGTCCAGGTCGGGGCAGCCCGCGCCGGGCCCGACGGGCACGGCGAAGCCGTCCCCGACCAAGACCAAGCCGGGCAAGCCGCAGCCCCAGCCGACGGAGGAATGCGTTTTCTGGATCTTCTGCTGACCGGGGCCTCTGCCGTCGGACTGGCGGCCCGCCTGACCGCCGGGCCGGCGGTCGGCCCCGGCGGTGGAGCGGCCCGGCCGGTGTGCCGGCCCCGGCTCCCTGCCGTCCCCGTGCCCCCGCGCGGTCGGCTGACCGGGGCGGACGGCCCCCGGCTCAGGCCAGCATCCGCCTGAGCAGGTCGCGCAGTGCCGTGCGCTCCTCCTCCGAGAGTCCGGCCAGCGGCTCGCGCGCGAAGTCCAGGGACTCGCGCAGCCGCTCCGCCGTCTCCACGCCCTGCTCCGTGGGGGCGGCCAGCTTCACCCGGCGGTCGGCCGGGTCCGGGCGGCGTTCGACCAGGCCGCGGGTCTCCAGCCGGTCGATGATGCCGGTCACGTTCGAGGGCTCGCAGCGCAGCTTCTGTGCGATGCGCCGCATGGGCAGCGGCTCCAGGGAGAGCAGGTTCAGCACCTTGGCCTGGGCCCCGGTGAGCTGGTGGCGGGCGGCCGCCTCCTCGTACTCCATGTGGTAGCGGGCCACGACATCGCCGATGAGCTCGACGACCTCGACGGTGACTGGGTCTGCGCGACGACTGGGCATGGCTCCAGGGTACCCGTTTACTTGACAACATGAAATATCCAGGCGCATGGTTGTTTCACGTTCTGAAGTAAATCTTCGTTCCCCCAGGAGTCCCTCATGTCTCAGATCCCCGCCGTCAGCCGCGAGTGGCACCTCGTCCGCCGTCCGCAGGGCTGGCCCGTGGCCGAGGACTTCGCCCTGCGCGAGGTGCCCGTCTCCGCCGAGCCCGCCCCCGGACGGATCCTGGTGCGCAACCTCCACATGTCGGTGGACCCCTACATGCGCGGCCGGATGAACGAGGGCAAGTCGTACATCCCGCCCTTCGAGCTCGACCAGCCGATGCAGGGCGGCGCGGTCGGCGAGGTCGTCGCCTCCGCCGCCGAGGGCATCCAGGTCGGCGACCACGTCCTGCACCCCCTGGGCTGGCGCGAGTACGCCGACGTGGACGCGCAGCACGCCACCAAGGTCGACGCCTCCCTCGCCCCGCTCTCCGCCTACCTCGGCGTCCTCGGCATGCCGGGCCTGACCGCCTACGCGGGCCTCTTCGAGGTCGCCTCCTTCAAGGAGGGCGACTCCGTCTTCGTCTCCGGCGCGGCGGGCGCGGTCGGCAGCCTCGTCGGCCAGTTCGCGAAGATCAAGGGCGCCTCCCGGGTGATCGGCTCCGCCGGCTCGGACGAGAAGGTGACGCTCCTCACGGAGAAGTACGGCTTCGACGCCGCCTTCAACTACAAGAACGCCCCCGTCGCCGAGCAGCTCCCCGCGGCGGCCCCCGGCGGCGTCGACGTCTACTTCGACAACGTCGGCGGCGACCACCTCGAAGCGGCCATCTCCGCCATGAACGTGCACGGACGCGCCACGCTCTGCGGCGCCATCGCCGGGTACAACGACACCGTGCCCGCCCCGGGCCCGAGCAACCTCATGATGGTCATCGGCAAGCGGCTGCGCCTCCAGGGCATCCTCGTCGGCGACCACTACGGACTCCAGCAGCAGTTCGTCAAGGACGTGGCCGGCTGGCTGGCCTCCGGCGAGCTCCGCTACGACGAGACGGTCGTCGAGGGCGTCGAGAACGCCACCCAGGCCTTCCTCGGAATGCTGCGCGGGGAGAACACCGGAAAGATGATCGTTTCCTTCTCGGGTTAGGCTCACCCCACGACCGTCGCGATCGTGGGCGCGCATCGCGGCGATTCATCTGGAGGAAGTCTTCATGTCCATCACGCAGACCGACGTCGCGTACACGGCCGTCGCCACCGCCGAGAACGGCCGTGACGGCCGCGTCGCCACCAACGACGGCCAGCTCGACGTCGTCGTGAACCCGCCGAAGGAGCTCGGCGGCAGCGGCGCCGGCACCAACCCGGAGCAGCTGTTCGCCGCCGGCTACAGCGCCTGCTTCCAGGGTGCCCTCAGCGTCGCCGCCCGCAACGAGAACCTCGACGTCACCGGCTCCACCGTGACCGCCGAGGTCGGCATCGGCAAGAACGACGAGGGCTTCGGCATCATCGTCAAGCTGACGGCCTCGATCCCGAACGTGGACGCCGCCACGGCCAAGGACCTGGTCGAGAAGGCCGACCAGATCTGCCCGTACTCCAAGGCCACCCGCGGCAACATCACGGTCGAGCTGAACGTCGCCTGACGTCGTACGACCGCGTCGCACGCCTGGTGAAGGCCGCACCCCCCAGGGGGTGCGGCCTTCGCCGTGCCCGGCCCATAAACTGACCCCATGCGTGATCTTGCGGGGGGCTTCCGGTACTTGCTGGCCGGACAGAGATGGGTGTTCCGGAACGGCCGCTGGCTGGGCTTCGGCCTGCTGCCGGGCCTCGTCGCGCTGGCGCTGTACGCCGCCGCGCTCGTCGGGCTCCTCTACGGCGCCGACGACTTCGTCCGATGGGCCACGCCCTTCGCCTCGGACTGGTCCTCGGGCTGGCTGAAGCTGTTCCGGGGCTTCCTGACGGCCGTGGTCGTCTCCCTCGGGCTCTTCCTCTCGGTGATCACCTTCACCGCCGTGACCCTGCTCGTCGGGCAGCCCTTCTACGAGTCCCTCTCCGAGCAGGTCGACCGGACCGAGGGCGGCGACGTCCCCGAGTCGGGGCGCTCCTTCTGGGAGGACCTCTGGATCTCCGCCCGGGACAGCGTGCGGTTGCTGGTGCGGGTGATGCTGTACGGGATCCTGCTCTTCGCCCTCGGCTTCATCCCGGTGATCGGACAGACCGTGGTGCCCGCGATCGGGTTCTGCGTGTCCGGCTTCTTCCTCACCCAGGAACTCACCTCCGTCGCCCTCCAGCGGCGCCGCGTGGACCTGGCCGAGCAGCTGGTCCTGCTGCGCGCGCGGCGGGCGCAGGCGCTGGGCTTCGGCGTGCCGCTGGTGCTGGCGTTCCTGATCCCGTTCGTCGCGGTATTCCTGATGCCCGGCGCGGTGGCGGGCGCGACCCTGATGGCGCGGGAGCTGGTCGGGGCCGATTCCTCCGAGGGCGGGTCCGAGGACGAGCCGGACGGCGATGACGGGCACGGCGGGCAGCAGTACGGACAGGGGCCGGCGGCCCAGGGACCGTACGGGCAGCAGTACGGGCAGTCCCAGGGGCAGGGCCCCTACGGTCAGGCGCCCCAGGGGCAGGCGCCCTACGGTCAGGCGCCCCAGGGGCAGGCTCCCAGCCCGTACGCCCAGGGCTCGAACCCCTACGGCCAGTCGTACGGCCAGGCCCCCAACCCCTACGGCCAGGGCTGACCGCGGCTACCGGCGCCGCAGCAGGGTGATCGCCCCGGTGGTGTCCTCGCCCGCGTGGGCCGCCGGGTCGGCCTCCAGCCGCTCGCGCATCAGGTCCAGGTACGGGACGAGCAGCTCGGCGCTGACCCCCTGCTCGGCGGCGGTGCGCAGCAGGGTGCCGCTGCCGGCGACCTGCATGGCCAGGCCGGACACCACCCCGGTGGTGAAGTCCCGGGAGGCCAGTCGCTCGGCGGCGTTGCCGACGAAGAAGCCCATCGCGCCCAGCCACTCCGACAGCAGCGGCGCGAGGGACCCGGGGGCGATGTCCTCGCCCTCGATCAGCGCGTAGGCGTGCGAGACCCCCGCGAAGAGCCCGTACATCGCGCTGAGCAGCGCGATGTCGTGCAGGGCCGCGTGGCCGGGGTCCTCGCCGACGAAGCGGGCTCCGGCCGGGACCTCCAGGGTGGCCCGGTGGGTGTCGAAGAGGGTGCGGGAGCCGCTGTGGAACACGTACGCGCCGGCTTCGGGCACACCGATCATCGCGGGCGTGGCCATGATCCCGGAGTCCAGGAAGCGGGCTCCGCGGGCCTCGGCCCAGGCGGCCCGGGCGCGGCCCTCGGCGGGGGTGCCGGTGGTGAGGTTGACCAGGTCCTTGCCGGTCAGGTCGATGCCGTCAAGGGCGGCCCCGACGCTGGCGTCGTCGAGCAGGCAGAGGACGACGAGGGTGTTCGCGGCGACGGCCTCGGCGGCGCTCGCGGCGACGGCCGCGCCCTCGGCGGCCAGGGCGCCGGCCTTGGCGGCGGTGCGGTTCCAGACGGTCAGGGGGTGCCCGGCGGCGAGCCAGGTGCGGGCCAGGGCGGTGCCCATGTCGCCGAGGCCGAGCAGGGTGAGCGGACGGTTCGTCACGTGTGTGTCGGTCATGCCGTTTAGCCTGGTGGCGAGGCGGTGGCGCGCTCAAGTACGCACTTCGGAGTGGGTGGTTACCCCGAGGTGAGCGAGCAGGTGGGAGGGGTGTGCGCGATGGCGGTGGCACGGCGGCCGGGGGCGGATCACTGCGGGATCGCCGCGGCGATGGCGGTGATCGACGGCAAGTGGAAGGTCTCCCTCTTGTGGGAGCTGGAGCGCAGCCCGCGCCGCCGTTTCGGCGAGCTGCGCCGACTGGTCCCCGGGGTGTCGGAGAAGGTGCTCGCGGCGCAGCTGCGCGAGCTGGAGACGGACGGCATAGTCCACCGCGAGGTGTACGACGAGGTCCCGCCGCGCGTGGAGTACTCCCTGACCCCGCTCGGCGAGGAGCTGAACGGGGCCCTGGAGGCGCTGGGGGAGTGGGGCACGAAGCACCTCCTCCCGGACTCCGCCTGAGCGCGCCGCGCCCCGGTGCCCCGCCGGCGCGGCCGGGGGCCCGGCGGAGGCCGTCAGGCCGCGGGGACGTCGGCCGTGACCACGTCCGGGCCGTCGGCGCCGGCCTCGGCGAGGAGGGTGCCGTCCGGGGACCAGACCGCCGCGCCGCCGCAGCCGGTCCAGGGGCCCGCCGGGCCGACGTGGTTGGCGAGGACCACGTACAGGCCCTGCTCCTTCGCGAGCCCGGGGTGCACGGTGGCCCGCTCGGGGATGCCGTCGCCCGTGCCGTACAGGGAGCTCGCCAGGTGCACCGTGCAGCCGTCGGCGGCGGCGCGTGCGGCGAGGTCCGGGAAGTGGTTGTCGAAGCAGACCCCCAGCGAGAAGCGGACGCCGCCGAGCTCGAAGCGGCCGTCGGCGGTGCCCGCGGCGAAGGCGCCCTGCTCGTGCTGGTAGAGGTGCTGCTTCGCGTACGTCGTCACGTGCGCGCCGTCCGCGTCGTACACCAGGGTCGCGATGGCGGGCAGCGGCCCGTCGGTGCGCAGGGCGACGTTGACGGCCACGGCGAGGCCGGCGGAGCGCAGCCCGTCCAGGCGGGGGTCCTCGGCGTCGGCCAGCCACAGGCCGGGGTCGGCGGCGAGGGCCTCCAGTTCGTACCCGGTGAGCGTGAACTCCGGGAACACCACCAGCTCCGCACCCTGTTCGCGGGCCCGGGCGGCGAGGGCCTCGGCGTTCGCGGAGTTGGCGGCGACGTCGGCGGGGACGCAGGTGAGCTGTGCGGCGGCGATCTTCATGGTCTCAGGATGCCAAAGCCTGCGGGGCCTCCTCGTCCCGGCCTCCGGGGAGCCGGCCCCGCCGGCGCACCAGGGCCAGCTCCACCAGGTTCAGGGCGGTGACGAGGAGGGTCAGCAGCGCGAGCGCCCCGAGGGAGGGAAGCAGCGCGGCCACCGGCAGCAGGGCCAGGACGGCCGCCGCGGCCGCCAGCCGGGTCACCGACCAGGAGCGGAACAGGTGCCAGCGGGTGTAGCCGAAGGTGGCGAGGAAGAGGGCGCAGCCGCCGTACAGCAGGGCGGCGACGCCGAGCGGGAGCCTGGCCCCGGGGTGGGCGACGGCCTCGGCCATGCCGACGGCCACCGCGATGATCGAGGCGATCAGGGAGAGGTGCCCGTACGACAGGACCTGCCGGGCCACGTCGGCCCGTACGGCGGCGGTCTCCAGCCCGTGCCGGACGGCTCCGGCGGCCAGGTGGAAGTACACCCACCACAGGCTGCAGACGAGGACGAAGGCCACGGCGACGGCCGTCAGGGTGCCCGCGCGGAGATCGGGGGCGGTGGCGACCGGGGCGCCGACGGCGACGATGGATTCGCCGAGCGCGATCATCACGAACAGGCCGAACCGCTCGGCGAGGTGGCCCGAGTCGAGGTTCAGCCGGACCATGCTGGAGCGGGTCAGCCGGGGCGCGGCCAGGTCCACGGCGGCGGCCAGGGCCCACAGCCCGACGCGGAGCCCGCCGTCGAGGAAGGCCCCGGTCAGCATGAGCGGCCCGCTGATCAGCACGGACAGGGTCACCGGCGTGGGCCGCAGGCGGCGGCTGCGGCCGTGGGCGAGCACGGCGAGCACCAGGCGGGCGCAGAAGTAGGCGCCGGCGAGGAGGATTCCGCGGTCCCCGAAGGCCTCGGGCAGGGCGAGGGCCATCAGCAGGCCGCACAGCCCGGCCGCGAAGAGGGCGATCCGGTTCAGCGGCCGGTCCGCGTCGTGGGTGTTGGCGTGGACGGTGTTGCCGACCCACACCCAGTAGACGGGCACGAAGACGACCAGGGCGCGGCCGGTGCCGGCCCAGCCGTGGTCGTGGTGCAGCAGGGCGGAGACCTGGGTGACGGCGAAGACGAGCACCAGGTCGAAGAACAGCTCCGACCAGGCGACCTTCTTCTCAGGCTGTTCGTGCGCCTCGGCCGTCGCGTGTCCGGTCGGCTCGCGTGACTCCATCTCGTGTCCCCCCACTAGAAGTTCGGGGAAAGGATGCCCGGTCGGGCGGCGTCGCTATGCGCCGGGGCCCCTCAGCAGGGTGATGAACGAGCGGAACGCGGCGGGCATGTCCACCGATTCCGGGGCGAGCAGCCACTGGTACTGGAGGCCGTCCATCACCGCTGTCAGCAGCGGAGCGGCCTGCTCCGGGGTGAGGCCGGAGGGGAGCCGGTCGCCGAACTCGGCGCGCAGCAGCGCGGCCATCTCCGCGCGCACCTGCGCGTACCGGTCGGTGAAGAAGTCGCGGGCCGGGTGGCCGTCGGTGACGCTCTCGCCGAGCAGGGCCGAGAAGGTCTGCACGATGCCGGGGCGCATGGCGTTGTACTCGACCAGCGACTCCAGCAGGTCCAGGCGCCAGGTCCCGGCGGCGGCGCGCGAGCCGCCCCCGGTGTCCCAGCGGTCGCGTTCCTCCAGGACGGCGACGAGCAGGGCCTCCTTGGTGGGGAAGTAGTGCAGCAGCCCCTGCTGGGTGAGGCCCACGCGTTCGGCGACGGAGCCCAGGGAGGCGCCCCGGTAGCCGCGCTCGGCGATCACCTCGACGGCCGCGCGGACGATCTCGCCGCGCCGCTCCTCGCTCTTCGCTCTCGCCATCGCCCGGCACCCCTTCCGTCCACACCTGCCAGCAGGACCGTACGGCATCATGACATCACGAAAAGATTACAAGACCTACCGCTCTACAGGTACCGGGTCCACGATGGGGGCCATCCGCACCGCACCCGCACGCAATCGACGAGGAGGCACGGCCGTGACCGATGCCGATCAGGTACGCGACGACAGCGACGACAGCGACGACAGCGAAGGCAGCGAAGGCAGCGCAGGCGGCGCAGGCGGCGAGGCCCGCGCGGAGCAGGCACGCGAGGACGCCGTGGAAGCCGCGCTGGGCAAGCTGGACCTCGACACCAAGACCCGCCTGCTGTCCGGCCAGGACATGTGGACCCTCCCCGCCCTCCCCGGCATCGGGCTCGGCTCCCTGGTGATGTCCGACGGGCCCGTCGGGGTCCGCGGCGTGCGCTGGACCGCCGACGACCCCTCGATCGCCCTGCCCTCCCCGACCGCCCTCGCCGCCTCCTGGGACCCCGACCTCGCCCGCCGCACCGGCCGGCTGCTCGCCCAGGAGGCCCGCCGCAAGGGCGTCCACGTCCTCCTCGCGCCCACCGTCAACCTGCACCGCTCCCCGCTCGGCGGCCGCCACTTCGAGTGCTACTCCGAGGACCCGTACCTCACCGGCGCCATCGGCAGCGGCTACGTCAACGGCGTCCAGGACGGCGGCGTCGGCACCACCGTCAAGCACTTCGTCGGCAACGACGCCGAGACCGAGCGCTTCACCGTCGACAGCGTCATCGCCCCCCGCCCGCTGCGCGAGGTCTACCTCGCCCCCTTCGAGGCCATCGTCAGGAACGCCCGCCCGTGGGGCGTCATGACCGCCTACAACCGGGTCAACGGCACGACCATGACCGAGCACCACCACCTGGTGAACGAGGTCCTGCGCGCCGAGTGGGGCTTCGACGGCTGCAACGTCTCCGACTGGATGGCCGCCCGCTCCACCACCGGGGACGCCCTCGGCGGCCTCGACGTGGCCATGCCCGGCCCGCAGACCGTCTACGGGCCCGCCCTCGCCGCCGCCGTCCGCGCCGGGGAGGTCCCCGAGTCCGTCGTCGACACGGCCGTGCGCAACGTCCTGCGGCTCGCCGCCCGCGTGGGCCTCCTGGAGGGCGCCCCCGCCGCCGTCCCCCGGCCGCCGGCCCCGGTCGACGGGCAGGCGCTGGCCCGCGAGCTGGCCGCCCGCGGGTCCGTCCTCGTACGCAACGAAGCCGGCGCCCTCCCGCTGGACGCCGGCCCCGGCCGCACCGTCGCCCTGATCGGCGCCGCCGCCCGCGACGCCCGCGTCCTCGGGGGCGGTTCCGCGACCGTCTTCCCCGAGCGGGTGCTGTCCCCGCTCGACGGGCTCACCGCCGCGCTGCCCGAGGGCGCGCTCACCTTCGCCGTCGGCGCCGACCCGAGCGACGAACTCGTCCCCGCCGGGCAGGGCTTCGAGCTGCGCGCCGTCTGCCGCGACGCCTCCGGGGCCGTCGTCGGCGAGGGCGGCCTGCCCGGCGGGCAGGTGCAGTGGATCGGGGACGACCTGCCCGAGGGGGCCTCGTACGAGACGATGGCCTCCATCGAGGTCACCGGTACGTACGTGCCGCGGGAGAGCGGCGAGCACGCCTTCGGCACCCGCGGCCTCGGCGCCTTCACCCTCGCCGTCGGCGGCCGCGTCCTGTGGGAGGGCGTCCAGGAGATGGGCGACGAGGCAGACCCCTTCGAGGCCTTCTTCGGGGCGCCGAGCGAGCGCGCCAGGGCCGTCCTCACCGCGGGCGAGCCGGTCGGGGTGTCGCTGACCTACCAGGTTCCCGACATGAGCGCGCTGCCGCTGCGGGCGGTCATGTTCTCCCTGCTCCACCTCGGTCCGCGGCGCGACGCCGACGAGCTGATCGCCGAGGCGGTGGAGGCCGCGCGCGCCGCCGACACGGCCGTCGTGGTCGTCGCCACCACCGAGCGGGTGGAGTCCGAGGGCTTCGACCGCAAGGACCTGGCCCTGCCCGGCCGCCAGGACGACCTGGTGCGGGCCGTCGCCGCCGCCAACCCGAACACCGTGGTCGTCGTCAACGCCGGCTCCCCGGTGGAACTGCCCTGGCGCGGGGACGTCGCCGCCGTGCTGCTGACCTGGTTCCCCGGGCAGGAGGGCGGGGCCGCGCTGGCCGACGTACTCCTGGGCCGGGCGGAGCCGGGCGGGCGGCTGCCCACCACCTGGCCGGCCGCGCTCGCCGACGCGCCCGTCACCGAGGTCGTCCCCGACGGGGGGCGGCTGGAGTACCGCGAGGGGCTGTTCATCGGCTACCGGGCGTACGAGGCGCGGGGGGTGGAGCCCGCCTACCCCTTCGGGCACGGCCTCGGCTACACGGACTGGGCGTACGAGTCCCTGGAGGCGGGCCCCGACCGGGTGCGGGTCCGGCTCGCCAACACCGGGACCCGGCCGGGCCGCGAGGTGGTCCAGGTCTACCTGGCGCCCGCCGACGACCGCGACGGCCGCCCGGCGAGCTGGCTGGCCGGCTTCGCGAGCGTGGAGGCCGGCCCCGGCGAGAGCGTCGGGGCGGAGATCGAGCTGCCCGCCCGGGCCTTCGAGATCTGGGACGAGGAGGCGCACGGCTGGCGGCGGATCGGCGGCACCTACGAGGTCCGCGCGGGCCGATCGCACGCCGACGCGCGGCTGACCGCCACCCTCGACCTGTGAGGGCCGGCCGCCGCGACACGCCGTAGCGCCGAATTGGCCGGAAACAACCCGTGAACCGGGCCGGAGGCGGACCCTGACACCGCCTCCGGCCCTCCGCGCGTCAACGAGGCGGCGCCGCCGCCGTCACCTGTCGGTGCGCGAGTTCCGCGAGCCGCGCCTGTCCGTCCCGGCCCGGGTGGAACCAGTCCCAGTGGCTCAGCTGGTCCGCCCCGAACGGGTACTGGAAGACGGCCCCGCCGTCGTAGCGGCACAGCGCGTCGGCCGCGCACACCTCCCGCAGCACCTCGTTGTACTCGACCACCCGCGCCCGCACCTTCTCCCGCCGGGCGGTGGCCCCCGGATCGGCCGACAGCGGTTCGGCCAGCATGGACTGACAGATACCCAGCTTCCAGATCTGCCGGACGAGCGGGTCGTCCTTGCCCTGCTGCCACAGCCGCTGGAGGTCCGGCACGGAGGACACGTACACCTGGGACTCGGGCGACGCGCTCCGCAGGTCCTTCAGGGCGCGCTCGAAATCGGCGCGGAACTCCGCCACCGGGGTCATCGACGAAGGCGTGGGCCGACAGGCGTCGTTCGAGCCCACCATGACCGTGACCAGGCCGGGCTTGTGCTGCGCGGCCGTGGCCACCTGCCCCGGGAGGTCCGCCATGCGCGAGCCGGTGACCGCGTAGTTCCAGCTGCGCGCGGGCACCTCGGCGTCGCCCAGCAGCCGGGCGGCCAGCGAGCGGACGGCGGGATCGCTGCCGGTGGCCCAGGAGACCTCCGGGCAGTCGGCCAGCACGGAACAGGCGTCGAAACCACGGGTGATGGAGTCGCCGACGGCGGCGACCGAGGCGGGTGCGGTGTTCCAGCGGGGCGCGGCCTGCGCCCCCCGGTCACCTCCGGACGGCGGGGTGGGGGAGTCACAGCCCGTGACCGTCGCGGCCAGGAGGGCCACCGCCAGGCCCGCGGACGTCCGGCGTGCGCGACGGCGGACGGCGGTGGTGCGCATCGGGTGGTCCTCCCTCGTCGCCCCCGTGCTTCCGGGGCGTCCTGCTGAGTGAATGCTCTGTGTTTACGGGCCTCGGAGCGACCGTACGTCACACCATGACCCCTGGCGCACGGTAGCTTTTTCCCGTGGCGTTTCGGCCGCAGGTGCCGTAGCGCAATGTCAAATAATTTCCGTTACATTACATCACGTCACATACTGTCCGTTTTCTGGAGTTTATTCCCGACCTCGTCCCACACTGGAGGTCCCGGTGACGACACGTGGAGTTCTGTACGTGCATTCCGCACCGCGTGCGCTCTGCCCGCACGTGGAATGGGCTGTTGCGGGCGTGCTCGGGGTGCGGGTGAACCTCGACTGGATCAGGCAGCCCGCCTCCCCCGGTACCTGGAGAGCCGAGTTCTCCTGGCAGGCCGAGGCGGGCACCGCCTCGAAACTCGCCTCCGCCCTGCGCGGCTGGCACCTGCTCCGCTTCGAGGTGACCGCCGAACCCTGCCCCACCGCCGAGGGCGAGCGCTACAGCTCCACGCCGGAGCTGGGCATCTACCACGCCGTCACCGGCATGCACGGGGACATCCTGATCCCCGAGGACCGGCTGCGCGCGGCGCTGGCCCGGTCCGCGCGCGGGGAGACCGACCTGGAGGCGGAGATCGCCAAACTGCTCGGAAAGCCCTGGGACGACGAACTGGAGCCCTTCCGCTACGCCGGCGAGGGCGCCCCGGTCCGCTGGCTCCACCAGGTCGTCTAACCGCCCCGCGCACGACGAAGGCCCACCCGGTGTTCGGGTGGGCCTTCGTCGTACCGGTTGCGGTGTTCGAGACGACGAACACCGCAACCATCAATTGAGCAGCCAGAACGGCGAGCAACCACGTCCGCGAGAGCGGCGCCGGTTTAGGCGCACTAGACGGTGCGGAACGCCAGGGAGACGTTGTGGCCGCCGAAGCCGAAGGAGTTGTTGATCGCGGAGATCGGGCCGTCGACCGGCAGCTTGCGGGGCTCGCCGACCACGATGTCCGCGTCGATGTCGTCGTCCAGCTCGTCGACGTTGATCGTCGGCGGGGCGATGCGGTGGTACAGCGCCAGCACGGTCGCGACGGTCTCGATGCCGCCCGCGCCGCCCAGCAGGTGGCCGGTCATCGACTTGGTCGCGGAGATCGCGATGTGGTCGAGGTCGTCGCCCAGGACCTTGCGCAGGGCCTTCACCTCCGCCGTGTCACCCTGCGGGGTGGACGTGGCGTGCGCGTTGACGTGGACCAGCTCGGACGGGTCCAGCTGCGTGTTGTCGAGCAGGTTCTGCAGCGCGGCGGCGACACCGCGGCCCGTCGGCTCCGGCTGCGCGATGTGGTGGCTGTCCGCGGACAGGCCCTGGCCCAGCACCTCGCAGTAGACGCGGGCGCCGCGCTTGGCCGCGTGCTCGGCGGACTCCAGCACCACGACGCCGGCGCCCTCGCCGAGGACGAAGCCGTCGCGGGCCTTGTCGTACGGGCGGGAGGCCGTGGTCGGGTTCTCGTTGTTCTTGGACATCGCCATCATGTTGGCGAACGCCGCGATCGGCAGCGGGTGGATCGCCGCCTCGGTACCGCCGGCGACGACCACGTCGGCACGGCCGGTACGGATCATCTCGACGGCGTAGCCGATGGCCTCGGCGCCCGAAGCGCACGCGCTGACCGGGGTGTGCACACCGGCGCGGGCGTTGACCTCCAGGCCGACGTTGGCCGAGGGGCCGTTCGGCATGAGCATCGGGACGGTGTGCGGGGAGACCCGGCGCACACCCTTCTCCTTCAGTACGTCGTACTGGTCGAGCAGGGTGGTGACGCCGCCGATGCCGGAGGCGATCACGGTGCCCAGACGCTCGGGGACGATGGCCTCGTCCTCGCCGGCCGGAGCGGTGTAACCCGCGTCGGCCCAGGCCTCACGGGCCGCGATGAGGGCGAACTGCGCCGAGCGGTCGAGCTTGCGGGCCAGCGGACGAGGGAGTACCTCGTTCGGGTCCACAGCGGCCTGGGCGGCGATGCGGACCGGCAGTTCGGCGAAGCGCTCGCCCTCCAGGGGCGAGACGCCGGACCGGCCGGCGAGCAGACCTTCCCAGGTCGAAGCGCTGTCGCCACCCAGCGGAGTGGTTGCGCCGATACCGGTGACGACCACGGTGCGATTGGTCGGGCTCACAGGAATTCTTTCTCCACGTCTAAGGGGGTGCTGAATTGTCACGGCGCCACCGCCGGGTGGCGACAAACGCTCGTCAGGCTCAGGCCTGGTGCTTCAGGATGTAAGACGCGGCGTCGCCGACCGTCTTGAGGTTCTTGACGTCCTCGTCGGGGATCTTGACGTCGAAGCGCTCTTCGGCGGCGACGACGACCTCGACCATGGACAGCGAGTCGACGTCCAGGTCGTCGGTGAAGGACTTGTCGATCTCGACGTCCTCGACCGGGATGCCCGCGATCTCGTTGACGATCTCCGCGAGACCCTCGACGATTTCGTCCTGCGTGGCGGCCATGTGGCGCTCCTTCTGTAGCTAACTGGTGGATCAGGGCGGGAAGTGATCCCGGCCCTAGGGGAGGGTAACGACCGTGGCGGCGTAGACGAGCCCCGCCCCGAAGCCGATGACGAGCGCGGTGTCGCCGCTCTTCGCCGCTCCGGTCGCCAGGAGCCGCTCCATGGCGAGCGGAATCGAGGCGGCCGACGTGTTGCCGGTGGTTTCCACGTCACGGGCGACCGTGACGTGCTCCGGCAGCTTGAGAGTCTTCACCATCGAGTCGATGATCCGCATGTTGGCCTGGTGCGGGATGAAGACGTCCAGGTCGTCCGGGGTGATCCCGGCGGCGTCGAGCGCCTGCTGGGCCACCTTGGCCATCTCGAAGACGGCCCAGCGGAAGACCGCCTGACCCTCCTGCGTGATGGCCGGGAACTTCTCGGCGGTGTCCGTGCTGCGGAACTCGTCCCACGGCACGGTCTGCTTGATGGTCTCGGACTTGTCGCCCTCCGAACCCCACACCGTGGGGCCGATGGCCGGCTCGTCCGAAGGGCCGACGACCACGGCGCCGGCGCCGTCGCCGAACAGGAAGGCCGTCGCGCGGTCCTCCAGGTCGGTCAGGTCCGAGAGCCGCTCCACACCGATGACGAGCACGTACGCGGCGGAACCTTCCACCACCATGCCCTTGGCGAGCGTCAGGCCGTAGCCGAAGCCGGCACAGCCCGCCGAGATGTCGAACGCGGCGGGCTTGCCCGCGCCGATCCGGTGCGCGATCTCCGTCGCGACCGCCGGGGTCTGCTTGAAGTGCGAGACCGTCGAGACGATCACCGCACCGATCTGCTCGGGGGACACGCCGGCGTCGGCGAGCGCCTTGCCGGAGGCCTCCACCGACATCGCGGCGACCGTCTCCTGGGGCGAGGCCCAGTGCCGGGACGCGATGCCCGAGCGGGAGCGGATCCACTCGTCGGAGGAGTCGATCGTCTCGAGGATGACCTCGTTGGGCACCACCCGGGTCGGGCGGTAGCCGCCGACACCGAGGATGCGGGCGTACGGGGAGCCCTTGGCCGGCTTGATCTTGGACATGCTGTGTGGGCTCCTTCTCTCAGGCCGTCTGCTCGGCGATGAGCGCCTTGGCCTTGTCGAGATCGTCCGGCGTCTTCAGGGCCACGCTGGGCACGCCCTTCAGCGCGCGCTTCGCCAGCCCCGTCAGGGTGCCGCCCGGGGACAGCTCGATGATCCCGGTGACGCCCAGCTCGGCGAACTTCTCCATGCACAGGTCCCAGCGGACCGGGTTCGCGACCTGGCCGACCAGGCGGGCGACGACGTCGGCACCCGAGGCGACGACGAGGCCGTCCTTGTTCGAAACGTACTTCAGCGCCGGGTCCGCCGGAGCGAGGGCCTCGGCGGCCTTCTCCAGCGTGGCGACCGCCGGGGCCATGTGGTGCGTGTGGAACGCGCCCGCGACCTTCAGGGCCACGACCTTCATCGAGCCCTCGGGCTTCTCGGCGACCAGCGCCTCGATCTGCTCCGCGGTGCCGGCGGCGACGATCTGGCCCGCACCGTTGATGTTGGCCGGGGTCAGGCCGAGCTTCTCCAGGTGCGCGACGACCACGTCCTGGTCACCGCCCAGCACCGCGGCCATGCCCGTCTCGGTGACGGCGGCGGCCTCGGCCATGCCCAGACCGCGGGTGCGGACGAAGGACAGCGCGTCGCCCTCGCTCAGCACACCGGCGACGGCGGCGGCGGTGATCTCACCCACGCTGTGGCCCGCGACGGCACCGAAGGCCGCCGGCGAACCGAGCGCGGAAGCGGACAGCAGGCCGGCCGCGACCAGCAGCGGCTGGGCCACCGCCGTGTCGCGGATCTCGTCCGCGTCGGCGTTCGTGCCGTAGTGGGCGAGGTCGAGCCCGATGGCGTCGGACCAGCCCGCGACGCGTTCGGCGGCGCCGGGGAGTTCGAGCCAGGGAGTCAGGAAGCCGGGCGTCTGAGCGCCTTGGCCGGGAGCGACGAGTACGAGCACCCTCACACTCTCTCTTGTTGATGGTCTCCGCCGCCCGTGGGGACAGGGACGAAGAACCGTCGGGCTAATTGTTGATGTCCGACAAAAGTCTAGGGCTGCTGATCTCCGTCGGCCAGACGCCCGAGGATCAGGGCGATCCGCAGCGTGAACGCCGAACGGACATCGGACGGCGACCAGCCGGTGACGTCGGTCACACGTCGGAGCCGGTAGCGCACCGTGTTCGGGTGCACGAACAGCATCCGGGCCGCCCCCTCCAGGCTGCTGGCCTGCTCCAGGTAGACACTCAGCGTCTCCAGCAGCGCCGAGCCCGCCTCCTCCAGAGGTCTGTAGATCTCCTCCACCAGCTGCTCCCTGGCCGAGGGATCCGAGGCGATGGCGCGCTCCGGCAGGAGATCGTCCGCCAGCACCGGGCGGGGCGCGTCCTGCCAGGCCGTGCAGGCCTTGAGCCCGGCGGCCGCCGCCTGCGCCGACTTCGTGGCGTTCAGCAGGTCGGGGACCACCGGCCCCGCCACCACCGGACCGGCGGCGAACGGCCCGATCAGGGACTTGGCCACCTGCATCGGGTTGTCGCTGCCGCCCGCGATCACCACCAGGCGGTCGCCGAGCACCCCCGTCAGCACCTGGAGCTTGTGGTGGCGGGCCGCACGGCGGATCGCCTCCACCGTCAGCTCGCTGTCCCCCTCCGGGGCGGTGCCGAGGACCACGCACACGTGCTCCGGGGAGTTCCAGCCGAGCGCCGCCGCCCGCGACAGCGCGCCCTCGTCGGCCTCGCCCGACAGCACGGCGTTCACGACCAGGGACTCCAGCCGGGCGTCCCACGCGCCGCGCGCCTCGGCGGCCTGCGCGTACACCTGGGCGGTCGCGAAGGCGATCTCCCGGGCGTACACCAGCAACGCCTCGCGCAGGATCGACTCGTCGCCGGGGGCGGCCACCTCGTCGATCGCCACCTCCATGACCTCGATCGTCGTACGCACCATCTCGACGGTCTGGCGCAGCGTGATCGCCCGGGTCAGCTCGCGCGGAGCCGTCCCGAAGACGTCGGTGGAGATGGCCTGCGGGGTCTCCGGGTGCCGGAACCACTCCGTGAAGGCCGCGATGCCGGCCTGCGCCACCAGGCCGATCCACGACCGGTTCTCCGGTGGCATCGCCCGGTACCAGGGCAGGTTCTCGTCCATCCGCGCGATGGCGTTGGCGGCGAGCCGGCCGGAGGACTTCTCCAGTCGGCGCAGCGTCGCGGCGTGCGGGTGGACCGGATGCGCGCGACGCACCTCGGGGGACTGCTCACGTTCGGGTTGGGGCACGGGACAAGACTGCCTTATCGGCGGCCCGGCTCGGACTCGGGTCCGCGCCGCGGGCTCCGGGCGGCGGCTACGGTGGCCCACATGATCGATGTACGCCGCGCCGCCGACCGGTACGCGGGCGGGGATCCGGACGCCGGGATCACCACCCGTCACGCCTTCTCCTTCGGGTCCTTCTACGACCCCGACAACATCCGGTTCGGTCCGGTGCTGGCCTGCAACGAGGAGAGCCTCGCGCCCGGCGCGGGCTTCGACGAGCACCCGCACAGCCACACCGAGATCGTCACCTGGGTGGTGGAGGGCGAGCTCACCCACGAGGACAGCACCGGCGGGCACACCGCCGCCGTCCGGCCCGGGGACGTCCAGCGGCTGGGCGCCGGATCCGGGGCGCGGCACGTCGAGCGCAACGACGGCGGGGTTCCGCTGCGGTTCGTGCAGATGTGGCTCGCGCCGCTGACGGCGGGCGGAGAGCCGTCGTACGAGGTGGTGCGGGACCTCGCGGACGGCACCCCGTACGAGGTCCCGGCGGCGGGCGCGGTGCTGCACGTCCGGCGGCCGGGCGCGGGCGAGCGGGTCCCCGTACCGGCGGCCGAGCGGGTCTACCTGCACGTGGTGCGCGGGGACCTGCGGATCGACGGGCAGGAGCTGGGCCCGGGGGACTCGGCGCGGATCACCGGCGAGAAGGGCCTGGAGATCACCGCCGGGTCCCCGGGGGAGCTGCTGATCTGGGAGCTGCCGGCCTAGGCCGTGGCGCGCAGTTCCGCGAGGACCGCGTCGGTGAAGGGGGTCCAGGCCTCGACGGCCCAGGGGCCGAAGGCGCGGTCGGTCAGCGCCACGCAGGCGGCGCGGACCTCGGGGTCCACCCACAGGAAGGTGCCGGACTGGCCGAAGTGGCCGAAGGTGCGCGGGGAGGAGGTCAGGCCCGTCCAGTGCGGGGACTTGCCGTCGCGGATCTCCAGGCCGAGGCCCCAGTCGTTGGGGGACTGGTGCCCGTAGCCCGGCAGGACGCCCTTGAGGCCGGGGTGGACCACGGAGGTGGCCTCGGCGACGGTGCGGACGTCGAGCAGCCGGGGTGCCTGGAGCTCGGCGGCGAAGCGCGCGAGGTCGGCGACGGTGGAGACGCCGTCCTTGGCGGGGGAGCCCTCCAGGCTGGAGGAGGTCATGCCCAGCGGCTCGAAGACGGCCTGGTGCAGGTACTCCGCGAAGGGGATCCCGGTGGCCTTGGCGAGGTGGTCGCCGAGCACCTCGAAACCGGCGTTGGAGTAGAGCCGACGCTGCCCGGGCGGGGCCGTGGCGCGGTGCTCGTCGAAGGCCAGGCCGCTGGTGTGGGCCAGGAGGTGACGGACCGTCGAACCCTCGGGCCCGGCCGGCTCGTCCAGTTCGAGCGCCCCCTCCTCGTACGCGACGAGGACGGCGTACGCGGCGAGCGGCTTGGTGACCGAGGCGAGCGGGAAGCGGCGGTCCGTGTCCCCGTGGGAGCCGGCGGTGCTCCCGTCGGCGCGTACGACGGCCGCCGCGGCGGCGGGTACCGGCCAGGTCTCGATGGTCCGCAGGCTGTGCATGGTCTCCATGCGGCCGAGCCTACTTGCTTGGAGTGCACTCCAGGGTTCTAGCGTATGGACATGAACCTGACGGAGACGCGGTACACGATCAGCGAGGTCGAGGCGCGGACCGGTCTGACCCAGCACACGCTGCGCTGGTACGAGCGGATCGGCCTGATGCCGCACGTGGACCGCTCCCATTCGGGGCAGCGGAGGTTCACCGACAAGGACCTCGGCTGGCTGTCCTTCGTGGGCAAGCTGCGCGCGACGGGGATGTCGGTGGCGGACATGGTCCGCTACGCCGAGCTCGTCCGCGAGGGGGACCACACCGTCGACGAGCGCCGTGAGCTGCTGGAGCGGACGCGCCGCGAGGTGCGGGCGCGGCTGGCGGAGCTGACGGACGCGCTCGGCGTCCTGGACTTCAAGATCGACATGTATGCGATGAACACGATCAGCACGACGAGCACACAGACGACTGGCACACAGACGACCGGCACACGGACGACGAGCGCCGATACGGTCGCGGGGAAGGCACGGTTATGACGGAGCACGACACCACCCCCATCGAGCGGGCCGAACTGGGCAAGGGCGGACCGGTCGTCGGCGTCCAGGGCCTCGGCTGCATGGGCATGAGCGAGTTCTACGGGGAGACCGACGAGACGGCCGCCCGCGAGACCCTGGACGCGGCGCTGGCCGCCGGGGTCACCCTCTTCGACACCGCCGACGTCTACGGTCGCGGCGCGAACGAGGAGTTCCTGGCGCCCTTCGTGGCCGCCCACCGGGACGAGATCACCCTCGCCACGAAGTTCGCCATCGAGCGCAATGACGACCCGACGTACCGGGGCGTCCGCAACGACCGGGCGTACGTCCGCCAGGCGGTCGAGGGCAGCCTGCGGCGGCTCGGCGTCGACGTGATCGACCTGTACTACATGCACCGCCGCGACCCGCAGGTGCCGTTCGCCGAGTCGGTGGGCACCATGGCCGAGCTGGTGCGCGAGGGGAAGGTGCGCCACCTGGGCCTCAGCGAGGTCACCGGGCCCGAGCTGCGCGAGGCGCACGCCGTGCACCCCATCGCGGCGATCCAGTCGGAGTGGTCGCTGTTCAGCCGGGACGTGGAGCGCAGCGCGGTCGGCGCGGCGGCGGAGCTGGGCGTGGCCTTCGTTCCGTACTCCCCGCTCGGGCGGGGCTTCCTGACGGGCGCGTTCGCGGACGCGGCGGCGGAGCTGTCGGCCGACGACTTCCGGCAGTACCAGCCCCGGTTCACGGGCGAGAACGCCAGGGCCAACGCGGCCCTGCTGGCCCCGGTCCGGGAGATCGCGGCCGCGCACGGGGCCACGGCGGCGCAGGTGGCGCTGGCCTGGGTGCAGCAGCGGGCGGCGGTGCACGGCCTGACGGTCGTCCCGATCCCCGGCACGCGGAAGCCGGGCCGGCTGCTGGAGAACACCGCCGCGACCCGGATCACGCTGACCGACGCGGAGCTGGCCCTGCTGGAGCCGCTGGCCGGGCAGGTGGCGGGCGCCCGCTACCCGGACATGACCTTCACCTCGGACTCCCGAGAGGCATAGCCCCCGCCCGAGCGCCCCGCGACGCACGCCACCCCGCCCGCCCCCGCCCCGTGCCCCGAGCGGCCCGGCCCGGTTCGGCCTGGCCCGGTTCGGCCCGCCGAGTCCGGTCGGCTAGGCTCCGGCGGCGAAGCGGGCGCGGAGGGTTGCGTACTCGGCGTCCGTCAGCAGGCCCGTGCTGTGCAGCTCGCTCAGG
>NZ_GG657750.1:2487303-2493288 GCF_000158895.1 Streptomyces sp. C | reverse complement strand
CCCGCCGCCGGGGCGGTCCGGGGAGGCCCACTCGACGCCGGACAGCTCGGCCAGCGCGAAACGCTGGTCGCCCGCCCGCCACTTGACGCTGCTGGCACCCGTACGGGACCAGTGGAAGGTGACCGCGGAGCCGTCGAAGCCCAGCCGGGCGTCGTACGCCTTCAGCTGGAGCGGCGGCTGCGGCACCTCGACGAGGAAGCGGTCGGCTGGTTCGTCGCAGCCTGGCGCCAGCCGCTCGCGCACGGCGTCGGCGAAGTCGGCGGCCTGCGGCGCCCGGTCCCCGGGCAGCACCAGCCGGTACGGGTCGCAGACCTCCTTCAGCTGCCCGGCGGCAGCCTCCATCAGCGGATCGGCGCCCGCGCGCGGGACGGCGCGCAGCACCACCGTGTCCCGTCGGCCCATCGCCCCGGCGGCGGCGCTCACGTCCACCCCGGACAACGCTTCCAGGGGGATCCGGCGCTCGCCCAGCGCGTGCCAGAGCCGTGGAGTTCGCATCCCCCGTGCGAAGCGGATGAGCACCGAGTCCGAGTCGAACTCCCAGACGGCATGATTTCCGGCCAGTACGTCACCCATGCGGCACATGGTAAAGGGACGCACCCCCGCGCGTCCCCCTCGTCTTCCGGCCCGATTTTTCTGCTTGCTACGGGTCCGCGGCGGGGGATGCCCCCGTCAGTCACCGTCCGTGGCGGAAATTCCGAGGCGGCAGTCGTCGCTCCCGTTCGCGCACGCGACGGAACCGAAGGCGCCGGTTCCGATCTTGGCGAAGTTGTCCAGCGAGGCCGTGCCTGGCTCGAAATAGCCCGTGTGGCTCCTGGCGCCCTCCGAGGACAGCAGCCGCGAGCCGAAGGCCGGGGAGACCGGGTCCGCGCCGTGGCCCAGGCCGCCGACCTCCATGTGCGGTACGCCGGAGATCCAGTCGCCCTCGTCGCGCATCGCCCAGACCCGGGCCGAGGTGTTCAGCCCGGCCACGTTCTCGGTGCGCATGCCGGGGCTGCCGGCGACCACCAGGTCGGTCACCCGGCCGGGCAGCCGGTGCGCGGCCACGCCGCAGACCACCGAGCCGTAGCTGTGGCAGAACAGGGCCACGCTCGCGTCCCCCGGCAGGGCCGCGGCCAGGGATTCCAGCCGTGCGGCGCCCTGGACGGCGAGCCTGCCGGTGGCGGCGTCCACGCCGACGCCGGTGGGGGCGGTGTAGCCGGCCCAGGCGATGACGGCGGTGCGGCCGGCCGGCGCGGTCGACAGCTCGGCCTCGTAGAGGGAACGGGCCATGCCCACGGGGGCGGTGAGGCGGCGCTGGGAGCGCTCGAAGGTCAGCGCGTCGGTGTCGACGCCGGGGACGACCACCGAGACCCGGCGGGCCGCCGAGAGGTCGCCGAAGACCTCGGCCACGAGGCCGCCGCCGGTGGGGTCGAAGACGAGGATCTGCCGGCCGGGCTCGGCGAGGGACTCGAAGCGGTGCGCGCGCCGGACGGCGGTGCTCCGGTCGGCGGGGGTCAGGGCGACGTCCCGTCCCCGGGACTCCTCCAGCCGCGCGGCCAGCGCCAGGGAGCGGCGGTTGGCCCGGTAGCGCAGCTCGGCGGGGACCCCGTCGAGGTTGCCGACCACGAGCGGGTAGCCGTCGGCGAGGTGGCCCCGCTGGGCGCCGTCGAGGTCGGCGAAGAAGCGGGCGACCGTCCGTACGGGGGCGTCGGCGGGCGGTACCGGCCGGCCGTCGATCCGGGCCGAGGCCCACGCGACGAGCTCGGCGGCCCGCGCCTGGATCCCGGCGTCGGGTCGGTGCACGGCGGTCCAGCCGGTCGTCGCCAGCATCAGGAACACGACGCCGAGCGCGAGCAGCATGCGCAGGGCGGCGGGGCGCTCGGGAGCGTCCGGGGTGGTGGGGGCGGGGCGGCCGGGCAGGTTCACTGGAGCCAGACTAGGAGACCGGTGGAGGCTGCGGCGCGCCGGGTGACCGGGCTCACGGCCGGTCGTGGGACACATCTCCCCGCCGATCACGCTCTGTTGTGGCTCTGGGGCCCGCGCGGGCGCGACGGGTGTGCCCGGAACCACTCCCGGAACCACGCCCGCGGTGCCTCTTCTGGACGTGTCCGGACCCGCACCGGACCGCGCCGCCCGGGCCCGGATCAGCCCGCCACGGGCGCCCGGCGCCAGTCCTCCGCCAGGGCCGGGCCGATCTGGTCGAGGTGGGCCACGGTCATCCGCCGGATCGCGGCCACGCTGGTGTCCTCGCCCTGCCCCCACAGCCGCCCCGTGACGCGCATCACGCCGCTGAACGCCGCCACCGCCACCCGGGGCCGCGGGTCGGCGTCCAGGTCGAGCCCCTCCCGCGCGGCGATCAGCCGGGCGATCTCCTCCTCCAGCTCGGTGGAGCGCCGCAGGTGCACGGCGAGCAGGGCCGGGGTGGACTCGATCAGCCGGTAGCTGCGCATGTAGAGGTCGACGGGCACCACGTCGGAGATGGCCTCCTCGACGGTGTCCCAGGAGACGAGCACGGCGTTGCGCAGGGCCTCCAGCGGGGCCTCGGAGGCCGGCCGGGTCCGCAGGGCGGCGAGGAAGTGGGACTCGACCACGTCCTGCACGGCGAAGGCGACCTCCTCCTTGTTGGCGAAGTACCGGAAGAAGGTGCGCTGCGAGACCTCGACGGTGTCGGTGATCTCGTCGACCGTGGTCCGCTCGTAGCCCTGCGAGACGAACAGCAGCAGGGCGGCGCGCAGCAGCGCGTCCCGGGTGCGGCGCTTCTTGCGCTCGCGCAGTCCGGCCGCCGGCGCGGGCCGCTGGTCGGTCATCGCCGCGGGGTCCTCTCTGATCCTGATCTGACGCTGAGTAAGCGGTCAGGGTACCTGTGACGGACCTGACAGCCGCTGTCGCGTTAAGCCGTTTGTGAAGTGTCAGCGACTGTCACTAGCCTGTTCGCATGACAAGTCAGATCACGCTCGCCAAGGAAACGGGCCCGGATCCGGCGGCGCGCGCCGGTCTGCGCGGCCACCCCTGGCTCACCCTGCTCGCGGTGGCCGTCGGCGTCATGGTCGTCACCCTCGACGGCACGATCGTCGCCGTCGCCAACCCCGCGATCCAGAAGGACCTCGGCGCCAGCCTCGCCGAGGTGCAGTGGATCACCAACGGCTACCTGCTGGCCCTCGCGGTCTCCCTGATCACCGCCGGCAAGCTCGGCGACCGCTTCGGGCACCGCCAGACCTTCCTCATCGGCATCGCCGGTTTCGCGCTCTCCTCGGCGGCGATCGGCCTGTCCACCGGCGTCGGGCTCGTCATCGGCTTCCGCGTCGCCCAGGGCCTCTTCGGTGCCCTGCTGATGCCGGCCGCCCTCGGCCTGCTGCGCGCCACCTTCCCCGCCGAGAAGCTCAACATGGCCATCGGCATCTGGGGCATGGTCATCGGCGCCTCCACCGCCGCCGGACCCATCGTCGGCGGCCTGCTCGTCGAGCACGTCAGCTGGCAGTCCGTCTTCTTCGTCAACGTGCCGGTCGGCGCGATCGCGCTGGTCCTCGGCCTGGTCATCCTGCTCGACCACCGGGCCGAGAACGCCCCGCGCTCCTTCGACCTGCCGGGCATCGTGCTGCTGTCGGCCGCGATGTTCTCCCTGATCTGGGCACTCATCAAGGCCGCCGAGTGGGGCTGGGGAGACACGAGGACCCTGCTCTTCCTCGGCGCCTCGCTGCTGTGCTTCGTGCTCTTCGCCGTCTGGGAGACCAGGGTCTCCGAGCCGCTGATCCCGCTCGGCATGTTCCGCTCGCTGCCGCTGTCCGCCGGCACCGTGCTCATGGTGCTGATGGCCTTCGCCTTCATGGGCGGCCTGTTCTTCGTCACCTTCTACCTGCAGAACGTGCACGGCATGAGCCCGGTCGACAGCGGCCTGCACCTGCTGCCCCTCACCGGCATGATGATCGTCGGCTCGCCGCTGGCCGGCGCCGCCATCACCAAGGTCGGCCCGCGGATCCCGCTCGTGGCCGGCATGGTCGCCACCGCAGCCGCCTGCTTCGGCATGGCCCGGCTCACCCCCGGCACCGGCACGCTCACCATGTCGCTCTGGTTCGCCCTCCTCGGGCTGGGCCTCGCCCCCGTGATGGTCGGCGCCACCGAGGTCATCGTCGGCAACGCCCCGCTGGAGCTGTCCGGTGTGGCGGGCGGCCTCCAGCAGGCCGCCATGCAGGTCGGCGGCAGCCTCGGCACCGCCGTCCTCGGAGCGGTCATGGCGGCCGAGGTGGGTGACACGTTCGGGGACAACTGGCAGGGCGCCGGCCTGCCCCCGCTCACCCCCGACCAGCTCGAACTCGCGGAGAAGGGCGTACAGGTCGGCATCGCACCCGTCCCGCCCGGAGTGCCCGAGCCGGTGGCGCAGACCATCGCCGGCGTCGCGCACGACACCTTCGTGTCCGGCATGAGCACGGCCTTCACCTGCGCCGCGGTCGTCGCCGTCCTCGCCGCGGTCGTGGCCTGCTTCACCAAGCGCGGGCAGAACGCCGACGCCGGCGCGGGCGCGGCGGCCCACATCTGATCAGCCCGCCGACGCGTTACGGGTACGTCAACCCCGCGCCCGCCACAGCCCCACCGGACGGTTCCGGCGGGGCTGTCGCCTATCAGGGTGGAACCGCCCGCAGCCCCTTCCGCCCGGCCGTCGCCGCAGGTCAGCGTGGTGTCGACGGAGCGCCGGAAGGAGTCCGGAGCCCGTCCGTCAAGGAGGAGTTGACCCCGTCATGCGTACGTGGAGCACCGCACGCGCCACCATCCTCGCCGCCGCCCTGCTGGCCGCCGCCACCCTCGTCCCCGGCACGGCCGGCCAGGCCCACGCGGCCGGGCCGCCCTGCGCCACCGGGCAGCTGTGCCTGTGGGCGAAACCGGACTTCAAGGGCACCAAGCAGGTGTACGACCTGAGCACCCTCGACATCAACAGCTGCACCGCCCTGCCCGCCGGCCCCGCCTACCAGTCGCTGATCAACCGGACCGGGCGCCCGGTCACCACGTACCAGTCGGCCGAGTGCGCGGAGACCGGCGAGTTCCAGACCTACCCGGGCGACGGCACGTGGCTGCCGCAGTCCGCCTTCCAGATCAAGGCGTTCAAGATCTGGGAGCGGTAGCCCCGGCCTGCTCCTCGGTGGAGACAGCGGAGACGCCGGAGACGCCGGAGACGCCGGAGACGGCGGAGGTGCCGGAGGCGGCCTGGGCGGGCATCGGGCCCGGGCCGCCGCCGCCCAGCAGCGCGACCTCGGCGCGCAGTGCCCGCACCTCCTCCTGGAGCTCCCGGATCGCCGCCAGCTGGAGCCGCTCCGCCTGGTCGTCCCGTTCGAAGCGGGCGATGAACCAGGCGGCGATGTTGGCCGTCACCACACCGAGCAGCGCGATCCCCGACAGCATCAGCCCGACCGCCAGCACCCGGCCCAGACCGGTGGTGGGGGAGTGGTCCCCGTACCCGACCGTGGTCATCGTGGTGAAGGACCACCACACCGCGTCGCCCAGGTTCCTGATGTTCCCGTCGGGGGCGTCCCGCTCCACGCTCAGCACCGCGAGCGAGCCGAACATCAGCAGCCCCACCACGGCCCCCGCCACATAGGTGGTCAGCCGGACCTGCGGAGCCATCCGCGCCCGCCGCCCCACCAGCAGCAGGGTCGCCACCAGCCGCAGCAGCCGCAGCGGCTGCACCAGCGGCAGCACCACCGCCGCCAGGTCCAGCCAGTGCGTCCGCACGAAGTGCAGCCGGTTGCGCGTCAGGCCCAGCCGCACGAGGTAGTCGAGGGCGAAGGCACCCCACACCGCCCACTCCGCGTACGTGCACGCCCGGTGCACGGACGGGTCCGCGTCCGGGGCGACGATCGGCACCGCGTACGCGACGGCGAAGGCCACCGCGAGGACGAGCAGCGGGGTCTGGCTCCGCCGCTCCCACAGCAGCTGGCGGGAGGTTTCCTTCATGCGGAGCATCGTAGGGAAAGGGTGCGGGACGGGCGCCCGGCGGACCGGGGAGCACCCGGCCGC
>NZ_GG657750.1:2471790-2487203 GCF_000158895.1 Streptomyces sp. C | reverse complement strand
GCCCGGCATCCGGACGGGGCCCGCACCCGCTGACTCGCCGCAGGCGTCAGGCGTCGCCGCCCGCCGCGCCCGGGTCGGCCGCCGCCACGTCCAGCAGCTGGTACCGGTCGACGGCCTGCTTCAGCACCGAACGGTCGACCTTGCCCTCCCGGGCCAGCTCGGTGAGCACCGCCAGGACCACCGACTGGGCGTCGATGTGGAAGAAGCGCCGCGCCGCGCCACGCGTGTCCGCGAAGCCGAAGCCGTCCGCGCCCAGCGAGGTGTACGCACCCGGCACCCAGCGCGAGATCTGGTCCGGCACCGCGCGCATCCAGTCCGAGACCGCCACGAACGGCCCCTCCGCGCCCGACAGCTTCCGCGTCACGTACGGGACGCGCTGCTCCTCCTCCGGGTGGAGCAGGTTGTGCTCCTCCACCTCGACGGCCTCGCGGCGCAGCTCGTTCCAGGAGGTCGCCGACCAGACGTCCGCCCGGACGTTCCACTCCGCGGCCAGGATCCGCTGCGCCTCCAGGGCCCACGGCACCGCCACGCCCGAGGCCATGATCTGTGCCGCGACGGCGCCCGAGGTGCCCTCGGAGACCCGGTGGATGCCGTTGAGGATGCCGTCCACGTCGACGCCGGCCGGCTCGGCCGGGTGCTGGATCGGCTCGTTGTAGACCGTCAGGTAGTAGAAGACGTCCTCGGCGTCGGGCCCGTACATGCGCCGCAGACCGTCCTTGACGATGTGGGCGATCTCGTAGCCGTAGGCCGGGTCGTACGCGACGCAGCCCGGGTTCGTCGACGCCAGCAACAGGGAGTGACCGTCGGCGTGCTGAAGGCCCTCACCCGTCAGGGTGGTCCGGCCGGCGGTCGCGCCCAGGACGAAACCGCGCGCCAGCTGGTCGGCCATCTGCCAGAACTGGTCACCGGTGCGCTGGAAACCGAACATCGAGTAGAAGACGTAGACCGGGATCAGCGGCTCGCCGTGCGTCGCGTACGCCGATCCCGCGGCGATCAGCGAGGCCGTGCAGCCCGCCTCCGAGATGCCGTCGTGCAGCATCTGGCCGGTCGGGGACTCCTTGTACGCGAGGAGCAGGTCGCGGTCGACCGCCTCGTACTGCTGCCCCAGCGGGTTGTAGATCTTGGCGCTCGGGAAGAACGCGTCCATGCCGAAGGTGCGGTACTCGTCGGGCGCGATCAGCACGAAGCGCTTGCCGATCTCCTTGTCCCGCATCAGGTCCTTCAGGATGCGGACGAAGGCCATCGTGGTGGCGATCGACTGCTGGCCCGAGCCCTTCCTGGCCGCCGCGTACGCCTTCTCGTCCGGCAGCTGCAGCGGCTTGGCCCGCACCACGCGCGTCGGCACGTACCCGCCGTGGGCGCTGCGCTGGTCGTGCATGTACTGGATCTCGGGCGAGTTGCGGCCCGGGTGGTAGTACGGCGGCGCGCCGCTCTCCAGCTGGGCGTCCGTGACCGGGATGTGCAGGCGGTCGCGGAAGCGCTTGAGGTCGTCGACCGTCAGCTTCTTCATCTGGTGCGTGGCGTTGCGGCCCTCGAAGTTCGGGCCGAGCGTCCAGCCCTTGACCGTCTGCGCCAGGATCACCGTCGGCTGGCCCTTGTGGGCCTTGGCCGCGGCGTACGCGGCGTAGACCTTCTTGTGGTCGTGGCCGCCACGGCCCAGGTGCTGGATCTGCTGGTCGGTCATGTTCTCGACCATCGCGCGCAGCCGCTGGTCGCCGCCGAAGAAGTGCTCCCGGATGTACGCGCCCGACTCGGTGGCGTACGTCTGGAACTGCCCGTCGGGGGTCGAGTTCATCTTGTTGACCAGGATGCCGTCGCGGTCCTGCGCCAGCAGCGGGTCCCAGGAGCGGTCCCAGATCAGCTTGATGACGTTCCAGCCGGCCCCGCGGAAGATCGACTCCAGCTCCTGGATGATCTTGCCGTTGCCGCGCACCGGGCCGTCGAGGCGCTGGAGGTTGCAGTTCACGACGAAGGTCAGGTTGTCCAGGCCCTCGCGCGCCGCCAGCGACAGCTGGCCGAGCGACTCCGGCTCGTCCATCTCGCCGTCGCCGAGGTACGCCCAAACGTGGGACTTGGAGGTGTCCGCGATCCCGCGCGCCTCCATGTACCGGTTCATCCGCGCCTGGTAGATCGCCCCGAGCGGGCCGAGGCCCATCGAGACGGTCGGGAACTCCCAGAAGTCCGGCATCAGCCGCGGGTGCGGGTAGCTGGACAGGCCGTGCGGGGCCTTCGACTTCTCCTGCCGGAACGAGTCGAGCTGCTGCTCGGTGAGCCGGTCCAGGAGGTAGGCGCGGGCGTAGATGCCCGGGGAGGCGTGGCCCTGGAAGAAGATCTGGTCGCCGCCGTCGCCCTCGTCCTTGCCCCGGAAGAAGTGGTTGAAGCCCACGTCGTAGAGGGAGGCGGAGGAGGCGAACGTGGCGATGTGGCCGCCGACGCCGATCCCCGGCCGCTGGGCGCGGGAGACCATGACCGCGGCGTTCCAGCGGGTCGCGTTCAGGACCTTGCGCTCGATCTCCTCGTTCCCGGGGAAGAACGGCTCGTCCTTGGTGGCGATGGTGTTGACGTAGTCCGTGCTGCGCATCTCCGGCACGGCCACGCGCTTCTCGCGGGCCCGCTCGATCAGCCGCAGCATCAGGTAGCGGGCGCGCTCCCGGCCCCGCTCGTCGACCGCGGCGTCGAGGGAGTCGAGCCACTCCTTCGTCTCCTCCGGATCGAAGTCCGGGACCTGGCTCGGAAGACCGCCAATGATGATCGGGTTGCGATCGGATGCGGAAGCCACGCTGTTCCTTCGCTGTCGGGGGAGTCGTGCCCTGGGTCGCCGCCTCCCATGGTCTTACGCCCGGCCCGAATCTTCACCTCTACCACTGGGTAACACCTGGAGCGGCGAAGGAGCGGCCGGTGTGCCTGCGCCGGCTGCCGGGCCGAATCGCAACTTTACGCCCAAGGCGATCAGCCGGTTCGTAAGGACGTTCGTCCCTCAAACAGGTAGGAAAGTCCTCATGCGATGCCGAATGAGCTGGAATGGTGTGGGATGAATCACCGGTGGTCCATCGGGGAAGCCTGAAAGTTGCGGCAAAGTTGCGGCGAGACGGCCGCAATCGTCACCGTTTCGACGGTCTCGGCGGCCGGGTACTTGCGCGATCCGCCGCGCCCGTGTGGACTACGCCCAATGCTGCGCGTACGCGCGCCGCCGAAAGACATTCACCGAACATGAGCAGGAGGCACCCCGTGAGCGCGACCGCGGACCACGCGGAGAGCCTGGCCGCCCGGCTGGGTTTCCAGTCCGAACAGGTGGTCCAGGAGATCGGCTACGACGAGGACGTCGATCAGGAATTCCGTGACGTCGTCGAGACCCTCGTGAGCGAGCTGGTCGACGAGGACTACGACGAGGGCGCCGACGCGGTGCTGTTGTGGTTCCGCGACGAGGACGGCGACCTGACGGACGCCCTGGTCGACGCGACCGAGCTGGTCGAGGACGGCGCACTGATCCTGCTGCTGACCCCCAAGACGGGCCGTGACGGCTATGTCGTGGCCAGCGACATCAGCGAGGCCGCCGAGACGGCGGGCCTGTCGCTCGCCAAGGGCGGCCCCGTCGGCAAGGAGTGGACCTCCACCAAGCTGGTGACGCCGAAGGCGGCCAAGTCCAAGCGCTGATCTGCGCCCCGCAGCCAAGCGGAACGCACACCCCGCCGACCGGGACACCCCCGGCCGGCGGGGTGTGCGCGTTCCGGGGCCGGTGCGCACGCGCCGCTCGCGGGCGGCACTTCCGGCGCGGGGAGCACTTCCGGCGCGCCGGTCCGGTCCGGTCCGCGGGGGCGGGCCGTAGGCTGGGCCTCACCCGAACGGCCCCGTGCGGGGACGCAGGAAACGAAGGGATGCGAGAGATGGCGATCGAGGTCGGACACAAGGCCCCGGACTTCGAGCTCAAGGACAACCACGGCGCCACCGTGAGGCTCTCCGACTTCCGCGGCGAGAAGGCCGTGGTGCTGCTCTTCTACCCCTTCGCCTTCACCGGCGTCTGCACGGGTGAGCTGTGCGAGCTGCGCGACCAGCTGCCCCGCTTCCAGAACGACGACGTGCAGCTGCTCGCCGTCTCCAACGACTCGGTCCCCACCCTGCGCGTCTTCGCGGAGCAGGAGGGCCTGGAGTACCCGCTGCTGTCCGACTTCTGGCCGCACGGCGAGACCTCCCGCGCCTACGGCGTCTTCGACGAGGACAAGGGCTGCGCCGTCCGCGGCACCTTCGTCATCGACAAGGACGGCATCGTGCGCTGGACCGTCGTCAACGGCCTGCCCGACGCGCGTGACCTGAACGAGTACATCAAGGCCCTCGACAGCCTCTGAGACGGCCCCGACGGCTCCCGGACCGGGTCCGGAAGCGGACCCGTCCGCGGCTTCCGCACGAAAACCGCCTGTGGGCGGGAACCCGTCACTAGGATCGAACCGTTGATCCGGTAGCAACGCACGACGGGGCCCCGCCCCATACGAATACCAATGGAGGACCCGTGGGAGTCAGCCTCAGCAAGGGCGGCAACGTCTCGCTGACCAAGGCCGCGCCTAACCTGACGGCGGTCATCGTCGGTCTGGGCTGGGACGCTCGCACCACCACCGGTGTCGACTTCGACCTCGACGCCAGCGCGATCCTGACCAACGACCAGGGCAAGGTCGCCAACGACTCGAACTTCGTGTTCTTCAACAACCTGAAGAGCCCGGACGGGTCGGTCGAGCACACCGGTGACAACACCACCGGCGAGGGCGAGGGCGACGACGAGGCCATCAAGGTCAACCTCGCCGGCGTCCCGGGCGACGTCGCCAAGATCGTCTTCCCCGTCTCGATCTACGAGGCCGAGACCCGCCAGCAGAGCTTCGGCCAGGTCCGCAACGCCTACATCCGCGTCGTGAACCAGGCCGACAACACCGAGCTCGCCCGCTACGACCTCTCCGAGGACGCCTCGACCGAGACCGCCATGGTCTTCGGCGAGCTGTACCGCAACGGCGCCGAGTGGAAGTTCCGCGCCATCGGCCAGGGCTACGCCTCGGGCCTGCGCGGCATCGCGCAGGACTTCGGCGTCAACGTCTGAGCCGAAACCCCAGAGCAGTTCGTCCGTCCGGCGCCGTGCACCCCTGTGTACGGCGCCGGACCGGCTTTGCCACCATGAGCGGGTGGCTCGGCCACCACCATCACGTCGTCCGGGGAGGACCACATCATGGGCGTCACACTCGCCAAGGGGGGCAACGTCTCCCTGTCCAAGGCCGCACCGAACCTCACCCGGGTTCTGGTCGGTCTCGGATGGGACGCGCGCTCGACCACGGGGGCGGACTTCGACCTCGACGCCAGCGCACTGCTGTGCAACAGCGGCCGGGTGCTGGGGGACGAGTACTTCGTCTTCTACAACAACCTCAAGAGCCCCGAGGGCTCCGTCGAACACACCGGGGACAACCTCACCGGCGAGGGTGAAGGCGACGACGAGTCGATCATCATCGACCTCACGAAGGTCCCCGCCCAGGTCGACAAGATCGTCTTCCCGGTCTCGATCCACGAGGCGGACTCCCGCCGGCAGAGCTTCGGCCAGGTGAGCAACGCCTTCATCCGCGTGGTGAACATGGCCGACGACCAGGAACTCGCCCGCTACGACCTGACCGAGGACGCCTCCAGCGAGACCGCGATGATCTTCGGCGAGGTCTACCGGTACGGGGGCGAATGGAAGTTCCGTGCGGTAGGACAGGGGTACGCGTCGGGGCTGCGGGGCATCGCTCTAGACTTCGGGGTCAACGTTTCGTAAAGCCGTACAAGACGATGGGGTGCCAGTGGTTCTCAAAACCTTCGGCTGGTCGTTCGCAGTCACTGCGCTCGGTCTGGTCGCAGCGGTGTTCTACGGGGGGTGGACCGCTTTTGGGATCGTGGCGATCCTGTCGATCCTCGAAATCTCGCTGTCCTTCGACAACGCGGTGGTCAACGCCGGAATCCTGAAGAAGATGAACGCCTTCTGGCAGAAGATCTTCCTCACGGTCGGCGTCCTGATCGCCGTGTTCGGCATGCGCCTGGTCTTCCCCGTCGTCATCGTGGCGATCAGCGCCAAGATCGGGCCCATCGAGGCCGTCGACCTGGCGATGACCGACAAGGAGATGTACAAGCAGCTGGTGACGGACGCCCACCCGTCCATCGCCGCCTTCGGCGGCATGTTCCTGCTGATGATCTTCCTCGACTTCATCTTCGAGGACCGCGACATCAAGTGGCTCGCCTGGCTGGAGCGCCCGCTCGCCAAGCTCGGCAAGATCGACATGCTGTCGGCGTGCATCGCGCTGATCGTCCTGGTCATCACCTCGATGACCTTCGCCGCCAACGCCCACCAGCACGGCGGCACCCACGTGGACAAGGCGCAGACCGTCCTGGTCTCCGGCGTCCTCGGCCTGATCACCTACATGATCGTCGGCGGTCTCTCCGGCTACTTCGAGAACAAGCTCGAAGAGGAGGAAGAGGCCGAGCACGAGGCGGAGGAAGCGGCCAAGAAGAGCGGCAAGCCCGTCTCGGCCGTCGCCATGGCCGGCAAGGCCGCGTTCTTCATGTTCCTCTACCTGGAGGTCCTCGACGCCTCCTTCTCCTTCGACGGCGTCATCGGCGCCTTCGCCATCACCAACGACATCGTGCTCATGGCCCTCGGCCTCGGCATCGGTGCCATGTACGTCCGGTCGCTCACGGTCTACCTGGTCCGCCAGGGCACCCTCGACGACTACGTGTACCTGGAGCACGGCGCGCACTACGCGATCGGCGCCCTGGCCGTGATCCTGCTCGTCACCATCCAGTACGAGATCAACGAGGTCATCACCGGCCTCGTCGGCGTCGTGCTCATCGCCTGGTCCTTCTGGTCCTCGGTGCGCCGCAACAAGCGGCTGGAGGCCGAGGGCGGCGACAGCCCCGCGGAGGTCGGTGCCGGGGTGTGACCCGGCGCTGATTGCGGAACGCTTCCGGTAACGACGGGGCGGTATCGCGGATCCACTGGACCGCGCGGCCGCCCCGCCGCATTCTCCGCTGCACGGACCGACCTGGGGGGTTGGAACATGGGGTTCTTCGACGGGATCAGGGGCGCTCGCGCCATGGGCTTCGACTCGGGCAACGCCTCGTCGAACGCCATCGAGCTCACCAAACGGCAGCCGACGGTGTCGCTCACCAAACAGCAGGCCGTCCACGGCAACATGCGCGTGAACCTCTCCTGGCGGATGCGCACCTCCGACTTCGGCGGCCGCTCCGGCCAGAGCGGGCAGCTCTTCCGGCACCCGTTCAAACTCTTCAAACCCGACATCGTGCAGGCCCACACCCAGGGCATGGTCAACGTGGACCTGGACATGGGCTGCCTCTACGAGCTGACCGACGGCACCCGCGGCGCCGTACAGCCGCTGGGCAACCTGCTCGGCGACCTCAACGACCCGCCGTACGTGAAGCTCAGCGGCGACGACCGGTTCGGCTCGGCCTCGGGGGAGACCCTCTACGTCAACCTCGACCACGCCGACGAGATCAAACGGCTGCTGGTCTTCGTCTACATCTACGACCAGACCCCGGCCTTCGACCGGACCCACGCCCTGGTCACCCTCTACCCGACCGCCGGGCCCCGGATCGAGATCCCGCTGGACGAGCGGCACCCGCAGGCCCGCTCCTGCGCGGTGCTGTCCATGGAGAAGGTCAAGGGAGAGCTGGTCGTGCGCCGCGAGGTGAAGTTCGTGTACGGGTTCCAGGCCGAGCTGGACCGGCTGTACGGCTGGGGGCTCCAGTGGGGCCGGGGCTACAAGAGCACCAAGGCCTGAGCCCGGGATGCGGGGCGGGGGCCGGGAAGCCCCCGTCCCGTCGGCGGCGTCAGCGGCGTCGGCGGCCTCGGCGGCGTCAGCGGCGGATGAACTGCGGACCCTGCACCGGCAGCCGGAACGACGGGTCCCCGCCCGGAGCCGGCACCGGCACCGGGGACACCGGCTGCGGGTACCCGTACGCGGGCGGTGCGGCCGGCGGGGCCTGGGTGACCGGGGTCTGCGCCGGCGGCCGCATGGCGGCGGTGCGGTCGTCCCCCGGCGTGCCGGCGGCGGCCGGGGCCGGCTCCGCGGCCGCTCCGGCCGCCTCGACGGCGTTCTCGTCGACGGAGATCCCGTGGTCGGTCGCCAGCCCCACCAGGCCGTCGGAGTAGCCCTCGCCCAGGGCGCGGAACTTCCACCCCTCGCCCCGGCGGTACAGCTCCCCGCAGATCAGCGCCGTCTCGGAGCCGGTCTCCGGGCGGACGTCGAAGTGGGCCAGCGGCTCGGGAGCGCCGCCCGGCGTGGCGTCGTACAGCTGGATCCGCAGGTCGCGGACCTGCTCGAACGGCACGTCCTCGGCGGAGGCCACCACCAGGACCCGGTCCACGACCGGCGGCACGGACCGCAGGTCCGCCTGGACCGCGTCGGTCACCCCGTCGCCCACCTGCTTCTTGCCCAGCCGCCACACGGATCCCGAAGGGTGCCGGGGCTGGTTGTAGAAGACGAAGTCCTCGTCCGAGCGCACGCGCCCGTCCGCCCCCACGAGCAGCGCGGAGGCGTCCACGTCCGGCACCTCCGGCCCGGTGGTCCAGCGCAGCACCGCCCGGACCGCCGTGGCGGTCACCGGGATGTTGGAGCCCTTCTGCATCGCGTGCGTCATGCCCGTCATCCTGCCCTCCCGGGGCCGACCGGGACAATGCGGCCCCCCGTAGGGCCTTGTCCCGGACGCGAGAGCTGGGCATGGTGCAAGAGGGTTACCTGAACTTCATGTGCTTGAGGAACTCTTGACTCACGTTCGTACGTACTATTACCGGCCACGCCAGTTGGGCCGCCGAGGCAGTACGGGGGAAGCACATGCGTCACTTCGGGCACATATCGCCCACTGTCCGCAAGGACCTCTTCCACCAGGAGCCGGCGGAGTTCGACCTGGCCTCCCCGGCCCGCATCCTCGCGGCCGCACTCGGAGCCACCCTCTACAGCCCGGCCATCCGCCCCAGGCTGGCCGACGACATCCGCAAGCAGGCCGGGCGGGGCGTCGTCTCCATGGTCCTCTGCCTGGAGGATTCCATCAGCGACGCCGATGTCGTGGACGGCGAGGAGAACCTCGTCCGGCAGTTCGCGGCCCTCGACGCCGAGGGCCCGGGCCCCCACGGGCTCCCCCTCCTCTTCATCCGCGTGCGCACCCCGGAGCAGGTTCCCGACCTCGTCCGGCGGCTCGGAGCCTCGGTCCGGAACCTGGCCGGATTCGTACTACCGAAGTTCACCGCAAGCCGCGGAACGGCCTTCCTGGACGCCGTCGCCCACGCCGAGGCCGAAGCCGGACTGCCCCGCCTGTATGCCATGCCCGTCCTGGAGACCCCCGACCTGCTCCACCTGGAGACCCGCGCCCGGGCCCTCGCCGACATCAAGCACACCGTCAACCGCTACCGCGAGCGGGTCCTCGCCCTGCGCCTGGGCGTCACCGACTTCTGCTCCGTGTACGGACTGCGCCGCACCCCCGACATGACCGCCTACGACGTCCAGATCGTCGCCGGCGTCATCGCCGACGTGGTCAACGTCCTCGGCCGCGCCGACGGCACCGGCTTCACCGTCACCGGCCCCGTCTGGGAGTACTTCCGCAGCCAGCAGCGCCTCTTCAAGCCGCAGCTGCGCCGCAGCCCCTTCCTGGAGGAGGGCGTGGAGGAGCTGCGTACCGCGCTGATCGAACACGACCTGGACGGCCTGCTGCGCGAGATCGAGCTCGACCGCGCCAACGGGCTGACCGGCAAGACCTGCATCCACCCGGCCCACGTCACGCCGGTGCACGCGCTGTCGGTGGTCTCCCACGAGGAGTTCAGCGACGCCCAGGACATCCTGCGCCCCGAGCGCGGCGGCGGCGGAGTGATGCGCTCCGCCTACACGAACAAGATGAACGAGGTGAAGCCCCACCGGGCCTGGGCCGAGCGCACCGTGCTGCGCGCCGAGGTCTTCGGTGTGGCGAAGGAGGAGGTCGGCTTCGTCGACCTCCTGACGGCCGGGCTCCAAGTGTGAGCCGGCCGGCCATGACGAGGAAGGGCAAGACGATCGACACGGTGTGGTCGGGAACCTGGGTCGCCGAGCGGCTGGGCGTGGACCTGAGCGGAGCCGACGGCGGGGCCTCGCCCGAGCTGAGGGAACTGCTCGGGCTGGCCCTGCGGCGCAACCCCAAGCGGGCCCACCTGCTGGTCTCCCAGGTGCTGGGCAAGCACGTCCCGCAGTCGCCCGCGGCCGTGTACGCGGCCGGGCACGGGCTCGGCGTCCGGGTCCGCGAGCTGCTCGGCGACTCCGCCGCCGACGCGGTCGTCCTCGGGTACGCGGAGACCGCCACCGGGCTCGGCCACTGCGTCGCCGACGGCCTGGGCCCCGCCGCCTACCTGCACTCCACGCGCCGCCCGGTGCCCGGCCTGCGGCCCGCGGGCGGGTTCGAGGAGGCCCACTCGCACGCCACCTCGCACCTCCTGCTGCCCGAGGACCCGGCGCTGCTGGCGGGCGAGGGGCCGCTGGTCCTCGTCGACGACGAGTTCTCCACCGGCAACACCGTCCTGAACACCATCCGCGACCTCCACGCCCGCCACCCGCGCACGCACTACGTGGTCGTCGCCCTCGTGGACATGCGCTCCGCCGCCGACCGGGACCGGCTCACCGGCTTCGCCGCCGAGCTGGGCGCGCGGGTGGACCTGATCGCCCTGGCCTCCGGGACGGTCTCCCTCCCGGAGGGGGTCCTGGAGAAGGGGCGGGCCCTGGTAGAGGAACACGAGGCGGCACCCTCCGCCGGTCCGGCCTCCGCTGGTCTGGCCTCCGCCGGTACGTCCGCCGATGGTCCGGCCTCCGGCCGCGCGGCCGCCGACGCTCCGGCGCCCGCCGGAACCGCCGCCGGCGCCCCGGCCGACGGCGGCGCGGGCGGCACCGCGCCCGGCCGCCACCCCCGGCCATCGGCACCGCCGGGCCGGGGCGGCCGGCCGACAGGGTGCCGCTCGGCTGGCCCGCCGGGCTGCCCGACGGCGGCCGCCACGGCTTCACCGCCGCCCACCGCGAGGTGCTGGAGGCCGCCCTGCCCGCCATGGCCGGGCGCCTCGCCGACGCGCTCGGCGCGGAAACCCGGACGGGTCCTCGTACTCGGCAACGAGGAGCTGATGTACGCGCCGCTGCGCCTCGCGCGGGCCCTGGAGGAGTCCGGGACGGCCCGCGAGGTGCGGTTCTCCACCACCACCCGTTCGCCCGTCCTCGCCGTCGACGACCCCGGCTACGCCATCCGCACCCGGCTGGTCTTCCCCGCCCACGACGCCCCCGCCGACGGGCCCGGCGACCGCTACGCCTACAACGTTGCCGGCGCCGGCTTCGACACCGTCGTCGCCGTCGTCGACTCCGTCGGCGACACCCCCGAGCTGCACGCCGGACTGCTGGCCCGGCTCGCCCCGCACACCGGCCGGGTCGTCCTGGCCGTCGTCCCGTCCTACATCCCCGACGACCGGCAGGAGCCGACCGTGACCCAGCCGCCGCTGCCCGAACCGCTGCGGGGGCCGGCGTTCTCCTCGTACGCCCCCGAGGACGTCGGCTGGCTCCTCCAGGACCTCTCCGACGTGCGGCTGGAAGCCCCGACCGAGGAGCGCGAGGAGGCCATCCAGGCGGGCGGCGCCCACTACGCCGAGTCCCTGCCCGTCGAGTACCAGCCCTCACCGCAGTACCAGGAGCTCTACCGCGGCGCCCTGGAGGCCTCGGCCGCCCGCATCGCCCGCGCCGTCGGCACCGTCACCGAGACCGTGCTCGCCGAACGCTCCCCGTCGCCCGTGCTGGTCTCCCTGGCCCGCGCCGGCACGCCCGTCGGCGTACTGATGCGCCGCTGGGCCCGCGCCCGGCACGGCCTGGACCTGCCGCACTACGCCGTCTCCATCGTCCGCGGCCGCGGCATCGACGCCAACGCCCTGCGCTGGCTCGCCGCCCACCACGACCCCGCCGACGTCGTCTTCGTCGACGGCTGGACCGGCAAGGGCGCCATCACCCGCGAGCTGCGCGAGGCCCTTGCGGAGTTCCCGGGCTTCGACCCGGAGATCGTCGTCCTCGCCGACCCCGGCTCCTGCGTCAAGACCTACGGCACCCGCGAGGACTTCCTGATCCCCTCCGCCTGCCTCAACTCCACCGTTTCCGGACTCGTCTCGCGTACGGTGCTCAGGTCCGACCTGGTCGGCCCGCACGACTTCCACGGCGCGAAGTTCTACCGGGAGCTGGCCGCAGCCGATGTCTCCGCCGCCTTCGTCGACACCGTCGCCGCCCGCTTCGACGAGGTCGCCGACGCCGTCGCCGCCGAGGTCAAGGAGCTCCTCGCCGCCGACCGCACCCCGACCTGGGTGGGCTGGGCGGCGGTCGAACGGATCAGCGAGGAGTACGGCATCCACGACGTCAACCTCGTCAAGCCCGGCGTCGGCGAGACGACCCGCGTGCTGCTGCGCCGCGTGCCGTGGAAGATCCTGGCCCAGCGCGGGGCCGGCCCCGACCTGGACCACGTACGCCTGCTCGCCGAGCAGCGCGGGGTACCGGTCGAGGAGGTCGACGGCCTCCCGTACACCTGTGTAGGACTCATCCACCCCCGCTTCACGCGCGGCGCCACGGGCGCCGACGGAAAGGCAGTGGCCTCCCAGTGACCCGCCAAGAGACCGTGCTCGTAGCCAGTGACCTCGACCGGACCCTCATCTACTCCTCGGCCGCCCTCGGCCTGACCATGCCCGACCCCGAGGCCCCCCGGCTGCTGTGCGTCGAGGTCCACGAGGGCAAGCCGCTGTCCTACATGACGGAGACGGCCGCGGCGCTGCTCGCCGGACTGGCCGCCGACCCGTCGGCGGTCTTCGTCCCCACCACCACGCGCACCCGCAAGCAGTACCAGCGGATCCGCTTCCCCGGACCCCCGGCCCGGTACGCCATCTGCGCCAACGGCGGCCAGCTGCTGGTGGACGGCGTCCCCGACCGGGACTGGCGGCGCGCGGTGGCCGGACGCCTCGCGGCGGAGTGCGCCCCGCTGGAGGAGGTGCACCAGCACCTGCTCGCCGTGTCCGACCCGGTGTGGCTGCGCAAGGCGCGCCTCGCCGAGGACCTCTTCGCGTACCTCGTCGTCGAACGGGCGCTGGTGCCCGACGAGTGGCTCAAGGCCCTGACCGAGTGGGCCGGGGCCCGCGGCTGGACCGTCTCCCTCCAGGGCCGCAAGATCTACGCCGTCCCGCGCCCGCTGACCAAGAGCGCCGCCATGTACGAGGTCGCCCGCCGCACGGGAGCGGCCACCACCCTCGCCGCCGGCGACTCCCTGCTCGACGCCGACCTGCTGCTCGCGGCCGACCGCGCCTGGCGGCCGGGGCACGGGGAGCTGGCCGACGCGGGCTGGACCGCCCCCACGGTGACCGCCCTGAGCGGGGCCGGCGTCCTGGCGGGCGAGGAGATCGTCCGCGAGTTCGTCCGGACGGTCGGCACACCGGCCGCATGACCGCCGGGCCGCCGCGGACGGTCGGCACACCGGCCGCATGACCCCCGGGCCGCCGCGGGCGGTCGGCACACTGACCGCATGACCAAGGGCAACAGCACCAAGATCACCGACGAGCTCTACCAGTACGTCCTGGCCCACAACCCCCCGCTGGACGACATCCAGCGGGGGCTCGTGCGGACCACCTGGGAGAAGTTCCCCGAGTCGGCCGGCATGCAGTCCGCGGAGGAACAGGGCCCGCTGCTGGCCTTCCTGGTCCGGCTGACCGGCGCCCGCCACATCGTGGAGATCGGCACCTTCACCGGCTTCTCGGCCCTGTCCATGGCCCAGGCCCTCCCCGCCGACGGCCGCCTGATCGCCTGCGACGTCTCGGAGGAGTGGACCGCGTACGGCCGTGAGGCCTGGGCCGCGGCCGGCGTCGCGGACCGCATCGACCTGCGCATCGCCCCGGCGCTGGAAACCCTGCGCGCCATGCCGACGGAGCCGCACATCGACATGGCGTACGTCGACGCGGACAAGGAGAACCAGATCCTCTACTGGGAGGAGCTCGTGCCGAGGATGCGCCCGGGCGGGCTGATCGTCACCGACAACACCCTGTACCACGGCACCGTCCTCGACGACTCGCCGCAGAGCCGGGGCGCGAGCGTCCGCGCGTTCAACGAGCACGCCAAGGCCGACACCCGCATGGACTCCGTCCTGCTGGCGATCTCGGACGGCCTGACCCTCTCGCGCAAGCGCTAGTGTTCTGAGTCTGGAATTCTGTTCAGATAGCTGGCGAGGCGTTCAAGGATCTCGTCCGCAGTCTTGGTCCACACGTAGGGCTTCGGGTCGCGGTTCCACGTGGCGATCCAGTCGCGGATGTCCTTCTCCAGGGCCTGGACGGATTTGTGAACGCCTCGCCGTATCTGCTTGTTGGTCAGCTCGGCGAACCACCGCTCCACCAGGTTCAGCCAGGACGATCCGGTGGGCGTGAAGTGCAGGTGGAACCGGGGGTGCGCCAGCAGCCACTTCTTGATGTCCGGGGTCTTGTGGGTGGCGTAGTTGTCCAGCACGAGGTGGACCTCGAGGCCGGTCGGGACTTCCTTGTCGAGCTTGACGAGGAACTTCTTGAACTCCTCGGCACGGTGGCGGCGGTGCAGGGATCCGATCACCTTGCCGGTGGCGACCTCGAGGGCGGCAAAGAGGGTGGTGGTGCCGTGCCGGACGTAATCCGCCGTCCGCCGCTCGGGCACCGCCGGCATCATCGGCAGCACCGGCTGAGACCGGTCCAAGGCCTGGATCTGCGACTTCTCGTCGACGCAGAACACAAGGGCCCGCTCCGGCGGATCCAGGTACAGGCCGACGACATCGTGGACCTTGTCGACGAAGTACGGATCCGTCGACAGCTTGAACGTCTCGGACCGGTGCGGCTGAAGGCCGAACGCCCGCCAGACACGCGACACCGTCGACTGAGACAGACCCGTCTCCTTGGCCATCGACCGCGTGGACCAGTGCGTCGCCCCCTTCGGCGTCGACTCCAGCGTCTTGGTGACCAAGGCGGCGACCTGCTCGTCCGTCACCGTCCTGGGCCCGCCCGAACGCGGCATGTCCCCGAGGCCCGCGATCCGGTACTGCACGAAACGGGCCCGCCAGCGGCCCACCGCCTGAGGCGTGGAACCCACCAGGGCCGCAACGTCCTTGTTCGTCGCGCCTTCGGCGCAGGCCAGGATGATTCGGCAGCGCAAGGCCCACGCCTGAGGCGTCGAACGGCGCCGCACCCAGCCCTCGAGCGCGGCCCGCTCCTCATCGGTCAACACCAACTCGGCCTTCGGCCGCCCCATCGCCATACCGAAAGCCTACATCTAAACAGAATTCCAGACTCAGAACACTAGGGGGTGTCCGCAAAGTGGCGCCGTCCGCCCGGAGGGCGGGCCCCGCGGCGTCCGCCCGGA
>NZ_GG657750.1:2459212-2471690 GCF_000158895.1 Streptomyces sp. C | reverse complement strand
GCGAGAGCGCGTGCCGGGCGTCGCGGGGCAGGCGAGACTTTGCGGACACCCCCTAGGCCCTGTCCGGGACTCGGTTCAGCCGCAGCCGCCCCCGCCGCAGCAGCCGCCCCCGCCGGCGGGCGCGGCGGCCGCGGGGGCACTGCTGGTCCCGCCGACGGCGACGGCGGAGAGCAGCTTGACGGTGTCGGCGTGCCCCGCGGGGCAGTCGGCGGGCGCGGACGACTCGGCCATCGGCCGGCTGACCTCAAAGGTGTCGTCGCAGGTCCGGCAGCGGTATTCGTAACGAGGCATGCGCACAGGCTACGCAGTGGGGCGGGCCGACCGGAATCCCTCGCGGACCCGCGTCTCGCGCGCCGCCTGTTCGGGGTGGCGGGCGCGCCAGTACGGATTGTCGTGCGGCAGGGCGCTGCCCACCCGCCCGTACATCCCGAACCACATCAGCATCACGCCGACCACGAAGCTGAACAGCACGTTCTGGATGTGGAACGCCAGGAAGTTCAGGCCGGTGTCCAGCAGGGCGAGGTTGACGAACCCGCTCAGGATGAAGGCGATGCCGAGCACGATGTTCAGGGTGGAGGCGAAGGTCCCGCCGATCACCATCCCGGCGAACAGCAGCGCGCCGATGCAGATCGACAGGACGCTCAGCGCCCCGTTCGTGTTCAGGGCGAGCACCGTGTCGCCGCCGGTGTCGAAGAACCCGATCCGGTCGATCAGGCCGAGGACGCCGAAGGCCACCAGCAGCAGCCCGGTCAGGCCCGCACCGACCCGGTACACCTTGCTGAGCTTGTGGTCGGTGGGGAGGTGCTCGTCCAGCCGGGCGTTGACCGGGTGCAGCACCCGCTCCAGCAGGCGCGGCCCCTGCCGCTGCGGCGGCGGCCCGTACGGCTCGTGGGGGACGTAGGGCGCGTAGTGCTCGTGCGGCTCGGTGCACCCGTACGCCGCGTGCGCCACGTACGGCTCGTGGGGTACGGGGGGAGCCGCCCGGTGCGTGCGGGGCCGGTGGAACGTGTGGGCAGCCATGGCGCCCTCCTCAGTCCTCCTCAGACCGCTGTTCCGTTCCAGCATCCGCCGCCGCCCGCGGCCTGGCTACCCCACCGCGCGCTCGCCGCGGATGTCCGACACCACCCGGCCCACCGCCGCCCGGACCTGCTCCAGCTCCTGGAGGAAGTGCCAGTAGTCCGGGTGCCGCCCCTCCAGCCCGGCCAGCGCCCGCTCCATCCGCGCCACCGACTCGTCCAGCGGCCGCGCGTGCCGCGGATCGGGCACGCTCCGGCCGGCCATCGCCAGCCGCTGCGCGTCCCGGATCGCGAAGCGGGTCCGCTCCACCTCGGCCTTCGGGTCCCGCGCCACCGCCTCCAGCCGCGTGAGCCGGTCCTGCGCGGCCGACACCGCCTCGTCGGTGGCGTCCAGCGCGGCCCGCACCGCCTCGACCAGTGCCGTTACGTCGGCCCAGCGCTGTTCCTCGCGCGCCCGGGCGGCCTCCGCCAGCCGGTCCTCCGCCCGCGTGACGTCCCGCACCGCCTGATCGGGGACGTGCTGGAGGTCCTGCCAGCAGGCCGCACTGAACCGGCGCCTCAGCTCGCTGAGCACCGGATCCACCCGGTCCGCCCGGTTGCGCAGCGCCTGCGCCCGGGTCCGCAGGCTCACCAGCCGCCTGTCGATCTCCGCGGCCCGCTCCGGCAGCCGCGCCGCCTCGGCCCGCACGGCCTCCGCGTCCCGCAGGATCCGGTCGGCACGCTGCACCGTCTCCTGCACCCCGTGCACGGCCGCGCCCTGGTTCAGCTTCGTCAGCTCCGGCCCCAGCGCCGCCAGCCGCGCCGCGAGGTCGTCGGCCCGCATCCCCCCGGCCCGCGCCGCGTCCAGCGCGTCACTCGCCGCCAGCAGCGCGGCCCGCGCCCGCTCCCGCGCCGGCGCGACCCGCGCCAGCTGCGTCTCCGCCTTGTCCAGCAGCGGCTGCAGCCCCTGCGCGAACCGCTCCAGCTCCCCCTTGACCCGCACCAGCTCGTCCCGCGCCCGCGTCAGCTGCTGCCGCGCCTGCGCCGCGACGGAGCCCTCCAGGTCGACCCGGTCCAGGTCGTGCGCGTCGACGGCCTCGATGTAGGCGTGGCTGACCTCGTCGATCCGCCGCCCGAGCGCCGCGAACCCCTCGGCGGCCTGCCGCGCCGCGGGAGACCCGTCGGCGGCGGCGATGGTCTCCATGGAGATCCGCAGATCCCGCTGCGCGGTGTCCAGCTCGTAGAACGCGGCCGCGGCGGCATCCTTGGCCGCCTGCGCATCCGCCCGCCGACTCTCGTCCCGCCCGCCGAACCACCGCCGGGATGCCGTCGTCACAGTCCCACTCCCGTACCCCGTCCGCCCGTGCCCCGCTCCATTCTCCCCCAAGGGAACGGGATTGCGTGGGGGGTCTGCCCTGCATGTAGGCTGTCCACTCGTCCACGGGTGTGTAGCTCAGGGGTAGAGCGCTGCTCTTACAAAGCAGATGTCGGCGGTTCGAAACCGTCCACGCCCACCAGCAAGAAGACCCCCTGCCGATCATGGCGGGGGGTCTTTTGCATCCACGGCTGACATCAACGCCAGCGGTCAGAGCCGGTCAGAGCGCCGCCTGAGCAGCCGGTCCATGTGCCCGATGGCCTGGCGCTGGGTGTCCTGGACGACGTGGGTGTACACGAATTCATCGTGACGGCGATCTGCGAGTGCCCGAGGATCTCCATCACGACCCGGGGCGGCACGCCGGCGGCGGTCAGCAGCCTCGCGGTCCCGTGCCGGGCGTCGTGCAGCCGGACCACCCGCAGCCCGGCGTCCTTGGCCACGCGGGTGAAGGACCGGTCCTCGTACGCCTCTCCGCCGACCCGTTGCCGCTGTGTCCGTACCCGGATCTCCCGCTTGTCGAGATCCACGTTCTCCCAGCGCAGACCGGCTATCTTCCCGCGCCGGAAGCCGAGCGCGATGGCGATCACGAACGCCGGGTACAGCGGATCCGCCCGCGCGGCAGCCAGGAAGTCCAACGTCTCCTGGAGGCTCCAGGGGTCCATCTCCGGCGAATCGACCTTCGGCGGCTCCACCAGCGTGTCCACGTTCCGACTCACCAGTTCTTCGCGGCAGGCCGCGGTGAGGGCGGTCCGCAGAACCCGGTGCGACTCCTTGGCCGTCGCGGCGCTCGTCTTCTTCTGCAACTGCGCCGGAGCCCGCCGGACATCGGCCACGCTCATCGACTCCAGACGCTTCGAGCCGAGCAGTGGGACGAGGTAAAGCCGCACGTGGATCTCGTACTTGGCGAAGGTGGTCCGCTTGCGGTGCGGCTTCACGCCGTGCAGACCAGGCTTCTGGGGCCCAGGTCGTTCGTCCAGCAGGGCGCTCCACCTGGGCCCCAGAAGCCTGCCCCGCTATCACTCCGTGTGGGTCGACGGCAGACGGGATGACAGCGGGGCTACGTGCAGCGCGAAGCATCCCTAGAGGCCTTCTGCGAACATTGCAAAGAGGGTACTCAGGTCGAGGTTATCGAGCGTGAGCGGCGGAAAGCCGAAGTCACCTGAAATCCTTCTGACCAGCTCTCGCACGTACGGATGCACTGTAGCGAGAGCCACATTTTCCCCGTACGCCTCGATGACGTCCTCAGGTACATCCTCCAGATCGAAGGAATACTTGACGCGATACAAGGCTTTTACCTGCATCACAATTTTGTCGTCACTCTTGGCTTGTACGTCATACCGGAAGGTATATGCCAGCTTCCCCTCCATTGGGGCGGAGTAGCTGGATTCGATGGCGATCTCTACTGTGAACGGCGGATCCAGATGCCGGCCGGGCGCCCGCGCCTCTACAGACTCCAGCAGGACCCCTCCGAGCTCAGCCGACCGATGGAGCCGAGCCGCTCCTTTGAGGAGCTCCGCCTTCGTGGAATCGTTCAACGGGAAGTCCGTTCCTGCTTCACTGAATATACTGTCCGGTCCCAAGTGCGCCTCGCCTTGGACTCAAATCCAGAAGCTGCCGCAGCGGCAGTGCTGGGTGAAGCGATCCCACCGCGAACAATCCGGGAGCGAACTTCATAAGTTTCGTGGTACCGCCATTCACCTCCGTCATCGCAGACGCGAAACTCAATCCGGCATCCGACCGCCCTGGCGTAGCGCTGGAGAGTCGAGACGCGAGGGTCGGTGGCGCCGCTTTCTAGATCCGAAACGGCAGACTGGGTGGTCTCCATGCGTTCAGCCACGGTACGTTGCGAGATTCTCCGCACCTTCCGCAAAGACGCCAGACGGCGAAGGAGTGCGCTCCTCCCGCGAGCATCTTCAAAGGCTGCCTCAAATCCAGGATCGACCATCTCCTCTTCAAGAAAGAGATCGAGGTCATCCAGGTCCTCATGGCCCGACATTTCGTCTCCCATCACTCCTCCTTCCCTCGAAGTTCCCAGTCCTTGAGGCGCTTTCGCGCAAGGTTCTTGTCGTTTCTGTTTAGCTTGCGATCCTTCTTTTGGAACACATGAACAGCTAGAAGAACCTGATCGCTTCCACCCACAGGCGCATACAGCAAGCGATACGTGCACCCGTCAAGGAATACTCGAACGGCGCAAATTTGATCGTCAATTCTTTCTTGCTCGTACGGAAAGTGCTCCTGCTTTGCCACCCGCTTCATCGCTTCAACCACTGCGGCTCGAGCGTGCATACCGAGGTCTGCCAAGTCCTGCTTGACGATCTCACGCCCCTGCGCGGTTCGATAGAAGCGCCATCGCTTGCCAGCCAGTGAATCCCCCTTGGGAAGGCGCCGGGAGCGGACGCCGTCCGCCCCTGAAGATCCGTTTTAGCTGCCTCATGGCGCTCCCTCAATCCCCCTGGACGATGCAACCACAAGTAGACACGCCTGCCAGTATCAGAGTATCGGTCCAAGCCGATCGCGACAACAGGAAGCGTGACTCACGTCACCTCATGTCGCTGCCCTTTGTGATCTACATTCACGTGCCCTCCCTGTGTGCCCCACCGCGCTCCTGTGTGTGCCTTCCCGGTCCTGGAGTGGCCGACGAGACGCTGCCAGCGTCCGTGTGCTGACGTGGGAAGGAGGCGCGAGGGAGTGACCCAGTCGAAATGTGGAGCGGCGAAGAAGAGCGGTGGCCGGTGTGCGAGGCCGGCCATCGTGGGCAGCGGTCAGTGCTACCAGCATCAGGGCAAGTGGACGCCCCGTGGGGTGGTGGACCGCGAGGCGGCGGAAGCCAAGGCGAAGAAGCAGGCGCTTCGGAAGAAGAAGTGGTCTTGGTGGTGACCGACCGCTGACATCCGTGGCTGACATCAACGTGGGTGGACCGTGGCACTCGCGAGCAGCCGGGGAGAGGCTCTGAAGCTGGGGCTCAGGCTGTGACGGGTTGCCTCTGGGCGAGCTTGCAGAGCAGATGTCGGCGGTTCGGAACCGTCCGCGCCCACCAGTGCGGAGGCCCCCGGCCGATCACGGTCGGGGGCCTTCTGCGTCCGCGGATGCGGTCAGGGCATGACGTTCGGCGGGTTCGTGTTCTGGGGGCGGGAGGGCGGCGGCAAGCGGACGTGCCGGGTTGGAAGTGCGCCGGGCGGCAGGTGGGGTGGAACTGGGCCGATCGGCCGGAGGGGCCGTTGGAGGTCTGCCCGATGCCGGAGCTGTTCAGATGAGGTCCGCGGCCGGCATCCACACCCCGGGGTGGCCACGGGAGTGGTGCGAGAAGGCCCCCTGCCGGGAGCGGCGGGGGGCCTTTCGTGTGTCTGGGGTTCGCGGCTCAGGCGTTGGGGCGCTTGCCGTGGTTGGCCTTCTTCTTCTTGCGGGCGCGCTTCTTGTTTCCTCGCTTGGCCATGTGTGGCTCCCTGGGGCCGGAAGGATCGGGCGTTCGTCAGTCTAGGTTCCGGGCCGGTTTCCCGCGCGGTGGGGCGGGGATCTGGAAGGTGTGGCAGGCGCGGCGGAGTGGGTCTGGGTCGTGGGGCTCGGGGTGGCCGGGCTCGGGCTGCTGACGGCTGCGGTGATGAGCCGGGTCCGGTTCGAGCGGGAGCGGGACGCCGAGCGGCAGAGGCTGCTCGCGGGGCTGGGGGGCGGGCCGCGGGAGGCGGGCGAGCCGCGGCTGGTCGATGCCGGGGCGCACCGGGGGGCGGCGGCCGAGCTGGGGGACCGGCATGACGACTTCACCCCGATTCTGGTGGAGTACTACGCCTACGGGCTGACGCAGGCGCGCAGCAGCTTCGCGACGAGCCAGCTGTTCGCCGGGGTCGGCGCGGCCGTGCTGCTCTTCGGGGTCGGGCTCGCCGTGTGGAAGGCCGAGGGCGCCGGGGACGCGTACCTCGGGGTCGTCACCAGTTCCGTCGGCCTGGTCGTCACCCTCGTCGGGCAGCTGTTCCACCGGCGCGCCGACCTCGCCCTGCGGCACATGGCCGCCCAGACCGCCGCCCTGCGCGAGGACCGGCGGGCCGCGGAGAGCACCCAGCAGGCGATGGGGCTGCTGGAGGACGTCGTCGACCCGGAGCTGCGCGGAAGGCTCCAGGCCGCGCTCATCATGAAGCTTTCCGGGGCCGAGCTGCCGCCGTCCGCGCCATAGTGGAGGTATGTGCCGCTCCATTAAGACCCTGCGCCCGCCCGCCATCCCCGAGAAGGCCACCGAGGAGGAGATCCGCGCGGCCGCGCTCCAGTACGTGCGCAAGGTGTCGGGCTTCCGTGCTCCGGCCGCGCACAACCAGGAGGTGTTCGACGCGGCCGTGGACGCCGTCGCGGAGGCGACCGCCGCGCTGCTGGACGGGGTGCAGGTCCGGGGCCGGACGCCCGCCGCGACGGTCTGACCGGCCGGCCGTCAGCGGGCGTGGGCCCAGCGGCGGCGCAGCAGCCAGATGCCGGTGCCGAGCGCGCCGGCCGCGAGGGTGCCGCCCAGGGCGATCCGGGCCGGGCTCATGGAGTCGATGCTGCCGCCGAGGCCGCCGCGGGCGGCGCCGGGGCTGACGGTGAGGGTCACCGTGACGCGGCGGCCGCTGCTGCCGCAGTCGAAGGTGACGGGGTAGGAGCCGGAGGCGGCGTCGCGGTAGACGGTGGCGGAGCCGGAGAAGCCGTACGCCCGGCCGGCAGGGGAGAGGGAGACGTCGCCGAAGGCGCGGGAGGACGCCCGGGCGGCCGAGCTGTCGCAGCCGTCGACGGTGAGGGTGACGCGGCTGCCGGGGGCGACGGTGCCCGGGGAGACGGTGGCGGAGGGGGCGGCGGAGGCGGGCGTGGCGGGCATGGCGGTCGCGGCGACGAGTGTCGCGGCCGCGATCCCGGTCAGGCGGCGCCGGTTGCGCGTGCGCGTGGGGGACATGGAGGGGGCTCCTCGGGCTCGTCGAAACGGCGCGGCCAGGGGCCGGACGTGACGCGTTCGGTCGCGCCGTTCTCCGGACGCTAGAAGCCCGTGGGTGGGGCGTCGATCGGTGCCGGGTGAACGGGTGACCGGCCTGCTCCCTCCGGGGGACGTGAGGCGCCCCGGGGGCGTGTCACGCCGGCGCCGGGTCCGGAGAGGGGCGGCGGACGAGGTAGGCGGCCAGGGAGCCGGCCGCGAAGAGGGCGACCGTGGAGACGGCGGTACCGAGCCAGGCCGTACCCAGCCACTGGGTGCCGAACCAGCCCAGCGACACGCTGTAGCTCGCCCAGCTCATGCCCGCCAGCACCGACCAGGGCAGGAACTCCGACACCTTCCGCCGGGTCCGGCCGGCCCCCAGGGAGACCACCGAGCGGCCGGCCGGGGCGAAGCGGGCGAGGACCACCAGCGCGCCGCCGCCCCTGGCCAGGGCGGTGCCCAGGCGTTCCTGTCCCCGGGTCAGCCGGCGGGAGCGGGCGACGGCACGGTCCAGCCGGGCGCTGCCGCGCCGGGCCAGCCGGTACGCCGCCATGTCACCCAGCACCGAGGCCGTCGCGGCGATCACCAGCAGCAGCCGGATGTCCGGGACCTGCGCCGAGGTGCCCGTGGCCGCCGCCGCGGCCGCGGCGGCGCTGATCACCAGCATCCCGCTCGGCAGCACCGGCAGGAACACGTCGAGCAGCACCGACACCGCCACCGCGGCGTAGATCCAGGGGCTCGCGGTCAACGACCCCAGAGTCTCAAGCAAAGCGGGACTCCCCCGTCCGGAGCGCCGCGTCGTCGCGGGGAGCGGCAGGGGCGGCTGACAGCCATACAGCGTACGCCCGCCACCGCTCCCGCGGCGGCCCGCCCTACTCCGCGGCGGTGAGTTCCCGGTCCAGCACCGTCACCAGCCGGGCCCCCTGGCGGCCCGACCGGGCCTGGTCCAGCCGCAGCCGGGCGCTCCGGCCCGCCAGCGCCAGCGTCATCAGCTGGTTGCCGAACCACGGGCCGCCCGTACGCCGCCAGCTCACCGGCGGCCGGCCCGTCCGGCCGTGCCGGGAGAAGCCGCGCCCCAGCCACCGGCCCAGCCGCGACCAGCCCAGCCGGAACCCCCACTTCACCGCCGTGTGGATGGAGTTGTGCACGGGGGAGCAGGTCAGCTGGAACACCCCGGCGGTGCTCGGTATTCGGGGCTCGGCCACGTACGCGTGGTGGACGTCCCCTGAGAGGACGGCGACCATCGCAGGGGCCTTGGGGCCGGTGCTCACCTCCTCGATCAGGTCGCTCAGCGCGGCGAACGAGGCCGGGAACGCCGCCCAGTGCTCCAGATCGCTGCGCCGCCGCAGGTCCTCCCCGATCCGCGCCCACCGCGGCCCGCGCTCGCCCCGGCAGAGCGCGGCGTTCCACACCTCCGCGTCATGGATCAGCGGCGGCATCAGCCACGGCAGCGAGGAACCGATCAGCAGGTGGTCGTAATCCCCGTGGCCGTCCAGGGCGTTCTCCCGGAGCCAGAGCTGTTCCGCCGGGTCGAGCATGGCCCGGCCGTCCTCGGCGAGCACGCGGGCGGCCCGGGTGTCCACCATCAGCAGCCGCGTCCGGCCGAAGTCCCGCCGGTAACTCCAGCGCGCCGAAGCCGGGTCGGCGTCCGCCGCGGCCGCGTAGGCGCGCAGCGCGTCGGTGCCGTCCGGGATGGCGCGTACGGCCGCGTAGAGGGCGTCCGCCGCGAGTTCGGCGGGGGAGAGGTTGCCCAGGTGCTGGTACACCCAGTACGACATGAGCCCGCTGAGCACCCGCTCCGGCCACCAGGCGGTCGCCCGCATCTCCGCCAGCCAGGACGCGCTGGTGTTCCAGTCGTCTATGACGTCGTGGTCGTCGAATATGTGCAGGCTGGGCACGGTCGAGAGCAGCCAGCGGATCTCGGGGTCGAGCCAGGATTCGTAGTACAGCCGGGTGTACTCCTCGTAGTCCGCGACCTGCGCGCCCGGTGCCTCCCGCAGGTCGCGGCGGGCGGCGAGCCACGCGCGGGTCTCCCGCGAGAGGTGGTCCGCGTAGACCTGGTCGCCGAGCAGCAGCAGGACGTCCGGCCGGACCCCTGCGGGGTCGTGGGCCAGCCGCGCCGCGAGGGTGTCGAGGGCGTCGGCCCCGTGCGGTCCGCGGCGGTCGGCGGGCGGTGCCGCCTGCCGGCAGGAGCCGAAGGTGACGCGCAGCCCGGGCGAGGTCCGCCCGGGGCGGCCTCCGACGGCGGGCGTGGTGATGGTGCTCGGCGGGAAGCCCCCGCCCGTCTCCGGCCAGACGAGGGTGCCGTCGAGCAGTACCTCGTACGCCGTGGCCGTGCCCGGCGTCAGGCCGGTGACCGGCACCAGCGCGTAGTGGTGGCCGGAGATCTGGAAGGTGTGGGCGCTGCCGCCGGATCCGTCGGCGCACCGCACCTCGGCGGTGCACGGGCGGTCCGCCTCGACCCATATCGTGGCGGAGTCGCCCGTGTCCCAGTCGACGTGGCGCAGCAGTGGTCCCAGTCGCAGCCCGGCCATCCAATTCCCCCTCCTCGGAAGCCCTTTCGATCACGGTACGGGGCGGGACGGGGGCAGGCCTCCCCCTCGCGGGGGATAGGCAGGGTGAAAACCCCGGCGTCAGCAGCCGTTCAGGATGTTCACCAGGGCGGTCTTCTCCCCGGAGTCCATGCTCAGGCCCCAGTACTGCTTCACCTGGACCCACATGCGGGCGTACGTGCAGCGGTACGCGGTGCGCGGCGGCAGCCACTTGCCGGGGTCGAGGTCGCCCTTGGCCTGGTTGACGTTGTCCGTGACCGCGATGAGCTGGGGCCGCGTCAGGTCGTTGGCGAACTGCTGGCGCCGGGTGGTGGTCCAGGAGTTGGCGCCCGAGCGCCAGGCCTCGGCGAGCGGGACCATGTGGTCGATGTCGATGTCGGAAGCGGCGGTCCAGGTGGCCCCGTCGTACTCCGAGTACCAGCTGCCGCTGACGGCGGCGCAGGAGGAGTCGGTCACGACGTTCACGCCGTCGCGCTTGAGGACCGTCTCGCGTGTGTTGCAGGTTCCGGAGACCGTGCTCCAGTGCGGGAACTGCGAGCGGCTGTAGCCGGTGAGGGAGCCCTCGGCGGCGGGGGTGACCGTGGCGAGGTAGGAACGGGCCTCGGCGGCGCTGATGGGGGTGGGCGGGGAGGCCAGGGCGGAGGGAGCGTTCACCAGCGAGGTGAGGGAGGCGAGGGCGACGGCGGACGCGAGGACCCCGGCGCGCCCGATGCGACGCGCGTAGACGGAGGGCGTGCGGGTGGATATGAGGGCCATGGAGGGCTCCCTGGTGCGGGGGGTGGTGGCCGTGCGGACCCCGGCGGGGCGCGGCCATGGTGGCGGCGCCAGATGTCGCTGGGACGGGCACCAGGTGACAGATTGCCGACATGGGCACGTCACATCAAGACAACCAATGTCCCGTCTTCAAGGGGAAGTTGAGATTCCGGCCCTCGGGTTGGCGGTGGAGTGGGGTCAAGCTCACATAACGGACGCCTTCGTGCTGTCGGCGCCGTCGCGTACGCTGGACGGAGCAGAAGGGGAGTAGCTCTTCGCCGGACCGTCGACATACTGCTGGGTCACCCAGCCGGCGCCCGGAGGCAGACCGCGTCAGCGGTCGGCCAGCGAGACCTTCGGCCGCAGTGCCCTGTCCATGTGGCGCGGCGCGTGCGACGCATGCTGATGCGTGGCGCGTGACGTGTTCACGCCTCCCAGGGCGCCGCTGAGCCGAAGCGACCCCTGAACACCCCAGGTCTCTCGGTCCGACGGCGTCCTGCCCGACCGACCGATCGAGGTTTCACCCCGTGTTCAGCTTCACCGTCCTCGCGATCGCCTTCGGCGTCGTCTTCCTCGCCGAACTCCCCGACAAGACGGCCCTCGCCGGCCTGATGCTCGGCACCCGCTACCGCGCCTCCTACGTCTTCGCGGGCGTCGCCGCCGCCTTCGCCGTGCACGTCGCGCTCGCCATCGCCGCGGGCAGCGTGCTCACGCTCCTGCCGCACCGGCTCGTCCAGGCCGTCGTGGGCGTCCTCTTCCTCGCGGGCGCGGCCATGCTGCTCCTGAAGAAGAACGACGAGGACGAGGAGGTCAAGCCGCCCGCCGACCAGTCCTTCTGGAAGGTCTCGGGGGCCGGCTTCATGCTGATCCTCGTGGCCGAGTTCGGTGACCTGACCCAGATCATGACGGCGAACCTCGCGGCCCGGTACGACAACCCGCTCTCCGTCGGCCTCGGCGCGGTACTGGCGCTCTGGGCCGTCGCCGGCATCGGCATCCTGGGCGGGCGGACGCTCATGAAGTACGTACCGCTGCGGCTGATCACGAAGGTCGCGGCGGCCGTCATGGCCGCGCTGGCCGCGTTCTCGCTGTACGAGGCGATCGCGGGCTGATCCGGCCGGTGCCCGGGAGCGGGGGGCGGCCGGCGGGGGCGGCTGGCGGGCGGGGCGGTCCCGCCGCATCAGCGGACGGTGTACGCCGTCCCCTGCCCGCCCGCCCCGGGGGCCGCGGCCCCCAGGGCGTCGGCTCAGGCCGGCGGGGTGAGGGTGAGGCGGAGGGTGCCGTCGGCGGCGGGGGCGACGCGGACCGAGGTCAGGTCCGGGACGTGGGCCGTCGGGCCGTGCGCGGCGGCGCGGGGGCCTATGCCGATCACGCGCATGCCGGCCGCCAGGCCCGCCGCGATGCCGGCACCGGAGTCCTCGAAGACCACGCAGTCGGCCGGGTCCACGCCCAGCTCGGCGGCGCCCTTGAGGAAGCCCTCGGGGTCGGGCTTGCTGGCCCCGACGGACTCGGCGGTGACCCGCACGCGCGGCATCGGGAGCGCGGCGGCCGTCATCCGGGCCTCGGCCAGGGCGGCGTCGGCCGAGGTGACCAGGGCGTGGGGCAGGCCCGCGAGCGACGCCATGAACTCCGGGGCGCCCGCGACGGGCACCACGCCGTCGGTGTCGGCGGTCTCGCGCGCCAGCATCACCGCGTTCTCGGCGTGATTGAGCTCCATCGGGCGCTCGGGCAGCAGGATCGCCATCGTGGCGTAGCCCTGGCGGCCGTGGACCACCTTCAGGGCCTCCTGCGGGTCCAGCCCGTGCTCCAGCGCCCTCTCGCGCCAGCAGCGCTCGACCACCGCGTCGGAGTTGATGTTTTTTCCCGTCCATGTCCAGGAGCA
>NZ_GG657750.1:2424884-2457481 GCF_000158895.1 Streptomyces sp. C | reverse complement strand
TTGAACCCCACGCCCCGCCCACACTCGCAGCCGACGCCCACGGCGCCGCATTCCGGACAGCGCTCTGCGCTCACTGGGTACCCCTCCCTGGACACTGCCAGCGATTATGCAGACCCCTCCGGCCCCACCCAACCCTTCCGAGAGGCCATAACCGGACACACCGCTCAGGATGGAGGTGTTGATCCGGCCTGAGGAGGAGCCGATGGCTCAGGATGTGACCGCGTCGGCGGTGGACCCGAAGCCCGCCGCCGAGCACGCCTCACGCGAGGTGCTCGTCTCGATCGGGGCCCTGCTGCTGGGCCTGCTGATCTCCGCACTCGACCAGACCATCGTCTCCACCGCCCTCCCCACGATCGTCAGCGACCTCGGCGGCATGGAGCACCTGTCCTGGGTGGTGACCGCCTACATGCTGGCGTCCACCGCCGCGACACCCCTGTGGGGCAAGCTCGGCGACCAGTACGGGCGCAAGAAGCTCTTCCAGGCCGCCATCGTCATCTTCCTGATCGGGTCCGCCCTCTGCGGCCTCGCCCAGAACATGCCCCAGCTCATCGGCTACCGGGCCCTGCAGGGCCTCGGCGGCGGCGGACTGATGGTGCTGTCGATGGCGATCGTCGGCGACATCGTCCCGCCCCGCGAACGCGGCAAGTACCAGGGGCTCTTCGGCGCGGTCTTCGGTGCGACCAGTGTGCTCGGGCCCCTGCTGGGCGGCCTGTTCGTGGACCACCTCTCCTGGCGCTGGGTCTTCTACATCAACCTCCCCATCGGTCTCGTCGCGCTCGTCGTCATCGCCGCCGCCCTGCACATCCCGGCCCGCTCCTCCCGGCACACCATCGACTACCTCGGCACCTTCCTCATCGCCTCCGTCGCCACCTGCCTCGTGCTCGTCGCGTCCCTCGGCGGCACCTGGGGCTGGGGCTCGGACCGGATCATCGGGCTGGCGGTCCTCGGCGCCGTCCTCCTCATCGCCTTCCTCCTCGTCGAGCGGCGGGCCGCCGAACCCGTCCTGCCCCTGGGGCTGTTCCGGATCCGCACCTTCACCCTCTGCTCGGTGATCAGCTTCGTCATCGGCTTCGCCATGTTCGGCGCGATGGTCTACCTGCCGACCTTCCTCCAGGTCGTGCGGGGCGTCTCACCGACCATGTCGGGCGTCCACATGCTGCCGATGGTGTTCGGCCTGCTGATCGCCTCCACCCTCTCGGGGCAGGTCGTCAGCCGCACCGGCCGCTGGAAGGTGTTCCCGATCGCCGGTACGGCCGTCACCGCCGTCGGCCTCCTGCTCCTGCACCAGCTGGAGCGCACCAGCTCCGACTGGGAGACGAGCGCCTACTTCTTCGTCTTCGGCGTCGGCCTCGGACTGGTCATACTTTTTTTCTGACTCGTCGTGCAGAACGCGGTCAGCTACGCCGACCTCGGGGTCGCCACCTCCGGCGCCACCTTCTTCCGCTCCATCGGCGCCTCCTTCGGCGTCGCCATCTTCGGCACGGTCTTCACCAACCGGCTCGGCGACAAACTGGACGCCGCCCTCGCCGGCGTCCCGCTGCCGCCCGCCGCGACGCCCGCACGGCTGGAGGCCGACCCCCGGGCCATCGGCGGGCTCCCGCCCGCCCTGCGCCCCAGGGTGCTGGACGCCTACTCCTCCGCCATCACCGACGTCTTCCTCTACGCGGTGCCCGTGGTCCTGCTCGCCTTCCTCATCTCCTGGTTCCTGAAGGAGGACAAGCTCCGCGCTTCCGTCACCGCGCCCGATGTGACGGAGACCCTCGCCTCCAACCCCGTGCACCGCTCCTCGCACGAGGAGGTGGCCCGCGCGCTGTCCGTGCTCGGCACCCGCGAAGGCCGCCGCCACGTCTACGAGAAGATCACCGCGAAGGCCGGCTACGACCTGCTGCCCGCCGCCAGCTGGATGCTGCTGCGGATCAACAAGTACGGCTCCGTCGAACCGGCCCTGCTGGCGGAGCGCACCGCCGTCCCGCTCAAGGTCGTCACGGACGCCGCCCGCCAGACCGAGGAGCGCGGATTCGCCACCCGGGAGGGGCTCGGGCTCGTCCTCACCGACCGGGGCAGGGAGGTGGCGGGCAGGCTCGCGCAGGCGCGGCAGGAGTCCCTGGCCGAGCTGCTCGGCGACTGGTGGGGTCCGGACCGGCCCACCGACCTCATCAAGCTGGTCGAGGAACTCAACCGGGAGCTCTGCGGATCCGACGCCGAGGAGCCCTACGACGCGCTGCCGCGCCGGGACCACTCCGCTCACTAGGACGCGGACGCCACCGGGTAAGAGGTCCTTCTCGAACCAGTGCTGGGCGTACGGCCCGGAGTTGTACGCGGGTATCTCCCGGTATCCGTGGCGCGCGTACAGGGCGCGGGCCTCCACCAGGTCCGTACGGGTGTCCAGGCGCATCCGCGCGGCGCCCAGCCCGCGGGCGGCCTCCTTCCAGCGCGGCCAGTAGCGCCGCCCCGCCGCCGGTGCCCCGGGCGCGCCGGTCCACGTACACCCGGGTCAGCTCGGCGGTGGCCGGGTCGAGCAGGCGTATGCCGCCGCACGCCAGCGCCCGCCCGTCGAGCCGGCCGACCACGAACTGCCCCGTCGGGGGCGCGAGCTCGTCGGCCGGGAAGTCCAGCATCCCCTGGTCGATCTCGGCCTCGGTGACGGACCGCTTCCAGTAACGCCCGGCGACCTCCGCGTAGTAGGCCCGCCGCAGCACCGTCGCGTCCGGGGTGGTGAAGGGCTCCGCCACCACCTCCCACCTGCTGTTCCCGGGGGGTGTGGCACCTGTCGTCATGATCGGGTTCCTGTCCATGGCGTCATTGTGCAGCGCCCCCCGGAGCCCCCGCGTGGAATATCCACAGGCACGGACCGATGATGAGGAAAGGCGCTAATCGCACAAACGGAGGGTGTGAACCGTCATGTCGGAGCATCCGGACTGTGCCCTGATCCGCCGCGGCTACGAGGCCTTCGGCAAGGGCGACATGGAGACCCTGGGCACGCTGATGACGGCCGACGTCATCCACCACGTGCCCGGCAACAACAGGCTCTCGGGGCACCACAAGGGCCGGGAAGCCGTCCTCGATCTCTACCGCCGCCTCGGGGAGGAGACCAACGGCACCCTCCGGGTCCGCCTGGAGAACGTCATGGTGGACGGCCGCGGCCACGCGATGTCCGTGCACCTCGCCCAGGGCGACCGCGGCGACCGGGGCATCGAGATCCACGAAGGGCTCTTCTTCACCATCGTCGGCGGCAAGATCACCGACATCGACCAGTGCACCCAGGACATCGACGAGAGCGACGCCTTCTGGGCCTGAGGAGACGGGCGGGGGCCCGGGGCGACGCGCCCCGGGCCCCCGCCCCGCGTTCCGGAGGCGTCAGGCCTTCTTCGGCGCCGCCTGCTGCACGACCTCGAACGACCACACCTGCGACCCGGAAGCCGCCGGCTTCGGCCGCTCCCCACCGGCCCCGCCCGCGCCGCCGCCGCCCTGGTGCGCCGCCTTCATCGGACCCTCCATCCACGCCTGGAAGTCCTCCTCCGACCGCCACCGGGTGTACACGAGGTACTGGTCCGTACCCTCGATCGGCCGCAGCAGCTCGAACCACTCGAACCCGTCCGAACCCTCCACCGCGCCCGCCCGCGAGGCGAACCGCTGCTCCAGCAGCTCCCGCTGCTCGTCCGGGACGGTCAGCGCGTTGATCTTCACGATGCTCATGCCCGCCATCCTAGGGATCCCGCCCGGGATATCGTCGTCCAGGCAGTCCAGGTAATGGAACGGGGCACGACGCGCGGCAGCCAGGCGAAGCGACAGTGGCGGTCGACAGGGCGGAGGGCGGCGGGGCGTGGCTGATGCGGTGGAGCGCGGTGGTGCCGGGGGACATGCCGGGGTCATAGGCGGTGGCGGCCGGCTCGGGGCGGTACGGATCCTGCTGTGGGCGCTCGCCGCGGTCCTCGGCGTCAGACAGGCCGCCGCGGTGCTGCGCGTGCCGCCCGGCGAGTGGCTCAGCGGCCTCGACCTCCCCGGCAGCCTGCCCGGACCGCTCTACGGCGCCGGGCAGTTCACCGGAACCCCCTTCGCCGGGCTCGTCCTCAAACCGCTCGCCGGCCTCGCCGCCCCCTCCCTGGAGGTGGCCTGGACCTGCGTGACGCTGCTCCTCGTCGCCGGCGTCGGCCTCGTCGCCGCGCGGGCGCTCCCCGACCCCGTGCCCCGCCGCACCGCGCTGCTCGCCGCACCCGCGCTGGTCGCGCTGATGATGGCCTCCCTCCCCGTCCGCGAGGCCGCCTCACCCGGGCAGACCGCCGTCCTGCCCGTCCTGCTGGTGCTCCTCGCCGTGTTCCGGGTCCCCGGCGGCCGCCCCGCCGGCTTCCTCGCCGGCCTCGCCGCCGCCCTCCAGCCCGCGCTGCTGCTCTTCGCCCCGCTGCTCTGGCTCACCGGCCGCCGCCCGGCCGCCCGGGCCGCCGCCGTGACCTTCGCCGGCGCCACCGCGCTGTCCTGGGCCTCGCTGCCGCGCGACTCGTGGACGTACTGGGTCGAGTACCTCGCCGGCACCGGCCTCGGCGCCGCCCCCGACGCCCTCGCCAACCAGTCCCTGCACGGCGCCCTCCTGCGCCTCGGCCTCAGCGGCCCCGGCGAGATCGCCCTCGCCCTCGCGCTCGCCGCCGCCGTCGCCTGGACCGGCCTGCGCCGCGCGGTCCGCTACGCCCGCGACGGCCAGCTGCTGCTCGCCGTCGCCGTCACCGGCTGCGTCGCCGTCGCCGTGTCCCCGGCCGGCTGGCGCCACCAGCTGCTGTGGGTGCTCCTCGCCGTGGCCGGCAAGGTGGGCACGCGCGCCGCCGACCGCCGGGTGTGGCCCGTCGCCGTCGTGCTGGCCGTGAGCCTGCCGAGCGCGGTACTGCTTCCCAACCTGGCCGCGCTGGCCCCCGTACGCGACAACGTGCTGCTCCTCGCGGCCCTCGCGGCGGCCTGCGCCGTGCCGTTCCTGCCGCGCTCCTCCCCGTACTGGCGCCGGCCCGTTCCCACCGCCTACGCCGAGCCCCCCGGCGCGCGGTGGTCCCGGATCCCGCTGCTGCCGTTCTGGAGGCGGGTGAACTCGCGCCCCAACCTGCTGCTGGAACTGCTGCTGATACGGGTCGGCTACTCGATCTACTCGCACATCCGCGCCGCGGCCCCCACCAGCCGCTCCCTCGCCGAGGGCAACGGCGGCCAGATCCTCGGGATCGAGCGGGCGCTCGGCATCGACATCGAACACGCCGTCAACCGGGCCGTGGTGGACACGCCCTGGCTGGAGGCCTCCTTCAACTTCTACTACACCTCCTTCCACTTCGTCGTCCCGCTCACCATCCTCGCCGTCCTGTACTGGCGCCGCCCCGCCGACTACCGCTGGGCGCGCGCCTCCCTCGGGCTGGCCACCGTCCTGGCGCTGGCGGGCTTCTGGCTGTACCCGCTCGCGCCGCCGCGCCTCATGCCCGGCCTCGGCTTCGTCGACACCGTGCACGGGGTCCAGGACCTGGCCAACCCCTCCTACGGGGCGATGACCGCGATCTCCAACCAGTACGCGGCGATGCCCTCGCTGCACTTCGGCTGGTCCCTGTGGTGCGGAACCGTGATCGTGGTCCTCGCGCCCCGGGGGTGGCAGAAGCTGCTCGGCGCCCTCCACCCGCTGGTCACGGTGTGCGCGATCGTCGCCACCGCCAACCACTGGGTGCTCGACGCGGTCGGCGGCGCGGCCGTCGTCGCCGCCGGCTTCGGGCTGGTCCACGCGCTGTCCGGGCCGCGCGGGCTGAAAGCACCCGTCCCCGGCCAGCGCCGCACCGCCGCGGACTCCCCGGATTCGGCGGATCCGGTACGCACCCCCGCGCGCTCGGGGCGCTCCTAGCGCGCCCGGGTTCCTACGCCCGCCCCCGGTGCAGCAGCGCGCGCAGCGGGCCGGGGCTCTCGTAGCCGACCCGGCGGGCGACCGCGGAGAGCGGCAGCGCGGTGGTGCGCAGCAGGTGCTCGGCCTGCTCGACCCGCAGGTCCTGGACCAGGCGGATCGGGGACCGGCCCAGGGTGCGGGCCATGGTGCGCTGGAGGGTGCGCTCGCTGACGCCGAGGTCGCGCGCCGCGTCGGCGATGGACAGCGGCTCCTCGATGCGGGCGCGCACCCACCGTTCGAAGGCGGCGACCAGCGGCTCGTGCCGGGCCATGGCGCTGGGGATCATGTACGCGGCCTGCGAGGCCCGGTCGTCGACCACCAGGTAGCGCCGCACCAGGTCCGCCAGGGCCGGGCTGCGCCCGGCGACGACGGCCAGCGCCAGGTCGAGGTGGCTGAACGCGGCGCCGGCCGTGGTGACCCCGTCCGAGGTCGTCACCATCCGGGTCTCCTCCAGCGTCACCCGCCGGTAGCGCTCGCGGAACACCGGGGCGAGCCACCAGCTCGTCGTGGCCCGCAGCCCGTCCAGGACGCCGGACTCGGCGAGCAGGAAGGTGCCGGTGCAGGAGGAGGCGAGCGGGGTGCGCCGCTCGCGGGCCCCGGCCAGGATCCGGCGGGCCGTGCGCTGCCCGGGCGCGGCGACGGCCTCCAGCAGTGCGGAGGGGCGGCGCTCCATCAGGGCGGGAAGGACGAGCAGCCCGGCGTCCTCCGCCTCGCGGGCGGGCTCGGTGTCGATGCGGTGGCCCAGGCCGCTGCGGACGCGTCGGCGCACGCCGACCGTGCGGACGTCGAAGGCGGGCGGGGCGGCTCCGGGGAGCTCGCGGCGCAGGGCGTTGGCGGTGTGCAGCACGTCCAGGACGGCGGAGATCCCGGAGTCGAAGACCCCGTCGAGGGCCAGTACGGCGACTTTCACCGGCCCAGGGTAGTTCCGGTGCGCGGGTCGCCGGGGTGTCGGAATCCATTCGTAAGCCGCCGGATCCGACACTCCCGGGCGGGGGGCGCCCCGCCTAGGGTCGATGGCATGACCACGTATCGCACCGCCGCCCCCGAGGGCCTGCGCAGCCGTACCCACACCTGGGAGCCCAGGCCCGCGACCACCCCGGAGATCCTCGGCATGAGCGGCCTGGAGATCCTCCGGGCGGCGCTGGAGGGCACCCTGCCGGCCGCCTCGATCATGAGCACCCTGGGCTTCCGGCTCACCGAGGTCGAGGAGGGCTCCGTCGTCTTCGAGGGGGACCCCGGCGACCACCTGCTCAACCCGATGGGCACGGTCCACGGCGGTTTCCTCGCGACCCTGCTGGACTCGGCGCTCGGTTCGGCCGTGATGACCCGGCTTCCGGCGGGTACCGCCTACACCACCGTCCAGCTGGGGGTCCACATGATCCGCCCGGTCCTGGCGGACACCCCCGCCCTGCGCTGCGAGGGCACGGCCCTGCACGTCGGCCGTACCACCGCCACCGCGGAGGCCCGGGTCGTCGGCACGCACGACGGCAAGCTCTACGCCCACGGGACGACGACCTGCGCGGTCCTGCGACCGGCCTGACGGAGGGGCACGCGGCCCGCCTGACGGAGGGGCACGCGGCCTGCCCTGACGGAGGGGCACGCGGCCCGGGCGGGGCGTGCATTGGCCGAAGGAACGCCGGGGCATGGTGTCCCCGGCGCCCCTTCGGTGGATCGTCGCGTCCTGTCAGGATCGGCCAGGTCCCGGGATTCCGCCACTCGGGGGATCACCGCACCGGCGGACGGCAGGGGCCGGGGCGTGGGTGTGGCGGCCCCTGCCGTCCTGGTTCACGGGCCGGCTCGCGCCGGCCCGCAGTCTTGTGGGTCCGTCAGCCCGCGCTGACGCGGAGCTCCTTGATGCCGTTGAGCCAGGCCGCGCGGAGCCGCCGCGGGCCGTCCGAGGCGGCGTGCAGGTCGGGCAGGACGTCGGCCAGGGCGTTGAAGATCAGGTCGATCTCCAGGATCGCCAGGGACTTGCCGAGGCAGAAGTGCGGGCCTCCGCCGCCGAAGCCGAGGTGGGGGTTCGGGTCGCGGGTGATGTCGAAGGCGTCCGGGTTCTCGAAGACCTCGGGGTCGTGGTTGGCCGAGGAGTAGAAGAGCCCCACCCGGTCGCCGGCCTTGATCTTCTGGCCGCCGAGTTCGGTGTCCCGGGTGGCGGTGCGCTGGAAGGACACCACGGGCGTGGCCCAGCGCACGATCTCCTCGGCGGCGGTCGACGGCCGGGTCGCCTTGTACAGCTCCCACTGTTCGGGGTGGGTGAGGAAGGCGTGCATGCCGTGGCTGATGGCGTTGCGGGTGGTCTCGTTGCCCGCGACCGCCAGCAGCAGGACGAAGAGGCCGAACTCGTCGGAGCGCAGGTTGCCCTCGCCCTCCGCCGCCACCAGCTGCGTGACGATGTCCTTGGCCGGGCACTCCTTGCGCTCGGCGGCGAGGTTCATCGCGTAGCCGATGAGCTCCACGGCCGCGTTGGAGCCGACCTCCTCGGTGATCGCGTACTCGGGGTCGTCGTACGCGATCATCTTGTTCGACCAGTCGAAGATCCGGGAGCGGTCCTCCTGCGGTACGCCGATGAGTTCGGCGATCGCCTGGAGGGGGAGTTCGCACGCGACCTGCGTGACGAAGTCGAACGAGCCGTCCGCGGAGGCCTCCCGGGCCTCCTCCACGATCTTCCGGGCCCGGTCGCGCAGGGCCTGCTCCAGGCCGCGGATGGCGCGCGGGGTGAAGCCGCGCTGCACGATCTGGCGTACGCGGGTGTGCTCCGGCGGATCCATGTTCAGCATGATCAGGCGCTGGGCATCTATCTGTTCGCGCTGGATGTGCTCGTTGAAGCGGATGATGGCCGTGTTGGTGGTGGAGGAGAACAGCTCCGGGTGCGTGGAGACGTACTTGACGTCCGCGTGCCGGGTGACGGCCCAGTAGCCCTCGTCGTCGAACCCGGTGACGCCCCGCCGCTGAGGGCACCACCACACGGGCGCGGTCTGCCGCAGCTGAGCGAACTCCGGGAAGGGGACGCGGTCCTGGAGGATGTCGGGGTCGGTGGCGTCGAAGCCTTCGGGCAGCGCGGGACAGGGCATCGGGCGACTCCAAGGTCTGACGAAGGTCTGACGGCCCATCAGATGTTGGCTTGAAGGTAGTAACGAGTTCTAGAAGCCACAAGGGCTCTCGCGCCAACTGTTGCGTGTGGAATCCGTGTAAGCCGCGTGCAAGACCCTTGCGTGCCGGGCGCCGAGGTCATAAGACTGCGGGGGAGAAGTAGAACGCGTACTAGTTCGCGCGGGGCAGTCGCCGGACGGCCCGCCACGCCGGCGCTGTGCAGAGTGTGCAGGAGAGGACGAGCTCATGGCCGCGGAACCCGTCATCGTCGAAGCCGTACGCACCCCCATCGGGAAACGCGGGGGAGCCCTGGCCAACCTCCATCCCGCCTACCTGCTCGGCGAGACCTACCGCGAGCTCCTGGCCCGAACCGGAATCCAGCCCGACTGCGTCGAGCAGATCGTCGGCGGCACCGTCACCCACGCCGGCGAGCAGTCCATGAACCCCGCCCGCAACGCCTGGCTCGCCATGGGACTCCCCTACGAGACCGCCGCGACCACCGTCGACTGCCAGTGCGGCAGCTCCCAGCAGGCCAACCACATGGTCGCCAACATGATCTCCGGCGGGGTCGTCGACATCGGCATCGCCTGCGGGGTCGAGGCCATGAGCCGCGTCCCCCTCGGCTCCGGCTCCAAGCACGGCCCGGGCAAGCCCTTCCCGGACGAGTGGAACGTCGACCTCCCCAACCAGTTCGAGGCCGCCGAGCGGATCGCCCGCCACCGGGGCCTGACCCGCGAGGACGTCGACCGGCTCGGCGTGCTCTCGCAGGAGCGGGCCGCCACCGCCTGGGCCGAGGAGCGCTTCAAGCGCGAGACCTTCGCCGTCCAGGTCCCGACGACGGAGGAGGAGCAGGCCGCCGGCCAGGGCATGTGGCGGCTCGTCGACCGGGACGAGGGGCTGCGCGACACCAGCATGGAGGGCCTGGCCCGGCTCAAGCCGGTCATGCCGACCGCCGTGCACACCGCCGGGAACTCCTCCCAGATATCCGACGGCGCCGCCGCCGTGATGTGGGCCTCGCGCAAGATGGCCCGCGCGCTCAAGCTCAAGCCGCGCGCCCGGATCGTCGCCCAGGCGCTGGTGGGCTCCGACCCGCACTTCCACCTGGACGGCCCGATCGACGCGACCCGGGCCGTGCTCGGCAAGGCCGGGATGTCCCTCAAGGACATCGACCTCGTCGAGATCAACGAGGCCTTCGCCTCGGTCGTCCTCAGCTGGGCGCAGGTCTTCGGCCAGGACCTGGAGAAGGTCAACGTGAACGGCGGCGGCATCGCCCTCGGCCACCCCGTCGGCGCCACCGGCGCCCGGCTGATCACCACCGCGCTGCACGAGCTGGAGCGGCGCGACAAGGAATTCGCGCTGATCACCATGTGCGCGGGCGGCGCGCTGGCGACGGGCACGATCATCCAGCGCCTGTGACGCAGGATCCGGGCGCCCGCTGAACCCCGTGGGATGGGATGCGGAAGGCCCCGGTGGCCGGACCTGGGGAGGCCGGCCACCGGGGCCTTCACATGTCTGCTGCCGCTGGTCTAGTACCAGTGGTTGGCCTGCCAGAAGTTCCAGGCCCCGACCGGGCTGCCGTAGCGCTCGTTCATGTAGTCCAGGCCCCACTTGATCTGGGTGGCCGGGTTCGTCTTCCAGTCCGAGCCCGCGGAGGACATCTTCGACGCGGGCAGCGCCTGGACCAGGCCATAAGCACCGGAGGAGGAGTTCGTGGCGGTGTAGTCCCAGCCGCTCTCGTGCGTGACGATCTTGTCGAAGGCGGCGAACTGGGCCGGGTCCTTGATCATCTGCTGGGCGATCGCCTTGGCACCCGTCGGAGCGGCCTGCGCCGGGACGGTGGCGAGCATGGAACCCGCAACCCCCAGGGCGAGGACGGTACCGGCGAGGGCCTTCTTCGAAGCGGCGATGCGGCGGATGACGGCGTTGGACACGGAGCAAACCTTCCGACGGGAACAGGGACGGTCGCCGCATGCCGAAGACATGCGTGAGCCACTCACACGGGTGGGAGGGGATCTACCGGCGGGGGGCGGTACGCCCCGGCCGCCTCGGCGACAACACCAGTTAGCCAGCCCCCCGCCGCCCTGGCAACGCCCCCCACCTACTAACCCCCCTCGCAGACCCGGACCTTCGACCCGGGCGGGAGGGCGTGCGGGGGCGGGCCGGCCGGGCTACTACCCCGGGCCGGATGTGACGTGGGTCCTGTGGGCCGCCTCACCGGCCGAGGGCCCCAATGTCACCCTGCGTGGCCGTTCAGCGCCTTTGCGGTGGGTGTCCCCCGTCACTTCCGGCCCCCGAATCGAAGGAGACGGGCGCGTCGAACGCGGCTTTCCGAGTCGCCCGGCGCAGCGCCCTCAGCAGCGTGCCGCCGAGGGTGAGCGTGAGTACGACCGTCAGCGCGGCCCGCCCCAGGTCCCAGCCCACCGAGGTCGCCAGGCAGTACGCGGCGAAGCGCGCCAGGTTCTGCGGCACCGGGTCGCCGGGGTGGAAGGAGATCCCCTGCCCCATGCCCTGCAGGAGCACCCAGCCCTGCAGGTTCATGACCGTGCCGTACGCGAAGGAGCCCAGGAACCCGTACGCGGCGAGCATCGCCAGCTCGGCCCGCCCCCGCATCCTCTCCGGCCCCGGCAGCAGCCCGGCGCCCAGCGAGAACCAGCCCAGCGCCAGCATCTGGAACGGCATCCACGGCCCGACCCCGCCCGTGAGCAGCGCGGACGCGAACATCGTGACGGAGCCGAGGACGAAGCCGAAGCCGGGACCGAGGACGCGGCCGCTGAGCACCATCAGGAAGAACATGGGCTCCAGGCCGGCCGTGCCCGCACCCAGCGGCCGCAGCGCCGCCCCCACGGCGGCGAGCACCCCGAGCATGGCGACGGCCTTGGAGTCCATGCCGTTGTCGGCGATGGTCGCGACGACCACGGCGACGAGGAGGGGGAGCAGCGCGGCGAACAGCCACGGCGCGTCCTGGGAGTGGGCCAGGCCGGACTGGCGGTCGGCGAGCAGGGGCCAGCCGAAGGCGGCGATGCCGATGAGGGTGACCAGGACCAGGGCCGCGGCGGCGCGGGGGCCGATGCGGACGGGGCGGGGCGTCGCGGGGGGCTGCGTCGCGGGGGGCTGCGTCACGGGGTGGTCTCCAGGGCGGCGGCGACCTGGGACACCGTGAGCCAGTGGCCCGGGGCCAGGATCTTCGCCACCTGGGGCGCGAAGGCGGGCGAGGAGACGACGACCTCGGCCGTCGGGCCGTCCGCGACGATCTCCCCGCCCGCCAGGATGACCACCCGGTGGGCCAGCTCGGCGGCCAGCTCGACGTCGTGCGTCGCCAGGACGATGGCGTGGCCGTCGGCGGCGAGCCCGCGCAGGGTCGCCACCAGGCGGGCCTTGGCCGCGTAGTCCAGACCGCGGGTCGGCTCGTCGAGGAGGAGCAGGGCCGGGCGGGCCGTCAGCACCAGGGCCAGGGCCAGGGTCAGGCGCTGCCCCTCGGACAGGTCCCGGGGGTGGGTGTCGTCCGGCACCCCGGGCAGCAGGTCGCCGACCAGGGCCCGGCAGGTGCCGGGGGCCGCCCCGGCGTCGGCGTCGGCGGCGGCGCACTCGGCGGCGACGGTGTCGGCGTAGAGGAGGTCACGGGGCTCCTGCGGCACCAGGCCGACCCGGCGGACCATCTCCGGGGGCGGGGTGCGGTGCGGGGTCCGGCCGCCGACGGTCACCTGGCCGGTGGAGGGGGCGAGGGTGCCGGTGAGGGCGGCGAGGAGGGTGGACTTGCCGGCGCCGTTGCGGCCCATGAGGGCGACGGTCTCGCCGGGGGCCACCTGGAGGGTGACGTCGTGGAGGACCTCGGTGCGGGCGCGGCGCACGCCGAGGTTCCTCGCGGAGGCGGCGGGGGCGTCCGCCGGGCCGGCGGGCCCGGCGCCCTGCGGCTTCGGGCGGCGCCCGGCCAGGCGGCGGAGCCGGGCGAGGGGGCCGGTGGCGGTGCCCGCCGGAGCCGGGGCCGGGCCTGCGGGTGCGGGCGCCGCTGCGCGGGGCTGGTCCCCTACCCGCCCTTCGCCCGTTCCCCGGGGCTGCGCCCCGGACCCCCTGGGGGCTCCGCCCCCGGACCCCCGCGCCTCAAACGCCGGCGGGGCTGGAATTCGCTGCGCGGATCCAGCCCGCGCGGCGTTTGAGCGCACCGGGCGCGCAGCGCCCGGCTCTTCCCGCGCAGCGGCGACGCCCGGCGCGCCCGACAGACCCGGCCGGAGGAGGGAAGGCAGGCGGGATTTCAGGGGGCCCGACAGCCGGCGGGCGTCGCGGATCGACAGGGGGAGCGGGGTCCAGCCCGCGAGGCGGCCCAGGGAGACCACCGGGGGGTGGACCGGGGAGACGGCCATGATCTCGGCCGGGGTGCCCAGCAGCGGGGCCTCGCCCGGGGACGGGAGGAGCAGGACGCGGTCGGCGTACTGGACCACCCGCTCCAGGCGGTGCTCCGCCATCAGCACCGTCGTGCCCAGGTCGTGCACCAGACGCTGAAGCCCCGCCGGCACCTCCTCCGCCGCCGCCGGGTCCAGCGCGTAGTTTTAATAAGTCCAGGACGAGCACCTTCGGGTGCGTCGTCAGGACCGAACCGATCGCCACCCGCTGCTGCTGGCCCCCGGAGAGCGTCGCGATCGGGCGGTCGCGGAGTTCGTTCAGGCCGAGCAGGTCGAGGGTCTCCTCCACCCGGCGCCGCATCACCGCGGGCGGCAGGCCCAGGGACTCCATCCCGTACGCCAGCTCGTCCTCCACCACGTCCGTCACGAAGTGGGCCACGGGATCCTGCCCGACCGTGCCCACCACGTCCGCCAGCTCGCGCGGCATGTGCGTACGGGTGTCCCGGCCCGCGACCGTCACCCGCCCGCGCAGCGTCCCGCCGGTGAAGTGCGGGACCAGGCCGGACACGGCCCCCAGCAGGGTCGACTTGCCGACGCCCGACGGGCCGACGAGGAGCGTCAGCTCCCCTTCCGGGAGGGTGAAGTCCGCGTCGCGGAGGGACGGCCGCGCGGCGCCGTCGTACGTCACCGACACCTGATCGAAGCGGATCAACGGGAGGACTCCTCGGAAGGTACGGGGGCCACGAAGGCCGGAAGCAGGCCGATCAGGACCGCCGCCGCGGGCCACAGCGGCAGCGCGGGCGCGACCAGCGGGACCACGCCCGGCCGCAGCCCCTCCGGGTCCACCGACGCCGCGTGGACCAGCAGCGCCGCGACCGCCGCGCCCGAACCGGCGACCAGCCAGGCCCGCACCCCCCACCGGTCCGGCCGGTACCGGGTGCGGATGCTGCGCCGTCCGCCGAGCCGCAGCCCCGCGAGGGCCAGCACGAGGCCGATGCCGAGCACGGGCAGCCCGTACCCGGCACCCTCCGCCGCGAGCAGCCCGTACGTGCCGGCGCACATGCCGAGCAGCCCGCCCAGGGTGAGGGCGTTGGTGGTGCGCCGCACGGCCGGCGGGACCTGCGCGGTACGCCCGTAGCCGCGCGCGTCCATCGACGCGGCGATGGCGACGGAACGTTCCAGGGCCCCCTCCAGCACCGGCAGCCCGATCTGGAGGACGGCCTTCACCCCGCCCGTGGGGCGCCCGCGCAGCCGGCGGGCGGTGCGCAGCCGGGCCACGTCGGCGACCATGTTCGGCGCGAACGTCATGGCCACGATGACGGCCACGCCCGCCTCGTAGAGGGCCGCCGGGAGCGATTTCAGCAGCCGCGCCGGATTGGCCAGCGCGTTCGCCGCGCCCACGCAGATCAGCAGCGTCGCCAGCTTCGCGCCGTCGTAGAGGGCGAAGACCAGCTGCTCGGCGGTGACCCGGCCGCCGAACCGGATGCCCTGCGCCCAGGAGGGCAGCGGGACCTCCGGGAGGGTGAAGAGGGTGTGCGTGCCGGGGATGGGAGAGCCCAGCAGCACGGAGAAGACCAGCCGCAGGCCGATCACGAACAGGCCGAGCTTGACGAACGCCCCGTAGGAACGCGCCCACGGCGCCTGCGTCCGGCGCGCCGCCACCACGTACCCGGCGACGCCGACGATCAGCCCGAGCAGCAGCGGGTTGGTGGTACGGGACGCGGCGGTGGCCAGCCCGAGGGCCCACAGCCACCAGGCCCCCGCGTGCAGGGCGTTCCCACGCCGTGCCTCGGGGGCCCGCCAATGCCTCCGGCGGTCGTACGCCGACCCGTGCGGGGGACCCGGCCGCCCGGCCGCACCGCGCCCGGCCGGGGGTACGTCGGTACGTGCCGCGCCGTGCGTGCACGCGCCGGTGGCGGGGCGCGGCGTCATCGCCTGCGGCGGCGGGACTGCCAGACGGCGGCGGAGCCCAGGGCGAGGACCGCCGCGATGCCCAGGAACAGGCCGGCCGAGGGGCCGCTGCCCGGGGAGTCCGACTCCGCGTCCGCGTCCGCCGAAGCCGAAGCCGAAGCCGAGCCCGAGGCCGCAGCCGAAGCCGAAGCGGAAGGCTTCGGCTGCGACGCGTCCTCGATGGGCTCGCCGCAGCCCGCCCTCGGGTAGCCGGAGATCCCGCACAGCAGCGCCGCGCCGTTGTAGCGCAGCGGCTTCGCCACCTCCGCCAGCGCCTCGGCCGCCGTGGCCGCGGGCGCCAGCTGCGCGCAGGCGGTGCGCGGGGTCCCCTGGGGCGGGGTCTCGCCGGCGGGGGCGTCCTCGGGCACGCCGAAGTCGATGACGAGCGCCACCCGCTTCTTCCCCTCCGCCGGGGCGGTGGCGCCGCAGACGGCCTCGAAGTCGGCTGCGGCGCGCGGCCGGGCCGCCTCGGCGGCGGCGTCCCTGCTCACGGAGAAGCGGAACCCGAGCGTGGCGCCGTCCGCGGGGCGGGCCGTCGAAGGGCCCTGGGTGGCGTACGCCCAGCGGCCGCCCGCACCGTCCCAGAACGACCAGTAGCGGTAGCCCGCCGCCAGGGCGGGGGAGGCCGCGAGCAGGGTCAGTACGAGGCCCAGCACGGCCAGGACGCCGGTGAGCGCACCAGCCGGGGTACGGCGGCGGGTCACTGCTGCTTCTTCCTGCGGCCGCTCAGCAGGATGCCGATGCCCATGCCGGCCGCGGCGCCCGCACCGACGATCCACCAGATGTTCTGGTTGCCGGAGCCCGGCTTCTCCTCGCCCTCCACCTTCTGCGGTTCGGTGTCGGGCGCGACCGGGGCCGGGCCCGTGGCGTTCAGCGCCGCCACCAGGTCGACGCCGCCGAAGGCCTTCGGGTCGGTACCCGTCGCATGGGCGGTCAGGACCAGGGTGGCCAGTGCGGCCGGGTTGCGGTTGGCCCACGCGGTGGAGTTCTTCTGCAGCCACTCCAGGGCGCCCGCCGCCGCCTGCCGGTGCCCGGCCGCAGCCAGGGCGATCACGGCGTCGGCGGTGTTGCCCGTGTCGGCGGTGGGCTGGTCGGAGCCCGGGGTGACGGCCGTCAGGTGGCCGTCCTTCTTCAGCGCCTCGGCCAGGTAGCCGGCCGCGCCCTGGGCCGCGCCCGCCGGGTCGGCCGAACCGGCCGGGCAGGCCAGTGCGGCGGCCGGGGTGTCCGTGGCGGCCGGCTCGACGACGATGCCCTTGCCCAGGGCGGCCAGCGCGGCGGCGGCCGTGGCGTCGGCGTTCGCGGCGAGCTTGCCGTCGGCCGGCTGGTACCCGAAGGCCCCCCGGTCGGAGGCCGGCTCGGCGGAGCAGCCGAGCTGGAAGGAGAGCAGGCCGTCGTACGCGGACTTGCCCGCCTTCGACTTGACCTCGGCGGGCTTCTCACCGGCCGCGGCCAGAGCGCTGATCACGAGGGAGGTGGAGCTGCCCTCGCTGGGGGAGCCCGGCACGTAGGCCCAGCCGCCGTCGTCGTTCTGTACGGACTTCAGCCAGTCCGTCGCCTTCTTGACCTGCGCGTCCTTGCCGCCGAGGGCCTTCATGGCCTGCACGGCGACCGCCGTCGCGTTGGTGTCGTACATCGTCTTGTCGTCGCAGGCCGCGCCGGCGTCCGCGCGGAACGAGGCGAAGCCGCCGCCCGCGCACTGCTGGCCGGTGAGCCAGTCCACGGCCTGCGGTGCGGGCTTCAGGCCCACCGTGCGCTGCGCGAGCAGCGCGAGGGACTGGCGCCACACCCCGTCGTACGTCGGGTCGGCCTTGCCGAACAGGCCCGACGGGACGACGGGCGGCGCGGAGGGCGACGGCGTGTCGGCGAGGGCGGCGGGGGCGGCGCCCACGCAGAGCACGGCGGATGCGGCGAGCGCGGCTGCGCTGCGGCGGACGTTCATGACGGGGCGGGTGCCTCTCGTACGGGGGGCGGGAGACAGGCACGCGCAGGCACCGGGCTCCGGCTCCGTTTACCTCGACGGTGCCGGCCGCCGGGGGCCCCGGCGGCACGAGCCGCGCACTCCGGTACGGGGCATTCCGGCTGCCGTCCCGCGTTCGGCGGGCCGGGTCACGGCTGCGGGTCAGCGCCGGATTCGCACCGGCTTCCCCCCATACGGATGTGTGGACGACGGCCTCACTCTACCGGCCCGTAGCCACCGGGCCCGGTGGCACGGGGGCCCGTACGGGCGGCCCCGGCCCGTCCCGGGCGGCGGGCTACAGCGCCCGGTACGCCACCGGGTCCGTGCCCGGGACGGCCTCCGCCCGGCCCTGCTTCACCAGCCGCCGCAGATGGGCCTCCGCTTCGGAGACGGCGATGTTCCGGGAGCCGTACGGGATCTGCTCCCAGGGCCGGTTCCACTCCATCCGCTCCGCGAGCCCCCAGGGGGTCAGGGGCTCGGCCAGCAGCCGCCACAGCCCGGTCAGCCGCTCCTCGTGGTGCTCCAGCAGCTCCCGTACGCGGGCGGGCGCGTCGGTGAAGGCGTACTGGTGGGCCGGGAGCACCTCGGCGGGCGCCAGGCGGCCGACGCGTTCGAGGGAGTCGAGGTAGTCGCCGAGCGGGTCGGTGACGCGGGTGTCCTCCGGGGCCTCGTACAGGCCGATGTGCGGGGAGATCCCGGGCAGCAGGTGGTCGCCGGAGAAGAGCCGGCCGTTGCCGGGGAGGCCGGCGGGGTGCCGCTCCTCCAGGTGCAGGCAGACGTGGCCGGGCGTGTGCCCGGGGGTCCAGACCGCGCGCAGCCGCCGCCCGGCGAGGGGCAGCAGCTCGCCGGGGACGATCTCCCGGTCGGGCACGGCGGCGCTGAGCCCGGGCAGGGTGCGGACGCGGCCGCTCGCCCGCGCCGCGCGGAGCGGGGCGACGTGCTCCTCGGGCGCCCCGGCGGCGGCCAGCTTCTCGCTCATGTAGTCGAACCAGACGCCGGGCTCGGCGGAGCGGGTCCGCAGGACGACCTCGGTGTCGGCGGCGTGCATCGCGATCCACGCGCCCGAGGCCTCCCGCACCTGCCCGGACAGGCCGTGGTGGTCGGGGTGGTGGTGGGTGATGACCACCCCGTGCACGTCGGCGACGGCGATCCCGAGCGCGCCGAGCCCGGCGGTGAGGGTGTCCCAGGAGGCGGGGTCGTCCCAGCCGGTGTCGATCAGGACGGGCCCGGCGTCGGTGTCGAGGACGTGGACGAGGGTGTGGCCGAGGGGGTTGTCGGGGATCGGGACCTGGATGGCGTGGACACCGCCGCCGTGGTCGGTGACCTGTGGCATGACCTCTGACATGGGTGCTCCCTGGCTGGTTCGGTGGTTCGCTGGTTCGCTGGTTCGCTGGCTCGATCCGCTCCGACGAGAACGCGTTTCAGTAGTAGCCCAAGTCGACTGTTTCCCAAAAGCCCTGACCGCTCATCGGATCATCCGGAGCCCTGCTCCGACCGTGGACTCCTGGAACTAGAACTGGTATCAGTTCTGCGACATCGGTGAGATCGTGCGCAGCCCTGGAGGCATCGGACATGACCGAGCTCGTGGAACACGGCCAACTGTTCATCGGCGGGGAATGGACCGATCCGCTGGGCACCGACACCATCCGGATCGTCTCCCCCCACACCGAGCAGGTCATCGGCAGCGTCCCCCACGCCTGCGAGGCGGACGTGGACCGGGCCGTGGCCGTCGCCCGCAAGGCCTTCGACGAGGGGCCCTGGCCCCGCCTGTCCCTGGAGGAGCGGATCGCCGTCGTCTCCCGCATCAAGGACGCCATCGCCGTCCGGCACGAGGAGATCGCCCGCTCCATCAGCTCCCAGAACGGCTCCCCGTACTCCTGGAGCGTCCTCGCCCAGGCGCTCGGCGCGATGATGGTCTACGACTCCGCCATCAAGGTCGCCGCCGCCTACCCCTACGAGGAGCGCCGCCAGGGCGCGCTCGGCCCGATCCTCGTACGCCGCGAACCCGTCGGGGTCGTCGCCGCCGTCATCCCGTGGAACGTCCCCCAGTTCGTGGCCGCGGCGAAGCTCGCGCCCGCGCTGCTCACCGGCTCCTCGGTGATCCTCAAGCCGTCGCCCGAGGCCCCGCTGGACTCCTTCATCCTGGCGGACATCGCACGGGAGGCCGGGCTGCCGGAGGGCGTGCTGTCGATCCTGCCCGCCGACCGGGAGGTCAGCGAGTACCTGGTCGGGCACCCCGGCGTCGACAAGGTCGCCTTCACCGGCTCCGTCGCCGCCGGCAAGCGGGTCATGGAGGTCGCCGCCCGCAACCTGACCCGGGTCACCCTCGAACTCGGCGGCAAGTCCGCCGCCGTGATCCTGCCGGACGCGGACCTGGCGGTCACCGTGGCGGGCATCGTCCCCGCCGCCTGGATGAACAACGGCCAGGCGTGCGTGGCGCAGACCCGGATCCTCGCCCCGCGCAGCCGGTACGAGGAGGTGGCCGAGGCCCTCGCGGCGGCCGCCGGCGCCCTCGTGGTCGGCGACCCGCTGGACCCGGCGACGCAGCTCGGGCCGCTGGTCGCCGAGCGGCAGCAGCAGCGGTCGCTGGACTACATCCGGATCGGCCAGGAGGAGGGCGCGAAGGTCCTGGCGGGCGGCGGCCGGCCGGCCGGCCTGGAGCGGGGCTGGTACGTGGAACCCACCCTCTTCGGCGACGTCGACAACTCGATGCGGATCGCCCGCGAGGAGATCTTCGGCCCGGTCGTGTGCCTGATCCCGTACGGGGACGAGGCGGAGGCGGTACGGGTGGCCAACGACTCGGAGTTCGGCCTGAGCGGCAGCGTCTGGACGGCCGACGTGGAGCACGGCATCGACTTCGCCCGGAGCGTGCGCACCGGCACCTTCAACGTGAACACCTTCAGCCTGGACATGCTGGGCCCGTTCGGCGGCTACAAGAACAGCGGCGTAGGACGGGAGTTCGGCCCGGAGGGACTGAGCGAGTACCTGGAGCACAAGATGATCCACCTCCCGGCGGGTGCGTGATGGGGGACCGTGGGGACCGCTGGCAGGTCGAGGTCGACCGGGGGGTCTGCATCGGCTCGGGCATGTGCGTGACCCACGCCCCCGACGCCTTCACCCTCGACTCGGCCCGCCAGTCCCACCCCCGGTCGGCGGAGACGGACGCCAACGAACCCACCCTGACGGCCGCCGAGGGCTGCCCGGTGGAGGCCATCCTCATCACCCTGTCGGCAACGGGCGAGGCGGTGTTCCCGCCGGAGGAGTGAGGGGGGGTGGGTGGGGCGGGGCGGGGCGGGGCGGGGGCGGTATCCCCTTGGGCGGTCTCAGAGTGGGTTGGGGGCTTCCCGTCAGTCCCATCGTCCTTCCGGTTCGGGCCGGTCCCTCAAGGGCGCTCCTTCGTCGCGTCGCTACGCGATCGCCTTCGGCGACCCTTGACCGACCGACCCGAACCGGAAAGCCGAAAGACTGCCGGGAAACCCCCAAAGAAACGGCACGGGGCAGAGAAGCGAGGAGCGGCTCCCTCAGCGATGAGACGAGGGGCCGGGGCTTGGCCGGCCAGGCATCCGGGCCCTCGACAGTCGCCGTTCCGGGCCGGGGGCGCGACTACCCGCACGAGAAGGCGAACAGAGCAGCCCAGGAAGCCGACAGGCGCGACAGATCGCTACGCGCTCCTCTCGTCTCAGCGTCCGACGACCGCCTGTGGCTGATACCCGCACCAGAGGGCGAACAGAGCGGCCCAGGGAGCCGACAGGCGCCACAGATCGCTACGCGCTCCTCATTTCTCAGCGTCCGACGATCGTCTCGGGCTGGTCGTCGGCGGGCAGGAGGCTGACGAAGGGGTCCACATGCTGGCCTTCGTGATCACTCGGCGGGGCTGCGGTGCGAGACTGCCGGCCTGTCTATCAAGGGAGTTGTGATGCAGGTAGCCGTTGTGACCTTCGACGGGTTCAACGAACTCGACAGCTTCATTGCCTCGGCGTTGATCAGCAAGGCCGGTCTCAAGGCCTACATCACGACGCCCACCCCCGTCGTGACCTCGATGAACGGTGTCGAGGTGACCGGCCAGCGGTCGATGGACTTCGTGACCGAGGCCGATGTCGTACTCATCGGCAGCGGTGTGAAGACGCGCGACGTGGTCGCCGACGACCGGCTGCTCTCCATGCTGCCGCTCGACCCCTCCCGACAGCTGATCGGTTCGCAGTGTTCCGGTGCGCTGGTCCTCGCGAAGCTCGGACTGCTGGGTGACATGCCGGCGTGCACGGACATGACGAGCCGCCCGTTCGTCGAGGCCGAGGGGGTGACCGTCCTGGACGCCCCCTTCCACGCCGAGGGGAACATCGCCACCGCCGGCGGCTGCCTGGCGTCCCAGTACCTGGCCACCTGGGTCATCACCCGCACCCTCGGTGAGGAGGCCGCGCGCGCCGTCATCGACTACGCCGGACCGGTCGGTGAGAAGCTCGAAACCGTCGAGCGTTCCCTCCGCGCCGTCCGCGCCGGTGAGGCCGCGCTGACGTCCTGAAATATCAGCCCGAGACGACCGTCGGTCGCCGTGATCAGAGAAGCGCGTAGCGATCTGTCGCGCCTGTCGGCTTCCTGAGCTGCCCTGTTCGCCTTTTGGTGCGGGTAGCGGCCACAGGCGGTCGTCGGACGCTGAGACGAGAGGAGCGCGTAGCGATCTGTCGCGTCTGGGGGCTTCCCAAGGGGCTCTGTTCGCCTTCTCGTGCGGGTAGTCGCGCCCCTGGCCCGGAATCACAGATGTGAGGGCCCGGATGCCCGGCGGGCCGGCCCCCGGCACCGCGCCTGGTCCCTGAGGCGCCCGCCCCTCCTCCTCTGGACCGTGCCGTTTCTTTGGGGGTTTCCCGGCAGTCTTTCGGCTTTCCGGTTCGGGTCGGTCGGTCAAGGGTGGCCGAAGGCCATCGCGTAGCGACGCGACGAAGGAGCGCCCTTGAGGGACCGGCCCGAACCGGAAGGACGATGGGACTGACGGGAAGCCCCCAACCCACTCTGAGGCCGTCCCGGGGGCTACCGCCCCCACCCCCGCCCCGCCGGAATCAGGCCTTTCCGGCCCGACTCCCTCGCCCGGCCCCGGCCCCGGCCCCGGCCCCGGCCCCGGCCCCGGCCCCGGCCCCCGCCCCCGCCCCCGCCCCCGTCAGGTCGATCAGCCGGCACACCGTCTCGATGTCGATCTTCACCTGGGCGATGGACGCCCGGCCCGAGAGCCAGGTGATCAGGGCCGAGTGCCAGGTGTGCTCGATGACGCGGACCGCCGAGAGCTGTTCCGCCGTCGGTGGGGCGTCGAGGCCCATGGCGTCCAGGATGATCGCCGTCGTCAGCCGGGAGACCGTGTCCACCTCGGGGGACACGCTCCGGTCCGCGAAGGTCAGGGCGCGGACCATCGCGTCCGCGAGGTGCGGCTCGCGCTGGAGGGCGCGGAAGGCGCGCATCAGGGTTTCCGCGACGCGGGCCGCCGGCTCCTCGCCCGCCGGGGGGCGCTTGCGCAGGGTCGTGTGCATGTGCTGGAGCTGGTCCTGCATGGTGGCGACCAGCAGGTGCACCTTGGACGGGAAGTAGCGGTACAGGGTGCCCAGCGCGACGTTCGACGACTCGGCGACCTCCCGCATCTGCACGGCGTCGAAGCCGCCCCGGCTGGCCAGCTGCGCGCTCGCGTGCAGGATCCGACGACGGCGCGCCTCCTGGCGCTCCGTCAGGGGAGGCGTCACGGTCTTCGCTTCCGCTGTCATGTGTCCCGTTCCTGGCGTTCCGTTTCCTGGTGTTACGTGCCGTTGCGGCGGCTGATTCCGGGATGGTCCGGGGGTCAGCATGTCAGGCGTCCGAGTCGTGGCGCGAATCACCTGCTCCGCCTCTTACGGTGTGGTTTCCGGCCGGTAGATTCAATGGTCTTCAGAGGATCAACTCTGAAACTTGTTCTACATTATCCGAGCGGTTACGCTCCGGCGAAAGTGCAGTGAGAAGGGGGCCGAGAGTGTCCGCAGAGGCCATGGTGGCGAGCCCTTTCCCGGGTTCCGCCACCGACGGCGACCGCCCGTTGCGCATCGCACTGCTCACCTATAAGGGGAACCCGTTCTGTGGCGGCCAGGGCGTCTACGTCCGGCACCTCTCGCGGGAGCTGGTGAAGCTCGGGCACTCCGTCGAGGTCATCGGCGCGCAGCCCTATCCGGTGCTGGACACCGGGGCCGCGCTCACCGAGCTGCCGAGCCTGGACCTGTACCGCAGCCCCGACCCGTTCCGCACTCCCAAGCGCGACGAGTACCGGGACTGGATCGACGCCCTGGAAGTCGCGACGATGTGGACCGGCGGCTTCCCCGAGCCTCTGACGTTCTCGCTGCGCGCCCGGCGCCACCTCCAGGCCCGCGCGGGCGAGTTCGACGTCATCCACGACAACCAGACCCTCGGCTACGGCCTGTTGGGCGACCTCGGCGCGCCCCTGGTGACCACCATCCACCACCCCATCACCGTCGACCGCAAGCTCGACCTCGCCGCCGCGAAGGACCGCAAGAAGCGCGCCTCCGTGCGGCGCTGGTACGCGTTCACGCGCATGCAGGGCCGGGTGGCCCGCAGGCTGCCCTCCGTGCTGACGGTCTCCGGTTCCTCCCGGCAGGAGATCGCCGAGCACCTCGGGGTGCGCGACGACCGCATCCACGTCGTGCACATCGGCGCGGACACCGACCTCTGGTCGCCGGACCCGTCCGTCGCGGAGGTTCCCGGGCGGATCGTGACGACCTCCAGCGCCGACGTCCCCCTCAAGGGGCTCGTCCACCTCGTCGAGGCCCTCGCCAAGCTCCGTACCGAGCGCCCCGACGCCCATCTCGTCGTCGTCGGCAAGCGCGCCGAGAGCGGGCCGGTCGCCCGCGCGATCGAGACGTACGGGCTCCAGGACGCGGTGCGGTTCGTCAAGGGCATCACCGACGCCGAGCTCGTGGACCTGGTGCGCAGCGCCCAGGTCTCCTGCGTACCCTCCCTCTACGAGGGCTTCTCGCTCCCGGCGGCCGAGGCCATGGCCACCGGCACCCCGCTGGTCGCCACGACCGGCGGGGCCATCCCCGAGGTGTCCGGTCCCGACGGGGAGACCTGCCTGGCCGTGCCGCCCGGTGACGCGGGGGCGCTGGCCGGTGCGCTGGGCCGGCTGCTGGGCGACGCGGAGCTGCGTGCCCGTCTGGGGGCCGCCGGGCGGGAGCGGGTGCTGACCCGGTTCACCTGGGCCAAGGCGGCCGAGGGCACCGCCGCGCACTACAGAGCCGCCATCGCGCAGGCCGCCGCCGCCCGGACCCGGTGAGCGGCGCGCCCCAGGGCCCCCGCGAGCACCGTCCGCAGCACCCGTAACACCCGCATGACCCCGCTCCACCCGCACCACCCCGCACCACCCGCATGACCCCGCTCCACCCGCACCACCCTTCACCCCCGTGACCGCGAAGGCAGGACCCCGTGCTGACCGTCGATTTCTCCCGGTTCCCGCTCGCCGCAGGCGACCGTGTGCTCGATCTGGGCTGCGGCGCAGGCCGGCACGCCTTCGAGTGCTACCGGCGCGGCGCCCAGGTCGTCGCCGTCGACCGCAACGGCGAGGAGATCCGCGAGGTCGCCAAGTGGTTCGCCGCCATGAAGGAGGCCGGTGAGGCCCCGGCCGGCGCCACCGCCACCGCCATGGAGGGCGACGCGCTGGCCCTGCCCTTCCCGGACGAGTCCTTCGACGTCGTCATCATCTCGGAGGTGATGGAGCACATCCCCGACGACAAGGGCGTCCTCGCCGAGATGGTGCGCGTGCTCAAGCCCGGCGGCCGGATAGCGGTCACCGTCCCGCGCTACGGCCCGGAGAAGATCTGCTGGGCGCTGTCCGACGCCTACCACGAGGTCGAGGGCGGCCACATCCGCATCTACAAGGCGGACGAACTCCTCGCCAAGATGGAGGCCGCGGGCCTCAAGCCGTACGGCACCCACCACGCGCACGGCCTGCACTCCCCGTACTGGTGGCTCAAGTGCGCCTTCGGGGTGGACAACGACAAGGCGCTGCCGGTCAAGGCGTACCACAAGCTCCTGGTCTGGGACATCATGAAGAAGCCCCTCGCGACCCGGCTCGCCGAGCAGGCCCTCAACCCGGTCATCGGCAAGAGCTTCGTGGCGTACGCGACCAAGCCCCACCTGCCCGTCGGCGCGACCGGCTCCGCCCAGTGAGCTCGCCGGAGCGCACCGTGCCCGAGCACCTCGTCCTGGACGGCGTGCTGACCGCCGAAGAGGCGGCGCGGACCGTCGCCGGGATCCTGGCCGTGCAGCGCGCGGACGGGGCCATACCGTGGTTCCGGGGCCACCACCTCGACCCGTGGGACCACACCGAGGCCGCGATGGCCCTGGACACGGCGGGCGAGCACGAGGCGGCCGAGCGGGCCTACGCGTGGCTGGCCCGGCACCAGAACCAGGACGGCTCCTGGTACGCGGCGTACGCGGACCGGCCCGACGGCGTGGACACGGCCGTGCCGCAGGACGCGGGCCTGGAGACGAACTTCGTCGCGTACGTAGCCGTCGGCGTCTGGCACCACTACCTGGCCACCGGTGACGACACCTTCGTGGACCGGATGTGGCCGGTGGTCGTCGCGGCCGTCGAGTTCGTCCTCGCGCTCCAGCAGCCGGGCGGCGAGATCGGCTGGAAGCGGGAGGCGGACGGCACGCCCGTCACGGACGCCCTGCTGACCGGCTCCTCCTCGATCCACCAGGCGCTGCGCTGCGCGCTGGCCATCGCGGACCACCGCGGCGACCCGCAGCCGGACTGGGAGCTGGCGGCGGGTGCGCTCGCGCACGCGATACGCCGGCACCCGGAGCGGTTCCTGGACAAGGACCGCTACTCGATGGACTGGTACTACCCGGTGCTGGGCGGGGCGCTGTCCGGGCCGGAGGCGAAGGCGCGCATCGAGGGCCGCTGGGACGAGTTCGTCGTCCCGGACCTGGGGGTGCGGTGCGTGCTGCCGAACCCGTGGGTGACGGGCGGGGAGTCCTGCGAGCTGGCGCTGACCCTGTGGGTGATGGGGGAGTCGGACCGGGCGCTGGAGGTCCTGCGCTCGATCGGGCACCTGCGTGCCGAGAACGGCATGTACTGGACGGGGTACGTCTTCGAGGACCGGGCGGTGTGGCCGGTGGAGCAGACGGCCTGGACGGCGGGTTCGCTGCTGCTCGCGGTGGCGGCGCTGGGCGGGGACGAGGCCACCGGGGAGGTCTTCGGCGGGCTGGCCCTGCCGGCGGGCCTGGAGCCGGACTGCTGCCGTTGAGCTGCCGCTCCTGAACCGGGGCGGGCCGTGGGCCGGAGCCGTGGGCCGGGGCCGCAGACCGTGGCCGTGGGCCGGAGCCGCAGACCGTGGCCGTGGGCCGGAGCCGTGAGCCGGGGCCGCAGACCGTGGCCGCGGGCGGGAGCCGTGGGCTGGAGCCGCAGACCGTGGCCGCGGGCCGGAGCCGCGGGCCGGAGCCGTGGGTCGGGGCCGCGGGATGGGGGCCGCGGGCCGGAGCCGTGGGAGGGCCCGCGGGAGGGGCCGCGGGAGGGCCCGCGGGGTCGGGGGCCCGGGGCCGGGCGTGCCGCAGGCTCCGGGGGACCCCCCGAACGGGTCGCCCCGGTGGTGGTGTCCGGTGCCCCGGGTGAGGCTGCGGGGGACACCTCAGTCCCCGGAGGCAACCGTGGCCGTACCCGCAACCGTCCGTATCCGTCGAGCCCTCACGGCGGTGGTGCTGTCCACCGCGCTGCTGGCCGGTGCCACCGCGTGCGGCGGCGGTGGCGACCGCGGGCAGCGGGAGGAGATCTCCTCGGCCGCCGCCGCCGAGCTGGCGGTCCTGGCCGTGGCGGAGCCGGACGCGGCCGCGGCCGACGAGCTGGCCGCCGCGACGCCGTCGCCGACGACCCCGGCGGAGAGGCAGAAGTTCGCCAAGACGCGGTTCGTGGCCAACGCCGGGCTCGCGGCCGGGGCGACGTACCAGTGGATCGTGAAGCCGTACCGCGAGGGCAAGTTCAAGAAGGGCGCGAAGGGGCGTACGTTCGCGCTGATCAAGGCGGGTCTGGCGGGTGCCTTCGCGTACAACCGGCTGAAGGCGGCCGCGGAGAACGCCAAGGGCGACCCGCTGCTGTCGAAGGCGATGGTCCCGCTGACGGCGGGCATCGAGTCCCTCAAGGGGCTGGCCACCAAGCTCCGCAAGGGCGAGGCGGGCGACGCCGACATCGACGCCTTCGACAACGTCATCAACGGCGTCAAGGAAGCCGGCAAGAACGCGGGCGCCGTGGTCACCGACAAGGTGCCGAGCACCTCGCAGCTCACCGGCTGATCCGCCGCCTGTTTGAATGGCCGGTGTGATCGAGTTCCTGTTCCTCTCCCTCGCGGCCGCCGGCGTGGGCTGGCTGCTGCGCCGCAAGCAGCGCCAGCGGGTCGCGGCCGACAGCCCCGCCGGGATCCCGGGCATGGCCCGGACCCCGGCGGGCGGCGGCCGCTGGCGTTCCGGCCGGCTGTACGCGGACCGGGGCGCCGCCCGCTGGCAGCCCGGCCGGGGCCCGGCCGTGTCCCTGGCGGGCGCCCGGGCCACCGCCGTACGGATGCCCTCCGTACGGGAGGGCATCTCCATCAACCCGGGCTCGCGGATCGTGGCCTGCGCCCTGGAGGGCGGCGGGACGATGGAGATCGCCGTGATGCCGCTGGACCTGCGCGGGCTCCTCGAAGCCGTGCCGGAGGCGACGGACCGGCCGGAGCCGACCGACTAGACCGGGTCGGGCATGGGGAACCAGTCCGTCCAGCTGCCGTCGTGGTGGCGGGACTTCACGAAGCGCCAGCCGTCGTTGCCCTCGACGGAGAGGCTGAACTGCCAGGGGTCACCGCCGCTGAAGCGGTCGATGACGACGATGCTGCTCCTGGCGGTGCCGCCCATGGACGACCAGTGGGTCCAGTCGCCGTCGGAGTCGGTCCAGCGCGTCCACACGGCGTTGTCCGTGCCGACCAGGAACTGCTGCTTGCCGCCGTCGGGCAGCTTGTGCTTGGTCACCCCGTACTGGCAGATGTAGACGGCCCCGCCGCCGGCCTTGCAGTGGTCGGCCGCGTCGGCCGGAGCGGTGGCAAGGGCCAGGCCCGCGACGGTGGCGGCCGCGAGGACGCCCGCCTTGATCCGGTTGGTGCTGATGGCTGTTCCCCTTTGTGGAGCTGTGCGTCGGTGGTCGTGCACCATGCTCCGGCGCGGCGCAAACGCTTCGCTAACGTCCGCCTGCTCAGCCGTTGAGCTCTGCCAGCACCCGCAGGGTGTGCGGGTCCGGGGCCGTGACCAGCAGGTCCGTGACGGGGCCCTTGCGCCACAGCTCCAGCCGCTCCGCGATCCGCTCGCGCGGGCCGACGAGGGAGATCTCGTCCGCGAACGCGTCCGGAACGGCGAGCACCGCCTCCTGTCTGCGCCCGGCCAGGAACAGCTCCTGGACGCGCCGGGCCTCGGCCTCGTACCCCATGCGGCCCATCAGGTCGGCGTGGAAGTTGCGGGCGGCGTGGCCCATGCCGCCGATGTAGAAGCCGAGCATCGCCTTGACCGGGAGCAGTCCCTCGGCCACGTCGTCGCAGACCTTGGCGCGGGCCATCGGGGCGATCATGAACCCGTCGGGGAGGTCCGTCAGCGAGGCCCGGTAGACGTCGGTGCGGGTGGGTGACCAGTAGAGGGGGAGCCAGCCGTCCGCGATGCGGGTGGTCTGGGCGATGTTCTTCGGGCCCTCCGCACCCAGCAGCAGCGGGAGGTCCGCTCGCAGCGGGTGGGTGATGGGCTTGAGGGGCTTGCCGGTGCCGGTGCCGTCCCCGCCGCGGTAGGGGTGGCTGTGGAAGCGGCCGTCCAGGGTGACGGGGGCCTCGCGGCGCAGCACCTGGCGTACGACGTCCACGTACTCCCGGGTCGCGGTGAGCGGGCTCGCGGGGAAGGGGCGCCCGTACCAGCCCTCCACCACCTGGGGTCCGGACAGGCCCAGGCCCAGCATCATCCGGCCGCCGGAGAGGTGGTCGAGGGTGAGGGCGTGCATGGCGGTCGCGGTCGGGGTGCGGGCGGCCATCTGGGCGATGGCGGTGCCGAGCCGGATGCGGGAGGTGTGCGCGGCGATCCAGGTGAGCGGGGTGAAGGCGTCGGAGCCCCAGGCCTCGGCGGTCCACACCGAGTCGTAGCCGAGGCGCTCGGCCTCGGTGGCGAGGTCGAGGTGGGCGGGGGCGGGCCCGCGGCCCCAGTAGCCGAGTGCGAGTCCGAGGCGCATGTACGGTCCCCTCAGCGAGCCTGATCTGACGATGTGTCAGCTGACGTCAGGCGACTGTAGGGCACGCGCGCCCCGCCGGGAAGTGCGGCGACCCCCCGCCCCGGGTCGGGGCGGGGGGCCGTGGGCCGTGGCGGCGGGGCCGGGTCAGCCGCGCTGGATGCCGGAGGTGTCGTTCAGGACGCCGCGGCGGCCGTCCTGGGTCTGCGCCACCAGCGCCGACGGGCCGCGCTGGTCGACGGCCAGGTACCAGGTGCCCGGCGCCAGCTCCGCGACCGGGACGGGGGAGCCGTCCTCGCCGTAGAGGGGCCGGGCCACCGGCACCGCGAACCAGAACGGAGTGAAGTCCGCCGCCGGGGCCGACTCCTGCGGGCCGGACGCCGGGGTGCCCCCGTACGGCGGGGCCGGCTGCGGGGTGGTCCCGTAGCCCTGCGGCTGCTGCTGCCCCGGGTAGCCGTAACCGGTGCCGGGCTGGCCGCCGTACGGCTGCGGCGCGGCGGGCCGCGGCTCGGGCACGAGCGGCCCGGCCAGCGCGGGGATCTTCGTACCGGCGACGGCGACGCCCGCCAGGGCGAGGTTGGCGAGGAAGGCGATGATGCTGCCCGCGCCCAGGTCCCACTTGGACGGGCAGGTGATCAGCGACCACAGCGAGGCCCAGGCCGCCGCCACGGCCAGTACGGTGCCCCACGCCGTCAGGGTCAGGTTCCCGAGCTTGCGGCCCTCGGGCTGGAAGCGGGCCCCGATCAGCAGCCCGGCGGCGATGAAGCCGGTCAGGAAGACGGTCGGCAGCGCCAGCCCGAAGAAGTCCGTGTCCCACGCACTCGGGAGGTCCAGGAGGGTGGCGGAGTAGAAATCGAGGAACGAGGCGATGAACAGCAGGACCGCTGCTCCGATCACCACGCCGTCACCTCGCGTGAGGGAGCGGATGTTCACGTCTGGGAGTGTCCTTCTCGGTCTTGGCTGGGGCGAGCGGGCGCCCCCATGGTACGGAGCTTCGCGCGGCCGAGAGGATCGGGGCGGCGAGCCGCCCCGGGACGACTGCCCCGTGAACTACCCGCCCAGGAAGCCCGTGATGCCGTCCGCGATGCCCTGTGCCGCCTTCTGCCGCCAGTCCGGACTCATCAGCTGCGCCGCGTCCTTGTCGTCACGCATGTTGCCGCATTCGAGGAACACCTTCGGCCGGGTCGAGAGGTTGAGCCCGCCCAGGTCGTCCCGGACCACCAATCCGGTGCCGCTGCCCAGGTAGTTGGCGGGGGAGGAGCCGGTGGTGCGGCCGAAGTTGTTCGCGATGCGTTCGCCGAGGTCGCGGGAGGGGCCGACGATCTTCGCGGTGTCCGCCGCGCCGCCCTTGACCCGGGCCGGGAGGATGACGTGGAAGCCCCGGTTGCCGGCGGAGGCGCCGTCGGCGTGCACGGACACCACGGCGTCGGCCGCCGCCTCGTTCCCGATCCGGGCCCGCTCGTTGATGCAGGGGCCCCACGGGCGGTCTCCCTCGTGGGTGAAGACCACCTTGGCGCCCTTGGCCTCCAGCAGGGCGCGCGCCCGGCGGGAGACGTCGAGGGAGAACTCCGCCTCCATGTAACCGGAGTTGGTGGTGGTGCCGGTGGTGTCGCACTCCTTGCGGTTGGTGCCGATGTCCACCAGCTTGTTGATCTCGGCGGAGTGCCGGAAGTTGCCCGTGTTGTGGCCGGGGTCGATGACCACGGTCCGGCCGGTGAGCGGGCCCTTCGCGGGGGCGGCGGCCCCGGAGGGGCTCTGCCGGGCCGGGCTCGCGGCCGCGCCCGGGCCCGGCGTCGGGGAGGCGCTGGCCTTGGCGTCCGACCCCGCCGTGGTGTGCGAGGCGGCGAGCGGCGTGCCCCCGGGCTGCCGCCCGCCGGACTCGGAGCCGGTCAGGACCTGGGTCAGCACCCAGCCCGCCAGACAGGTCGGGGCGAGCGCCGCCAGCGCCACCGTGAGGGCGGGCCGGCGCGCGAACCAGGGCCGGTCCGGGCTGATCGAGGACCGGGACTCGGGAAGCGGGGGGCTGTCGTCGTAGCGCACGTCGCGATGCTAGAACGCCCGGGCGGGCCCCGTACGGACCATGGGCCATCCGGGGGCGTGGTGTGATTGTCGTCTTATGCCCCGCCGCGCCCCGGGCGGCGGTCCCTAGACGCCCGCGCCGGTGCGCCGCAGCACGCGCAGGGAGTCCGTCACCGAGACCTCCTCGAAGGCGCCGGAGGCCAGCGCGCGCAGGTAGATCCGGTACGGGGCCTGGCCGCCGTCGGCCGGGTCCGGGAACACGTCGTGGATCACGAGCGTGCCGCCCTCCGCGACGTGCGGGGCCCAGCCCTCGTAGTCGCCGGTGGCGTGCTCGTCGGTGTGGCCGCCGTCGATGAAGACGAAGCCGAGCTTGCCGCCCCAGGCCGCGGCGACCTGCGGGGACCGGCCGACGATCGCGATGACGTGCTCCTCCAGACCGGCCCGGTGCAGGGTGCGGCGGAACGTCGGCAGGGTGTCCATCAGCCCGATCTCGGGGTCCACGACGCCCGGGTCGTGGTACTCCCACCCGGGCTGCTGCTCCTCGCTGCCGCGGTGGTGGTCGACGGTGATCGCGGGGACGCCCGCCTCCCGGGCCGCGTCGGCCAGCAGGATGGTGGAGCGCCCGCAGTACGTGCCCACCTCCAGCAGCGGCAGCCCGAGGGCCGCGGCCGCGGCGGCCGCCTCGTACAGGGCGAGGCCCTCGCGTACGGGCATGAACCCCTTGGCGGCCTCGAAAGCGGCGAGGGTCTCCGGCTTGGGGGCGGCGGCTGCCATGGGTGTTCCTCCGGCGATGAGCGGGTGTGGCGGCCCATGGTGCCCTACTGCCGGGTAGGGCACCATGCCGGGGTCGCTGCGCTCGCGCCGCCGCTCCCGCTCCAGGAGGTGGTGCCGGCGCGGATCGCCCGGACGGTGAAGTCCCCCGGGGCGGTGGCGAGGATCCGGGTGAGCTTCGTCCGCGGGTTTCCTTCCCGGCTACTTGAGCAGGCCGCCGAGGGCGGTGGCGTCGGCCGGGGCCGGGGAGAGGCCGGTGACGAGGGCCGGCGACCTGGCGCTTTCGCGTCCTTGACGGTGGGGGTGAGGAAGCGCAGCGAGAGCAGGTTG
>NZ_GG657750.1:2419792-2424223 GCF_000158895.1 Streptomyces sp. C | reverse complement strand
GTGGGCATGGGAGTCCTCCCGTCGGGGCGCGCGGGGCCTTCCCCCGTGCTGTGACCCAGCCTGGAGGCCGTACCTGACACCTCTTGTCAGGTACCGCGGCCAGAATGGGCGCATGCGCGCCGACCGGCTTCTCTCCCTGCTCCTGCTGCTCCAGAACCGCGGCCGGATGACCGCCCCGGAGCTGGCGGCGGAGCTGGAGGTGTCCGTCCGTACGGTGTACCGGGACGTCGAGGCGCTCGGCGCGTCCGGTGTCCCCGTACGCGCCGACCGGGGGCCCGCGGGCGGGTACCGGCTGATGGACGGCTACCGGACGCGGCTGACCGGGCTCACCGACGCCGAGGCGGCCTCGCTGTTCCTGGTCGGGGCGCCGGGGCCCGCGCGGGAGCTGGGGCTGGGCGCGGTGCTGGCCACCGCGCAGCTGAAGCTCCAGGCCGCGCTGCCGGCCGGGCCGGCGGACCGGGCCCGGCTCGTGCGGGACCGCTTCCACCTGGACGCGCCCGCCTGGTTCCGGGACGCCGACCCGGTGCCGCACCTGGCCCCGGTGGCGGCGGCGGTGTGGGAGCAGCGGGCGGTGCGGGTGGAGTACCGGCGCTGGTCGGGCGAGGTCCGGCAGCGGGAGCTGCACCCGCTGGGCGTCGTCCTCAAGGGCGGCATCTGGTACCTGGTGGCGGCGCCGGCGGGGGAGGGCGTGCGCACCTACCGGGTGTCGCGGCTGCTGTCGGTGCGGGAGACGGGGGAGGGCTTCGAGCGGCCGGCCGGGTTCGAGCTGGCGGCCTACTGGGAGGAGTCCTCCCGGCGCCTGGAGGCGGCGCTGCGGCAGGGGGTGGCGCGGCTGCGTGTCTCGCCGCGTGCGCAGCGGCTGCTGCCGGTGCAGTTCGGGGCGCCGGGGGTGCGCGCGCTGGAGGGGGCCGGGCCGGCGGACGGGGACGGCTGGGCGGAGGTGGAGCTGCCGGTGGAGTCGCAGGCCGTGGCGGTGGGGGACCTGCTCCGGCTGGGTGCGGAGGCGGAGGTGCTCGGCCCGCCGGAGCTGCGGTCGGCGGTGGCCGCGGCGGTGGCCGCCTTGGCGGGGCGGTATGCGGTGCACGTGCCGCCCGTGCCGCCCGTGCCGCCCGTGTCGCCGGTGCCGCCGGTGCCGCCCGGGCCTCCCGCAGTGCCGGTGCCGCCCGTGCCGCCCGTGCATCCCGTACCCGCAGCGGGAGTTGACGGCTCTGTATGATCCCCTCCCGTACCTGGGGAGGGCGGGAGGCATGGAGCCGTTAGGGCCGTCGGGGCCGTCGCACGTGGGGCCGTTCCGTGTGCTGGGCGTGCTCGGCGAGGGCGGTATGGGCCGGGTGCTGCTGGGCGCCGCGCCGGACGGGCGGCTGGTCGCCGTCAAACAGGTCCTCGCGCGGTTCGCCGACGACGACGGGTTCCGGGCCCGGTTCCGGCGGGAGGTCGCGGCGTCCCGGAAGGTCTCGGGGGCCTATACGGCGGCCGTGATGGAGGCCGACGCGGACGCGCGGACCCCTTGGCTGGCGTCGGTGTTCGTCTCGGGGCCCTCGCTGGGGGCGGCCGTCGCGGAGGTCGGGGCGCTGCCCGAGGAGACCGTACGCCGCCTCGCGGCCGGGCTGGCGTCGGCCCTCGCGGAGATCCACCGGGCGGGTCTGGTCCACCGGGACCTGAAGCCCGAGAACGTACTGCTCGCCGAGGACGGGGTCCGGGTGATCGACCTGGGCATCGCGCGGGCGGCCGAGAGCGGGGCCGACACCCGGCTGACGCACACGGGGCTGGTGATCGGCTCGCCGCCGTTCATGTCGCCCGAGCAGGCCGAGGGGCGGGAACTGACTCCGGCGAGCGACGTGTTCTCGCTGGGTTCGGTGCTGTTCCTGGCCGCCACGGGGCGCAACCCGTTCGCGGGCTCGTCGACCCTCATGACCCTGTACGACGTGGTGCACGCGGAGCCGGACCTGGCCGCGCTCCCGGCGGGGTTGCGGCGCGCGGTGGAGCGCTGCCTGGCCAAGGACCCGGCCGCCCGCCCGGCCCCGGCGGAACTGCTGGGCCTCCTCGGGCCGGTGGTCCCGGCGGGGCGCCTGCCGTGGCCTCCGGCGGTGCACCGGATGATCGCCGAGCAGGGGGCCGCCATCGACCGCCTGCTGGGCGCGGCCGCCGGGGCCCCGGCCCGGGGACGTGGTCCGGCCGGCCGCGCCGGAGGCGGCGGCGCCGGTCGCGGTCGCCGTTCCCGCCGAGCCCCCGGCCCGGCGGCAGGACCCGGCCCCGGCCCCGGGCCGGGGGCGCGCGGCGACGCCGGGCGTGGCGCAGGACCCGTACGCGGGCGGGGGCCCGGGCCCAGAGCCGGACCCGGAGCCGGAGCCGGCCGGGGACGCGGCCACGGTCGTGGCCGTTCCCGGGCGGGCCGCCGGGGGAACCCGGCCGGAGCTCGTCCCCCTTCCGGACGAACCGCCCGTCACCGCGGGCGCCCCGGCTCCCGGCGCGGGCGGGCGGCCCGGGCGCCGGAGCGTGCTGCGCGTGGCCGGGCCGGTGCTGGGGGCCCTCGCCCTGGTGGCGGCCGGTGCCGGGGTATGGGCGTACGGGCAGCAGCCCGGGGGGTGGTGGGGCGAGACGGTGCACACGAAGCTGACCCGCTGCGACAGCGCGGGCGCCAAGCTGCCGTTGCCGCCCGGGGTGGACCGGGCGCCGACGCTGGACACCGTCCTGCCGGAGCGCGGGGCCGGCCCCACCACCTCGGTGCGCTGCTACTGGTTCGGCGGGGGGAAGCCCCGCGTGATCGCGGAGTGGGCTCTGAAGCTCGACGGCGAGGGCGGCCGCGACGGGCCGGAGGAGCAGCGGAAGCGGCTCGCCTCGGACCGGCGGACGGTGTCGACGGCGGTGCGGACGGTGGCGCAGGCGGAGGTGGGGCTCGGCGACGAGACGCTGTGGAAGGACCAATGCGAGCTCCTGGTCCGTGACGGGAACCTCCGGCTCTCCGTGTGGAGCGGAGGCGATCCGGGCGAGGGCGGGCAGGCCGGGAGCGGGTCCGGGTCCGGGGGGAGCGAGTCGCCCGCCGCGCCGCCCGAGTGCCGGTCGGAGGTCGTGGCGATCGCCCGCGCCGCCCTCGCGGCCGTGCCGGCGGGCTGAGCGCGGCCAGGGGGCGTCCGCAAGTGGCGCCGTCCGCCCGCAGGGCGGCCCCGCGGCGCCCCCGGCTACCGCTGGGGGTGCCCCCAGGTGCGTGCGTCGCGGGGCAGGCGCCCCTTTGCGGGCAGCCCCTTTGGCCGTCCCTTGCGGATCGCTGCCCCGGCTACCGCCGGGAGGTCCCCCAGACCCGCGCCGCCCGGCACCGGATCTCGCCGCGTCGGCGGAGCACCCGAGTACGTCCGGTACAAGGGCGCGCGCGCCGCCGACGCGCCGATGCGCGGCACCGGGGGTCCGTCCCAGCGGTGGCAGGGGGAGACGCGGGCTTGACCGGCAGGCCGAGGGCCCGTCTGACATCGGTGCTCGGCGCACGCCGGCCACGCCCGGCCCGTCGGAACGCGCGCGGGGCGGCCGTACGGGCGGGCCCTTCGGGCGGGGGTCGGGTCAGGACCCGCCCGGAGGCGTCAGGCGGCGGGGGTTGCTCGTGCCGCAGGTGAGGCAGACCAGCCAGTCACGGAGTTCGCCGGTGTCGGTCTCCCAGGGCTCGCCGGCGGCGTTGGAGTCCTCCTCGCCGCAGAAGGGGCAGGTCCCCTCGTCGCCCTCCAGGCGCCGCATCGGGTGCAGCGGCCGGTCCGCCCCCTGTCGGTAGCCCAGCCAGCCGCATCCGGTGCACTGCCACCACTGTTCGGGTCTCGGTGACGGCGGCGCCCCGCCCCAGCGGTTGCGGCGGTACGTGACGCTCAGCGCCGTCAGCGCTCTCCCGCAGCGCGGGCATTCCGGGGTCATGGCGACAGCCCACCGCAGCCCCCGGGCCCGCCGCAAGGGGAGTGCCGAGAAGAGGGTGTTTCTGACCTTCCGTCAGATTGAAACGTGTTCTAGTCTGCCGCGCATGGGCATCGGAATCACGCAAGAGCAGCGGGAGTTGGCCGACGCCGTGCGCGGCTGGGTGGCGCGGGCCGTACCGCCCGAGGAGGTGCGCAAGCTGCTCGACGCCCCGCCGCAGGCGGGCACGCGGCCCGGCTACTGGGACGGGCTGGCCGCGTCCGGACTGCTGGCGCCCCACCTGGAGGGCGGGACCCTGCTGGATCTGGCCGTCGTTTTACAGGAGGCCGCCCGGGCGGCGCTGCCCGGGCCCTTCCTGCCGAGCGCGCTGGCCTCCGTACTCCTGGACCGGGCGGGGGCCGACCCCCTCGACGCGCGGGTCGGGGCCGTCGCCCTCGGGGCGGGCGGGGTCACCGCCGTCGCCGCCCGAGGGGGGGCGGCTGGCGGCTGGACGGGGTCGCGCCGCCCGTGCTCGGCGCCGCCGAGGCCGACCTCGTGCTG
>NZ_GG657750.1:2405654-2419676 GCF_000158895.1 Streptomyces sp. C | reverse complement strand
CCGGCCGGCTGCTGGATCTGGACCCCCGGGCCTCGTCCCGGGACCCTGGCCCGCACCCTGTTCGCCGCCGACGCCTGCGGCACCGCCGCCTGGGCGCTCCACACCGCCGCCGAGTACGCCAAGACGCGCGAGCAGTTCGGCAGCCCCATCGGCCGCTTCCAGGGCGTCAAGCACCTGTGCGCCGACATGCTGGTCCGCCTCGAACAGGCCCGCGCCCTCGCCTGGGACGCCGCCAACACCGCCGCCGGCAGCGCCGCCCCGACCACCGTCGGGACCGCTACCGGGACGGCGACCGGGGCCGCCGCCGGGACGGCTGCCGGGGCCGCGACCGCCGACGGGAGCGGCGGTCAGGCCGCTCAGGCGCGGTCGCTCGTCGCCGCCCTCGCCGCCGCGACCGCCCTCGACGCCGCCTGGTCCTGCGCCAAGGACTGCATCCAGATCCTCGGCGGCATCGGCTTCACCTGGGAGCACGACGCCCACCTCTACCTGCGCCGCGCCCTCGTCGCCCGGCAGCTCCTCGGCCCCGGCGACGCCCACCGCATCCACGCCGTACGCCTCGCCGCGGCCGGCGCCCGGCGCGAGCTGCGCCTCGAACTCCCGCCGGAGGCCGAGGCCCACCGGGCCGCCGCCCGCGCCGCCATCGAGGCCGCGCGCGGCCTCGACCCGGCCGCCGCCCGCCGCGCCCTGGCCCCCACCGGCTACGCGGCCCCCTACCTCCCGCCGCCGTACGGACTCGGCGCCGGACCCGTCGAACAGCTCGTCGTCCAGCAGGAGCTAAAGGAAGCCGGGGTCAGGATCGCCGACCTCGGCATCGCCACCTGGGTCGTGCCCTCGCTGCTCGCCTACGGGACCGACGAACAGCGGGCCGCCCACCTCCTGCCGACCCTGCGCGGGGACACCACCTGGTGCCAGCTCTTCTCCGAACCGGGCGCCGGCTCCGACCTGGCCTCCCTGCGGACCCGCGCCGAGCGGACCGCCGACGGCTCCTGGAAGGTCAACGGACAGAAGGTGTGGACGAGTTCCGCGCACACCGCCGACTTCGGGATCCTGCTGGCCCGCACGGACCCGGCCGCGCCCAAGCACAAGGGGCTCGGCTACTTCGTCGTCGACATGAAGAACACCCCCGGCATCGAGATCCGCCCGCTGAAGGAGATCACCGGCGAGGCCCTCTTCAACGAGGTCTGGTTCGAGGACGCCGTCCTCCCCGCCGACGCCCTGGTCGGAGCCGCCGACGGCGGCTGGAAGGTCGCCCGCAACACCCTCGGCAACGAACGCGTCCACATGGCCGACCAGATGACCTTCGACACCGGCCTTGAGGCGCTGATCGCCCGCTCCGCCGGACTCGACGACTCCTACCGGGCCCGCATCGGCGCGCTCGCCGCCGAGGCGCACGCCCTCGCCTGCATCGGGCTGCGGACCACCCTCCAGCAGGTGTCCGGGCTGGAGCCGGGCGCGGGTGCGTCCGTACGCAAGCTCGTGCAGACCCCCCACCAGCAGCGGACCGCCGAGCTGGCCCTCGAACTGCTCGGCCCGGCGGGCGCGGTGTGCGAGGGCGCGGGCGAGCGGGCGGTGCACGGGGCGCTCATGTCCCGCTGCCTGACCATCGCCGGGGGCACCACGCAGGTCCAGCTCAACGTCGTCGCCGAGCGGATCCTCGGCCTCCCCAGGGACTGAACGACCAACGGACACGGACGAGGAGTCACCGAGATGAAGTCGTACATCGTGGGCGTCGGCATGACGAAGTTCGAGAAGCCGGAGTCACGGGACTGGCAGTACTGGGACATGGTCAAGGAGGCCGGCGGTGCGGCGCTCGCCGACGCGGGCGTGGACTACGGGCTCGTCGAGCAGGTGCCGGTCGGCTACTGCTTCCAGCCGTCCACCGCCGGGCAGCGGGCGGCGTACGAACTGGGCCTGACCGGCGTGCCCGTCTACAACGTCAACAACAACTGCGCGACGGGTTCGACGGCGCTGATGATGGCGCGGCAGTTCGTCCAGGGCGGCCTGGCCGACTGCGTGCTCGCCGTCGGCTTCGAGAAGATGAAGCGCGGCGCGCTGGGCGGCGGCGCCGACGGGGGAGACTTCCAGACGTCGCCGGTGGCCCGGCACTACGGGATCATGGCCGCCGCGCACGGCTTCGAGATGTCCCCGCCCACCGCGCAGATCTTCGGGAACGCGGCCCGCGAGCACATGGAGCGGTACGGGACCACGCCCGCCCAGCTGGCGGCGGTCGGCGCCAAGAACCACCGGCACTCCGCGAACAACCCGAACGCGCAGTTCCAGGACGTGTACACGGTCGAGGAGGTCCTCGCGGCCAAGACCATCCACGACCCGCTGACCAAGCTCCAGTGCTCGCCCACCTCCGACGGGGCCGCGGCGGCCGTCGTCGTCTCGGAGCGCTTCGTGGTGGCCCACGGACTGCACGACAAGGCCGTCGAGATCGTCGCCCAGGCGATGACCACGGACACCGCCGAGAGCTTCGGCGGCTCCTGCATCGACGTCGTCGGCAAGCCGATGACGGCCGCCGCCGGCCGCAAGGTGTACGAGGACTCCGGGCTCGGCATCGAGGACGTCGACGTCGTCGAACTGCACGACTGCTTCTCCGTCAACGAACTGCTGACGTACGAGGCGCTCGGCATGTGCGCGGACGGGGCCTCCGGCAAGCTCGTGGAGAGCGGCGCGACGACGTACGGCGGGCGGTGGGTGGTCAACCCCTCGGGCGGCCTGATCTCCAAGGGCCACCCGCTCGGGGCGACCGGGCTCGCGCAGGCGGCGGAACTGGTGTGGCAGCTGCGCGGCGAGGCGGGCGCCCGCCAGGTCCCCGGCGCCCGGATCGGGCTCGCGCACAACATCGGGCTGGGCGGCGCGGCGGTGGTGACCCTGCTGCGGAGGTAGCTCCCGCGGGGGCCTCGTGCGGGTCGGGTCGGGTCCGGTCCGGTCCGCAGGACCCCCCTACGCCGGCACGAGCCGCGGCATCAGGCGCAGCGCGTTCTCCCGGTTGACGGCCCGGCGCAGCGCGGGCGTGAGCGCCGGGTCCGCGGCCAGCGCGGGGACGGCGACGTCCGTGACCACGTGGGCGGGGCAGGCCGGCCAGTCGCTGCCGAACAGGATCCGGGCGGGGTCGACGGTGGCCAGCAGGGTGCCGGCCGGGGACATGGGGCCGGCGGTGTCGTAGTAGAAGCGGTGCAGGTGGTCCCGGACCACCGCGGGGTCGACCGGGGGGTCGAAGGAGCCCGCGAAGGCCTCCAGCCGGGTCGCGATGTGCGGGAGGAACCCGCCGCCGTGCGGCAGGATCACGGAGAGGTTCGGGAAGCGGTCCAGGGTCCGGTTGCGGATCATGTTGGCGGCGGCGCGGGTGGTGTCGAGGAGGAAGTCGCACAGGAAGTTCGGCACCCCGGGCACGGTCACCCCGGGCGGCCCCCCGGCCCCTGGCCGGCCGGCGCGCACGGCTGCCGGGGGCCCGTCGGCCTCGGTAGCGCGGCCCGCACCCGGCCGTCGGGCTTCGGTGGGCAGGCCCGCGCCTGGCCGTCCGGCTGCGGCGGGCAGGCCTGCGCCCGGCCGTCGGGCTTCGGTGGGGAGACCCGTGCCCGGCCGTCGGGCTTCGGTGGGCAGGCCCGCGCCTGGCCGTCGGGCTTCGGTGGGGAGACCCGTGCCCGGCCGTCGGGCTTCGGTGGGGAGGCCCGTGCCCGGCCGTCGGGCTTCGGTGGGGAGGCCCGTGCCCGGCCGTCGGGCTTCGGTGGGGAGGCCTGCGCCCGGCCGTCCGGCTTCGGTGGGCAGGCCCGCGCCCGGCGGGCGCCCCGGCTCTGCGGGCTCTCCCGGTCGGCGCCCGGCGCCCGGCGTACCGGGGCCGGGCGGGCCGGCCGCGCCCGCCCCGCCCGGTCCGCCCGGTCCGCCGGCCACCGCCGGTACGGCGGGGAGGTTGTGCGGGTGGGTGTCCACCACCGCGGAGCGTTCGTCCAGTTCCGCGAAGATCCCGTCGTACACGGGGTCCCCCAGGTACACCCCGCCGTAGTTGGCGGTGACGTTCACCCCGACCGCGCCCAGCTCGTCCAGCCCGCGGCGCAGCGCCCAGGAGGACACCTCCAGGTCGTCCAGGAACAGCGGGGTGTGGAAGAAGAACCGGCCCGGATGAGCCTCGACGGCCTCCACCGCCGCCCGCAGCGTCACCTCGATGGCCTCCCGCAGCTGCGCGGAGCTCTCGTACCGCGCGGGCAGCATCGGCTTGAGCACGGCCGTGGCGATCCCGGCCCGGTCCATCAGCGCGAGCGCGGACTCCGCGTCCCAATGGGCCCACGGCGGCAGGGCCCGGGGGTTCACCAGCCCCCGCGCCTCACCCCACTCCCGCCACTGCGGCGCGCAGAAGTGGTGGTGGACGTCGATCACCGCCCGGCTGCCGTCGTCCTCGTCATCCGGGGCCGTGGAACCGGTCAGTGACGCACCGCTGGCGGTGAAACCGCCGGCACCGTATTCCGGCATGCGCGCATTCCCTCTCTTCGGGCCGCTGAACGCCTCGCTGAACGCCTCGCCGAACGCGTCGCGGAACGGGATCAGCCACACCTTAGGGCGGGCCCGGTCCGGCGTCGCCCGGACATTCCCGAGGGGGAGGATTCGGCTCCGAACGGGTCAACGCGGTTTTGCCTTCGTTCGGCCCAGGGAAAGGAGCCCACTGTCAATTCCGGGATACCCGAGAGGTATGGGCGCGTGACGACTGAACCGACGGTGGCAGTGGGGGACGGACCCGCCCTCGAAGACGCGCTGGAGGCGGTGACGAAGGGCACGCCCGAATACCGGCAGTGCCCCTATCCGGTCTACCGGTCGCTGCGCGAACAGGCCCCGATCGCCCGGCTGACCCCCGGCCACGGGGTCGACACGTACCTCGTCACCCGGTACGAGGACGCCCACGCGATCCTCGCCGACCACCGCATCGGCAAGGACATGCACGAGGCCATCGACACCTACCACGCCCTCTTCGGGGACGCGTGCGAGGCGCTCGACGACAACCTCCTCTTCGCGGACCCGCCCCGCCACACCCGGCTGCGCCACATCGCCAAGACCGCCTTCACCCCGCGCCACGTCAAGGACCTGCGCCCGCACATCCAGGAGCTGGTGGACGGGCTGCTGGACCGGTGCCCGACCGACGAGCCCGTCGACCTGATGTCCGCCTTCGCCCTGCCGCTGCCCGTCATGGTCATCTGCGAGCTGCTCGGGATCGTCGGCGACGAGCGCGTCGAGGTGCTGAAGTGGTTCGCCCAGGTCACCCGCTCCCGCTTCAGCCGGGACCTCAAGCACGAACTGGTCGAGGCCGAGCACTGGCTGCGCGAGTACTTCACGGACCTGATCCACCGCACCCGCGAGAACCCCACCGACGACTTCCTGAGCGTGCTGGCGGAAACCCCGCACGACGAGGAACCGCTGACGGACGACGAACTCGTCTCGATGATCTGGGTGCTTCTCTTCGCCGGGCACAAGACGACCACCCTCCAGATCGGCAACTGCGTGTACAGCCTGCTGACCAATCCGGAGCAGCTGGAGGCCGTCCAGGCGAACCGGGAACTCCTGCCTCAGGCGATCGAGGAAATGGTCCGTTTCGAGGGATCGGTGGAAACCTCCACTTTCCGTTACGCGCTGGAGGACGTGGAAATCGGCGGGACCCTCATTCCGCGGGGCGCGGTCGTGCAGATCGCCCTCGCCTCGGCGAACCGCGACCCGGAGAAGTTCCCCGAGCCCGACCGGCTCGACGTCACCCGCGAGGGGCTCCAGGGCAACCACCTCGGCTTCGGCTTCGGGGCGCACTACTGCCTGGGCGCGCCGCTGGCCCGTCTGGAGCTGGAGATCTGCCTGACGTCACTGCTGGACCGCTTCCCGGACATGGTGCTGGCGATGCCGTCGGCGCACGGCGGCGACTGGCTCAAGGGGCCGTTCCCCGCCTTCCGGGGGCTGGAGCGGCTGCCGGTGGCGCTGGACCCGTCGCGGACGGTCGACGACTGGACCAAGCCCGCGGGCTGAGCCCCCGCAGGGGCGTCCCGAGGCCCTCCGCCGGCGCCGGCGGAGGGCCTCGGGGATGTTCTGGGACGTTCCGGGATGTTCTGGGAACGTCTGGGGACGTCTGGGGACGTCTGGGACGTCCGGGGATGCCCGGGGCGTCTACGGATGACCCGTGAGCGCGGGGTCGATCACCGTCTCGCCCATGGAGGCCCGGCGCAGGCAGTCCGCGAGGTCCTCGACGGGGCCGTCCCGCAGGACCAGTCCCGCCGCGCCCGCCGCGAGGGCCGCCTCCGGCAGGCCGGGGCGGGCCGAGCGGGCGGTGACCAGGACCCGGCATTCGGGGTCATCGGCCAGCAGGGCGGTCACCGCGGCGACCTCCTCCACCAGCGCCACTTCGGGCCGGGCCACGGGGGAGTCGACCACCTCGATGTCGGGCTGGAGGCCGAGCAGCAGCGCGAGGGCCGGGTCCGGCGGCTCCAGCAGGACGCGCAGCGAGCGGGCGGGCCGGTGCGTCACGGGCATTTCGTCCACCGGCGAAGCGTAACCGCCGGTGTCCGGCACGACCGGCAACACGCCTCGGCCAAAGGTCATCTGACGTGAAGTCAGCAGTCTTCCCAAGTGCTGGGGCGTGCGTTATACATGCCTTCAGCCGCCGCTAGAACGCGTTCTAGAACGCGTCCGGCGTCCGGCTCCGCATACGACCTCGGTGCGGCCGACGGTGCGGACGGCCGCACCGAGGTCTTCCAAGGAACCGAAGGAGCAGCATCCTCATGACGATCGATGCCGCGAGGGCCCTGGCCGCCGAACCCCGACAGGGGAACATCGGCTGGGACCACAAGGACGTCCAGCTCTACCACCTCGGCCTCGGAGCGGGCACGTCGCTGAACGGGCAGAGCCTCGCCACGGACCCCGACGAGCTCCGCTACACCCTGGAGTCCAGGCTCCACGTCCTGCCCAGCTTCGCGACCGTCGCCGGAGCCGGGATGGCCATGCTCGGCGGCCTCGCGGCCCCCGGCATCGAGGTCAACCTCGCCAACGTCCTGCACGGCGGTCAGTCCATCGAGCTGCACCGGCCCATCCCCGTCAAGGGGAACGCCACCTCCTCCGCCAAGGTCGCCGCCCTCTACGACAAGGGCAAGGCGGCGGTGATCGTGCTGCGCACCGAGGTCGCGGACGCCGACGGGCCGCTCTGGACCAGCGACGCGCAGATCTTCGTACGCGGTGAAGGCGGCTTCGGCGGCGAGCGCGGCCCCTCCGTCAAGGAGGAACTGCCTGGCCGCGCCCCCGACCGCACCGAGGAACGCGCCATCCGCGAGGAGCAGGCGCTGCTCTACCGCCTCTCCGGGGACTGGAACCCCCTCCACGCCGACCCGGAGTTCGCCAAACTGGCCGGCTTCGACAAGCCGATCCTGCACGGCCTGTGCTCCTACGGGATGACCCTCAAGGCCGTCGTCGACACCGTCCTCGACGGGGACGTGTCCCGGGTCCGCGGCTACCGCACGCGCTTCGCCGGGATCGTCTTCCCGGGAGAGACGCTGCGCATCCGGATGTGGCGCGAGGAGGGCCGCGTCCTGGTCTCGGTGACCGCCGTCGAACGGGACGACGCGCCGGTCCTCGCCGACACCGTCGTCGAACACTCGTAGCAACCCCCAGACGCCAGACGCCAGACGCCAGACGCCAGACGCCCCAAGGAGCCGCACCGTGCGCGCAGCACTGCAGAGCGAGATAGGCCAGGACAAGCTAGAGGTCGTCGACGACATGGAGGCCGTGGGCTTCGGCCCCGGCAAGGTCAGGATCCGCGTCAAGGCCACCGGCCTGTGCCACTCCGACCTCTCCGCGATGAGCGGCGTACTGCCGCAGCCCGCCCCCTTCATACCCGGCCACGAGGGCTCCGGCGTGATCACGGACGTCGGCGACGGGGTCACCTCCCACCGGATCGGCGACCGCGTCCTCGTCTGCTGGCTGCCGCCCTGCGGCCACTGCCCCGCCTGCAAGCGCGGCCAGGGCCACCTGTGCCTGGAGGCCTTCGGGAACGTCGCCACCCCCAACTTCAAGCGCGCCGCCAGCGACGTCTTCGGCTTCGCCGGCACCGGCACCTTCGCCGAGGAGATGGTCGTCCCGGCCGCCTGCGCGATCCCGATCCCCGACGACCTGCCCTTCGACATCGCCGCCCTCATCGGCTGCGGCGTCACCACCGGACTCGGCGCGGCCATCAACACCGCCAAGGTGGAGGCCGGCTCCTCGGTCGCCGTCATCGGCTGCGGAGGCGTCGGCATCTCCGTCATCCAGGGCGCCAAGGTCCAGGGCGCGGCCCAGATCATCGCCGTCGACCCGGTCGCCTCGCGGCGCGAGGCCGCCCTGCGGTTCGGCGCCACCGAAGCGGTCTCCCCGGAGGAGCTCGCCGACGCCAAGAACCGGATCACCGCCGGCGAGGGCTTCGACTACGTCTTCGAGGTCGTCGGCAAGTCCGCGACCGCGCAGAAGGCGTACGAGACGACCCGCCGCGGCGGCTCCGTCGTCGTGGTCGGCGCGGGCGCCCTCGACGACAACTTCCAGGTCAACATGTTCTCCCTGTTCTTCGACGAGAAGAAGATCCTGCCCTCGATGTACGGCGGCGGCGACGTCCTGCGCTCCTACGAGCGCACCATCGCGCTGTGGCGGGCCGGCCGGATCGACCTGGAGAACCTGATCACCCACCGGGTGCACCTGGCCGAGATCAACGACGCCCTGGACCAGATGCGCACCGGCGTGGCCCTGCGCACCTGCATCGAACTCTGAGACCGCTGCTCACCGCTGCTCACCGCTGAGAGGAACGCCACGGATGTCACTCCCACTTGAGGGGCTCTCCGCCATCGTCACCGGTGCCGGCCGCGGCCTCGGCCGGGCCGAGGCCCTCGAACTGGCCCGGCTCGGCGCGAGCGTCGTCGTCAACGACTTCGGGCAGAGCGGCCGCGACGGCTCGGGCGAGGCCTCCGCCGCCCCGGCGGAGGAGGTGGCCGAGGAGATCCGCGCGTCGGGCGGCCGGGCGGTGACCCACCTGGGCGACGTGGCCGACCACGAGCAGGCCCGGGAGCTGGTCGACCTCGCCGTCTCCGCCTTCGGCAAGCTCGACGTCCTCGTCAACAACGCGGGCATCCTGCGCGACCGGATGGTCTTCTCCATGACGGAGGACGAGTGGGACTCGGTGATCCGGGTCCACCTCAAGGGCCACTTCAACACCACCCGCTTCGCCGCCGCCCACTGGCGGGAACGCTCCAAGGCGGCGGGCGGCCCGGTGTACGGGCGGATCGTCAACACCTCCTCGGAGGCCTTCCTCGGCGGTTCGGCCGGCCAGCCCAACTACGCGGCCGCCAAGGGCGGCATCGTCGGCCTGACCACCTCGACCGCCCTGGCCCTGGCCAAGTACGGGGTGACGGCCAACGCGATCTGCCCGCGCGCCCGCACCCGGATGACCGAGGACGTCTTCGCCGGCTTCCAGGTCCCGGAGGACGGCAAGCTCGACGCGCTCGCCCCCGAGCACGTCTCCCCCCTCGTCGGCTACCTGGCCTCGCCGGCCTCCGCCAAGGCCAACGGGCAGCTCTTCGTCGTGCACGGCGGGATCGTCGCGGTGATGGAACGCCCGCGGGTGGCCGCGAAGTTCGACACGGCCAAGGAGGTCTTCTCCTACGAGGAGCTCGACGCCCTCCTCACCCCGCACTACGACTCCCGCCCGGCGAACGAGACCTTCGCGGCGGCCGAGGTCCTGGGCCTCAAGCACGGCTGAGCGCGTCCGGCGGCGGCCCGGGGAGGGGACCCCCGGGCCGCCGCCGCGCGTCCGCCCGCGCCCCGCCCGTCCGGCCGCCCGCCCGCCGCGCGTCCGCCCGCGTCAGCTCAGGAAGGCGAGCGCCGCGCGCAGGTCGTCCGGGCCGCGGTAGTGCACGCCGGTCATCCCGAAGGCGACGGCCGCCTCCACGTTCTCCAGCCGGTCGTCCACGAACAGGCAGCGCTCCGGGGCGGCGCCCGCCCGCGCGGCGGCGATCGCGTAGATCTCCGGGTCCGGCTTGGCCACGCCCTCCCGGGCGCTGCTGACCACGTGGTCCGCGAGGTCGGTGAGCCCCATCGCCGCCAGGTCCTCGTCCAGGTCCAGGGCGGCGTTCGTCACCAGCACCAGCGAGAGCCCGGCCGCCCGCGCCCCGCGCAGTACGGACACCACCGCCTCGTCGGCCGCGAACGGGGACCGGGTCATCGCCTCCGCCAGCTCCCACGACCGCGCCTCGGCGAAGTCCTCGCGCAGCCGCTCGGCTATGGACTCCGCCCACTGCTCCCGGGTGATCCGGCCCAGCAGCAGCGGCCGGTCCAGCTCGGGGGAGAACGCCAGCTGCGCCGTGGTGCCCTCGTGGAGGCCGGCCAGGCGTTCCAGCGCGGCCAGCCCGCTGGAGTCGTAGAAGCGGATGACGTTGTCGAGGTCGCACAGGACCGCGTCGAAGGGCCTGTCGGTGGCGGGGCGTTCGGTGATCGTCATGCCCCTTCCCTACCACGGGACCCCGTACGCGCCCCCGTACGCGGATCAGCCCAGCGGCGCCTGCTGAAGCGGCACCGGCCGCGGGGCCGGCGGCGGGGGCGGGTCCACGCGCACCGGCGGCGGCGGGGCCGCGGGCTGGCTCAGGCTGACGACGCCGCACGGCACCCCGGGGGTGGAGTACGGCAGGCACAGCCGCCCGTCCGGGGTCCACAGCCCGCTCCCGAGCCAGCCCTCCGGGGCGCCGAGCCGGAAGACGTACCGGTCGGCGGGGCGCCACAGCGCGAGCCCGCCGTCGCCCACCCGGAGCGCCACCCCGCAGGTCTCCGGCATCAGGACCTGCCCCGGCTGCACCGCGAAGGGGTGGGCGTCCTCCAGCCGCAGGCACTCCGGGAAGCGGACCGGGCGCTCGCTGCCCAGCACGCCCCAGCCGAGCCGGGACTCGCCCGGGGCGTCCGAGCGGATCAGCAGCAGCCCGCTGTCCGGGGCCGCCAGCAGCAGCCGGTCGTCGCTGTCCTGCGCGATCTGGAGCAGCGGGCTGACCACCCCGCCCCGCCCCAGGTCCACCGCGACGGCCTTGGTGCGGCCCTCCGCCTCGCGGTCCAGGGCCAGCAGCCGGCCCGTACGGTCCAGCCAGACCCCGCCCGAGCAGCGGCCCGGGACCACCGCGACCCGCTCGGGCCCGCCGGAGCCCCCGGCCACCTGCCAGACGGTGCTCTCCCCGTCCCCCACCGCCAGGGCGAAGGCCCCGCACCCGTCGGGGGACGGCGGCAGCAGGCGGACCCGCAGCCCCTCCTCGGCGTCGACCGAGCCGAGCCGGAACTCCCCGGTGCGGGGGCCGGAGGCGGCGCCCGAGGGGTAGAGGAGGGAGAACTCGTGCCGGTCGGCGACCCGGCGGTGGATCAGCACCTGCCCGTCGGCCAGCGCCAGCACCCCGCTGTCGGCCTCCTCCGGCTGTGCGAGCGGCAGTGGCACCGCGTACGGCTCCGGGCCGCCCAGCGTCCAACGCTCCGGGTAGCGCGCCTCCCCCTCACCGGCCAGCCGGGCCGCGTACGCCCCGTCGGCGGACACCGCCAGGGCGGGGGCCGGGGCCACCGGGGCGGCGGGTGCGGGGGCCGCCACCGGGGCGCCGGGGGCTTCCGGCACTTCGGGGGCCCCGGCCGGCTCGGCGGCCTCGGGGTCCGGGAGAGCGGTGGTCGTCGTGGTCTCGGTGGCACAGACAGTCATCCGGGCCTTCACCTCCGGGGAGGAAGCTAGTTTTCGCACTTCCAGCCGAACAGCACGACCCAGCCCGCTTCACACGTAAGGGTGGCCGACCACCGATTCGCCGGTGGCGGGGGAGGCGGTTGTGCTGGCGCCCCGGTCAGGGGACCGCCGGTCGCCACGGACGGTAGCCTTGGCCCGTGCCCCGTCTCTCTGAAGTCATCGCCGCGCTGGACGCTCTGTGGCCCCCCTCGCGGGCCGAGGAGTGGGACGCCGTCGGCACCGTCTGCGGCGACCCCGATGCCGAGGTCACCCGGGTGCTGTTCGCCGTGGACCCCGTACAGGAGATCGTCGACGAGGCGGTGAAGCTCGGCGCCGACCTGGTCGTCACCCACCACCCCCTCTACCTGCGCGGCACCACCACCGTCGCCGCGGGCACCTTCAAGGGCCGTGTCGTGCACACCCTGATCAGGAACGACATCGCCCTGCACGTGGCCCACACCAACGCCGACACCGCCGACCCCGGGGTCTCCGACGCCCTCGCCGGAGCCCTCGACCTGCGCGTCACCGGCCCCCTCGTGCCCGACCCCACCGACCCGGCGGGCCGCCGCGGCCTGGGCCGGATCTGCGAGCTCGACCACCCCGAGACCCTGCGCGAGTTCGCCGCCCGCGCCGCCGCCCGGCTGCCGCGCACCGCGCAGGGCATCCGCGCCGCCGGCGACCCGGACGCGCTGATCCGCACCGTCGCCGTCAGCGGCGGCTCCGGCGACAGCCTCTTCGCGCAGGTCCGCGCCGCCGGCGTGGACGCCTTCCTCACCGCCGACCTGCGCCACCACCCGGTGTCCGAGGCCCGCGAGCAGAGCCCGCTCGCCCTCGTCGACGCCGCGCACTGGGCCACCGAGTGGCCCTGGTGCGAGCAGGCCGCCGCGCAGCTCGACGCGATCTCCGAGCGCCACGGCTGGGGTCTGCGGACCCACGTCTCGCGCACGGTCACCGACCCCTGGACGGCGCACGTGCCGTCCGCCACACCCCCTTCTAGCGCCTCTGGAGCCCCCAACTGAACGCCGAGCCCGCCGACCAGATCCGACTCCTCGACGTCCAGGCCCTGGACGTCCGGCTGTTTCAGCTCGCCCACAAGCGCAAGTCGCTGCCCGAGCACGCCGAGGTCGACTCGCTGACCAAGGACCTCAGCCAGCAGCGCGACCTCCTCGTCGCCGCCCAGACGCAGGCCAGCGACGCCGCCCGCGAGCAGACCAAGGCGGAGCAGGACGTCGACCAGGTGCGCCAGCGCGCGGCCCGGGACCAGCAGCGGCTCGACTCCGGCGCGGGCATCTCGGCCCGGGACCTGGCGAACCTGCAGAGCGAGGTCGCCTCGCTCGCCAAGCGCCAGGCCGACCTGGAGGACGTCGTCCTGGAGGTCATGGAGCGGCTGGAGGGCGCCCAGGAGCGCGTCACCGAGATCACCGGGCGCGTCTCCGCGCTGGAGGCCAAGCTGACGGACGCCACCGCGCGCCGCGACGCCGCCACCGGCGACCTCGACGCCGAGGCCGCGAAGGTCACCAAGGACCGCGAGGTCATCGTGGCCTCCATGCCGTCCGACCTGATGGCGCTGTACGAGAAGATCCGCGTCAAGCAGGGCGGGGTCGGCGCCGCGCGCCTGTACCAGCGCCGCTGCGAGGGCTGCCGGCTGGAGCTCGACATGGCCGAGATCAACGAGATCAAGGCCGCGGCCCGTGACCAGGTCGTCCGCCACGACAACTGCGGCCGCATCCTGGTCCGTGCGGCGGACTCGGGCATCTGATGCCGCGTTTCGTCGTGGAGGCGGACGGCGGCTCCCGGGGCAACCCGGGCCCCGCCGGCTACGGGGCGGTCGTCCTCGACCCGGCCACCGGTGAGACGCTGGCCGAGCGCGCCGAGTTCATCGGCGTGGCGACGAACAACGTCGCCGAGTACAAGGGCCTGATCGCGGGCCTGAAGGCGGCGGCGGAGCTGGCGCCGGACGCGGTGGTCCGGGTCCGGATGGACTCGAAGCTCGTCGTGGAGCAGATGTCGGGCCGCTGGAAGATCAAGCACCCCGACATGAAGCCGCTCGCGGCCGAGGCGGCGAAGATCCTCCCGCGCGGGCAGGTCACGTACGAGTGGATCCCGCGCGAGCGGAACAAGCACGCGGACCGGCTCGCGAACGAGGCCATGGACGCGGGCAAGCGCGGCAAGCAGTGGGAGCCGTCTACCTCGACGGCCGACCTCGCCCCCGCCCTGGCCGGGCCCCCCGGCGACGCGGCGAAGGGCGCGGCCGCCGTGCGTGCCGCCCTGGCCTCCGGCGGTGGTACGCGGACCCG
>NZ_GG657750.1:2396139-2404430 GCF_000158895.1 Streptomyces sp. C | reverse complement strand
CGTTCCACTCGTCGATGATCGACGTGGCGGTCCGGTCGGCGACGCGGATCTCGTCCGCGTCGCTGGACGGGATCTTCGCGACGGCCAGTCCGCCGGCGGCCGGGTACCAGTCGGAGGCCTGCCCGGCCGGCCGCCCGGCGGCGCGGTCGGTGCCGCCGGTGGTGCCGCCGGTGGTGCCTCCGGCGGTGCCCCGGTCGGTGAGGGAGGCCGAACAGGTGGTGTTCGTACGGAAGTCGTCCGACCAGACGATGCCGGGGCCGGCCGCGCGCCCGGTGTCGACGACCACGAAGGTCCCGTACGGGAGGTCCGGGTAGGCGCTGCGCAGGTGGCGCAGGCCCATGCAGACGGTCCGGGCGACCTCGCGGAGCGAACCCCCGTCGAGCGCCGGGCCGGTGGAGGTGACGTAGACCTCGCCCCGGGGCTGGTGGAAGGTCAGGGCGAAGTCCTGGCCGGGACCGTCGCCAGGTGTCGAGCCAGGCTCCCCGTTCCGATGGACGGGTGGGCGTCGTGCTCGGCGGGCGTCCGTGCCGCGCGGGCCTGCCGCCAGGTCGTGAGGGTCGGTCCGCCGTCGGCGGTGGCGCCCTCGGGGTCGGAGGACGGGACGGGGGCGGTCGGAGTGCCGGTGGTGCGGGAGGCGTTCCCCGGGGTGGCGACGGCCCGGGCCCCGGCGGCCCGGCCGTCGTCGCGGGAGGCCGAGGGCAGTGCGAGGAGCCCGCCGACGGCCCCGCCGAGGACGGCCGCGCCCACGGTGACGGCGAGCAGCAGGCGCCCCCGGCCGGGGGCCGGCGGGGAGGGCCAGGAGGGGTCTTCGACGGCGGGCAGGTGCCACTGGGCGGCGATCGGGTCGCCGGCCAGGGTGGGCGCGACGCCGGCGGTGAGGAGCTGGGTGGCCTCCGCGGCGAGCAGGGCCGAGCAGCGGTCGGCGGCCCGCTCGGCGGTCGGCCGGGCCGCGGGGTCCTTGGCGAGGGCCGCCTCCACCACCTCGCGGAGGGCGGCGGGCAGTCCGTCGAGATCGGGGTCCCCGGACATGACGCGGAACGCGACCACGTCCGGGGCGCCGCTGCCGAAGGGGAGGCGGCCGGTGGCGGCGTGGGCGACGAGGGCGCCCCAGGCGAAGAGGTCCCCGGCCGGGCCGGTGGTGCCGGAGCGGTAGTGCTCGGGGCTGATCCAGCCCGGCGTGCCGGTCATGACGCCGGTCCGGGTCACGGAGGTGCCGTCGGCGGCGTGGGCGATGCCGAAGTCCAGCATCCGTGGGCCGGCCGGGCTCAGGATGACGTTCTGGGGTTTCACGTCCCGGTGGACCACGCCGGCGCGGTGGATCGCGGAGAGCGCCTGGGCGGTCCCGGCGGCGAAGGCGTACAGGCTGCCGCCGGTGAGCGGGCCGTGGGCGGCGAGATGCCGGTCCAGGGTCGGGCCGGGCACGTATTCCGCTGCCAGCCAGGGGCGTTCGGCCTCGGTGTCGGCCGCCAGCACGGGCACCAGGCAGGGGCCCTGGACGCGGGCGGTCAGGGCGACCTCGCGGCGGAACCGGGCCCGGAACTCCGGGTCCTGGGCCTGGGCCAGGTGAACCGACTTGACCGCGACCCGCGTTCCCCGGGGGTCGAGGGCGGCGTGGACGGTGCCCATGCCGCCGGTGCCGAGGCGCCCGATGATCCGGTAGGGGCCGATCCTCTTCGGGTCGCCGGGGCGGGCGGGTTGGACCCGCCCGCCGGGGGCGGTGCTTCTCAAGGGGGCTTCTCTCTGTCAGCGCGGCTGATTCGGAGGAGACCGTCTCATTTTTGGAACTCCCTATGTCACGCTTTGGCGTTCTATTTAAGCTGGGCGCCGCTCATGTTCCGTGTTCACGGCGCTCCTTCCGAGGGTGTTCGGCATTCGGCCCTGAGCCAGACGGCAACCACCCAGCGGAGGAGTCCCCATGACCACCCCCTACCCCGGCCAGCAGCCGGAGCAGCCCTACGGCGGGCAGCCGCAGCAGCCCTACGGCCAGCAGCCCGGCTACGGATACCCCCAACAGCCCCCGGCCTACGGCCAGCAGCCCCCGCCGCCCTACGGCCAGCAGCCCCCGCCCTACGGCTACCCGGCCCCGCTGCAGCCCCCGCAGAAGAGCAACGCCGGCAAGATCATCGGCTTCGGCTGCGGCGGCATCGTCCTGCTGTCGCTGGTCCTCTTCGCCTGCGGCGCGGTGGTCACCGGCGCCTCCAAGAGCAGCGCCAAGAAGGACACCCCGATCACGGTGCCCACCGCGTCCGGCGCCCCGTCGGCCCCCAACGCGGCGCCGATGCAGCCCGCGCCCGGGAACTCCGACGCGCCGGCCGGGACGGCCGACAAGAACGCCGACGTGACGCTGACCGCCTCGCCGACCCCCTTCAAGCCCAGCATCCTGGCCCAGAGCGGCGACTACACCTCCGTGCAGGTGACCATCGTCAACAACGCCGCCAAGCAGGTCGACGTCAACGTCTTCTACTTCGAGGTGACGGGAGAGGACGGCACGCGCCGGCAGATCGAACTGGCGGCGGCCGAGGACCAGATCGACACCGTCAAGCTCGCCAAGGGCGAGAAGGCCACCGGGACCATCACGGTCAAGGGCAAGATCACCGCGAAGACGGTCACCTTCAGGAACGGCTTCGTCGGCAAGTCGTACACCGCCCCGGTGAAGTAGCCGCACGGCCCCGACGGGTCCCGCTCCGGCGGGTCCCGCCCGGGCGGGCCGGGGGAGAGAAGGAGAACGACAGACGAGTCGGCCTGTACGCCGGGTTCTGTCACCCGGAGACCTCGCGGTCGCCGGGGAGACGGCCATCCATCTAGGACCGGCGTTGCCGCCGGCCTCGTGCGGTCTACCCGCGAACATCGGGCGGGCAGCCCTCAAGCGTTCGCGCAGACCCGTCCGGGGACGGGTCCTCTTGACCTTGCTCCAGGTGGGGTTTACCTAGCCGCCTGAGTCACCTCAGGCGCTGGTGGTCTCTTACACCACCGTTTCACCCTTACCGGAGGCCGAAGCCCCCGGCGGTCTGTTTTCTGTGGCACTGTCCCGCGGGTCACCCCGGGTGGGCGTTACCCACCACCCTGCCCTGTGGAGCCCGGACGTTCCTCGGCGGGATCCGGGGATCCCGACGCGGCCGCCCGGCCGACTCGTCTGTCGTGCCGACCATGCTACCGGCTGTCCGCGCCGCCTTGACCTTGACGCAGCGGAAGGGTTTCTACTGGGGGCATGCGGATCGGAGAGATCGCCGCGCTGGTCGGGCTCACCACCCGGGCGGTCCGGCACTACCACCATGTCGGGCTGCTCCCGGAGCCGGAGCGGCGCCCCAACGGCTACCGGGCCTACACCGTGCGCGACGCCGTGCTGCTGGCCCGGGTGCGCCGGCTCACCGAGCTCGGGCTCGGCCTGGACGAGGTACGGGACGTCCTCGCCGACGACGCGGGGCGCGAGCTGGCCGACGTCCTCCACGAACTGGACGCCGACCTGGCGCGGCAGGAGGCCGAGCTGGCCGAACGCCGCCGCCGGCTGGCCGTGCTGCTCGCCGCCGGCCCCGCAGACGGCGAGCCGGTCTCCCCGGCGCTCGCCGCGCTGCTGGCGAAGGCCCCGGCGACGGACTCGCCGGCCGCCGCGAAGGACCGCGAGCACCTCACCCTGCTCGACGCCACCGGCGCCGCCGGGGAGGAGCTGTACTCCGTCCTCGGACGGCTGGCCGCCGACCCCGCCGTCCTCGCGCTGTACGAACGGCTCGACGAGCTGGCCGACGCCGCCGTCGACGACCCCCGGATCGGGCCGCTCGCCGAGGCGATGGTCGCCGCCGTACCGGACGAGGCCTTCGCCGCGATCCCGTCCGGCGGGCCCGTCGTCCCCGGCTTCGGGGAGGCGCTGCTCGCCGAGTACGCCCCCGCGCAGGCGGAGGTCGTACGCCGGGTCATGGCGGCCTTCGTCGCCAAGGGGCGGGCGTGAGCCCCGTACGGGCCGCGCGGATCGCGGCCTGCGCCGTCGTACCCGGCGAGCTGGTCCTCGTACTGTGCCTCGCGGCCGGCGTGCGTCCGCCCGGGTGGGCGACGGCCGCCGCCGAGGTGCTGGTGCTCGGGACGCTGCTGCTGGAGGCCTGGGTGCTGGGCTCGCTGCGGCGGCGCACCGGCTCCTGGCGGTCGGCCGTACGGGCCGTCGTGCCCGAGGCGGTGCTGCGGCTGCTGGTGCACGAGCTGCGGGCCGTCGCCTCGCTCGGCCGGTGGGTCGTGCGCCGCAGGCACGGCGTGGGCCCCGGCGACCTCGCTGCCGCGTACACCGGACCGCAGACGGCCATGATGTACGGGTTCCTCTTCGTGTCGGTGATCGAGACCGTCGGGCTGGCCGTGCTCATCCCCTGGCCCGCCGTGCACCGGGTGGTGCTGGTCCTCGACGTGTACGGGGTGCTGCTGCTCCTCGCCCTGCACGCCGCCTGCGTGACCCGCCCGCACGTGCTGCGGGCCGACGGGGCGCTGCGGATCCGCTACGGGGCCCTGTTCGACCTCACCGTCCCGCCGGACGCGGTGGCCTCGGCCCGGGTGGAGCGCCGCTACCCCGAGGGGCGGCTCGTGACGGTCTCCGAGGACGGGGTGCTGGACCTGATCGTGGGCAGCCAGACGACCGTCACCCTGGAGCTGAACCGCCCGCTGGACTTCCGCCGGCCGCTCGGCGCCCGCGCCAGGGCCCGTACGATCCGCTTCCACGCCGACGACCCCCGCGCCCTGGTGGCCGCAATGCGGCAACCCGCACCCCCGTGACGGGCTGCCGCACTGCGTGGGGACTCTCCGGGGGAGGAGGAGTCGTACGCCGAGCGTGGCAGCCCGGGCCCGGCCCCGTCTTGTACAAAACGGCCCGCCTCAGCCCGGCGGCGGGAGCAGCACGCTCGTGATGCGGCCCGGTACCCGGTCCAGCGCCGAGCCCGGCGGCAGGCCGCCGCGCAGCAGCGCGAACCGGCCGGGCGGCAGACCCGTCATGGCCTTCACCTCCCGGCCCAGGTACGCCTGGTCGTGGTAGCCGCAGGCGGCCGCCACCTCGGCCGGGGGCGTCCCGGCCGCGAGCCGCCGCAGCGCGTGCTGGAGCCGGAACAGCCGGGCCACGGCCTTGGGCGGCAACCCCACCTCCTCGCGGAAGCGGGCCCGCAGCCGGCGTGCGCTCCAGCCGGCCTCCGCCCCCGCCCGGGCGGGCGCACCCGGGCCGGTGTCCGCCCACAGCCGGACGAGCGCGCCGCGCACCTCGGGGGAGGCGGCCGGACCCCGGTCCAGGCGGGCCGCGAAGACGGAGTCGAGCAGCTCGAAGCGGGCCTCCCAGCCGTCCGCGTCCCGGAGCCGCTCGGCCAGCCGCGGCCCGCCCGGCCCCAGCACCTCGGCGAGGTCCACCGGCCCCTGCCCGAAGTGCGCCATCGGCACCCCGAAGAGCCGGTGGGCGCCGAGCGGGCTCATGTTGACCTCCAGCCCGTGCACCGCGCCCGCGTGCACCCCGAGGACGGGGGCGGTGCGGGGGCCGCCGATCAGGGCGCGGGAGGCGGCGGCGGGCCGCAGCCGGGCGGTGTCGAGCCCGGCGCCCCGGCTCACCCACAGGCCCTCGTCGAAGGTGAACACCAGCGTGACGAAGCCGGTGGGCAGCTCCAGGCGGCGCCGGGGCGCGGTGAAACGGGTGTCGAAGCCGGTGTAGTTGACGATGTGCGGGCGCAGCACGGCGGCGGGCCGGCGCACCGGCGGGGCCGACGGCGCGGCCGACGGCGCGGCGGACCGGGACCCGGCGGCCCGTTCGGCGGCTCCCAACTCCGGGCCTCCCGGGACACTCGCGCGGCCGGTGGCGCCGCGGGGTGCGCCGATGATGGCAGAGCCGCCGACCGAGGGCCATACCGGTGCCGTGGTGAAGCCCCCCTACGCCGGCGCGAAGAGGATCTTCGCGGTGCCCGGGTCGGCCTGGGTCAGCCGGACCCGGATCTGTTCCCCGAGCGGCAGCCGTTCCGCCGGCGACACGACCCGTCCCACCACGGCCGGCTCCTCCAGGTGCACCGTCCCGGTCTTCGGCTCCTGCTCCTTCACGTCGATGACCGTCGCCTCGAAGGTCTCCCCGACGCGGTCCTTGAGCAGCGCCGCCTCCACCAGGTCCACGCACTCCCGCTCGGCCGCGTTCGCCAGCCGGGTCCCCTCCGCCATCTCGTGCGGCAGCGCCTCCAGCGCCTCCACCGCCCACGCCGGCGGCTCTGCCCCCGCCACCGCCGCCACGCACAGCTCGCCGGCGTAGCGGTCGGCGAGCCGGCGCAGCGGGGCGGTGCAGTGCGCGTACGGGGCCGCGACCGCCGCGTGCAGGGCAGGGTCCGGGATGCGGCCGCCGGTGAAGACCGTGTAGCCGGCGCCGCGCAGCAGGGCCGTGCACTCCTGGAGGAAGGCGGCGTGCGCCGGTACGCGCGGGTCGAGGGAGCGGACCAGTGCCGCGTACGGGAGGTGGTGCGGCCAGTCGATCCGCAGCGCCTTCGCCGCCCGGCGCAGCCGCCCGACGGCGCCGTCGGGGGCGGCGGGGAGGGTGCGCAGGATCCCGGTGCCGGAGGCGAGCATCAGCTGGGCGGCCGCCATGCCGGCCATCAGCGAGACCTGGGCGTTCCAGCCGTCGGCCGGGAGCGGGGCCCGGTAGACCAGGCTGTACGAGCCGCCGTGCTCGACGACCTCCTGCTCGGGGACGTTCAGGGAGACGCCGCCGCGCTCGGCCTCCAGTGCCTCGCGCAGGGTCCCGATGTCCTTCAGCAGCGCCAGGGAAGGTTCGGCGGTGCCGGTGTCGATGGCCTTCTGCACCCCGTCGTAGTCGAGCTTGGCCCGGCTGCGCACCAGGGCGCGGCGGACGTCGGTGGTCTCGACCCGGCCGTCGGAGTCCAGGTCCAGCCGCCACACCAGGGCCGGACGGGTGCGGTCGGGCAGCAGGCTGGCCGCGTCCTCGGAGAGCACGGCCGGGTGCAGGGGGACCTTGCCGTCGGGGAAGTAGAGGGTGGTCACCCGGCGGTGGACCTCGGCGTCGAGGGCGCCGCCGGGGCTGACGAAGGCGGCGACGTCGGCGATGGCGTAGTGCACGCGGTAGCCGCCGGAGGGGCGCTTCGCCAGGTGCATGGCCTGGTCGAGGTCCACGGAGGCGGGCGGGTCGATCGTGAAGAAGGGGAGGCCGGTCAGGTCCTCGGACGGCAGCCGGGGTGCGGCGGCCGCCCGCCGGGCCTCGGCGAGCACCTCGGCGGGGAAGGTCCCGGGCACGCCCAGTCGCGTCCGCAGGGCGTCGAGCGCGGTGCGCAGGACCGTCCCGTCCGCTCCGTCCGCTCGGGCCATGTGCATGTGACGGCGTGGCATGGACCGAGCGTAGGCCGAGTCCGGCGGTTCCGCGCGGGCCGCGGCGGGACGCGGCGGGACGCGGCGCGGCCGGGGCGGGGTGCGGCCGCGGGCGTCCGCCCGCGGGCCGTACGCCGGTGACCGGGCCGCGACGGGCCGTCTACCCTGGCCGGGGGGCCGCATCCCCTGCGCCGCGTCGTCTGAAGGAGAACCACCGTGCTCGTGCTGCTGCCGCCCTCCGAGGGAAAGGCCGCCGGCGGCTCCGGCGCACCGCTCGACCCCGCGTCCCTGTCGCTGCCGGGCCTGGCCCCCGCGCGGGCGGCCGTCCTGGAGGAGCTCGTCGAGCTGTGCGCGGGGGACGAGCTGAAGGCGCGCGAGGTGCTCGGGCTCAGCGAGGGCCTGCGCGGTGAGGTCGCGAAGAACGCCGCCCTGCGCTCGGCGCCGGCCCTCCCGGCCGGGGAGACCTACACCGGTGTGCTCTACGACGCCCTTGACCTGGCGGGGCTGCCGGCGCCCGCGCGGGAGCTGGCCGAGCGGACGCTGCTGGTGTTCTCGGGGCTGTGGGGCGCGGTGCGGGTGACGGACCGGATCCCCTCCTACCGCTGTTCGATGGGCGTCAAGCTGCCGGGGCTGGGCGCGCTGGGCGCGTACTGGCGGACGCCGATGGCCGAGGTGATGCCGCAGGCGGCGGGGGACGGGCTGGTGCTGGACCTGCGCTCGTCGGCGTACGCGTCCGCGTGGAAGCCGAAGGGGGAGACGGCGGGCCGCACGGCCACGGTGCGGGTGCTGCACTCGCAGGTGGTGGACGGGGTGGAGAAGCGGTCGGTGGTGAGCCACTTCAACAAGGCCACCAAGGGCCGCCTGGTGCGGGATCTGTTGCTTGCCGGTGCCGTACCGGCGTCGCCGGGGGAGCTGGTGACGGCCCTGCGGGACCTGGGCTACGCGGTGGAGGCCGAGGCCCCGGCGAAGCCGGCGAAGGCCTG
>NZ_GG657750.1:2380804-2395842 GCF_000158895.1 Streptomyces sp. C | reverse complement strand
CCGGCGCTTGAGGCGCGGGTCCGGGCAGTGCCCGGGGAACGGGCGAAGGGCGGGGAGGGGACCCGGCACCGCGCAGCGGGCGGCTAGTGGCCCGGGGGCCAGGCGGCTGCGGCCGGGGTCTGGTCCCGTGCGCCCGCGTACTGGGCGCAGGCGTCCGTCAGGGTTTCCAGGAGGGTCAGCGGGTCCGGCAGCGGGTGGCGGACGTCGCGGAGCCAGGTCACCGCGTGGTCGCCGGGGAGGGCCGACGGGGGGAGCAGGACGTAGCTGCCGCGGCAGTGCCAGCGCAGGCCGGGGTGTTCGTCCATCGTCTCGGGGTGGCAGTCCAGTTCGCAGGGCCACCATTCGTCCTCGTCCTCCGGCGTACCGCGGGTCGCCGTGAAGAAGAGCATCCGGGCCTGGTCGCCGGTGCCGCCGGACTCGGCGACGGGGCCGACCTCGATGCCCGCGGCCAGCAGGCGCTCCAGCGCGCTGCGGCCGGCCTCCAGGGGGACGTCCAGGACGTCGTGCACCATGCCCGTCGCGGTGATGAAGTTGGCGTGGGGCTGGTTGCGGGCCCAACGTTCGATCTGCGCGCGGTCGGTGGTCGACTGCGTCTGCCAGGCGAAGGAGACGGGGTGCCGGGCCGGCGTGGGACAGCCGATGCGGTCGCACGAACACCGGTACCCCGAGGGATGGGCGGCGGGGGCGAGGGGGAGTCCGGCGGCGGCGACGGCGAGCAGGAGCGCTTCGCGCTCCTTGCCGGGGTCCTCGGGGGCGGGTTTCGAGCGGCGGCGCAGCCACTGGGAAATCCTGCTCAGCTCGCCGCGTTTGACGCGGCCGGACTCAGACCCCATCGATCCCCTCACCTCACCGTTGCCCCGGCAGACCATTCCATGGTCCCACCATCGGGAGCGCCGGGTGACCGCACCCCCCGAAGGGACTCCCCGAACGAGTGCCCCACATAACCGCACAATCAGGCCATATGGTTCTCGGCCGTACCGGTGTCAACGGCTGTCCGGCCGCCCGGCGGTGACGTATCCCACGCCGGCCAGCACCCCGTCCACCAGCGCGTCCGCGAAGCCGTGCGTCAGCGGCGCGGTCCGCAGCAGCCACCGGTACGTCAGCGGGCCCACCAGCATTTCCACCGTCAGCCGCAGGTCGGTGCCCGCCGGGAGCTGCCCGGCCTCCCGGGCCGACCGCAACCGGGCCTCGTACAGCGCGAGCTGCGGCTCCAGCAGCCGCTGGGTGAAGCGGGCCCCCAGCTCCGGGTCGGTCGCCCCGGCCGCGGTCAGGGCGCGCACGGGGGCCTCGTACCGGGCGTCGGCGAACTCGTCCACCGTGGCCCGCAGTACGGCCTTCAGGTCCGCCGCCAGGTCCCCGGTGTCCGGGAAGCCGGTCCAGCCGGCCTCCGCGCCCGCCTCCCCGGCCAGCGCCAGCGAGGCGTCCAGCAGCACCTCGGCCTTCGAGGACCACCAGCGGTAGATCGTCTGCTTGCCGACTCCCGCACGGGCCGCGATGGCCTCGATGGTCAGCTTGTTGTAGCCGACCTCGCCGACCAGCACGAGGGAGGCGTCGAGGATGGCGCGCCGGGAGCGGTCGCTGCGGCGGGTGGCATCGGGGGTCTTGGTCACCGCCCCAACGTACCAAGTCGGTCCGAGACGTCTCGTCTTCCGGCCGTTGTGGTAATTCACCCGATCAGTTCACTGCGCGGTCACCCCCGAGGGGAGACGATTCTCTCGACACCCGCACAGCACCGTGAGTCCGTAGTCACAGTCGTGAGGAGCCTTCTTTGCGCAGAGACGCCACACCCCGGCGCTACCTGATGTGCCCACCCGCACACTTCAAGGTCACGTACTCCATCAACCCGTGGATGGACCCCACGAAACCGGTGGACCTGCCCCTCGCACTCGCCCAGTGGGAAGACCTGAGGGACCGCTACCTCTCCCTCGGGCACACCGTCGAGACCCTCGTCCCCGTCCCCGGCCTGCCCGACATGGTCTTCGCCGCGAACGGGGCCCTCGTCGTCGACGGCCGGGTCCTCGGCGCCCGCTTCGCCTACCCGGAACGCGCCGCCGAGGCGGAGATCCACCTCGACTGGTTCCGCGCGCACGGCTTCGCGGACGTCCACGAGCCCTCGCACGTCAACGAGGGCGAGGGGGACTTCGCCGTCACCGCCACCTACATCCTGGCCGGACGGGGCTTCCGCTCCAGCCCGCTCTCGCACGACGAGGCCCAGGAGTTCTTCGGCCGCCCCGTCATCGGCCTCGACCTGGTGGACCCGCGCTACTACCACCTGGACACGGCGCTCTGCGTCCTCGACGGCGACGAGATCATGTACCACCCGCCGGCCTTCTCCGCCGGCAGCCAGGCCGTGCTGCGCCGGCTGTTCCCGGACGCCCTGGTCGTGGAGGACGAGGACGCGGCGGCCTTCGGCCTGAACTCGGTCTCCGACGGGCGGCACGTCCTGCTCCCGCAGGGCGCGACCGGGCTGCTGGCCCCGCTGCGCGACCGGGGGTTCGAGCCGATCCCGATGGACCTGGGCGAGCTGCTCAAGGGCGGCGGCAGCGTGAAGTGCTGCACCCAGGAGCTGAGGCCGTAGGCCCCTACTCGGCGTCGGCGTCGGCGCCGGCGGAGGCGGAGGCGGGCGGCCAGGCGTCGCCCCACTCGGCGTCCCGGGCCGCCTTGTAGAGGCCGCCGTGGCGCTTGGTCACGGTGGCCCGGGACAGCCCCGCCTCCTCGGGACCGCACAGGTCCAGCAGGACCAGCCCCTTCCGGATCTGCGGCCTCCGCGTGATCCGGGAGGGGACCGGCGTCACGGGGAACCGCGTCGCGGCGACGTAGGCGAACTTCTCGTCCTCGTACGGCAGGGACCCGCCCTTGACCTTCCGGTGCAGCGAGGAGCGGCTGACCCGCGCCGAGAAGTGGCACCAGTCCTGCCCCACCTCGATGGGGCAGGCCCCGTCGTGCGGGCACGGCGCCGCCACCGTCATCCCGGCCGCGACCAGCTGCTCACGGGCCTCGCGGATGCGCAGGTACCCCTGGGGCGTGCCCGGCTCGATCAGTACGACGGCCCGCCCGGCGCGGGCCGCCTCGGCGACGACCGCCGTACGGGCCTCCGCCGTCAGTTCGCCCAGCACGTACGACACGGTCACCAGGTCCGCGTCCGGCAGGCCGATCCCGCTGCCGATGACGGCCCGGCGCCACTCGGCCGCGCGCAGCACCGCCGACGGCGAACGGCCCGCCAGCTCCTTGCCGAGCGCCAGCGCCGGCTCCGCCCAGTCCAGCACCGTCGTCGCGCGGGGCCCGTCCCAGGTCGCGTCCACCGCCCAGGCCGCGGCGCCCGTGCCGCCGCCCACGTCCACGTGCGAGCCCGGCGTCCAGTCCGGGGCGGCCTCCGCCAGCCCGTCCAGGGCGGACCGTACGGCTTCGAAGGTGGCCGGCATCCGGTACGCCGCGTACGCCGCCACGTCGGAGCGGTCGCGCAGCACGGGGGCGTCGGTGGGGGTGGCCCCCCGGTAGTTGGCGATCAGCCGCTCGACGGCGGCCGAGGCCTGCTTCGGCGGGAGCCCGTCGAGCAGCCCCGCGAGCGCGCTGCGGAGGGTTTCGGCGGTGGTGGGGGCGGGTGCGGCGTTCACCTGGAAAGTTTACGGCGCCCCGGAGCCCGCCCCGGAGCCCGCCCCGGAGCCCGACCCGGAGCCCGAGCCCGACCCGGAGCCCGACGCCGACCCCGACCCGGAGCCCGCGCCCGGTGCCGGGGGCCCGGCCATGGGTTCCCGCGTCCGCCAGGGCCGGCACATGCCGAGGAAGCAGGCCACCGCCAGCAGCGAGCAGCCGAGCTGCACGAGCGCCATCGGCACCGCCGTGTCCTCGCCCGCGATCCCGACCAGCGGCGAGGCGACCGCCCCGACCAGGAAGGAGGACGTGCCCAGCAGCGCGGACGCCGATCCGGCGGCGTGCGGGGTGCGCATGAGGGCCTGCGCGTTGGTGTTGGGCAGGACCAGGCCCATCGCCGACATCAGCACGAACAGCGCGGCGGCGACCGGCAGCAGCCCGGCCTTCCCGAACACCCCGGTGGACATGAGCAGCAGGGCGACGGAGGCGGCGGTGATGACGGCGAGCCCGGTGGCCAGGGCCTTGTCCAGGCTGACCCGGCCCACCAGCAGCTTGCCGTTGATCTGGCCGACGACGATCAGCCCGACGGAGTTCAGGCCGAACAGCAGGCTGAAGGCCTGCGGGGAGGCCCCGTAGATCTCCTGCACGACGAAGGGCGAGGCGGATATGTAGGAGAAGAGCACCGCGAAGGCGAAGCCGCCCGCGAGGGTGTAGCCGGCGAAGACCCGGTCGCCGAGCAGCCCGCGCATGGTCCGCAGCGCGGCGCCCACCCCGCCGGTCTGGCGGCGCTCGGGCGGCAGCGTCTCGCCGAGGCTGCGCCACACGACGAGGGTGAGTGCGAGGCCGACGGCGGTGAGGACGACGAAGACCCCGCGCCAGTCGGCGAACCGGAGCACCTGGCCGCCGATGAGCGGGGCGATGATCGGGGCGGTGCCGGATATCAGCATCAGCGTGGAGAAGAAGCGGGCCATCTCGACGCCCTCGTACAGGTCGCGCACGACGGCCCGGGCGATCACGATGGCGGCCGCGCCGGCCAGGCCCTGGAGCAGCCGGAAGGCGATGAGCAGCTCGGCGCTCGGGGCGAGGGCACAGATCGCGGTGGCCAGGACGTAGACGGCCATGCCGGTCAGCAGCGGTCTGCGGCGGCCCCACTTGTCGCTCATCGGGCCGATGACCAGCTGTCCGAGCGCCATGCCGGCGAGGCAGGAGGTGAGGGTGAGCTGGACGGTCGCGGCGGGGCTGTGCAGGGCGGCGGTGACCTCGGGCAGGGCCGGGAGGTACATGTCCATGGACAGCGGGGGGAGGGCGGTGAGGCCGCCCAGGATGAAGGTGACCAGCAGGCCGGTGCGGCGCGCGGCCGTCAGGGCGGCGGCGGAAGCCTTCCGGGACGCCGTGACGGGCGCCGTGCCGGGCGCCGTGCCGGACGCCGTGACGGGCGACGGCTCGGGTGCCTTGCGGGGTGCCGGGAGGGGTGAGGGATCGGGCGACGGGTGGGGCGACGGCCCGTGCGAGGGGGCCGTGGAAGGGCCGCTCTCCGACATGCGGAACTCCAGTCTTTTCATCTGCTTTATGCACCCCTGACCGACCCATGCTCTCAGCTGTCGGAACGTCCCGGGCCGGATGTCCGGTGTGACGTAGCCTGCGGCCCCATGAACGCACCCGCGAAGAAGATCGCCGTAGTGACCGGAGCCGGCTCCGGGATCGGCCGTTCCGTGGCCCTGGCCCTGGCCGGGGCGGGCTGGTCGGTGGCCGTGGCCGGGCGCCGGCCCGGGCCCCTGGAGGAGACGGCCGCCGCGGCCGGAGCGGGCGCGGACGTACTGCCCGTACCGGCCGACGTCAGCGACCCGCAGGACGTCACCGCGCTGTTCGAGGCCGTACGGGAGCGGTACGGGCGGCTCGACCTGCTCTTCAACAACGCCGGCACCTTCGGCCCCGCCGGGGTCCCGCTGGAGGACATCGGCTACGAGGCCTGGCGCCAGGTCGTGGACGTCAACCTCACCGGCTCCTTCCTCTGCGCCCAGGCGGCGTTCCGGGTGATGAAGGAGCAGGACCCGCAGGGCGGCCGGATCATCAACAACGGCTCCATCTCCGCCCACGTCCCGCGCCCGAACTCCATCGCCTACACCGCGACCAAGCACGCCATGACCGGCCTGACCAAGTCCCTGTCGCTCGACGGGCGCCCGTACCGGATCGCCTGCGGACAGATCGACATCGGCAACGCGGCCACCGAGATGACCGAGCGCATGCAGACCGGCATCCTCCAGGCCAACGGCCGGCTGGCGGTGGAACCGGTGATGGACGCCGCCGACGTGGCCCGCACCGTGCTGCACATGGCGGAGCTCCCGCTGGAGGCCAACGTCCAGTTCGCGACGGTGATGGCCACCGCGATGCCGTACATCGGACGCGGCTGACCGCGCGGGCGGGGCGGAACCCACACGGAAGGGCCCCGGCCGCCCCACGCCGAGGGGGAGGCGGCCGGGGCCCTTCCGTCGCGCGGAACCGGTCAGTCCTTGGTGCGGCCGCTCACCGACGCCGCCGGGGCCGGCGCCTCCGCGGGGGTGCGCGGGCGGGCCGGGAGCAGGAACAGGGTCAGCACGAGCGCCAGGTACAGGGACCACACCACCAGCTGGTAGACGGTCGGGTCCGGCTGGAAGTTGAAGACGCCCTTCAGCAGCACCCCGTACCAGCTGTCCGGCGCGATCACCGAGCTGATGTCGAAGGCCCTGTCGTTCAGGCCGCCGAGGAACTCGGCCTCCTGGAGGTCGTGGACCCCGTACGCGAGCACGCCCGCGGCCACGACCACCAGCATCCCGCCGGTCCACTTGAAGAACTTCGCCAGGTTGATCTTCAGCGCGCCCCGGTAGAACAGCCAGCCGAGGACGACCGCGGTCGCGATGCCCAGCAGCACGCCGATCAGGGGGGCCGAGGAGCCCTCGCCGCTCGCGCGGACCGACGCCCACACGAACAGCGCCGTCTCCAGGCCCTCGCGGCCCACCGCCAGGAAGGCGGTGGCGACCAGCGCACCGGTGCCCATGGCGAGCGCCGAGTCGAGCTTGCCGTGCAGCTCGGCCTTCAGGTGCCGCGCGGTGCGCTTCATCCAGAAGACCATCCACGTCACCAGGCCCACCGAGATGATCGACAGGCTGCCGCCGAGCAGCTCCTGCGCCTGGAAGGTCAGCTCCTGGGTGCCGAACTCCAGCAGCGCTCCGAAGGTGAGCGAGATCCCGCAGGCGATTCCGATGCCGAGCCAGACCGGGCGCAGGGCGGCCCGGTTCCCGGTCTTGACCAGGTACGCGACGAGGATGCAGACGACCAGGCTGGCCTCCAGCCCCTCGCGCAGGCCGATCAGATAGTTGCCGAACACGGCGTTTCCTCTCCGGCGGGGACTAGGCGAACAGGGACCGGCCCCACCAGTCGTCCTTGTCGCGGACGCCCGGCGGGACGGCGAAGATCGCCGAACCCACGTGCTGGATGTACTCGTTCAGGACGTCCGACTTCGCCAGCCGGCGCTGGATCGGGACGAAGCCCTTGCGGACGTCGCGCTGGTAGGCCAGGAAGAACAGGCCGGCGTCGAGGCGGCCCAGGCCGTCCGTGCCGTCGGTGAAGGAGTAGCCGCGGCGCAGGATCGTCGCCCCGTCGTTGGTGTCGGGGTGCGCGAGGCGCACGTGCGCCTCCGGCTTCATCGCCTTCAGGAACGGCTCGTCGCGCTCCTTGGACTTGCCCACGGGGGCGCCCTCGCCCTTGTCGCGGCCGAAGATGTCCTCCTGCTCCTGCAGGGGGGTGCGGTCCCAGATCTCGATGTTCATCCGGATGCGCCGGGCGACCAGGTACGAGCCGCCGGTCAGCCAGTCGCTGCCGTCGCCCGCGCCGACCCACACGTGCTTGTCCAGGGCGGCCTTGTCGGTGCCCGAGATGTTCCGGGTGCCGTCCTTGAAGCCCATCATGTTGCGCGGGGTCTGCTCGTCGGGCGTGGTCGAGGAGGTCTTGCCGAAGCCGAGCTGCGACCAGCGGACGACGACCCTGCCGAAGCCGATGCGGGCCAGCTGGCGGATGGCGTGCACGGCGACCTGCGGGTCGTCGGCGCAGGCCTGGACGCACAGGTCGCCGCCGGAGCGGGCCTGGTCCAGGTTGTCGCCGGGGAAGAGCTCCAGGTCCACCAGGGCCTCGGGGCGCTTGCCCTCCAGGCCGAAGCGGTCCTTGGCGAACAGCCCCGGGCCGAATCCGATGGTCAGGGTGAGGCGGGAGGGCTTGAGGCCGAGGGCCTCGCCGGTGTCGGTGGGCGGCGCCTCGGGCGCGCCCTCGAACACGTCGCCGACCGGCAGGCCGGCCGTCATCAGCCGGGCCGCGGCCGTCCACTCCTTGAGGAGCGCGACCAGCTCGTCGCGGCTCTTCGTCTTCACGTCGAAGGCCGCGAAGTGCAGCCGGTCCTGGACGGCGCTCGCGATGCCGGCCTGGTGCTCTCCGTGGAAGGGCACGGCCGCCCCGGCGGAGGCCGCCGGGGAGATGTCCGAGCCGCTGCCGAACGCGGCGACCGCGCCGCCGGCGGCGGCCGCTCCGACCGCCAGCCCCGCACCGCCCCAGCCGAGCACGGCACGGCGCGAGGGCGCTGCGGTGGCGCCCGCGGCGCCCGTGGTCTCTTCCGACACCTGGTCGGTCATGCTGCTTCTCCCGCCTCTGCCTGGCTCAGGACTACTTGACGACCGCGGCGGCCAGCTTGGAGAGCGGCTCGCCCAGCGCGCTGACGGCGTCCGAGAGTTCCTTGCGCTCGGCCTCGCCGACCTTGTCGTACGAGGTGAACTCGTAGGTGTTCTTGTCGGCGCGGTACTTGTCCAGGAGGGTGTTCATCGCGGCGAACTGGGTGTCCAGCTGCTTGGCGAGCTCCGGGTCGTTCTTGGCGGTGACCGTCTTGAGGAGCTCGTAGGACTTCTGGGCGCCCTCGACGTTGGCCTTGAAGTCGACCAGGTCGGTGTGGCTGTAGCGCTCTTCCTCGCCCGTCACCTTGCCGGTGGCGACCTCGTCGAGCAGCTCCTTGGCACCGTTGGCCATGGAGGTGGGGGTGATCTCGGCCTGGCCGACCTTCTTCTGCCATTCGGTCAGGTCGGCGATCAGGGTGTCGGCGAGCTTCTTGTCGTTGTCGTCGATCTTGTTGTCCTGGAAGAGGGACTTCTCCAGGCGGTGCCAGCCGGTCCAGTCCTTGGCCGGGTCCTGGCCGGCCTCCAGGCCGTCCTCGCGGACGTCGACCTTCGGGTCGATGTCGCCGAAGGACTCGGCGACGGGCTCGGTGCGCTCCCAGCCGATGCGGGAGGGGGCGTAGGCCTTCCTCGCCGCCTCCAGGTCGCCGGCCTTGACGGCGTCGACGAAGGCCTGGGCCTTGGGCAGGGTCTCGTCGGCCTGCTCCTGGACGTACTTGCGGTACGCGGCGACCGCGGCATCCAGCTCCGGGCTGCGCTTCTCGGTGCCGCCCTTGCCGGTGGCCTTGACCTGAGTGCGGATGCCGTCGCCCTTCATGCCGGGCTTGCAGGTGAAGGCGTAGTCGCCCGCCTTGATCTCGGCGGTGATGGTGGCCTTGGTACCGGGGCCGATGTTCTCGCGCTCGGCGACGATGCGGTCGTCCGGGAAGAGCACGTACAGCTCGGTGACCTTGGAGCCCTTGTTCTCCACCTCGATGGTGACCTTGCCGGCCGGGAACTCGGTCTTGGAGACCTCGCAGGCGGTGTCGGTCGCCTTCACCTGGATCGCGCCCGAGCCGCTCTTGTCGCTCTTCTCGGCGCAGCCGGTGACTGCGGTGAGCGCGGCGACGGCTGCGGCCGCGGTGAGGACGGTGAGGCGGGCGGGGCGCATGTGGGCTCCTGGCGGGGGTGGAGGCTGGGGGGAGGCCGGTGAGGGCCGGTGAGGCGGACCTAACTTAACCGAGGCTTACCTGACCGATGCCCGCTCGTCCAGTGATTCAGCTCTCACATTCCGGCCGCGGACACGAGGCCGTCACGGGCCCTCCATGACCGGATCAAGCGAAGGTCAAGCGGGAGTCAAGTCGCCGTCCGCATTCCGTGCGGGACTGTTGTTACCGTCCGGTTCGATCCCTTGTGCCGCCTGGGCGGGAGGGTGATCCGGAACGCCTCCGTCCCGTACCGGGAGCACCAGCGGAGCCCCCGTCCGGGGGTGCGCGAGCACCTCCACCGGCTGCCGGTAGACGCGGGTCAGGAGCCCGTCCCCGAACACCTCCGCCGGGGGCCCGGCCGCCGCGATCCGGCCGCCGTGCAGCACGGCCGCCCGGTCCGCGTACGCCGCCGCCAGCCCCAGGTCGTGCAGGACCACGACCACCGCGTCCCCGGCCGCCGCCCGTTCCCGGCAGATCCGCAGCACCAGTTCCTGGTGGCGCAGGTCCAGGGCCGCCGTGGGCTCGTCGAGCAGCAGCAGCGGGGCGCGCTGGGCCAGTACGCGGGCCAGCGCGACCCGGGCCCGCTCGCCGCCGGAGAGGTCCGGGAAGGGCCGATCGGCGAATCGGGTGACCTCGGTGGCGGCCATCGCCTCCGCCACCGCCTCCTCGTCGGCGTCCGCGAGCCCCGTCCCCGCCCACGGGGCACGGCCCATCCGGACCACCTCCGCGACCGGGAAGGGGAAGGACAGCCCGGCCGACTGGGGGAGCACCGAGCGGCGCAGGGCCAGCTCGGCGGCGCCCCAGCCGTCCACCGGGCGCCCGTCGATCCGTACGCTGCCCGAGGCGGCCGGCAGGTCGGCGGCGAGGGCCGCCAGCAGGGTGGACTTCCCGGCTCCGTTCGGCCCGACCAGGGCCAGCACTTCGCCGGCGCGGGCGGCCAGGTCGATCCCGGCGAGCACCTCGCGCTCCCCGAGCCGGACGTGCAGCCCGACGGCCTCCGCGACGGCGGCCCCGGGTGCGGGACGCGCGGGCACGGTACGACGGCCGCGCGGCAGGAGGGCGGCTGGGAGGAGGGCGGCTGGGAGGAGGCCGGCTGGGAGGAGGCCGGCTGGAGGGAACCTCATGCCCAGCCCCCCTGTCCCCGGCGGGTGCGGCGCAGCAGCCAGAAGAAGAAGGGGCTGCCGAGCAGCGCCGTCAGCACGCCGAGCGGCAGCTCCGCCGGCCGGGCCGCCGTCCGGGCGGCCAGGTCGCCCCCGGCCAGGACCACCGCCCCGGCCAGCGCGCTGCCGGGCACCAGGAAGCGGTGCCCGGGCCCGTTCGCCATCCGCAGCAGGTGCGGGACCAGCAGCCCCACGAAGGTGATCACCCCGGCGACGGCCACGGCGGCGGCCGTCAGCAGGGCCACGACCACGATCAGGGCCAGCCGCAGCCGCTCGACGTCGATCCCGAGGTGGCGGGCGGGCCGCTCGCCGAGGGCGAGGAGGTCGAGCCTGCGGGCGTGGAAGGGGGCCGCGACCAGCCCGACCAGCGCGCAGGGCAGCACGGCGAGCACCTTGGGCCAGGTCGCCTGCGCGAGGGAGCCCAGCTGCCAGAAGGTGATCTGGTTGACCTGGCCGCTGTCCGCGAAGAAGACGAACAGCCCGATCAGGGCGCCCGCGAAGGCGTTGACGGCGATGCCCGTCAGGATCAGCGTGACCACCTCGGTCCGGCCGCCGCTGCGGGACAGCAGGTAGACGGCGCCGACCGTGACCAGCCCCGCCACGAAGGCGCAGGCGGTGACCGTCCAGTTGCCGAGGAAGGTCAGGCCCAGCCCGATCGCGCCGACCGCGCCCACGGCGGACCCCGCCGAGATGCCGATCACCCCGGGCTCGGCCAGCGGGTTGCCGAACACCCCCTGCATCAGCGCCCCCGCACACCCCAGGCTCGCACCGACCAGCAGCGCCAGCGCGACCCGGGGCAGGCGTACGTTCCACAGCACGCTCTCCCCGACCCGGTCCAGCGGAGCCCCGCCGAGGCCCGCCCGGTGCTGGACCGAGGCGAGCACGTCCCCGGTGGGGATGGCGTACGCGCCGACCCCGGCCGAGACCAGCGCGAGCAACAGCAGCGCGGCCAGCAGCCCGGCCGCCAGCAGCGGCGCCCTGCGGCCCGGCCGCCGCCGTGACGGGACGGCCTCCCCGCGGGTCGCCTCCGTGGAGACGGCCACCTCAGGCCCCCTTGCCGTGGAGCTGCGCGACCAGCGAGGAGAGCACCTGGTCGGTGCGCGGGCCGTAGTTCAGCAGCACCCCGTCGTCGACGGTGACGACCCTGCGGTCCATCCCGGCCGGGGTCTGGGCCACGCCCGGGATCTTGACCAGCCCGTCGACGCCGCCGACCGATTCGAGGCCCTTGGACATGACGAGGAGGGCGTCCGGGGCGGCCGCGGCCAGGGCCTCGCTGGTGATCGGGGTGAAGTCCTTGCCGAGCCCCGACTCCTTGCCGGTGTCCACCGCGCCCGCCGCCTCCAGCAGCGAACCGGCGCCCGAGTCCGAGCCGCCCAGCAGGTAGACCGAGGCGGTGCCGCGCAGGTAGAGGAAGGCCACCCGGGGCTTCTTCCCGGTGCCGGCCGGAACGCCCTTGCGGGCGGCGGCGATCCGCTCGGCGGTGCGCCGGTTCAGCTCCGCTCCGGCCTCCTTGACGCCCAGTGCGGCGGCGACCGCCCCGATCCGCGCGGGTACGTCCTCCAGGGCCTTGGCGGGCGCGACCACCAGGACCGGGACGCCCGCGTCGCGGATCTGCCGCACCGCCTCGGCGGGGCCGGTGGTGGTCTCCGCCAGGACCAGCGTCGGGCGCAGCGAGAGCACGCTCTCGGCCGAGACCTCGTGGCCGCGCGTCACCACCGGCAGGGCCGAGGCCTGTTCGAAGGTGGCGGTGACGTCCCGGGCGACGACCTGCGGGCCGAGGCCGAGGGTCTGCACGATCTCGTTGAGGCTGCCGGTGAGCGGGATGACCCGCTCCGCCGAGGTGACGGTGACCTGCCTCCCGTCGGCCGAGGCGACGCTCACCGGCAGCGCGGGCGGCACGGTGGAGGCGATCGGCTCCACCCGGTCGGGGAGGGTGGGGGCGGAGCGCCCGGCGGCGGGGCCGGCAGGGGTGTCCGTACCGGCGCAGCCGGCGGCGGAGAGCGCCAGTGAGAGCCCCAGGGCCGTCAGGGCAACGGCCAGGCGGGGGAAGCGGGTTGGGGTGGCGGGCGTGGGCACCGGGACACCGTCCTGATCGTCCGGCCGGGAGGCGGGGGCGGGGGCTGGGCCGGAACGAGGGGTTTCCCGCTCGGCCGGGATGGCTTAGGTTAGCCTAACCTTACTTTGAGCCCTCGGCTTCGTCCGCCGGTCCCTCGATCCCCGTTCCCCGTTCCCCAGACCCCGGAGGGGACTTCATGTCCGCACGACCCGTCCGCGCGTTCGCCGTGACCCTGCTCGCGGTCCTGCTCGCGGCCCTGATCCCGGCCGCCGCCGCCCGCGCGGAGAGCCGCGCCGTGCAGGGGGGACGGCTCGACTGGGGCCTCAAATCCTCCTTCCAGAGTTACGTCACGGGCCCGGTCGCGAAAGGCGGTTTCCAGCTGAAGGGCGGAGCCGCCACCGTCGGCGGCAGCCTGTTCCGCTTCCACTCCGCGACCGGCTCCTACGACCCCGCCTCCGGGGAGTTCGAGGCCGCGTTCTCCGGCGGGGTGACCTTCCAGGGCCACCGGAAGCCCGACGGCGCGTACGAACTGGACCTGACCGTCAGCCGCCCCACCGTCCGCATCTCCGGCGGCCGCGGCACCCTCTACCTGGACGTGACCGGCAAGGCCAAGGACACCGGCGCGGTCAGCACCCAGACCCAGGTGCCCTTCGCCACCAAAAAACCTCGGCGGCATCGACATGCGGGGCGGCGGCAGCCCGATCACCCTCACCAACGTCCCCGCCACCCTCACCGACCAGGGCGCCCGGGCATTCGCCGGCTACTACCAGGCCGGCGCGCAGCTCGACCCGGTCAGCCTCTCCGCCGACGTCAAGGCGGCCCAGGCCACCCCGGCCGCCCCGGCCGCCCCGCAGCCCACCCGGCCCGCACAGCCGTCCGGCACCCCGGCCGCCGGCCCGCAGGCGCGGGGGGCCTTCGCCGACGCCGCCGTGGACTGGGGCGTGCGCCGCACCTTCCGCGAGTACGTCACCGGATCCGTCAGCCAGGGCGGGTGGGCCCTCGCCGACGGCGCCCAGGACGGCGGAGCCCTGTTCCGCTTCCCGCAGGGCAAGGGGACCTACGACGGCCGCAAAGGCGTACTCGCCGCCGAGTTCGCCGGCAGCGTCCGGTTCACCGGAGCCCGGCTCGACCTCGCGCTCGGCAAGGTGGGCGTCAAGGTGGAGAACGGCAAGGGCGTGCTGTCCGCCGACGTGACCACCGGCGGGCAGACCAGGCCGGCCGTGGCGCTCGTCGAGTTCGACGCCAAGGGCCTCAAGTCCGAGGGGAATCTCGCCACCCTGACCGAAGCCCCCGCCACCCTCACCGAAGGCGGCTCCCAGGCCTTCGGCTCCCTCTACAAGGCCGGCACCGAGATGGACCCCGTCACGCTCGCCGTCGCCCTCGAAGCCGGTACGCCGCTGCCCGCCCTGCCCGACCTCGGCTCGACCGCCGCGCCGGCCGCCGCTACCCCGCCCGCCCCGTCCTCCGCCGCCCCGGCCCCCGCGTCCGCCGCCGAGACGGGCGAGTCCGCGGACACCGGGCTGTACGCGGCCCTCGGCGTGGCCGTACTGGTCCTGGCGGGCGGCGCCGCCCTGCTGGTGGTCCGCGGCAGGCGCCGCGCCACGGCGTCCGAAACCGCTCCGTAGCCCCGTAGCCCCGTAGCCCCGGACCCCTCCTTCCCTTCCCTTCCGTTCTCGTTCCTTCCTGTTCGTCACGTACCTCCAGGAGTTCTCAGCCATGTCGTCCCACCGCCGCCCGATCGCCGTAGCGGCCGCCGTACTCACCGCGGCCGCCCTCGGCACCGCCGCCCTCGCCCTGCCCGCCACCGCGGCGGACACCGCTCCCGCCCCCGCCGCCGGGGCCGCCCGGCCCGCCGCAGCGCCGATACCGATCGTGGGCGGCACCCTCGACTGGGGGGTGCTCGCGAGCTTCCGCGCCTACGTCACCGGCATGGCGAAGGGCAAGATCACCACGGCGGACGGTGCCACGCAGAACGCCGACGGCACCTTCCGCTTCGGCTCCGCCACCGGCCAGTACGACAAGGACGGCGGCCACGTGGTGAAGGCCGCCTTCAAGGGCAGCGTCACCTTCGAGAGCGCGTCGCACGGCTTCGTCATCAAGATGGAGAACTTCCGCTTCGACACGGGCACCAAGCAGCTGACGGTCGACATCACCAAGAACGGCACGCTCGCCAAGGACGTCCCGGCGGCGGCCGTCGCCTTCGCCGGGGCCGGCATGAACGGCCTGGCCACCACCCTCACCAAGGAGCTCGGCGAGCAGCTCGGCGCGCCCCAGTACGCGGGCCGTGACGGCGACAGGCTGACGGCCGCCCTGGAGTTCGGGAAGCCGCCCGCCCCGTCCCCCTCGACGTCCC
>NZ_GG657750.1:2377060-2379118 GCF_000158895.1 Streptomyces sp. C | reverse complement strand
CGGTGCGTCCGCACCCGCCCCGGCCCCCTCACCCGGAACCGCGCTGCCGGGGCTACGCGCTGAGCGGGAACTCCTCGCCCAGCTCGCGGAAGACCGCCCCGTTGAAGTCGAAGGCCCGCTTGCACTCGTCGATGATCCGCTGCTTCTCCAGGTCGTCCGCGGCGATCGCGTCCAGCAGCTCCCGGTAGCCCCGCTTGAAGGCGGCCGGGTTGGAGATGTCCGCGAAGACGTAGAACCGCACCCCGTCGCCCTTGCGCTCGAAGCCCCACGTGCGCTCGGCCTTGTCCCGGATGATCTGGCCCCCGGAGAGATCGCCCAGATAGCGCGTGTAGTGGTGGGCCACGTACCCGCCCGGCCAGGACGCGGCGCACTCCGCGACCCGGGCCGCGTACGCCCGCGTCGCGGGCAGCGCGCTGACCGCGTCGCGCCAGCCGGTCCCCAGCAGGTGCGCCAGATCGCGTTCGATCTCGGCGACCCGCATCAGCTCGGGCCGTATGAAGGGGCCCGCCACCGGGTCGTCCCGCAGGGACCCGGCGCCGTCCTCCAGCGCCCGGTACACGAACCACAGCTGCTCGGTGTAGCGGGTGTACGCGTCCACGCCGAGCCGCCCGCCGAGCAGGTCGCTCATGAACGAGGAGGTCTCGGCTTCGGTGTGCTGCTCGTGCGAGGCGACACGGATGACCGTGGAGAACGCGTCCAAGACTGACCTCCGTCAGGAGAGGAGCGGGCCGTGGCGGCACGCCGCCGCCACGCCCGATCCTCCTGCTTAGGCTTACCTAAGTCAATGTGTTCCCGACGCGCTGTCGGTAAAAACCTCCGGGCGGCGAAAACTCCTACGGCAGGGTCAGGATCTCCGCGCCGGTGTCCGTCACCACCAGCGTGTGCTCGAACTGCGCCGTGCGCTTGCGGTCCTTCGTGACGACCGTCCAGCCGTCCTCCCACATGTCGTACTCGTGGGTGCCCAGCGTCAGCATCGGCTCGATGGTGAAGGTCATCCCGGGCTCGATGACGGTCGTGGCGTGCGGGCTGTCGTAGTGCGGGATGATCAGGCCCGAGTGGAACGACGAGTTGATGCCGTGCCCGGTGAAGTCCCGGACCACCCCGTACCCGAAGCGCTTCGCGTACGACTCGATGACGCGGCCGATGACGTTGATCTGACGGCCGGGCCTGACCGCCTTGATCGCCCGGTTCAGGGCCTCGCGCGTGCGCTCCACCAGCAGCCGCGACTCCTCGTCGACCTCGCCGCACAGGTAGGTGGCGTTGTTGTCGCCGTGCACCCCGCCGATGTACGCGGTCACGTCGAGGTTCACGATGTCGCCGTCCCGCAGGACGGTCGAGTCCGGGATCCCGTGGCAGATGACCTCGTTGAGCGAGGAGCACAGGGACTTCGGGAACCCTCGGTAGCCGAGCGTCGACGGGTAGGCGCCGTGGTCGCACATGTACTCGTGGGCGACCCGGTCCAGCTCGTCGGTGGTCACCCCCGGCGCGATGTGCTTCGCCGCCTCCTCCATCGCCTGCGCGGCGATCCGGCCGGCGATGCGCATGGCCTCGATGGTCTCGGCCGACTGCACCTCCGGTCCGGTGTACGGAGCGGGCGCGGGCTTGCCCACGTACTCGGGCCGGCGGATGTTTCCGGGGACGGAACGGACGGGAGAGAGCTCGCCTGGAACGAGCAGCGACTGGCCAGACATGCAAGCGAGTGTATCCAGCGGCGATGGGGCAGCATGGCGACGAGGAGCGGTATCGAACGGTATCGAGCGGCGGTGCCGGGAGACCGCGCCGGAAGGAGTCCGAAGGCGATGGCCCTGTTCAAGAAGCGTCAGGTGGGCAAACCGGGCGAGTGGTACTACTGCCTGGTCCACCGGAAGGTGGAGGAGGGCCCCGAGTGCCCCGCCAAGGACCGCTTCGGCCCCTACACCACGCGCGAGGAGGCCGCCCACGCCCTGGAGACGGCGCAGGAGCGCAACCTCGAATGGCAGAACGACCCCAAGTGGAACGACAAGACCCGCGAGGAAGAGGAAGGCGGCGGCGCCACCCCCTGACCCCGGGCGCTACCAG
>NZ_GG657750.1:2373579-2376612 GCF_000158895.1 Streptomyces sp. C | reverse complement strand
TCGTACTGCTCGGTGCCCACCAGCAGCAGGCTCCCGCCGGCCGGCGCCACCTACCGCCGCAGCGAACCCGCGAAGCGCCGGGCCTCGTCCGGCCACCGCGTCCCGGCGAGCACCTCGCGCAGCAGCGCCACCCTCACGGCATCCATGCGGCATCCATGGCGGCATCCTGCACCATCGGACCCTCCTCGTCCGGCCTACCCGGCAGTACGCTCGCCAGCATGACTTCCTCAGACAGCACGCAGAAGCCGCCGGCCAGGGACCCCTGGGACCTCCCCGACGTCTCCGGCCTCGTCGTCGGCGTCCTCGGCGGCACCGGCGACCAGGGCCGCGGCCTCGCCTACCGGCTCGCCCGCGCGGGCCAGAAGGTGATCATCGGCTCCCGCGCCGCCGACCGCGCCGAGACCGCCGCCGCCGAACTCGGCCTCGGCGTCGAGGGCGCCGACAACGCCGAATGCGCCCGCCGCAGCGACATCGTGATCATCGCGGTTCCGTGGGAGGGCCACGCCAAGACCCTCGAAGCCCTGCGCGAGGACCTCGCCGGCAAGCTCGTCGTGGACTGCGTCAACCCCCTCGGCTTCGACAAGCAGGGCGCCTACGCCCTCCAGGTCGAAGAGGGCAGCGCCGCCCAGCAGGCCGCCGCCCTGCTCCCCGACTCCCGCGTCACCGCCGCCTTCCACCACCTCTCCGCCGTCCTCCTCCAGGACGCCTCGGTCGAGGAGATCGACACCGACGTGATGGTCCTCGGCGAATCCCGCGCCGACACCGACGTCGTCCAGGCCCTCGCGGCCCGCATCCCCGGCATGCGCGGCGTCTTCGCGGGCCGGCTGCGGGGCGCCCACCAGGTCGAGGCGATGGTGGCCAACCTCATCTCCACCAACCGCCGCTACAAGGCCCACGCGGGCCTCCGCCTCACCGACGTGTGACCCCACCGCCCCCCTCCGGGCCCCGCACCGGCGGCGGGGCCCGCACGGGATGGGGGACACTGGAGGGGTTCGACCCCCTTCCGTGTCGCCGAGGAGCTGTTCCGGATGCCCCGCCTTGCCCTGTTCGCCATTGTCGTCTGCGTCCTCGCCGTGGCCGCGGCCGTGGTCGCCTTCGTGGAGGGCAGCTTCCTCGGGATCGTGTGGGTGCTGCTGGCCGGCGTCACGTCCAACATGGCCTGGTTCTACGTCCGCAAGGCCAAGGCCGAGAAGCAGCGGGCGGCGTAGCCCCCCGGGTCAGTCCTGCGGGGCCGCGCAGAAGGAGGAACCGTCGGAGTCCTGCCAGAAGCGGTACAGGTCGCGGCCGCAGTAGGTCTCCAGGTCCGAGACGCCCAGCGCCCGCAGGACCCCGCGCACCGCGTCGAAGAACACGGCGTTCACCTCCGGGATCCACAGCAGCGCGAACACCCCGATCAGCGCGAACGGCGCCAGCGGAGCCAGCTCGCGGCGGACGCGGTGGGACAGCCACGGCTCGATGATCCCGTAGCCGTCCAGGCCCGGGACCGGCAGGAAGTTCAGGATCGCCGCCGAGACCTGGAGCAGCGCGAGGAACGCCAGCGCGAAGCGGAACGGCAGCGGGACCCCGTCGAGGGCGTCCAGCCAGAACGGCGCCGTGCAGACCACGGCGAAGGCCACGTTCGTCAGCGGGCCCGCAGCCGACACCAGGCTGTGCTTCCAGCGGCCCCGGATCCGGTCGCGCTCGATGTACACCGCCCCGCCGGGCAGGCCCAGCCCGCCCAGGATCACGAAGACCACCGGCAGCACGATGCTGAGCAGCGCGTGCGTGTACTTCAGCGGGTTCAGGGTCAGGTAGCCCTTGGCGCCGACCGTGATGTCACCGCCGTGCAGCGCGGTACGGGCGTGCGCGTACTCGTGCAGGCACAGCGAGACCACCCACGCCGACGTGACGAAGAGGAACACGGCCAGCCCCGGGCTCGCCGCGTAGCCCGTCCACACCGCCCAGCCGGTCACCGCCATGACGGCGACGATGCCGAGGAACACGGAACTGATCTGCCGCTCGCCGCGGGCGCCCTGATGAACCATGCGGCGAAACCTATCCCGGGCTCGGCGGCGGGGGTGCGGGGGCCGGGGAGAATGGGCCGGTGCGCTACGCGATTCTCGGCAACGCCCAGGCCATCAGCGACGACGGCAGCCCCGTCGCCGTCGGCGGAGCACGCCTGCGCGCGCTCCTGACCGCCCTCGCCCTGCGTCCCGGCCGCGCGGTCCCGGCCGGGGTGCTGGTCGCCGAGGTGTGGGACGCCGACCCGCCGGCCGACGCCGTCGCCGCGCTCCAGGCGCTGGTCGGGCGGCTGCGGCGGGCGCTGGGACACGCGGCCGTGCGGTCCGTGGAGGGCGGCTACCAGCTGGAGGCGGAGCGGGAGGACGTCGACCTGTACCGCTTCGAACGGCTCGCGCGCGCCGCCGCGGCGGACCCGGACCCGGCCCGGGCGGCGGCCCTGTACGACGAGGCGCTCGCGCTGTGGCGGGGCCCCGCGCTGGCCTCCCTCCCCGACCCGGCGGCCGAGTCCGCGCGCTGGGAGGCCGTACGGATGGACGCGCGCCGGGGCCGCCTGGGCGCGGCGCTGGCGCTGGGCGAAGCGGCGTCGGCCCTCCCGGAGCTGACCGAGCTGTGTGCGCGGCAGCCCCTGGACGAGTCCCTGCAGGTGCTGCGGATCCGGGCCCTGCGTGCGGCGGGCCGCCCGGCGGAGGCGCTGGCCGCCTACGAGACGGTCCGTCAGGACCTCGCCGCCCGCCTCGGCACGGACCCGGGCCCGGCCCTCCGCGCCCTCCACGCGGAACTCCTCGCACCCCCGGCCACCCCGCCCGGTATATATATATATATATATATGTATGTATATATATATATATATATATATATATATATATATATATATATATATATATATATATATATATATATATATATATATATATATATATATATATATATATATATATATATATATATATATATATATATATATATATATATATATATATATATATATATATATATATATATATATATATATATATATATATATATATATAT
>NZ_GG657750.1:2362709-2373400 GCF_000158895.1 Streptomyces sp. C | reverse complement strand
AAAAAAAAAAAAAAAACCGCCCAGGAAACAAGGCCAAAGAAAAAGGAATCCATAAAACAAAAAGCCCCAAACGCCCCCCCCCCCACCCCCCGTTATCCCGAGGAAACTGGCGGGGCTTCGGTTAGAACCCAGTTTGGTACGGGGCGGGAAGGAAGAAACATCCGGGTTAATCGGTGACCAACCCTGGGCAGGGGCACGGCTGGTTCAACCATATTGGGGCCCCGGGCGGGGCCGGGAAAAACGCGGCTTTCGCAAGGAGGCCGCCGAGACCCACGCCCGTACCGCCGGCGACGGCGACGGCTGGCCCGACGGGGTGTGGTTCGTCGAGCTCGCGCCCGTGGAGGATCCCGAGGACGTCCCCGAGGCGGTCCTCGCCGCGCTCGGCGCCCGCGAGACCAAGCTGCGCGGCGCCGCCGCCGAGGAACTGCGCGCGCTCACCGACCGCGGCGGGGACGACCCCCTCGAACGGCTCGCCGAGCACTGCTCCCGCCGCCGGATGCTGCTGCTCCTCGACAACTGCGAGCACGTCATCGGCGCCGCCGCCCACCTCGCCGAACGCCTCCTCACCCACTGCCCCGGCGTGCGGATCCTCGCCACCAGCCGGGAACCCCTCGGCGTGCCGGGGGAGTTCCTGCGCCCCGTCGAACCCCTGCCGGACCCCGTCGCGCTGCGGCTCCTCGACGACCGCGGGGCCGCGGCCCGGCCCGGGTTCAGCGTCGCCGCGGACCCGGCCGCCGCGGCCGAGATCTGCCGCCGCCTGGACGGCCTGCCGCTCGCCATCGAGCTGGCCGCCGCCCGGCTGCGGCTGCTCACCCCCCGCCAGATCGCCGACCGGCTCGACGACCGGTTCAAGCTGCTGACCGGCGGCGCCCGCACCGTCCTGCCCCGCCAGCAGACCCTGCGCGCCGTCGTCGACTGGTCCTGGGAGCTGCTGGACGAGCCCGAACGGGCCGTGCTCCGGAGGCTGTCCGTCTTCGCGGGCGGCTGCGACCTGGAGGCCGCCGAAGCCGTCTGCGCGGGGGCCGACGACGACGTCGACGTCGCCGACGCCATGGCCACCCTGGTCGACAAGTCCCTCGTCGTCGCCGCCCCAGGCCCCGCCGGCGACATGCGCTACCGCCTCCTGGAGACCGTCGGCGAGTACGCCGCCGAGCGCCTCGCCGAAGCCGAAGCCGACGCCGACGCCGACGCCGGCGGCGACCGCGCGGCCACCGAGCACCGCCACCTCGTCCACTACCGCGAACTCGCCCGCACCACCGAACCCCTGCTCCGCGGCCACGGCCAGCGCGCGGCCGCCGACCGGATCGCCACCGAGTACGAGAACCTCCGCAGCGCCCTGCGCCGCGCCGTCGCCACCCGCGACGCCCACGAGGCGCTGTGCCTGGTCCACTCCCTCGGCTGGTACTGGCACATGCAGGACCTGCGCGCCGAGTCCCGGCACTGGTCCGACGCCGCCGCCGGACTCGGCCCCGACCCCTTCCTCCCGCCCCACACCCCCGCCGAGCCCGTCCACGAACGGCTCGTCGACTCGCCCCCGCCCTACTCCGGCGAGGTGCTCGCCGAGGGCTGGCGCGCCCTGCACCTCGTACGGCTCGCCTCCCGGGACCAGACGAACACCGACTGGGACAGCCCGGAGGTCCGCGAGCAGGTCGCCGGGGTGCTCGCCACCTACCGGCCCGGCCTCCCGCAGACCTGCCGCACCCCGGCCTCCCTGTGGATCTACGCCGTGATGATCGCCGGGGACCCGGGCCTGCTCAAGCGGGTCGTGGACGCCACCATCGACACCGCCCGCGAGCTCGGATACCGCTGGGAGCTCGCCTCCGGCCTCCAGCTGAGGGCCAACATCCTCGCCAACCGGGCCGACTGGGCCGGCGACGCCTCCCGCGACGCCGACGAGAGCCTGGCCCTCTTCCGCGAGCTCGGCGACGACTGGGGCTGCGCCGAGGCCCTGTCGGCCCGCGCCGAGTCCCGGGAGAAGCGCGGGGACTACGACCTGTCCGCCCAGGACTACCTCGCGGCGATCGAGCACGCCGAACGCCTCGGCGCCAAGGCGCAGGTGACGGTGCTGCGCGTGCGGATGGCCGGCTCCCTCGTCGAGAGCGGCCGGATCGAGGAGGCCGAGCGGATCCTCACCGACACCCTCACCACCACCGTGCGGTTCGCCAACGAGTCCGTGCCCGCCGCGCGCATGTTCCTCGCCTCCGTCTACGGACGCACCGGCCGGATCCCCGAGGCCCGCGAACAGATCCGCTTCCTGCGCGAGGAGTTCGCGATGGGCGCGTTCGCCGTCTTCGACGTGTTCCTGCTCTCCACGACGGCCTGGCTGGACAACAAGGAGGGCAAGTACGAGGACGCCCTCCGGCTCGCCCGGGAGGCCGCGGGGGCCGTCCGGCACCCGCTGGCGATGATGGTCGCCCCGTACATGCCGGCCCTGTACCTGCTGACGGCCGCCGTGGCCCGGCTGGGCCTCGGCGGCCCGGAGCGCGCGTACGAGGCCGCCCGGCTGGTCGGTGCCTACCGCGCCCAGCTGCCGGCCGGGCACGTCCCGGTCTCCTCCGAACGCGAGGACGCCGCCCACACCGAGGAGGGGGCGCGGGCGGCGCTGGGCGACGCGGCGTACGAGGCCGCGTACGCCGAAGGCGGCGGCCTCTCCCTGGAGGAGGCCACCGCCCTCATCTGATCCGGCCGGCTCCCCCGTGCGGTGCCGTCCGGGACGCGATCCGGACGGACCGGCCGCCCGGGATCAGGTCTTCTGGCGGAACTTGCGGACCGCGATCGGCATGGTGACGGCGGTGATGCCCACCGACCACGCCAGGGTGATCCACACGGAGTTGCCCAGCGGAGTGCCGTTGATCAGGCCGCGGGCCGCGTCGGCCAGGTTGGACAGCGGGTTGACGTCGGTGAAGCTCTGCAGCCAGCCGGGCATCGTCGTCGGCGGGGCGAAGATCGAGCTGCCGAACTGGAGCGGCATCAGGACGATCATCGCCATGCCCTGGACCGCCTGGGCGGTCTTCAGGGTCAGACCGAGCAGGATGAAGATCCACATCAGCGAGGCGCCGAAGACGGCCGACAGCCCGATGGCGAGGAACAGGTCGAGCACCGAGGACTTGATGGACAGGCCCAGGACGAAGCCCACGGTGAGCAGGATCGTGATGGCAACCATCATCCGGCCGAGCTCGACCACGATCTTCGCGATGAGGACCGAGGACCGGGCGATGGGCATGGACCGGAAGCGGTCCATCACGCCCTTCTTGAAGTCGTCGTTGACGCCGGTGCCGACGCCCATGGCGATGTTCATGCCCATCATCGCCATCAGGCCCGGTACGACGTAGTTGACGTACTCGCCGTTGTTGCCCTTGCCGGAGATCGCGCCGCCGAAGACGAACACGAACAGCAGCGTGAAGATGATCGGCATGAACACGACGTCGAACATCGACTCCGGGTCCTGCTTGATCTGGAGGGCGTTGCGGCGGACGAGCGCGCCGATGTGGCGCATGTTGCCCCGCAGGCCGATCCGGCCCTCGCCGGGCAGCGGGGAGGCGGCCGTGGCGGCCGCGGTGGTGCTGGGCTTCGTCGTGGTTACGGTGCTCATGCCGCGACCTCCTGATCCGTCTCGGTCTTCCGGGCGGGCGCGGCGTCCTCGGCCTTCTCCGGCTTCTGGCCGGTGATGGACAGGAACACCTCGTCCAGGCTGGGCAGGTACGTGCCGATGTCGGCGATCGCGTACCCGCGGGCGGCCAGCAGGCCGACCACGGCGGTCAGCTGCTCGTCGCTGAGGATCGGCACCAGCAGCACGCCCTCGTCCGGCACCGCCTGGGAGCCGGCGACGCCGTCCAGGCCGGTCTCCGCCAGCGCGCGGGCCATGCCCGGCAGGTCGGACGCCTCCACCGGACGGATCCGCAGGGTGCGGCCGCCGACCCGGGCCTTCAGCTCGTCGACCTTGCCCTTGGCGATGACCTTGCCGCGGTCGATGACCGTCAGCTCGTTCGCGAGCTGCTCGGCCTCCTCCATGTACTGGGTGGTGAGCAGGACGGTGGCGCCCTCGGCGACCATCCGCTGCACCTCGTCCCACACCTCGTTGCGGGTGCGGGGGTCCAGGCCGGTGGTCGGCTCGTCCAGGTAGAGCACCGCCGGACGGCCGATCATCGAGGCGGCCAGGTCGAGCCGGCGGCGCATGCCGCCGGAGTAGTTCATCGCGGCCTTCTTCGCGGCCTCCGTGAGGGAGAACCGCTCCAGCAGCTCGTCCGCGCGGGCCCGGGCGTCCTTGCGGGACAGGTCCAGCAGCCGGCCGATCATGTAGAGGTTCTCCCAGCCGGAGAGCTTCTCGTCGACCGAGGCGTACTGGCCGGTGAGGCCGATCGTGCGGCGCAGCTGCCGGGGCTGGCGGACCACGTCGAAGCCTGCGACGGTGGCGGTGCCGGCGTCGGGGACGATCAGGGTGGACAGGCAGCGGACCAGGGTGGTCTTGCCGGCGCCGTTCGGGCCGAGGACACCGAGCACGGTGCCCTCGCGGACGTCCAGGTCGACCCCGTCCAGGGCCTTGGTCTCGCCGTAGTGCTTGACCAGCCCCCGCACTTCCACGGCGTTGGGCTTCTTGTCGTTTCGCGTCATGTCCACCATGGGACCAGCCGCCACTGACAAAGCTCCGACAGCCGACCGACAGCCCACCGACGGCCGAGCCGACTTCGAACGACAGCCCGCCGACGGGTCTGTCGGCGGGCTGTCGGCGGCTGTCGGTACCGGTCGTCCGGTGGCGCCGGCCGGCGCTCGCGGGACTAGGGGGTGTTGCGAAAGTCCCGCACGGCGCCCACGGCGCCCGGCACGCACTCTCGCCGCACCGGTCGAAGTCCCGAGTACGCCCAGTACGAGGGCCTTCGCCCGGCGCGCCGAGAGCACGCACCGGACACCGCGAGCACCGCACAGGACTTTCGCAACACCCCCTAGTGGAAGGCGTGCTCCTCCTGCGGGAACGTTCCGCCGACCACGTCCTCGGCGAAGGCCTTCGCCGCGTCACCCATGGTCTGCCGCAGGTTCGCGTACTGCTTCACGAAACGCGGCATCTTCCCGCCCGTCAGGCCCATCATGTCGGTCCACACCAGCACCTGCGCGTCGCACTCCGAGCCGGCGCCGATGCCGACCGTCGGGATGTGCAGGGACCGGGTGACCTCGGCGGCCAGCTCGGCCGGGACCAGCTCCAGGACCACCGCGAACGCGCCCGCGTCCTGCGCCGCCTTCGCGTCGCGCAGCAGCTGGTGCGCGGCCTCGTCGGTGCGGCCCTGCACCCGGTAGCCCATGGCGTTCACGGACTGCGGGGTCAGGCCCAGGTGGGACATGACCGGGATGCCGGACTGCACGATCAGCTCGGTCTGGGGCAGCGAGCGCTCGCCGCCCTCCAGCTTGACCGCCCCGACACCGGCCTCCTTCACCAGCCGGGTGGCGCTGCGCAGCGCCTGCACGGCGCCTTCCTGGTAGGAGCCGAACGGCAGGTCGCCGACGACCAGGGCACGGCTGGTGCCCCGTACGACGGCCGCCGACAGCAGGGTCATCTCGTCCATCGTCACGGGGACGGTGGTGTCGTAGCCGAGGTGACAGTTGCCCATCGAGTCACCGACGAGGATCACCGGGATGCCGGCCTCGTCGAACACGGACGCCGTCATGGCGTCGTACGCGGTGAGCATGGGCCACTTCTCGCCGCGCTCCTTGGCGAGCATGAGGTCGCGGACGGTGATCCGCCGGGTGCCCGTGCCTCCGTACAGGGTGGGGGAGGCGGCTTCGCGGGCAGGCGAAACGGCATGCGTCATTGCAACTGCTCCTTGTGTCATCTCGAGGCGCCCTCACGGCGTCCCCGGACTCACCCACCATGGTGGCACTGGTCCGGCCGTCGGCGGAAGTGGCGGAGCCGCGACGCGCTGACCCGTCCGTCACACTCCCGGCCCGCCTCCGGGCGCGCCGGAGCCAATGTGCGCGTTTCGTGACAACCGGAACCCTTGCCGCACGGCCGTTCGTCCTCCCGGTTGTACGGCCGCGAGGTCGGCACGGAAGGCTCCCGTCATCGCCTAGGGTCAAGGGGCGGGGACGGAGCGCGAGCACGGCAGCGAGGAATGGGCATGGCACAGGCGTACATGACGGAGACGGGGAACGGCGGCTCCGAGCCCGGGCCCTCCGGATCCGGACTGAAGCGCCGGCTGGCCGAGCTGCGCCGTGACCGGGGCATCTGGAAGCGCGGGATCGTCACCGCCGGGTTCGCCGCGCTGATCTCGCTGATCATGATCTTCCACGCGGAGCTGCCCAACGACGTCGGCAACCTCGGCAGCCTCACCGAGACCTTCCTGCCCTGGCTGGGCGTGTTCGTACCGGTGCTGCTGGCCATCGCGGTGATCCGCAAGTCCGCGACCGCCCTGATCGCGATACTGCTGACGGCCGCGGTCTGGGTGAACCTCTTCGGCGGCCTGGTCACCGACAAGTCGGGCTCCGGCGGCAACCTGACGGTCGCCGCCCACAACGTGGACGCCGACAACCCGGACCCGAAGGGCACCGCCGAGGCGGTCGCCAAGTCGAAGGCCGACGTCCTGGCCCTGACCGAGCTCAAGGCGGGCGCCGTCCCCGTCTACGAGAAGGCCCTCGAAGGCACGTACAAGTACCACGCGGTCGAGGGCACGGTCGGCGTGTGGAGCAAGTACCCGCTGACCTCCAGCAGGCCCGTGGACATCCGGCTCGGCTGGACCCGCGCCATGCGCACCACCGTCGCGAGCCCCTTCGGCGAGATCGGCGTGTACGTCGCCCACCTGCCCTCGGTCCGCGTCAAGCTCAACGCCGGCTTCACCGCCAACCAGCGCGACAACAGCGCCGACGCGCTCGGCGCGGCCCTCGCCGCCGAACCGCTGAAGAACGTCATCCTGCTCGGCGACCTCAACGGCACCATGAACGACCGCGCCCTGTCCGAGGTCACCTCGCAGATGCGCTCCACGCAGGGCGCCGCCGGCAACGGCTTCGGCTTCAGCTGGCCCGCGCAGTTCCCCATGGCCCGCATCGACCAGATCATGGTCCGCGGGGCGAAGCCGGTGGCCTCCTGGACCTTGCCGCGCACGGGCAGCGACCACCTGCCGGTCGCCGCCCGGCTGACCGTACGGAAGTAGCGGGAGCGGAAGCGGCGTCGGCGCCGGCCGCCCCCGGGTGGCCGGCCCCGGGGGCGGCCGGCCCCGTACGGCCTACGGCCGCTCGCGCCAGCCGTTGGTGATCGGCAGCCGGCGGTCCTTGCCGAAGCCCTTCGCGGAGATCTTGGTGCCCGGCGGGTACTGGCGGCGCTTGTACTCCGCGGTGTCCACCATCCGCAGCGTCTTCGCGACGAGCTCCCGGTCGAAACCGGCCGCGACGATCTCCTCCAGGCCCTGGTCCCGGTCCACGTACCGGGCGAGGATCGCGTCGAGCACCGGGTAGTCCGGCAGCGAGTCCGTGTCCACCTGCCCCGGCCGCAGCTCGGCGCTCGGCGGCTTCACGATCGAGTTCTCCGGGATGGGCGGGGTCTCGCCCCGCTCCTCGGCGGCCCGGTTGCGGTAGCGGGCGAGCCGGAAGACGTCGCTCTTGTACACGTCCTTGATCGGCCCGTAGGCGCCGACGGAGTCCCCGTACAGGGTGGAGTAGCCGACGGCCAGCTCGGACTTGTTGCCCGGGGCCAGCACGATGTGGCCCTCCTGGTTGGAGACCGCCATCAGCAGGGTGCCGCGCAGCCGGGACTGGAGGTTCTCCTCGGCCAGGCCGGTCAGGCCCAGCGAGCCCATGTAGGCGTCGAACATGGGTGCGATCGGGACGGTGCGGAAGTTCAGCCCGGTCCGCGCCGCGAGATCGGCGGCGTCGCCCTCGGAGTGCTCGGAGGAGTACTTCGAGGGCATGGCGATGCCGTACACGTTCTGCGCGCCGACCGCGTCGCAGGCGACGGCCGCGACGAGCGCCGAGTCGATGCCGCCGGAGAGCCCGATGAGGACGGAGCGGAAGCCGTTCTTGCCGACGTACGCGCGCAGGCCCACCACCAGCGCGTCGTAGACCTCCTCGTCGTCGTCCAGCCGCTCGGCGTAGCCGCCGGTCACGACCGGCTCGTACGCCTCCAGCGGCTCCTCGGAGAGGATCACGCGGTCGATGCGCAGGCCGTCGTCGACGACGCCCTCGGGGGCGTCGGGGCGCGCGGCCGGGAGGTCCAGGTCGACCAGGACGCAGCCCTCGGAGAACTGCGGGGCGCGGACGACGACCTCGCCGGCGGCGTCGACGACGATCGAGTCGCCGTCGAAGACCAGCTCGTCCTGGCCGCCGATCATCGCCACGTAGGCGAGGGTGCAGCCGGCCTCCTGGGCGCGCTTGCGGACCAGTTCGAGGCGTACGTCGTCCTTGTTGCGCTCGTACGGGGACGCGTTGATCGAGATCAGCAGTCCGGCCCCGGCGGAGCGGGTGGCGGGGACGCGGCCGCCCTCCTGCCAGAGGTCCTCGCAGATGGCGAGGGCGACGTCGACGCCGTGGACCCGGACGACGGGCTGGGTGTCGCCGGGCACGAAGTACCGGAACTCGTCGAACACCCCGTAGTTGGGCAGGTGGTGCTTGGCGAACCGCAGCACGACCTCGCCCCCGTAGAGCACGGCGGCGGCGTTCTCCGGGGAGCCGGCGGGGAGGCCGAGCCGGGGGGTGGCCCGTTCGCTGCGGTCGAGGTAGCCGACCACGACGGGGAGCCCGCCGAGCCCCTCGTCCGCCAGCCGCCGGGCCAGCGCGGTCAGCGCGGTACGGGAGGCGTCGACGAAGGACGCCCGTAGGGCCAGGTCCTCGACGGGGTAGCCCGTCAGCGTCATCTCCGGGAACGCCACCAGGTGGGCGCCCTGCTCGGCGGAGTGCCGCGTCCAGTGCACGACCGAGTCGGCGTTGGCGGCGATGTTGCCGACCTGCGAGTCGATCTGATTCAGAGCGAGGCGAAGTTGAGGCACGGGGCCCAGTCTAATCGTCTTTCTGACGCGATGTCCTGGCGATGTCCTGGGCCCCGGCCGTTCGGGGTGGTTCAGGGGTGGTTCAGGGGCGGGTCGGCGCCTGGTTGAGGGGGCCGCTGAACTTCGCCGGGGGCAGCATGACGCCGGGGGACAGTTCCACGCTGATGTGCGTGGTGCCCCCGGGCAGCTCGTACGCGGCACTGCCGGAGGCCGTCTGGCCGGGTTCGAGCACCCGGTCGACGCGCTTCGGCATCCGGCCGTCGAAGACGAGGTTGCCGGTGCTGCCCTTGCCGTCGCGGACCTCCGGGATCGCGTGGACGACGCGGAGGGGCTCGGTGGAGGTGTTGGTGATGGTGAAGGGCACCTCGACGGCGTTGACCACGTCGATCCACTTGCTGCCGCTGGTGTACTTCCGGGGCGCCTCGACGGTCACCTTGACGCCGTTGGGGTACGTGTACGTGCGGCCGAAGTCGAGCGGGGTGGTCATGCCGGGGCCCGGCGGGGGCGTGGGGTGCGGGTCCCCCTCCCAGTCCCCGCCGTCCTCCCAGTCCTCGTCCCAGTCCTCGTCCTCGTCCCAGTCCGGCTCGACCGAGGCGGCGTGGCGGGCGCGGTCGACGGCCCTGTCGACGAGGGAGACGGTGAAGAGCCAGCCGCCGACGCTCGCGCCGAGGCCGAGGACGCCGAGGGCGACGCCGAAGAGGGACATCACCTTGCGCGGGGCGCCGGCCCGGGCGCGCACGAAGGCGGCGATGCCGAGGGCGACGGCGGTCACCCCGAGGAGCGTGCCGATCCAGAACACGAACGGCACGAGGGCGACCGGCACCGCCACCAGACCCAGCACCAGCGCGGCGACGGCCATCCCGTTGGAGGGCGCCGGGGGCACGGGCTGGTACGCGGCGAATCCGGGGTGGCCCGGGTAGCCGGGGTAGCCGGGGTACGCGGCGTAGGGCGGAGTCGGGGCCTGCCCGGGCGGCCCCCACGCGGCGGCGGGCGGCGGGACGGCTCCGGGGGCGGGCGTCGCCCACGGGTTGAACTCCCCGCCCGGCGCGGGGGCAGCGGCGGGCCCAGGGGCCGGGGCCTCTGCCGGCGACGGGCCCGGCTGCGCGGGCGGGGCGGCGGGCTCCGCCGGGGCGGCGCCCTCCTGCGGGGTCTTCGTCAGCGAGGGCTTCGCCGGTTCCGGGGTCTCGGTGGGCGGGGTGTCCCTGGGCGGGGTGGCGGGCTCCGTCGGGGCGGCCCAGGGCTGCGGGGTCTTCGTCAGCGAGGGCTTCGCCGGTTCCGGCTCCGGGGGCCCGGCCGCCGGGGCCTCCGTGGGCGGGGTGGCTGGCTCCGCCGGGGCGGCGCCATCCTGCGGGGTCTTCTCCAGGGACGGCTTCGTCGGCTCGGGTATGGGCGGGGCCTCGGGCTCGGGCGGCGGACCGGACGGGGTCCCGGGCGGGTTCGGGGGTGTGCTCATACCTGGCGGCGTCCTTGGGGTCTGCGGCGTACGGGGCGGGGAACGCGGTGTACGGACGATGCGGGCAGACTGCCATGCCCCCCGGCCCCCTCCAAGCCGTTTCGGCCCCGGCCCCCGCACCGGCGAGCGGTAACGGCCGATGTGCCGGAATCGGGAACTCCGCCCGGGCCGGGCCCGGCCCGCCCGGACTCCGTACGGGGGACCCCCGGCACGTCCCGGCGGCGGCCGGGGAGACCCGCACCGTCCGGCCGTGATCCGCCGGGCACCCCCCCGGG
>NZ_GG657750.1:2352794-2361457 GCF_000158895.1 Streptomyces sp. C | reverse complement strand
CGCCGCCCTGGTGCTGGTCGACTCCAGCGTCGAGGAGGCCCCCCGCACGCTGCTCCCCGCCGCGCTGCGCACCGGCGCCGCCCGCACCCTCGGCCGGGCCGTCACCGCCGCCGGGCTCCCCGCCGCGCTGGGGCCCGCGCTGCGGGGCGCGGCCGTACGGGCCTCCCGGGCCGGCCGGGCCGGGGACCCGGCCGCGCGGGACCTCGTACGCCGCTGCTACCGCACGGGCCGGGTCTGGCGCGGGGCCCTCCTGGAGAACTCCCGCTACCCGGACACCGCCGCCGAGCTGCTCGCCCTGCGCGCGGAGCACCCGCTGAAGGCCCCCGCCACCGTCCTGGCCGGCCACGACGGCCCGCCCGGCGGCCCCGCCCCGCGCTGGCTCGGCCGCCAGGCGGCCCTGGCCGACGCGCTCGGCGCCCGCTTCGAGGTCGCCGCACCGGCCGGGCACCTGGTCATGCTCGACCGCCCGCACCAGGTGGCCCGGGCGGTCCTGCGGGCCGCCTAACGCGGCGCGGCCCCGCGCCGGCGGAGCATGTCCTCCATCAGCTTCAGCTCCGACTGCTGCGCCTCGACCATGCCCTGCGCCAGCGCCTTCTCCGCCGGGGTGCCGCACTGGCGGGCACAGCCCTCGGCCATCGCGACGCCGCCCTTGTGGTGGTCGGTCATCAGCTGGAGGTACAGCACCTCCGCGTCCCGGCCGTTCGCCGCGCCGAGCCGCTCCAGCTCCTCCTTGGTGGCCATGCCCGGCATCAGCGCCCCGGGCTTGGCGGCGTCGTGCCCCGCGTGCCCGCCGTGCCCCTCGCCGGCCTGCATCCAGGACATCGGCGGCTCGTCGGCGACCACCTTCGGCAGCCCCCACAGGTCCAGCCAGCCCAGCAGCATGCCGCGCTGGTTGGCCTGGGTGTTCGCGATGTCGTACGCGAGCCCGCGCACGGGCTCGTCCTGGGTGCGGTCGCGGACGATGAAGGACATCTCCACCGCCTGCTGGTGGTGCACCGCCATGTCCCGGGCGAAGCCGGCGTCCGGCGAGTACAGGGCGGGCGCGGCCGGCGCGGCGCGGTCGCCGCGGCCGTCCGGGCCGTTCGCGGTGGCGACCGTGGCCCCCACCGCGAACAGCACGGGCCAGCACGACCGCCGCGCCCGCCGCCCAGTACGTACGGGTCACTTGTCGCCCAGCCCGTTGGTGCAGGCCGCGCCCGGCTCCGGGGTCTGCGGGCCCTGCACGTACTTGGTGAAGAACTGCGCCACGCGGGGGTCGTCCGCCTTGTCCACCGTCAACTGCTTGCCCCAGGCGCTCAGCATGATCGCCCCGGCCTGCTCCTTGACGGGGCTCAGCAGCGTGTAGGGGGTCTTGCCGACCTTCGCCGCGAGCTTGTCGACCTCGGCCTTGTCGGCCTTCTCGTTGTACGTCACCCAGACCGCGCCGTGCTCCAGCGAGTGCACGGCGTTCACCTCGGGGACCGCGTTCTTGTAGACGTCGCCGTTGCAGTTCATCCAGCGCGGGTGGTGGTCACCGCCGACGGGCGGGTTCATCTCGTACTTGACCGGGGTCTCGACGTGGTTGCGGCCGAGCTTCTTCGCGTCCCAGGTCTGCTCGCCCGAGACGGGGGCCTTGCGGGCCGCCTCCTCGTCCTTCTCCTTCTGCTTCTGGTCGATCAGCACCCAGGCCCCGAAACCGACGAGTCCGGCGACGATCGCCGTGGAGATGCCGATCGCGAGGAACTTGTTGCGCCGCTCGCGCGACTGCTCGGCGCGGCGCATCTCGGCTATGCGCTGCTGGCGGGAGTTCTGCTGTGACGTCCTGCTGGCCATGTGCCCTTGATTCCTTCTGCTGAGGGGGGTGTGGGGGTGGTGCCGTGATGCCGTGAGGTGCGCCGGAGCGCTCAGGGTCCGCAGCACTTGCAGGACGTGCAGGCCGGGGGCGCGCGCGAGGGTGCCGGGCGGCCGCACCGGCCCCGCGGCCGCGCCCGGGCGCGCGGCGGGTACCGGTCCGCCCCCGGGCAGGGCCGCGGCGGGCGGCGGGGCGGGCAGCACGGCGGGGGTCATATGGGAGAGGGGGGAGCAGCCCGGGAGGTCGTACGGGGACACGCAGGTGGCGTGCGCTCCGTGTCCGGCGTGCGCTCCGTGTCCGGCGTGCACCCGTCCGGGTTCCGCCGCCGGCCGTACGCACAGGAAGGCCATGCCCGCCGCCACCCCGGCCGCGACCAGCAGCACGAGGACGGCACGCCGGAAGGGGCGCCCGTGGCGTCCGCTCCGCGTGTGCTCCCAGCCCCCCATGGGCGCTGATGGTAATGCTCATGACGGGCCCTGGGTCAGAGCGGGGGTGCCATCGGCCTCCAGGGGTGCGTAATGTGGCGGAAACCACCACTGGCGATACTGGACGGGCCCGGCTGCGCCCCCCGTCCCTTTGGGGTGGTGGTGCACAGATCGTCTGAACTGCGAGGATGAAGGCATGGACAAGCAGCAGGAATTCGTCCTCCGGACGCTCGAGGAGCGCGACATCCGCTTCGTGCGCCTGTGGTTCACCGATGTGCTGGGCTTCCTGAAGTCCGTCGCGGTCGCCCCCGCCGAGCTGGAACAGGCCTTCGACGAGGGCATCGGCTTCGACGGCTCCGCGATCGAGGGCTTCGCCCGGGTCTACGAGTCCGACATGATCGCCAAGCCGGACCCGGGGACCTTCCAGATACTGCCGTGGCGCGCCGAGGCACCGGGGACGGCCCGGATGTTCTGCGACATCCTGATGCCGGACGGCTCCCCGTCCTTCGCGGACCCGCGCTACGTCCTCAAGCGCATCCTGGCCAAGACCTCCGACCTGGGCTTCACCTTCTACACCCACCCGGAGATCGAGTTCTTCCTGCTGAAGGACAAGCCCCTGGACGGCACCCGCCCCGTCCCCGCCGACAACTCCGGCTACTTCGACCACACTCCGCAGAACGTGGGCATGGACTTCCGCCGCCAGGCGATCACCATGCTCGAATCCATGGGCATCTCCGTGGAGTTCAGCCACCACGAGGGCGCCCCGGGCCAGCAGGAGATCGACCTCCGCTACGCCGACGCCCTCTCGACGGCCGACAACATCATGACGTTCCGCCTGGTCATGAAGCAGGTCGCCCTCGAACAGGGCGTCCAGGCCACCTTCATGCCGAAGCCCTTCTCCGAGTACCCGGGCTCCGGCATGCACACCCACCTGTCCCTCTTCGAGGGCGACCGCAACGCCTTCTACGAGTCGGGCGCCGAGTACCAGCTCTCGAAGGTCGGCCGCTCCTTCATCGCGGGCCTGCTGCGCCACGCCGCGGAGACGGCGGCGGTCACCAACCAGTGGGTCAACTCCTACAAGCGCATCTGGGGCGGCTCCTCCCGCACCGCCGGCTCCGGCGGCGAGGCCCCCTCGTACATCTGCTGGGGCCACAACAACCGCTCGGCCCTGATCCGCGTCCCGATGTACAAGCCGGGCAAGACCGGTTCCTCCCGGGTGGAGGTCCGCTCGATCGACTCGGGCGCCAACCCGTACCTCACCTACGCCGTCCTCCTGGCGGCGGGCCTCAAGGGCATCGAGGAGGGCTACGAGCTCCCGGCGGGCGCCGACGACGACGTCTGGGCCCTCTCCGACGCCGAACGCCGCGCGATGGGCATCGAGCCCCTCCCGCAGAACCTGGGCGAGGCCATCTCCCTGATGGAGCGCAGCGAACTGGTCGCCGAAACCCTCGGCGAGCACGTCTTCGACTTCTTCCTCCGCAACAAGAAGCAGGAGTGGGAGGAGTACCGGAGCGAGGTCACCGCCTTCGAACTCCGCAAGAACCTCCCGGTGCTGTAGGCGCCGGCTGAGCCGCTGCTCCGGGCCCCCGGTCGGTGACCGGGGGCCCGGTGGTCTTCCGGTCCTTCAGGGCTTGGCGCAGGTCAGTGTCACCTGATCGCTGCGGGCCGACAGGCTGCCCACGTGCAGGGTGACGAAGACGCTCGGCGAGACGCCGTTCACCGACGGCGGGAAATCGATGACCTTGAGCAGGGAGACGCTTTCGACGCCGGGACCGAAAGTGGCCGTGCCCGAGCCGAAGGGTTCGCTGCTGGAGGCGTAGGTCCAGTAGTAGGACACCTTGCCGTTGCCCGATCCGGTGATCTTGCCGTCGAACTCGGCCCTGCTCGGCTTGGTGCAGTCGATGGCCGTGCCCGGCTTGGTGAGGGTGATGACCTCGACCTTGGTGACCTGCACCTTGCCCTGCTTGCCGCCGTCGGGCTTCTGCCGGGGCGGCGTCAGGCAGCCGATGCGGTGGCCCTTGGAGCTGACGCTGTACTTGCCGTAGCGGGCGCCCTGCTTGTCGAGGGTGCCCTCGTCGCCGACCCGGGTGCGCTGACTGCCCTGCGGGCCGTTGATCGTGACGGACTGGTTGGGCTCGAAGCCCTCCAGGACCAGGGTGTACGGGCCGCTCCCGCCCTGCCCGGTCGCGACCAGTTCGCACGAGGCGGCCGGCAGCGGGGCCGCGGACGCCGGGGAGGCGAGGGCGGCGGCGGCCGGGGAGAGGAGGAGCGGGACGGCGAGGAGCGTGAGGTGGCGGTGCCGGATCATCGTGCTGCCCTCCGGGACGGGAAAGCGGAAAGCCCCCGATGCTCCTCCCAGGATATCGGCGGGTCAGGTGGGCGGCAGGAGGACCGCCGGGTGCCAGGTGGGGGCGGGGGTGGTGGGGCGGCCGGTGGTGGTGTGGAGCTGGGCGTCCAGGCCCAGGACCGCTGTCGTCGTGGTGCCGGACGGGTCGAGGACGGCCGAGGGGGCGCCCGCGTACAGCATCCGGGACTCCGTCCAGGCGGGCGGCCCGCCCAGGGTGGTCGCGGCGACGGTGCCGGAGTCCGCGCGGCCCGTCACCGAGCGGCCCGCGACGCCGACCGCGCCGTAGCCGGCCCGGCCGCCGGACTCCGAGACGCTGGAGACCTGCGGGGCGCCCGGGCCCGCGGTGACCAGGGCGCTGCGCACCACCCCGGAGTCGGGGCGGCGGAAGTAGAGCCGGACGCCCGCGCCGTCCCGGGCCGCCGAGAGGGGGACCGTGGTGGCGGGGAGTCCGGTCGGGTACGGCCCGGCCAGCGGGGCGCCGGGGGCGGGCTGCGTCCAGGCCAGGGCGGACTTGGTGGTGGTGGCGTACACGTGGCGCCGGCCGGCGGAGTCGACGACGGCTATCGGGTCGCTCTGGAGGTCCTCGCCGCCCAGCTGCTGCCAGTCCGTGAAGGCCCCCGACGGCTGCTGCACACGGGCGCGCAGGGTGCGGCGGGTGTCGCGGAGGTAGACCGTGAGCCGGCCCTCGGCGTCGACGGCGGCGGCGGGGGCGCTGACGGCCGAGGTGCCCGGCTCGTCGCCCGGCTCCGGGGTGCCGAGCGACTGCCACGCCCCGAACGGGCCGTCGGGCGCGGCCTGGGCGGCGTACACCACCTCGCGCCGGTAGTCGGCCGGCCGGGGTCCGAGGGTGGTCCGGGTGGCGAGGACCGTGACGCGGCCGTCGGGGAGCCGGACGGCGGTGGCGCCGGGGTCGATGCCGGTGCCGGGGAGCAGGGCGGGGCCGGTCCAGGTCCCGGCCCGGTCACGGTTCCAGACGGCCATCCGCCCGTCCAGCACGGCGAAGGCCCAGAGCCGGCCGGGGGTGCCCTCGGTGAGCCAGGAGGAGGTGTCGGCGCGGGCGTAGCGCAGCGACTGGGCCCAGTTGCGGCCGGTGGGGCTGCCCGCCACCTTGCGGTCGCCGCAGCCGGAGGGGGAACCGCCGCAGTAGTCGGCCCGGTCCTGCCAGGCGTACGTCTTCAGGAAGCCGGTCTTCGTCTCGGCGGTCTGCGGGTCGAGCGCGTGGGGGAGGGTGCCGTTGTGGTACCCGAGGTAGTTCTGGACCGAGAACCGCGGCCGGTCCGCGACCTGCTCGGCGTACAGGGCCGTGGCGGCCTGCACGAAGCGGGCGCCGTACATGTGGTCCTGGTGGTCGGTGTACTTGCCGGTGTCCGCGTACCGTCCCGGCGTCGGGTCCTGCATCCGTATCGTCGTCGGCCGGTACCGCTCCAGGATCCCGGCTATCGACCGGACCACCTGGTCCTTGGTGTACGAGAACTGCTGCTTGACCGGGGTGCCGGTGGTGAGCTGCGCCTCCAGCGCCGGTATCCGCCCGTTCCACAGGCCGCGCAGGCTGTCCGGGTTGTCCGCGGCCGGGTTGCGTGCCTCGCGCAGCTGGAACCAGACCAGGTTGACCTGCGGGCGGGCGACGAGGACGTCGAGCTCGGCCTGTCCGCCGCCGGCGGTGGGTATGACCGTGCGCTTCCACGCGCTGGTGCGGTCGCCGGTGGCCATCTCCGCGTAGGCGGAGCGTATGCCGTTCTGCCGGGCCTCCGCGTACTGGGCGCGGTCGGCGGGCTGTTCCGGGTCCTTGGCCTCGCCGCCGCGCGCCTCGTTGCGGCCGTCGGCCTCGCCGGAGGTGAGGTAGGCGGTGGTGACGGGGATCCCGGCCAGCAGGGAGCGGCTGAGGTCGGGGTTCATGAAGAACAGGTCGTCGTCGGGGTGCGCGACGATCTGCACGACCGTGCCGGAGGTGGTGCTGGCGGGCAGGGCGGCGGCCGGGCCCTTCCCGTCGGCGGTCTCGGCCGAGGTCTGCTGGCCGGAGGCGATGGAGAGGACACCGGAGGCGCCCACGGTCAGCATGGGCAGCACGGCCGCGAGGAGGAAGCGGCGGCGGGAAAGGGGCATGGTCACGGCCTCTTGAGGTCGCTTCGGGCAGGAAGAACCGCTGTGCAGTCAGTGAGAGGCCAAATCGGGGGAGTTGGTTCACCGATTTCGCCGATGACGCACACTTTTCCGAAAACGACCGGATGTGATTGTGCCCTGTCGGTGCCGGGTCGGTGCCGAACCGCCCGGATCGTGGACGCGGTTGTGAGTCGGTGGCCGGCTACGGGGCCGGTGGCCGGCTACGGGCCGGTGTTGCGCGGGCCCACCGGCTGCCACGGCGCGAGGTACGCGTTCGCGTCGTCCGCCGAGGAGGTGACGTACAGCCTCGCGTCGAGGCCGACCACGGCCAGGCTGACCAGGTTCTTCCCCGTCATCGTGCTGGACGGGGCCCCCACGAACATCAGCGGCGAGCGCTGCCACGCCTCGCCCGGGCCGACGTCCGAGCCCAGCTGCCCGCCCGCCGAGCGGCCCGCCAGCACGTGCCCGCTCGCCGTTACCGGGCCGTAGCCCTGGAGTCCGCCCAGGTCGGTGAGGGCGTCCGCCTTGAGGCCGCCGTCGGCCGTCACCAGCGCGGAGCGCACGTTGCCCGAGCCCGGCTTGCGGAACAGCAGCCGTACGCCGCCCTCGCGCCCCTGCGCCGTCAGCGGGAGCGTGGTGTCCGGCAGCCCGGTGGGGGTGGCCGGGCCCAGCGGGGCGCCGGGCTCCGGCTGCGCCCAGGCCGTCACCGTCTTCGTGGTGGCGGCGAAGACCATCCGCCGCCCGGCGCCGTCGGTCGCGGTGGCCGGGGTGCCGTGCAGGTCGGAGCCGCCGAGGGAGTCCCACGGGCCCCACTCCCCGTCGGGGCGCTGGACGCGGCCGCGCAGGGTGGAGGCGCCGTCGCGGACGTACACGGCGAGCGCCCCGGTGCCGTCGACGGAGACGGCGGGCGCGCTGATGTCGGAGGTCCAGGTGTCGTCGGCGCCCTCCGGCGTCCCGAGCGACTGCCAGGGGCCGAACTCCCCGGAGCCGGGGGCCTGCTGGACCGCGTACACGACCTCGCGGAGGTAGTCGGCCGGCTTGTCGCCGAAGGAGGTGCGGGTGCCGAAGGCGGCGATCCGGCCGTCCTTGAGGGTGACGGTGGATATGCCCTGGTCCATCCCGGTTCCGGGGAGCAGGCGGGGGCCGGTCCAGCTGCCGATCAGGCCGGTGCGGTGCCAGACGGCGACCTGCCCGTCGAGCACCTTGAAGGCCCACAGGCCGTGTTCGGCGTCGGAGGCCAGCCAGGAGGTGCTGGTGCCGCGGGCGTAGTTGATGGACTGCGTCCAGCGGTTGCCGGAGGGGTGGTCGGCGACCTTGAGGTCGCCGCAGCCGGCCTCGCTGCCGCAGTGGTTCTCCTTGTCGAGCCAGGCGTAGGTGTCCAGGATGTCCAGCTTCTCCTTGGCTTCGCCGGGGTCGAGGGCGCTGGGGAGCGAGCCGTTGAAGTAGCCGATGTAGTTCTGCACGGCGAAGTGCGGGCGGTCCTTGACCTCCTGCGCGTAGGCGGCGGTGGCCATCTGCGCGAACCGGGCGCCGTAGAAGTGGTCCTGGTGGTCGGTGTACCGCTTGCTGTCCTGGAACCGGCCGGGGGTCGGGTCCTGGGCGCGGATGGTGGTGGGCCGGTAGCGCTCCAGGATGCCCTCGATGGTCCGGACGACCTGGTCCTTGGTGTACGTGAACCCGTGCCGGACGGGGGAGCCGGAGGCGAGCACCGACTCCAGGTGCGGGACGCGGCCGTCCCACAGGCCGTGGAGGCTGTCGGGGACGTCCGCGTAGACGTTGCCGGCCTCGCGGAGCTGGAGCCAGACGAGGTTGATCTCGGGCTTCGCGACGAGGACGTCCACCTCGGCCTGGCCGCCGCCCTTGGTCGGGATCACGGTGCGCTTCCAGGCGCTGCTGCGGTCGCCGGTGGCCATCTTGGCGTAGGCGGCGCGGATGCCGTTCTGGCGGGCCTCGGCGTAGG
>NZ_GG657750.1:2337736-2352114 GCF_000158895.1 Streptomyces sp. C | reverse complement strand
TTTCCGCCGGGGCGGGAACGGATGCGCCGGCGGGCGCGCCCGGAGTGGTGTCGGCCTCCTCGCGCGGCCCGGCGGCGCCGGCTGCAGGGGCCGGGAGACGGGGCTCGGGCGCGTCCGCGCCGGGGGCGTCGTCCGGGCTGCTCCCGGCGGGAGCCCGGCCGGGGTCTCCCGCCTCCGCGGCGGCGCGCGGCCCGGCGGGCTCGGCCACGGGTGCCTTCGGGCCCGCGGTACGCGGCTTGGCGGGCTCGGCCACGGGTGCCTTCGGGCCCGCGGTGCGCGGCTTGGCCGGCTCCGGCGCGTCCGCGCCGGGGGCTTCGGGGCCGGAGCCCCCCGCAGGGGTGCCCCGCTGCTGGGGGACGCGTGCAGCGGGGATCGAGGACGGGTCGGGCTGCCGTGAGGAAGGGGAGGTCGCGGCGGAGCCGGCGGGTCCGTCGGACATGGGGGCTCCTCGCGGCCGGTCGGGCGGGGACCGGGCCCCTCGGACATAGATCTAACAAGTAAGCAGATAATCCGATAATCCGCCTCATGATATCGGCCACGGTGACCGGTGAGTCGAACGCCTGCTCCGGCTAGGCTCGCCCCTGGGCCAGACGGCAGCGACGCACCTCGGGAGGCGGCGGGATGACAGTCCCGGGACGCAGGAGCAGCACCTTCATCAGGCTGCTGCGCAGCGGGTTCACCGACCCCACGCACGCCGCCCGGCTCCTCGACGCCGACGCGCTGGCCTCCGTACGCGCCGACCCGGTCCTCCTCGACGCCCTCGGCGCCACCGCCGACCCCGACCTCGCCCTGCGCGGACTGGTGCGCCTCGCCGAGGCCCAGACCCCCGAGGACCTGCCCCTGCTCCTCGACACCCTCGTCAGCGCCAAGCCCCTGCGCGACCGCCTCCTCGGCGTGCTCGGCGCCTCCGAGGCCCTCGCCGACCACCTCGCCCGCCACCCCCGCGACTGGCAGGCCCTCGTCACCTACGAGGCCGCCGACCTGCACCCCGGCCTCGCCGAGTTCGAGCAGGGCCTCGCCGACGCCCACGACCCCGTCGCCCTGCGCGTCGCCTACCGCCGCTGCCTGCTCTCCATCGCCGCCCGCGACGTCTGCGGCACCACCGACGTCGCCCAGACCGCCGCCGAGCTCGCCGACCTCGCCACCGCCACCCTCCGCGCGGCCCTGCGCATGGCGACCGCCGCCGCCCCCGAGGACGCCGCCCGGTGCCGCCTCGCCGTCATCGCCATGGGCAAGTGCGGGGGCAACGAGCTCAACTACGTCTCCGACGTCGACGTGATCTTCGTCGGCGAGGCCGTCCCCGGCGCCGAGGAGCACAAGGCGCTCCAGGCCGCCACCCGCCTCGCCTCCCACCTCATGCGGATCTGCTCCGAGACCACCGTCGAGGGCAGCATCTGGCCCGTCGACGCCAACCTCCGCCCCGAGGGCCGCAACGGCCCCCTCGTGCGCACCCTCTCCTCCCACCTCGCCTACTACCAGCGCTGGGCCAAGACCTGGGAGTTCCAGGCCCTGCTCAAGGCCCGCGCCGTCGCCGGCGACCCCGACCTCGGGGCCCAGTACGTCGCCGCCATAACCCCCCTCGTCTGGCAGGCCGCCGAACGCGAGAACTTCGTCGCCGACGTCCAGAAGATGCGCCGCCGCGTCGTCGACAACATCCCCGCCGCCCAGGTCGACCGGGAACTCAAGCTCGGCCCCGGCGGCCTGCGCGACGTCGAGTTCGCCGTCCAGCTGCTCCAGCTCGTCCACGGCCGCAGCGACGCCACCCTGCACTCCGGCACCACCCTCGACGCCCTCCACGCCCTCGCCGCCGGCGGCTACGTCGGCCGCGCCGACGCCGCCCAGCTGCACGACGCGTACCGCTTCCTGCGCGCCATGGAGCACCGCATCCAGCTCTACCGGCTGCGCCGCACCCACCTCGTCCCCGAGGACGAGGCCGACCTGCGCCGCCTCGGCCGCTCCCTGGGCCTGCGCACGGAACCCGTCGCCGAGCTCAACAAGGCCTGGCGCAGGCACGCCTCCGTCGTGCGCCGCCTCCACGAGAAGCTCTTCTACCGGCCGCTGCTCGACGCCGTCGCCCAGCTCGCCCCCGGCGAGACCCGGCTCTCCCCGCGCGCCGCCGGCCAACGCCTCGAAGCCCTCGGCTACGCCGACCCCGCCTCCGCCCTGCGCCACCTGGAGGCCCTCTCCTCCGGCGTCAGCCGCAAGGCCGCCATCCAGCGCACCCTGCTGCCCGTCCTCCTCGGCTGGTTCGCGGACTCCGCCGACCCGGACGCCGGACTGCTCGGCTTCCGCAAGGTCTCCGACGCCCTCGGCAAGACCCCCTGGTACCTGCGCCTGCTGCGCGACGAGGGCGCCGCCGCGGAGAACCTCGCCCGCGTGCTCTCCGCCGGCCGTCTCGCCCCCGACCTGCTGATGCGCGCCCCCGAGGCCGTCGCCCTGCTCGGCGACCCCGAAGGCCTCCAGCCCCGTACGCACGAGGCCCTCGAACAGGAGGTGCTCTCCGCCGTAGGCCGCGCCGACAGCGGCGAAGCGGCCGTCGCCGCCGCCCGCGGGGTCCGCCGCCGCGAGCTGTTCCGCACCGCCGCCGCCGACATCATCGCCTCCTACGGCACCGAGGACAGCCCCGCCGAGAAGGACTGCGGTGCCCTCGTCGACCGGGTCGGCGACGCCGTCTCCGACCTCACCGCCGCCACCATCGCCGGTGCCCTGCGCGCCGCCGTGCGCGACCACTGGGGCGAGACCCTCCCCACCCGCTTCGCCGTCATCGGCGTCGGCCGCTTCGGCGGGCACGAGCTGGGCTACGGCTCCGACGCCGACGTCCTCTTCGTCCACGAACCCCGCGAAGGCGTCGACGAACAGGAGGCCGCCAAGGCCGCCCAGACGGTCATCGCCGAAATGCGCAGGCTGCTCCAACTCCCCACCGCCGACCCGCCGCTCCTCATCGACGCCGACCTGCGCCCCGAGGGCCGCTCCGGCCCCCTCGTACGCACCCTCTCCTCGTACGCCGCCTACTACCGGCGCTGGTCCCTGACCTGGGAGAGCCAGGCCCTGCTGCGCGCCGAGCCCGTCGCGGGCGACATCGACCTCGGCGACCGCTTCATCGAACTGATCGACCCGCTGCGCTACCCCGTCGAAGGCCTCGGCGAGGACGCGGTCCGCGAGATCCGCCGGCTCAAGGCCCGCATGGAGTCCGAACGCCTGCCGCGCGGCGCCGACCCCACCCTGCACGCCAAGCTCGGCCGCGGCGGGCTCAGCGACGTCGAGTGGACCGTCCAGCTGCTCCAGATGCAGCACGCCTGGGCCGAGCCGGGCCTGCGCACCACCCGCACCCGCCAGGCCCTGGCCGCCGCCCACTCCGCCGGGCTGCTCCCGGCGGAGGAGGCGCAGGTCCTCGACGAGGCCTGGGTCCTCGCCACCCGCGTCCGCAACGCCGTCATGCTGGTCCGCGGCCGCGCCGGCGACACCTTCCCCTCGGACGCCCGCGAACTGGCCGCCGTCGGCCGCTACCTGGGCTACCCGGAGGGCAGGGTCGGCGAAATGCTGGACGACTACCGCCGCACCACCCGCCGCGCCCGCGCGGTGGTGGACGAACTGTTCTACGGGGCGTAGCCACTGACCGGTGAGCAGGCTGTCGCACCGGCATCCGGCAACGGCCCGTCGCGGTGGCGCGGGGGGACGAGCGGACCGGCCGGCCCGGGCGGGGTTACGTCGTCGGCCGGCGGTAGGTGGAGACGTGGACGCCGGTGGTGGTGGTGACCGTGGCGGCCAGGTCGAACGTGCGGAGCACGCCGTCGTCCGGGAAGAGCCGCTTGCCGCCGCCGAGGACCACCGGCATGGTCATCAGCCGGAGTTCGTCGACCAGGTCCTCGGTCAGCAGGGTCCGGGCCAGCGAGGCGCTGCCCATGACCACCAGGTCGCGGCCCTCGGCCTCGCGGAGCTTGCGGATCTGCGCGAGGGCCTCGCCGGCCGGGATGAGCGTGGTGTTGTTCCACGTCAGGTCGGCCTCGCCGAGCGTGCCCGACACGACGTACTTGGCGACGCCGTTCATGTGGTCGGCGAAGGGGTCGCCCGCCCGCTCCGGCCACGCCGCGGCCATGGCCTGCCAGGTGCGGCGCCCGAACAGCAGGGCGTCCGTGGCGGCGGCCCACTCGGCCAGCGCGCCGCCCATCACCTCCGGGTCGAAGAACGGATGCGTCCACCCGCCGTGGGCGAAGCCCCCGTCGGTGTCCTCCTCCGGGCCGCCCGGTGCCTGGATGACGCCGTCCAGGCTGATGAATTCACCCAGCACGATGCGCATGGGAATGCCCCGCTTCCTGATCCGTCCGGTTCGTTCGCGACACGGGAAAGCTATGCGTCGTTCAGTGGTCCGGCAATCAGATCTGCGCAGGATGGGGCGTATGGGCTGGTCAAGCGAGGTGAATCGTTGCAGTGGATCTAAAGTGAACGCAAGGACGGCTCGTGGGTTCATTGCAATGAATGGAGGTGAACGCATGCCCGCCGCCGACACCGTCCTCACCGCGCCGGCCGGGCTCCAGGCGCCGGCCCCCGTCAGGCCCGGCGGAAGCGGTTCAGCAGATCCGACGCCGGGTGCGGACCGGTGTGCACCGGCCGGCGCGGCAGCCGGTGCGGCAGCGATCCGTACCAGGCGCGGGACACCGCGTACCCGAAGGCCAGGCAGAGCACGCCACCGACGGCGTCGAGCCAGAAGTGGTTGGCGGTGGCCACGATCACGACCAGGGTCGCCGCCGGGTACAGCAGCCCCAGGAGCCGCGCCCACGGTGCCGAGGCCACCGCGAAGATCGTCAGCCCGCACCAGAGCGACCACCCTATGTGCATGGACGGCATCGCCGCGTACTGGTTCGACATGTGCTTCAGGTTCCCCGAGGCCATGGAACCCCAGGTGTGGTGCACCAGCACGGTGTCGACGAAGTGCCCCCCGTTCATCAGCCGGGGCGGCGCGAGCGGGTAGAGGTAGTAGCCGACCAGGGCGACGCCCGTGGTGGCGAAGAGGACGAGGCGGGTGGCGGCGTAGCGCCCGGGATGGAAGCGGTAGATCCACACCAGCACGCCGATCGTCACGATGAAGTGCAGCGTCGCGTAGTAGTAGTTCATCCCGACGACCAGCCACGTCACCGAGTTCACGGCGTGGTTGACGGACTGCTCCACGGCGATGCCGAGCCCGCGCTCCACGGACCAGATCCAGTCGGCGTTCGCGAGCGCGGCCGCCTTCTGCTCGGGCACGGCGTTGCGGATCAGCGAGTACGTCCAGTAGCTGACGGCGATCAGCAGGACCTCGAACCAGATCCGCGGCCGCCGCGGGGCCCGCAGCCGGGTCAGCAGCGCAGCGTCCGGCTCCGGCCGGGTCCCGTGCTCCGTCACAGTGGGTGACGAGACGTCCGTCCGGGTTTCCAGTGTCTTCACGCTCGCTTCACCCATGGGCAGAGAGTCTGCCAGATGCGTTACCGCCTCCGATCATCCCTCGGGACGGTCTTCCCCGCCCCTTCTCAACCCGGGGGACTACCCGGTAACCCCTAGGGGGTACCGGGCGGTATCCAGGGGCTAAGGGGTGCGCCGCTGCGCCGGCCCCGAGGCCGTCGAGCCCCGGACCACCAGCTCGGGCAGGAACACGAACTCGCTGTGCGGGGCCGGCGTACCGCCGATCTCCTCCAGCAGGGTCCGTACCGCCGCCTGACCCATCGCCTGCACCGGCTGCCGGATGGTGGTCAGCGGCGGATCGGTGAACGCTATGAGTGGGGAGTCGTCGAAGCCGACCACCGACACGTCCTGCGGCACCCGCAGCCCCTGCTGCCGGGCGGCCCGGATCGCACCGAGCGCCATCATGTCGCTCGCGCAGACCACCGCCGTACAGCCCCGCCCCACGAGCGCGGCCGCCGCGGCCTGGCCGCCCTCCAGGGTGTACAGGGAGTGCTGGATCAGCTCCTCCACCTCGGCCTCGCCGAGCCCGAGCCGGTCCCGCATCGCGGCCCGGAACCCCTCGATCTTGCGGAGCACCGGCACGAACCGCTTCGGGCCGACCGCGAGGCCGATCCGGGTGTGCCCCAGCGCCGTCAGGTGGGTCACGGCGAGCTGCATCGCGGCCCGGTCGTCGGGGGAGACGAAGGGGGCCCGCACCTTGTCGGAGAAACCGTTGATGAGGACGTACGGGACGCCCTGCGCCCGGAGTTGGTCGTAGCGGCCCATGTCGGCGGTGGTGTCGGCGTGCAGCCCCGAGACGAAGATGATCCCGGAGACCCCCCGGTCCACCAGCATCTCGGTCAGCTCGTCCTCGGTGGACCCGCCGGGCGTCTGCGTCGCCAGCACCGGGGTGTACCCCTGCCGGGTCAGCGCCTGCCCGATGACCTGCGCGAGCGCCGGGAAGATGGGGTTGTCCAGCTCGGGGGTTATCAGCCCGACGAGCCCGGCGCTGCGCTGCCGCAGCCGCACGGGCCGCTCGTAGCCGAGCACGTCGAGCGCGGCCAGCACGGACTCACGGGTGCCGGCGGCCACACCGGGCTTGCCGTTGAGCACGCGGCTGACTGTGGCTTCGCTGACCCCCGCCTGGGCTGCGATGTCGGCTAGCCGTGCGGTCACGGCACTGGACTGTACCGGTAGCCGGCTCACATCGCCCACCACGTGCAGGAATCGGGGGGAAGCCGGACGGTGCGGCCGTCGGTCTCCACCGGGGCGCTGGAGAGCACCGGCCGGCCGGGAGAGGGCAGCTCCACGGCGGTGGGCCGGGTGTTCAGGGTGCAGGCGAAGCCGGGGCGGGTGAAGAGGAGGACCCCGTCGGGCGCGGGCCGCCAGCGCATCCCGCGTGCGAACACCGCCGGTCCCGCCCCCGCCCCGGGCCACTCCTCGCGGCACCCGCCCTGCCCCGACTCCGGCGCGCCCAGCCCCGGCATGGCCCGGCGCAGCTCCAGGGCGGCGCGGTACAGCTCCAGCGTCGAGTGCGGGTCGCCGGTCTGCGCGGCGACGCTCAGCCCCGCCCAGTCGGCGGGCTGCGGCAGCCAGCTGCCGCCGGGGCCGAAGCCGTACGGGGCCTCCTCGCCGGCCCAGGGCAGCGGCACCCGACACCCGTCCCGCAGCCCGTCCTGCCCCTCGGCTCCGCCGGCCCCGACCTCAACGGCCCCGGCTCCGGCCTCCGCGGCACCCGCCCCCCCGGCCCCGGCCCCGCCGGCTCCCCCGCGGCCCCCCGCAGGGGACCGGCGGAACGCCGGGTCCCGGCGGGCCGCGTCCGGGAGGTCGGTGACCTCCGGCAGGCCGAGTTCCTCGCCCTGGTAGACGTACGCCGACCCGGGCAGCGCCAGCATCAGCAGCGCCGCCGCCCGCGCCCGGGCCAGGCCCCGCGCCCCGCCCCCGTACCGGGTGACGTGCCGCACGACGTCGTGGTTGGACAGCACCCAGGTCGTCGGGGCGCCCACCGAGGCGGTCGCGGCCAGGGACTCGTCGATCACGGTCCGCATCGCCGCCGGGTCCCAGGGGCAGTTCAGGAACCGGAAGTTGAAGGCCTGGTGCAGCTCGTCGGGCCGCACGTACAGCGCGAGCCGCTCCGAGGTCGGCGCCCACGCCTCGGCGACCCCGATCCGCCCGTCCCCGTACGAGTCGAGCAGCCGCCGCCAGGAGCGGTGGATGGCGTGCACCCCGTCCTGGTCGAAGAAGGGGAGCGGCTCGGTGCCGATCAGGGTGGCCTGCGCGCCCCGGCCGATGTCGGGCAGGCCCGGGGCCTTGACCATGCCGTGGGCCACGTCCACCCGGAAGCCGTCGACGCCCAGGTCGAGCCAGAAGCGCAGCACCGACTCGAACTCCGCCGCGACCTCCGGGTGCTCCCAGTCCAGATCGGGCTGCTCGGGGGCGAAGAGGTGCAGGTACCAGTCGCCGTCCGGTACCCGGGTCCAGGCCGGGCCGCCGAAGACGGACTCCCAGTCGTTGGGCGGCAGCTCCCCGTCCGCGCCCCGCCCCGGGCGGAACAGGTACCGCTCGCGGGCGCCGGGCACGCCGGCGAGGGCCTCCCGGAACCAGGGGTGGGCCTCGGAGGTGTGGTTCGGCACCACGTCGACGATCACCCGCAGGCCGAGCGCGTGCGCGGCCCGGACCAGGTCGTCGGCGTCGGCGAGGTCCCCGAAGAGGGGGTCGACGGCCCGGTAGTCGGCGACGTCGTAGCCGCCGTCCGCCTGCGGGGACACGTAGAAGGGGGTCAGCCACACGGCGTCCACCCCGAGCCGGGCAAGGTGCGGCAGCCGCTCGCGCACCCCGCGCAGGTCCCCGACGCCGTCGCCGTCGCTGTCCGCGAAGGAGCGCACGTACACCTGGTAGATGACGGCATCGCGCCACCAGGCGCCGCTCACGGCCGGGTCGCCGGGAGCACCGCTGAAAGCGTTGCTGGAAGCTCTTGCAAGCGGGACGGCCGTCAACTCGTGGTTCATACCGCAGTCAACGCGCGTACACGCCCCGTGGTTGCGGGCCCGTGCGGTCGAAGGGGACTCGAACTAACAGCAAGCTGCGGCAACCGTAGGGACACACGGATGTAACGATCGCCTCCGCTTGCAGAAAATTGCCGCAAGGTCTTTCCGTCGGCTTTCAGGCTTGTTACGTTCCTCGCAACTCGGGACCGCGAGGGCGCGGCCGGGATCATCGAAGGAGTTCATATGCGGCGTGGCATAGCGGCCACCGCGCTGGTCGCGACCCTGGCGCTCGCGGCGACGGCTTGCGGCGGTGACACCAAGGACGACGGTGGGCAGAAGGCCGGCGGCGAGCTGTCCGGCACCGTCACCTGGTGGGACACCTCGAACGACGCCGAGAAGGCGAGCTTCCAGAAGATCGCCGAGGCGTTCACCGCGAAGCACCCGAAGGTGACGGTCAAATACGTCAACGTGCCCTACGGCGACGCCCAGAACAAGGTCAAGAACGCCTTCAGCAGCGGCGCCGACGCCCCCGACGTGATCCGCGCCGACGTCGGCTGGGTCGCCGACTTCGCCTCCCTCGGCTACCTCGACGAGGTCCCCGCCGACACCGCGAAGAAGATCGACGCCGAGTTCCTGCCGCAGGCCGCGGCCAGCGGCAAGTTCGAGGGCAAGACCTACGCCGTCCCGCAGGTCATCGACTCCCTCGGCCTCTTCTACAACAAGAAGATGCTCGCCGACGCCGGCGTCCAGCCCCCCAAGACCCTTGAGGAGCTGAAGGCCGCCGCCACCGCCATCAAGGCCAAGACCGGCAAGACCGGCCTCTACCTGCGCGGCGACGACTCCTACTGGTTCCTGCCCTTCATCTACGGCGAGGGCGGCGACCTCGTCGACGCCAAGACCAAGACGGTCACCGTCGACAACGCGGCCGGCGTCAAGGGCTTCAAGGCCGCCCGCGACCTGATCACCTCCGGCGCGGCGGTCACCAACGCCACCGACGGCTGGACCAACATGCAGACCGCCTTCAAGTCCGGGGAGGTCGCGATGATGATCAACGGCCCCTGGGCCGTCGCGGACAGCTACGCGGGCGACCAGTTCAAGGACAAGTCCAACCTCGGCGTCGCCCCCGTCCCGGCCGGCTCCGCCAAGGCCGGCGCCCCGCAGGGCGGCCACGACCTCGCCGTCTACGCCGGCTCCAAGAACACCGCCGCCGCACACGCCTTCGTCGAGTACATGACCTCCCAGGAGGTCCAGGTCCAGTCCGCCAAGGACCTGAGCCTGCTGCCCACGCGCACCGCCGCCTACGAGCAGGCGGACGTCAAGAACAGCGAGATGGTCCAGTTCTTCAAGCCGGCCGTCGACAAGGCCGTCGAGCGCGCCTGGATCCCGGAGAACGGCTCCCTCTTCGAGCCGCTGAAGGTCGAGTACACCAAGGCCGTCACCGGCGCCTCGACCCCCGAGGACGCGGCCAAGGCGGCCGGCGCCGAGTTCCGCAAGATCCTCAAGGGCTGGAAGTAGTACGGACGATGGCTGCTGACACCAGCCGGTCGGTGGCGAAGGCCGCGGACGGCGAGACGACCCTCGCCGCCCGCGGCCCCAGCCGCACGACTGCCAAGAACGCCGGAAGCCCGCGCGGCGGCCTCCGCCGCGCCCTCGCCACGCACTGGTACGCCTGGGCCATGACCGCCCCGGTCGTGCTCGTCCTCGGCGTGATCGTGGGCTGGCCGCTCGTACGCGGCGTCTACCTGTCGCTGACGAACGCCAACGAGCGCAACGTCGCCCGCACCATCGGCGTGCGCCACATCGACGCCACGTACGAGTTCGTCGGGCTCGACAACTACACGGCGGTCCTCGGCGACCCCGTCTTCTGGCAGCGGCTGGTGTGGACGGTGGTGTGGACCGTCGCCTGCGTCTCCGTCACCTTCGTCCTCGGCCTCACCCTGGCCACCATGCTCAACCGGCAGTTCCGGGGCCGCGCCGCCTACCGCATGGCACTCATCCTGCCCTGGGCCGTGCCCGGCTTCGTCTCCGTCTTCGCCTGGCGGTTCCTCTTCAACCGCGACAACGGCATCCTCAACAAGGTCCTCGACGGCGGCGGCATCTCCGCCGTCCCGTGGCTCGACGACCCCACCTGGGCCAAGCTCTCCGTCATCGCCGTCAACGTCTGGCTCGGCATCCCCTTCATGATGGTCGCCCTCCTCGGCGGCCTCCAGTCCATCCCCGGCGAGCTCTACGAAGCCGCCGAGATGGACGGCGCCGGCCCCTGGCAGCGCTTCCGGCACATCACCCTGCCCGGACTGCGCGCCGTGAGCATGACGGTGATCCTGCTCTCCACCATCTGGACCTTCAACATGTTCCCGGTGATCTTCCTGCTGACGCGGGGCGGCCCCGGCGACTCCACCGAGATCCTGGTGACCCAGGCCTTCCGCGAGGCCTTCATCGCCAGCCCGCGCGACTTCGCCGGCTCCGCGACCTGGGGCGTGCTGATCCTCGGCCTGCTCATGATCTTCGCGCTGGTCTACCGGCGCTCGCTGCGCAAGCAGGGAGAGGTGTGGTGACCGTGACCACCGACGAGAACGCCTCGACGCGGGCGGCGCGCCCGCGCGGCAGCCGCTCCCCGCTCGCCTCCTTCGGACTGCACGCCACGCTCGCCGTCGCGTCCGTCATCGCCGTCTTCCCCGTGCTGTGGATCCTGCTGACCTCGCTCAAGCCGGCCAAGTACGCCATCACCACGGACTTCGTGAAGGAACCCACCCTCTCGAACTACTCCTACCTGCTGGAGGACAGCCACTTCCTCAGCTGGTTCTGGAACTCCGTGCTCGTCGCCGGCGTCACCACCGTGCTCGGCGTGTTCATCGCCGCCACCACCGGATACGCGGTCAGCCGCTTCAAGTTCCCGGGCATGAAGCCGCTGATGTGGACCCTGCTCATCACGCAGATGTTCCCGATGGCCATCCTCATCGTCCCGCTCTACAACCTGATGGGAGAGCTCGGGCTGCTCAACCAGCCGCTCGGCCTGATCATCACGTACCTCACCATCGCCGTGCCGTTCTGCGCCTGGATGATGAAGGGCTTCTTCGACACCATCCCGGTCGAGATCGACGAATCCGGCCGCGTCGACGGGCTCAACCCCTTCGGCACCTTCTGGCGCCTGATCCTGCCGCTCGCCAAGCCCGGCCTCGCCGTGACCGGCTTCTACGCCTTCATCACCGCCTGGGGCGAGGTCGCGTACGCCTCCGCCTTCATGGTCGGCGAGGAGAACCTCACCCTCGCGGGCGGCCTGCAGACCTTCGTCACGCAGTACACCTCCAACTGGGGCGCCATGAGCGCGGCATCCGTCCTCATCGCGATCCCGGCGGCGGTCTTCTTCCTCTTCGCCCAGCGTCACCTCGTCGCCGGTATGACGGCGGGCGCCACCAAGGGCTGACCACCCGGCGCTCGCCTTCCGCTTTCCGGTACCGGCCCGATCTCTCAAGGACACCATGACCCAGCACCTCGCCGACGCACTCCCCACCCCGACCGGGACCCAGCCCGGCTGGTGGAGAGACGCGGTGATCTACCAGGTCTATCCGCGCAGCTTCGCCGACTCCAACGGGGACGGCATGGGGGACCTCGAAGGCATCCGCAGCCGACTGCCCTACCTCCGCGACCTGGGTGTCGACGCCGTGTGGCTCAGCCCCTTCTACGCCTCCCCGCAGGCCGACGCCGGCTACGACGTCGCCGACTACCGGGCCATCGACCCCATGTTCGGCACCCTGCACGACGCCGACGCCGTGATCCGCGAAGCCCACGCCCTGGGCCTGCGGATCATCGTCGACCTCGTCCCCAACCACTGCTCCGACCAGCACGAATGGTTCAAGCAGGCGCTGCGGGAGGGCCCGGGATCCCCGCTGCGCGAACGCTTCCACTTCCGGCCGGGCAAGGGGGAGTCGGGCGAGCAGCCGCCGAACGACTGGGAGTCCATCTTCGGCGGGCCGGCGTGGACCCGGGTCGAGGACGGCGAGTGGTACCTGCACCTGTTCGCCCCCGAGCAGCCCGACTTCAACTGGGAGCACGCGGCGGTACAGGACGAGTTCCGGTCCGTGCTGCGGTTCTGGCTCGACCTGGGCGTGGACGGCTTCCGGATCGACGTCGCGCACGGGCTGGTCAAGGCCGCCGGACTGCCCGACCTCGGGCGCGACGAGCAGCTCAAGCTGCTCGGCAACCAGGTGCTCCCCTTCTTCGACCAGGACGGCGTCCACGAGATCTACCGCAAGTGGCGCACCGTCCTCGACGAGTACGCCGGCGACCGCATCGGCGTCGCCGAGGCCTGGGCCCCCAACGTCGAACGCACCGCCCTCTACGTACGCCACGACGAGCTGCACCAGGCGTTCAACTTCCACTACCTGACCACCGGCTGGGACGCGGCCGCGCTGCGCGCCACTATCGACGCGTCGCTCGACGCCATGCGGCCCGTGGGCGCCCCGACGACCTGGGTGCTGTCCAACCACGACGTGGTCCGCCACCGGACCCGCTTCGGCAGCCTGGACCGGGCGCGGGCGGCGGCACTGCTGATGCTGGCACTGCCCGGGTCGGCGTACGTCTACCAGGGCGAGGAGCTCGGACTGCCCGAGGTCACCGACCTTCCGGACGAGGTGCGCCAGGACCCCTCGTTCTTCAAGGCGAACGGGCAGGACGGGCTGCGCGACGGATGCCGCGTCCCGCTCCCGTGGTCCGGCGACGCGGCCCCGTACGGCTTCGGGACCGGCGGCAGCTGGCTCCCGCAGCCGGAGGAATGGGCCGGGCTGAGCGTCGAGGCGCAGACCGGGGACGCGGGCTCCACGCTGGAGCTGTACCGCACCGCCCTGCGGATCCGGCGCGAGCACGCCGACCTGGGCGCCGGGGACGCCGTGGAGTGGCTGGACGCCCCGGAAGGGGTACTGATGTTCCGCCGGGGCGGCTTCGTGTGCGCGGCCAACACGACGGGGGACGCGGTGCGGATACCCGGGGCGCCCGGGACGGGTGCGGTGCTGCTGGCGAGCGGTCCGGTCGTCGACCCCGAGGTCCTTCCCGGTGACACGGCGGTGTGGTGGCAGGGGTGAGTTCCCCGCTGCGGCTGACGGACATCGCCTCGCAGGCCCAGGTCAGCGAGGCGACGGTCAGCCGCGTCCTCAACGGCAAGGCGGGCGTGGCGGCCGGCACCCGGCACCGGGTGCTGGCCGCCATGGACCTGCTCGGCTACGAGCGGCCGGTACGGCTGAAGCGGCGCAGCAACGGTCTGGTCGGGCTGCTGATCCCCGAGCTGACCAACCCCATCTTTCCGGCGTTCGCGCAGGTCATCGAGCAGGCCCTGGCCGGGCAGGGGTACACGCCCGTGCTGTGCACCCAGACCCCGGGCGGCGCGACCGAGGACGAACTGGTCGAGCAGCTGGAGGAACGGGGGGTCACCGGCATCGTCTTCCTGTCCGGGCTGCACGCGGACTCGTCGGCCGACCCGGCGCGCTACCAGCGGCTCTCGTCGCGCGGGCTGCCGTTCGTACTGATCAACGGCTTCAACGAGGCCATCAGCGCCCCCTTCGTCTCCCCGGACGACCGGGCGGCGGCGGAGATGGCCGTACGGCACCTGGAGGAACTCGGGCACCGGCGCATCGGGCTCGCCATCGGGCCGACCCGGTACGTCCCCTCGGCGCGCAAGGAGCAGGGGTTCCTGGCCGCGCGGCCGGGGGCGGCGGAGGAAGGGCTGGTCCAGCGCACCCTGTTCACCGTCGAGGGCGGCCACGCGGCGGGCGGCGCCCTCCTGGACCGGGGCTGCACGGGTGTGGTCTGCGCCAGCGACATGATGGCCCTCGGCGTCATCCGCGCCGCCCGCGAGCGGGGGCTGCGCGTCCCCGAGGACGTCTCGGTGGTCGGCTTCGACGACTCCCCGCTCATCGCCTTCACGGACCCCCCGCTGCCCCCGGTCCGCCAGCCGGTCCGCGCGATGGCAACGGCGGCGGTGGG
>NZ_GG657750.1:2333930-2337636 GCF_000158895.1 Streptomyces sp. C | reverse complement strand
TCTGACGGCCTCTGCGAAGGGCGATCACCCGTAAGGGTGGTCGCCCTTTGGCGTATCCGCAGTGCCTGACTTGCCCTCCTCTCGTTGGGGAGTAGGGTGATCTTCGTTGTCCCGAAGCAGGGTCCGGAGATGATCCGCTCGGAGCACGGGGCCTTGACGAACGGCCAGCGGCGCGCAATTCTCAGTCCCGTCGTGAGGTCGGCCGGTGCGATCCGAGATCCGAGGCATGGATCGAGGCATGGATCGACTACGAAGAGGGCAGTACTGATACGCGCTCTGTGAACGAGAGCCGCAGCGTGTTGGTTGAACAACGGTAGGGAAGGGCCTGTTGCCGGTTTCCGGAAACCTGGTCTGGACATCAGTGACCCGGGGCGGTACCCCCTCGGACGGTCTCAGAGAAGCGTGGGGGCTTCCCGTCAGTCCCATCGTCCTTCCGGTTCGGGCCGGTCCCTCAAGGGCGCTCCTTCGTCGCGTCGCTACGCGATCGCCTTCGGCGACCCTTGACCGACCGACCCGAACCGGAAAGCCGAAAGACTGCCGGGAAACCCCCAAAGAAACGGCACGGTCCAGAGGAGCAGGGACGGGCGTCTCAGCGCTGAGGCGAGGGGCCGGGGGCCGGCCCGCCGGGCATCCGGGCCCTCAGGAGTCGAGATTCCGGGCCCTGGGCGCGACTACCCGCACGAGAAGGCGAACAGAGCAGCCCAGGGAGCCGACAGGCGCGACAGATCGCTACGCGCTCCTCCCGTCTCAGCGTCCGGCGACCGTCTGGGGCCGGTACCCGCACGCGAGGATGAACAGAGCAGCGCGGGAAGCGCATGGGCGCGACAGATCGCTACGCGCTCCTCTTTCCTCGGCGACTGGCGACCGGCTGGGGCTGGTACCCGCACCAGAGGTTGATCAAAGGGGTGTGAGATCACGAGCGGGCGGGCGGGGCGGGTCATCCACCACACCGTCCGCCAGCTGATGGGGCGTCGGGGTGGGGTGGCTCGGCTACCGTCCCACCGTATGGGCATCGCCAAGAAGGGCACGCGGACGATCGTCGTGGACGGCGAGAGGTACCGGTGGGTGGTTGCGCCCGATGACGAGCCCGGGCTGGGGATCGTCGTCGTGCACGACGAGGTGGACGGGCAGCGGATGGTGACGTGGGTCGAGCACGGGACGGTGGTCGCGCCGGGGCTCGTCGAGGTCGTCATTCGGAGGGCGTTGGAGCACCACGGCTGGACGCCCCGGAAGCGGGGGAAGCAGCTCGTGTTGCGCTAAAACGCCGCTGGGGCGGCCCGACGTTGTCGTCGGGCCGCCCCAGCGGGTCGTTCCGGGTCAGGCGCCCAGGTGGGAGGCGTTCGCCCACTCCTTCTCGCCGTCCTTGTGGCAGGAGGACTGGTAGACGGGGCCGGCGAACGCCGGGAGGTTGTGGGGGACCGCGGCGAACGTCGAGCAGTCCGACGAGTAGGTCTTGTGGCCGGCGTCGAAGTAGTCGATCTCGACACCGTCGTTGGCCAGGGCGGCACCGGCCCCGCCCAGGAGGATGCCGGCAGCCAGGACGGACGCGGTGACAGCGGAACGAATACGCATGACTCCCCTAAGGATCAATGGACGGACGCGCCGGTCGATCCGCGCGTCGGCCGGTCCAACCGCCCGCGGGCGCCGCCGGGAACGGCCGTTCACTCCAATGCCCGCAGCTTTATCGTTTCGCCGTCCCGCGCTTCCGCCGGTTGGGTGGGCCGTGCAAGCATCTGCGGATGATCAGACTTGCCGATGATCTCGGACATCTCGCGTACGTCGTTTCCGGTGACGGGCCGCCCGTCGTACTCGTGCACGCCGGCGTCGCCGACCACCGGATGTGGGACGACGTCGTGCCGGGGCTCGCTGAGCGGTACACCGTCATCCGCCACGACCTGCGCGGCTTCGGCGAATCCGCACCGCCGGCCGGCCCGTACGGCGACGTCGACGACCTGCGGCGCCTGCTGGACCACCTCGGGCACGACCGCGTCCGGCTCGTGGGCGCCTCCTGGGGCGGACGCGTGGCCGTGGACTTCACCCTCGCCCATCCGGAGCGGGTGCACTCGCTGGCCCTGTTCGCGGCCCCCTGGCCCGGCTACGACTGGTCCGCGGAGATGCACGCGTACGACGGCGCGGAGACGGCCGCCCTGGCCGCGGGGGACGTGGACGCCGCCACGCAGATCAACCTGGACATGTGGCTGCGGGGTCCCGCCCGGGAGTGGGCGGACGTCCCGGCCGGTCTGGCCGACCGGGTCCGCGGGCCGATGCGGACGTCGCTGGTGAACATGGCCGTCCGTGACGAGCACGGGCAGGGGCCGGGGACGTCTGACCTCGCCGCCGTCTCCGTACCCACCCTGGTGGGGGTCGGAAAGCTGGACGTCGCCGACTTCCAGGACATCGCCCGCCGCTACGCCGCCGGGATCCCCGGCGCGATGTTGGTCGAATTCCCCACTGCCGCCCACCTCATCGCCCTGGACGCCCCCACCGAACTCACCGCGCAGCTGCGAGCGTTCCTCGCCCGGTAGGACTCGCCGGCAGGGCGGTCTTCCGGCTGTCCTCCGTGGCCTGCCAGTCCAGCACGGCAGGGTGGGCTGCTGTGATTGCCCTCTGGTGCGGGTATCAGCCCCAGCCGGTCGCCAGACGCCGAGGAAAGAGGAGCGCGTAGCGATCTGTCGCGCCCATGCGCTTCCCGCGCTGCTCTGTTCGTCCTCGCGTGCGGGTACCAGCCCCAGCCGGACGCCGGACGCTGAGACGGGAGGAGCGCGTAGCGATCTGTCGCGCCTGTCGGCTCCCTGGGCTGCTCTGTTCGCCTTCTCGTGCGGGTAGTCGCGCACAGGCTCCGGATGTCGACTCTTGGGGGCCCGGATGCCCGGCCGGCCAAGCCCCGGCCCCTCGTCTCATCGCTGAGGGAGCCGTCCCTCTCGCATCGACCGTGCCGTTTCTTTGGGGGTTTCCCGGCAGTCTTTCGGCTTTCCGGTTCGGGTCGGTCGGTCAAGGGTCGCCGAAGGCGATCGCGTAGCGACGCGACGAAGGAGCGCCCTTGAGGGACCGGCCCGAACCGGAAGGACGATGGGACTGACGGGAAGCCCCCAACCCTCTCTGAGACCGCCCCAGGGAAGTACGGCCCCTCAGGGCGGGGGCGGGGCGAGTAGTACGGGTGCGGCGCGTGCCTCACTCGTTCGCCGCCCACCCCGCCTGCTCGGAAACAATTCTGCAATCTCTTGCGCAAGGTCTTGCAACACTCCTGGTCGCCGCCCTACGGTCGCGTGCAACCCCCCACGCCCCACACCTTCCCGCCAGGAGGACCCCCACATGGCTCGATCCAGATCCCTGTCCGCGCGCGCCGGCAGAGCCGCGCTGGCGACGGCGGCGCTCGCCGCCGCCTCGCTCACCGTGCAGGCGCCGCAGGCTTCGGCGGCTCCGCCCGGGGAGAAGGACGTCACCGCCGTGCTGTTCGAGTGGCGGTTCGCCGACGTCGCCAAGGCGTGCACCGGCAGCCTGGGCCCCGCCGGGTACGGGTACGTGCAGGTGTCGCCGCCGCAGGAGCACGTGCAGGGGTCCCAGTGGTGGACCTCGTACCAGCCCGTCAGCTACAAGAATCGCCGGGCGGCTCGGGGACCGGGCCGGCCTTTCAAGGGCATGGTCGAACGCCTGCCACGCCGCCGGGGTTAAAGGTCGTCGCCGACTCCGTCATCAACCACATGGC
>NZ_GG657750.1:2320665-2332775 GCF_000158895.1 Streptomyces sp. C | reverse complement strand
CTACCCCGTGTGGAAGCTCGTCGTCCCCCTCCCGGCCGGGACCTCATTCGCCTACAAGTACGTCCGCAAAGGACGCCTCCGGGAACGTCACCTGGGAGAGCGGGGCCAACCGCAACGCCACCGTCCCCGCCAACGGCAAGGTCACGCTGACCGACACCTGGCGCAACTGACCTCCGACCGCACAGCCCGACCCCGAGGAGTGACCCCTTGATACGCCCCGCCGCGGGAGCCGTCGCAGCCGCCCTGGCCCTGACGCTCCTGCCCGCCCTCCCCGCGGCGGCCGCCGCGCAGGCCCCGGCGCCGCCGTCGGACGCCAAGCTGGCCGCCGAGCCCGCCCGGCACGACCTGACCCGCGAGCAGTTCTACTTCGTGCTCCCGGACCGGTTCGCCAACGGCGACCCGCGCAACGACCGGGGCGGGCTGGCCGGCGGCCGCCTGGAGACCGGCTACGACCCGACGGACAAGGGCTTCTACCAGGGCGGGGACCTCAAGGGCCTCACCGACCGCCTCGACTACATCAAGGGGCTCGGCACCACCGCCATCTGGCTGGCGCCGATCTTCAAGAACCAGCCCGTGCAGGGCAAGGGCACGGAGGCGTCCGCCGGCTACCACGGCTACTGGATCACCGACTTCACCCAGGTCGACCCGCACTTCGGCACCAACGCCGACCTGGAACGGCTCATCGACAAGGCGCACCGGAAGGGGATGAAGGTCTTCTTCGACGTCATCACCAACCACACCGCCGACGTCGTCGACTACCGCGAGGGCTCGCACGAGTACCTGTCGAAGGGGGCCTTCCCCTACCTGACCAAGGACGGGGTCCCCTTCGACGACTCCGAGTACGGCGACGGCCGCGCCGACGGGAAGAAGAAGTTCCCCGCCGTCGACGCCGGCCGGTCCTTCCCCCGTACGCCCTTCGTCCCCGAGGGGAAGAAGGACCTCAAGGTCCCCGCCTGGCTCAACGACCCGGCGATGTACCACAACCGGGGCGACTCCACCTTCGCCGGGGAGTCCTCCGAGCAGGGCGACTTCTCCGGCCTCGACGACCTGTGGACCGAGCGCCCCGAGGTCGTCAGCGGGATGGAGAAGATCTACGAGAAGTGGGTCAAGGACTACGAGATCGACGGCTTCCGCATCGACACGGTCAAGCACGTCAACACCGGCTTCTGGACCCAGTGGGCGACCGCCCTCGACAAGTACGCGGCCCAGCGCGGCCGCCCGGACTTCTTCATGTTCGGCGAGGTGTACTCCGCCGACACCGCCGTCACCTCCCCCTACGTCACCCGCGGCCGCCTCGACGCCACCCTCGACTTCCCGCTCCAGGACGCCATCCGCGCGTACGCCTCCCAGGGCGCGCCCGCCGGCCGGCTGGGCTCCGTACTCGCCGACGACTACCGGTACACCACCGACAAGGCCAACGCCTACGAGCAGGTGACCTTCCTCGGCAACCACGACATGGGCCGCTTCGCCTCCTTCCTGAAGCAGGATCGGCCCGGGGCGGGGGAGCGGGAGCTGCTCGACCGGTACCGGCTGGCCAACGAGCTGATGTTCCTCTCCCGGGGCAACCCGGTGATCTACTCCGGCGACGAGCAGGGCTTCACCGGCTCCGGTGGTGACAAGGACGCCCGCCAGCCGCTGTTCGCCACCCGCGTCGCCGACTACCTGGACGACGACCAGCTCGGAACGGCGCGCACACACGAGAGCGATGCATACGATCCGGAGCACCCGCTCTACACCCAGATCAGTGCTCTCTCGAAGCTGACCAAGGCCCACCCGGCCCTGCGCGACGGCATCCAGAGCGAGCGCCTCGCCGACGGCTCCGCGTACGCCTTCGCCCGCACCGACCCCAAGACCCGTACCGAGTACCTGGTCGCCGCCAACAACAGCGGCACCGCCCGTACCGTCGAGGTCGACGCCCCGCCCGGCGCCTCCTACCGGCCCCTGTACGGCGCCACCGGCCCCGGCGGCACCCCCTACGCGGCCCCCGCCCCCGTCACAGCCTCCCCGGCCGGCAAGCTCACCCTGAACCTGCCCGCCCTCGGCACCCTGGTCCTCCGGGCCACCGCCCCCCTGCCCGCCCCCGCCGCGCCGCCCTTTGCTCACCCTTAAGGCCCCCGCCCCCGGCGCCACTTTGCACCGTCGAGCTGTCCGCCGACGTCACCCCCGGCGCCGGCCCCGGCGCCCTCACCCGGGTCGTCTTCGCCGCGCAGACCGGCACCGGCAAGTGGCAGGTCCTCGGCTCCGCCGACCACGCCCCCTACAAGGTCACCCAGACGACAGACCCGGCGACAGCGGCCGGTACGCCCCTGCGCTACAAGGCCGTCGCCGTCGACTCCGCCGGCCGCACCGCCTCCGCCCTCGCCGCCTCCACCACCGGGCAGACCCCGCCGCCCGCACCCCCCACCGCCACCCAGCGCGACTACGCCGTCGTCCACTACAACCGCCCCGACGGCGACTACGCGAACTGGCGCCTGTACGCCTGGGGCGACCTCGCCGACGGAGAAGCCACGCCCTGGCCGGAGGGGCACCCCTTCACCGGCCGCGACGCCTACGGCGCCTTCGCGTACGTACGCCTCAAGCCCGGCGCCTCCTCGATCGGCTACCTCGTCATCGACAAGGACGGCAACAAGGACGTCGCCGCCGACCGCACCCTCGACCTGACGAAGACCGGCGAGATCTGGCTCGAACAGGGCAGGGAACCCGCCCGCACCGACCGCCCCGCCTACCCGCCGCAGGACCAGGCCAAGGCCGTCCTGCACTACCAGCGCCCCGACGGCGCCCACGACGGCTGGGGCCTGCACGTGTGGACCGGCGCCGCCACCCCCACCGACTGGTCCAAGCCCCTCCTGCCCACCCGCACCGACTCCTACGGCGCCGTATACGAGGTCCCCCTCGCCCCCGGCGCCACCTCCCTCAGCTACATCCTCCACAAGGGCGACCAGAAGGACCTGCCCACCGACCAGTCCCTCGACCTGAAGGCCACCGGCCACGAGGTGTGGCTGCTCGCCGGCCGCGAGAAGCACCTCCTCCCGCAGCCCGCCGGCTCCTCCGCCGCCCTCGACCTCACCAAGGCCGAGGCCGTCTGGATCGACCGCGACACCCTCGCCTGGAACGCCCCGCAGACCGCCGCCTCCCTCCAGCTCCTCGCCTCCCGCGACGGCCGGATCACCACCGACGGCGGCGTCCTGCACGGGGCCGGCGCCCCGTGGCTGCGGCTGAACCGCTCCGCCCTCACCCCCGCCCAGAAGCAGAAGTTCCCGCACCTGGCCGCGTACACCGCCTACACCGTCGACCCCCGCGACCGCGACCGCGTACGCGAGGCCCTGCGCGGCCAGCTCGTCGCGAGCGCCCGAGCCGCGAACGGCGCCGTCCTCGCGGCCACCGGCGTCCAGCTCGCCGGCGTCCTCGACGACCTGTACGCCAACAACAGCCCCCTCGGCCCCGTCTTCAAGGACGGCCGCCCCACCCTCTCCGTCTGGGCCCCCACCGCCCAGCAGGTCGCCCTCGAACTCGACGGCCGCACCGTCCCCATGCGCCGCGACGACACCACCGGCGTCTGGTCGGTGCGCGGCGACCGCTCCTGGACCGGCAAGCCCTACCGCTACGCCGTCACCGTCTGGGCGCCCAGCACCCGCCAGATCGTCCGCAACCTGGTCACCGACCCCTACTCCACCGCCCTGACCACCGACTCCACCCACAGCCTCGCCGTCGACCTGGCCGACCCGAAGCTCGCCCCGCCCGGCTGGAAGGAGCTGCGCAAGCCCGCGCCCGTCCCCTTCACCAGCGCCCAGATCCAGGAGCTGCACATCCGCGACTTCTCGATCGCGGACGCCACCGCCAAGCACCCCGGCCAGTACCTGGCCTTCACCGACACCGGCTCCGACGGCATGCGGCACCTGCGCGAGCTGGCCGCCGCCGGCACCTCCTACGTCCACCTCCTGCCCGCCTTCGACTTCGGGACCGTCCCCGAGGACCCGAAGGCCCGCACCGAACCCGCCTGCGACCTGAAGGCCCACGCCCCCGACTCCGAGCAGCAGCAGGCATGCGTCGCCGCGGCCGCCGCGAAGGACGGCTTCAACTGGGGCTACGACCCGCTGCACTACACCGTCCCCGAGGGCTCGTACGCGAGCGACCCGAACGGCACCGCCCGCACCGTCGAGTTCCGCAGGATGGTCCAGTCGCTGAACGGCGCCGGCCTGCGCACCGTCATGGACGTGGTCTACAACCACACCGTCGCCTCCGGGCAGTCGGACAAGTCGGTCCTCGACCGGATCGTCCCCGGTTACTACCAGAGGCTCCTCGCCGACGGTTCCGTCGCCACCTCCACCTGCTGCTCCAACACCGCGCCCGAGAACGCCATGATGGGCCGCCTCGTCGTGGACTCGGTCGTCACCTGGGCGCGGCAGTACAAGGTCGACGGCTTCTTTTTCGACCTGATGGGCCACCACCCGAAGGCCAACGTCCTGGCCGTCCGCAAGGCCCTCGACGAGCTGACCGTCGCCAAGGACGGCGTCGACGGGAAGAAGATCGTCCTTTACGGGGAGGGCTGGAACTTCGGCGAGGTGGCCGACGACGCCCGCTTCGTGCAGGCCACGCAGAAGAACATGGCCGGCACCGGCATCGCCACCTTCTCCGACCGGGCCCGCGACGCCGTCCGCGGCGGCGGCCCCTTCGACGAGGACCCCCGCGTCCAGGGCTTCGCCTCCGGCCTGTTCACCGACCCCAACGGCTCACCGGCCAACGGCACCCCGGCCGAGCAGCGGGCCCGTCTGCTGCACGCCCAGGACCTCCTGAAGGTCGGCCTCTCCGGCAACCTGGCCTCCTACGCGTTCACCGACTCCGCCGGCCGCCGCACCACGGGCTCCGGGGTCGACTACAACGGCGCCCCGGCCGGCTACGCGGCCGCCCCCGGCGACGCCCTCGCCTACGCCGACGCCCACGACAACGAGTCCCTGTACGACGCCCTCGCCTACAAGCTGCCCGCCGGCACGCCCACCGCCGACCGGGCCCGCATGCAGGTCCTCGCCATGGCCACCGCCGCCCTCTCCCAGGGCCCGGCCCTCTCCCAGGCGGGCACCGACCTGCTCCGCTCGAAGTCGCTGGACCGCAACTCCTTCGACAGCGGCGACTGGTTCAACGCCCTGCACTGGGACTGCCGCGACGGCAACGGCTTCGGCCGGGGCCTGCCGCCCGCCGCCGACAACCGCGCCAAGTGGCCCTGGGCGAAGCCCCTGCTGACCGGCCCGGCCCCCGGCTGCGCGGAGATCACCGCAGCCTCCGGCGCCTACCGCGACCTGCTGCGGATCCGTACGACGGAGCCGGCGTTCGCCCTCACCACCGCCGAGGCCGTGCAGCAGCGGCTGTCCTTCCCGCTGTCCGGGCCCGAGGAGACCCCGGGCGTCCTCACCATGGCCCTCGGCGACCTGGTGGTCGTCTTCAACGCCACCCCCGCCGACCAGCGCCAGCGCGTCCCCGCCCTCGCCGGCACCGGCTACGCCCTGCACCCCGTGCAGGCGGCGGGCTCGGACCCGGCGGTGAAGCGGTCCGCGTACGACCCGGCGACGGGGGAGTTCACCGCCCCGGCGCGCACGGTCGCGGTGTTCAAGCGCGGCTGACGCGCGGACCCCGAGGGGGAGGTACCGGGCCGCGGCCGGTACCTCCCCCTCGGCCGTTCCCCGGTCCCTGCCCGGGCCGGCCGTTCCCGGACCGGCCGTGCCTCAGACGTCGAGGCGCCGCTCCAGCAGGATCACCCCGTACACCCGGCCGTCCTTGCCCTCCTTCGAGGGGAACTCGCCGACCACCCGGTAGCCCGCGCTCCGGTAGTACGCCAGCAGCTTCGGGTTGGTGGACACGCAGTCCAGCCGTGCCCGCTCCCGCCCCGTCCGGGCGATCCGGTACTCGGCGTGCTCCAGGATCCGCATGCCCGCCCCGGGCGGCGCGGCCTTCCGCTCCACCATCAGCCGGTGCACGTAGCCCGCCACGGGCGGCTGCACGCCCCAGGCCTCCTCGTCGGACCACCAGAGCTCGTACGCGCCCACGAGCCGCCCGTCGGCGTCCTCGGCGAGCCAGACCTCACCGTCGCGCATCCGCGCGCGGAAGTGGTCGGCGTCCTTGTCGCCCGGCTTCCACTGGTCGATCCCCCGGCCGAGCATCCACCGGGCGGCCTGGTCGTACAGCTTCACCAGCGTGGCGGCGTCCTTCTCCCCGGCCGCCCGGAACAACATCCCGTCGTCAATGATCACGCGGGCATTATCGCCAGCCGAGCGACCGCTCAGTCTCCCTGCCCGGTCCCCGGGACGAGCACCGCCAGCCGCCCGACCAGTTCCCCGAACGGTCCGTCGGCCGGCTCGTCCGCGAGGATCCGTACGAGGATCCCCGCCATCTCCGCGTCGTACGCGGCGCTCACCGCCGCCAGCGCCGCGAAGTCGTGCACCAGCTGGAGTTCCAGCTCCGCCCGCGGGATCCGTCGCCCGTCGAGCCACAGCAGCGCCGTGGACTCGGCCAGCGACACCCAGGACCGCACGACGAGCTCCAGCCGGGCCGGCGGGTCCTGCACGCCGATGTGCACGAGGATCTGCTCGTACGCGGCCTGCCGGACCTCGTCGATCATCGCGTTGGCCCGGCTGCTGCCCGCCGCCGGTCCGCCGCGCAGCAACGCCGAGAAGCCGGGCCCGTGTTCGTCGACGAAGGCGAAGTAACGGCCCATCACCCGCAGCAGCCGGGGCCCCAGCGGGCCCTCCTGCGGCTCGACGAACCGCGCCGCGAGCTCGTCGGCGGCCCGGCGCAGCGCGGCCTCGTACAGGCTGAGCTTGCCGGGGAAGTAGTGGTAGACGAGCGGGCGGGATATCCCGGCGGCCGCCGCGATCTCGTCGATGGACACGTCGTCGGGGGAGCGGTTGCTGAACAGCTCCAGGGCCACCCCGATCAGCTGTTGCCGCCGCTCCTCGACACCCATCCTGCGTCGCACCCCGGTTGTCATGCCGACACCCTACTTCCCGGGCGGGGGTGGGCCGTACGGGTGAAGGTGCGCCGCTAGAGGTCCAGTACGAGCCGGTCCGAGTCCGCGCGGGAGACGCACAGCAGCATCGAGTCGGCGCGTTCCCCGTCGGTGAGGAGCTCGTCGCGGTGGTCCACCCGGCCCGCGAGGACCCGGTGCCGGCAGGTCCCGCAGAAGCCCTGCTCGCAGGAGTACGGGGTGGCGGGCATGACCCGGCGCACCGCCGTCAGCGCGGACTCGTCTGCCGCGACCTCCACGGCGGCGCCGGTCCGGGCGAGTTCCACCGTGAAGGGCTTCGCCTCGGCGGGGGCCGCCGCCGCGAAGCGTTCCAGCCGGACCGCGTCCGGGTCGGGGACGGCTGCGGTCACCGCCCGCATCAGGGGCTCGGGGCCGCAGCAGTAGACCAGGGTGCCGGGCCGGATCCCGGACAGCGGGGCCAGGTCGGGCAGGCCCGTCTCGTCCTCGGCGGCGACCGTCACCCGGTCCCCGTAGGCGGCGAGTTCGGGCAGGAACGGCATCGAGGCGCGCGAGCGGCCCCCGTAGAGGAGGGTCCAGTCGGCGCCGGCGGCGGTCGCGGCGCGGAGCATCGGCAGGACCGGGGTGATGCCGATGCCGCCCGCGACGAAGGCGTACGAGGCCGCGGGCTCCAGCTCGAACCGGTTGCGCGGCGGGCGCACCCGCACCTCCGTGCCCTCCAGGAGCCGTTCGTGCGCCTCGCGGGATCCGCCGCGTCCGTCGGCGACGAGCCGGACCGCGATGGTCCAGCGGCCCGCCTCGGCCGGGTCCCCGCACAGCGAGTACTGGCGCACCAGACCGGAGGGCAGCGTCAGGTCGACGTGCGCGCCCGGGGTCCAGGACGGCAGCTCGTCGGACTCCAGCACCAGGCGCAGCACCCCTTCGGCCGGCTCGGTGCGGGAGGTGATCCGGGCGTGCAGGGTCCGGCGCGGCGAGTACCCGGACACCGGGTTCTCCAGCGCGGGCAGCGGCCACAGGGGGGAGCGGCGGATCCGCTTGAGCAGTGCGCGCCGGGTCAGGACGGCGGCCCCCGCCACCGCCGTGACGGCCAGGGCCCGCCTCACGGCCGCACCCCGCCGTTGGCGCCGGGGGAGGAGGCCAGGTAGGCGACGGCCTGGGCGGTGGAGCCCTCCTGGGAGGGGTGGTAGGTGCGGGAGAGGTAGGTGGGGATGGACCGGACCATCGCCCCGGCCGAGGGCAGCACGCCCTTGCGGCCGGCCCGCAGGAACTGCCCGAAGGAGGCCTTGGCGCCGGGCCGCTGGGGGTCGTTCTCCACGAAGAAGCGGGCGCCGCGCTGCCAGAGGAAGAGCAGGGCGGCGAAGGCGCTGGCCCAGGTCCGCACCCGGCGGCGGTAGCTGCCGTCCAGGTGCATGAAGAGGTCGAAGGCGACCGAGCGGTGCTCGACCTCCTCCGCGCCGTGCCAGCGCAGCAGGTCGAGCATCATCGGGTCGGCGCCGCGCCGGTCCAGCTCCTTCGCGTTGAGCACCCAGTCGCCGAGGAAGGCGGTGTAGTGCTCGATCGCGGCGATCATCGCGACCCGCTCCATGAGCCACCAACGGCGGGCCCGGCCCGGGGGGAGGGTCCGGTCGCCGAGGAGCTTCTCGAACATCCAGTCGACCTGGGCGGTGTAGGGGGTCGGGTCGAGGCCGAGGCGCTTGAGGTGGGGGAGCACGTCGTCGTGCGCGGCGGCGTGCATCGCCTCCTGCCCGATGAAGCCGATGACGTCCGCCCGCAGCCGCTCGTCGGTGATGAGCGGGAGCGCCTGCTTGTACACGTGCACGAACCAGCGCTCACCGGCGGGCAGCAGCAGGTGCAGCACGTTGATGGTGTGCCCGGCGAAGGGCTCGCCGGGCAGCCAGTGCAGCGGGGTGTCCTCCCAGGAGAAGGACACGTTGCGGGGTTCGAGGTCTATGTGTTCCGACGCCACGGGGGCGGGGGCGGGCGGCCTATTAGACATGGCGTCAATGTACTGACGGGTACCCGCCAGGAAAACCCCTCTGCCGTCGACAATTGTCCGTCCGCCGCGACGACGAGTTGCTCCGGGGTCCCGCCCGCCGGCCCCCTGGCCCACACGGCGGCAGGAGCCGGGCCATCGGGGTGACGGGCGTGCGGCCGCCGTGACGGGCGCCCTGAGGCGGGGGATGGGAATGCGCGAACAGCTTGCCCGTCAGAAGGGGACCGCCATGCAGGAGGAGCCTCCTTACCAGGCTCGCAGGGCTACTGCGTGGAGGCGGCCGGCAGCGGACGAGAAGCTGCGCGGCGACGCCGTTGCCGTGGAGGAAGGCTGCGATGCCGACGCCTCGACCCTGGAGCCGGGCCGTCTGTACGGCAGGGTCGCGGGAAGGGACCGCCAGGCGCGCCTCCTGAGTGCGGGGGAACTGGCCGGGTTGGGGGATCCGATGGCTGATCTCTTCCGCGCAGGTGTTTTCCCCCTCACGGTCCAGGAACTGCTCTCGAAACTTCCCGAAAGGGATCCCCCGGCACGTCAGGTGTACCTGGTGAGTGAGGCGGGCCAGATCTCACCCGCCTCCGCGCCGGGTCTGCACCGTGACATGCGCTTCGTCATCACTGACAAGGTGCGTGGCAGGGAAGTGGACCTGCTGGTCGCCACGCAGGCGACGGGTGATCCCGGACGGGCGTTCTTGCAGGTCGTTTCCTGGGACAGCCGGAAAGAAGTCTTCAACTTCTACATGCGGACCGGCCCCGTCTGGTTGTGGGCGGGCGACTCCTGGGACGCGCTGGAGCCGGACTCCCGTGGAAAGGGCTGCTTCGACAGTCACGTGAACGGCAGTGTGGTGATGAAGGAGCTGAGGGAACCCTGGATGAACTGGCAGTCCCAGCGGGCGAAGATCCAGGTGGACGCCGTCGACCCGTTGAAGGACGACCCCCTCTACGGCTGCGTGGACGGTGCGGAGAAGCTGGAGAAGACCGTCGAGGCGCTGGTGCGGCGGTGGACCAGAGCGCGCCTGGCCAAGGTCACCGCCGCCGGCGTCGTCGCGTCGCCACACCACCTGCTGCGACAGCTGTTGACGACCACCACCGTCAACCTCGCGTCCACCGACAGCCAGAGCGGGGCCGTCACCCCGACGGACCCGCCCTTGGTCGTCCCGATGGGATTCTGGTTGAACGCCGAGGCTCTGCTCGACAACCTGCGCCTGCGCGTGACTGCCGCACCGCCCCGCATGCAGGCTGACAAATATGTGGACAGCCTGGACCGGTTCGGCCTGCATCTCAGAGAAGGAGACTTCCGGCAACCGGGTGACGCGTTCTTCGCCTTCGTCGTGCCCGAGGCCTCGTTCGAGGACAACGAAGTAGTCAATCAGATGGTGAGCACCGGACTGCTTTCGGCCAAGTTCGCCGCATGCATGCTCATGGTCGATTTCCCGAATCCCGTCTTCAGTCCCTCTCGGGAACATCTCATGAAATATGTTCCCTGCGGTCCGGTCGACGGGGCCCGCTTCGCTGAGCGGATCGCGGAATCGATCGCGGAGGCCGTCAAGAGGGAGAAGCTTCCCGTCGAGAGCCCGGAAGGCGAATTCGCCGCCCACTGGTGCCTTTCTGACGAGGAATGGCCGACCGTCTTCGCTCGGCGAGTGGATGCCTACCTGAAAGCGGTTGCGGAGCGCATCCAGACGCAAGCCGGTTTCGACGACTACGTACGACTCGCCGAGTCCCGGCGCAGGCAGTTCCGCAGCATGAAGCTTCACGAATTCATGCTGACGACGCCGTACACCAACATCCCCGAAAATGCTCCGCTCCTGGCGATGCGCGAAGACGGCACTGTCGACGAACTCGCCCCAACCTAGGAGTCACCATGGCCACACTCGACCTGTACAGCCCGCCGGGAAACCTGCAAGACCTTGATGAAGACGGCCGGAAGAAATGGCACGCAAAGATCAGTCAGTTCGTTGACGACGCCATCGAGGGTCCCGGCCCGGCCGACGGGGTGCTCCATGACGGTCCCCGGCCCCAGTTCTACAACGCGACCAAGACCGCCACGTCCGACGACGCCCAGGACGTGCCGGTCAGGTGGACCGCCTTCCCCCGAGCCGTCGCGGACGCCTCCGTCTCCGACACGCAGGCCTGGGAGCTCGCCGACTCCACCCGCGACGTCCAGGACGAGTACTGCGAGTGGAGCGTCAGCCGTAACACCGAAGGGAAGATCACCCGCGTCACCTTCACCTGCGAAGGCCCGGAGTACTGGGTGTCGATCGCCGAGAACAACCGCGCCAAGCTCCTGGATCTCTACCGGACACACATCAGTCCTGACGTCACGGACAGAGACCTGTTTCCTGACGGTGAGACGTATGAGCCCCGTAATGTGTGGAACAACTCGACCAGCCGCGGTGCGATGCATCTGATCCAGAAGAGCAACACCATCGAAGCCGAGATCCAACTGGCGGCGGCAGCCACCATCCGGCGGGTGATCGACGGCAGGGAGTACACCGCCGAGGACGAACTGATCAAGTGCGGCAAATACGGCGATGCGAGCCGCAACAGCGACCCGCTCATCGGCGCGGGCGTCAACTCCCTGGCACGGCAAGGGGCGGACATCACCCTGACCGACCCGGTGGGCCTCTACCTCGGCGACCTCGCCACCGACGGCTGGGAAACACCGGACGGATCCGACCCCAAGAGTTACTGGAAGTACGTACGAGGCGACGCCGAACACCCGGTTCGCGCCGTGTACGAGGTCCCACTCGACAAGGGGTACACCGTCGGGGACATCACCATCGGCGGCCGGCGCATCGAGTACGGGGGCCAGATCGCCGAGTTCATCACCATCCAACTGACGGCCACCGCCTGCCGCTTCGGGGAAAGCACGGCCAAGCCGCTGACCGCGTGCAGGGCAGACGCCCCGGCCCCGGCTCCGGAGCACGCCGTCTCCGCAACCGCCGAACCGAGGCACGTCAGATCCGCCCGGTCCCTCCGCACGTCCGGCTCGGCCTGACCGCACCTCGGTCCGGGGGCTCAGGCCGCTGGAGCACCCGGACCTAGGGGGTGCTGCGAAAGTCCCGCACGGCGCCCACGGCGCCCGGCACGCACTCCCGCCGCACCGGACACCGCGAGCACCGCACAGGACTTTCGCAGCACCCCT
>NZ_GG657750.1:2299561-2320565 GCF_000158895.1 Streptomyces sp. C | reverse complement strand
CGCGCTCTCGCCGCACCGGGCGAAAGCCCAAGTACGTCCAGTACGCGGGCTTCCGCCCGGCACGCCGAGAGCACGCACCAGACGCCGCGGGGCCGCCCTTCGGGCGACGACGGGAGTTTGACGACAGGCCCTAGGCCCGCTCAGCAGCGCCTTGCTGCCGTCCGTCAGCTTCCCCGACAGGTCCACCTGCGCCCCCTCCGGCGCCTTCAGCGCCAGCCGGTTGCCGTTCGCGCTCCCGCTCACCCCCGCGCCCGACGCCGACAGCGAGGCGAACTGCGCGCTGCCGGCCGCCAGTACGTACCACTGCCCCGCCCGGGACTTCCACAGCACCCCGGCCAGCACCCGCGGCTCCCGCGGCCCGCACGCCGGGGAGCCCTCCGCCTTGGCCGCCTGCGCCGCCAGCGGTGCGCCCGGGGCCAGGAACTGGGCCTGCACCCGGTCCGCCGTGCCCCGCCAGGTCTCGGCCCGGCTGCACAGCCAGGTGGCCGTCCCGTCGCCCTCGGGCAGCGGCTGCTTCGCATAAAAAAAAGGCGTTCACCGACCGCACCCCGTGCGAGCGCACCGAGGGCAGCAGGCAAGCCGTCTTCGACCACTCCCCGAGCTCCGCCGCCTCCGTGACGTCCCGCGCGGCGCCCGGCGCGCCCGAGGTCAGCCGGGCCGGGGTCAGCTCGCCCAGGTCGGTCACCAGCCTGGTGGCGCCGTCGCCGGTCAGGGACAGCGCGCTCCAGCTGGTGCAGTCGCCGCTCGGGGCGGGACCGAGCACCGGCGGGGTGACCCCGTCCGGGGTGAGCTTCAGCGCGGTCGGCTCCTCGCCGGGCTTGAGCAGGTCGCGCAGGGCCGCCCCGGTCACCCAGGGGGCCGTCAGGTAGCGGACGTTGCCGTCGACCCGGCTCAGCACCAGTGCCGTCGCCGTGTCCGCCGTCGCCCCGTCGGTCCGGGCGAAGTCGAGGGCGGCGCCCGCCGTCCCGTTGCGCGGCTCGGCGTACCGGACCACGCGCAGCCCGTCGTACAGCAGGACCACCACGGCCTGGTCGACCGTGCCCGCGAAGAGCAGCTGCGGCGGGCCCATCGGCGGCCCCGACGGGGTGCCCGGCGTCGCCGAGACCACCACCTCCTTGCCGGGCCGCGCCCACACCGCGAGCGCCCGGCGCAGCAGCTCCGCGTCCTGGGCGCGGTCGCCGCGGGCCGGCCAGGCGGAGTAGTCCGTACGGGAGGACGTGCGCCACACCGTGGGCGCCACCCGCAGCAGCTGCCCCGGGTCCAGGGCCTGTTCGGCGGCCGCGTTGCGCGCGTACAGCGGGGCGGAGGGCCCGTCCGAGCCCCAGCCCCCGCCCGGCAGCGCCAGCAGCGTCCCGCACACCGCGAGCGCGGCCGCCGCGGCCAGCCCGGCCCGTGCGAGCCGGCGCCGCCGCAGCAGGTCGGTGGGCCGGGCCTGGAGCACGCACGGGTCGAACTCGGGGGAGGCGAACAGGCCGTCGTGTGCCGGATCCCCCGACTCCGCGACCGCCGCCGCCGGGTCGGCGACGCCGGCCTCCGCGAGCACCCGCAGCACCTCCGGCCCGTCCAGCCCCTCCAGCGCCCGCAGTACGCAGGCCGCGCGGCCCGGGCCGTTCAGGGTGGCCAGCCACTGGTCCAGCGCCAGCTCCTCGGCCCCGCCGGCACGCGGGAACAGCCGCAGCCCCCAGACCTGCGGCAGCAGCGCGGGCAGCTGCCCGCGCAGCGGGAGCGCCTTGAAGGTCAGCGGGATCCCCGCCTCCAGGGCGGAGCGCAGCACGCGCAGCCGGACGTACGCGTACCCGGACTCGGGCCCGCCGAGGCCGCCGCGCTGCGCCGGGACCCCGCCCTGCACGGCCGCCGGGTCGGCGCCCCGCCGCCCGCGCGGCAGCGCCCGCTGGGTCAGCGAGTGGGCGGTGAGCACCCGCCGGTTGCGGCCCAGGGAGGGCGGCAGCACCAGGTAGGCCAGCCGCACCAGCCGCGGGTAGTGCTCGACGATGGCGGCCTCGGCCTGCTCGACGTCGGGGGGCAGGGGGCGGGTGGCGGTATCCGGCGCAGTCACGTTCAGCAGAACGAGCGAATCGTCGGATGGTCACCCGCCTTTGGGCGCCCGTTCGGGTGAATTCCGTGTTTCGAGGTGTACGCGCGGAGTTGCCGGGATTGCGAGATCCCGGGATTGCGAGATCCCGGGATTACGGGATTACGGGACTACGGGATCAGGCGATGAGCTTCGCGCGCAGCGCTGCCACGGTCTCCTCGGAGACGCCGAGGCCCTCGTGCACGTACTTCTCCATCGAGCCGTACCGGACGCGGACCTCGTCCAGACCCGCCTCCAGGTAGGAGGGGAACACCCCGATCAGCGCCAGGGCGATCTCCGGGTCCCCGCCCGCGGCGGTGAAGCCCTCGATCAGCGGGGCGAAGGCCTCCTTGACCGCCGGATTCACCGACAGGTACTCGGCCATCAGGGTGTCGTCGTCGGCGCCGAGCAGCGACAGGACGAGCGTCGCGCCCCAGCCCGTACGGTCCTTGCCGGCGGTGCAGTGGAAGAGCAGCGGGCCCCCGTCGGGGTCGGCGGCCTCGGTGAGCAGCGTGCGGTACGCGGCGTGCGCGGAGCCGGTGCTGACGAAGGAGCGGTACACGGAGCCGAACAGGGCCTGGGCCTTGCCGCCGCCGAGGTGCTCCTCGGCCACCGCTGGGTCGCCGAGGAGGTCCTTGAGCTGGGTGGCGGCCGGCATGCGGTGGTCGCTCATCTTGTCGGCCAGCACGTCGCGCACCATCAGCCGGACCCCGTCGGGTATCCGGTCGGGGTGGTCGGCCCGCTCGGCGTCGCTGCGCAGGTCTATGACGGTCCGCAGCCCCAGTGCAGCCACCGCCGGGTCGGCGTCGAGGTCGAGCCGGTCGAGGGCGCCCGCGCGCAGGACGAGGCCGGGGCGGACGGTGCGGCCGCCGGCGAGCGGGGTGCCACCGAGGTCGCGGAGGTTGGCGACGGTGGTGGAAGGGGTGGCGGTCATCGTGGCGGCTCCAGCGGTGAGGCTCGTTCGTGCGTGACGTGTCCGGGCGCGGTGCGGATGCGGGTGGTGCGCCCGGTGTTGCTCGTTCATGGCGTCAGGTGTCGGGAGGGGTCGGCAGGGCTCGTCAGGTATGTGCGATTTTCCGATGGTTTGATCCGGAAAGACAATCGACGGCCACCGACAGCCCTATGCCCACGCCCAGCGCCACGAGGTGGCCGGCGTCGGTGAAGGTCCGCCCTCGCCGCAGCACCGGCTGCGCGGCGACGGCCAGCAGGCCCGCCCGGGCCGCGTTGCGCACCGCCCCGCGCGGCAGCGCCGAGGTCAGGGCGCCCAGGACGGCGTTGAAGCCGTAGCTCGTGCCGACGTCCAGGGCCCGGCGCGTTTCCCGGTCGGCGGTGCGGCGCAGGGCGCCGTAGACCAGGAGGGTCGCCGCGGCGTGCCCGAAGAGGAAGACGGCGGCCGTCCACCACGCCCCGTACGCGTACTCCGCGTAGCCGAGGACCGCGACCAGCAGCAGGGCGTACGGCAGCGGCATGGGCTCCTCGACCACGAAGGCGCTGCTCAGAAGGGTCTCCCAGTGGCCGGTGTCGAGGTTGTCGACGTTCGTCGAGCAGCCGCGCAGCACCCGCTCCCGCTCGGCCGGATCCAGGCGTTCGAGTGCGTGGGCGCCGAGCTGGACGCCGCCCGCGTAGGCCGCTCCCAGCGGCAATGACCATGACCGTGGCGATGGATTCACCGGTCCATGATCGGATACGGCCCTCTTGCGGGAGGCGGCGGGCCCCGTGAGACCATGACCGGAACATGACTGAATCCCCACCCCGTGCGCCGATGCGCGGTACGCGGGCCGCGATGTTCGCGGCCGTGTGCGTGGCATTGGGTGCGGTGGGGCATTCGTACATGTCCGGGATGAATGTCCCCCTCGGCAGCCTGGTGGCCGCCTTCGCCGTCACCGGGGCCCTCGCCTGGGTCGCCGCCGGACGGCGCTGCGGACCGGCGGGCATCACCGTCGCGCTGCTCGCCGTACAGGGGGTCCTGCACCTCGCCTTCTCCGCCGGCCAGGCCGCGGGACACGGGCACACCGCGCCCGCCCCCGCGGAGCCGATGCCCGGACACCACCACGTACCCGGCACGCGGACGGCCGCCCCCACGGGCACCGCCGCGGCGGCGGACGGCGCGGCGGGTGCCGGTGACATGGCGGGCGGCACGGTCGACGGCATGGGCGGCACGGCCGACGGCATGGGCGACATGGCCGACGGGCTGGGCGGCATGGGCGGCGTCATGGCCGACATGGCCGGCATGGCGGGGCACGGCGGTCTCGGGATGATCGCCGCGCACGTCCTCGCCGGGGTCTTCTGCGCCGCCTGGCTCGCCCGGGGCGAGGCCGCCGTCTTCCGGCTCGCCCGGGTCCTCGGCGCCACCGCCCTGCTCGCCGCCCGGCCGCTCGCCCGCGTACTCGCGCTGCTGCCGACCCGGCGGCCGGCCCCCGAACCGGAACCGCCCGCGCACCGCCCCGCGCACGAACGCCCGCGCCGGCTGCGCGGAGCCGTACACGCCCACACCGCGGTCCGCCGCGGTCCGCCCGGGTGGCGAGACACCCACAGCACGGCCCCGAGGCCGTGCCGCCAGAGCCCCGCCCGGCCGACGGCCCCCACCGCGTACGCACACCGCGTCGCCGCGGGCCGCCGGTGCGCCCCTTCGCGCGCGCACGCACCGGCCGGAGCGGCACCGGCGGCACCCGTCCCGCACCCCGCGCGCGCCTGACCGGCGCGCTCCCGGACGTCGGACGGAGCGGAACCCGGGGCCGGTCCCCCCCCCCGTTTCGCCGAACCCTAGGACCGACATGTCCCTTGACGAACTCCGGCACGGCCCCGCCCGCAACGCCGACGCGCCCGACCCGGCCGACGCCGCCGACCCGGCCGGTGCCGACGACGCGGCCGAAGCCCCGGCCAAGTCCCCCCGCCGCACCGGCGGGGGCTGGGCCGCGCTGCGGCCGCTGCTCCTGCGCATGCACTTCTACGCGGGACTGCTGATAGCCCCGTTCCTCTTCCTCGCCGCCGCCACCGGACTGCTGTACGCCGGCTCGTGGCAGGCCGAGCGCATCCTCTACTCCCACGAGCTGACCGTCGACAGCGTCGGCGAGCGCGCCGTGCCGCTCGGCACCCAGGTGAAGGCCGCCCGGGCCGCCGCCCCCGAGGGCAAGGTGCTCGGCGTGTGGCCCGCCCCCGAGGCAGACGCGACCACCCGGGTCATCATGGAGAAGCCGGGCCTCGCGGAGGGCGAGACCCTCACCGTCTTCGTCGACCCCTACACCACCGAGGTCCGCGGGCAGCTCACCACCTCCGGTGACGCCCTGCCGCTGCGCGCCTGGCTGAGCGAGTTCCACGCGAGCCTCCACCTCGGCGAGTTCGGCCGCAACTACAGCGAACTCGCCGCCAGCTGGCTGTGGGTCGTCGCCCTCGGCGGCCTCGCCCTGTGGATCGGCCGCCGCCGCGCCCGCAGGGCCGACCTCGTCCTGCCCGACCGCAAGGCCACCGGCCGCCGCAAGACCCTCTCCTGGCACGGCACCGTCGGCCTGTGGGCCACCGTCGGGCTCGTCGGACTCTCCGCGACCGGCCTGACCTGGTCCAACTACGCCGGCGAGAACATCGGACAGCTCCAGGACCGACTCGGCGGAGCCACCCCCTCCGTCGCCGCCAAGCTGAAGCCCGGCGAGGGCGCCGCCGCCGGCGCCGACGCGGGCGACGAGCACGCCGGGCACGTCATGACCGACGGCATGGAGATGCCCCCGCCCGCCCCCGTCACCGACATCGGCATCGACAGGGCCGTGGACGCCGCCCGGGCCGCCGGAGTCACCGAGAGCCTGCGCGTCACCCTCCCCGCCAAGGGCAAGGGCTACGTGATCAAGGAGAACGACAAGACGCTGCCGGTCCACCTGGACTCCGTCGCCGTCGACCCCGCCGACGGCCGGGTCATGGACACGCTGCGCTTCGCCGACTACCCCCTCCTGGCCCAGCTGACCCGCTTCGGCATCGACCTGCACATGGGCCTGACCTTCGGCCTCGCCAACCAGATCGCGCTGGCCGCCCTCGCCGTCGCCGTGATGTTCCTCGTCGTGTGGGGCTACCGGATGTGGTGGATGCGCCGCCCCACCAAGGAGAACCGCCGCTCGGTCGGCCGCGCCCAGCCGCGCGGCGCCTGGCGGAAGCTGCCGGTGACCGTGCTGCTGCCGTTCGCCTGCGCGACGGCGGTCGTCGGCTGGTTCGTCCCGCTGCTGGGACTCAGCCTGGTGGCCTTCCTCGTGATCGACCTGGCCGTCGGCTTCGCCGCGCGCCGTCGCGGGGCGACCGCCGCCGCCTGACCGGGGCCTGAAACGGCGGTGGGCCCGTACGCGCGAGAGCGGGTACGGGCCCACCGCCATGCCGGGCGCATCGGGCGCATCGCATCGGGTGCCGGGTGTCAGGGCGTGTACTTGTACCCCACGCGGCGGACGGTCTGGATCGCACCGCGGTGCGCCGCGCCCAGCTTGCGGCGCAGCCGGGCGATGTGGACGTCGACGGTCCGGCCGTCGCCGACGTGCCCGTAGCCCCACACCGTCGTCACCAGCTGGTCCCGGCTGTGCACCCGGTGCGGGTGCGCCACCAGGTGGGCGAGCAGCTCGAACTCCAGGTACGTGAGGTCCAGCAGCTCGCCGTCCACCTCGGCCGTGCGCTGCGCGGAGTCGATCCGCACGAGCGCGTCTCCGGTCGTCGTCGACGGCTCGGACGCAGGCTGGGCGTGCGGTACCGGTCCGGCGACGGGCACGGGAACGGACTGCGGGGCGAAGGCGATCTGCTGCTGGTCGGCCGGTACGAGGACCAGGTAGCCGACCATCGGGGGCTGGCCCGGCAGCGTCGGAACGGCGTGCTGGGGCGCGGGCAGCCAGGTGGCGCCCGGCGGAAGCAGGTCCACCACCCGGGCCACCTCGTCCCGGTCCACGGCGCGCAGCCGGTGGCGGGGACTGGGCGGGAAGGGCAGGGGAGCGGAGGTCGCAGCGGAGGCGGCAGAAGCGAAGGAACGGGTGTTCGTCATGAGTGGTCAGCTCTTTCACGCGGAGTGATCGGCAGAAGACGTACGTGTGCATGTGCGAGTGCACGTAGTCGTTGCGTACCGCGCAGACCGAAGGCCCCGGGGCGGGTCTGGTGAGAGGGTCCCGGAGGCTTTAGAGGGCCGGCGCGTTCTCGGCGCGGCAACACACCCGGTCGAAGTCGTGATCCTGACGGGACGGCCAGAACGGCTCCAGGTCGCTGCGACCTGTCGGGAAGTACGAATGGCTGGCCATGAGCGCCATTGAAGCAGAAACGAGGCGCCCGGGGCAGGTCGCGTCTCACCTGGTGGATCGGAATCTCATATTCCGCCGTCAAGTCTTCGTCGGCCTGTCACAATCCCGACATACCGTCAATCGGAAAGCCGCTTCCGCCAGTCCATCCCGGTCACCCGTATCGCATCGTGGGCCGATCCGTCCCACGCGCACGCCAGCCCCGCGCCGCCCAGCGCCGCGACCACCTCCCGCCCCCACTGCAACGGCCGCGGCGCCCGCCTCCGGGAGGGGGAGGGCGGGCGCCGGCGGTCGTTTTCGGGGTGGGCCGTCCGGTCAGACCAGGCCGTCCTTCTCCAGGCCCGTGCAGCAGGTGTCCGTGATCAGGCGGGTCACCACGTACGGGTCCACGTTCGCGTTCGGGCGGCGGTCCTCGATGTAGCCCTTGCCGTCCTTCTCCACCTGCCACGGGATGCGGACCGACGCGCCGCGGTCCGAGACGCCGTAGCTGAACTCGTTCCAGGGAGCCGTCTCGTGCAGACCCGTCAGGCGCTCGTCGATGCCCGCGCCGTAGTTCTTGACGTGGTCCAGCGGCTTGCTGCCCTCGCCCAGCGCCTCGCACGCCGAGATGATCGCGCGGTAGTCCTCGCGCATCGCCCGCGTGGAGAAGTTGGTGTGCGCGCCCGCGCCGTTCCAGTCGCCCTTCACCGGCTTCGGGTTCAGCGTCGCCGACACGTTGAAGTCCTCGGCCGTGCGGTACAGCAGCCAGCGCGCGATCCACAGCTGGTCGGAGACCTCCAGCGGGCCCAGCGGGCCGACCTGGAACTCCCACTGGCCCGGCATGACCTCGGCGTTGATGCCGGAGATCTCCAGGCCGGCGGCCAGGCAGTGGTCCAGGTGCTTCTCGACGATGTCGCGGCCGAAGATCTCGTCCGCGCCGACACCGCAGTAGTAGCCGCCCTGCGCCGCCGGGAAGCCGCCCACCGGGAAGCCGAGCGGGCGGACGCCGTCGAAGAAGGTGTACTCCTGCTCGATGCCGAAGATGGCCTCCTGCGAGGCGAACTTCTCCGCCACCGGACGCAGCAGCGCGCGCGTGTTCGACTCGTGCGGGGTCATGTCGATGTTGAGGACCTCACACAGGACGAGGATGTTGCTCCCGCCGCGGATCGGGTCCGGGCAGGAGAACACGGGCTGGAGGACCCGGTCCGAGGCGTGACCCTCGGCCTGGTTCGTGCTCGAACCGTCGAAGCCCCAGATCGGCAGCTCCGCACCGTCCGCGAGGATCTTCGTCTTGGAGCGGAGCTTCGCCGTCGGCTCGGTGCCGTCGATCCAGATGTACTCAGCCTTGTAGCTCACGGGACCATCCTGACTCTGCGGGTGCTGCGGGACGCTGCGGTGTTGACCGCAGCGTGCCCCGTGGCGATTTCTCATCCGTTGCCCATGTGTGAACCCCGTGTTACCGGGGTTTACGCCGCAGGTCGGGTGGCTTGATCGAGTCGGTCGCCGTACATCCGTCCGGGTGCGGCAGACTGGGCAGGTGAGCATTTCGTACGATTTGAACTCTGCCGGTGGCGCCCCGGACGACGGACCCCACCGCCCCCGCCCCCGCGTCGGCCTGCTCGGCACCGGCCCCTGGGCCCGCCGCACCCACGCCCCCGCACTCGCCGCACACACCGGCTCCGAGTTCGCCGGAGTCTGGGGCCGGCGCCCCGAAGCGGCGGCCGAGCTCGCCGACGTGTACGGCGTGAAGGTGTACGAAGACCCCGACGCCCTGTTCGCCGACTGCGACGTCGCCGCCTTCGCCCTGCCGCCCGACGTCCAGGCCCCGCTCGCCGTGCGCGCGGCCGCCGCCGGCTGCCACCTGCTGCTCGACAAGCCCGTCGCCACGACCGTGGAGGACGCCCGCGCCGTCGCCGACGCCGCCGCGGCCCACGGCGTCGCCTCCGTCGTCTTCCTGACGCTGCGCTTCGCCGAGCCGACCGCCGGGTGGGTCCGCGAACAGGCCGGGCGCTCCGGCTGGTTCACCGCCTCCGCGCACTGGCTCGGCGCGGTCTTCCCGCCCGACGGCGAGCCCAGCGCGTACGCCGACTCCCCCTGGCGCAAGGCCAAGGGCGGCCTGTGGGACGTCGGCCCGCACGCCCTGTCCGTCCTGATCCCGGTGCTCGGCGAGGTCACCGCCGTCACCGCCACCGGGGGCCCGTCCGACGTGGTCCAGCTGGCCCTGCGGCACGCCTCCGGAGCCGCCAGCACCGCCGTGCTCGGCCTGGGCGCGCCGCGCGCGGCCGCCGGGGTGGGCCTGGAACTGCGGGGGGCCGAGGGCGTCTTCTCGCTGCCGGACTGGAGCGACGTGCCGGGCGCCTACGGGCGAGCCCTGGACGCACTGCTCGACGCGGCCCGGACAGGGGTGCCGGACCCGCGCGGGGCGGAGTTCGGGGCCCGGCTGACGGAGATCCTGGCCGAGGCGGAGGGGCAGCTGCCTACTTGATGAAGGCGTTGGCGACGATGATCGCCAGCCCGATCGCGGCGTCGGCCAGGCCGATGAGCAGCGCGGAGGCGATCCGGTAGCCGACCCTCAACGCCACGAAGGCCCCCCAGGCGAACAGCAGCGCGGTGTTCAGCCCGAGCCCGACCGCCGTCACCCCGTACGGCTCCCAGTGCGCGATCTCGGCGAGCAGGAGCAGGAGCAGGGTGGGGAGGGTGGCCGCGACCATCGGCCACTCGTTCCACAGGGCCCGGGCCAGCAACCGCCACCGGTGCGCGGCGGTGCCGGCCTGGTGGTCGGCCATGTGGTGCGCGTACCCGTGCGCGAGGGCCGCGGCGGCGGCGGTGACCAGGATCCAGGCGGCGTCGGCGAGCGGGGTGTAATGCCCGCCCCGCTGGTCCAGCGCGGCCAACAGCGCACTGGCCAGCACGGTCCCGTACACCCCGCCGAACATCCAGTCGGGTCCCCGGCGGTGGGGGGTGGGGTGGGACGTGGGCTGGGGCATGGGTTGGTCCTTTGGTGTTGGTTCGTCCTATTTGCTCCTCGGGTCACCCTAAGGGGGAGGGGATGGGGGCGGCGTGAAGGCGGAGCGGGAGCCCCGGGGGGCGGTGTCCCCCGGGGCGGCCTCAGGGAGGGTTGGGGGCTTCCTGTCAGTCCCATCGTCCTTCCGGTTCGGGCCGGTCCCTCAAGGGCGCTCCTTCGTCGCGTCGCTACGCGATGTCGCTTCGCTCCACCCTTGACCGACCGACCCGCCCCGGAAAGCCGAAAGACTGCCGGGAAACCCCCAAAGAAACGGCACGGTCCAGAGGGGCAGGGACGGGTCCTCAGGGATGAGGCGAGGGGCCGGGGGCCGGCCCACCGGGCATCCGGGCCCCCAGGAGTCGCGATTCCGAGCCGGGGCGCGACTACCCGCACGAGAAGGCGAACAGAACAGCCCAGGAAGCCCCCGGACGCGCCAGATCGCTACGCGCTCCTCTCGTCTCAGCGTCCGACGACCGTCCGGGGCTGATACCCGCACCAGAGGATGACCAGGGGTGGGAGGGGAGTGGGTACCTTGATCCACACAGCTGATCGATTCCTGAAGAAAGCCTCACCGTGAGCGATTCGCGCCCCCACGTCCTCTTTTCGTTCGGCACGCTGATGGACCCCAAGGTCCAGAAGGCCCTCTTCGGCCAGGTCGTGCCCAGCCGCCCTGCGTCGCTGGCCGGGTACGCGACCAGGGCGCTGAAGATCACCGATCCTGATGTGATCGCCGCCAGTGGTCTCGACGTGCACCTGATCCTGGAGCGGAGGATCGGCAGTGCCGTCGAGGGTGTCGTCCTCGAGCTCACGGACGAGCAGTTGGCAGCGGCCGACGAATACGAGGTCGACGACTACGCGCGGCGTCGCGTGCTGCTCGCTTCCGGGGAGAGCGCCTGGGCCTACCTCGACGCCAAGCCGCTCCAGCCGGCGGCGCGGATCGTGATCGTGGGCGACAGCATCGCGTACGGGCGTTGCGACCCGCAGGGGGGCTGGGCCGGCCGGCTGGCGGCTGCGCACATCGCAGAGAACGAGGCGGCGAACCGGGTGTTCAACCTCGCCATACCCGGTACGACCCTGGCCGCCGTCAGCGAGCAGACGCCCTCGCTTCTGGCGCCCCGTCTGCCCGACACCATCCTGCTGGCGGCAGGGATCAACGACTCTGCCGTGTCCCTGGCTGCGCCGGCCGCCGACGGGCTGGAGGACATCACGGCCAGTCTCGACGCACTCTCGGCCGCCGCCCATGCGCACAACGCGCGCCTGGTCGTCCTGGGCCCGGTCTGGCTGGACGAAGAGCGTACGGGCGACTACGAGGGTCTGCGCTTCACCCAGGAGCGGGCGCTGGCCCTCAGGCAGTCCCTGCGGACCTGGTGCGCCGACAACCACGTCGACTTCGTCGACATGTGGGAGCCCCTGCGGGACAGGGCTGGCCTCTTCACCGATGGGATTCATCCCAGCGGTGAAGGGCACGAGGTGCTCTACCGGTACCTGGCCGGGCTCACCCGCTGATCGCCCGCAGCTCCAGGTGCGAGCCGGTGAACCGGGAGTGCACCCTGCCCTCGTGAGTGACGATCACGAGGGCGCGAGGTGGTTGGTGGGCGCGGTCAGGCGGTGGCCGGTACGGCCCACTCGACGAACTGGACGATCACGCCGTTGGGGTCGGTGACCTGGAAGAGGCGTTCGCCCCAGGGCTCTTCGCGCAGCGGCATCGTGATCTCCACGCCGGCGGCCCGCAGGCGCTCTTCCTCGTCCGCGATGCCGGTCGTGGTGAAGGCGAGGATCAGGCCGGACGCGTGCCGGTCGCGCTGGTCGGCCGGCAGGACCTCGGTGCCACGGGCCAGGAGGACGACGTCGACGGCGGCGTCCTGACGGGCCAAGGAGGCGAAGCCGTCGGCAGTGGCCTGCACCGTGTAGCCGAGGTGGGTCGTGAAGAACTGCTGGGACGCCGCGACATCGTCGACGGTGAGCGAAACGGTGGAGGTGGTGATCTGCAAGGTGCTTCTCCTCAGGCGGTTCGGCTCAGTAGCCGGAGCGGCGGGGGCATCCGTCGGGCGATCGCGTCGGGTCGCGGCGGAGGCACGGACGTCTCGACAAAACTTGCGACGGAGGTAAAATTACGTCAGCTCCACTAACGGTGTCAACGTAAAAATGCGACGAGGGTAAGATTGCTCCATGAGTACTCACGCCACGGCTGTCGGCCTGCGGGAATCGAAGAAGCAGGAGACCCGGCAGCTCATCTCCGACCACGCCACCCGGCTGTTCATCGCCCAGGGCTTCGAGCAGACCTCCATCGCCGAGATCGCCGTCGCCGCCCGGGTCGCCAAGAAGACGGTCACCAACTACTTCGCGCGCAAGGAGGACCTGGCCCTGGATCACCAGGACGTCTTCATCGCCTCGCTGGCCGACGTGGTGGCCGGCCGCCGGTCCGGCGAGTCGGCCCTGGCGGCACTGCGCCGGGCGTTCATCGACGCGGCAGCGGCGGCGGAGCCGGTCGCCGGGTTCTCCGGCCCCGAGTTCGCCCGCATGATCGCCGACAGCCCCACCCTCTGCGCCCGCCTGCGCGACCTGCACGACCTGCGCGAAGCGGCCCTGGCGGACGCTCTGGCGGACGCCACCGGCGCCCCCCGCGACGACGCCACGCTCCGCACCGCCGCCGCTCTCCTCGGTGCCGTGCACCGCACCCTGTTCCGGCGCATCCAGGACCTCACCCTCGCCGGCGAGCCCAATGCCCGGATCTCCGACACCGTCACCGCAGAGGCGGCCACCGCCTTCGCCCTGCTGGAGCCGTCCCTCGCCGACTACGCCACGGCGTGACCACGGCTTCCGGAACCGCAGAAGTGCCCTGTCGGATCCCTGGGCTGCTGTGTTCGCCCTCTGGTGCGGGTATCGGCCCAGGGCGGTCGTCGGACGCCAATCCGGGAGGAGCGCGTAGCGATCTGTCGCGCCTGGGGGCTCCGCACGGCGCTCTGTCCGCCTTCTCGCGCGGGCAGCCGCGCCCCGGCTCGGAATCGCAGGAGTGAGCGCCCGGATGCCCGGCGGGCCGGCCCCCGGCCCCTCGCCTCATCCCTGAGAGACCCGCCCCTCCCCCTCTGCCCCGTGCCGTTTCTTTGGGGGTTTCCCGGCAGTCTTTCGGCTTTCCGGTTCGGGTCGGTCGGTCAAGGGTCGCCGAAGGCGATCGCGTAGCGACGCGACGAAGGAGCGCCCTTGAGGGACCGGCCCGAACCGGAAGGACGATGGGACTGACGGGAAGCCCCCAACCCTCCCTGAGACCGCCCCGCCGGCACCCCGCCCCCTGAGCCCCCCGCCACCATCCGCCCGCCGCCGCACGCGGAGGGCCCCGCCCGATACCGGGCGAGGCCCTCCGTGCCGCTTTCGGTCAGTCGCCGGTGTTGGTGGCCCAGACGGGCCGGCCCGAGCCGTCGTAGACGACGGCGTTGCCGTCGTCCTGGACCGCGAGGTAGCGGCCCTTCGACCAAGTGCCGGCGGCCCAGACGGGGGTGCCGGAGCTGTCGTAGACGACGAAGTTGCCGTCCTCCTGCATGACGGCGGTCGCGGCCTTGGGCCAGACGTTCGGGGCCTGCCAGGCCGGGCGGCCGTCCTTGTAGAGGACGAAGTTGCCGTCCTCCTGGACCCGCAGGACGGTCCGGCCGTTGCCGGAGGTCCAGGCCTGGTTCTGGCGGATGGTGGAGGGGGCGTAGAAGTGGGCGTCGCGCCGGAGGGCGTTGGCGGACGCGGCGGCAGCGTTGGCGGGGGTCGCGTCGGCGGCCGGTACGGCGGTCAGGACGGGCAGGAGGGCAAGGGCGAGCGCGGGCAGACCGCGCCTCACGAGGTTCTTGATCATGGCGACCGTTTTAGGCGCCCCACGCATCCCCGGGACAGCGCAGAAACGACAGCCTCACCCGTTCGGCCCACCCCTTTCACCAGCCGAAACGCCACTTCGCCTTCGGCCCACACGGCGAGGGGGTTGCGGTGATGCCGCCAAGTGATGGTGTGCGAGGCTGCTCATGTCAGGCTCTCCATCTGCCTTCTGATGCTGCGGGTCGTCCGGCTCGACGGGGTGGTGCGGGTCGAGGTGTCCGACGGGCGGCGGGACCGGCTGCCCCGTCCCAGGGAGGGCGGGTACGGGATGCGGATCGTCGAGGGGGTCGCCGCCGGCTGGGGGGTCTCGGGCCGGCTGGTCGGGAAGACCGTGTGGGCCGAGTGCCCCCTCAGGTCGTGAACGCCTCCCTCGCCGCCGTCAGGAAGTCGCGGATCGTGGTGCGCTCGGCGGGGGAGAGGGGAGCCAGGGCTTCCAGGACGCCGTGCAGCATGGGGCTGAAGAACTCCTGGCCCAGGGTGACGGCCTCCGGGCGGACGCGGATGAGGACGCGGCGGCGGTCGGCGGGGTCGCGGACGCGTTCCACGTGGCCGAGGCGTTCCAGGCGGTCGACCACCGCCGTGGTACCGGCCGAGTTGAGGCCGAGTCGGGTGCCCAGGAGCCCCGGGGTGGCGGGTTCGGCTGCGCGGGCCGCGTCGAGGAGGCAGATCAGGGCCCGTACGTCGGTCGGGTGCATGCCGTTGGCGGCGGCGAACTCCGCCTGGCGGAGGCCGAATTCGACGGTCACCGCGCGCAGCAGGTGCACCAGTTCAAGGTTGTCGTCCATGTTGCCTCCCTCGTTCCCTCCACCTAAAGTCTCTCGCTGAGCGAGATTATCGCTCAGCGAGGGATTGGAGTCGACCGTGTCCCGCACCACCCGCCGCACCACCTCCCGCATCACCATTCCCACCTCCTTCCGCACCGCCTACGACCAGGCCCTCGCCCAGTGGCCCGTCCCCGTCGAGGCCGTCGACGTGCCCACGCCGTACGGGGTCACCCGGGTCAACAGCCTCGGGCCCACCGATGCGGCGGCGTCGCCGCTCGTGCTGCTGCCCGGCGGTGGGGCCAGTTCCGCCGTGTGGGGGGCCTGCGTGGCGGCCGGGTTGGGGCGGGGGCGGCGGGTGCATGCCGTGGACCTGGTCGGGGAGCCCGGGCTCAGCGTGCCGGCGCCCGGGCGGGCGGTGCGGAGCGTCGGGGACCTCACCGCCTGGCTGGACGCGCTGCTCGACGGCCTCGATGAACGCGACGGCCTCGGCGGCGGCCCCGTGACCCTCGCCGGGCACTCCTACGGGGCCTGGATCGCCGCCCACACCGCCGCCCACGCCGCCGCCCACGCCGCCGCCCACACCGCCGCCCACGCCGCCGCCCACGCCGCCGCCCACGCCGCCGCCCACGCTGCCGCGCGGCGGCCCGGGCGGGTCGACCGGCTCGTCCTGCTCGACCCGACCCAGGTCTTCGCCGGGCTGCGCCCCCGCTACGTGCTGCGGGCGCTGCCGATGCTGGTGCGGCCCACCCCGGCGCGGGTCCGGTCCTTCCTGGCCTGGGAGAACGGCGGGGCGGCGCTCGACCCCGCCTGGACGCAGGCCCAGGAGGCGGCGGCCGCCTTCCCCACCGTGCGGCCGGTCACCGGCCCGCGCCCCGACCTCGCCCACCTCGGCGGGCTGCCGGTGGAGGTGGAGGTCCTCTTCGCCGGGCGGGCCCGCTGCCACGACCCCGGCCGGGCCGCCGCTGCCGCGCGGCGGGCGCTGCCGGGCGCGCGGGTCGCCGTACTGCCCGGGGTCTCGCACCACGCGCTGCCGCTGGCGGCGGCCGACGAAGTCGCCCGGCTGCTGGATCCCGTCAGCCGGCCTGGGGCTTCGGGCCCTTCATGACCTTGCTCAGGGCCGCCAGGCCCTGTTCCTTCATGCCGCGCACGTAGTCCCAGCCGTTGTGGTCGCCGCCCTGGATCTCGTACAGGTCGATCTTGATGGGGCCCTTGCCGTTCTCGCGCTGGAACTTCTCCAGCCGGTCGCGGCCGCCCTCCTTCGTGCCGTACTGGAAGTTGACGTAGACCTCCGGCCCCTTCGACTGGATCAGCTTCTGGGCCAGCTTGGCGGGGTCGTTGGCGTCCATCTCCGCCTTGTTGTTCTTCCACAGCGGGGAGTCGGGGGCCGTCTCGCCGCCGTTCGCGATCACGCCGCGGAACTTCTCCGGGTGCTGCATGACCTGCTTGAGGCCCACGAAGGCGCCGGAGGAGTTGCCCATGATGGCCCAGCCGTCGCGGGACTTGTACGTGCGGAAGTTGGCCTTGGCCAGGTCCGGGACGTCCTCGGCGATCCAGGTGCCCATCTTCGGCTGCCCGGGGATGTCGGAGCCGTCGTAGTAGTTCTTGCTGTCGGGGTTGAGCAGCGGCATGACCAGGATGAAGGGCAGGCCCGTGCCCTTGGCGGAGGACTCGGCTATCGCCTTCTGGAGGCCGATGTTGGGCATGGTCGCCCAGTAGTTGTCGGGGTAGCCGTTGCCGCCGGGCAGGGCGATCATCACGGGGAAGGCGCTGTTGGCGTACTTCGCCTCGTCGTACTCCTTGGGCGTCCACACCCAGACGTCGCCCTCGAAGCCGGACTTGGCGCCCTTGAGGCGGGTCTTCGATATTCGGGTGCCGTCGTCCAGCTTGGTCGACTGCTTGAACTGTGCGGCGGGGCCCGTCGGCAGCGATACGTCCGGGTCGGGTCCGGTGGCGGCCGCGCCGCCGCCGGAGCCCGCGCCCGCGCCCTGGGCCGGGGGCTTGGGCTTGGCGAAGGTGACGTCCTGGCCGTTGCCGTCGAACCAGTCCGTCCCCCAGTACGCGTAGCCGCCTCCGCCGGCGAGCAGCGCGGCGACCACGGCTCCGCCGATCCAGAGCTTGGCCCTGGACCGCTTCGGGCGGCGCGGGCCGAACGGCGGCTGCCCGCAGTGCACGCACAGCTGCTCCGTGCCGGCGCCGGGGCCGTGGCCGGGGCCGTGACCCATGGGCGGGTGCCCGTACGACGGCTGCGGCTGCGGCTGCGGCTGCTGCGCGTACGGCGATGTCTGCGGGTACTGCTGCTGCAACGAACTTCACTCCGAGCGGTCGGGGCTGCCCAGCGGGCGAGCGGCGGTATCTCCCTGTCAGTCCTGATGGGAGAACGTACCCTCCGGTTGCAGAACAGGCAGAATTTGCCGCATTTGTTCAGTTATCGGAGTCATCCGCGACCGGTGCCCGTGCGGGAGAGGGCGTCGCGGACGGCCTCCTCCGAGCGGGCGACCACCGCCGTGCCGTCCTCGGCGGTGATGATCGGGCGCTGGATCAGCTTCGGGTGGGCGGCGAGGTGGGCGATCCAGCGGGCCCGCGCCCCGTCGGTCTCCTCGCGCGGCAGGTCCCGTACGCCGGTCTCCCTGGCGAGGGCGTCGGAGGTGCGCGTGATGTCCCACGGCTCCAGCCCGAGACGGCCCAGCACCTCGCGGATCTCGTCCTCGGACGGTACGTCCTCCAGGTAGCGGCGCACCGTGTAGTCGGCGCCCTCCGCGTCCAGCAGGGTCAGCGCGCTCCGGCACTTCGAACAGGCGGGATTGATCCAGATCTCCATGCCCGCAAGGGTAGTCAGACTCTGTCCGGCCAGGGCTTTTGTCAGTGCCCCCCGGTAAAATCGAAGGAGAACGACAGGAAGCCAACTACCGTTTGGGAGGCTGTAGATGGCCGCTGCCGCGATCATTTCGATGCCCAAGAAGAAGCCGCTGCCGGCGGGCCTGCCCCGCGAGTGGTACGAGAACCACAACCGCCGTCTGAAGGCGATGCGGCTCGCGATCTCCCTGCTCGACACGGGGACGTACGACGCCAAGCGCGCGACCAACCGCAAGATACGCACGATGGCGGTCCGGGTGGGGATCCACCGTCCGTCGAACGTCACCTGCCGGATGGTGCGGGCCTTCATCGTGGCCAACGGCGGCTGACGTACGGGGTGGGGGCGGGGGCCGGCCGGCCGGGGGAAGGCGTCGGCCGGCCGTCGCTCACGCCTCGTCGAAGGTGATCTCCTCGACCGGGCGCGTCATCCTCACGGTCTCGCCGTCGGTGTACACGATGTGCTGCAGCCCGGTCAGCTGGTCGGCCACCCCCTGGAGGTAGTACCGGTCGGCGCAGCCGGCGAGGAACGCGGGGAGGCAGGCCAGGGGCGCGCCGGGCAGGTCCAGGTCCAGGTAGTCCTTCAGCCGGCGGAACAGCTTGGGGAGGATCACGGCCCCGTCCCTGGCCGTGATCGAGTCCATGTTCGCGACCTTGAACCCGTCGGTGGTCGTGTCCTGGGCCCACACGCCCCGCTTGGGCAGGGCGGTCCGCGCCGCCCCGGCGGCGACGGCCAGTGCGTTGCGCAGGTGGTCCGGGAAGCCGGTGTAGAAGGTCGGGTAGGCCAGCCCCTGCTCGACCATGTGGTGGTTGGCCGTCTTCTTCAGCTGTTCGACGTCCACGTCGATCTCGTAACCGCTCAGCGTCGGCGCTCGCCCGCGGCCCACCAGGGCGACGCACCGGCCGTAGACGTCGGTGCCGCGGGTGAGGATGTAGCCGGGCACGGTCTCGGGGACGGCGATGACGACGGTTTCCCTGTCCTTCTCCTGCTGCGCGCCCTCGTCGCGGTGGACGTCCTTGAAGCCGAGCCACTTCAGCAGCTCGTCCGCGGCCTTGTGCGCCAGCGGCAGGGGCTGGTGCCGGATCCCCGACCGGTCGTCGCCGTAGTGGGTTTCCAGGGCGTCGATGCCCTCCAGCCTGACGGAGACGCGGCCGTCGGGCTTCGGCAGGACCTGGTGGGTGCCGGGTACGCGCTTCCAGTCCGTGAGGTCGTCCGGGGTGAAGGCGACGGTGTCGCCGTCCGGCTGGAGGTCCTTCGCCCGGAACGTTCCCTTGATGATCAGCATGGACATGGTGACTCCCTACGCGTCAGTCGTCAGTCGGTCGCGTGCGGTGACAGCAGCAGCAGCGCCACGTCGTCGCGCGGGCCGCCGCCGGTGAAGGCCGCCAGGTCCCGCCACACCGCCGGGACCAGGCCGGCCGGGTCGTTCGCCAGCACCGGGACCCGCACGGCCAGCGGGTAGAAGTGCCCGGCCGCGTCGCGGGCCTCGGTGACCCCGTCCGTGTGCGCGAGCAGCCGGTCGCCCGGCAGCAGCGGCAGTTCGGCCACCGCCGGAAGGGCCGGCCCGGTCAGACCCAGGCCCAGCGGGGGCCCCGGCTCCACGGCCAGCTCCGTGACCGCGGGCCCGCGCAGCAGCAGCGCCGGCGGATGCCCGCACGACACGACCCGTACGAGGTCCAGTGCGGGCGGGAACTCCAGCAGCAGCGCCGTCGCGAACAGCTCCGGGTGCGCCACCGAGTCCGCGGCCGCGTCCGCCGCCAGCCGCCGGTCCAGCCGGGCGGCGACAGCCGCGAGCTCCCGGTCGTCCAGGACCCCCTCGCGGAACGCGCCGAGCAGCGAGGCCACCGTTCCGACGGCCGCCAGCCCGTGCCCCTGTACGTCCCCGACCACCACCCGCACCCCGTACGGCCCGGCCCGTACGTCGAACAGGTCGCCGCCGACGAGCGTGCCCTGCTGCGCGGCCCGGTACAGCCCGGCGCAGCGCACCCGGCCCACCCGCTCCGGCACCGGCGGCAGCACCGCCATCTGGGCGGCCTCGGCGACCGTGCGCACGCTGACCAGCTGGGTGTCCCGGCGCCGCCGAACCCAGGCGATGACCACGCTGAGCAGCCCGACGGTGGCCACGGTGGCCAGGTCGCTGCCGCGGGCGTGGCCCACCCTGAGCTCGGGTACGCCGAGCAGGAGCAGCACGAGCGCGGCGAAGACGGCGGTGCCGGCGGGCCCGTACGCGAAGGCCGCCACGGCGGGCAGGGCCGCCAGGAAGTAGCCCAGTTCCTCCGTGCGGGTGGTCCACTGGGTGAGGCAGAGCGCGACCATGGCCACCGCGGGCGCGATCCGGGCCCAGCGCGGCGGCGGTGCCCCCTGCAGCCGGCCCGGCTCCTCCCGTCCGCGTCTCACCCCTCCACCCTGGTACGGCGGCCCGGGCCGCGCACGCCGGGTGGCCCTGCCGGGCGCGGGCCGCGACAGTGGTGGCGTGACGGATACGCGGAGCGCGGCGATCAGCACCCGGCTGAACTGGCTGCGGGCGGGGGTGCTCGGCGCCAACGACGGGATCATCTCCACCGCGGGCCTGGTCGTCGGCGTGGCCGGCGCCACCACCTCGCGCACCGCGATCCTCACGGCCGGCGTGGCCGGGCTGCTCGCGGGCTCGCTGTCGATGGCGGCGGGGGAGTACGTGTCGGTCAGCTCGCAGCGGGACTCCGAACGGGCGGCGCTGGACGTGGAGCGGCGGGAGCTGGCGGAGGAGCCGGAAGCGGAACTGGAGGAGCTGACGGAGCTGCTGGCCGCGCGGGGTCTGGGCCGGGAGCTGGCCCGGGAGGCCGCCGAGCAGCTGACGGAACGGGACGCGCTGCGGGCGCACGCCCGGGTGGAGCTGGGGATCGAGCCGGACGAGCTGGCGAACCCGTGGCACGCCGCCTTCGCCAGCCTGCTCGCCTTCACGGCGGGGGCGCTGCTGCCGCTGCTGGCGGTGGTCCTGCCGGGGGCGTCGTGGCGGGTGCCGGTGACGGTGGTGGCGGTGCTGGGGGCGCTGACGCTGTGCGGGGTCGCGAGCGCGCGGCTGGGCGGGGCGCCGGTGCCGAGGGCGGTGCTGCGCAACGTGCTGGGCGGAGCCGTCGCGATGGCCGTCACCTACGCGGTGGGCACCTGGCTGGGCTCGGCCTGACCTTTGCCCTGGCCGGGCGGGGTGCGGGTGCCGCTGCGCGAAGCTGCTCCCCGCCCCGCCCTTCGCCC
>NZ_GG657750.1:2260848-2299414 GCF_000158895.1 Streptomyces sp. C | reverse complement strand
GTCGGCCGGGGCCGGAGGGTGCCGGCGCGGCTGGGTTTAGCGTAGCGAAATTCCAGCCCGCGCGGCATTTGAGCGCGCCGGGCGCGGAGCGTCCGGTTCTTTCAGCCCCGCCGGCGTTTGAGGCGCGGGTCCGGGCAGCGCCCGGGGAACGGTGGAAGGGCGGGTAGGGGACCTCGCCCCGCGCAGCGGCCCACCCACCCGCACACGACCCACCCACCCCGGACGGCACCGGCCCCGCCCCGGCCCCGACGGACGGAGTCCGGCGCAGCGGCGCGAGCGGCGCGTCGGGAAGGCGTGGCGCCCCGGCGCCGAACCGCGCGAGCGGTGGGTCGAAAGCGGCCACACTGGGGCCATGCGCATCGCCATCACCGGAGCCTCCGGACTCATCGGCAAGGCCCTCGTCCGCTCCCTCCACGCCGACGGCCACGACACCGTCCGCTTCGTGCGGCGCGACCCCGTCCGGGAGGGGGAGGCGCGGTGGGATCCGCGGAGCGGGTACGTCGACCCCGACGGGCTGCGGGGGTGTGACGCCGTGGTGCACCTGGCCGGGGCCGGGATCGGGGACCACCGGTGGACGGAGGCGTACAAGCGGGAGATCCGCGACAGCCGGGTGCTGGGGACGGGCGCCCTCGCCCGGGCCGTGGCGGCGCTGGACGAGCCGCCGGGGGTGTTCGTGTGCGGGTCGGCGGTCGGGTACTACGGAGACACGGGGGAGCGTGCCGTCGACGAGTCCGACCCCGCCGGGAGCGGGTTCCTGCCCTCCGTCTGCGTCGAGTGGGAGGCCGCCGCCGCCCCCGCGCGGGAGGCCGGGATCCGGACCGTGTCCGCCCGCACCGGACTGGTGGTCGCCGCCGGGGGCGGGGCCTGGGGGCGGATGTTCCCCGTCTTCAGGGCCGGCCTCGGCGGGCGGCTCGGCAGCGGCCGCCAGTACTGGTCGTTCATCTCCCTGCACGACGAGGTCGCCGCCCTGCGGTTCCTGACGGAGACGCCCGGCCTCGACGGCCCGTTCAACCTCACCGCCCCGCAGCCCCTGACCAACCGCGAGGTCACCGCCGCCATGGGCCGCGTCCTGCACCGCCCGGTCCCCTTCGCGGTGCCCGCTCCCGCCCTGCACCTCGTCCTCGGGGAACTCTCGCAGGACGTGCTGGGCAGTCAGCGGGCCCGGCCCGCAAGGCTGTTGGAGTCCGGGTTCACGTTCACGTACCCCGGCATCGAGGAGTCGATCAGGGCGGCCATCAACAAGTAAAGGCGGGAGCAGGGGCGCGATCGTGTGCGACCGTTCGTGACCCGTGTGCGACCGTCGTGCGACCGGAGTTGTGCGCAATCCCCAGCCGGACTCGGGTTCTCCCGCACCCCGTTGGGGGAAGGAGGATCCCCACACAAGCCGCGCCGACCTCGGGGAGGGGCACGTGCTCAGCAGTTCACACCATGCCGCACATCACGCGGACGTCGTCATCGTAGGAGCCGGAGTCTCAGGACTCGCGGCCGCGCACCACCTGATCGCGGCAGGGGTCACCGTCAGCGTCCTGGAGACCGCCGACGACCCCGGCGGCCGCATGGCCACCGAATCGGCCGACGGGTTCCGGCTCGACCGGGTCGGCCAGCTCCTCAACACCGCCTACACCGAACCGGCCCGCACCCCGGGCCTCACGGGCCTGGTCCTGCGCCCCTTCGCCCCCGGCGTCCTGGTGCACGGCGCCGACGGCAGGCAGCAGCGGGCCGGGGCCCTGACCCCCGCCCGCGCGCTCGCCAGCGGCTCCCTCGACCAGGCCCGCTTCAGCGCCGCACTCGGCCGGCTCGCCGCGCTGCCCCCGGACCGCGTCCTCGCCCGGCCCGAACGCACCGCCCTCGCCGCCCTCGGCTCCCGCGGCCTGCCCCCGCGCACCGTGACCGGCGTCCTGCGCCCCCTGCTGTCCACCCTGCTCCGCGACCCGGAGCTCACCACCTCCAGCCGCGTCGCCGACCTCGCGCTGCGCACCTTCGCCAGAGGCCGCCTCGCCGTGCCCGAAGGCGGCGCCGCCACCCTGCCCGGCCTGCTCGCCGCCGCCCTGCCGCCCGGCACGATCCGCACCGGCATCCGCGTGCGGTCGGTGGCGACCAACCTCGTCACCACCGAGGAGCACGGCGACTTCGGCTGCCGCGCCGTCCTGCTCGCCACCGGGGCCCGCGCCGCCGCCGAACTCCTCCCGGGGCTCCGCGTCCCGGCCTTCCACGAGGTCACCGTCATCCACCACGCCACCCCCGAACCCCTGCCCTGGGACGGCTCCCTGCTCCTGGACGCCGACCCGAAGTGGCCGCTCGCCCACACCACCGTGATGAGCGCCATCGACCCCACCCGGGCCCCCGCCGGCCGCAGCCTGGTCACCACCACCGTGCACGGCCCGCCGCCACCCGCCCGGACCGTCGCCTCCCGGCTGGCCCGGCTCTACGAGACCCCGACGCGGGACTGGGAGCTGCTGGCCGTCCACCACACCCCGGAGGCCGTCCCGGCGATGCCCCCGCCCCACGACAGGCAGCGGCCCGTACGCGTCCTGGCCGGGCTCTACGTCTGCGGCGACCACCGCGACTCCAACACCGTCCAGGGCGCCCTGCACTCCGCCCGCCGCGCGGCGACCGCCCTGCTGCGCGACTTCGGCATCCCGCTGCCCGCCCGGCCCGAGCCCGCCCTCCCGGCGGCCGCCTGACACCACCGACGACGCCGGCGGGGCAATTTCAGCCCCGCCGGCGTTTGAGGCGCGGGGTCCGGGGCAGAGCCCCCGGCAGCCGGCCCGCCGGGTCACGACAACGCGGCCACCCGGTCCCGATAGCTCCGCACCGCCGCCGCGTCCCGGTACGGCTCCAGCCGCCGCTCGAAGTCCCGTACGTACTCCACCGCGCGCACCGACCGCATCTCCATCGCCTGCTGCGCCGCCTCCGCCCCCAGCGCGCACGCCTGGTCCAGCTCGCCCAGCCCCAGCCGCGCCGTGGCCAGCACCACCCGGCAGAACAGCCGCGAGCGCGCGAACCCGGGCGCCCGCAGCTGGAGCGAGCGCTCCGCGTGCTGCGCCGAGGCCCGGTACTGCTGGAGGTCCCGGTGGCAGTGCCCGAACTCGTCCGCGAGCTGCCCTTCGTCGAACAGCCGCGCCCAGTGCGGTACGTCGTCCCCCGGCCGGGCCGCGCCCAGCGCCCGCTCCGCCCGCACCAGCGAGGCCGTCGCCGCCCGCACCTCGCCCAGCACCGCGTGCCCCCGCGCCTCCGAGGCGTGCAGCAGCGACTGCACCACCGGCGGCGGGCCCGAGCCCACGCCCTGCTGGGCGACCCGGGCCAGCTGCACCGCCTCCCGGCCGTGCCCCAGGTAGACCGCCTGACGGCTCATGGTGATCAGCACGTACGACCCGTACGGCCGGTCCCCGGCGGCCTGCGCCAGCCGCAGCGCCTGGACGAAGTACCGCTGGGCCAGCCCGTGCGCGGCGATGTCGTACGAGGTCCAGCCCGCGAGCCGGGTCAGGTCGGCGGCCGCGGCGAACAGCCGGCGCCCGGTGGTCTCCCCGTAGGTGCCGCGCAGCATCGGCTCGGCCTCGTGCTCCAGGTACCGCACCAGGGCCTGCCGGGCGTGGCCGCCGCCGTAGGTGTGGTCCAGGGTCCGGAACAGCTCGCTGACCGAGCGCAGCGCCGCGATGTCCCCGCTGGTCACCCGCTGTCCGGGCCCCCGGTCGACCTGCCGCTGCCGGGGCACCGAGGTGCGGCCCTGGGTGGGGACCCGGTGCGCGGCCGGGTCGGCGCCGCGGCCCACGCGTTCGTCGGCGCGTCCGATGAGCCAGTCCCGGCTGGGCACCACCAGGCCGGCCGGGGTGAAGGCGATCTTGCGGAGCTCGGCGTGCGAGCCGGAGTCCTTGCGCCACAGCCCGCTCGCGATGTCCACGGCCTCCTCCGGGGTGGCCGCGAACTCCAGCCCGGCGTAGACGGGAGCGCACGCGTCCAGGCCCAGATCCTGTGCCGACAGCCGCCGCCCGAGGCGCCGCGTGAAGACCTCCGCGATCAGCGCCGGGGTGGTGCCGCGGGGCTGCTGGCCGCGCAGCCAGCGGGTCACGGAGGTTTTGTCGTACCGCAGGTCCAGACCGTGTTCCAGACCGAGCTGGTCGACACGGCGGGCGAGCCCGGCGTTGGAGAACCCGGCTTCCGCGATCAGTGCCGCGAGCTGCCGGTTGGGGACACGCTGGGCAGGTCGTTCGGTCATCGGCTCCACGGTTTCCGTACGTGACGGACCGGGGTCCCGGCCCTGTGAACGGCGTGAATGTAGCGGCCAACTCCCCTCACACCGCCCTCTCTGCCCCACATTCATCCGATCGTGTGCAGAATGGGTAGGGCTCTTTACGGACCGACCCACTCGGTCCGCGTACTCTGCGCCACATGACCCGCCGTCCCCACGGGGCGTACCTCCCCGACCCGTCCGCGGAATCCACCGCCCCGCTGCCCGCCCCCGAGATCACCGAGGCGGAGTGCCGCCGCTGCGGCACCCTCATCGCGGGACTGGACGGGCGCTACGCGTGCGGGGTGTGCGGGTGGGTCAACGACCACTCCGAGGGCCACCGCAGGCTGCCCCGGGCCGACGAGGACCCGGACCGGCCGGCCGCGGGCCGCAAGCGCCCCCGCCGGCTGCCGGGGGCCTGAAGGGCCGCGCACGGGTCGCCGTACTCTTGACCGAAGTGCGATAGGTGCACACAGCAGGTTCAACGAGGAGGCGCTGCGGTGACTGAGCTTCGGTTTGTCCATCTGGGCTTCGGGCCGGAATCCGTCGAGTACACCGAGGCCTGGGAAGAGCAGCGCCGGGTGCACGCCGCCCGCTTCGCGGACGAGATCGACGACACCTGCCTGATGGTGGAGCACGAGCCGGTCTACACCGCCGGCCGCCGCACCGACCCCAGCGAGCGCCCCCTGGACGGCACCCCGGTCATCGACGTGGACCGCGGCGGCAAGATCACCTGGCACGGCCCGGGCCAGCTGGTCGGCTACCCGATCATGAAGCTGCCCCGCCCCGTCGACGTGGTCGCCCACGTGCGCCGGCTGGAGGAGGCCCTCATCCGCACCGCCGCCGAGTTCGGCCTGGAGACCACCCGCGTCGAGGGCCGCTCCGGGGTCTGGGTCCTCGGCGACCCCGTGGAGCAGCGCCCGCAGACCGGCGGCCTCTCCCTCGACTTCGGCGTCCCCGCGGCGGACCCGCGCACCGGCGACGACGAGTTCGACGCCCGCCTGCACGGCCCCGAGTACGCCCCGTCCAACGCCGGCCAGCGCCGCGAGGACCGCAAGCTCGCCGCCATCGGCATCCGCGTCGCCAAGGGCGTCACGATGCACGGCTTCTCCCTGAACGTGAACCCGGACAGCACCTGGTTCGACCGGATCATCCCCTGCGGGATCCGGGACGCCGGTGTGACCTCGCTCTCGTACGAACTGGGCCGCGAGGTCACCATCGCCGAGGTGCTGCCCGTCGTCGAACGGCACCTGAAGGACGTGCTGGAGCACGCGGAGCTGCGGCCCCGCGAGACCGAGGCCGCGGGGGCCTGACCGGCCCGGGGGAATGCGTCCGACCAGCCCCCGGTTGGCGGACGTAAGAGCGTACGAATTTACGGGCGTACCCTGGTGGGCGCCGAAGAATCGAAGTCACAGGGAGCCGGTCGTGTCCGCAGTCGCACCCGACGGACGCAAGATGCTGCGCCTGGAGGTCCGTAACAGCCAGACCCCCATCGAGCGCAAGCCCGAGTGGATCAAGACCCGGGCGAAGATGGGCCCCGAGTACACCAAGATGCAGGCCCTGGTGAAGGGCGAAGGACTGCACACGGTGTGCCAGGAAGCCGGCTGTCCGAACATCTACGAATGCTGGGAGGACCGCGAGGCCACCTTCCTCATCGGTGGCGACCAGTGCACCCGGCGCTGTGACTTCTGCCAGATCGACACGGGCAAGCCCGAGGCCCTGGACCGGGACGAGCCGCGCCGCGTCGGCGAGTCCGTGGTCACCATGGACCTGAACTACGCCACCATCACCGGCGTCGCCCGCGATGACCTGGCGGACGGCGGCGCCTGGCTGTACGCGGAGACCGTGCGCCAGATCCACCAGCAGACGGCCGGCCGCGAGGGCGGCCACACCAAGGTCGAGCTTCTGGCCCCCGACTTCAACGCGGTCCCGGAGCTGCTGGAGGAGGTCTTCGCCTCCCGCCCCGAGGTCTTCGCGCACAACGTGGAGACCGTGCCGCGCATCTTCAAGCGCATCCGCCCGGGCTTCCGCTACGAGCGCTCCCTCGACGTGATCCGGCAGGCCCGCGCCTACGGCCTCGTCACCAAGTCCAACCTGATCCTGGGCATGGGCGAGGAGCGCGAGGAGGTCTCGGAGGCCCTGAAGGAGCTGCACGAGGCCGGCTGCGAGCTCATCACCATCACCCAGTACCTGCGGCCCTCGCCGCGGCACCACCCCGTGGAGCGCTGGGTGAAGCCGGCCGAGTTCGTGGAGCTGGCGAAGGAGGCCGAGGAGATCGGCTTCTCCGGTGTGATGTCCGGCCCGCTGGTCCGGTCGTCGTACCGCGCCGGCCGCCTGTACAACCAGGCGATGGAGAAGCGCGCCGCCGTCTGATCCGGCGGCCGCAACGACCGGACATGACCGTGCGTGAGTGTGAACTCACGCACAATGCCTACCAATCGGTAACACCGCATCGACGCGGCCCCTAGGCTCTTTTCGTGTGAGGAGCCCGGCGGGTCGCGTCTGTGTTTGCAACGTGTCCATCACATTTGACCGACCGGTCACGCCCTGGTAACACCAGTCAGTGACGCTGGATCCACGCACCGCACACGCCCACGATGCGAGCAGCGAGAGTAGGGGTCGACATCATGCAGGCCGCGCCAGTCCGCGCCATCGCCATTCCGTCCGTCAGTGAGGCCTTCCGCGGCCTGGAATCGCTGCTCATGAGCGGTGCCCGCCGCAACGCCTGGGCCGCCGTCCTGGAGGACCGCCGCCGGGCGAAGGACCGCGTGGAAACCGAGCACGTACTCGAGGCCGCGGCGACCCGGACCCCGCAGGACACGTAAACTTCGCCTTATGGCGAGGAAGTCAAACGCAGAGACTGCTGCGAACCCCGGGCGACTGAAGCAGATCGCCCTGACGTACAAGATGACGCGCAAGGCCGACCCGAAGGTCGGTCTGATCGTCGCGGGCGTGGGAATCGTCACCTTCGGTGTCTTCCTTGCGATCGGCTTCCTGATCGGCCACCCGGTCTACCTGGGCATCCTGGGCCTCCTGGTGGCGTTCCTGGCGATGGCGATCATCTTCGGGCGGCGGGCCGAGCGGGCTGCCTTCGGGCAGATGGAGGGGCAGCCGGGCGCTGCCGCGGCCGTACTGGACAACGTGGGACGGGGCTGGACCACCACCCCGGCCGTCGCGATGAACCGGAACCAGGACATCGTCCACCGGGCCGTCGGCAAGGCGGGCGTCGTCCTGATCGCGGAGGGCAACCCGAACCGGGTCAAGGCCCTGCTCGCGGCCGAGAAGAAGAAGATGGCCCGGATCATGCCCGACGTCCCGGTCCACGACTTCATCGTGGGCACCGGCGAGGGCGAGGTGCCCCTCAAGAAGGTCCGCACGACGCTGCTGAAGCTGCCGCGCGTCCTGTCCGGCGAGCAGATCACCATGACCAACGACAAGCTCCGCGCCATGGGCGACCTCATGAGCAACATGCCGGTCCCGAAGGGCCCGATGCCCAAGGGCATGCGCATGCCGCGCGGCGGAAAGATGCGCTGACGCACTCCTCGTACACGCACAGGGGCGCCCCCGGAGCCGGATGGCTCGGGGGCGCCCCTGTGCGTATACGACCGGTCCTTTCCGGCCACCGCCGCCGCACGCGTACACCTCTACGCGCGGGCGGTGGTGCGCGGGTGGTGTACCGCTAGGCCCTGTCTGACAAATGATCACCTGGCTGGTTCACGGAGCCAGAGGATCAGCGAGGCCAGGACGACTCCGGCGCGGTAGCGGTCGGCGAGCTTGTCGAACCTGGTCGCTATCGCGCGGAACTGCTTGAGGCGTGCGAAGCATCGTTCGACCACGTTGCGGTCGCGGTAGACCTCCTTGTCGAAGGCGGGCGGACGGCCGCCGAGGCGCCCTCTGCGCCGGCGGTTGGCGACCTGGTCGCGGCGCTCGGGGATCGTGACGACGATGCCCCGACGCCGCAGCAGGTGCCGGATCGCCCGGCTGGAGTAGGCCTTGTCGCCCAGGACGCGGGTCGGTGTCGTGCGCGGGCGGCCGGTTTCGGCTCGCGGAACGCGGATCCCGTCGAGGACCTGGGCGAATGCGGTGGCGTCGTTGACGTTGCCGGGCGTGAGCACGATGGACAGGGGCAGGCCGCGGCCGTCGACGGCGAGGTGGACCTTGGTGGTCAGACCGCCTCGGGACCGGCCGAGGGCCTGGCGCGTCTGCGAGCGGCCCGGATCTTCCAGTTCGTCCCCGTCTGCGGCCCCCTTTTGCGGGCGCCGGCGGCGTGCTGGTGGGCGCGGTTGATCGTGGAGTCAACGGCAACCGTCCATTCCACGCGGCCAACCGCGTCATCGCGGACCTGGACGTGCTCCAGAAGCTTCGCCCAGGTCCCGTCCGCCTCCCAGCGGGCGAACCGCTCGTAGACGGTCTGCCACGGCCCGTACCGCTCGGGCAGGTCACGCCACGGCGCCCCGGTCCGCAACCGCCACAGCACACCATTGACCACCTGCCGGTGATCACGCCACGGCCGACCGCGCCCGTCCACCTGCGGCAACAAGGGCTCTATCCGATCCCATGCCGCGTCCGTCAACTCACCTCGACCTGCCACAAGATCAATTATCAGACAGGCCTTAGATCCGGACCTGGACGGCGCCCGCGAGGCGGTCGTGCAGCCCGCGCCCGTCGCGGTCCCAGATCAGCGCCGGGATGACGAGGGCCAGCAGCAGGGTCCGCAGCACCACGCGGGGGATGCTCAGGCGGCCGCCGCCCTGCCCGATCACCCGGAGGCCGAGCATCCGCTTGCCAGGGGTGAATCCCACGGTGCCCACGGTCAGCAGGGTCAGGGAGAGGAAGAGCGCCAGCGTCCAGTTCCCCGCGGCGGACAGATCGCCGTGGGTGATGAGCCCGTACGCGATCAGCTGGCAGCCGATCCAGTCGATGAGGACGGCGCCGAGCCGGCGTCCGAAGCGGGCCGCGGAGCCGGGTCCCGACCGGGGCAGGCCGAGCCGCTGGCCCGGATAGCCGAAGTCGACGCCCATCTCCTCGGCGGCCGCGCGCGGGCCGGAGAGCCAGGAACCGATTGCTTGCCTGTTGTCCACTCCACCACGGTACCGGTGGTCCTCCACGGGGCCTGGACCGGACCCTGGTTAACTTGTGCGAAACAAATGGGTCATGCTTGGGAAATCCCGTCTGCTTATGGTCGGTCAGCGTGCGGCACCGCACTGACGCACCACGAGCTATAAAGCCCGTCCCTGCCCCGGGACCGGGAGTAGGAGGAGTTGGATGTTCAAGAACGCCGACGAAGTGAAGCAGTACATCGAGGAGAACGACGTCAAGTTCGTCGACGTCCGCTTCTGCGACCTGCCTGGTGTGATGCAGCACTTCACCATCCCGGCGCGAGCGTTCGACCCGGCGGAGGAGCTCGCCTTCGACGGTTCCTCGATCCGCGGCTTCCAGGCGATCCACGAGTCCGACATGGCGCTGCGTGCCGACATCACCACCGCGCGTCTGGACCCGTTCCGCAAGGACAAGACGCTCAACATCAACTTCTTCATCCACGACCCGATCACGGGTGAGGCCTACAGCCGCGACCCGCGCAACATCGCCAAGAAGGCCGAGGCCTACCTCGCCTCCACCGGCATCGCCGACACCGCGTTCTTCGGCCCCGAGGCCGAGTTCTACGTGTTCGACAGCGTGCGCTTCGCGACCTCCGCGAACGAGGGCTTCTACCACATCGACTCCGAGGCCGGCGCCTGGAACACCGGCTCCGAGGAGAACAACCGCGGCTACAAGGTCCGCTACAAGGGCGGTTACTTCCCGGTCGCCCCGGTCGACCACTTCGCCGACCTGCGCGCCGAGATCTCCCTCGAGCTGGACGCCCAGGGCCTCCAGGTCGAGCGCCAGCACCACGAGGTCGGCACCGGTGGCCAGGCCGAGATCAACTACAAGTTCAACACGCTGCTCGCCGCGGCCGACGACCTGATGCTCTTCAAGTACATCGTGAAGAACGTCGCCTGGCGCAACGGCAAGACCGCGACCTTCATGCCGAAGCCGATCTTCGGCGACAACGGCTCGGGCATGCACGTCCACCAGTCCCTGTGGGCCGGCGGCGAGCCGCTCTTCTACGACGAGGCCGGCTACGCGGGCCTGTCGGACACCGCCCGCTACTACATCGGCGGCATCCTCAAGCACGCCCCGTCGCTGCTGGCCTTCACCAACCCGACGGTGAACTCGTACCACCGCCTGGTGCCGGGCTTCGAGGCGCCGGTCAACATGGTGTACTCGCAGCGCAACCGCTCCGCCGCCATGCGCATCCCGATCACGGGCTCGAACCCGAAGGCCAAGCGCGTCGAGTTCCGCGCGCCGGACCCGTCCTCGAACCCGTACCTCGCCTTCTCGGCGCTGCTCCTCGCGGGCCTCGACGGCATCAAGAACAAGATCGAGCCGATGGAGCCGATCGACAAGGACCTCTACGAGCTCTCCCCCGACGAGCACGCGAGCGTCCCGCAGGTCCCGACCAGCCTGGAGGACGTCCTCAAGGCCCTGGAGGAGGACCACGAGTACCTCCTGGCCGGCGGTGTCTTCACCCCCGACCTGATCGAGACCTGGATCGACTACAAGCGCACGCACGAGATCGCCCCGATCGCGCAGCGCCCGCACCCGCACGAGTTCGAGCTCTACTTCGACCTGTAAGAACCCCAGGTCAGCGTAGGCAGGGAAGGCCCCCGCCACTCTCTTCCGGAGAGCGGCGGGGGCCTTCTGCTTTTGACAGGCCGCCCGACCGGAGTAACGGTGGATAGGACCTAAAAGCCCGATAAGTGCTACTTGTATCGGAGGTGCATGAAGATGCGCCGTAGGATCGTCGGAGCCGTTGTCGCCGGGGCCGCCGGACTCACCCTGGGTCTGCTGCCGGCCGCGAACGCCTCCGCCCACGACGGTGGCTGGGACTCGCGCTCTGACTACCGCCACTCGAACCACTGGGACGACGACGACTGCGGTGGGAACGGTCGCTGGAGCGACCACGACCACGGCTGGAACGACAGCGACTGGGGCCGCTGGGACAACGCCGACTGGCACGACCACGGCGGCTGGAACGACGACTGGGGCGGCTGGCGCTGATCCCCCCGCACCCCCTCTTCCGGTGCCCCTGCCCCGCGCTCAGCGGAGCAGGGGCATCGCGCCGGTCAGCTCGCGCAGGGCCCGGACCGCCAGGTCCGAGGGGGAGCCGGGGCCCGAGACCGGGGCGTCGCCGGCGGACCAGAGCTCCAGCGAGACGCGGATCGCGTCCGTGGCGGCCGCCGCGAGCAGGCGTACCGACATCGGGTCCGCCTCCGGGCCGGCCAGCCGGGCCACCACCGGGACCAGGCGCTCCTCGGAGTCCTGGTTCACCCGGTACCAGACCGCCCGCAGCGCCTCGTCGGAGGCGGCCGCGCGCAGCAGGCCGCGGGTGACCTCCAGCCCCTCCTCCACGGCCTGGGAGTCGCTCAGCGAGCGCCTCACCGCCCGCTCCAGCGCCTCCGCCAGGGGGGTTCCCGGGCGCTCCTCGGCGAGCAGCGCCCGCCAGGCGTCGCCGCCGCCCGCCAGCAGCGGGGCCACGGCCTCCTGCTTGTTGCGGAAGTAGCGGTAGAACGTGCGCAGCGCGACCCCCGCCCGGTGGGCGATGTCCTCGGCGGTGGTGCCGTCGGGGCCGTGCGCGGCGAAGAGCTCGCACGCGGCGCGGGCGATGTCGAGCTGGGTGGCGGCCTTGCGGCGCTCGGTCAGCGACTGGGCTCCGGGGCCGCTCTGGGGGGAGTACGGGCGGGGAGATCTCACGGGTGAAGACTACGCCAGGACTAGCTGAAGAATGCATTTCATGCCAGTCTGGCAAAACGTGTCACTACCTCGGTACGCTCGCCCCATGAACCGTTACGAAGGACGTCGCGTCCTCATCACCGGCGCCGGATCGGGCATCGGCCAGGCCACCGTCCACCGCATTCTCTCCGAGGGCGGCCGCGTCCACGCCGTCGACGTCAACGAGGCCGGACTCAAGGCCACCGCCGACCAGGCGGCCGCCGAGGGCCACGCCGGCCGGCTGACCACCGCCGTCCTGGACATATCCGACGAGGCCGCCGTCAGGACCGGCGTCACCGCCGCCGTCGACGCCCTCGGCGGCAGCGGCGTCGATGTACTGGTCAACGCGGCGGGCATCCTGCGCTCCGCGCACACCCACCAGACCACGCTCGACCTGTGGAACCAGGTGATCTCGGTCAACCTGACCGGCACCTTCCTGATGATCCGCGAGTCGCTCCCCGCCCTGCTGGCCGGCGAGCAGCCCGTCGTCGTCAACTTCAGCTCCACCTCGGCGAGCTTCGCCCACCCCTACATGTCCGCCTACGCGGCCAGCAAGGGCGGCATCCAGTCCATGACCCACGCACTGGCCGCCGAGTACAGCAAGCAGGGCCTGCGCTTCGTCTCCGTCGCCCCCGGCTCCATCGAGAGCGGCATGACCACCGGCACCGGCCCCGGCCTGCCCGAGGACACCGACTGGAGCCTGTTCGCCAAGCTCGCCCCCGCCCTCGGCCAGGGCTTCGCCGGCCCGCAGACCGTGGCCGGCGTCGTCGCGATGCTCGGCTCCGAGGACGGCGCCTTCATCACCGGCACCGAGATCCGCATCGACGGCGGCACCCACTACTAGTACGCCGCTTACGCCGCTAGGGACGGAAACGGTCCCAGAGCCGGGGGAAGCGCTCCGCCAGCACGGCTTCGTTCTCGAAGTCCAGCGGGGTGCCCTCCGGCTCCTCCGCCTGCAACGGGATGCCCAGGTCCGGGGCCACCACCCCGGTCAGCTGCTCGTACGCCTCGTCGGCCGCGTACCCCAGCTCCTCGCCGTCCCCGTCGATCTCCTCGTCGAAGTCGCCCAGCAGCTCCGCCAGCCGGTCCGGATCGTGCACCGCACCCTCGAAGACCTCCCGGCCCTGCCCGATCAGCCAGCACCGGAAGTAGTCGAACGCGTCGTCGCTCGCCCCGCCGAGCAGCACCCACGCCGCGCCCCACAGGTCCCAGGTGTACGCCCGGTTGTACCGGGACTCGAAGTGCCGCGCGAAGTCCAGCACGGAGTCGGGATCGAGCTGCGCCAGCCGTTCCACGAGCAGCTCGGCATGCTCCTCGGGGTCGCCCTCGGCGGCCTCGCGGGTACGGTCGACGATCTCCCAGAACTCCGTCTCGTCCATCACGGGATCCAGCATCACGGCTCCACCCCCGCGTCGCCACCGCTCGTACGGCCAAAGGCCGGTGTCCGACCCCTTTGGGGGTGGACACCGGCCTTTCGCACGTCAGCGGGACACGGCTCAGAGGCCGTAGCGCTCCCGGGCCTCCTTGACGGCGGACGCCGGCACCTCGCCGCGGCGGGCGAGCTGGGCCAGCGAGGCCACCACGATCGACTGGGCGTCGACACCGAAGTGGCGGCGGGCGCCCTCACGGGTGTCGGACAGACCGAAGCCGTCCGTACCCAGCGAGGTGTAGTCCTGCGGGACCCACTGGCTGATCTGGTCCGGGACCTGGCGCATCCAGTCGGAGACCGCCAGGACCGGGCCCGGGGCGCCCTCCAGCACGCGGGTCACGTACGGGGTGCGCTCCTCGCCGCGCAGCAGCGCCTCGTCGCACTCCAGCGCGTCGCGGCGCAGCTCGCCCCACGAGGTGGCGGACCACACGTCGGCGGCCACGTTCCAGTCGGCGGCCAGCAGCCGCTGCGCCTCCAGGACCCAGTGGATCGCCGTGCCCGAGGCCATCAGCTGGATCTTCGGGGCGTCGGCGGCCGGTGCGGCCTCCAGGTCGGCGGCCGTGTTGAAGCGGTACAGGCCCTTGACGATGCCTTCCTCGACGCCCTCGGGCATCGCGGGCTGCACCTTCGGCTCGTTGTAGACCGTCAGGTAGTAGAAGACGTCCTCGGGCTGCTCGCCGTACATCCGGCGCAGGCCGTCCTTGACGATCACCGCGATCTCGTACGCGAAGGCCGGGTCGTAGTTGAGCGACGCCGGGTTCGTGGACGCGATCAGGTGCGAGTGGCCGTCGGCGTGCTGGAGGCCCTCACCGGTCAGCGTGGTGCGGCCGGCGGTGGCGCCGACGATGAAGCCCTTGCCGAGCTGGTCGGCGAGCTGCCACATTTGGTCGGCGGTGCGCTGCCAGCCGAACATCGAGTAGAAGATGTAGAACGGGATCATCGGCTCGCCGTGCGTCGCGTACGACGTGCAGGCGGCGATGAAGTCGGCCATGGCGCCGGCCTCGGTGATCCCCTCGTTGAGGATCTGGCCGTCCTTGGCCTCCTTGTAGTACATCAGCTGGTCGCGGTCGACCGGCTCGTACGTCTGGCCCAGCGGCGAGTAGATGCCGGCCGACGGGAAGAGGGACTCCATACCGAAGGTACGGGCCTCGTCGGGGACGATCGGCACCCAGCGCTTGCCGGTCTCCTTGTCCCGCATCAGGTCCTTGACGAGGCGGACGAAGGCCATGGTGGTGGCCATCTCCTGCTTGCCGGAACCCTTGATGAGCGGGGCGAAGGAGCGGTCCGCCGGAGCCGGCAGGGCCACCTGGTGGACCTTGCGGGCCGGCGCGGGGCCGCCGAGGGCCGCGCGGCGCTCGTTCAGGTACCGCACCTCGGGGCTGTCCGCGCCCGGGTGGCCGTACGGGACCTTGCCGTCGGCGAAGGCGCTGTCCGGGATCGGGAGGCCGAGGAGGTCGCGCATGTCCTTGAACTCGTCGATCGTCAGCTTCTTCATCTGGTGGTTCGCGTTCTTCGACTCGAACCCGGCGCCCAGCGTGTAGCCCTTGACGGTCTGCGCGAGGATGACCGTCGGAGCGCCCTTGTGCTCCAGGGCGGCCTTGTACGCGGCGTACACCTTGCGGGGCTCGTGGCCGCCGCGGGAGGTGTGGAAGCACTCGGCGATCTTCGCGTCGGAGAGCAGCGCGCCCAGGGCGGCGAGCTCGGCGTTGGCGCCGAAGAAGTGCTGGCGGATGTAGGCCACGTCGCGGGTCGCGTACGTCTGGAACTGCGCGTCCGGTACCTCGCGCAGGCGGCGTACCAGGGCGCCCGTGGTGTCGAGCTGGAACAGCTCGTCCCAGGCGGTGCCCCACAGGGTCTTGATGACGTTCCAGCCGGCGCCGCGGAACTGGGCCTCCAGCTCCTGGACGACGCGGAAGTTCGCGCGGACCGGGCCGTCGAGGCGCTGCAGGTTGCAGTTGATGACGAACGTCAGGTTGTCGAGCTGCTCGCGGGAGGCCAGGGCCAGGGCGGCGGTCGACTCGGGCTCGTCCATCTCGCCGTCGCCGAGGAAGGCCCAGACGTGCGAGTTGGAGGTGTCCTTGATCCTGCGGTTCTCCAGGTAGCGGTTGAAGCGCGCCTGGTAGATCGCGGAGAGCGGGCCGAGGCCCATGGAGACCGTGGGGAACTCCCACAGCCACGGCAGGCGCCGCGGGTGCGGGTAGGACGGCAGGCCGTTGCCGCCGGACTCCTGGCGGAAGTTGTCGAGCTGCTGCTCGGAGATGCGCCCGTCGAGGAAGGCGCGGGCGTAGATGCCGGGGGAGGCGTGGCCCTGGATGTAGAGCTGGTCGCCGGATCCGTCGGCCTCCTTCCCGCGGAAGAAGTGCTGGAAGCCGGTCTCGTACAGCCACGCGGCGGAGGCGAAGGTGGCGATGTGGCCGCCGACGCCGTACTTGGAGCCGCGGGTCACCATGGCGGCCGCGTTCCAGCGGTTCCAGGCGGTGATCTTGGCTTCCATCTCCTCGTCACCGGGGAAGGCCGGCTCGGCGGAGGTGGGGATGGTGTTGACGTAGTCCGTCTCCAGCAGCTTCGGCAGGGCGAGGCCGGCGGCCTCGGCGTGCTGGAGGGTGCGGCGGAGCAGGTATTCGGCGCGGCGCGTACCGGCGGCCTTGGCGACGGCGTCGAGGGAGGCCGCCCATTCGGCGGTCTCCTCGGTGTCGCGGTCCGGGAGCTGGTCGAGCTCGCTCGGAAGCTTTCCTACGGGGTCGGACATCGGTGTGCGCCGCCTTCCGGACAAAGGAGAGGAGGTGGTGAAGAAAACCCTGACGGGCAGGACAGGGTCGATGGACCCGGTTGGGGCCCGCAGTGACTGTAAATCCCTGATCGATGATCGATCAAATAAAAGTGACGAATAATCGACGCTGGGACGAAAGTCGGCACCCGGTGCCATGAAGGCAGGCACCCGGTGCCGGGTTTCATCAGTACATGCCAACGGGGCTGGAATCCGCTGGAGGATCGCTAAAACCCGCAGGTCAGAAGGGTTCGGAAAGCGGTCAGGCGCTGCGCGGGGCGCAGCCCAGGACGTGGCGCTTCACCAGAACCCCGATATCGGGGTCCTGACTGCGGAACGCCGCGACGAGGGCCTCGTGCTCCTCCGCGTAGGACTTCTGGACGGTTCCCAGCCACCGGATGGACAGGGCCGTGAAGACCTCGATGCCCAGGCTCTCCCAGGTGTGCAGCAGCACGCTGTTCCCGGCCGCCCGCACCATCTCCCGGTGGAAGCCCACCGTGTGCCGCACCTGCGCCGTGCCGTCCTGGACCCGGTCGGCCTCCCACAGGGCCTCCACGTGCGGCTCCAGGGCCGAGCAGTCGGCCGCCAGCTTCGGGGCGGCCAGCTCGGCAGCGATCTGCTCCAGACCGGCCCGGACCGGGTAGATCTCCTCCAGGTCGGCCGCCGAGAGGTTCCGTACGCGGACGCCCTTGTTCGGAGCCGACTCGATCAGCCGCAGCGTCTCCAGCTCGCGCAGCGCCTCGCGCACGGGCGTCTGGCTGACCTCCAGCTCCACGGCGATCCGCCGCTCGACGATCCGCTCGCCGGGCTTCCAGCGGCCGCTGACGATCCCCTCCACGATGTGCTCGCGGATCTGCTCGCGCAGCGAGTGCACGACGGGTGGGGTGATCATCGGGGTTCAACTCCTGTGTGTGCGGACACGCGGGGCCTGATGCCTAGACAATAAGGCCGCCACGGCCTGCTCCGATGCGCTCGTGGTCAGGGACGCAGGGTGAGGCTCGTTACAACGGGCCCCGCAACGACGGCGCCCCCGCCCGGACGAATCCGGACGGGGGCGCCGCGAGCGACAGCCGGGGCTGTGCGCAGGGCCTTACAGGCCGAGCTCGACCTCGAACTCGCCGGCCTCCAGGATCGCCTTGACGGCGGTGAGGTACCGGGCCGCGTCCGCGCCGTCCACCAGGCGGTGGTCGTAGGACAGGGTCAGGTACGTCATGTCGCGGACGCCGATGACGGTGCCCTCCTCGGTCTCGATGACCACGGGACGCTTGACCGTGGCACCGATGCCCAGGATCGCGACCTGGTTCGGCGGAACGATCACCGTGTCGAACAGAGCACCGCGCGAGCCGGTGTTGCTGATGGTGAAGGTCGCGCCGGACAGCTCGTCCGGGGTGATCTTGTTGCCGCGGACCTTGGCGGCCAGGTCGGCGGTCGCCTTGGAGATGCCCGCCAGGTTGAGGTCACCGGCACCCTTGATGACCGGGGTCATCAGGCCCTTCTCGGAGTCCACGGCGATGCCGATGTTCTCCGAGTCGAAGTAGGTGATGGTGCCCTCGTCGTCGTTGATCCGGGCGTTGACGACCGCGTGGGCCTTCAGCGCCTGGGCAGCGGCCTTGACGAAGAACGGCATCGGGGACAGCTTGACGCCCTCGCGGGCGAGGAAGCCGGCCTTGGCCTTCTCGCGCAGCTTCATGATCTTGGTGATGTCCACCTCGACCACGGAGCTGAGCTGCGCCTGCGAGTGCAGGGCCTTCATCATGTTGTCGCCGATGACCTTGCGCATGCGGGTCATCTTGACCGTCTGACCGCGCAGCTCGGACACCGCGGCCGGAGCCTTGGCGGCGGCCGGGGCGGCAGCGGCGGCGGCCGGAGCCGGGGCAGCGGCGGCCTTGGCGGCCTCGGCGGCGGCCAGGACGTCCTGCTTGCGGATGCGGCCACCGACACCGGTGCCCGTGACCGTCGACAGGTTGACGCCGGACTCCGATGCGAGCTTGCGCACCAGCGGGGTCACGTACGCGCCCTCGTCGCCGGAGACGGCGGCGGGAGCGGCCGGCGCCGGAGCGACCGGGGCCGGAGCGGCGACCGGAGCCGGAGCGGCCACGGGGGCCGGGGCGGCCGGGGCGACCGGAGCCGGAGCGGCGGCGGCCGGGGCGGCCACGACCGGAGCCGGGGCGGCGACCGGAGCGGCCGGGGCGGCCGGAGCCGGAGCGGCGGCGGCCGGAGCCGGAGCGGCGGCCGGAGCCGCGCCCGCGACACCGATGACGGCGAGACGGGCGCCGACCTCGGCGGTCTCGTCCTCGGCGACCAGGATCTCCAGCAGGGTGCCGGAGACCGGCGCGGGGATCTCGGTGTCGACCTTGTCCGTGGAGACCTCAAGCAGCGGCTCGTCGGCCTCGACGGACTCGCCGACCTCCTTCAGCCAGCGGGTGACGGTGCCCTCGGTGACCGACTCGCCCAGCGCGGGCAGCACGACGTCGGTGCCGGAGGCGGCGCCCGCCGGAGCGGCGGCCGGGGTCTCGGCCGGTGCGGGGGCGGCCGGGGCCTCGGCGACGGGGGCCGGAGCGGCCGGGGCCGCGGGGGCCTCGGCGGCGGCCGGGGCGGCAGCGGCGGCCGGGGCGCCGGAGCCGTCGTCGATGACGGCCAGCTCGGCGCCGACCTCGACGGTCTCGTCCTCGGCGACCTTGATGGAGGCCAGGATGCCGGAGACGGGGGAGGGGATCTCGGTGTCGACCTTGTCGGTCGAGACCTCGAGCAGCGGCTCGTCGGCCTCGACGCGCTCGCCCTCGGCCTTGAGCCAACGGGTGACAGTGCCCTCGGTGACGCTCTCGCCGAGCGCCGGAAGGGTTACGGAAACCGACATGGTTTCAGTTGCTCCTAACGAAAGTGCGGAAGTGGTCGTCGCGCCCGTGACGATTAGTCGTGTGCGTGAAGCGGCTTGCCGGCCAGGGCCAGGTGGGCCTCGCCGAGGGCCTCGTTCTGGGTCGGGTGCGCGTGGATGAGCTGCGCGACCTCGGCCGGCAGGGCCTCCCAGTTGTAGATCAGCTGGGCTTCGCCGACCTGCTCGCCCATCCGGTCACCGACCATGTGGACGCCGACCACGGCACCGTCCTTGACCTGGACGAGCTTGATCTCGCCCGCGGTCTTCAGGATCTTGCTCTTGCCGTTGCCCGCCAGGTTGTACTTCAGGGCGACGACCTTGTCCGCGCCGTAGATCTCCTTGGCCTTGGCCTCGGTGATGCCGACCGAGGCGACCTCGGGGTGGCAGTACGTGACGCGCGGGACACCGTCGTAGTCGATCGGCACGGCCTTCAGGCCGGCCAGGCGCTCCGCGACGAGGATGCCCTCGGCGAAGCCGACGTGCGCGAGCTGCAGGGTGGGGACGAGGTCGCCCACGGCCGAGATGGTCGGCACGTTGGTCTGCATGTACTCGTCGACCAGGACGTAGCCGCGGTCCATCGCGACGCCCTGCTCCTCGTAGCCCAGGCCCTGGGAGACCGGACCGCGGCCGATGGCGACCAGCAGCACCTCGGCCTCGAAGGTCTTGCCGTCGGCCAGCGTCACGCGGACACCGGTCTCGGTGTACTCGGCCTTGTCGAAGAAGGTGCCGAGGTTGAACTTGATGCCGCGCTTGCGGAAGGCGCGCTCCAGGATCTTGGAGCTGTTCTCGTCCTCGACCGGGACGAGGTGCTTGAGGCCCTCGATGACGGTGACGTCGGTGCCGAAGGACTTCCACGCCGAGGCGAACTCGACGCCGATGACGCCGCCGCCCAGGATGATCGCGGACTGGGGCACGCGGTCCAGGACCAGCGCGTGGTCCGAGGAGATGATCCGGTTGCCGTCGATGTTCAGGCCCGGCAGCGACTTCGGCACGGAGCCGGTCGCCAGCAGGACGTGGCGGCCCTGGATGCGCTGGCCGTTCACGTCGACGGAGGTCGGGGAGGACAGGCGGCCCTCACCCTCGATGTAGGTCACCTTGCGGGAGGCGACCAGGCCCTGCAGGCCCTTGTACAGGCCCGAGATGACCTCGTCCTTGTACTTGTGCACACCGGCGATGTCAACGCCCTCGAAAGAGGCCTTGATACCGAACTGTCCGGCCTCGCGTGCCTGGTCGGCGATCTCACCGGCGTGCAGCAGAGCCTTCGTGGGGATGCAGCCGTTGTGCAGGCAGGTGCCGCCGAGCTTGTTCTTCTCGATCAGCGCAACGTCGAGACCCAGCTGGGATGCGCGGAGAGCCGCGGCGTAACCGCCACTGCCACCGCCGAGGATCACTAGGTCGAAAACGGTGCTGGCGTCGTTCGCCACGTCACGTCCTCCATGCATGTGCGCCGGGCACCGGTCCTCTGTGACCGGGCGGCGGCTGGTAATCGGCCGCTTGTTTCTTCGGCCCTGTGGTGGGGGCCCTGTCCTGCCGAGAACCCATCTTCGCATTTGTCGGGGGAACGCGGGACGCCGGGCCCCGGCTGTGGACCGTCGTTCTGCCCGAGATCCGGGTTACCCGTGCGTAGAAACCTACTGATCCTCGACGTTTCTTCCAGAGCGAACGCGCCCCGAGACCTCGATAGGGGTCCCGGGGCGCGGCGCGTGTCACAGCGGGCGTCTCACGAGGTGGTACGCGGACGCCCGCGCGACGGGGTCCGGGGCCGTCAGCCCAGGTCGCCCGTGGCGGTGCGCTCGGCGAGGCGCACCAGGGTGCGCACGGCGGAGCCGGTGCCGCCCTTGGGGGTGTAGCCGTACGGGGCGCCCTCGTGGAAGGCCGGGCCCGCGATGTCCAGGTGCGCCCAGGTGATGCCCTCGCCGACGAACTCCTGGAGGAAGAGGCCGGCCACCAGGCCGCCGCCCATCCGCACGCCCATGTTGGCGATGTCGGCGGTGGGGGAGTCCATGGTCTTGCGCAGGTCCTCGGGGAGCGGCATCGGCCAGGAGGCCTCGCCGACCTCTTCCGCGATCTCGTGGATCGAGGTGCGGAAGGCGTCGTCGTTGGCCATGATCCCGAAGGTGCGGTCGCCGAGCGCCAGCACCATGGCACCCGTGAGGGTGGCGACGTCGACGATCGCGTCCGGGTTGTCCTCGGAGGCCTTGGTCAGCGCGTCGCCCAGGACCAGGCGGCCCTCGGCGTCCGTGTTCAGGACCTCGACGGTCTTGCCGCTGTACATGCGCAGCACGTCGCCCGGCTTGGTGGCGGAGCCGGAGGGCATGTTCTCGGCGAGCGCGAGCCAGCCGGTGACGTTGACCTGGAGGCCCAGCTTGGCGGCGGCGATGACGGCGGCGAAGACGGCGGCGGCGCCGGCCATGTCGCACTTCATCGTCTCGTTGTGGCCGGCCGGCTTCAGGGAGATGCCGCCCGAGTCGTAGGTGATGCCCTTGCCGACGAAGGCGAGGGTCTTCTCCGCCTTGGCGTGGGTGTAGGAGAGCTTCACCAGGCGCGGCGCGTTCTCGGAGCCCTTGCCGACGCCCATGATGCCGCCGTAGCCGCCCTTGACCAGCGCCTTCTCGTCCAGGACCTGGACCTTGACGCCGTTCTCCTTCGCGGTCGCGGAGGCGACGGCGGCGAAGGCCTCGGGGGTGAGGTCGTTCGGCGGGGTGTTGATCAGGTCGCGGGCGACGTTGACCTCGGTGGCGACGACGACGGCGCGCTCGGCCGCGGCCTTGTGCTCCTTGTCGCGCGGCTTGGCACCGAGCAGGGCGATCTCGGCCAGGGGCTGCTTCGGGCCGCCGTTCTTGGCGGCCTTCTTCTCGCCGCCCTGGTAGGCGGTGAAGGCGTACGCGCCGAGCAGCGCGCCCTCGGCGACTGCGGTGACGGCGGAGGCGTCGTCCAGGGGGAGGGCGAACGCGGCCTTCTTCGAGCCGTGCAGGACGCGGGCGGCGGAGCCGGCGGCGCGGCGCAGGGCCTCCTCGTCGAAGGACTCGTCCTGCTCAGGCGCCGTACCGAGGCCGACCGCCAGCACGACCGGGGCCTTCAGGCCGGCCGGGGCGGGCAGCTTGGTGGTCTCGCCCTCGGCGCCCGTGGCGCCCAGCGAGTCGAGCACGGCGGCGAGCTTTCCGTCGAACGCCTTGTCCACGGCCTCGGCGCCGGCGGCCACGACGAGGCCCTTCGGGCCCTTCGCCACGCCGACCACGAGGGCGTCGGCGCGCAGCGTCGCAGCGCCGGCAGTGCTGAGAGTCAGAGCAGTCACGGTGGTGAAGTCTCGCTTCCGTTTGTGTTAGTGGGCGCTTGGGTCGCGTCGGGGTCACCGGCCGCTCCGCAGCGATCGTATTAGGGCCCGGCGGCCGCCGGAAACGAGCCTACGCGCAGGTAGTCGTCCGTACGCCACTACAAGGTTTGTCAAGTTGTTCGATCAACGCGCCATCAGGTTCACCCATCTGTGGACTCTGCTCCAGGTTTGCCCTTTAGAGCTGACGGGGTCCGAGAGACTCGCATCACTCTCGCAAGGGGACGTGGGGTCCTTTTGCATGATTTCCACAGTGCCTCCCCGGCCCGGCCGTCCGCCATGGGCCGTCGTCGAGGGATGCCTGCGGGGGGAAGGCCGAAATGGTCAACAAGAACCGGATGAACAGGGCCGCCGCGGCGATGGCGGCGGCAGCCCTGATGTCCGTGGCAGTACCCGCCGCGACCGCCCGGGCGGCGACCGCGACACCGCGCATCGACCTGAAGGTGCTCGTCGTCGACGACGGCGGCAGCTCGGTCGACGCGATCACCGCTCAGCTCAAGGACACCGGCGTCCCCTACACCCGGGTCGACCTGGCCGGTGCCGGCCGCCCCGTCATCGACGCCGCGTTCCTCGCCGACACCGTCGACGGCCGCCCCCGGGCCAAGTACCAGGGGGTCGTCCTGCCCAACGAGAACCCCTTCGGCGAAGGCTCCGCCGAGATGGCGGCGCTCACCGCGTACGAGACGACGTACGGGATCCGCCAGGTCGACGCCTACACCTGGGCCCACCCGGGGGTCGGCCTCGAATACACGGACAACGGCGGCTACAGCGGCCAGCTCGACGGCACCCAGGCCGCCGTCACCACCGCCGGCAAGGCGGGCCCCTTCGGCTACCTCGGCGGTCAGGTCACCTTCGAGGACAACTCCGCCATGGTTCCGGAGAGCTACGGCTTCATGGGCAAGCCCCGCACCGGCTACACCAGCTACCTCGACGCCCCCGTCACCGGCGGCCGCGCCTCCCTCGTCGGCGAGTACACCCACGACGGACGCAGCGAACTCGTCGTCACCTTCGGCTACAACCAGTACCAGCAGCAGTTCCGGCTGCTGGCCCGCGGCATCGTCGACTGGCTCACCCAGGGCGTCCACCTCGGGCAGGAGCGCAGCTACTTCGCCGTCCACGTCGACGACGTCTTCGCCCCCGACGCCCGCTGGAGCAAGGAGCTCAACTGCACCCCCGGCGACTACGCCTGCGCCGGCGGCGAGGGCAAGGAGAGCACCATCCGGATGACCGCCGCCGACGCCCAGTACGCGGCGCAGTGGCAGACGTCCAAGAACTTCAAGCTGGACATGCTCTTCAACGCGGGCGCCGGCGAGGAGTGGAAGGCCGAGAACGGCGGCACCGACGCGATGACCGCCCAGCTCGTCGCCGACCGGGCCAAGTTCCGCTGGATGAACCACACCTACACGCACCCCTTCCTCGGCTGCGTCCAGGACACCGGCGCCAGCCCCTGGACCTGCACCAAGAACGCCCAGGGCGCCACCAACTGGATGAGCCGCGCCGAGATCTCCGCCCAGATCCGCGACAACAACAACTGGGCCGCGGCCAAGGGCATCACCCTCGACCGCTCCGAGCTGGTCACCGGCGAGCACTCCGGCCTCAAGACCCTCCCGCAGCAACCGCAGGACAACCCCAACCTGGCCGGCGCCCTCGCCGACAACGGGGTCAAGTGGGCCGGCAGCGACAACTCCCGCGAACCCGACCAGCGGGCCGTCGGCGCCGCCCTGACCGTCCCCCGCCACCCGATGAACGTGTACTACAACACGGGCACCAACGCGGAGATGGCCGACGAGTACAACTGGATCTACACCAGCCGCGCCGACGGCGGCAGCGGCATCTGCGAGGACAACCCGGCGACCTCCACCTGCCTGCCGGCCCCGCTCGACACCGACACCGGCTACCTCGACCACATCGTCCCCGCCGAGGCCCGCACCGCCATGCGCCACGTGCTGGCCAACGACCCCCGGCCGCACTACGTCCACCAGTCCAACCTCGCCGAGGACCGCACCCTCTACCCGGTGCTCAACCGGGTCCTCGACACCTACCGCGCGCTCTACGCGCCCAGCGCGCCGATCGTCAACCAGAGCATGAAGGACACCGGCGTCGAGCTCCAGCGCCGCGCAGCCTGGAACAAGGCCCTCGCCGACGGCAAGGTGACCGCCTACAAGATCGGCAAGGACGTCGTCGTCAAGGCCCCGTCCGGAGTCGTCGCCCCGGTCACCGCCCCGAACGGCACCAAGAAGCAGCTGCTCCTCGGCACCGCCGAATTCGGCACCGCATACGCCGGCACCCGCTCCGCCTGGACGGCCCCCGAGCTGCTCCAGTCGCAGGTCACGCTCAAGCTCCTCTGACCCGCCCGCGGCACCCGAACCACCCGCGCGACCCATACCGGCCGTACCGCCCGTACCGCCGCCCGGACGACCAGCGGCACACGTAACACCAGAGCCGGCGCTCCACGCACGCACCACGGGCGCCGGCCCCTTTTCCGTCCTGGGGGGACACACCACATGAGCCATGGGCGTCATGTCACCATGCTCACCGAAGGCACCTACCCGCACGTCCACGGCGGCGTCAGCACCTGGTGCGACCAGCTGGTACGCGGCATGCCGGAGGTCGACTTCAACGTCATAGCCCTCACCGGCTCCGGACGAGAGCCGGTCACCTGGGAGCTGCCGCGCAACGTCTACCGGCACACCGCCGTCCCGCTCTGGGGACCGCCGCCCGCCCGCACCCGCCGCACGGCCCTGCGCGGCAAGGCCCGCCGCCGCTTCACCGAAACGTACGAAACCTTCCTGCTCTCCCTCATCGACCCCGAACACGGGGGCTTCTCCGAGGCCCTGGGCGGACTCGCCCGCCTCGCCCGCGCCGGCCGCCTCACCCCCGCCCTGCGCTCCGAAGCGGTACTGCGCCTGCTGATGACCGTATGGACCCGCCCCGGCCTGGCCACCGCCGCCGCCGAACCCACCGTCCACGACGCGCTCACCGCCACCGACCTGCTGGAACACGCCCTGCGCCCGCTCGCGGTACGGATCCCGCCCGACAGCGTCGCCCACGCCGTCAGCAGCGGCCTCGCCACCCTCCCCGCCCTCGCCGCCAAACACCTCGACGGAGTGCCCTTCCTCCTCACCGAGCACGGCATCTACCTGCGCGAGCGCTACCTCGGCTACCGCACCGCCGCCCAGCGCTGGCCCGTCAAGGCCCTGATGCTGGGCTTCTACCGCGAGCTCAACTCCGAGGGCTACCGGCAGGCCGACCTGATCACCCCCTGCAACCAGTACAACCGACGCTGGGAAGAACGCGGAGGCGCCGACTCCGAACGCATCCGCACCGTCTACAACGGCGTCGACCCGCACGCCTTCCCCGAAGCCGGCCCCGAACCGGACGTGCCCACCCTCAGCTGGTGCGGCCGCATCGACCCGATCAAGGACCTCGAAACCCTGATCCGCGCCTACGCCTACATGCGCGAGGAACTCCCCGCCCTGCGCCTGCGCCTCTTCGGCCCCGTCCCGGCCGGCTGCGAGGACTACAGGCTCCGCCTGGAGAAACTCGCCGCCGAACTCGGCGTCACCGACGGCATCACCTACGAGGGCCGCATCGACCAGGTCGCCAAGGCCTACGCCGCCGGCTCCGTCGTCATGCTCTCCAGCATCAGCGAAGGCTTCCCCTTCAGCATCATCGAAGCCATGTCCTGCGGCCGCACCACCGTCTCCACCGACGTCGGAGGCGTCCGCGAAGCCGTCGGCGACACCGGCCTCGTCGTCCCGCCCCGCGAACCCGAGACCATGGCCCGCGCCACCCTCGCCCTCCTCCGCGACGACGAACGCCGCGCCGAACTCGGCCGCTTGTCCCGCCGGCGCGTCGTCGAGAAGTTCACCCTCCACCAGTCCGTCGACGGCTTCCGGCACATCTACCGCGAACTCGCCGACCAGACAGGTCCGGGCCGGCACGCCCTGCCCGTCCGCACCGACGGCGACTGGACCCGGCGGATCACCGACCCCTGGTCCCAGGACCCCCGGAACAAGGAACTCGCGGCCGACGGGAGCATGTGGTGAGCGGATCCCTCTGGCTCAAGCCCCCCGGCCCCGAAGGCACCTGGGTCCACGTCGGCCGCCCGGCCCCCGCCGGACGCACCGACACCCTGCCCGACCTGCCCCGGCCCCGCCCCGGCGGGCCCGGGGCCCCGGCCGCCGACCCCTTGGACGAACTGGCCCACCGCCTCGGCGCCTTCGCCGGCGCCGCCGTCCACCCCGACGAGATCGCCGCCATCCTCGAATCCGACGGGATGACCGACGAACACATCCGCCTCACCTACGGCCGCCACGACTCCTTCGGCCTCGCCGAAGAGCTCTACGCCCGCGTCCCCCGCACCTTCCCCGAACCCGACCGGCTCCCCGACCCCTGGAAGGTCTCCCTCACCGCCTGCCTGCTCCGCGGCCTGATCTTCGCCCTGCCCGGCCTCGCCTACATCCTGGGCGCACCCCTCCTCGAAGGCCCCCCCGACCGGCTCGGACTGCCCGCCGGCACCCTCACCCTGCTCGCCGGCGCCCTCATCGGCTGGGTCTGGGACCAGAGCCTGTCCCACCGCGCCTACTCCTGGCTCGGCCTCGGCGACCGGGCCGCCGCCGGACGCACCCTCCTCGTCGGCGCTCCCGCCGGAGCCCTCCTCGGCACCGCCGCCGCCTTCGCCGTTCCCGGCGGCCCGCCGTTCTCGTACGCCTTCGCCGCAGGCCAGGCCGTCTACGTCGGCGCCGCCACCGTGCTCCTGGTACTGGGCCGCGAAAGGCTGCTGCTCGCCGCACTCGCCCCCATGGCCGCCGGAGCGGTCCTCGCCCTGTTCACCGACCCGCCCGTGCCCCTGCGCATCACCCTGCTCCTCGTGTCCCTGCTGGCCGCCTGCACCCTCGCCCTCAGGGAGCTGCCGGTCGCCAAGGGCGTACGGGCCGGGGTGCGCAGGATCCACCACTGGGCGGAACGGCGCCCGGGCGAAGGCGGCCCCGTGCGCTGGCGGATGCTGCGCGGCGCCGAGGAGGACCACACCCGGCGCGGACCCCGCATCGGTGACTCCGCGCCCTACGGGGTGTTCGGCCTCGGCACCGGCCTGCTCGTGCTCTACGCCGCCCTGGGGGAAGTGCTCAGCGGCGGCCCCGCCGAAGCCGTCGCCGCACCCTCCGCGGTGGCCCTCACCCTCAGCATGGGCCCCGCCGAATGGCTCCTCCACCGCTTCCGCAGCGGCAGCCTCGCCGGGCTGCGGGCGGCCCGCTCACCCGGCGCGTTCTGGCGCCGCATGCTCCTCACCCTGGCCCGCTGCCTCACCGCCTACCTGGCGGTGCTGCTCGTCCTCGGCGCCACCGGCACCCTGCTGTGGCCGCACGCCCCCGGACTCACCGGACTCCGCATCGCCACCCTGCTGCTGCTCGGCACCGTGATGTGGACCGGGCTGCTCCTGCAGTCCTTCGGCGCGGTCCGCCCCGCCGCCGTGGTCTGCTCCGGCGCGGCCTTCGCCCAGAGCCTGGCCCTGCTCGCCGGAATCGGACAACCCCGCCTGGTCCAGCTGGCGGTGGCCGGCACCGCGGCGGCCGCCCTGGCCGTCCTGGTCTGCCTGCTCCTCGGCCGCGCCACCGCACACCGCTGAAGCACCGCCGACGAAGGAAGACGAAGGAACCCCATGCTGCTGGTGCCGCTCTACGAGCACCCCGCCGACCGGCCCGAGGAGTGGGAACGGCTCATCCGCTGCGCCGGACAACTGCACTCGGTGGTGCTCAACCCCGACAGCGGGCCCGGCCGGGCCCCCGACGAAGGGTTCGCCGCCGTCGCCGCCCGGCTCCGCGACGCCGGCGTACCCGTCCTCGGCTACACCGACACCGACTACGGGCGGCGCCCGCACGCAGCCGTCGTCCAGGACCTGCTGCGCCACCGCGACTGGTACGGGGCCGACGGAGCCTTCCTCGACCAGGCCGCCGCCGACCCGGAACTCCTCCCGCACTACGGCCGGCTCGCCGTCGCGGCCAGGGCGGCGGGCGCCCGTACGCTCGTACTGAACCACGGAGTCCACCCCCACCCCGGGTACCTCCGGCTCGCCGACCTGCTCGTCACCTTCGAAGGCCCCTGGGACGCCTACCGCGACCAGGCCGCCACCCCGCCCCCGTGGACCGCCGACCACCCCGCCCGACGGTTCTGCCACCTCGTGTACGCCGTCCCGCCCGACGCCCCCGCCGCCGCACTCGCCGCCGAGCGCCACGCGGGGGTGCACTGCGCGGTCCCCGGCACGGGGGCCCACCCGTGGGGCACCCTCCCGTACGCCCTGGAGACCGCCGGATGAAGCGTTTCCCCACCGCCCTGGCGGCCGCCCTGCTGCTGCTCACGGCGGCGGCCTGCACCGCCGAGCCCGACGACGACGGCGAGGGCGTCGGCCCCGCCCCCACCTGGCCCGCCCAGAAGCCGGGGGAACGCTGGCAACCCCGGCCCGGCACGCCCTGGCAGTGGCAGCTCACGGGCAAGCTGGACACGTCGGTCGACGTGCCGGTGTACGACGTCGACGGTTTCAACACGACGAAGGAGGAGGTGGCGGCCCTTCGGCGGGACGGCCGCCGCACCATCTGCTACCTCTCCACCGGCGCCTGGGAGGACTTCCGCCCCGACGCGGGCGACTTCGCCGCCCCGCTCCTCGGGAAGGGCAACGGCTGGAAGGGCGAACGCTGGCTCGACATCCGCCGGGTCGGTGAACTGGAACCGCTGATGGCGAAGCGCTTCGACATGTGCCGCGACAAGGGCTTCGACGCGATCGAACCCGACAACATGGACGCCTACCGCAACGACTCGGGCTTCCCCCTCACGGCCGCTGACCAGCTGACGTACAACCGCCTCATCGCGCGCCTGGCCCACGACCGGGGCATGGCGGTCGGCCTCAAGAACGACCTCGACCAGATCCCCCAGTTGGTCGGCGACTACGACTTCGCGGTCAACGAACAGTGCGCGGAATACGACGAGTGCGACACCCTGACCCCCTTCATCAAGGCGGGCAAAGCCGTCTTCCACGCGGAGTACGAACTCCAGACGACCCGCTTCTGCAACCAGTCGAAGCGCCTACAACTCAGCTCCCTGCAAAAGAAGCTGGACCTGGGCCCATGGCGTAGGACGTGCTGACGGGGCTCACGGCCCGGGCCCGCTATCTCCCCCTCGAGGGAGTGGGGGCGGGTCGGTGGCTGCCCACCCGCCCCCTTGTCTGCGGGCCGGTGGACGGGGAGCGGTATCCCCTGGGACCGGATCAGGGAGGGTTGGGGGCTTCCCGTCAGTCCCATCGTCCTTCCGGTTCGGGCCGGTCCCTCAAGGGCGCTCCTTCGTCGCGTCGCTTCGCGATCGCCTTCGGCGACCCTTGACCGACCGACCCGAACCGGAAAGCCGAAAGACTGCCGGGAAACCCCCGAAGAAACGGCACGGTCCATGGTGGAGGGGCGGGTCTCTCAGGGACCATGCGCGGTGCCGCGGGGCCGGCCCGCCGGGCATCCGGGCCCTCAAGAGTCGAGATTCCGAGTCGGGGCCCGGCTACCCGCACGAGAGGGTGACCAGACGGCCCTGCGGAGCCCCCAGGCGCGACAGATCGCTACGCGCTCCTCCCGGCTCAGCGTCGGACGACCGCCTTGGGCTGATACCCGCAGCAGAGGGCGAACAGATCGGCGCAGGCATCCGACAGACGCGACAGATCGCTACGCGCTCCTCTGATCTCGGCGGCCGGGGGCCGTCTTGGCCTGGTGTGGATGGAGCTCTACGGTCGTGGCCAGCAGGTCCGCCCGGGATCTGTCACGGGGAGCGCGGGCCATGGCCCGGAATGGGGGATCCGTGTTCTTGGACGGTGAGGACTGGGCGTCCAAGTTCAAGACGTTAGGCAGATCGGCCGCGAGTTGCACGAAGGCGACCCCACGCCGTTCGTCGAGTACCAACGGATCGCTGTGGAAGCGTCCGTGCCGTTCCGGGAATACGTCAGTGGTTGATCAACGGCCCCTATGAGCTGCACCAGTCGCCGTCTGTTCGGCCAGGTCAGAGGCAAACCCCTCTGGGACGGGCGGCCACCCGCCGGGTGAGGAGGCATTCAGCGCGCAAGTTCATGCAAGTTCGGTGCATCCGGTGGGTTCTGCAGCGCAAGCTTTCACTTGGCGATCAGCCACGAGCGAGGAGGACACCATGGCTCTGCGCAAGCTTGGCAAGGACCCTGAGAGCAAGGACGGCGGCTCGCCAACGATCTACCTCGACGACGCCGCGGACACGTACCTGGTGCAGGGGTTCAAGGTGACGGACGCCGAGCGCAGGCAGCTGATGGACATCCCGGACCACGAAGACGTCATCGAGCTGCCGCGACGCATGGTGCAGTACTTCTTGGAGGTAAAGGGTGCCGACGGTCCCGTCGTTTGAGGAGCTTCTTGCTTCGACCGAGCACAGCGCGATCCATCTGGAGATGCGGGACGGGTACATGGAGTCCGACCCCAGCTTCGTTGCCTGGCAGCAGGGATCTCGCGACCTGCCCGAGGACAACGACCCGGAGATGCGCCCTTGGCTCAAGTGGGTGCGGAAGGCGACGGACAGGGGCGTCGTGATTCGACGTGCCCGCGTGTTCTCCGTTCCGGAATCGGACTACCTCCGCTTCGAACACCACGTCTCGGATGCCAACGTCAGGGCTGGAGAGCAGATCAAGTGGCTTCCCCGCCGCCACGCGACTGACATCGCCTTCCCGGGCAACGACTTCTGGGTGTTCGACAACAGAACCGTACTCGTCCTGCACTTCGACGGGAACGGCGAGCCCGCCCCGGGCGAGTGGTTGGAGATGACGGAGGACCCGACGGTCCTCAAGCTGTGCACGAGCGCGTTCGAAGCCGTCTGGGACCGAGCGACGCCCCACTCGGAGTACCAGCCCACCTAGCCTGTGAACACGTCACCTTCATCGGCAGTCCAAGACGCCCGCGCTGCTCTCGGCAGACGGCTGCGAGACATTCGCAAGCCGACCGGCCTGACAGCACGGGCGTTGGCCGCGCGTGCCGGCTGGAGTGAGTCCAAGGCCTCTCGCATCGAGAACGGCAAGACGCCGCCCTCTGACCGAGACCTCCTTGCCTACGTCACCATCTGCGGAATCCCAGATGCGTACGAAGACCTGCGTGCCACTGCCCACGGCATCGACGAGATGTACGTGGAGTGGAGACGTTTGCAGCGCGCAGGCCTCAAGCATGGTCAAGAGGCCCATGTCCCGCTGTACGCACGTACAAGCCGCTTCCGCATCTACGAGCCCGGGGTGATCCCAGGCCTCGTTCAGACGGCCGACTATGCGACCGCGATCATGAGCCGCATTGTCACGTTCAGGCAGATCCCGGACGACGTCGAGGCAGCGGTCAGGGTGCGCATGCGCCGCCAGCGCTACCTCCACGACACCCACCGGTGCTTTGGAATCGTGCTGGAGGAATCCGCGCTCCGCTCCCGATTCGGCGGCCCCGGCGTGATGGCCGCTCAGCTTGGGCAGCTGCTTCAAGTAGCTGCGTTGCCGAACGTCAGCCTTGGTGTGATTCCTATGACCGTCGAAAGGGTCATGTGGCCCGTCGAAGGATTCTGGATCTACGACGAAACCCAAGTGATCATCGAACTGGCAACCGCACAGGTCACCGTGAAGCAGCCCAGCGAGATCGAGACGTACGCCCGCATGTTCGCCGAGCTGGCCAAACTGGCTTGCCATGGGCAGCCGGCCCGCGCCCTGATCGCGGAAGCAATTGCCGCACTCGGGTGACTGTCCGCAAGCCCATGCAAGTTCGTTGAGGTTGCTCTGACCCCGTTCCTACTGTCGTCAGCACACCTGGCGACGTGAGGCGGCTCCCGGAGTACATGGCACCCGAGGAACGGCGAGCACGTGCCTGGCGCTCCTTCCATGCACGGCAACGGGACCGAGGCGATGCCCGCAAGTCCGGCAGCACGGGCGGAGACCAGCTCTCGCCCCAGCAGCCCCCTGAGCATCGAACGAGAGGAAGTCTGAGATGACGACGATGCTGGAATCCCCTGTCTCCTTGAGGCGTGGACGTGACCTCGTCAGCCCCGAGCTGTTCGAGCGGCTTGCCGCGTTCTGCGCGGACGAGTACGGGTACGAGCGTGTGGTGGCGGACGGTGTGATGGACCAGGCCATCGCGTTCGTGTACGTCCTCGGCAGCGAAAAGGCCTACGACATCGCTCCGAGTCAGCAGGTGGACCCGGGCTGGCACACCTTCGTGCTCCACAGCCGGGAGTACGCCGACTGGTGCCATGCCCAGTTCGACTACTTCGTGCACCACGCCCCGAACTCAAAGGTCCGCACCAGGTCCCTGATGGTGTCCACGGCGGACCGGATCAAGGCGGCCGGGTTCGAGGTGGACACGAGCCTGTGGGGCACGGCCGCCGACTGCAACCAGTCCGCGTGCTGCGGCGACGGCCCCTGCTGCTGAAAAACAGCGGTCCGGGCGTGGCTAAGGCGCCCGGACCGCACCATCCCAAGGGTTCCACTGATGAGCAGCAATGACGAGGGCCTGACCGGACGAGGCCGGGTCACCGTGTTCGCGATGTTCGGGATCGTCTTCGGCTACGCCAACCACCACCGTGATCAGCGGCGTATCGGCGACGTGGCCGTGGTCGGCCCCCTGACCCCCGGGGTCCAGTGGGGCCGGCTCTGGCAGATGGCCCGCACCTGCGGCCGCGCCACGGCCACGGATCACGAGCTGGCCCAGTGGATCCTCACACAGGCCACCCGCTCGTTCGTCTGCGGAAGCGACCACATCGCCCACTTCCATGAACAGGACTGGAAGCTGGAGCCCGGCGGCAAGCGGGTCAGCTTCGACGCAACCTACGCCAACCGCGACCACCTTTGGACGGGGAACCTCACCGTCGAAGGCCTCACCCCGGACCAGACGGCAGAACGACCGACCATCTACCGCACCTAGGCCGCATCTTGCCCGCCACCTCGGTTGTACTGACGGCATGCGCTTTGAGGAGGACCCGATGAGTGAGCAGTACGAGTACGTCCCGCACCGCCTTCTCCGCCGCCGCGTCCGCGACATCGCCTCAGGCGTCGAAGGCGATCTGATGGCCGTCATCAACGAGAACGTCTCCGACGCCGGCATCGAGCGCTGGATGGAACTGGCCTACATCCGGGGCGCCTGCGGTCGCGAATTCACCACCGCCGCCACCAACCTCGAACCCGCCCCGGACCAGCCCAAGACGGCGGCCGGCCGCCGAGACCAGAGGAGCGCGTAGCGATCTGTCGCGTCTGTCGGATGCCTGTGCCGCTCTGTTCGCCCTCTGGTGCGGTTATCAGCCCAAGGCGGTCGTCCGACGCTAAGCCGGGAGGAGCGCGTAGCGATCTGTCGCGCCTGTCGGCTTCCTGGGCTGCTCTGTTCGCCTTCTCGTGCGGGTAGTCGCGCACCGGCTCCGGATCGCGACTTTTGAGGGCCCGGATGCCCGGTGGGCCGGCGCCCGGTCCCTCGTCTCATCGCTGAGGGAGCCGCTCCTCGCTTCTCTGCCCCGTGCCGTTTCTTTGGGGGTTTCCCGGCAGTCTTTCGGCTTTCCGGTTCGGGTCGGTCGGTCAAGGGTCGCCGAAGGCGATCGCGTAGCGACGCGACGAAGGAGCGCCCTTGAGGGACCGGCCCGAACCGGAAGGACGATGGGACTGACGGGAAGCCCCCAACCCTCCCTGAGACCGCCGAAGGGGGTCCCGCTCCCCGAACCACCGGCCCGCAGACAAGGGGGCGGGTGGGCAAACACCGCTCGACCCCAGGGGGTCGAGGGGGAGACAGCGGGCCCGCGCCGCAAACCCCGTACGCCCCGCCCCCCCTCACCCCGGCAAGATCGCGTGCACCCTGAACCCGCCCCCGTACCGGGGGCCCGCGAAGCAGGAGCCGCCCAGGGCGCCCGTGCGTTCGCGCATGCCGAGGAGGCCGTGGCCGCCGCCCGGGTCGATGGGGGACGGGGAGGAGTCCGCCGAGTCGCCGCCGTCGTCCAGTACGGTCACCTCCACCGAGGGCCCGACCCGGACCACGCTGACCTCGGCCTGTGCTCCCGGGCCCGCGTGCTTGCGGACGTTGGTCAGCGCCTCCTGGATGACCCGGTACGCCGCCAGGTCCACGGCGGCCGGCAGTGGCTCGGTGCCGGGGCCGAGCTGGACGGTCGCCGCCACCGGGAGGCCCGCGTGCCGGAAGGTGTCGAGGAGTTCGTCCAGCAGGGCCAGTCCCGGCGCGGGTTCCGTCGGGGCCTCCGGGTCGCCGGACTGGCGCAGCAGCCCCACCGTGGCGCGCAGCTCGTTCAGCGCGCTGCGGCTGGCGTCCCGTACGTGGGCGAGGGCTTCCTTCGCCTGGTCGGGCCGCTTGTCCATGACGTGCGCGGCCACCCCGGCCTGGACGTTGACCAGGGCGATGTGGTGGGCCACCACGTCGTGCAGGTCCCGGGCGATCCGCAGCCGTTCCTCGGCGACGCGCCGCCGGGCCTCCTCCTCGCGGGTGCGTTCGGCTCGTTCGGCCCGCTCCCGTATGGCGTCGACGAAGGCCCGCCGGCTGCGTACGGCGTCACCTGCGGCGGCGGCCATCCCGGTCCAGGCGAAGATGCCGATGTTCTCCTGCGCGTACCAGGGCATCGGGCCGGCCAGCATCGCCACCCCGGTGAGCCCGGCCATCGTGAGCAGCCCGGTCCGCCAGGTGGTGGGCCGGTCGGTGAGCGCGGCCACCGTGTACAGGGCGATCACCGCGCTCATGGCGACGGGTGCCCTCGGCTCGCCGGTGGTCAGCTCCAGCAGGGACAGCCCGCAGGTGACGGCGAGCACCGTACGGGGCCTGCGGCGCCGCAGGACGAGGGCGGCGGCGCCGAGCAGCATCAGCAGCAGGGAGAGGGACTCGGGCGTGCGCGTGCCGAAGGTCGGCCCGTGCGGCCCGTGCGGGTCGGCGAAGGACCCGACGACCATGGCGACCAGCGCCCCGAACGCGAGTACGGCGTCGGTGGCGAGCGGATGCGCCCGCATCCACTGCCGGGTGGCGGCGAGGGGCCCGAGGTCTGTCGTCACCCGGACACGGTACGGGCTCCGGCTAGAGCCGCGCGGGTCCCGGGGGCGTGGGCGGCGAGGGGGGAGCGGGCGGCCGGGGGCCGAGGGGGGTTCGGGAGCGGGCGGGGCCCCACTGGGCGCGGACCACGCACACCGCCATGACGGCGGCGATGGCCGCCAGGTGCTCCTTGCCGGCGAGGTTGTTCTTGACCAGTACCTCGCCGATCATCACGAGGATCACCAGGGCCCCGGTGAGGTAGGCCCGGTAGCGCCAGCACACGTAGATGGCGAGGCCGACCACGGCCGCCGACGGCCCGGTGTCGTTGACGATCCGGTCGGTCACGGGCAGCCCGAAGGGGTGGTCGGGGCCCAGCGAGAGCCCGATGCGGGCGTACGTGGTCCCGGCGATGGTGGCGACGTAGCCGATGAGCAGGGTGCGCCACCAGCCGATGCAGATCTCGGCGATGCCGAAGACCAGCAGGATCTGGGCGAGCGCCCCCCACACGGGCAGGTCGAGGGCGGGGACGAAGAGGGAGAGCGGGGTCCGCAGCAGCGCCAGCCACAGCGGGTCGGCGGCCTTCACGGACCCCAGGTCCTGTACGGGCTGGAAGCCCCAGGGGGTGTTCTGGACGATCTGGAAGACGGAGGTCAGGGCGACCGCCCCGAGGGTCATCGGGACGGCCCGCCACGTGTCGCGGACGAGTGCGTCCCGCACGGTCAGCAGCAGAGGGCCCCACTCACGGCGGGCGAACTGCCGGACCTCCGTCTTCCACGACGTCAACGAATCGTCTCCAGGTGCTTGCGGTGCAGCCACTTGGGCAGGCCGGGTGCCTCCAGGAAGCCCTCGGCCCGACCCGCCGCGATACCGATCCGCAGCAGGTCCGAACTCTTCTCGAAGAGCATGAACCGCGGCTCCCAGATCGGGCGGTATTTGGCGTTGGCCCGGTAGAGGGACTCGATCTGCCACCAACGGGAGAAGAAGCTCAGCAGCGAGCGCCACATGCGCAGCACCGGCCCCGCGCCGAGCTTGGACCCCCGCTCGAAGACGGAGCGGAACATCGCGAAGTTGAGCGAGACCTGTGTGACGCCGATCTCCTTCGAGCGCTCCAGCAGCTCGATGACCATGAACTCCATCAGGCCGTTCTCGGAGTCCCGGTCACGGCGCATCAGGTCCAGGGACAGCCCCTTGGGCCCCCACGGCACGAAGGACAGCACGGCGCGCAGGTCGCCGTTGCCGTCGGTGCACTCCAGCATCACGCACTGGCCGTCGCCCGGGTCGCCCAGGCGGCCCAGTGCCATGGAGAAGCCGCGCTCGGTCGCGCCGTCGCGCCAGTCGTCGGCGCGCTCCAGCAGTACCGCCATCTCGTCGGCGGGGATGTCGGCGTGGCGGCGGATGCGGACGGTGTAGCCGGCCCGCTTGACGCGGTTGTAGGCCTGGCGGACGGTGCGCATGGCGCGGCCCTCCAGCGTGAACTCGTCGGTCTCCACGATGGCCTCGTCGCCCAGTTCCAGGGCGTCCAGGCCGTGCCGGGCGTAGATCTGCCCGGCTTCCTCGCTGGCGCCCATCACGGCCGGGACCCAGCCGTGCTCGCGGGCCTCGGCCAGCCAGGGCTCGATCGCGCCGGGCCAGGCCTCGGGGTCGCCGATGGGGTCGCCGGAGGCCAGCGAGACCCCGCCGACGACGCGGTAGGTGACGGCGGCCTTGCCGGTCGGGGACCAGATGACGGACTTCTCGCGGCGCAGCGCGAAGTAGCCGAGCGAGTCGCGGTCGCCCTGCTTGGCGAGGAGCGCCCGCAGCCGTTCCTCGTCCTCGGGGGTGATCGGGTCGACGGCGCGCCGCGAGCGGAACGCGGCGAACAGCACGGCGAGCAGCAGCAGCATCGACATCACGTTGATGGCGACGTCGACCCAGGCGGGCGTGGTGATGGCGCGGTAGGCCTTGTCGTCGGGCGCCAGTGTGATCAGCCGCATCACGCCGTACCGCCAGCGGGCCAGGAAGGTGGCGTCGGCGCGGTCGGCGTCGGTGTTGGTGGCGCCGACGAGCAGGGCGGCGATCAGCGAGGTGAGCAGCAGGCCGACGGCGGCCACGGCGGTGGCGAGCTTCGGGTTGGAGCGGTCGCCCTTGGCGTAGAACTCGTGGCGGCCCAGCAGGAGGGCGCCGACGAAGGCGGCGGTCAGGGCGAGCGAGACCCAGTTCTGGGCGTGCTGGCGGAACTCGGGGTAGCACATGCTCAGTTCGCCGCTCGTGCAGGGCGCGAACGCGGCGACCGCGAAGGCGAGCAGCAGCATGCCGCTGACCACGAGGTTCAGGATCCAGGCGGCCCGCTTGCGGCGGCCCATCGTGACCGCGAGCAGCAGCGAGAACAGCCCGGAGGCGAACCCGGCCGTCAGCAGGTAGGGGGTGTAGAAGTCGGCGGTGTTGTGGCGGCGCAGGTCCTGCCCGAGCGAGAGCCACACCGCGCTGAGGAAGTTGACGAAGGTGACGATCCGCAGGTACCAGACCGCGAAGGCGGCTCCGCGCCGCGACCGGGGAGTGCCCCTGCGGCTCTCCGGCTTCGCGGCCGCTTCCCCTCCCTGCTCCTTCTTGTTGTTGGAACCCTTGCCGGAGGCCTGATCGAGGCTCCGGTCGGTTTCTGCGCTGGTCAAGCGGACCTCTCCCATGAAAAGCGATGATATGGGGCGTCACCGGTCCGCAGCGCAGTGCGAGCACTGCGGACTGGTCAGGCCCTTAGTGCCCGGTGTCTCAGTCCGTCGGCTGTTCCGCAGCAGCCCTTTCCGGGAGTTCCGCCGCGAGTGCGGCGGCCGCCTGGACCAGGGGGAGCGCCAGCAGGGCGCCGGTGCCTTCTCCTACTGTGACGCCGTGGTCGAGCACCGGGTTGAGTGCCATCCGGTCCAGTGCCTTGGCCTGGCCCGGCTCCCCGCTGGACTGCCCGGCCAGCCACCAGTCGGGGGCGCGGAAGGCGGCCCTCTGGGCCACCAGCCCGCAGGCCGCCGAGACGACCCCGTCGAGGATGACAGGCGTACGGCGTACCGCGGACTGGAGCAGGAAGCCGGTGATCGCGGCGACGTCCGCGCCGCCGACGGCCGCCAGCAGCGCCAG
>NZ_GG657750.1:2258303-2258786 GCF_000158895.1 Streptomyces sp. C | reverse complement strand
GGGTGTGCTCGCGCGGTGATCGTGGCGGGAATCTCCTCCTTCAGGGAGGAACGGAGGCCGATCTGCGGGCACACTCATGGCGAGAAGCGTGAGATCGCGGACGAACAGCGGACGAACAACGGAGGCGGACATGGCGTGGACGTGGCGGTTCGAGGCGGCCGACGGCAGTGAGGTGGCCCCGGCGGTGGAGCCGGAGGAGTTCACCACGCAGGGGGACGCGGAGTCCTGGATCGGGGAGGTCTGGAAGGAGCTGCTGGACGGCGGCGCGGAGCGGGTCACCCTCTTCGAGGACGGCTCGGAGATCTACCCCATGAGCCTGCGGGCGGCCACGGAGGCCTGATCCCTGGCCGGGCGGGGGCCGGTGGCCTGCGGCGCCGGTCCCCTACCCGCCCTTCCCCCGTTCCCCGGGGCTCCGCCCCGGACCCCCGCGCCTCAAACGCCGGCGGGGCTGGGAAGACCGGGGCTCCGCCCCTGGCCCTGCGC
>NZ_GG657750.1:2247007-2257358 GCF_000158895.1 Streptomyces sp. C | reverse complement strand
GCCACAGCCGGGCTCCCCCCGAGAAGCCCTCCCCCGACGATGCCCCTGTTGCTCCGGGCGTCGCTGCGGTCAGGGCCGCTCTCCGCGCTTGACCTGCGGCTTGGGCAGGCGCAGGCGACGCATCTGGAGGGTGCGCATGAGGCCGTAGGCGACGGCGCCGCGGCGCGGCTCGTCGGCGAAGCGCTCGTTCAGGGCCTTGCGCAGGCGGAACCACAGCCCGATGGAGTCGAGGATGATCAGGACGATCACGCCGAGCCACAGCATCAGGGCGACGTTCTGGATCGAGGGCACCCGGATCATGCTCAGCACGAGGATGACGACGGCCAGCGGCAGGAACATCTCGGCGACCGAGAAGCGGGAGTCCACGAAGTCGCGGACGAACCGGCGGACCGGCCCCTTGTCGCGGGCGGGCAGGTAGCGCTCGTCGCCGTTGGCGAGGGCCTCGCGCTGCCTGGCCATCTCTTCGCGGCGACGCTCGCGGGCTCGCTTGGCGTCCTCCTTGCGGTTGCCGGTCGAGGCCACCACGGCCTTGCGCTGCGACTGGGCCACAGCACGCTTCGGCGTCGGGCGGCCCTTCGGGGCCTGCGGGTCACGGGGCTGCGAAGGGCCGGCGCTCACCTTGTCGGCGGCGGAGGCCTTCTCTTCCTTGGAGGAGCGGCTACCAAACACAAAACCCAAGGGTACGTGGTCGGGGCCACCGGCCCCACCCCGGCGGGGAACGATCCGGCAACGGCGGGCGTCTACCGAGTGCGGGCCTCTTTCCGGTACCCGGGATTCCGGGCTGCCGGGGTCTCGGGGATCACCTACTCCTTACGCCTGATACGGCACCGGGGTACTCGTCCTGGAGGAGGAGCGCATCCGTACTCGAACAGTGCGGTAATAGAGGCAGGGCCCGTACTGTGGGACCTGCCGGTGACCTGGAGCACAGTCCGTCTAGAAGGGGGCGCGCGAAGCCCATGAGCGGTGTCATGAAGCGTATGGGGATGATCTTCCGCGCGAAGGCGAACAAGGCCCTGGACCGGGCCGAGGACCCGCGCGAGACCCTCGACTACTCCTACCAGAAGCAGCTGGAGCTGCTCCAGAAGGTGCGCCGCGGCGTCGCCGACGTGGCGACTTCCCGCAAGCGCCTGGAGCTCCAGCTGAACCAGCTCCAGAGCCAGTCCGCCAAGCTGGAGGACCAGGGCCGCAAGGCGCTCGCCCTGGGCCGCGAGGACCTGGCCCGCGAGGCCCTGTCCCGCCGCTCCTCCCTCCAGCAGCAGGTCAGCGACCTGGAGGTGCAGCACCAGACCCTCCAGGGCGAGGAGGAGAAGCTGACGCTGGCCGCGCAGCGCCTCCAGGCCAAGGTGGACGCCTTCCGTACGAAGAAGGAGACCATCAAGGCCACCTACACGGCCGCCCAGGCGCAGACCCGCATCGCGGAGTCCTTCTCCGGCATCTCGGAGGAGATGAGCGACGTCGGCCTCGCCATCCAGCGGGCCGAGGACAAGACCGCCCAGCTCCAGGCCCGGGCCGGGGCGATCGACGAGCTGCTCGCCTCCGGTGCTCTGGACGACCAGAGCGGTCTGGGCTCCAAGGACGACATCCAGGCCGAGCTGGACCGCCTCTCCGGCGGCACCGACGTCGAGCTGGAGCTCCAGCGGATGAAGGCCGAGCTGGCCGGCGGCCAGTCCGCGCAGCAGCAGGCCATCGAGGGCGGCGCCCCCGGCACCGCGCAGCCGCAGCAGACCCAGCACCGGTTCGACAAGCAGTAGGACAGGGGCCCGTCATGATTGTCCGCATCATGGGGGAGGGCCAGCTCAGCCTGGCCGACGAGCACTTCGCCGAGCTGAACAAGCTGGACGACGAGCTCCTGGAGGAGATGGAGTCCGGCGACGAGGCGGGCTTCCGGCGCACGCTGGGCGCACTCCTCGACGCGGTGCGGCGCCTGGGCAGTCCGCTGCCGGACGAGGCGCTGGAGCCGTCCGAGCTGATCCTGCCCGCGCCCGACGCCACGCTCGAAGAGGTGCGGGAGATGCTCAGCGACGACGGCCTGATCCCGGGCTGAGACGGCCGGGGCACGCACGCCGTCACCGCGAAGGGCCCGCACCGTGCCGCACGGGGCGGGCCCTTCGCGCCGTCCGGCGGTCTTTCGCGCTGTCCGGCGGTCTATTCGCGCCGGTCGCCGGCGGGGTGCTTCTCCGGGTCGGACAGCCCGCTGATGAAGTTCTCGAACTTGCGCCGGGGCCGGGCCCAGCGCCGGTCGTGGTGGAAGGCCCGCAGCCCGGCCTTGGCCCGTGCGCGCGGGCGGTTGGCGTAGAAGCGCTTGGCGTACGGGGACCCGGGCCGGGCCAGCCGCACCGACCCGATCAGCGCGACGAAGGGGATCACCAGGCCGAACATCGCCGTGCGCGGCTTCCCCTTCCACAGGGCGATCAGGGCGAGGAAGAAGTTGGTGGCGGTGTTCATGACGACGAGCCCGCGGCTGTGCCGTTCCTCCGCCGACAGCTCGTTGACCCCGAAGGGCAGGAAGCCGCCCAGCACCAGCGCCACCACGGCGGCCGTCAGCACCACGATCTCCACGCTCTTGCGGCCCTGTTCGCTCCAGTAGACGTCGTCCAGGTGCAGGATCAGCGCGAACTCGTCCAGCACCAGGCCCGCCCCCAGACCGAAGAGCACCGCCGACAGCCCGGCGCCGAAGCTGTGCCCGCCGCTGCCGATCGCGCCGAACCCGCCGATGATGACGAGGACCACGCCCGGCACGACGTGGTGGACGTGCAGCCCGCCCGGCGTGATGTTCTTGAAGGGGCCCCGGCCGGCCCGGATCAGCCTCGTGATCACCCGCGTGACCAGGAACGACAGCACGAAGGACAGCAGGGCGAGGAGCAGGGGGAGCTTGCCCGGCTCGATGATGTTCCGTTCCCACCAGTGACCCACGACACCCGCTCCCCATATGACACGTATTGAGCAATTTACCGCTCACCGTAAGCGGGTAGCGTTCGCGCCGATGACAGACTCGACCGATGATCCGCTGCCGCGGCCGCCCGGCGAACGCGCCTCCCTGGCCGACGGGATCCGCTTCGCCTTCGGCACCCTGACCGTCCTGCCCGCGCGCATCACCCGCTGGGACCGGCCCGCCGCCCGCACCGGCATGGCCTGCGCCCCGCTCGCCGGCCTCGCCGTCGGCCTGCTCGCCGCCCTGCCCGGGACGCTCCTGCTGCTCCTCGGCGGCGGCCCGCTGCTCGCCGCGGCCGTCACCGTCGCCGTACCGGCGGCGCTGACCCGCGGACTGCACCTGGACGGCCTGGCCGACACGGCCGACGGGCTGGGCAGCGCCAAGCCCGCCGAGGACGCCCTGCGGATCATGAAGCAGTCCGACATCGGCCCCTTCGGGGTCATCTCCCTCCTCGTCGTCTTCCTGGTCCAGGTGGCAGCCCTGGCCAACGCGTACGCCGACAGCTGGATCCGCGGCGCCCTGGCCGCCGTGCTCGCCGCCGTCGCCGCCCGCCTCGCGATGACCCTGGCCTCCCGCGAGGGCGTCCCCGCCGCCCGGCCCGAGGGGCTCGGCGCGGCGGTGGCCGGCGTGGTCCCGCACCGTGCCGCCGCCTGCGTGGCCGCCGCCGTCGTCACCCTCGCCGCCCTGACCGCCCTCCCGGCGGGCCCGTTCGCCGCCGCGCAGCACGCGGCCGCCGTCCTCGCGGCCCTGCTCACCGCCGAACTCCTGCTCCGCCGCTGCGTCACCCGCTTCGGCGGGGTCACCGGGGACGTCTTCGGCGCCGTCTGCGAGGTCGCCGCGACCACCGTCCTGCTGGTCCTCGCCCTCGGCTGAATACCCTGACGGCATGACCGATCCCGCCGACGCCGGCCCCGCCCGCATCCGAGTCCTCCTCGCCGACGACCAGGCGCTGCTGCGCAGCGCGTTCAAGGTGCTCGTCGACTCCGAGGCCGACATGGAGGTCGTCGGTGAGGCCTCGGACGGAGCCCAGGCGTACGCCCTCGCCCGCGAACGGCGGGCCGACGTCGTCCTCATGGACATCCGGATGCCCGGCACCGACGGACTCGCCGCCACCCGCATGATCAGCGCCGACCCGGAGCTGTCGGACGTCCGCGTGGTCATGTTGACGACCTTCGAGGTCGACGAGTACGTGGCCGCCGCCCTGCGCGCCGGCGCCTCCGGCTTCCTCGGCAAGGGCGCCGAACCCGACGAGCTCCTCAACGCCATCCGCGTCGCCCACGCCGGCGAGGCACTGCTCTCACCGGCCGCCACCAAAGGCCTCATCGCCAGCTTCCTCGCCCAGGGCGGCCGCGCCGACGCCCCCGCCACCGGCACCGCCCACGCCGAACGGCTCGCCACGCTGACCGGGCGCGAGCGCGAGGTCCTCGTACAGGTCGCCGGCGGGCTGTCCAACGACGGCATCGCCGCCCGGCTGGAGGTCAGCCCGCTGACCGTGAAGACGCACGTCAACCGGGCCATGGCCAAGCTCGGTGCCCGCGACAGGGCGCAATTGGTGGTCATCGCGTACGAATCGGGACTGGTCCGGCCGCGCGCCGAGTGACCCGCGGCGCACCGCGGTAGGACGGAGTACTGCGGACGCGGTATGCCGCACACAAGGACGGCACCTGGGAGCGACGCAGCGGGCTTGCCGGGTGCGCAAGGCTGGAGGGGCCCTCGCGAACGACCAGCAGAGAGATCCCACACCCATGTCCTGGCTGTCCCGCTTCAGCCTCGCCCAGAGAGCGCTGGTCGGCCTCGTGTCGATCGTGGCGCTCCTGTTCGGCGCCATAGCCATCCCGCAGCTCAAGCAGCAGCTGCTCCCCTCCATCGAACTCCCGATGGTCTCCGTGCTCGCGCCGTACCAGGGCGCCTCGCCCGACGTGGTCGAGAAGCAGGTCGTCGAGCCGATCGAGAACACCCTCAAGGGCGTCGACGGCATCACCGGCATCACCTCGACCGCCAGCGAGGGCAACGCCCTCATCCGCGCCACCTTCGACTACGGCGACAGCGGCACCAAGCAGCTCGTCGCCGACGTCCAGCAGGCCGTCAACCGGGCCCGCGTCCGGCTGCCCGCCGAGGTGGACCCGCAGGTCGTGGCCGGCTCCACCGACGACATCCCGACCGTCGTCCTCGCCGTCACCTCCGACAAGGACCAGCAGGCGCTCGCCGACCAGCTGAACCGTTCCGTCGTCCCCGTCCTGGAGGACATCGACGGCGTCGGCCAGGTCAGCGTGGACGGCGTGCGCGACCTCCAGGTCACCATCACCCCCGACAACGCCAAGCTCGCCGCCGCCGGCCTCGACGGCGCCGCGCTCGCCGAGGGCCTCCGGGCGGGCGGTACGACCGTCCCCGCCGGCTCCTTCGACGAACAGGGCAGGAACCGCACCGTCCGCGTCGGCTCCGGCTACACCTCGCTCGCCCAGCTGGAGGACCTCCGGCTGACCGCGGGCCCCGGCAAGCCCGTCGTCCGCCTCGGCGACGTGGCCGCCGTCAAGCAGGAGCCGGCCAGGGCCGACTCCATCACCCGCACCAACGGCAAGCCCAGCCTCGCCCTCGTCCTCACCATGGACAAGGACGGCAGCGCCGTCGCCATCTCCGACGCCGTCAAGGACAAGCTCCCCGAGCTGCGCACCACGCTCGGCTCCGGCGCCGAGCTGACCGTCGTCAGCGACCAGGGCCCGGCCGTCGCCCGCTCCATCTCGGGCCTGACCACCGAGGGCCTGCTCGGCCTCGCCTTCGCCGTCATCGTGATCCTGGTCTTCCTGGCCTCGATCCGCTCGACGCTGGTCACCGCGGTCTCCATCCCGCTGTCCGTGGTCCTCGCACTGATCGTGCTGTGGACCCGCGACCTGTCCCTCAACATGCTGACGCTGGGCGCCCTCACCATCGCCGTCGGCCGGGTCGTCGACGACTCGATCGTGGTCCTGGAGAACATCAAGCGCCACCTCGGCTACGGCGAGGAGCGCGAGGCCGCGATCACCACCGCCGTGAAGGAAGTGGCCGGCGCGGTCACCTCGTCCACCCTCACCACCGTCGCCGTCTTCCTGCCGATCGGCCTCGTCGGCGGCATGATCGGCGAGCTCTTCGGCTCCTTCTCGCTCACCGTCACCGCCGCCCTGCTGGCCTCGCTGCTGGTGTCCCTGACGGTCGTGCCGGTCCTGTCGTACTGGTTCCTGCGCGCCCCCAAGGGCGTCTCGTCGGCGGACGCCGAAAGCCGGGCGAAGGCCCGCCGCGAGGCGGAGGAGAAGGAGGCCAACAGCCGCCTCCAGCGCTTCTACGTACGGGTCCTCGGCTTCGCCACCCGCCGCCGGCTGACCAGCGTCGCCATCGCGGCCGTCGTCCTCGTCGGCACCTTCGGGATGACCCCGCTGCTGAAGACGAACTTCTTCGACCAGGGCGACCAGGACGTCCTGACGGTCAAGCAGGAACTGCCCGCCGGCACCTCGCTGGCAGCCTCCGACGAGGCCGCCCGCAAGGTGGAGAAGGCCCTGGACGGCATCGAGGGCGTCAAGGACCACCAGGTCACCGTGGGCTCCTCCGGATTCCTCGCGGCCTTCGGCGGCGGAACGGGCACCAACCAGGCCTCCTTCCAGGTCACCCTGGACGACGCCGGCCAGTCCGACGCCGTCAAGAAGCGCATCCAGGACGCCCTCGGCAAGCTCCAGGGCATCGGCGACACCTCCATCTCGGCGGGCGGCGGCTTCGGCAGCCAGAACCTGAGCGTGGTCGTCAAGGCCGGCGACGGCGCCGTCCTCGCCAAGGCCGCCGAACAGGTCCGCGCCGAGGTGGCCACCCTCAAGGACGTCACCGACGTCCAGAGCGACCTGGCCCAGTCCGTGCCCCGCATCTCGGTCACCGCCACCCCCAAGACCGCCGAGGCGGGCCTGAGCCAGGCCGCGCTGGGCGCGATCGTCGCCCAGGCCGTCCGCGGCAACCCGGTGGGCAAGGCCGTGCTCGACAACACCGAGCGGGACGTCGTCATCCGCTCCACGCAGCCGGCCGCCACCCTCGCCGAGCTCCAGGCCCTGCCGGTCGGACCCGCCAAGCTCGGTGACATCGCCGAGGTCAAGGAGGTCCCCGGCCCGGTCGCGATGACCCGGATCGACGGCGCCCGCGCCGCCACCGTCACCGCCAAGCCGGTCGGCGACAACACGGGCGCGGTCAGCGCCGCGCTCCAGTCCAAGCTCAAGGCCCTGGACCTGCCCGAGGGCGCCACCGCCGCCATCGGCGGGGTCTCCGAGGACCAGGACGAGGCCTTCGCCTCGCTGGGCCTGGCCATGTTCGCGGCCATCGCGATCGTGTTCATGCTGCTGGTCGCGACGTTCCGTTCGCTGGTCCAGCCGCTGATCCTGCTGGTCTCCATCCCCTTCGCGGCCACCGGCGCGCTGGGCCTGCTCATCGCCACCGGCACCCCCATGGGCGTCCCCGCGATGATCGGCATGCTGATGCTCATCGGCATCGTGGTCACCAACGCGATCGTCCTGATCGACCTGGTCAACCAGTACCGGGCGCAGGGCCTGGGCGTCGTCGAAGCGGTCGTCGAGGGCGGCCGCCACCGCCTGCGCCCCATCCTGATGACGGCCCTGGCGACGATCTTCGCGCTGCTCCCGATGGCGCTGGGCGTCACCGGCGAGGGCGGGTTCATCTCGCAGCCGCTCGCGGTGGTCGTGATCGGCGGCCTGGTCAGCTCGACCCTGCTGACCCTGCTCCTGGTGCCGACGCTCTACACGATGATCGAGCTCCGCAAGGAGCGCCGCCGGGCGAAGCGCAGGGCCCGCCTCACGGTGGTCCCGTCCGCGTCGTCGGCGTCGTCCGCCTCGGACGACACCCCGGTCAAGGTCTGAGCAACGTACGAAGGGGCCCCGGCCGGCGTCGTCGACGCCGGCCGGGGCCCCCTTCGCGTTCCGCTCCGCGACCGCTACGGGAGGGAGAGCATCCGCTCCAGCGCGAGCTTGGCGAAGCTCTCCGTCTCCTTGTCGACCTGGATCCGGTTGACGAGGTTGCCCTCGGCCAGGGACTCCAGGGTCCACACCAGGTGGGGGAGGTCGATGCGGTTCATCGTCGAGCAGAAGCAGACCGTCTTGTCGAGGAAGACGACTTCCTTGCCCTCCGGGGCGAATCGATTCGCCAGGCGGCGGACCAGGTTCAGCTCGGTGCCGATGGCCCACTTGGAGCCGGCCGGGGCCGCCTCCAGCGTCTTGATGATGTACTCCGTCGAACCGACGTGGTCGGCGGCCGCCACGACCTCGTGCTTGCACTCGGGGTGCACCAGCACGTTCACGCCCGGGATGCGCTCGCGCACGTCGTTGACCGAGTCCACCGAGAACCGGCCGTGGACCGAGCAGTGGCCGCGCCACAGGATCATCTTGGCGTCGCGCAGCTGCTGGGCGGTCAGGCCGCCGTTCGGCTTGTGCGGGTTGTAGAGGACGCAGTCGTCCAGGGACATGCCCATGTCGCGGACGGCGGTGTTGCGGCCCAGGTGCTGGTCCGGGAGGAAGAGCACCTTCTCGCCCTGCTCGAAGGCCCACTCCAGGGCCTTCTTCGCGTTGGACGAGGTGCAGATCGTGCCGCCGTGCTTGCCGGTGAAGGCCTTGATGTCGGCGGAGGAGTTCATGTACGAGACGGGGACCGTCTGTCCGGCGATCCCGGCCTCGGTCAGCACGTCCCAGCACTCGGCGACCTGCTCGGCGGTGGCCATGTCGGCCATCGAGCAGCCGGCCGCGAGGTCGGGCAGGACGACCTTCTGGTCGTCCGAGGTCAGGATGTCCGCGGACTCGGCCATGAAGTGCACGCCGCAGAAGACGATGTACTCGGCCTCCGGCTTGGCCGCCGCGTCCTTGGCCAGCTTGAAGGAGTCGCCGGTGACGTCGGCGAACTCGATGACCTCGTCACGCTGGTAGTGGTGGCCGAGGATGAAGACCTTGTCGCCGAGCTTCTCCTTCGCGGCGCGGGCGCGCGCCACCAGGTCCGGGTCGGACGGCGAGGGAAGGTCGCCGGGGCACTCCACCCCGCGCTCGCTCTTGGGGTCGGCCTCACGGCCGAGCAGCAGCAGGGCAAGGGGCGTCGGCTGGACGTCCAAAGGCTGGGCGGTGGTCACGACACGCACCCTTTCTGTTCTGCGACAAGGAAATCTGGGACTGCGGGGGGTTTTGATCGACACTTCTCGTCTATTTGACGCTATCTATCATAGCCGCTTCACGTCACTTTGACGATGCCGATAGTGTCGATGTGACGCATTCGCCCGGTGCGGGGCGGGTGCGGGGCGGGTGCGGGGCCGGTGCGGGGTACGCCACTCCACCGGTCCTCGTCGCGGGGTCCACCGGGCCGCCGGGGTGTGCGAGCATGAATCGAGAAAACGAGGCGCCGGACCCGGAATGAAACCGCGGTCCCGCTGGTTGCCATCGACGGCAAGAGTCCGACGTTTCCCCAGCCACCGGCGGGGAGCCGCCCACTTCGGGAGTGAATGCAGATGTCCGTACAGGACGACAAGACCACTGTGAGCGACGGCATCCTCCTGTCCGACGCCGCCGCCGAGAAGGTCCGCACCCTGCTGGAGCAGGAGGGCCGCGATGACCTCGCGCTGCGCGTCGCCGTCCAGCCCGGCGGCTGCTCCGGCCTGCGCTACCAGCTCTTCTTCGACGAGCGTTCCCTCGACGGCGACGTCGTCAAGGACTTCGACGGCGTCAAGGTCGTCACCGACCGCATGAGCGCCCCGTACCTGGGCGGCGCCTCCATCGACTTCGTCGACACCATCGAGAAGCAGGGCTTCACGATCGACAACCCGAACGCCACGGGCTCCTGCGCCTGCGGCGACTCGTTCAGCTGAGCCGCAGGGCTTGACGCCGAAGGGCCCGGGCCCGGTCGATTCCGACCGGGCCCGGGCCCTCGCGCGTTGTCCTACTGGCGGGGGATCGGCTTGCCCGACGTGGCGTCGACCACCTTGCGGTCGCCGAGCGGCTGCTGGAGCGTCGCCGTCAGAGCCATCTCCTGCGCGATCATGATGCAGGCCTGACCGGGCTTGTTCGGCGTGTCCGTGATCTTCACCAGGACCGAAGCCCCCTCCTCCCGGGCCTCCAGGGCGTAGGTGCTGCACACCCCGCCCCAGAAGTTCACCGTCAGCGTCCGGTCGGCCTGGGCGTACGAGAACCCGGGCACGGTGTGCGGCTTCGACGGCACCGCGGTGCCCGCGTCCTCGGCCGCGGCCGGCTGGGCCACCGTGCGGGCCGGCTTGCCCTGCGAGCCCGCCACCTCGAACAGCCAGGCCGGCACGAGGCCCCGCCCGCCGTCCACGGTCCCCGCGACCAGCCCCAGTACGGCTCCCCGCACGCTCTCGGTCCGCGGCGGCTTCATCGGCCGCGGCTCCGGGTTGCAGGGCAGGGT
>NZ_GG657750.1:2244446-2246863 GCF_000158895.1 Streptomyces sp. C | reverse complement strand
AAAAAAAAAAAAAAAAAAAAGAAACAAAGACAATCAAAAACCGAAAACCGCCACCAACGAACCATCGAACCAGACAAAAATATAAAAAAACCAAAAATGGGTCGGGAACCCGCCCACCACCGGGTCGGCGCTCACCACCCGGACGGAACCCTGGACGAGGTGCGCGTCCACCGAGGCACCGCCCTGCCCGGCGGCCGCGAGCACCGGCGCCGCGGCGGCCTTCGCGGCCTGCTCGGAGACGGGCTTCGCCGCGCCCGCGCCCGCTCCCTCCTGCGGGCCCTGGGGGAGGGTGGCCGGGCCGCAGGTGTCCTTGCCGCGCACGCAGTCGTCCCCGACGCCGCCGCCGGCCTGGTAGCGCGAGAACGCCCAGGTGCCGGGGGCCTTGCGGGTCACCGTGAGCCGGGGCCCGGAGCCGTCGGCGGCCTCGCCCGCCTGCCAGGTGTCGCCGACCAGCCGGGGCACGCCGGCGACGCCGAGGGCCTTCGCGAGCCGGGCCACCTCGTCGGAGGCCACCTCCCCGGACGCGGCGAAGGCGGGCGCGGTACCCGGCCCGTCGGGCAGCTTCACGTCCGCCCGGTACGTCACCGGCCCGCCGGAGGGGTCCGGCTCACCGGGGGCGATGCCGGGGCCCGTCGGGGACCCGGCCGAGCGCGGCGCGACGGCCGCGCTGTCCGCCGTACGGGCCGTGCCGCCGCCCGAGCCGTCGCCGTACGCCGTCGACGCCCAGTACGCCGTACCGCCGCCGGCCAGCAGGACGGCGGCCGCGATCGAGCCGACGGCCCAGGCGGGCCGCCGTCGTGTGCCGCGTGATGTGTCGGGTTGTTCGCTGGTCACCGCATCGCTCCTTAGCGTGTCCCGCCGTACGTGATGCGGGTGTGACGCGTCGGCCGCGAAACCGGTTCCCCTCGTTCCCCCGGACGCGCCGGACGGCCTAGTCGCCGTACGCCGCGGTGCCGGCGATCAGCCGGGCGGAGGCGGGCGGGACGCTGACCCCGTGGATCTGCGAGGGCGCCACCCGCCCCGGCCGGGGCTCCCGCTCCACGGCCCAGTGCGGGGCCATCCGGGCGCAGTCGCCGAGCAGCCGTGCGAAGCCGGGCCGCGCCTCGGAGGCGTGGTCCGCGTAGCCGAAGCCATCGGTATAGGTCATGGGGGCACCGTATGGGCGCCATCCTGGGCGAAGGAAGTCCTACTACGGGGTAGTTTCGCCGGGTCGGAGTATGGGCGCGGACCCGGTAGTTTTGAATGTCACCCGCCGTCCTCCGCAGGAGCATCCACGCCGTGCGCATCGCAGTCACCGGCTCCATCGCCACCGACCACCTCATGACCTTCCCGGGCCGCTTCGCCGACCAGTTCGTCGCCGACCAGCTCCACACGGTCTCCCTCTCCTTCCTCGTCGACAACCTCGACGTGCGGCGGGGCGGCGTCGGCCCGAACATCTGCTTCGGCATGGGCCAGCTCGGCAGCCGCCCGATCCTCGTCGGCGCGGCCGGCTCGGACTTCGACGAGTACCGCGCATGGCTGGACCGGCACGGTGTCGACACCGAGTCCGTCCGGATCTCCGAGGTGCTGCACACCGCGCGCTTCGTCTGCACCACCGACGCCGACCACAACCAGATCGGCTCCTTCTACACGGGCGCGATGAGCGAGGCCCGCCAGATCGAGCTCAAGGCCGTCGCCGACCGCGTGGGCGGCCTCGACCTCGTCCTCATCGGCGCCGACGACCCCGAGGCGATGCTCCGCCACACGGAGGAGTGCCGCACCCGCGGGATCCCCTTCGCCGCGGACTTCTCGCAGCAGATCGCCCGCATGGACGGCGAGAACATCCGCACCCTGATGGAGGGCGCGACGTACCTCTTCTCGAACGAGTACGAGAAGGGCCTCATCGAGTCGAAGTCCGGCTGGACCGACGAGGAGATCCTCGCCAAGGTCGGCACCCGCGTCACCACCCTCGGCTCGCAGGGCGTGCGCATCGAGCGCGTCGGCCACGAGCCGATCCTGGTCGGCTGCCCGGAGGAGAACGCGAAGGTCGACCCGACCGGCGTCGGCGACGCGTTCCGCGCGGGCTTCCTGACGGGCCTCGGCTGGGGCGTCGGCCTGGAGCGGGCCGCGCAGCTCGGCTGCATGCTGGCCACCCTGGTCATCGAGACCCTGGGCACCCAGGAGTACACCCTGGCCCGCGCCCACTTCATGGAGCGCTTCACGAAGGCCTACGGCGACGAAGCGGCCGCCGAGGTCCGCGCCCACCTCTCCTCCTGACGCGCCGCTCGCGCGGTGCGGCGCCGGGGCGCCTTACCGGCTTCGCGCCGCTGCGCCGGACTCCGTCCGTCGGCCTGCGGGGCGGGGCCGGTTCGGGTGGCTGATGCCGGCGGGTCGGGTGCGGGTGGGTGGGCCGCTGCGCGGGGCGAGGTCCCCTACCC
>NZ_GG657750.1:2224360-2244280 GCF_000158895.1 Streptomyces sp. C | reverse complement strand
GCCCCGCCGGCGTTTGAGGCGCGGGGGTCTGGGGTGCGGAGCCCCCAGGAGGGGTCCGGGCGCAGCCCGGGGAACGGGCGAAGGGCGGGTAGGGGAACTCGCCCCGCGCAGCGGCCCACCGGCCCCGCCGCAAGGGCGGCGTCAAGAAGGGGCCCTCAGCCCTCGCGGCGGACCCGGTACGCCACCGCCGCCCCCCGCGGCGCTTCGCCCAGGTACGTGTGGCCCCGCATCGCGCACCACGCCGGGATGTCCAGGCGGGCCACCTCGTCGTCGGAGACGACCGTGACGGTGCCGCCGACCGGGACCGTGACGATCGCCCGGGCCAGCTCGATCACCGGCTGCGGGCAGCGCAGGCCCAGCGCGTCGACCTCCACCGCGTCGGCCACCGGGGCCACCGCGGCGGGCTCCGAGACGCCGAGCTTCTCCCGTACGCCCGCCACCGCGCCCGGCAGCACCTCCAGGAAGCCGTTGACCTCGTCGGCGGAGGTGCCCGGCGGCAGGGAGACCCGTACGTTCCCCTCCGACAGCACCCCCATCGCCCGCAGCACGTGACTGGGGGTCAGCGTGGAGCTGGTGCAGGAGGAGCCGGACGAGACGGAGTACCCCGCCCGGTCCAGCTCGTGCAGCAGGGTCTCGCCGTCGACGTAGAGGCAGGAGAACGTGACCAGGTGGGGCAGGCGCCGGTCGGCGTCCCCGACCACCTCGACGTCGGGCACCAGCCGGACCACCCGCCGCCGCAGCCGGTCCACCAGGATCCGCAGCCGGGCCGCTTCCGCGTCCGCCTCGGCGCGCACCGCCCGCAGCGAGGCCGCCGCCGCGACGATGGCGGGCAGGTTGGCGAAGCCGGGGGAGCGGCCCGACTCCCGCTCGTCGGCGGGGCCTTGGGCGGAGAACCGGACCCCCTTGCGGACGGCGAGGAGGCCCACCCCGGGCGGACCGCCCCACTTGTGGGCGCTGGCCGCCAGGACCGACCACGCGCCCTCCACCTGGCCCCACCCCAGCGACTGGGCGGCGTCCACGAGCAGCGGCACCCCGGCGGCCCCGCAGACCTCGGCGACCTCGGCCACCGGCTGGACCGTGCCCACCTCGTGGTTGGCTGACTGGAGGCACGCCAGAGCCGTGGTGGAGCCGAGCGCGGCTTCGTACCCGGTGGCGGAGACCGCGCCGAGCCGGTCCACCGGAACCTCCGTCACCGTCCCCCCGGCCGCCGCGTGCGCGTCCGCCGCATGGAGTACGGAGCTGTGCTCCACCGCCGATACGACCAGATGGCCGCCGACGCGCCGGCGCCCCCCGAGCACGCCCGCCATGCCCGTGTGAACCGCGTGCGTCCCCGAAGGAGTGAACACGAGCTCGTCGGCGCGGCATCCCACCGCCTCGGCCGCCGCCTCGCGCGCCGCGTCGAGCAGCAGCCTGGCCCGCCGCCCCTCCCGGTACAGCCGGGCGGGGTCCGCCCAGCCCTCGTCCAGGGCGGCCTGGAGCGCCTGCCGGGCCACGGGGTGCAGGGGAGCGGCGGACGCGGTGTCGAAGTACGGCATCCGGCCACGGTAGATGGTGGCCGGAGCCGGGGCGGGGCCCGCCCCGCGGGCATCCGGTTCAGGGACCGTCAGATGCCGTCCGGAGCCCGGCGTTCAGGGCCGTTCGACCCGTCCCCCGTACGGCGGATCCATCCCTTCGGGGGCAGTAGCGGCGCGTTGGGCACCCTCCCCGCGCGACCCCAAATAGCGTCCAGTAGGGTTTGGTCCGCATAAACATCCAAACCCCTGCCTGCGTCAGGGCCGGCGACCGACCCGAACACGGCCGCGGCCGGCCGCGCGGGCCGAGACTCTCGGGAAGGCGCTACGTGAGTCCCTACGGCTCCGACCGCTCGCCGCGGCGCCCGATGCGGCGGAAGCTGCTGCAGGCGCTGACTGCGGGCGTGGTCCTGGCGACCGCCACTGGTTGCTCGTACACCTGGAAAGACTTCCCCCGCCTCGGAATGCCCACCCCCGTCACGGAGGAGGCGCCTCGCATCCTTTCCCTGTGGCAGGGATCCTGGGCGGCCGCTCTCATCACGGGCATCCTGGTGTGGGGCCTGATCATGTGGAGCGTCATCTTCCACCGGCGTAGCCGGACGAAGATCGAGGTCCCCGCGCAGACCCGGTACAACATGCCCATCGAGGCGCTGTACACCGTGGTCCCGCTCATCATCGTCTCGGTGCTCTTCTACTTCACCGCGCGTGATGAGTCGAAGCTGCTCTCCCTCTCCGCCAAGCCGGCGCACACGATCAACGTGATCGGCTTCCAGTGGAGCTGGGGCTTCAACTACGTCGAGAACGTCGACGGCGATGCCGCGACTCCGAAGGCCGGCGAGACCCCCAAGGAGCTCGCCTCCCTGCCGGACCGCTTCATCAAGGACTTCCCGGCGGGCGCCGAGGGCGTCTACGAGAAGGGCGTCCCGGGCAACCGGAACCCCCAGACCGACAACCCGGGGCCGACCCTCTACCTGCCCAAGGGCGAGAAGGTCCGCTTCATCCTGTCGTCGAACGACGTCATCCACTCGTTCTGGGTGGTGCCCTTCCTGTTCAAGCAGGACGTGATCCCCGGTCACACCAATGTCTTCGAGGTCACCCCGACCCAGGAAGGCACCTTCATGGGCAAGTGTGCCGAGCTCTGCGGTGTCGACCACTCCCGCATGCTCTTCAACGTGAAGGTCGTCTCCCCGGAGAAGTACCGGGCGCACCTGAAGGAGCTGGCGGAGAAGGGTCAGACCGGCTTCCTGCCGGCCGGCATCAAGCAGACTGACCCCGCCCGGAATGCGGAGACGAACAAACTGTGAGCATCCTCAACGAATCCCAGGGTGCCGCCGCAGCTGACTCGTACGAGAACGAGCTGCCGGTGCGGCGCAAGCAGCCGGGCAACGTGGTCGTGAAGTGGCTCACCACCACCGACCACAAGACCATCGGCACGATGTACCTGGTCACGTCGTTCGTGTTCTTCCTGATCGGCGGTCTCCTGGCGCTCTTCATGCGCGCCGAGCTGGCCCGTCCGGGCACGCAGATCATGTCGAACGAGCAGTTCAACCAGGCGTTCACCATGCATGGCACGATCATGCTGCTGATGTTCGCGACCCCCCTGTTCGCCGGCTTCGCGAACTGGATCATGCCGCTGCAGATCGGCGCGCCCGACGTGGCGTTCCCGCGGCTGAACATGTTCGCCTACTGGCTGTACCTCTTCGGCTCGACCATCGCGGTGGCCGGCTTCGTCACCCCCTCGGGTGCCGCCGACTTCGGCTGGTTCGCCTACTCCCCGCTGTCGGACGCCGTCCGCTCGCCGGGCATCGGCGCCGACATGTGGATCATGGGTCTGGCCTTCTCCGGCTTCGGTACGATCCTCGGCTCGGTCAACTTCATCACCACGATCATCTGCATGCGCGCCCCCGGCATGACGATGTTCCGCATGCCGATCTTCACCTGGAACGTGCTGCTGACCGGTGTCCTGGTCCTGCTCGCCTTCCCGGTCCTGGCCGCCGCGCTCTTCGCGCTGGAGGCCGACCGCAAGTTCGGTGCGCACGTCTTCGACGCCGCCAACGGCGGCGCGTTGCTGTGGCAACACCTCTTCTGGTTCTTCGGACACCCAGAGGTGTACATCATCGCGCTGCCGTTCTTCGGAATCGTCTCCGAGATCATCCCGGTCTTCTCGCGCAAGCCGATGTTCGGCTACATCGGTCTGATCGCCGCGACGATCGCGATCGCCGGTCTCTCGGTGACCGTGTGGGCCCACCACATGTACGTCACCGGCGGTGTGCTGCTGCCGTTCTTCTCCTTCATGACCTTCCTGATCGCGGTCCCGACCGGTGTGAAGTTCTTCAACTGGATCGGCACCATGTGGAAGGGCTCGCTGTCCTTCGAGACCCCGATGCTCTGGACGATCGGCTTCCTGGTCACCTTCACCTTCGGTGGTCTGACCGGCGTCATCCTGGCCTCGCCCCCGATGGACTTCCACGTCTCCGACTCGTACTTCGTCGTCGCGCACTTCCACTACGTCGTCTTCGGCACCGTGGTCTTCGCGATGTTCGCCGGCTTCCACTTCTGGTGGCCGAAGTTCACGGGCAAGATGCTGGACGAGCGCCTCGGCAAGATCACCTTCTGGACGCTGTTCATCGGCTTCCACGGCACCTTCCTGGTCCAGCACTGGCTGGGCGCCGAGGGCATGCCGCGCCGTTACGCGGACTACCTCGCGGCCGACGGCTTCACGGCGCTGAACACGATCTCGACCATCAGCTCGTTCGTGCTCGGCCTGTCCTTCCTGCCGTTCATGTACAACGTCTGGAAGACGGCCAAGTACGGCAAGAAGATCGAGGTCGACGACCCGTGGGGCTACGGCCGTTCGCTCGAGTGGGCGACCTCCTGCCCGCCGCCGCGGCACAACTTCCTCACCCTGCCGCGCATCCGCAGCGAGTCGCCGGCGTTCGACCTGCACCACCCGGAGATCGCGGCCCTCGACCACCTCGAGGACCACGCCCCGGCGAAGGCCGTCACCGGTGGCAAGGAGGCCGGCAAGTGAAGATCCAGGGCAAGATGTTCCTCTGGCTCGCCGTCTTCATCCTGATCATGACCGTCGTCTACGGCGTCTGGTCGAAGGAGCCGGTCGGAACCACCGCTCTCGCGCTGGCCTTCGGCCTGAGCGCCATGATCGGCTACTACCTGGCCTTCACGGCCAAGCGCGTGGACGAGATGGCCCAGGACAACCTGGAGGCCGACGTCGCGGACGAGGCCGGCGAACTGGGGTTCTTCGCCCCGCACAGCTGGCAGCCGCTCTCGCTGGGCATCGGTGGCGCGCTCGCGTTCATGGGCGTCGTCTTCGGCTGGTGGCTCATGTACTTCTCGGCCCCGATCATCCTGATCGGCCTGTGGGGCTGGGTGTACGAGTACTACCGCGGTGAGAACCAGAACCAGTAAGCGGTAGCGGTACGAGCGGTACGAGCAGTACGAGCACTACAGAGGGGCCCGGACACCTTTTCGGAGGAGTCCGGGCCCCTCGTTTGCAGTCACCCCGCGCGCTGGATTTGTCATATCTTCATAGCGTTGGGCCCATGAACCACTCACCGCGTCTTTGGACGGTACTCAGCTGCTCCCTGCTGGTCGCGTCCCTCGGGGCCGGCGCCACCGCATGCGGGTCCGGCGACAACAACCCGCTGTCCGCCCGCCCGTACGACGCGGGCGACCAGATCGTCTTCAACCAGCCCCCCGGCGGCCGGGCCACCGACCCGGACAAGCCGCTGGAGGTCACCGCCAAGGGAGCCGAGGCGCGGATCACCGACGTGATGGCCGTCGACACCCACGGCCGCCGCCTGGCGGGCGAACTCTCGGCCAAGGGCGACCGCTGGCACAGCACCGTCCCCCTGGCCGCGGGCGTGCGCTACACCGTCCTCGTCAGCACGGAGGACCAGCGCGGCGCCCCAGGACAGCGCACGCTGACCTTCGAGACCACCCCGGCCAAGAAGGTCCTCCAGGTCGAATTCGGCCCGGACGAGGGCAAGTACGGCGTCGGACAGCCCCTCACGGCCGAACTCAACGAGCCCGTCAAGGACAAGGCAGCCCGCGCCATCGTCGAACGGGCCCTGGTCGTCGACGCGCCCGCCGGCGTCCAGGGCGCCTGGCACTGGGTGGACGACAAGAACCTGCACTACCGCCCGAAGGACTACTGGCCCGCCCACACCACCGTCTCCGTACGGAGCAACCTGGAGGGCATCAAGGTCTCCGACGAACTCCACGGGGCCGCGTCCAAGCCCCTGAAGCTGGAGATCGGCGACCGCGTCGAGGTCACCACCGACGCCGCCTCGCACTACCTCACCTTCGAGCGCAACGGCGAAGTGATCAACACCATCCCGGTGACCACCGGCAAGCCCGGCTTCTCCACCCGCAACGGGGTCAAGGTGGTGCTCGGCAAGCAGTACTTCGTCCAGATGCGCGGCGACACCGTCGGCATCGGCGGCAGCGAGTACTACAACCTGCCCGTCTACTACGCCACCCGCGTGACCTGGAGCGGCGAGTACGTGCACGCCGCGCCGTGGTCGGTCGGCTCCCAGGGCTACGAGAACGTCAGCCACGGCTGCACCGGCATGAGCACCGGCAACGCCGCCTGGTTCTACGAGAACATCACCGAGGGCGACATCGTCAAGGTGATCAACAGCATCGGCGACGACATGGACACCTTCGGCAACGGCTTCGGCGACTGGAACATGGAGTGGAAGGAGTGGCGCGAGGGCAGCGCCCTCCTCAAGGGCACCCAGGAAGGCCGCAGCCCCGTCGACCAGGCGCGACTGCGCCCGACCGTCTGAAAGCCCCGCAGGAGGCCGTACGGGCCCGCGTCCCGGCCGAAAGGCCCGGCCGCGGGCCCCGCGTACGCGATCGAGCGCCCCGGGCGCCCCAGCAGCCTCAGGCGGCCGACGACAGCCGCGACCGCAGCAGCCCCGCCAGGGTGTCGGGGAAGTCGACCGGGTCCACCGGAAGGGTGACAGCCGCGTCCGCCCGGCTCCACGTGGCCAGCCACGCGTCCTGGGGCCGCCCCATCAGCAGCAGCACCGGGGGGCACCGGAAGATCTCGTCCTTGATCTGCCGGCACACACCCATGCCCCCGGCCGGAACCGCCTCGCCGTCCAGCACGCACAGGTCGATGCCGCCCGCGTCCAGCTCCTTGAGGACCGCTGGAAGCGTGGCGCACTCCAGGAACTCCACCGGCGGCAGGTCCGCGGCGGGCCTGCGCCCGGAGGCCAGCCGCACCTGCTCCCGGGTGCCCGCGTCGTCGCTGTAGACCAGAACCCGCGCAGTCGCCCGCATTTCGTCCTCCACCCGGCCGTGAATCACGCTGATGATGCGCGGGATGCTACTCCGTCCGACCCGCTGTCAACATCGGTTCCGCAAGCCTCGCGAGCGGTCTCCTGATGGGCCGTTCGGGCCTTGCACACCCCCCTGACACTCCGAACGGCACCCCCCGGGGTGAGGGCGGGATAAGCGACCGACATAATGTCGGTCGTGGCGACAGCAACGACAGTAGATACCGGGCACGCGCACCCGACGGTCAATCGGCCGAACCTCGTCAGCGTCGGAACCATCATCTGGTTGAGTTCCGAGCTGATGTTCTTCGCGGCCCTCTTCGCGATGTACTTCACCCTGCGATCCGTGACGGGTGCCGAGTACTGGACAGAGCAGGCCGAGGCCTTGAATCTGCCCTTCTCGGCGACGAACACCACGATCCTGGTGCTCTCCTCCCTCACCTGCCAGCTCGGCGTGTTCGCCGCGGAGCGCGGTGACGTGAAGAAGCTCCGGACGTGGTTCATCATCACGTTCGTCATGGGTGCGATCTTCATTGGCGGCCAGGTGTTCGAGTACACCGAGCTGGTCAAGCACGAGGGCATGTCCCTCTCGTCCGGCCCGTACGGCACGGTGTTCTACCTGACCACCGGCTTCCACGGTCTGCACGTGACGGGCGGTCTCATCGCCTTCCTGCTGGTCCTCGGCCGGACGTACGCGGCCAAGAGGTTCACCCACGAACAGGCCACGTCGGCCATCGTCGTGTCCTACTACTGGCACTTCGTCGATGTCGTCTGGATCGGCCTCTTCGCGACGATCTACCTGATCAAGTAGCGATCACGTCGCCGGGTACCGCTCGGCACACCGTCCAGAAACACCGACGCAGAAGATCCTGACACCGGGGTAATCCGTGAAAAAGCTCTCCGCACGACGACGCCATCCGCTGGCGGCGGTCGTCGTTCTACTCTTCGCGCTGGCGGTCACGGGGGGGCTGTACGCCGCCTTCGCGCCCGCGGGCAAGGCGCAGGCCGATGAAACCGCCCAGTCCCTCGCCATCGAGGAGGGCAAGAAGCTCTACGCCGTGGGCTGCGCAAGCTGCCACGGAACCGGCGGTCAGGGTTCCACTGACGGCCCCAGCCTGGTCGGCGTCGGCTCCGCGGCCGTCGACTTCCAGGTGAGCACGGGCCGCATGCCCGCCCAGCAGCCCGGCGCCCAGGTGCCGAAGAAGCCGAACATCTACACCCAGCCCCAGATCGACCAGCTCGCGGCGTACATCGCGTCCCTCGGTGCCGGCCCGATCACGCCGACCGAGAAGCAGTACGACCCGGCCGGTGCCGACATCGCCGCTGGTGGCGAGCTGTTCCGCAACAACTGCGCGCAGTGCCACAACTTCACCGGCGAGGGTGGCGCGCTGACCAACGGCAAGTACGCCCCCAACCTTGAGGACGTCTCGCCGAAGCACATCTACGAGGCCATGCTGACCGGCCCGCAGAACATGCCCTCCTTCCCGGACAGCACCATGCCGGAGAAGCAGAAGAAGGACATCATCGCGTACCTCGAGAACGTCAACGGCGAGAAGTCCACCAGCCCCGGTGGCCTCAAGCTCGGCGGCCTCGGTCCCGTCTCCGAGGGTCTGTTCGGCTGGATCTTCGGTCTGGGTGCGCTGATCGCTGTTGCCGTCTGGGTCGCGGCCCACACCGCTAAGGCCAAGAAGTCATGAGTAGCCAAGACATTCCCGAAGACAAGCACCTGCCGAGCGAGCAGGGCGACGCGCACCACGGTGCCGTAGCGGTCGCGGACGACCCGTTCGCGGACCCCGGCCTCCCGGTCCACAAGCCGCGCATCCAGGACATCGACGAGCGGGCCGCCAAGCGGTCCGAGCGCACGGTCGCGATGCTGTTCACGCTGTCGATGCTGGCCACGATCGGCTTCATCGCCTCCTTCGTGTCCATCCCGGTCGACAAGATCGTTTTCATCTTCCCCGTCGGGAAGGTCAGCGCGCTGAACTTCGCGCTGGGTCTGACGCTCGGCACGGCCCTGTTCTGCATCGGCGCCGGCGCGGTCCACTGGGCCCGCACGCTGATGTCCGACGTCGAGGTCGCCGACGAGCGCCACGAGATCGCGGCCTCCCCGGAGGTCAAGGCGAAGGTCATGCAGGACTTCGCCGACGGTGCGAACGAGTCCGGCATCGCCCGCCGCCCGCTGCTCCGCAACACGATGCTCGGCGCGCTGGCCCTGCTGCCGCTCTCCGCCGTCGTGATCCTGCGCGACCTGGGCCCGCTGCCCGAGGACAAGCTGCGCAAGACCCTGTGGTCCAAGGGCAAGCTGCTCATCAACCAGAACACGATGGAGCCGCTGCGTCCCGAGGACGTTCTGGTCGGCTCGCTGACCTTCGCCATGCCGGAAGGCCTGGAGGAGGACCAGCACGACTTCCAGACGCAGATCGCCAAGGCCGCCCTGATGATCGTCCGCATCAAGCCGGACGACATCAAGGACAAGCGGGAGCTGGAGTGGTCCCACGACGGGATCGTGGCCTTCTCCAAGATCTGCACCCACGTCGGCTGCCCGATCAGCCTGTACGAGCAGCAGACGCACCACGTGCTCTGCCCGTGCCACCAGTCCACCTTCGACCTCTCCGACGGCGCCCGCGTCATCTTCGGCCCGGCCGGTCACGCGCTTCCGCAGCTGCGGATCGGCGTGAATGACGAAGGCTTCCTCGAGGCGCACGGCGACTTCGAAGAGCCCGTCGGTCCTGCATTCTGGGAGCGCGGATGAGCACCTCCACGAACACCTCGGCCGGCCCGGCGCGCAACGCGTCGCGCGGCGAGCGCGTAGCCGACTGGGCGGACGGCCGCCTGGGCATCTACGGCCTCGCCAAGGCCAACATGCGCAAGATCTTCCCGGACCACTGGTCCTTCATGCTGGGTGAGATCTGCCTCTACAGCTTCATCATCATCATCCTCACGGGTGTGTACCTGACGCTGTTCTTCCACCCGAGCATGAACGAGGTCGTGTACCACGGCTCGTACGTGCCGATGCAGGGCGTCATGATGTCCGAGGCCTTCGCCTCGACCCTGGACATCAGCTTCGACGTCCGCGGCGGCCTGCTGATCCGCCAGATCCACCACTGGGCGGCGCTGATCTTCGTCGCGGCCATGGTCGTGCACATGATGCGCGTCTTCTTCACCGGCGCGTTCCGCAAGCCGCGTGAGGTCAACTGGATCTTCGGCTTCCTGCTGCTGGTCCTCGGCATGTTCACCGGCTTCACCGGTTACTCGCTGCCGGACGACCTGCTCTCGGGTACCGGTGTCCGCTTCATGCAGGGCGCCATCCTGTCCGTCCCGGTCGTCGGCACCTACCTGTCGATGTTCCTCTTCGGCGGGGAGTTCCCGGGCGGCGACTTCGTCGCGCGCTTCTACTCGGTGCACATCCTGCTGCTGCCCGGCATCATGATGGGCCTGCTGGTCGCGCACCTGATCCTGGTGTTCTTCCACAAGCACACCCAGTTCGCCGGCCCCGGCAAGACGAACAACAACGTCGTCGGCATGCCGCTGCTGCCGGTCTACATGGCCAAGGCCGGAGGCTTCTTCTTCCTGGTCTTCGGTGTCATCGCGGCCATCGCGGCGCTCGCCTCGATCAACCCGATCTGGGCGCTCGGCCCGTACCGCCCGGACCACGTGTCCACCGGTGCGCAGCCCGACTGGTACATGGGTATGCCGGAAGGCCTCATCCGAGCCATGCCGGGCTGGGAGATCAACCTGTGGGGCCACACGCTCGTCCTGGGCGTGTTCATCCCGCTGCTGCTCTTCCCGCTGGTCCTCGGCGCCATCGCCGTCTGGCCGTTCATCGAGTCCTGGGTCACCGGCGACAAGCGCGAGCACCACATCCTGGACCGCCCGCGCAACGTCCCGACCCGCACGGCCTTCGGTGTCGCCTGGATCGCGGAGTACATCGTGCTCCTCATCGGCGGCGGCAACGACATGTTCGCCCAGTACTTCCACCTGTCGATCAACTCGATCACGTGGTTCGTCCGGATCGGCTTCTTCGTCGTCCCGGTCCTGGCGTTCATCGCCACCAAGCGGATCTGCCTCGGCCTCCAGCGCCGTGACCACGACAAGGTGCTGCACGGTCGCGAGACCGGCATCATCAAGCGCCTGCCGCACGGTGAGTTCGTCGAGGTCCACGAGCCGCTGCCGCAGGGCAAGCTGCACACGCTCACCGCGCACGAGCAGTACAAGCCGGTCGAGATCGGCCCGACGGTCGACGAGAACGGTGTCGAGCGCAAGGTGACGCGCGGCGAGAAGCTGCGGGCGAAGCTCAGCAAGGGCTTCTACGCGGAGAACAACCAGATTCCGAAGCCCACGGTGGAGGAGTACAAGGAGATCCAGTCCGGCCACGGCCACCACTGATCTCCGGCACGACCGCTTGAGGGACCGGCCCCGGCCGGTCCTGGTGTCGCCACGGCGAGAGCCCCGTCCAGTGACTGGACGGGGCTCTTTGCCGTCTCCCGGGCTGGATAGGCTGAGATCCTTTCCATCGGACGCACGACCCCGACGAGCAGCAGGAGCTGACCATGAACGTTGCGACCCCGGCAGGCGGCGACAGCGTGGCGGCCCGCGGCTGGCCGGGCATCCTGGAAGCGCTGCTCACCCGTCAGGACCTCGCCGCCGAGGACACCGCCTGGGCGATGGAGCGCATCATGCGGGGCGAGGCCACGGACGCGCAGATCGCGGGCTTCGCCGTCGCCCTCCGGGCCAAGGGCGAGACGGTGGCCGAGTACACGGGGCTGGTCCGCACGATGTACGCCCACGCCAACCTGATCGAGGTGCCCGGGCGGACCGTGGACATCGTCGGCACGGGCGGCGACGGCGCCAAGACGGTCAACATCTCGACCATGTCCGCCATCGTGGCCGCCGGCGCCGGCGCCAAGATCGTCAAGCACGGCAACCGGGCGGCGTCCTCCGCCAGCGGCTCCTCCGACGTCCTGGAGAAGCTCGGCGTCAACCTGGCGCTCACCCCGGAGCGGGTGGCGCAGGTGGCCGAGGAGGCCGGCATCACCTTCTGCGCCGCGGTGGTCTTCCACCCGGCCCTGCGGTACGCCGCCTCGGCCCGCCGCGACCTCGGGGTGCGCACCGCGTTCAACGGCCTCGGCCCGCTCACCAACCCCGCCCGCGTCAAGGCGCAGGCGGTCGGCGTGGCGGACCCGCGGCTGGCCCCGATCATGGCCGGGGTGCTCGCCGAGCGGGGCACCTCCGCGCTGGTGTTCCGCGGGGACGACGGCCTGGACGAGCTGACCACCACCGGGACCTCCCGGGTGTGGTGGGTCCGCGACGGCGAGGTCACCGAGCACGCCTTCGACCCGCGCGACGTCGGCATCGGCACGGTCGACATCTCGGCCCTGCGCGGCGGCGACCCGTCGTACAACGCGGACGTGGCCCGCCGCCTGCTGGCGGGGGAGACGGGCCCGGTGCGCGACGCGGTCCTGCTGAACTCGGCGAGCGCCCTGGTGGCGCTGGACCCCGGCACGGGCACGCTGGAGGAGCAGCTCGCGGCCGCCATGGCCCGCGCGGCGCAGTCCATCGACTCCGGGTCCGCGCGTGCGGTGCTGGACCGCTGGGTGGCGGCCACCAACTCCTGATCGCGAGCGGTCCCTCCGCACACGGCCCCGGTCCACGATGTGGACCGGGGTCTTGCGCGCGCGGGATCTTGTGGCAGGATGCTCTCCAAGGTCACGAGTGACAGCGTTTAGGCCCCGGCTTGCTGTCCGGCAACCCTCCTTCCGTGGCGGGGTGCCCCGGGTGATGACCAGGTCGTAGGCAGCAAGGCCTACGGCAAGCGCGGATCCCTCGACACCAGGGGTCCTGGTCTCTCGAGGAGCGTTTTCCGTGAGCAAGCGAATGCGATAGGGCGAATCCGCCCCTTCTTCAACCCTCGGATCAGGGTCCCTTCCGCGTACCCCCGATCAGTCCGAGGACCTTCCCGTACCCCCTGACGGCCGCCGTCGCCGCGCGCCGCCGTACCCGCGTACGGGCACACCGAAGCCATTCAGCCCTGCCTGCCGGGAGATACCGCCATGTCCGCATCCCTGAACGCCGCCGCCACCGCCTGCGCCACCGCCGCCGAGGTCCCCGCCTGTGACGGGCCGCTCCCGGTGCTCGGCCGGGACGTCACCGTCCCCCTGGTCACCGGCGGCGAGGTCACCTACGCGGCCCTGGACTACGCGGCCAGCGCCCCCGCGCTCCAGCGGGTCTGGGACGACGTCGCCGCGTACGCCCCGTACTACGGCAGCGTCCACCGCGGCGCCGGCTACCTCTCCCAGCTGTCCACCGACCTGTTCGAGCAGAGCCGCGCCACGGTCGCCGAGTTCCTCGACTGCCGCCCCGCCGACCAGGTCGTCTTCACCCGGTCCACCACCGACTCCCTCAACCTGCTCGCCGCCGCGCTCCCGGCCGACTGCCAGGTGTTCGTCTTCGAGACCGAGCACCACGCCTCGCTGCTGCCCTGGGGCGACGCCCGCGTCACCTACCTCAACGCCCCCCGCACCCCCGGCGAGGCCGTCGCCACCCTGGAGCGGGCCCTCGCCGACCGCGAGCCGTACGGCCCGGCGCTGGTGTGCGTCACCGGCGCGTCCAACGTCACCGGTGAGCTGTGGCCGGTGAAGGAGCTCGCCGCCGCCGCGCACGCCCACGGCGCGCGGATCGTGCTGGACGCCGCCCAGCTGGCCCCCCACCACCCCGTCTCCGTACGGGAGCTGGACGTGGACTGGGTCGCCTTCTCGGGGCACAAGCTGTACGCGCCCTTCGGCTCGGGCGTGCTCGCCGGCCGCGCCGACTGGCTCCAGGAGGCGGAGCCGTACCTCGCGGGCGGCGGCGCCTCCCGCAAGGTGGCCCGCCGTGAGGACGGGGGCGTCGACGTCGAGTGGCACACCACCGCCGCCCGCCACGAGGCCGGCTCCCCGAACGTGATCGGCGTCTACTCCATCGCCTCCGCCTGCCGCGCGCTGCGCGAGGCCGGCTTCGAGAACCTCGTCGCCCGGGAGGAGCACCTCATCGCGAAGGTCCGCGAGGGCCTGGCGGAGGTCCCGGCGGTGCGGGTGCTGTCCCTGTTCGGGGACGACGCCCCGCGCGTCGGCGTCATCTCGTTCGTGGTCGACGGCTGGAACAGCTCGCACTTCGCGGCCGCGCTGTCCGCCGAGTACGGGATCGGGGTGCGGGACGGGCTGTTCTGCGCCCACCCGCTGGTCCGCACCCTGCTCGGCAGCGAGCCGCAGGCCCAGGGCGAGTGCGGGGCGCCGGAGGCGGCGCCGGGGGAGCGGTCGCTGAACGCGATCCGGGTCAGCTTCGGGGCCGGTACGCCGGACGAGCACGTGGAGCGGTTCGTCCGCGCGGTTCGGGAGCTGGTCGAGGACGGCGCGAAGTGGCAGTACCGCACGGAAGAGGGCCGCTGCGTTCCGGCGGTGTGATGCCGGAAGCGGGGAGTGGACACCGCTGCGCGGAGCGGTCCCCTACCCGCCCTTCCACCGTTCCCAGGGGCGCTGCCCCTGACCCCGTTGCGCTCAAACGCCGCGCGGGCTGGAATGTCGCTGCGCCGGCAACGTCCAGCCTCGCCGGCGTTTGAGGCGCGGGGGTCTGGGGGCGGAGCCCCCAGAGGGCTACGCGTCCAGGCCGATGGCGAAGGCGGCTTCGAGGTCGTGCTGCGAGTACGTGCGGAACGCGACGTGCGTGTCGGTGGCCTCGACGCCCGGGATCTTGCTGATGCGGCCCGGGATGATGTCCGCGAGGTTCTCGTGGCGGGCGACGCGGACCAGCGCGATCAGGTCGTACGTACCGGTGACGGAGTAGACCTCGCTGACGCTGTCCAGCTGCGCGATGGACTCGGCGATCTCGGGGATCCGGTCCACGCTGGTCTTGATGAGCACGATCGCGGTGATCACGGTTGGCTGTCTCCCTCGCCGGCAGTCACTGGTCGCCTCACTCTAGTCGTACGGCGATAGCGGGCCCACGCGTAGCAGAAGCCCAGCGAGAACCCCACCACGTGGGCCAGGTAGGCCACCCCCGGACCGCTCCCCGCGCGCTGCGCCGCCAGCCACTGGAGGCCGAACCAGAACAGCAGCACGATCCACGCCGGGAAGCGCAGGGGCAGGAAGAGCAGGAACGGGAACAGGCTGGTCACCCGCGCCCGCGGGAAGAGGCACAGGAAGGCCCCCAGCGCCGCCGAGATCGCACCCGACGCCCCCACCAGGGTCTGGTCCGAGGACGCGTTGGCCGCCGCGTAGGCCGCCAGCGCGAGGTAACCCGTGCAGACGTAGAAGAGGAGGAACGGCGCCCGGCCCATCCGCTCCTCCGTCATCGCGCCGAAGACGTAGAGGAACAGCATGTTCCCGAGCAGGTGCAGCCAGCTGCCGTGGACGAAGAGCGCCGTCAGCGGGGTCAGGAGCGGGCGCCCGGCCCCGGAGAACAGCTCGTCCGGGACGACGCCCCAGTGCCGGAAGTACGCCGTCCCCGTCTCCATCAGCAGATCGCCCGTCCCGTAGGCCGGGTTCAGGCCAGAAGCCGGGCCGAGGAAGAACACCGCGCAGCAGGCGGCGATCAGCGCGTACGTGACCACGGGCCCCCGCGCGGCATCGCACAGGGTCCGCCACTTTACGATCATGAGACAGAGCATGACGCAGGCGGACCCACCTGAGGGTGGTGCCAGGCCGTAGGGTTACGTGCTGCGGTCCGCCGACCGCGGCGTAGGGCTTTAATTGAATGAGCTACGAAGGAGAGAGCGGCCTGATGACGGTTCCCCTGCCGACCGACACCACCCGGTGGCGCTGCACCCTGTGCGGCAACCTCACGCGGTTCGATGTCACCCGATCGTCGAAGGTCGTGGAGTACGTCCACCTCGATCTCGCCGGGGAGCCCAAGGTCGAGGAGCGCGAGGTGGTCAGTGAGACCATCGAGTCGGTCCGCTGCCGCTGGTGCAACGCGGTGGACCAGATCGAGCTCGTGGACAGGCCGGGCACCGACTCCTGACGGAGCCGGGCCCACAGTAGATCACACGGTAGGGGTGACGGATTGTGGAGCCAGCAAGCGGCGCGACGCAGGCCGACGCGGCCGGCGACGCCGCGGAGGTCCTCGACCGCCCGCTGCCGGAAGGCGTGCGGCGCCGGGTCGTCACGATCGTCTCGGACGCCTTCGGCGGTCTGACGGTCGGGGACCTCCCGGCGCAGCTGCGCCAGTACGCCCGCTTCACCCCGACCCGGCGCGCCAAGTTCGCGGGCAACGCCATGGCCGCGGCCGTGGAGACCGACGGGGTCTTCCGCAGCCGGATCGCGGAGAAGCTGCGCGAGGCGCAGCCGGAGCTGACCGGGGCCCTGGAGTCGGGTGCCCCGCCCGCCGCGGCGGACCCGCTGGACGTGGCGGCCGCCGCGTACGTGCTGCGCCCGGCCGGCTGGGTCAAGCTGGTGGCGTCCGCCGGTGAGGAGGCGCAGCGCGCCGACGCCGAGCGGGTCGGCGACGAGACCCGGCGGGAGCTGGAGCGGCTGCGCGAGGAGCTGGCCCAGCTGAAGGAGGCCCAGCGCTCCGGCGGCGAGCAGGTGCGGGCCGAGCTGGAGGCCGCCCGCAAGGAAGCGGAATCGCTTCAGCGCAAGCTGCGCAGCGCCCTCAGCGACGTCAAGCGGGGCGAGGCGGCCCTGCGCAAGCTGGGTGGCGAGATCGACGGGATCCGCGGTGAGGCGGCGGCGCAGGTGGCCGCCGCCGAGAGCGAGTCCCGGCGCCTGAAGTCCCGCCTCGCGGAGGTGGAGTCGGCGCTGGAGACCTCGCGCCGGGCCACCCGGGAGGGCCGCAGCACCGAGGACATGCGGCTGCGGCTGCTGCTGGACACCGTGCTGGACGCGGCGGCCGGGCTGCGCCGCGAGCTGGCGCTGCCGCCGGTCTCGACGCGGCCGGCCGACACCGTGGACGCGGTGGAGCCGGGCCGGATGACCCCGAAGGACATCGCGGCGCGCGCCCTGTCGGAGACCGATCCGGCGCTGCTGGACCAGCTGCTGGCGCTGCCTCAGGCGCATCTGGTGGTCGACGGCTACAACGTGACGAAGACCGGCTATCCGACGATGCCGCTGGAGAAGCAGCGGCTGCGGCTGCTGGGCGGACTGTCGATGCTGGCCGCGCAGACGGGTGCCGAGATGACGTGCGTCTTCGACGGTGCGGAGCTGGCGGCCCCGGTGCTGCTCGCGCCGCCGCGCGGGGTGCGGGTGCTGTTCTCCAAGGCCGGTGTGACGGCGGACGAGTTGATCCGCCAGCTGGTGCGGGCCGAGCCGCCCGGCCGTCCGGTGGTGGTGGTCTCCACCGACCGCGAGGTGGCCGACGGGGTGGCGAAGGCGGGCGCCCGGCCCGTGACGTCCGCATTGCTGCTCAAGCGGCTTTCGCGCGTTTCGTAACGCAAGCGGAAGACGTACCGTCAGCTCCTCGGTACGCAGCGTGGGGCTTCTGTGAAGGAAGCGGAACGGCGTCGGGATTTTTTCCGCAGGGGGTTTGAAGTGATCAAGGGCAGCTCGCTAGGGTCCGCTCAAACCTTCGTGCGGTAGCGCACCCGTTCGGGTGCGGGCCCCTGAGGAGAAGGAGCCCGCCCCCGTGGCGTCCCACCGTCGACCCAAGCAGCCGGCCCGCACGCGCGTGACCGTGCTCACCGCCACCGCCGCCGCGGCGGTCGCCCTCTCCGCGCAGTCCGCCGTGGCCGCCCCCGCCGGACCCGACAAGGACGAGGTCAAGAGCAAGGTCGACGCCCTCTACGAGGAGGCCGAGCAGGCCACCGAGAAGTCCAACGGCGCCCGCGAGCACCAGGCGGAACTGGAGAAGGAGATCGCGCGGCTCCAGGACGCCGTGGCCCGCGACCAGGACGAGCTCAACGACCTGCGCAACACCCTCGGTTCGCTGGCCACCGCCCAGTACCGCGGCGGCGGCCTCGACCCCTCCGTCGCGCTCCTGCTCTCCGGCGACCCCGAGAACTACCTCGACAAGGCCTCCACCCTCCAGCAGTTGAGCGGCCGGCAGTTGGAGGCGGTCGCCAGGATCCAGGCCAAGCAGCGCGCCCTCGCCCAGCAGCGCCAGGAGGCCGCGAGCAAGCTCGCCGACCTCGACGCCACCCGCAAGGAGCTCGGCGAGAAGAAGAAGGCCGCCCAGGACAAGCTCGCCGAGGCCCAGGCCCTCCTGAACACCCTCAGCTCCCAGGACCGCGGCCGGCTCAAGGAGGAGGAGGCCAGGCAGAGCGCGGCCGGGCAGAAGGCCGCCCCCGCGGTGAAGGCCTCCGGCCGCGCCGGGGCCGCCCTGGCGGCCGCGAAGACCAAGCTGGGCAGCGCGTACGTCATGGGCGCCACCGGGCCCAGCGCCTACGACTGCTCCGGGCTGACCCAGTGGGCCTACGGCCAGGCCGGCGTCGGCATCAGCCGCACCACCTACACCCAGGCGAACGACGGCACGCGCATCGGCCGCAGCCAGCTCCAGCCCGGCGACCTCGTCTTCTTCTACGACGACCTGCACCACGTCGGCCTGTACGCCGGCAACAACCTGACCCTGCACGCCTCCAACCCGCGCGGCGGCGTCAAGTACGAGTCGATGGACAACATGCCGTTCCAGTTCGGCGTCCGCATCTGACCCTCCGCCCCGGACGTGCCGTACACCGCCCATCCGGGCGAATTGCGCGGACCCGCCCTGACCTCGCGCCCCGCCCATGACCTGCGTCTGAGGCGGGGCGCGGTCATGTCCGCCCCCCGGCGGTCGTTGGCCGGTGCGTGGCCGCACGGCTACTGTCTGCCAGCGCGGAACCCGGCACACGGCCGTCCACGGGGGGCGGACCCGGGCCCCGCGCAGCGGAAGGGAGCGGTTCCCCATGGCGTCCCACCGCCGGTCCGGGCTCAGCGGCCTCGACCGGAACACCAAGGTCACCGCCTTCACCGCCGCCGCGGCCGGCGCCGCCGTGGCCATCACGGGCGCACCCGCGCTCGCCTCCCCGGGCCTCCCCCAGGAACCCGCCGGAAGCGCCCGCGCCCAGGTCGACCGGCTCTTCGAGGAGGCCGAGCAGGCCACCGAGCGGTACAACGAGGCCGGCGAGAAGGCCGACGCCCTGCGCGCCCAGGTCAGCCGGGCCCAGGACGCCGTGGCCCGCGGCCAGGACCGCATCAACACCATGCGCGGGGTCCTCGGAACCTTCGCCGGCGCCCAGTACCGCTCCGGCGGCCTGGACCCCACCGTCGAGCTGATGCTCTCCGACGACCCCGCCGCCTACCTCGACAAGGCCGCCGTCCTGGGCCGGCTCAGCGGCCGCCGGGCCCAGCAGCTGGCCGAACTCCGCGAGGAGCAGCGGCGGATCGGGCAGCAGCGCCAGGACGCCTCCCGCAAGCTCGCCGAACTGGAGGCGCTGCGCACCGAGGTGGCCACCCAGAAGCGCTCCGTCACGGCGAAGCTCGCCGCCGCCCGCCGGCTCCTCAACGAGATGCCCTCCGAGGAGCGGGCCGACTTCGAGCGCGCCTCCCGCTCCGGCGGCCGGGGCCACGCCGACGGCCTGCCCGACCTGCCCGCCGGCGGCGGCCGTGCCTCGGGCCGCGCCATGGCCGCCGTGATGGCCGCCCGGGCCGCCGTCGGGAAGCCGTACGTGTGGGGCTCCACCGGCCCCTCCGGCTTCGACTGCTCCGGGCTGATGGTGTGGTCGTACCGCCAGGCGGGCGTCTCCCTGCCGCGCACCTCGCAGGCCCAGCGGTACGCGGGCCGGCAGGTCCCGCTGTCGCAGGCGCAGCCCGGGGACCTGGTGACGTACCGCTCCGACGCCAGCCACGTCGGCATGTACGTGGGCAACGGCCAGGTGGTGCACGCCCCGTACCCGGGCGCGCGGGTGCGGTACGACCCCGTCGGGATGATGCCGGTCTCCTCCGTGACCCGGCCCTGAGTCCGGCCGTGCGTACGATCGGCGGATGACCCCGGTCCGCCGACGCACCGCCGTACGCCTCCTCGCGCTCGCGCTGTGCCCGCTGCCGGCGCTGGCCGGCTGTACGGACCCGGCGCCCGCGGCCCCGCCCGATGCGACCGACGCGGCGGTACGGCGGGCGGTGGCCGACTGGTCGGCGGCCCAAACCAAGCGCGGCTCGCCGGGA
>NZ_GG657750.1:2221392-2223831 GCF_000158895.1 Streptomyces sp. C | reverse complement strand
CCCGCCCGCGCGGCTCGCCGGGATCCGCTGGACGACACGGTCGTACCGGGTCGCCTCGGTCCGGCAGGACGGCGTACGGGCCCACGCGCGCGCCGAGCTGCGCTACCGGCTGGCCGGCTACGACGCGGCCCCGGCGGCCTCGGCCCGCGAGGTGGAGCTGACCCGGGACGGCACCGGCTGGCGGGTCACCGCCGACCGGCCCGCCCCCGGGGCGCCGGCGCAGCTGTGGGACCAGGGCGATCCGGCGGCCGTGCGGGGCGCGCACAGCCTGGTCCTCGGGGTCGGCCGCAGCCCGCGGGAGCTGTCCGCCCTCGCGGACGGGGCCGACCGGGCGGTGCCGGCGGTCAGCGCGGCCTGGCCGGGGCCGTGGGTTTTTTGGGTTGTGGTCATGGCGCCCGCGACGCTGTTCGCGATGGCCGCGCTGCTGGGGCGGCCGGCCGACACCTACCGGGGCCTGGGGGCCGTCACCACCGGCAGCACCGGGGGCGGGCCTGCTCCGGCCGACCGGGTCGTCGTCAACCCGGAGGGGTACGCGGGTCTTTCGGAGGCCGGGCGGCGGATCGTCCTGACCCACGAGGTCACCCACGTCGCGACCCGCGCCGCCACCTCGGCACGGACCCCGCAGTGGCTGTCGGAGGGCTTCGCGGACTGGGCGGCGTACCGGGGGACGGGGACCACCCCGGCGGAGGGCGCGCCGGAGCTGGCGCGGGCCGTGCGGCGCGGCGACCTGCCGGGGGCGCTGCCGGCCGACGGGGACTTCGCCTTCGGCGGTGACCCGTCGGCGGCGGCCCGGGCGTACGAGGGCGCCTGGCTGGCCTGCCGGCTGGTCGCCGCCCGCTGGGGCGAGGCGGCGCTGGTCCGCCTGTACGAGCTGGCGGGGCGTGAACCGCTGCCGGTGGCGCTGGAGCAGGCCCTGGGGACGGACCCCGCCGGTCTCACGGCGGCCTGGCAGGAGACGCTGCGGCAGGAGCTGCGGTAGCGGTCCGGTACGTTGGCGGGGATGCACAAGACGCTGATCGTGACCAACGACTTCCCGCCGCGCCCGGGCGGCATCCAGGCCTTCCTGCACAACATGGCGCTGCGGCTGGACCCCGAGCGGGTCGTCGTCTACGCGTCCACCTGGAAGCACGGTGCCGAGGGCCGCGAGGCCACCGCCGCCTTCGACGCGGAACAGCCGTTCCCGGTGGTGCGCGACCGTACGACGATGCTGCTGCCGACGCCCCGGGTGACCCGGCGGGCGGTGTCCCTGCTGCGCGAACACGGCTGCGAGTCGGTGTGGTTCGGGGCCGCGGCCCCGCTCGGGCTGATGGGTCCGGCGCTGCGGCGGGCCGGCGCGCGGCGGATCGTCGCCACCACGCACGGGCACGAGGCCGGCTGGGCGCAGCTGCCGGCCGCGCGGCAGCTGCTGCGGCGGATCGGCGAGGGCACGGACACCCTGACCTACCTCGGGGAGTACACGCGCTCGCGGATCGCCTCGGCGGTGACGGAGCGGGCGGCGGCGCGGATGGTCCAGCTCCCGCCGGGCGTCGACGAGAAGACCTTCCACCCCGGCTCGGGCGGCGCGGAGGTCCGGGCGCGGCTGGGCCTGTCCGACCGCCCGGTGGTCGTCTGCGTGTCCCGTCTCGTTCCCCGGAAGGGGCAGGACACCCTGATCGAGGCGATGCCGCGGATCCTGGCGGCGGTGCCGGACGCGGCGCTGCTGATCGTCGGCGGCGGGCCGTACGAGGCGGACCTGCGGGCGCTGGCCGCCGCGAAGGGGGTCGCGGACTCGGTGGTCTTCACGGGCGCCGTCCCGTGGTCGGAGCTGCCGGCCCACTACGGTGCGGGGGACGTCTTCGCGATGCCGTGCCGGACCCGGCGGGGCGGGCTGGACGTGGAGGGGCTCGGCATCGTCTACCTGGAGGCTTCGGCGACGGGCCTGCCGGTGGTCGCGGGCGACTCGGGCGGGGCGCCGGACGCGGTGCTGGACGGCGAGACCGGCTGGGTGGTCCGCGGCGCAGACCCCGACGACGCGGCGGACCGCATCACCACCCTCCTCCGCGACCCGGAACTCCGCACCCGCATGGGCGAGGCGGGGCGCGCCTGGGTGGAGGAGAAGTGGCGCTGGGACCTCCTGGCCTCCCGCCTCCGCGAGCTCCTTTGACCTTTCTTGACGCGCCGCCGCCTTTTCCACGCGCCGCTGCGCCGGGCCTGATCTTCCGACGGGGCCGGTTCGGGTGGCGGGGGCCGGTGGGTCGGGTGCGGGTGCTGTGCCGCTGCGCGGGGCGAGGTCCCCTACCCGCCCTTCCACCGTTCCCAGGGGCTCCGCCCCTGACCCCGCGCCTCAAACGCCGGCGGGGCTGAGAGACCGGGGCTCCGCTCCTGACCCCGCGCCTCAAACGCCGGCGGGGCTGGAAGAACCGGGCGCTGCGCGCCCGGTGCGCTCGAACGCCGCGTGGG
>NZ_GG657750.1:2215065-2221245 GCF_000158895.1 Streptomyces sp. C | reverse complement strand
CCCGCCCAGCCGCACCCCACGCAGCGGAGCGACCCCGGCGGGGGGACGACTCGGGGTCAAGAAGGGACGGAAGGCGACACTTCCGGTCAACCACCGCCAATCCCGGCCGGAATCGCGCAGATCGGCGGGCATGCGCCGAGCCCCGGCTACGGTCCACACATGTCTGACTGTTACTCACATGCGTGGCAGTGCGAGTTATGGCCGGTTGGGCGGAATCCGCTCATGATGCGGCCATGACACACAACCTGACGCGCCGTCAACTGGGCCTCAACGCCCTCCGCGCCGCCGCAGCCCTCGGCATCACCCGCATCGGCCTCGGCGCCGCCGCCGCGGCGGAACCCCCCGCCGCCCCGTACGCGCCCGCCGTCGTCGTCGGCTCCGGCTACGGGTCCGCCGTCGCCGCGCTGCGCCTGGGGCAGGCCGGCGTGCGCACCGTCGTCCTGGAGATGGGGCGGCTGTGGGACACCCCCGGCCCCGACGGCAAGGTGTTCCCCTCCACCTCCGCCCCCGACCAGCGGTCCATGTGGTTCCGCACCCGCACCGAGGCCCCGCTCGCCCAGTTCCTCTGGCTCGACGTGGTCAACCGCGACATCAGCCCCTACCCCGGGGTCCTCGACCGGGTGAACCACGGCGGCATGTCCGTCTACGTCGGCCGCGGCGTCGGCGGCGGCTCGCTCGTCAACGGCGGCATGGCCCCGACCCCCAGACGCTCCTACTTCGCCGAGGTGTTCCCCCGTGTGGACGCCGAGGAGATGTACGGCACCTACTTCCCCCGCGCCCGCGCCATGCTCGGCGTCAACGGCATCGACCCCGCCTGGTTCGAGTCCACGGAGTGGTACCGCTTCGCGCGGATCTCCAGAAAACACGCCCAGAACACCGGCCTGAAGACCACCTTCGTGCCCAACGTCTACGACTTCGGGTACATGAAGCGCGAGGCCGCCGGCACCGCCACCCGCTCCGCCCTCGCCGGCGAGGTCATCTACGGCAACAACCACGGCAAGAAGAGCGTCGACAAGACCTACCTCGCCGCCGCCCTCGGCACCGGCAACGTCACCATCGAGACCATGCAGCGGGTGGTCGCCGTACGCCAGGATTTGGCCGGCGGCTACGTCCTGACCGTCCACACCAGCGACGTCACCGGCCGCGTCACCCAGGTCCGCGAACTCGGCTGCCGGCAGCTGTTCCTGGGCGCCGGCAGCCTCGGCACCACCGAGATCCTGCTGCGCGCCCGCGAGACCGGCGCACTGCCCGCGCTCAGCGAGAAGGTCGGGCTCGGCTGGGGCCCCAACGGCAACGTCATGACCGCCCGCGCCAACCACCTGTGGGACACGGTCGGCTGCAACCAGGCCACCATGCCGGCCCTCGGCATCGACGACTGGGACAACGCGGCCAACCCGGTCTTCGCGGAGATCGCCCCGCTCCCCATGGGCATCGAGCACTGGATCTCGATGTACCTGGCCATCACCAAGAACCCGGAGCGCGGCCGCTTCGTCTACGACGCGGCGACCGACTCGGCGCGGCTGAACTGGACCCGGGACCAGAACGCCCCGGCGGTCGCGGCGGCCAAGAACCTCTTCGACCGGATCAACCGCCGCAACGTCACCATCTACCGCTACGACCTGTTCGGCGACAACAAGGCCTTCGCCGACGACTTCACCTACCACCCGCTCGGCGGCTGCGTCCTCGGCGAAGCCACCGACGCCTACGGGCGGGTCAAGGGCTACCAGGGGCTGTACGTGCTCGACGGGTCGCTCGTACCGGGCTCGCTCGGCGTGAACCCGTTCGTGACGATCACGGCCCTCGCCGAGCGGAACATGGAGCGGATCCTCGCCCAGCCCTAGCCCCTAGCCCCTAGCCCCTAAGGCCTGTCTGATAATTGATCTTGTGGCAGGTCGAGGTGAGTTGACGGACGCGGCATGGGATCGGATAGAGCCCTTGTTGCCGCAGGTGGACGGGCGCGGTCGGCCGTGGCGTGATCACCGGCAGGTGGTCAATGGTGTGCTGTGGCGGTTGCGGACCGGGGCGCCGTGGCGTGACCTGCCCGAGCGGTACGGGCCGTGGCAGACCGTCTACGAGCGGTTCGCCCGCTGGGAGGCGGACGGGACCTGGGCGAAGCTTCTGGAGCACGTCCAGGTCCGCGATGACGCGGTTGGCCGCGTGGAATGGACGGTTGCCGTTGACTCCACGATCAACCGCGCCCACCAGCACGCCGCCGGCGCCCGCAAAAGGGGGCCGCAGACGGGGACGAACTGGAAGATCCGGGCCGCTCGCAGACGCGCCAGGCCCTCGGCCGGTCCCGAGGCGGTCTGACCACCAAGGTCCACCTCGCCGTCGACGGCCGCGGCCTGCCCCTGTCCATCGTGCTCACGCCCGGCAACGTCAACGACGCCACCGCATTCGCCCAGGTCCTCGACGGGATCCGCGTTCCGCGAGCCGAAACCGGCCGCCCGCGCACGACACCGACCCGCGTCCTGGGCGACAAGGCCTACTCCAGCCGGGCGATCCGGCACCTGCTGCGGCGTCGGGGCATCGTCGTCACGATCCCCGAGCGCCGCGACCAGGTCGCCAACCGCCGGCGCAGAGGGCGCCTCGGCGGCCGTCCGCCCGCCTTCGACAAGGAGGTCTACCGCGACCGCAACGTGGTCGAACGATGCTTCGCACGCCTCAAGCAGTTCCGCGCGATAGCGACCAGGTTCGACAAGCTCGCCGACCGCTACCGCGCCGGAGTCGTCCTGGCCTCGCTGATCCTCTGGCTCCGTGAACCAGCCAGGTGATCATTTGTCAGACAGGGCCTAGCCCCGGTACAGGGCGTCGATCTCGTCCGCGAAGTCCTTCGCCACCACGTTGCGCTTCAGCTTCAGCGACGGCGTGATGTGGCCGGACTCCTCCGTGAACTGGGAGCCCAGGATGCGGAACTTCCGCACCGATTCCGCCTTGGACACCGCCGCGTTGCCGTCGTCGACGGCCTTCTGGACGGCGGCGAGCAGCTCCGCGTCCTCGCGCAGCTCCGCCGCCGTCACCCCGGCCGGCTTGCCGTTCTCCGCGGCCCACCGGCCGAGGAACTCCTCGTCGATGGTGACCAGCGCGGCCACGAACGGCCGCCCGTCGCCGACCACCATGCACTCCGCGACCAGCGCGTGCGCCCGGATCCGGTCCTCGATCACCGCGGGGGCGACGTTCTTGCCGCCGGCCGTGACGATGAGCTCCTTCTTGCGGCCGGTGATCCTGAGGTAGCCGTCCTCGTCGAGGGTGCCGACGTCGCCGGTGTGGAACCAGCCGTCCGTCATCGCCTCGGCCGTGGCCGCCTCGTTCTTCCAGTACTCCTTGAAGACGTGCTCGCCGTGCACCAGGACCTCGCCGTCGTCGGCGATGCGCAGCACGGAGCCGGGCAGCGGCTGGCCGACCGTGCCGATCTTCTGCTTGTCCCACGGCAGGAAGGCGGTGGCCGCGCAGGTCTCCGTCAGGCCGTAGCCCTCCAGGACCGTGAAGCCGATGCCGCGGAAGAAGTGGCCGAGGCGCTCGCCGAGCGGGGCGCCGCCGGAGATCGCGTACTCGCCCCGCCCGCCGAGGACGGCGTGCAGCTTGGAGTAGACGAGCTTGGAGAACAGCTTGTGCTTCAGCTTCAGGCCGAAGGACGGGCCCGAGGGGGTGTCCAGCGCCCGGCTGTACGCGATCGCCGTGTCGGCGGCCGCGTCGAAGATCTTGCCCTTGCCGTCGGCCTGCGCCTTGGCCCGCGCCGAGTTGTAGACCTTCTCGAAGACGCGCGGCACGCCGAGGATCAGCGTGGGGCGGAAGGACTGCAGCTCGTCGGTGAGGTTCTTGATGTCCGGTACGCAGCCCAGCCGGATCGGCGCCAGCACCGCCGCCACCTCCACCAGGCGGCCGAAGACGTGCGCGGCCGGGAGGAACAGCAGCACGGAGCACTCGCCGGTGCGGAAGAGCGGCTTCAGCCGCTCCACCACGTTGCCGCACTCGGCGAAGAAGTTGCGGTGGGTCAGCACGCAGCCCTTGGGGCGGCCGGTGGTGCCCGAGGTGTAGACGATCGTCGCCGGGTCGTCGGCGACCGCGAGGGCGCTGCGCGCGTCCACGTCGGCGTCGGTGACCTCCGCGCCCGCGGCCTTCAGCAGGCCCTGGGCGTCCTTCTCGATCTCCCAGACCTCGCGCAGCTCGGGCAGCCGGTCCCGCAGGGAGGCCACGTTCGCGCTGTGCCCGGGGCTCTCCACGATGGCCGCGACGGCCCCGGAGTCGCCGAGGATCCACTGGATCTGCTCGGGGGAGCTGGTCTCGTACACGGGGACGGTGACGCCGCCCGCGGTCCAGATCGCGAAGTCGAACAGCACCCACTCGTAGCGGGTGCGGGAGATCAGGGCGACCCGGTCTCCGGGCTCGATGCCCGACGCGATCAGGCCCTTGGCGGCGGCCCGCACCTCGGCGAGGAACTCCACCGCCGTCACGTCCTGCCACCGGCCGTCGACCTTGCGGCTGATGACGGCGGTGTCTGGGTGCTGGGCGGCGTTGCGGCGGATGAGATCCGTCAGGTTCCCGTCCGACGGGACCTCGTACAGGGCCGGAAGGCTGAACTCGCGCAAGACTGCTGCTCCTCTGGGCGCCATCGCCACCGTGTGGACCGACCGGACGTTACCCACCGGTAGTGGGTTCCGGATAGAGGGAACCGGCCAGATGTTCCGTGCGTCACATTCTGTACATCCCGATGCGGCGCACGACCCGCCAATACGCTGCCGACAGTAGTCGACCGTGTGCGCGACTCGGAAGTAACCGCAGGTCCGGCCGCCTGCGACCCTCCCTCTACCCGGCCGGAGCCGGCCCCCCTAGGGTGAGCGCATGGGTGGCAGGAAGAGTCGTACGCGGGTCCACGTCGTCAGCGACGTCCACGGCAACACCGACGCGCTCGCCCGCGCCGGAGACGGCGCCGACGCCCTCGTCTGCCTCGGTGACCTGGTGCTCTTCCTCGACTACGCCGACCACTCCCGCGGCATCTTCCCCGACCTCTTCGGCATCGAGAACGCCCACCGCATCGTCGAACTGCGCACCGCCCGCCGCTTCGCGGAAGCGCGCGAATTCGGCCGCCGGCTGTGGGACGGACTCGACAGGGAACGGATGATCGAGGAAGCCGTCCGCCGCCAGTACGCGCAGATGTTCGCGGCCTTCCCCAGCCCGACGTACGCCACGTACGGCAACGTCGACATCCCCGGCCTGTGGAGCGAGTACGCCGGCCCCGGCACCACCGTCCTCGACGGCCAGCGCGTGGAGATCGGCGGCCGCGTCTTCGGCTTCGTCGGCGGCGGACTCCCCTCGCCGATGCGCACCCCCTACGAGGTCGACCCCGAGGAGTACGCCGCCAAGGTCGAGGCCCTCGGCGAGGTCGACGTCCTCTGCTCGCACATCCCGCCCGAGGTCCCCGAACTCTGCTACGACACCGTCGCCCGCCGCTTCGAACGCGGCAGCGAAGCCCTGCTGGCCGCGATCCGCCGCACCCGGCCCCGCTACGCCCTCTTCGGCCACGTCCACCAGCCACTGGCCCGCCGGGCCCGGATCGGCGCCACCGAGTGCGTGAACGTCGGCCACTTCGCCGCCACCGGCAAGCCCTGGGCCCTGGAGTGGTGAGCTCCACACGCACGGTAGCCTGCACGCGGCGGCCGCGGGCCGCACACTTCCTCGAACACTCCCCGGAGGAGCCACCGCGATGGCGGAACACACCAGCTCAAGCATCACCATCGACGCCTCCCCGGCCGACGTGATGGCCGTGATCGCCGACTTCGCCCGCTACCCGGAGTGGACCGGCGAGGTGAAGGAGGCCGAGGTGCTGGCCACCGACGCCGAAGGCCGCGCCGAGAAGGTCCGCCTCCTGCTGGACGCAGGCGCCATCAAGGACGACCACACCCTCGCCTACACCTGGAAGGGCGCCGACGAGGTCAGCTGGACCCTCGACAAGTCCCAGATGCTGCGCCAGCTCGACGGCTCCTACCGCCTCGCCCCACTGGACGGCGGACGCACCGAGGTCACCTACCAGCTCACCGTCGACGTCAAGATCCCCATGCTCGGCATGATCAAGCGCAAGGCCGAGAAGGTCATCATCGACCGCGCCCTCGCAGGCCTCAAGAAGCGCGTCGAGACCCCCCGCCCCTGACGCCCCGGGCCCCCTCCGGGACACCGCCCGCG
>NZ_GG657750.1:2211112-2214965 GCF_000158895.1 Streptomyces sp. C | reverse complement strand
TGCACCGGCCCGGACGGCCCGCCCCGGTACGGACCGGCCCGCACTAGCACGGACCTGCAGGGACCAGCCCGCCCAGCACGAACCGACCCGCACCAGCCCGCACCGGCACACCCCGGCACACCCCGGCAAAGCAAAGGCACGGCACCACCATGCAGACCCTCCTCGTCACCGGCCCGGGAGGCGCCGGCCGCAGCACCGTCGCGGCCGCCACCGCACTCGCCGCCGCACGCGAGGGCCGACGGGTCCTGCTCCTGTGCGGCCCCGACGCCGACCCCTTCCCCGACCCGGTCCCGGGACTCCGCGTCACCCCCGTCGACTCCGGCCAGGAGTTCCGCACCGAACTCGCCGCCCTCCAGGAACGCGGCGCCGCCCTCATCGGCATGCTCGGCGGCCGCCCCCTCGGCACCGAGGAACTCACCGAACTCCCCGGCGCCGAACAGTTCGCCCTGCTCCGCGCCCTGCGCCGGGCCGCCGCCGCACCCGCCACCGACCTCGTCGTCGCGGACATGCCCCCGCTCCACCAGGCCGTGGCCACCCTCGCCCTCCCCGCCCAGCTCCGCCGCTACCTCACCCGGCTCCTCCCCGCCGAACGCCAGGCCGCCCGCGCCCTGCGCCCCGTACTGGCCCAGCTCGCCGGAGTGCCCATGCCCGCGCAGTGGCTGTACGAGACCGCCGCCCGCTGGGACGAGGAGCTCGCCGCCGTCCAGGCCGTCGTGGAAGCCCCCACCACCCGGGTCCGCCTCGTCGCCGAGCCCGGCCCCGCCGCGGACACCGCCCTGCGCACCGGCATGCTCGGGCTCGCCCTGCACGAGCTGCGCACCGAGTCCCTCGTGGCCAACCGGCTCGTACCGGCGGACGCCGCCGCGGCCCACCCCTGGGCCGCCGGCATCGCCGAGCAGCAGCGGGCCTTCCTCGACGCATGGGCCGGCCCCCGCCTCCCCGTCCACGAGATCGCCCACCTCGGCCGGGACCCCCGCTCCACCGACGACCTCGCCGCACTCAACGCCGCCCGGGACCTCGCCCCCGGCCCCGCCCCCGCACCCGGCGCCGGCTGGACCGTCGAGGACCGGCTCGCCGACGACGGGGTGCTCGTCTGGGCGATCCCGCTGCCCCGCGCCCGCAAGAGCGAGCTCGACCTGATCCGGCGCGGCGACGAACTGCTCGTCGCGGCCGGACCGCACCGCAGGATCGTTCCGCTGCCCCCGGCCCTGCGCCGCTGCACCGTCTCCGGCGCCGCCCTCACCGACGGCGCCCTCCGCGTCCGCTTCACCCCGGACCCGCGGCTCTGGCCGAGGGAGCGCTGAGACCCGTACCGCCGTTCGGGTACCGTCGAAGGAAGACCCACCGCAGCTGCCGCCAGGAGAGTCCGCCATGAGCGAGGCCACCGACCACCCCGACGCCGACGACGCCTGGGCGCGGGCATGCGCCGAGGACCTCGCCGCCGAGAAGGAACGCCGCAGGTCAGCGCGGTCCGGCGGCACCGGAGGGACCGGCGGGAACGGCGGCACCGGAACCGCCGCCGAAGAGCTGTTCAAGCTCTTCGAAGCCGTCGCCGACAAGGTCTCCTCCCTCAACAACCCCGCCGTCGGCGCCGCCGCCCAGGACGCCGTACGCCAGTTCGTCAACCAGGCCAAGACCGCCGCCAAGCCCGTCATCGAGCGCAACCCAGAGGTCTTCGGCCACCTCGCCGCCGCCGGATCCGAACTCCTCGCCGCCTACCGCTCCGCCGTCGAAAGCCACGAACGCCGCTGGACCCGCGACGAACCCCCCGCACCCCGGGAGGCGCCCTCCGACAAGGGCGACGAGGGCCCCGGTACCGGCCCGGCCCAGCGGATCGATCTCGACTGAACCTCCGCCGGGCCCGTGTACGGTTGGCCGTGGCGGGGTTTGACCGGAAACCGAGGGACTAATGGGACTCACCATCGGCGTCGACATCGGCGGCACGAAGATCGCGGCCGGCGTGGTCGACGAAGAGGGCACCATCCTTGAGACGTACAAGGTGCCCACCCCGCCGACCGCGGACGGCGTGACGGAGGCGATCTGCGCCGCCGTCTCCGAGGTCAGCAGCAGCCACACCATCGACGCCGTCGGCATCGGCGCCGCCGGATACGTCGACGACAAGCGCGCCACGGTGCTCTTCGCACCCAACATCAACTGGCGGCACGAACCGCTCAAGGACAAGGTCGAACAGCGCATCGGCCTGCCCGTCGTCGTCGAGAACGACGCGAACTGCGCCGCCTGGGGCGAATACCGCTTCGGCGCCGGCCAGGGCCACGAGGACGTCATCTGCATCACCCTCGGCACCGGCCTCGGCGGCGGCATCATCATCGGCAACAAGCTGCGCCGCGGCCGCTTCGGCGTCGCCGCCGAGTTCGGCCACATCCGGGTCGTCCCCGACGGCCTGCTCTGCGGCTGCGGCAGCCAGGGCTGCTGGGAGCAGTACGCCTCCGGCCGCGCCCTCGTCCGCTACGCCAAGCAGCGCGCCAACGCCACCCCCGAGAACGCCGCGATCCTCCTCGGCCTCGGCGACGGCACCGCCGAAGGCATCGAGGGCAAGCACATCAGCGAAGCCGCCCGCGCCGGCGACCTCGTCGCCATCGACGCCTTCCGCGAGCTCGCCCGCTGGGCCGGCGCCGGCCTCGCCGACCTCGCCTCCCTCTTCGACCCCTCCGCGTTCATCGTCGGCGGCGGCGTCTCCGACGAGGGCGACCTCGTCCTCGACCCGATCCGCAAGTCCTTCAAGCGCTGGCTCGTCGGCGGCGCCTGGCGCCCGCACGCGCAGGTGCTCGCCGCACAGCTCGGCGGCAAGGCCGGCCTCGTCGGCGCCGCGGACCTGGCCCGCCAGGGCTGACACCCCCCCCTTTTCGCCCGCGCCTGCCCGCCGTGCCCCCTGTGGGGGCGGCGGGCAGCTGCGTATGTTCGGGGCATGCCGCACACGCTGCACACGCTGCCTAAGTCCGTGACCGAGCCCGACGGCTCAGCCGTCATCCGGGCCCTCAGCTACAACATCCGCTCGCTGCGCGACGACGAGGAAGCCCTGGCCCGGGTCATCCGCGCCTGCGCCCCCGACCTGGTGTTCGTCCAGGAAGCGCCCCGGTTCTTCCGCTGGCGCAAGCACGCGGCGAGGCTGGCCGCCAAGACCGACCTCGTGGTGCTGGGAGGCGGAGCCACCGCGGCCGGACCGCTGCTGCTCTGCTCCCTACGGGCCTTCGTGGAACGCACCGAGGACGTACTGCTCCCGCGCACCCCCGGCCTGCACCGCCGCGGCTTCGCCACGGCCGTCGTCCGCTTCGGCGCCGCCCGCGTCGGGGTGGTCAGCGCCCACCTCTCGCTGGACGCGCGGGAACGGCAGGCGCAGGCGCAACTGCTCCTGGACCGGGCCGCCGCCCTGGGCGCGCCGCACGTGATCGCGGCGGCGGACGTCAACGAGGCGGCGGGGGGTCCCGCCTTCGGCCGCCTGTCGGGAGCGCTCCAGGACTGCTGGACGGTCTCCCCGTGGGGCGACGGCGACACCTTCCCGTCGACGGCCCCGACCCGCAGGATCGACGCGGTCTTCGCCTCCCCGGGCGTAGAAGTCCTGGCCTGCGGAGTCCCCGCGGGCCTCCCGGGGGTCACCACCCCCGACCTCCGCGCAGCGACGGACCACCTGCCGGTGCTGGCGGCACTACGGGTTCCGGCGGGGTGAGGGGGGGTCGGGGCGCGGGCCCGCTATCTCCCCCTCGACCCCGCGCGGCCGGGCGGGGGTTGCCCACCCGCCCCCTCGTCTGCGGGCCGGTGGCCGGGGGCGGTACCCCCTCGGACGGTCTCAGAGCGGGTTGGGGGCTTCCCGTCAGTCCCATCGTCCTTCCGGTTC
>NZ_GG657750.1:2190395-2211012 GCF_000158895.1 Streptomyces sp. C | reverse complement strand
CTTCGTGATCGCCTTCGGCGACCCTTGACAGGGCGGCCCGAACCGGAAAGCCGAAAGACTGCCGGGAAACCCCCAAAGAAACGGCACGGTCCATGGTGGAGGGACGGGCGTCTCAGGGACCAGGCGCGGTGCCGGGGGCCGGCCCGCCGGGCATCCGGGCCCCCAAGAGTCGAAATCCGGAGCCGGGGCCCGGCTACCCGCACGAGAAGGCGAACAGACCGCCCTGCGGAGCCCCCAGGCGCGACAGATCGCTACGCGCTCCTCTTTTCTCGGCGTCCAGCGACCGCCTGTGGCTGGCACCCGCACAGAGGTTGACCAGAGCAGCCGAGGAAGCGGAGAGTTGCGTCAGATCGCTACGCGCTTCTCTGGTCTCGGCGACTGGCGGCCGTCCGGGGCTGGTCGTGGGCGGGTTCGACGTTGGTGGCGGCGGTCGTGAATTCGCGGCCGGAGGCGCCCCGGATGTAGGCGAGCTCCACCCAACGCTCGTAGACGGCGGTATCCGAGACGTTTTCGTTGATCACGGCCATCAGGACGCCCTCGATGCCCGAGGCGATGTCGCGCACGCGTTGGTAGAGGAGGCGGTGGGGGACGTACTCGTAACACTCACTCATCGGAGGCCGCCTCGAAGGAGATGAGGAACCGCTCCCAGCCGGCCTGCGCGCGGGTGAGCAGGTCCGCGCTTGGCTCGATCGCCCCGGCAGCCCTCAACGAGCCGGTGTCGTCGTCGATGTCGGTGGGGCAGGGCGTTGCTGCCAGGCGGGCGGGGATCGGATACATGGTGGTCACTCCTCTAAAGAGGCTGAACTCCTTCACTCATGTATATGAGTGCTCCGCCAAGAGTGGCTCAACTCCTGCATAGGAGTATACCCGCTGTGAAGGCTAGGCCACAGTGGGTTGTGGACGGGCGTGGGGTCGTCAGTCGGTTGCCGGGATGCGGAACTCGAAGACGAACTGGTCAGCGGCCATGAGGGTGTCGCAGACCTCGATGACGCGGCCCGTGTCCGTGACTGCGTTTCGCAGCAGGTGCACCACAGTCGCTCCGGGGCTCAGCGCCAGCTCCGATGCTTCGGCTTTCGCGGCGGGCCGTGCCTGCAGGGTCTCCACGAACTCGGCGAAGGTGTGACCGTGCTCTTCGAGGCGTGCGTAGATGCCGCCGCCTCCGGGGTTCTCGGCGAAGAGTTCCGGGATGTCGCGCACCACGTCCCACGGCAGGTAGGAGGTCGCGGTTTCCACTGGGGTGCCGTTGCGGAAGTACAAGCGGCGGCGCGCGAGCACCTGCGTGCCGATGTCCACGCCGAGCCGCTGGGCGATCACCTCGGGGGCCTCGACGGGGCCGATGTAAACGACGCTGACCCTCGCGGCGGCGCCCGACTGCTCCGATTCGGCGAGGTAGGCGGCTTTGCCGCCCTGCCGGAGGGAGCGGCGGAAGCGATCCGAAGACCGGTGACGCACCGGCGGCCGGTCCTTTACGTACGAGCCCTTGCCGTGCCGTGTGTCGACGAGACCGCTGGCGCGGATCTCCAGCATCGCCTTGCGGACGGTCCCGCCGGAGACTCCGTAGCGCTCGACCATCTCGGCCTCGCTGGGCACCTGGTCTCCCGGCTTCAAGACGCCGGCGCGAACCTGCTGGACGATGTCCTCGGCGATCTGCAAGTACCGGGGGACGGCCTTGCCTTCTCCTGCAGCTGCTCCCATGGTCCTTCGCTTCCTCCTATGCTCATGTACATGAGTAACAGCGTCCCGTCGGACAGGTCAACGCCACGCCATTCCGTGTCGGTTGCCGGGGTGGTCGTGCGTGACGACGGCCGACTGCTGGCCATCCGCCGAGCCGACAACGGAACGTGGGAGCCACCGGGCGGGGTGCTTGAGCTGGCGGAAACCCCTGAAGACGGCGTGCGGCGGGAGGTGTTGGAGGAAACCGGCATCCACATTGAAGTAGACCGTCTCACCGGCGTGTACAAGAACGTCACGGCCGGAGTGGTGGCACTGGTCTTCCGCTGCAAGCCCTCCGGCGGGACGGAACGCCTTTCAGGCGAAAGCACGGCAGTCCAGTGGCTGACAGCGGACGAGGTCACCGAGTGCATGTCCGAGGTCTACGCCATCCGACTCCTCGACGCGCTCGACGGCAACAGCCCCCACGTACGAAGCCATGACGGACGCCAACTCCTTCCGGACCAGCCCTAGGGCCTGTCTGACAAATGATCACCTGGCTGGTTCGCGGAGCCAGAGGATCAGCGAGGCCAGGACGACTCCGGCGCGGTAGCGGTCGGCGAGCTTGTCGAACCTGGTCGCTATCGCGCGGAACTGCTTGAGGCGTGCGAAGCATCGTTCGACCACGTTGCGGTCGCGGTAGACCTCCTTGTCGAAGGCGGGCGGACGGCCGCCGAGGCGCCCTCTGCGCCGGCGGTTGGCGACCTGGTCGCGGCGCTCGGGGATCGTGACGACGATGCCCCGACGCCGCAGCAGGTGCCGGATCGCCCGGCTGGAGTAGGCCTTGTCGCCCAGGACGCGGGTCGGTGTCGTGCGCGGGCGGCCGGTTTCGGCTCGCGGAACGCGGATCCCGTCGAGGACCTGGGCGAATGCGGTGGCGTCGTTGACGTTGCCGGGCGTGAGCACGATGGACAGGGGCAGGCCGCGGCCGTCGACGGCGAGGTGGACCTTGGTGGTCAGACCGCCTCGGGACCGGCCGAGGGCCTGGCGCGTCTGCGAGCGGCCCGGATCTTCCAGTTCGTCCCCGTCTGCGGCCCCCTTTTGCGGGCGCCGGCGGCGTGCTGGTGGGCGCGGTTGATCGTGGAGTCAACGGCAACCGTCCATTCCACGCGGCCAACCGCGTCATCGCGGACCTGGACGTGCTCCAGAAGCTTCGCCCAGGTCCCGTCCGCCTCCCAGCGGGCGAACCGCTCGTAGACGGTCTGCCACGGCCCGTACCGCTCGGGCAGGTCACGCCACGGCGCCCCGGTCCGCAACCGCCACAGCACACCATTGACCACCTGCCGGTGATCACGCCACGGCCGACCGCGCCCGTCCACCTGCGGCAACAAGGGCTCTATCCGATCCCATGCCGCGTCCGTCAACTCACCTCGACCTGCCACAAGATCAATTATCAGACAGGCCTTAGACGGTCGACGCCGCGGTCGGGCTAGATGCGGGAGTTGCGCACCGACTGCCACACGGCACCGGCCAGTGCCCGCGTCGCGCGCGGGACCGACAGGTGCTCGTGCTCGCGGTAGAGCGACCAGTTGTACTGGACGAGCGAGAGCTTGTTGGAGGACAGGGACCCCGCCTGGTGGGCCCGGTACACCGCGAGCGGCTCGGCCAGGCCCCGGGCGTCGGCGCCGTCCCGCATGATCGAGAGCCAGAGGGCGTAGTCCTGCCGCTTGCGCATCTCCGGCATCAGCCTCGTGCCCAGGGCGTTGCGGTCGTACATGGCGGTGAGGGCTCCGATGTGGTCGCGGACCAGCATCGCGCGGTAGTCCACGTGCTCCCGGGCACGGACCACGCGCCCGTTGGGGACCCAGTCGGTGCTCTCGCCGTCGTAGTCGGCGTCCATCTTGAAGTACGAGGTGAACGTCAGCGGCGCGGTCCCCTGAGCGGCGAAGGCGAGCTGCTTCTCGGTCTTCTCCGGAAGCCACATGTCGTCGCTGTCGAGGAAGGCGACGTAGTCCCCGCGAGCCCGCTCGATCGCACGGTTGCGGGCCCGGCCGGCGCCGCCCTGCTCGGGCGCCCGCTCCGGCAGGACGCGCTCGTCCTGGCGGGCGAACTCCGCGAGCAGGTCCATGGAGCTGTCGGTGGACTGGTCGTCGGTGATCAGCAGCTCCAGGTCGCCGTGGGTCTGGGTGAGCACTGACCGGACGGCCGCACCGAGGGTCGCCGCCGAGTTGTAGACGGGCATCACGACAGACACCAAAGGCACAGCACTTCTCCTTACCAGACCGGGAACGACCACCCATTCAAGCACCGCAATCGAGTAGGAGCCGCCATGCATGCCGTCGTCGCGGCTCTCGCGGTGCCCGACCTGAGCACTTCAGAGGCAGCGACCCAAGACTGCCGCCGGCCGCCGAGACCAGAGGAGCGCGTAGCGATCTGTCGCGCCTCTCCGCTTCCTCGGCTGCTCTGGTCAACCTCTCGTGCGGGTATCAGCCACAGGCGGTCGCCGGACGCCGAGAAAAGAGGAGCGCGTAGCGATCTGACGCGCTTGTCGGCTTCCCTGGGCTGCTCTGTTCGCCTTCTCGTGCGGGTAGTCGCGCCCCGGCACCGGAAACACGCCTCTTGAGGGCCCGGATGCCCGGCGGGCCGGCCCCCGGCCCCTCGTCTCATCGCTGAGGCGCCCGCTCCTCCAAGGATCGTCCGTCCCGTTTCTTTGGGGGTTTCCCGGCAGTCTTTCGGCTTTCCGGTTCGGGTCGGTCGGTCAAGGGTCGCCGAAGGCGATCGCGTAGCGACGCGACGAAGGAGCGCCCTTGAGGGACCGGCCCGAACCGGAAGGACGATGGGACTGACGGGAAGCCCCCAACCCTCTCTGACCGGTCCGGGGGACACCGCCCCCGGACTCCGGCCCGCACCCAGGGGGCGGGTGGGCAACCCCCGCCCCCCCGTACCTCGGGGGGAGAGAGAGATAGCCGGCCCGCGCCCTGAAGCCCTCGCTGCTACACCACCGCGCCGCGCCCCGGGTCGTCGTCATCGTCGTCCTCGCCGCCCGACATGCGGGCGATCAGGGTGGCGAAGCCGCCCAGGAAGCCGCCGATGCCCAGGGTGGTCAGCCACCAGGTCATGTCCCACTGGAGCAGCACCGCCAGCAGGAGCAGTACCGGTCCGCCGACCACCGCGAGCCAGGCGAACTTCGCCGTCGTGTCCGCCTCCGGCAGTTCCGGTTCCGGCGGGACGAAGTGGCCCTCGTCCGCCGGTTCGGCCGGGGTGTGGTCCCTCGGGCCCGGACCCGGACCCGGCCCCGGGGTCGGTACCGGGGCGCCCACGCCCGGGGCGAACGTGATCGAGCTGCCCAGCTCCGGCTTCGGGGCGGGCTTGGGCTCGGGCTCCGGCTCCGGGGCCGGCTCGGCCGTCGGGGCCGAAGGGGCCGCCGGGGACGTGGGGGCCTTCGGCTCGGGCTTCACGTCCTCCTCCGGCAGCATCAGGTTCTCGATCGGCCGGAACGGCCTCGCCCCCGGCGGGTCCGGGGGTTCCTGCCCGTACCCGGCGACGATCGCGGCCCACGCCGCTTCCTCGTCCAGCGGGGGTACGCCCCCGGAGGACTCCTCGTGCTCAGCCACCGCTGGCCGCCCCCTCCCTGCCGACACTCTTCGCGAGCCGCCCGATGAACGCGTAGCTGTCCGCGAAGATCCGCTCCGCGTCATGGTCCAACGTCGCCACGTGGTAGCTCTGTTCCAGCAGGGTCTCGGTGACGTCGGTCGACGACACGCGGGACAGGATCCGCGCCGAGTCGACGGGCGGGACCACGTGGTCCTGGGGGCTGTGGAGCAGCAGCACCGGCTGCGTGACCTGCGGCAGCTCGGTGTCCACGAGCTGGAAGAACTTGCGCAGCGAGTGCGCGGCCTTCGTCGGAACGCGGTCGTAGCCGATCTCCGCCGAGCCGGGCTTGGCGATGTCGCTGGCGATCCCCGGCGTCGACCGGATGAAGTGCTTGACCACCGGAAGGGCGACGGCCAGCGGGTCGTGCACCTTGTTGGCCGGGTTGACGAGGACGATGCCGCTGATGGCGTCACCGTGCTTGGCGGCCAGCCGCAGCGTCAGCGCACCGCCCATGGAGAGGCCGAAGACGAAGACCTGCTCGCACCGCTCCAGCAGCTCGCGCAGCGCCCGGTCGACCTCCGCGTACCAGTCCTGCCAGCCGGTGAGCTGCATGTCCTGCCAGCGCGTCCCGTGTCCGGGGAGCAGCGGGAGCGAGACGGTCAGCCCGCGCTCGGCCAGGTACTCGGCCCAGGGGCGGAGCGACTGGGGCGAACCGGTGAAGCCGTGGCAGAGGAGTACGCCCACCTCTCCGCCCTCGTGGCGGAACGGCTCTGCTCCAGGGAGGACGGGCACCAGGGTCTCCTTCGAAGGGTGGGGGGTGCGTTGCGCTGTGTGACTTCACCGTACGCGACCGGGATGACACCGACCAGGGCCGTCGGGCGCTCCGCGCGGGCCCACGGGATATGGTCTGTTCGACAGACACAGGAAGGCTTTCGAGTTGATCTACGGCGCAATGAAGTTCTCCATCGGGGGTTCCCTGAAGCTCGCCTTCAGGCCGTGGGTGGAGGGCCTCGAGAACATTCCCGCCGAGGGGCCGGCGATCCTCGCGAGCAACCACCTGTCCTTCTCCGACTCCTTCTTCCTGCCGGCCGTACTGGACCGGAAGGTGACCTTCATCGCGAAGGCGGAGTACTTCACCTCCCCCGGGGTCAAGGGCAAGCTGACGGCGGCCTTCTTCAAGGGCGTCGGCCAGCTCCCGGTGGACCGCTCCGGCGCGCGCGGTGCGGGCGAGGCCGCCATCAAGAGCGGCATCGAGGTCATCGAGCGCGGGGAGCTGTTCGGTATTTACCCCGAGGGCACGCGCTCACCCGACGGCCGCCTCTACCGCGGCAAGCCGGGCGGTCTGGCCCGGGTGGCGCTGGCCACGGGCGCGCCCGTGATCCCCGTCGCCATGATCGACACCGAGAAGATCCAGCCGCCCGGCAAGGTGGTCCCGAAGCTGATGCGCCCGGGGATCCGGATCGGCAAGCCGCTGGACTTCAGCCGCTACCAGGGCATGGACGGGGACCGCTTCATCCTCCGCTCGGTGACCGACGAGGTCATGTACGAGATCATGAAGCTCTCCGGCCAGGAGTACGTGGACATCTACGCGACGGCCGCCAAGCGGCAGATCGCGGACGCGGAGAAGGCGGCCAAGGAGAGCGGCAAGGCGGCCGACAAGGCGGCCAAGGCCGAGAAGGCCGAGGCGGAGAAGGCCGAAGCGGAGAAGGCCGAGGCCGAGAAGGCCAAGGGAGAGACGGGCGCGGAGTAGCGCGCGCGGCGGGCCGGCCGGGAGGCCGGTCCGCGGGGACGGGGCGGGTGGGGGAGATGGCGAAGCGCGAGCGCGTCGTACGGATGTCGGTCGAGCAGCCGCTGTGGCGGGCCCTGACCGCGTACCGGCTGCTCACCATGGTCTACGCGGCCCTGCTGTTCGCGGCGGCCTACCGGAAGTTCGACCAGCCCGGCGTCGCGGTCGGCTACCTCTCCCTCCTCGCCGTCTGGACGCTGGCCACCCACCGCCGGGTGGCGAACGCGGCCAGCTGCACCAAGGGCTTCCTCGTGGCCGACCTCGCCGTCGCGCTGACCGGCATCCTGCTGACGCCGCTCGCCGACACCCACCAGCGGATCACGGAGGGCGGCCCCACCCTCCCCAGCATCTGGACCGCCGGCTCGGTCCTGGCCTTCGCCCTCAAGGGCGGCTGGCGCTGGGCCGGCTTCGCCTCGACCTTCGTGGCCGCCGCCAACCTCGTCATCCACGGCGGCGACCCCACCCGCGACACCCTGCACAACGTGCTGCTGGTCTGGGTCGCCTCCATCGCCATCGGCTACGTCGTCGAGGTCGCCCGGGCCAGTGAGGCCACCCTCGCCCGCGCCCTGGAGATCGAGGCCGCGACCCGCGAGCGCGAGCGCCTGGCCCGCGATATCCACGACGGGGTCCTGCAGGTCCTCGCCATGGTCCAGCGGCGCGGCACCGAGCTGGGCGGCGAGGCCGCCGAGCTGGGCCGGATGGCGGGGGAGCAGGAGGTGGCGCTGCGCACGCTGGTCTCCAGCGGGCTGGTGCAGCCGTCCCGGGTCTCGCGCGACGGGTCGCTCGGCGCGCTGGTGGACACGTACGAGGTGGAGGAGCCCGGCGCGGAGGAGGCCGAGCTGGACCTGCGCTCGCTGCTGGCACCGCACGCCGGCTCCCGGGTGAGCTTCGCCGAGCCGGGCAGCCCGGTGGTGCTGCCGGCGCCCGCCGCGCGGGAGCTGGCCGCGGCGGTCGGCGCGGCCCTGGACAACGTGCGCAAGCACGCCGGGGAGGGCGCCAGCGCCTGGATCCTGGTCGAGGACTGGGGCGACGAGGTGATCGTGACCGTACGGGACGACGGCCCGGGCATCCCGGCCGGCCGGCTCGACCAGGCGGAGGGTGAGGGGCGCATGGGCGTGGCCCTGTCCATCCGCGGGCGCCTGCGCGATCTCGGCGGCAGCGCCGAGCTGGTGTCCGTCCCCGGACAGGGCACCGAAGTGGAACTGAAAGTACCGAGGGGGAGGACCCAGTGAACGACGCCGGCAGCGAGCTCCAGCTCAAGCCCCAGCTCCAGGACATCAAGGTGATGGTCGTCGACGACCATCCGATGTGGCGGGACGCGGTGGCCCGCGACCTGGCCGCCGCGGGCTTCGACGTCGTCGCCACGGCCGGCGACGGGCCGGAGGCGGTGCGCCGGGCCCGTGCGGCGGCGCCGCGGGTGCTGGTCCTCGACCTCAACCTGCCGGGCATGCCCGGGGTGCAGGTCTGCAAGGAGCTGGTCGGCGCCGATCCCGCGCTGCGGGTGCTCGTGCTGTCGGCCAGCGGTGAGCACGCCGACGTGCTGGAGGCGGTGAAGTCGGGGGCGACCGGCTACCTGCTGAAGTCGGCCGGGGCGCAGGAGCTGATCGACGCGGTCCGCCGCACGGCGGCCGGGGACCCGGTGTTCACGCCGGGCCTGGCCGGTCTGGTCCTCGGCGAGTACCGGCGGCTGGCCACCGACCCGGCGCCGGCCGCGCCCGACGTGCCGAAGGCGCCGCAGCTGACCGACCGGGAGACCGAGGTGCTGCGGCTGGTGGCGAAGGGCCTGTCGTACAAGCAGATCGCGGAGCGGCTGGTGATCTCCCACCGCACGGTCCAGAACCACGTGCAGAACACCCTCGGCAAGCTCCAGCTGCACAACCGGGTGGAGCTCGTCCGGTACGCGATAGAGCGCGGGCTCGACGACGCGTAACCCGTTCGTACCGTTCGTACGTCGTACTTACTTGCACCCCGGCTCCCCGTACGAGTGAACGGGGCGTACGCAACGCCCGCCGTCCGCACCGGAATTGGGCTCTCCGCGCCCCTTGCCGTGACCTGTGCCACCACTAGCGTGACGGTCATGGCGAAGGGAGATTCCATGAAGGTCGGAGTGCTCACCGGCGGCGGCGACTGCCCCGGACTCAACGCGGTGATCAGGGGCGTCGTCCGCAAGGGCACGCAGGAGTACGGATACGGGTTCGTCGGCTTCAAGGACGGCTGGCGGGGGCCGGTCGAGGGGGACACCGTCCCGCTGGACATCCCCGCGGTCCGGGGCATCCTGCCCCGGGGCGGCACCATCCTCGGCTCCTCGCGCACCAACCCGTTCAAGACGGAGAACGGCGTCCGCGCCATCAAGGAGAACCTCGCCAAGTTCGAGGTCGACGCGCTCGTCGCGATCGGCGGCGAAGACACCCTCGGCGTGGCCGCCCGGCTCTACGAGGAGTACGGCGTCCCCTGCGTCGGCGTACCGAAGACCATCGACAACGACCTCTCGGCCACCGACTACACCTTCGGCTTCGACACCGCCGTGGGCATCGCCACCGAGGCCATCGACCGGCTGCACACCACGGCCGAGTCCCACATGCGGGTCCTGGTCGTCGAGGTCATGGGCCGGCACGCCGGCTGGATCGCCCTGCACTCGGGGCTGGCGGGCGGCGCCAACGTCATCCTCATCCCCGAGCAGCGCTTCGACGTGGAGCAGGTCTGCGCCTGGGTGACCTCCCGTTTCAAGGCCAGCTACGCGCCCATCGTGGTGGTGGCGGAAGGCGCCATGCCCAAGGACGGCGACCTGGTCCTCAAGGACGCGGTCTCCCGCGACTCCTTCGGACACGTCCGGCTGTCGGGCGTGGGCGAGTGGCTGGCCAAGGAGATCGAGTCTCGGACCGGCAAGGAGGCCCGTACCACGGTCCTCGGGCACATCCAGCGCGGCGGCACCCCGAGCGCCTTCGACCGCTGGCTCGCCACCCGCTTCGGACTGCACGCGATCGACGCGGTGCGCGACGGGGACTTCGGCAAGATGGTCGCGCTGAAGGGGACGGACATCGTCCGTGTGCCGATCGCGGAGGCCACCGCGAAGCTGAAGACGGTCGACCCCGCGTTGTACGAGGAGGTCGGGGTCTTCTTCGGCTGAGGCTCGCGCTGACGCCTGCGGAGGCGGGCCACGGGACGTATCGTGACGAAACGACCCGTGGCCGAGGCGACCTCTGGCCGAGGCGACCCGTGGCCGAGGCGACATGTGGGGAGCGAGCGAGCGTGGAGATCCTGGCCTTCGGTGTGACCGCCGACGAGAAGCCCCTCCTGGAGCGCGCCTTCGAGGAACACTTCCAGGGGCGCCACGAGATCCGCTGCCTCGACGTCTTCCTCGGCGAGGACACCGCGCCGATCGCCGCCGGGTACGAGGTCGTCTCCTCCAGCGTCAACGCGGAACTGCACGGGCGGGTCCTGCGCGCCCTGGCCGCCGGCGGCACCCGCATGATCGCGCAGCGCTCCACCGGCTTCAACAACATCGACCTGGACGTGGCCCGGCAGCTCCGGATGACCGTCAGCCGGGTCTCGTACTACTCCCCCTACTCGGTGGCCGAGTTCGCCTGGACCCTGGCCATGGCCGTGAACCGGCGGATCGTCCGCGCCTCCAACCGCACCCGGGACTTCGACTTCCGCCTGAACGGCCTGATGGGCCGCGACCTGCGGGGCCGCACGGCGGGGGTCCTCGGCACCGGCAGGATCGGAGAGGCCTTCACCCGGATCGCCCACGGCTTCGGCATGAAGCTGCTGGGCTGGGACCTCGCGCCCAACCCGGCGTGCGTGGAGCTGGGCATGGCGTACGTGGACAAGGACGAGCTGTTCGCGTCCGCCGACCTGATCAGCCTGCACGTGCCGCTGCTGGAGGCCACGCACCACATCGTGGACGCGGCCGCGCTGAAGGCGATGCGGGACGACGTGGTCCTCGTGAACTCCAGCCGGGGCGGGCTGATCGACACGGAGGCCCTCGTCGCGGAGCTGCGGGCGGGCCGCTTCACGGGGGTGGGCCTGGACGTGTACGAGGCGGAGGCCGGGGTCTTCTTCACGGACCGGTCCCTGGAGGCGGTGGAGGACGACACGCTGGCCCGGCTGGTGACGTTCCCGAACGTGGTGGTGACCAGCCACCAGGCGTACTACACGCTGGAGGCGGTGGGGCAGATCGTCGACGCCACCGTCCGGAACGTGGCGGACTATCTGGCGGAGCGCCGCTCCGAGAACACCCTCGTCCCGCCGGGGGGCTGACGGGGGGCGCCTGCGGCGGGCCGTCCCCGCCCCGCCTTTCGCCCGTTCCCCGGGGCTGGATGTATCCAGCCCGCGCGGCGTTTGAGCGCAACGGGGTCAGGGGCGGAGCCCCTGGGAACGGTGGAAGGGCGGGTAGGGGACCGGCCCCGCAGGGCAACGGCCCGCACCCGCCCCCGGGACCCCGCCCCCGGACCCGGCTACGCCGGCTCGGCCGGGGTGCCCGTCAGGGCGCGGAGCAGGGTCGAGACGATGCCCGCCCCGCGCAGGGTGAGCACCGACTCCGGGTGGAACTGGACGCCCGCGAAGCCCCGCGCCGCGCATCGGACCGCGTGGACCTCCCCCGTGACGGCGTCGCGCGACACCTCCACCCCGTGCGCAGCGAGTTCCGCCTCCGCCTCCGCGTCGCAGGCAGCGGCGTACGTGTTGTAGAAGCCCACCACCTCCGGTGTGCCGAACAGGTCGACCACCACCTGCGCCCCCTGCGCCGGCTCGGCCTTCCGCACCAGCGGCAGCCCCAGCTCCGCCGCCAGCAGCTCGTGCCCGAGGCACACCCCCAGCAGCCCCCCGCGGTGGGAGGCGAGGAGCTCCCGCGCCAGCCCGCGCAGCATCCGCATCCTGGGGTCGGCCGCGTCCGCCGGGTTGCCCGGGGCCCGGGCCGAGGACGACCGGGCCGTCCCAGGCCAGGGCGAGGGGCCGCAGCCCGGGGTCGTCGTAGCGGCGTACGGTCACCTCCAGCCCGGCCACCCGCAGCACGTGGGCCAGCATCGCCGTGAAGGTGTCCTCCGCGTCGATCACCAGCGCGTGCCCGGCCGGGTCCGCCGGCCGCTCCTGCATGCGGAGCCAGAACGGTGCCAGGTCGGCCCGCCGCGCGGCGAGGGCCGCCTGCACCCGGGGGTCGTCGGCCAGTCCGGCCGCGCCGCCGGAGGGGGCCGGCCGGGGCGGGGCGGGCCGTACGCCGAGGGCCGCCAGTACCCCGGCGGCCTTGGCGTGGGTCTCGGCCACCTCGCCGAGCGGGTCCGAGTGGCGGACCAGGGTGGCGCCGACCGGCACCCGCAGGCTCCCGTCGGGGGCGATGTCGGCGGTGCGGATCAGGATGGGGGAGTCCAGCGTCTGGGCGCCGGACGCGTCCAGGCCGAGCAGCGCCAGGGCGCCCGCGTAGTAGCCCCGGCCGCCGCTCTCGTACCGTTCGATCACCCGGCAGGCGTTCTGTACGGGCGAGCCCGTCACCGTCGCCGCGAACATGGTCTCCCGCAGCACCTCCCGGACGTCCAGCGAGGAGCGTCCGCGCAGCTCGTACTCGGTGTGCGCGAGGTGGGACATCTCCTTCAGGCGGGGGCCGACGACGACCCCGCCCATGTCGCCGACGGTGCACATCATCTTCAGTTCCTCGTCGACCACCATCGACAGCTCCTCGGTCTCCTTGCGGTCGGCGAGGAATGCGAGGAGCGACTCGGCGGTCGGACCGGAGTCCGGGTAGCGGTACGTGCCGCTGATCGGGTTCATCACGACCGTGCCGCCGGACATCCGTACGTGCACCTCGGGGCTGGCCCCGACGAGGGTGCGGTCCGGGGTGTGGACCACGTACGTCCAGTACGCGCCCCGCTCGCCCTCCAGCAGCCGCCGGAACAGGGCCAGCGCGTCGGCCCGGCCGAAGCCGTCGATCCGGCCCCCGTAGGTGCGCCGGATGACGAAGTTCGCGCCCTCGCCGCGGCCGATCTCCTCGCGGATCACCCGGTCGACGGTGGCCGCGTACTCCTCGTCGGGGACGTCGAAGCGGCCGCCGTCCACCCGGACGCGGTGGTCGGGGAGCCCGGTCAGCGCCTCCGCGAGCGGGATCTCGTACGCCTCCTCGGCGGTCAGCACGGCCAGCGGCGTGCCGTCGTCGCGTACGTCGAACCCGCGCTCGCGGATCTGCCGGAAGGGGACCAGGGCGAGGGTGGGGAGCTCCCGTACGGGCAGGTCGGCGAGCCGGCCGGCCTCGTGGACGGGGCCGAGGAGGACCTCGACGGTGTCGTGGTCGCGGCCGGGCGTCCGCCGGCGCAGCAGGGCGAAGGGCGGGGCGGAGTCGTCGAGGAGCGAGGTGAAGTCGAAATCGCGCCGGGGGGTCGTGCAGGGCGTGGGGCGGGTCATGGGGGCGTCCTTCCGGTGGGGTGTCGGAGGGAGGGACGGCCCGTGTCGGCACACGCAAAAGGCCGCCCCTCGGGGCGGCCTGCGCTTCGCTCGTGTCAGTGGGTACGCGAGAGGAGTGGGCCGCCGGGAGCGGGCCACCACCAGTTCAGGTCGGCGTGCGCGTACATGGGAGGCACCCTAGCCCACGATGCCGGCGTTCCGCTGCATCCGGCGTTTTCCGGCATGTGAACCTTGCATTCCGTTCATCCGCGGGTCCCGGGCCTTCGAACGACACCGTCTCATCAGGTGGGCGTCCGGCCGGACACGGCGATTGACGACGTAATGTGTACGAGGTGACCGTGAACGCTGAAAACCAAGCCCTCGCCGCCAAGGCGACCTGGCGAGACCTTCCCGCGGCGCAGCAGCCTTCGTACCCCGATGCCGAGGCCCTGCGCGCTGTCGTCGCGGACCTCGAGTCGTATCCTCCGCTCGTCTTCGCGGGTGAGTGCGACCAGCTGCGCGCCCGTCTGGGAGCCGTCGCCAAGGGCGAGGCGTTCCTGCTCCAGGGCGGCGACTGCGCCGAGGCCTTCGACGCCGTCTCCGCCGACCACATCCGCGCCAAGCTGAAGACCCTGCTCCAGATGAGCGCCGTCCTCACGTACGCGGCCTCCGTGCCCGTCGTGAAGGTCGGCCGCATCGCGGGTCAGTACTCCAAGCCGCGCTCCAAGGACACCGAGACCCGCGACGGCGTCACCCTGCCGACCTACCGCGGCGACTCCGTCAACGGCTTCGCCTTCACCGAAGAGGCCCGGGTCCCGGACCCGGAGCGCCTGAAGCGCATGTACCACGCGTCGGCCTCGACGCTGAACCTGGTGCGCGCCTTCACCACCGGTGGCTACGCCGACCTGCGCCAGGTGCACGCCTGGAACCAGGACTTCGTGAAGTCCTCCCCGTCCGGGCAGCGCTACGAGCAGCTCGCGCGGGAGATCGACAACGCCCTGAACTTCATGAAGGCCTGTGGCACCGACCCGGCCGAGTTCAAGGCGGTGGAGTTCTACTCCTCGCACGAGGCGCTGCTGCTGGACTACGAGGGCGCGCTCACCCGTACGGACTCGCGCACCGGCAAGCTGTACGACACCTCCGGCCACATGGTCTGGATCGGTGAGCGCACCCGCCAGCTGGACCACGCGCACATCGAGTTCTGCTCGCAGATCGCCAACCCGATCGGCATCAAGCTCGGCCCGACCACCTCGGTCGACGAGGCGCTGACGTACATCGACCGCCTGGACCCCGAGCGCGAGCCGGGCCGCCTGACCTTCGTCGTCCGCATGGGCGCCGACAAGGTCCGCGACAAGCTCCCCGAGCTGGTCGAGAAGGTCACCGCGTCCGGTGCGACCGTCGCGTGGGTCACCGACCCGATGCACGGCAACACCTTCGAGGCGGCCTCCGGCCACAAGACGCGCCGTTTCGACGACGTGCTCGACGAGGTCAAGGGCTTCTTCGAGGTCCACAAGGCGCTGGGCACCCACCCGGGCGGCATCCACGTCGAGCTCACCGGTGACGACGTCACCGAGTGCGTGGGCGGCGGCGACGAGATCTTCGTCGACGACCTGCACCAGCGCTACGAGACCGCCTGCGACCCGCGGCTCAACCGCAGCCAGTCCCTGGACCTGGCCTTCCTGGTCGCCGAGATGTACCGCGACCAGTAGTCGCGATCAGTAGGTACCTTCCTACGACGATGGGGGCGCGGGATCGATGTGATCCGCGCCCCATCGTCGTACCCGGGTCTTTTAGGGGACCCTAACTTTAGGTACGGTTAGGTAAGCCTCACCGAATAGGGGATGGCCTGCCGAACCGTTCCGCTCCAGGGAGGTGAACCGCGTGTACGTCTGCTCTTGCTTCGGCGTCACCGACAAGCAGGTGAAGGAACACGCGGCCGCCGGGGCCTGCACCCCCCGCCAGATCGCCTCGGCCACCAAGGCCGGCACCGACTGCGGATCCTGCGTGCGCACCATCCAGGGCATCCTCGGCCGCGGGGCCTGCCCCCGCCGGGAGCTGGTGGAGAAGGGCAACGCCGCGGCCGTCCTCGCCGCCGACCCCGCCGTGGCACCCGCGCCGGAGCTGGCGGAAGCCGCCTGAGGGTCCGGCCGAGGGCTTTCGGCCGGCTCGGCTAGCTCGGCTGCTCGATGAGCTGCGCGATGTACAGCGCCTCGCCGAGGGACTCGATGAGCTCCAGCTGGGTGTCGAGGTAGTCGATGTGGTGCTCCTCGTCCTCCAGGATCTCCTCGAAGAGGCGGGCGGACGTGATGTCGCCCTTCCCGCGCATGACCTCGATGCCGCGCTTGAGGCGGTCGATGGCCTCGACCTCGACCTGCCGGTCCGCCTGGAACATCTCCGTGATCGTCTGCCCCACGCGCACGTGGAAGAGGCGCTGGTAGTTCGGCAGGCCGTCGAGCATGAGGATGCGCTCGGTGAGCTTGTCCGCGTGCTTCATCTCGTCGATGGACTCTTCACGCGTGTACTTGGCGAGCTTGGTCCACCCCTTGTTGTCCTGGATGCGGTAGTGCAGCCAGTACTGGTTGATGGCCGTGAGCTCGCCGGTCAGCTGCTCGTTGAGGAATTCGAGGACCTCGGGGTCGCCCTGCATCGCAGAGGCTCCTTCCAAGCAATGTCAGCTAGTGACTGGGCAGTGCGCGCATCCTTGCACTGCCGTCCGGGGGCGTCCAGTAAGTGCCTCCTTAGTGGGAGTTGCCGTGACTTGCCCGAATAGCGTCGTACCTGGTCGTGACCACCCCGCCACGTCTGTCACCATGGAGACATGGGTCAGCCGGAAAGCCGGGAATCTCCGGGAGCAGAGCAGCTCGAGCTCCCTCCGGGGCAGCGGTTGCAGAGGGGTTGGCCCGTCACCCACTACGGTCCCGTGCCCAAGTTCAAGCCGGACCGCTGGGAGTTCCGCGTCTTCGGTGCGACGGCGGACGGTGAGAAGCGCTGCTGGAACCACGATGAGTTCGCGGCCCTGCCGTTCGACTCCGTCGTGGCCGACCTGCACTGCGTCACCAAGTTCAGCATGACGGGCGCCGAATGGGGCGGCGTGCTGGCGCGCACCGTCCTGGAGCTGGTCCCGCCGGCCCCCCAGGTCACGCACGTGATGGTGTGGGCCGAGTACGGCTTCAGCTCCAACATGAGACTGGCCGACTTCGCCTCCGACCGGACCGTCTTCGCCACCCACATGGGCGGCGAACTGCTGACGGCCGAGCACGGCTTCCCGCTGCGGCTCGTGGTCCCGCACCTGTACGCCTGGAAGGGCCCGAAGTGGGTCCGCGGCGTGGAGTACATGACCGCCGACCGCCGGGGCTTCTGGGAGGAGCGCGGCTACCACAACATCGGCGACCCCTGGCGGGAGCAGCGCTACTCGTACCAGGAGGAACCGGGCGACGGCCCGGAGCTGTAGCTTTCGCCGTAGCTCACGGGCCGCCGCGGGGTCGGGTCTGTACCCCCTGGGGGTACGGGTGCGGGTGCCTCAGTGGTGGTACTGGTGGACGACGGCGTGGCCCTTGCCGCGGCCGATCATCCACTTGTTGACCGGGGTGGTCAGGACGAAGGCGACGGCGAGCGAGATCGCCAGCACCGTCCAGAACAGCGGCTCCGACAGGTGGGCGTCCATCGCGCCGGGCCACAGGGCGATCACCCCGTTGTCGACCAGCTCCATGACCGCGATCGACAGGGTGTCCGCGGCCAGCGCCACCCGGACGGCCGAACGGAAGTCCACGCCGGCGGCGAGGATGCCGCGCAGGGTGAGCGCGTAGCCGAAGAAGAAGGCGAGGATGATCGCCAGGACCATCGTCGCGACGTTCCCCCAGCCCAGCGCGGTGCCGACGATCATGCCGAGCACCTCGCCGATGGCGCAGCCGGTGAGGCAGTGCAGGGTGGCCCGGGCCGCCATGACCCAGCTCACCTTGCCGCCGGGGGCGTGGCCGGCGTGGGCGCCGTGCCCCGCGTGGGCCTCCTGGCCCCCGTGGGCCTGGTGCTCGCCGTGGCCCTGGTGGTGCTGGTGGTGCTCGTGGTTTCCGTGCTCGTGCTCGTGCTCCATGACAACCCCCGAAGCCTGAGGGGAACCCTGGTAGCGGTCCCGTCGGTATGACAGAACCGTATACCCCCCAGGGGTATTCCTCAACAGATCTTCAAGCGGTCAGTGGAGGTCCCGGAGCTCCTTCAGCAGCGCCACGTCGGCCGCGTGCCCCTCCTTGCCGCCCGGCGTCTCGATGATCAGCGGTACGCCGTCCATCTCCGGGTGCGAGAACAGCTCGGCGAAGGCCTCCCTGCCGATGTGGCCCTGACCGATGTTGGCGTGCCGGTCCTTGTGGGCGCCGACGCCCTCCTTGGAGTCGTTGGCGTGGATCAGCTTCAGCCGGCCCGCGCCCACCGTCTCCACCAGCAGGTCCAGCGTCTGCTTGGTGCCGCCCGGCTCGGCGAGGTCGTGCCCCGCCGCGAAGATGTGGCACGTGTCCAGGCAGATGCCGAGCTTCGGGTGGTGGTCGAGCGCCTCGAAGTACGGGCCGAAGTCCCAGGTGCGCGAGCACAGCGAGGAGCCCTGCCCCGCCGTGGACTCCAGCAGCAGGAACGGGTCGTCGTCGTGCGTCAGCTCGTCCAGCAGCGGCAGCATGTGTTCCCTGACCTGCGCGTACGCCGCCTCGCGCGGGCGGCCCCCGGTGGCCGAGCCGGTGTGCACGACCACCCCGAGCGCGCCGATCTCCCGGCCCCGGCGCAGCGAGTGGCGCAGGGACTCCACGGACTTCTCGACGGTCGCCTCGGTGTGCGAGCCGAAGTTGATCAGGTACGGGGCGTGCACGTACGCCGGGATCGACTCCTCGGCGCACTGGGCGCGGAACAGCTCGTCCTGCGCCGGACTGCCGGTCGGGGTGGCCCAGCCGCGCGGGTTGGCGACGAAGACCTGCACGGCCTCCGCGCCCATCTCACGGGCGTAGGCGAGGCCGACCGAGGCCAGCCCGCCGGCGACGGGGACGTGCCCGCCCACGGGATTGCGTGTCACTGGCTCTCAGAGTCCCTTGGTCTTGACGGTGATCGTGCTGCCCTCGGGCGCGCTCTGGCCGGCGGGCACCGACTGGGTGTCCACGGTGTTGCTGAAGGAGAGGAAGGGACGGTCCACCTTCACCTTGAAGCCGAGGGCCTCCAGCGTCTTGCGGGCCACTTCCACGTCCTGCCCGGCGACGCTCGGGACCTGCACCTGGCGGGGGCCCTTGGACAGGGTCAGCGTGACCGTGTCGCCCGCGGCGGCCTGGGTGCCGGCGGCGGCCGACTGGTTGGCGACCGTACCGGCCGGCGAGGGGGAGTTCACCTGCTCGGGGGCCGTCTCGACCTTGAGGCCGAGCGCCTCCAGCGCGGCCCGGGCCTGGTCCGCGGACTTGCCCGTCACGCTCGGGACCTGCACGGGACGGCCCTTGCTGACCAGGAGCGCGACCGCCGAGTCCGGGGCCCGCTTCTGGCCGCCCGCCGGGTCGGTGCTGATCACCGAGCCCTGGGCGACGTCCTGGCTGAAGGCCTGCGTGACGATGCCGGGCGCCAGCCCCGCCTTCGTCAGCTCCTCCTTCGCCTCCTCCAGCGGCCTGCCTTTCAGGTCGGGCACGCTGACGACCTCGGGACCCCGCGAGACGGTGAGGACCACCGCGCCGTTGCCGCGGATCTGCTTGCCGCCGCCGGGGCTGGTCTCCATGACCGTCCCGCGCTCGAAGGCCTCGCTGAACTTCCGGTCGACCTTCTTGACGCCCAGGCCGGCGGCCGACAGCTCGTCGCGGGCCTGGGCCTCCGTCTTGCCGAGGAGGTTGGGGACCTTGGTGAACTGTCCGGAGTTGATGTACCAGACACCGCCGCCGATGCCGAGGACGAGCAGCACGGCGGCGATGACGAGCAGCATCCCGCGCTGGGGCACCCGCCGCGGCGGGGCCTGAGCGGGGGCCTGCTGCTCGGCGACCGGAGGACGCTCCAGCCGGGAGGTGTGGAGCACGGGCTGGCCCTGCCCAACCGGCCGCGGGATCACGCTGGTGCGGTCCTCGGTCGCAGACCGCTCCTGCGCCCGCGCCTGCGGCGGTACGGCGTCCAGCTCGGCCTCGCTCAGCCGCGCCCGGGCCTCCCGGGCCAGCCCGAGCAGGGCGGCGGCGTCGTACGGGCGCAGCTCGGGGCTGCGGGCGGCCGCGTGCGCGACCAGCTCGTCGAGCGCGGCGGGCAGCCCCGGGACGGCGGCCGACGGGGCCGGAACGTCCTCGTTGAGGTGCTGGTACAGCACCTGGGCGGGGGTGCCGCCGGTGTGCGGCTTGGCGCCGGTGAGCATCTCGTACAGGACGACACCGCAGGCGTAGACGTCCACGCGGGTGTCGGTGATCCCGTCCTCGATCTGCTCGGGCGCGAGGTAGGAGACGGTGCCGAGGACGGAGCCGGTGGTGTTGGTGGCCGAGTCCACGGAGCGGACGAGACCGAAGTCGGCGACCTTGACGCTGCCGTCGTCGCCGATCAGGACGTTCTCGGGCTTCATGTCCCGGTGCACGAAACCGGCCCGGTGGGCGGTGCCGAGCGCGGCGAGGACCGGCTCCAGGATGTCGAGCGCGGCCCGCGGCTGGAGCGCCCCGCGCTCGCGCAGGACGTCGCGCAGGGTGCACCCGGAGACGTACTCCATGGCGAGGTAGGTGTACGGCCCGTCCGTGCCCTGGTCGAAGACGGCCACGACGTTCGGGTGCGCCAGGCGGGCCACGGACTTCGCCTCGCGGATGAAACGGTCCACGAAGACGGCGTCGGCGGCCAGGTCCGGGTGCATGATCTTCAGCGCGAGCACCCGGTCGAGCCGGGTGTCGACGGCCCGGTAGACCGTCGCCATTCCGCCGGCCGCGATACGGGCGTCGACGCGGTATCGGCCGTCGAGCACCCGCCCGACGAGGGGGTCATCCAGGGTCGTATCCACCCGCCGATTCTACGAGCCGGGCTGCGGGCACCGTCCGGGGCGTCCACGCTTGCAGCGCAGCCGTGACATGGCCCGGGGCGGGCGGTATCCCCTGGGGCGGTCTCAGAGCAGGTTGGGGGCTTCCCGTCAGTCCCATCGTCCTTCCGGTTCGGGCCGGTCCCTCAAGGGCGCTCCTTCGTCGCGTCGCTACGCGATCGCCTTCGGCGACCCTTGACCGACCGACCCGAACCGGAAAGCCGAAAGACTGC
>NZ_GG657750.1:2188740-2190295 GCF_000158895.1 Streptomyces sp. C | reverse complement strand
CCAACCTGCTCTGAGGCCGTCCGAGGGGGTCCCGCTCCTCGGCCACCCACCCGCACTCAGGGGGCGGGTGGCCACCCACCGACCCGCCCCCACCCCCTCGAGGGGGAGATAGCGGGCCCGAACCGTGCCCCCTCAGAACGCCGGCCGCTCCGGATCAAGCGCCGCCCGGCCCTCCACCGGGGAGGAGGCTTCGGCGAAGCGGCGTTGGGGGATGCGGCCCGCGCGGTGGGCCAGGCGGCCCGCCGAGACGGCGTCGCGCATGGCCGCCGCCATCAGGGCCGGCTGCTGCGCGCGGGTCACGGCCGAGGCGAGCATGACCGCCGCGCAGCCCAGTTCCATGGCCAGGGCGACGTCCGAGGCCGTTCCGGCCCCCGCGTCGAGGATCACCGGGACTCCGGCGCGCTCGACGATGAGCTCGAAGTTGTGCGGGTTGCGGATGCCCATGCCCGAGCCGATCGGGGAGCCCAGCGGCATGATCGCCGCGCAGCCGACGTCCTCCAGCTTCCGGGCGAGGACCGGGTCGTCGTTGGTGTACGGGAGGACCGTGAAGCCCTCGTCGACGAGGACCTCCGCGGCGTCCAGCAGCTCGACGCCGTCGGGGAGCAGGGTGCGCTCGTCCGCGACGACCTCCAGCTTGATCCAGTCGGTGCCCAGTGCCTCCCGCGCCAGCCGGGCCGTGAGGACCGCCTCTCCGGCGGTGAAGCAGCCGGCGGTGTTGGGGAGCACGTCGATGTCCAGCTTGGACAGGACCGACAGGACGGAGCCCTGGACGGTGGGGTCCAGGCGGCGCATGGCGACCGTGGTGAGTTCGGTGCCGGAGGCGATCAGGGCGCGTTCGAGGATGTCCAGGCTGGGGGCACCGCCGGTGCCCATGATCAGCCGGGAGGTGAAGGTCCGGCCGCCCAGGGTGAAGACGTCGTCGGCCATCTGCTCAGCCTCCCTGGACCGCGGTGAGGATCTCGATCCGGTCGCCTTCGTCCACCGGCGTGGCGGGCCACTGGCCGCGCGGGACGACGGTCTCGTTGAGGGCGGCGGCCACGCCCGAGGGGGCGGTGGTGAGGGTGGCGACCACCGCGTCGAGGGTGGTGCCGGCCGCGATCTCGCGCGGCTCGCCGTTGACGGAGACGGTCATGCGAAGGACTCCTGACGCGTGGTGGAGAAGCGGCGCGGGGTGAAGCGGCGGGCGATCTCCGGCACGGTGCCGGTGGTCAGCAGCTTCGCCATTACGTCGCCGGTGAGCGGGGTCAGCAGTACGCCGTTGCGGTAGTGGCCGGTGGCCAGGTGCAGGCCGGGGAGGTCGGTGGTGCCGAGCAGCGGCGCGTTTTTTTTGTTTAGCCGGGGCGCAGGCCGGCCCGGGTCTCGACGAGGGGGAGTTCGGTGATGCCGGGTACCAGTTCGTGGGCGTCGCGCAGCAGTTTCTTTTCTCCCCGCCGGCGGTGACGGTGGTGTCCCAGCCGAGTTCCTCGCTGGTGGCTCCGACGACGAGTTCGCCGTTCTCGCGGGGGCACCAGGTAGACGTGGCTGCCGCGTACGACGGCGCGTACCGTCCGGGAGA
>NZ_GG657750.1:2187390-2188559 GCF_000158895.1 Streptomyces sp. C | reverse complement strand
CGCCCGCTCGCAGGCGGCCAGCAGGGCGGTGGCGAGGCGGCGGGGGTCGACCTGGTGGTCGCCGTCGACGCGGAGCCCGCCGCGTACGCCGGGGGCGAGCATCGGCTCCAGGCGGCGGCATTCGCGGCCGGTGAGCCACTCGGACTCCAGGCCGCAGCGGCGCTGGAGGGCGTGGAGTTCCCGCAGGTGGAGGCGGTCGTCGGCGTCGAGGGCGACGGCGAGGGTGCCGCAGGCGCGGTAGCCGAGGTCCATGCCGCCGCTGGCTTCGGTGAGCTCGGCGGCGAAGGCGGGGTAGCGGGCGGCGGAGGCGACGTTGAGGCCGAGCAGGGTCTCCTCGCCGTAGTGGAGCTCGGTGACGGCGGCGAGCATGCCGGCGGCGACCCGGGCGGCGCCGCCCCCGGGGTCGGGGTCGGCGAGTGCGGTGCGCAGGCCGTGCCGGGCCGCCCGCCAGGCCGTGACCAGGCCGATGATGCCGCCCCCGATGACGAGGACGTCGGATCCCCTGCCGGATCCGTTCCGAGATGAGTGCATGGGCGTCCAGCCCCTCCCTTCGCCGGCATGACCCGGATCAGGTTCGTACGGTCGGAGGCCGGCCAGCCTCCCTCTCAGCCCGGTGCGCCCGGACTCCCGCGATAGGTACGGTGGCCAGACTAACCCCGGGGCCGGAGCCCGGTAAGGCTGCCTCCCCGGTGCCGGGCCCGCGATCTTCCGCCCACTGTTCCTGACGGCCCGTCAGTTCACTAGGGTGGGCGGCGTGAGTGAGCAGACGGAACAGACGAACCCCGGCGTCGTGATCGTGGGCGCCGGAATGGCCGGCGTGCAGACCGCCGTGGCCCTGCGGGAACAGGGCTACGACGGCCCCGTGACCCTGCTGGGCGCCGAACCCCACCAGCCCTACGACCGGCCCCCGCTCTCCAAGGCGGTGCTGCTCGGCAAGGCCGAGGACTCCGCGTTCGAGGTGGACTTCGAGGGCCTGCGCATCGACCTGCGCCTCGGCGTCGAGGTCACCGGGCTCCGGGCCGGCGCCCGCGAGGTCGACACCGAGGCCGGCCCCGTCCCGTACGAGGTCCTCGTGCTGGCCACCGGAGCCGTGCCGCTGACCCTGCCCGGCACCGAGGGGGTCCCCGGCGTCCACCTGCTGCGCACCCTCGACGACGCCGCCCGGCTGC
>NZ_GG657750.1:2171183-2186690 GCF_000158895.1 Streptomyces sp. C | reverse complement strand
CTGCGCGGGGGCGCGCTGGCCCGCCGTGCTGGCCGTGGGCCGCCCCCGAGACCTGGCGCAGGGCCGCAAGCTGATCGAGACCGGTGCGGCCGTGGACCCCGCCAAGGTCGCGGACCCGTCCGTTCCGCTGAAGTCGGCCCTGGCCTGACGCCTCGCGGAGCCGGCCGGGCCCGCCGCCCGGACCCGTCCGGCCCGCCGCCCGGACCCCTCCGGCCCGCCGCCCCGACCCGTCCGGCCCCCCGGCCCGGACCCGGACGGACGGGGCCGGGTACCGGCCGCCCGTCCGAAGTGGCAGGCTTGTGCCCGTGACCGAGATTGACGCAAAGATCGACGCCCTTGTCCCCTCCTGGCTGTACCTCCCCGACATCGCGGAGATGCTCGACATCGAGGTGACCCGGGTCCGCCAGATGGTCAAGGAAGGGCAGCTGATCGCCGTACGGCGGGGCGAGAACCGCGCCCTGCAGGTGCCGGCGCAGTTCATCGACGGCGACAAGGTCGTCAAGGGCCTCGTCGGACTGCTGACCGTACTGCGAGACGACCGCTTCTCCGACGAGGAGATGCTGGAATGGCTCTTCACCGAGGACCCCTCCCTGCCCGGCACCCCCGTGCAGGCGCTGCGGGAGAACCGCGGTACGGAGGTGAAGCGCCGCGCCCAGGCGCTCGCCCTCTGACCGGCTGACCCACGGATGCGGCGGGCCGGGTAACCTCGGCCCGCCCGCACACCGTCACCACCAGGGGGGTACCTCCCATGCAGCAGCTGTCCGACGCCCGGCTCTACCTGTGCACGGACGCACGCAAGCGGCAGGGCGACCTCCCCGAGTTCCTGGACGCCGTCCTGGCCGGCGGCGTCGACATCGTCCAGCTCCGCGACAAGGGCATGGAGGCGGGCGAGGAGCTCGACCACCTCCGGGTCTTCGCCGAGGCCGCCCGCCGTCACGGCAAGCTCCTCGCCGTCAACGACCGCGCCGACGTCGCGCACGCCATCGGCTCCGACGTCCTGCACCTCGGCCAGGGAGACATCCCCGTCCCCGCAGCCCGCGCCATCCTCGGCGACGGGGTCCTGATCGGCCGCTCCTGCCACGCCGAGTCCGAGGTGGACGCCGCCGTCGCCGAGCCCGGAGTGGACTACTTCTGCACCGGCCCCTGCTGGCCCACCCCCACCAAGCCCGGCCGCCACGCCCCCGGCCTCGACCTGGTCCGGTACACGGCCTCCCTCGCCCAGGACCGCCCGTGGTTCGCCATCGGCGGCATCGACGGCGGCAACCTGGACGAGGTCCTGGACGCCGGCGCCACCCGTGTCGTGGTCGTCCGGGCCATCACCGAGGCCACCGACCCCGGTGCGGCCGCCGCCGAGCTCGCCAAGCGGGTCCGCGCACGCCTCGGCTGACGGGGCCGACCGCGCGGGGTGTCCAAAAATCTGTCCATCTTGTGGACAGCGCTTCGGTGTCCGCCGGGGCGCGTCTAACCTGCCCGTATGGCCCTTGGTACCGCTTCCACCTGGTCGGACCGTGCACACACGGTCCGCGACCTCCTCGCGTCCGGAGCCTCGTACTCCTTCGAGTTCTGGGCTCCCAAGACCGAGAAGGGCGAGCGCAACCTCTGGAACGCCCTCCGCCGCATCGAGGCGGTCTCCCCGAGCTTCGTCTCCGTCACGTACGGCGCCGGCGGCTCCACCCGGGGCGGCACCGTCCGCGCCACCCAGCAGATCGCCTCCGACACCACCCTGACGCCCGTCGCGCACCTGACCGCGGTGGACCACTCCGTCGCCGAGCTGCGCCACGTCATCGGCCAGTTCGCCGACGCAGGCATCCGCAACATGCTCGCGCTGCGCGGCGACCCGCCGGGCGACCCCATGGGCCCCTGGGTCCGGCACCCCGAGGGCGTCGACTACGCGGCCGATCTGGTGCGCCTGCTCAAGGAGTCCGGCGACTTCTGCGTCGGCGTCGCCGCCTTCCCCGAGATGCACCCGCGCTCGGAGGACTGGGACACGGACATCCGGCACTTCGTGGACAAGTGCCGCGCCGGCGCGGACTACGCCATCACCCAGATGTTCTTCGATCCCGAGAATTATCTGAGGCTTCGCGACAGCGTCGCCAAAGCGGGCTGCGAAACCCCGATCATCCCCGAGGTCATGCCTGTTGTGGGCATCAAGCAGCTCGACCGGCTGCCGCAACTGAGCACCGCGGTCTTCCCCGACGCGGTCAAAGAACGCATGCTCGCCGTCAAGGACGATCCGGCCGCTGTACGCTCCATTGGCATCGAGTTCGCCACGGAGTTCTGCGCGAGGCTGCTGTCCGAGGGTGTTCCGGGACTGCACTTCATCACGCTGAACAATTCCACGGCGACCCTCGAAATCTACGAGAACCTGGGCCTGCACCAGCGGGCCTGACCGGCCGTCTCCTCCTTCCCGCGCGGGCGGCCGTACCGAGAGGGGCCTTGCATGGGAATGACGGTCCTCTACATCGCGTTCGGCATCGTCGCGTTGTGGCTGCTTGCCGAGGTCCTGATGCAGTACAAGGCCCGGCTGCGCTGGCGCCTGCTCGCCTTCACCGGCTTCGTCGGGGTGGTGGCCGGGGTGATATTGCCGTCGGTGCTCGTGATCGCCGTGGGTGCGACCGCGTTCGCCGTCGGCCAGACCCTCGTCACGCTGTCCTTCCGCAAGGGCTTCGTGGCCGGCTGGGCACTGCGCCGGGGCGGACGGCCCGCACCGGGCGAGGCACCGGCGCAGAGCAGACGCCGCCGCTCCGGGGGCGCACCGGCCCCGGAGCCCGCGCTGGAGGTCACCGGGCTGGAGTACGCCGACCAGGACGGGGGCCCCGACACCGGCTCCCACGACCCGGTGTTCACCCCGCAGCCGGTGCCCGAGGAGACCGGCTCGTACGGGATACAGAGCTTCGTCCCCCAGCAGCCGCAGCAGCCCGGCGCCGACACCCCCTTCGCCTCGCCGTACACCACGGCCGAGCAGGACGCCCACCAGTACGCGGCCTACTACGACCAGCAGCAGGGCCAGGGCGGCTACTACCCCGGGGGCGAGCAGCAGGTCTACGCCGCCTACTCGGACCCGTACATCGGCACCGGCGGCGAGGTCTCCCCGGCCCCGCCCTACGACGGCGCGGCCTACCCGCCCTACGCCGACCCGGCCCAGCAGCAGTACTCCATGGACACCCCGCCCGGCGGGGTCTGGGTCCCGCAGCAGCGCGCCACCGACGCCGCCCCGCAGCAGCCCTACCCGGAGCAGGACCCGCAGCAGCCGCAGGAGTACCCGTACCCGTACCCCGGCAACGGCGGCGGGGAGTACGGCGGCCAGTACCGCCACTGACGGGGCCCGGCGGGCCGGGGCTCACTGCGAGCCCCGGAACTCCGCCCCCTCCACGATCAGCCCGGCCACCAGGGCCCCCGTCATCCCGGCGTGCGCGAGCCCGCCGCCGGGATGCGCCCAGCCGCCCGCGAGGTACAGCCCGGGCAGCGCCGTCGTGTTCGCCGGGTACAGCATCCGGCCGCCGTCACCGGGCAGCGCGGGCGCCGGCACCGAGCCGCCGCACGCGCCCGTGGCCGCCTCCACGTCCTCCGGGGTGCGCACCTCCTGCCACAGCAGCCGCTCGCGCAGCCCGGGGACGGCCCGTGCGGCGAGGTCCAGCAGCTTCTCCGGGTCCGGGACCGGTGCCCCGCCCGCGGGGCCGCACACGGCGCTCACGGTGACCGCCTCGTGGCCCGCGTCGGGCCGGGTGGCGGGGTCGTCGGGGCGCAGCACCGTGACCAGCCGGACGCCGGCCGTGCCGAGGGAGTGCACCAGCGTGCGGTGGAACGGCGTCCGCCGGGCGGGCGCCGCTCAGGGCCAGCAGCAGGGTCAGCCGCCCGGGCGCCTCGCCGCCCTGGGCCGGTACGCCGCCGCGCGGCCGGGGCACGGAGCCGCCCGGCAGCTGCCTCGGGTCGATGCCGCAGACGACCTGGTCGGCGGCGGCCTCGGTGCCGTCGGCCAGCCGTACCCCGGCCGCCCTGCCGTCGCGGGTCAGCACCGAGCGCACGTCGCCGCCGAAGACGAACTCCACCTTCCGTTCCCGGCAGCGCTCGTAGACGGCGGTGGCCAGCTCCCGCATGCCGCCGCGCACGTACCAGCTGCCGAAGGTCTGCTCCATGTACGGCAGCGCGGCCGCGGCGGCGGGCACCGCGTCGGGGTCCAGCCCGTACGCCAGGACCCGGCCGGCCAGCAGCTCGCCGAGGCCGCCGCCGAGCTCGCGCCGGGCGACCTCGGCCAGCGTGGGCGGACGGCGGCGCAGCAGGCCGCTGCCGCGCAGCGCCGGGTACGGGTCGCGGCCCAGCACCTGCCAGTCGCTGCGCAGGGGCTCCTCCAGCAGGGGGCGGCGGGTGGCGTCCCAGGTGTCGCGGGCCCGGCCCAGGAGGTCGTTCCAGCGTTCGCCCGCGCCGGCGCCGAAGGCCTCGTCGAGGGCGGTGGCCACCCCGCCCCGGGAGGCGCCGGGGAGGGTGACGGCGGTGCCGTCCAGGACGTGCCGGACCGCGGGGTCCAGCTGGACCATGTCGACGCAGTCCTCCAGCGGCCGCTTGCCGGTCTTCACGAACAGGTCGCGGTAGACGGCGGGCAGGTGCAGCAGCCCGGGTCCGGTGTCGAAGGCGAAGCCGTCGCGCTCGTACCGGCCGACGGCACCCCCGTACGTGGTCCCGCGCTCGTACACCGTCACCTGGTGGCCCGCCACGGCCAGCCGGGCCGCCGTCGCCATCGCGCCCATGCCGGCGCCGATCACCGCAATTCTTGCCATGGCGCTGAGCCTATCGAGCGAGTCCTTCCGCTCAGCCGGGCGGTGCCCCGCCGGCCGTCCGGGCGGCGGCGAGGCGTTTCTCCTCGCGGCGCTGGGCCCGCCGTCGGCGGAAGCGTCGGATCCGGCTCCAGAGGAAGACGATCAGGGTCAGGCCGATGAGCAGCAGTACGGCCGCGATGACCGAGGCCGCCTGCGGGTTGAACATGGCGAAGGTGACGATGCCGCCCACGCCGAGGTCCTCGGCGGTGCTCAGCACGATGTTGCTGAACGGCTCGGGGGAGGTGTTGACCGCCATCCTGGTGCCGGCCTTGACGAAATGGCTGGCCAGCGCGGTGGAACCGCCGACCGCCCCGGCGGCGAGGTCGGAGAGCGATCCGCTCTGCCCGGCCAGGAGTGCGCCGATCACCGCTCCGGCGACGGGCCGGATCACGGTGTGGACGGTGTCCCACAGGGAGTCCACGTACGGGATCTTGTCCGCCACGGCCTCGCACAGGAACAGCACGGCCGCGGCGATCAGGACGTCGGTGCGCTGGAGCGAGGCGGGGACCTCGTCGGACAGGCCGGTCGCGCCGAAGACGCCGAGCAGCAGGACCACGGCGTAGGCGTTGATCCCGCTGGCCCAGCCGCTGGTGAAGACCAGGGGGAGGACACTCATCTGATCAGCATGCCGCAGCGCGGGCGATCGGGCGGGCGGAAACGGTGAGGCGACGGCCGCGGTCGCGCGGCCGTCCCCTCACCGACGGAGTGTGCGGGGCTACTGCCCCTGTTCGTCACGGCGGCGCTGCCACCGTTCCTCGATGCGGTTCATCATCGACCGACGCTGCCGGTTGCGGCCACGGGCCGAACCGCCGGCACTTCCGGAGACGGGCTGCTCGCCGGGCTTGGGTGCCTTGCGCCAACCGGTGACCACGAGGACCGTACAGGCCAGCATGACGAGGAATCCCACCACGCTGATCCAGAGCACTTCCTGCCAGATCACACCAGTCATGAGGAGCGCGATACCCACCACAATGCCTACGACTGCCTGGTATACCCGTCGTCGGGTGTACGTGCGCAGTCCACTGCCCTCAAGCGCTGTCGCGAACTTGGGGTCTTCGGCGTACAGCGCTCGCTCCATCTGCTCGAGCATTCGCTGCTCGTGCTCCGAGAGCGGCACGGGAGTCCTCCTCATCCGTCGGTCGCGGGGGGGTAGCGACCAGGGGTCCCCTTCAGGATAGGCGGGGAATCGCCCCCGTGATACCCGCCCTCTACGCCACATTCTGCAAACCGCCGTGCCAGGCGAATCCAGCGAGCCGGACCCGGTGCCGAACGAACGGGTGCTTCGAACGTACCGGCGCCAAGGCGGTCATTGAGGCGCTTATTCCCCAATGAGCAGTCCGCCATGCCGACCGGTTCACCCGATCATACGGGTCGGCGCGCCGGAAGGGAGGGGGATCCGCCGGAAGCCCGTCCGAGCAAGCCCGCAGATCAGGCGGGCTTCTCGCCCAGGACGTGCAGCTGCGTGGCCACCGCGTGGAAGGCGGGCAGCTCGGCGGCGGCCTCCTCCAGACGCAGCAGCGCGTCCACCGCACCGGGCTCGGTGTCCACGAGGACCCCGGGGACGAGGTCGGCGAAGACGCGCACGCCGTGGACCGCGCCGACCTCCAGGCCGGCGTCCCCGACCAGGGCACTCAGCTGCTCGGCGGTGAAGCGGCGCGGCACCGGGTCGCCGGAGCCCCAGCGCCCGGCCGGGTCGGTGAGGGCGGTGCGGGCCTCCGTGAAGTGCCCGGCGAGCGCCCGCGCCAGCACGGCCCCGCCGACGCCGGCGCCGAGCAGGCTGAGGATGCCGCCGGGGCGCAGGGCGGCGACGGCGTTGGCCACGCCCTCGGCCGGGTCGTCCACGTACTCCAGCACGCCGTGGCAGAGCACCACGTCGTACGCGTCCCGCTCGACGACGTCCAGCAGGCCCTGCGCGTCGCCCTGGACGCCGCGCACCAGGTCGGCGACGCCGGCCTCGGCGACCCGGCGCTCCAGCCCGAACAGCGCGTTCGGGCTGGGGTCGACCACGGTCACGCGGTGGCCCAGGCGGGCCACCGGCACGGCGAACTTTCCGGTGCCGCCGCCGGTGTCCAGCACCTCCAGCGTCTCCCGCCCGGTCGCCTTCACCCGGCGGTCGAGGGCCTCCTTGAGGACCTCCCACACCACGGCGGTGCGGAGGGAGGCGCGGGGGCGGGAAGTGTCCGACACGGCTGATGGCTCCTCGGCGCGAAATGGGGTGGGGCGGTGCGTGCCCCACCCTATTGCCTCAGCCGACCCGCCAGCTCATCCGGCGTCCGGACGCTCCGGGCGGGGTTGCGGCAGGGGCTGCGCCACGGGCTGCAGGGCGAGCATCCGCTCGACCAGCCGCAGGAACATCCCCGCCTCCCGTACGAGGTCGTCCGCGTCCCGGCCGCTCGCCGCGTCCGGTATCCCCGCCTCGGCCCGGGCCCGGCGGGCCGCGCCCGAGGCGAACAGCGCGCTCCACTCGGTCAGCTCCGGCGCTATCTCCGGCAGGACCTCCCACGCGCTGCGGATCCGGGGCCGCCGCCGGGGGTTCACCGGTTCGGGCCGCCCGCGCGCGGCGAGCACGGCCGCGGCCGTGCGCAGCGCGGCCAGGTGGGCGGTGGCGTACCGCTCGTTGGGCCGGGGCAGCAGGGCCGCCTCGGCCAGGCCGCTGCGGGCCTTGGCGAGCAGGTCGAGGGCGGCCGGCGGGGCGGACGTCCTGCACGGGACGGGGTGGACAGGGGACGGGGACGGTGTGGCCATGACGAACCTCCTGTCGTTGCGTGGTGCTCGGCGTGCTGCCGTGTGTCTGCGTTCGTGCCTCCATCGTGACGGCCCCCACTGACAATCGCGCTGACCTGCGGGTTTCCCCGGATGTGGCCCGAACGTCAGCGGCCCGCTCCCGGACCTGCTAGCTTTTGAACTGACTGGTCAGTTCAAAAGGAGGGGGAGGGGCGTGGACAGCCCGCACGGCGCCGCCGTCAAGGCCGAGGGCTTCGGACTCAAGGGCCCGCGCGGCTGGGTGTTCCGCGACGTGGGGGTCGACGCGGCTCCCGGATCGCTCATCGCCCTCGAAGGCCCCTCCGGCAGCGGCCGGACCTGCCTGCTCCTCGCCCTCACCGGGCGGATGAAGGCCACCGAAGGCCACGCCGAGATCGGCCGCCACCGGCTCCCGAAGAAGATGGCCGCGGTCCGCCGGATCACCGCCCTCGGCCCGGTCCCCGGCGTCAACGACCTCGACCAGGCCCTCACCGTCGCCGAGCAGCTCCGCGAGGGAGCCATGCTCCAGCGGCGCTACGACGCCCCGCTGCGGGCCCTGCTGCGCCCGCGCGGCGACCGCCGCGCCACCGCCCGGACCCGGATCGACGAGGCCCTGGCCGCCGTCGGACTGGACCCCGCCACCCTGCCCAAGGGGGAGCGGACCTCCGTCCGCGACCTGGAACGCCTGGAGGCCGTACGGCTGTCCGTGGCCATCGCCCTGCTGGGCGGCCCCCGGCTGCTGGCCCTCGACGACCTCGACCTCAAGCTCTCGGGCGCCGAACGCGCCGAGGCCTGGGCCCTGCTCCGCTCGGTCGCCGACCGCGGGACGACCGTCCTCGCGGTGTGCAGCGAGGCCCCGGAGGGCGTGACGGTGCTGCGCACCGGTGCGGCCGCCGCCGCGAAGCCGCAGACCGGCAAGCACACGGGGAAGGCCGCCGCCGCGCCCGCCCGGCCGGCCGGCCCGGGCGCCGACGGCCCGAAGATCACCTGGGGCCTGCCCCCGGGCAACGACACGGACCCCGCCGCCCCCGCTGCCGCGCGGCCCGAGCCGCAGAAGCCCCGGCCGGACGAGCCCGAACCGGACAAGCCCGAACCGGACAAGTCCGAGCCGGGCAAGCCCGAGCGCGGCGAGTCCGAGCGCGGCGAGCCAGAGCGCGACGAGCCGGAGCCGCAGAAGCCGGAGCACGCCGGGCCGGCCGCCGCTACCACCACCGACAACGACGACGACGAGAAGGGGACGGACGATGCGCTCGCCGAAACTGGCCGCGCTTGAGCTGAAGCGGTTCGGGCGGGGGAAGCTTCCCCGGGCCGCCCTCGTCGCGCTGCTCCTGCTGCCCCTGCTGTACGGGGCCCTGTACCTCTGGTCGTTCTGGGACCCCTACAGCCGCCTCGACAAGGTGCCCGTCGCCCTCGTCAACGCCGACAAGGGCGCCGACGTGGGCGGCGAGCACCTCGACGTCGGCGGCGAGATCACCCGCAACCTGCGCGAGCGCAAGACCTTCGACTGGCGCGAGGTCAGCGCGGAGGAGGCGGCCGAGGGCCTGGAGGACGGGACGTACTTCCTCTCCCTGACCATGCCCGCCGACTTCAGCGAGAAGATCGCCTCCAGCGGCGGCGCCGACCCGACCACCGGGGCCCTCCAGGTCCGCACGAACGACGCCAACAACTACATCGTCGGCTCGATCTCGCGCACCGTCTTCTCCGAGGTCCGCTCGGCCGCCTCCACCAAGGCGTCCCGCAAGTTCCTCGACAAGATCTTCGTCTCCTTCTCCGACCTGCACGACAAGACCGCCGAGGCCGCCGACGGCGCCGACAAGCTCAAGGACGGCGCGGACAAGGCCCAGCAGGGCGCGCAGGACCTCGCCGACGGCCTCGACACCGCCAAGGAGAAGACCGGCGAGCTCACCGGGGGCCTGAAGAAGCTCAACGAGGGCGCCGCCAAGCTGGAGACCGGCTCCCGGCAGGTCGCGGACGGCACCCAGAAGGTCGCCGACGTGGTCAACGGCGCCGCCGACAAGGCCCGCCCCTTCGTCAAGGACCCCAAGAACCTGGCGGACACCGCCAAGCTGGTCGCCGACACCGCGAAGGTCGTCAACAGCCACCTCGACAAGGCCGTCGAGAAGGCCCCTGCCGCCGCCGCGATCACCAAGCAGGTCTCGGGCCTCGCCGACTCCAACTACACCCGGTACTGCGTCAAGCCCGACCCCCGGCTGCCCGCCGGCTTCTGCGACCTGCAGAAGAAGATCAAGGACGACGCGGCCCAGGCCGCCCTGCTGACGGGCGACGTGAACACCGTCCTCGGCAACTCCAGGGGCGACGTCACCAAGCTCAAGGACCAGCTGACCGACCTGGAGAACAAGGCCCGCGAACTCGCCGTCAAGGCCCCCGCGCTGGCCGGCGACCTCGACGCGGCCGTCGCCCAGGCCAACGCCCTCAACGACGGCGCCCACAAGGTCGCCGCCGGCGTGGTCGAGCTGCACAAGGGCATCGGCACCGCGGCCGGCGGCTCCGGCAAGCTGGGCGAGGGCGTCGGCAAGCTCGGCGACGGTGCGCAGCAGCTGGGCGGCGGCATGGTCAAGCTCGTCGACGGCAGCGGGCAGCTGGCCGGCGGCCTCCACGACGGCGTCGGCAAGATCCCGGACTACGACCAGCGGCAGCGCGACGCCCGGACGCAGGTCATGGCCGACCCGGTGCAGCTCGCCAACCAGGCCCTGCACAAGGCGCCCAACTACGGCACCGGCTTCGCCCCGTACTTCATCCCCCTGTCCCTCTGGGTCGGTGCGATGGTCGCCTACATGCTGATCGCCCCCATGAACAAGCGGGCCCTGGCCGCCGGGGCCTCGCCCTGGCGGATCGCCGTCGCGGGCTGGCTGCCCGTGGTCGGGCTCGGCGCCGCGCAGGTGGGCGCGTTGATGTCCGTACTGCACTGGGCGCCGGGACTGGGCCTGAAGATGGCCCACCCGGCCCTGACCATCGCCTTCCTGGTGCTGGTCACCGCCTGCTTCGCGGCGATCATCCAGTGGCTGAACGCCAAGTTCGGTGCGGCCGGCCGCATCCTGGTCCTCGCCGTCCTGATGCTCCAGCTGACCTCGGCCGGCGGCACCTACCCCGTCCAGACCAGCCCGGACTTCTTCAACGGCATCCACCCGTACCTGCCGATGTCGTACATCGTCGAGAGCCTGCGCCGCCTGATCACCGGCGGCGACCTCACCCCGGTGTGGCAGGGCTGCGCCGTCCTGGTCGCCTTCACGGCCGGGGCCCTGGCCCTCACCGCGCTCGCCGCACGCGGCAAGCAGGTGTGGACGATGGACCGACTGCACCCCGAACTGAGCCTGTAAGGGGCTGTTGACCTGTGAGAATCAGCGCCATGGAAAGCAGCAGCACCACCGCCGGCGGCGCCCGGCGGCAGGCCACGCGGCAGAAGCTGTACGAGGCGGCCGTCACCCTGATCGCCGAACAGGGCTTCTCCGCGACCACGGTCGACGAGATCGCCGAGCGGGCGGGCGTGGCCAAGGGCACCGTGTACTACAACTTCGCGAGCAAGACCGAGCTCTTCGAGGAGCTGCTGCGGCACGGGGTGGGTCTGCTGACCGCCTCGCTGCGGGCCGCCGCGGACGAGACCGAGGCGCGCGGCGGCAGCCGGATCGAGGCCCTCGACGGGATGATCCGCGCGGGCCTGGTCTTCATCGACCGGTACCCGGCCTTCACCCAGCTGTACGTCGCCGAACTCTGGCGCACCAACCGGGCCTGGCAGTCCACCCTGATGGTGGTGCGCGGCGAGGCGGTGGCGGTCGTCGAGTCGGTGCTGCGGGAGGGCGTGGAGCGCGGGGAGCTCAGCGCCGAGATCGACGTGCCGCTGACGGCGGCCGCGCTGGTCGGGATGGTGCTGGTGGCGGCGCTGGACTGGCAGGCCTTCCAGCGCGAACGGTCCCTGGACGACGTCCACTCGGCGCTGTCGCTGCTGCTGCGGGGACGGGTGAGCGGAAGCCGCTGACTCCGCCCGGTCGGCGGTGCCGGTGGCGCCTGTCGGCGGCGTAGAACTGAGTATCCGTACCTAGACGTACAGATGAGTACGCGTACGGATGGGCTCCGACCTGCGAGGACATCACACTGGGGGTCGGGGACAAGGGCAGGCCGGCCCGCACCGCGGACACGGGGCCGCGGAGCGGGCCGGCTACTTGCCGGGGGGAAACGGAACGCCGGTGCGGCGGGCTCGGGGGGAACGAGCCCATGCCGCGCCGGCGTTTTCCTTTGGCCGCTGCGCGGGGCTTGCCCCTCCCCGCCCTTCAACCGTTCTCGCCCTCAGTCGCCGGGCGCGGCTCACAACACGGCGCTACCGCGCCCGCGCCTCAAACGCCGGCGAGGCTGGAAAATCCCAGCCTCGCCGGCGTTTGAGGCGCGGGGTCTGGGGCGGAGCCCCTGGGAACGGTGGAAGGTCAGCCGCGGCCCCGGAGGGGGATGCGGAGGCGGGTCGTCAGGGAGGACAGGCGGGCCGAGGCGTCGGCGGCGCGGACCGAGGCGGCGGCGGTGACCCGGGCACCCGAGCGGGGGAGCAGCAGTGCGCGCAGCCGGGCCCACCGGCCCACGGCGGCCAGCAGGGCCGTACCGGCCAGCCGGACGTCGGCGGCCAGCTCCGGGTACGAGACGTCCGCGCCGGGCGGGGCGTACAGCGCCCGCTCCACCGCGCCCGCGACCCGGTGCACCGCCCGCGCGGGTTCACCGTCCAGCTTGCCCAGGACCACGACCCGGCCGGCGGCCCGGCGCGGCGACAGCGCCTCGTCGGGCGGGATGCCCACGTCCCAGGCGCTGTCGCCGAGCTCCCGCCAGGCGGCCAGCACGTCCCGGGCGGCCAGCCGCCGCTCGCGGACCCGCCGGCGCCACAGCAGCGGCAGCAGCAGGAGCGCCAGGGCCGCCAGGGCGGCACCGGTCCAGCCGAGGACCGCGCCCAGCGGGAAGCCGCCCGCGCCCTTGCCGGTGTCCTGCTGGGCGGCCGGCCCGCCGCACTCGCCGAGCTTCTTCAGCTCGGGCGGGCACGCCTCGGCCTGCGAGGGCATGGGCGCCGGGGCCGACGCGGACGACGAGGGCAGCGCGGAGGGCGCGGACGGCTGCGGGGCCGGGGCCTCGGGGCGGCTGTAGTCCGGCAGCGAGATGCCCGAGCGGGGCGTCGGCTCGAACCGGGTCCAGCCCACGCCCTCGAAGTACAGCTCGGGCCACGCGTGGGCGTCGCGCATCGAGACGTTCACGCTGCCGTCGGCCTGCTTCTCGCCCGGGGTGAAGCCGACCGCCACCCGTGCCGGGATGCCCAGGGAGCGGGACATCGCCGCCATCGAGAAGGCGAAGTGGACGCAGAAGCCCTCCTTGTCCGCCAGGAAGCGGGCGATGGCCTGCGAGCCCGTCCCCGACGACACCTTGGTGTCGTAGCGGAAGCCGCCGTTCACCGCGAAGAAGTCCTGGAGCCGCACGGCCCGCGTGTAGTCGTCCTGCGCGCCCTGGGTGACCTTCCGCGCCGTCTCCGCCACCACCGGGGGGAGGTTGTCCGGCAGCTTCGTGTACTCCTCCCGCACCAGCGGGTTCGGCGCCGGCGCGGCCTGGAGCTGCGCGGCCGTGGGCCGCAGCAGCAGGCTGCGTACGGTGTACTGCGCGCCCTGCACGTTCTGGAAGCGGTCCTTGCCCAGCTGGTCGCCGACCAGGGTCCGGCCGGCGGGCTCGTACCGCCACTTGCCGGCGATGTCGATCTGCGTGGCCGGGTACGGCATCGGCAGGTAGCGCTGGGCGTACGTCTGGGCCGCCGAGACGGAGGTCCGCACCTCGGCCGCGCCCTCGCGCACCCGGTCGCCGAGCCCCGTCGGGTTCGGCAGCCGCTCGGGCACGTCCGTCAGCGGGCGCCCGGAGGCCTCCCACTTGACGCCGTTGAACTCGTCCAGCGCCAGGATCCGCAGGTACTGCTCGCCGAGCTGGGGGCTGTCCGTGCGGTACTTCAGCACCACCCGGTTGTCCTGCGCGTTCAGGCTGCTCTGCAGCGAGACCAGCGGGTTCACCGCCGAGATGGTGCCGCCGCCCCGGCCCGAGGCGCCCGTCTCGTCGCCCTGGCCCCCCAGCAGCCCGCCGCCGAGCGAGGGCAGTACGGCCGGCACCGCCACGGCCACGCCCAGCGCGACCACGCCGATCCGGCGCCCGAAGCGCACGGGCGCCACGGCCCGGCCGCCACCCGCGCCGCCGCCGTACCCGGAGGCCGCCGACACCCGGGAGCTCGGGGCGCCTCCGAAGACCCGGCCCCACTGGGCCAGCCGGTCGCGGCCCTCCGACAGCAGCAGCATCAGGTAGCCCGCGCCGGCCAGCAGGAAGGCGAACCAGGAGCCGCCCTGGCCGGTGGAGAGCCCGGCGGCCACCGAGTACAGCGCCAGCAGCGGCAGCCCGGCCGCCGCGGCGGTCCGCAGCGTCACCGCGAGCACGTCCACCAGCAGCCCGATCGCCAGCACCCCGGCCAGCAGCAGCAGCCGGATGCCGTCGGTCAGCGGGGCCGGTATGGCGAACTCGCCCACGTCCCGCACACCCTGCTGGAACAGCGCCCCGAAGTCGGTGACCAGGAAGGACAGCGGCCCGCTCCCGGCGGACTCGGCCTTGCCCGCGAAGAGGAACGCGAGCAGCAGCAGCGAGACCAGCAGCTGAGCGGCCACGGTCAGCGTCCGGGCCAGCGGCACCCGCCGCCCGCCCGCGCCGACCGCGGCCTGTACGCCGAGCAGCGCGGCCGCCTGGAGCAGCCAGCCGGAGGACTCCACCAGCGGGCCCAGAGACCAGGAGGTCAGCAGCGTCGCCAGCATTCCGAAGAGCGTCACCCGCGTGCGCCCGCTCATCCCCGGCCTCCGGAGGTCTCCGGGCCGAGGGGAGCGTTCCCGGCCTGCCGCCACAGTTCCGCGAAGGCGGCGCCGGGCGGTACGGCCAGCGCCGTCCAGCCCGCGTCCCGCAGCCTGCGCAGCCGCTCCTCCGCCCGCGAGGGCGCTCCGGTCCAGGTCGCGGAGTCCAGTACGAACGCCACCGCGGCCGCGCTGCGCTGCCGCATCCGGGCCGCCATCTCGGTCTGCTCCTCGTCCAGGTCGCCGAAGAAGGCGATGAGCAGGCCGTCGCCGCCGGAGGAGGCCAGGCCCGCTCCGCCGCTGCGGACCGCGTCGTAGGCGCGGCCCAGTCCGCTGCCGTCGGAGTGGCCGACGACCGCGAGGGTGTCCATCATCAGCCCGGCCGCCTCGGCGGACTCCGTTCCGCCGGAGGAGAAGCCGCCGCCGCCCTCGCCGGGCACCGAGTCGCCGGTGTCGGTCAGCAGCCGCACCGAGAACCCCTGCTCCAGGACGTGCAGCAGGGTGGAGGCGGCGGCGGACACGGCCCACTCGAATGCGGAGTCGGGGCCGGCGCCCTCGTAGGCGAGGTCGCGGGTGTCCAGCAGGACGGTGGCCCTGGTGCGCTGCGGCTGTTCCTCTCGGCGCACCATCAGCTCGCCGTAGCGGGCGGTGGAGCGCCAGTGGACCCGGCGCAGGTCGTCGCCGCGCCGGTAGGTGCGCGGGATCACGTCGTCGTCGCCGGCCAGCGCGAGCGAGCGGCGGCTGCCGTCGCCGTAGCCGCCGGCCTCGCCGGTCATCCGGACGGCGGGCAGGGGCTGGGTGCGCGGGACGACGGTGAGGGTGTCGTAGGCGGTGAAGGAGCGGGTCAGCTCGACCAGCCCGAAGGGGTCGGTCAGGCGCAGCTGGAGGGGGCCGAGGGGGTAGCGGCCGCGCAGGTCGGAGCGGACGCGGTACGAGACCTCGCGGCGGCCGCCGGACTCGACCCGGTCCAGCACGAAGCGGGGCCGCGGGCCGAGCACGTAGGGCACCCGGTCCTGGAGCATCAGCAGTCCGGTGGGGACCCGGGAGACGTTCTCCAGCCGCAGCTGTACCCGGGCCTCCCCGCCAGCGGGGCACCC
>NZ_GG657750.1:2150669-2170908 GCF_000158895.1 Streptomyces sp. C | reverse complement strand
TGCCCGCCGGCGCCGTGCGGGGCACCGGCCGGCATCAGAAGCTCCGGGCGGCCGCGCCGGGCGGCATCTCGCCGCGGTGGTGCGCGGCGGGGACGGGGGTGCGCTGGAGGATGTCGTGGACGACCTGCTCGGCGGTGCGCCGGTTCAGCTGCGCCTGCGCGGTGGGCAGCAGCCGGTGCGCGAGGACGGGTGCGGCCAGCTGCTGGACGTCGTCGGGCAGGACGTAGTCCCGGCCGGACAGGGCCGCGGAGGCCTTGACGGCGCGCAGCAGGTGCAGGGTGGCGCGGGGCGAGGCCCCCAGCCGCAGCTCCGGGTGGCTGCGGGTGGCCGAGACCAGGTCGACCACGTAGCGGCGTACGGGTGCGGCGACGTACACCTCGCGGACGGCTTCGATCAGCTTGACCACGTCGTGGGCGTGCGCGACGGCGGTGAGGTCGTCGAGCGGGGAGGGCCCGCCGTGCACGTCGAGCATCTGGAGCTCGGCCTCGGGGCTGGGGTAGCCGACGGAGACGCGGGCCATGAAGCGGTCGCGCTGGGCCTCGGGGAGGGGGTAGGTGCCCTCCATCTCGACCGGGTTCTGGGTGGCGACGACCATGAACGGGCTGGGCAGGGCGTAGGTGGTGCCGTCGATGGTGACCTGGCGCTCCTCCATCGACTCCAGCAGCGCGGACTGGGTCTTGGGGGAGGCGCGGTTGATCTCGTCGCCGATGACGATCTGCGCGAAGATCGCGCCGGGCTTGAACTCGAACTCGCGGCGCTGCTGGTCGTAGATGCTGACGCCGGTGATGTCCGAGGGCAGCAGGTCCGGCGTGAACTGGATGCGCTGGACCGAGCAGTCGATGGACTTGGCGAGCGTCTTGGCCAGCATGGTCTTGCCGACACCGGGGACGTCCTCGATGAGGAGGTGCCCCTCGGCCAGCAGCACGGTCAGTGCGAGGCGTACGACCTCGGGCTTGCCCTCGATCACGCTTTCGACCGACCGGCGGACCCGCTCGGCCGTGCTGGTCAGATCAGCGAGGCTCGCTCGGTCGTCGTACGTGGTCACCTGGTTCTCCTCGGCCCTTTCTCCGGGCCGACGCCGCTGGCGCATGAACCGGCCCACCCCGAAACACGGACACCGCCCCGGAAGGGTTCCGGGTGACGTCTCCCCGCATTCTTGACGGCGTCCGCCGGGTCTGTCACTCAGGTGGCCGGATCGATCTCGCGCAGGAGACCGGTGTGCACGTCGAAGACGAAGCCTCGCACATCGTCCTTGTGGAGCAGGAACGGGTTCGTCCGGACCCGCTGCATGGACTGGCGGACGTCCTGGTCGACGTCGCGGAAGGCCTCCACGGCCCAGGCGGGGCGCTGGCCGACCTCGTCCTCCAGCTCGTGCCGGAAGTCCTCGGTCAGGCTTTCGAGACCGCAGCCGGTGTGGTGGATGAGTATGACCGAACGGGTGCCGAGGGCCCGCTGGCTGATGGTGAGCGAGCGGATGGTGTCGTCGGTGACGACACCGCCGGCGTTGCGGATGGTGTGGCAGTCGCCGAGCTCCAGGCCCAGGGCCTTGTGCAGGTCGAGGCGGGCATCCATGCAGGCCACGACTGCCACGTGCAGGACGGGGCGGGCGTCCATGCCGGGGTCGGTGAACCGGGCGGCGTAGCGCTGGTTGGCCGCGACCAGCCGGTCGGTGACGGATTCGCCGCCGGAAGCCTGGGGCGCGGGTTGGGCGGGCAGGGATGCGGAAGTCGTCATGGTGACGACGTTAGTGCTCACGGCTCGGAGGGGCATTGAGTGAGGATGGACAAAGAAGGTCAACGAGTCTTGTTGTGAGCTAACCCACAGGGGTGAGGCGGGGGCCGCTGTTCGGGTGATTCACGGCTTTTGGGCTTTGCTCCGGGGAAGGGCGCACCGGACGCGGGGCGGTTCGTTGACCGCGGCGACCGTTGCACTAAAGTGACGCGAACCGGCCGGAGCCCGGCCCTCACCGGCCGCCCGGCCCCCTGGTAACACTCCGCGTGCGCGGCGCGGCGTATGCCTGCCGCGCCGTTATCTGAGAGGGCGCTTTGACTAGCGAGTCCCGACATGTCCCGGTGATGCTCCAGCGGTGCCTGGACCTGTTGGCCCCGGCGCTGGAGAGGCCGGGGGCCGTCGTCGTCGACTGCACCCTCGGCCTCGGCGGCCACAGCGAGGCCCTGCTGACCCGGTTCCCCGAGGCGCGACTGATCGGCCTCGACCGCGACAAGGAGGCCCTGCGGCTCTCCGGGGAGCGGCTCGCGCCCTTCGGCGACCGGGCCACGCTCGTCCACGCGATCTACGCCGACCTCGCCGAGGTGCTCGACAACCTGGGGCTCCCGGCCGTCCAGGGCATCCTCTTCGACCTCGGCGTCTCCTCCATGCAGCTCGACGAGGCCGACCGCGGGTTCGCGTACGCCCAGGACGCGCCGCTGGACATGCGCATGGACCAGACGACCGGCGTCAGCGCCGCCGAGGTCCTCAACACCTACGCCCCCGGCGAGCTGGTGCGGATCCTGCGCCAGTACGGCGAGGAGAAGCAGGCCAAGCGGATCGTGTCCGCGATCGTGCGGGAACGGGAGAAGGAGCCCTTCTCCAACAGCGCGCGCCTCGTGGAGCTGATCCGCGACGCCCTGCCGCAGGCCGCCAAGCGCACCGGCGGCAACCCCGCCAAGCGGACCTTCCAGGCCCTGCGCATCGAGGTCAACGGGGAGCTCTCCGGGCTGGAGCGGGCCATCCCGGCGGCGGTCGACCGGATCGCCGTCGGCGGCCGGATCGCGGTGCTCTCGTACCACTCCCTGGAGGACCGTCTCGTGAAGCAGGTCTTCGCCGCCGGTGCCACCTCCACGGCCCCGCCGGGGCTGCCGGTCGTCCCGGAGAAGTACCAGCCGAAGCTGAAGCTGCTGACGCGCGGCGCGGAGCTGCCGACCGAGGAGGAGATCGCCGAGAACCGGCGGGCCGCCCCGGCCCGGTTCCGGGGCGTCGAGCGCATCCGCGAGGCGCGGCTGTGACCAAGGCCCGCGCGGGCGGCGCCGCCCGGCCGAGGCCGCAGGGCGGCGGTGGCGGGGCGGCGCGGATGCCGTTCGTCCTGCTGGTGGTGGCGCTGCTCGCGGGCGGGTTGATCAGCCTGCTGCTGCTGAACTCGGCGCTGAACGAGGGATCCTTCCAGCTGAGCCGGCTGAAGAAGGAGACCACGGCGCTGACGGACGAGCAGCAGGCGCTCCAGCGGGACGTGGACGCGTACTCGGCGCCGGACGCGCTTCAGCGGCGGGCGCGCGAGCTGGGTCTGGTGCCGGGGGGCAGCCCCGTCTTCCTCGGCCCCGACGGCAAGACGGCGGGCACCCCGTCGGCGGCGGAGGCGCCGGTGGCTCCGCCGGTTCCGCAGGGCCCCGCCCCGTCGGCCCCCGCCCCGTCGGCTCCGGCCCCGTCGGCCCCGGCCCCGGCTCCCAGCGGCACCCCGCAACCCACCCCTACGCCAGGCAGGTGACGTCGTGACGCGGACCCCTGCGGGGCAACTCCCCGCCCCGCCCTTCCACCGTTCCCCGGGCGCTGCCCGGACCCGCGCCTCAATCGCCGGCGGGGCTGGGTGGTCGGGCGCTGCCCGGACCCGCGCCTCAATCGCCGGCGGGGCTGGGTGGTCGGGTGCTGCCCGGGCCCGTGGTCCGGTCGGTCGTGTGTTTCCAGCCCCGCCGGCGTTTGAGGCGCGGGGTCTGGGGCGGAGCCCCAGTGGTCCGGTGCCACCCGCTCCCGTGCCGTGCGGCGGGGCTCGGCTCGGGGACGGCCGGGGCCGTCCCGGCGCCACGCCCGGATCCCGGAGGGCGCGGTGAGCCCCAAGGCGGCGGTGCCGCGGGCCAGGGTCAACGCCCGGCCAGGGCCCCCGCACACCATCCGGCTCGGGAACCCGAAGCCCCGGCTGCGCCTCGTCGGCGTCGGGCTCACCCTCGTCATGCTCGCCTTCGTCGTCCGGCTCCTCCAGGTGCAGGCCGTCGACGCCTCCGCGTACTCCGCCAAGGCCAGCGAGAACCGCTTCGCCAGCCACACCCTGGCCGCCGAGCGCGGGGAGATCACCGACCGCAAGGGCGTGGCCCTGGCCACCAGCGTCGACGCGTACGACATCACCGCCGACCCGAAGATGTTCACCCCGCAGGAGAGCAAGGCCCCCGACGCCCCCCAGCAGGCCGCGGCCCTCCTCGCGCCCATCCTCGGGGCGGACCCCGCCGAGCTCGCCAAGCGCCTCCAGACCAAGAACAGCCGCTACGTGATCCTGGCCCGCCGCCAGACCCCCCAGGTCTGGAACCAGATCAAGGACCTCAAGAAGCTCTTCGCCGACAAGGCCGCCGCCGACAAGAAGAAGAACGGCCCCGGCGCCAACGTCATCGCCGGCGTCTTCAACGAGGTCAGCAGCAAGCGCGTGTACCCGAACGGCGACCTCGCCGCCGGGATACTGGGTTACGTCAACGCCGACGGCAAGGGCGGCGGCGGCCTGGAGTCCGCCCTCGACAAGAAGCTCGCCGGCAAGGACGGCGAACTGACCTACGCCCAGTCCGGCGGCCGCCGCGTCCCCACCGCGGGATCCAGCGAGAAGCCCGCCGTGCCCGGCGACGACATCGAGCTGACCATCGACCGCGACATCCAGTGGGCCGCGCAGAGCGCCATCGCCGAACAGGTCGAGAAGTCCGGCGCCGACCGCGGCTACGTCATCGTCCAGGACACCCGCACCGGCGAGGTGCTGGCCATGGCCAACGCCCCCGGCTTCGACCCCAACGACCTCACCCGGGCCCGCTCCACCGCGATGGGCAACGCCGCGCTCCAGGACGTGTACGAGCCCGGCTCCACGGCCAAGGTGATGTCGATGGCCGCCGTCCTGGAGGAGAAGAAGGCCCGCCCCGACACCCGCGTCGAGGTCCCCAACCGGCTCCACCGCGGCGACCGGCTCTTCAAGGACGACGTCGACCACCCGACCTGGTACCTGACCCTCAACGGGGTCCTCGCCAAGTCCTCCAACATCGGCACCATCCTGGCCACCGGCCAGCTCGGCGCCTCCCAGTCCGAGGCCAACAAGGTCCTCTACTCCTACCTGGACAAGTTCGGCATCGGACGCCCCACCGGCCTGAACTACCCCGGCGAGTCCCGCGGCATCCTCGCCAAGCCCGAGGCCTGGTCCACCTCCCAGCAGTACACGATCCCCTTCGGCCAGGGCCTGTCCCTCAACGCCATGCAGGCCGCCTCCGTGTACTCCACCATCGCCAACGGCGGCGTCCGCATCACCCCGACCCTGGTCCGCGGCACCAAGGGCCCCGACGGCCGCTTCACCCCGGCCCCGGCCCCCGAACAGACCAGGGTGATCAGCGCCGAGACCGCCAAGACCCTCTCCGAGATGCTCGAATCCGTCGTCGACGACCAGGAGGGCACCGGCACCAAGGCGAAGATCCCCGGCTACCGGGTCGGCGGGAAGACCGGCACCTCCAACCGGGTGGATCCGGCCACCGGCCGCTACAAGGGCTATACCGCCTCCTTCGCCGGCTTCGCCCCCGCGGACAACCCCCGCATCACCGTCTACTGCGCCATCCAGAACCCCACCAAGGGCAGCTACTTCGGCGGCCAGATCTGCGGCCCGATCTACAAGACGGTCATGGAGTTCGCCCTCAAGACCCTCCAGGTCGCACCCACCGGAACGGCCCCCGCCGGCCTGCCCGTGACCTACGACGCGGCCCCGCCGCCCGCCGCCCCGAGCAGCGCCCCCACCGGTCCCCAGCCCGGGCCGTGAACCGACCGTCCAGCCACCAGAGCGCGAGGCACGACCAGTGACAACGATCACCCCGGAACCGGGGAACCAGACGGCCGCCGGCGCCGAAGCGGGGGCCTCGCTTCGCGAGCGGCCCGCCGCGCCCGGTACGCTCACCGCCGTGCCCCACGCTGATCAGCCCAGAACCGCCCAGAAAGACGCCCCGGCAGCGCCGCCGGGAGCGCCCCGGCCCGTGTCCGCCCGCCCGACCCCCCTGGGCGAGCTGGCCACCCTGCTGGGTCTGCCCGAGTCCGGCGCCGCTCAGATCACCGGCATCACGCACGACTCCCGTGCGGTACGCCCCGGCGACCTGTACGCGGCCCTGCCCGGCGCCCGGCTGCACGGTGCGGACTTCGCCGCCCAGGCGGCCGCCCTCGGCGCCGCCGCCGTACTGACCGACCCGGAGGGCGCCGAGCGCGCCGCCGCGACCGGCCTGCCGGTCCTGGCCGTCGCCGACCCGCGCGCCCGGATGGGCGAGCTCGCCGCCGAGATCTACGGCCGGCCCGGCGAGGCCCTCCTCCAGCTCGGGATCACCGGCACCTCCGGGAAGACCACCACCGCGTACCTCGTCGAAGGCGGGCTGCGCGCGGCGGGACGCACCACCGGACTCGTCGGCACCGTCGAGATGCGCATCGGCGACGAGCGCATCAAGTCCGAGCGGACCACCCCCGAGGCCACCGACCTCCAGGCCCTGTTCGCCGTCATGCGCGAACGCGGCGTCGAGGCCGTCGCCATGGAGGTCTCCAGCCACGCCCTGGTCCTGGGCCGGGTCGACGGCTGCGTCTTCGACGTCGCCGTCTTCAACAACCTGAGCCCGGAACACATGGAGTTCCACACCGGCATGGAGGACTACTTCCAGGCCAAGGCGCAGCTCTTCACCGAGCGCCGGGCCCGCCTCGGCGTGGTCAACCTCGACGACGAGTACGGCCGCCGCCTCGCCAAGGAGGCGTCGATCCCGGTCGTCACCTTCTCCGCCGCCGGCGACCCGGCCGCCGACTGGCGCGCCGAGGACGTGGTCAGCGGCCACATGGACTCCACCCTGACCCTGGTCGGCCCCGAAGGACAGCGCGTACGGGCCAAGGCCCCGCTGCCCGGCCCCTTCAACGTCGCCAACACCGTCGCCGCGATCGTCACGCTCGCCGCCGCCGGACTCGACCCGCAGACCGCCGCCGACGGCGTCGCCGCGGTCCCCGGCGTCCCCGGCCGCCTGGAGCGCGTCGACGCGGGGCAGCCGTACCTGGCCGTCGTCGACTACGCCCACAAGACGGACGCCGTCGAGTCGGTGCTGCGCGCCCTGCGCGAGGTCACCACCGGCAAGCTGCACATCGTCCTCGGCTGCGGCGGCGACCGCGACACCACCAAGCGCGCCCCGATGGGCGCCGCGGCGGCCCGGTACGCCGACACCGCCGTCCTGACCTCCGACAACCCGCGCTCCGAGGACCCCCTGAAGATCCTCGCCGCGATGTTCGAGGGCGCCGTCTCCGTGCCCGCCGAGGAGCGCGGCACCGTCCTCGTCGACGCCGACCGGGCCGCGGCCATCGCCGCCGCCGTCGCGCGCGCCGAGGCCGGCGACACCGTCCTCGTCGCCGGCAAGGGCCACGAGCAGGGCCAGGACACCGCCGGCGTCGTACGCCCCTTCGACGACCGCGCCGTGCTCCGCGCGGCCATCGAGAACCAGCAGCTCAGCGCCCGACAGGCCGAGGTGGACCAGTGATCGCCCTTACCCTCGCCGAGATCGCCGACATCACCGGCGGGCGGCCCCACGACATACCGGATCCGTCGGTGCGGACCGCCGGACCCGTCGTCATCGACTCCCGCCAGGTGGAGCCCGGCAGCCTCTTCGCCGCCTTCGAGGGCGAGCACGTCGACGGCCACGACTACGCCGGGCGCGCCGTCGCCGCCGGCGCCGTCGCCGTCCTCGCCGCCCGGCCCGTCGGCGTACCGGCGATCGTGGTGCCCGACGTGGAGAAGGCGCTCGGCGCCCTCGCCCGCACGGTCGTCGAACGTCTCGGCACCGACGTGGTCGCCCTGACCGGCTCCGCCGGCAAGACCTCCACCAAGGACCTCATCGCCCAGGTGCTCCAGCACCACGCGCCCACGGTGTGGACGCCCGGCTCCCTCAACAACGAGATCGGCCTGCCGCTCACCGCGCTGAAGGCCACCGCGGAAACCCGCCACCTGGTCCTGGAGATGGGCGCCCGCGGCATCGGCCACATCGCCTACCTGACCGGCCTGACCCCGCCGCGCATCGGCCTCGTCCTGAACGTCGGCACCGCCCACATCGGCGAGTTCGGCGGCCGCGAGGCCATCGCCCAGGCCAAGGGGGAGCTGGTCGAGGCGCTGCCGTCCGAGGCCGAGGGCGGTGTCGCCGTACTCAACGCCGACGACCTGCTCGTGCGCGCCATGTCCGCCCGCACGAAGGCCCGTACGGTCCTCTTCGGCGAGGCCGAGGACGCCGACGTACGCGCCACCGAGGTCCGGATGACGCCCGCGGGACAGCCCTCCTTCACACTCCACACACCGACCGGGTGCAGCGATGTGACCTTGCGGCTGTACGGTGAGCACCACGTGTCGAACGCGCTCGCCGCGGCCGCCGTCGCCCATGTCCTGGGCATGCCGGCCGAGGAGATCGCCACAGCGCTCTCCGGAGCGGGCACGCTGTCCCGGTGGCGGATGGAGGTCACCGAGCGCGAGGACGGCGTGACGATCGTCAACGACGCCTACAACGCGAACCCGGAGTCCATGCGGGCCGCCCTGCGCGCACTCGTCGCGATGGGGGAGGCCGGCAAGGCCGACGGGGGACGTACGTGGGCGGTGCTCGGCCCCATGGCCGAGCTCGGCGACGACTCGCTGGCCGAGCACGACGCGGTGGGGCGGCTTGCCGTCCGGCTCAACGTGAGCAGGCTCGTGGCAGTCGGGGGCAGGGAAGCGTCCTGGCTGCAACTGGGCGCATATAACGAGGGTTCGTGGGGTGAGGAGTCGGTGCTCGTGTCCGACGCGCAGGCGGCCGTCGACCTGTTGCGCAGTGAACTGCGCCCGGGGGACGTCGTGCTGGTGAAGGCTTCCAGGTCGGTCGGTCTGGAGCGGGTGGCGCTGGCGCTGCTCGACGGCGAGGGCGAGGTCGCCGGCCGATGAGGCAGATCCTGTTCGCCGGTGTCATCGGCATGTTCCTGACCGTCATCGGCACGCCGCTGCTGATCAAGTTGCTGGCCCGCAAGGGCTACGGCCAGTTCATCCGCGACGACGGCCCGCGCGGCCACGCGGGGAAGAAGGGCACGCCCACCATGGGCGGTATCTCCTTCATCCTGGCCACGCTCATCGCGTACGCCCTGACCAAGGTCATCACCGGTGAGGAGCCGAGCTTCTCGGGCCTGCTGGTGCTGTTCCTGATGGCGGGCATGGGCCTGGTCGGCTACCTCGACGACTACATCAAGATCGTCAAGCGGCGTTCGCTCGGTCTGCGGGCCAAGGCCAAGATGGCCGGCCAGCTGATCGTCGGCATCGCCTTCGCGGTGCTCGCGCTCCAGTTCAAGGACTCGCGCGGGCTGACCCCGGCCTCGGAGAAGCTCTCCTTCGTCACGGACTTCGGCTGGTCCATCGGGCCCGTGCTGTTCGTGGTCTGGGCCCTGTTCATGATCCTGGCCATGTCCAACGGCGTGAACCTGACCGACGGCCTGGACGGCCTCGCGACGGGCGCCGCCGTGATGGTCTTCGGCGCCTACACGTTCATCGGCGTCTGGCAGTTCCAGGAGTCCTGCGCCAACGCGGTCGACCTCACCAACCCGAACGCCTGCTTCGAGGTGCGCGACCCGCTGGACCTCGCGGTCGTCGCCTCCGCCCTCATGGGCGCCTGCTTCGGCTTCCTGTGGTGGAACACCTCGCCCGCCAAGATCTTCATGGGCGACACCGGTTCGCTCGCGCTGGGCGGCGCCCTCGCGGGTCTGGCCATCTGCTCCCGCACGGAGTTCCTGATGGCCCTCCTCGGCGGCCTCTTCGTGCTCATCACGATGTCGGTCGTCATCCAGGTCGGCTCCTTCAAGCTGACCGGAAAGCGCGTCTTCCGCATGGCCCCGCTCCAGCACCACTTCGAACTCAAGGGCTGGTCCGAAGTCCTCGTCGTGGTCCGCTTCTGGATCATCCAGGGCATGTGCGTGATCGTCGGTCTCGGTCTCTTCTACGCGGGATGGGCAGCAGACAAGTGACCTCCTGGCAGGACAGGAACATCACCGTCGCCGGCCTCGGCGTGAGCGGCATCAGCGCCGCCCGCGCCCTGGCCGGCCTCGGCGCCGTCGTGACCGTGGTCGACGGCGGCGACAGCGAGGGCCACCGGGCCCGGGCCGCGGAGCTGGAGGCGGAGGCCAAGGGCGTCTCCGTACGCCTCGGCGACGCCGAGACCCTCCCCGAGGGCACCGAGCTGGTCGTGACCTCGCCGGGCTGGAAGCCCGACAGCCCGCTCTTCCTGGCTGCCGCCGAGGCGGGCGTGGACGTCGTCGGCGACGTCGAGATCGCCTGGCAGCTGCGCGGCGAGGGCGCGGCCCCGTGGCTCGCCATCACCGGCACCAACGGCAAGACCACCACCACCCAGATGCTGGCGTCGATCCTGAGGGCGGCCGGTCTCAAGACCGCCGCCGTCGGCAACATCGGCACCCCCATCATCGACGTGGTGACCGGCGACGAGCAGTACGACGTGCTCGCCGTCGAGCTCTCCAGCTACCAGCTGCACTGGGCCCCCTCGGTGCGCGCCCACTCCGCGGCCGTGCTCAACCTGGCCCCGGACCACCTCGACTGGCACGGCTCCATGGAGGCGTACGCCGCCGACAAGGGCCGCATCTACGAGGGCAACACCATCGCCTGCGTCTACAACGTCGCCGACCCGGCCACCGAGCGCCTGGTCGAGGAGGCCGACGTCGAGGAGGGCTGCCGGGCCATCGGCTTCACCCTCGGCGCCCCCGGCCCCTCCATGCTCGGCGTGGTCGACGGGATCCTCGTGGACCGGGCGTTCGTGGCGAACCGGCAGAAGAACGCCCAGGAGCTGGCGCACGTCGACGACGTCAACCCGCCCGCCCCGCACAACATCGCCAACGCCCTGGCGGCGGCGGCCCTGGCCCGCGCCTTCGGCGTCGAGCCGCGCGCGGTCCGCGACGGGCTGCGGGACTTCCGTCCCGACGCGCACCGCGTCGCGTTCGTGGACGAGGTCGACGGGGTCCGCTACGTCGACGACTCCAAGGCCACCAACACGCACGCCGCGGAGGCCTCCCTGGCGGCCTTCGAGCCGGTCGTCTGGATCGCCGGGGGCCTCGCCAAGGGCGCGACCTTCGACGAGCTCGTCCAGAAGTCCGCGAAGCGGCTGCGCGGCGTCGTGCTGATGGGCGCCGACCGGGCGCTGATCGCCGAGGCGCTGGCGCGACACGCGCCCGAGGTCCCGGTGACCGACCTGGAACGGACCGACACTGGGGCGATGCTCGCAGCGGTCCGGGAAGCGGCCCGGCTCGCGGAGCCCGGGGACACGGTCCTGCTGGCGCCCGCGTGTGCGTCGATGGACATGTTCGCGAACTACAACAAGCGTGGGGACGCGTTCGCCGACGCGGTGCGCGAACTGGCCTCCGGGAGTGCGGCGGACACGGCCTAGGCCGAGGCGCCGGTACAGGTTCCCTCCGGCCGGCCGCTCGCCTCGTACGAGTGGAGGGGAAGAACACAGATGCCGGCCAAGCAGATGCTGCCGGGGCGGCGGCCCGCCGCCGTCAAGGCGCAGGGCCGCAAACGCCCGGGGGGCGGTGCCAAAAGGCCCGCCGGGCGCGGGCCGCTGTCCGGGCTGCGGCGTACGCAGCGGCAGTTGAGCAAGGCCTGGGACCGCCCGCTCACGGCGTATTACCTGATCTTCGGCAGCTCGTTGCTCATCACCGTGCTCGGGCTGGTGATGGTCTACTCGGCCTCCATGATCAAGGCGCTCCAGCTGGGCCTGGGCGACGCCTACTTCTTCAAGAAGCAATTCCTGGCCGCCCTCATCGGCGGCGTCCTGCTCTTCGCCGCCTCCCGGATGCCGGTCAAGCTGCACCGGGCGCTGTCCTACCCGGTGCTCGCCGGCACCCTGTTCCTGATGGTCCTGGTCCAGGTCCCCGGGATAGGGGTCTCGATCAACGGCAACCAGAACTGGATCTCCCTGGGCGGCCCGTTCATGCTCCAGCCCAGCGAGTTCGGCAAGCTCGCGCTGATCCTGTGGGGCGCCGACCTGCTGGCCCGCAAGGGCGACAAGGGGCTGCTGACCCAGTGGAAGCACCTGCTGGTGCCGCTGGTCCCGGTGGCCTTCCTGCTGCTCGGGCTGATCATGCTCGGCGGGGACATGGGCACCGCGATGATCCTCGGGGCCGTCCTCTTCGGCCTCCTGTGGCTGGCCGGGGCGCCGACGCGGCTGTTCGTGGGCGTGCTCGCCTTCGCGGGTGTGATCGTCGCACTGCTCATCAAGACCAGCCCGCACCGCATGGACCGGCTCGCCTGCCTGGGGGCGACGGATCCGGGCAAGAACGACCTCTGCTGGCAAGCCGTACACGGGATCTACGCCCTCGCGTCCGGCGGATGGTTCGGTTCCGGTCTCGGGGCGAGTGTGGAAAAATGGGGTCAACTGCCCGAAGCCCACACCGACTTCATCTTTGCCATCACCGGTGAGGAACTGGGCCTGGCAGGGACGCTGTCGGTCCTCGCCCTGTTCGCGGCTCTAGGCTATGCGGGTATCCGCGTGGCCGGACGCACGGAGGACTCCTTCGTACGGTATGCCGCGGGAGGCGTGACCACCTGGATCACGGCCCAGGCCGTGATCAACATCGGTGCGGTGCTCGGCCTGCTGCCGATCGCCGGTGTCCCCCTCCCGCTGTTCTCCTACGGAGGGTCGGCCCTGCTGCCGACCATGTTCGCGGTCGGACTGCTCATCGCGTTCGCGCGGGAGGAACCGGCGGCGCGGGCGGCGCTCGCGATGCGACAGCCGAGAGCCGGCTGGAAGCGGAGCGGGCCGATATGGAAGTCGATGAGACGGCGCGTCAAGAGGCGTCCGTCCGGAGAGCGGTGAATTTCGGTGCATGTCGTACTCGCCGGCGGGGGGACCGCCGGCCACATCGAGCCAGCGCTGGCCCTCGCGGACGCACTGCGCAGGCAGGACCCGACCGTGGGCATCACCGCCCTCGGCACGGAACGGGGCCTGGAGACCCGCCTGGTACCGGAGCGCGGCTACGAGCTGGGCCTCATCCCCGCCGTGCCGCTGCCCCGCAAGCCCACCCCGGAGCTGATCACCGTCCCCGGGCGGCTGCGCGGCACCATCAAGGCCGCCGAGGAGATCCTCGTACGCACCAAGGCCGACGTGGTCGTCGGCTTCGGCGGCTACGTGGCCCTGCCCGGCTACCTCGCCGCCAAGCGCCTCGGGGTCCCGATCATCGTCCACGAGGCCAACGCCCGCCCCGGACTGGCCAACAAGATCGGCTCCCGCTACGCGCACGCCGTCGCGGTCTCCACCCCCGACAGCAAACTGCGCGGCGCCCGCTACGTGGGCATCCCGCTGCGCCGCTCCATCTCCACCCTCGACCGGGCCGCCGTCCGCCCCGAGGCCCGCGCCGCCTTCGGCCTGGACCCCAACCTGCCGACGCTGCTGGTCTCCGGAGGCTCCCAGGGCGCCCGCCGCCTCAACGAGGTGATCCAGCAGGCCGCGCCTACCCTCCAGCGCTCCGGGATCCAGATCCTGCACGCCGTCGGCCCGAAGAACGAACTGCCGCGTGTCGACAACATGCCCGGGATGCCGCCGTATGTGCCGGTACCGTACGTGGACCGGATGGACCTCGCGTACGCCGCCGCCGACATGATGCTGTGCCGCGCGGGTGCGATGACCGTTGCCGAACTCTCCGCCGTCGGACTGCCGGCCGCCTACGTACCGCTGCCCATCGGCAACGGCGAACAGCGGCTCAACGCCCAGCCGGTGGTCAAGGCCGGCGGCGGACTGCTCGTGGACGACGCGGAGCTGACGCCTGACTGGGTGCTCGGCCAGGTCCTCCCGGTGCTGTCCGATCCGCACCGCCTGTACGAGATGTCCCGCGCCGCCGCCGAGTTCGGCCGCCGGGACGCCGACGACCTGCTCGTCGGCCTCGTGTACGAGGCGATTGCGGCTGCACGCAGGTAATCGCTGATCCAGGAGGCACAGGAGTGGCCGGAGCGACGACGGCACAGCGCGGCCCTTCCGGCCGGGGAGGCAAGGGCGGCAAGTTTGCGGACGCCGCCAAAGGCCCCAAAGCCCCCAAGCGGCCCAAGTCGCCGAAGCCGCCCGGGGGATCCGGCCCGCGCAGGCCCGGTCGCGCACTGCCGCGCCGGGTCCGCGTGCTGGCCACCCTCGCCGCCGCCGTGCTCCTGGCCGCGGGCGTCACCTGGGCGCTCTACGGCTCCTCCTGGCTCCGCGTCGAGAAGGTCACGGCCGCCGGCACCGAGGTGCTCACTCCTGGGCAGGTCCTCGAAGCCGCGGCCGTGCCCGTCGGCGCACCCCTGGTGGGCGTCGACACCGACGAGATCGCGGCCCGGGTGCGCGGCCGGCTGCCCCGGGTCGATTCGGTCGACGTGGTGCGGTCCTGGCCGCACGGGATCGCCCTGAAGGTAACGGAACGCAAACCGGTCCTGCTCATCAAGAAGGACGGACAGTTCGTCGAAGTGGACTCTTCCGGTGTGCGATTCGACACGGTTCGGCAGGCACCCGCGCACGTTCCGGTCCTCGAACTGGCGGCGGAGGGCTCCCCGAGCGCCCGCCGCTTCGACGGCGAGCGGCTGCTGCGCGAGGCCGTCGGCATCGCCGGAGGCCTCCCCGAGGCCGTTTCCAGGGAGACGCTGCAGGTCACGGTCCGGTCGTACGATTCGGTCGTACTGCAACTCACCAGGGGCCGAACGGTCGTCTGGGGGAGCGGCGAACTGGGTGAGGCCAAAGGCCGTGCGCTGACGGCCCTGCTGAAGGCCTCGCCCAAGGCCGACCACTTCGACGTGAGCGTCCCCACGGCACCTGCGGTGTCCGGGAGTTGACGTCAGGTCGAACACCGACGCACCCTGGTTGGCCACCGATACGGGTGATCACATAGGGTGAAAAGAAAAACGGGAGGTTCGGCGTGTTCGTTGAACACGCGCTACTTGTCGACTTAGTGTCCTGTTCGGAAGAGTCCAAGGAACAGACACACCCCTAACCCTAAACTTAAGGGTGAGGGTTCGGGTCGGCGTGTACGGACCGTCCCACATTTCGGCATCAGTCGTCGCTACGCAGGCCCGCGAGGCGGCGACACGTAACTCGAGGCGAGAGGCCTTCGACGTGGCAGCACCGCAGAACTACCTCGCAGTCATCAAGGTCATCGGTGTCGGCGGCGGTGGTGTCAATGCCATCAACCGAATGATCGAGGTCGGTCTCAAGGGCGTCGAGTTCATCGCCATCAACACCGACGCCCAGGCGCTGTTGATGAGCGACGCCGACGTCAAGCTCGACGTCGGCCGTGAACTCACCCGGGGCCTCGGCGCCGGAGCCAACCCGGCCGTCGGCCGCAAGGCGGCAGAGGACCACCGCGAGGAGATCGAGGAGGTCCTCAAGGGGGCCGACATGGTCTTCGTCACCGCCGGCGAGGGCGGCGGCACCGGCACCGGCGGCGCACCCGTCGTCGCCAACATCGCGCGCTCCCTCGGCGCCCTGACGATCGGTGTGGTCACCCGCCCGTTCACCTTCGAGGGCCGGCGCCGCGCGAACCAGGCGGAGGACGGCATCGCCGAGCTCCGCGAAGAGGTCGACACCCTCATCGTCATCCCCAACGACCGGCTGCTGTCCATCTCGGACCGCCAGGTCAGCGTGCTCGACGCCTTCAAGTCGGCCGACCAGGTCCTGCTCTCCGGCGTCCAGGGCATCACCGACCTCATCACCACCCCCGGCCTGATCAACCTCGACTTCGCCGACGTCAAGTCCGTGATGTCCGAGGCCGGCTCGGCCCTGATGGGCATCGGCTCGGCCCGCGGCGACGACCGCGCGGTGGCCGCCGCCGAGATGGCCATCTCCTCGCCGCTGCTGGAGGCGTCCATCGACGGTGCCCGCGGCGTGCTGCTCTCCATCTCCGGCGGCTCGGACCTCGGTCTCTTCGAGATCAACGAGGCCGCGCAGCTGGTCAGCGAGGCCGCGCACCCCGAGGCGAACATCATCTTCGGCGCCGTCATCGACGACGCGCTCGGCGACGAGGTCCGCGTCACCGTCATCGCGGCCGGCTTCGACGGCGGACAGCCCCCGGCCCGACGGGACAACGTCATCGGCGCCGCGTCCACCAAGCGCGAGGAGCCGGCCCCCGCGCCGGTCCGCGCACCCGAGCCGGTCCGTCCGGCCTTCGGCGGACTCGGCACGGTCACCCCCCGCGAGGAGCCCCCGGCGCCGGTCGAGATCCCGGTCGAGACCGCGCCCGCCCCGCCGCAGGTCCCGACGGCCCGGCCCTACCAGGACAGCCCGGCCGAAGAGCTGGATGTACCGGACTTCTTGAAGTGACACTGGGGCAGCACAGCGAGAACGGCGCCCACTTCGCCTTCACCGACCGGTGGGGCGGGGTGAGCGCCGTTCCGTACGAGGAGCTCAATCTCGGCGGCGCGGTCGGAGACGACCCGGCCGCCGTTCGCGCGAACCGGACGATCGCGGCCGAGGGCCTGGGCATCGACCCGGACCTGGTGGTCTGGATGAACCAGGTGCACGGCCGGGACGTGGCGGTGGTCGACGGCCCCTGTTGCCGCCGGCGCCGCCATCCCCTCCGTGGACGCGGTGGTGACCGCGCGTCGGGGGCTCGCCCTCGCGGTGCTCACCGCCGACTGCACGCCGGTCCTGCTGGCCGACCCCGTCGCCGGGGTCGCGGGCGCCGCCCACGCCGGGCGGCCCGGGCTGGTCGCGGGGGTGGTGCCCGCCGCCGTCGAGGCGATGACCGCCCTCGGCGCCGACCCCGCGCGCATCGTCGCCCGTACCGGACCGGCCGTCTGCGGCCGCTGCTACGAGGTCCCGGCCGAGATGCGGGAGGCGGTCGCCGAGGTGGTGCCGGCCGCGTGGGCCGAGACCAGCTGGGGGACACCGGCCGTCGACGTGGTCGCCGGGGTGCACGCGCAGCTGGCGGAGGCGGGGGTGGCGCACGCGCACCGCTCCCCGGTCTGCACACTGGAGTCGCGGGACCACTTCTCGTACCGCCGCGACCGGGTGACCGGGCGGCTTGCCGGATATGTCTGGTTGGACTGACGAATGACGGATCGTAAGGCCGAGCTCGCGGAGAACCTCGCGCGGGTGGAGGAGCGCATCGCGTCCGCCTGCGCGGCGGCCGGGCGCGAGCGGGAGGAGGTGACCCTCATCGTCGTCACCAAGACCTACCCGGCGAGCGACGTACGACTGCTGGCGGACCTGGGCGTCCGTCATGTAGCGGAAAACCGGGACCAGGACGCCGCCCCCAAGGCGGCCGCCTGTTCGGATCTGCCGCTGAGCTGGCACTTCGTGGGCCAGTTGCAGACGAACAAAGTCCGTTCCGTGGCGGGATACGCGCAGGTCGTGCAGTCGGTCGACCGGCCGAAGCTCGTCACCGCGCTGTCGGCGGCCGCGGAGGCGCAGGGGCGCGAGCTCGGCTGCCTCGTGCAGATCGCGCTCGACGCCGAGTCGGGCGAGCGCGGGGCCCGAGGCGGCGCGGCGCCGGACCTGATGGCGGAGTTGGCGGACCTCGTCGCGGCCGCGCCGGGTCTGCGGATCGACGGCCTCATGACCGTCGCCCCCCTGGCGGGTCCCTACGCGGGGCGCGAACAGGCCGCCTTCGAGCGGATGATGGAATTGTCATCCAGCCTGCGCGAGGCCCATCCGGCTGCCACGATGGTGTCGGCCGGGATGAGCGCCGACCTGGAGCAGGCCGTGCTGGCGGGTGCGACACATGTACGCGTCGGCACTGCGGTACTCGGCGCGAGACCCCGGCTCGGGTAACGTCGCGAAGAAAGTCGGACCACAGCAGAAAATATGGTCATTCCCGCAGATGAGCGGACAGACCACGTGGATCGCGGGCAGTTGGTGACTTTGGTGACACAGCTACTTTGCTGACGGACACTCGACACCTGCGACAGGGCGATCCACCACAGAGCGGAGGACTCGGAGAATGGCCGGCGCGATGCGCAAGATGGCGGTCTACCTCGGCCTCGTGGAGGACGACCGGTACGACAACCCGGGGTACGACCCCGATGACGAGTTCGAGCCCGAACCGGAACCGGAACGGGCCCGAGACCGGGATCGTAGACAGCAGCCGGTGCACCAAACGCCCGTAACGGACGAACCGGTACGAGCTGTACAGCCGCCGGCTCCGCGCGAACCCCTCCCAATTCCGTCAGAAAACGGACGTCCCGCGCGAATTGCCCCCGTGGCATCCATCACACCTGACCGCACCAACCTGGAGAAGAACGCCCCCGTGATCATGCCCAAGGTCGTCTCCGAGCGGGAGCCGTACCGCATCACGACACTGCACCCCCGGACCTACAACGAGGCCCGTACCATCGGGGAACACTTCCGTGAGGGCACCCCGGTGATCATGAATCTGACGGAGATGGACGACACGGACGCGAAGCGTCTCGTGGACTTCGCCGCCGGTCTCGTCTTCGGTCTGCACGGCAGTATTGAACGCGTGACACAGAAGGTGTTCCTGCTGTCTCCTGCTAACGTCGATGTCACGGCGGAGGACAAGGCCCGCATCGCGGAGGGCGGGTTCTTCAACCAAAGCTAGACCGATCCGTCAGAAACGGGACCGGGAACAGAGCGGAAGCAGGGGAGAGGGAAGCACGGGATGGGCGTCGCACTGCAGGTGGTCTACATCGCGCTGATGTGCTTCCTCATCGTGTTGATCTTCCGACTGGTCATGGACTACGTGTTCCAGTTCGCACGTTCATGGGCACCCGGCAAGGCGATGGTGGTCGTTCTGGAGGCCACCTACACTGTCACCGATCCACCGCTCAAGCTTCTTCGGCGCTTCATCCCGCCGTTGCGTCTCGGGGGCGTGGCACTCGACCTGTCCTTCTTCGTTCTGATGATCATCGTTTACATCCTCATCAGCTTCGTGAGCACCGCTGCGAGAAGCGTGTGAACGATGAGCTCCCCCGCGGGCGCGGGGACAGTCCCGATACGGTCCTGCCGACTGCCGACGACTACGTAGAGGTGAAGAAGACATGCCGCTGACTCCCGAGGACGTGCGGAACAAGCAGTTCACGACCGTCCGCCTGCGAGAAGGCTATGACGAGGACGAGGTCGACGCCTTCCTCGACGAGGTCGAGTCCGAGCTGACCCGTCTGCTGCGCGAGAACGAGGACCTGCGCGCCAAGCTGGCCGCCGCCACGCGCGCCGCCGCGCAGAACCAGCAGCAGCAGCAGAACATGCGCAAGCCGGAACCCCAGGACCAGCGCCCGGGCGCCCCCGTGCCGGCGGCCATATCCGGCCCGCCGCAGCAGCAGCAGCCGCAGATGGGCCCGCCGCAGCTCCCGGGCGGCCAGCCGCAGCTGCCGCCCGGTCCCGGTGGACACGGACCGCAGGGTCCGGGCCCGATGGGCGGCCCCATGCAGCAGCAGTCCATGGGCGGCCAGCACCCGATGGCGCCGCAGCAGCAGATGGGCCAGCAGCCCATGCCGCAGCAGATGCAGCAGCAGTCCATGGGCGGCCAGAACCAGCTCGGCCAGCCGATGCAGCCGATGGGGCAGCAGATGCAGCCCATGGGCCAGCAGATGCAGCCCATGCAGCAGATGCAGCAGCCGCAGCTCCCGCAGCAGGGCCCCGGTGGCGACAGCGCCGCCCGCGTCCTGTCGCTCGCGCAGCAGACCGCCGACCAGGCGATCGCGGAGGCCCGCTCCGAGGCCAACAAGATCGTCGGCGAGGCGCGCAGCCGCGCCGAGGGCCTGGAGCGGGACGCCCGCGCCAAGGCCGACGCGCTGGAGCGGGACGCCCAGGAGAAGCACCGCGTCGCGATGGGCTCCCTGGAGTCCGCCCGCGCCACGCTGGAGCGCAAGGTCGAGGACCTGCGGGGCTTCGAGCGCGAGTACCGTACGCGTCTGAAGTCCTACCTGGAGTCGCAGCTGCGCCAGCTGGAGACCCAGGCCGACGACTCCCTCGCGCCGCCGCGCACCCCGGCCGGCCCGGCCCTGCCGCCGTCGCCGTCCCCGTCGATGGCTCCGGCCGGCGCCATGGGCATGGGTGGCCCGTCCCCGATGGGCGGCCCGTCGCCGATGGGCGGCCCCTCCCCGATGGCCGGCGGCCCGTCCTACGGCGGCCAGCAGCAGATGTCCCCGGCGATGACGCAGCCGATGGCTCCGGTGCGGCCGGCTGCGCCGCAGCCGATGCAGGCGCCGTCTCCCATGCGGGGCTTCCTGATCGACGAGGACGACAACTGACGTAGCCGTCGGCAGTCACCACGGGCCGGGCGCGGTTCCCCTGAGGGG
>NZ_GG657750.1:2130076-2150502 GCF_000158895.1 Streptomyces sp. C | reverse complement strand
GCCCCGCCGGCGTTTGAGGCGAGAACGGTTGAAGGGCGGGTAGGGGACCCAGCCCCGCGCAGCGGCGGCCGGGGGCCGGAACGGCGAAGCGGCCCGGACCCCCGTGGGGGTACGGGCCGCTTCGGGCGGGGGTTACGCCTTGCGGAGGCGGAACGTCAGGGACAGGGAGTCGTCCGTGAACGGGTCACCGTAGGCGGCGTCGGCCTCGCCCGAGGCGTAGTCCGTCGCCAGGACCTCGTCCGAGATCAGGGCGGCGTGGTCCGTGAGGGCCGTCACGACCTCCGGGTCCGACGAGGACCACCGCAGGGCGATGCGGTCCGCCACGTCCAGGCCGGAGTTCTTTCGGGCCTCCTGGATCAGCCGGATCGCGTCACGCGCCAGGCCCGCCAGCCGCAGCTCCGGGGTGATCTCCAGGTCCAGGGCGACCGTCGCGCCGGAGTCCGAGGCCACCGACCAGCCCTCGCGCGGGGTCTCCGTGATGATGACCTCCTCCGGGGAGAGGGAGATCTCCTCGCCGTCCAGCGTGATCGTCGCCGAACCGGACCGCAGCGCCAGCGACAGCGCGGCCGCGTCCGCCGCGGCGACGGCCTTCGCGACGTCCTGGACGCCCTTGCCGAAGCGCTTGCCCAGCGCCCGGAAGTTGGCCTTGGCCGTGGTGTCCACCAGCGAGCCGCCGACCTCGGACAGCGAGGCCAGGGAGGAGACGTTCAGCTCCTCCGTGATCTGCGCCTGGAGCTCCGGGGACAGGGCGTCGAAGCCCACCGCCCCCACCAGGGCGCGCGACAGCGGCTGACGGGTCTTGACGCCGGACTCGGCGCGGGTGGCGCGGCCCAGCTCCACGAGGCGGCGGACCAGCAGCATCTGCTGCGAGAGGACCGGGTCGATCGCCGCGGCGTCCGCCACCGGCCAGGTGGACAGGTGCACCGACTCCGGCGCGTCCGGGGTGACAGGGACGACCATGTCCTGCCAGACCCGCTCCGTGATGAAGGGGGTGAGCGGGGCCATGAGCCGGGTCACCGTCTCGACCACGTCGTGCAGGGTGCGCAGGGCGGCCGCGTCGCCCTGCCAGAACCGGCGGCGCGAGCGGCGCACGTACCAGTTGGACAGGTCGTCCACGAAGGCGGACAGCAGCTTGCCCGCGCGCTGGGTGTCGTAGGCCTCCATCGCGTCCGTGACCTCGGTGACGAGGGTGTGGAGCTCGGAGAGCAGCCAGCGGTCGAGGACCGTGCGGTCGGCCGGCGCCGGGTCGGCGGCGGACGGCGCCCAGTTCGACGTACGCGCGTACAGGGCCTGGAAGGCGACGGTGTTCCAGTACGTGAGGAGCGTCTTGCGGACGACTTCCTGGATCGTGCCGTGGCCGACGCGGCGCGCCGCCCACGGGGAGCCGCCGGCCGCCATGAACCAGCGGACCGCGTCGGCGCCGTGCTGGTCCATGAGCGGGATCGGCTGGAGGATGTTGCCCAGGTGCTTGGACATCTTGCGGCCGTCCTCGGCGAGGATGTGGCCCAGGCAGACCACGTTCTCGTAGGACGACTTGTCGAAGACCAGGGTGCCGACCGCCATCAGCGTGTAGAACCAGCCGCGCGTCTGGTCGATGGCCTCCGAGATGAACTGCGCCGGGTAGCGCTTCTCGAAGATCTCCTTGTTCTTGTACGGGTAGCCCCACTGCGCGAACGGCATCGAGCCCGAGTCGTACCAGGCGTCGATGACCTCGGGGACGCGGACGGCGGTCAGGGAGCAGCCCTCCGCCGTGCAGGGGAAGGTGACGTCGTCGATGTACGGGCGGTGCGGGTCCAGGGCCGAGTGGTCCTGCCCGGTCAGCTCGCTCAGCTCCGCGCGGGAGCCGACGCAGGTGAGGTGGTTCTCCTCGCAGCGCCAGATCGGCAGCGGGGTGCCCCAGTAGCGGTTGCGGGAGAGCGCCCAGTCGATGTTGTTGTTGAGCCAGTCGCCGAAGCGGCCCTGCTTGACCGAGTCCGGGAACCAGTTCGTCTTCTCGTTCTCCCGCAGCATCGCGTCCTTGACGGCGGTGGTGCGGATGTACCAGGACGGCTGCGCGTAGTAGAGCAGGGCCGTGTGGCAGCGCCAGCAGTGCGGGTAGCTGTGCTCGTACGCGATGTGCTTGAAGAGCAGGCCGCGCGCGTCGAGGTCGGCGGTCAGGCGCTCGTCGGCCTTCTTGAAGAAGACGCCGCCGACGAGCGGGACCTCCTCCTCGAAGGTGCCGTCGGCGCGGACCGGGTTCACGACCGGCATGCCGTACGCGCGGCAGACCGCGAGGTCGTCGGCGCCGAAGGCAGGGGCCTGGTGGACCAGACCGGTGCCGTCCTCGGTGGTGACGTACTCGGCGTTGACCACGTAGTGGGCCGGCTCGGGGAACTCGACCAGCTCGAAGGGGCGCTGGTAGGCCCAGCGCTCCATCTCCTTGCCGGTGAAGGTCTGGCCGGTGGCCTCCCAGCCCTCGCCGAGGGCCTTCTCCAGCAGCGGCTGGGCGACGACGAGCTTCTCGTTGCCGTCCGTGGCGACGACGTACGTGACCTCGGGGTGGGCCGCGACGGCGGTGTTGGAGACCAGGGTCCAGGGGGTGGTGGTCCACACGACCAGCGCAGCCTCGCCGGCCAGCGGGCCGGAGGTCAGCGGGAAGCGGACGTAGACGGAGGGGTCGACGACCGTCTCGTAGCCCTGGGCGAGCTCGTGGTCGGACAGGCCGGTGCCGCAGCGCGGGCACCAGGGGGCCACGCGGTGGTCCTGGGTCAGCAGGCCCTTGTTGAAGATCTCCTTCAGCGACCACCACACGGACTCGACGTACTCGGGGTCCATGGTCCGGTAGGCGTCGTCCAGGTCGACCCAGTAGCCCATGCGGGTCGTGAGCTCGGTGAACGCGTCGGTGTGGCGGGTCACGGACTCGCGGCACTTGGCGTTGAACTCGGCGATGCCGTAGGCCTCGATGTCCTGCTTGCCGTTGAAGCCGAGCTCCTTCTCGACGGCCAGCTCGACGGGCAGGCCGTGGCAGTCCCAGCCGGCCTTGCGGGCCACGTGGTAGCCGCGCATGGTGCGGAAGCGGGGGAAGACGTCCTTGAAGACGCGGGCCTCGATGTGGTGCGCGCCGGGCATGCCGTTCGCGGTCGGCGGGCCCTCGTAGAACACCCACTCGGGGCGGCCCTCGGACTGCTCCAGCGTCTTGGCGAAGGTCTTGCTCTCACGCCAGAAGTCGAGGACGGCGTGTTCGAGGGCGGGCAGGTCGACCTGGGCGGGTACCGGACGGTACTGGGGCGGTGTGGTCATGAGGCTGAACTCTTCCTCCGGCGGTGTGTCACTTCCGTCCGGAGGGACGAGAGCGTCTGCTGCTCCCGCGGTACCACCCTCCTTGGCCTCCGGACGGGTCCGGCGGCCCCCTCATTGGGGTGCGAAGCCGGTTCTACTCGCCGTACGGGGATCCGTGCGGGCTTTCTTCCGGCGGCTCCGGGGTGATCCTTCGCATCGCGCTCGCCCCCGGGCTCTCACCGTCCCCGGGTCGCTCCTGGCTGCGTCCGACGCTACTCGTCCCCATCCATGCCTTTCGCTGCGCCCAGTGTACGGGCCGGGGCGCGGGTCGGCAGACCGGTTTTGCGGGGCCCGGCGGCGCGTCGCGGGGCGGCTCGCGGCATGACCCGGATGGGCTGACGGGCGGCTCCGGGATCCGTTGGGGCCGGTGGGGCGGATTACGGGGCTCCCCGCTGGGCACAACGGATGCAGGTTGACCTCGACGGACGCGTGCCCCGTTGCCGTGCGGTCGGAGGCGATTTATCGTTCCGGCACGATCTGCGTAGAAGATCGCAGTATGTGAAAAGGGGCCGCGGCCATGGTGGCGAAGAAGACGGGGACACGGGAGGTGGCCGAGCCCGCGGTCAAGGAGTCGGCGGCCGCAAGGACCCCGGCGAGGAAGGCCGTCGCCAAGAAGTCCCCGGCCGGGTCGGCTGCCGCCGGGAAGGCGGCGGTGAAGAAGGCTCCGGCCGGGTCGGCTGCTGCCGGGAAGGCGGTGGCGAAGAAGGCTCCGGCCGGGTCGGCTGCTGCCGGGAAGGCGGTGGCCAAGAAGGCGGTGGCCAAGAAGGCTCCAGCCGGGACGGCTCCCGCCGGGAAGGCGGCGGTGAAGAAGGCTCCGGCCGGGTCGGCTCCCGCCGGGAAGGCCTCGGCCAAGAAGGCCGCTGCCGAGAAGGACCCGGCGGAGGCGACTGCCGACAAGGCGGTGGCGGAGAAGGCTTCGGCCAAGGCGGCTGCTGCCGGGAAGGCGGTAGCCAAGGAGGCTTCGGCCAAGGCGGCTGCTGCCGGGAAGGCGGTGGCCAAGAAGGCTCCGGTCAGGAAGGCCGCTGCCGAGAAGGGCCCGGCTGAGAGGGCGGCGGTGGACGGTTCGGCCCCGGCCGGGCGTACCACGAGCAAGGCCGCGGCCAAGACGGCCGCGTCCGAGGGGGCGGCCCCGGCCGCGCAGAAGACGGGAGCTCGGAAAGTGGTTGCCAAGAAGACTGCGGGTACGGCCAGGAAGACGGCCGGGACCGCCACCAGCGGGCTCCCCAAGGTGAAGGCCGCGGCGCCGGCCCCAGGGGAACTGGCCGTGCGCGAGGGGGAGGAACCCTGGACCCCCGCGGAGGTCGCCGAGGCGCGGGCCGAGCTGGAGAGCGAGGTGCTGCGGCTGCGGGCCGAGCTGGACGCCTCCGAGGTGGCCATCTCGGGCCTGATGCGGGACTCCGGCGACGGCGCGGGCGACGACCAGGCCGACACCGGTACCAAGAACATCACCCGGGAGTCCGAGCTGGCCCTCGCCGCCAACGCCACCTCGATGCTGGAACAGACCGAGCGGGCCCTGGAGCGGCTGGAGGCGGGCACGTACGGCCTCTGCGAGAACTGCGGTCGGCCCATCGGCAAGGCGCGCATGCAGGCCTTCCCGAGGGCGACGCTGTGCGTGGACTGCAAGCAGAAGCAGGAGCGAAGGCACTAGCCAGGACCTACGCGTACTGACGTACTCTCGTGTCTCGTCGGGATGAAGGTTCCCGTACCTGGTCGAGCTAGTTCGAGGGACTCACGTGGCAGAGGCGGAGCGCATCATCGGTATGCCGGAGGTCGGGGACGACGCCGAGCCGCAGTCGGAGGCCGCCGCGCCCCGGGGGCGCAGGCGGATCGCGGCGCTGCTGGTCGTCGCGGTGCTCGCGTACCTGCTCGACCTCGGCAGCAAGATGGTCGTCGTGGCCAAGCTGGAGCACCAGCCGCCGATCGAGATCGTCGGCGAGTGGCTGAAGTTCTCCGCCGTCCGCAACGCCGGGGCCGCCTTCGGCATCGGCGAGGCCTTCACGATCATCTTCACCGGGATCGCGGCGACCGTGATCGTGGTGATCGTCCGGCTGGCCCGCAAGCTGTACAGCCTGCCGTGGGCGATCGCCCTGGGCCTGCTGCTGGGCGGTGCGCTGGGCAACCTCACCGACCGGATCTTCCGTTCGCCGGGCGTGTTCCGGGGCGCGGTCGTCGACTTCATCGCACCGGCCCACTTCGCCGTGTTCAACCTCGCCGACTCGGCGATCGTGTGCGGCGGGATCCTGATCGTCCTGCTGTCCTTCAAGGGCCTGGACCCGGACGGGACCGTCCACAAGGACTGATCGCCGAGCCCGGGCGGGCGTGCTCCTCTGCCGAGTCCTGCATACTCGACAGGTGAGTACGATTCCCGAGATCCGCACCCTGCCCGTTCCCGATGGCCTCGAAGGCGAGCGCGTCGACGCCGCCATCGCCCGTATGTTCGGTTTCTCCCGGACGAAGGCGGCCGAGCTGGCGGCGGAGGGGAAGGTCTCGGTCGACGGCAGCGTCGTCGGCAAGTCCGAGCGCGTCCACGGCGGCGCCTGGCTGGAAGTCGAGATGCCCGCCCCGCCGCGGCCCGTCGAGCTCGTCGCCGAGCCCGTGCCCGGCATGGAGATCATCCACGACGACGACGACGTCGTGGTCATCATGAAGCCGGTCGGCGTCGCCGCCCACCCCAGCCCCGGCTGGACCGGCACCACCGTCATCGGCGGCCTCGCCGCCGCCGGCTACCGGATCTCCACCTCCGGCGCCTCCGAGCGCCAGGGCATCGTGCACCGCCTCGACGTCGGCACCTCCGGTCTGATGGCCGTCGCCAAGTCCGAGCGCGCCTACACCTCCCTGAAGAACCAGTTCCGCGAGCGCGTCGTCGACAAGCGCTACCACGCGCTGGTGCAGGGCCACCCGGACCCGATGAGCGGCACGATCGACGCGCCGATCGGGCGCCACCCGAGCGCCGACTACAAGTGGGCCGTGACGCAGGACGGCAAGGCGTCGGTCACCCACTACGACCTCATCGAGGCCTTCCGGGCCGCGTCCCTGCTGGACATCAAGCTGGAGACGGGGCGCACGCACCAGATCCGCGTGCACATGTCCGCGCACCGCCACCCCTGCGTCGGCGACCTGACCTACGGGGCCGACCCGACCGTCGCGAAGCGGCTCGGGCTGACCCGGCAGTGGCTGCACGCGGTGCGGCTCGGCTTCGAGCACCCGGCCGACGGGCAGTGGGTGGAGTTCGAGAGCGGCTACCCGGCGGACCTGCAGCACGCGCTGGACGTCATCCGGGCCGAGAGCCAGTGACCGCAGTGAGGGTGGCCTCCTCGGAGGCCGACCTCGCGGCCTGCTACGCCGTGCGGACCGAGGTGTTCGTGGTGGAGCAGTCCGTGCCGGAGGCGATCGAGTACGACGCGTACGACGCGGTCGCGGTGCACGTGCTGGCCGTCGGCCCGGACGGTGAGCCGCTGGGCACCGGCCGCCTGCTGTACGGGCCCGAGGCCCTGTCCAAGACCGGCTCCCCGGAGGTCGGCTCCCTGGGCCGGCTGGCCGTACGCAAGTCCGCGCGCGGGCTGGGCGTCGGGGTGGCGCTGGTCCGCGCGATCGAGGCGGAGGCCGGGCGGCGGGGGCTGACGGTGGTGTCGCTGGGGGCGCAGACGCATGCGCTGGGTTTCTACGAGCGGCTCGGGTACGAGGCGTACGGGCCGGAGTTCGACGACGCGGGCATCCCGCACCGCGCGATGCGGCGCCGCCTGCCGTAACGGGCGGCTCCGCGCAGCGGACCCCGCGCGTCCCTGCGGGGTACGGGGGGCGGGCTGACAGGGTAAAGGCGTGGATCAGCTCGCTCTGCTCTTCGTGCTGTTGCTCGGCGCCGTCGTGACCGTACCGCTCGGGGACCGGCTCGGGCTGCCCGCGCCCGTGCTGATGACCCTCGCCGGGGTCGGCCTGGCGCTGGTGCCGGCCGTGCCCAACGTGGACGTGCCGCCCGAGTACATCCTGCCGCTGGTGCTGCCGCCGCTGCTGTACGCCTCCGCGCAGCGCACCTCATGGCGGCAGTTCGCCGCCAACGTGCGGCCGATCCTGCTGCTGGCCGTGGCCCTGGTGTTCGTCACCACCGCCGCCGTGGCCGGGGTCGCGTACGCCGTCGTGCCCGGGCTGCCGCTGGCCGCCGCCGTCGCCCTCGGCGCGCTCGTCGCCCCGCCCGACCCCGTCGCCGCCACCGCCGTGGCCGGGGCGCTCGGGCTGCCGCGCCGGATGGTGTCGATCCTGGAGGGCGAGGGCCTGTTCAACGACGTCACCGCCATCGTGCTCTACCACGTCGCCGTCGCCGCCGCCGTGAGCGGCAGCTTCTCCTGGCCCGACGCGCTCGGGGAGTTCGTGCTGTCCGCCGTGGTGGCGGTGGCCGTCGGGCTGGCGCTCGGCTGGGCCGCGAACCGGCTGATGGGCCGGCTCGGCGACGCCACGCTCCAGATCGGGCTGACGCTGCTGGTGCCGTTCGTGGCGTACGTGGTGGCGGAGGAACTCCGGGGCTCGGGGGTGCTGGCCGTGCTGACGACGGCCCTGTTCCTCGCCGAGTACGCCGGCGACGCCGATGACGTGCTGGGGCGGCTCGCCGGGCACACCTTCTGGGAGATCGTCGACACGCTGGTCACGGGGGTGGCGTTCGGGCTGATCGGGCTGGAGCTGCACAACGTCTTCGGGGTGGCCGGGGGCCGCGAGTGGGCCATGGCCGGCTGGGCGGCGGCGGTGGTCGCGGTGGTGGTCGGCGTCCGGCTGGTCTGGCTGCTGCCGGCGGCCTGGCTGGCGAAGAAGCTGCACCGGCGCCGCGACTACGACGAGGAGATCCCGCTGAGCTGGCGGGAGAGCCTCGTGATGTGGTGGGCCGGGATGCGCGGGGTGGCGTCGGTGGCGCTGGCGCTGGCCCTGCCCTTGCGTACGGACGCCGGGGAGCCCTTCCCGGCGCGGGACGAGATCGTCTTCATCGCCTTCGCGGTGATCATGACGACGCTGGTGTTCCAGGGGCTGACCCTGCCGTGGCTGGTGCGCAGGCTGGGGGTGGAGGCGGACACGGACGTGGAGCGGGAGACCCGGCGCCGGCTGGCGCTGCGGGCGGCGAAGGCGGCGAAGCTGCGGCTCAAGGAGATCGAGGAGGTCGAGGACCTGCCCGAGGACCTGGTCGAGGTCCTGTACCGGCGCGCGTACGACGTCGGGGCCAGGATCAGCCCGGACCTGGTCGACGAGGAGCGGCGGGAGGCGTACGCGAAGCGGGTGGAGCGGATCCGCGACGTGCAGCGCATCCAGCGGGAGATGATGTCCGCCGCCCGGCACGAGGTCCTCGCGGCGCGCAGCGAACCGGGCGCCGACCCGGAGGTCGTCGACCGGGTGCTGCGGCACCTGGACGTGAGGAGCCTGCGGAGCACGTAGCCTCGCGGAACTCGGGGCGGCACTCGGGGCGGCGCTCGGCGCGGCCGGGCCCCGGGGGCGGGACCGGACCGCCCCGGCCCTGGTCGACCTGCCGCTCGCCGTGGTCCGCCGCCCCCTGCGGGCCGGGCTCCCGCGGGCCCCGTACGCCGAGGAGTCGGCGGCCGCCCTGCTCGGCTAGGCGGTGTCGCGCGGGGCCGCCTCCGACGTGGTGACGCGGGGGAGGGCGTACGGGTGCTCGGCGGCCAGCCAGGCGATCATCCGCTCGCGGACGGCGCAGCGCACGGTCCACACGTCGTCGCCGTCCTTCGCCGTGACCACCGCGCGGACCACGATCGTGTTCGGGGTGGTGTCGGTGACGGCCAGGGTGCCGGTGCGGCCGTCCCACTCGGGGACGTCCTTGAGGATCTCGGCCAGCTCGTCCCGCATGAGGGGGACCGGTGCGGAGTGGTCCAGGTGCCAGAAGACCGTGCCGGTCATCTGGGCGCCGCCGCGCGACCAGTTCTCGTACGGCTTGCCGGTGAAGTAGGAGACCGGCATCGTGATCCGGCGCTCGTCCCAGGTGCGCACCACCAGGAAGGTCAGGGTGATCTCCTCGACCTTGCCCCACTCCTTGTCCACGACCACCGTGTCCCCGATGCGCACGGTGTCCCCGAAGGCGATCTGCAGCCCGGCGAAGAGGTTGCCGAGGGAGGCCTGCGCGGCGATGCCCGCGACGATGCCGAGCACCCCGGCGGAGGCCAGCACCGAGGCGCCGACCGTACGCATCGGCGGGAAGGTCAGCAGCATCGCGGCGGCGGCGACCACCACGGCCACGGCGGTGAGCACCCGCTGGATCAGGGTGACCTGGGTGCGGACCCGGCGGACCCGGGCGTCGTCGGGGGAGGCGGCGGCGTAGCGGGCGTACGTGGCCTCCACCACGGCCGCCGCGATGCCGACGAGCAGCCAGGCGGTCGAGGCGATCTGGACCAGGGTCAGGGCGTGGCCGACGCCGGCCGCGTGAGCGGGGAGGATGCCCGCCGGGCGGTACGCGGCCTGGAGCGCCGCGGTGCCGAGGACGAGCCGGAAGGGCGGGCCGCAGCGGCGCAGCAGGCCCCACAGCGGGGTTTCGGTGTGCCGGGCGTCGGCCTTGCGCAGCAGCAGGTCCAGCACCCAGCCCGCGACCAGGGTGAGGACCAGGGCGGCGCCGACGACCAGGGCGCCTCGCAGGACGTTCTCCATCTCCATGCCGGAGAACGTATCCACGGGGCGCCCCCGGACTCCTGCTTTCACGGGAATGGCACGATGGAGGGCATGAACATCATGCTCTTCCATTCGACGTACGGGCTGCGGCCCGCGGTCCACGCGGCGGCCGGCCGGCTGCGCGCGGCCGGGCACGAGGTCCAGGTGCCGGACCTCTTCGAGGGCCGTACGTTCGCCACGTTCGAGGAGGGCGCGGCCTACCAGGAGGAAGTGGGCCGCGACGAGCTGCTCAAGCGGGCGGTGCTGGCGTCGGCGCCGTTCTCCGACCGGGGCCTGGTCTACGCGGGCTTCTCCTTCGGCGGCTCGGTCGCGCAGCACCTGGCGCTGGCCGACGACAAGGCGCGCGGCCTGCTCCTCCTGCACGGCACGGCGGACCTGGACGAGGACGCCTCGGCCGACGAGCTGCCGGTGCAGCTGCACATCGCGGACCCGGACCCGTACGAGACGCACGACTGGCTGACCGCCTGGTACCTGCGGATGCGGCGGGCCGGGGCGGACGTGGAGGTGCACGGCTACGCGGGCGCGGGGCACCTGTTCACGGACCCGGACCTGGAGGACTACGACGCCGAGGCGGCGGAGGAGACCTGGAGGGTCGCGCTGGCGTTCCTCGACACGCTGTAGCAAGCGGGCGGGAGCGGGGAGCGGGGAGCGGGGAGCGGGAGACAGGGCGATGCCCCCCGGCGCAGGGCGCCGGGGGGCATCGTCGTGAGTGCGGTGGAGCCTGCGGGTCAGCCGCGGTAGGCGGTCCACATGCTCTTCATGCGCGAGACCTGGCCCGCGGTGAACTGGTACATGCAGGAGTCGTACGTGTAGTCCATGAAGTTGTGGATCGGGTCGACGCCGGCCTTGGTGGTGCAGGAGTCGCGGCCGGTCGGGCACTCGAAGGCCGCGCTCTTCTCGGCCGGGGTGTCGGCGACGGAGTCGCCGCTGCCCGAGCAGCCGCCCTGGAAGGTGTGGTAGAGGCCCATCCAGTGGCCGACCTCGTGGGTGGCGGTGTCGCCCTCGTTGTAGTTGGCGGCGGAGCCGCCGGGCAGCGAGGTGTTGAGCAGGACGACGCCGTCCATCTTGGGCGCGGAGGTGTAGGAGCTCGGGAAGGTCGCCCAGCCGAGCAGGCCGCCGCCGAGGTTGGCGGTGTAGATGTTGAGCGCGTTCTTGTCGCCCTTGCGCAGGGCGTTCTTCATGTCCTTCTCGGCCTGGGTGCCGTCGGAGACGTTGTACCAGGCGGCGTTGTCCGTGTAGTCGGTGCCGGCCAGGGTGAACTGGAAGCCGGAGTCGACGTTGCCGTTGCCCTGGCCGCTGTAGGCGGCGTTGAGGACGGCGATCTGGTTGTTGATTTCCGTGGCGGTCAGCTTTCCGGCGGTGCCGGAGGTGATGACGTGGACGTACACCGGGATGTTCGTGGCAGCGGCGGCGAGGGAGGTGCCGGCGCCGGAGCCGAAGACCTGCTGCGGGGACAGCTGGAGGCCCTTGAGCTTCTTCTGCAGGTCGGCGTCCATGGCCTTGACCTGCTCCTCGCTGACCTCGTTGGGCTCGGCCGCGTGGTTGTCCTTGGGCTTGGCGACGCGGGCGTTGGCAGGGGCGGAGCCCTGCTCGGCACAGGCCTCGGCACCGGTCGTGGAGGCGGCGGCGACCGTGGTGGGGGCGGTCAGCGGGGCGAACGCCAGGGTGGAGACCAGGACGGCCGTACCCATGAGGCGGCGGCGGAGAAGGGGGGATATGCGGGCGGCAGCGCGCACGATGGCTCCTCGGCAAGCGTGGTGGGGGGTGAGGGATTTCCTCACGCTGGCCGGAAGTTTATGTGTGCATGTCATCAAGATGGCAAGTACTCGTAGGTTAAAGATTTGTTGCCGATGTGGCGGATGGGGCTCCTGGTCTGCACCAGAAGCCCCATCGCGCAGCAGATTTGACGGTGGGTCAGCTAACTGGGCGGTCGGCCCGTTCCACCTTCTGGCTGCCGTTCAGCGTGCGGTACGAGCGGGCCCAGGAGGAGCTCGCGTCCTGCCGCCGCTTGTCGGAGACGACGTAGTAGTCCATCTGCGAGCGCTCGGCCGTCACGTCCAGCACGCCGTAGCCGTGCGAGTCCATGTCCAGCCACTTCACGTGCCAGTTCGCCGCCTTGATGGCGCCCTCCGCCACGACCGAGAGGGTGTGCGGCGCCACGTGCAGCATGTCGTCGATGTTGTCGGAGGTCACCGAGGTCACCACGAACTCGGTGGCCGCCGTGCCCGAACCCGGGTACGTCGCCATGTTCACGGGGACGTCGTTCGCCCACGCCATGTGGATGTCGCCGGTCAGGAACACCGTGTTCTTGATGTTCCGGTCCTTCAAGTGGCCCAGGAGTTCCTTGCGGTCGTCCGTGTAGCCGTCCCACTGGTCCGTGTTGACCGCGATCCCGCCCTCGGGCAGGCCCAGCAGGTGCGCGAGGGGCTTCAGCAGGTGCGCGGGCAGCGAGGCGAAGGCCACCGGCGAGATCATCACCGAGGTGCCGACCAGCTTCCAGGTCGCGTTCGAGGACGCCAGCCCGGACTTGAGCCAGTCCAGCTGGGCCCGCCCGGTGATGGTGCGGTCCGGGTCGTCCACCGAGCCGCTGCCGGTCTTGGCCTGCTGCGAGCGGAAGGAGCGCAGGTCCAGCAGGTGCAGGTCGGCCAGGGTGCCGAACTGGAGCCGCCGGTAGACGGTGCCCGCGATGGACGGGCGTACGGGCATCCACTCGAAGTACGCCTGCTTGGCCGCGGCCGCGCGGGCCGCCCAGTCGCCCTCGGCGCCCGGGGTGTGGTTCCCGGCGCCGTCGGACCAGGAGTTGTCGGCGAACTCGTGGTCGTCCCATATCGCCACGATCGGGTGGGCCGCGTGCAGGGCCTGGAGGTCGCCGTCCGTCTTGTACTTGCCGTGCCGGGTGCGGTAGTCGGAGAGCGAGACGATCTCGTTCTTCGGCTCGTGCTGGCGCACGACGTACTTGGCCTCGGGGTAACCGCCGGTCTGGTACTCGTAGATGTAGTCGCCCAGGTGCAGCACCGCGTGCAGGTCGGTGCGGGCGGCCAGGTGCCGGTACGCGGAGAAGTAGCCGGACTCCCAGTTGGCGCAGGAGACCACGCCGAAACGGATGCCGGGCGTGGTCGTCCCGGCCGCCGGGGCGGTCAGGGTGCGGCCGGCCGGGGAGACGGTCCCGTCCGCGGTGAAGCGGTACCAGTACGGGGTCTGCGGCCGCAGGCCGCGCACGTCCGCCTTGACCGTGTGGTCGGAGGCGGCCGTCGCGGTGACCGAACCGCTGGCGACGATCCGGGAGAAGGCCTTGTCCTCGGCCACCTCCCAGCCCACCGCGGTGGCCGGACCCAGCCCGGAGCCGGGCACCGCTTCGGGAGTCGGGGTGACGCGGGTCCAGAGCAGGACCCCGTCGGGCAGCGGGTCGCCGGAGGCGACGCCGTGGAGGAAGGCGGGCGCGGCCCCCGCCGCGTGGGCCGCCTGGGCGCCGAGGGTGCCGATCGGCGCGAGCGCGGCCGTGGCCGCCGCGGCCAGGACGACCGTACGGCGGCGCGGGTGGGGAGGGGTGAGATGACTGGTCACGGCCGATCATATTACTGATCGGTATGTGGCTGGGAACAGGTACGGAACGGCAACGGGCGGGCGAACTCGGAGAGTTCACCCGCCCTCGTGCGGTGGTTCCGGAGACATGTCCGGATCTGTCAGGGCATCAGCCCGCGAGAGCCTTGTCGATCGCCGCGGTGAAGGCTTCCGGCGTCGCCGGGGTCTCGATCTTCTTGCCGTCCATCTTCAGCGTCGGGGTGCCCGTCACACCGGACTTGTTGAAGGCGTCCGACATGTCCATCGCCCACCGGTCGTAGGTGCCGTCCTGGACCGCCTTCTTGAACTCGGCGTTGTCCTTCAGCGCCGGGACGGTGTCCGCGACCTTCAGCAGGTAGTCGTCCTTGGCGAAGGCGTCGTTCGTCTCCTCGGGGTGCAGCGCCTTCGAGTAGAGCGCGCCCTTGTACTCCAGGAAGGCCTCGGGGCTCACGTTCAGGGCCGCGCCCAGCGCGCTCAGGGCGTTCTTCGAGCCCTCGCCCTTGACGCCGTTGTCGATGAAGGTCGCGCCGAAGTAGCGGAGCTTGTACTTGCCCGCCTCCACGTCCTTCTTGACCTGGTCGCCCGCCGACTGCTCGAAGGCGGCGCAGGCCGGGCAGCGCGAGTCCTCGTACAGCTCCAGGGTCTTCTTCGCCTCGGGCTTGCCGATGACCACCGTCAGGCCGTCCTCGCCCGTGGTGTTCTTCGGCTTGACCAGCTCGGCCTTGGCGGCCTTGTCCCAGTAGCCGGGCTCGTTGGCCTGGACGACGGCGTAGCCGGCGACGCCGGCCAGCGCGAGGGCGGCGACGACCCCGCCGGCCACGAACACCTGGCGGCGGACCTTGTCCTTCTTCGCCTGCTGCTCGCGCTCGACGCGCAGCCGCTCGCGGGCGGCGGCCTTGTTCTGCTGGCTGTTGCGTGCACTCATGGTGATCTCCGTGGAACGGGAAGGGACGAGGGGGGTACTGCCGTACGTGCTCAGGCGCTCGCGATCACGAGCGCCGCGCGTACGGGAGGACCCCGCCGGCCCACGGAATGCGCCGGGAAGCGGGTACGGGCCACCGCGCCGCGGAACACCGGCCGCAGCGCCCGCCCGGCCCGCCCGGGGACGGCCCCGGCCGGGGCGGCGGCCAGCAGCAGCGGCCGGAACGCGAAGGCGGCGACCGCCCGCAGCAGCCGCACCAGGGCCCGCTCGCCGTGCCGCAGCCACGCGGCGGCCGCCAGCCCGACGGCGACGTGCGCGCCGAGCAGCAGCCAGGGCGTCCACGGCCCGGGCGAGGCCAGCAGCGCCGCCGGATCCCCGGCGGGCCCGGCCACCCCGGTCAGCGGCCCGCCCACCGGCGTCCCGCCGCACAGCTCGTCCAGGCCCAGCGCGCGCAGCGGCCCGGCGACCGGCCCGCCGGCGGGGCCGTAGCAGAGGTGCTGGCCGGCGGTGAAGACGGTGTCGGCCGCCAGCTCCAGCGGCACCAGCAGCCCGGCGATCGGGCCGAAGCCCCGCTCCCGGCCGGCCAGCGCGTAGGCGACCGTGAAGACCCCGGCGAAGGCCCCGGCGATCATCGCGGGCGGCAGCGGGACCCGGGACATGAGCACGTGGGAGCCGGCCGAGAGCAGCACGACGAGCGCGCTGAACAGCGCGGCCCGCAGCCCCCGGATCCTCACCCCTGATATGTCCATCGCCGCGAGTCTGCCACGGGTTCCTGTGAGGGAGGGAGCACGGGGGTGCTTTGTCGGCCGGGCCGGACCTCGACCCTGGGCCCGGGACCCGTACTCCCGGACCCGGAGGGCCTACGGCATGATCCGGCCGTTGCGGAACAGGTCCACGAAGATCTGGTGGTCGGCGCGGGCCCGGGCCCCGTACGCGTGGGCGAAGTCGACCAGCAGCTCGGGGAAGCCCTCCTCGTCGGCGGCGATCACCGCGTCGATGGCCCGCTCGGTGGAGAACGGCACCAGCGACTGCCCGCTCTCGGCCTCGTCCGCCGAGGCGTGCATGGTGGCCGTGGCCCGGCCCAGGTCCGCGACCACCGCCGCGATCTCCTCCGGGTCGTCCAGGTCCGACCAGTCCAGGTCCACCGCGTACGGGGAGACCTCCGCGACCAGCTGCCCGGCGCCGTCCAGCTCGGTCCAGCCCAGCCACGGGTCGGCGTGCGCCTGGAGGGCGCGCTGCGAGATCACCGTGCGGTGGCCCTCGTGCTGGAAGTACTCCCGCACCGCCCGGTCGGTGATGTGCCGGGACACGGCCGGGGTCTGCGCCTGCTTGAGGTAGATCACGACGTCGTTCTCCAGGGCGTCGCTGTGCCCCTCCAGCAGGATGTTGTACGAGGGCAGGCCCGCCGAGCCGATGCCCACGCCCCGGCGGCCCACCACGTCCTTGACCCGGTACGAGTCCGGGCGCACCAGGGACTCCTCCGGCAGGGTCTCCAGGTACCCGTCGAAGGCGGCCAGCACCTTGTACCGGGTGGCCGCGTCCAGCTCGATCGCCCCATCCCCTCGCTTCGCTGGGGAGGCCCCAAGGTCCGAGGTGAAGCGGCGCTCGTGGTCGCGGATCTCCGTCATCGAGTCCAGCAGGGAGAAGCGGGTGCGCGAGCGGGCCGCCCGCAGGGCGCCGAGGAGGGCGCCGTCGGCGGTGTCGAGGGTGAAGGAGGGGACTTCCTCGTTCTTGGCGCCGGTGGCCAGTTGGTGGATCCGCTCCCGGTAGGCCGCCGCGTAGGTCCGCACGAGGGAGCTGATCTGCTCGTCGCTGAGCGCCTTGGTGTAGCCGATCAGGGCGACGGAGGCGGCGAAGCGCTTGAGGTCCCAGGTGAAGGGGCCCACGTACGCCTCGTCGAAGTCGTTCACGTTGAACACCAGCCGGCCGTTGGCGTCCATGTACGTGCCGAAGTTCTCGGCGTGCAGGTCGCCGTGGATCCACACCCGGCCGGTGCGCTCGTCCAGGTAGGGGCCGCCGTGCCGGTCACGCTCCAGGTCGGCGTAGAAGAGGCAGGCGGTCCCCCGGTAGAAGGCGAAGGCCGAGGCCGCCATCTTCCGGAACTTGACCTGGAAGGCGGCGGGGTCGGCGGCGAGCAGCCGGCCGAATGCGGTGTCGAACACATCGAGTATCTGCTCGGCGCGCTGCTCGTCGGTGGTCTCGGTGACCGCCATGGCGGATGCCTCCTGGTGCAAGGGGTGGTACGGCTTCTGACCGACTGGACGCCGGACCGGTCTTCCCGGTTCTGCAACTTCTGCAACGGCCGACCGTACCCGTCAGTGCCCCGGGTCTGTCACTCGTGGGACGTAGGATTCGTAGCTGCCGCCCCTCTCTCCTCAGGAGGCCCCCACCGTGACCAAGACGCCGTTCACGCACCTGCACGTCCACACCCAGTACTCGCTGCTGGACGGTGCCGCGCGGCTGAAGGACATGTTCGCTGCCTGCAATGAAATGGGCATGACGCACATCGCCATGTCCGACCACGGCAACCTCCACGGGGCGTACGACTTCTTCCACTCCGCGCAGAAGGCCGGGATCACCCCGATCATCGGCATCGAGGCGTACGTCGCCCCCGAGTCCCGGCGCAACAAGCGCCGCATCCAGTGGGGCCAGCCCCACCAGAAGCGGGACGACGTCTCCGGTTCCGGCGGTTACACCCACAAGACGATCTGGGCGGCGAACGCCACGGGCCTGCACAACCTCTTCCGGCTGTCCTCCGACGCGTACGCCGAGGGCTGGCTCACGAAGTGGCCGCGCATGGACAAGGAGACCATCAGCCAGTGGTCGGAGGGCCTGATCGCCTCCACCGGCTGTCCCTCCGGCGAGGTGCAGACGCGGCTGCGCCTCGGCCAGTTCGACGAGGCGATCAAGGCGGCCTCGGACTACAAGGACATCTTCGGCGAGGGCCGCTACTTCCTGGAGCTGATGGACCACGGCATCGAGATCGAGCGCCGGGTCCGCGACGGCCTCCTGGAGATCGGCAAGAAGCTCGGCATCCCGCCGCTGGTCACGAACGACTCCCACTACACGTACGCGCACGAGGCCGGCGCCCACGACGCCCTGCTCTGCATCCAGACCGGCAAGAACCTCTCGGACCCCGACCGCTTCCGCTTCGACGGCTCCGGCTACTACCTGAAGTCCACGGAGGAGATGTACGCCATCGACTCCTCGGACGCCTGGCAGGAGGGCTGCGCCAACACCTGGAAGGTGGCGGAGCAGGTCGACACCGAGGGCATGTTCAAGTTCCGCAACCTCATGCCGAAGTTCGACATCCCGGACGGCTACACCGAGGTCACCTGGTTCCGCGAGGAGACCATGCGGGGCATGCACCGCCGCTTCCCCGGCGGGATCCCCGAGGATCGCATGAAGCAGGTCGAGTACGAGATGGACACGATCATCTCGATGGGCTTCCCCGGCTACTTCCTCGTGGTCGCCGACTTCATCATGTGGGCCAAGAACCAGGGCATCGCGGTCGGCCCCGGCCGGGGCTCCGCGGCCGGCTCGATCGTCGCGTACGCCATGGGCATCACCGACCTCGACCCCATCCCGCACGGCCTGATCTTCGAGCGCTTCCTGAACCCCGAGCGCGTCTCCATGCCCGACGTCGACATCGACTTCGACGAGCGCCGGCGCGTCGAGGTGATCAGGTACGTGACCGAGAAGTACGGCGCCGACAAGGTCGCCATGATCGGCACCTACGGCACCATCAAGGCCAAGAACGCGATCAAGGACTCCGCGCGCGTCCTCGGCTACCCGTACGCCATGGGCGACCGGCTCACCAAGGCCATGCCCGCCGACGTCCTCGGCAAGGGCATCCCGCTCTCCGGCATCCTCGACCCCTCGCACCCCCGCTACAGCGAGGCCGGCGAGATCCGCGGGATGTACGAGAACGAGCCCGACGTGAAGAAGGTCATCGACACCGCCCGCGGCGTCGAGGGCCTGGTCCGCCAGATGGGCGTGCACGCCGCCGGCGTGATCATGTCCAGCGAGCGCATCACCGACCACGTACCCGTCTGGGTGCGGCACACCGACGGCGTCACCATCACCCAGTGGGACTACCCGAGCTGCGAGTCGCTCGGCCTGCTGAAGATGGACTTCCTCGGCCTGCGCAACCTCACGATCATGGACGACGCCGTCAAGATGGTGAAGGCCAACAAGGGGATCGACATCGACCTCCTGGCCCTCCCGCTCGACGACCCCAAGACCTTCGAGCTGCTCCAGCGGGGCGACACCCTCGGCGTCTTCCAGTTCGACGGCGGCCCCATGCGCTCCCTGCTGCGCCTGATGAAGCCCGACAACTTCGAAGACATCTCCGCCGTGTCCGCGCTCTACCGCCCGGGCCCGATGGGCATGAACTCGCACACCAACTACGCGCTGCGCAAGAACAAGCAGCAGGACATCACCCCGATCCACCCCGAGCTGGAGAAGCCGCTCGAAGAGGTCCTCGCGGTCACCTACGGCCTGATCGTCTACCAGGAGCAGGTCCAGAAGGCCGCCCAGATCATCGCCGGCTACTCGCTCGGCGAGGCCGACATCCTGCGCCGCGTCATGGGCAAGAAGAAGCCCGAGGAGCTGGCGAAGAACTTCACGATCTTCCAGGCCGGCGCCCGCAAGAACGGCTACTCCGACCAGGCGATCCAGGCGCTCTGGGACGTGCTGGTCCCCTTCGCCGGCTACGCCTTCAACAAGGCCCACTCGGCCGCGTACGGCCTGGTCTCCTACTGGACCGCCTACCTCAAGGCGAACTACCCGGCCGAGTACATGGCCGGCCTGCTCACCTCGGTCAAGGACGACAAGGACAAGTCCGCGATCTACCTCAACGAGTGCCGGCGCATGGGCATCAAGGTGCTCCCGCCGAACGTCAACGAGTCCGAGTCCAACTTCGCCGCCCAGGGCGACGACGTGATCCTCTTCGGCCTCACCGCCGTCCGCAACGTCGGACAGAACGTCGTCGACTCGATCATCAAGACCAGGAAGTCGAAGGGGAAGTACTCCTCCTTCCCCGACTTCCTCGACAAGGTCGAGGCCGTCGTCTGCAACAAGCGCACCGTCGAGTCGCTGATCAAGGCCGGCGCCTACGACGAGATGGGCCACACCCGCAAGGGCCTGGTCGCCCACCACGAATCGATGATCGACAACGTGGTCGCGGTCAAGCGCAAGGAAGCCGAGGGACAGTTCGACCTGTTCGGCGGAATGGGTGACGAGGACGGCGGCGACGAGCCCGGCTTCGGCCTCGACGTGGAGTTCTCCGACGTCGAGTGGGAGAAGTCCTACCTGCTCGCCCAGGAGCGCGAGATGCTCGGCCTCTACGTCTCCGACCACCCCCTCTTCGGCCTGGAGCACGTCCTGTCCGACAAGACGGACGCCGGGATCTCCCAGCTCACCGGCGGGGAGCACGCCGACGGCGCCGTCGTCACCATCGGCGGCATCATCTCCGGCCTCCAGCGCAAGATGACCAAGCAGGGCAACGCCTGGGCCATCGCCACCGTCGAGGACCTGGCCGGCTCCATCGAGTGCATGTTCTTCCCCGCGACCTACCAACTCGTCTCCACCCAACTGGTCGAGGACACCGTCGTCTTCGTCAAGGGCCGCCTCGACAAGCGCGAGGACGTCCCCCGCCTGGTCGCCATGGAGATGATGGTCCCCGACCTCTCCTCCGCCGGCACCAACGCCCCCGTCGTCCTCACCATCCCCACCGTCAAGGTCACCCCGCCGATGGTGACCCGTCTGGGCGAGATCCTGCGCCACCACAAGGGCAACACCGAGGTCCGGATCAAGCTCCAGGGCCCCCGCACCACCACCGTGCTGCGCCTGGACCGGCACCGGGTCCAGCCCGACCCCGCCCTCTTCGGCGACCTCAAGGTGCTGCTCGGCCCCTCCTGCCTGGCCGGATAACCGGCACGGGGGCGCGTACCCGCGCGCACGCGTACGGAAG
>NZ_GG657750.1:2125467-2129976 GCF_000158895.1 Streptomyces sp. C | reverse complement strand
ATATATATATATATATATATATATATATATATATATATATATATATATATATATATATATATATATATATATATATATATATATATATATATATATATATATATATATATATAGGGCCCTTCCGTACGCGTGCGCGCGCTGCGTCAGTTGTGGCCGAAGCGCTTCTGCTTGCTCTTGTGGGCCATGTCCAGCGGGCTCGGCGACTGCGAGGTGCGCTCTTCCGGCGAGGCCTCGGCCGAACTGCGCTCCTGGCCGCCCGAACGGGGCTGCTGCTTGGCGGGCTGCTTCTGATTCTTGTTCTTGGCCATGGAATGCCTCCGTGGGGGGTGTAGGGGCCAGGGCCGCCTTCACACTCACACACCCCCACAAAGCCCGCATTTTGGATCATTGGCATGCGCGGCGGGGGTCGCTTTCGAGGCCCCCTGAGAGATACGCCACGCCGATGATCGAGTTCCGGCCGTCAACACCCTTGCGGTCGGGCAGACTCGGGGAAAACCTGTCGAGGACCCCCACGGAAGAGGGTGGAACGCGTGGACCGCTGCGTCGTCCTGGTGGACGCCGGATACCTGCTGGGGGCCGCCGCGAGCCTGCTCGCCGGGGAACCCTCCCGCTCCCGCATCACCGTCGACCACTCCGCCCTCATCCAGGGACTGCGCGAACGCGCCGAAGCCGACACCCAGCAGCCCCTCCTGCGGATCTACTGGTTCGACGGCGCCCCCGACCGGGTCCCCCAGCCCGAACACCGCAGGCTCCGCGTCATGCCCCGAGTCACCGTCCGGCTCGGCGCCCTGACCCGGAGCGACGGCCGCTGGGCACAGAAGGGCGTCGACGCCGCCATGCACGCCGAACTCACCGAACTCGCCCGCAACCGGGCCTGCTCCGACGTGGTCCTCGTCACCGGCGACGGCGACCTCCTGCCCGGCCTGATGTCCGCCAAGGAACACGGCGTCGCCGTCCACCTCTGGGCCGTCCAGGCCGCCGACGGCGACTACAACCAGTCCGAGGACCTCGTCGCCGAGGCCGACGAACGCCGCGTGCTCGACCGCACCTGGATCACCCGAGCCGTCCGCGCCCGCGACCTCGCCGGACTCTGCCCCCCGCCGCCCGCCCCCCGCCCCGAGATCGCCGCGATCCTCTCCGCACCCCTGCCCGAGGCGGCCCTCGCCGAGGCCGCCCGCAACAACGCCCCCGCCACCCCCGAACCCCGCCCGAACGGAGCACCCGTACCGGCGCCCGCCGGCGAGGGCGCCAAACCCGTACCCACCCCCAAGGACCTCGCCGCGCTCCGCGCCCCCGCCCCGGTCCCCGCCGCGGCGCCGGCCGCCCAATCCGCCGCCGGCCCGGCCGGCAGCGCCCTGCGCTGGTCCTCCGACAAGGGCTGGATCGACCGCGCCGGCCCGCTCGGCGAACCCGCCGAGACCGCCTCGCTCCCCACGCTCGCCCAGCTCACCAGCGCCGAACAGCGCTGGGCCGACCGCGAGGAGGACATCACCACCGTCGGCGGCGACCCCTTCGAGGTCGGCCAGGTCTTCGCACGACGCTGGATGGAACGTCTCCCGGAAGCCGCCCACCTGCAGAAACTCGCCACCATGTACCCCCGCGTCCCCCACCGCATCGACGGGGAGCTGCTGCGCTACGCCGCCCGGTTCGGGCTCCTCGCCCACAAGGACGACCAGATCGACGAGCACGACCGCTACGCCATCCGCGCCGGGTTCTGGAGGGAGATCGACGTGCGCGCCGCGGCCGAGCACGTCGGCGGGCCGGCGGGCGCCGTACCCCGGGCCCCGATGACCCCGGCGGCCGAGTAGGGCCGGAAGCCGCGTAGGCTGCTCCCTCGTGAGCACGGGCACAGCACAGGCAGGAACGACCACGGCGGCGGCCGCCGGAGCCGCTTCGGACGTGGTCTGCGCGGTGCGTGACCTGGTCAAGACGTACCCCGCCGTACGCGGCCGGCGCGGGGCCCCCGCCCTGCCCGAGACCCGCGCCAACGACGGGATCTCCCTGGAGGTCCGGCGCGGCGAGGTCTTCGGCCTGCTCGGCCCCAACGGCGCCGGCAAGTCCACCCTGGTCCGCCAGCTCACCGGCCTGATGCGCCCCGACGCGGGCAGCGTCACCCTCCTCGGCCACGACGTCGTGCGCCACCCCGAGCGGGCCTCCCGGCTGCTGGCCTACCTCGGCCAGGAGTCCACCGCCCTCGACGAGCTCACCGTCGCGCTGGCCGCCGAGACCACCGGCCGGCTGCGCGGGCTCGGCGCGCGCGAGGCCCGGGCCGCACGGGACGGCGTACTGGAGGAGCTCGGGCTCACCGGGATCGCCGGGCGCCCCCTCAAGAAGCTCTCCGGCGGACAGCGCCGGCTGGCCTGCTTCGCCGCCGCGCTGGTGGGGGAGCGGCCCGTCCTCGTCCTCGACGAGCCCACCACCGGCATGGACCCGGTGGCCCGGCGCGCCGTCTGGGAGGCCGTGGACCGCCGCCGCCTGAGCCACGGCGCCACCGTCCTGCTCGTCACCCACAACGTCATCGAGGCCGAGACCGTCCTCGACCGGGTCGCCGTCGTCGACCAGGGCAAGGTCATCGCCTGCGACACCCCCGCCGGCCTCAAGGCCCGGGTCTCCGACGAGGTCCGCCTGGAGCTGGTCTGGCGCACCGCCCCGCCGCTCGACGTGCCCGAGGTCGCCGCCCTCGCCCCGAAGGCCGCCGAGTCCGGCCGCCGCTGGGTGCTGCGGCTGCCGCCGGACGAGGCCCGCGCGGCCGTCGCCGCCGTCACCGGAGGCCCGGCCTTCGCCGCCCTCGACGATTTCACGTTGGCCACGCCGAGCCTGGAGGACGTGTACCTCGCGCTGGGCGGCCGGATGAAGGGTCTGGTCAAGTCGTGACCACCGCTGCCACCGCTGCCACTGCGGCCACCGTTGCCGTCCCCGTCGGCGTCCTGGCTCCGAAGGCGCGGCTGCTCCCCGCCCTCGCCGCCGTCTACCGGGCCCAGCTGTCCCGGGCGCGGGTCGCCCGGATACCGCTGCTGTTCGTCGCCACCTTCCAGTCCGTCGGCATCATGATCCTGATGCGGGGCGTCGTCGACGGGGGCGGCGGCTCCGAGGCCCGCGCCGTCGTCGCCGGCTCCTCCGTCCTCGTCGTCGCCTTCGTGGCGCTGAACCTCCTCGCGCAGTACTTCGGCCAGCTGCGGGCCGGCGGCGGCCTCGACCACTACGCCACCCTGCCCGTGCCGCCCGCCTCCGTGGTGCTCGGCGCGGCCGCCGCGTACGCCTCCTTCACCCTGCCCGGGACGCTGGTCACGGCCGTGTTCGGCTGCGTGCTGTTCGGCCTGCCGATGGGCGGCCTGTGGATCCTGGCCGCCGTCGTCCCCCTCGCCGGGGCCGCGCTCGCCGGACTCGGCGCCGCGCTGGGGCTGCTCGCGCCGCGCCAGGAGCTGGCCACGCTGGCCGGGCAGCTGGGCATGTCGGCGGCGCTGCTGCTGGGCGTGCTCCCGGCCGAGCGGATGCCGGACGTCATCGTGTGGGCGCGGGACCTGCTGCCGTCCACGTACGGGGTCGAGGCCTTCGCGGAGACCTTCGCCCCGCACCCCGACTGGACGGCCGTGTCCTCCTGGGACCTCGGCGTTCTTGCGCCGGCCGTCTGGGGGTGTCTGTCCCTGGCCCTTCGCCACCTGGGGCTGTAACCGGGCGGGCCGCGGTCCCGTTGACACCGAGTCCGCCAGACACCACACACGCGGCCCCGCACCTTCGCACGAATGTGGGGTGACCGAAGCCGTGAACTCACAGCAGCAGCCGAACCTGCCCCCGCTCCCCGAGCCGGAGCCCCCGTCACCCCGGCGGACATCCGCGACGCGGCCGCCGTCACCCTGGCGGTGGGCGTCTGCGGGGTGCTCCTCGGGCTGCTGTGGACGTGGGCTCGCGCCGCGCGTCCAGTACGTCTCCAACGGTGAGGCCGTCTTCCTGCGCGACACCGAGAGCGAGGCGCGGATCGGCGCCGACGGCACGTTCTTCCTGCTGGCCCTGGGGCTGGGCTTGCTCACCGCGGTCGCCGTGTTCCTGTGGCGCCGGCGCGGGGGCGTGTCGCTGGTGATCGGGCTGGCCGTCGGGGCCTGCTTCGCCTCCCTGGTGGGGTGGCGGCTCGGGCTCTGGCTGAGCCCCGGCGGGGACGTCCCGGCCGCCGCCGCCAAGGCGGGCAAGGGCGTGCCGTTCGACGCGCCGCTGCAGCTGCTGGCGTACGGGGTGCTGCTGGTGTGGCCGATGGCCGCCGTCGCCGCCCACCTGGCCCTGACGGCCCTGTGGGGCCCCCGCGATGCCGGCCCGGAGGCCGACTGGCCGCTGGAGGGCACCTACCCCCCGCCGCACGTGCACGCCGCCCCGGAGCCCCCGCAGCCCTGACCCCTGGCCGGGGTGCGCGTATGCCGCTGCGCGGGCTGCTCCCCGCCCCGCCCTTCGCCCGTTCCCCGGGGCTCCGCCCCGGACCCCCTGGGGGCTCCGCCCCGACCCCCGCGCCTCAAACGCCGG
>NZ_GG657750.1:2106499-2125367 GCF_000158895.1 Streptomyces sp. C | reverse complement strand
CCGGGCGCGGAGCGCCCGGCTCTTGCAGCCCCGCCGGTGCTAGAGGGGCGGGGTCAGGGGCGGAGCCCCTGGGAACGGTGGAAGGGTGGGTAGGGGACCTCGCCCCGCGCAGCGGCCCATCCACCCGCAGACGACCCGCCGGCCCCAGCCCGCACGTGGCCCCGCCCCGCGTCGGAAAGGCGATCAGGGGCGGGCGACCGGGGCGATCACGGCCCCGGTGAGGGCCGCCAGGTCCGCCGGAGCGAGCTCCACCTCCAGGCCCCGGCGGCCCGCCGAGACGCAGATCGTGGCGTGGCCGGAGGCAGACGCGTCCAGCACCGTCGGCAGACGGCGCCGCTGCCCCAGCGGCGAGATGCCGCCCCGCACGTAGCCCGTGGTGCGCTCCGCCAGCGCCGGATCGGCCATCGCCGCCCGCTTCCCGCCCACCGCGCCCGCGAGGGCCTTCAGGTCCAGCGAGCCCGACACCGGGACCACCGCCACCGTCAGCGCCCCGTCCACCTCGGCGACCAGGGTCTTGAACACCTGCTCCGGGGAGACCGCCAGCGCCTCGGCGGCCTCCTCCCCGTACGAGGGGTGCGCGGGATCGTGCTCGTACGCGTGGGTGGTGAACGCCACCCCCGCGCCCGTGAGGGCGGTGATGGCCGGGGTGCCGGCCGACTGCGGCTTCTTCTTCGCCATGGCCTCAGTTCGGGCTCGTCGGAGTACGGGTCAGGTCCACCGCCGGCAGCGACGGGAGGTGCCGGATGACGGCCGTCTCCGTCCGCAGCAGCTTCAGCTCCTCCGCCAGACGCGTCGCCGTGTCCGGGGCCTGGAGCAGGCGCTGCTTCGACGGGGTGTCCAGCACGGCGGCGGCCGCCACCAGGTACGACACCACCGACGGCTCGTCCGGCAGGTCCGGCGCCGAGGCCAGGGACCGCTCACGGGCCCCCGCCAGCCGCTTCTGGTAGCCGCGGAAGGCCCGCAGCACCCCTTCCGACAGGGCGCCGGCGCCCTCGCCCGCGTCCTCCGGGAGCTCCTCCAGCTCCGCTACCAGGAACGGCCCCGACGCGTCGACCGACACCAGCCGCACCCGGGTCGTGCCGGTGGCCAGCACCTCGAAGCTGCCGTCCTCCCGCTCCCGGATCGTCGCCGCGTCCGCGATGCAGCCCACCCGGTGGAACGCCTGGATCGGGTCGGCGCCGAACCCGGCCGCCGGGCCCTTCTCGGGCAGGGCAGTCTGGTCCGGAAGCCCGGGCGCGGTCGGGGCGACCTCCCGGCCGTCGCGGATCGCGACGACCGCGAACCGGCGCGGCTCGTCCTCCCCGGACTTCAGCAGCTCGCGCATCATGGCGCGATACCGCTCCTCGAAGACGTTCAGCGGCAGCACGAGGCCCGGGAACAGCACCGAGTTCAGCGGGAAGAGGGGCAGGCGAACGGTGGTCACGAGGCACAGGGTAGTGGCCGGACGGCCCGGCCCGTCACCCGTTAACCCCGCCTCAGCAGCCGCGACGCGCCCGCCGCCACCGTCGTCGCCAGGATCCAGCCCAGCAGCACCAGCGCCGCCGACCCCCACTGCCAGCCGCCCTCCAGCTTCCACTGCCCCTGCTGGCCGAGATCGATCACGGGCAGCAGCAGGTCCAGCGCGTACAGCGCCGCGTCCCACTGCGGATGCTCGTCCGCCTTGATCGGCGCCGGCTCGTGCCGCAGGAACAGCAGCGTGCCCGCCGCCCACAGCACCGCCATCCACAGCGCCGCCCGCCCCGGCCGGTACCCGTACACCACCGTCCAGTCCTGGAGGTACCCCCAGGCCCGCGCGGCCGGCGCCAGCGTCGCGCGCCGGCAGCGCTGCTTCGCCACCAGCACCTCGCGGGCCCCCGCGTCCTCCCCGCCGGCCCGCAGCACCGCGGCCAGCCGCTCGTACGGCTCGGGCGAGTACTCGGGGGTGGCCGCCTCCAGCCACTCCAGCCGGCGCGAGAGCGGGAAGTGGCCCCGGGGCGCCAGCTCCTCGTAGACGAAGCCCTCCATCGACACCCGGCCGCGCCCGGGCCAGCTCGTCGACCGGTCCACGAGCTTGACCACCTTCGCCCCCGAGACCACCACCCGGCCCAGCTCCGGCGCCTCGCCCACGAACCGCAGCTCCGGCGTCTGGACCCGCCGCAGCGACACCTCCTGGTCCGCGCGCAGCTCGAACCGGGCCCCGTAGAAGTCGGCCGAGTCGCCGAACCGGCCGTCGTCCAGCCGCAGCCCGCCCCGGCACTCGAAGCGCTGCGCCGGCCCGCCCGTCGTCGAGGTCCGGCCCCAGTCGTACGGGCGCTCCGGGTCGGCCGTCGGCGAGGACAGGCCGATCGCCGTCAGGTACAGGGTCCGCTCGACGGTCAGCGTCGGGGCGTTCAGCGCCCGCCGGCCGTCGCGGTTGCTCAGCCGCGCCCCGCGCAGGCTCATCGAGGCGCCCACCTTCGCGCCGCGCAGGCTCACCTCGCCGTGCGTCTCCAGCATGTCAGCCTGGAGGTCCTGCGCCACCGCCAGTCCGTCGGCGGCGATGGCCCGGCCCCGGTTGTCCCGGTGGACCACCGTGTGGCTGAGCAGCAGGTCGGTGCCGATCTGCGCGTCGGTCAGCCGGATCCCGCGCGCCACCCGGCAGCGCGCCAGGTGCAGGTCGCCCTCGGTGTGCAGGCGGGCGCCCTCCAGCCGCGGAACCGCGCAGTTGTCCAGCCGGAGCGTGCCGAACCGGGTCTCGGACACCTGGACCTCGCCGTCGAAGCGGCACGCGCGGATCTCCACGTACGGAGTCACCGCGGCACCCGACAGGTCCAGCCGCCCGGTGATCTGCGCACCGCGCAGTTTCAGCCGCCCCACCCGCCCCGGGAAGGGCGCGGGCCCGGCCAGGAGCAGGTGCGCCACCACCTCCGCCCGGACCCGGCGCTCCGGCCCCCAGGCCCGCCCCGAGTGCGGATCGTCCAGGCCGGCGTCACGGGCGCCGAGGTCACAGACGGTGCCCGCGCGGAAGGCCTCCCACATCCGCCCTTCGGCCTCCGTCAGGCCGTCCGGCCGTCCATCCCCCTGCGCTTCGGTCACGGCAGCCCCCCGCTGTCATTCACGTGTACGAGAACGCTAAGGGGCGGCGGTGACGTCCGGGGCGTGTATCAGCCAGTGATACGGGCGGACGGCGGTGGGAGGCGGTCTGAGAGAATTGGGACGTGATCTCTCGTATCGACCTGCGCGGTGACGCCCTCCCCGAGGGCGGCGCCCTGCGCGACCTGCTGCCCCGTGCCGAGTTCGACGTGGAAGCCGCCCTGGAGAAGGTGCGGCCCATCTGCGAGGACGTCCATCATCGTGGCACGGCGGCGCTGATCGAGTACGCGCAGAAGTTCGACGGGGTCGAACTCACGCGGGCCCGGGTGCCCGAGGAGGCCCTCACGGCCGCCCTGGAGCAGCTGGACCCGGCCGTCCGCGCCGCCCTGGAGGAGTCCATCCGGCGCGCCCGGATCGTGCACCGCAACCAGCGCCGCACCGAGCACACCACCCAGGTGGTCCCCGGCGGCACCGTGACCGAGAAGTGGGTTCCGGTCGAGCGCGTGGGCCTGTACGCGCCCGGCGGCCGCTCCGTGTACCCGTCCTCCGTCGTCATGAACGTCGTCCCGGCCCAGGAGGCGGGCGTCGAGTCGATCGCGCTCGCGTCCCCGCCGCAGAAAGAGTTCGGCGGACTGCCGCACCCGACCATCCTGGCGGCGTGCGCGCTGCTCGGCGTGGACGAGGTGTACGCGGCCGGCGGCGCCGTCGCCGTCGCGATGTTCGCGTACGGCACGGAGGAGTGCCTGCCGGTCAACATGGTGACCGGCCCCGGCAACATCTGGGTCGCCGCCGCCAAGCGCTACTTCACCGGGAAGATCGGCATCGACACCGAGGCCGGCCCGACCGAGATCGCCGTCCTCGCCGACTCCACGGCCGACCCGGTCCACGTCGCCGCCGACCTGATCAGCCAGGCCGAGCACGACCCGCTGGCCGCCGCCGTCCTCGTCACGGACTCCGCCGAGCTCGCGGAAGCCGTCGAGAAGGAGCTGGAGCCGCAGGTCGCCGCGACCAAGCACGTCGAGGACCGGATCAAGCCCGCCCTCGCCGGCAAGCAGTCCGCGATCGTGCTGGTCGACAGCCTGGAGGACGGCCTCAAGGTCGTCGACGCGTACGGCGCCGAGCACCTGGAGATCCAGACCGCCGACGCCGCCGCCTGGGCCGCCCGCGTCCGCAACGCCGGCGCGGTCTTCGTCGGCCCCTGGGCGCCCGTCTCCCTCGGCGACTACTGCGCCGGCTCCAACCACGTCCTGCCCACCGGCGGCTGCGCCTGCCACTCCTCGGGCCTGTCCGTGCAGTCCTTCCTGCGCGGCATCCACATCGTCGACTACACGCGCGACGCCCTCGCCGAGGTCACCCACCACGTGGTGACGCTGGCCGAGGCCGAGGACCTGCCCGCGCACGGCGCGGCCCTCAAGGCACGCTTCGGATGGAAGGTCCCCGGACAGTGAGCACCACCATCGGCATCGACGACCTCCCCATCCGCGACGAGCTCCGCGGCAAGACCCCCTACGGCGCCCCGCAGCTGGACGTCCCCGTCCAGCTGAACACCAACGAGAACCCGTACGAGCTGCCCGAGCCGCTGGTGCGGCGCATCGCCGAGCGCGTCGCCGACGCCGCCCGGACCCTCAACCGCTACCCTGACCGGGACGCGGTCGAGCTGCGCACCGAGCTGGCCGCCTACCTCACCCGTACCGGCAAGCACCCGGTCGCCAAGGAGAACGTCTGGGCCGCCAACGGCTCCAACGAGGTCCTCCAGCAGCTGCTCCAGACCTTCGGCGGCCCCGGCCGCACCGCCATCGGCTTCGAGCCCTCCTACTCGATGCACGCCCTCATCGCGCGCGGCACCGGCACCGGCTGGATCTCCGGCCCGCGCCGCGAGGACTTCACCATCGACGTGGAGGCCGCCGAGCGGGCCATCGCCGAGCACGCCCCCGACGTCGTCTTCATCACCTCGCCGAACAACCCCACGGGCACCGCGGTCGAGGCGGAGACGGTCCTCGCCCTCTACGAGGCCGCGCAGGCCGCCAAGCCGTCGCTGGTCGTCGTCGACGAGGCCTACGTGGAGTTCTCGCACCGGGACTCCCTCCTCCCGCTGATCGAGGGCCGCCCCCACCTGGTGGTCTCCCGGACCATGTCCAAGGCCTTCGGCGCCGCGGGCCTGCGCCTGGGCTACCTGGCCGCGCACCCGGCCGTCGTCGACGCCGTGCAGCTCGTACGCCTGCCGTACCACCTGTCGGCCGTCACCCAGGCGACCGCGCTGGCCGCCCTGGAGCACACCGACACCCTGCTCGGCTACGTCGAGCAGCTCAAGGCCGAGCGGGACCGCCTCGTCACCGAGCTGCGGGCCATCGGCTACGAGGTCACCGAGTCCGACGCGAACTTCATCCAGTTCGGGAAGTTCGACGACTCCCACACCGCCTGGCAGAAGATCCTCGACCAGGGCGTCCTGGTCCGGGACAACGGCGTACCGGGCCGGCTGCGGGTCACCGCCGGCACGCCGGCCGAGAACGACGCGTTCCTGGAAGCGGTTCGCGCACTGAAGAAGGAGCAGCAGGCATGAGCCGCATCGGACGGGTCGAGCGCACCACGAAGGAGACCACGGTCCTCGTCGAGATAGACCTCGACGGCACCGGCAAGGTCGACGTCTCGACGGGTGTCGGCTTCTACGACCACATGCTCGACCAGCTCGGCCGCCACGGCCTCTTCGACCTCACGGTCAAGACGGACGGCGACCTGCACATCGACAGCCACCACACCATCGAGGACACCGCCCTCGCGCTGGGCGCCGCCTTCAAGCAGGCCCTCGGCGACAAGGTGGGCATCTACCGCTTCGGCAACTGCACCGTCCCGCTGGACGAGTCCCTCGCCCAGGTGACCGTGGACCTCTCCGGCCGCCCCTACCTCGTGCACACCGAGCCCGAGAACATGGCGCCGATGATCGGCGAGTACGACACGACGATGACCCGGCACATCTTCGAGTCCTTCGTCGCGCAGGCCCAGATCGCCCTGCACATCCACGTCCCGTACGGCCGCAACGCCCACCACATCGTGGAGTGCCAGTTCAAGGCCCTCGCCCGGGCCCTGCGCTACGCCGCGGAGTTCGACCCGCGCGCCGCCGGCATCCTGCCCTCCACGAAGGGCGCCCTCTAGCCGTGAACGGCCTGAACACCATCCTGATCGTCCTCGGCCTGTTCCTGGCCGGGGGCGTCTACTCCTTCCAGAAGCAGAAGATGCCGAAATCGGTGATCGTTCTGCTCGCCCTCGGCTCCGTGATGTGCCTCGCCGCGGGGATCCTGCGAATCCAGGGGATTTGGGAATGAGCGCCAAGAAGAACGTCGTCGTCTTCGACTACGGCTTCGGCAACATCCGTTCCGCCGAGCGCGCCCTCGCGCGCGTCGGCGCGGACGTCGAGATCACCCGCGACTACGACCGGGCCATGGACGCCGACGGGCTCCTCGTGCCCGGCGTCGGCGCCTTCTCCGCCTGCATGAAGGGCCTCAAGGACGCGCGCGGTGACTGGATCGTCGGCCGCCGGCTGTCCGGCGGGCGGCCCGTCATGGGCATCTGCGTCGGCATGCAGATCCTCTTCGAGCGCGGCATCGAGCACGGCGTGGAGACCGAGGGCCTCGACGAGTGGCCCGGCACCGTCGGCCCGCTCAAGGCCCCCGTCGTCCCGCACATGGGCTGGAACACCGTCGAGGCCCCGGCCGACAGCCAGGCCTTCGCCGGGCTGGACGCCGACGCCCGCTTCTACTTCGTGCACTCCTACGCGGCCCACGACTGGACGCTGGAGGTCACCAACCCCCGGATCAAGGGACCCAGGGTCACCTGGGCCACGCACGGCGAGCGGTTCGTCGCGGCGGTGGAGAACGGCGCCCTGTGGGCCACCCAGTTCCACCCCGAGAAGTCCGGCGACGCCGGAGCCCAGCTCCTCACCAACTGGATCGAGACCCTCTGATGCCGAACACGCTTGAACTGCTCCCCGCGGTCGACGTCCGCGACGGCCAGGCCGTACGCCTCGTGCACGGCGTGTCGGGCAGCGAGACCTCCTACGGCTCCCCGCTGGAGGCGGCCCTCGCCTGGCAGGCCTCCGGCGCCGAGTGGCTGCACCTCGTCGACCTGGACGCCGCCTTCGGCACCGGCGACAACCGCGCCCTGGTCGCCGATATCACCCGTGCGATGGACATCAAGGTCGAGCTGTCCGGCGGCATCCGAGACGACGCCACGCTCGCCGCCGCCCTCGCCACCGGCTGCACCCGCGTCAACCTCGGCACCGCCGCCCTGGAGACCCCCGAGTGGGCCGCCAAGGCCATCGCCGAGCACGGCGACCGGATCGCCATCGGCCTCGACGTGCGCGGCACCACCCTCAAGGGCCGCGGCTGGACCAGTGAGGGCGGCGACCTCTACGAGACCCTCGCCCGCCTGGACTCCGAGGGCTGCGCCCGCTACGTCGTCACCGACATCGGCAAGGACGGCACGCTGACCGGCCCCAACCTGGAGCTGCTGAAGAACGTCTGCGCCGCCACCGACCGGCCCGTCGTCGCCTCCGGCGGCGTGTCCTCCCTGGACGACCTGCGGGCGCTGTCCGAGCTGGTCCCGCTGGGCGTCGAGGGCGCGATCGTCGGCAAGGCCCTGTACGCCAAGGCCTTCACCCTGGAAGAGGCCCTGGAGGCGGTGCGCGCATGAGCTCCGCCGAAGTGCGCCGGATCTCCTCCGGCGGCCCCTACGAGGACGTGATCGGCTACTCCCGCGCCGTCGCCCTGCCCAACGGCCTGGTGCTGGTCTCCGGCTGCACCGCGTCCGACGCGGGCGGCCCGTACGACCAGACGGTCAAGGCCTTCGAGGTCGCCTTCAAGGCGCTCGCCGAGGCCGGCCTGGGCGCCGAGGACGTGGTCCGCACCCGGATGTACCTCACGCACGCCCGGGACGTGGAGGAGGTGGGCCGAGCCCACAAGGCCCTCTTCGACGCGGTCCGCCCCGCCGCCTCCATGATCATCGTGTCCGGCTTCGTCGACCCGAACATGGTCGTCGAGGTGGAGGTCGAGGCGTACAAGGAGGTCGCGCGATGACCCTCGCCGTACGAGTGATCCCCTGCCTGGACGTGGACAACGGCCGGGTCGTCAAGGGCGTCAACTTCCAGAACCTGCGCGACGCCGGGGACCCGGTGGAGATGGCCAAGCTGTACGACGCCGAGGGCGCCGACGAGCTGACCTTCCTCGACATCACCGCCTCCTCCGGCAACCGCGAGACCACCTACGACGTGGTGCGGCGCACCGCCGAGCAGGTGTTCATCCCGCTCACGGTCGGCGGCGGCGTCCGCACGGCCGACGACGTCGACAAACTGCTGCGGGCCGGCGCCGACAAGGTCGGCGTCAACACCGCCGCCATCGCCCGGCCCGAGCTGATCCAGGAGATCGCCGAGCGCTTCGGCCGCCAGGTCCTCGTCCTGTCGGTCGACGCCCGCCGCACGGAGACCGGCTCCTTCGAGGTCACCACCCACGGCGGCCGCCGTGGCACCGGCATCGACGCCGTCGAGTGGGCGCACCGGGCGGCCGAACTGGGCGCCGGCGAGATCCTGCTGAACTCCATGGACGCCGACGGCACCAAGGACGGCTACGACACCGAGATGATCGCGGCCGTGCGCCGGCACGTCACCGTCCCGGTGATCGCCTCGGGTGGCGCCGGCAAGCTGGAGCACTTCGCCCCCGCCATCGGCGCGGGCGCCGACGCGGTCCTCGCCGCCTCGGTGTTCCACTTCGGCGACCTGCGGATCTCCGAGGTCAAGGGAGCCCTGCGCGAAGCCGGCCACCCGGTCCGCTGAGCCGCCGGCCGGCCAGGGGGGCGGGTGCCGCTGCGCGGGCCGGTCCCCTCCCCGCCCTTCCACCGTTCCCCGGGGCTCCGCCCCGGACCCAGGTCCTCGGGCGCCGGAGGGGCGGGATCTGCCGTCAGATGCCCAGCTGGGCGGTGGTCAGCCTGGCCACCGCCTCCTTGTCGCCGTCCAGGGTCACCGCCGCCGTGGCCTGCCGGCCGAAGCAGAAGAGCGTCAGCTCACCCGGCTCCCCGGTCACCGTCACCACCGGTACGCCCTTGTGCGCCACCGCCGTGCGCCCGTCCGGGCGGCGCAGCACCAGGCCCACCGGCGAGCGGCGGCCCGTCAGCCGGGCCAGCTTCTCCAGCCGGGACCACAGCGCGTCCGAGAACACCGGGTCCAGCGTCCGCGGCGACCAGTCCGGCTGCGCGCGCCGCACGTCCTCCGCGTGGACGTAGAACTCCACCGCGTTCGCCGCCTCGTCGATCTGCTTCAGCGCGTACACGGACAGCTTCGGGGGGCCGGTGCGGATCAGCTGGATGAGCTCCTCGTACGGCTTGGCCGTGTACTCGGCCATCGCCCGGTCGAGGCGGTCCTTCAGCACGTTCAGCAGCAGCCCGCCCGCCGCGTCGGGGCGGCGCTCGCGCACCACCACGTGCGCCGCCAGGTCCCGGCAGGTCCAGCCGTCGCACAGCGTCGGCGCCTCCGGTCCCGCCGCCTCCAGAAGGTCCGCCAGCAGCAGCCGTTCACGCTTCGCATGGGTAGACATGGGGGCCAGCCTACGGCCGCGCCCCGCCGCGCGGCTGCCCATCAGTCGGACGGTGATCCGTAACGGGTCCTTCCGCGCGGCACAATGGGGCCCATGAGTACGTCCTCCCTCGACCCCGCCGTCGCCGCCCGCCTCAAGCGCTCCCCGGACGGCCTGGTCCCGGCCGTCGCCCAGCAGTACGACACCGGCGAGGTGCTCATGCTCGGCTGGATGGACGACGAGGCCCTGCACCGCACCCTCACCACCGGACGCTGCACCTACTGGTCCCGCAGCCGCCAGGAGTACTGGGTCAAGGGGGACACCTCCGGCCACTTCCAGTACGTGAAGTCCGTCGCCCTCGACTGCGACGCGGACACCGTGCTCGTCAAGGTCGACCAGGTCGGCGCCGCCTGCCACACGGGCGCCCGCACCTGCTTCGACGACGATGTCCTTTTCAGCGACGCCCGCTAGCCAGTTAGGGTCCCACCCCATGGATCTCGAGACGTTCCGCAAGCTCGCGGCCGACCGCCGTGTCATCCCCGTCAGCCGCAGGCTGCTCGCAGACGGGGACACCCCGGTCGGGCTCTACCGCAAGCTGGCCGCCGAACGCCCCGGCACCTTCCTGCTGGAGTCCGCCGAGAACGGCCGCTCCTGGTCCCGCTACTCCTTCGTCGGCGTACGCAGCGACTCCACCCTCACCGTCAAGGACGGCCAGGCGCACTGGATCGGCACCCCGCCCGTCGGCGTCCCCGTGGACGGCGACCCCCTGGACGCCCTGCGCGCCACCGTCGAGGCCCTGCACACTCCGCGCGACCTCGCGGGCGGCATGCCGCCGTTCACCGGCGGCATGGTCGGCTACCTCGGCTACGACATCGTCCGCCGCCTGGAGCGCATCGGCGAGCACGCCGAGGACGACCTGGAGCTGCCCGAGCTGACCATGCTCCTCACCTCCGACCTGGCGGTCCTGGACCACTGGGACGGCACCGTCCAGCTGATCGCCAACGCGATCAACCACAACGACCTGGACTCCGGGGTCGACGAGGCCTACGCCGACGCCGTCGCCCGCCTCGACGCCATGGAGGCCGACCTCGCGCGGCCCGCGCCGTACGCCCCGGCCCCGCTGCCCGCCTCCGAGGTGCCGAGTTTTGAAGACGGCACAGTCTCCGCGCTGTGGGGAGGCGAGAAGTACCAGGCGGCCGTGGAGGACGTGAAGGAGCGCATCCGGGCCGGCGAGGCCTTCCAGGTGGTGCCCTCGCAGCGGTTCGAGACCCCCTGCGAGGCGTCCGCGCTGGACGTCTACCGGGTGCTGCGGGCCACCAACCCGTCCCCGTACATGTACCTCTTCCGCTTCGAGAACGGCTTCGACGTGGTCGGCTCCAGCCCCGAGGCGCTGGTCAAGGTCGAGGACGGCCGGGCCATGGTCCACCCGATCGCGGGCACCCGGCACCGGGGCGCCACCCCGCAGGAGGACAACGACCTCGCCGAGGAGCTGCTGGCCGACCCCAAGGAGCGCGCCGAGCACCTGATGCTCGTCGACCTGGGCCGCAACGACCTGGGCCGGGTGTGCGAGCCGGGCTCCGTCGAGGTCGTCGACTTCATGAGCATCGAGCGGTACTCCCACGTCATGCACATCGTCTCCACCGTCACCGGCCGGGTCGCCGAGGGCAGGACGGCCTTCGACGTGCTCACCGCCTGCTTCCCCGCCGGCACCCTCTCCGGCGCGCCCAAGCCGCGCGCCATGCAGATCATCGAGGAGCTGGAGCCCTCCCGGCGCGGCCTGTACGGCGGCTGCGTCGGCTACCTGGACTTCGCGGGGGACTCCGACACGGCCATCGCCATCCGCACCGCGCTGCTGCGCGACGGCACGGCGTACGTGCAGGCCGGGGCGGGAGTGGTCGCCGACTCGGTGCCCGAGCTGGAGGACCGGGAGTGCCGCAACAAGGCCGCCGCCGTGCTCCGCGCCGTCGGAGCGGCGAACCGCCTCCAGCGCGGCTGAGCCCGTAGGGGATAGTGGGGTACGTGAGTGCCGTACCCCACCCCCCCAGCGAGGCCGAGGCCCCCGACAGCAGCACCGGCCGCCGCACCGTGGCCGTCGCCCTGCTGCTCGGCGCGCTCGGCGCCACCGTCGTCCTGCTCGCCTCCGGCCGCACCTGGGCCCGGGGCAGCGCCTCCATCGGCGGCGGGACCCTTCCCCTGACCGCTGACGGGCGGGCCGTCACGGGCCTCCCGGCGGCCCTGGCCATCGTCGGCCTCGCCGCCCTCGTCGCGGTGTTCGCCGTACGGGGCCGGGGCCGGCTGCTGGTCTCCGGGCTGCTCGCGCTGAGCGGTCTGGGCGCGGGCCTGGCCGCGGTGGCCGCCGCCGACGACCGGGCCGCCCTGGACGAGCGGGCCGCCACCGCGACCGCCGACACCGCCGCCCGGGTGGTGGAACTGACCCATACGGCGTGGCCGTACGTCACGGCTTCCGGCGCTGCCCTGATCCTGCTCGCGGGACTGCTCGCGCTGCGCTTCGGCAGCGGCTGGCCCGCGATGGGAGGCCGCTACGAGCGCGACGGCAGCCCCCGCGGGCGCACCCCGGCGCCGGTGGACCCGGACCGGCCGGAGGACCTGTGGAAGGCCCTGGACCGCGGCGAGGACCCCACCCGCTAGCCGGGGCCGCAGGAGATCGCCACCCACTGGAGAATCCGGCGGCGGCGTGCGGGACAATGACAGCGAGCGTGCGGCACCGCACGCGAGACAGAGCAACGAGGAGCAACTCATGGCGGGCACGAGCCACGGACACACCCCGGCCGCCTGGACCGGTGTCATCATCGCCTTCATCGGTTTCTGCGTCTCCGGCGCTTTCATGGTGCTGGCGAACCCGCTCGGGTTCTGGGCCGGCATGGTCGTCGTCGCGCTCGGCGGTGTCGTCGGTCTGGCCATGCGTGCCGCCGGCATGGGCGCGCCCAAGGCCGCCCACCGCGACCTCGCCGAGGTCATCGCCGCCAACCGGGTTCCCGCCAAGGTCTGAGCGCGATCCCGCGGGTCTGCCGGTCCGCTGTTCGAAAGGCGCGGCCCCGTCGGGCTGCGCCTTTTGTCATGAGCGGAGAGAATCAGCCGGTGGACGCCTCTGGCACCGACGCCCCGCACCACGCCCCGCCTGCGGGCCCCTGGGGGCCGCTGCCGTCCGGCGGGGCGCCCGTACGGGCCTCCCGGGCCCGGCGGCTGGCCGCGCCCGTGCTGACCCTGGCCGGGGCCGTGGCGGCCTTCGCGTACGTGGGCGCGGTGGACCCGAACGAACCGGGGCACTATCCGGTCTGCCCGCTGTTCCGGCTGACGGGGGTGCTGTGCCCCGGCTGCGGCGGGCTGCGCAGTGCCCACGCCTTCGCCACCGGCGACCTGCCGGCCGCCCTGGGCGCCAACGCCGTGGCGGTGGCCGGCTACCTGCTCTTCGCCGCGTTCACGGCCCTGTGGCTGCTGCGGGCCTTCCGCGGGGGCCCGGCCCCCCGGATCGCGCTGCGGCCGGTCTGGTGGTGGGGCATCGGGGCCGTGGTGCTCGCGTTCTCGATTGTCCGGAACCTCCCGTTCGGTTCCGTACTGGCCCCCTGACCCCGGCGGAGGCCTTGGGGGAACTACGGGAAGGCCATATTCCGAGTGTCCAGTCCCTGGGAAACCGAGAGCTCCGTGCGGAGGCCTCGGCGACCTGCGGATACCATTTGAGTGCTGACCTTGCAGTGGAACGTGTCTGCAAGGCGGCCGACCGTCATCGACCCGGAAGGGGGCCGCTCGCGTGAGTGTGCTCGACGAGATCATCGAAGGGGTCCGCGAAGACCTTGCCGAACGGCAGGCCCGCGTGAGCCTCGACGAGCTCAAGGAGCGTGCCGCCAAGGCGCCCCAGGCCAAGGACGGCGTCGCCGCCCTGCGTGGCGACGGCGTCAAGGTGATCTGCGAGGTCAAGCGCTCCAGCCCCTCCAAGGGCGCGCTGGCCGCGATCGCGGATCCGGCAGGGCTCGCCGCCGATTACGAGGCAGGCGGCGCGGCGGTCATCTCCGTCCTCACCGAGCAGCGCCGCTTCGGCGGCTCGCTCGCCGACCTGGAGGCCGTCCGCGCCCGCGTGGACATCCCGATCCTGCGCAAGGACTTCATCGTCACGGCGTACCAGCTGTGGGAGGCCCGCGCCTACGGCGCCGACCTCGTCCTGCTGATCGTCGCGGCCCTGGAGCAGGAGGCCCTGGTCTCCCTCATCGAGCGGGCCGAGTCCATCGGCCTCACCCCGCTCGTCGAGGTGCACGACGAGGAGGAGATCGAGCGTGCCGTCGCCGCCGGCGCCAAGATCATCGGCGTCAACGCGCGCAACCTGAAGGACCTCAAGGTCGACCGCTCCACCTTCGAGCGCGTCGTCGGAGAGATCCCGCCCCACATCGTGAAGGTCGCCGAGTCCGGCATCCGCGGACCCCACGACCTGATCGCCTACGCCAACGAGGGCGCCGACGCGGTCCTCGTCGGCGAATCCCTGGTCACCGGCCGCGACCCGAAGGCGGCCGTGGCCGACCTCGTCGCCGCCGGCGCCCACCCCGCCCTGCGTCACGGGCGGAGCTGACCACTCCCATGCCTCCCGCCTCCTCCTCCGTCCGCACCCGACCGGGCCACGGCCCGGCCGCCGTGCCGACGGCGCACGCGCCGCTGGCGCGCGGCTGCCGCCCCCGCGGCTGCCGCGCCCCGGCCCGCCGCGTGCACGGCAGGCGGGTGCGCTACGTGATCGGGTCCGAGCCCGGACAGGTCAACGGCATGCGATGGCGCGGCACGGCCGCGTCGTAACGGAGCCCCTCCCGGCCCGGTACCCCTGACGTACCGGGCGCGGGCGGCCCCGCACGGCCCCGCCCCCTCGTGGGCGCGGGCCGTCCCGTCCGCACCCTCCCACCCCCCTCAGCGGGGTGCGCGGGCGACGGACCGGCGGCGCAATACGGTGCATCCAGCCCGCGTCGAGCGAAGCCTCGCATTCCGTACCCGTAGGAGTAGTGGCACATGTCCACCAGCTCGTTCTTCATCCCGGACCCGGAGGGTCACGTCCCCAACACCGAGGGCTACTTCGGTGACTTCGGCGGCAAGTTCATCCCGGAGGCCCTCGTCGCCGCCGTGGACGAGGTCGCCGTCGAGTACGAGAAGGCCAAGGGCGACCCGGCCTTCGCCGCCGAGCTCAACGACCTCATGGTCAACTACACCGGCCGGCCCAGCGCCCTGACCGAGGTGCCCCGGTTCGCCGAGCACGCCGGCGGGGCCCGGATCTTCCTCAAGCGCGAGGACCTCAACCACACCGGCTCGCACAAGATCAACAACGTGCTGGGCCAGGCGCTGCTCACCAAGCGCATGGGCAAGACCCGCGTCATCGCCGAGACCGGCGCCGGCCAGCACGGCGTGGCCACCGCCACCGCCTGCGCCCTCTTCGGCCTCGACTGCACCATCTACATGGGCGAGATCGACACCCAGCGCCAGGCCCTCAACGTGGCCCGCATGCGCATGCTCGGCGCCGAGGTCATCGCCGTGAAGTCCGGCTCCCGGACCCTCAAGGACGCCATCAACGAGGCGTTCCGCGACTGGGTCGCCAACGTGGACCAGACCCACTACCTCTTCGGCACCGTCGCCGGCCCCCACCCCTTCCCGGCCATGGTCCGCGACTTCCACCGCGTCATCGGCGTCGAGGCCCGCCGCCAGATCATCGAGCGCGCCGGCCGGCTCCCCGACGCCGTCGCCGCCTGCGTCGGCGGCGGCTCCAACGCCATCGGCCTCTTCCACGCCTTCATCCCCGACGCCGACGTCCGCCTGGTCGGCTTCGAGCCCGCCGGACACGGCGTGGAGACCGGCGAGCACGCCGCCACCCTCACCGCGGGCGAGCCCGGCATCCTGCACGGCTCCCGCAGCTACGTCCTCCAGGACGAGGAGGGCCAGATCACCGAGCCCTACTCCATCTCCGCCGGCCTGGACTACCCGGGCATCGGCCCCGAGCACTCCTACCTCAAGGACACCGGCCGCGGCGAGTACCGCGCCGTCACCGACGACGCCGCCATGCAGGCCCTGCGCCTGCTGTCGCGCACCGAGGGCATCATCCCGGCCATCGAGTCGGCGCACGCCCTGGCGGGCGCCCTCGACCTGGGCAAGGAGCTGGGCAAGGACGGCCTCATCGTCGTCAACCTGTCCGGCCGCGGCGACAAGGACATGGACACGGCCGCCCGGTACTTCGGGCTCTACGACGGCACGGAGCCCGAGGGGGAGAACAAGTGAGCAACCAGGGCAACATCGAACTGCTGGGCGCGACCCTCGCCAAGGCCAGGTCCGAGGACCGCGCGGCCCTCGTCGCCTACCTCCCGGCCGGCTTCCCGACCGTCGACGGCGGCATCGAGGCCGTCAAGGCGATCATCGCGGGGGGCGCCGACATCGTCGAGATCGGACTGCCGCACAGCGACCCGGTCCTGGACGGCGCCGTCATCCAGACCGCCGACGACATCGCCCTGCGCGGCGGCGTCAAGATCGCCGACGTGCTGCGCACCGTCCGCGAGGCCTTCGAGGCCACCGGGGTCCCGATCCTGGTCATGACGTACTGGAACCCCATCGACCGCTACGGCGTCGAGCGGTTCACCGCCGAGCTGGCCGCCGCCGGCGGCGCCGGCTGCATCCTGCCCGACCTGCCGGTCCAGGAGTCCGCGCTGTGGCGGGAGCACGCCGCCAAGCACGGTCTGGCGACCGTCTTCGTCGTGGCCCCCAGCAGCAAGGACGAGCGCCTGGCGACCATCACCGCCGCCGGCTCCGGCTTCGTCTACGCCGCCTCCCTCATGGGCGTCACCGGCACCCGCGAGTCCGTCGGCAACGAGGCCCAGGAGCTGGTGCGCCGCACCCGCACCACCACCGACCTCCCGGTCTGCGTGGGCCTGGGCGTCTCCAACGCCGTACAGGCCAAGCAGGTCGCCGGCTTCGCCGACGGTGTGATCGTCGGCTCGGCCTTCGTGAAGCTCCTCCTGGACGCCCCGGACCTGCCGGCGGGCCTGTCGGCCGTACGGGCACTGGCGGGCGAGCTTGCGGAAGGCGTACGCAGGTCCTGACCCCGGGCGGGCCCAGGACGAGGTTCTGTAGCCCGATCGGGTGGATTCGGCAGCGGGGAGGCACGCGAGTGCCTCCCCGCTTCGTTTGGCCGAACGTGAGCGAGAAGAACGACGGTGCGAACCGCGATGCGACGAAACGATCGGCCCGGGAGCGACTCCAGCAGGAGCGCGAGCGGCAGAAGAGCCGGGACAAGCGGCGGCGGACCTTCCTGGTGGCCGGGGCGGTCGTCGGCGTGCTCGGCCTGGCCGCCGTCGTCGGCGTGATCGCGGCCAACGTCGGCAAGGGCGACAAGTCCGCCAAGGCCGGCCCGGTGGCCGCGCCCTCCGGAGCCACCGGCAAGGACGCGCTCGCCATCCAGACCGGCAAGGACGAGGCCAAGTCCACCCTCACGGTGTGGGAGGACTTCCGCTGCCCCGCCTGCAAGGCCTTCGAGGACAACTACCGCACCACCATCCACGACCTGGAGGCCAAGGGGCTGCTCAAGGTCGAGTACCACCTGGTCACCCTCATCGACGGGAACATGGGCGGCACCGGCTCCCTGAAGGGGGCGAACGCCGCCGCCTGCGCCCAGGACGTGGGCAGGTTCTCCGCGTACCACGACGTCCTCTTCCAGAACCAGCCGCAGGAGACCGACGACGCCTACGGCAAGAACGCCAAGCTGCTGGAGCTGGCCGGCAAGGTCGACGGACTGGACACCCCCGCCTTCCGCTCCTGCGTGGAGGACGGCACCCACAACAGCTGGGTGGGCAAGTCGCACGACGCTTTCCGCGACGGGAAGTTCCGGGGCACCCCCACCGTGCTGCTCGACGGCAAGGACATCTTCTCCGACCAGGCGAACCCGCTGACCCCGCAGAAGCTGAAGGAGAAGGTCGAGGGCACCGCGGGCAAGACCACCCCGTCACCGTCGGCGTCCCCCTCCGCGTCCGCGTCCGGAAGCAGCGGTTCCAAGACCGGTTCCAAGACCGGCTCCAAGGCCTCCACGGCCACCGGCTCCGGTTCCGCATCGGGTTCCGGTTCCGGCTCCCGCGCGGGGGCCGGCACGGGGTCGGGAGGCTGACCCGGGCGGCCCCGCCATGTGTGGTTTTGGTTTCAGCTTGCCGGGCGGGTTGCGGTCCGTACCGCCCGGCAGGGTAGCGTCAGGTCTGCCATGGACCTTGCTTACATCCCCAGCCCGTCGACCGGCGTGATCCATCTCGGACCGATCCCGCTGCGCGGCTACGCGTTCTGCATCATCATCGGCGTCTTCGTCGCCGTCTGGCTCGGCAACAAGCGGTGGATCGCGCGCGGCGGAAAGCCGGGCACGGTCGCGGACATCGCCGTGTGGGCGGTGCCCTTCGGCCTGGTCGGCGGTCGCCTCTACCACGTGATCACCGACTACCAGCTCTACTTCGGCGAGGGCCGGGACTGGGTCGACGCCTTCAAGATCTGGGAGGGCGGCCTCGGCATCTGGGGCGCGATCGCGCTCGGCGCGGTCGGCGCCTGGATCGGCTGCCGCCTGCGCGGCATCCCGCTCCCCGCCTGGGCCGACGCGCTCGCCCCGGGCATCGCCGTCGCCCAGGCCTTCGGACGCTGGGGCAACTGGTTCAACCAGGAGCTGTACGGCCGCGCGACCGACCTGCCGTGGGCACTGAAGATCAGCGACGGCCCGAACCGGGTCGCCGGCACCTACCACCCGACCTTCCTCTACGAGTCCCTGTGGTGCCTGGGCGTCGCCGCCCTGGTCATCTGGGCCGACCGGCGCTTCAAGCTGGGGCACGGGCGGGCGTTCGCGCTGTACGTGGCGGCCTACTGCTCCGGGCGCGTGTGGATCGAGTACATGCGCGTCGACGAGGCGCACCACATCCTGGGCCTGCGGCTGAACGTGTGGACCGCGATCGTGGTCTTCGTGCTCGCGGTGGTGTACTTCGTGCTCTCGGCGAAGCTGCGGCCGGGCCGGGAGACGGTGGTCGAGCCGGTTGCCTCCGGCGGTTCGGGTGAGGCCGTGCCGGCGGTGGACGCCGAGGCCGTCGCGGCCGACGCGAAGGCCGTCCCGGCTGACGCGAAGGCCGACGTGAAGGCCGTCCCGGCCGAGTCGGAGGACGCCGGAGCGAAGCCGGCCACCAGCCTCACGAAGGCCGCCGAGGCCGACAAGAGCTGAACGGGGTGGTACCGGAGGGGGGCGCCGCGAGGGTCGTGGCGCCCCCCTC
>NZ_GG657750.1:2101142-2105749 GCF_000158895.1 Streptomyces sp. C | reverse complement strand
GGCGCGTCAAGAAGGCGCGCGGCGGGAGAGGGACAGGGTGCGGTGGGCGGCGGCCACCACCGCCGGGTCGACGAAGCGGCCGTCCGGGAGGGCCAGGGCTCCCGGGGTGGCGCGGGCCGCCGTGACGATCTCCTCCGCCGCGGTGACCTCCTCCGGCGCCGGGAGGAAGGCCCGCTCGATCACCGGGAGCTGCCGCGGGTGGATCGCCGCACGGCCGAGGAAGCCCAGGGCCCGGCCCCGCGCGCAGGAGGCGGCCAGGGCCTCCAGGTCCCGGATGTCCGGGAAGACCGACTGGGCCGGCGGCGCCAGCCCGGCGGCCCGGGCGGCCACGACGACCCTGGAACGCGGCCAGTCCAGCCCGCTCTCCGCGCAGACGCCGAGGTCCGCGCAGAGGTCCGCCTCGCCCAGCGTCAGCCCCTGCAGGGAAGGGTGGGCGCGCGCGATCTCGTACGCCCTCTCCACCCCCAGGGCGGACTCCAGCAGCGCGTACAGCGCCACCCCTCCGGTGCGGTCCGCGACCCGGGTGATCTGTTCCGGCGCGTCGATCTTGGGCAGCCGCAGGCCCGCGAGACCGTGCAGCTTGGCCAGCGCGGTGAGGTCGGCGCCCGACCAGGGGGAGCCGAGGGCGTTGACGCGGACGTGGACGGGGACCGGCGGCCGCTCGGTCAGCAGCTCGGCGGTGGCCGCGCGGGCGTACTCCTTGCGCGAGGCCGACACCGAGTCCTCCAGGTCGACGATGACGGCGTCGGCCCCGCTGCGCAGGGCCTTCGCCACCACCTCCGGGCGGTCCCCGGGTGCGTAGAGCCAGGTCAGGATCAAAGGGCACCTTCGGTACGGAGAGCGGCGATCTCGGGCACGGTCAGGCCGAGCTCGGTCAGGACGGATTCGGTGTCCGCGCCGTGCGGGCGGCCCGCCCAGCGGATCCCGCCGGGGGTCCCGGACAGCCGGAAGAGGACGTTCTGCATGCGGAGGGGGCCGAGTTCGGGGTCCTCGACCTCGGTGACCGTGTCGAGGGCGGCGAACTGCGGATCGGCCATCACGTCCCGGACGTCGTAGACCAGGGCGACGGCGGCCTCGGCCCCCTCGAAGGCCGCGACCACCTCCTCGGCCTTGTGCCGGGCGATCCAGGCGCCGACCGCCCCGTCGATGACCTCCGCGTGCGCGGCCCGCCCGGAACCGGTCGCGAACCAGGGCTCGGCGGTCAGCTCGGCCCGGCCGACGAGCCGCAGCACGCGCTCCGCGATCGACTGGGCCGAGGCGGACACCGCCAGCCAGCGGCCGTCCGCACTGCGGTAGGTGTTGCGGGGGGCGTTGTTGGCGGAGCGGTTGCCGGTGCGGGGCTGGACGTAGCCGAGCTGGTCGTACCAGAGCGGGTGCGGGCCCAGCACGGTCAGGATCGGCTCGATGATCGCCAGGTCGACGACCTGGCCCTGACCGGTCCGGTCCCGCCCGGCGAGCGCGGTCATCACCGCGTACGCGCAGGTCAGCCCGGCGATGGAGTCCGCGAGGCCGAAGGGCGGCAGGGTCGGCGGGCCGTCCGGCTCCCCGGTGATCGCGGCGAAGCCGCTCATCGCCTCGGCGAGGGTGCCGAAGCCGGGCCGGCGGGCGTACGGGCCCTGCTGGCCGAAGGCCGTGACGCGGGCCAGGACCAGCCGCGGGTTGGCGGCCGACAGCTCGGGCCAGCCCAGGCCCCACTTCTCCAGGGTGCCGGGGCGGAAGTTCTCGACGACCACGTCGGCGGTGGCGGCCAGCCGCAGCAGGAGGTCCCGGCCGCCGGGCGTGGACAGGTCGAGGGTCATGGTCCGCTTGTTCCGCCCGAGCAGCTTCCACCACAGCCCGACCCCGTCCCTGGCCGGGCCGTGCCCCCGGGAGGGGTCGGGCCGGTGCGGGTGCTCGACCTTGACCACCTCGGCGCCGAAGTCCCGGCATCGAGTCCTGCGCCCCCGGCCGCTGGACGGACAGCGAAGCCGCCACCGAGGCCCAGGCCAGCGCCCCGGGCATGGCGCGCCCCTCCCCGAGGGCCACCGCGAGCGCCCCGACGAAGGTGTCCCCGGCGGCGGTGGTGTCCACCGCCCGCACCCGGGGGGCCGCCACCGTCAGCGGCTCGCGCCCCCGGGCCGCGTACAGGCAGCCGGCCGCGCCCAGGGTCACCACCACCTCCGGCACCTCCCGCAGCAGCGCCTCCGCGGCCCGGTGGGGGTCGGTCAGCCCGGTGAGGGCGGCGGCCTCGTGCTCGTTCGGGACCAGCAGGTCGGTGGCGGCGAGCAGCCCGGCCGGCAGCGGCTGCGCGGGGGCCGGGGTGAGGACGGTGCGGACGCCGTGCGCGCGGGCGGCCTCCGCCCCGGCGAGGACGGCCTCCAGGGGGAGTTCCAGCTGGAGCAGCAGGCAGTCGGCGGCGCCGATCCGCGACGCGTCGCCCGCCTCCAGGCCGGTGACGCGGGCGTTGGCGCCGGGGATGACGATGATGCTGTTGCCGCCCTCGTCGTCGACGGTGATGTGCGCGGTGCCGCTCGCGCCCTCGACGGTGCGCAGCGCGGCGGTCTCGACCCCGGCCGCCGCCAGCCCGGCCCGCAGCCGTACGCCGAACCCGTCCGCCCCGACGGCACCGATCATCACCACCTCCCCGCCGAGGCGGGCGGCGGCCACCGCCTGGTTGGCGCCCTTGCCGCCGGGGGCCGTGCGGAACTCCCGGCCGGTGACGGTCTCCCCGAGGCGGGGGGCCTTGGGCACGTAGGCGACGAGGTCCATGTTGGTACTGCCGAGCACGGCGATGGCCGTCATGAGCGGGTTGCCTCCTGGGTGACGGGCGGGGTGGCGGGCTGAGTGGCGAGCTGGGCGGTGAGGTGGGCGAGGGTGTCGAAGCCGGTGCCGTCGAAGCCGGCGACGGTGGTGGCGAGGCGGTTCTTCAGCGGTGCGGTCCAGCGCTCCGGGATCCGGTCGGGGGATCCGGCCAGGAGTCCGGCGACCGAGCCGGCGGTGGCGCCGTTGGAGTCGGTGTCCCAGCCGCCGGACACCGCGAGGCAGACGGAGCGGGTGAAGTCCCCGTCGGCGTGGGTGAGGGCGGCGGCGATCAGGGCGGCGTTGGGGACGGCGTGCACCCAGTGGTAGTGGCCGTAGCGGGCGTGCAGCCGGTCCACGGCTCGGTCGAAGCAGGACTCCTCGCGGGCGGTGCGGATCCCGTGGCGGACGGCCTCGGCGAGGCGCGAGCCGGGCGGTACGACGGCCAGCCCGGCCCGCAGCGCGCCGTGCACGTCGGCCCGGCCGCCGGCGGCCTCGGCGATCGCGGCGGCGGCGAAGAGGGCGGCGTGCACCCCGCCCGCGGTGTGCGTGAGGGTGGCGTCCCGCCAGGCCTGCTCGGCGGCGGCGACCGGGTCGCCGGGGTTGGTCCAGCCGTGGACGTCGGCGCGGATGAGGGCGCCGATCCACTCGCGGAAGGGGTTGTGGTGGGTGGCGGTGTGCGGGGGCTCCAGGCCCTGGAGGAGGTTGCGGTAGGCGACGCGTTCGGCGGTGAAGGTGCGGCCGGCGGGGAGCTCGTCGAGCCAGAGCCGGGCCAGGTCGGCGGTGGTGAAGCCCTTGCCGTGCCGCTGGAGCAGCAGCAGGCCGAGGAGGGGGTGGTTCAGGTCGTCGTCCTCGGGCGCGCCGTCGATGTTCTCGGCGAGGGAGGTGGGTGCGGAGCGGCGGTTCCACGGGTGGGCGGCCAGGAGCCGCGCGGGGACGCCGCGGGCGGTGAACCAGTCGTCCAGCGGCCAGTTCCCGGCGGCGCGGGCGAGGGCGCGGATGCCGTCCAGGGGCAGCTTCTCGACGGGTTTGCCGAGTACGCAGCCGACGGCCCGGCCGACCCAGGCGGCCTCCAGCCTGCGGCGCAGCACGGGATCCACCGGGGCGGCCGGGGCGGGCCCGGCGTCCCGTGCCCGTGCGGGGGGCGGTTCCGGGTCCCCGGGCGGGAGCGGCGCGGGCCAGGTGGCCCGGATGGCCGGCCAGTCGGTGGGCTCCGCGGCGGCGGTGGGGACGGGGAGCTCCGCGAGGGCGTCCAGCAGGCGGGTGGCGAGCGCACGCAGTTCCGGCGCGGCGGGGGCGGGGGAGGCCCCGGCCCGCGCGGGGGCCGGGTGCCCGCCCGCCGCGAGCCAGGCGGCGCGGACCGGCCCGGGGTCGCGGCCGTCCTCCGCGGCCTGGCGCAGCTCGTGGCCGACCAGGTCCTCGGGCTGCACCCAGGTGAGCCGTACGGGGTCCGCGGCGGCGGCGCGCGCGCCGGCTTCGACGGCGGGGCCTGGCGTGGCCGGGCCTGTCGTGGGCGGGGGTGTGGCCGGGGGGCCTCCGGCGCAGGGGCCCGTCACCGGGGTGAGGCCATGGCGTCGAAGGCGGCCTCGTGGGCGCGCCGGCGGGACCGGTCCCGGGCGAAGACCTCCCGGGCCACGGCGGCCAGTTCGGCGGCCGGGGCGTGGAGGTCGAGCCGGCTGGCCTCGGCGACCTGCTTGGCCCAGGCGGCGGGCACGGCGGACTCCCCGCCGAGGGCGCCGGCCACCGCCCCGGCCATCGTGGCGATGGAGTCGCAGTCGCGGCCGTAGTTGACGAGCAGCCGAGCACCGCCGCCTCGTACCGGCCGTCGG
>NZ_GG657750.1:2099312-2100838 GCF_000158895.1 Streptomyces sp. C | reverse complement strand
CTCCCGCCCGTACGAGGACTGGTGCGCGCCCGCGACGTCCAGGGCCTCGGCGTAGGCGGCGGCCGGGTTGGCCGCGTTGACCAGGCCGACCGGCGCCATGTACATCGCCGCACCGCAGTTGACGATGTTGCCGGTGCCGGCCTCGCGGGGGTCCGCGTGCGCGTAGTGCAGCCTTGTCACGATCCACTTCTCGGCGAGGAAGATCCGCTGGAGGGGAAGGGCCTCGGCCTCCAGCTCGGGGATTTAGCAAAAGGTTTTCCATCAGGTCCGGCACTTTTGTGCTCGGCGACGGCGTAGGCGTCCAGGTGGTCGCGTACGGTCGTGTAGACGCGCACCAGGGCGTGCGTCATGAGGGTGTCGTCGGTGACGTGCCCGTCGCCCTTGTGGTAAGGCGCGATGGGCCGGGCGGTGCGCCAGTCCTCGTACCAGGGGCCGACGATGCCGTGCACGCGGCCGCCGTGCCGTTCGGCGATCTGCTCCGGGGACCAGCCCTCCACCGGCCCGCCGAGGGCGTCGCCGACGGCGGCGCCGACGAGGGCGCCCGAGAACCGGTCCTCCAGTGTGAGGGTCATGCCCGAATCATCCTTTCAGAGTGGTGAGTTCCGTACGTGAGAGCAGCGCGGCGAGTTCGACGAGGTCGGTTCCGGCCAGGCGGGGCAGCGCGCAGCCGGAGAGGGTGCGGCAGGCCTCGCGCCAGGCGGCGGGGAGGGAGCCGCCGCCGCCGAGGGCGCCGGTGAGGGCGCCCGCGAGGGCGGGGGCGGAGTCGGCGACGCGGGAGAGGCAGGCGGCGGCCGGGACGGCCTCGCAGACCTCGCCGCGGGCGGCGGTGGCGAGGGCGAGGGCGACGGGGACGGTCTCGGCGGCGGCGATGCCGTAGCTGTAGACGTGGTCGACGATCTGGTGTTCCAGGAGGGGGACGAGCGCGAAGGCGCCGCCGGTCTCCGCGCGGGCGAGTTTGACGGCGTGCCGGGCGTTGCGGCCGATCTCGGTGGGGGCGGGCAGTTGCGCGAGGGCGGCGTCGACGGCGGTGTCGGTGTCCGCGCCGGCGAGGGCGGCGGCGACGGCGGCGGCCATGGCGCGGGCGCCGTGGACGCCGTCGCCGTCCTGGGTGTAGCGGGCGTCGAACTCGGCGAGGTCCGCGGCGGTTCGCGGGTCGCCGGGGTGCACGACGGCGAGTACGCAGGCGCGGACGCAGGCGGCGTCGTCGAAGTAGTGCGGGTTGTCGTGGCCGGTGGCGGGCGGGCGCAGGCCGGCGGCGAGGTTGCCGAGGCCGGCGCGTACGGAGATCCGGGCGCGCATCGGCAGGACGGCGGACTCGACCTCGGGGGCGCGTTCCGCGGCGGCGGCGACCTCGCTGGCGAGGGCGTTCCAGGCGAGGTCGATGGCGGCGCGCATGCGGCGGGACCGGGAGAGGTCGCTGAGCAGCACTCCGGCGGCGGTGAGTACGGATTCGGCGGCGAAGGCGGCCCATTCGGCGTCGTCGGAGGGGCCGAGGCGGAGCGGTTCGGGGGGTTGGTTGAGGGCGA
>NZ_GG657750.1:2079205-2099212 GCF_000158895.1 Streptomyces sp. C | reverse complement strand
GCCGCGGTCACCGCGCGGCGCAGCGAGCGGGCCGTCCAGGAGTCGGACGGGATGACGGACAGGGCCGCCGAGACCACCGAGGCGGGGGAGCCGCCCGCCATCGCGGCCGCGACGCCGGCGGCGACGGCCTGGCCGCCGTAGATGCCCTCGCCGTCGTGGCTGACCGTGCCGTCGATCGCGACCAGCCGGGCCGCCTCCGCCGGCCGTCCCGCCGCGAACACCCCGAAGGGGGCCGCCCGCATGGCCAGGCCGTCCGACCAGGCGTGCCGGTGCTGGGCGGAGATCGGCGCCGCCAGGCCCCGGCGGAGGTTCTCCAGGGTGCCGCGCTCCGAGAAGCCGGCGCCGCGGAAGGGGCCCTCGTCCAGGTCCGCGATCCAGTGGTGCCAGGCCCGTTCGACGTGCGCGACGGTCAGGGCGGAGCCGTGCCGGGCCAGCAGCAGGCCAGAGAAGATCGCGTACTCCGTGTCGTCGGTGCCCGCCGGGTCGTCCGAGACGAACCCCTCGATCCGGCCCCACTTCGCCCGGATCTCCGACGGCTTCATGTTCTCCGCGGGGGCGCCCAGCGCGTCACCCACCGCGAGGCCGAGAAGCGCTCCCCTGGCCCGTTCGAGGAGGACCTGCGGATTGCATGCAATCAGCTCCATGGCGCGCCTCTCCACTTGGTGGGGGACTCATCATGAGCCCTTGGGGGATTTGTGCCACGGCATGAGGTTTGTCGGTCGCCGCGAAACGCCCCCCGCCCGCCCCCGTCACCCGGTCGCCGACCCGCGAAACCCCAGGTAAGTACGGCCTTCCTTGCTGGCGGGCGCCGGAAATCGTGCGTACTTTCGAGGTGTTCAGGGGGAGTGCCCCGCGCCAGGGCACAGCTGCGCGTTGCTTTCGCGTACCCGCTCGTACCCACTCGTACAAAAGGGGAGATATGCCGTGTCCATCATCGACATCGAAGCACCGCTGCACACCGCCCACCGCGACAACCACACCCACCGCGACGTCAACGGCGGATGGCTGCGCCCGGCGGTCTTCGGTGCGATGGACGGCCTCGTCTCCAACCTCGCCCTGATGACCGGCGTGGCCGGCGGCGCGGTGGCCCCCGCGACGATCGTCATCACCGGCCTCGCCGGTCTCGCGGCCGGCGCCTTCTCGATGGCGGCCGGCGAGTACACCTCGGTCGCCTCGCAGCGCGAGCTGGTCCTCGCGGAGCTGGACGTGGAGCGCCAGCAGCTGCGCAAGCACCCCGTCGACGAGATGGAGGAGCTGGCCGAGCTCTACGTCTCGCGCGGCGTCGAGCCCGCCCTCGCCCGCGAGGTCGCGATGCAGCTCTCGCGCGACCCGGACCAGGCGCTGGAGATCCACGCCCGCGAGGAGCTCGGGATCGACCCCGACGACCTGCCCTCGCCGCTGGTCGCCGCCGTGTCGTCCTTCGGCTCCTTCGCCCTGGGCGCGCTGCTGCCCGTACTGCCCTACCTGCTCGGGGCGACCGCCCTGTGGCCGGCCGTGCTGCTGGCGCTCGTCGGGCTCTTCGCCTGCGGCGCGGTGGTCTCGCGGGTCACGGCCCGGTCGTGGTGGTACAGCGGTATGCGCCAGCTCGTCCTGGGTGGCGCCGCCGCGGGTGTGACGTACATCCTGGGAACCTGGATCGGCGGCGCCATAGGCTAACGGCCGCGGGAGTGAGACACTATGCAGCACGCAACATAAGTAGTCCGTTACCCGGTGGTTTCGGTTCCGTGACCGCTGGGCATCAGACCAGGGCGCCGGGCAATGATGCCCGTCTCGCGCCGGGACCTTCACCCCGTGCAGTGCCCAGCAGGCCTCCTCAGAGGCGTCTGCGACTTGAGAATCCCTTGAAGGTCCCTTCTTTCTGCCTCGCGCAGTGTCCGCATGCTGGAATGTCATATCCGGTTCTCGGAATTGCCGTCATCATGTAACCTGCACGAAATTTCGCAGAGGGCCAACGTCGTCCCTCGGCTAGCACATTGCCACGACGACGACGGGAGAGCCGATGCGTTCCGCATCCACGCACTCCGCGACCGGCCTCAGCAACACCGCCTGGTCGCCCATGGACGGTCGCCCCGCCCAGCAGGGCATGTACGACCCGCGCAACGAGAAGGACGCCTGCGGCGTCGGATTCGTGGCGAACCTCACCGGCGAGGCCACCCACACCCTCGTTGAGCAGGCCCTGACCGTACTGCGGAACCTCGAGCACCGCGGCGCCACCGGCTCCGAGCCGGACTCCGGCGACGGCGCCGGCATCCTGTCCCAGGTGCCGGACGCCTTCCTCCGCGAGGTCGCGGGCTTCGAGCTCCCCGAGGCCGGCGCGTACGCGGTCGGCATCGCCTTCCTCCCCGCCGACGGCACCGCACAGGCCGTCGCCGTGGAGCGGATCGAGGCCATCGCCGCCGAGGAGAACCTCACGGTCCTCGGCTGGCGCGAGGTCCCGGTCACCCCCGACCTGCTCGGCAACGGCGCGCGCACCACGATGCCCGCCTTCTCGCAGCTCTTCGTGAGTGGGGGCACCTCCCGGACGGAGTCTGGGGGAGGCAGCACCGGCATCGAGCTGGACCGCAAGGCCTTCGTCCTGCGCAAGCGCGCCGAGCGCGAGGCCGGCGTCTACTTCCCGTCGCTCTCCGCCCGCACCATCGTCTACAAGGGCATGCTGACCACCGGCCAGCTGGAGCCCTTCTTCCCGGACCTCTCCGACCGCCGCTTCGCCTCGGCGCTCGCCCTGGTCCACTCCCGGTTCTCGACGAACACCTTCCCGTCCTGGCCGCTCGCCCACCCGTACCGCTTCGTCGCGCACAACGGCGAGATCAACACGGTCAAGGGCAACCGGAACTGGATGAAGGCCCGCGAGTCCCAGCTGGCCACCGCCGCCTTCGGCGAGGGCGCCCTGGACCGCATCTTCCCGATCTGCACCCCGGACGCCTCCGACTCGGCCTCCTTCGACGAGGTCCTGGAGCTGCTCCACCTCGGCGGCCGCTCCCTGCCGCACAGCGTGCTGATGATGATCCCGGAGGCGTGGGAGAACCACACCTCCATGGACCCGGCCCGCCGCGCGTTCTACCAGTACCACTCCACCCTGATGGAGCCCTGGGACGGCCCGGCCTGCGTCACCTTCACCGACGGCACCCAGGTCGGCGCGGTCCTCGACCGCAACGGCCTGCGCCCCGGCCGCTACTGGGTCACCGACGACGGCCTCGTCGTCCTCGGCTCCGAGGTGGGCGTCCTCGACATCGACCCGTCCAAGGTCGTCCGCAAGGGCCGCCTCCAGCCCGGCAAGATGTTCCTCGTCGACACCGCGCAGAAGCGCATCGTCGAGGACGACGAGATCAAGGACGAGTTGGCCGCCGCCGCCCCCTACGCGGAGTGGCTGGAGACCGGCGAGATCGAGCTGACGGACCTGCCCGAGCGCGAGCACATCGTCCACACCCACGCCTCGGTCACCCGCCGCCAGCAGACCTTCGGCTACACCGAGGAAGAGCTGCGCGTCATCATCGCGCCCATGGCCCGCACGGGCGGCGAAGCCCTCGGCTCCATGGGCACGGACTCGCCCATCGCGGCCCTGTCCGAGCGTCCCCGGCTGCTCTTCGACTACTTCACGCAGCTCTTCGCGCAGGTCACCAACCCGCCGCTGGACGCCATCCGCGAGGAGCTCGTCACCTCGCTGCTGTCCTCGATCGGCCCCCAGTCCAACCTGCTGGAGCCGACCGCCGCGTCCTGCCGCAGCGTCACCCTGCCCTTCCCGGTGATCGACAACGACGAGCTCGCCAAGCTCATCCACATCAACGCCGACGGCGACATGCCCGGCATGAAGGCCGCCACCCTGTCGGGCCTCTACCGGGTCTCCGGCGGCGGCGAGGCCCTCGCCGCCCGGATCGAGGAGATCCGCGCCGAGGCCGACGCCGCCATCGCGGCCGGCGCCCGCCTGATCGTCCTGTCGGACCGCCACTCCGACGCCGAGCACGCGCCGATCCCGTCGCTGCTGCTCACCGCCGCCGTGCACCACCACCTCATCGCCACCAAGCAGCGCACCCAGGTGGGCCTGCTGGTCGAGGCCGGCGACGTCCGCGAGGTCCACCACGTCGCCCTGCTCATCGGCTACGGCGCCGCGGCCGTCAACCCGTACCTCGCCATGGAGTCCGTCGAGGACCTGCTGCGCGCCGGCACCTTCCTGTCCGGCCTGGAGCCGGAGCAGGCCATCAAGAACCTGATCTACGCCCTCGGCAAGGGCGTCCTCAAGGTCATGTCGAAGATGGGCATCTCCACCGTCGCCTCCTACCGCGGCGCCCAGGTCTTCGAGGCCGTCGGCCTGAACGAGGAGTTCGTCGGCACGTACTTCGCGGGCACCGCCACCAAGATCGGCGGCGCCGGCCTGGACGTCATCGCCAAGGAGGTGGCCGCCCGCCACGCCAAGGCGTACCCGGCCACCGGCATCCCGGCCTCGCACCGCGCGCTGGAGATCGGCGGCGAGTACCAGTGGCGCCGCGAGGGCGAGCCGCACCTGTTCGACCCCGAGACGGTCTTCCGCCTCCAGCACGCGACCCGCAACCGCCGGTACGACATCTTCCGCAAGTACACGGACCGCGTGAACGAGCAGTCCGAGCGCCTGATGACGCTCCGCGGCCTGTTCGGCTTCAAGACGGGCGAGGCGGGCCGTCCGTCGATCTCCATCGACGAGGTCGAGCCGGTCTCCGAGATCGTCAAGCGCTTCTCCACCGGCGCCATGTCGTACGGCTCCATCTCCAAGGAGGCGCACGAGACCCTCGCCATCGCCATGAACCAGCTGGGCGCCAAGTCCAACACCGGTGAGGGCGGCGAGGACCCGGACCGCCTGTACGACCCGGCGCGGCGTTCGTCGATCAAGCAGGTCGCCTCCGGCCGCTTCGGCGTCACGAGCGAGTACCTGGTCAACGCGGACGACATCCAGATCAAGATGGCGCAGGGCGCCAAGCCCGGCGAGGGCGGCCAGCTGCCCGGCCACAAGGTCTACCCGTGGGTCGCCAAGACCCGTCACTCCACCCCGGGTGTCGGTCTGATCTCCCCGCCGCCGCACCACGACATCTACTCCATCGAGGACCTGGCCCAGCTGATCCACGACCTCAAGAACGCCAACCCGGCCGCGCGCATCCACGTGAAGCTCGTGTCCGAGGTCGGCGTCGGTACGGTCGCGGCCGGCGTGTCCAAGGCCCACGCGGACGTCGTCCTGATCTCCGGCCACGACGGCGGAACGGGCGCCTCCCCGCTCACCTCCCTCAAGCACGCGGGCGGCCCCTGGGAGCTCGGCCTCGCCGAGACCCAGCAGACCCTGCTGCTCAACGGGCTGCGCGACCGCATCGTCGTCCAGACGGACGGCCAGCTCAAGACCGGCCGCGACGTGGTCATCGCCGCGCTGCTCGGCGCCGAGGAGTTCGGTTTCGCGACCGCGCCGCTCGTCGTCTCCGGCTGCGTCATGATGCGCGTCTGCCACCTGGACACCTGCCCCGTCGGCATCGCCACGCAGAACCCGGTCCTGCGCGACCGGTTCTCCGGCAAGCCCGAGTTCGTCGTCAACTTCTTCGAGTTCATCGCGGAGGAGGTGCGCGAGCTCCTCGCCGAGCTGGGCTTCCGCACGATCGAGGAGGCCGTCGGCCACGCCGAGCTCCTCGACACCAGCAAGGCCGTCACGCACTGGAAGGCCCAGGGCCTCGACCTGGAGCCCCTCTTCTACGTGCCCGAACTGCCCGAGGGCGCGGTCCGCCACGCCCTGATCGAGCAGGACCACGGTCTGGAGAAGGCCCTCGACAACGAGCTCATCGAGCTCGCCGCCGACGCGCTGAACGCCGAGACCGCCGAGACGGCCCAGCCGGTCCGCGCCCAGGTCGCGATCCGCAACATCAACCGGACCGTCGGCACCATGCTCGGCCACCACGTCACCAAGAAGTTCGGCGGCGCGGGCCTGCCCGACAACACGATCGACCTGACCTTCACCGGTTCGGCCGGCCAGTCCTTCGGCGCCTTCGTCCCGAAGGGCGTCACCCTCCGCCTGGAGGGCGACGCCAACGACTACGTCGGCAAGGGCCTCTCCGGCGGCCGCATCGTGGTCCGCCCGGACCGCGCGGCCGACCACCTGGCCGAGTACTCCACCATCGCCGGCAACACCATCGGCTACGGAGCCACCGGCGGCGAGATGTTCCTGCGCGGCCGCACCGGCGAGCGCTTCTGCGTCCGCAACTCCGGCGCCCTGGTCGTCTCGGAGGGCGTGGGCGACCACGGCTGCGAGTACATGACCGGCGGTACGGCGGTCGTCCTCGGCGAGACGGGCCGCAACTTCGCGGCCGGCATGTCGGGCGGTGTCGCGTACGTCATCGACCTCGACCCCCGCCAGGTCAACGTCGGCAACGCGGAGGCCGTCGAGGCCCCCTCCGACGCCGACAAGCAGTGGCTGCACGATGTGGTGCGCCGCCACGAGGAGGAGACCGGCTCGACCGTGGCCGCGAAGCTCCTGGCTGACTGGGACGCCGCGGCGGCCCGCTTCAGCAAGATCATCCCGACCACGTACAAGGCAGTGCTCGCCGCCAAGGACGCCGCTGAGCTGGCCGGACTCTCCGAGTCCGAGACCACCGAGAAGATGATGGAGGCGGCGACCAATGGCTGACCCGAAGGGCTTCCTCACCACCCCGCGCGAGACCGCCTGCACCCGTCCCGTCGCCGAGCGCGTCAAGGACTGGAACGAGGTCTACGTCCCGGGCTCGCTGCTCCCGATCATCAGCAAGCAGGCCGGCCGCTGCATGGACTGCGGCATCCCGTTCTGCCACAACGGCTGCCCGCTCGGGAACCTGATCCCCGAGTGGAACGACTTCGCGTACCGCGAGGACTGGTCGGCGGCGGCGGAGCGCCTCCACGCCACGAACAACTTCCCGGAGTTCACGGGCCGCCTGTGCCCCGCTCCCTGCGAGTCGGCGTGCGTGCTCGGCATCAACCAGCCGGCCGTCACCATCAAGAACGTCGAAGTCTCGATCATCGACCAGGCCTGGGACAACGGCGACGTCACCCCGCAGGCCCCGGAGCGCCTGTCCGGCAAGACCGTGGCCGTCATCGGCTCCGGCCCGGCCGGCCTGGCCGCCGCCCAGCAGCTGACGCGGGCCGGCCACACCGTGGTCGTGTACGAGCGCGCCGACCGCATCGGCGGGCTGCTGCGCTACGGCATCCCCGAGTTCAAGATGGAGAAGGTGCACATCAACCGCCGCATCGAGCAGATGCGCGCGGAGGGCACCAAGTTCCGCACGGGCATCGAGGTCGGCCGCGACATCACCGCCACGGACCTGCGCAAGCGGTTCGACGCGGTGGTCGTGGCGGCCGGCGCGACGGTCTCCCGCGACCTGCCGGTCCCGGGCCGCGACCTGAACGGCATCCACTTCGCGATGGAGTACCTGCCGCTCGCGAACAAGGTCCAGGAGGGCGACTTCATGGCGCCCCCCATCACGGCCGAGGGCAAGCACGTCGTCGTCATCGGCGGCGGCGACACCGGCGCGGACTGCGTGGGCACCGCCCACCGCCAGGGTGCCCTCTCGGTCACCCAGCTGGAGATCATGCCGCGCCCGTCGGAGGACCGCCCGGAGTCGATGCCGTGGCCGACCTTCCCGATGCTGTACAAGGTCACCTCGGCCCACGAGGAGGGCGGCGAGCGGATCTACTCCGTCTCCACCACCCACTTCGAGGGCGACGCGGACGGCAACGTCCAGTCCCTGCACCTGACCGAGGTCGAGTTCGTCGACGGCAAGCTGGTCCAGAAGCCCGGCACCGAGCGGGTCCTCCCGGCCCAGCTGGTCACCCTGGCGATGGGCTTCACCGGCACCGACCAGGCCAACGGTCTGGTCGAGCAGTTCGGCGTGAACCTGGACGAGCGGGGCAACATCGCCCGCGACGCCTCGTACGCCACCAACGCCGACGGCGTCTTCGTCGCCGGCGACGCGGGCCGCGGCCAGTCGCTGATCGTGTGGGCCATCGCGGAAGGCCGCTCGGCCGCCCGCGGCGTGGACCGCTACCTCACCGGCACCAGCACCCTCCCGTACCCGGTCAAGCCGACGGACCGCTCCCTGATGGTCTAGCTCTGGACGCCGGGCTCGCTGGTAACGCCCCCGCCGCGCGAACGGCGGGACCCCTCATACGGTCCGTACAACGGCGTACGGAACTCCGACCCGCGCCCGCCATGTCCCCGACCAGGGATGGCGGGCGCGGTGGCGTTTCCTACTCCGGCTGGACCACCGTCGCGCCCCAGCGTATCGACGGGGACGAGGTCGTCACCGTGGCGCCGAAGCCGCCCGAAAGGCCGGTGCCGAGGGGGACCGTGGTGCGGGTGGGGGAGTCCGGGGTGCAGGGCAGGGTGAAGGGGGCCGGGTTGCGGTCCGGGTGGTTGTCGAGGACGAAGGTCACCTCGATGCTGCCGTCGCCCTCGCAGGCGAAGGTGGTGTACGTGTCCAGGTGGGCGTTGAGGCCGCCCGAGACGAAGCCGCTGGAGCCGGTGACCTCCTGTACCCAGATCAGGCCGTCGGGGCCCGGGTAGCCGATCAGTTCGTCGGATGCGGAGGCCTGGGCCGCTCCGGTGAACAGGGTCAGGGCCGCGGTGAGTGCCGCGAGTGTGAGTGCCTTGCGTGCCATGTCTTCCCCCTCGGGTGCCGAGTGACGGTCGTTCCACCGTAGGGGGCGGCACTGACAACGCCTCAGCCGGCCGGGACCTCGCGGGGTGGTTCGTCGTCGTTGCCTCGGCGGAGGGTGCGGGTGCCGTGGGTGGGGGTCCAGGTGCGGACCACCAGTTCGTCGCCGTCCACCGTGGTGTGGACGACCTCCGTCAGGTCGGCGTGGAAGAGGTGGAAGGGGTGCGGGGAGTCGGTCTCCTCCGCGTAGCGGTGCAGCTCGGGCGGGTCCACGATCTCCACCGCCCGCCCGGAGATGCGGACGTCCCCCTCGGGCATGGCCATGCCCTCGCCCGGGTTGGTGTGCAGGGCGAAGCGCGGGTCGCGCTGGAGGTCGCGGGCCTTCATCGAGCCCGCCATCATGCCGAGCCACAGTTCCCCGCCGCGGAAGTCGACGTTGAGCCCGGCGACCCGGGGCGAGCCGTCCTTGCGCAGGGTGGCCAGGACGTGGTGCGGGTACCGCGCGAAGCGGGCCCGTACGGCCGCCGCGAACTCCGGCTCCGCCTTCTCGAACGCTGCCCAGTTGTTCGTCGTCATGGCGTTATGAAAGCACCGGAACGGGGGTGCTACGTGCGCACTACGCCCGCCGCGCGTGCCGCCGTCAGCCAGGCCGGGAACTCGGCGACGAGCCGGTCGTACAGCTCGGAGTCCGGGACCGCGCGCGGGTCGGGGCCCGCGTGGAAGTAGCCCGCGTTGTCCACGATCCGCTTCCCGGGCACGGGGAGTTCGTCGAGGCGGCGCAGGAAGTCGAACTGGGTGCTGCGCGTGTTCCCGAAGCCGACGAACTGCCAGAAGAGCGGGAGACGGGCCGCCTTGCAGAGGTAGCGCTCGGCGGCGAGCTTGCTGACCGGGCCGCCGTCCGTCTGGAAGACGACCAGGGCCGGATCGGCGCAGCCCGAGTCGAGGTAGTGGTCGATGACCGCGTCCATCGCCAGGTGGTAGGAGGTCTTGCCCATGTGGCCGAGCCGGGCCGCTATCGCCGTGACCTGCCCCTCGTGGTGCGCCAGGGTGACCTCCTCGACCGCGTCGACGTCCGTGGAGAAGAACACCACCGGGACCCGGCCGTCGGTGTCGAGGTGCGCCGAGAGGCCGAGGACGCGGTCGGCGAAGGCCTGCACGCTGCCGTCGTCGTAGTAGGGCCGCATGGATCCGGAGTAGTCCAGGACCAGGTACACCGAGGCGCGGCCGCCCTCCATGCCGTGCTTGGAGAGGGAGGCCCCGGCGCTCTTGTAGAGGTTCACGAGACCCGGGGCCGTCTCCTCGATCTTGCGGAGGTCGATCGCGCTGCCCGTCATGCAGCCGAGGGTACGTCAGCGGGGTTCGCAGCCGGGCCCGGTGCGCGGACGGGTGCCGGCAGTGCGCGACGTACGCATACGCCTCCGCGCAGGCGGCCGCCGCTCCTACGGGCGGTCGGCGGACTCCCCGGCAGGCCCCTCGGCCGACCCGGCGGCGGCGCGGGCCGCCTCCAGGGCGGCGATGTCCTCCAGCATCGCGGCCGCCAGGTCGCGCTCGGAGGTGTAGTACCGCTCGGCCCACTTGAGGGTCAGGGTGGGGTACGCCCAGGCGGCCTCGTCCTTGGCGCCCTCCACGTCGGCCTCCGCGCGGCGGCGCATGTCCTCGGCGAACTCCTGGTGCCGGTTCAGGAGTTCGCGCATCTGCTCCGGCTCCAGCAGGTGGCCCAGCCACAGCCGCAGCATCGGCCCGTGCTTGAGCACCGGCGGGTCGACCGGCGCCTCGCGCGCCCAGGCCCGTACGGCGGCCATGCCCGCGTCGGTGATCCGGTAGACGCGCTTGTCGCGGGTGCCGGTGTCCTGGGCGACCATCCGCGAGGAGGCGTAGCCGGCCTTCTCCAGCCGCTTGAGCTCGCTGTAGATCTGGCTGAAGGACGGGCTCCAGTAGAAGAAGCGCAGCGACCAGTCCGACCACTTCTTCAGGTCGTAGCCGGAGAGTTCCTCGCCGAAGGAGAGCAGTCCGAGGACCGCCCAGCTGGTCGCGGGGAGGGTGCGCTGGTTCGTGCCCGCCGACGTCTCGTCTGCCGTCTCGGCCGTCTCGTCTGCCACGCAGCGCAGTCTACGACCGGTCCTGCGGCACCCTTCCCCCGTTGGGGTGCGCCTGCTAGGAATATTTCTACTAGGAATAACTCCGGCTGGAGGGGGCCCGAGATGGTGTCGCTGGACGGAAAGGTCGTCCTCATCACCGGCGCCGCGCGCGGCCAGGGCGCCGCCGGGGCCCGGCTGTGCGCCGAGGCCGGCGCGCGGGTCGTCGTCACCGACCTCCGCGAGGAGGAGGGCCGGGCGGTCGCCGCCGCACTGGGCGGCCAGGGCCTGTACGTACGCCACGAGGTGGCCGACGCCGACAGCTGGGCCGGGGTGGTGCGCGAGGCGGTCGCCGCCTTCGGGACGGTCTCCGCGCTGGTCAACAACGCCGCCCTGTGGCGCACCGCGCACGTCGAGGAGCAGAGCCCCGAGGGCTTCGAGGAACTGCTGCGGGTCAACCTGCTCGGCCCCTTCCTCGGGATCCGGGCCGTCGCCCCCGTGCTGCGCGCCGGCGGGGGAGGCTCCGTCGTCAACATCTCCTCCACCGCCGGTCTGGTCGGCATCCCCGGCCACGCGGCCTACGGCTCCGCCAAGTTCGGACTGCGCGGGCTGACCCGGTCGGCGGCGCTGGACCTGGCCCCCGACGGGATCCGGGTCAACTCGGTGCACCCCGGGGCCATCGACACCCCGATGGTGGCCGACGCCGTCGCGGGGCGGGACTGGTCGCACGTGCCGCTGGGGCGGATGGGCCGGCCCGGGGAGGTCGGGGAGCTGGTGCTGTTCCTGTGCTCGGACGCCTCCTCGTACATCACCGGCGCGGAGTTCGCGGTCGACGGCGGGATGACGGCGCGATGACCCGGGACGAGCTGTCGCCGACCGCGCGGCGGCTGTGCGACGCGATGACCGCCGGCTTCCCCGGCCCCGGGGACGCGGCCGCCCTGCGGGCCGCGGTCGCCGCCGGGGCCCCGGCCCGGCCGGCGGGGCCGGAGGTGGCCTCTGTGTACGACACCACCGCGGGCGGGGTGCCGGTGCGGGTGTACGACCCCGCGCCCGGGGCGGCGGGCCGGCCGCTGGCGGTGTACCTCCACGGTGGCGGGTGGGTGATGTGCGGCCCGGACACCCACGACGCCCTGTGCCGCGCCCTGGCCTCGGCCTCCGGGGCGGTGGTCGTCTCCGCCGACTACCGCCTCGCCCCGGAACACCCCTGGCCGGCGGCGGCCGACGATGCACTGGCCGTGCTGCTGTGGGCGCGGACCGAGGCGGAACGGCTGGGCTGCGACCCGGCCCGGGTGGTGGTGGCGGGGGACTCCAGCGGGGGCAACCTGGCGGCCGTCACCGCGCTGCGGGCCCCCGGCCTGGTCGCCGGGCAACTGCTGGCCTACCCGCCGCTGGACGCCTCGATGGGCTCCGAGTCGGTGGCGGCGTACGGGCGGGGGTACTTCCACACCGCCGCGCACATGGCCTGGTACTGGGACCAGTACGGCGGCGACCCCGCCCACCCGCACGTCTCGCCGCTGCGGGCCGCCGACGTGGCGGGGCTGCCGCGCACGCTGATCGTCCTCGCGGACTGCGACCTGCTGCGGGACGAGGGGCTCGCGTACGCGCGCCGCCTGGCGGGGGCGGGGGTGGACTGCGAGGTGCGGCTCTACCCGGGGGTCTTCCACGGCTTCCTGGGCCTGCCCCTGCCGGCGGCGCGGGCGGCGGTGGCGGGAGCGGCGGCGTGGCTGGCGGCGACGGAGCCGGCCGGCTGACGGGAAAGGGGCGGGGCGGCCGGATGCGAACCGGCGTCCCTCCTCCGTGCCGTGGTCGGCGCACTACCTCACCAGGATCGTGCGCGGCCCCGCCCGGGCATGATGTGTCCATGCCTGCCTTCCTGCTGCGCGTCGTCCTGCTCCTCGCCGTGGAGTCCGGGGCCGCCGCGCTGCTGCGCGATCCCGGGACGCCGTGGATCCCCGTGCTGCTGGCGGTGTTCGTGGCCGGCTCGGCCGTACCGCACGGCACCGAGGCGGAGTTCGCCGGCCGCTTCCTGGTCGCGCTGACCGCGGTCGGGGCCGCCCGGCTGGGGGCCACGGCCTGGGAGGGGCGCGGCCTGCCGGCCGTGGTGGGGCTCGGGGCGCTGCTGCTGTTCCAGACGGCACTGCTGATGCGGCTGTCCCTGCGGGGGCGCCGTCGGCGGGGGCGGCGGAGGTAGGGGGGCCTGCGGGCCGGCGGCGATTTGGAAGACCCCGCCGGACCGGGTATTTTTCCTGTCGAGGCGCCGCTAGCTCAGTTGGTTAGAGCAGCTGACTCTTAATCAGCGGGTCCGGGGTTCGAGTCCCTGGCGGCGCACCTGTCCTTCGGGCGGTTTCCGGTTCAGTCACCGGGGGCCGCCCGAAGTCGTTTCCGTCCGGGCGGCCGCTCGCCCCCTGACCCCCCTGTGGGCTCCGCCCCCGGGCCCCCGGGTCCCTAGCCCGCCAGCACCTCCGCCCGGCACCGCGACGGCGCGCCCCACGCGTCGCGCAGCGGGCGGGCCTTGCGCAGCCACAGGGAGAGGTCCAGCTCCTCCGTGTAGCCGACCGCGCCGTGCAGCTGGAGTGCGGTGAGCGCGGCCGCGTACGCCGCCTCGCCGGCGGTCAGCTTCGCCGCCGCCACGTCCGCGCGGGACAGGGACAGCGCCGCCGCCCACAGCAGCGGCCGGGCGAACTCCAGCGCCAGCAGGGTGTCCGCCAGCCGGTGCTTGACCGCCTGGAAACCGCCGATCGGCGTCCCGAACTGGGTGCGCTGCTTCGCGTACTCCACCGTCCGCGCCAGCAGGGCCTCGCCCACGCCCAGGCACTGCGCCGCCGTCAGCAGCCGCGCCCAGCGCAGGGCCGTACCCGCGGCCGCCGTCACCTCGGGGCCCGCCGCCAGCAGCTCCCCGCCCGCGGGAGGCCGGTACAGCCGCCGCGCCGGGTCCGTGGACGCCAGCGGTTCCCCCGGGCCGGCGGCCAGCCGCAGCTCGCCGGCCTCCGTCACCGTGAAGCGGTGCGTCACCGCGTCCGCGTCCAGGGCGTACGGGGAGCCGCCCGGCAGTGTCACCGTCGCCGACGCCCCGCCCGAGGCGAGCCCCGGCAGGAAGCGCTTCGACAGCGCCTCGTCGCCCAGCCCGGCGAGGAGCACCGCGGCCGCCGCCGTCTCCACCACCGGGCCCGGCACCCCCGCCCGCCCCAGCTCCACGAAGCCGAGCGCCAGCTCCACCGGCAGCGGGCCCACCCCCTCGTACGCCTCCGGCACGGCCAGCGCGAACAGCCCCGTCCCGGCGAGGGAGGACCACAGCGCCCGCCCGGGCCCGTGCTCTCCGGCCGCCCAGGCCCGTACGGCCGCCGGGACCGCGGCCGCGCCCCAGCAGGGAGCGCAGCGTACGGGCGTAGTCGGACTGTTCCCCGGTCGGCAGGAAGCGCATCAGCGGCGGCCCTTCGGGAGGCCGAGCAGCCGCTCGGCGATGATGTCGCGCTGGATCTCGTTGGTGCCCGCGTAGATCGGCCCGGCGAGGGAGAAGAGCCACGGCTCCGCCCAGGCGCCCGAAGCCAGTTCCGCGTCCGGGCCGAGCAGGTCCAGGGCCGTCTCGTGCAGGGCGATGTCGTACTGGGACCAGAACACCTTGTTCAGGCTGGACTCGGCGCCGATCCGCTGGCCCTCCGCGAAGCGGGAGGCGCCCGTCCAGGTGAACAGCTCGTAGGCGCGGGCCCCGACCACCGCGTCCGCGACCCGGTCGCGCAGCGCCGTGTCGGCGGGGTCGCCCTGCTCGCGCCACAGCCGGGTCAACCGGTCGGCCCCGGCCAGGAACCGGCCTGGGGAGCGCAGGGTCAGGCCCCGCTCGTTGCCGGTGGTCGACATCGCGATCCGCCAGCCCTGCCCCGGCTCGCCGATCACGTCCTCGTCGGGGACGAACACCCCGTCCAGGAAGAGCTCCGCGAAGGCCGGCTTGCCGTCGAGGCGGCCGATGGGCCGTACCGTCACCCCGGGGGCCCGCAGGTCGAACATCAGGTAGGTCAGCCCCTGGTGCGGCTTCGGCGCCTCGGGGTCGGTACGGAAGATGCCGAAGGCCCGGTCGGCGAAGGCGGCCCGCGAGGACCAGGTCTTCTGCCCGTGCAGCAGCCAGCCGCCGTCCGTGCGCACCGCCCGGGAGCTGAGCGAGGCCAGGTCGGAGCCGGACTCCGGTTCCGACCAGGCCTGCGCCCAGACCACCTCGCCGCTCGCCATGGGCGGCAGGACGCGCGTCCGCTGCTCGGGGGTGGCGTGGTCGAAGAGGGTGGGGGCGAGGAGGCTGATGCCGTTCTGGGAGACGCGGCCGGGCGCGCCGGCGGCCCAGTACTCCTCCTCGAAGACGAGCCAGCGCTCGATGTCGACGCCGCGGCCCCCGTACTCCTCGGGCCAGGACACCGCCGACCAGCGGTCCGTGTGCAGCAGCGCCTCCCACGCGCGGTGGGCGGCGAAGCCCTCCTCGGTCTCCAGGGAGGGCAGGGGGCGGGGCGGCACGTGGGAGCGGAGCCAGGCGCGGGCCTCGGCCCGGAAGGCCTCCACGTCGGGGGAGTGGTCGAGGTTCACCGGGTGCCCGCCTCCTTCGTGGCGGCCGCGTTCCGTCCGGTCAGGGCCGGGCCGAAGCCGGGCGGCTCGGCGGTGCGCCGCGCCGGCCGGCCGGCGGCCGGGTCGGTCGGCGGGTCAGCGGAGGGGTCTTCGGCAGGGGCGTCGGCGGCGGGCATCGGCACATCCTTCCCTAACAAGTGTTTGGTAGGTTAACGTACGGCCATGAGCAGCGTCGAGAGCGCCGACGAGTTCCGCCCCCGGGAAAGAGGTACGGGCATGACCGCCCCCGCGTACGTCCCGGCCCACGGGCTCCTCCAAGGCCGCACCGCCGTCATCACCGCCGCCGCCGGAGCGGGCATCGGCGGCGCCACCGCCCGCCGCTTCCTGGAGGAGGGCGCCACCGTCCTGATCAGCGACGCCCACGCCCGGCGCCTGAAGGAGACCGAGGACGCCCTCGCCGCCGAGTTCGGGGCCGGCCGCATAGCCTCCCTGCCCTGCGACGTCACCGCCGAGGAACAGGTGTCGGCCCTCTTCGCGCACGCCGGGGAACTCCACGGCGGCCTCGACGTCGTCGTCAACAACGCCGGCCTCGGCGGCACCGCGAACCTCGTCGACATGACCGACGAACAGTGGGGCCGGGTCCTCGACGTCACCCTCAACGGAACCTTCCGCTGCACCCGCGCCGCACTGCGCTCCCTGAAGGCCGCCGGGCGCGGCGGGGTCCTCGTCAACAACGCCTCCGTCATCGGCTGGCGCGCCCAGACCGGCCAGGCCCACTACGCCGCCGCCAAGGCCGGGGTGATGGCCCTGACCCGCTGCGCGGCCCTGGAGGCCGCCGAGTTCGGCGTACGCGTCAACGCGGTCGCCCCCAGCCTGGCCATGCACCCGCACCTGGTGAAGGTCACCAGCGCGGAACTGCTCGACGAACTGACGGCCCGCGAGGCCTTCGGCCGGTACGCCGAACCCTGGGAGATCGCCAACGTCATCGTCTTCCTGGCCAGCGGCTACTCGTCGTACATGACGGGCGAGACGGTGTCGGTCAGCAGCCAGCACGCGTAGACCGAGAATGGGCCCGTGCCAACGAACAAGCCGAAGAAGACACAGGTGACCGCCTCGCCGGAGCGCCGCCGGGAACTCCTGGACACCGCCGCCGAGGTCTTCGCCGCCCAGGGCTACAACGCCACCACCGTCCGCAAGATCGCCGACGCCGCCGGGATGCTCGCGGGCAGCCTCTACTACCACTTCGATTCCAAGGAATCGATGCTCGACGAGATCCTCTCGGCCTTCCTGAACGAGCTGTGGGCGGGGTACGACACCGTCCTCGCCGCCGGCCTCGGCCCCAGGGAGACCATCGAGGCCCTCGTCACCGAGTCCTTCCGGGAGATCGACCGGCACCGAGCCGCCGTCGCCATCTACCAGAAGGAGGCCCGCACCCTCTCCGCGCAGCCCCGCTTCCACTACCTCTCCGACTCGCAGGTCAAGTTCGAGAAGGCGTGGCTGGGGACGCTGGAGCGGGGCGTCGCCGCCCAGGTCTTCCGCGCCGACCTCGACATCCGCCTCACCTACCGCTTCGTCCGCGACACGGTGTGGGTCGCGGCGTCCTGGTACCGGCCGGGCGGCCAGCACAGCCCCGAGGAGATCGCCCGCCAGTACCTGTCGATGGTGCTGGACGGGATCGCCGTACGCCCCTGACCCGTTGAGGAGCCCGCCATGCCCGAGGCCTACATAGTCGACGCCGTACGCACCCCCGTGGGGCGGCGCGGCGGCGGCCTGTCCGCCGTGCACCCCGCCGACCTGGGCGCGCACGTCCTGAAGGCGCTGGTCGAGCGGTCCGGAGTGGACCCGGCCGCGGTGGAGGACGTCGTGTTCGGCTGCCTGGACACCGTCGGGCCGCAGGCGGGCGACATCGCCCGGACGGCGTGGCTGGCCGCCGGCCTGCCCGAGGAGGTCCCCGGCGTCACCGTCGACCGGCAGTGCGGGTCCTCGCAGCAGGCCGTGCACTTCGCGGCGCAGGGCGTCCTGTCCGGGACCCAGGACCTGGTGGTCGCCGGCGGCACCCAGAACATGTCGATGATCCCCATCGCCTTCGCCTCCCGGCAGGCCGCCGAGCCGCTGGGCCTCACCGAGGGCCCCTACGCGGGATCGGCCGGCTGGCGGGCCCGGTACGGGGACGCGCCGGTCAACCAGTTCCACGGGGCCCAGCTCATCGCCGAGAAGTGGGGGATCTCGCGGCAGGACATGGAGGAGTTCGCCCTGCGCTCCCACCGGCGGGCGGTCCGCGCCATCGACGAGGGCCGCTTCGCCCGGGAGACCGTCGCCCACGGGGACGTGACCGTGGACGAGGGCCCCCGCCGGGACACCACCCCGGAGAAGATGGCCGCCCTGAAGCCGGTCGTCGAGGGCGGCACCATCACGGCGGCCGTCTCCTCCCAGGTCTCCGACGGTGCGGCGGCCATGCTGATCGCCTCCGAGGGGGCGGTCGCCGAGCACGGCCTGAACCCCCGGGCCCGCATCCACCACCTCTCGGTCCGCGGCGAGGACCCCATCCGCATGCTGTCGGCCCCGATCCCGGCGACCGCGTACGCCCTCAAGAAGACCGGCCTCACCCTGGACGCGATCGACCTGGTCGAGATCAACGAGGCCTTCGCGCCGGTCGTGCTGGCCTGGCTGAAGGAGACGGGCGCCGACCCGGACCGGGTCAACGTCAACGGGGGCGCCATCGCCCTCGGCCACCCGCTGGGCGCGACGGGCGTGAAGCTGATGACCACCCTGCTGCACGAGCTGGAACGCACCGGCGGCCGCTACGGCCTCCAGACGATGTGCGAGGGCGGCGGGCAGGCCAACGTGACGATCATCGAGCGGCTGTAGCCGGGGCGGGAAGGGGCCGGGTGGCGTGGGTCGCTGCGCCGCCCGGCCAGGGTGTGCTAGCTTTGGGGGCGTTGCAGTTGTGGTACCCATGAACTTTATGTGCGCCTGACGGGATTGCTCCGCAGGCGCTTTTATTGTTTTTGCCGGATTCTCCCGGATGGGGCCCTTGCCGCCTATTCAGGAGATTCAAATGGCTAACGGTACCGTGAAGTGGTTCAACTCGGAAAAGGGCTTCGGCTTCATCGAGCAGGACGGTGGCGGCCCGGACGTCTTCGCCCACTACTCGAACATCGCCACCCAGGGCTTCCGTGAGCTCACCGAGGGTCAGCGTGTGACCTTCGACGTCACCCAGGGCCAGAAGGGCCCCCAGGCGGAGAACATCCTCCCCGCCTAATTTCTTCAGCATGCCGGGGTCCGCACCGCGAGGTGCGGGCCCCGGCTTGTCTGCTGTCTCGACCTTTGTTCTACCTGCCGGTTTCAGGAGGGCTTTTCCGCATGACCAGCTCCAGCTCCGCACGACCCAGCCGCCGCCCCACCCGGGGTCGAGGTGCGGCCCAGGGGCGTCCGAAGGCTGGCGCGGGACGGCAGAAGTCCGCCCCCGCCCCCCGGCCCCAGGAATTCACCATGCCCGAACCGCAGGTCCCGGCCCTCCCGCCGGTCGCCGCGTTCGAGGACATGGACATGCCCGAGGCGCTGCTGAAGACCCTCGCCGCCCAGGGCGTGACCGAGCCGTTCCCCATCCAGGCCGCCACCCTGCCGAATTCGCTCGCCGGCCGCGACCTGCTCGGCCGCGGCCGCACCGGCTCCGGCAAGACCCTCGCCTTCGGCCTGGCCCTGCTCGCCCGCACCGCCGGCCGCCGCGCCCAGCCCACGGCGCCGCTCGCGATGGTCCTCGTACCGACCCGCGAGCTGGCCCAGCAGGTCACCGACTCCCTGAGCCCCTACGCCACGTCCGTCAACCTGCGCATCGCGACCGTCGTCGGCGGCATGTCGATCAACCGGCAGGCCGGTGCGCTGCGCCGCGGCGCCGAAGTGCTCGTCGCCACCCCCGGCCGCCTCAAGGACCTCATCGACCGCGGTGACGCCGACCTCTCGCAGGTCTCGATCACCGTCCTCGACGAGGCCGACCAGATGACCGACATGGGCTTCATGCCGCAGGTCACCGCCCTGCTCAAGCAGGTCGCGCCCGAGGGCCAGACCATGCTGTTCTCGGCGACGCTCGACAAGAACATCGACAAGCTCGTCAAGATGTTCCTGGACGACCCGGTCGCCTTCTCGGTCGACCCGTCCGCCGGTGCCGTCAGCACCATGGAGCACCACGTCCTGTACGTCATGGACGAGACCGACAAGAAGGCCGTGGCGACCCGCATAGCCGCCCGCGACGGCCGGGTCATCATGTTCGTGGACACCAAGCGGGGCGTCGACCGCATGGTCAAGCGGCTCCTCGCCGACGGCGTCCGCGCCTCCGGCCTGCACGGCGGCCGTTCCCAGCCGCAGCGCAACCGTACCCTCGACTGGTTCAAGACCGGCGAGGTCACCGCGCTGATCGCCACCAACGTCGCCGCGCGCGGCATCCACATCGACGACCTCGACCTCGTCGTCAACGTGGACCCGCCGACCGACCACAAGGACTACCTGCACCGCGGCGGCCGCACCGCCCGCGCCGGCGAGTCCGGCAGCGTCGTCACCCTGGTCCTGCCCGACCAGAAGCGCGACATGTCCCGCCTGATGTCGGACGCCGGGATCACCCCGCGCACCGCGCAGGTCAAGTCCTCCGACGAGGAGCTCTCCCGGCTCACCGGCGCCCGCGAGCCCTCCGGCGTCCCCCGTCGTGCTGGAGGTCCCCCCAGGCCCCGCAGCCCAAAGGCGCGCACCGGCTCGGGCTCCGG
>NZ_GG657750.1:2073516-2078808 GCF_000158895.1 Streptomyces sp. C | reverse complement strand
CGGCCCGGCCGGCCGGCCGACCGGCGGACCAGTGGGGATCACCCCGGTGGTGGCGGGGTGTGGAGCGAGTGCAGTGCTTCCATCGCCCGTCCTGCTTCGGCCATGACCCGGGAGACGAGTTCCGCACAGGACGGCAGGTCCTCGATCACCCCCGCGACCTGGCCCGATGCCATGACGCCGAGGTCCGTACGGCCCTCGACCATGGACGCCTTCAGGAGCATCGGGGTGTTCGCCGCCAGTAGGACCTGGCTCCAGGACAGGTCCTTTCCGTGCTTCATCGCCAGGCCGTCGCGCACCATCTGCGCCCAGGACAGGCCCGACAGCTTCCGGAAACCGGCCGCGTGCCGGACCGCCCGTGCCAGCGCCCCGGCCCGGCCCGACCGCTCCAGGGCGGCGACCAGCTCGGTGCGCAGCATCCGGTGCGGCAGCCCGTCGACGGCCGTGGTGACGGTGACGTCCTTGACCGTGGCCTTCAGGTACCGGGCCTTCACCGCGTCCGGGACGGTGGAATCGGAGGTCAGCAGGAAGCGGGTGCCCATCGCGATGCCCGCCGCCCCGTACGCCAGGGCCGCGACCAGGCCGCGGCCGTCGCTGAAGCCGCCCGCCGCGATCACCGGGATGTCCACCGCGTCGACCACCTGCGGCAGCAGCACCGTCGTGGCCACCTCACCGGTGTGCCCGCCGCCCTCGCCGCCCTGCACGACCACCGCGTCCGCGCCCCAGGCCGCGACCTTCTCGGCGTGCCGGCGCGCCCCGATCGAGGGGATCACCACCACCCCGGCGTCCTTCAGCCGGCCGATCAGCTCCTGCGACGGGGCGAGCGCGAACGAGGCCACCCGCACGCCCTCGTCGATGATCAGCCGCACCCGCTCGGCCGCGTCCCCGGCGTCCGCGCGCAGGTTCACCCCGAACGGCGCGTCCGTACGGGACCTGACCTCCTGGACCGCGGCCCTCAGCTGGTCCACGGTCATCGTCGCCGAGGCCAGGATCCCCAGGGCGCCCGCGTTCGCCGCCGCCGAGACCAGGCGCGGCCCGGCCACCCAGCCCATGCCCGTCTGCACGATCGGGTACCGGACGCCGACCAGCCTGGTGAGTGCCGTCTCCATCGCAGACTCCTCGCTCCTCCGCCGCCGCCTCGCCTCAGACCCGGACTTCCCGGTCCCGCAGGCCCCGGGGGTCGATCACCTCGCGGATCAGCCGCAGCTCCTCGGCGCTGGGCCCGCGCGTGTACGGGACCTCGTCCGCGACCGCCAGCTCGAATCCGGTCGCCGCGCGGACCTGCTCGACCGTGACGCCCGGGTGCAGGGAGACCAGGCGCATCGAGTGGTCCGGGCCGGTGAAGTCGAAGACCCCCAGGTCGCTGACCACCCGCGGCAGCCGGTGGAAGCGGGTCACCCCGGCCGCTTCCGCGCGGTCGTAACCCACCCCGCTGACCATGTCGACGCGCTCGACGAACACCCGGGGGGAATGCCGGGGGACCCAGTAGCTCACCGGGTTGTTCAGGGTGTTGACGGGCGCGCCGCGGACCCCGAGGAGCTGGCGGGAAGGCCGCTCCCAGTCGCCGATGCAGGAGATGTTCTGGTTGCCGTACCGGTCGATCTGGCTGGCGCCCATCATCACGTGCCGCCGCCCGCCGGTGACCATCGTCAGGTGGCGGCGGTACGGCAGCCAGCCCTCGGGCGTGCCGTCGAGGCCGACGAGCAGGGCCTCGCCGTCGGTGAGCAGCAGGTCGGGGGAGAAGGTGCGCTTGGCGAGCCGGGCCCCGAAGGAGGGGATCAGCCCCATCGGGCTGGCGAGGACCTCGCCGTTGTCGCGCCAGGCCTCGGCGCAGGCGATCACGCAGTACTCCGGTCGGGTGACGGCGGTCGCGGCGGTCGTGGCGGTCGCGGCGGTCAATTCTGCTCCTCGTGCCAGGTCCGGACGGCGGTCTGGTAGTCGTGCTCGCTGCCGCCGGCCAGGAAGCGGGCGGCGAACTCGGGCCAGGGGGTGGCGGCGTACAGCTTCTGGAAGGCCTCGTCGCGGTCGTAGTCGGGCGCGCAGGAGGTGAAGTGCGCGCCGTTCGGGGTCTCCGCGACGCCGGTGACGGAGTGCCGGCTGACCAGGAGGGACTGCGGGGGACCGGACTTGGCCAGCTCGGCGGTCTCCACGAGCTGTTCGCAGGAGACGTAGGCGGCGTCGGCGGCCTCGCAGAAGAGGTCGTCGAAGTAGGGGTCCGGGCCCAGGTACTGGGCGTTGCCGTGCCGGTCGGCGCGGTTGAGGTGGACCAGGGCCGCGTCCAGGCGCAGGGCGGGTACGGCGACGAACTCCTCGCCGTCGGCGTACGGGGAGGTGACGGTGCGCAGTCCGGGGTTGACCCGCATCACGTCGGAGCCGAGGCCGGCCCGGACGGGCATGAAGGGGAGCCGGTTCGCGGCGGCGTGCAGCCCCCACATGAACATGGCCTCGTCGTACTCGGTGAGGGCGATGGCCCCGCTCTCGCGGGCGGCGCGGAAGTTCGGCTCCAGGGCGATGGAGTCGAGGGTGGCGAAGGGGGCGACGAGTCTGCGGATCCGTCCGGCGGCGGCCAGCAGTCCGACGTCGGGGCCGCCGTACGAGACCACGGTGAGATCGGTGATCCGGGAGCGGAGCAGTGCCCGCACCAGGGCCATGGGCTTGCGCCGGGAGCCCCAGCCGCCGATGCCGATGGTCATTCCGCTGCTCAGCTGCCCGACCACCTCTTCGGGGGTCATCGTCTTGTCCGTCATGCGGTCCGTCCTTTGCCGAAGGTGTCGCGGACGCGGTCGGCGACCCCGCTGAGGTTGGCCTCGAAGGTGAAGCCCTGTTCGAAGCGGTAGCTGCGGCGCACGTCGACGGGGTCGATGCCGTTGATGGCCGCCTTGGCCAGGCGGATCAGGTAGCCGTCCTTCTTGGCGATCTCGGCCGCGAGTTCCAGGGCGGCGTCCCGCAGCCGTTCGGGCGGGACCACCTTCCAGACGGAGCCGTGCGCGTGGAGTTCGGCGGCGGTGGCGGTGCGCGAGGTGTAGTACAGGGCCCGCATCAGGTGCTGCGGGACGAGCCGGGCCAGGTGGGTGGCGGCCCCGAGGGCGCCCCGGTCGAGTTCCGGGAGCCCGAAGACGGCGTCCTCGCTCGCCACGATCGCGTCGGCGTTGCCGACCAGGCCGATGCCGCCGCCCAGGCAGAACCCGTTCACGGCGGCGACCACCGGCACCTCGCACTCGTAGACGGCGGCGAAGGCCTCGTAGCAGCCGCGGTTGGCGCCGATGAGGGCGCCGTGCCCGTTGTCGCGCTGCATCTCCTTGATGTCGACCCCGGCGTTGAAGCCCCGGCCCTCGGCGGCCAGGACCACGCAGCGGACCTCGGGGTCCCGGCCGGCGGCGCGCAGCGCGTCGGCGAGGTCGTACCAGCCCTGGACGGGGAGGGCGTTGACGGGCGGGAAGTCGGCTGTGACGAGTGCGATGCCCTTGGCCGGGCCGGAGGTGGAGACACCCATGAGCGGATCAGCTACCTTTCCACCAAACATTTGTTAGGTGCTTGCCAGGTGAGGAAGGTAGCAGCCGATGGAGCTCAATGGGAGGGTTGTCGTCGTCACCGGCGGAACCCGGGGGGTGGGCGCCGGGATCGCGCGCTCGTTCCTGACGGCCGGGGCGGAGGTCGTGGTCTGCGCCCGGCGGCCGCCGCGGGAGCCGGTGGCCGCGGCCGGCCGGCGGGCCGCCTTCACCGCCGTGGACCTGCGCGACGCGGCCTCCGTACGGGAGTTCTTCGACGCCGTCGGCGAGCGCCACGGGCGGCTCGACTGCCTGGTGAACAACGCCGGCGGGACCCCGTACCGGCTGCTGGGGGAGGGCGCTGCCGAGCGGCACGCCCGGGTCGTCGAGCTCAACCTGGTGGCCCCGATGACGGCTTCGCTCGCCGCGTACCCGTGGCTGCGCGAGAGCCGCGGCTCGGTCGTCATGGTCGGCAGCGTCAGCGGCACCCGCCCCTCGCCCGGGACGGCCGCCTACGGCGCGGCCAAGGCGGGCCTGGAGAACCTGGCCCGCTCGATGGCCGTGGAATGGGCGCCCGACGTACGCGTCAACTCGCTCGTCCTGGGCATGGTGCGGACCGAGCTGGCGCACCTGCACTACGGGGACGAGGCGGGCGTCGCGGCGGTCGGCGCCACCGTGCCGCTGGGGCGGCTGGCCGAGCCCTCGGAGGTGGGGGAGGCGGCGGTGTTCCTGGCCTCCGGCCGGGCGGGCTACGTGAGCGGCGCGAGCCTGCTGGTGCACGGCGGCGGGGAACGGCCGGCGTTCCTGGACGCGGCAACGGTCAACAAGGAGAGCTGAGGTGGACATGGGCATTGCGGACGGACGCGTGGTGATCGTGACGGGCGCGGGACGGGGACTGGGCCGGGCCCACGCCCTGGCCTTCGCGGCGGAGGGCGCGCGGGTGGTCGTCAACGACCTCGGGGTGGGCCTGGACGGCCGCCCCGGGCCCGACAGCCCGGCGTCGCTGGTCGTCGAGGAGATCCGGGCGCGCGGCGGCGAAGCGGTGGCGCACGGCGGGGACATAGCCTCCGAGGAGGGCGCGGCCTCGCTGGTGGACTGCGCCGTCTCGGCCTTCGGCGGCCTGGACACCCTGGTCAACAACGCCGGGTTCCTGCGGGACCGGATGCTGGTCAACCTCGGGGAGGCCGACTGGGACGCGGTGATGCGGGTGCACCTCAAGGGGCACTTCCTGCCGTTGCGGGCGGCGGCCGCGTGGTGGCGGGCCGAGGCGAAGGCCGGGCGGTCGCGGGCCGCCCGGGTGGTCAACACCTCCTCGGGGGCGGGACTGCTGGGCTCCGTCGGCCAGGGCAACTACAGCGCGGCCAAGGCGGGGATCCTCGGCCTGACGCTGGTGGCGGCGGCCGAGATGGACCGGTACGGGGTTCAGGTCAACGCGATCGCCCCGGCGGCGCGGACCCGGATGACGGAACGGACCTTCGCCGAGTCGATGGCCGCGCCGGAGGAAGGGGGCTTCGACGCGATGGCCCCGGAGAACGTGTCCCCGCTGGTGGTGTGGCTCGGCTCGGAGGAGTCGGCGGGGGTCACGGGGCGGGTGTTCGAGGTGGAGGGCGGCCGGATCACGGTGATGGAGGGCTGGCGCCCGGGTCCGACGGCGGACCGGGGCGCGCGGTGGACCCCGTCGGGGGCGGGCGCGGAGGTCACGAAACTGCTCGCGGAAAAAGGAGCCGCCGCAGCCGGTGTACGGGGCCCGGTAGCCCTGAGCTCGACCTGGTTTGCAGGCCCGGCCCCGGCCCGTCGGCGGGGCGGG
>NZ_GG657750.1:2070576-2073311 GCF_000158895.1 Streptomyces sp. C | reverse complement strand
CGCGCCGGCGACTGAGGCGAGAACGGTTGAAGGGCGGGTAGGGGACCTCGCCCCGCGCAGCGGCGCGCCCCCGCGGAACCGGACATCGTGGGGGGTGGGGTGGATCAGGGGCGGCGGGGGCCGCCTGATGGGCGGGGTGGCGGACGGGGCCGTTCCGCCGGTTCCGGCCAGGAGGGCGGCCCGGGGGCCTCCCGGGACGGCCTTGGCCGTATCACGCCCTCCCCGCCCCAGCGGCAGCGTGATGGCATGTCCACGCCGAATTCCCGACGAATGGGGACCCCCGACATGCCGTTCCGCAGAATCGCCGTCGGTGCCGCCGTCACCGTGCTCTCGGCCGTCGCCGCCGCACCCGCCCAGGCGCACGCCCCGGCCGACCCCCCGTACATCCCGCCGCCCGGCCGCGTCACCGTCGACGTCGTCGGCGTCAACGGCTCCGGCTGCCCCCAGGGCACCGCCACCGTCGCCGCCGCCTCCGACAACACGGCCTTCACCGTCACCTACAGCAACTACCTCGCCCAGACCGGCGCCGGCTCCGGCGGCACCGACTTCCGCAAGAACTGCCAGCTGGCCCTGCGGATCCACGTCCCCCAGGGATTCACGTACGCCATCGCCCGCGCCGACTACCGCGGCTTCGCCCACCTCCAGCGCGGCGCCTACGGCCAGGAGCGCGCGAACTACTACTTCCAGGGCAACGCCCAGACGGCCCGCACCACCCACCAGTTCAACGGCCCCTTCACCGACAACTGGCAGGCCGCCGACCAGACCGAGTACGCCGACCTCGTCTGGGCCCCCTGCGGCGAGGAGCGCAACCTCAACGTCAACACCGAACTGCGGGTCTACGGCGGCACGTCCAGCCCGCAGGCGCTGAGCTTCATGAGCATGGACTCCACCGACGGCAGCGTCAGCACCGTCTACCACTTCGAGTGGAAGGAATGTCCCGTCCGCTGACGCCGGCCCACGAAGGTCAGGAGTGACAACGATGTCCCGCCTCAGGACCCCCCTGCTCGTCGGCGCCGCGGCCGCCGCGCTGCTCACCGCCTCCACTCCCGCCGTCGCCGGCGGCCCGATCACCGTCCCGCCCGACAAGATCGTGATCGAACTCGCCACCGTCAACGGCTCCGGCTGCCGCGAAGGCACCGCCCAGGTCGCCGTCGCCCCCGACAACACCGCCTTCACCGTCACCTACAGCGACTACATGGCCCAGGTCGGGCCCGGCGCCCCGCCGACCGCCTTCCGCAAGAACTGCCAGCTCAACCTCCGCGTCCACGTGCCGTCCGGCTTCACCTACGCCATCGTGCAGGCCGACTACCGCGGGTTCGCCTTCCTCCAGCCCGGGGCCTCCGGCCAGGAGAGGGCGAACTACTACTTCCAGGGAATGCCGCAGACGTCCCAGCGGACCCACCAGTTCACCGGCCCCCTCAACGACAACTGGCAGACGAGCGACAAGACGGAGTACGCCGACCTCGTCTGGGCCCCGTGCGGCGAGAAGCGCAACTTCAACATCAACACCGAACTGCGCGTGAACGCCGGCACCTCCAGCCCCCAGACCACGAGCTTCATGGCCATGGACTCCACCGACGCCAGCGTCAGCACCCTCTACCACCTCGCCTGGCAGGTCTGCCCGGCCGGCCCGAAGAAGGGCTAGCCGCCGCCCGACCGGGTGCGGACCGCGGACGGCGAAAGGGCTCCGGGCCCGGCCCCCTGGCGAGGGGTCGGGGCCGGAGCCCTTCTCGTGCGCTGCCATATGACTACCCGCTACATCCACTCGCTGAACCGCAGCCGGCCCATCATGTTGTCCAGCGGCAGCGGCAGCGGCAGCGGTCGGCGGCTCGTGACGGATCCGTGTGTTCCACTGCCGGGCCGGGGGAACACATGCCCGATACGACGGTTGCGGGGGTGGCGCATGAAGGACGAACGCTGGATAACGGTCTTTCTGGGGCTGAACGCCGCCGCGTGGGCGGCGGAGCTCTGGATCCTGTGGGATCCGGACCTCCAGGGCGTTCAGGAGGCCATCGGCTGGTGGATGGTCGCCCTCTTCTTCGGCTTCCCCCTGCTGCTCGGCATCCCGCTCGCGGTCCTCTTCAACGCGTCCGCGGCGCCCGGTGACGGCGGCGACTCCGGCCCCCACTGGACGCACGAGGACTACGGCAGCCAGCGCTACGGCTGCGGAGGCTGAGGCGAGGGCCCCGGACGGGCGCCTCCGGAGCGGGCGCCCCCCGGAGCGGGCGGCCGCTGAGCGGCGGCCGCCCGGGCGCGCCGGGTCAGGACAGCTTGCCGCCGTAGTCGGGGAGCTTGACGGTGCGCTCGGCGTGCCCGCCGACCAGGTCGCTCTCGTTGTTCCCGATATTGGCGATGATCGTGTAGCCGCGCGCCTCGATCTCGGCCCGCTTGGCCGTCTTGTACGCGCTGACCTGCTCGAACAGGGCGGGCAGGTCCCGTACGTACAGCCCGCTGACCGGGTAGCCGACCGACTTCAGGTTCCGTTCGGTCATCGAGTACACGATCCCGGGGCGGGCGGGACGAAGAAGATCGCCACGCCGCGCTCGTGGGCGTACTGGGTCAGGGCGCGGACCTTCTCGATGGCGGGCGTCGGGAAGGTCCAGAACCAGTGTAAGTCCGTCTCCAGCGACGAGTTTTTTTTTTTCGAGGACGATCGCGGGCTTCTCGCCGGCCGGCGAGGAGGCGATGCGCCGCTCGATGGCGGGGCGCGCGGCGTCGACGACGGCGGCCACGTC
>NZ_GG657750.1:2067805-2069870 GCF_000158895.1 Streptomyces sp. C | reverse complement strand
GCCATCAAGGTCAAGTCCACCAAGGTGCTCCCAGGCCCCCGGCTACAACGGCCAGGGCAAGGACTGGGCCCTGATCAAGCTCGCCCAGCCCATCAACCTGCCCACCCTCAAGATCGCCGAGACCAAGGCCTACGACAACGGCACCTTCACCGTCGCGGGCTGGGGCGCCGCCCGCGAAGGCGGCAGCCAGCAGCGCTACCTCCTCAAGGCCCAGGTCCCCTTCGTCTCCGACGCCTCCTGCCAGAGCTCCTACGGCAGCGACCTCGTCCCCGCCGAGGAGATCTGCGCCGGCTACCCCCAGGGCGGAGTGGACACCTGCCAGGGCGACTCCGGCGGCCCCATGTTCCGCCGCGACAACAACAACGCCTGGATCCAGGTCGGCATCGTCAGCTGGGGCCAGGGCTGCGCACGCCCCAACTACCCCGGCGTCTACACCGAGGTCTCCACCTTCGCCGCCGCCATCAAGTCCGCGGCCGCCACCCTGTAACCCCCGGCAGTCCCCCGATCCGCACTCGTCCTTCCGGCCGGCCCTGAACCGGCCGGAAGGACGAGGCGCAATGTCCGGAACACCCCTAAGGTCGGTATCCGTGCCGTCCGCCGCCCTGCGGTTGCGGGCGGCAGCACACGCGGGTCCCATGGGAGGCACCAGCGGCATCGGCGAGCGACAGTGGGGCAGGCGGCGCATGACGATCAGAGTGGTCATCGCGGACGACCAGGACATGGTCAGAACCGGCTTCCGCATGATCCTCGAAAGCGTGCCCGACATCGAGGTCGTCGCCGACGTCGTCGACGGCGAAGCGGCCCTCGCGGCCGTCGCCGAGCACCGGCCCGACGTCCTCCTCCTCGACATCCGCATGCCCAAGCTCGACGGCCTCGAAGTCACCCGCCGCCTCTCCGGCCAGGACACCCCCCGCATCGTCATCGTCACCACCTTCGACCTCGACGAATACGTCCACGCCGCCCTCCACGGCGGAGCCTCCGGCTTCCTCCTCAAGGACGCCAGCCCCGCCATGCTCGTCGAAGCCGTCCGCGCCGCCGCCGCCGGCGACGCCCTCGTCTCACCCGCCATCACCGTCCGCCTGCTGCGCGACATGGCCCCCCGCACACCCGCCGCCCGGACCGCCCGCCGCCCCGCCGAACCCCTCACCGAACGCGAACGCGACGTCGTACGCTGCCTCGCGCGCGGCCTCACCAACGCCGAGATCGCCGCCGAGCTCTACGTCTCCCTCTCCACCGTCAAGACCCACCTCGCCAACGTCCAGGCCAAACTCGACGCCCGCAACCGCGTCGAGATCGCCGCCTGGGCCTGGGAAAGCGGCCTCGCCGCCACCACGGCGTGAGCCCCCTCGCCTCCTGGGCACGCCGCCACCCCCGCGCCGCCGACTGGATCCGGCTGCTGCTCTGCCTGCTCCTGCTCTCCCTCGTCACCTTCGAAGGCGTCGTCCTCGCCCGCCGGCCCAGCCCCCCGCACGCCGCCGTCTGGGCCTCCGGCCTCCTCGTCTGCCTCAGCGCCGCACCCTGGCCCGGCATCCCCCTCCTCGCCCGCGCCTGGTTCGCCGCCGCCACCACCTGGACCGTCACCCTCCTGCTGATCTTCGGCAACCGCCCCGTCATCGTCTGGGGAGCCGGCGAAGCCCTCGCCCTGCTCGTCCTCCTCTCCCAGGTCCTGCTCCGCGCCCCCGCCCGCACCGCCGCCGTACTCGGCCCCCTCCTCGGCCTGGGCTGCATGGCCGCCCCCGTCCGCGACACCAGCCCCGGCCGCTTCACCCTCCTCTTCTCCGTCCTCGCCGTCGTCGTGGCCGCCTACTCCCTCCTCCTGCGCCTCCAGGCCGTCCAACGCGTCCGCGAACTACACGCCGTACGCACCGCCGAACGCCTGGAACTCGCCCGCGAACTCCACGACCTCGTCGCCCACCACGTCACCGGCATCGTCGTCGAAGCCCGCGCCGCCCGCTTCACCCGCGTCGACGCCGACCGCGCCGCCGAGGTCCTCGGCCGCATCGAAACCGCCGGCGACGCGGCCCTCGCCTCCATGCGCCGCCTTCGTCAAGGTCCTCCGCGAGGA
>NZ_GG657750.1:2059935-2061664 GCF_000158895.1 Streptomyces sp. C | reverse complement strand
GAGGCCCTCCTCACCCGCACCCTCGCCGCCGAAGTTTTACGGCACCCCGCGCGCCGACGCCCTCCTCACCACCGGCGGCACCGAAGCCAAACCAGCTGGCCCTGCTCCTGGCCCGCGAACGCCACGGCCCCCGCCTCACCGTCCTGCACAGCGCGAACGCCCACCACTCGGTCCCCCGCGCCGCCTGGCTCCTCGGGCTGCCCCCGGCCACCGCCCTCCCCACCCCCACCGGCACCCAAAACCCCGCCACCCTTGACGCCGCCCTCGCAAAACGCCCCCGGCCCCGTCCTCGTCACCGCCACCGCCGGCACCACCGACGCCGGCCTCATCGACCCCCTCGACGCCCTCGCCGACGTCTGCGAACGCCACCGCGCCGAACTCCACGTCGACGCCGCATACGGCGGGGCCCTCGCCTTCAGCCCCCGCCACCGCGGCAAACTGAACGGCCTCCACCGCGCCCGGTCACTCACCCTCGACCTGCACAAACTCGGCTGGCAACCCGTCGCCGCCGGCCTCCTCGCCGTCCCCGACACCACCCTCCTGGCACCCCTCGCCCACCAGGCCGACTACCTCAACGCCGCCGACGACACCGAAGCCGGCCTGCCCGACCTCCTCGGCCGCTCCGTGCGCACCACCCGCCGCCCCGACGCCTTCAAGATCGCCGCCACCCTCCGCTCCCTCGGCCGCGACGGCCTCGCCCGGCTCATCGACCACACCTGCGCCACAGCCCACCGGCTCGCCGACATCCTCGACGCACACCCCGGCTTCGAACTCCACGCGCACCCCACCATCACCACGGTCCTCTTCCGGCCCACCCCCACCGACGACGACCGCCTCGCCGCCCTGCGCCGCACCCTCCTCCACGACGGCACCGCCGTCCTCGGCCGCGCCACCGCCGACGGCCGGCTCTGGCTCAAGGCGACCCTGCTCAACCCCCACACCACCACGCGGGACCTGGACACCCTCGTCGCCCTCCTGGAAGGCAGCAGCCACCGATGACCGCCCAGCACGATGCACCCCACGACCTCGTCGGAATCGGCATCGGCCCCTTCAACCTCTCCCTCGCCGCCCTCGCCCACGGCCTCCCCCAACAAGGCGCCGACCACCTCGCCACCGCCTTCTACGACCAGCGCCGCGACTTCCGCTGGCACCCCGGCCTCCTCCTCGACGGCGCCACCCTCCAGGTCCCCTTCCTCGCCGACCTCGTCACCCTCGCCGACCCCGCCAGCCCCTGGACCTTCCTCAGCTACCTCAAGCACAAGGAAAGGCTCTACCCCTTCTACTTCGCCGAGCAGTTCCACATCCAGCGCGCCGAATACGACGCCTACTGCCGCTGGGTCGCCGGACGCCTCCCCGGCCTCCACTTCGGCCACCAGGTCGACGCCGTCCGCTGGAACCCCGAACGCGAGCTCTTCGAAGTCGACTACACCCAGCTCGACGCCGACGGAGAAGCCGAAGCCCTCGGCCGCACCTACACCCGCAACCTCGTCCTCGGCATCGGCACCGCCCCCTTCGTCCCCGAACCCCTGCGCCCCCTCGCCGACGCCCCCACCGTCCCCGTCATCCACTCCGCCGACTACCTCGACAACCGCGCCCGCATCCTCGGCGCCGAACACGTCACCGTCATCGGCTCCGGCCAGTCAGGCGCCGAGGTCTTCCTCGACCTGCTCCGCAACCGCCCCGCCGGCCGCGAACGCCTCACCTGGCTCGCCCGCACCCCCTCCTTCGC
>NZ_GG657750.1:2045465-2059549 GCF_000158895.1 Streptomyces sp. C | reverse complement strand
TCCTCCGGCCGCCCCCGCATCGACGACCGCTACCGCATGATCCTCGACCCCTCCGTCAGCGGAACCGTCTTCGTCCAGAACGGCGAACGCCACACCCACGGCGTCGGCACCCCCGACCTCGGCCTCGCCGCCTGGCGCAGCGCCGCCATCCTCAACACCCTCACCGGCAAGGAGCCCTACCCCCAGCCCCACCGCACCGCCTTCACCACCTTCGGCCTCGAACAGCGCGACCCAGCCCGCCCCCGCCGGGCCGTCAACCTCCGCCCCCTCGTCGACCACCCCTGAACGCACACGGCCGGGACCCGCCACAGCAGGACCCGGCCGCACGCACCACCGAGAAGGCCTAGAACACGGGCACGCCCGCGCGCGTCAGCCGCCAGTCCACCGAGGCGAACCCCGCCGGGTCCACGGTGCCCTTCGCCTTCACCCACTGGATGATCGTGTTGCGGATCTCGTCAGAGTTCGCCCACAGCTGCTTCGCCTTCGGCACGTGCGGGAACGCCCCACCGCCCGAAGCCCGGTAGTTGTTCACCGCGAACACGAACTGCGCCGCCGGATCCACCGGCTTCCCCGCGAACGACAGCCCCGTGATCCTCGAACCCACCGGCTGCGCGATGTCGATGTCGTACGTCAGCCCGTACACCGCGTCGTAGTTGTAGTCCGGGATGTTCTCCGCGTTCGTCAGCTTCGCCGGATCCACCGCCCCGCCCGGAGCCGTCTGCACGAAGTACCGCGCCGAGTACTCCAGGTAGTCCTTCAGCTGCGCACCCGTCAGCAGCCGCGCCTCCAGGGTGTTCTCGAACGGGTACAGCCCCGCCGCGTCCTTGATCGTCACCTGGCCGGCCGGTATCGCCGCCGTCCGCGAGAAGCAGGACGCCTGCGACAGCACCGGCAGCTTCCCCCACTCGGAACCGGCCAGCGCCGCCTTCACCGTCTCCGCCTGCACGTGGTTGATCAGGTCGATGATCGGCACGTCCTTCACCGGCCCCTCGGCCGACGCCATCGCCTGCGTGGACGTCCCGATCACCTGGTTGACGTACGCGACGACCTTGCGGTGCTCGTCCGACAGCAGCCCCGTGATCTTCGGGTCCTCGGCCGCCGTGTTCGAGTTCAGCACCTTCGCCGAGACCTTCGCCACCGACCAGCGGCCCCGCTCCCACGACAGCTCGAAGTCGAACAGCGTCAGCCGCTGCCCCCACTTCAGCGGCTCCGACAGCACCACGTCCTTGCCGGTCGCCTTGTTCTTCCACCCGGTACTCCGGGATCTCCGTGTGCGCGTGCCCCCACCAGGATCGCGTCGATCCCCGGCACCTGCTCCGCCACCAGACCCGCCGCGTTCTCGACGTACGGCAGCTGGTCACCGTACGAGGACGTACCGCTCGACCCCGAGTGCGCCGACACGATCACCACGTCCGCGCCCATCGACCGCAGCCTCGGCACGTACTTCGCCGCCTGCTCCTCCAGACCCGGGAACGTCATCTTCCCCTGCACGTTCGCCTTGTCCCAGATCGCGATGCCCGGGTTCGTCAGACCCAGCACCGCCACCTTCACGTCCCGCCCGTGCGGGGTCCGCAGCCGGTGCATGCTGTACGGCGCGAACGCCGGCCGCAGGGTCTTCGCGTCCAGCGCGTTCGCCCCCAGCAGCGGGAAGCGGCACTGCTCCTCGAACTTGCGCAGCACCGGAATGCCGTAGTTGAACTCGTGGTTCCCCAGCGCCGCCGCGTCATAGCCGATGGCGTTCATCGCCTGCGCCATCGGGTGCACCGGACCACGCCGCGCGGTGATCGGATCCACCTTCGCGTAGTAGTACGACAGCTGCGTCCCCTGGATCGTGTCACCCGCGTCGATCAGCAGCGTGTTGCAACGCCCCTTCTCCGCGCGGACCTGCTCCACCAGCGTCGAGATCTTCGCCAGACCGACGTCGTTGTGCGCCTTGTCGTCGAACTCCTTGTCCGTGAAGTAGTCCCAGTTGAAGACGTTCCCGTGCAGATCGGTCGTGCCCATCACGGTGAACGCGTAGGTCTTGGACCCCTTCGACGGCGCCGTCGCGGCGGCCGCCGGCGAGCTCGTGGCCCCCGCCACCGCCACAGCGGCACCCGTGGCGGCCGAAGCCCCCATGAACGTCCTACGGTCAAACGCCATGCCATCTCCCCTTGTGAGGCGTGTTACGAAGCGTGAACGACGCGCGTAGATTCTGACGCACCGGTAACAAGCCGCAACACCCCCCTCAGGTTTCGATCCGATGACCACACCCGAACGGGCGCCGGTGCGAGAGTGAAACCATGACCCAGGACGCCCCGAACGCCACCCACCAGCCCTACGGAACCCCCGAGGTCCCCCGCGTCGCCGTCCGCGGAGAAGCCCGCCTCGAAGTCGACCCCGAAATCGCCCGCATCGGCATCACCGTCAGCGCACGCGGCACCGACCGCCGCACCGCCCTCGACGACCTCACCCGCCGCAACACCACCGTCCTCGAACTCCTCAAGAGCTACGGCGAACCCGTCGAGAAGATCGAAACCGGCTCCTTCTCCATCACCCCCGAACCCACCCGACACGGCCGCGGCGAACGCGTCCGCGCCTACCACGGCCGCGTCCACATCACCGCCGAACTCAACGACTTCACCACCCTCGGCGAACTCACCACCCGCCTAGCCGACCTCGAACTCACCCAGGTCGACGGCCCCTGGTGGGCTCTGCGCCCCACCTCGCCCGCCCACGGCGAAGCCCGCCGCCAAGCCGTACTCGAAGCCGTCCAGCGCGCCCGCGAATACGCCCACGCCCTCGGCGCCGACCTCGCCGCCCTCGTCGAACTCGCCGACCTCGGAGCCGAGGACGCCACCCCCTACCCCCAGCCCGGCGGCGCCATGCGCACCATGGCCTTTGCCGCACCCGCCGACGACGCCGGCGCCCCGCCCCTCGACCTCGAACCCCAGCGCCAGACCGTCTCCGCCCAGGTCAATGCCCGCTTCACCATGACCCCGCCCAGGCTCTGAGCAGCCCCCTCGGGGGGTGCTCATCAGAGCACCCCCACGCACATTCAAAAAATGTCAACAAGCTTTCGCCCAAAGGTTGTTGGGGAGACGCCCCGACCACATTTCCTACCCCCCGGTAGGGCATACGCTCGCCCCATGCGCCGAGCGAAAATCGTATGTACCCTGGGCCCCGCCACCGACTCATACGACCAGATCAAAGCCCTGGTCGAAGCCGGCATGGACATCGCCCGCCTCAACCTCAGCCACGGCACCTACGCCGAACACGAGGAGCGCTACCAACGCGTACGAAAGGCCTCCGACGAGACCGGCCGCAGCGTCGGCGTCCTCGCCGACCTTCAAGGTCCGAAGATCCGCCTCGGCCGCTTCCGCGAAGGCCCCGTACTCCTTGAACGCGGCGACGAGTTCACCATCACCGCCGAAGACCACCAGGGCGACCGCCACACCTGCGGCACCACCTACAAGGGCCTCGCCGACGACGTCACCACCGGCGAACGCATCCTCGTCGACGACGGCCGCGTCACCCTCGAAGTCACCTCCGTCGACGGCCCCCGCGTCCACACCCGCGTCATCGAAGGCGGCATGGTCTCCGACCACAAGGGCCTCAACCTCCCCGGAGTCGCCGTCTCCGTCCCCGCCCTCTCCGACAAGGACATCGAAGACCTCCGCTGGGCCCTGCGCACCGGCGCCGACATCATCGCCCTCTCCTTCGTCCGCACCGGCCGCGACATCGAAGACGTCCACCGCATCATGGACGAGGAAGGCCGCCGCCTCCCCGTCATCGCGAAGATCGAAAAGCCCCAGGCCGTCGAGAACATCGACGACATCGTCGCCGCCTTCGACGGCATCATGGTCGCCCGCGGCGACCTCGGCGTCGAAATGCCCCTGGAGCAGGTGCCCATCGTCCAGAAGCGCGCCATCAAACTCGCCAAGCGCAACGCCAAACCGGTCATCGTCGCCACCCAGATGCTCGACTCGATGATCGACAACAGCCGCCCCACCCGCGCAGAGGCCTCCGACGTCGCCAACGCCGTCATCGACGGCACCGACGCCGTCATGCTCTCCGGCGAAACCAGCGTCGGCAAACACCCCATCGACACCGTCCGCACCATGGCACGCATCGTCGAAGCCGCCGAAGAGGACATCCTCGCCAAGGGACTCCCGCCCCTCACCGACCGCAACAAACCCCGCACCCAGGGCGGAGCCGTCGCCCGCGCCGCCGCCGAAATGGGCGACTTCCTCGGCGCCAAGTTCCTCGTCGCCTTCACCCAGAGCGGCGACACCGTCCGCCGCCTCTCCCGCTACCGCAGCCCCATCCCGCTCCTCGCCTTCACCCCCGACCCGGCCACCCGCTCCCAGCTCAACCTCACCTGGGGCGTCGAAACCTTCCTCGGCCCCCACGTCGACTCCACCGACGCCATGGTCGCCCAGGTCGAAGAAGAACTCCTGCGCATCGGACGCTGCGTCCCCGGCGACGTCGTCGTCATCACCGCCGGCTCACCCCCCGGCGTCACCGGCAAGACCAACCTCGTCCGCATCCACCACATCGGCGACCCCGTCCGCTGACACCACGACGCCGCCGGCCGCCCCTCACCAGGGACGGCCGGCGGCGCCGTTCGCGGGCGTCACCAACCGAACCGACGGTCCACCTCGGCCTCGAACTCCTCGAACGACAGCACCTGATCACCGTTCTTGTCCGCGGCATCGAACAACGCCGACGACGCGTCCGCGTCCCCCAGCCCCCAGAACGGCAGATCCCCCCGAGCGGCCAGCGTCGGCCCCTGGTCACGCAGGGCCGAGATCACCTCGGCCCGGGTCAGCTCACCGTCATGGTTCAGATCCAGCGCATCGAACAGCTTCCGAGCCTTCTCGCTCACCGAAACGTCCCTCCACCACGAACACCGTTGACCCCCTCAACCTAGGGCACCAACCCCGGCACCACCTCCCACCCGTTCACCACCCACACCAACCTCCAGTACCGCTCCACCCGCGGATCCACCGGCCCCACCACCCCCGGCGCCCGCCGGAACTCCTCCCGGAACCCGGCGTCCCCCACCAGCCCCGCCAACTCCACCCACGCCGCCACCTGCTCGGTGGACGGATCCTCCGGCAACTCCGGCGCCGAAGCCCGCACCATCGCCGCCACCGACTCCTCGGCCCCCTCCGCCAGCAGCTCCACCAACCGCCGCCGCTCCTCGCCCGCCCACCGCGTCACGTCATGCATCAACCGAACCTCCTCCGGACCCGACCCGCGCTCGGCCACCAACCGCAACACCGCCCGACGCAACCGCAGCGCCCGGATCTGCGCCTCCACCGCATCGGCGTGCACGGCGGCCACCTCGGCCACCGACAGCTCCCGATCCAGCACCCGCCGCACACTGGGCAGATCCACCCCCAGCTCCCGCAGCGTCCGCACCAGCTCCAGCCGCACCAGCGCGCCGTCGTCGTACAACCGGTACCCGGCACGACTACGACAGGCCGGCGCGACGACCCCCTCGTCGGAGTAGAAGCGGATGGTCCGCACCGCCAACCCGGTCCTCCGGGCCAGCTCCCCGATCGAATACAACTCCGTGACGCCGTCCATGCCCCTTACCCTGCGGTCTCCACCCACTGGAGGGTCAAGCCCGGGCTCTCAGTACTTCGGCCCGACGTGGGCGTCCATGAGGGCCACGGATTCCTTGCGGGCGATGGAGACGTTGTGCTTGTTCGCCTGCTTCCACCGGACGCCGACCCGGTCCAAGGTGTGGGTCAGGAGCCCGGAGATGTCCTCGGACTTGTTGGTGAAGAAGTAGCGGGGGTACTCGTACCGCTTGCCGTTCCGGACGGTCCAGTTCATGGTCCGGCACCCGTCGGAGTGGATGAGGCCCCGGATGAACTCCCACGGGTGGGCGTCGACGATCTCCAGCTGCCAGGGTTCGAGGGCGATGCGCCGCTCGTGCTTCCTGCCGGGCGCGTGCTGTGGGAACAGGCACGTCCAGTGCCGTCCGTAACTGGTGACGTTCACGCAGCCTTGGCGCTGCAGCACGTAGACCTTGTCCGTCGGCCGCACGGCCAGGATCGCGGCGCGGCAGAGTTCGATGAGACCGGGCCATGCGTCCGCACATGCGATGCGGAGGTGGTGCCCACCGCGCGGGTGCGAGCTGATGCACCCGTCACCCAGGTAAAGGCCGAGGAGATAGGCGTAAGCGGCCGGGTCGGACGGACCGGAACAGGGCGCCGACTGGTTCATGCGGGGGAGCGGGTCGATACGGCTCTGCCAGGCGCGGATGGCGGCCCGGGATATTCCGGTTTCCTTGCTGACCGAGTTGATGCTTCTTCCCTCGCCGAGGAGGGCCAGCGCATGTCGGCGAGTCGCCAGATCGTACATATGGGCGACGTTGGGGAAAACTTCCCGCCCGTGTGTGCGTATTCCGCCGGATTCCCCCGAAGGGGGGAAAGTATGCGACCTTCCCGTGACCTTGGAATTAAAGGAAAGGTGCCCCAGGTGGGATTCGAACCCACACTGTCCGCTGTTTGAGAGCGGCCTCTCTGACCAGTTGGAGTACTGGGGCCTACGAAACGAAGGAACCGAGGTTCCCTGCGTGGCACCACCTTACAGGAGCTAGGTAGGCTCGGGGGAGCTGAATCACCTTGCAACAAGGAGCCTCCGTGACCGCCGAGCACGAGTCGACGCCCACGCCCGACGCCGACCAGTCGCACGTTCCGCCGCTGACGACCCGCGTCGTCATCGCCGAGGACGAGGCGCTCATCCGTCTCGACCTGAAAGAGATGCTCGAAGAGGAGGGCTACTCCGTCGTCGGCGAGGCCGGTGACGGGCAGACGGCCGTCGAGCTCGCGCGCGAGCACCGCCCCGACCTGGTGATCCTCGACGTGAAGATGCCCGTGCTCGACGGGATCTCCGCCGCCGAGAAGATCGCGGGGGAGTCCATCGCCCCCGTGCTCATGCTCACCGCGTTCTCGCAGCGCGACCTCGTCGAGCGGGCCCGGGACGCCGGGGCCATGGCGTACCTGGTCAAGCCGTTCAGCAAGAGCGACGTCGTCCCGGCCATCGAGATGGCCGTCTCCCGGTTCGCCGAGCTGAAGGCGCTGGAGAAGGAGGTCGCGGACCTCTCCGCGCGCCTGGAGACCCGCAAGCTCGTCGACCGGGCCAAGAGCATCCTGCAGACCGAGTACAAGCTGTCCGAGCCGGCCGCGTTCCGGTGGATCCAGAAGACCTCCATGGACCGCCGCATGTCCATGCAGCAGGTCGCCGAGGCGGTCATCGAGGACGCCGAGGAGAAGAAGCAGAACGCCGGCAAGTAGGCGGCGAGAGGAACGCGTGAGGCCCGTCTCCCCCCGAGGGGAGACGGGCCTCACGGCTTTGCGGGGCCGGCGCGGACTAGTCCTCGCCGAGGTAGGCCTTGCGGACGTCCTCGTTGACGAGGAGCTCGCGGCCCGGGCCCGACAGGACGATCTTGCCGATCTCCATGACGTGGCCCTGGTCGGCCAGCGACAGCGCGGCCTGGGCGTTCTGCTCGACCAGCAGGATCGTGGTGCCCGCCGCCTTGAGCTCGGAGATGGTCGCCATGATCTTCTGCATCATCAGCGGCGACAGGCCCATCGAGGGCTCGTCCAGCATCAGCAGCTTCGGCTGGGACATGAGCGCGCGGCCCATGGCCAGCATCTGCTGCTCGCCGCCGGAGAGGGTGCCGGCGGCCTGCTTGCGGCGCTCTCCCAGGATCGGGAAGAGGTCGTAGGCGCGCTGGACGTCCTTCTGGATGCCTTCCTTGTCGTTGCGGAGGAAGGCGCCGAGGAGGAGGTTGTCCTCGATCGTCATGCGCGGGAAGATGTGCCGCCCCTCGGGGGAGTGGGCGAGTCCGAGCGAGACGATGTCGTGCGCGGGGACCTTCTTCAGCGACTTGCCCTGGAACTTGATCTGGCCGCCCTTGGGCTTGATCAGGCCGGACAGGGTGCGCAGGGTGGTGGTCTTGCCGGCGCCGTTGGTGCCGATGAGGGTGACGATCTCGCCCTCGTTGACGCTGAAGGAGATGCCCTTGACGGCTTCGATCTTGCCGTAGGCGACGCGGAGGTCCTCGACCTCCAGGAGTGCGGTCACTTGGCCTCTCCGTCCGTGCTGGTGGTGCTGTCCGTCGCCTCGGCTCCGGCGGCGGCCTCGTCGGCCTCCGCGGCCTCGACGGCGGCTTCGGCCTCGGCCACGACCTCGGCTTCGGCGGCTTCCTCGGCGGCCTCCACTTCGGCGACCTCCTCGGCGCCGGGGGCGCCTTCGAAGGGCTCGCCGAGGTAGGCGGCGACGACGCGCTCGTCGCCCTGGACCTCGCCCGCGGTGCCCTCGATGAGCTTCTCGCCCTGGACGAGGCAGGCGACGCGGTCGCAGAGGTTGAAGATGAAGCGCATGTCGTGCTCGATGACGAGTACGGCGATGCCCTTGTCCCGGATGGCGAAGATGAGCTCTTCGGCGGCCCGGGTCTCCTGGGGGTTCATGCCGGCGGTGGGCTCGTCCAGGAGGATGAGGCCCGGGTCGCTGGCGAGGGCGCGGGCGATCTCCAGCTTGCGCTGCTCGCCGTAGGGGAGGTTGCGGGCGAGGTGCTCGGCCTTGTGGTCGAGGCCGATGAACTCCAGGAGTTCCATGGCGCGCTCGCGGCTGGCCTGCTCCTCCCGGCCGAAGCTGGGCAGGCGCAGGAGGGCGGACCAGAGGCCCTCCTTGGTGCGGGTGTGGCGTCCGACGAGGACGTTTTCCAGGACCGTCATGTTGTTGAAGAGACGGATGTTCTGGAAGGTGCGGGCGATGCCGGCCGCGGTGACCTTGAAGGACTTGGGGGGCAGGACCGTGCCCTTGTACCGGACTTCGCCCTCGGTGGGGATGTAGAGGCCGGTGAGGCAGTTGAAGAAGGTGGTCTTGCCGGCGCCGTTGGGGCCGATGAGGCCGACGATCTCGCCGCTGCGGACGGTGAGGTCGACGTTCTTGACGGCGGTGAGGCCGCCGAAGCGCATCGTGACACCGCGGGCGTCGAGGACGGTCTCGGCGGTCGCCGTTTCGGTCGTGGTGGTGGTCATGGATCAGGCCCCTGCCTTGCCGAGGACTGTGGGCGCTTCGAGGTCCTTGTGGAGTTCGAGCTGGTTGCGCCGGTTGGGGATGAGGCCTTCGGGACGCAGGCGCATCAGGATGACGAGCGCGATGCCGAAGACGAGGAGCTGGTAGTCGCCGAGGAACTGGAGCTTGTTGGGGATCAGGAAGAGCAGCGATCCGCCGACGAGCGGTCCGGAGATGGTTCCCATGCCGCCGAGGACGACCGCGGCGAGCAGGAACGCGGAGTTCGGGGGGAGGGAGTTGGCGAACTGGTACTGGTCGGGGGTGACGGTGTACTGGACGTGGGCCTGTACGGCGCCGGCGAGGCCGGCGAGGGTGGCGCCGAGGGCGAAGGCGATGAGCTTGACGCGGAAGCCGTTGATGCCCATGGCTTCGGCGGCGGTCTCGTCCTCGCGGATGGCGACCCAGGCGCGGCCGATGCGGGATTCGGCGCTGCGGCGGAAGACCATGACCACGATGAGGGTGACCAGGAGCAGCAGCAGGAAGTAGTTGGCGAAGCGGCCGATGGTGAAGCCGGCGATGGTGTGGCTGGCGCCGAAGTCGAACCCGAAGAGGTTGACGTTGGGGATGTTGGAGATGCCCTTGGAGCCGTTGGTGACGTTGGGGCCGGAGACGCCGTCGAAGTTGTTCATGGTGATGCGGAAGATCTCACCGAAGCCGAGCGTCACGATGGCGAGGTAGTCACCGCGCAGGCGCAGGGTGGGTGCGCCGATGAGGACGCCGAAGACCATGGACGCGATGGCGCCGATGAGGATGGCGGCCCAGAAGGGGAGGTGGACTCCGAAGGGGGAGTTCGGGGCGCCGGAGACGAGGGCCGCGGTGTAGGCGCCGACGCCGAGGAAGGCGACGTAGCCGAGGTCGAGGAGGCCGGTGAGGCCGACGACGATGTTCAGGCCGAGGGCGACGGTGGCGAAGATGAGGATGTTGACGCCGACCGTCGCGTACTGGTCGTCGGTCTGGGTGAGGGGGAAGGCCATGGCCGCGACGAAGGCGCCGACGAGGGCGACGTTGCGGTGCTTGGTGGTGAGGGCGGTGAAGCGGGCGACGAGGCCGCTCTTGTTGAGGGCGCCGAAGCCGAAGCCCGCGGTGATCAGGAAGCCGACGAAGAGTTCCTGGTAGGGGGTGGTGATGCCGTAGGTGAAGACGCCGAGGGCCACGGCGAGTACGGCGGTGATGACCAGGATCTCGGCCCAGCCGGGGAGGGCGCGGGCGGCATCGGGGGTGCGGGCGGCGAGGCTGGCCTTGACCGTGGTCCAGACGTTGCCTGCGTTGTGCTTGAAGGTGTCCCAGCCGTTGTCGTCGGGGTCGGCCGCTTCGAGCACGGGGCGCTTGAAGGGGAGGGCGAGGGCGCCGACGACGGTGGCGAGGGTGGTGAGGGCGACGATGTAGCCGCCGGGCTCCAGGTTCACGACGCCGCCGAGCTGGACGGTGATCGTGATGACCGTGTACCAGGCGGTGGCGAGGGCGGCGAGGGCGGAGAGCTTGATCGCCGCGTCGGCGCCGCCGGGGATGAGCCAGCCGAGGCCCTTGACCCCGTAGGAGGCGAGGCCGAAGAGGGTGGTGAGGGCGCCGCCGACGAGGACGAGCCACTGGAGGCCGCCGGGGTAGCCGTAGACGGTGAGGTTCCCGGGGAACGCGGCGGTCCAGGTCCAGGACAGGAAGCAGGAGATGACGGTGAGGAGGCCGCCCGCGGTGGCGAGGAGGCGGGCCGTCTTCTCCGGGATCGCGATGAAGCCGGTGTCGGCGGCGGTGGTCTGTGCGGTGTCCGCGGTGATGGTCGTCATGGTTCTCACGCCCTGTCCGCCACGCGCTCACCCATCAGGCCCTGGGGCCGGAAGAGGAGCACGAGGATGAGGAGTACGAACGCCCAGGTGTTGCCCCAGGACTGGCCGCCGAGCTGGCTCATGCCGGGGACGTCGGCGATGTAGGCGGTGGTCAGGGTCTCGGCGAGGCCGAGGACCAGGCCGCCGACCATGGCGCCGTAGATGTTCCCGATGCCGCCGAGGACTGCGGCGGTGAAGGCCTTGAGGCCGAGGATGAAGCCCATGCGGTACTGGACCTCGCCGTACTTGAGGCCGTAGGCGACGGCTCCGACGGCGGCGAAGGCGGCGCCGAGGGCGAACGCGATCGTGATGATGCGGTCGGTGTTGATGCCCATGAGCTTCGCGGTGTCCGGGTCCTGGGCGGTTGCCTGCATGCCGCGGCCGGTGCGGGTCTTCTTGACGAAGAAGCCGAGGAAGGCCATGGAGATGGGGGCGGCGAGGACGAGGAAGATGTCACCGGTCTGGATGGTGATGCTGCCGAGGTGGAAGGGGCCGCCGGGGATCTCGGGGAACTTCACGGAGGACTTCGCGTCGGGGTACCAGGCCCATACCGCCTGCTGGAGGACGATGGAGAGGCCGATGGCGGTGATGAGCGGTGCGAGGCGTGGTGCGCTGCGCAGGGGCCGGTAGGCGAAGCGTTCGGCGCCTACGGCGATGAGGGTGGCGACGATGACCGCGCCTATGAGCATGAGCGGCAGCGCGAGCCACATGGTGGTGCCGGTGGGGAGCATCAGCCAGACCGTGAGGGCTCCGAAGCCACCGGTCATGAAGATCTCGCCATGCGCGAAGTTGATGAGCTGGACGATGCCATAGACCATCGTGTAGCCGATGGCGACGAGCCCGTACATGGATCCCAGTAGCAGGCCGTTGACCAGCTGTTGCGGCAGTTCGTGCACCGCAGGTCCTCCGAGTCTTTCGACGGATGTGACACCGCGCGGGGCGCTTGGTTCGCGCCCCGCGCGGCAAGTGAGGGGTAGTGCAGGGGACTTGCGGAGGGTCAGCCGGCGAGGGTGCCGGACTCGACGGACTTGAAGTCGTCGCCGTCGACCTTGTAGACGGTCAGCTGCTTGTTGGTGGCGTCGCCGAACTCGTCGAAGGCGACCTTGCCGGTCACGCCCTCGAAGGAGACGCCCTGGACGGCCTCGAGGACCTTGGCGCGGGCGTCGGACGGGAGCTTGCCGTTGTTGGCCTCGACGACCTTCTTGACGCCCTCGATGATGGCCCAGGCGGAGTCGTACGAGTAGCCGCCGTAGGCGGAGTAGTCGTCCTTGTAGCCGGCCTTCTTGTAGTTGTCGATGAACTCCTTGGCGGAGGGCAGGGTCTCGACGGGGGCACCGACGGAGGTGCACAGGTCGCCCTGGCCGCCGGGGCCGGCGAGCTCGACGTACTTCTTGTCCTTGATGCCGTCGCCGCCGACGAGCGGGATGTTGGTGCCCGCGGCCTTGATCTGCTTGCTGAGCGGGCCGGCCGCCGGGTACTCGCCGCCGTAGTAGACGACGTCGGCGCCCGAGGACTTCACCTGGGTGACGACGGCGGAGAAGTCCTTGGACTCGGGGTCGATGTGGCCCTCGCCGGCGATCTGGCCGCCGAGCTTGGTGAACTCGCCCTTGAAGGTTCCGGCGAGGCCGGCGCCGTAGGTCTTCTTGTCGTCAATGATGAAGACCTTCTTCTTGCCCGCCTTGTTGAAGAGGTACTGCGCGGCGAAGGGGCCCTGGATGGCGTCCGTGGTCGCGGTGCGGAAGTAGCTCTTGTAGGTGCGCGCCTTCTGGCCCTCGGCCCACTTGGGGCCCTGGGTCAGGGAGGGGCTGGTGTTGGCGGGGGAGATCTGGGTCAGCTTGGCGTCGTCGAAGACCTTCTGCATCGACTCGGAGACCGAGGAGTTGAGCGGGCCGACGACGCCGAGGACGTCCTTGTTGGCGACGAGCTTGGTGGCGTTCTGCTGGCCGGAGGTGGCCTGGGCCTGGTCGTCGAGGGCCTCGAACTTGAAGGTGACGCCCTTGACGTACTTCTTCTCGTTGGCCTGCTTGACGGCGAGCTCGGCGGAGTTCTTGATGCCGAGGCCGAGGGCGGAGAGGTCGCCGGTCAGCGGGGCGTCGACGGCGATGACGACCGTGGTGCCGCCAGCGTCGGCGGCTCCGCCCTTGTCGTCGCGGGATCCGCAGGCGGTGAGAGTGAGAGCGCCCGCGGCGAGGGCGGCGGTCACGGCGATGAGCTGACGAGAACGCACGATCAGTCCTTTCCTGGCGCCGCGTCCCCCGTGGGACGCGTCGAGTCGAACGCGGGGAACCGAACTGAAGAAAATCCGGCGGTCGCGGTAACTGGCCGTGACTCTAGGCGGCTCATCGGCGGTTATGGAGGGCTGAGGCCAATGATGTGACTCTCTTGTTATGCCACGGCGTAATACATAGCGGTTCACGGCGGGTGGAACGGGGGAATTCAGGCCGGTTCGTCTTGTCCGCATGGTGAGACGCAGCAGGACCATTGGGTGGTTTGAGTCCTGACAGGCCAGGACTCTGGGGGTTTTTGCTCATGACGGCCCCGTGGGGGCCGCGTCTCGGGCTTCGGGACAGGCCCTGGTCAGCGCGACGGAAAGATCCCTGGCATATCGGTCACCGGGGATGTAACTGTGATCCTCTTTCTGGAATCCATTACTCAGGGTCACTTCCAGGAATGGCAGCCCGGAATTCCGTGCTACATGCACGCAGTCTTTTGCCTGAATGAGAACGAGGAGCTCACGAACTTCTCCCGCCCCGACCGTGGCCGGGAGGGATGGCCGGATCGTCACGCCGAGTGCCTGCGAGGGCTGGCCGATCCGCTCCACCGTGACGGCGGGCCCGACCGCCGTCCGCACACGCACAGTGAAGGCGAAGGCGGCACCGTCGGGCGCCGGCTCCACCGGATTCCCGTACGTGAGGGACAGCGCCTGGGAGGGGGCGGGCGGGGCCTCGGGCCGGGGCGGCTCGGGCCGTGTGGCGTAGATGCGGGCGGCGGCCGCGGCCAGTACGGCGGCCGAGGCGACGGTCAGGACGGCTCGGCGGTGGCGGGCGTAGCGGGAGCGGATCCAGTCCGCGCCGGGCGTACGGGGACCCCTGCGCGGCCCCTGCCCGTCCTCGGTGCCCTCCCCGGGCTCCACCGGGCCGATGCCGGCGCTCACCCCCAGGGCCCGCCGGTCGGGGTGCCCGA
>NZ_GG657750.1:2042164-2045185 GCF_000158895.1 Streptomyces sp. C | reverse complement strand
CCCGACAGGAGGGTGGCGGTGAGGGTGGCCGCGGTGAGGCCGGCGGCGAGGAGTGCCGTCGTCCCGCGTGTGGCCGTGGCGCCGCGCGGCGCCGGTCCGGATCCCATGCGGGAACGCTAGACCGGCGCCGGGGGCGGCACAACGGCTCGTACCGGCCGGGGTGTTAAGAGTCCGTGTCGCGCAGCAGGCAGGTGAGGCGGGCGGTGCAGACGCGGCGGTCCTGCTCGTCGGTGATGACGATCTCGTAGGTGGCGGTGGAGCGGCCGCGGTGGACGGGGGTGGCGGTGCCGGTGACGTGGCCGTCGCGGACGCCGCGGTGGTGGGTGCAGTTGAGGTCGACGCCGACGGCGATCTTCTTGCTGCCGCCGTGCATCATGGCGCCGACGGAGCCGAGGGTCTCGGCGAGGACGGCGGAGGCGCCGCCGTGCAGGAGTCCGTAGGGCTGGGTGTTGCCCTTGACGGGCATGGTGGCGACGACGCGTTCGGCGGAGGCCTCCAGGATCTGGATCTCCATGCGCTGCCCGAGGGCGCCCGCCGAGAAGAGGGCGGGCAGGTCTATGCCCAGGGCCGCGTACTCGTCGAGGACTTCCTGGGGGAACTTCACGGCGTGCTGCTGCTCGTCGGCCATGGGCCTGCTCCGTTCGTCAACGATCGTTAACCAGTGTCTGGGCTCGTTCTATCAGGCCGGTTCGAAGCGGACGACGACGGACTTGCTGGCGGGGGTGTTGCTGGTGTCGGCGGTGGAGTCCAGGGGGACCAGGACGTTGGTCTCCGGGTAGTAGGCGGCGGCGCAGCCGCGCGCGGTGGGGTAGTGGACGACGCGGAAGCCGGGGGCGCGGCGTTCGACGCCGTCCTTCCACTCGCCGACGAGGTCGGTGTAGGAGCCGTCGGCGAGGCCGAGCTCGGCGGCGTCCTGGGGGTTGACCATGACGACGCGGCGGCCGCCGGTGATGCCGCGGTAGCGGTCGTCTAGGCCGTAGATGGTGGTGTTGTACTGGTCGTGGCTGCGCAGGGTCTGGAGCAGGAGCCGGCCGGCGGGGACCTTGGGGTACTCGACGGGGGCGGCGGTGAAGTTGGCCTTGCCGGTCTTGGTGGGGAAGCGGCGTTCGTCGCGGGGGCCGTGGGGGAGCTGGAAGCCCTCCGGGCGGGCGGCGCGGGCGTTGAAGTCCTCGAAGCCGGGGACGACGCGGGCGATGCGGTCGCGGATGGCCGCGTAGTCGTTCTCGAACTCCTCCCAGGGGGTCTGGGAGGTGGTGCCGAGGACGGCGCGGGCCATGCGGGCGACGATGGCCGGTTCGGAGAGGAGGTGGGGGGAGGCGGGGGCGAGGTTGCCGCGGGAGGCGTGGACCATGCCCATGGAGTCCTCGACGGTGACGAACTGGCGGCCGCCCTTCTGGACGTCCTTGTCGGTGCGGCCGAGGGTGGGCAGGATCAGGGCGCGCCGGCCGGTGACCGCGTGGGAGCGGTTGAGCTTGGTGGAGACGTGGACGGTGAGGGAGGCGCGGCGGATCGCGGCCTCGGTGACGTCGGTGTCGGGGGTGGCGGCGACGAAGTTGCCGCCCATGGCGAAGAGGACCTTGGCCCTGCCGTCGCGGAGGGCCTCGATGGAGCGGACGACGTCGTAGCCGTGGGCGCGGGGCGAGGTGATGCCGAATTCCTCGTCGAGGGCGTCGAGGAAGGCGGGGGCGGGGCGTTCGAAGATCCCCATGGTGCGGTCGCCCTGGACGTTGGAGTGGCCGCGGACGGGGCAGACGCCGGCGCCGGGGCGGCCGATGTTGCCGCGGAGCAGGAGGAGGTTGACGACCTCGCGGATGGTGGCGACGGAGTGCTTGTGCTGGGTGAGGCCCATGGCCCAGCAGATGATGGTGCGCTTCGAGGCCAGGATCATGGCCAGGGCGCGTTCGATCTCGGGGCGGGTGAGGCCGGTGGCGGTGAGGGTCTCGTCCCAGTCCGCGTCCTTGGCGGCGGTGGCGAGGGCCTCGTAGCCGTGGGTGTGGTCGCGGATGAAGTCCTCGTCGAGGGCGCCCTCCGTCTCGATGACGAGCTTGTTGAGGAGGCGGAAGAGGGCCTGGTCGCCGCCGATGCGGATCTGGAGGAAGAGGTCGTTGAGGGCGGTGCCCCTGAGCATGCCGAGGGGGGTCTGGGGGTTCTTGAACCGCTCCATGCCGGCCTCGGGCAGCGGGTTCACCGAGATGATCTTCGCGCCGGCTTCCTTGGCCTTCTCCAGCGCGGAGAGCATGCGGGGGTGGTTGGTGCCCGGGTTCTGCCCGGCGACGATGATCAGGTCGGCGCGGTGGAGGTCTTCGAGGGAGACGCTGCCCTTGCCGATGCCGATGGTCTCGTTCAGTGCGGAGCCGGAGGACTCGTGGCACATGTTGGAGCAGTCCGGCAGGTTGTTGGTGCCGAATTCGCGGGCGAAGAGCTGGAAGAGGAACGCGGCCTCGTTGCTGGTGCGGCCGGAGGTGTAGAAGAGGGCCTCGTCGGGCGAGGACAGGGCCCCGAGCTCCTCCGCGATGATCGCGAAGGCCTTCTTCCAGCTGACGGGCTCGTACCGGTCGGCGCCCTCGGGCAGGTACATCGGCTGCGTGATGCGGCCCTGCTGGCCGAGCCAGTAGCCGCTGCGGGCGGCGAGCTCGGGGAGCGGGTGGGCGGCGAAGAAGTCCGGGGTGACGCGGCGCAGCGTGGCCTCTTCGGCGACGGCCTTGGCGCCGTTCTCGCAGAACTCGGCGGTGTGCCGCTTGTCGCCCTCGGGCCAGGCGCAGCCGGGGCAGTCGAAGCCGTCCTTCTGGTTGACCTTGAGCAGGGTCCGGGCGGTGCGGGCCAGGCCCATCTGCTCGTTCGCGATCTTCAGGGTGTGCGCGATGGCGGGGAGTCCCGCGGCGGCGTGCTGGGGCGGCGTGACGTGCGGTGCGTCCTGTACCGGGTCACCTGTGGGCGGCTTGGTCGCCATCGCGCTCTCCTTCGAGCGTACGTACGGGTGCAGCAGGTCCTGCCGCGTCTTCCGATCCTTGCACGGGCGCG
>NZ_GG657750.1:2035420-2040709 GCF_000158895.1 Streptomyces sp. C | reverse complement strand
ACCATGGACACCGCGCTCGCCGCCTACCTGGTCAAGCCGGGCCGGCGCTCCTTCGCGCTGGACGTGCTGTCCGTCGAGTACCTGGGCCGCGAGCTCCAGCCCCCGGCCGCCGACGGCCAGCTCGCCTTCGGCGCCGACGACACCGCCGAGGCCGACGCCCTGATGGCGCAGGCCCGCGCGGTCCTCGACCTCGGCGACGCCTTCACCGCGAAGCTGCCCGAGGTCGGCGCGGTCGAGCTGCTCCACGAGATGGAGCTGCCCACCTCCGAGCTGCTGGCCCGGCTGGAGCGGGCCGGCATCGCCGCCGACCGCGACCACATGGAGGGCATGGAGCAGCAGTTCGCGGGCGCCGTGCAGCAGGCGGTCAAGGAGGCGCACGCGGCGGTCGGCCACGAGTTCAACCTCGGCTCGCCCAAGCAGCTCCAGGAGGTGTTCTTCGGCGAGCTGGACCTGCCGAAGACGAAGAAGACGAAGACCGGCTACACCACGGACGCGGACGCGCTGGCCTGGCTGGCCACGCAGACCGACCACGAACTCCCGGTGATCATGCTGCGGCACCGGGAGCAGGCGAAGCTGCGGGTGACCGTCGAGGGCCTGGTCAAGTCGATCGCCGCGGACGGCCGGGTGCACACCAGCTTCAGCCAGACCACCGCGGCCACCGGCCGGCTCTCCTCCACCGACCCCAACCTGCAGAACGTGCCGGTGCGCACCGACGAGGGCCGCGCCATCCGCCGCGGCTTCGTCGTCGGCGAGGGCTACGAGTCCCTGATGACCGCCGACTACAGCCAGATCGAGCTGCGCGTCATGGCGCACCTCTCCGAGGACGAGGGCCTGATCGAGGCGTTCCTGTCCGGCGAGGACCTGCACACCACCGTCGCCTCGCAGGTGTTCGGCGTGGAGCGCTCCCAGGTCGACGCCGAGATGCGCCGCAAGATCAAGGCCATGTCGTACGGGCTGGCGTACGGGCTGTCCGCGTTCGGTCTGGCGCAGCAGCTGAACATCGAGCCGGCCGAGGCGCGCGGGCTGATGGAGACCTTCTTCGAGCGGTTCGGCGGGGTCCGCGACTACCTCCAGCGCGTGGTGGACGAGGCCCGCGCGACCGGCTACACGGCGACGGTCTTCGGCCGCCGCCGCTACCTGCCGGACCTCAACAGCGACAACCGCCAGCGCCGCGAGGCCGCCGAGCGGATGGCGCTGAACGCCCCGATCCAGGGCACCGCCGCCGACATCGTCAAGGTGGCCATGCTGCGCGTGGACAAGGCCATCGCCGAGGCGGGGCTGAAGTCGCGGATGCTGCTCCAGGTCCACGACGAAATCGTCCTGGAGATCGCCCCCGGCGAGGCGGAGCGGGTCGAGGAGCTGGTGCGGCGCGAGATGGGCGCGGCCGTCGAGCTGCGCGCCCCGCTGGACGTGTCGGTGGGCGTCGGCGGCGACTGGGAGTCCGCCGCGCACTGATCCCCGTACGCGCAGGGTCCAAACGCCCGTCCCCCACCCGCCTCAGGCGGCGGGGACGGGCGTCCGCGTTTCCGGGGCCGGGCGGTGGGGCCGGTCCCCGTCGCCGCGGTGGCGCAGCCGTACGAGCGCCCCGTACAGCAGCAGGCCGACCGCGAGGCCGCCGCCCGCGCCGAAGCAGACGGTCGGGATGATGTCGAGCGGGGTGCGGATCCGGTCGTAGAAGGTGTAGAAGCGGATCACCCGCACGGTGATCCCGACGGCCGCGCAGCCGCCGATCAGGGCGGCGGCGCCCCACAGCTCACCGCGGCCGAGGACGGGCACGGAGGCGGGCGCCGGGCGGGCCGGCAGCCGCCGCAGGCCGGTCGCGGTGAACCAGAGCAGCACGCAGGCGGCCACCGCCGAGGAGCCGTACTGGAGATAGGAGTAGAGGGGCAGGCCGAAGGCGAGCGGGTCGCCGAGCCGCGGCAGCGCGTTCGTCCCCCAGCGGTCCAGGTGCGTGAAGCTGTCCCACACCACGTGGGTGAGGGAGCCCGCCACCGCCGACAGGTAGAACCACAGCGCGAGCGCGGCCGCCGGGCGTCCCCGCCAGTCCTCGCCCCGGACGAAGGCGTGCACCCGGCCCCGGCCGCCCCGCGGCAGGAGCGCGACGAGCGGCTCGCGCAGCAGCAGCCAGCACGCCGCGAGGAGCGCGGTCAGGACGGCGTCCACGGTGGCCACTCCGAGCAGGGAGTGCGCGAAGTGCCCGTAGCCCATCACGCCGTTCACGACCGCGTCCGCGAAGTAGAAGGTGTCCGGGGCGAACGACCCGAGGACGAGCGCCGAGGCGACCAGCGGCCCCCGGGCGTGCCCGGCCCGGCGTATGGCCGGAAGCACGGCGGCCGCGTGGCTGAGAGTGAACGGCACGGGATCTCCTAGCGGGTTCGGGATCCGGACAGTATGCGTGAGCTGCGAGGGAACGTGGGGATGTGGTGAATTTCCGCGGCGCACCACGTGTCCTGTGAAGGGAGCTGACGTAGGGTCACGCGGACGTCTAGGGGAGGGGACCCGTCATGTCGGCACGGATATTCGGACGCGGCCTGCGCAGGGGCGCGGCCGCGGCTCTGGTCTCGGCTCTGGTGGCCGCCGCCGTGACGGCGTCCCAGGCCCCCGCGGGCGCCGAAGAGGAGCGCGTGGTGGCGGCCGGCGAGGAGCCGGCCGAACAGGCGGCCCGGGGCGCCGGCGGGGACTCCTCGTACTTCACCGAACTGCCGCCCCTCACAAGCCCCCAGCCACCCGCGGTGGTCCTGCCGGACGGGCAGTCGGGCGCCCCCGTGCAGCCGGAGGCCGCGCCCGTGCCGTCGCCGGCCGCGGTGCCGGCGGCGGACCGGCCGGTGGTCGAGGGCGCGCAGGGGATACCGGCGAGCGTGCTCGCGGCGTACCGCGCGGCCGAGCAGCGGGTGGCGGCGGACGACCCCGGCTGCGGGCTGCGCTGGCAACTGCTCGCGGCGATCGGCAAGGTCGAGTCGGGGCAGGCCCGCGGCGGGCAGGTGGACGCCGCCGGGACCACCCTGCGGCCCATCCTCGGCCCGGTGCTCGACGGGAACGGCTTCGCGAACATCTCCGACACCGACCGCGGGGCCTTCGACGGCGACTCCCGTTACGACCGGGCCGTCGGGCCGATGCAGTTCATCCCGTCCACCTGGGCGGCCTGGGGCCAGGACGCGAACGGCGACGGGCGGCGCGACCCGAACAACGTCCACGACGCCGCGCTGGCGGCCGGGCGCTACCTCTGCGCGGGCGACCGCGACCTGCGGACGGGGGCGGGCCTGGACCGGGCCGTGCTGTCGTACAACCAGTCCGCGGAGTACCTGCGGACGGTGCGCTCCTGGTTCACGTACTACCTCCAGGGCGCGCACGAGGTCCCGGACGCGGGCGGGAGCGGCGCGGGCGCGGGCGTCCCGGCGGGCCCCCGGCCGGCGGACCCGAAGCCGACCCCGACGCCGTCCCCGACGCCGTCCCCGAAGCCGACCCCCACGCCGTCCCCGACGCCGACGCCGACCCCTTCCCCGAAGCCCACGCCGACGCCCACCCCGACGCCGACGCCGAGTCCGTCGACCAAGCCGTCCCCGACGCCGACGCCGACGCCCACTCCGTCCACCAGGCCGACCTCGACGCCGTCGCCCACCCCGACGCCCACCCCCAAGCCCAGCTCCTCTCCCAGCGCCGCCCCCACCCGGGCGGCCTCCGCGAAGGCGACCCCGTCGTCCGCCCCGAGCGCCACGCCGACCCCCGCGACGGCCGGCTGAAGACCCCGCCCCGCGGGGCGCCATCCAACGGAAGGACGTACGGCATGCTCGGCTGGAGCATCACCGTCTGGCGCGGGACCCCGGAGGAACGGGACCGTGCCACGCCCCAGGACCGCGAGGCGGCGACCCTCGCGTACTGGCACGTCGGCCTGTACGGCCTGGACTGGCTCACCGAACTCGTGAAGGCGGGCCGGGCCGAGGAGCTGTGGCGCTCCGGCTACCCCAGCCGCTACACCGCCCTCGCCGGTGACGTCCTGCCGCTGTTCACGGACGGAACCCCGCCCGGTTCCGGCGGCTCCGGCACCGGCCGCGCACCCTTCGACGTGAGGCTGCACCCCGACCGCATCGCCGCCTGCCCGGCGGACCAGACGCTCACCGTCGACGCCTGGGACCAGTCCTGAACCCGTGCCCGCAGTAGCCGTCGGCCTGAGTACGGACACCCAGGCCGGCCGGTGCCCGCACCCGAGGGCCGAGACGGTTCTCATCTCACCCCCGCGTTGCTACGGTACGCCTCCCTGACGACCCATCAGATCCCGGAGGCTCCGCCGTGCGCGCACTCGTCGCCGCCGCCGTCGGGCTGGCCGCCGCGCTCGCCCTCGTCCTCGCCGTGACCGCCGCCGGCGTGCCGGAGGGCGAGACCTCGCCCAGACCGCTGCTCACCACCGCGCCCCCCGCGCCCGGAAAGTAGAGGAGGCCCGGCCGTGCGACGCAGAGCGAGCCTCGTACTGCTTGCCCTGGCCGTGTTCTGCGCAGCCCTCGCACCGCTGCTGCGCTGGTACGCGTACCCCCGGCTCGCCAAGATCCCGCCCAGCCAGTACCAGGAGATGGTCCTGGAGGCCAAGGACGCAACCCTCCTCGACTACGCGGGCGGCATGCAGCCCAAGAAGGTCGACAAGGTCACCATCGTCCAGACCCTCAAGGGCAACGTCGAGGCGTCGAAGGAGATCGAGGCCGACGCCGGCAAGGACGTCGTCGTCTGGGACACGCTCTCCTACATCATCGGCCCCGATGGCAAGATGGTCTCCCAGATCCCCGAGCGCTACATCTTCGACGCCCACACCCAGGACCCGGTGCACGCCACCGGCGAGATGGTCGACGGGGACCCGGTCAAACGCGAGGGCATCGAGTTCAAGTGGCCCTTCTTCACCGAGCCGCGCGACTACCTCTACTTCGACGCGCAGACCCGCACCTCCTCGCCGATCCACTACGTCGGCCCGCGCACCTACCGGGGCATGGACGTCTACTACTTCGAGCAGACCGTCCCCTGGACCAAGGTCCCCATGCCCAAGAAGATGCCCATCGAGGGCATCGACCCCGCCACCATCGAGCAGAGCACCGGCACCACCCTCTGGTACACGGTCAAGGCCCGCTTCTGGGTCGACCCCGTCACCGGAGCGCCCGTCAACGCCGAACAGGACATCCAGCAGGAGATGCGCGGCGGCATCGCCGCCGGAGCCCCCGACGGCAGACTGACCGCCTTCGCCGGACACGTCACCCTGCGCGAGGACTACGCGAAGCACACCCTCGACCTGGTCGCCGCCAACCGTAC
>NZ_GG657750.1:2023031-2034002 GCF_000158895.1 Streptomyces sp. C | reverse complement strand
ACCGGCAGCGGCCTCGGCACCCGCCCCGGCAGCGTGCACCCGCACCGGCGGCGACACCGGCAGCGGCCTCGGCACCGGCCCCGGCAGCGGCGCGTTCCAGGCGGGAGGCCTCCGCGCGCCAGCGCCCCGCGTACGGGTCGTCCCCGCGGCGCGCCCGCCGCCACGCACCGGCCAGGTCGTCCCCGTACTCCCGCGGCGGCTCCTCGCTCAGCAGCGCCACCACCTCCGCGGCCCGGCGGGCGCCGACCGCGGCCGCGCCGTCCAGCAGGGCGCGCGCCAGCCGCGGGTGCAGGCCCAGCCGGGCCATCCGCAGCCCCCGCGGGGTCGGCCGCCCCGCCGGCGTCACCGCGCCCACCGCCACCAGCACCTCCCGCGCGGCGGCCATCGCCCCGGCCGGCGGCGGGTCCAGCAGCGCCAGCCCGGCCGCGTCCGGGTCGCCCCAGCAGGCCGCCTGGAGGGCGAACGGCGCCAGGTCCGCGATCCGGATCTCCGGCGACGGGAACGCCGGCAGACGCACGTCCTCCGCCTCGGCCCAGCACCGGTACACCACGCCCGGCGCCTCCCGACCCGCCCGGCCCGCCCGCTGGCGGCCCGCCGCACGGGAAGCCCGTACCGTCGCCAGCGCGCCCAGCCCCCGGGCGTGGTCCACCCGCGGCTCGCGGGCCAGCCCGGAGTCCACGACCACCCGTACACCCGGCACGGTCAGGCTCGACTCCGCGACGGCCGTCGACAGGATCACCCGGCGGTGCTCCGACGCGGTCAGCGCCGCGTCCTGCACCGCGGCCGGCGCCCGGCCGTGCACCTGGAGCACCTCCGCGTCCACCCCGGCCAGCTGCCCGGCCACCCGGGCGATCTCCCCGACGCCGGGCAGGAAGCACAACACGTCGCCGGAACGTTCCGCCAGCGCCCGCCGCACCACCGAGGCGACATGCGCCAGCTGCGCCGGATCCACCCGCATCCCGTGCGGCGGCCGCACCGGCCGCGCCGGCGGCGCCCACACCGTCTCCACCGGGTACGCCACCCCCGCCGCCTCCACCACCGGCGCGTCCCCCAGCAGCCGGGCCCAGCCCGCCGCGTCGGTCGTCGCCGAGGCCGCCACCAGGCGCAGCTCCGGGCGCAGGGTCTCGCGTACGTCCAGCAGGAACGCGGCGACGGTGTCGGCGTCCAGGTGCCGCTCGTGGCACTCGTCCAGCACCACCATGTCCACCCCGGCCAGCTCCTGGTCGCGCTGGAGCCGCTGGAGCAGCACCCCGGTGGTCACCACCTCCACGGCCGTGTCCCGGCCCGCGAGCCGCTCACCGCGCACCGTGAAGCCCACCGAACCGCCGACGGCCTCGCCCAGCAGCCACGCCATCCGCCGCGCCGCCGCCCGGGCGGCGATCCGCCGGGGCTCCGCGACGACCACCCGCCGCCGCGGGCCCCCGCCCACCAGCCCGGCGAGCACGAGCGGCACGAGCGTGGTCTTGCCGGTGCCGGGCGGGGCGCACAGCACGGCGGTGCCGTGGCCGTCCAGCGCCGAGACGAGGGCGGGCACGGCCTCCCGGACGGGGAGGGAGTCGAGGGCGGCCCGGCGGGGCGCGGGGGTCTGCCCGGTCAACGGGATCAGTCCCTCTCGCACACGAAGACCGCGGTGCCCGGGATCAGGTTGCCGCGCAGCGGGGACCAGCCGCCCCACTCCTGGCTGTTCCACTCCGGCCACTCCGGCTCCACCAGGTCCAGCAGCCGGAAGCCGCCCGCGACCACGTCGCGGACCCGATCGCCGAGCGTGCGGTGGTGCTCGACGTAGACGGCACGGCCCTGCTCGTCCTGCTCGACGTACGGGGTCCGGTCGAAGTAGGACGCGGAGACGGAGAGCCCCTCGGGGCCCGGCTCGTCGGGGAAGGCCCAGCGGATCGGGTGGGTCACGGAGAAGACCCAGCGGCCGCCGGGGCGCAGCACGCGGCGCACCTCCCGCATGACGTTCACCGGGTCGGAGACGAAGGGGACCGCCCCGTACGCGGAGCAGGCGAGGTCGAAGGAGCCGTCGCGGAAGGGCAGCCGGCCGGCGTCGGCCTCGACGAGCGGGACGTCACCGCCGATGCGCAGGGCGTGCTGCAGCTGGCGGTGGGAGAGGTCCAGGGCGACCGGCCGGGCTCCCTGCGCGGCGAGCCAGCGCGAGCACTGGGCGGCGCCGGCGCCGATCTCCAGGACGTCCTTGCCCTTGAGGGAGGCGGCGGGGCCCAGCAGCGCGGCGTCGGCCTCGTCGAGGCCCTCGGGGCCCCAGACGAAGCGGTCGTCGCCGAGGAAGGCGCCGTGCTCGCTCTGGTACTCGTCGGCGTTGCGGTCCCACCAGCCGCGGCTGGCCCGGCTGCTCTCCGCCTCGCCGGCCTCGCGCCGGGTGGCCTCGGCGTCGTCCTCGGCGTCGGTTTCGGGGGCGTAGTCCTCTTGGTTCATGGGGCCCGTCGTCGTAGTCTGCGGATGGCTCGGTGGTCACTGGGGGGCGGCTGGGTGGTCCGGGTGGTCCGGATGGTCCGGAAAACTCGTGCGGAGCGCTCATCACCGCGTCCCCGCCCACGAATTGCGCCGGTTATGCGGTGATCTGCCCGCGGTGTGCGCCTTCGCGCATTGACCCTGTCCGGCTGCCCCCGTATGCTACAAGTTGCGCTGCGAGCCTGTGCTCCTCAGACCTAGCAGGCTGCGCTTGCATCTGTTGAATGTCCCCTCGGTTTTCGAGGCCCTTCCCCCTTTCAGGGGATCTTGGGGCTTCTTTGGCTGTCCGGCTTCTTCGGCAGGTGCCGATAAGGGCTCCCGGCGTAGCAGTACCTACGACTTTCTGTCCGTAACCGGAGCCCTTTCCCACATGACGAGCAGCACCGAGACCACCGCCACCACCCCTCCGCAGGTAGCGGTCAACGACATCGGTAACGCGGAAGCCTTCCTGGCCGCGATCGACGAGACGATCAAGTACTTCAACGACGGCGACATCGTCGACGGCGTCATCGTGAAGGTCGACCGGGACGAGGTCCTGCTCGACATCGGTTACAAGACCGAAGGCGTGATCCCGAGCCGCGAGCTCTCGATCAAGCACGACGTCGACCCGAACGAGGTCGTCAAGGTCGGCGACGAGATCGAGGCCCTGGTTCTCCAGAAGGAGGACAAGGAAGGCCGCCTGATCCTGTCCAAGAAGCGCGCTCAGTACGAGCGTGCCTGGGGCACGATCGAGAAGATCAAGGAAGAAGACGGCATCGTCACCGGTACCGTCATCGAGGTCGTCAAGGGTGGTCTCATCCTCGACATCGGCCTCCGTGGCTTCCTGCCGGCCTCCCTCGTCGAGATGCGCCGCGTCCGCGACCTCCAGCCCTACGTGGGCAAGGAGCTCGAGGCGAAGATCATCGAGCTGGACAAGAACCGCAACAACGTGGTCCTGTCCCGCCGCGCCTGGCTCGAGCAGACCCAGTCCGAGGTTCGCCAGACGTTCCTCACCACCCTGCAGAAGGGTCAGGTCCGCTCCGGCGTCGTCTCCTCGATCGTCAACTTCGGTGCCTTCGTGGACCTGGGCGGCGTCGACGGTCTCGTCCACGTCTCGGAGCTGTCCTGGAAGCACATCGACCACCCGTCCGAGGTCGTCGAGGTCGGTCAGGAAGTCACCGTCGAGGTCCTCGACGTGGACATGGACCGCGAGCGCGTCTCCCTGTCGCTGAAGGCGACGCAGGAGGACCCGTGGCAGCAGTTCGCCCGGACCCACCAGATCGGCCAGGTCGTCCCGGGTAAGGTCACCAAGCTGGTTCCGTTCGGTGCGTTCGTCCGCGTGGACGAGGGCATCGAGGGTCTGGTCCACATCTCCGAGCTGGCCGAGCGCCACGTGGAGATCCCGGAGCAGGTCGTCCAGGTCAACGACGAGATCTTCGTCAAGGTCATCGACATCGACCTGGAGCGTCGCCGGATCTCGCTGTCCCTCAAGCAGGCCAACGAGTCCTTCGGTGCCGACCCGGCGTCGGTCGAGTTCGACCCGACCCTGTACGGCATGGCCGCGTCCTACGACGACCAGGGCAACTACATCTACCCCGAGGGCTTCGACCCCGAGACCAACGACTGGCTCGAGGGCTACGAGACCCAGCGCGAGACGTGGGAGCGCCAGTACGCCGAGGCGCAGGTCCGCTTCGAGCAGCACCAGGCGCAGGTCATCAAGAGCCGCGAGGCCGACGAGGCCGCTGCCGCCGAGGGCGCTGCCGCCCCGGCCGCCGGTGGCAACGCCGGTGCGGGCGTCTCCGGTGGTTCGTACTCCTCCGAGGGTGCGGACGAGACCTCCGGCGCCCTGGCGTCGGACGAGGCCCTGGCCGCGCTCCGCGAGAAGCTGGCCGGCGGCCAGAGCTGATCGCAGCGCGATCACACTCCGGTGTGAGCCGAGCTGAGCTGAGCTGAAGGACGAGGCCCGTCCCCTTCGGGGGGCGGGCCTCGCCGCGTTCCCGGGTACCGGCCCCACCGCCACCCGGGGTCCGCCCTCCGTCGCGTTGCGTTCGTGTTAATGCCACCGGCGCGGGAATGGCCGCGCGGTCCCGGACGTTCTTCGCAGGGAACACGGCGCGAGGGAGGAGTGGTGACAGTGCTTGATCCACAGGGTCTGTACGAATGGGATGCCAAGGGTCTGGCGGTGGCGGACCTGGCGCTCACCCAGGACTCGGCCGGACTGGTCATGCTGTACCACTTCGAGGGATACATCGACGCGGGCGAGACCGGCGAACAGATCGTCGAACGCCTCCTCGACACCCTGCCCCACCAGGTGGTCGCCCGCTTCGACGCGGACCGGCTGGTGGACTACCGGGCCCGCCGCCCGCTGCTGACCTTCCAGCGCGACCACTGGACCGAGTTCGAGGAGCCCCGCCTGGAGGTGCGCCTGGTCCAGGACGCCACCGGCGCGCCCTTCCTGCTGCTCTCCGGCCCCGAGCCGGACGTCGAGTGGGAGCGCTTCGCCGTCGCCGTCCGGCAGATCGTGGAGCGCCTCGGCGTCCGCCTCTCGGTCAACTTCCACGGCATCCCCATGGGCGTCCCGCACACCCGGCCCGTCGGCATCACCCCGCACGGCAACCGGACCGACCTGATGCCCGGCCACCGCAGCCCCTTCGACGAGGCCCAGGTGCCCGGCAGCGCGGAATCGCTGGTCGAGTTCCGCCTCGCCCAGGCCGGACACGACGTGCTCGGCGTCGCCGCCCACGTCCCGCACTACGTCGCCCGCTCCCCGTACCCGGACGCGGCACTGACCGCCCTGGAGGCCATCACGGCCGCCACCGGGCTGGTCCTGCCGGCCGTCGCGCACGCCCTGCGCACCGAGGCGCACCGGACGCAGACGGAGATCGACCGGCAGATCCGCGAGGGCGACGAGGAGCTCGTCAGCCTCGTCCAGGGCCTGGAGCACCAGTACGACGCCGCCGCCGGAGCCGAGACCCGGGGCAACATGATCGCCGAGCCGGCCGAGATCCCGTCGGCGGACGAGATCGGGCGGGAGTTCGAGCGGTTCCTGGCGGAGCGCGAGGGCGAGGGCTAGGGCCCGGGCGTTCGGCGGGCGGTGTTCCCCGGGAGGGGGACACCGCCCGAAGGGTGCGGCGAGAGTGCGTTCCGGGTGCCGTGGGGGCCGTGCCGGACTTCCGCCACACCCCTTAGGGTGCTGACCATGCTGAAAGTGGGCCTGACAGGCGGAATCGGTGCCGGCAAGAGCGAGGTCTCGCGGCTGCTGGCGGGGTACGGGGCGGTCGTCGTCGACGCCGACCGGATCGCACGCGAGGTCGTGGAGCCGGGCACGCCCGGGCTCGCGGCCGTGGTGGAGGCCTTCGGGGACTCCGTGCTCACCGCCGACGGGCGGTTGGACCGGCCCCGTCTGGGGGCGGTCGTCTTCTCCGACCCGGCGAAGCTCCAGACCCTCAACGCCATCGTGCACCCGCTCGTCGGTGCCCGGTCCGCCGAGCTGGAGGAGGCCGCGGGACCCGACGCGATCGTGGTGCACGACGTACCGCTCCTCACCGAGAACGGCCTCGCCCCCCTGTACGACCTCGTCGTGGTCGTGGACGCCGCCCCGGACACGCAGCTGGCCCGGCTGACCGCCCGGCGCGGGATGACCGAGGACGAGGCCCGCGCCCGGATGGCGGCCCAGGCCACGCGGGAGCAGCGGCTGGCGGTGGCCACGCTCGTGATCGACAACGACGGGCCGCTGGAGGCGCTGGAGCCCCAGGTGCGCAAGGTCTGGGCGGAGCTCACCGCGCGCGCCGCGGCGGAATAGCCGCAGCGGCGGAGGGCGTTGAACGCGCCCGTAGAGGGAAGGGAAGACAACGTGTCCGACACCATGCCGCCGCCGCCGTCCACCGGACCCGGGTCCGGATCCGGATCGTCGGGTTCCGTGAGCCCCGAGACGCACGTCATCGACTACCGGGCCGCCGAGCAGCTCCTCGCCGCCCGGGACCCGCGCGGCGCGGTCCGGCTGCTCGACTCCGTCATAGCCGCGCACCCCGAGAACACCGCCGCCCGGCTGCTCCGCGCCCGTGCCTTCTTCGCGGCGGCGCAGCTGCGGCCCGCACAGCTGGAGTTCGAGCTGGTGCTGGAGCGGGAGCCGGACAACGCCTTCGCCCACTTCGCGCTCGCCCGCACCCACGAGCGGGCCGGGCGCCCCGAGCAGGCCCGCCGCCACTTCCGCCTCGCCGCCGCCCTCGACCCGCAACCCGAGTACCTGGAGGCGGCCCGCTTCGACCGCTAGGTGGCCCGCCTAGCGCGTGCGCGGTGGCTCGTACGGGGGGACGTCCCGGCCCGGCTGGTAGTGCGGGCCCTGGTGGAGGTGCCGGACCACGACGGCCAGGTCGACGGCGGCCACCAGCGCGAGCGCCGCGCAGGCGGCCGCCCATCCCGGACGGCCGGCCAGCGCGAAAGCGGCCGCCCCGGCGGCGGCCCAGACCAGCCCCCACAGGCTCAGCCAGAACCGCAGCCGCAGCGGACTGCGGGCGGTCACCGGCTCGTTTCCGGTACGCATGACCATCGCCTCGGCTCCGGAGCTCGGGTGGAGGCCTCGGTTCCATGGTCCCACCACGGGGGCGGCCCCGGGGGCGTCAGGGGTTGAGCTTGTTCACGGCCGTGGTGGTCGTCCTCTTGAAGGCCGGCACGGGGGCGTCGGGCAGGTTGCCCATCTGGCCCCACTTCACGACGGTCACGGTGGAGCCGTCGCGTCCGATCCCGTACAGGTGCACGCCCGGCTCCGAGTCGGGGACGGAGGCGCCGACGCCGTAGACGTGCGCGCCCTCCTCGACGGCCAGCTTCCCGTAGTCCTGCCAGGAGGCCGTGCCGCCCGGGTTCGCGCGCAGCCAGTCCGCCGCGCAGGCGGCGACCTTGCGTTCCAGGGCGGTGGCGAGCTTCGCTGCGGCGGCGTCGGAGGCGGCGCGCACGGAGATCTGGACGGCACCGGTGTCGAACTCGGTGCCGAAGGCGCGGTGCCGGCTGCCGGCCGCCGGAAGCACCCCGTCCAGGCAGAAGGGGGCGTCCTCGGGCAGTCCCTTGGCGATCTTTCCGGCGTACCAGGGGGAGGAGGGGTGCGGGGGCAGGTCGGTGCCGTTCAGGAAGCCGGGCGTGGTGGCGGCGGTGGCCGTGCCGGTGACGGTGAGGGCGAGGGCGGCCGCAGCCGCGAGGGCGGTGGCCACGAGGGCCGGGGGGCGGGTGCTGCGTCGGAACACGGTGTCTCCCCGTGGAGCGGTACGTGCGGTCGTTGTCCGAACAGCCTTCCCCGGCCGGGGGCGTTGGCCCACTGTTTGTGGCGGAACCGGGACACGGAACGGCGGTACGTGCCTCACCTGCGGAACACCCCTGGGGGTGGAACGGGGTCATGGGACGGGGGAGCGGCGTGGCGCCCTCCGCCTGACCGTCCCCGCCGGTGGGCCGGGCGTATCCGCAGGTCAGCGCCGGTTGTCAGTGGGCCCGCCTAGACTCGGCGGCAGTGGAACCGCCATGACCGGGCGGAGCCGAGCGCCAGGGAGGGGGACCCCGTGACCGCGCAGCCGCCGCCGCAGCAGTCGCTGCTGCGCCGCGCCGCCGTGTTCCTCCCCGCCGCCGTGCCCCGGGAGGGGCGGGTGGCGTTCTGGTGCCCGGAGGGGGACCCGCTGCCCGAGCTGGGGACCCCGCACCCGCTGAAGGTGGTCCGGCCGCACGGAAGCGGCGTCCGCGCGCGCACGGTGCCCGCGGTGACGCTGTCGGTGGCCGCCGCCCTGCCCGTACTGGTGCGGGCCGCCCGCAGCCCCGCCGCGCATCCCGCCACCCGTGCCTGGGGCACCGCCGCCACGCAGGCGCTGTCCCTCGCCGCGCGGGGCCGCCTGCTGCCCGGGCTCACCGCCGACGGGGTCGACGCCTGGCGTGCCGGGCCGCTGGACGCCGAGGACGTCGGGTACCTGCGCGCCGTCGCGGCCGCCCTGCCGTACGAGGCGTACGCCACCCCGCTGGCCGGACGCCGCCCGACGGCCCTGCCCGAGCCCGAGGCCCTGGTCCGGGCGTTCCTCGACGCCGTCGCCGACGTGCTGCCGCGCACGCCGGCCGCGCCGTTCGCCTCCGGGCGGCCGTTCGCCGCCCGGGAGCCGCAGCGGGTGCCGGGGATACAGGAGTGGGCGGCGCAGGTCGCGGCCGGCGCCGACGCCGGGGTGGGGGTCTCGCTCCGGCTCGACCTGTCCTCCTTCCGCCTGTTCGACGAGGCCGAGCCGGAGGACGTCCGCCGCGCCGGAGCGGCCGTGGTCCAGGTGCACAGCCTGGCCGATCCGACCCTGGTCACCGACGCGGGGCTGCTGTGGGCCGGTGCGGCGGCCGCCGGCTTCGGCCCCCCCGCCCGGATCGACGCCGTGCTCGCGCTGCGCCGGGCGGCGAGGGTCTGGCCGCCGCTGCTGCGCCTGCTCGACCAGCCGTAGCCGGACGCCCCCCCGCTGTCGGACCCCGAGCTGGAGGACCTGCTGGGCACCGCCGCGACCCGGCTGGCGGCGGCAGGAGTGCTTGAGCTCTGGCCGCGCGAGCTGGCCCGTACGCTCTCGGCGACCGCCGTCGTCCGGCCGGCCGCGCCCGGTTCCGCGACCGACGGCATCGCCTTCTTCGACGCGGCGGCCCTGTTCGCCTTCTCCTGGGAGCTGGCCCTCGGCGGGGACCGGCTCACCCCGGGCGAGATGGACGCGCTCGCACAGGCCCACCGACCCGTGGTGCGGCTGCGCGACCAGTGGGTGCGGGTCGATCCCGAGCTCGTGCGCAAGGCGCGCAAGCGGGAGCTGGGTCTGCTGGACCCGGTCGACGCGCTGGCCACCGTGCTGAGCGGGGAAGCCGAGGTCGGTGGTGAGGCGGTGCCGGTGGTGCCCGTCGGCGCGCTCGCCGCCCTGCGGGACCGGCTCACCGGGGAGCTTCCCCCGGTCGCGCCGCCCGCGGCCCTGAAGGCGACCCTGCGGGACTACCAGCTGCGCGGCCTGGCCTGGCTGGACCTGATGACCTCGCTCGGGCTGGGCGGCTGCCTCGCCGACGACATGGGCCTGGGCAAGACGGTCACCCTGATCGCCCTGCACCTGCACCGGGCCCGCCCCGAGCCCACCCTCGTGGTCTGCCCGGCGTCGCTGCTGGGCAACTGGCAGCGGGAGATCGAGAGGTTCGCCCCCGGCACCCCGGTGCGCCGCTTCCACGGCGCCGGCCGCAGCCTCGACGGGCTGGAGGACGGGGGCTTCGTCCTCACCACGTACGGGACCATGCGCGCGGCGGCGGCCCGGCTGGCCGGGCAGAGCTGGGGCCTGGTCGTCGCGGACGAGGCCCAGCACGTCAAGAACCCGCACTCGGCGACCGCGAAGGCGCTGCGCACCATCCCGTCGCCGGCCCGGGTGGCCCTCACGGGGACCCCCGTCGAGAACAACCTCTCCGAGCTGTGGGCGCTGCTCGACTGGACGACGCCGGGACTGCTGGGCCCGCTCACCACCTTCCGCGCCCGGCACGCCCGCCCGGTCGAGCACCAGCAGGAGGAGGACGGGGGCAACGAGGCCGCGGTGGCCCGGCTGGCCGCGCTCGTCCGGCCGTTCCTGCTGCGCCGCAAGAAGTCCGACCCCGGCATCGCCCCCGAGCTGCCCCCGAAGACGGAGACGGACCACCCGGTGTCCCTGACCCGCGAGCAGGTCTCCCTCTACCAGGCCGCGGTGGACGAGGCGATGGCCGTGATCGAGGGCAGCGAGGGCATGGAGCGGCGCGGCATGATCATGAAGCTGCTGGCCTCGCTCAAGCAGATCTGCAACCACCCGGCGCAGTTCCTGAAGGAGTACGGCCTGAGGGAGGGCGTCCCGGCGGGTGCCGCGGCGCCCCGCCTCGCGCACCGCTCGGGCAAGCTCGCCCTGCTGGACGAGCTGCTGGACACGATCCTGGCCGAGGACGGCTCGGTCCTGGTCTTCACCCAGTACGTGACCATGGCCCGGATCCTGGAGCGGCACCTCGCCTCCCGGGGCATCCCCTCGCAGCTCCTGCACGGCGGCACCCCCGTGCCCCGCCGCGAGGAGCTCGTCGACCGCTTCCAGTCCGGTGAGGTCCCCGTCTTCCTGCTGTCGCTCAAGGCGGCGGGGACGGGCCTCAACCTCACCCGCGCCGGTCACGTGATCCATTACGACCGCTGGTGGAACCCGGCCGTCGAGGAGCAGGCCACCGACCGCGCGTACCGCATCGGTCAGACCCAGCCCGTCCAGGTGCACCGCATCATCGCCGAGGGCACCGTCGAGGACCGCATCGCCGAACTGCTGGAGGCCAAGCGGGCGCTGGCCGATGCCGTGCTCGGCTCCGGCGAGGCCGCGCTGACCGAGCTGACGGACCGGGAGCTGGCCGATCTCGTCTCCCTGCGGAGGCCGGCGTGATCACCGCGCGGGACGACCGCCGCCGCACCTTCGAGACCCTGCCCGCCGGGGTGGAGGCCGCGACCTGGTGGGGCCGGGCCTGGGTGGCCGCGCTGGGAGGAGCGCGCGCAGGACGCGG
>NZ_GG657750.1:2019840-2022183 GCF_000158895.1 Streptomyces sp. C | reverse complement strand
CCGCGCTCACCGCGCTAGACGAGCCCTGGGACCCCCCGACCAGGCCCTTCGACCGGGCCCGGCCGGCCCTGCTCGCCGCCGGGCAGGGCCCCTTCCGCCCCGACCGCAACCGGCTCACCGCCCGCAGCCGCCAGCTCCGCCTGGGCCGCGAGGGCCTCTGGTACGCCTACGAGTCCCGCCCGGACGCCGACGACTGGTGGCCCACCGGCAGCCCGTCGCCGGATCCGGTCACCGCCCTGCTGCGCTGACCTCGCCCGCCCAGGCGGACAGGGCCGCGAAGTCCCGGTCGCGCAGGCCGTGGCGGGGATGGATGCGCAGCAGGAGGCTCGGTGCCGGGTGGTGGGCGGAGACCCAGGCGCGGTCCTGCGGGGTGATCATGTCGTCGACCCAGGCGAAGGGGCGGCCGGCCGCCCAGTCGAGCAGCGGGCGGGTCTTCCACGAGAGGCCGTCGGGGTCCTCGGCGAAGAGTTCCGGCCACTCGACCACGGGCAGGTCGGCGGGGAGTCCGATGTGCGGGGAGATCAGGGTGTTGGCCTGGTGCGTCCAGGCCGTGGCCCAGGCCAGCTCGAAGGGCAGCGCTTGCAACTGGGCGCCGTGGGAGGGGTGGAGGCGCACCCGGACGCCGCGCCGGGCCTTGCGGGACTCCGGGTCGCGGTAGGAGAGCCAGACGTCGGGGCGCATCCGGTGGCTGGTGTAGCCGCGCAGACCTGCGAAGAGGGACCGGAACGGGTTGAGCGGGCCGTCCACGTCGAGCAGCAGGAGCGGTCGTTCAGTCATGAAGTAGGGACTACCCAGTACACGATGGAGTGAAATGCCTACCGGCTCTATAACCCGAACGGGTTTACCGCGTTGTCTCCGGTACGGGCTCGATGGCCCTGAAACCCTCCGGAAGGCAGGAAATCTGATGCGTCACACTCGTCGGAACGGCTTGATCGCGGCGATGGTCGCGGGTGGCGGACTGGCGGTCGCGGGGGTGGGCGGCTTCGCGTACGCCGACGCCGAAGCGGGCGGGCAGACCGAGCGCTCCCCGGGGCTGCTCTCCGGGAACCTGGTGCAGCTGCCCGTGCACGCCCCGGTGAACGTGTGCGGGAACACCGTGAGCGTGGTCGGCGTGCTGAACTCCGCAGCCGGCAACAGCTGTACCCACACCGCCGCGGGTGGGGGGAATCCGGACCCGCGGCCCTCCCATCCGTCGAAACCCGGGTCCGGCGGTCACGGGGGAGGGGCGAGCGCCGAGGGGCGCGGAAAGGATTCCCCCGGGCTGCTGTCCGGCAACGGCGTCCAGCTCCCCGTGGACCTCCCGCTGAACGTCAGCGGCAACTCGGTGAACGTCGTCGGCGTCGGCAACGGCTCCCACGGGAACACCTCCGTGAACACCGAGACCCCGACCGGCGGCAAGCCCGTGCAGCCGCCCGCCGTGCAGCCGCCGGTCTCCCAGCGGCCGGTGACCCCGCCCGCCCCGCCTGCGCAGCCCGCTCCGCCGCGGGACCCCTCGGCCCTGGCCCACACCGGCTCGGACGGGCTCGGCTACCTGGTGCCCGGCAGTGGCGCCCTGCTGCTCGGCGGGGCGCTCCTCTACCGCCGCTTCCGCCTCAACTGACGTCCCCCGTACGCCAGCCGTCGAGGATCGCGTCGATCCGCGCCGCCAGCCGCGCCCGGGCCGCGAACCGGGGCACCCCCGCCATCAGCAGCGCGTCGTACTCGGTGTCGGTGTGCCGCACCGCGGCCCGTACCGCGACCGACACGGCCTGTTCGTCGAGCGCCCGGCCGGCGGCGGTACGCCCGACCCGGCCGCTGCCGCGCAGCGAGGCGTGGGCGGCGATCGCCCGGGCGCGGTCGGCCGGGCAGCCGGGGAACAGCCGCCGTATCTCGGCCGCGAAGGCGGCGGTGAACCGGACGTCCTCGGCCGCGCGGCGCACCCGGTCCCGCTCCCGGCGGCGGGCCCGGGCATCGGCGTCGGCGAGGCAGGCCCGCTCGGCGCGGGCCAGTGCGGCGTCCTCCACCAGCAGCCCCTGGCGTTCGTAGCGGCGGCGGCCCCGGTGCCGGCGCACCACGACGGCGTGCAGCGAACTGCCCTCCCGGGCCCGGCGGGTGAGCGCCGCGTCACCGCGCGGCAGGTAGACGAGATGGCCCAGGTCGGCGCAGTCCAGGCAGCGGGGCACGCCGGATTCGCGGACGAGGTGCCGCAGCGGCCCCCGCCGGCACGCGGCGCAGTGGATCGGCTTCAGCGACTCGAAGACGACGAGACTCATGCCGTTGTGATACCGCCGACCGAGCCCCATATCACCTGACGCGTAAGGGTTGTTGGTCTTTCATAAAATCCGACCGGAAGTCATGAGGTCT
>NZ_GG657750.1:2017199-2019580 GCF_000158895.1 Streptomyces sp. C | reverse complement strand
GCCGGCAACGTGCACCTCGGCCCGCAACCCTCGGGACCCTGCCCGTGGTCCTCCAGATCACCTGCGCCCTCACCGAGGACGACCCCTGGTCGGTGGCCGCCCCGGCCCCCAGGGGAGCCGTGCCCTGCAGTTGCCCCGAGGACCCCCGGTGCGCCGCTCAGACCAGCCGGCGTATCTCCCCGCGCACCCGGTAGAAGCCCCCGCTCGCCGCGTGCAGCCCGTCCACCACGTACCGGGCGCCCGCCTCCCGGATCCCGCGCGGGAACTGCACGTTCCAGCCGTGCTCGAAGCCGTCCGAGACCACCTGCACCCGCATCCGTCCGCCCTGCTGGACGCACTCCACCACCACACCGCCGGCCGGCACCGCGGCCACCGAGACCGTCGGCACCGCCGACGCGGACGCCGCCGGGGTGAACACCGGGAGCGCGGCCGCCGACTTCACGTCGACCGCGGTCGGGACCGAACCCTGCTGGGCCGCGGCGATCGCCGCCTCGCTCGCGTCCACGCACACCAGCGAGCCGTCCGTGGTGACCAGGTACAGCCGCTCGTCCAGGTACTGCATCGACAGGGCCGAACCCCCGCCGGTACCCAGCTTCCACAGCCGGTGTCCGTCCGCGTCGAAGCAGTACACCGACGAGGAGGAGTCGCCGGCGAAGACGTGCCGGCCGTCCGGGGACGTCGCGCACGAGTACACCGCCGAGTCGCACGGGTACGAGGCCTCGACCCGCCCCGTCGCCTTCGACAGGCGCTGCACGGTGTTGCGCACCGTGCCCGCGTACACCGCGTGCTCCTCCTGCCAGCCGAACAGCACCCCGCCGGGCGTCGCGGTGTGCCACAACTGGCCCGTCCCGTCGGCCGCGTAGGCCGTCACACCGGCGCTGTGCCCGTGGTAGACGGCCCGCTCGTCCGCCCGGACCATCCAGGCACCGGTACCGGAGGACTTCCGCGACCACTGGTGCTCGTCCTCGTGGTCGATGACCGTCAGACCGCCGTTGGCATCGGAGACGTTGAGCACGCCCTCGTGGATGTCGAGCCAGTAGATGTCCACGTCCGCGGCTATCCCGTACGCCCCGAACGGCACCTTCGACGACAGGTCGTACACCGTGCCGTCGTCACAGCCCGCGTATATCCAGAACTCGTCCGCCACCAGGCACTTCACCCCGTCCGGCAGGGAGTAGCGGGCCAGCACCTCGCCGCCGTGGCTCACCGTGTAGACGTCCCCCGCCTGGTTGCCCACCCAGCAGCGGTCCTCGTCCACGTGGATCCCGAAGGCCGAGGAGCCGGTACGGAAGCGCCACAGCACCGGCGCCACCGCGCGGGCCGTGGACGGCGCCGACGCCACCTGCCGCCGCGTCACCGACCGGGCGGCGCGCGCCCCCCGCACCGCCGGCGCGTACCCCTTGCGGACCTTCTCGCCGATCTTCTTGGCGGCGGCCGCGCGGGCCTTCTCGGCCGTCGGGAACGAGGAGCTCTGCAGCTGGCCGGCCGCGCCGATGCGGCCGTAGCGCACCGAGACGGTCGCGCCGTCCACGGTCACCTCGTAGAACTTGTGCGCCGCGCCGTCCTCCTGCGACAGCTCCAGATACGTCGTCTCCCGAGCCATGACAGACCCCTCCCCAAGAGCAGGGCCGCCGGCTCCGTTCCACCGGTGATCCCTCGTGAAAAACGTTAGGACGCACCACTGACAATGGGCTCGTGAAGCTGGAAGCGATCACCTGGCAGCGGATGGCCGAGCGGCTCGCCGGCCACCTCGACGCGCTTGGCGGGGGCGACACCTGGCAACGCGTCGGCATCGACGGCGCACCGGCGGCCGACACCGGGGTCCTCGCGGAGGAGCTGGCCGGGGCGCTGCGCTCGCGCGGCCGGGCGGTGCTCGTGGTGGCCGCCGGGGGTTTCCTGCGGCCGGCCTCGCTGCGGTTCGAGTACGGGCGGCAGGACGTGGAGGCGTACCTCCAGGGCTGGTACGACACGGGCGCGCTGTGGCGCGAGGTGTTCGGTCCGACGGACCCCGGTGGCAGCGGGCGGGTCCTGCCCGACCTGTGGGACCCCGTCACCGACCGGGCCACCCGCAGCCCGTACACCGAACTGCCGCCGGGCGGGGTGGTGATCGTGCACGGGCCGCTGCTGCTGGGGCACTGGTTCCCGTTCGACCTGAGCGTGCACGTCAGCCTCTCGGCGGGGGCGCTGGGGCGGCGGACGCCGGAGTCCGAGCGGTGGACCCTGCCGGCGTTCGCCCGCTACGCGCGGGACGCGGACCCGGCCGGGGCGGCCGACGTCCTCGTCCGCGCGGACGACCCCCGCCACCCGGCCTGGACCGGCCTCCCGCCGCGCTAGGGGGTGTCCCGCCGGGCCGGCCGCTGCGCTGCCGCGCGGGGGCCGTG
>NZ_GG657750.1:2006370-2016954 GCF_000158895.1 Streptomyces sp. C | reverse complement strand
CACCACCCGCACCCGGCCCACCGGCCCCAGCCAGCGGAACCGCCCCGCACCCGACGCCCCAGGCCCGGCTCAGCGAGCCCGAAGCCGCGGAAACGCCCCACCGCCGAGCGGTGCGAGGACCGCGGGAGGAGCTACGGCCGGCCCCCCAGCCGGCTCACCGCGGCGGCAGCCGCGCGGCAGCCGGCCCGGGCGGACTCCGCGGCGGTCGCGCCCGCGAGGCGGGCCGCCAGGAAGCCGCCCGCGAAGGCGTCCCCGGCCCCCGTGGTGTCCACCGCCTCGGCCGGCTCCGCCTCGACCTCGGCGGTGATCCGCCCGCCCTCGGCGACGATCGCCCCGCCCGAACCCCGGGTGACCACCACCAGCGGCACCCGCCGGCTCAGCTCCTCCGCCGCCCGGGCCGGCTCCCGGACCCCCGCCAGCAGCCGGGCCTCGTCCTCGTTCGGCAGGAGTACGCCGGCCCCCGCCACCGCGGCCAGGAAGCGTTCGGGGCCCAGCTCGGCCAGGAACCCCGCCGAAGCCGGGTCGACGCTCACCGGCACCCCCCGGGTCCGGGCGGCCCGCAGCGCGACCAGGGCCAGCTCCCGGCTGCACTCCGAGAAGAACAGGTAGCCCGAGAGGTGCAGGTGCCCGGCGCCGTCCAGCAGCGCCGGCACCCAGTCGGCGGGGCACAGCCGCAGCGAGGCCCCGCTGTCGGTCAGGAAGGTGCGCTCCGCGTCCTCGCCGACCAGCGCCACCACCGTCCCGGTCGGCTCCGCCGGGTCCACCACCAGCCGGGGCCGTACCCCCGCGTCGACCAGCGCCCGCTCGTGCCAGCGGGCCGACTCGGAGCCCACCCGCGCGAGCAGGCGCACCTCCGCCGCGCCCGTACGGGCCGCCCAGCAGGCGGCGTTGGCTCCGGCCCCGCCGGGGAGGGTGCGGATGCGGGCGGCGGTGTCGGTGGCCGGGGTCAGCGGCTCGCGGTGCACCGCCACCACGTCCGTCACCACGTCACCGACCACCAGCAGCGCCCCGGGCAGCGCCCCCGCCGGCGCACCGGGCAGTCCACCCGGCAGCGCACCGGGCAGTCCACCCGGCAGCCCACCCGGCAGCGCCCCCGCCGACGCACCAGGCAGTCCACCCGGCGGCGCCCCCGCCGGCGCCCCGGGCGGTCCACCCGGCAGTGCCCCGGGCAGTCCACCCGGCAGCGCCCCCGCCGACGCACCGGGCAGTCCACCCGGCAGCGCACTGGGCAGTGCCCCCGCCGGCGCACCGGGCAGTCCACCCGGCAGCGCCCCCGCCGGCGCCCCCGTCATGCGCGGGCCGTCCAGGCCCGGGCGATCCGGGCGCCGAGCCGCACGTTGCCGCGTACCGCCGCCAGGTTCGCCTCCAGCGACGCACCGCCCGTCGCGCGCACCAGGAACCCCAGCAGGAACGGCGTCACCGCCTGTCCCGTGATGCCCCGCGCCCGGCACTCGGCCAGCGCCTCGGCCAGGACCCGGTCGTGCAGCGCCGGATCCAGCTGCTCCGCCTCATCCACCGGGTTGACGACCAGCAGCGCGGACTCCGGACCGCCGACGGCGTCCTGAGCGGCCATCACCGCCGCCACCTCCTCCGGCTCCTCCACCGTCCAGTCGACCGGCTCTCCCGAGTCGGCCAGGTAGAAACCGGGGAAGCGCTTCGTCCGGTAGCCGACGACGCCGACCCCGAGCGTCTCCAGGCGCTGGAGCGTGGCCGGCACGTCCAGGATCGACTTCACCCCCGCGCACACGACCGTGATCCGGGTCCGGGCGAGCAGCGACAGGTCCGCCGACTCGTCCTGCGAGAGCGTCCACTCCCGGTGTACGCCGCCCAGCCCGCCCGTCGCGAACACCCGCAGTCCCGCCCGCGCGGCCAGGAAGGCCGTCGCCGACACCGTCGTCGCCCCGGTCGCCCCCGCCGCGAGGGCGGGCGCGAGGTCGCGGTGGCCCAGCTTGCGCACCCCCTCGCCGGCGGCGATCCGCTCCAGCGCGGCCTTGTCGAGGCCCGCCCTGGGGACCCCGTCCACCACGGCGACGGTCGCCGGGACCGCGCCCTCCGCCCGGACCAGTTCCTCCAGTTCCAGCCCCACCTCCAGATTGCGGGGGCGCGGCAGACCGTGCGCGATGATCGTCGACTCCAGGGCGACGACGGGCCGGCGATCGGCCAGCGCCTCGCGCACCTCTTGCGACAGGACCGGGATCTCGGATGCTCTGTGCTGTGGCATGTCCCCATCCCTGGCACGGGATTCACGCCCCCAAACACGCCCCTCCCGCTCCGGCGCGAACCTGTCCGAGTAGCGTGCCCGGATGGACACCCGGACCTTCTACGACGAACTCGCCCCGCGCTACGACCTCATGTACGCGGACTGGGACGCGAGCATCGCCCGCCAGGGCCGTGCTCTGGACGCCCTGCTCAAGGCCTCGCTCGGCCCGGGGCCGCACACCGTGCTCGACAGTGCCTGCGGCATCGGGACCCAGGCGCTGGGCCTGGCGGGCCTGGGCCACCGGGTCACCGGCACCGACCTCAGCCCCCTCGCCGCGGCCCGCGCCGCGCGCGAGGCGGCCGCCCGCGGTCTGACGCTGCCGGTCGCGGCCGCCGACATGCGCGCGCTGCCCTTCCCCGACGCCTCCTTCGACGCCGTCGTGTGCGCCGACAACGCGCTCCCGCACCTGCTGACCGCCGAGGACGTGGGCGCCGCACTGGCCGAAAGCCGCCGGGTGCTGCGCCCCGGCGGGCTGCTGCTGCTCTCCACCCGCCCCTACGGCGAGCTGCGCCGGACCCGCCCCGCGAGCCAGGCCCCGTACGTGCGGACCGGACCGGAGGGGCGCACCGTCACCTTCCAGCTGTGGCACTGGCACGCCGACGGAGAGCGCTACGACGTGGAGCTCTTCCAGCTCCTGCCGTCCGGCGAGACCTGGAGCACGAGGACGTCGACCGCCACGTACTGGGCGCTCCCCGAGGAGGAGACGGCGCGGTACGTGCGGCGGGCGGGCTTCGGCGAGCCGGTCTGGCACCCCGCCGAGGACACCGGCTTCCACCAGCCCGTCCTCGGCGCGCGCCGGCCGGTGGTGCGGACGCGCTCGACGGAATGACGTGTCGGACGCGCCCGCGCTGGACGCTCTGGTGACCCCGTGGGCGGGGGCGGCGCCCCTAGGCTGACGCACCATGAGCACCAGTGACCACAGCGCCCCCGCCTCCTTCGCCGTGTCCGTCGCGGACGTCCCCGACGCCGAGCTGGAGGCCGAGGAGCTCGATCCCGCCCAGATCGTCTCCGGCACGCCGGCCGTGACCGGCAAGGTGCTGTGGGAGTCGGCGGACGGCTCGCAGATCCGGGGGATCTGGCAGATCACCCCCGGGGTGGTCACCGACACCGAGGCCGACGAACTGTTCGTGGTGGTCAGCGGCCGCGCCACCATCGAGGTCGAGGGCGGCGCGACGTTCGACGTGGGTCCGGGCTCGGCCTGCGTGCTGCGCGAGGGCGACCGGACCACCTGGACGGTCCACGAGACGCTGCGCAAGGCCTACCACATCAACTGCTGAGGTCCGCCTTCCCGGGCGCGGGGTGGCGCCGGGCGGTGAACAGGGCGAGTGCCGCCATCGGCAGGAGGAGCGCGGCACCGATCGCGTTGAGCCAGCCGTAGCCGGCCTGGGACATGACCAGTCCGGCGGCGGCCCCGCCGACACCGGCGGCGGTGTTCATCGTCAGGTCGCTCAGGCCCTGTACGGCGGCCCGTGCGGCCTGCGGCACCGAGTCGGTCAGCAGCGCCGAGCCGGAGACCATGCCGGCGGACCAGCCGAGTCCGAGCAGGAAGAGGCCGGCCGCGCTCTGGGCGTGGTTCCCCTGGGCCGTGCCGGCGAGCAGGGCGGCGAGGGAGAGCAGCCCGGCCGCGAGCCCGATCACTGACAGCCTGCCGAGGCGGTCGGCGAGCCAGCCCATGACGGGGGAGAAGGCGAACATGCCCGCGATGTGGCCGCTGATCACCAGGCCGACGAGGCGCAGGCCGGCGCCGTGGTGGCTGAGGTCCATCGGGGTCATCACCATGATCGAGACCATGGCGGTGTGGGACACGGCGACGGTCAGCAGCGCGAGCCTGGCCCGCGGCGAGGCCTTGACGGCGGCCATGCCGGCGCGCAGCGAGCGGGCCTGACGGGACTGCTCGCCGGCTCCGGCCAGGGCCCTGGCGGTCAGCAGCGGGTCGGGCCGCAGGAACACCGCGAGCAGCGTGCCGGTGAGGACGAAGACGGCGCCGGCCCACACGAAGGGGCCCGCCGTCTGGGGTATGGAGGTGCCGGCGAAGCTGTCGCTGGCGGGGGCGGAGAGGTTGGGCCCGAGCACCGCGCCCAGGGTGGAGGACCAGACGACGAGCGAGATCGCGCGGGCCCGCCGGTCGGGCGCGGCGAGGTCGGCGGCCGCGAAGCGGGCCTGGAGGTTGGCGGAGGAGGCCGCGCCGAAGGCGGCCATGCCGAGCATCAGCAGCGGGAAGCTCTTGACCGAGGCGGCCAGGACCACCAGGGCCGCACCGAGCGTGCCGATGGCGTAGGCCACCACGAGCCCCGGGCGGCGCCCGCGCGCGGTCATCAGGGCGGCGAGCGGCAGCGAGACCAGGGCGGTGCCGATCACCGCGGCGGTGGAGGCGAAGCCGGACAGGGCCTCGGTGCCGCTGATCTCGGTGGCCAGTACGGGGGCCAGGGCGATGCTGATCGGCACGCCCAGGCCGCCCAGGATCTGGCTGGCCATGAGCACCGCGGACGTCCGGCGCTGGAGCCGGGGCAGGTCGGCGGCGTCGACCGGAGCGGCCGCGCCGCTGCTGCCGGCGGCGGTGTCGGGGGCTGCGTCGGGGGAGGTGCTCACGCCGGACACCCCCGGCGCGGGGGTGCGGCGGGAGCGGACGGGACGGGGCCTGGAGCGGCAGGAGTGGTCACGGCGGCAGTTTCCCACCGCCGGCCGCGCGGGGGAACCGGGTACCCGGCCCGGGGCCGGACGGCCACGGGCTGTCACCGCGACGGAACCCGCAGGTCAGAAGAGGGGCTGCGGGAGCACGCCCTCCAGCGCGAGCAGGATCCGCTTGGTCTCCACCCCGCCGCCGAACCCCCCGATCCCGCCGTCGTTCTCCACCACGCGGTGGCAGGCCACCACCACGGGCAGCGGGTTCGATCCCATGGCGTTGCCCACGGCCTGGGCCGCCCCCGGCTGTCCGGCGCGGGCGGCCAGCTCCCCGTACCCGACGACCGACCCGTACGGCACGGAGCGGTCGAGCTCCAGCAGCACCTGCTTGTTGAAGCCGGAGCTGAGCCGCCAGTCCAGCGGCAGCTCGAAGCGCCGCAGCGAACCGGCGAAGTACGCCTCCAGCTGGCGTATCGGCTCGGCCAGCAGCACCTCCTCGCCCGGGTCCGGCCGCCACGCGTCCGCGCCGAGCCGGGAGACCAGCGAGCCGATCATCCGGCCGACCCGGTCCGGGCGCGCGTGGAACTCGACCCGGACCAGACCCTCGGGGGTCGCGGCCAGGAGCAGGGGTCCGATGTCACTGGGGACGACGGTCCATTCGAGGTGCGGCCCGCGGGGCCGCTCGGTGCTGTCCACGGCTCCACGGTACGGCCCGCCACCGACAGCGCGGACGGCCCTGCGGCCCCGGGGGCGTTCCCGCGCGCGTCAGAAGCCGATCACGGCGTCCCGCACCACGTCGGGCGCGTTCGTGATGATCCCGTCCACGCCCATGTCCCGGACCTTGCGGGCGGTGGCGGCGTCGTCCACGATCCAGGTGTCCACCTCCATGGCCTTGCCGTGGGCCCCGGTCAGGCCGTGCACCGCCCTCACCCAGTCCGCCGTGATCGTCGTGTGCCACGGGTTGATCCGGTCCGTGAACTGCGCGTAGCGGGGCAGGTCGGCCACGGCCGGGGTGCCCAGGAAGGCCGTGACCAGGTCGGGGCGCAGGCCGTGCACGATCCGCACGGAGTCGGCGCTGAAGCTCTGCACGACCAGGCGGCGGGAGACGTGGTCCTCGTCGAGCCAGCCCAGCCGGCCCAGGAGGTCCAGCGTCTCGCCCTCGATCCCGGGGTAGAGCTCCGGTTTCTTGATCTCCAGCAGCAGCTTCTGCCGGTTCTCCCCGACCCGCTCCATGTACTCCCGCAGCGTCGGCACCCGGGCGCCCGCGAAGCGCGGCGAGAACCAGCCGCCCGCGTCCAGCCGTGCGATCTCCGCCGCCGTGAAGTCCTTGACCCGCCAGGGCGCCCGGCCGGGGAAGACCTGCTCGACGTCGGTGGTGCGGGCGAGGGTGTCGTCGTGGACCACCACCAGCTCGCCGTCCTTGGTCCGCTGGACGTCGTTCTCGACCCAGTCGAAGCCCAGCCGCCCGGCCAGGTCGATCGCTTCGAGGGTGTTCTCCGGGGCGTACGCGGAAGCCCCCCGGTGGGCGTACACGACGGGGCCCAGGACCCCGCTCGTGCCGCCGGGGGAGCCGGGGCCGGTGGCGGCCGGGGAGGCCGTCCCGCCCAGCACCGTGAGGGCGAAACCCAGGATCGCGGCGGCTGCCGCGGTGGCGGGTCGGACGTACATGTGGTCTCTCCTCGGGTCGTGAGCCCTGGTCGTGCGTCAGACGGGTGCGGAGCGGGAGCCGTTGAGGCGGTGCACTTCGCGGCGGAGCGTGCACGGCGATCATCGGCGCGAAGATCACCGGGACGCCACCGAACTACGACAAACAGACCGGAAAGGAGGAGATCCGCTGCGCCCGCCGGACCTGTCTCGGGGCCCCGCGGCCCCGCGGAAGGGCGTGAGTGTCAGTGCGGGGTCGTACGGTGGACTCATGCGGCCCGTATCGAAGATCGAACGCACGGTGGCACCCTTTGAGGTCGTCAGCCCGTACCAGCCCAGCGGTGACCAGCCGGCGGCCATCGCCGAGCTGGAGAAGCGCATCCGCGCAGGTGAGAAGGACGTCGTACTGCTCGGCGCGACCGGTACGGGCAAGTCCGCCACCACGGCGTGGATGATCGAGAAGCTCCAGCGGCCCACGCTGGTGATGGCACCGAACAAGACGCTGGCCGCCCAGCTGGCGAACGAGTTCCGCGAGCTCCTGCCGAACAACGCCGTCGAGTACTTCGTCTCGTACTACGACTACTACCAGCCCGAGGCCTACGTACCGCAGTCGGACACCTACATCGAGAAGGACTCCTCGATCAACGAGGAGGTGGAGCGGCTGCGCCACTCCGCGACCAACTCGCTGCTGACCCGGCGCGACGTGATCGTCGTCGCCTCCGTGTCCTGCATCTACGGCCTCGGCACCCCGCAGGAGTACGTGGACCGGATGGTCCCCCTCAAGGTGGGCGAGGAGATCGACCGGGACCAGCTGCTGCGCCGCTTCGTCGACATCCAGTACACCCGCAACGACCTGGCCTTCACGCGCGGCACCTTCCGCGTGCGCGGCGACACCATCGAGATCTTCCCGGTCTACGAGGAACTGGCCGTCCGCATCGAGATGTTCGGCGACGAGATCGAGGCGCTGTCCACCCTGCACCCGCTGACCGGCGAGGTCATCAGCGAGGACCGCGAGCTCTACGTCTTCCCCGCCAGCCACTACGTCGCCGGCCCCGAGCGCATGGAGAAGGCGATCACCGGCATCGAGGCCGAGCTCGCCGAGCGGCTCGCGGAGCTGGAGAAGCAGGGCAAGATGCTGGAGGCCCAGCGGCTGCGCATGCGCACCACCTACGACCTGGAGATGATGCGCCAGATCGGCTCCTGCTCCGGCATCGAGAACTACTCGCTGCACATGGACGACCGCGAGCGCGGATCGGCCCCGAACACCCTCATCGACTACTTCCCCGAGGACTTCCTCCTCGTCATCGACGAGTCGCACGTCACCGTGCCGCAGATCGGCGCCATGTACGAGGGCGACGCCTCGCGCAAGCGGACCCTGGTCGACCACGGCTTCCGGCTGCCGTCCGCGCTCGACAACCGGCCGCTGAAGTGGGAGGAGTTCCTGGAGCGCGTCGGCCAGACCGTCTACCTGTCGGCCACCCCCGGCAAGTACGAGCTCTCCCGCTCCGACGGCTTCGTCGAGCAGATCATCCGCCCCACCGGCCTCGTCGACCCCGAGGTCGTGGTCAAGCCCACCGAGGGCCAGATCGACGACCTCGTGCACGAGATCCGCGGCCGCGTGGAGAAGGACGAGCGGGTCCTGGTCACCACCCTCACCAAGAAGATGGCCGAGGACCTCACCGACTACTTCCTGGAGCTGGGCATCCAGGTCCGCTACCTGCACAGCGACGTCGACACCCTGCGCCGCATCGAGCTGCTGCGCGAGCTGCGGGCCGGCGAGTACGACGTCCTGGTCGGCATCAACCTGCTGCGCGAGGGCCTCGACCTGCCAGAGGTGTCGCTCGTGGCGATCCTCGACGCCGACAAGGAGGGCTTCCTGCGTTCGGGGACCTCCCTCATCCAGACCATCGGACGCGCCGCCCGCAACGTCTCCGGTCAGGTCCACATGTACGCGGACAAGATGACCCCGGCGATGGAGAAGGCCATCGAGGAGACCAACCGGCGCCGCGAGAAGCAGATCGCCTACAACACGGCCAACGGGATCGACCCGCAGCCGCTGCGCAAGAAGATCAACGACATCGTCGCCACCATCGCCCGCGAGGAGCTGGACACCGAGGAGCTCCTCGGCACCGGCTACCGGCAGGCCAAGGACGGCAAGGCCGGCAAGGCGCCGGTCCCCGCGCTCGGCGGCAAGGCCGCGGCCGCCGCCAAGGGGAAGGGCGGCAAGACGGCCAAGGCCGCCGCGGCCGCCGCCCCGACCGACCGGCCCGCCGCCGAACTGGCCGCGCTCATCGAGCAGATGACCGAGCGGATGAGGGGAGCGGCGGCCGAGCTCCAGTTCGAGGTCGCCGCCCGGATCAGGGACGAGGTGGGCGAGCTGAAGAAGGAGCTTCGCCAGATGAGGGAAGCGGGCCTCGCCTGACCCCGGGGCGGTCAGTAGGGTGTGGAAGCGCCGCAGGTGCACGCTGCGGGCCTTTAGGGGCGGGCTATGGAGAGGGGAACGCGCGTGACGGTCAACATGACCAAGGGTCAGGCCATCAGTCTGCAGAAGCGGGACGGCGGCACGCTGACCGCGGTCCGGATGGGCCTGGGCTGGCAGGCGGCCAAGCGCCGGGGGCTGTTCGGCTCCCGGACGCGGGAGATCGACCTCGACGCGTCGGCGGTGCTCTTCGCCGACAAGCAGCCGGTGGACGTGGTGTTCTTCCGGCACCTGCAGAGCGACGACGGCTCGGTCCGCCACACCGGCGACAACCTGGTCGGCGGCGTCGGCCAGGGCGGGGACGACGAGGCCATCCTCGTCGACCTCCAGCGGGTCCCGGTCCACATCGACACGATCGTCTTCACGGTGAACTCGTTCACCGGCCAGACCTTCCAGGAAGTGCAGAACGCCTTCTGCCGCATCGTCGACGAGACCAACGGCCAGGAGCTCGCCCGCTACACCCTCGACGGCGGCGGCCAGTACACCGCGCAGATCATGGCGAAGGTGTCCCGGTCCGGCGCCGGCTGGCAGATGACGGCCCTCGGCAACCCGGCCAACGGCCGGACCTTCCAGGACCTGATGCCGGCGATCCTGCCGCACCTGTAAGAGCACTACCGGCAAGAGAAGAAGGCACGGGGGAGGGGCTGCACGATGACGGCCGAACTGGTCCGGGGGCAGAACCACCCCGTGCCCCACGACAGGGTCGAGGTCAGGGTCTCGGCGGGCACGCCCGTGCTCGCCCTGGCCTCCCTGGCCGACGAAGAGGGCCGCCTCGCGGGCCCCGGGGCGCTGGCCCGGCCGGGCGGCCAGGCCCCCGCCTGGCTCCGGCTGCCGCAGGAGCCCGCGGACCGGCACACGCTGGCCCTCGACCTCGAAGCCGTCGCCGCGGAGGTCCACCGGATCGGCCTGCTCCTCGTGCTGCCGCCGGGCGGACCACTGAGCTTCGGCTCCGTACCGGCCCCGCACGCGGCGGTGGCCCCGGCGGACGGACCCGAGTTCGCCGGCTTCACCCTCACCGGGCTCGGCGCCGAGACCGCCGTCGTGGCCCTGGAGCTCTACCGGCGCCAGGGCGCCTGGAAGGTCCGGGCCGTCGGCCAGGGGTACGCCGAGGGCCTCGGCGCCCTGCTCGCCGACGGGGGCCTGCCCGCACCGCAGGCCGCCGAGCTGGCCGCGGCCGCCCTGCGCGGGACCGCGGGGGCCGCCGGGGGCGACCGCGCCCTCGCCGCCCTGCCCCCGCAGGCCCAGGGCGCCCCGCACCCCGACCGGCAGGCGGCCCCGGCTCCGGCCTCCGCCCCCGAGCCGCCGGATCCGGTCCCGGTCTCCGGCGTTCCCTACCCGGGCACGCCCGGCGCCGCCCCCTCCGCCCCGGAGGACACCGCGGCGGTACAGGGTCCGCCCACCATCGACTACGCCCATCCGCGCCGCCGCCGCACCAGCGCCGAAGCCCCCGAGCCCGCGCCCCGGCCCGCGCCCGCCGCCGACCCCGGCCGGCCGCCGGCCCCGGTCGCCGGCGACGCCAGCGGCTGGTCCATGGACGAGCGGCTCTACAACCAGGTCTGGGGGCATGTTCGAGGACCTG
>NZ_GG657750.1:1916648-2006265 GCF_000158895.1 Streptomyces sp. C | reverse complement strand
CCGCGCCACCGCGTCGGCGGCGCCGGGACGCCGCCCGCGAGACCGCCCGGGCCCGCCGGGACGACCTGGTCGCGCAGGCCAGGGCCGTCCTGGACCGGGACCTCGCCCAGCTGGTCGCCGAGTCCGAAGTGGTCGAGCCCGCGCTGCCGGCCGCGTACGCCCGCTGGGACAACCCCGTCTGGCACGGCGGCGGCGTGCCCGAGGAGGCCCCGCTCGCGCTGCGCCTGGGCAACCTGAGCCTGCCCGAGATGCCGGGCCTGCGGATCCCGATGCTGATGCGGCTCCCGCTGGAGCGCGGCCTGTGGATCGACAACGGCCGCACCGGCTCCGAGGCCGCCATGGCCATGGACACCGACCGGCTGCGCCGCGCCGCCATGGACATGGCCGTCGCGCACGCCGTGCGGCTCCTCGCGGTGCACCCCGCCGACCGGTTCTCCGTCCACGTCATCGACGCCGCCGGGGCGGGCGCCGCCTCCCTGGCCCCGTTGGTACGGGCCGGGGTGCTCGCGGCACCGCCCGCCGCCGGCGCCGAGGGGGTCGGCCGGACCCTGGCGCAGCTCACGCGGCGCGTGGACCTCGTACAGATGGCGCTGCGGGCCGGCGCCCCCGACGAGCTGCCCGCGGACGTGGACCGGGCCGAGCAGCTGCTGGTCGTGCACGACTTCCCGCACGGCTTCGACGACCGGGCGGTGACCCAGCTGCGCTACCTGGCCGACGAGGGCCCCGCGGTCGGGGTGCACCTGCTGATGGTCGCGGACCGGGAGGAGGCCTCCGCCTACGGGCCGCTGCTGGATCCGCTGTGGCGCTCGCTGATGCGGCTGTCCCCGGTGCCGGACGGCCACCTCGCCGACCCCTGGGTCCAGCACGCCTGGACCTTCGAGCCGGACCTGCCCCCGCAGGGCAGCACCGTCCTCGAACGGGCCCTGGACCGGGTGCGGGAGGCGCGGCGCACGACCCGCCCGTGACCCGGCCATGACCGGTGGGTGACCTCCTCTTGGGGAGCCCTTTACCTTTTGCCTCCTCCGCAGGTACCCTGGGACCCGCGGAGGGGAGTATTCCTGCTATTTCCTGCGCGGCGTGCCCGTCAATACGGACCACTGTGGTGATCTGACGCAGTGGATCCCGGGGCGCCGGCCCGCGGCCCGACGGCCGCCGGGTGGAAGAGACCTCCGGCAGCGATGACGCTGACCATGTGCTGAGCCATCCGCCGGAGGCGTGAATACCGTGGACGTTTCGTTGACCTTGTGGGTGCTGACCGTTGCCGGTCTGTGCATCCTCATCGGCGCCGATTTCCTCATCGGCCGCAAACCGCACGACGTGTCGATCAAGGAAGCGGGCATCTGGACCGTCGTCTGGATCGTGCTCGCCGTCCTCTTCGGCCTCGGCCTGCTGTTCTTCGGCAACGGCCAGGCCTCCCAGGAGTTCTTCGCCGGCTTCATCACCGAGAAGTCCCTGAGCGTGGACAACCTCTTCGTCTTCGTCCTGATCATGGCGAAGTTCTCCGTACCCTCCCACCTCCAGCAGCGCGTCCTGCTGGTGGGCGTACTGATCGCCCTCGTCCTGCGCGCGATCTTCATCGCGGCCGGCGCCGCGATCATCACCACCTTCTCGTGGGTCTTCTACATCTTCGGTGCCTTCCTGATCTACACCGCCTGGAAGCTCATCCAGGAAGCCCGCAAGGACGAGGACGAGGAGGAGTTCGAGGAGAACCGCCTCCTGAAGTCGATCGAGAAGAAGTTCGGCGTCGCCGACCGCTACCACGGCACCAAGCTCTTCATCCGGAACAACGGCAAGCGCGTCCTCACCCCGCTGATGGTCGTCATGCTCGCCATCGGCACCACCGACGTGCTCTTCGCCCTGGACTCGATCCCCGCGATCTTCGGCCTCACCCAGGACCCGTACATCGTCTTCACCGCCAACGCCTTCGCCCTCATGGGCCTGCGCCAGCTGTACTTCCTGATCGGCGGCCTGCTCAAGAAGCTGGTCCACCTCAGCTACGGCCTGTCGGTGATCCTCGGCTTCATCGGCGTCAAGCTGGTGCTGCACGCCCTGCACGAGTCCGGGGTGCACGTCCCGCAGATCTCCATCCCGGTCTCCCTGGGCGTCATCTGCGGCGTCCTGGTCATCACCACCATCACCAGCCTGATCGCCTCGAAGAAGCAGGCCGAGGCCGCCGAGGTCGGGGCCGCCGCCGAGCCGAAGGGCGCCGACGTCTGACCGGCGGACCGTACGGGAAGGGCCCGGGAGCAGCGGCTCCCGGGTCCTTCCGCGTGCCGGCGGCGCCACGCCCGCCTCACGCCACCGCGGGCTCGCTCCGCGCCGCCCGGGCCACGGCCGGCCGGGTGTCCGGGAGCAGGGCGAAACAAGCCAGGCTGACCAGCGAGATCCCCGTCAGGTACACCGCCACCCCCCACGGCGGGCCCGCGCCGTCCGCCAGGGCCGTCGCCACGACCGGGGTCAGGGCACCGCCCAGCACACCGCCCAGGTTGTAGCCGACGGCCGCGCCCGTGCAGCGCAGGCGCGGGGCGTACAGCTCGGGCAGGTAGGCGCCGACCACCGCGAACATCAGCACCATCGCGAGCAGCGCGCCGACGCAGCCCACCGTCATCAGCAGCGGGTCCGCGGTGTCCAGCAGGGCGACGAACGGGAACATCCACAGCGCGCAGGTCGCACTGCCGGCCAGGCAGAGCTGCCGCCGGCCCCAGCGGTCGCCGAGCACCGCCAGGACGGGGGTGACCAGCCCCTTCAGCAGGACCGCCGCCATCACGATGGCCAGCATCACGGTCCGGTCCACGCCGAGCCGGCCGGTGGCGTACGCGAGGGACCAGGTGGTGACCGTGTAGAAGACGGCGTACCCGACCGCCATCGCCCCGCCGGTCAGCAGGAGCAGCCGCCAGTGGCCGCGCACCACCTCGGCGAGCGGGGCGTCGGCCTGCCGGCCGGCCTCGGCGAGGCCGCGGAACGCCGGGGTCTCCTCGACCGACCGGCGCAGCCACAGCCCGGCCAGCGCCAGCAGCCCGGCCGCCCAGAACGGCACCCGCCAGCCCCAGGAGGCGAACTGGGCCTCGTCCAGGGCCCCGGACAGCCCCAGTGTCAGGCCGTTGGCCAGCAGGAACCCGGCCGCGGGGCCCATCTGCGGGAAGCTCGACCACAGCCCGCGCCGCCGCTCGGGGGCGTGCTCGGCGGTCAGCAGGACGGCCCCGCCCCATTCGCCGCCGAGGCCCAGCCCCTGCAGGAAGCGCAGCAGGAGCAGCAGGACCGGCGCGGCGATGCCGATGGAGGCGAAGGAGGGCACGCACCCGACGGCGACCGTGGCGAGGCCGGTCAGGAGCAGCGAGCCGAGCAGGACGGGGCGGCGCCCGTAGCGGTCGCCGATGTGGCCGAAGAGGGCCGAGCCGAGCGGGCGGGCGACGAAGCCGACGCCGAACGTGCCGAAGGCGGCGAGGGTGCCGGCGAGCGGGGAGAAGGAGGGGAAGAAGAGCGGGCCGAGGACCAGTGCGGCGGCCGTGCCGTAGACGAAGAAGTCGTAGAACTCGATGGCGGTGCCGACCAGGGAGGCGGTGGCGAGCCGGAGCATCGAGGGGGAGGGAGGGGAGGCGGCGGGGGGCGCGGAGGGGTGTTGTTGCATGGTGCAGCAACTACCCCAACCCGCACCCCCAGGACATGCGTTCGGTAAAGGTCGACCGGAAGGAGTGCATGGCCCCGCGGTGTTGACCGCGCGGTCACTACCAGCCGCGCTCGCGCCACTCCGCGAGGTGCGGGCGCTCGGTGCCGAGCGTGGTGTCGTTCCCGTGGCCCGGGTAGACCCAGGTCTCGTCCGGCAGCTGATCGAAGAGCTTGTGCTGGACGTCGTCGATGAGGCTGGCGAAGTTCTTCGCGTCGCCCCACGTGTTGCCCACGCCGCCCGGGAACAGGCAGTCGCCGGTGAACACGTGCGGGTGGCCGTGCGGGTCGTCGTAGACCAGCGCGATCGAGCCGGGGGTGTGTCCGACCAGGTGGCGGGCGGTCAGCGAGACCCGTCCGACGGTGATCGTGTCGCCGTCCCGGACCGGCACGTCCGTGGGGACCGGGATGCCCTCGGCGTCGTAGGCGCCCGCGTAGGTGCGCGCGCCGGTGGCGTCGACGACGGCCTGGAGCGCGCCCCAGTGGTCGCCGTGCTGGTGGGTGGTGACGACGGACGCGATGCCGTCGTCGCCGATCAGGTTCAGCAGCGTGTCCGCCTCGGCCGCCGCGTCGATCAGCAGCTGCTCGCCGGTGGCCCGGCAGCGCAGCAGGTACGCGTTGTTGTTCATGGAACCCACCGCGACCTTGGAAATCATCAGGTCCGCGAGTTCGTGCACGTCGGCCGGACCGCCGACCTTGACCGCTCCGCTGTACGTCATGTCGGAATCCTAGAGCGCGGGGAGTTCGGGCACGGCGTCTCCGGCCTCGATGGCGAGGTGGGCGCCCTTGGGGCCGCGGCCGGCCAGCCAGCCGAGCAGGTCGTCCCGCGCGCCGCTGAGGGTCACCGGGGTGCCCTCGGTACCGCCCGTGCGCGCGACGAACTCGCCGTCCGAGAACTGGAGGGTGACCGGCGGGACGTCGGGGCGGCCGGACCAGCGGTCGGCGAGGAAGGCGATCTCCCGGTCGGCGAACCCGGTCGGGAGGTCGGAGAGCTCGTAGCCGACGTTCAGGTCGACGTGGTGGAGCTCGACCTCCACGAGGCGGCGGAAGGGCACGTTGGCGGCCAGGTCGGTCACACCGTTGCGCAGCTCGACGGTGCGCTGCCAGTCCTGGGCGGGCTCGGTGGTGGCGAGGAAGCGGGCCGCGGAATCACGGAGGTCCGTCAGGTGTTCTTCCAGGGGCCGCCCGGCGTCGCGCTCGATGTCCGCGTCGCGGGCGGCGGCGCTCTCGTACATGGGGCGGCCCTCGAGGACGTTCACGAGGGCGTCGGCGTTGCGCGCCAGGTGGGCCAGGATGTGGCCGCGGGTCCAGCCCGGGAGGTGTGACTCCTCGGAGAGGGAGGCGTTGTCCAGTTTCGCGACTGCGGTCAGCAGCCGGTCCGTGGCTTCACGTACAGAGGCCAGGTCGTGCACATGATCAGTCATGGTTCCGAGCCTAGTGCTCACGGGGCCCCGCCACACGATCGGGTGAAGCGGTCTCGGGAGTGCCGTAAATCGAATGTGCGTGCTATACGCTCGGAAGTCAGACTCCATCCCATCGCAGAGGCGCCCCCCATACCCTGGACAGTCGGGGCCCGTGCCCCCGCTCACTCAAGAAAGGTGCGACCGGCGTGACCGACCGTCTCATCGTTCGTGGCGCTCGCGAGCACAACCTGAAGAACGTCTCGCTCGACCTGCCCCGCGACTCGCTCATCGTCTTCACCGGCCTCTCCGGCTCGGGCAAGTCCTCCCTGGCCTTCGACACGATCTTCGCCGAGGGGCAGCGCCGCTACGTCGAGTCGCTGTCCTCCTACGCCCGGCAGTTCCTGGGGCAGATGGACAAGCCCGACGTCGACTTCATCGAGGGCCTCTCCCCGGCCGTCTCGATCGACCAGAAGTCGACCTCGCGCAACCCCCGCTCCACCGTCGGCACGATCACCGAGGTCTACGACTACCTCCGCCTGCTCTTCGCCCGCATCGGCAAGCCCCACTGCCCCGAGTGCCGCCGCCCGATCTCCCGGCAGTCGCCGCAGGCGATCGTCGACAAGGTCCTCGCGCTCCCCGAGGGCAGCCGCTTCCAGGTGCTGTCCCCGCTGGTCCGCGAGCGCAAGGGCGAGTTCGTCGACCTCTTCGCCGACCTCCAGACCAAGGGCTACAGCCGGGCGCGGGTGGACGGGGAGACCATCCAGCTCTCCGAACCGCCCACGCTGAAGAAGCAGGAGAAGCACACCATCGAGGTGGTCGTCGACCGCCTCACCGTCAAGGACAGCGCCAAGCGCCGGCTCACCGACTCCGTCGAGACCGCGCTCGGCCTCTCCGGCGGCATGGTGATCCTGGACTTCGTCGACCTCGCGGAGGACGACCCCGAGCGCGAGCGGATGTACTCCGAGCACCTCTACTGCCCCTACGACGACCTCTCCTTCGAGGAGCTGGAGCCGCGCTCCTTCTCCTTCAACTCGCCCTTCGGCGCCTGCCCCGAGTGCACCGGCATCGGCACGCGCATGGAGGTCGACCCGGAGCTGATCGTCCCGGACGAGGACAAGTCCCTGGACGAGGGTGCGGTCTCGCCGTGGGCGCTCGGCCACACCAAGGACTACTTCCAGCGGCTGATCGGCGCCCTCGCCGGAGAGCTGGGCTTCCGGACCGACATCCCGTGGGCCGGGCTGCCGCAGCGGGCGAAGAAGGCCCTGCTGTACGGCCACAAGACCCAGATCGAGGTCCGCTACCGCAACCGGTACGGGCGCGAGCGGGCGTACACGACGGCCTTCGAGGGCGCCGTGCCGTTCGTCAAGCGGCGGCACGCCGAGTCCGAGAGCGACGCCAGCCGCGAGCGCTTCGAGGGCTACATGCGCGAGGTGCCCTGCCCGACCTGTGAGGGCACCCGGCTCAAGCCGATCGTGCTCGCGGTGACCGTGATGGAGCGCTCCATCGCCGAGGTCGCCGCGATGTCGATCAGCGAGTGCGCCGACTTCCTGGGGCGGCTGAAGCTCGACGCCCGCGACAAGAAGATCGCCGAGCGGGTCCTCAAGGAGGTCAACGAACGCCTCCGCTTCCTGGTGGACGTGGGCCTGGACTACCTCTCCCTGAACCGCGCCGCGGGCACCCTGTCGGGCGGCGAGGCCCAGCGCATCCGGCTGGCCACGCAGATCGGCTCCGGCCTGGTCGGTGTGCTGTACGTACTGGACGAGCCGTCCATCGGCCTGCACCAGCGCGACAACCACCGGCTGATCGAGACTCTGGTGCGGCTGCGGGACATGGGCAACACGCTCATCGTCGTCGAGCACGACGAGGACACCATCAAGGTGGCCGACTGGGTCGTCGACATCGGCCCCGGCGCCGGCGAGCACGGCGGCAAGGTCGTGCACAGCGGCTCCCTGAAGGAGCTGCTGGAGAACGGCGATTCGATGACCGGCCAGTACCTGTCGGGCAAGAAGTCGATCCCCGTGCCGGACGTACGCCGCCCCGTGAACGGCGAGCGCAGGCTGACGGTGCACGGCGCCAAGGAGAACAACCTCCGGGACATCGACGTGTCCTTCCCGCTGGGCGTGCTCACGGCGGTCACCGGCGTCTCCGGCTCCGGCAAGTCGACGCTGGTCAACGACATCCTGTACACGCACCTGGCGCGCGAGCTGAACGGCGCCCGGTCGGTGCCGGGCCGCCACACGCGGGTGGACGGCGACGACCTCGTCGACAAGGTCGTGCACGTCGACCAGTCGCCGATCGGCCGGACCCCGCGGTCCAACCCGGCGACGTACACGGGCGTCTTCGACCACGTGCGCAAGCTCTTCGCGGAGACGATGGAGGCGAAGGTGCGCGGCTACCTGCCGGGCCGCTTCTCCTTCAACGTCAAGGGCGGCCGGTGCGAGAACTGCTCCGGCGACGGCACCATCAAGATCGAGATGAACTTCCTGCCGGACGTGTACGTCCCGTGCGAGGTGTGCCACGGCGACCGGTACAACCGGGAGACGCTGGAGGTGCACTACAAGGGCAAGTCCATCGCGGAAGTCCTGAACATGCCGATCGAGGAGGCGCTCGACTTCTTCGAGGCCGTGCCGACCATCGCCCGGCACCTGCGCACGCTGAACGAGGTCGGGCTCGGCTACGTCCGCCTCGGCCAGTCGGCGCCGACCCTGTCCGGTGGCGAGGCGCAGCGCGTGAAGCTGGCGTCGGAGCTGCAGAAGCGGTCGACGGGCCGGACGGTGTACGTACTGGACGAGCCGACGACGGGTCTGCACTTCGAGGACATCTCGAAGCTGATCAAGGTGCTGTCCGGGCTGGTGGACAAGGGGAACTCGGTGATCGTCATCGAGCACAACCTCGACGTCATCAAGACCGCGGACTGGGTCGTCGACATGGGCCCCGAGGGCGGCTACGGCGGCGGCCTGGTGGTGGCCGAGGGTACGCCGGAGCAGGTCGCGTCGGTGGGCGCGAGCCACACCGGCAAGTTCCTGCGGGACATCCTGGGGGCGGAGCGGATCTCCGACGCGGGGGCGCCTCCGGCTGCGGCTCCGGCCCGGAAGCGGGCGGCCGCCAAGAAGGCGGCCCCGGCCAAGAAGGCGGCGGCCCCGGCGAAGAAGGCGGCGGCCCGCACCCGCAAGGCGTAGCCCCGGGGCGGTGGCGGGGGCGGGCGGCTGCGCGGGGCCGTCCCCCACCCGCCCTTCCAGCGTTCCTCCCCCAGCTACCGCTGGGAGGTGCCCCGGGGGCTCCGCCGGGCTACAGCTCCGCCGCGTACGGGGGCTCGGCGCCCGCCCGGGTGCAGGTCAGCGCGGCCGCGCGCGCCGCGTAGGCCAGGACGTCCGGCCAGTCGGCGGCGCCGGCGTCCGGGGCCCCGGCGAGCCGGTGCAGGAGCGCCGCGTTGACGGTGTCGCCCGCGCCGATCGTGTCCGCCACGGCGACGGGGAGAGCCGCCGCGCTGTGCTCCGCGCCGTCCGAGGTCCACACCGTCAGGCCCGCCGCGCCCCGGGTGAGCACCACCGCCGACGGGCCGGCCGCCAGCCAGTCGCCGACCCGGCCGCCCAGCCAGGCCGCGTCCTCCTCCGAGAGCTTGAGCACCGACACGTACGGCAGCCACCCCAGGAACCGCTCCCGGTACGCATCCGGATCCGCGATCAGCGCCGGGCGGACGTTGGGGTCCAGCAGGGTCAGCAGCCCGCGCCGCGACTCCCGGCGCAGCAGCGCCTCGTACGCGGACGCGCCCGGCTCCAGCACCAGCGAACAGGTCCCGAGCGCGAGGGCCCGTACCCCCGCGGGCAGCGCGGGCGGCAGGGCGAACAGCCGGTCGGCGGTCCCCTCGACGTAGAAGCCGTACACGGCCGAGCCGTCCGGGCCCAGGGAGGGCACGGCCAGCGTGGTCGGCTCGGGCCCGCGCTGCACCAGCGAGAGGTCCACCCCGGCGGCCCGTAGCCCCGCCAGCAGGCCCTCGCCGAAGCCGTCCGCCGACACCCGGGAGCAGAAGGCGACCTCCGCCCCGAGCCGGCCCAGGGCCAGGGCGGTGTTGTAGGGCCCGCCGCCGGGCCGGGGCAGCAGGGCGCCCGCCGGCCGCTCGACGGGCACGAGGTCGATCAGGGCTTCTCCACCGACGACGATCACGCGGGGGAAGGTATCCCATCGGACGCCGGTATCGTCGGGTCGACCCGTGGACCCCCACCCGGGGGCCCGTCACTCGTGCCAGGAGAACCGCATGTCCGCGCAGCCGCCCGCCGCCCGCCGTACCGTCCTCAAGGGCGCCGCCGCGCTCGCCGGGGCCGTGGGCGCGGGGACGGCGCTCACCGCGTGCTCCACCGAGGGCAACAGCGGCGCCGGCAGCCCGGCCGTCCCGAAGGAGCCGGTCGAGCTGGGCGGCGCGGCCGACGTCCCGGTCGGCGGGGCGAAGCTGTTCCGCGAGCGCAAGGTCGTCGTCAGCTGCCAGGCGGAGGGCCAGTACAAGGCGTTCAGCGCCCAGTGCACGCACGCCGGCTGCGTCCTGGACAAGATCGTCGAGGGCGAGGGCAACTGCCCCTGCCACGGCAGCCGCTTCGACGTCACCACCGGCAAGGTCCTGCGCGGCCCGGCCACCGACCCGCTGCCGGCGGTCCCGGTCAAGGTGGAGAACGGCAAGCTGATCGCGGGCTGACCGGAGCGGGGTACCGGTCGGCCGAGCACGGCGCACGCCGCGCTCTCACCCACCGAGACGGTCAGACGACCGTGGCAGGAATCCCCGCCTTTGAGGACCTCTTGAGGGCGGGGAGCGGAGGTCAATCCCAGTCCCAGGTGATGCCCAGGATCCCGCGCCGCACCTCCTGCTCCAGCAGGTGCACCGCGCGGTGCCGGCCGCTCGGGGTGAGGTCGCCGAGGGCGGTGCGGGGGGCTCCGGGGCCCGTGCGGGCGAAGCGGCGGCAGCGCACCGGGAGGGCCGCCTCGTCGAAGGCGACCTGGAGCATGTACTGCCCGCCCGCGTAGCTGAAGCCGCGCACGTACTCCGTGCTGCGGCCGCCCGTGCCGTCCGCGATCCCGTAGCCGAAGACGTACGTGTCCCCGCGCCGCAGCCGCGCGTCGAAGAGGAGCTCCGCCACCACCACCCCGGCTTCCGGGTGGCGGCGCACGCGGCCCGTGCGGCAGTTCTCGTACGCCGTCACCTCCACCCGCGTCGCGTCGCACCCCGGATCGCCGTGGTGGACGGCGAGGTAGCGGTCGACGCCGTCGCGGTGGGCCCGGACGATCTGCTGCGACTCCCGCGTGCGCAGCTCGCCGCCCGGTCCGATGCGGACCCGCTCGTGGTGGCCGACCGTGTGCAGGCCGCCGTCCGCCGGGAGCTCCATGCCGGCCAGCAGCTCCTCCACCGCCGCGCCCACGCTCACCAGCGCCCGGTAGGAGCGGGCGGCCGGGCGGGGCGGGCCGGCGGCGGGGAGGGGGCCGGCCAGCAGCCGCAGCAGGGAGCCGCCGGGCAGTTCCAGGATCTCCTCCAGGGCGGAGACCGCCCGCAGCGACTCGGGGTGCCGGGGCGTGCGGGCCCCCTGCTGCCAGTAACTGAGGCTGGTCACCCCGAGCTTGATGCCGCGCGCCGCGAGCCGGTGCTGGACGCGTTGCAGGGGCAGTCCGCGGGCGGCGATGGCGGCGCGCAGGGCGGCGTGGAAGGGGCCGCCGCGCAGCAGCCGTCCGAGCTGCGCCGCGTCCGGCGCGTCTGGCGGGTCGCCGGTGGGTCGCATGGCGACTCCTCTTGTGAACGTTCACACGCGCCGGGTGGGGGGCCGGGCCGGTGGTGCCGGGGGACCTGGTGGAACGGCAGTAACCGTTCACACCGCAGCCCCACCGTTCACACTGCAATGTCACCGCGTATTGAAGCGTGTTGACCTGATCGCGACAACACCCTGATGCTCCTCCACAGCGTCCGGACGCGCTCCTCCACCCCCACACACCCCGAGTCCCCACCTCGGGTCCCCATTCGGGAGGAACGCGATGCGCAACAGAAGAGGGCGGCCGTCCCTGGCCGCCGCCCTGATCTCCACCCTGGTCTCCGCCCTGCTCCTCGTCCTGCTGCCCGTGGGCGTCGGCGCCGGTACCGCCACCGCCGCCGCCGGCCCGGCCGCGGACGCCCCGAGCGCCCCGAGCGCCGCCCTGGCCTGGAAGCGGCTGGGCATCACCATGCAGGCCCAGCAGAAGAACAACTGGTGCTGGGCCGCCGGCGGCAACACCATCACCACCTGGTTCGGCCGCAACTACAGCCAGAACCAGTTCTGCAACGCCGCCTTCAACCGCCAGCAGGGCACCGAGTGCCCCAACAACCAGGCCACCCTCGGCAACGTCCAGACGGCGCTGCGCTGGGCCGGCATCAACTCCGGCAGCTACGTGACCGGCTGGCTCCAGTACTCCACCGTGCAGACCGAGATCAACGCCGACCGCCCGGTCGAGACCCGCATCCAGTGGTCCAACGGCGGCGGCCACATGCACGTCGTCTACGGCTACGACACCGCCAACAGCTGGGTCTACTGGGGCGACCCCTGGCCCTCCAGCGACCGCTACAACTGGGCCTCCCACGCCTGGTACGTGGACAACAGCACCTTCTCCTGGACCCACTCCCTCTACCGGATCGGGGCGTGACCGCCATGACGCTCCGCGCCTCCGCGGCCGCGGCCCTCGCTGCCGCCGCCGTAGTCGTACTGGTCACGGGTGGGCAGGCCGCCGCCGCGCCCGTACCGCAGCCGCAGACCGCCACCGCCGAGAACCGGGCGGCCGCCCACGAGGCCGCCGCCGCTCCCGACACCCTGGCCACCCTCTCCCGGTTCTTCGCCCGCGAGGGGAAGGTGTCGGCCGCCGCCGCGCAGCCCCGGGTCGAGGGCGAGGTGATCCCGGTGAGCTACCTCTCGCCGGACTTCGTCGCCGGGAAGGCCGGGGCGCCGGTCGCGCGGCTGGAGTTCCTGGCGAGCGCGGCCGTCTCCTCGGACGGGCAGAGGGCCGCCCTGTGGACCGCGAAGACCGGGACGGGCTGGCAGGTGGTGAACATCGCCACCGGCGACGACGAGTTCCGCTACGCCCGGCTGGGCGCGGAGAAACTGCCCGGCGGGACCGTGTTCCGCGAGCCGCAGATCGACGCCTGGTACGTCGCCCGGGGAGACCGGGTGCTGCCGCTGGACGAGGACGCGGCGCGGGCCGTGGGGGACCGGGGGACGACGCTCGCCGGATACAGGGCCCGGGTCACGGGACTGTACGGCGACAAGCTGCCCGGGTCCGCGTACGCAGAGGCCGGCCGGGCCGGGGGCTTCGCCGAGGTCTCCGGACCCGGTGAGCCCGGGGGCCCGGGCGGGGTCCCGGCGGCGGTCGGCGTCGGGGCGCTCGCGCTGGCGCTGGGTGCGGGCGGGGCGGTCGTCCTGCTCCGGCGGCGCCGGGCCCTCGGGGCGTAGTTCCGGGCCGCTCCGCTCCGCGGGGTCCGGCTGCCCGGTTCGTGGGCCCGGGCCCTGCGGGGCTGTCCCCTACCCGCCCTTCCACGTTCCTCCCCGGCTACGCGGGAGTGCCCCAGGAGCTGCGCCCGGACCCCCTGGGGCTCCGCCCCCAGACCCCGCGCCTCAAACGCCCGGCGGGGCTGGATCGGGGCCGGGGTGGGTGGGTCGCCTCAAGCGCCGGCGGGGCTGGATCGGGGCCGGGGTGGGTGGGTCGCCTCAAGCGCCGGCGAGGCTGGATGAGGCCGGGGTGCGGGGGGTTGTCGGCCCCCGCCAGTAGGGTGGTTGGCATGGCCGACCCTTCCAGCTACCGTCCCGAGCCCGGACAGGTCCCCGACTCCCCGGGGGTCTACAAGTTCCGCGACGAGCACCGCCGGGTGATCTACGTCGGGAAGGCCAAGAGCCTGCGCCAGCGCCTGGCGAACTACTTCCAGGACATCGCCGGCCTGCACCCCCGTACCGCGACCATGGTCACCACGGCCGCCTCCGTCGAGTGGACCGTCGTGTCCACCGAGGTCGAGGCGCTCCAGCTCGAATACTCCTGGATCAAGGAGTTCGACCCCCGGTTCAACGTCAAGTACCGGGACGACAAGAGCTACCCCTCCCTCGCCGTGACCATGAACGAGGAGTACCCCCGCGTCCAGGTCATGCGCGGACCGAAGAAGAAGGGCGTGCGGTACTTCGGCCCGTACGGGCACGCCTGGGCGATCCGCGAGACCGTCGACCTGATGCTCCGCGTCTTCCCGGTGCGCACCTGTTCCGCCGGGGTGTTCAAGCGGTCCGCGCAGATCGGCCGCCCCTGCCTGCTCGGCTACATCGGCAAGTGCTCCGCGCCCTGCGTCGGCCGGGTCACGCCCGAGGAGCACCGGGAACTGGCCGAGGACTTCTGCGACTTCATGGCGGGCCGCACCGGCACCTACCTCTCCCGGCTGGAGAAGCAGATGCACGAGGCCGCCGAGGAGATGGAGTACGAGAGGGCCGCCCGGCTGCGCGACGACATAGGCGCCCTGCGCCGCGCGATGGAGAAGAACGCCGTCGTCCTCGCCGACGCCACCGACGCCGACCTCATCGCGGTCGCCGAGGACGAGCTGGAGGCGGCCGTGCAGATCTTCCACGTCCGGGGCGGCCGGGTCCGCGGCCAGCGCGGCTGGGTCACCGACAAGGTCGAGGCCGTCGACACCGCCGGGCTCGTCGAGCACGCCCTCCAGCAGCTGTACGGGGAGGAGAAGGGCGAGGCCGTCCCCAAGGAGGTGCTCGTACCGGCGCTGCCCGAGGACGCGCCCGCCCTCGGCCAGTGGCTCGCCGGGCGGCGCGGGTCCGGCGTCAGCCTGCGCATCCCGCAGCGCGGGGACAAGAAGGCGCTGATGGAGACCGTCCACCGCAACGCCCTGCAGTCCCTCGCCCTGCACAAGACCAAGCGCGCCGGCGACCTCACCACCCGCTCCCGGGCCCTGGAGGAGATCGCCGAGGCCCTGGAGCTGGACGGCGCGCCGCTGCGCATCGAGTGCTTCGACATCTCCCACCTCCAGGGCGACGACGTCGTGGCATCCATGGTCGTCTTCGAGGACGGGCTCGCCCGCAAGAGCGAGTACCGCCGGTTCCAGGTCAAGAGCTTCGAGGGGCAGGACGACGTCCGCTCCATGCACGAGGTCGTCTCCCGCCGCTTCCGCCGCTACCTCCAGGAGAAGCTCAAGACGGGCGAGTGGGACGCGGAGGACGGGGAGGTCCCCGAGGACGACGGACGCCCCAAGCGCTTCGCCTACCCGCCGCAGCTCGTCGTCGTCGACGGCGGACAGCCCCAGGTGGCCGCCGCCAAGCGGGCCCTGGAGGAGCTCGGGATCGACGACGTGGCCGTGTGCGGGCTCGCCAAGCGGCTGGAGGAGGTCTGGCTGCCCGGCGAGGACGACCCCGTCGTGCTGCCCCGCACCAGCGAGGGCCTCTACCTGCTCCAGCGGGTACGTGACGAAGCCCACCGCTTCGCCATCCAGTACCAGCGCAACAAGCGCGGCAAGCGCCTGCGGGTGAGCCCGTTGGACGACGTACCGGGCCTCGGCGAGAGCCGCAAGCTGGCCCTCGTGAAGCACTTCGGTTCGGTGAAGAAGCTGAGACAGGCGACAATCGACCAGATCTGCGAGGTCCCCGGCATAGGCCGCAAGACGGCGGAGACCGTGGCCGCCGCCCTCGCCGGGGCGGTTCCCGCCGGTCCTGCCGTCAACACGGCGACAGGAGAGATCATTGAGGACGAGGCCTCCGCACCTGCGGAGACATCGTCCGAACGGGGGACCGCGCCATGACCCAGCACGAGACCGCACCGACGACCGAGCAGATGACCGAGCAGACGACCGAGCACACGAACGAGCACGACCGAGACGGAGCACAGGTGAGTACGGGCACGACCGTGGAGCCCGGCGACAACGCCGAGACCGCCATCCCCGAGCTGGTGATCATCTCCGGGATGTCCGGAGCCGGCCGCAGTACGGCGGCCAAGTGTCTGGAGGACCTCGGCTGGTTCGTCGTCGACAACCTCCCGCCCGCGCTGATCCCCACCATGGTGGAGCTCGGCGCCCGCTCCCAGGGCAACGTCGCGCGGATCGCCGTCGTCGTCGACGTCCGCGGCCGCCAGTTCTTCGACGCCCTGCGCGAGTCCCTCTCCGACCTGGAGGCCCGCGGGGTCACCCGGCGCATCGTCTTCCTGGAGTCCTCCGACGACGCGCTGGTCCGCCGCTTCGAGTCGGTCCGCCGCCCGCACCCCCTCCAGGGCGACGGCCGCATCGTCGACGGCATCGCCGCCGAGCGCGACCTGCTGCGCGAGCTGCGCGGTGACGCCGACCTGGTCATCGACACCTCCAGCCTGAACGTGCACGAGCTGCGCGCCAAGATGGACGCCCAGTTCGCGGGCGACGAGGAGCCCGAGCTGCGGGCCACCGTCATGTCCTTCGGCTTCAAGTACGGCCTGCCCGTCGACGCCGACCTGGTCGTCGACTGCCGCTTCATCCCCAACCCGCACTGGGTCCCCGAGCTGCGCCCCTTCACCGGGCTCAACGAGGAGGTGTCGGGCTACGTCTTCAGCCAGCCCGGCGCCAAGGAGTTCCTCGACCGCTACACCGAGCTGCTCCAGCTCATCGCCGCCGGCTACCGCCGCGAGGGCAAGCGGTACGTGACCATCGCCGTCGGCTGCACCGGCGGCAAGCACCGCAGCGTGGCCATGTCCGAGAAGCTCGCCGCCCGCCTCGCCTCCGAGGGAGTCGAGACCGTCGTCGTCCACCGGGACATGGGGCGCGAGTGACCGGACGCACCCTGCGGCTGCGCCGCCTGCGCCGCCTCACCCCCGGACGGGGCGAGGAGGGCGCGGGCCGCGGCGGCCGCCGCGCGGCGTCGAAGGTGGCCGCGCCCAAGGTCGTCGCCCTCGGCGGCGGCATGGGCCTGTCGGCCTCCCTCGCCGCGCTGCGCCGGATCACCGGCGAGCTCACGGCCGTGGTCACCGTCGCGGACGACGGCGGCTCCAGCGGACGGCTCCGGGAGGAGCTGAGCGTGCTGCCGCCCGGCGACCTGCGCAAGGCGCTGGCCGCGCTGTGCGGCGACGACGACTGGGGCCAGACCTGGGCCCGGGTCATCCAGCACCGCTTCCAGTCCGAGGGCGACCTGCACGGGCACGCGGTCGGCAACCTGCTGATCGTCGCCCTGTGGGAGCAGCTCGGCGACCCCGTCCAGGCCCTCGACCTGGTCGGGAAGCTGCTCGGCGCGCAGGGCCGGGTGCTGCCGATGTCGGCGGTGCCGCTGGAGCTCCAGGCCCTGGTCAGGGGCCACGACCCGGCCCGCCCGGACGAGGTCGACACCGTCCGGGGGCAGGCCACGGTGGCCCTCACCCCCGGCGAGGTGCTCTCCGTGCAGGTCGTGCCGACGGACCCGCCGGCCGTGCCGGAGGCCGTCGCCGCCGTGCTCGACGCCGACTGGGTGGTGCTGGGCCCGGGGTCCTGGTTCTCCTCCGTGATCCCGCACCTGCTCGTGCCGGAGCTGCTGGACGCGCTGGTGCAGACCAAGGCCCGGCGGGTCCTGTCGCTGAACCTGGCGCCGCAGCCCGGTGAAACCGAGGGCTTCTCTCCGCAGCGTCATTTGGAGGTTTTGGCCCGACACGCCCCTAAACTCGCCCTGGACGTGGTGCTGGCCGACGAGGCCGCCGTACCCGACCGCGAGTCCCTCGCCGATGCCGCGAAACGGTTCGGTGCCGCGGTCGAGCTGGCTCCCGTGGCCAGACAGGACGGTTCTCCGAAGCACGATCCGGAGCTGCTGGCCGCCGCGTACGACCGTATTTTTCGGATGCATGGAAGGATCGGCCCATGGCGATGACGCCCGCGGTGAAGGATGAGATCTCACGCCTCCCCGTCACCCGGACCTGCTGCAGGAAGGCGGAGGTCTCGGCGATCCTGCGGTTCGCGGGCGGCCTGCACCTGGTGAGCGGCCGCATCGTCATCGAGGCGGAGCTGGACACCGGGATCGCGGCCCGGCGGCTGCGCAAGGACATCCTGGAGATCTTCGGCCACTCCTCCGACCTGGTGGTCATGGCCCCGGGAGGGCTGCGCCGCGGCAGCCGCTTCGTCGTGCGCGTCGTCGCCGGCGGGGACCAGCTGGCACGCCAGACGGGCCTCGTGGACGGCCGCGGCCGCCCCATCCGGGGTCTTCCCCCGCAGGTGGTCTCCGGCGCCACCTGTGACGCGGAGGCGGCCTGGCGCGGTGCCTTCCTGGCCCACGGCTCCCTCACCGAACCGGGACGCTCCTCCTCCCTGGAGGTCACCTGCCCCGGCCCGGAGGCGGCCCTGGCCCTGGTGGGTGCCGCCCGCAGGCTCTCCATCGCCGCCAAGGCGCGCGAGGTGCGCGGCGTGGACCGGGTCGTGGTCCGCGACGGCGACGCGATCGGCGCCCTGCTGACCCGCCTCGGCGCCCACGAGTCGGTGCTGGCCTGGGAGGAGCGGCGGATGCGGCGCGAGGTGCGCGCCACCGCCAACCGCCTCGCCAACTTCGACGACGCCAACCTGCGCCGCTCGGCACGGGCCGCGGTGGCCGCCGGCGCCCGGGTCCAGCGCGCGCTGGAGATCCTCGGCGAGGAGGTCCCCGAGCACCTCGCCGCGGCCGGCCGGCTGCGCATGGAGCACAAGCAGGCCTCCCTGGAGGAGCTGGGCGCGCTCGCCGACCCGCCGCTGACCAAGGACGCCGTCGCCGGCCGGATCCGCCGCCTGCTGGCGATGGCCGACAAGCGGGCCCAGGACCTCGGCATCCCGGGCACCGAGTCGAACCTGGACCTCAGCGAGGAGCTGGCCGACAACATGGCCGGCTGACCCCGTATCTCCGGAACGCTCCCGACGGGCCCGCACGCCCACCCGCGTGCGGGCCCGGTCCGTTCCCGTTTGTCCCGTTGACATGTGCATCTTCGGATCGTGAGCCTTGCGTCCGAAGCTTTCGTGGCAGACGACGCCCAGGGGGGCACATGAGGCACCGCGCGAGTTCGATCCTCGCCGCAAGCGCACTCGTCTTCGGAACCACACTGGCCGCGGTACCCGCCGCGGCCCACGCCCACGCCCAGACCCAGTCCCGGCCCGCGTCCGGCACGCCGTCCGGTGCCGACGAGGTGCGGGTCTACGACGCCGACATCACCCGCGAGCAGGTCCCGCTCGTCCTCGCCGCCGGCCAGGACGCCCACGAACTCTCCGAGCGCGCCCCGGAGACGGGCACCGCCCGCGTCGAGCTCTTCCTCACCGGGGAGCAGGCCGGTCAGCTCGCCGCCCAGGGGGTCGTACTCGCCGAGCGCAAGGTCCCCGCCCAGGGCCTGGCCCGCGCCAAAGCCGCAGGGGACGGCGTCTTCCGCCCGTACAGCGGCAAGGGCGGCCTCCAGGAGGAGGTCCTGCGGACCGCGCAGGAGAACCCGGCGCTCACCAAGGTCGTCTCCATCGGCAAGAGCCTCCAGGGCAAGGACATCCTCGCCCTCAAGGTCACCAAGGACGCCAAGCGGACCAGGGACGGCGGCAAGCCGTCCGTGCTCTACATGTCCAACCAGCACGCCCGGGAGTGGATCACCCCCGAGATGACCCGGCGGCTGATGCACCACACCCTCGACAACTACGGCAAGGACCAGCGGATCACCAAGCTGGTGGACTCCACCGAGCTGTGGTTCCTGCTCTCCGCCAACCCCGACGGCTACGACTACACGTTCACCTCCGACAGCACCCGGCTGTGGCGCAAGAACCTCCGCGACAACGACGGGGACGGCAGGATCACCGCGGTGGACGGCGTCGACCTCAACCGCAACTTCGCCCACAAGTGGGGCTACGACAACGAGGGCTCCTCCCCGAGCCCCTCCAGCGAGACCTTCCGCGGCCCCAAGGCGCAGTCCGAGCCCGAGACCACCGCGCTCGACGGCTTCGAGAAGCGCATCGGCTTCGAGTACGCGATCAACTACCACTCGGCGTCCGAGCTGATCCTGTACGGCGTGGGCTGGCAGGTCGCCACCCCCACCCCCGACGACGTCGCCTACAAGGCCCTCGCCGGCACCCCCGAGAACCCCGCCGTGCCCGGCTACTACCCGCAGATCTCCTCCGAGCTGTACACGACCAACGGCGAGGCCGACGGCCACGCGGCCAACGTCAACGGCGTCATGATGTTCACGCCGGAGATGACCACCTGCCAGACGGCGTCCGCGATCGATCCGAACGACGCCTGGAAGCCGGAGGACTGCGCCTCCGGGTTCAACTTCCCCGACGACGAGAAGCTGATCCAGCAGGAGTTCGCCAAGAACGTCCCCTTCGCGCTCAGCGTCGGCGAGAGCGCCGCACACCCCGACCGTCCCTCCTCCTCCGTCGGCCTGAGCGCCGCCGACTTCACCACCGACCCCTTCACCACCTCCTACGCGGCCAAGGGCGAGGACCAGACGGTCGCCGTCACCGCCCGCAAGGCGCTCAAGGACAAGCGCCTCAACTTCCGCATCAACGGCGGCCGTACCCACGACGACGGACTCAAGGCCTGGAAGGGCGGGGACGTCTACGGAGGCGACGACAACAACTGGTTCGACGAGTACCGGGGCAAGGTGGACGGCGCCAGGCCCGGGGACAAGGTCGAGGTCTGGTTCACCGGCCGCGACCGCTCCGACAAGAAGGTCTCCAGCGAGCACTTCACGTACACCGTGGCCGAGCGGCCGCGCGCGGACGTCCTGGTGATCGCCGAGGAGGGCGCCACGGCCCAGCACGCCCGGGAGTACGTGGACGCGCTGCGGGCCAACGGGAAGTCGGCCGCCGTGTGGGACGTGGCCGCACAGGGCGTCCCGCACCACCTCGGCGTGCTCTCCCACTTCCGCACGGCCGTCCACTACACGGGCGCGGGCGCCCCCGGCGGACCCGTCCAGCTGGCCGTCCGCGACTTCCTCAACGAGGGCGGCAAGCTCGTCGAGGCCGGTGAACTGGCCGGCGGCCGGGCCCAGGTCGGCCGCGCCCTCACCGACGACTTCAGCCAGTACTACCTCGGCGCCTACGGCCGCGCCCCGGTCAAGGGCCCGACCGGCTTCACCGGCGCGGGCACCCTGGCCGGCGCCCGGGGCGCCCTCGGCGACGCGGCCGGCAACCCGCTGAACGCCCCCGGCGCCTACACCGTCACCTCCGACACGCTCCCGGCGGCGCAGTTCCCGCAGTTCAAGAGCGCCCAGGCGGGCCAGTACGCCGGGGTGACCAATCCGTACGCCCCCTACGCGGGCACCGGCATGGCGTCGGCGACCCATGACGACGACGACTGGAAGCGCCTCACGCGGACCATCGACCTCACCAAGGTCACCGCCGCCGACCAGCCGAAGCTGAAGACGGCCCTCAACTGGAACACCGAGGAGGGCTACGACCACGCCGTCCTGGAGGCCCGTACGGCCGGCGGGGACGACTGGACCACACTCCCGGACTTGGGAGGACTGAGCTCCGCCACAGTCCCGGCGGAGTGCGAGGCCGGCTTCTTCGTCAACGGCCACCCGTTCCTGCGCCGCTACCTCACCCTCGCCGGCGGCGGCTGCACCGCGTCCGGCAGCAGCGGAGCGTGGAACAGCTTCACCGGATCCTCCGGCGGCTGGAAGCAGGTCAGCTTCGACCTGAGCGCCTACGCGGGCAAGACGGTGGAGGTCTCCCTCGCCTACATCACCGACCCCGCCTCGGGCGGCCGCGGCGTCTTCGCCGACGAGGCGCGGCTGTCCCTCGGCGGCGCCGACCAGCCCGCCGAGGGCTTCGAGGCCTCCCTCGGAACGTGGACCGCACAGCCGGCGCCCGCCGGGAGTCCCGACGTTCCGGGAGATTGGTCCAGGACCGGAGAGCTGTTCAAGTCCTACGCAGCGGTCACTACGCGTGACACGGTTCTCCTCGGCTTCGGCCTGGAGCACCTCACGGCCCCGGCCGACCGCGCCGCCGTGCTCGGCAGGGCGCTCAGGTCCCTGGACCACTGATCCACGACCCGGTCCCCGTTCACTCTCCGTGACGGGGACCGAAGTCCCCGACGTCCCGTGCCGGAGCCATTGGTACAGGGCCTCGGGCATGTCCCCCGCGCAGAGCGGGGAGTGTCAGGCTCCGACCGATGTCACTCAAAAGCTCACAGAGAGGTAGGGTCGTAAGCGGTCGGGGACATCCCATACAGCTCGCCGGCGGGACAGGCCGGCGCACCAACGAGGAGATCGGTTCGTGACGATCCGCGTAGGCATCAATGGTTTTGGCCGAATTGGCCGCAACTACTTCCGGGCTCTTCTCGAGCAGGGAGCGGACATCGAGATCGTCGGTGTCAACGACCTGACGGACAACGCCACCCTGGTGCACCTGCTCAAGTACGACACCATTCTGGGCCGCCTCAAGGCCGAGGTCTCCCACACCGACGACACCATCACCGTCGGCGGCAACACCTTCAAGACCTTCGCCGAGCGCGACCCCGCGAACCTCCCCTGGGGCGAGCTGGGTGCCGACATCGTCATCGAGTCCACCGGCATCTTCACGAAGAAGGCCGACGCCGCCAAGCACCTCGCGGCCGGCGCGAAGAAGGTCCTCATCTCGGCCCCGGCCAAGGACGAGGACATCACCATCGTGATGGGCGTCAACCAGGACAAGTACGACGCGGCCAACCACCACGTCATCTCCAACGCCTCCTGCACCACCAACTGCGTGGCGCCGATGGCCAAGGTCCTCGACGAGAACTTCGGCATCGTCAAGGGCATGATGACGACGGTCCACGCCTACACCAACGACCAGCGCATCCTGGACTTCCCGCACTCGGACCTGCGCCGCGCCCGCGCCGCCGCCGAGAACATCATCCCGACCTCCACCGGTGCCGCCAAGGCCACCGCGCTGGTCCTGCCGCAGCTCAAGGGCAAGCTCGACGGCATCGCCATGCGCGTCCCGGTCCCGACCGGCTCCGTCACCGACCTCGTCCTGGAGCTCGACCGCGAGGTCACCAAGGACGAGATCAACGCCGCCTTCCAGAAGGCCGCGGAGGGCCAGCTCAAGGGCATCCTCGACTACACCGAGGACGCGATCGTCTCCTCCGACATCGTGAACTGGCCGGCCTCCTGTACCTTCGACTCCTCCCTGACCATGGTCCAGGGCAAGCAGGTCAAGGTCGTCGGCTGGTACGACAACGAGTGGGGCTACTCCAACCGACTCGTCGACCTCACCGTCTTCGTCGGCGGTCAGCTCTAAGGCCGTCAGATCCCAAAAGCGTAGGGCAAGGCAATAGGCAACACGATGTGAGCACAGGGTCCGCTCGGCGCGATGAGGCGCCGTTCGGGCCCTGTTGCTTGCCTGGCCCTCCCCTCCTCGCCCACCGGGCGAAGGTCTCCCAAGGAGTAGGAAACACATGAAGACGATCGACGAACTGCTCGCCGAGGGCGTCGCCGGCAAGCGGGTCTTCGTCCGCGCCGACCTCAACGTTCCGCTGGCGAACGGCGAGATCAGCGACGACGGCCGCATCCGCGCCGTCCAGCCGACCATCGCGAAGCTCGCCGAGGCCGGCGCCCGCGTGGTCGTCGCCTCGCACCTGGGCCGCCCCAAGGGCGCCCCGGACCCGGCGTTCTCGCTGGCCCCGGCCGCCAAGCGGCTCGGTGAGCTGCTCGGCACGGAGGTGGCCTTCGCCACCGACACCGTCGGCGCCTCCGCCAAGGAGACCGTCGCGGCCCTCGCCGACGGCCGGGTCGCCGTCATCGAGAACCTGCGCTTCAACGCCGGCGAGACCTCGAAGGACGACGCCGAGCGCGGCGCCTTCGCGGACCAGCTCGCCGAGCTGGCCGACGTCTACGTCGGCGACGGCTTCGGCGCCGTCCACCGCAAGCACGCCTCGGTCTTCGACCTGCCCGCGCGCCTCCCGCACGCGGCCGGCTACCTCATCGCCACCGAGGTCGGCGTCCTGAAGAAGCTGACCGCCGACGTCAAGCGCCCCTACGTCGTCGTCCTCGGCGGCGCCAAGGTCTCCGACAAGCTCGCCGTCATCGACGAGCTCCTCGGCAAGGCCGACCGCATCCTCATCGGCGGCGGCATGGCCTACACCTTCCTCAAGGCCAAGGGCTACGAGGTCGGCATCTCCCTGCTCCAGGAAGACCAGCTGCCCAAGGTCACGGAGTACATGGAGCGCGCCGAGAAGACCGGCGTCGAGCTGGTCCTCCCCGTCGACGTCCTGGTCTCCGCCGACTTCCCGGACCTCAAGGGCAAGACCCCGGCCGTCTTCGAGACGGTCGACGCGGACGGGATCCCTGCGGACAAGGAGGGCCTGGACATCGGCCCCAAGACCCGTGAGCTGTACGCTTCGAAGATCGCCGACGCCGAGACCGTCTTCTGGAACGGCCCGGTGGGCGTCTTCGAGCACCCCGACTACGCGGGCGGTACCACCGCCATCGCGCAGGCCCTCGTCGACAGCCAGGCCTTCACCGTGGTCGGCGGTGGCGACAGCGCCGCCGCGGTCCGCATCCTCGGCTTCGACGAGAACGCCTTCGGTCACATTTCCACCGGTGGTGGCGCCAGCCTCGAATACCTCGAGGGCAAGACGCTCCCCGGCCTCGCCGCCCTGGAGGGCTGAACCCCTATGACCACTGTCAACGGCCGCACCCCGCTGATGGCGGGCAACTGGAAGATGAACCTCAACCACCTCGAGGCCATCGCCCACGTCCAGAAGCTCGCCTTCGCCCTCGCCGACAAGGACTACGACGCCGTCGAGGTCGCGGTGCTCCCGCCCTTCACCGACCTGCGCTCGGTGCAGACCCTGGTCGACGGCGACAAGCTGAAGATCAAGTACGGCGCCCAGGACATCTCGGCGCAGGACTCCGGCGCCTACACCGGCGAGATCTCCGGCCCGATGCTGTCGAAGCTGAGCTGCACCTTCGTCGCCGTCGGCCACAGCGAGCGCCGCCAGTACCACGGCGAGACCGACGAGGTCTGCAACGCCAAGGTCAAGGCCGCCTACCGCAACGGGATCACCCCGATCCTGTGCGTCGGCGAGGGCCTGGACGTCCGCAAGGCCGGCAACCAGGTCGCGCACACGCTGGCCCAGGTCGACGGCGGCCTCAAGGACGTTCCGGCCGAGCAGGTCGAGTCCATCGTGATCGCGTACGAGCCGGTCTGGGCGATCGGCACCGGCGAGGTCGCCACCCCCGAGGACGCGCAGGAGGTCTGCGGTGCGATCCGCGGCCGCCTCGCGGAGCTGTACTCCCAGGAGCTGGCCGACAAGGTCCGCATCCAGTACGGCGGCTCGGTCAAGTCCGGCAACATCGCCGCGATCATGGCCCAGCCCGACGTGGACGGCGCCCTGATCGGCGGCGCGGCGCTGGACGTGGACGAGTTCGTCAAGATCGTCCGCTTCCGCGACCAGTGAGTATGCGGTAGGGCCGATCCGTCGTACCCTTGCGGGGGCCGGGGGCCGCGTACGCGCGGCAGCCGGCCCCCGCTTCCTCCCAGCAAGCCCAGAAAGTAGGAATCAGCCGTGGTTATGGGGTTTTCGATCGCCCTGATCGTCTTCAGCGCTCTGCTGATGCTGCTCGTGCTGATGCACAAGGGCAAGGGTGGCGGCCTTTCCGACATGTTCGGCGGCGGCATGCAGTCCTCGGTCGGCGGCTCCTCCGTGGCCGAGCGCAACCTCGACCGCATCACGGTCGTCGTCGGCCTGCTGTGGTTCGCCTGCATCGTCGCGCTCGGCCTGCTCATGAAGGCCAACGCCTCCTGACGGTTCTGGCCATTCGGGCCGTACCGCCGGCGGCGCCCGGCCTATCATGAGGACCTGCGTCCGCGGCTGGAGCGAGTAACTCCGGTTGCTGGACGTGCGTTGGGCCTTACGTAGACTGGGGCGCCCGCAGCGGACATCCCGCACGCTCCGCGGCACCATCACGCAGGGAGTTACGACCGTGGCAAGTGGCAACGCGATTCGTGGAAGTCGGGTCGGAGCCGGGCCGATGGGCGAGGCCGAGCGCGGTGAATCCGCGCCGCGCCTGCGCATCTCCTTCTGGTGCTCGAACGGGCACGAGACGCAGCCCAGCTTCGCCAGCGACGCGCAGGTCCCGGACACCTGGGACTGCCCGCGCTGCGGGTTCCCGGCCGGCCAGGACCGGGACAACCCGCCCGCGCCGCCCCGCACGGAGCCGTACAAGACGCACCTCGCGTACGTCCGCGAGCGCCGCACCGACGCCGACGGCGAGGCCATCCTCGCCGAGGCCCTCGCCAAGCTCCGCGGCGAGATCTGAGCCCGCCCGTCCCGGCACGAAGCACCGCGCTCAAGAGCGACCCAGGGCCCGGCCCGCGGGAGAACGAATCCCGCGGACCGGGCCCCTTTGTGTGCGTTGTCCCCCTTCCGATCCCTTAGGTTGGACGCTGGCGGGGCACAACAGGACGGAAGAAGTGGGTTGATGTCCGAGATGAACGCAGACAGCCGTACGAGGCTCAACCGGACGCCCGAGTGGCACGCACTCGGCAAGCACCGGGAAGAGCTGGGGCAGACGCATCTGCGGGAGCTGTTCGAGTCGGACCCGGACCGGGGCACCGGCTACACGCTGCGGGTCGGGGACCTGTACATCGACTACTCGAAGCACCTCGTGACCGACGAGACGCTCGGGATGCTGCGCGAACTGGCGTCCGCCACCGGCGTGGCCGAGCTGCGGGACGCCATGTTCCGCGGCGAGAAGATCAACGTGACGGAGGACCGCGCGGTCCTGCACACCGCGCTGCGCGCCCCCCGGGAGGCCGTCGTCGAGGTCGACGGCGAGAACGTCGTCCCCGGCGTGCACGAGGTCCTCGACAAGATGGCGGCCTTCTCCGGCCAGGTCAGGTCGGGGGAGTGGACCGGGTTCACCGGCAAGCGCATCAAGAACGTGGTCAACATCGGCATCGGCGGCTCCGACCTCGGCCCCGCGATGGCGTACGAGGCGCTGCGCGCCTTCACCGACCGCGACCTGACCCTGAAGTTCGTCTCCAACGTGGACGGCGCCGACCTCCACGAGGCCGTGCGCGACCTCGACCCGGCGGAGACCCTGTTCATCATCGCCTCGAAGACCTTCACCACCATCGAGACCATCACCAACGCCACCTCGGCGCGGGAATGGCTGCTCGCGGGGCTGGGCGGTGACCAGGCCGCCGTGGCACGGCACTTCGTGGCCCTGTCCACCAACGCCGAGAAGGTCACCGAGTTCGGCATCGACCCGGCCAACATGTTCGGCTTCTGGGACTGGGTCGGCGGACGCTACTCCTTCGACTCCGCCATCGGCCTCTCCCTGATGATCGCCATCGGCCCGGACTCCTTCCGCGAGCTGCTCGGCGGCTTCCACGCCATGGACGAGCACTTCCGCACCGCGCCGATGGAGGCCAACGCCCCGTTCCTGCTCGGCCTGTTGGGCATCTGGTACGGGGCCTTCTTCGACGCGCAGTCGCACGCGGTGCTCCCGTACAGCCACTACCTCTCCCGTTTCACCGCCTACTTGCAGCAGCTCGACATGGAGTCGAACGGCAAGTCCGTGGACCGGGAGGGCAATCCGGTGGACTGGCAGACCGGCCCGGTGGTGTGGGGCACGCCCGGCACCAACGGACAGCACGCCTACTACCAGCTGATCCACCAGGGCACCAAGATGATCCCGGCGGACTTCATCGGCTTCGCCCGGCCGGTGGCGGAGCTGCCGCCGGCGCTGGAGGCCCAGCACGACCTGCTGATGGCGAACTTCTTCGCCCAGACGCAGGCCCTGGCCTTCGGCAAGACCGCCGAGGAGGTCCGTGCGGAGGGGGTCGCCGAGGCGCTCGTCCCGCACAAGACCTTCCGGGGCAACCACCCGACGACGACGATCCTCGCGGGTGAGCTGACCCCCTCGGTGCTGGGCCAGCTCATCGCCCTCTACGAGCACAAGGTGTTCGTCCAGGGCGCGGTGTGGAACATCGACTCCTTCGACCAGTGGGGCGTCGAACTCGGCAAGGTCCTCGCCAAGCGCGTGGAGCCGGCGCTGACCGAGGGCTCGCACGTGGAGAGCCTCGACCCGTCGACGCGGGCGCTGGTGGCCACGTACCGGGAGCTGCGCGGCCGTGGCTGACCCGGCCTGACGCAGAGGGCCCCGCACCGGACAGGATCCGGTGCGGGGCCCTTCACGATCCCGTTCCTCCGGTTCAGGCGGAGGCCGGGGGGTACAGCCCGGCGGGCAGCTTGGCCGCCGCCGCGCGGTCCAACAGCCACAGGGTGCGGCTGCGGCCGTACGCCTCCGCGGCCGGGGCCTGCACCCCGCCAGCACCGCCGAGGGCGATGGCGACCGCTCCGGCCTTGTCCTCGCCGGCCGCCAGCAGCCAGACCTCGCGGGCCGCGCGGATCGCGGGGAGGGTGAGCGAGACGCGCGTCGGCGGCGGCTTCGGGGCGCCGTGGACGCCGACGACCGTGCGCTCGGTCTCGCGGGCCGCCGGGTGCTCGGGGAACAGGGACGCCACGTGGGTGTCCGGGCCCACGCCCAGCATCAGCACGTCGAACGTGGGCACCGGGCCGTGGTCCTCGGGCCCGGCCGCCTTCGCCAGCTCGGCGGCGTACGCGGCCGCGGCGGCGTCCACGTCGTCGCCGTACGGGCCGTCGGAGGCGGGCATCGCGTGCACGCGCGCCGGGTCCACGGGGACGGCGTCCAGCAGCGCCTCGCGGGCCTGGACGTGGTTGCGCTCGGGGTCGTCGGCGGGGACGTAGCGCTCGTCGCCCCACCAGAGGTCGATGCGGGACCAGTCGATCGCGTCCCGCGCGGGGGCGGCGGCGAGGGCCGCGAGCAGGCCGTTGCCGTTGCGGCCGCCGGTCAGGACGACCGAGGCGCTGCCGCGGGCGGCCTGCGCGTCCACGATCTTCGTGATGAGCCGGGCCGCCGCGGCCTGGGCCATCAGCTCCTTGTCCCGGTGGACGACGACCTGGGGAGTCGTCATACCCATGTGCTGCCGCCTTCTTGGTAGTCCTGGGTGATTGCCCCACGGCCCTTGGGGCCTTGCGGGGTGCGCGGGGTGCGCGGGGTGCGCGGGGTGCGCGGGGTGCGCGGGGTGCGCGGGGTGCCGCTGCGCGGAGCCCTTCCCCACCCCGCCCCTTCCCGAAACCGGGGCTCCGCCCCGGACCCCGGTCCTCAAACGCCGGACGGGCTGGAAGTGCGCTGCGCGCACCCCAGCCCGTCGGGCGACGGCCGGCGAGATCCAGCCCCGCCGGCGTTTGAGGCGCGGGTCCGGGCGGAGCCCGGGGAACGGTGGAAGGGCGGGTAGGGGACCGCTCCGCGCAGCGGCCCCCCGTCCTGCTACTTGGCCGCCGCCCGCTTGGCCGGCTTGCCCGCCGGCTTCGCCGAGGAGCCCTTGCCATCGGCCCCGGCGTCGGCCTGGGCGCTGTCGGCCTGGGCATCGGAACCGGCCTGGGCGGCGGCACCGGCACGGGCACCGGCCCCGGTACCGGCCTGGGCCGCGGTACCGGCACCGGCCTGGGCCGCGGCGTCAGCCTTGGCACCGGCACCGGCGTCAGCCTTGGCACCGCCACCGGCACCCGCACCCGCACCCCCCGCCGCCAGGCGGTTGACGCCGAACTTCAGGGACGCCTCGTACGTGTTGTCCGGGTCCAGCCGGCGCAGCTCCTCCGCCAGCAGCTCCGCCGTGTCGCGGCGCTTGAGCGCCACCGCGCGGTCCGGCTGCCCCGGCATGCACAGCGTCGCCAGCGCGCCGTCCGCGCGGTCCAGGACGATCACGCCGTCCTTGGTCTCCAGGCGTACGGCCGTCAGCCCCGGCCCGTCCGACAGCGTCCGCTTGACCGGGACGCCGAGGCGGTCCGCCAGCCACATGGCCAGCAGCTCGCAGCTCGGGTTCTCGTCCTCGCCCTCGACGGTCGCGGAGACCACCGAGACCGTCTGCTGGTCGAGCGCGGCGGCCAGCATGGAGCGCCACGGTGTGATCCGGGTCCACGACAGGTCGGTGTCGCCCGGCGCGTACGCCTGCGCCCGCAGGCCGAGGGCCCCGATGGGCTCCTCCGAGGAGTACGTGTCCGTGATCCGGCGCTGCCCCAGCGCGCCCAGCGGGTCGCCCGCCAGGTCCGCCGGAGCGCCCTCCGGCCACCAGACCACCACGGGGGCGTCCGGCAGGAGCAGCGGGAGCACGACCGACTGGGCGTGGTTGACCAGTTCGCCGTGCAGGCGCAGTACGACCGTCTCCCCGGTGCCGGAGTCCGCTCCGACGCGGATCTCCGCGTCGAGGCGGGGGTCGCGGCGGCTGCGCGGGGAGCGGCTGACCCGCTTGACCACGACGACGATCCGCGAGGGGTGTTCGTGGGACGCGTCGTTCGCCGACTTGAGCGCGTCGTACGCGTTCTCTTCGTCGGTCACGATCACCAGCGTGAGGACCATGCCGATGGCCGGCGTGCCGATGTCCCGGCGCGCCTGCACCAACGCGGCGTTGATCTTGCTGGAGGTGGTCTCCGTGAGGTCGATCTTCATGGCCGGCGCCAGCTCCGTCCGTCTCGTGCGAGCATCTCGTCCGCCTCGACCGGCCCCCACGTGCCCGCCGGGTACTGCGCGGGCTTGCCGTGCTTGTCCCAGTACTCCTCGATCGGGTCGAGGATGTTCCAGGACAGCTCGACTTCCTGGTGACGCGGGAAGAGGTTCGCGTCGCCGAGGAGGACGTCGAGGATGAGCCGTTCGTAGGCTTCGGGGCTGGACTCCGTGAAGGACTCGCCGTAGGCGAAGTCCATCGTGACGTCCCGGACCTCCATGGAGGTGCCCGGCACCTTCGAGCCGAAGCGGACCGTCACGCCCTCGTCCGGCTGGACCCGGATGACCAGGGCGTTCTGCCCCAGCTCCTCGGTCGCGCCCGACTCGAAGGGCAGGTACGGGGCCCGCTTGAAGACCACCGCGATCTCGGTCACCCGGCGGCCCAGGCGCTTGCCCGTGCGCAGGTAGAACGGGACGCCCGCCCAGCGGCGGTTGTTGATCTCCAGGCGGATGGCCGCGTAGGTGTCGGTCTTCGACTTGGGGTCGATGCCGTCCTCTTCGAGGTACCCGACGACCTTCTCGCCGCCCTGCCAGGCCGCCGAGTACTGGCCGCGCACGGTGTGCTTGCCCAGGTCCTCGGGGATCTCGACGGCGCTGAGCACCTTCAGCTTCTCCGCCACCAGGGCCTTGGGGTGGAAGGAGCCGGGCTCCTCCATCGCCGTGAGCGCCAGCAGCTGGAGCAGGTGGTTCTGGATGACGTCGCGGGCCGCGCCGATGCCGTCGTAGTACCCGGCCCGGCCGCCGATGCCGATGTCCTCGGCCATCGTGATCTGGACGTGGTCGACGTACGACCGGTTCCAGATCGGCTCGAACATGGTGTTGGCGAAGCGGAGCGCCAGGATGTTCTGGACGGTCTCCTTGCCGAGGTAGTGGTCGATCCGGAAGACCTCGTCGCGCGGGAAGACCTCGTGGACGACCTGGTTGAGCTCTTCCGCGCTCTTCAGGTCGTGACCGAAGGGCTTCTCGATGACGGCGCGCCGCCAGGAGCCCTCCTTCTGGGCCAGCCCGTGGTTCTTGAGCTGCTGGACCACCTTGGGGAAGAACTTCGGCGGGACCGACAGGTAGAAGGCGAAGTTGCCGCCGGTGCCCTGGGCCTTGTCGAGTTCTTCTATGGTCGACTTGAGCGTCTCGAAGGCCGCGTCGTCGTCGAACTCGCCCTGGACGAACCGGCAGCCCTGCACCAGCTGCTGCCAGACCTCCTCGCGGAAGGGGGTGCGCGAGTGCTGCTTGACGGCCTCGTACACCTCCTGGGCGAAGTCCTCGTCCTGCCACTCGCGGCGGGCGAAACCGATCAGCGAGAAGCCCGGGGGCAGCAGGCCGCGGTTGGCGAGGTCGTAGACGGCGGGCATGAGCTTCTTGCGCGACAGGTCACCCGTAACGCCGAAAATGACCAGGCCGGACGGCCCCGCGATGCGCGGGAGCCGCCGGTCCTGTGCGTCACGAAGCGGGTTCGCTCCGTTTACCGACAAAATACTCAGTCCTCCGCGGGGGCGAGGCGCGTCAGCTCCGCCTCGGTCGACTTCAGCAGGTCGTTCCAGGACGCCTCGAACTTCTCGACGCCTTCGTCTTCGAGCAGCTGCACCACATCGTCGTACGAGATGCCCAGCTTCGCGACCGCGTCCAGCTCGGCGCGCGCCTGCTCGTAGGTGCCGCGGATGGTGTCGCCGGAGACCTCGCCGTGGTCGGCGGTGGCCTCCAGGGTGGCCTCGGGCATGGTGTTGACGGTGCCGGGGGCGACCAGGTCCACCACGTACAGGGTGTCCTTGTACGCCGGGTCCTTGACGCCGGTCGAGGCCCACAGCGGGCGCTGCTTGTTGGCCTGCGCCTTGTCCAGGGCCGCCCAGCGGTCGGAGGAGAAGACCTCCTCGTACGCCTCGTAGGCCAGACGGGCGTTGGCGAGGGCCGCCTTGCCCTTGAGGGCCTTGGCCTCGCCGGTGCCGATGCCGTCCAGGCGCTTGTCGATCTCGCTGTCCACGCGGGACACGAAGAAGGAGGCGACCGAGTGGATCTTGGAGAGGTCCAGGCCGGCGGCCTTCGCCTTCTCCAGGCCCGCCAGGTACGCGTCCATAACCGCGCGGTAGCGCTCCAGCGAGAAGATCAGCGTGACGTTGACGCTGATGCCCCTGCCGATGACCTCGGTGATCGCCGGCAGGCCGGCCTTGGTCGCCGGGATCTTGATGAGCGTGTTCGGGCGGTCCACCAGCCAGGCGAGCTGCTTGGCCTCGGCGATGGTCGCCACCGTGTCGTGCGCGAGGCGCGGGTCGACCTCGATGGACACGCGGCCGTCCTGGCCGTCGGTCGAGTCGAAGACCGGGCGCAGGATGTCGGCGGCGTCCCTGACATCCGCCGTCGTGATCATGCGGATGGCCTCGTCGACGGTGACCTTGCGGGCGGCGAGGTCGGCGAGCTGCTGCTCGTAGCCGTCACCGCTGCTGATCGCCTTCTGGAAGATCGACGGGTTGGTGGTGACACCGACCACGTGCTGCTGGTCGATGAGCTCGGCGAGGTTGCCGGACGTGATGCGCTTGCGGGACAGATCGTCCAGCCAGATCGCCACGCCCTCGTCGGAGAGGCGCTTGAGTGCGTCTGCCATGAGAATTACATCTCCTACTGGTTCAGGTACCGGTCTTCAGCGCGCGGCGGCGATGGAGGCCTTGGCGGCTGCGGTCACGGCTTCGGCGGTGAGGCCGAACTCGCGGAACAGGACGGCGCCGTCGGCCGAGGCACCGAAGTGCTCCAGCGAGACGATCCGGCCCGCGTCCCCGACGTAACGGTGCCAGGTCAGGCCGATGCCGGCCTCGACCGCGACTCGCGCCTTCACCGACGGCGGCAGGACGCTGTCCTTGTACTCCTGGGTCTGCTCCTCGAACCACTCGACGGAGGGCATCGAGACCACGCGCGCCGGGACGCCCTCGGCCTGCAGCGCCTCGCGCGCGGCGACGGCGAGCTGGACCTCGGAGCCGGTGCCGATGAGGACGACCTCGGCGGTGCCGCCCTCCGCCTCGAACAGCACGTAACCGCCCTTGGCCGCGTCCTCGTTGCGCTCGTACGTGGGAACGCCCTGGCGGGTGAGGGCCAGGCCGTGCGGGGCGCCCTTGCCGTACACCTTGGTGTGGCGCTTGAGGATCTCGCGCCAGGCGACGGCGGTCTCGTTCGCGTCCGCCGGACGGACGACGTTCAGACCCGGGATGGCGCGCAGCGAGGCGACGTGCTCGACCGGCTGGTGGGTCGGGCCGTCCTCGCCGAGGCCGATGGAGTCGTGCGTCCACACGTACGTCACCGGCAGGTGCATCAGCGCGGACAGGCGGACGGCGTTGCGCATGTAGTCGGAGAACACCAGGAAGGTGCCGCCGTAGATGCGGGTGTGGCCGTGCAGCGCGATGCCGTTCATCACGGCGGCCATCGCGTGCTCGCGGATGCCGTAGTGGATGGTGCGGCCGTACGGGTCGGCCTCCGGCAGCGGGTTGCCCACCGGCAGGAACGAGGAGTTCTTGTCGATGGTGGTGTTGTTGGAGCCGGCCAGGTCGGCCGAGCCGCCCCACAGCTCCGGGATGACCGCGCCGAGGGCTTCGAGGACCTTGCCGGAGGCGGCGCGGGTGGCGACGCCCTTGCCGGTCTCGAAGACGGGGAGCTTGTCCTCCCAGCCCTCGGGCAGCTCGTTGGCCTCGATGCGGTCGAAGGCGGCGGCGCGCTCGGGGTTGGCGGTGCGCCAGGCGGAGAACTCCTTCTCCCAGGCGGCGCGGGCGTCACGGCCCCGGTCGACCAGGGCGCGGGTGTGGCCGAGGACCGCGTCGGAGACCTCGAAGGTCTGCTCCGGGTCGAAGCCGAGCACGCGCTTGGTCGCGGCGACCTCGTCGTTGCCGAGGGCCGAGCCGTGGGCGGCCTCGGTGTTCTGGGCGTGCGGGGCGGGCCAGGCGATGATCGAGCGGGCCGCGATGAAGGACGGGCGGCCGGTCTCGGCCTTGGCGGCCTGGAGGGCGGCGAACAGGGCCTTCGGGTCGAGGTCGCCGTTCTCCTGCTGCTCGACGCGCTGGACGTGCCAGCCGTACGCCTCGTAGCGCTTCATGGTGTCCTCGGAGACGGCCGTCTCCGTGTCACCCTCGATGGAGATGTGGTTGTCGTCCCACAGCAGCACCAGGTTGCCGAGCTTCTGGTGGCCGGCCAGCGCCGACGCCTCGTGGGAGATGCCCTCCTGGAGGCAGCCGTCGCCCGCGATCGCGTAGACCATGTGGTCGAACGGGGACGTGCCCTCGGCGGCCTCCGGGTCGAACAGGCCTCGCTCGTAGCGGGTGGCCATGGCCATGCCCACCGCGTTGGCGATGCCCTGGCCCAGCGGGCCGGTGGTGGTCTCCACGGCGGCCGTGTGGCCGTACTCCGGGTGGCCGGGGGTCTTGGAGCCCCAGGTGCGGAAGGCCTTGAGGTCGTCCAGCTCCAGGCCGAAACCGCCGAGGTAGAGCTGGGTGTAGAGCGTCAGGGACGAGTGCCCCGCGGAGAGCACGAAACGGTCACGCCCGACCCACTGGGGGTCCGAGGGGTCGTGCCGCATGACCTTCTGGAAAAGCGTGTACGCGGCGGGGGCCAGGCTCATCGCCGTACCGGGGTGTCCGTTCCCGACCTTCTGGACCGCGTCGGCGGCCAGGATGCGGGCGGTGTCGACGGCCCGCTGGTCCAGTTCGGTCCACTCGAGCTCTGGGGTGGTCGGCTTGGTGCTCACCGTTGGTCAGGGCTCCTCTCCACATGTTGTTTTGCCGGTGACGAACGGTGACACCGGCGCGATTCCGAGCCTACCCCCGCCAGGGCGTGCGGCTATTCGAGTGCACGCAGTGCGTCGCCGTCCCGGTGTCCGCCGTTCACCTGGGATCCGCCGTCGGCGATCTTGTCGTCGGTCCGATCGGCTCAACACGAGGCGACCCCCGCGCGGGGCGGGGTAAGAGCTACGTCTACAGTGGCGTGGTACGCGCAAGCCTTTACCGAGCCTTCATTTACTGGAGGCATCGCTTCGGAAGCTTGCTGGATTCTCTCTCAGGGGTGTGCGTGACGGCCGTCGAATCCCGTCCAGCGGGGGTGCTCGGGACGAGCCCCGGTCACCGGCCGTTCGGGGCCCGGGTCATGGCTTTCGTGGCTTTGACCAAGCCGCGGATCATCGAACTTCTGCTGATCACCACAGTGCCGGTGATGTTCCTCGCGGAGCAGGGCGTGCCGTCGCTGTGGCTGGTGCTCGCCACCTGCTTCGGCGGCTACCTGTCCGCGGGCGGCGCCAACGCGCTGAACATGTACATCGACCGCGACATCGACGCGCTGATGGACCGCACGTCCCAGCGCCCGCTGGTGACCGGCATGGTGAGCCCGACCGAGTGCCTGGTGTTCGGCATCTCGCTCGGCGTCGTCTCGACGCTGTTCTTCGGGCTGCTGATCAACTGGCTGTCGGCCGCCCTCGCGCTCGGCGCGCTCCTCTTCTACGTGGTCGTCTACACGATGCTGCTGAAGCGGCGCACCGCGCAGAACATCGTCTGGGGCGGGATCGCCGGCTGCATGCCGGTGCTCATCGGCTGGTCGGCGGTGAAGAACGAGGTCTCCTGGGCCGCCGTCATCCTCTTCCTGGTCATCTTCTTCTGGACGCCGCCGCACTACTGGCCGCTGTCGATGAAGGTCAAGGACGACTACGCGCGGGTCGGCGTGCCGATGCTGCCGGTGGTGGCGGGCAACAGGGCCGTGGCGCGCCAGATCGTCCTCTACAGCTGGGTGATGGTGGCCGTCTCGCTGCTGCTGACCCCGCTGGGGTACACGGGCTGGTTCTACACCTCGGTCGCGCTGCTGGCCGGCGGCTGGTGGCTGTGGGAGGCGCACGCGCTGAGCGCCCGCGCCAAGGCCGGGGTGACGGGTGCGAAGCTCAAGGAGATGCGGCTGTTCCACTGGTCGATCACCTATGTGTCGCTCCTCTTCGTCGCCGTGGCCGTGGATCCCTTCCTCCGCTGATTACTCGCCGGTAGCATGCCGTCCATGGCAGAGACCGCAGACACCGCAGACACCTCCGGGGCCGCAGCGCCCGCGGACAAGAAGCACAGCCGCACGGCCGCGAAGCTGGCCCGGCAGATCGGCGCGTTCGCCAAGCAGCACGGCGGCGCCGAGGGCCAGCTCGCGCACATCGGCCAGGCCGGGACCCGCATCGTCCTCGTGGGCACCGACGGCGGCTGGGGCGACCTGGTGGCCCCGACGTACGCCGTGGCCCAGCTCGCCGCCGAACAGGCCGGGCTGACGCTCCACGAGGAGTTCGACGGGGAGTTCGCCGCCCGGGTGAAGACCGGCCCGTACGAGTGGACCCGGATGGCCGGGATCCAGATCGGCGGCCCCGCCAACCCGGCGGCCTGAATCCTCCGCCGCCCGGATCCCCGGCGGCCCGAATCCTCGAACGCCGGGGTCGGTCAACAGAGCGGGCAATACTTCACACCCCGCTCACCCGTTAGGACGTGTGGAAGCCGCTTCCCCACGTCCGCAACGGGATGACCGGATGATCGAAACGCCGCCCCTGGTGGACCAGCACTGCCGCGGGGTGCTCCGCACGGAGCTGGGCATCGCCACCTTCGAGGCCCAGCTGATCCGCTCGGCCGGCCCGCCCGCCCCGGGCACCACCTTCTTCGACACCCAGACCGGCTTCGCCGTGCGCCGCTGGTGCCCGCCCCTGCTCGGCCTGGAGCCGCACTGCCCGCCCGCCCGGTACCTGGCCCGGCGGCGCGAGCTCGGCGCCGCGGAGAGCACCAGACGGCTGCTGCGGGGCTCGGGGACGGGCGCGTACCTCGTCGACACGGGAGCCCCCGGGGACCTCACCGGGCCCAAGGAGCTGGCCGTGGCCGGGGACGCGGAGGCCTTCGAGGTGGCCCGGCTGGAGTTACTGGCCGAGCAGGCCGCCGACACCTCGGGGACCGTCGCCGCCTTCCTCGCCAACCTCGCCGGAGCCGTCCACCACGCCGCCTCCGGCGCCGTCGGCTTCGCCTGCGGGGCCCGCACCGGCTGCGGGGCCGCCCTGGCCGGAGATCCGGAACCGCCCGGCCCCGGCGAGGTCCGGGCGGCGGCCGGACGATGGCTGGCCGGGCGCACCAGGGGAGGGCAGCTGCGGGACCCCGTGCTCGTGCGGCACCTCGTCTGGAGCGCGGTGGCCTCCGGGCTGCCGCTCCAGCTGCACACCGGCGGGGCCGACCCGGAGCCGCTGGGCGGCTTCGTACGGGCCACGGCGGGCCTGGGCGCGCGGCTGGTGCTGGGCGGCGGTTACCCGTACCACCGGCAGACGGCCCGCCTGGCGGCGGAGCACCCGCACGTCCACGCCGACCTCGGCCCGGCCCTCGTACGCACGGGGGCGCGGGCCGCCGCCGTACTGGCGGAACTGCTGGAGGTCGCGCCCTTCGGCAAGCTGCTCTACTCCAGCGGCGGGCGCAACCTGCCCGAGCTGCACGCGGTCGGCGCCCTGGTGTTCCGCGAGGCGCTGGGCCGGGTCCTGGGGGGCTGGGTCGCCGAGGGCGCCTGGTCCTGGCAGGACGCGCAGCGCGTCGCGGGGATGCTCGCGGCCGGCAACGCCCGGCGCGTCTACCGGCTCGACGAGCGCGGCTGACGGCGCCGGGCGTCGACGGCCGTGTCCTTCGACCGTGCCGGCCGGCCCGGCGGCGTCAGACCGCCGAGAGCTGCTCCTCGTCCCGCGCGGGCGCCTCCACCGGGTCGGCGGAGCGCTCGCGCAGGCTCAGGGTCAGGCGCAGCACCGAGATCCACACCAGGCAGGAGCCCAGCATGTGCGCGGCGACCAGCACCTCGGGCAGCTTCGTGAAGAACTGGACGTAGCCGATCGCACCCTGGGCGAGCAGCACGACCAGCAGATCGCGGGCGCGCGCCCGGGTGTCGGCGGGGGCGTCGACCACGCGCAGCACCAGCCACATCGCGACGGCGAGCGCGCAGACGAGCCAGGCGGCGATCGCGTGCACGTGGGCGGTGGCCGCCCAGTCGAACGGCATGCGCTTGATCTCGCTCTTGTCGCCGGCGTGCGGACCGGAACCGGTCACGACCGTGCCCGCCGCGATCAGCACCAGGGTGGTGGCGATCAGCGCCCACGACAGCTTGCGCACGGGGCCCGGTACGCGCGGGCGGGGGGCGCCGTCGCCCTCGCGGGTGCGCTGCCAGGAGACGGTGGTGACCGCGATCAGGCCGGTGGCGAGCAGGAAGTGCCCGGCGACGCTGTACGGGTTGAGCCCGGTCAGCACGGTGATGCCGCCGAGGACCGCGTTGCCCATCACCAGGGCGAACTGGATCCAGCCGAGCCTGGTCAGCGAGTGCCGCCACGGCTTGGCCGCGCGCGCGGCGAGGATGAACCAGCCGACGGCCGCGCTCAGCACGTACGTCAGCATCCGGTTGCCGAACTCGATGGCTCCGTGGAAGCCCTGGGCCTGGGTGACGACGAGGCTGTCGTCGGTGCACTTGGGCCAGGTGTCGCAGCCGAGACCGGATCCGGTCAGCCGCACCGCGCCGCCGGTGACGATGATGGCCACGCTCATCAGGAGCGCGGCGGACGCGGCCCGCCGGACGGTCCGGGGTGACGGCGTCCAGCGGTCGGCGATGTATGCGAATGGGTTCAACACGGCGCCTATCGTATGCGGCGCCTTGTGCAAAGTTTCACGAGGGGGTACCGGCGGGAGCGTCGGGCCCGAGGACCGAGCGGAACCTGGCCCCCGCGGGATCCCCCTCCTCGTGCCACCACACCAGCACCCGCCACAGGCCGCCCTCGCCGGGGTGCAGCGGGGAGGCGGCGAACCCCCGCACCAGGTCGGCCCCCACCTCCTCGGCGGTCAGCCCCCGCACCTGCGCCGACCCCTGCCACGGCTCCGGCTGCACGGTCCACAGCCCGTCGGCGCCCCGCACCTCGACCCGCCACACCGCGAGCCACGGGGTCACCTCCAGCATCGTGGCCACCTGCTCGGCGTCCAGCCCCAGCCGGCCCCCGATCACCGCCTCCGGCACGCCCTGGATCCGGGCCGCCACCACCGCCTGCGGCAGCAGCCGCTCGGGCAGCAGCCCGTCGGCCCGGAGCCCCGCCAGCGCGTCGAAGCCGAGGAAGCGCAGCCGCAGCTCCAGCTGGCGGCCGATGTGGTCCAGGGCCTCCTCCGCCTCCTGCGCCGCCTCGGGCCCGGGGTGCGCGAGCAGCAGCCGGCGGAACCCGGCCTCGGCGTCCACCGCCCAGGCGACCGCCTGCGTCGCGGAGCCCAGCTCCGCGAGCCGGTCCGCGAGGAACACCTTGGCCTGCGCGAGGCCCCGCCGGTTGACCGGGTCCTCCTGGTCCAGCCCGGCCCAGACCTCGACGGCGGCCCGCGTCACGTCACGGGCGCGCTCGCCGGCCGCCCGTTCCATCGCACCCGGGCCGCTCTCGCCGCCCGAGCCCAGCGGGTGCAGGGGGAGGCGGGCCCCGTCGCTCAGCGGCCACGCCAGCCAGACTCCCTGGTTGATCAGCCCCCGCGCGTACCAGCGGGCGAACTCCGGCGCGTGCGGCGCGGCCCGCCGCGCGTGCCCGAGCCCCTCCTCGACGGCGGCCAGCGCCCCGGCCCGGTCCCCGCCCCCGAACCGGCGTGCCGCGAGGTCGCCCAGGCGCAGCCCGAGCCGGGCGGCGCACTCGGGGTCGGTCCGCGCGGGCCCGCGCAGCGCGCCGATCAGCTCCCGCAGCAGCCGCTCGCTCTCGGCGGGCCCGGCCGGCTCGGCCCCCGCCCGGATCCGCGCCCACTGTCCGTCCAGCCGCAGCGCGGCCTCCCGCTGCTCCATGCCGTGCCCCCCGGCGTTCCGATGTGCGGAGGCTGGTCATCCTCCCGCGGGGCCAACGATCCGGGACGCCGATTCACTCCCGGTGGAGCGGGGCGCGCCCGCCGGACCGGCTCATTCCCAGCGGAACCACTTGGCGGCGGCGCCCAGCCCGAGGACCGCCCAGACGCCGAGGACGGCCGCGTCGCCCCACGGCAGCGCGGCCCCGTCGCGGAGCACCTCGCGCAGCCCGTCGGACAGTGCCGAGATCGGGAGCAGGCCCAGCACGGACCGCACCGCTTCGGGGAACTTCTCCAGCGGCACGATCACCCCGCCGCCGACGAGCAGCAGCAGGAACACCAGGTTGGCCGCGGCCAGGGTCACCTCGGCCTTGAGGGTCCCCGCCATCAGCAGGCCGAGCCCGGAGAACGCGGCCGTGCCGAGTAGCAGCAGCAGCGCGACCGACAGCGGGTTCCCGTGCGGGGACCAGCCCAGCGCGAGGGCGATCGCCGTCAGCAGGGCCACCTGGAGCACCTCGGTGACCAGCACCGACAGGGTCTTGGCGGCCATCAGCGCCCGGCGCGGCAGCGGGGAGGCCCCGAGCCGCTTGAGCACCCCGTAGCGGCGGTCGAAGCCGGTGGCGATGGCCTGGCCGGTGAAGGCGGTGGACATCACGGCGAGCGCGAGGACGCCCGGCGCCAGGAAGTCGACGGACTTCCCCTCTCCCGTGTCCACGATGTCGACGGCGGAGAAGAGGGTCAGCAGCAGCGCCGGGATGATCACGGTCAGCAGCAGCTGCTCGCCGTTGCGCAGCAGCATCCGGGTCTCCAGCGCGGTCTGCGCCCAGATCATCCGGGACACCGGCGCGGCCCCCGGCCGGGGGGTGAACGTACCGGCGCTCATGCGCGCAGCTCCTTACCGGTGAGTTCGAGGAAGACGTCTTCGAGGGTGTGCCGCTCCACGGAGAGGCTGTCCGGCATGACCCCGTGCTGGGCGCACCAGGAGGCGACGGTGGCCAGCAGCTGCGGGTCCACGTCGCCGGTGACCCGGTAGGCGCCGGGGGTGAGCTCGGCGGCCTGGGTGCCGTCGGGCAGGGCCTTGAGCAGGGAGGCGAGGTCGAGGGAGGGGCGGCCGGTGAAGCGCAGGGTGTTCTCGGCGCCGCCGCGGCACAGCTGCTCGGGGCTGCCGTGCGCGATGACCTTGCCGGCGTCCACGATGGCGACCTCGTCGGAGAGCTGCTCGGCCTCGTCCATGTGGTGGGTGGTGAGGACGACGGTGACGCCGTCGGCGCGCAGTTCGCGTACGAGGTCCCAGGTCGCGCGGCGGGCCTGCGGGTCGAGGCCGGCGGTGGGTTCGTCCAGGAAGACCAGCTCGGGGCGGCCGACGACGGCCATGGCGAGGGCGAGCCGCTGCTGCTGGCCGCCGGAGAGCCGGCGGTAGGTGGTGCGGCCGCAGCCGCCGAGGCCGAGGCGTTCCACGAGGGTGTCGACGTCGAGGGGGTCGGCGTACAGCTTCGCCATGTGCCGCAGCATCTCCACGGCGCGGGCGCCGGAGTAGACGCCCCCGGACTGGAGCATCACGCCGACGCGCGGGCGCAGCCGCTCGGCCTGGGCGACCGGGTCGAGGCCGAGGACGCGGACGGTGCCGGCGTCGGGGCGGTGGTAGCCCTCGCAGGTCTCCACCGTGGTGGTCTTGCCCGCGCCGTTGGGGCCGAGGACCGCGGTGACGGAGCCGCGCGGGACGGTGAGGTCCAGGCCGTCCACCGCCGTTTTGGGGCCGTACCGCTTCACCAGTCCGCGGATTTCCACGGCGGGGTCGTTGCTCATGGTGACTGAGTCTACGGAGGCGGGGAAGAGGGCCCCGGCCCCGGGGTGGACCGGGCGGGAAAGGCGGAATCGATTCGAACACGGTGCGGCGGACGCGGGTTCTCCGGGTGGGAATGGAATCGGAATTCCATCTACCGATTAACTCTCCGTAGACAAATAAGGTAACCCTTAGTGATGGACGCCACCGGGCGTGGCGTCGGTCACGGCTTGTCGGGGCTCGCTTATTTACGCAACAATGGCGTTGTGAAAAACGGCGAACGGATGAGCGAGGCCCCCCAGGGGGAGCTCGCGACCGGGGAGCGGTCAACCCGCAACCGGGTCGCGCGGTCCATCCTGGACCACGGCCCCTCCACCGTCGCCGACCTCGCGCAGCGCCTAGGCCTCACCCAGGCCGCCGTCCGCCGCCACCTCGACACGCTCGTCGCCGACGACGTGGTCGCACCCCGTGAGCAGCGCGTGTACGGCGCGCGCACCCGGGGCCGGCCCGCCAAGGTCTTCGCGCTGACCGACTGCGGCCGAGACGCCTTCGACCAGTCCTACGACACCCTCGCCGCGGACGCCCTGCGCTGGATCGCGCAGTCCGTCGGCGGGGGCGAGAAGGGCGAGGCGGCCGTCGCCGCCTTCGCGAGGGCGCGGATGGAGACGCAGGCGCGGAGCTACCGGGAAGCCGTGGAGGCGGCCGCACCCGCGGCCCGCACCGAGGCCCTGGCCAAGGCGTTGACCGCGGACGGGTACGCTGCTACGGCGAAGAGCGCTCCCGGTCCGCACAGCGGTGAACAGCTCTGTCAGCACCACTGCCCGGTCGCACATGTCGCCGAGCAGTTCCCGCAGCTCTGCGAGGCGGAGACCGAGGTCTTCTCCCGCCTGCTCGGGACGCATGTGCAGCGCCTCGCCACGATCGCCCACGGCGACGGGGTGTGCACCACGTTCATCCCGCGAAGCGCCACACAGACCGACACATCAGCATCTGCAAGTACGGCCGGGAGGAACCCCGCATGACCACGGAGACTGCTCACCCTGAGCTCGATGGCCTGGGCACCTACGAATACGGCTGGGCCGACTCCGACGCGGCCGGCGCCGCTGCCAAGCGGGGTCTGTCCGAGGACGTCGTCCGCGACATCTCGGCGAAGAAGTCCGAGCCGGAGTGGATGCTGAACCTCCGCCTCAAGGGCCTCAAGCTGTTCGACAAGAAGCCCATGCCGATGTGGGGTTCCGACCTCTCCGGCATCGACTTCGACAACATCAAGTACTTCGTGCGCTCCACCGAGAAGCAGGCCGCTTCCTGGGAGGAACTGCCCGAGGACATCAAGAACACGTACGACAAGCTCGGCATCCCGGAGGCGGAGAAGCAGCGCCTCGTCGCCGGTGTCGCGGCCCAGTACGAGTCCGAGGTCGTCTACCACCAGATCCGCGAGGACCTGGAGGAGCAGGGCGTCATCTTCCTCGACACGGACACCGCGCTCAAGGAGCACCCGGAGCTCTTCCAGGAGTACTTCGGCACGGTCATCCCGGTCGGCGACAACAAGTTCGCGTCGCTGAACACCGCCGTGTGGTCGGGCGGCTCCTTCATCTACGTCCCCAAGGGTGTCCACGTGGACATCCCGCTCCAGGCCTACTTCCGCATCAACACGGAGAACATGGGCCAGTTCGAGCGGACGCTGATCATCGTCGACGAGGACGCCTACGTCCACTACGTCGAGGGCTGCACCGCCCCGATCTACTCCTCGGACTCGCTGCACAGCGCCGTGGTCGAGATCATCGTGAAGAAGGGCGGCCGCTGCCGCTACACGACCATCCAGAACTGGTCGAACAACGTCTACAACCTGGTCACCAAGCGCGCCGTGGCGTACGAGGGCGCGACCATGGAGTGGATCGACGGCAACATCGGTTCCAAGGTCACCATGAAGTACCCGGCCGTCTACCTGATGGGCGAGCACGCCAAGGGCGAGACCCTGTCCATCGCCTTCGCCGGCGAGGGCCAGCACCAGGACGCCGGCTCCAAGATGGTCCACATGGCGCCGAACACCTCCTCCAACATCGTCTCCAAGTCGGTGGCGCGAGGCGGCGGCCGCACCTCCTACCGCGGTCTGGTCGAGATCGGCGAGGGCGCCGCGGGCTCCAAGTCCAACGTGCTGTGCGACGCGCTCCTCGTCGACACCATCTCCCGCTCGGACACCTACCCCTACGTGGACGTCCGCGAGGACGACGTGACGATGGGCCACGAGGCCACCGTCTCCAAGGTCTCCGACGACCAGCTCTTCTACCTGATGCAGCGCGGGCTCACCGAGTTCGAGGCCATGGCCATGATCGTGCGCGGCTTCGTCGAGCCGATCGCGAAGGAGCTGCCGATGGAGTACGCGCTGGAGCTCAACCGGCTCATCGAGCTGCAGATGGAGGGCTCGGTCGGCTAGCCCGACGGCGGCCGTCACCGCGGCCGCCCCCGCCCCGCAGCACATTCGTCACACGTATGGAAGAGAGCAAGACGACAGCCATGGCTGAGGCTCAGAACTCCCCCACTCTCGGCTCCGCTCGAGTGGGGGCACCCCCAGCGGCGGGCTCCACCACCGCCGGCGCGATCGCGGTGGCCGCCGAGTCCACCGTCGCCACCCGGATGAGCGCGCCCCCGTCCTTCGACGTGGCCGACTTCCCCGTCCCGCACGGCCGCGAGGAGGAGTGGCGGTTCACCCCGCTGGCCCGCCTCAAGGGCCTGCACGACGGCACCGCGGTCGCCAACGGCACCATGAAGGCCCAGATCGACGCCCCCGAGGGTGTGACGGTCGAGTCCGTCGAGCGCGGCGACGAGCGGATCGGCAAGGCCGGCACCCCCGTCGACCGGGTCGCCGCCCAGGCCTTCTCCTCGTTCGCCAAGGCCACGGTCGTCACCGTGCCCAAGGAGACCGTGCTCGCCGAGCCCATCCGGGTCGCGCTCCACGGTGAGGGCGGCACGACCTTCGGGCACACCGTCTTCGACATCAAGCCCTTCGCCGAGGCGATCATCGTGATCGACCACACCGGCGACGGCGTCCGCGCCGCCAACGTCGACATCCTCGTCGGCGACGGCGCCAAGGTGACCTTCGTGTCCGTCCAGGACTGGGACGACACGGCCGTCCACACCTCGCAGCACAACGCCCTCATCGGCCGCGACGCGAGCTTCAAGTCCGTGGTCGTGACCTTCGGCGGCGACGTCGTGCGCCTCCACCCGCGGGTCAGCTACGCGGGCCCCGGCGGCGAGGCCGAGATGCTCGGCGTGTACTTCACGGACGCCGGCCAGCACCAGGAGCACCGCCTCCTGGTCACGCACGACGCCCCGCACTGCAAGTCCAACGTGGTCTACAAGGGTGCGCTCCAGGGCCAGGACGCCCACGCGGTCTGGATCGGCGACGTCCTCATCGAGAAGACCGCCGAGGGCACCGACACCTACGAGATGAACCGCAACCTGGTCCTCACGGACGGCGCGCGCGTCGACTCGGTGCCGAACCTCGAGATCGAGACGGGCGAGATCGTCGGCGCCGGCCACGCCTCCGCGACCGGCCGCTTCGACGACGAGCAGCTCTTCTACCTCCAGTCGCGCGGCATCCCGGCCGACGAGGCCCGCCGTCTGGTCGTGCGCGGCTTCTTCGCCGAGCTCGTCCAGCAGATCGGTGTCGCGGACATCGAGGAGCGCCTCATCACGAAGATCGAGGCCGAGCTGGCGGCGGCCGTCTGATGGGCTACGTCAAGGCCTGTGCGCTGAGCGAGCTGGAGGAGAACACCCCCAAGCGGGTGGAACTCGACGGCACGCCGGTGTCCATCGTCTCCACCGAGGGGGAGGTGTTCGCGATCAACGACATCTGCTCGCACGCGAACGTCTCGCTCTCGGAGGGTGAGGTCGAGGACTGCATGATCGAGTGCTGGCTGCACGGGTCGGCCTTCGACCTGCGCACCGGCAAGCCCTCCGGTCTGCCCGCGACGCGCCCCGTCCCCGTTTACCCCGTAAAGATCGAAGGGGACGACGTGCTCGTCTCCCTCACCCAGGAGTCCTGAGGTACCCATGGCAACGCTTGAAATCCACGACCTGCACGTCTCCGTCGAAGCCGAGAACGGCGCCCGCGAGATCCTCAAGGGCGTCGACCTCACGGTCAAGCAGGGTGAGACGCACGCCATCATGGGCCCCAACGGCTCCGGCAAGTCCACCCTGGCGTACTCGCTCGCCGGTCACCCGAAGTACACCATCACCGGTGGCACCGTGACCCTCGACGGCGAGGACGTCCTGGAGATGTCCGTCGACGAGCGCGCCCGCGCCGGCGTCTTCCTCGCCATGCAGTACCCGGTCGAGGTCCCCGGCGTCTCGGTCTCCAACTTCCTGCGCACCTCCGCCACCGCCATCCGCGGCGAGGCCCCCAAGCTGCGCACCTGGGTGAAGGAGGTCAAGTCCGCGATGGAGCAGCTCCAGATGGACCCGGCCTTCGCCGAGCGCAACGTCAACGAGGGCTTCTCCGGCGGTGAGAAGAAGCGCCACGAGATCCTCCAGCTGGAGCTCCTGAAGCCGAAGATCGCGATCCTCGACGAGACGGACTCCGGTCTGGACGTCGACGCGCTGCGCCAGGTGTCCGAGGGCGTCAACCGCGTCCGCGCCACCGGTGAGGTCGGCACGCTGCTGATCACGCACTACACGCGGATCCTCCGCTACATCAAGCCCGACTTCGTCCACGTCTTCTCGGAAGGCCGCATCGTCGAGTCCGGCGGTGCCGAGCTCGCCGACAAGCTGGAGGCGGAAGGCTACGAGTCGTACAGCACGAAGGGTGGCGCGACCGCGTGACACAGCTGCCTGGCCTCCTCGACATCGAGGCGATCCGCAAGGACTTCCCCCTGCTGGATCGTGTGGTCCACGACGGGAAGAAGATCGTTTACCTGGACAACGCGGCGACCTCGCAGAAGCCGCGCCAGGTGCTCGACGCGCTGAACGAGTACTACGAGCAGCACAACGCCAACGTCCACCGCGGCGTGCACGTGCTCGCCGAGGAGGCCACGGCGCTGTACGAGGGCGCTCGCGACAAGGTCGCCGCCTTCATCAACGCGCCGAGCCGCGACGAGGTGATCTTCACCAAGAACGCCTCGGAGTCGCTCAACCTGGTCGCGAACATGCTCGGCTGGGCGGACGAGCCCTACCGGGTCGACAGCGACACCGAGATCGCCATCACGGAGATGGAGCACCACTCCAACATCGTGCCGTGGCAGCTGCTCGCGCAGCGCACCGGCGCGAAGCTGAAGTGGTTCGGACTCACCGACGACGGCCGGCTCGACCTGTCCAACATCGAAGAGGTCATCACGGAGAAGACGAAGATCGTCTCCTTCACGCTGGTCTCCAACATCATGGGCACCGTCAACCCGGTCGAGGCGATCGTCCGCCGCGCCCAGGACGTCGGCGCCCTCGTCCTGATCGACGCCTCCCAGGCCGCTCCGCACATGCCGCTGGACGTGCAGGCGCTCGGCGCCGACTTCGTGGCCTTCACCGGCCACAAGATGTGCGGCCCGACCGGCATCGGCGTCCTGTGGGGCCGCCAGGAGCTCCTGGAGGACCTGCCCCCGTTCCTCGGCGGCGGCGAGATGATCGAGACCGTGTCGATGCACGCCTCGACGTACGCCCCGGCGCCCCACAAGTTCGAGGCGGGCACGCCCCCGATCGCCCAGGCCGTCGGCCTCGGCGCGGCCGTGGACTACCTGACCGCGATCGGCATGGACAAGATCGCCGCGCACGAGCACGCGATCACCGAGTACGCGGTGAAGCGCCTCCTGGAGGTGCCCGACCTGCGGATCATCGGCCCGACCACGGCCGAGGACCGCGGCGCGGCGATCTCCTTCACGCTCGGCGACATCCACCCGCACGACGTGGGCCAGGTGCTGGACGAGCAGGGCATCGCGGTCCGCGTGGGACACCACTGCGCACGCCCCGTGTGCCTCCGGTACGGAATTCCCGCGACCACGCGAGCGTCTTTCTACCTGTACTCCTCTCCCGCCGAGGTCGACGCGCTGATCGACGGGCTGGAGCACGTACGGAACTTCTTCGGCTGACGAAGGCGACGAGGACGAGGCTGTGAAGCTGGATTCGATGTACCAGGAACTGATCCTGGACCACTACAAGCACCCGCACGGGCGCGGCCTGCGCGACGGCGACGCCGAGGTGCACCACGTCAACCCGACGTGCGGCGACGAGATCACGCTCCGCGTGAAGTACGACGGGGAGACGCTCACCGACGTCTCCTACGAGGGCCAGGGCTGCTCCATCAGCCAGGCCAGCGCGTCCGTGCTCAACGAGCTGCTCGTCGGCAAGGAGCTCTCCGAGGCGCAGAAGATCCAGGGCGTGTTCCTGGAGCTGATGCAGTCCAAGGGCAAGCTGGAGCCGGACGAGGAGATGGAGGAGGTGCTGGAGGACGCGGTCGCGTTCGCCGGCGTCTCCAAGTATCCGGCGCGCGTGAAGTGTGCTCTGCTGAGCTGGATGGCGTGGAAGGACGCGACCGCCCAGGTGCTGGGTGACGCGGAGAGGAAGACGGCATGACCGAGAACGCGACGCCCGAGGCGTCGATCAAGCCGGCCACCGAGGAGGAGGTCCGCGAGGCCCTCTACGACGTGGTCGACCCCGAACTGGGAATCGACGTCGTCAACCTGGGCCTGATCTACGGCATCCACATCGACGACGCGAACATCGCCACCCTCGACATGACGCTCACCTCGGCGGCCTGCCCGCTGACGGACGTCATCGAGGACCAGGCGAAGTCGGCGACCGAGGGCATCGTCAACGAGCTCCGCATCAACTGGGTCTGGATGCCCCCGTGGGGCCCGGACAAGATCACGGACGACGGCCGTGAGCAGCTGCGCGCGCTCGGCTTCAACGTCTGAGCGGCGCCTGCGCGTGAGGGCCCCCGGCACGGTCGTGCCGGGGGCCCTTCCCGTTCTCCCTGCTCTCCCTGTTCGCCGGGGTTCTCCGGGCCGACGCGTGACGTGCACCGGCAGTTGGCCACGGTGGCCGAACCTTCTCGACGGCCGTCACAGCGTGACGCCGTGGGAGAGGACGCCACCTTGAAGAAGCAGTTCGGCATCGCCGGGACCGCGGGCACCGCCGCACTGATCGTCGCCGCGACGGTCATGCCCGCGCACGCGGTCACCTACGGGACCCCGACCATCTCGCTGTCCGCCGGCTACCTGTCCGGCTCCGTCAACGGGGTCGGCGACCAGACCGTCGCCGTGACCGTCGGGCAGAGCGGCGCCGACGCCTCCGCGCTGACCGTCAGCGCCTCGGCCTCCAGCAAGGCCTCCGTCGCCGGCACCGGGGACGTCACCGTCATCGGCAGCGGGGCCGTGCGGCAGCTGGCCGTGACCGCGCACGCCCGCGGCTACACCAACCTGACGGTCAAGGTCACCGGGCTCGGCGGCAAGACCGCCACCAAGACCCTCTCCTACGCCGCGTCCGCCGCCGTCCAGAACCCGGCCGACGCCCGCTACTTCAGCGGCGCCTCCGACACCTCGGCCGCCGTCGACGTCGGCGGCGGCTACACCGTCGTCGCCGACGACGAGAACAACGTGCTGCGCCTGTACGACCGTTCGCGCTCCGCCGCCCCCGTGCGCACCTGGGACTTCAGCTCCCAGCTCGGCGTCACCAAGGAGGTGGACATCGAGGGCGCCACCCGGATCGGCGACACCATCTACTGGACCGGCTCCCTCGGCAACAACAAGGACGGCGAGTACAAGGCGCCCCGCAACACGGTGTTCACCACCACCGTCAGCGGCTCCGGCCCGGGCACGCAGCTCGCGTACGGGCGCTCGTACAAGAAGCTCCGCGACGACCTCGTCGCCTGGGACACCGCGAACGGCAACCGGTACGGCTTCGCGGCGGGCACGGCGGCCGGTGAGGCGCCGAAGCAGATCGACGGGTTCAACGTGGAGGGCCTGGAGTTCGCGCCCGGTTCCACCACCACCGCCTACCTCGGCTTCCGCGCCCCGCTCGCCCCGGCCGTACCGGGCGGCAAGGCCCTGCTCGTGCCGGTCACCAACTTCGACCAGGTGCTGGCCGGCGGCGCCAAGGCCGTCTTCGGCGCGGGCGTCGAGCTCGACCTCGGCGGGCTGTCGGTACGGGACGTCAGGAAGAACGCGGCCGGTCAGTACCTGATCCTGGCGGGCTCCTGGGCGGCGGACGACAACTCCGACCCGTACGCCCTCTACCAGTGGGACGGCGTCCCCGGCCACGCCCCCGTCAAGCGGGCCGACCTGCCCACGACGGATCCCGGCGGCTGGGAGGCCATCGTGGAGGTGCCGGACCTGAACGCACCCGGCGCCCGGGTCCAGGTCGTCACCGACAGCGGCTCCGCCGACCTGTACGGCGACGGCGTCGAGGCGAAGGACCTGACACACCCGGAGTGGAAGAAGGCCCGCGCGGCCTGGTTCACCCTGAACTGATGCCGATAGCGCAGTGCTACGTGTCCGTCGCGAGCGCCTCGGCGAGGTGCTCGCGGCGGATCAGCCGGTCCACGTAGAGCAGCCCGGCGGGCAGCTGCGGGAAGGCCGGCAGCAGCACCAGCGCCGACAGCGCCCCCGCCGGCCCGAACCAGGCCTGGAGCGCGTACCCGGCCGCGCAGGTGAACGCCACCGCCGGAGCCGTGACCCCGAGGGTGCGCCACCACGCGCCCCGCACCAGGCGCGCCGAGCGCCGCAGCGCCGCCACCGGCCGCAGTCCCTCGTATCCGGCGGCGGTGGGCGCCAGGGCGAACAGCACCCCGAGCCAGAGGGCCACCGGGAGCAGCGGCAGCAGCGCGAGCGCCGGCAGCCCGGCGGCCCCGGCCGCCACGATCGGGGCCGCCGCGGCCAGAAGTGCCAGCAGCTGCGCCCCGAGGACGGCCGGGGTCCGGGTCAGCGCCGCCCGCAGCAGGCCCGGTACGGTGACGGCACGGCCGAGCACCGCCGGGCGCAGCAGCACCGCGATCAGGGCGGTGGCCAGGGCGCAGGTGAACAGCAGGAACAGGGCCGCCGCCGGGAACAGGGTCCAGACGAAGACCCGGCTGCCGGAGTTGCGGCTGAGGGAGGCCAGGGTGGCCGCCCCGGCCGCCGCGGCGACCAGCAGGGCCCCCGCGAGCTGGCCGAGGAGCAGCGCGCCGCACAGCGTTCCGCCGTACCGGCGCAGGGTCGCGGCGGCGCCCCCGAGGATCTCCCCGGGCCCCAGGGGCCGCAGCGGTACCACGCCGGGCCGGGGGCGTCGCGGCGGCAGCCAGCCGCCGCCCGCGTGGGTCCAATGCTGTGCCATGAGCGGCCCCCTGTCCCCTGAGGGGGCCACCGTAGCTCCGATGGGCGCGGCTGTGACCGCCCGTGCATGTGTACATCTGTACGCATCGCCGCCTCGATGTGTACTGTCGTACACATGCCTTACGTACTGCTCGCCCTGGCCATAGCCGCGGAGGTCGCCGGGACCACCGCCATGAAGTACAGCGACGGTTTCACCCGGCTGTGGCCCTCGCTGGGCACCCTGGTGGGCTACGTCATCGCCTTCACCCTGCTCGCCCGGACGCTGAAGTCGATGTCGGTGGGCACGGCGTACGCGATCTGGGCCGGGGTCGGCACCGCCGCCATCGCCGCGATAGGGATGGTGTTCCTGGGGGAGGCCGCCACGGCCGCGAAGATCGCAGGGATCGCGCTGGTCATCGGGGGCGTGGTGCTGCTGAACCTGGGCGGGGCGGCGCACTGATGGCCGCCGGAGCGCGCCGCTACGACCCCGACCGCAGGCAGCGGATCATCGACGCCGCGATCCGGGTGGTGTCGGCCAAGGGGATCGCCGGGCTCAGCCACCGGAGCGCGGCGGCGGAGGCGGACGTGCCGCTGGGCTCGACGACCTACCACTTCGAGACGCTGGACGACCTGCTGGTCGCCGCCCTGCGGCAGGCCAACGAGGCGTACGCGCCCGCGCTGGTGATCCGGGAGGGCGAGGACCTGGCGGGGGCGCTGGCACGGCTGCTGGGGGAGGTCCTGGAGGCGGACCGGGGGCGGGCTGAGCTGGAGTACGAGCTGTACCTCGCCGCCCTGCGCCGCCCGGCGCTGCGGCCGGTCGCCGCCGAATGGTGCGAGGCGGTGACCGCGGCCCTGGCGGAGCACACCGACCCGCTGACGGCGCGGGCCCTGGTGGCGGTGATGGACGGCATCAGCCTCCAGGTCCTCCTGACGGGCACCCCGTACGACGGGGCGTACGTACGCGAGCTGCTGCGGCGGGTGGTCGCGGGCGCCGACGGCCGGCGGGGGCCGGAGGTCCTCTAAGGGGTCCTCGGGACCGCCTGGAAGGCGAACGAGGCGCCGTTGTCGGCGGTGTTCGCGTCACGGGCGCCGGTGATCGACGCGTGGACGGTGCCGTTGCCGGCGTTGGTCACCGTGATCAGCAACGGGATCTGGTTCTTCTCCCCGGCCTTGACGGTACCGCCCGTGCAGCGGAAACCCGAGGCTCCGGAGGGCGCGCAGGTGAAGCCGCTGAAGGTGCCCGCCGCCGGAGGCCTGCGGAGCGTCATCGGCCCGGTGGCCCAGACCTCCAGCACGACGCCCGTCGCCGTGGCCCCCTTGTTGGAGTAGCCCACCCAGTAGTTCCGGTTGGTGCCCGAGGGCGGGTTCGCCTCGCCGGTGATCGGACCGACCGACAGGTCCGTCGGCGCGCTGCCGGGCTTGGACGCGTCGACGGGGTCCGCGCACACCTTGTTGGACTCGGGGGTGACCGGGTCCTCCAGTTCGTACGGTTGGGGCACGGACTCCTCGTAGTGGACGGTCGCCCTGATCGTCGCGCAGTAGGCCACGCCCGGCTTGATGCCGTCGGCCGAGCGCGTGGCGACCCGGCCCGTCCCGGGCACCCCTCCGGGGGCGGTCCGCACGATCTTGGTGTACCCCGGGTTGTCCTTCTCGGTGAGGACGATCGTGTAGGAGATGTCGGGTTCCGAGTTGTCGCGGAAGGTGAGGTAGGCCGTCGGGGCGTCGAGGCGCAGGCTCATCAGGGTCGGCGCCCCCGTGACGGGTTCGGCTGCCTGAGCCGGGGGCGCCGTGACCGCCGCCAGGGCGCACGCCAGGCCGGCGGCGGAGACGTGCAGGACCCGGCGTGCTCGCTTCGCTGGTGCCATCGGACTCCCCGTTCCCTCGCGGTAGTGGGTCGTGCCCCCCCTGCGGCGCCGCTCGGGGCCGGCCCCGCCACCTCCGATTCTCCGCCGTGCCGGAGTCCCCGGCACTTCCGTGCGCCGCGCCCTGCCGGGGGAAGGGGGGAGGGGGAAGGGGGGAGGGGTCAGGGGGTCAGGCCGTGGCGCCGCGTACCGTCGCCAGCGCCGACGCGACGCTCGCCTCGATGTCCGTGATCGGGTAGATCACCTCGCGCACCGTGCGCTCCCGGTCCACGACCAGCGTCAGCCGCTTGATCCGGCTCACCCCCGCCGCGCGGAACGTCGGCAGCCGCAGCGCCGTCACCAGGTCCAGCCCGGCGTCCGACAGCAGCGGGAAGCGCAGCCGCTCCTGCTCGGCGAACTCCCGCTGTTCGTCCGGCCGCTGGGTGGAGACGCCGTGCACGGTGGCGCCGGAGGCGGTGAACTGCGCCAACTGGTCGCGGAACGTGCACGATTCGAGCGTGCAGCCCTTCGCGCCGGGGATCCCGGCCCACCCGGGCGGGTAGGACTCGGCCCGGGCGTACGCGCCGGGAAAGCAGTACAGGACGGTGAACGGGGCGTCCGCCACGGGGTCGCGGAGCTCGCCGAAACGGTCCGGCAGCAGCAGCTCCGGCAGCCGGGTGCCGCGCAGCGCGTGGACCCGTACGGCCTCCTTCGAGGACTCCCCGGTCGTCGCCGTCATCTCTCCCTCTCCCAGGACCCAGGTGTCTCCCCAGTCCTGGAGGGCCACCAGGACCGGCAGCAGCCCCCGCCCGCGCGGGGTCAGCCGGTACTCGTGCCGCACCGGGCGCTCCTGGTACGGCTCGCGCGTCAGCACCCCGGCCTCGACCAGCAGCTTCAGCCGCTCGGCGAGCACCTTCCGGGACACCCCCAGCTCGCGCTGGAGCTCGTCGAAGCGGTACAGGCCGCGCGCGGTGTCCCGCACGATCAGCAGCGTCCACCAGTCGCCCACGACGTCGAGGGCCTGGGCGATGGAGCAGTCCGCGTCGCCGAGGTGCGTGCGCTGGGCCATGGGAACTCCTTTGTCCGTTGACCCAAGGCTGTCATGCTGACATAGTCCGTTCCCAAAAGGAACTTACTACGGACCGACACGGGGGACACGGGTGTGCTGCAGGGGTTGCAGGGGTTCAAGGACGTACCGAGGGTCGTGTGGCTGCTGGCCGCGGGGGTCTTCGTCAACGCCGTCGTCAGCTTCACCTTCGTCTTCGTCTTCCTCTACCTGACCGGCCCCCGCGGCCTCGGCGCCGCCCAGGCCGGCCTGGCCACCGGCATCGGCGGCATCGGACTCGTCGCCGGCAACTTCACGGGCGGCTGGTACGGCGACCGCTTCGGCCACCGCCGGGTCCTGCTCACCGCCTCCGCCCTCGGCGGGCTCACCCTGATGTCCTTCCCGGCGCTGCCCACCCCGCTGCTGTACGCCGCCCTGACGGCGGCCCAGTACGCCTCGGGCGTCATCCGCGCCGCGAACTCCGCCCTGGTCGCCGTCACCGTCCCCGAGGGGGCCCGCCGGCAGGCCTTCGCCGTCGTCCGCTGCGTCTCCAACGGCGGCTTCACCCTGGGCCCGCCGCTGGGCGCCCTGCTCGCCTCCGGGCTCTCGTACGACTGGCTCTTCCTCGCCGACGGCCTCGGCACCCTCTTCTTCGCCGCCTGGACCGCCCGCGTCGTCCCGGCGCGCGGCGCCCCCCGCACGCCCGCCGCGGCCCCGGACGGGGGTCAGGGCCGCGGCGGGGTGTGGGCCGCCCTACGGGCCCGCCCCGGGGTCCTGGTGCTGCTCGGCGCGATCCTCGTCGTGGACGTGGTCTACCGCCAGCAGTACTCCCTCTTCCCCGTCTACCTCGCCGCCCACGGCCTCGACGTACGTGCCTTCGGACTGGTCATCGCCCTCAACGGCGCCGTCATCCTGCTGCTGGAACTGCCCGCCGCCGTCGCCCTGCGCGACCGGCCGCCGCTGGCGGTCATCGGAAGCGGACTCGTCCTGGTCGGCGCCGGGTACGCGGCGCTGCTCCTCGGCGCCGGCGTGGCGACCGCCGTCACGATGATGGTGCTGCTCAGCCTCGGCGAGATCCTCTACAAGACCACCGCCACCGCCTACGTCGCCGACCAGGCGCCCGAGCACGCCGTAGGCCGCTTCCAGAGCCTGTACGCCGGGGTCTCCGTCAGCGGGACCGTCCTCGCCCGCCCGCCGGCAGGAGCCCTGTACGCCGCCGCCCCCGGCCTGCTGTGGCCGCTGTGCGCGGCCCTGGCGGCGGGCGCCGGCGCGGTCGTCCTGGCCCGGTACCGCACCGAGGCGCGCGCCGCCCGGCGCCGCGCGGAGCGACACGCCGCGCGCCCGGCACATGAGACCGGTTCGCGACCGCGGCCCGTCGCCGGTTAGGTTTCGGGCATGACTGCTACGCGTACCACCGGCGCCGTCGCCGCCGGACTTGCCACCATCACCGCCGACGGCACCGTCCTCGACACCTGGTTCCCCGCCCCCGAGCTGGCCGACGCGCCCGGCCCGGCCGGCACCGAGCGCCTCACCGCCGAGCAGGCCGTGGAGCTCCTCGGCGCCGCCGCGGCCAAGGCCATCCGCTCGGACGCGGTCCGCGGGGTCGAGGTCGTAGCCGTCCGCACCGTCATCGGCTCCCTGGAGGACAAGCCGCTGGACGCGCACGACGCGTACCTGCGCCTGCACCTGCTGAGCCACCGCCTGGTCAAGCCGCACGGCCAGAACCTGGACGGCGTCTTCGGCCTGCTCACCAACGTCGCCTGGACCTCGCTCGGCCCCGTCGCCGTCGACCAGGTCGAGACCGTCCGGCTGAACGCGCGCGCCGAGGGCCTGCACCTCCAGGTCACCTCGATCGACAAGTTCCCGCGCATGACCGACTACGTCGCCCCCAAGGGCGTGCGCATCGCCGACGCCGACCGCGTCCGCCTCGGCGCGCACCTCGCCGAGGGCACCACCGTCATGCACGAGGGCTTCGTCAACTTCAACGCAGGCACCCTGGGCACCTCCATGGTCGAGGGCCGCATCTCCGCGGGCGTCGTCGTCGGCGACGGCTCCGACATCGGCGGCGGCGCGTCCACCATGGGCACCCTCTCGGGCGGCGGCAAGCAGATCATCTCGATCGGCGAGCGCACCCTGGTCGGCGCCGAGGCGGGCATCGGCATCGCGCTGGGCAACGAGTGCGTCGTCGAGGCCGGCCTCTACGTCACCGCGGGCACCCGGGTGACCCTGCCGGACGGCCAGATCGTCAAGGCCCTGGAGCTCTCCGGCGCCGACAACATCCTCTTCCGCCGCAACTCGGTCACCGGCGCCGTCGAGGCCCGCCCGTACAAGGCGAACTGGGGCGGCCTCAACGAGGTCCTGCACAGCCACAACTGACGCCGCGCGGGCAGCGCCCGCCGCCGTCACCACCGAGTGCCCTCCCGCGCGACGCGGGAGGGCACTCGCCTTTCGGCGCGGCGGGACTCACCCCACCAGCCGCAGGAACCAGCGCCGCGAGGGGTGGGTGTCGCAGTCGAACTGGACCAGCGGGTGGTTGTTGGCGGTGGTGCTGCCGCCGGCGACGGTGGCGCACTTGCCCGTCTGCGCGTTCACGAGCTGGAAGGACCTGCCGTCGCCGTTGGTGATGCGCCAGCGCCGCGAGGGGTGGGTGTCGCAGTCGAACTGGACCAGCGGATGGTTGTTGGCGGTGGTGGTCCCGCCCGCGACGGTGGCGCACTTGCCCGTCTGCCCGTTGACGACGTGGAAGGCGCCGTCCTCCTCGTCCGTCACCCGCCAGCGGCGCGAGGGGTGGGTGTCGCAGTCGAACTGGACCAGCGGATGGTTGTTGGCGGTGGTGGACCCGCCGGCGACGGTGGCGCACTTGCCGGTCTGCACGTTCACGAGCTGGTACGTGCCCTCGGGGACGTCGGCCACCGTGACCGTGGGCGCGGCCGGCTGCGCCACGGTGGGCGCGGGCAGCAGCATGAGGCCTCCGGCCGCGAAAACCGACGCCGTCGCAAGGAAGCGGCTTACCCGGGTCTTCCGGCGCATGGAGTGCACGGGGCGCATGGGGCGCATGGGGCGCATGGGGTGCTCCTCTCGGTCCTGTGAAGGAGATCGGCAGGGCGACGCGCCGTGCGGGTGGTGACCCGGCCGGTCCGGGTGCGGAACGGGAGGGGGGAGGGGGAGCGCCCCGGGGCTCATGCCGTCGCGGCCGGCCGGAACGTCCGCGGCCCGCGTGCGGCGCCCGGGCCCCGGTGATCAAGGCGCGGCTGCCTCTCCCACTATCGACGCGCGTGACGGGACCCGCAACCGAGGGCGAAGGCGACGCCCGGACGTGCCGGAACGCCCCTCGCGCCGCGAGGGCGAGGGGCGTTCCGGGTACTTCCGGGGGCGGTCGCGCCCGGTCAGTTCAGGGCGATCGTGCGGATCAGGCCCGCGAAGGCCCGCTCCTCCGCCTCGGTCAGCTCCACCGTCTCCATCGGGTGCGTGGCCGCGGTGCGCTGGGACGGGATCACCGGCAGGCCCTCGTAGGCGCCTGGCTCCGGGTGGTGGAAGCGGCTGTCCCACAGCATGTGGCCGAGACCGACGACCCACACGAGGACGGCCACGGCGAGGACGGCGAGGCCGATTTCCTGGGCGAGCGACATGGACGGGAACACGCGGTCCTCCCGGGCTGCGGGGGTACAAGGAGGGCTAGTTCGGGCGTGGGGACACTCAACACCACAACCGGAAGATTTTGTCCCCTGTGTGTCCAGCGTCACGCCAGGGCCGAAGGTCCCGACCTACGGTTCGCGCCCGGCCCGCGGCCCCGCTCGCGGGCGCCCCGGCCCAGGCCCGGCAGGGGGCCCGGGCGGGGACGGCCGCCGGGCCCCTGCGGTTCGGGTTACGGGCGGAAGCGCAGCACCTGCGGGTCGTGGTCGCTGTTCTGCGCGGAGAACTCGGCGTTGATGTGCACGCTGTCGTACGCGAAGTTCTTGATCGACGGGCTGGTCAGGATCTGGTCCAGCACCTGGGCGTTGCCCTGGTAGACGTAGGAGTAACGTTCCGCCTTCGGCAGCGACTTGATCGCCGAGTACAGCGCACCGCCGTCCTCCAGCGCCTTCGCCGTGCCGGAGAACTCGAAGTCGTTGATGTCGCCGACCGCGAGCACGGCCGCGTTCTTGTCGACGGCCAGCAGCTGCTTCACGAACCCGTTGACGGCCTGCGCCTGCAGGAGCCGCTTCTCCTCCGACTTGCGCACCGGCGGCTGGTGGTGCGAGGTCAGGCCCTCGTCGCCGCCCTTCGAGCCGAAGTGGTTGGCGATCACGAAGACCGTGCGGCCGCGGAAGAGGAACTCGCCGGCCAGCGGCTTGCGGCTGTCGGCCCACGCCGGGTTCGCCGGGTCGATCCGGCCGGGGGAGTGGGTCAGGGCGGCCTTGCCGCGCTCCGTCGTCACACCGGTCGCCGTCACCGCGTCGCCCGCGGCGCGGTCGGTGAAGGAGACCCGCGCCGGGTTGAACAGGAACACCTGGCGGATGTTGCCGCCGGGCTCGCCGCCGTCCTTGTTGTTCTCGGGGGCGATGGAGCGCCACTGGTAGGCCGGGCCGCCCGCTGCCTTGATCGCCTCGGTGAACTTCGTCAGCGTCTGCTCGGCCGAGACGGTGCCGTCGTTCTTGGCGCCGTTGTCGTCCTGGATCTCCTCCAGGGCCACGATGTCGGGCGAGGCCAGGTTGGTCACGACCGCCTTCGCGAGGTTGTCGAACTTCTCCTGCGGGTCGCTCGGGTCGAGGTTCTCCACGTTGTACGTGGCCACCGCGAGCTCGCCGGGCGACTGGGCCTTGGTCTTCTCCGGGGCGAGGGTGCCCGCCTTGACCGTGCCGAGGGTGCGCGCCACCAGCGTGTAGCCGCCGAACTGGTTGAAGTCCAGGGGGCCCTCGGTGGTGCCGGTCAGCTTGTCGCCGACGTTGGCCACCGGGAAGGGCTGCTGCGCGAGCGGCGCGAGCTGCTGGATCTGGAGGCGGCCGGTGTTCTGGGACTCGTACGAGCCGTAGACGGTGCCGCCGCGCTTGGCGGTGTTCTCCCAGCCCTTCACCGTCACCCACAGCTCGCCGTACGCGTCGGTGGCGCCGACCACGCGCGAGGTGCCGATCCTGACGTTCATGCCCTCCAGGGACTCGTAGAAGTCCAGGGCGTAGCGGGAGGGCTCCAGGGCCAGGCCGTTGATGCTGCCGCCGGCCGCCGGGTCGCCCGCGGGGGCGTACTCGGCGGGGACGGAGTACTCGGTGACCGCGGCGGCCTCGGGCAGGGCGTTGCCGGAGGAGAGCACCGTCACCGTGGGCTTGGAGATCTGGGTGACGGACTGGTTGCCGGAGTTCGCGCCGCCGGGGACGTACTCGCCGACCGTGCCGGAGACCTTCACGGCGTCGCCGACGGCGACGGTCGGGACGGAGCTGGTGAAGACGAAGACGCCCTCGCTGGTGGCCGGGTTGTCGTCGGCGTCCGGGTCCTGGATCCAGAAGCCGCGCGAGCCGTAGGTGCGCACGCCCGTGACGATGCCGTGGACGTCGGCGACCTGCTTGCCGTTCAGGGGGGAGATCCGGGTGGTGCCCTGGATGTCGTGGATGCGTATCGGATCGGCGGACACGGCGCCTTCGGCCGCGTCGGCGGTGCCCGCGAGCAGGCCGGTGGCCAGGGCGGTGGCGACGAGGGCCGCGACGGCGGCGGAACGGGGATGCGAGGAGCGCATGGGCGGGAACTCCGGTGTGTGGAGGAGAAGGTGCGGGCGCTTGACGGCCCGTGTACATCTACGCGCGTCAATTTCCTGGGTGACCAGGGACGTTGTCAAGGCCTCCAGGGGATACGGAGGCTGACTGTGGGATGAACCAAAGGTGATGGCCGCCGGACGCACCCCGATTGCGTCTACGCTGGGTCGCCGCAACGGGCCTGACGGCCCGTCCGCATGTGTTTTCGGCCACACGGCCGGACGGCGTCATGCCGCCCGGACGCCGCCGGCCCGCCCCACCGCTCAGCCGCCCCACCGCCCCGTGCGTCCCTTCCGAGGAGAACCACCCCATGTCCGCAGAGCCGCACCCCACGCTGCCGCCGGTACGGCTGCACTCCGATGCGGAGCTGGCCCGCGACGCCCTCGTCGCCCCGCTGTTCGCCCGCGCCGTACGCCTCGCCCGCTGGGCCGGCCCCGACACCCGCGTGGACGTCGGGGGCGAACTCGCCCCCGACCAGCTCCCCGAGGCCGTCACCGTCCTCGGCCTCGACACCGCCGACGAGGACTCGCCCGTGTACGCGAGCCAGGCCTGGCGGGTCGCCGTGGACACCGGCCTCGTCGACGTCACCGAGCCGGAGGAGGACGGCGGCGACGGCGCCGAGGCGGCCGAGCCCGAGTACGGCACCGCCACCCCCGGCGAGGACCTCGCGCTGCTGGCCGGCGGCGCCCCCGGCGACGTGCTCGACCTGTGGCTCGCCGCCCTGGACACCGTCCTCGCGGACGCGGCCGTACCCGACCTGGACGACCTCGTCGACGCCCTCGACGCGGGCGGCGAGATCGACTTCGACCGCCTCGACTGGAACCCCCAGCGGGAAGCGGACTTCCTCGACGGGGTCCTCGCCAACCTCTACCTGCTCACCGTCACCGAAGGCGGCGCCGGCGAGGGCCCGGTGCCACTGCCGGTGCTCGCCGCCTCGATGATCGTGCCCGACGAGATGGGCGACCCCACCGACGCCGTCCTGGAACAGGTGTCGGAGGCGATGATGCGCCTCGACGACCAGTTCCGGCAGCTGGAGCCCATCGGGCTGGTCGAGTACCGCCCCGTGGACGAGGCGCTGCTCGCCGAGGCGGACGAAGCCGCTTCCGAGGAGGCGGGTCAGGGCGCCGCGGCGGGCCCGGAAGACGACGAGGACGTGTCCCGGTACGGGATGGTGCGGCTGACCCCGCTCGGCCTGTACGGCGTCCGCGCCCGGATGCTCGAAGCCGGGGTCGAGGCCCCGGCCGTCGGGGAGCTCGCCGACAAGGGCGCCGACGCGCTGCTCGACGCCGTCTCCTCCTACCCGGAGGGCGCCGCCCAGTCCGAGATCGAGCAGTGGCTGGCCGGCCGGGACCTGCCGGCCGCCGTCGCCGAACTGCTGGCCGCCGCACGCGGTGACGACGAGGGCGCCCCGCTGCGCCGGCTGCGCTGCCAGCAGGCCCTCGCCCCGGCCGGGCCGGAGGCCGAGCCGGCGGTCCGGGCCGTCCTGGACGACCGGGAGCTCGGCGGCCTCGCCCGGGTCTGGCTCGCCGAGCACGGGGTGGCCGACGTACCGGCACCGGACGAGACGATGGTGTTCTGGCTGACGGTGGACACCATCGCGGCGCAGCTCGCGGCGGACGGGGAGACCGAGGAGCTCCCGCTGCTGATGCGGAGCCTGACGGAGCACCACACCGGGTTCTTCGAGCAGGCGTGGCGGGTGGAGCACCCCGCCACCGCGTACGTTCTGGAGGCCATGGGCCGGCTGCACCCGGACAAGAAGGCCTCGAAGGAGGCGCGGAAGGCCGCGTTCAAGGCCCGCTCCCGGCAGCCCTGACCAGCGCGGCGGCCCGTCCGGGCGCCCGTCGGCGGACGGCGGGCGCCCGGACCGGTGCCCGCCGGCCGGCCGGGCGCTCCGGCGGCGGAGCGGGGGTACGGAGCGGGGACCGGGGGAGGTTTCGGCGAGGGTGCACAGCAGGCCGATTCCGGGACAGCGTTCGAATCAATTCCGCCATTCCGGCGACAGGCAAGGGCTCGGCCCGCATTCGCGGGTAGTTCAGCCGCCGTTCACGTACGGGCGGGAGCGTGTGCGCCTGCGACCGTACGCCAGGCGCACCACCTCCCCACCCCTGGAGACCCGATGCCCCTCAGCCGCAGGGACTTCACCGCCCGCACCGTCATCGCCGGCGCGGGCGTCGCACTGACCGGGACGGTCGGCGCCCTCGCCACCGCCCCCGGGGCACTCGCCGCCGACGACCCCCGGCCCGAAGCGCTCGACGCCCACGGCCGCCCCCACGCCCCCGGCTACGGGCCGCTCTTGCCCGACCGCGCCGGACTGCTCGCCCTGCCCGCCGGGTTCACCTACCGCGTGATCACCCGCAGCGGTGTCACCACCCTCGAATCCGGGGAGAGCACCCCGTCCAACCACGACGGGACCGCCGCCTTCGAGGGGCACCACGGAGTCACCCTCCTCGTCAACAACCACGAGCTGAAGGGCCCGCGCAGCGGCTGGGCACACCCCGTACCGCTCGCCGAGGGCCTCGTCTACGACCCGGCCGCGTCCGGCGGCTGCACCGTCGTGGAGGTCCGGCGCGGCGGCGAGGTCGCCGAATGGGTCGGCGTCGCCGGCACGTCGACCAACTGCGCGGGCGGAGCCACCCCCTGGGGCACCTGGCTGACCTGCGAGGAGACCGAGGACCTGGCCGGCAAGAACGGCATGACCAAGGACCACGGCTACGTCTTCGAGGTCGACCCGCACGACCGCCGGGCCAACCGCGACCCGCAGCCGGTCAAGGCGTTCGGACGGTACGCCCACGAGGCCGTGGTCATCGACCCCCGCCAGGGCCACGCCTACCTGACCGAGGACGCCTCCGGCCCCAACGGGCTGCTCTACCGCTGGACCCCGCCGCACGGCTTCCGGCACGGACGCGGCCGGCTGCGCACCCTCGCCCCCGACGCCGGGGTGCTCGCCGCCGCCAAGTGCTTCGACAGCCAGGGCCGTCTCGTGGACGACCTCTCGCGCGCCACGAAGACCGGCACCGTGTACGGGGTCGACTGGGTGGAGGTGACCGACCGCGACGCGCGCAGCCTCTCGGTGCGCAAGCAGTTCGCGGCCGGCGCGGTGACCCGGGCCCGCAAGCTGGAGGGCATGTGGTGGGCCGACGGGGGCGCCTACTTCGTCTCCTCCTACGCGCGCGAGGAGAGCCCGGGCGCCGCGCACGACGGCCAGGTGTGGTTCTACGACCCCAAGCGGCGCACCGTGCGGCTCGTCGTACTGATCGGCGTCAACCGGGACCCGGCCGCCGACGGCGGCTACGACGGCCCCGACAACATCACGGTGTCGCCGTACGGCGGCCTCGTCATCGCCGAGGACGGCGAGGGCCTGCAACACCTGCTCGGCGCCACGGAGTCGGGCCGCGTCTACCCGCTGGCGCGCAACGAACTCAACATCGGTACGGCCGACAAGCCGGAGTACTCGGAATTCACCGGGGTCTGCTTCTCCCCGGACGGGCGCACCCTGTACGCCAACATCCAGGACCCGGGCATCATGCTGGCCATCACCGGCCCCTGGCGGCGCTCCCCGCGCTGACGCGGGCGCCGGCCGGCGGTCCCGGGGCACCCCTGTGCCCCGGGAACGCCGGCTACTGGACGGCGGCCAGCTCCTCGGCGCGGGAGGCCGCTGCCCACTCCTCGAGCAGGAACTCGTACGCCTCCGAGGGCCACTCCCCGTCCCAGGTCTCGACGAGGTGCCGTATCGCCTCGTTCGCCTCGGCGGCGGACGGGCGCGCGGGACCCGCGGGCCGGAGTGTGTTCTGCATGCCTCCAAGGCTACGGGCGGGCACTGACAGCCACCTCCGGATTACGCGTGGCATCCATCACCCGGATGCGCGCCCGTCGGCTCCACGGTCTCGGCATATGCCCGCCCACCTGCTCAGAGTGCCTGCGAGGCGGGCTTGACCATGCCGCGCACTGTGCGGGACTTCACAAACTCGCCCATGGCCGTCATCTCCCATTCGCCGGAGAACTGCTTGATGAGCTTGGCCATCATGACCCCGGTCTGCGGCTCGGCACTGGTGAGGTCGAAGCGGACCAGCTCCTCCCCGCTCGCGGCGTCGATCAGCCGGCAGTAGGCCTTGGCGACCTCGGTGAACTTCTGGCCGGAGAAGGAGTTCACCGTGAAGACCAGTCCGGTGGCCTCGGCGGGCAGCCGGCCCAGGTCCACGACGATCACCTCGTCGTCCCCGGCGCCGTCACCCGTGAGGTTGTCGCCCGAGTGTTTGATCGCTCCGCCGAGGATCGACAGCTTGCCGAAGTAGCAGCTGTCGATGAAATTGCGCTGCGGGCCGTAGGCGATGACGGACGCGTCGAGGTCGATGTCGCGGCCGCCGTAGGCCGGCTCCCAGCCCAGCCCCATCTTGACCTGGGAGAGCAGCGGGCGGCCGCCCTTGACCAGGGACACGGTCTGGTTCTTCTGGAGGCTGACCCGGCCCTTGTCGAGGTTGATCTTCCCGCCGCCGACGGGGGCGGCGACGGGGGCAGGCGGCGCGGCGGGTGCCGGCGGGGCTACCGGGGCGGCGGGCGACCGGAGCGGCCGGGGCGACGGGAGCGGCGGCCGCCGCCGGCGGGGCCGGCTCCTCGTCCACGGAGACCCCGAAGTCGGTGGCGATGCCCGCGAGACCGTTGGCGTACCCCTGGCCGACGGCGCGCACCTTCCAGACGCCGCCGCGCTGGTAGATCTCCACGACGACGAGGGCGGTCTCCGGGCCGAGCCGCGGCGGGGTGAAGGTGGCGATCACCGCGCCGCCGACCGCGTCCCGCACGGTGGCGGTGGGCTCGATGCCCTGGAAGCTCTGCCCGGCGGCGTCGGGACTGGCTGTGACCACGATCCGCTCGATGCCGGGGGGCAGCGCGCCGGTGTCCACGGTGATGGAATCCGGCGCCGAACCGCCGCCGGACCGGTAGCTGACACCGGGCCCGGAGGGCTGGTTGTAGAAGATGAAGTCGGCGTCGGAGCGCACCTTGCCGTCCGCCGCGAGCAGGAGCCCCGACACGTCGAGACGCACCGGGGCAGCCACGTCCACCGTCACGCGGACGGTGTCGAGCGGCAGGTTGGAACCAGGGGTCATAGCGGTCATGCCCGGAGAACGACCGGAGCGGCTTTGCCGTTCCCTTACCCTCGGCGGTATTTTCAGCAGGATCTTGCGAGGAACCTCGGGCGTTCACGCCCGGGAGGGCATCCTTGGATCGGAGGCGCGAAGCGCCGGAGTTCGTTCCGTTTCTGTCGGAACGGGCGTTGTCAGTGGGGCCTGTTACGTTGCCCGTATGAAGATCGTGGCGCAGGTGAAGCTGATGCCGGAGGCCGACCAGGCCGCCGCGCTGCGTTCCACCCTGCGCACGGTCAACGAGTCCGCGTGCTGGGTGTCGGCGGTGGCGTTCGAGCGCGGTGTCCCGCGTGAGTACGAGCTGCGCAAGCACACCTATGCTGAGCTGAAGGCGCGGGGTCTCGGGGCGCAAACAGCGCAGCACGTCATCAAGAAGACGCGCGACGCGTACGCGACACTCAGGGCCAACATCAGGGCCGGGAACCTGGGCAGGCCGGGATCGAAGCGCCGCCGCAAGGCGGAGTCGAAGCCGATCGCGTTCCGGCCCGAGGCCGCGCAGCCGTATGACGACCGGTGCCTGTCCTGGCAGTACGACCAGCAGACGGTTTCGATCTGGACCACCGCCGGGCGGCTCAAGAAGGTCCGTTTCGCGTGTTCGCCGGATGCGCTCAGGATGCTGCGCGAGCACCGCAAGGGCGAGTCGGACCTGATGGAACGCGACGGCTTGTTCTACCTGATCGCCACGATCGACCTGCCCGAGCCTGAGGTGTTCGAGCCGGACGGGTTCCTCGGTGTCGATCTCGGCATTGCCCACATCGCCACCACCTCGACGGGCTACCGGGCTGCCGGACGGGGCTTGAACCGGCATCGCAAGCGGCAGCTCGACCTGCGGAAGAAGTTGCAGGCCAAGGGCACCAAGTCCGCGAAGCGGCTGCTCAAGAAGCGCTCCCGCAAGGAAGCCCGGCACGCCGCCAACGTCAACCACATCGTCTCGAAGACCATCGTCACCACCGCTGAACGCACCGGACGCGGAATCGCCCTCGAAACTCTGACGGGCATCCGCGACCGGGTACGGCACCGTAAGGACCAGCGGACCACACTGCACTCGTGGAGCTTCCACCAGCTCGCTTCTTTCGTGGAGTACAAGGCGAAGCGGGCCGGGGTACCGCTGGTGTACGTCGATCCGGCGTACACCAGCCAGCAGTGCTCCGAGTGCGGCCACATCGACCGGAAGAACCGGATCGATCAGGCAACGTTCGCGTGCCGGTCCTGCGGGGCCCTCATGCACGCGGACGACAACGCGTCCCACAACATCGGCCGCAAGGGCGAGACCGTGTGGATTGCGGGGCGTGAGTCACGCGTCCCTGCCACCCCGTAGGGGTGACTGGACGGAGGAGACCACGCGGCAGCCAGCCGCGCCCTACCTCCAAGCCCGGGTCCTTTCAGGGCCGGGTCAAGTTGACCGCCGGTTGCGGGGGTGGTAGCGGGCGGTGCGCTCGTTGCCGAACTTGTAGGAGCCGGTCCAGCGGGCCATCACCAGCTGCGCGTCACCGGACCCGACCTCGGCCAGGAACTTGTCGGCCCGGGCACCCCGCAGGGTGCCCGCGGCCCGGCCCCGGTGCGTGATGCGGACGGTGCGGTCGCTGAGCACCTCGTACGTGAACCCCTGCGGCTTCGGCATGGAGCGCAGCCTGCCCCGCCGGGAGGCGGGGCGGCAACGGAATTACGCGGTGCCGGTCACGCGGCGCGGCAGGCCCAGCGGGTTGGCCTCGCGCAGCTCCGGCGGGAGCAGCGCGTCGGGCACCGACTGGTAGGCCACCGGGCGCAGCCACCGCTCGATCGCGGTGCCGCCGACGGAGGTGGAGTGCGAGGTGGCCGCCGGGTACGGGCCGCCGTGGTGCTGGGCCGGGGCCACCGCGACGCCGGTCGGCCAGCCGTTCACCACGATCCGCCCCGCCAGCCCCGTGACCTGCGCGATCAGCGCGGCGGCCGGTCCGGGCGCGCCCTCGGTCTCGGCCCGCGAGAGCTGCAGGGTGGCGCTCAGGTTCCCGCCGAGCCGGTCCAGGACCGCGGCGGCCTCGCCCTGGCCGGCGTACCGGACGACGACGGTGACGGGCCCGAAGCACTCCTCCAGGAGCACCCCGTGGGCGCCGCCCTCCAGCAGGGTGGCCGCCGACACGCTCAGGAAGCCGGCGCCGACGGCGTGCTCGCCGCCGGGACCGGGGGTGACGGGCGCGGTGACCCCGGGGAGGGCGGCCCGTTCCCGGACGCCGGCCAGGAAGTTCTCCCGCATCCGGTGGTCGAGCAGGACCCCGGGGCCGGTCTCGCCCAGGGACTTGGCGAGCGCGCCGGTGAGCCGGTCGCCGTCGGGCCCCTCGGGGACCAGGACCAGGCCGGGCTTGACGCAGAACTGGCCCACGCCGAGGGTGACCGAGCCCGCGAGCCCGGAGCCGATCTCCTCGGCGCGCTCGGCGGCGGCCGCCGGGGTGACGACGACGGGGTTGAGGGAGCCGAGCTCGCCGTGGAAGGGGATCGGCACCGGTCGGGCTGCGGCCGCGTCGAACAGCGCCCGGCCGCCCCGGATGGACCCGGTGAACCCGGCGGCGGACACCAGGGGGTGGCGGACCAGCTCCACGCCGGCGTCGAAGCCGTGGAGGACGGTGACCAGTTCGGCCGGCAGCCCGCACGCCACCGCGGCCCGGCGCAGCAGGGAGGCGCACAGCTCGGAGGTGGCCGGGTGGTCGGGGTGGGCCTTGACCACCACTGGGCAGCCCGCGGCCAGCGCGCTCGCGGTGTCGCCGCCGGGCACGGAGAAGGCCAGCGGGAAGTTGGAGGCGGCGTAGACGGCGACCACGCCCAGCGGCACCTTGTAGCGGCGCAGTTCGGGGCGCGGCGGACTGAGGGAGGGGTCGGCCCGGTCGATCCGGATGTCGAGGTGGGAGCCCTCCTCGACGGCGTCGGCGAAGGCGCGCAGCTGGCCGGTGGTGCGGGCCAGCTCGCCGGTGAGGCGGCCGGAGCCCAGCGCGGTCTCGGCGTCGGCGGCCTCCACCACGTCCTGCCCGGCCCCGTCGAGGAGCTCGGCGGCGGTGCGCAGGAAACGGGCCCGCAGGGCCGCGTCCGCCAGCGCCCCGCGGGCCCCGTGGGCCGCGCGTACGGCCCGGTCCACGTCCTCGGGTGTGGCTTCCGCCGCAACCTCTTCGAGCTGCTTCCCGGTGCGGGGGTCCACACTCCAGACTGGTGTCCCTGCCATGGCCCGCTACCTCCTGGACCGTTCAGTATTCTGAACGCCGTTCCGGTGGATGAATGATCACTTCTGCTGCGGACTCTATTTCCGCGTCCACCGGGTGACAAGGGGCGATCAGAGCCGACCAGAGGGGAAGAGGCGTATGACGACAGCGGAGACGGCCGGTCCGGCCGAACCGGGGGTCCCCGTGCCGGCGGCGCCGGTGAAGTCGGCGGTGCGCACCGTCCTGCTGCTGGAGCACTTCGCGGCACGGCCGGGCCTGCACAGCCTCGCCGACATCCAGAACGACCTCTCCCTGCCCAAGTCCAGCCTCTACATGCTGCTGCGCACGCTGGTGAACCTGGGCTGGGTGGAGACCGACGCCACCGGCACGCGGTACGGCATCGGCGTACGGGCGCTGCTGGTCGGGAGCTCGTACATCGACGGCGACGAGGTCGTCGCGGCGGCCCGGCCCACCCTGGACCGGCTCTCCGACGACACCACCGAGACCATCCACCTGGCACGGCTGGACGGGACGAGCGTGGTCTACCTCGCCACCCGCCAGTCCCAGCACTACCTGCGGCCCTTCACCCGGGTGGGGCGGAGGCTCCCCGTCCACTCCACGGCCCTCGGCAAGGCGCTGCTGGCCTCGCACACCGACGAGGAGGTGCGCGCGCTGCTGCCGAAGCGGCTGGAGGCGGTCACGGAGCACACCATCACCGACCGGGAGCAGCTGGTGGAGGAGCTCGCGCTGGTCCGGGAGCAGGGGTACGCGGTGGACCGGGAGGAGAACACGCTCGGCCTGCGCTGCTTCGGCGTGGCCATCCCGTACCGGACGCCGGCCCGCGACGCGGTGAGCTGCTCGGTGCCGGTGGCACGGCTGACGGAGGACCACGAACGGGCCATCAAGGCGGCGCTGTTCGAGGCGCGGGACCGGCTGTCGGTCGTGACCCGGCGCATGTGAGACCCCCGCCGGGGTGCCGCCTCGGTGACCCGGCGCACCCCGCCGGGGTACCGCCTCCCCCGTGCGGGGGAGGCGGTTCACCTTCGCGGGGGAGGCGGAGGGGGGTCTGCGCGGGCGACCGTGGGGACATGACGACGACACGAGCAGTCCACGCGATCCACCCGACCGGAACCACCGGCGCCACGGGCATCCCCTCCCCCCGTCTCGGGACGGGGCGGCGGGTCCTGCGGGCCGTCGGGCTGGCGGCCACCGTCCCGTACCTGACGCTCAAGGCGGCCTGGCTGGCCGGGAGCCACATCGGAATACCGGACGGCAGCGAGCTGCTGACGGGCAGTCTCCCGATCACCGTGGCCAACGCGGTGACGCTGGCCATGGACGCCACCGTCATCGTGCTCGTACTGGCGCTCACCAGGCCCTGGGGCAGACGGCTGCCGGGATGGCTGCTGACCGTCCCGGCGTACGTCGCCACCGGGCTGCTCGCCCCCATAGCCCTCGGGTTCCCGGCCCAGAGCCTCGTCAAGGCCCTGGGCATGGGCGCCGGCGAAGCCGTCAAGGCGGCCCGGGAACCCTTCCTCGACCCCTGGGTGTTCACCGTCGTCTACGGCGGTTTCATCCTCCAGGGGGTGGCCCTCGCCGGGCTGTTCGTCGCCTATGCGCGGGAGCGCTGGGGCGGGGCCGGGCAGGGCGCGTCGCAGCGGCGGCTCCCGTCTCCCACGGGGGTGGTGGCGGGAGCCGCCGCGCTGGCGGGCACCGCGGTGGGCGCGGCGTTCCTCTACTGGGCCTTCGGCGGGAGCGCGGGGCTGTCCGCCCAGCGGGTGGCGGCGTACTCGGCGGAGACGGGCGTGGTGTCGGCGGCGTACGGGCTGTGCGCGCTCGCCGCGGCGGTGGGCGCCGTGATGCTGGCCCGGGGCGGCGGGCGTGCGCGGCAGTGGCAGGCCGTCACCTGGATCGGCTCGGCGGCGATGCTGACCTGGGGCGCGTTCATGCTGGCCGCGCGCGTACGGGCTGGACTTCAGGCAGGGCGAACCGGCCACCACCGTGGACTGCCCTGACCTACGCCGGCCAGATGATCACCGGGCTGCTCGCGGGGGCGGTCCTCATACGCAGGCTCCCCGCCGGCCGGGCGCGCTGAGCGCGGCAGGCCGCCGGGGAGAGCGGCCCGGGGGGACACGGACCATGACGGGGAGGGGTACGGACGTGAGCGGCACGGGGGCGGCGCGCCGGCTGACCGGGGCGGCGCTGGGGGCACGGGCCCGGCTGCGCTGGGTGCACCTGATACTCGGCGGAGCCCTGCTGATGCCCTACTTCCTGCTCAGCCAGGTATGGGTCGGTATCGTGGCCGGCCGGGGCAACGTCCTGGCCTCCCCGACCCTGACCCTCGCCTCCTACGCCGCCGCGCTGCCCCTGGCCGCCGTGACCGGGCTGTTCGGGCTGGTGCGCCCGCTGTCGGTGACGGCCGTGCGGGCCATGTGCGGGGTCCCCGGGGACCTGTCGGCCGGCGGGCCGGCCCGCTCGTGGGGCTCCCGGTGGCGGGCCGCCGCCTGGTGGACCCTGCACCTGGGCGTCGGGGCGGTGATCAGCGGGATGACCCTCGCGGCCACGCCCATGGCGCTGGTGCTGATCCTCGTACCGTTCTCCGCCACCCTGCGCCGGGCACCCCTCGGGGCGGGCTGGTTCAGCAGCGGGGTGAACCCGTACGTCACCCCCTTCCTCGGGGTGGGGCTGCTGGTCCTGGTCGTCGTGAGCTCCGCGGCGGCGGGGGCACTGCTGGCCCGGCTGGCACCCGTGCTCCTCGGGCCGACCGCGGCGGACCGGCTGGCCGCCGCCGAGGAACGGGCCGCCGACCTCGCCGTCCGCAACCGGCTGGCCCGGGAGCTGCACGACGCCGTGGGGCACGCCCTGAGCGCCGTCACCCTCCAGGCGGGCGCGGCCCGGCGGGTGCTCGACCGCGACCCGGAGTTCGTGCGGGAGGCGCTCGCCGCGATCGAGGAGACCACCCGGCGCACCGTCGGCGAGCTCGACACGGTCCTCGGCCTGCTGCGCGACGGGGACCCCGCCCGGGCCGACGCCGCGCCGGCCCCGACCCTCGCGGCCGACCTCGACGGGCTGCTGGCCCGCACCCGCGCTGGCGGCACCACCGTCACCGCCAGCCAGGACCCCGGCCCGGTCGGCGACTGGGAGCAGCTCCCGGCCATCACCTCCCGCGAGGCCTACCGGATCGTCCAGGAGGGCCTGAGCAACGCCCTGCGGCACGGCCTGGGCCCCATCGCCCTGCACATCCGCGTCCACACACCCGACGGCCACCGCGAACTGGAGATCACCATGACCAACGCGCCCGCTCAGGACCCGCCCGCCCCCGACGGCGAGCGGCGGCGCACCACCGGGGGCCGCGGACTGCGCGGCGCCGCCGAGCGGGCCGCCCTGCTCGGCGGCCGCGTCGAGGCCGGCCCCCACGAGGGCCGGTGGCGGCTGCGCGCGGTCCTCCCGCTCGGCTCCGCGGCCACCCCGGCCGGCGCGGCCGGCGGAGCCGGGCGATGAGCCGGCCGCCGCTGCGCGTCGTCGTCGCCGACGACGAGCGGATGGTCCGCACCGCACTGCGGGTCATCCTCGACGCGGAACCCGACATGGAGGTCGTCGGCGAGGCGGCCACGGGCGCCGAGGCCGTCGCCCTGGTCCGCTCGCTGACCCCCGACGTGGTGCTGATGGACGTCCGCATGCCGCAGATCGACGGCCTCGGGGCCACCGGGCAGATCCTGCGCTCCATGCCCGACCCGCCCCGGATCGTGGTCGTCACCACCTTCGAGAACGACTCCTACGTCTACGACGCGCTGCGCGCGGGCGCCTCCGGGTTCCTCCTCAAGCGGGCCGACCCCGACGAGCTGATCGGCGCGGTCCGCCTCGTCGCCCGGGGGGACTCGCTGCTCTTCCCCGCGGCGGTCCGTGCCCTGGCCGCCGCCCACACGGCGGCCGCCGAGCCCCCGGCACCCGCCTGGGCGGCGCGGCTCACCGACCGGGAGGCCGACGTGCTGCGCCTGATGGCCACCGGACTGTCCAACCAGGAGATGAGCGAGCACCTCGGCGTGGGCCCGCAGACGGTCAAGACCCATGTGGCCGCCGTCCTCGCCAAGACCGGCTCCCGCGACCGCACCCAGGCCGTGATCGCCGCCTACGAGGGGGGCTTCATCATGAAGAAAGGCTGAGAACCCGGCCACAATCGGGGCAGAGCGGAACGGCCCGGGCCGCTGGTACGTCCTTCTGGGGGATGAACAAGACGATCAGGCGTGCGTCGGTCTTCTGTCTGCTTCTGGTGCTGGCCCTCATGGTGCGGGTCACCTGGGTGCAGGCGTACCAAGGCCAGGCCCTCGCAGACGACAAGAACAACCGGCGCAATCTCATCGGGCAGTACGAGAACCCGCTGGGGAACATCATCGTGGGCGGTGAGTCGATCACCGGCTCCACGCAGACGGGCGGCAAGGACTTCGGGTACAAGCGGACCTACGTGGACGGCCCGCTCTACGCCCCGATCACCGGCTACAGCTCCCAGGCCTACGGCACGACGATGCTGGAGGGCGTCTACAAGAACGTCCTCAACGGCTCGGACACCCGGCTGAAGACGGTGATGGACATGCTCACCAACAAGCGGGCCGACCCGGGCAACGTCCTCACCACCCTCGACAAGGGCGTGCAGAAGGCCGCCTACGACGCCCTGGGCGGCAAGCAGGGCGCGGCCGTGGCCCTCGACCCGGCGACCGGCGAGATCCTGGCCGTGGTCAACAACCCGTCCTACGACCCGGGCCGCATCACGGGCGCCAACGACAAGGCCGCCTGGGACGAGCTGTCCGCCGACAAGGGCAAGGCCATGGAGAACGTGGCACTGCGCAAGCCGCAGGCGCCCGGCTCCACGTTCAAGCTGGTCACCCTCGCGGCGGCCATCGAGAACGGACTGGTGACGAGCATCGACACGCCGACGGGCGTGCAGGGCGCGTACACGATCCCCGGAACCCGCACCAAGCTGCCCAGCGAGGCGGGCGACGAGGCCTGCAACAACGTCTCGGCCCGCACCGCCCTGAAGCTGTCCTGCAACAACGTCTTCGCGGACCTCGCCTCCAAGCTCGGCCAGGACAAGATGCGGGCGATGGCGGAGAAGCTCGGCTTCAACACGCAGATCGACACCCCGGTCCGCACCAACCCGCCGAGCAAGTACCCCACGAAGAAGCTGTCGGTCGACCAGGTCGCGCAGACGGGTATCGGCCAGTTCGACGTGCAGGCCACCCCGCTCCAGATGGCCATGGTGACCGCCGCGATCGAGAACGGCGGCAAACTGGTCGCCCCGCACATGGTCTCCGAGGTGACCGACGCCGACGGCAACGTGCTGGAGGACTTCAAGGACCCGAAGACCGAGCAGGTGATGAGCCCGAAGACGGCCTCCATGCTCCAGGACGCCATGCGCACGGTGGCCACCGACGGCGGCGGCAAGCCCGCCCAGGTCGCGGGCGCCGAGGTGGGCGGCAAGACCGGGACGGCCCAGCGCGGCGTCAACAACAACATCCCGCCGCTGGCCTGGTTCACCTCGTACGCGAAGGCGGGCGGCAAGCAGATCGCCGTCGCCGTGATGATCGAGAACTCGGACACCGACCGTTCCGAGATCGGCGGCGGCAAGCTGGCCGCGCCGATCGCCCAGAAGATGATGGCGGCGTGGCTGAAGAAGTAGCCGCCGAACGCCGGGGGCGGCGCCCCGGGAACCGACATGGTTCCCGGGGCGTTCCCCTTCCCGTGATCCGGACCGCGCTCGCCAGCGACCTCGACGCCATCGCCGCCCTGCACACCAGGGCCAGGGCCACGTACTACCGGGGCCGCGTCCCCGAGGAGGCCTACGCGGGTGAGACCGAGGCGGCGCGCGCCCGCGAGGGCTGGGAGCGGGCGGTGGCCCGGCCTGCGGCACAGGGCCAGGTGCTGTGCGCCGAGCGGGACGGCCGGGTCACCGGGGTGGCGGCCTTCCTGACCGCCGACGGCGTGACCACCCTCACCCAGCTCCACGTGGACCCCGACCAGTGGCGCCGGGGCACCGGAGCCGCCCTGCACGCGGCCTGCCTCGCCGCCTGGCGGCGGGCCGGAATCGAGCGGGTCCGCCTGGAGGTCTACGAGCACAACCTGCGCGCCCAGGCCTTCTACGCCTCCCACGGCTGGCGCCCCGACCCGGCCGGCACCCCCGCGGGCTCCCATCGCACGCTCTGGCTGGAGGTCGGCCCGGCGTCCGGGGAATGAGACGGGGCCCCGGATGGTTGAACTGGAAACCGTTCAGTCACACCCGGAGAGAAGAAGGAACATGCGCGTCGAGATCTGGTCCGATATCGCCTGCCCCTGGTGCTATATCGGAAAGGCCCGTTTCGCCAAGGGCCTGGCCGAGTTCGCGCACCGCGACGAGGTGGAAGTCGTCTTCCGGTCCTTCGAGCTCGACCCCAACGGCCCCAAGGGCGTGACCGCCCCCGTGCTGGAGATGCTCGCCCGCAAGTACGGACGCACCCTCGACGAGGCCCGCGCGATGGAGGAGCACGTCGCCGCCAGCGCCCGCGCGGAGGGACTGGAGTACCGCACCGACGGCCGTGACCACGGCAACACCTTCGACATCCACCGCCTGCTGCACCTGGCCGCTGCCCGCGGCCGGCAGGAGCAGCTCCTCGACCTCGCCTTCCGGGCCAACTTCGCCGAGGAGCGGTCCGTCTTCGACCCCGAGGTGCTGCTCGCCCTGGCCGTCGAGGCCGGACTGGACGAGACCGAGGCCCGCGAGGTCCTCGCCGACGACTCCGCCTACGCGGACCGGGTGCGGGCCGACGAGCGAGAGGCGGCCGAACTGGGCGCCAACGCCGTGCCGTTCTTCGTCCTCGACCGGCGCTACGGCATCTCCGGCGGCCAGCCCGCAGAGGTCTTCACCCGGGCCCTGGAGCAGGCCTGGGCCGGGCGCGAGGCCGTGGAGACGGCCCCCGACGCCGAGGCCTGCGAGCCCGACGGCGCCTGCGCCGTCCCCCAGGGCTGACCGCCCCTCCCGCATCCGGGGTGCCCGCGCTGACCCGCCCGAGCACCCTCATATAAGTCCTGCTTGGAGCTCACACGCAAAAACAGGCAATGGACTTTCAGGCGGCGTCGGCGCAGAGTGGACGGCATGGATCTTCCGCTCTCCCACCTGTCCCGCGTGTGCGCCGCCGAGTTCGCGCACTCCACCACCTACCTCAACACCGCCGGCGCCGGAGTGCTCCCGAAGGCCTCCATCGCCGCGGTACGGGAGCTGGCCGAGGCGGCGGGCGCCGGACTGCCCGCCGGGGCGGGCGACTTCGACGTCGTCGAGCGGGTGCGGGCCGCCTTCGCCCGGCTGGTCTCGACCGACCCGCGGCGCGTCGCCGTCGGCTCGTCCGTCGCCGTCCACGTCGGGCTGATCGCGGCTTCCCTGCCCCCCGGCGCAGAAATCCTGTTCCCCGAGCGGGACTTCGCCTCCGTCATGAACCCCTTCGTGCTCCGCGGCGACCTCAAGGTCCGCTTCGCCCCGCTGGAATCCCTCGCCGAAGCCGTCCGCCCCGACACCGCCCTCGTCGCCCTCAGCGCCGTCCAGTCCGCCGACGGCCGGACAGCGGACCTCGCCGCCGTCCGTACGGCGACCGCCGCGCACGGGGCGCGGATGCTCGTGGACGCCACCCAGGCCGCCGGCTGGCTGCCCTTCGACGCCTCGCCGTACGAGTACACCGTCACCGGCGGCTACAAGTGGCTGCTCGGCGGCCGCGGCGCGTCGTACCTGACGGTCTCGGAGGAGGCCCAGCCGGGACTGACCCCGCTGCACGCCGGCTGGGTGGCGGCCGAGTCCAAGTGGGACGCCGTCTACGGCCCCATGCGGCAACTGGCCGGGGACGCCCGCCGCTTCGACGAGTCCGCCGCCTTCCTCCCGTACCACGCTGCCGAGCCCTCACTGGCGCTGCTGGAGCGCGTCGGCATCGACGCCGTCCACGCCCACGACACCGCCCTCGCCGCCCGCTACCGGGAAGGGCTGGCCCGCCTCGGCCACGAGCCCGTCCCCGGCGACGCCCCCATCGTGTCGGTACCGGGCCTGGCCCACCGCCAGCCCGGCCTGGGGGCCGCCGGGATCCACACCTCCGCCCGCGACGGCGCCCTGCGGGCCTCCTTCCACCTCTACAACACCGAGGCGGACGTGGACCGCCTGCTGGACGCGCTGACCGGCTGACCGGCTGACCGGCGCCGGCGGACGCGCATCCGCCGACCGCCCTCCGGACGCGCCCGCCGCCCCGCGGTCCCGTCCGGCGGGCCGCGGTCACGTCCGGCGGGCCCGGAGCTACGCCCAGGCCCCCGAAGCCGCGCCCGGGCTCGCCCGAGCCGCGCCCAGGCCGCCGAAGCCGCGCCCGGGCTCGCCCGAGCTACGCCCAGGCCGCCGAAGCCGCGGCCAGCGCCGGCGCCGGATCGGCGTCCAGGGCCCGCGCCAGCGCCCCCAGCGCGGCCCCGACCGCCTCCGGCGACGCGGCCGGGCCGTAGTGGTTGACCCGGACCATCTCCCCCGCCAGCGCCCCGCCGCCCGCCGCGAGCGGGGCCGCCGGATCCACCGCCACCGCCTTCGCCACCACCAGCGAGGCGTCCGCGACCCGCAGCGTGGTCGCCACCGGAGCGGCCTGCGCCGGGTCGCCCACCCACGCGGCGACACCGAGCGCCGCCGCGCCCGCCCGGGTGGCCCGGGCGGCCGCGGCGTGCCGCCCCAGCACGCGCGCCGGCCCCTCGGCCGCGATCCGGTCCAGGCACGCCTCCAGCGCCAGCATCTCCAGCTGCGCGGGCGCGTGCAGCAGCGCCTTGCGGCCACCGTCGATCCAGCGTTCCTTCCAGTCCAGCAGCGACAGGTACGAGCGGCGCGGCGCCGCCGGGTTGGCCGCGAACCGCTCCCAGGCCCGGTCGCTCACCGACACCGCCGAGACCCCCGCCGGGCCGCCCATCGCCTTCTGCGCCCCGATCACGCACAGGTCCACGCCCCACGCGTCCGGCAGCAGCGGCTCCGCACCCACCGAGGCCACCGCGTCCAGCATGAACAGCGCCCCGTGCGCCCGTACCGCCTCACCGATCTCCGCGACCGGATTCGTGTTGCCGGTGGCCGCCTCCGCGTGCACCAGCGACACGAAGTCGATCTCCGGGTGCTCCGCCAGCGCACGCGCCACCTGCTCACCGCTGACGGCCGTGTCGAAGGGCACCGCCAGGTCCACCACGTTCGCCCCGGCGTCCCGCAGCCAGTTGCCGAAAGTGGTCCCGTACGGCCCGGTGACGACGTTCAGCGCCGTCGAACCCGGCCGCGCCCCCGAGCGGATGCACCCCTCCAGCGGCAGCAGCGCCTCGCCCTGGGTGACCACCACGTCGTGCCGGGTGTCCAGCAGCCGCGCCACCCCCCGCTCGATCGACGCGAAGCGCTCGGCGGTCAGCGGCGGCAGGTCCAGCAGGGGGTGGGTCACGGCGGTGCTCTCTTCGTCCGGGGTTACCGGCCGAGCCTACCCAGCACGCACGTACAGTGCGGACATGAGTGATCACAACGGTGTGCTCCATGTGAAGGGACGCGTACTCGTCGGGCCCCACGAGGTGCGCGACGAACTGTGGGTCGTCGGCGGACGGATCTCCTACGAGCGGCCGACCGCCGCCCGCGAGGTCACCACGGTCACCGGATGGGCCCTGCCCGGCCTGGTCGACGCGCACTGCCACGTGGGCCTCGACGCCCACGGCCCGGTCGACGCCCCCACCGCCGAGGCGCAGGCCCTCACCGACCGGGACGCCGGCACGCTCCTCGTCCGCGATGCCGGATCCCCCTCCGACACCCGCTGGATCGACGACCGCGACGACCTCCCGAAGATCATCCGGGCGGGCCGGCACATCGCCCGCACCCGCCGCTACATCCGCAACTACGCCCACGAGATCGAACCGCCGCAGCTCGTCGAGTACGTCGCCCGGGAGGCCCGGCGCGGCGACGGCTGGGTCAAGCTCGTCGGCGACTGGATCGACCGTGACGCCGGCGACCTGACGGCGTGCTGGCCGCGCGCCGAGGTCGAGGCGGCCATCGCCGAGGCGCACCGTCTGGGCGCCCGGGTCACCGCGCACTGCTTCGCCGAGGACTCGCTGCGGGACCTCGTCGAGGCGGGCATCGACTGCATCGAGCACGCCACCGGGCTCACCGAGGACACCATCCCGCTCTTCGCGGAGCGCGGCGTGGCGATCGTCCCGACCCTCGTCAACATCGCCACGTTCCCGAAGCTGGCGGCGGGCGGCGACGCCAAGTTCCCCCGCTGGTCGGCGCACATGCGCCGGCTCCACGAGCGGCGCTACGACACCGTCCGGGCGGCCTGGGACGCGGGCATCCAGGTGTACGTCGGCACGGACGCCGGCGGCTCCCTGCCGCACGGCCTGGTCGCCGCCGAGGTCGCGGAGCTCGTGAAGGCCGGCATCCCGCCGCTGGACGCCCTCTCGGCGACGGCCTGGGCGGCCCGCGCATGGCTCGGCCGCCCCGGCCTCACCGAAGGCGCCCCGGCCGACCTCGTCGTCTACGCCACCGACCCGCGGGCCGACGTACGGGCCCTCGCACAGCCGGACCGGGTCATCGTCAACGGGGTGGTCCGGGCCTAGGACCTGTCTCCCCGATCCGCGCAGATCTGGTTCGCGCGATTCGCGCGGTTCGACTGCTCGGTGGCAGGGTGCAGTCATGGATCAAGCAGAGGTATTGCTCATCGGAGGGCGCGCCGGCGTCGGCAAGACGACGGTGGGGTGGGAGGTCTCAGCGCGTCTGCGCGCCGCGATGGTTGCTCACTGCGTCATCGAAGGTGACTTCATGGGGCAGGCACATCCTGCTCCGGAGGGGGACCCCCGCCGCAAGAAGATCGCCGAGCGCAATCTGACGGCGCTCTGGTCGAACTACGCCGAGCTCGGGTACCACCGCTTGATCTACACGCACACTGTCAGCGTTCTGGCCGAGAACGAGGGCATGTTCCGGCGCGCCATGGGTGCGAACGTCAGGATCGTACGGGTGGTGCTCACCGCGTCCGATGCCACCACCCGGGAGCGGCTGACGGGTCGGGAACTGGGCTCGGAGCTGGAGCACGAGCTGAAGAGCAGCGCCCGTAAGGCGCGAATTCTGGATGAGCAGACACCCCTGGACACGGTGCGAGTCGCGACCGACGGACGTTCCGTGGTCGACATAGCGCGCGAAGTGGTCGGCGCTACCAGCTGGCTTCCCGACACCTCTGGTTAGGTTCCCCGCCGCTCGGTTTCGGGGCCCTGGGTCTTCCCGGGCCGTTTCGCGGGACGCGGATGCCTGCCATGACGCCCTCGAAGGCCGGTGCGTCTGGGCTCGGCCTGGCGCCCCCTTTTGGATGGGGCGTCACAAATCGAAAACACGCGTGGAATCCACCCTTTGGGGTGAACTCACGTCGGGTCGCTGACCGTTCACTCCCCGTGCGCAAGGATTCGAACGTCGAAGCCGTCGGCGCGCGCGATGTCCCCCATTGGCCCCCCGGCGGCACCCAACTCCCCGGGGGTTCCACCATCTTGAACAGCAACACCTTCCGCATGCCCGCGGCCGTTCTGCTCGCCACGGGGGCGGTAGCCCTGCTCGCCGCGCCGCCCGCCCTCGCCACGGGCGGCGGCGCCGGGAGCGAGGGAACGTCCGGAGCCGTCGTCCTGCGGGCCGGACTGGACGTGGGCATGCTCAACAAGGCCGTCCACGTCCCGCTGAAGACCACCCTCAACGAGGTCACCGCCCCCGCCACCGCCGAGAAGACGGCCCTCACCGTCACCCTCGACGGCGCCGAACAGGGACAGCCCGTCAGCGTCCTGAAGGCCGACGTCGCCACCGCCAAGGCCACCGCCGACAAGAACACCGCCCAGGCCGAATCGAACCTCGCCCACGCCAAGGTCCACGTCCCCGGCCTGCCCCGGCTCTCCCTCATCGAGGTCGAGAAGGTCACCTCCAAGGCCGTCTGCGAAGCCGGCAAGAAGCCCGTCGCCACCTCGAACGTCCTCGGCACCGTCACCGCCCTCGGCAAGAAGGTCACCGTCACCGCCGGCGGCCCCGCCACCAAGATCGACGTCCCCGGCGTCGGATCCGTCTCCCTGGAACTCTCCGGCACGCAGACCACCTCCACCACAGCCGCCGCGGCCGCGCTGCGCCTGAAGGTGTCGGTCAACCCGCTGGACCTGAACGTGGCCCAGGTCGACGGCGAGGTCGTCCTGGCCGAAGCCCACTGCGAAGCCCCCAAGGGCACCAAGCCGGAGGCCAAGCCCGACACGAAGCCCGACAGCAAGCCCGACAGCAAGCCCGACGTCAAGCCGCAGACGGCGGCGCAGACCACGAACACGAAGCAGACCACCGCACAGGCGAACCTCGCCGAGACCGGCGCCGGTTCGGTCACCCCGTACGTCGCGGGCGGCGCCATCCTCCTGCTCGCCGTCGGCGCGGGCGCCCTCGTCGTGACCCGGCGCGGCAGGACCCGGTAACCGCCCGCCCCCTCAGCGGGTGGCGCGCTCCAGCCCCTGACCGGCGGCCCCGCGCGAGGTGACGGCCGCCGTGACCTCCTTGTCGACCTTCGCGTAGTCGGCACGGTCCGGCGTACAGGAGGCACAGACGACCCGGAACGGCGGCTTCATGTCCGAGAACTGCGTCAGGTACTCGGCCTTCACCACCTCCCAGCGGCCACTGTCCTTCGCCGACGGGGCGAAGGTGAACCGGGGGATCGAGGACATGTTGCCCCGCGCCTTCTCCGGCTCGTAGAAGCTCGCGACCTGATCGCCCATGCCGAACACCACCCAGGTGCCGTTGATCTTCTCGTAGGGCTGCGGCACGTGGTTGTGCGTACCGAGGATCAGATCGATGTCGGGCAGGCCGTCCGCCCCCCGCGAGGCGGTCAGCGCCTGCGCCAGGTCCTTCTGCTGCTGGTCGGGCGCCGTCTGCCACTCGGTGCCCCAGTGGATGCTGAGGAGCACGACGTTCGCGCCGGCCGCCCGGGCCGCGCGGGCGTCGGCGACGATCCGGGCCTGGTCGATCAGGTTGACGGCCCACGGCTTGCCCGCCGGGACCGGTATGCCGTTCGTCCCGTACGTGTAGTCCAGCTGGGCGACCTTCGCGCCGCCGGCCGAGAGCAGGGCCGGTGCTTTGGCCTCCTCGGCGCTGCGCGCCGAACCGACGTGCTTCAGGCCGACCCGGTCGAGGTGGTCGAGGGTGCGGGTGAGGCCGTCGTAGCCGTCGTCGAGGGTGTGGTTCGAAGCGGTGGAACAGCTGTCGTACCCGGCGTCCTTGAGGGCGTCGGCCAGCTGGTGCGGGGCCTTGAAGGCGGGATAGCCGGTGTAGGGGCCGCCGGGCCGGCCGTACGGTATCTCGTGGTGGCATATCGCCAGATCGGCGGCGGAAACGATGGGCTTGACGCCCGCGAGTATCTTCCGGAAGTCGTACTCGCCGGCCTTGCCGCCGGCGTCGTCCGCCGCGCGCTGGATGATCGACGGGTACGGAATGATGTCGCCGGTCGCCACCAGCGTGAACGGCGTCCCGGCCGGAGCGGCCTTCCCGGTCCCCGGCTTCCCCTGCAACCGCTGCTCGGCGGCACCCTCGACCCCGTCCCCCAGCACCCGGGGCACGGCATACACGCCCCCGCCGACCAAGGCCAGCGCCGCCACCCCGATCCCCACGCGCGCCGCCGTCCTCATGCCCTGCCCCCTGTGTCTCGTAGCTCCGGCCATGCTAGGCGCGCCGCCGGCGCCCCGCGCCCCGCGCCCCGCGCCCGGAGGGCGGGGGGCTTGTGGTGCGGGCCCGCTATCTCCCCCTCGACCCCGTGGGGTGGGGCGGGGGTTGCCCACCCGCCTCCCTGGGTGCGGGCCGGTGGTTCGGGGAGCGGGATCCCCTCGGACGGTCTCAGAGAAGCGTGGGGGCTTCCCGTCAGTCCCATCGTCCTTCCGGTTCGTGCCGGCCTGTCAAGGGCGCTCCTTCGTCGCGTCGCTTCGCGATGTCGCTTCGCTCCACCCTTGACAGACCGACCCGCCCCGGAAAGCCGAAAGACTGCCGGGAAACCCCCAAAGAAACGGCACGGTCCATGGTGGAGGGACGGGCGTCTCAGCGATGAGACGAGGGGCCGGGGGCCGGCTCGCCGGGCATCCGGGCCCCCAAGAGTCGAGATCCGGAGCCGGTGCGCGACTACCCGCACGAGAGGGCGAACAGAGCAGCCCAGGAAGCCCCCAGACGCGACAGATCGCTACGCGCTCCTCATTTCTTGGCGTCCGGCGACCGCCTGGGGCTGCTACCCGCACCAGAGGGCGAACAGAGCAGCCACAGGAGCCGGTGGGCGCGACGGATCGCTACGCGCTTCTCTGATCTCGGCGGCCGGCGGCCGTCCTGGGCTGATATTCGCACCGATCGCCCGTTGCATCACTCCGGGGGCCGGCTGTACCTCTCCAGGGTCGCCTTGGACGTGGATCGGTCCACCAGACGCAGTTCCCAGGGGCCCGTGTTCACGTCGAAGTCCTTGCCGAAGCCGACCCACTTGCCGGCCATGCGTCGTCCGGTCGGCTCGACGAGGAGTTGGATGGCCCCGTGGTAGCGGGCCCCGTTGTAGTAGCCGTCTGCGGCGGTCTGCTCGACCCAGGTACCCGTGACCACGTTGCGGTCGACGGTGAGGTCCAGCGTGAGCGGGCTGTCCGGGTGGCTGCTCGCCCCGGGCAGACTCTGGACGGTCAGCCGGTTCCCGTGCTGGACGATCACCACGTAGTGCTTGCCCTCGTAAGCGTCGCCCCGGCTCGAGGAGAAGAACTCGTAGCGGCTGAGCCACACCCCCGAAAAGGTCTCGTCACCTGTCTGCGCGCCCACAGCGGCAGACGCGACACCGGTTGCGCTGGTCTCCATGTCATGTCCTCCCTTCCCGTCTGCGTGGACTCGTGCCATCGGTACCGGCAGAGCGAATCCCAGCGCCTCGACCGGCCGGCCGGTAACCCGCTCCAACGCCCTGGCGTACACGCCCCGAGGCGTCTTGCTCGTGCCGGATTCCCAGCGCTGCACCAGCCGCTTGGAAGCCTCGTTCGGTTCCCCCAGTTCGACACCTGCCCGGCGGAGGGCCTTGGCGAAGTCGTCCTGGCTTAAGCGCAGGCCGATACGCACGGCCCGCAGCACATCGTTCGGCACCACGGCGGTCGTCGTCATGGCTCAACGCTAGACCCAACAGTCTTGAAATGACACCGGTTTGACGCCTCAGTGGGCGTCATTGACGTCTCAGTGATTGACGCCTGGGAGACGCCCGGAACGTCGTCGCTCTGCCCGGCCGACGGGCGGGAACATCGCTTCACCAACCGGATCGGGCAGAGGAAGGCAAGCGATGACCATGACCGTGCGGGTGTCTCACGACTCCGGCCAGACGTTCGGCTCTGAGGTGATCTACCCCAGCAGCAGCGCCGAGAAGCCGTTGACCCCCATGGACTCTGCTGCCTGGCCGCCCTGCGGGTGCCCCCAATGCTCCTCACAGACCAGGAAGGCACAGACGTGACGATCACCGACACGGCGAAGACCGTGTACGACCTCATCACCCCGGAACTTCGGACCGACCTCATCACCATGGTCCGCGAGGACTCCTGGCCGGAGATGACCGACGACGAGGGCGAACGCGGCGTCGATCAGATGGCGGCCTTCCTCGCCGTCGCCGCGAACAGCACGCAGAAGGCGACCCCGAGCCTGCGGGTGGACCTCTTCTGGCACGCGTTCGTCCTCCACACCAAGCCCTACGCCGACTTCCGCGAAGCGGTCGCCGGCCGGTTCATCCGGACCGCAACAGCGGCCACAACCCGACCGAGGGCCGAACGGCGATGCGGCGGACGGCCGACATGATCCGTGACAACGGCTTCGAAACCGATCCCGAGTTCTGGCCCGCCGACAACGCTGCCGACTGCAGCCAGTCCTACGCCGGATGCGGCGACAGCCCCGTCGCGAAGTAGCCCCACTGCCTCAGCCGCCCGGTATCGTGCCGGGCGGCTGTCGCCATGAACGAGAACGGACACGTGATGACTGACGCTCGTAGCGCCGCATGGGACACCTACTCACAGAGCAAGCCCCAACGACGGCTGGCCAACGCCAAGGGCGAGACCACGTGGTTCAACTGGACTCAGTACCCGGACCACGGACCCGGGGCGGACGTGCTCAACCTCAACCCCGGAGACACCGCACTCGACCTCGGCTGCGGGTCCGCAGGAAACACCGCGCACCTCGCCACGCTCGGTATGAAGGCCGTAGGTGTCGATCTCTCCGCCCGCCAACTCGACAAGGCACACGACCGATGGCCTGGCACGGACGGCATGGAACTCCACCAGGCTGACGCACTCACCTACCTCGGCGGCACGTTCACGATCTTCGACGCGATCTACAGCGTGTTCGGTGCCGCCTGGTTCACCGACCCCGGCCTGCTGCTGCCGATCGTCCACGCCAACCTCAAACCCGGTGGAGTGTTCGCGTTCTCCCACCGGCCTCCGATCACGGGCTGTTACGGCTGCCAGGCTTCCTACATCCCGCGCGGGCCCGAGGAAGACCCCGCCGTCGTCAAACGGTGGGACTTCGAACCCGATGTGTGGGCGCTGATCCTCAAGGAACACGGCTACACCGACGTGTCAGCCTCCGTAATTGCCCCTCCCTCCGGGAGCCGGCGCACAGGCACCTTGCTCGTCCGAGCCGTCCACGGAGGCTAGAAACCCGCTGCCACGTCAGGACCCCCGAAAGCCGCCGGCCGCCGAGATCCGAGGAGCGCGTAGCGATCTGTCGCGCCCGTCCGCTGCCTGGGATGCTCTGTTCGTCCTCTGGTGCGGGTATCAGCTCAAGGCGGTCGTCGGACGCTGAGATTTGAGGAGCGCGTAGCGATCTGCTGCGCCTGGGGGCTCCGCAGGTCGCTCTGGTCAACCTCTCGTGCGGGTAGTCGCACACCTGGTCCGGACTCGCGACTCTTGAGGGCCCGGATGCCTGGCGGGCCGGCGCCCGGCCCCTCGTCTCATCGCTGATACGGCCGTCCCTGCTCCTCTGGACCGTGCCGTTTCTTTGGGGGTTTCCCGGCAGTCTTTCGGCTTTCCGGTTCGGGTCGGTCGGTCAAGGGTCGCCGAAGGCGATCGCGTAGCGACGCGACGAAGGAGCGCCCTTGAGGGACCGGCCCGAACCGGAAGGACGATGGGACTGACGGGAAGCCCCCACGCTTCTGTGAGACCGCCCGAGGGGGTACCGCCCCCCACCCCCGGCCCGCAGACGGGGAGACGGGTGGGCAACCCCCGCCCCAGCCCCCACCCCCTCGAGGGGGAGATAGCCGGCCCGCGCCGAAACCCCCCTACCGCCCCCCCAGCGCCAGCGCGTGGTCCAGGGCCTGGAGGAGGCGGCCCGTTGTGGCTCGGTCGCGGACCGCCAGGCGGAGCCAGTCGGGGTCCAGGCCCGGGAAGGTGTCGCCCCGGCGCACCGCGAAGCTCAGGGCGCGCAGGCGGGTGCGTACGTCCGCCGCGCCCGGGATGCGGACCAGGACGAACGGGCCCTCGGCGACGCCCGACACCGTGACCTCCTCGAACTCCGCCAGCCCCGCCAGCAGGTGCTCCCGGTCCACCGCGATCCGCCGTGCGGCGGCCTCCGCCTCCGCCAGTGCCGGGGGCGAGACGCAGGCCTCCGCCGCCACCAGGGCCGGCGTCGACACCGGCCACAGCGGCTGCGCGGCGGCCAGCTTCGCGATGACCTCCGGTTCGGCCAGCACGTACCCGATGCGCAGCCCCGCCAGCCCCCACGTTTTCGTCAGGCTCCGCAACACCACCAGCCCGGGTACGTCCATCCGCCCCGCCAGTGCCTCCCGCTCGCCCGGGACGGCGTCCATGAACGCCTCGTCCACCACCAGGGTCCGCCCGGGCCGGGCCAGTGCCGTCAGGACACCGGCCGGGTGCAGGACCGACGTCGGGTTGGTGGGGTTGCCGACCACCACCAGGTCGGCCTCCTCCGGCACCGCCGCCGGGTCCAGCCGGAAGCCGTCCTCGGGGCGCAGCAGGACCCGTTCCACCCGGTGCCCGGCGTCCCGGAGGGCCGCCTCCGGCTCGGTGAACTGCGGGTGCACCACGACCGGCCGTACGGCCCCCAGGGCCCGCGCGATCAGTACGAACGCCTCCGCCGCGCCCGCCGTCAGCAGCACCCGCTCGACCGGCAGCCCGTGCCGGGCCGCCACCGCGGCGCGCGCCGCCCGTCCGTCGGGGTAGGCCGCCAGGTCGCCCAGGCAGGCCGCGATCCGCTCCTTGAGCCACTCCGGCGGCGTGTCGGAGCGTACGTTCACCGCCAGGTCGATCAGGGCGGCGCCCGCGTCCGCGACCTCCGCGTCGCCGTGGTGGCGCAGGTCGTGCTCCTCGGCGGTGGCGACCGCGCACGTCGCCGCCACCGACCGCCGCTTCGGCACGAGGAGTTCCCCGCCGCCCGCCAGGGCCGCCGCCTCCGCCACCGAAGCCGTGCCGGAGGCGGCCCGTACCGACGCCGAGGGGTGCGGTACGGGGATCAGCGCGAGGCGTTCCGCCGGATAGCCGACCAGCGGTACGCCGAAACGTTCCGCCGCCCCCGCGATGCCCGGCTCCCCGGTCTTCGACTCCACCGTGGCCAGCGCCGTCACCGCCCCGGTGGCCAGCCCGGCCCCCCGCAGCGTCTCCTCGACCAGCGCGCAGACCTCCTCGACGGAGACCCCCGCACGCCCGCCGACCCCGACCACCAGCCGCGTCACGTACTCGCCCACCGGGATACCTCCTCCGTCCCTCGTCCGTCTGTCTTCGTCAACACGCTGCCGCCCGCCACCCGCGCGCGGAAGTGCGCACCCGGCCGCCAGTCGGTATTCAGGGGCACATGGCGGTGATCGTGGCGTTGGGCGCGTTCCTCATGACGCTGGCGGGCGGCTGGACGGCGCAACGCGTCACCGACCGCCGCCACCTGGTGCTCGGCCTGGCCGGCGGGCTGATGCTCGGCGTGGTCGGCCTCGACCTGCTCCCGGAGGCCATGCACGCCGCCGGCCAGGAGGTGTTCGGCGTCCCGCTGGCCCTGCTGCTCTTCGTCGGCGGCTTCCTCGTCGCCCACGTGGTGGAGCGCCTGCTCGCCGTACGCCAGGCCGCGCACGGCGCCGCGGACGACGGCGGCCACGGCCACGGCGGGCGCGACGGGCACGGCCACGGCGGGCGCGACGGGCACGGCCACGGCGGCGGACGCGTCCCGCAGGTCGGTCTCACCGCGGCCGCCGCGATGGTCGGCCACAGCGTCGCCGACGGAGTGGCCCTCGGCGCCGCCTTCCAGGTCGGCGGCGGCATGGGCGTGGCCGTGGCGCTGGCCGTCATCACCCACGACTTCGCCGACGGGTTCAACACGTACACGCTCACCCGCCTCTACGGGAACGCCCGCCGCAAGGCCCTGCTGATGCTCTTCGCGGACGCCGTGGCCCCGGTCGTCGGCGCCGCGTCCACCCTGCTGTTCACCCTTCCGGAGGAACCCCTCGGGGCGTACCTCGGGTTCTTCGGCGGGGCCCTGCTGTACCTGGCCGCCGCCGAGATCCTCCCCGAGGCGCACCACGAGCACCCCGCCCTGTCCACGCTGATGTGCACGGTGGGCGGGGTGGCCGGGATCTGGCTCGTGGTCGGCCTCGCGGACTGACCCCCGGCCGGGGAGGCCGGTCACCGGTGCGCTGCCGCGGCTTCCGCGAAGCGCCGGGCGACCGACGGCTGCGCCGCCCAGTGGGTGTGCAGGTAACTGGCGTGCACGCCCTGCCGTACGAAGCCCTCGACGCGGCGTTCGGGATGCGTGAAGCCCCACGCCGGCGCCGCTCCGGCGCCCGGCTCGACCACCGTCCGGTGGAACTCGTGCCCGCGCAGCCGCGTCCCGGCGGCGGCGAGCGAGCTGTCCGACACCGCGACGGCCTCGCGGTAGCCGAGGGTCAGCCGCTCCGACATCCGGGCGTCGGCGTCGAGCACCCCGCACATCGGCTTCCCGTCGAGGGACCGCGCCAGGTACAGCAGCCCGGCGCACTCGGCGGCCACCGGCCCGCCGGCCGCCGCGAAGTCCGCGACGGCCTTGCGCAGGGGCTCGTTCGCGGAGAGCTCCGGCGCGTACACCTCGGGGAAGCCGCCGCCTATCACGAGCCCGCTCGTGCCCTCGGGGAGCGCCTCGTCGTGGAGGGGGTCGAAGGTGACCACCTCCGCACCGGCGGCGCGCAGCAGCTCCGCGTGTTCGGCGTACGAGAACGTGAACGCGGGGCCGCCGGCCACGGCGACGACGGGACGCGGACGGGGCCCCCCGACGGGGGTGACGGCCTCCTCCGCGGACCACGGCTCGCACTCCAGCGCCGGAGCCGTCCGCGCCAGCGCCATCAGCGCGTCCAGGTCGCAGCCCGCCCGCACCTGCTCGGCCAGCGCCGCGACGGCGGCGACGGCGTCGGCCCGCCGCTCGGCCACCGGGACCAGGCCCAGGTGCCGGGACGGCGTCGCCACCTGCGGGGCCCGCCGCATGACGCCGAGGACCGGCATCCCGGCCTCCTCCAGCGCCTCCCGCAGCATCGCCTCGTGCCGGTCGGAGCCCACTTTGTTGAGGATCACCCCGCCGAGCCGCACCTGCGGGTCGAACGAGGCGAAGCCGTGCACCAGCGCCGCCACCGACCGGGACTGCGAGGAGGCGTCCACCACCAGCACCACCGGCGCCCGCAGCAGCTTCGCCACCTGTGCCGTCGAGGCCAGCTCGCCCCGTCCGGCGGCGCCGTCGTAGAGCCCCATCACGCCCTCGACCACGGCCAGGTCGCAGCCGGCCGCCCCGTGCGCGAACAGCGGCCCGACCAGCTCCGGCCCGCACATGAAGGCGTCGAGGTTGCGGCCCGGCCGGCCCGTGGCCAGCGCGTGGTAGCCGGGGTCGATGTAGTCGGGCCCGGCCTTGTGCGGGGACACGGCGAGGCCGCGCTCCGCGAAGGCCGCCATCAGGCCCGTCGCCACGGTGGTCTTGCCGCTGCCGGAGGACGGCGCGGCGATGACCAGCCGGGGCACGTTCACGGACGTCACCACTCGATGCCCTTCTGGCCCTTCTGGCCGGCGTCCATGGGGTGCTTGACCTTGGTCATCTCGGTGACCAGGTCCGCGAACTCCAGCAGCTTCTCGGGGGCGTTGCGGCCGGTGATGACCACGTGCTGGGTGCCGGGCCGGTCGCGCAGCACCTCGATGACCTCGTCCACGTCGATCCAGCCCCAGTGCATGGGGTACGCGAACTCGTCGAGCACGTACAGCTTGTGCGTCTCGGCGGCCAGGTCGCGCTTGACCTGCTCCCAGCCCTCCTTGGCGGCCTGCTCGTTGTCGAGCTGGGCGTCCCGCTGGACCCAGGACCAGCCCTCGCCCATCTTGTGCCAGACGACGGACCCGCCCTCGCCGGAGGCGCCCAGCACCTTCAGCGCGTTCTCCTCGCCGACCTTCCACTTCGCCGACTTGACGAACTGGAACACCCCGATCGGCCAGCCCTGGTTCCAGGCGCGCAGCGCCAGGCCGAACGCGGCCGTCGACTTGCCCTTGCCCGGCCCGGTGTGCACGAAGACGAGCGGGCGGTTGCGGCGCTGGCGCGTCGTGAGCCCGTCGTCCGGAACGACGGTCGGCTGTCCCTGCGGCATTAGGCGGCCCTCCTGGGGATGCTGTTCAGTGACGCCGTGTGGGTCACTGCGGTACGTACGTTCTTCACGAGCCCGGCCAGCGAGTCGGCCCGCAGCCCGTCGAGGGTCACGGCGTGCGCGCCCAGATCGGCGGCCAGTGCTCCCGCGAGCCCCAGCCGGACCGGCCCGGACTCGCAGTCCACGACCACCGACGCGATGCCGTCGGCGGCCAGCAGCCGGGCGCTGCGCCCCGACAGCTCGCGCGGGTCGCCGCCGACGGACCCGGCCGAGGTGGCCCGGCCGTCGGTGACGACGACCAGCAGCGGGCGGCGCGAGGGGTCCCGCAGCCGCTCGATCCGCAGCACCTCGCGGGCCTTGAGCAGGCCCGGGCCGAGGGGGGTGCGGCCGCCGGTGGGCAGCTTCTCCAGCCGGGCGGCGGCCGCGTCCACCGAGGAGGTGGGCGGCAGCGCCAGTTCGGCGTCCGCGCCGCGGAAGGTGATCAGGCCGACCTTGTCCCGGCGCTGGTAGGCGTCCAGGAGCAGGGAGAGCACCGCGCCCTTGACGGCGCTCATCCGCTGCCGGGCGGCCATCGAGCCGGAGGCGTCGACGCAGAACAGCACGAGGTTGCCCTCGCGGCCCTCCCGGGTGGCCTGGCGCAGGTCGTCCCGGCGCACGACGAGGCCGCGGCCGGCGCGACCGCGCGCCTTCTGGTGCG
>NZ_GG657750.1:1908469-1916224 GCF_000158895.1 Streptomyces sp. C | reverse complement strand
TCTCGTCGAGCTTGTCCTCGTCCAGGCCGGGCGCGTCGAACGCGCAGCGCCGGCGGCGGTGGGGGAGGGCCAGCAGGGCGGCCGGCCGGACGTCCTCCTTGAGCACCGAGGTCCGCCCCGCCCAGGCGGCCAGCGCGGTCGCGGTACGGGCCATCACGATGTCGGCGCGCATGCCGTCGACCTCGAACCCGGCGCAGGTGGCCGCGATCTGCAGCAGCGCGGTGTCCCCGAGCCGGACCTGCGGGAGCAGCGCCCGCGCGGCCACGACCCGCGCCCGCACCTCGCTCTCGTCCCCGGCCCAGCGGGCGGCGAAGCCCGCGGGGTCGTCCTCGTACGCGAGCCGGCGGCGCACCACCTCGACGCGCTGCCGGGGCTCCCGGGAGGCGGCGACCTCCACGGTCAGCCCGAACCGGTCGAGGAGCTGCGGGCGCAGCTCGCCCTCCTCGGGGTTCATCGTGCCGACGAGCAGGAACCGGGCGGCGTGCCGGACGGAGACGCCCTCGCGCTCCACGTAGGAGGCACCCATGGCGGCGGCGTCGAGGAGGAGGTCGATGAGGTGGTCGTGGAGCAGGTTGACCTCGTCGACGTACAGGATCCCGCGGTGGGCGTCGGCGAGCAGGCCGGGCTCGAAGGCCTTCACGCCCTCGGCGAGGGCGCGTTCGATGTCGAGGGCGCCGACGAGGCGGTCCTCGGAGGCGCCGACGGGCAGCTCGACCATGCGCGCGGGGCGGTCGGCGCCGGGGCCGGGCTCGTGCGGGCCGTCCGGGCAGGCCGGGTCGGGCGCGGCCGGCGCGCACGAGAACCGGCAGCCGGGGACGACGTCCACCTGCGGCAGCAGCGCCGACAGCGCGCGCACGGCGGTGGACTTGGCGGTCCCCTTCTCACCGCGCACGAGCACACCGCCGACCGCCGGGCTCACGGCGTTGAGCAGGAGCGCCAGCCGTAGATTGTCCTGCCCGACAACGGCCGAGAAGGGGAACGGGACGCTGCTCATGAGACGGTCACTCCTTCGAGTGGCATGGGGCGACGAACACGCCAGTCTGGTCCGATGCTGCGAGGGTTTCCGAGAGGTCCCTGCTCGCGCGGGGATGACCCGGGGTAGGGCGTGCTCATGCGGTGCTCACTCCTGATGGTCCCCGCCTGTGCGGGGATAGCGGTGTTCACGGGGGCGGGGGTGCCGCTGCGCGGGGCGAGGTCCCCTACCCGCCCTTCGCCCGTTCCCCGGGCTGCGCCCGGACCCCTCCTGGGGGCTCCGCCCCCGGACCCCCGCGCCTCGAACGCCGGCGGGGCTGGAGGGTGCCGGCGGGGCTGGATTTCGCGCAGCGAATTTCCAGCCCGCGCTGGGGGCACCTCCCAGCGGTAGCTGGGGGAGTTTGAGCGCACCGGGCGCGGAGCGCCCGGTTCTTTCAGCCCCGCCGGCGTTTGAGGCGCGGGGTCAGGGGCGGAGCCCCTGGGAACGGTGGAAGGGCGGGTAGGGGAGCAGCCCCGCAGGGCACACCCCCTCACGGCGCACCCGGGGGGAGGAAGGGGAGGCCGGCGGGGGCGCCGCCCTCGATCAGGGCCAGCAGCGCACGCGTATCGGCGTGTTCCTCGATCAAGTCGCCCAGCAGGTCCAGCTGCCCCTCCCGCAGGGAGGCGAACGACGTGTCCGGCGCCGGGACGAAGCGGCGGCCCGCGGCGGCGGCCACCTCGCGGAGGAACGCCCGGCGGAAGCCGTCCGACTCCAGCGAGCCGTGCCAGTGGGTGCCCCACACCGATCCGACCCGGCAGCCGTCGAGGAAGGGCTCGCCGCCCAGCACCTCGGCCACCCCGTGGTGGATCTCGTAGCCCGAGACCTCCTCGCCCAGGGCGGTGCCCTCCGGCCGGGCCAGGGTCTTCTCCACGGCGAAGCGCACCCGTACCGGCAGCAGCCCCAGCCCCGCCACCGAGCCGGCCTTCGACTCGACCTCGTCCTCGATGTGCTCGCCCAGGGCCTGGAAGCCGCCGCAGATGCCCAGCACCGGCCGCCCCTCCGCGGCCCGCCGGGCCAGCGCGTCGGCGAGGCCCCGTTCCCGGAGCCACTCCAGCGCCTTCACCGTGCCGCGCGTGCCCGGTACGACGACCAGGTCGGCGTCGGCCAGTTCCTCGGCCCGGTCCACGAACCGCACGACCACGCCCGGCTCGGCCGCCAGCGCGTCGACGTCGGTGAAGTTCGACATCAGCGGCACCGCGCACACCGCGACCCGCAGCACGTCCTCGCCGACCGGCGGGGCGACCACGGACTCGCGGACCGCGCCCCGCAGGGAGACCCGCAGGCCGTCCTCCTCGTCGATGCCCAGCCCGTGCCGGAACGGCAGCACCCCGTACGTGGCCCGCCCCGTGAGGCCGCGCAGCATCTCCATGCCGGGCTCCAGCAGGGACACGTCGCCGCGGAACTTGTTGACCATGTACCCGGCGATCAGCGACTGGTCCTCCGCCGACAGCAGGGCCGTCGTCCCGAAGAACGAGGCGAAGACCCCGCCCCGGTCGATGTCGCCGACCACGACCACCGGGAACCGCGCGGCCCGCGCGATGCCCATGTTCACGATGTCGGTCCGGCGCAGGTTGATCTCGGCCGGACTGCCCGCCCCCTCGCAGATCACGGCGTCATACGTGCCCCGCAGCTGCTCCAGGCAGTCCGTGACGATGCCGAGGAGCTGCTCCTGGCGGCCGCCGTGGTAGCCGCGGGCGCTCATCTCGCCGACCGGCTTGCCCAGCAGCACCACCTGGCTGCTGCGGTCGCTGCCCGGCTTGAGCAGGACCGGGTTCATCAGCGCCGTCGGCTCGACCCTGGCGGCCTGGGCCTGCATGGCCTGGGCGCGGCCGATCTCGGCGCCCTCCCGCGTCACGAACGAGTTCAGCGACATGTTCTGGGCCTTGAACGGGGCCACCTTCACGCCCTGCCGGGCCAGCCAGCGGCAGATGCCCGCCGTGACCACGCTCTTGCCCGCGTCCGAGGTCGTGCCGGCGACCAGCAGTCCGCCGCCGCGTCGTCCCGTCTCCGTCCCGCTCATGCCCGTCCCCTTCTCGTCATCGCCACGGCCGAGCGCACGGCCACGCAGGCCCCGAGCGCCAGCCAGGTCACCCGTCGCGACAGCCGTACGGCCCGTTCGATGTCCGCGACCTCGACGGGCCGCCCCCGCTCCCCGTTGAGCACCGCCCGGTGCTCGGTCCGGCCGCCGTAGGAGAGGGTCCCGCCCAGGCGGACGCCGAGCGCCCCCGCGAAGGAGGCCTCGACATCCCCGGCACGCTCTTCCTCGGCGGCGGCGTCGGCGCGCCAGGCCCGTAGGGCTCCGCGCCGGTCGGGGCCGGCGGCCACGGCGGCGAGGGCCGTGAGCCGGGCCCCGGGCCAGCCGGCCAGGTCGTCGAGGCGGGCGGAGGCCCAGCCGTAGCGCAGGTAGCGGGGCGACTTGTGGCCGACCATCGCGTCCAGGGTGTTCACGGCGCGGAAGGCCAGCAGTCCGGGGACCCCGGCGAGAGCGCCCCACACCAGGGCCCCGACGACCGCGTCGGAGGTGTTCTCGGCGACGGACTCCACGACGGCCCGGGCCATCTGCTGCTCGTCCAGCGCCTGGGGGTCGCGCCCGCACAGGTGCGGGAGCCGCTCCCGGGCGACCTCCGCGTCCCCGGCGGCGAGCGCCCCGCCGATGGCGCGGGCCTCCCGCCCGAGGGAGGTGCCGCCGACGACGGCCCAGGTGGCCGCGGCGGTCAGGGCGATACGGGCGGCCGCGGGCCGGGAGCGCACGGCGCGTGCGCCGAGCGCGCCGACGGCGGTGGCGCCGCCCGCGCAGACGAGGGTGTGCAGGAGGCCGCGGGCGCGGTCGTCGCGCCACAGGGCGCTCTCGACGGCGGCGGCGGCTCGTCCGAAGGCGGCCACGGGGTGCCCCCGGCGCGGATCCCCGAGGATCCGGTCGCCGATCAGCCCCGCCGTGGCGCCGTACGCGAAGACGCGGTCGGCACGCATGGTGGCAGGTATGTCCTCACTCAGGGTCCGCGCCCTGGTTCGACGTGTCCGGCGGCGAGAGTTCCTGGCTCCCGGGGTGCACGCGTCGCGTGTGCTCCCCGGTGACAGTGGCGGGACCGCGCCGGATTCGCACCGGACTTCCTCTCCATGCCGCCGTGTTGGCTCGGGCAGTCCACCACGCCCCGCGAACGCCCGTCAACTTGCCGTTGACCTGGTGGGACGGAGGGCGGAGGAGGGGCGCGGGTACGCGAAAGCTCCCTCCGGGGAATCCCGGAGGGAGCCGTCGTACGCGGTGCGGCGGTGTCAGCTGACGATCAGGTAGATGCCGTAGGCCACGGCCGCCGCGCAGAGCGCGAAGCAGGCGTAGGCGCCGCTGCGGGCCAGGGTCGCGGCCCCGCCCTGCTCGGTGGCGGCCTCGTGCTTGGAGAGGCCCACCAGGCCCAGGGTGAAGAGGGCCACGAGGGCGACGGTGGCGGAGAGGCTGACCCCGAAGACGGAGCCGAGTGCTGCCCAGTCGATCTTCATACTGCCGTTTCCTCTGTCGTTCTCGGGGTCAGACCGCCGCGGCCGGGGCCGTGGGGGTCGTTGGGGTGGCCGGGTGGGCCGTCGCGGCCGGGATGGTGGCCTTGAGGTCCTCGTCGGTGACGGCGGCGGTGGTGCCCGCGAGCGGCGGGACCGCGACGGCGGCCATGGCGGTGGTGACCACGCCGGGCTCCTCGGCCTCGGTGGAGGCGGTGCCGGTCTCGTTGACGTTGGTGTGGTCGACGACCTGGCGGCGGGAGACCAGCCAGATGGCGACGCAGGAGCCGACCAGGAAGACGGTGACGGCGACGACGCCGATGTCACCGGTGCGCATGACCAGCTCGGCGCCGGAGGCGACGAGGGCGGCGGCCGGCAGGGTCAGGCCCCACGCGACGAACATGCGGGTGGCGGTGGACCAGCGGACCACGCCGCCCTTGCGGCCCAGGCCCGCACCCATGACGGCGCCGGAGCAGGCGTGCGTGGTGGAGAGGGAGAAGCCGAGGTTGGAGGAGGCCAGGATGACGCTGGCGGCCGAGGTCTGGGCGGCGAAGCCCTGCTGCGGCTGCAGGTCGGTCAGGCCGGAGCCCATGGTGCGGATGATGCGCCAGCCGCCCAGGTAGGTGCCCAGCGCGATCGCCATGCCGGCGGAGACGATGACCCAGACCGGGGGGTTGGAGCCGGGCGCGAGCGCGCCGCCGGCGACCAGGGCCAGGGTGATGATGCCCATCGTCTTCTGCGCGTCGTTGGTGCCGTGCGCGAGGGAGACGAGGCCGGCGGAGGCGATCTGGCCGGCCTTGTAGCCCTTGGCCGAGGTCTTCTCGCCGATCTTGCCATTCAGCTTGTACGTGACCTTGGTGGCCAGCATCGCGGCCACACCGGCCACGATGGGCGCGGCGACGGCGGGGAGCAGCACCTTGGTGACGAGCGTGTCGCCGTTGACGGCGCCGAGGCCGGCGGAGGCGACGGCCGCACCGACCAGGCCGCCCATCAGGGCGTGGGAGGAGCTGGAGGGGAGGCCGACCAGCCAGGTGACGAGGTTCCAGAGGATCGCACCGACCAGGGCCGCGAAGATCACCTCCGGCTGGATGCCCTCCTCGTTGACCAGGCCCTTGGAGATCGTCTTGGCGACCTCCACGGACATGAACGCGCCGACGAGGTTGAGCACGGCGGACATGGCCACCGCCGTCTTGGGCTTGAGGGCGCCGGTCGAGATGGTGGTGGCCATCGCGTTGGCTGTGTCGTGGAAACCGTTCGTGAAGTCGAACACGAGAGCGGTGATGATCACGATCCCGAGGAGAAGCGTTATGTGCTCCATTTACCCAGGCTTCTGTTTGGCGTCAGTGGCTCGGCGAACGTAAGCAACCTGGGTGAACGGAAGATGAACTGACCCGGGCGGCACGGTGTCCCCACGCGCCACACGATCGGGTCATTCGTCCTGATTCTGTCGTAGCCATCCCGATTCCTGCACGTCAAAGCAGGGTGAACGGACCCCTCCGGGCGTGGCCCGGGGCCGGTGGGCGCCCCTCCCCGGACCCTGGAAAGAGAGGTAGATCACTCCGTTCGGAGCGATCCGCTCCGGTGGCCCCTCCGTCCCCGCGCGCAGAGACTGGAACGGTGCGTACCGCCACAGCGACGGCAGCGGCCGTCACCACGACCCTGATCGGCGCCGGAGCGGCCGCGGTCGCGGCCGGCCGGTACGCCGCCGACGCGGCCCTGCGGCCCGAACCGGGCCGCCCGCTGCCCGGCGGCCCCCGCCTCAGCGTGCACTCCACCGGACCCGGCCGGGTGGTCCTCACCCGCTCCCTGGCCTCCCTGCGCCCCGGCGTCCACGCCCTGGAGGCGCCCGGGGTGCACGCCGTGGTCGGCTCCGTCCTCACCGACGTCCCGCACGGCCCGGACACCGTCGTACGCCGCCTCCTGTCCGTCAGCCACGGCGAGCTGACCCCCGGCACCCGGGTCGCCCTCACCCCCCAGGTGCACCGGGGCAACCCGCGCTCCGCCCTCGGGCTGGACCACGCCGACGTGGACGTCCCCGGCGAGCTCGGCCCGCTCCCGGCCTGGTTCCTGCCCGGTGCCCGGGGCACCTGGGTGATCACCGTCCACGGGCTCGGCACCGGCCGGGAGCACCCGATGACGGTCATGCCCTTCCTGCACCGCCACCGCCTCCCGGTGCTCGACCTCGGCTACCGGGGCGACATCGGCGCCCCCGCCTCCCCGGACGGCCTCGGCCACCTCGGCGAGTCGGAGTGGCGGGACCTGGACGCCGCCATCCGCTACGCCCTCCGCTACGGGGCCCGCCGCGTGGTCCTGTACGGCTGGTCCACCGGGGCCGCCATGGCCCTGCGCGTCCTGGAGCGCTCCGCCCTGGCCGGCCGGGTCTCCGGGCTGGTGCTGGACTCGCCCGTCATGGACTGGCACGCCACCCTGCGCGCCCTGGCCGCCTCCCGCGGCACCCCGGCCCCGCTGCTCCCGCTCGCCGTCCGGGCCGCCGAGGGCCGCGCCGGGCTGCGCGCCGACCACCTCGCGCCGGGGGCCGACCCCGGCGCCCTGCGCGTGCCCGTCCTGCTCTTCCACGGGCCCGCCGACACGATCGCCCCCTGGGAGCCCTCCCGCAGGCTCGCCGCCGCCCGCCCCGACCTGGTCACCCTGCACACCGTGATGGACGCCGGGCACGGGGCGATGTGGAACGCCGACCCGCTGCGCTACGAGGAGGCGCTGCGACGCTTCCTCACCCCCCTCATGTGAGGTGGGATGTGGCGCCTGGGTGAAGGGCCTGTGGCGGACGGGGCGCAGTGGGGGATTCCTCCCGGTTCATCCACCCTGTGACCTGTGGAAATGACCCGTTCCGTTTGGGCTTTCGGCCAGTGACGGGCGAGACTGCTTCCGTGACGTCCCGAAAGCCTGATGAGCAGTTGGCTCGCGACTCCAGACTCCGACTCGTCTCCCAGCGCTCCGTCGCCACGGCGCGCAAGGCGGTGACCGACCGGCGAACCCGGCCGGCCACCCGGCCCCCGGCGGGCACCCCCGCCACGGCGGACCTGGCGAACCGCGCCCGCGCCTCGCTCGCGGACGCCGTACGGCTGGCCCGCTGGGCCGAGCTGAACCTCGGCGCGGGCGACGGCGGCCGCCCCGCGCCCTCGGGCGCACTGCCCGCCGTCGACGTCGAACGGGCCGCCGCCGAACTGGGCCTGACGCACGGGCAGATCCGGGTCGGCTGGGACCGCGCCCGCCTCTCCGGCCTCGTCGAGGTG
>NZ_GG657750.1:1876032-1908068 GCF_000158895.1 Streptomyces sp. C | reverse complement strand
CCGCGCCACCCTCACCCCCCTCGGCAGCTGGGCCGTGTGGGTGAAGCTGGAGCAGATCTGCGTCGCCGCCCAGAGCCCGGCCGGGAACATCGAGCAGTCCGCCGCCGCGATGCTGCACGGCTGCGCCCGGCTCACCCCCGGACCGGCCCGCGCCGAGTACCAGGCCTGGCTCGCCGCCCGGCCCGTCGGCCACGCCGTCAGCGAGCTGCTGCACGCCGCCCGCGGCGAGGACGCGCTGCTGCGCGGCCTGGCCTTCGAGGCCCTGCGGGTGGTCGGGGCCCCCGCCGAGCGCGAGGTGCGCGGGGCCCTGCGCGAGCCCGCGCTGCGGCCGTACGCCCTGCTCTGGCTCGCCGAGCACGACGGGGTGGACCCCGACGACGCCCAGGACGTGCTCACCGCCGAGGAGTCGACCTGGCTGTGGGTGGACACCGCCGCCGCCATCGCCGACCACGGCGAGGCCGACCTGCTCGCCCGCCACCTCGACTCCGCCGTCCGCACCACCGTGCCCCGGCTGCTGGACGAGGTCCGCGCGGTCGGCCACCCCCGCACCGTGCAGGTGCTGGTCGCCCTGGCCGCCGCCCACCCCGACCCCGCCCTCGCCAAGGCGGTCCGCCGGGCCGCCTTCCAGGTGCACACCGGCGGCGTCTGACCTCCCGCCGTACGCGCGGACGCGCCGCGGCGTCACAGCTGCGGCGCGTACGTCCCGAAGCTCCAGACGTTGCCCTCGGCGTCCCGCGCCATGTAGTCCCGGGACCCGTAGTCCTGGTCGGTGGGCTCCATCAGGATCTCCACGCCGTGCTCGGCCGCCCGCCGGTGATGGGCGTCCACGTCGTCGACCACGACGTAGACCCCCGCCGGGCCCGCCGCCTCCATCGCCTTGTCGAAGGCGCCGCCGCGCCCCGTGCTGCCCAGCATCACCGCGCCGCCGCCGTACGCCAGCTCCGCGTGCATCACCGTGCCGTCGTCGCCCTCGTAGACCGCGACCTGGGTGAACCCGAACGCCTCGGTGAGCTGCTGGATCGCCGCCTTCGCGTCGCGGTAGAGCAGCGTGGGGTAGATGGACGGAACGCCTGCCATGACGATCACTCCCTCTCGTGACGGTGGCCCAAGTGACCCACGTCACAGCATGGCAGGCGGCGCCGACAGTCAGCGGAAGGTGTTGCACTGGGCCATGTCGCCCGTGCGGTAGCCCTGGTAGAACCACTGCTGGCGCTGCTCGGCCGAGCCGTGGGTCCAGGACTCCGGGGTGACCCGGCCCTGGAACTTCTCCTGGATCCGGTCGTCGCCGACCGCCGCCGCCGCGTCCAGCCCGTCCCGGATGTCCTGGTCGGTGAGGCTGGTGATCAGCGGCCGTCCCGTGGACTCGTCCGGGGTCCTCGTCGCGTTGTGCGCCCACACCCCCGCGTAGCAGTCCGCCTGGAGCTCGACCTTCACCGCGTTGCTGTTCGCGCCCTGCCGCCCGTCCTGGGCCCGCTGGAGCGTCCCGGTCAGGTTCTGGATGTGGTGCCCGTACTCGTGGGCCACCACGTAGGCCTGCGCGAAGGGGCCGCCGCTCGCCCCGAACTTCGTCCGCAGCTCGTCGAAGAAGCCCAGGTCCAGGTAGACCTGCCGGTCACCGGGGCAGTAGAAGGGCCCGACCGCCGCGGTGGCCGCCCCGCAGGCGGTGTTCACCCGGCCGGTGAAGAAGACCGTCGACGCCGGACGGTAGGCCCCGCCGCGCTTCTGGAACTCCTGCCTCCAGAAGTCCTGGGTGCTGTTGACCACCGCGACCAGCCGGCAGTCCTCGCGCTTGTTCGCGTCCTGCCCGGTCTTGCAGGACTGCTGCACCTGCGCGGCCGACGAGGAGGTCGCCACCGGCTCCGGACTGCCGTCCGACAGGCCCAGCTGCTCCGGGCCCACCCCGAAGAGCAGCCCCAGCACCAGCGCGATCAGGCCGACGAGGCCGCCGCCGATCGTGGCCCTCCCGCCCGGGACACGGCTGCCGCGCACGTCCTTGACCTCGGACGTGTCCAGATTGGCGTTGTCGTCGAACTGCATCCCGCACCGCCCATATCGGTGAGACCCCAGGGACCGCCTGCCGCCCCTGCGGCGAGTGTCAACCCCTTCATCCTGATACGTGCCCGGGCGCCCCCGCGTGGCCCGTGCGCCGAACGGGGGACGGGAGGCCCAGAAAAGTGGTTGCGCACCCCCGGTAGAATGAATCCCATGGCAAATCTCCTCGCGGATTAGCGGCGTCGAAGCAACGCGCGTCCCGCCCCCACTTCCGCCGTCCCCACCGCCCTGGAGTATTTCCGTGATCACCGCCACCGGCATCGAGCTGCGCGCCGGCGCCCGCATCCTCATCGAGAACGCGTCCTTCCGAGTCGCCAAGGGCGACCGCATCGGGCTCGTCGGCCGCAACGGAGCGGGCAAGACCACCCTCACCAAGTGCCTCGCGGGCGAGGGTCAGCCCGCCGGCGGCACCATCACCCGCTCCGGCGAGGTCGGCTACCTCCCGCAGGACCCGCGCACCGGCGACCTCGACGTGCTCGCCCGCGACCGGATCCTCTCCGCACGCGGGCTCGACGTACTGCTCAAGAAGATGCGCGCCAACGAGGAGCGCATCGCCACCGGCTCCGGCGCCACCCGCGACAAGGCCCTCAAGCAGTACGAGCGCCAGGAGACCGAGTTCCTGACCAAGGGCGGCTACGCCGCCGAGTCCGAGGCCGCGACCATCTCGGCCGCCCTCAGCCTCCCCGACCGGGTCCTCGGCCAGCCCCTGCACACCCTCTCCGGCGGCCAGCGCCGCCGCGTCGAGCTCGCCCGGATCCTCTTCTCGGACGCCGACACCCTGCTCCTCGACGAGCCGACCAACCACCTCGACGCCGACTCGATCGTGTGGCTGCGCGACTACCTGAAGAACTACCGCGGCGGCTTCATCGTGATCTCCCACGACGTCGACCTCGTCGAGACCGTGGTCAACAAGGTCTTCTACCTCGACGCCAACCGGTCCCAGATCGACGTCTACAACATGGGCTGGAAGCTCTACCAGCAGCAGCGCGAGGCCGACGAGAAGCGCCGCAAGCGCGAGCGCCAGAACGCCGAGAAGAAGGCCGCGGCGCTGAACTCGCAGGCCGACAAGATGCGCGCCAAGGCCACCAAGACCGTCGCCGCCCAGAACATGGCCAAGCGCGCCGAACGGCTGCTCTCCGGCCTGGAGGCCGTCCGCGCCTCCGACAAGGTCGCCAAGCTGCGCTTCCCGGACCCGGCGCCCTGCGGCAAGACCCCGCTGACCGCCGAGGGCCTGTCGAAGTCCTACGGCTCGCTGGAGATCTTCACCGACGTCGACCTGGCCATCGACAAGGGCTCCCGCGTGGTCATCCTCGGCCTCAACGGCGCCGGCAAGACCACCCTGCTGCGCCTGCTGTCGGGCACCGAGAAGCCCGACACCGGCACGGTCGTGCCCGGGCACGGCCTCAAGCTGGGCTACTACGCCCAGGAGCACGAGACGCTCGACCCCGAGCGCACGGTCCTGGAGAACATGCGCTCCTCCGCGCCCGACCTGGACCTCGTCGACGTACGCAAGACGCTCGGCTCCTTCCTGTTCTCCGGCGACGACGTGGACAAGCCCGCGGGCGTGCTCTCCGGCGGCGAGAAGACCCGCCTGGCCCTGGCCACCCTGGTCGTCTCCTCGGCGAACGTGCTGCTGCTCGACGAGCCCACCAACAACCTCGACCCGGCCAGCCGCGAGGAGATCCTGGGTGCGCTGCGCACCTACAAGGGCGCGGTCATCCTCGTCACCCACGACGAGGGCGCCGTGGAGGCCCTGGAGCCGGAGCGGATCATCCTGCTCCCGGACGGGGTCGAGGACCTGTGGGGCCCGGACTACCGGGACCTGGTCGCCCTCGCCTGACCGCCGCCGGGCGGCCCCGCCCGACGGCCCCCGGGGTTGATCCAGTTCCTTATGGATCATTCGGCTCAGACGTGATCCATCATCTGAGTGAGACGGTCTCGTACCCCCGCGCCCTGTACATCGGCCCCGGCCGCGTCCTCCCGGACGCGCGTCCGGGGCCGGATGTTTTCCGCTTCCGGCCCCTGACCTGGTGATTCCCTCCGACGCTGGGGCAATGTGACGGAGGTCATGCGGCGGAAGAGAAGATTCCGTTCTGCTCGTGTGTCCACGGACCGGGAAATGCCGTCGCACCGACCTTGCTGAATGGGTGGCCAGGAAGCCGGGGAGGGGTGATCATGAGAAGTCCAGAGCGCACTTCCCACGAGGAGGCACGGGTGGCCGAGACTCTGAAGAAGGGCAGCCGGGTGACCGGCGCCGCGCGCGACAAGCTCGCGGCAGACCTGAAGAAGAAGTACGACTCCGGTGCGAGTATCCGGGCGCTGGCCGAAGAGACCGGCCGGTCCTACGGATTCGTCCACCGGATGCTCAGCGAGTCCGGAGTCACGCTGCGTGGTCGCGGTGGCGCGACACGCGGCAAGAAGGCGGCCGCGGCCTGACCCTGGCCGTCAGGCCGGGGCCGGTGCCGAAGACCGCCCGACAGCTCCGTTCTCTTTCATGCTGTCTGATCCATGCTGTCGGTTTCGTCCCGATCCACGCACGGTACCTTCGGTGACCCCCGGTCGGCCCCGCGGCCGGCTGGGTGGTTACTGTGCAGTCACTTAGGCCGGGCACACGGCCGCGACTGCACACCGGAGGCACCAGATGGCTCTGCTCGACAAGGATGGCGTACGGCTCACCATCGACGACACGGTCGCCACGGTGACACTGACCAATCCGGCCAAGCGAAACGCCCAATCCCCCGCGCTCTGGCGGGCGTTGGCGGAGGCCGGACGGTCGCTGCCCGGCACCGTCCGGGTCGTCGTACTGCGCGGCGAGGGCAAGTCCTTCTCCGCCGGGCTCGACCGGCAGGCGTTCACCCCCGAAGGCTTCGAGGGCGAGCCGTCCTTCCTCGATCTGGCGCGCGGTTCCGACGAACTGCTCGACTCCACCATCGCCGAGTACCAGGAGGCCTTCACCTGGTGGCGACGCAATGACATCGTCTCCATCGCCGCCGTACAGGGGCACGCGATCGGCGCCGGCTTCCAGCTCGCGCTCGCCTGCGACCTGCGCGTCGTCGCGGACGACGTGCAGTTCGCCATGCGCGAGACCAGCCTGGGCCTGGTCCCCGACCTGGCCGGCACCCAGCCGCTGACCGCCCTGGTCGGCTACGCCCGCGCGCTGGAGATCTGCGCCACGGGCCGCTTCGTGCACGCCGAGGAGGCCGAGCGGGTCGGCCTGGCCAACCTGGTCGTCCCGGCCGCCGAACTGGAGGCCGCCGTCCAGGACCTCACCACCGCCCTGCTGGCCCCGGCCCGCGACGCCGTCATCGAGACCAAGGCGCTGCTGGCCGCGGCCACGTCCCGTACGTACGACGAGCAGCGCGCCGCCGAGCGCGCCGCCCAGGCCCGCCGGCTGCGCGACCTCGCGGGCCTCTCCGACTGAGGCCCGCGGGTACGCCGCTGCGCGGGCTGCTCCCCGCCCCGTCCTTCGTCCGTTCCCCGGGGCTGCGCCCCGGCCCCCTGGGGGCTCCGCCCCGGACCCCCGCGCCTCAAACGCCGGCGGGGCTGTCTGTAGCCCGTCCGGCGTTTGAGGACCGGGGTCAGGGGCGGAGCCCCTGGGAACGGTGGAAGGGCGGGTAGGGGACCAGCCCCGCGCAGCGGCACACCACCCGCAGACGAGCGACCGGCACCAGCAACGCGCACCGGCCCCGCCCCGCAGGCCGCCGGACGGAGTCCGGCGCAGCGGCGCGAAGCCGGGGAGGCCGCCCGCGGCCGAGCCGTGCGAGCGGCGCGTGAAGAATCAGAAGCCGTGGCGGGAGCCGCCGTCCACCGGGACCATCAGGCCCGTGAGGTACGACGCCGCCGGGGACAGGAGGAACGCCGCCGTGCGCCCGAACTCCTCCGGGGTGCCGTAGCGCCGCAGCGGGATGCGGGACTCGTTGCCCGCGCGGGCCGCGTCCGAGTCGCCGGACAGCGCGTCCAGCTCCCGCACCCGGTCCGTGTCGATCCGCGCCGGCAGCAGCCCGATCACGCGGATCCCGCGCGGCCCCAGGTCCACCGACAGGGACTTGGCGAAGCCCGCCAGCCCCGGCCGCAGGCCGTTCGAGATGGTCAGGCCCTGGATCGGCTCGTGCACCGAGCCCGACAGCACGAAGCCGATGACCCCGCCCTCGCCCAGCTCGGCCGCGGCCGTCCGGGCGAGGCGGACCGCGCCCAGGAAGACGGTGTCGAACGCCGCCGCCCACTGCTCGTCGGTGTTGTCCGCCGCCAGGCCCGGCGGGGGGCCGCCGACGCTGATGAGGATGCCGTCGAAGCGGCCGAAGCGCTCCCGCGCGGTGGCCACCAGCCGGGCGGCCGCGTCGGGGTCGGAGTTGTCCGCCACCACGCCCACCGCGTTCGGGCCGAGTTCGGCGGCGGCGTCCGCGACCCGCTTCTCGTCCCTGCCCGTCAGTACGACCTTCGCCCCGTCGGCGGTGAGCTCGCGCGCGGAGGCGAAGCCGAGGCCCCGCGTGGCACCGGTGACGACGTAGACACGGTCCTTCAGTCCAAGATCCATGCGGGACAACCTACGCCGAAGCGGGCTCCGGCGACACGGCCTTGGCCGCCGCCTCCTCGCGGTCGCGCTTCTCCCGCCGCACCAGCACCAGCCACCCCACCGGCACCGCCGACGCGAACAGCCACCACTGGATCGCGTACGCCATGTGCGCGCCGATCGAGTCGTGGTCGGGCTCGGCCACCATCTCGGGGCTGCCGCCGGCCGGCTCGGGGCCCGTCAGTTCGAGGTAGCCGCCGAGCACGGGCTTGCCCAGCGCGGCCGCCTGCTGCTCGCTGTTGATCAGCATCACCTGGCGGTCGGGCAGGCCCTTGCGGTCCTTGATCCCGCTGCCGCCGCTGGTCTCGTCGGCCTTGAGCCGGCCGGTCACCGTGACCTCGCCCGAGGGCGCGGCCGGCACCGGCGGGTAGGCGCGCGGGTCGTCGCCGCCGGGCACCCAGCCCCGGTTGACCAGGACCACCCGGCCGTCGCCCAGCACCAGCGGCGTCACCACGTGGAAGCCGACCTTGCCGTCGTTCGAGGTGCGCATCCGTACGACGACCTCGTGCGCGGGGTCGTACGTGCCGGTGGCGGTGACGGCACGCCAGTAGTCGGCCCTCGGAACGGTGTGGCCGGGCGAGGTGACCCCGGTCACCGGCACCGGCTTCCCGTAGAGGTTCTTCGCGATCAGCTCGTTCTGGGCGACCCGGTGCTCGTGGCGGTGGAACTGCCAGAACCCCAGCTTGATCATCACGGGGATGAGGACGAGGGCGACGAGGGTGAGGGACACCCACTGCCGGGTCAGCACAAAGCGGTACACGCCCATGACGGTACCCCCAGCGACGAGGACCCCGGCGGCCGGGTGGCCTTCCGGGGTCCGGGAGCGGAGAAGGGGAGCGGACAAGGGAGCGGAGGAGGGGAGGGGGAAGGGGAACGGAGCGGGCGGTCAGACGTGGTCGACGATGCCCACCTTCCCCTCCGCACGGGCGCAGTGCCCGCCGCAGTACCACTGGCCCTCGACCTCGACGCCCTGCCCGATGATCTGGACCCGGCAGTGCTCGCAGATGGGCGCCATGCGGTGGATGGCGCAGGAGAAGCAGTCGAAGACGTGCACCGCGCCCTGCGCGTGCACCTCGAAGGACATGCCGTAGTCGTTTCCGCAGACCTCGCAACGTGCCATGCGCCGCATGCTGTGCGGGCCGGGCGGACGGAACAAGATCCACCGGGGTGAGTCGCCGCGCCTGCACCCGGCCGGAGCAACGCCCGCTACTCCTCCTCGGCCCCCGCCACGTCACGCAGCAACTGGGTGAAGGCCGCCTCGTCCACGATCGGGGTGCCGTACGACTTAGCCCGGACCGTCTTCGAGGTCGAGGAGTCCGGGTCGTTGGTGACGAGCAGGCTGGTGAGCCGGGACACGCTCGTCGCGATGTGCAGGCCCGCCTCCACCGCCCGGTCCTCCAGCAGCTCCCGGTCCACGGAGGTGTCCCCGGAGAAGGCGATCCGCATGCCCTGCCTGAGCGGCTTGCCGTCCTCGAAGCGCCCCGGGTTCGGGTACGGGCACGGGGGCCGCTTGCGCGAGGCCCGCCAACTGCCGCCGTTCCCGTACGAGGACTGGTAGCCGACCCGCGGCGTCGCGGGGGAGTCCGACCACTCCGTCAGCGGGCGGCACTCCAGCAGGGGCAGTCGTACGCCGTCCCGCGCGGCCGCGTGCAGCGACGGACGGAACGCCTCCGCCAGCACCCGGGCGTCGTCGAGCGCGTGGTGGGCGCGCTGCTGGACCACGCCGTAGTGCGCGGCGAGGGACTCCAGCTTGTGGTTGGGCAGCGGGAGGTTCAGCTCCTTCGACAGGGCGATGGTGCACAGCCGCTGCCGTACGGGCGCGGTCGCGGAGGCCCGCGCGTACTCCCGGGCGATCATCTGCCAGTCGAAGATGGCGTTGTGCGCGACGAGGACGCGGTCGGCGAGCCGGCCCGCGAACTCCTCGGCGATGTCCGCGAAGAGCGGGGCGTCCTGGAGCATCGCACTGGTCAGGCCGTGGATCCAGGTGGGTCCGGGGTCACGGCGCGGGTTGACCAGGGTGTACCAGTGGTCCTCCACGTTGCCCTGGGCGTCGAGCCGGTAGACGGCAGCCGAGACTATCCGGTCGTCGCGAGCGAGCCCGGTGGTCTCCACGTCGACGACCGCGTACCCCTGGGGGTACGCGGTCGGCCATTCCGCCTCTGCGGTCGTACGGTCGTCGAGCATGGTCACAGAGGATATCGGCACGGACTGACACCCGTGGCCCGATGCCCCCTCAGCCCGAGCCGCCCTCCGGCCCGGTCAGGGCCCCGCCCCCGACCCGCCGTCGTGTTCCGGCTCGGCGAGCAGTGCGCCCGCCAGCGCCCGTACCGACAGCAGGAACAGCCGCTCCGGGTCCGCCGGACGGGCCAGGGCGCGGGCGAGCGCCGGGTCGCCGGGGGCGGCCTGCGGGTCCCAGAGCTCGCCCTCGCCCGGCGACTGGGCGGGGGAGCGCTCGCGGTTGCGCTCGACGAGCAGGAAACCGACGATCTGGAACTGCACGGCGCGCACGGCGTCGGCGGCCCGCGCCCCGCGCAGCCCGGCGGCGTGCACCTCGTCGACCAGCGCGCGCTGTGCGGGCAGGAACATCCGCTCGGTGAGCCCGCGCTCGTGGACCATCGCGATCAGGTGCGGGCGCGCCCGGATCTCGCGCCGGAGGGTCCGGGCCACCGAGACGATCCGCTCGGCCGGGGTGCGGCCGGCGGGCCGGACGGCGCCCATCTCCTGGACGGTCCGCTCCACGAGGGCGTCGAGCAGCCGCTCGCGGTTGCCGACGTGCCAGTAGATCGAGGTCACCGCGGTGCCCAGCTCGGCGGCGAGCCCGCGCATGGTCAGGCCCGCCGGACCGTGCCGCCTGACCAGGGCCGCGGCGGCCTCCAGCACCTCCTCGCGGGTCAGTGCGCTTCTCGCCATGGGCCCGGGTCCGCCAATCTGTCGCAGTGTCAGTTTCGGTCCGTGCAGGGGTCTTTACCCTTCATCGGCGGCGGTGTAACTGTGTTACAGAACCACCCCCGGCCCCCGCCGGGGGGACCCTCGGAAGGGTGGTGCGAGACATGGCACGCATACGGTACGGAGCGCGGACCGAGGCCGAGATCGCGGCGTCGCGCGAGAAGAGCGCCAAGCTCCCCGACATCTGGTCCACGGGCGTGGTCGCCGTCTGGGAGACCGACCCCGACGTGGTGGCGGCGGTCCTGCCGCCGCCGCTCAAGCCCGCCGAACGGCCCCTCGTACGGGCCAACATCAGCAAGGTCGACCTGCCCGGCTACCTCCTCGGCGCCGGCTCGGTGGCCGTGGCCGCCCGGCACGGCGGGGTCGAGGGCTGGTACCCGCTGGTCATGCCGATGACCCACGAGCGCGCCCTGACCGGCGGCCGCGAGGTGTTCGGCGAGCCGAAGAAGCTGGGCGAGGTCACCGTCGAGCGCGAGGGGCTGGTCGTACGGGCCGCCCTCGCCCGGCACGGGATCGCCTTCGTCGAGGTGCGCGGCGCCGTGGACCGGGAGCTGCCGCTGCCCGAGCCGACGGTGAAGACCGACTTCTACTTCAAGTTCCTCCCCGCGGTCGACGGCTCCGGCCTGGACGGCGACCCGGTCCTCGTGCACTGCACGCGCAACGAGAAGGTCCGCAAACTGGAGCACCTCACCGGTGACGTCGTACTGCGCGAGTCGATGTACGACCCCGTCGCCGACCTCCCCGTACGCCGCCTCGTGGAACTCACCATCGGCGAGAAGACCACCGACCAGAAGGGCCGGGTCGTCGAGCGGGTCAGCGCCCAGGCCCTGCTCCCGTACCTGCACCAGCGCTACGACGACCCCCTCCAGATCCTCGACGGCCCGCCCGAGGGGAGCGTGTGACATGAGGCTCGAACCCGGACAGGTCGCCGTCGTCACCGGTGCCGCGAGCGGCATCGGGCTCGCCATGGCCCGCCGCTTCGCCGCCGAGGGACTCAGGGTGGTCCTCGCCGACGTGGAGGAGGCCGCCCTGCGCAAGGCCGCCGGCGAACTCGCCGCCGACGGCGCCGAGGTCCTCGCCCGGCTCGTCGACGTCAGCGAACGCGACTCCGTCACGGCCCTCGCCGACGCCGCCTACGAGACCTTCGGCGCCGTCCACGTCCTCTGCAACAACGCGGGCGTAGGATCCGGCGCCGAGGGCCGCATGTGGGAACACGAGCCCAACGACTGGAAGTGGGCCTTCTCCGTCAACGTCTGGGGCGTCTTCCACGGCATCCAGGCCTTCGTCCCCCGCATGATCGCCTCCGGCGCCCCGGGCCACGTCGTCAACACCTCCTCCGGCGACGGCGGCATCGCCCCCCTGCCCACCGCCTCCGTGTACGCCGTCACCAAGGCGGCCGTGGTCACCATGACCGAGTCCCTCTACGCCCACCTCAAGGCCGAGGGCGCGTCCGTCGGCGCGTCCGTCCTCTTCCCCGGACCGCACATGCTGCGCACCGGCCTGTGGGAGTCCCACCGCAACCGGCCCGAGCGCTTCGCGAAGGAGCGGCCGCGCAGGTCCCCGTACCGCAGCCTCGACCAGTACGAGGCCGCCATGAAGGAGGCCGGGCACGAGGTGCGCTTCACCCCGGTCGAGGAGGTCGCCGAGCACGTCGTCGACGGCATCCGCGCCGACCGCTTCTGGATGCTGCCGGCGAGCGAGCACAGCGACCGCCAGATCCGTGCCCGGTCGCAGTCCATGCTCGACCGCGCCAACCCCGCCTACCTGGAGAGCTTCATCCTCGACTGAGGGGACCGCCGTGCCTGACGAGACGTACGAAGACCCGTACCTGATCATCTCCTCCGACTGCCACGCGGGGCTGCCCACCGAGCAGTACCGCCCCTATCTCGACTCCCGCTTCCACCGCCAGTTCGACGAGTTCCTCGGCCAGCGCGACGCCCGCCGCGAGGAGGCCACCCGGCTCGGCGTGCGCAACGAGGCCTTCGCGCAGAAGTGGTTCCACGACCACGAGGAAGGCCTCAAGGGGGGCTGGGACAGCACCCAGCGGCTCAAGGAACTCGACGGCGACGGAGTGGCCGCCGAGGTCGTCTTCCCCGACGCGGACGCCGTCGACAGCCAGACCGCCGCCCCCTTCGGGGTGGGCCTGGGCCTGTCCGGCGACCAGGACCCCGAGCTCGGCATGGCGGGCGCCCAGGCCCACAACCGCTGGCTGGCCGAGTTCGTCGGGCGCAACCCCGAGCGGCACTGCGGTGTCGCCCTGCTGCCCATCACCGGCGAGCCGGCCAAGGTGGTCGCGGAGGTCCACCGGGCCAAGGAGTCCGGCCTCGGCGCCCTGATGATCCCCTCCATGTGGGTGGACCGGGAGCCCTACCACGACCGCCGCTACGACCCCGTGTGGGCGGCCGCCGCCGAGACGGGGATGCCGATCGTCACCCACTCGGGCGCCGCTCCACGCCAGGAGTACGGAGACCACCTGGGCATCTACGTCTCCGAGGTCACCTGGTGGCCGGCCCGCCCGCTGTGGTTCCTGCTCTGGTCCGGGGTCTTCGAACGCCACCCCGGCCTGAAGTTCGGCGTGGCCGAGTCGGGCTGCTGGTGGCTGCCGAACCTCCTGTGGTTCATGGACCGCCTCTACCTCGGCGCCCACGGCGGCAAGAAGCTCTCGCCCTTCTCGGAGCTGAAGCGCCCGCCGAGCGAGTACCTGGACCGGCAGGTGTTCGTCTGCGCGACCAACACCAAGCGGCGGGAGCTGGCACAGCGCTACGAGATCGGCGTGGACAACATCCTGTGGGGCTCGGACTTCCCGCACCCCGAGGGCACCTGGCCCGACACCCGCAACTGGCTGAGGAACACCTTCCACGACATCCCGGTCTCCGAGACCCGCCGGATGCTCGGCCTGGCCGCCGCCGAGGTCTTCGGCTTCGACACGGACGCCCTCGCCCCGGTCGCCCGCCGCATCGGCCCCACCCCGGCCGAGCTGGGCCAGAGCCCCGACCAGGCGGCGGTGGAGGCCTCCTGGGCCCGCTCCCGCGAGGTGGGCCGGCACTGGCTCACGGGCGAGGACTTCCCGGTGACGGGGGTCTCGTCATGACGGAGGACCGCTACACGGTGATCTCGGCGGACTGCCACGCGGGCGCCGACCTGCTCGACTACAGGCCGTACCTGGCCAAGCGCCACCACGAGGCCTTCGACGCCTGGGCCGCCACGTACGTCAACCCGTACGAGGACCTCCTCGCCGACTCGGCCGACCTCAACTGGAACTCGGCCCGGCGCCTGGCCGAACTCGAAGCGGACGGGATCGTGGCGGAGGTGATCTTCCCGAACACCATCCCGCCGTTCTTCCCCAAGGCCTCGCTGATGGCCCAGCCGCCGACGCCCGAGGAGTACGAGCTGAGGTGGGCCGGCCTCCAGGCGCACAACCGGTGGCTGGCCGACTTCTGCGCGGACGCCCCGGGGCGGCGGGCGGGCGTCGCCCAGATCCTCCTCAACGACGTGGACGCGGCCGTCGCCGAGATCCGCCGCACCCGCGAGGACGGCCTGACCGGCGGGGTCCTGCTGCCCGGTGTCCCGCCCGGCTCACCCGTCCCCGAGCTGTACTCGGCCGCCTACGACCCGATCTGGGCGGTGTGCGCGGAGCTGGACGTCCCGGTCAACCACCACGGCGGTTCGGCGTCGCCGCCGCTCGGCGACGAACCGGCCGCCCGGGCCGTCTTCATGGTGGAGACCACCTGGTTCTCGCACCGCGCCCTGTGGCACCTGATCTTCGGCGGCGCCTTCCGCCGCCACCCGGACCTCAAGCTGGTCCTGACGGAGCAGGGCTCCGGCTGGATCCCGGGCGTGCTGGAGATGCTGGACTACTACCACGGCCGCCTGGTCGCGGCGTCCTCCACCGCCGAGGCGAAGTTCGGCGCGGGGCTGGCCGAGTCCATGGGCCGGGGGCCGAGCGAGGTCTGGCGGGACAACTGCTTCGTGGGCGCCAGCTTCATGCGCCCGCACGAGGTCCCGCTGCGGGAGCGGATCGGCCTGGACAAGATCATGTGGGGCAGCGACTTCCCCCACGACGAGGGCACCACCCCCTTCTCCCGCGAAGGCCTGCGGATCGCGTACGCGGGCCTGCCGAGGGAGGAGGTCGCCGCGATGGTCGGCGGCAACGCGGCCCGCGTGTACGGCTTCGACCTGGCCCTGCTGGACGCGCTCGCGGCGAAGCACGGCCCGCTGGTCTCGGAGATCGCCGAGCCCCTGACCCGGATCCCGCCGGAGGCCACCAGCCCGGCCTTCGCCCGGGGGGCGTCGGTCCGCGTCTGGTAGCCCTCCGGCTCCCGCCGGGGCGGCCCCGGTCCGTGGGGGACCCGGGCCGCCCCGGCGGGTCAGGCGAGGTGGGTGACCTGCCCGGGGGAGAGCGCGTCGGCCCCGAGCACCCGGACGCCCGCTCCCACGCGGACACCGATTCCGGGCGCCCGGGCCAGGGGCGAGAGGTCGTACTCGCCCCCGTTCAGGAGGGTCAGCCGGGTCAGCTCCGGGAGGTCCAGCAGCGCGGACAGCCCCTGCGGGACGGTGCAGTCGCTCAGGGCCAGCATCTCCAGCCCGGGACAGCGCAGCAGCACCTCGGGGCCGACCTCCGCGTCGATGACCTGCAGCCCCTTGAGGGCGGACGGATCGGGCAGGGCCAGGAAATCGGCCGTCCGCGCGGGGCCGGAGAAGGTCAGCCAGCTCAGCCCCGGCCAGCGGTCGATGCCGTCCAGGGCCAGGTGCGAGGCCCGCGGGTGCAGGTGCAGGTGCCTGAGCCCCTCGGGCGCGGGCAGGTCGGAGACCCGGTCGACGCCGGGCACCGGGTAGTTCAGGAACAGGTACGCCAGCGCCTCCATGCGGGCCAGCGGGGCGAGGCCCAGCCGCTCCGAGGCGTTGACGAGGGTGAGGCTCTCCAGGGACCGCAGCGCGGTCAGCGGGTCGAGGAACGCGATCCGCCGGCAGTCGTACAGGCCCAGGTACTTCAGTTCCTCGAACACCGAGAGGGAAGCCAGGTCCGTCAGGGAACTCTGGAGGAGCACGAGGTTCTCCAGCTGCCTCAGGCCCCTCACCTGCGGCGGCAGACCCCCGCCCCCGGACAGGGCGATCCGCCGGAGCCCGGACAGCCGGGGGAGCACCGCGAGCTGCGCCGGGGTGCGCGCCCACACCTGGACGTCGTCCAGCCGGGTGCGCGCCAGCACGGCGTCCGCGTACTCCTCCACCTGCTCGAAGCGGTCCCAGCCGTCCGCCAGCTCCCACCGCACCTTGTACCGGTCGTCGGGGCGGAACCGTGCCAGCAGCTCCACCGCCTGGTCCCCGCCGATCAGCGTGGCCGTCCGCACCGTGGCCGCCGCCGCGTCCTCCTCCAGGAACAGCGGCTCCGTCAGCAGCTCCAGCACCAGCGGCCCCGCCTTCGCCAGCTCCTCGGCCTGTGCGGGGGTGCGCGGAGGCAGGAGTTCGGCCGTGCGGCGCTCGACCTCGTGGCGTACCGCCGGGTCGAGTTCCGGCGCGTGTTCCAGGCAGGCGGCGGCCAGCAGGACCAGCCGGCCCCGGTACTTCTTCACCTTGTCCGCCCTGGCCAGGATCCGGCGCAGCAGCGTGGCGCGCTCGTCGGGACGCGCGTGCCCCACGGCCATGCGCACCACGTCGTCCCAGGTGTCGTCGTGGGCGTTGCCCACCAGCACGCCCAGGTCGCGGGCCTCGACCGCGGCCTTCGCGCCGAGGTAGTCCTGGAAGGTCCGGTGCACGAAGTGGACCGTGCCCGGGACGGGTTCGCGCAGCAGCCCGCTGCGGATCAGCAGGTGGTTGAAGACCTCGACCGCGGTGCCCTGCGACCGGACCTGCGCCATGGAGTCCAGCCACTCCTCCACCAGTTCCACGACCTCGTCGCAGTCGGCCTCGGCCTGCCCGTTGCGGATGAGCCAGTACGCCAGCCGCTGGAGCAGCACGGTCTGCTCGTCACGGGTGAGCCGGACCCCTTCCACGTCGGTGATCTCCCGCTCGGCGTCCCGCCGTACGAGCAGCATCTCCAGCGCGGCGTCGTACAGCTCCTTGCGGGCCCGGGGCAGCTGCATGCGTCGGTCCCGGTTGAGCGCGCAGAGCAGGGCGCACATCAGCGGGTTGGCGGCGAGCTTGCCCAGATCACGGCGGGTGCTGACCGCCACCCGCAGCGAGGCCTCGTACTGGTCGACCGTCGCCCGCTGGGCTTCGTCGGAGCACTCGGCGCGCGCGGCGGCGTGCCAGTGCCCGATGAAGGAGCCGACGTCCTCCCGTTCCATGGGCAGCAGGGAGTGGGCCGTGAAGGACTGTCCCGCGAGCCAGTCCTCGGGAACCGCCGAGGGGCGGGTGGTCACCACGTACCGGGCGTTGGGGAAGGCGGAGATCAGGCGGCGCAGCCACATCTGCGTGCGCCCCCGCAGGCGCAGCGGTACCTCGTCCACCCCGTCGACCAGGACCAGGGCGCGTCCCTCGCTCATGACGCCCTCGACCCAGCCCGGCGGAGGGGTCAGCGGAACCCCGGACTCGGGCAGGAACTCCGCCGGGAGCGGCAGGCGTTCGGTGGTGGTGAAGGAACGCAGCCGCAGGACGAACGGCACACAGGCGTTCCACGGGGCGAGGGCGCCGCTGAAGGAGCGCCGGGCGGCGTTGACGGCCAGCCACTGCACGAGGGTGCTCTTGCCGGAACCCGCGGGGCCGCGCAGCAGCGTGCGTTCGGCGGAGGCCAGCGCGTCGTCCGCCCTGCGGACCGTGCGGTGGGAGGCGGGGTTCCCGGGGAGCAGCTGCTCCCCGCTCACCGCGAGGCTTATGTAGGCCACGTCCAGCGGCCATTCCTGCGGGGAGCGGCTGAGGGTGATGCCGAAGAGCTGGAGCCGTCCGTGGGTGTCGGCGATGTAGGCGGCGTACCGCTGCTCGAAGGCGTGGGCGGTGCCGTCCGCGTCCTGCTTCTTGAGGTCGTCCACCGCCCGGGCCAGGTCGCCGGTGCGCCGCACGAGGTCGACCGCGACCCGCGGGGCGAAGGCCGGCAGGCTCGTCATGTGCTCCACCGCGTGTCTGCAGCTCTGGGCGACCAGTTCCCGGTACAGGGCCTGCGCGGCGTCGCCGAGGCCCGCCGGCGGGGTGTGGGCCAGGACGCGGTCCGCGAGGGCCTCGGGCGAGAGGTCCAGGGCGAGCAGGTCGTCCATGTCCAGGGCGCCCAGGGCGGCGAAGGCGTCGCCGACCGCGTCCACCGCGGCCAGCCGCTCGTTCTCGGGCAGCGCGGCCGAGGCCGCGTCGAGCCGTCCGGCCAGCGTCTCGGTGAGCCGGCGGACCTCCGGGTCGCGCAGTTCCGCCGGGGGCTTGAACCAGCGACGGCCGGGCGGGACCGGGGCGGGGGCCAGGCCCGCGCCGGGGGACCGCGCCAGGAAGGACTTGACCACGGCGCTCGCGGCGGTGCCCGCCACCCGTAAGAGAACGCTTTCCACACCCGTCACAGGACCTCCCCGATCCGGTCGCCAAGTATCCCGGGTACCGGCGGTAACTTCGTCGGATACCGATCGGTAACAACCTCTAGCGGCACCCCCGAAAGCGCCTCTATGGTGCGGTCATGCCGAACCTGCCCGATGTCGTGCTGTGGTCCATACCCGCCTTCGTGCTGCTCACCGTCATCGAGGTGGTCAGCTACCGGATCCATCCCGACGAGGACGCCGCCGGGTACGACACCAAGGACGCGGTGACCAGCGTCACCATGGGGATCGGCAGCATCGGCTTCGACCTGCTCTGGAAGATCCCGGTCGTCGCGGTCTTCACCGCCGTCTACGAACTCACCCCGCTGCGGGTGCCGTTCCTGTGGTGGACCGCCCTGCTGATGCTGCTCGTCCAGGACTTCCTCTACTACTGGCAGCACCGGCTCCACCACGTCATCCGGATCCTGTGGGCCTGCCACGTCGTCCACCACAGCAGCCGCAGGTTCAACCTCACCACCGCCCTGCGCCAGCCCTGGACCAGCGCGACCACCTGGTGGTTCTACCTGCCGATGGTCGCCCTCGGCGTGCACCCGGCCGCGATCCCCTTCTGCTACGGCATCAACCTGCTCTACCAGTTCTGGGTGCACACCGAGCGGATCGGCAAGCTCCCGCGGCCCTACGAGTACGTGTTCAACACCCCCTCCCACCACCGCGTCCACCACGCCTCCCAAGGCGGCTACCTGGACCGCAACTTCGGCGGGATCCTGATCGTCTGGGACCGGATGTTCGGCTCCTGGGTGGGGGAGACGGAGCGGCCCGTCTACGGGCTGACCAAGAACATCGGCACCCACAACCCGCTGCGCGTCGCCACGCACGAGTACGCCGCCATCGCCCGCGACGTACGCGCCGCCCACAGCTGGCGCGAGCGCGCCGGGCGGGTGTTCCGGGGGCCGGGCTGGCAGCCCGCAGCCCAGCGCGCCGAAGCCGCGCGGGCCGCGGCCGCCGCCACCCCCGCGGCGTCGGCGCCGGAGCGCGCCGCGTGAGCGCCGCGGGGACCCGTACGCCCTCGTGGGCCGTGCGGCCCGCGGCCGCCGGGCGGACCGGGCGCGTGCTGCTCGCCGGCTTCGCCGCGGCCGCCGCCGCCGACCTCGGCTCGCTGCTGGCCGGCTGGCACCTGGGGCACGTCCTCGCCAAGCCGCTGCTGATGCCGCTGCTGGTGGCGTACGTACTGACCCTCCGCGCGCCCCGGCTGCTGGTCGCCGCCCTGCTCTTCGGCTGGGGCGGGGACCTCGCGCTGCTCTTCGACGCCGAGCCCGCCTTCCTCGTCGGCATGGGCTCCTTCGCCGCCGGGCACGTCTGCTATCTGGTCCTGTTCGGGCGGGGGCGGACGAGCCCCGCGCTCGGGGGCGCGTACGCCCTCGCGCTCGTCGGGACCGTCGCGCTGCTGTGGCCCGACCTGCCGGCCGGCCTGCGGATCCCCGTCGCCGGGTACAGCCTGCTGCTCACCGCCATGGCCTACCGCTCCAGCGCCCTGGGGCGCGCGGCGGGCGCCGGCGGGGCGCTGTTCCTGCTCTCCGACACCCTCATCGCGACCGGGGTCGCCGAATGGCCCCAGCTGCCGCGACCCGACTTCTGGATCATGGCCACCTACCTCGCGGCCCAGTACCTGCTGGCCACGGGCGCGATCACTCGCGGGCAGGCGTACGGTAGGGAAGTCATACAAGACTGAACGACTTCATCCGGAGGGCTGCACCACCATGCGCGCCACCGTCATCCACGCCCCGCACGACATCCGCGTGGAGGAGGTGCCCGACGCTGCGATCCAGCGCCCCGAGGACGCCGTCGTCCGCGTCCTGCGCGCCTGCATCTGCGGCAGCGACCTGTGGGCCTACCGCGGCGAGGCCGCGCGTCAGCCCGGCCAGCGGATCGGGCACGAGTTCCTCGGCGTCGTCGAGGAGACCGGCTCCGCCGTCTCCGGCCTGAAGGCCGGGGACCTGGTCGTGGCCCCCTTCATGTGGTCCGACGGCACCTGCGACTACTGCTCCGAGGGCCTGTACACCTCCTGCGTGCACGGCGGCTTCTGGGGCTCGGTCGGCTTCGACGGCGGCCAGGGCGAGGCCGTCCGGGTCCCGCACGCCGACGGCACCCTGGTGAAGCTGCCCGCCGCGGCCGCCTCCGACGACCACCTGCTGACCGGGCTGCTCGCGCTGTCCGACGTCATGGGCACCGGCCACCACGCCGCCCTGGGCGCGGGCGTCCGCGCGGGCTCCACCGTCGCCGTCGTCGGCGACGGCGCGGTCGGGCTGTGCGGCGTCCTCGCGGCCAAGCGGCTCGGCGCCGAGCGGATCATCGCGCTCGGCCGGCACAGCGCCCGTACGGACATCGCCAAGCTGTTCGGGGCCACCGACGTGGTCGCCGAGCGCGGGGAGGCCGCCGAGGCCGCCGTCCGCGAGCTGACCCGCGGCCAGGGCGCGCACGCCGTCATAGAGGCGGTCGGCACCGAGCAGTCCATGCGGACCGCCGTGAACATCACCCGCGACGGCGGCGCCATCGGCTACGTGGGCGTCCCGCACGGCAGCGGCACCGGCCTCGACCTCGGCGTGATGTTCGACCGGAACATCACCCTGCGCGGTGGCGTGGCCCCGGTCCGGGCCTACATCCCCGAGCTGCTGGAGGACGTGCTGAGCGGCGCGATCGACCCGGCCCCCGTCTTCGACCGCGCCGTCTCCCTGGACGAGGTCCCGGACGGCTACCGGGCGATGGACGACCGCAGCGCGCTGAAGGTCCTGATCAAGCCCTGACCCGGGCGGCGCACGCGCGAGGGCCGGACGGGGGAGCACCCCGCCCGGCCCTCACGCGTTCACGCGTCCGGACTGGCCGTCGCCGCTACTGGACGGCCTTGAGCGCGTCCACCACGCCCGAGCCGTAGTACGCCGTCTGGCCCCACTTGGCGGTGCAGGTGGTGGCGTTGACCAGCTTGCCGGTGGCGTCGTAGATCTTCTCCGGGCAGGCGACCTTCGTGGCCTGGGCCTTCAGCATGGCCTGGAGCTGCGAGGGCGTGGCGTTCGGGTGGGCGCTCTTGAGGAGCGCCGCGACGCCCGCGACGTGCGGGCTGGCCATCGAGGTGCCCTGCTTGTAGCCGTAGCCGCCGCCCGGGACGGTCGACAGCACGCGGCCGTTGGCGTCCGGGGTGGCCGGGACCTGCCACTTGTCCCCGCCGGGGGCCGCGACGTCGACGACGCCCAGGCCGTAGCTGGAGTAGTACGACTTGAGGCCCTTGTCGCCCGTCGCGCTCACCGTGACCACGCCCGGCAGCTGGGTGGGCAGGTCCAGGCAGACCTTCGGGTCGATGGTGCGCGGCACCGGGGTGCTGTCGTTCGGGCTGGTGGTGTCCTCGATCGAGTCCGCCGCCAGGTCGTGGTTGGAGTTGCCGGCCGAGGCCACGCTGAGGACGCCCTTGCGCTCGGCGTACTTGGTGGCCCGGGTGAGGGCCTCCACCAGCGCCTTCTGGTCGTCGTCGTTCTTGCAGGTGTAGTTCCACGGGTCGACGTAGTAGCTGTTGTTGGTCACCTCGATCCCCTTCTCGGCGGCGAACATGAAGCCGCAGACGACCGCCTCGGTGTAGAAGAGGCTGGTCCCGGGCTCGCTCACCTTGATGCCGGCGACCTTCGCGCCCGGCGCGACACCGCTGACGCCGATCCCGTTGCGGGCGGCGGCTATGGTGCCGGCGACGTGGGTGCCGTGGTCGCTGCCGTTGGGGTACGGGCGCCACGCCCCGTCGGTGGTGTCGGCGACGCCGCCGACACAGTTGGCCGACTGCTCCTTGGAGAAGTTGGGGGCCAAGTCGGGGTGAGTGTCGTCGACACCCGTGTCGATGACGCCCACGGTGACGTCGGGGCTGCCATCGTTGATCTTGTGCGCCGCGTCGGCCTTGATAGCCCGCAGGTCCCACTGGTTGGACTCCAGGGGTTCCTGGCCCGGCTCGGCCTGCTCCGCCGCCTTCGCGGCGTCGGCCGCGCTCAGCGTCTGGGTCGTGCCCTCCTCGGTGGTCTGCACCGCCTTCAGGGCGGTCGTACGGGTGGCGCCGACCGACGCGAAGAGGCCGCGCTGCGCCCGCAGCTGCTTGGCGAAGTCCGGGTTCTCGGAGTGCGCGACGATGACCCCGATCTGCTCGTGGGCGACCACGACCGTCCCACCGGCCCGCTCGACGGCCTTCTTCGCCGCCGTCGCCGTGGCGTACACGTTCAGGTTCGCCACGTAGGACAGCTTCGGGCCGGTGGCGGCGGGCTTCGCGGCCGTCACCGAGTCCGCCGTGTTGCCCAGCGGGGTGGCCGAGGCGGCCACCGAGGGCAGGAAGGCGAGCGAGGCAGTGAGCGCCAGGCCGACCGGTACGGCGAGAGTCCGCCGGCGGCCGTGTCCCAGATGAGCCATGGGTTCTCCACATCATCCGCGAAAAAGCCGTCCGCACGCGGTCGCGTCGGACGGGTTCATGACACGCGAACCTAGCGCTGACGTTCCTGTTTGCGCCATCAGTTCGAGAAAGAAGTTCTCAAAGAATCAGCGGGTGTTGAACCGTCCCGACACGCCGGCCGTGCCGTTGACAGGGGGGATCAGCACCACCGTCCCCCCACACGGAGGTTGTTTTGTCCGTCGTCCCCACCGCACCCGCGTCACAAGGAGAACCCCCCGTGACCACCGAAGCAGCGCCGCCGCCGGGCGGCGCGGGACCGGCCCCGGCACTCCCGTCGGCCGAAGAGTTCACGCGCGTCCAGCAGAGCCCCGAATTCGCCGAACTGCGCGGCTCCTACCGGTCCTTCGCCTTCCCGCTCACCGTGGCCTTCATCGCCTGGTACCTGCTCTACGTCCTGCTGTCCAGCTACGCGGGCGGCTTCATGGGGACCAAGCTCTTCGGCAACATCAACGTCGCCCTGGTCCTCGGCATCGCCCAGTTCCTGACGACCTTCCTGATCGCCTGGCTCTACTCGCGGCACGCCGCCGCCAAGCTCGACCCCAAGGCCGAGGCCATCAAGAAGCGCATGGAGGCCGGAGCATGACCCCGAGCGCGCACACCCTCCCCGGCCTGACGTCCGCCGCCGGGGCGAGCGAGCACCGCCCGCTGATCATCACCCTCTTCGGGCTGTTCGTCGTCGCCACCCTCGTCATCACCGTCTGGGCCGGCCGCCAGACCAAGGACGCCGCCGACTTCTACGCCGGCGGCCGCCAGTTCACCGGCTTCCAGAACGGCCTGGCCATCTCCGGCGACTACATGTCCGCCGCGTCCTTCCTCGGCATCGCCGGAGCCATCGCCCTCTTCGGCTACGACGGCTTCCTCTACTCCATCGGCTTCCTCGTCGCCTGGCTGGTGGCCCTGCTGCTGGTCGCCGAGCCGCTGCGCAACTCCGGCCGCTACACGATGGGCGACGTCCTCGCCTACCGGATGCGCCAGCGGCCCGTCCGCACCGCCGCCGGCACCTCCACCATCGTGGTCTCGATCTTCTACCTGCTCGCCCAGATGGCCGGCGCCGGCGTACTCGTCTCGCTGCTCCTCGGCATCACCAGCGACGGCGGCAAGGTCGCCGTCGTCGCCCTGGTCGGCCTGCTGATGATCGTCTACGTCACCGTCGGCGGGATGAAGGGCACCACCTGGGTCCAGATGGTCAAGGCCGTCCTGCTCATCGCGGGCGCCCTGCTGATCACCTTCCTGGTGCTGCTGAAGTTCGACTTCAACGTCTCCGCCCTGCTGGGCCAGGCCGCGGAGAACAGCGGCCAGGGCACCAAGTTCCTGGAGCCCGGGCTCAAGTACGGCAAGGACGGGCTCACCAAGCTCGACTTCATCTCCCTCGGCCTCGCCCTGGTCCTCGGCACCGCCGGCCTGCCGCACATTCTGATCCGCTTCTACACCGTCCCCACGGCCAAGGCCGCCCGCAAGTCCGTGAACTGGGCCATCGGCATCATCGGCGCCTTCTACCTGATGACCATCGCCCTCGGCTTCGGCGCCGCGGCCCTGCTCAAGCGGGCCGACATCCTGGCCTCCAACAAGGCCGGCAACACCGCCGCACCGCTCCTCGCCCAGGAGATCGGCGGCGGCCCCGACTCCACCGGCGGCGCCGTCCTGCTCGCGGTGATCTCCGCGGTCGCCTTCGCCACCATCCTCGCCGTGGTCGCGGGCCTGACCCTGGCCTCCTCATCTTCCTTCGCGCACGACATCTACGTGAACGTCATCCGCAAGGGACAGGCCACCGAGAAGGAGGAGGTGCGCGCCGCCCGCTGGTCCACCGTGGTCATCGGCGCCGTCGCCATCTTCCTCGGGGCCCTCGCCCGCGACATGAACGTGGCGGGCCTGGTCGCCCTCGCCTTCGCGGTCGCCGCCTCCGCGAACCTCCCGACGATCCTCTACAGCCTCTTCTGGAAGCGCTTCACCACCCGGGGCGCGCTGTGGTCGATCTACGGCGGGCTGATCGCGGCGGTCGGCCTCGTCCTCTTCTCGCCCGTCGTCTCCGGCAAGCCCACCTCGATGTTCAAGGACGCCGACTTCTACTGGTTCCCGCTGGAGAACCCGGGGATCATCTCCATCCCCCTCGGCTTCCTCCTGGGGTGGCTGGGAACGGTCCTGTCCAAGGAAGAGGCCGACCCGCAGAAGTTCGCCGAGCTGGAGGTACGCTCCCTCACCGGCACCGGAGCCCACTGACGGCTGACCGGATGCCCCCTGCGGGGGCTCCCCGGAACCGTACGAACACCGTGCGTGGCCGCGTCGTACTTCCCTACGACGCGGCCGCGTTACGTATCGTTCATTCGGGCATCCCTCCCTGACACACAGGTCGCGTACGCTCGAACTGACGAAACCTCTAGATCCGGACAGGGGAGGGGGCCCACAGTGCTTCTCGACACGTACGGCCGCGTGGCCACTGACCTGCGCGTCTCACTCACCGACCGGTGCAACCTGCGGTGTACCTACTGCATGCCCGAGGAGGGCCTGCAGTGGCTGGGAAAGTCCGATCTGCTGAGTGACGAGGAGATCGTCCGGCTGATCCGCATCGCCGTGACCAGCCTCGGCATCACCGAGGTCCGCTTCACCGGCGGGGAGCCGCTGCTGCGGCCCGGCCTGGTCGGCATCGTGGAGCAGTGCGCGGCCCTGGAACCCCGCCCCAAGATGTCGCTGACCACCAACGGCATCGGCCTCAAGCGCACCGCCCAGGCCCTCAAGGCCGCCGGCCTGGACAGGGTGAACGTTTCCCTCGACACCCTGAGGCCCGAGGTCTTCAAGACCCTCACCCGCCGCGACCGCCACCACGACGTGATCGACGGCATGGCCGCCGCCCGCGAGGCCGGCCTGACCCCCGTCAAGGTCAACGCCGTCCTGATGCCGGGACTGAACGACGACGAGGCGCCCGACCTGCTCGCCTGGGCCGTGGAGAACGAGTACGAACTCCGCTTCATCGAGCAGATGCCCCTGGACGCCCAGCACGGCTGGAAGCGCGAGGGCATGATCACCGCCGGGGACATCCTGGCCTCCCTGCGCACCCGCTTCACCCTCACGGAGGAAGGCGCCGAGGAGCGCGGCTCGGCCCCGGCCGAGCGCTGGGTCGTCGACGGCGGCCCGGCCACCGTCGGCGTCATCGCCTCCGTCACCCGCCCCTTCTGCGGAGCCTGCGACCGCACCCGGCTCACGGCCGACGGCCAGGTGCGTACGTGCCTGTTCGCCACCGAGGAGTCGGACCTGCGCTCCGCGCTGCGCTCGGGCGCCCCGGACGAGGAGATCGCCCGCCTGTGGAAGGTGGCGATGTGGGGCAAGAAGGCCGGGTCCGGACTCGACGACCCGTCCTTCCTCCAGCCCGACCGCCCCATGTCGGCGATCGGCGGCTGACACCCCGGGCCGGCTACGGGCGTTCGCGCTCGGAGCCCTCGGGCTGGACCCACTCGTCCAGCTTCACGACGTCCTTGAGGAAGCCGCGGACCCCCAGGAACTGGGAGAGGTGTTCGCGGTGTTCCGCGCACGCCAGCCAGGTCTTGCGCCGCTCCGGCGTGTGCAGTTTCGGGTTGTTCCACGCCAGGACCCAGACGGCCGCGTCGCGGCAGCCCTTGGCGGAACAGGTGGGGGTTTCGGGAGAAGTCACGGCCCCAACCCTACAAACGGAAGGGCGACGCCGGGCAGCCACGGGGGGAGCTGCCCGGCGTCGGTCCGTCGCTCCGACGGGGGATGCGGAGCGCGTAGGCAGTATGTCACGCACGACCCCGTGGGGTGCACCGGAACTTCATGATTGATCTGAGCTTTTATTGAGGTTTCCCGCGTCCAGTGCCGGGCGCACAGGGGCCGGGATGAAGTTCGACGGCAGATTGGGCGTCGACTCGCGCCCCGCGTTGGCGATGACGACGGCGATGTACGGCAGCAGCAGGCCGGCGGCCAGCGTCACGACGGCCACATGGCGCTCCACGTTCCACAGGACCACCGTGGCGACCACCGACAGGGTCCGGATCCCCATCGAGATGACGTACCGGCGCTGGCGCCCCCGTACGTCCTCGGCGAGACCCATCCGGGCCCCCGTGATCCGGAAGACCTCGGGTCCGTTCCGCTTCGTCCGCTGCATGCTCCACCGCCCGATCCGCCCGCCGGACACTCCCCGGTCCGGACCACTCCACGGTACGCCGCCCGCCCCGGGGCGAGCAGAGGGGGTGTCCCCCGAACGGGAGTGTCCGAAATGCGTCGTACGCCGGATGGGTCGAGACTGGGCCCACATGCGCACAACGCGCCACGAGGAGGCTCGACATGCAATGGTTGTGGGCGATCATCGTCGGTTTCGTGCTGGGCCTCATAGCCCGGGCCATCCTGCCGGGCAGGCAACACCAGCCGCTGTGGCTGACCACCCTCTTCGGCATCGTCGGCGCCATCCTCGGCAACGCCGTCTCGCGCTGGGTCGGCGTCGAGGACACGAAGGGCATCGACTGGCTCCGGCACCTGTTCCAGCTCATCGGGGCCGTGGTCATCGTCGGCCTCGGCGACATGGTCTACATGGCCCTGCGGGGCGGCAGACGCCACACGGTCTGACCCGGCCCCTCCGCCGTGCTCCGTACGCGTCAGGCGCCGGTGACCTCCACCGCGGCCAGGTTCTTCTTGCCGCGGCGCAGCACCAGCCAGCGCCCGTGCAGCAGGTCCTCCGGTGCGGGGACCGCGTCCTCGGCGGTCACCTTCACGTTGTTCACGTAGGCGCCGCCCTCCTTCACCGTCCGGCGGCCCGCGGACTTGCTGGCGACCAGGCCGGTCTCCGCGAACAGGTCCACGACCTGCGCCAGCTCGGTGACGCGGGCGTGCGGCAGCTCGGAGAGGGCCGCGGCCAGCGTGGCCTCGTCCAGCTCCGCCAGCTCGCCCTGGCCGAACAGCGCCTTCGACGCGGCGATCACGGCGGCGCACTGGTCCGCGCCGTGCACCAGCGTGGTCAGCTCCTCCGCCAGCGCCCGCTGGGCGGCCCGCATCTGCGGACGCTCCGCGGTCTGCGCCTCCAGCTCCTCAAGCTCCTCACGGGACCTGAAGGACAGGATCCGCATGTAGGTGGAGATGTCCCGGTCGTCCACGTTCAGCCAGAACTGGTAGAACGCGTACGGGGTGGTCATCTCCGGGTCCAGCCAGACGGCACCGCTCTCGGACTTGCCGAACTTGGTGCCGTCGGCCTTGACCATCAGCGGGGTCGCCATCGCGTGCACGTGCGCCGCCGGCTCGACCCGGTGGATCAGGTCGAGGCCCGCCGTCAGGTTGCCCCACTGGTCGGAGCCGCCCTGCTGGAGGGTGCAGCCGTAGCGGCGGTACAGCTCCAGGAAGTCCATGCCCTGGAGCAGCTGGTAGCTGAACTCCGTGTAGCTGATGCCCTGCTCGGAGTCCAGCCGCTTGGCGACCGAGTCCTTCGTCAGCATCTTGTTGACGCGGAAGTGCTTGCCGATGTCCCGCAGGAACTCGATGGCGGACAGCCCCGCCGTCCAGTCCAGGTTGTTCACCATGACCGCCGCGTTCTCGCCCTCGAAGGACAGGAACGGCTCGATCTGCGTGCGCAGCCGGTTCACCCAGTTCGCGACCGTCTCCGGGTCGTTCAGGGTGCGCTCCGCCGTCGGACGCGGGTCACCGATCTGGCCGGTGGCCCCGCCGACCAGCGCCAGCGGCCGGTGCCCGGCCTGCTGGAGCCGGCGCACGGTGAGCACCTGCACCAGGTGCCCCACGTGCAGGGAGGCCGCGGTCGGGTCGAAGCCGCAATAGAACGTGACGGGACCGTCCGCGAAGGCCTTGCGCAGCGCTTCTTCGTCCGTGGACTGGGCGAACAGCCCGCGCCACTTCAGTTCGTCGACGATGTCCGTCACGGTCTCTCGACTCCTTACGAATTGTGGAAATGCCGAGCTCAGTCTAGGTGGATCAGACGCCCTTGCTGACCGAACTCATGTTGAAGTCCGGGATGCGGACAGGCGGCATCGCGGCCCGCGTGAACCAGTCGCCCCACTCCCGCGGAAGGGTCTTCTCGGTACGCCCCGCCTCCGAGGCCCGCGACAGCAGGTCCACCGGCGACTCGTTGAACCGGAAGTTGTTCACCTCGCCCGTGACCTGCCCGTTCTCCACCAGGTAGACCCCGTCCCGGGTCAGGCCGGTGAGCAGCAGCGTGGCCGGGTCCACCTCGCGGATGTACCAGAGGCAGGTCAGCAGCAGACCCCGCTCGGTGCCCGCGACCATCTCGTCCAGGGACTTCTCGCCGCCCCCGTCCAGGATCAGGTTCCCGAACGCCGGGGACAGCGGCAGCCCGGTCAGCGCGGCGCTGTGCCGGGTCGTGGTCAGCCGGGCCAGCTCCCCCTCCTTGATCCACTCCGTCGCCGGGACCGGAAGGCCGTTGTCGAAGACCGACGCGTCGTCGCCCGAGCTGTGCGCGATCACGAACGGCGAGGACTCCAGGCCCGGCGCGTTCGGGTCGCTGCGCAGGGTCAGCGGCAGCCGTGACAGCCGCTCCCCGATCCGGGTGCCGCCGCCGGGCCTGGAGAAGACCGTCCGGCCCTCCGCCGCGTCCCGGGCCGCCGCCGACCACATCTGGTAGATCAGCAGGTCGGCCACCGCGGTCGGCGGCAGCAGGGTCTCGTACCGGCCCGCCGGCAGTTCGACCTTCCGCTCCGCCCAGCCCAGGCGCACGGCCAGCTCCGCGTCCAGGGCCGTCGGGTCCACGTCCTTGAAGTCCCGGGTGGCCCGGCCGGCCCAGGCCGAGCGCAGCCGGTCGGGGGACTTGGCGTTGAGCTCCAGGGTGCCGTTCGGCTGGTCGTGGCGAAGCCGCAGCCCCGTCGAGGTGCCGACGTACGTCGAGGTCAGCTCGTGGTTGGCGAAGCCGTACAGCTCGCGGCCGCCCGCCCGGGCCCGGGCGAAGGCCTCGCCGAGGGCCGGGGCGAAGTCCGCGAACACGGCCGAGGAGGTCTCGTCCGGCGCGTCGGTGAAGTCCGGGGAGGCCGGGGTGCCGGTCACCAGCGGCTGGGCGTCCTCGGCGGGACCGCCCGTCCGCGCGGCGGCCTCGGCGGCCCGGACCAGCGGCTCCAGGTCGGCGGCGGTGACGGCGGAGCGCGAGACGACCCCCGAGGCCGTGCCCTCCTTGCCGTCGACGGTGGCGATGACGGTCAGGGTCCGGCCGCGGGTCACCCCGTTGGTGGTGAGCGCGTTCCCGGCCCAGCGCAGGTTGGCGCTGGACTCCTCGTCCGCGATGACGACGCAGCCGTCGGCGGTGGACAGCTCCAGGGCCCGCTCGACGATTTCGTGGGGCTTCGTGCGGTTCGGCGACATCAGCGTCCGGCCTCCTGGGTGGTGTTCAAGATGTTCACGTCGCGGAACAGGGCCGACGGGCAGCCGTGCGAGACCGCCGCGACCTGCCCCGGTTGGGCCTTGCCGCAGTTGAAGGCGCCGCCCAGGACGTAGGTCTGCGGGCCGCCGACCTTCTCCATGGAGCCCCAGAACTCGGTGGTCGTGGCCTGGTACGCGACGTCGCGCAGCTGTCCGGCCAGCTTGCCGTTCTCGATCCGGAAGAAGCGCTGCCCGGTGAACTGGAAGTTGTAGCGCTGCATGTCGATCGACCAGGACCGGTCGCCGACCACGTAGATCCCGCGCTCCACCCCGCCGATCAGGTCCTCCGTGGAGAGCCCGCCCGGATCCGGCTGGAGCGAGACGTTCGCCATCCGCTGCACGGGCACGTGCCCGGGGGAGTCGGCGTACGCGCAGCCGTTGGAGCGGCCGAGCCCGGTCAGCCGGGCGATCCGCCGGTCGGTCTGGTAACCGGCCAGGGTGCCGTCCTTGACCAGGTCCCAGCTCTGCGCCTCGACGCCCTCGTCGTCGTAGCCGATGGTGGCCAGACCGTGCTCGGCGGTGCGGTCACCGGTCACGTTCATGATCGAGGAGCCGTACTTGAGCTTGCCCAGCTGGTCGAAGGTGGCGAAGGAGGTCCCGGCGTACGCGGCCTCGTAGCCCAGCGCCCGGTCGAGCTCGGTGGCGTGGCCGATGGACTCGTGGATGGTGAGCCACAGGTTGGACGGGTCCACGACCAGGTCGTACCGCCCGGCCTCCACGCTCGGGGCCCGCATCTTCTCGGCGAGCAGGGCCGGGATCTGCTCCAGCTCGGCGTCCCAGTCCCAGCCGGTGCCGGTCAGGTACTCCCAGCCGCGCCCGGCGGGCGGGGCGATCGTGCGCATCGAGTCGAACTCGCCGGTGGTCCCGTTGACGGCGACCGCCGTGAGCTGGGGGTGGATCCGGACCCGCTGCTGCGTGGTCGAGGTGCCCGCGGTGTCGGCGTAGAACTTGTTCTCGTGGACGGCGAGCAGCGAGGCGTCCACGTGCGCCACGCCCTCGGCCGCCAGCAGCCGCGCGCTCCAGTCGGCGAGCAGCGCCGACTTCTCGGCGTCCGGCACCTCGAAGGGGTTGACGTCGTAGGCGGAGATCCAGGTCTTGTCGGCGTGCACCGGCTCCTCGGCCAGCTCCACCCTCTCGTCCGAGCCGGCCGCCTTGATCACCTGGGCGGACAGCTTCGCCATGGCCACGGCCTGCGAGGCCACCCTGGCGGCGCCGTCCATGGTCAGGTCGACGCCGGAGGCGAAGCCCCAGCTGCCGCCGTGCACCACCCGGACCGCGTAACCGAGGTCGGTGGTGTCGGAGCCGCCGGAGGGCTTGGCGTCGCGCAGCCGCCAGGAGGCGCTGCGGATCCGCTCCAGCCGGAAGTCGGCATGGTCGGCGCCCAGCGCGCGGGCCCGGGCGAGTGCCGCGTCGGCGAGCGCCCGCAGGGGCAGCGCGGTGAAAGCCGCGTCGATGGAATGGGCCACGGAAGTCCTCCCGGGGTCGGGGCCGGTCGCCCCGATCATGTCGCGCCCGGGGCGGCTGTGCCTACATCTTTCTGTAGGGACTCGACAGAGCGGATCGCGAGGCCCTGTCGGAGCCCGATTCTCCGGATGCCCGGCGCGGCCTATAGGTTTTTGCACATCAGACCGCTAGCGAAAGGGTGATCCGTTGAGCCGCTCGGTTCTCGTCACCGGAGGAAACCGGGGCATCGGCCTCGCCATCGCCCGAGCCTTCGCAGAGGCCGGCGACAAGGTCGCCATCACGTACCGTTCGGGCGAGCCCCCGCAGGAGCTCACCTCCCTCGGTGTGCTGGCGGTGCGCTGTGACATCACCGACTCCGAGCAGGTGGAGCAGGCCTACAAGGAGATCGAGGAGAAGCACGGCAACGTCGAGGTGCTGGTCGCCAACGCCGGCGTCACCAAGGACACGCTGCTGATGCGCATGTCGGAGGAGGACTTCGCGTCCGTCGTCGACACCAACCTCACCGGCACCTTCCGCGTGGTCAAGCGCGCGAACCGCGGCATGCTCCGCGCCAAGAAGGGCCGCGTCGTCCTGATCTCCTCGGTCGTGGGCCTGCTGGGCTCCGCCGGCCAGGCCAACTACGCCGCCTCCAAGGCCGCGCTGGTGGGCTTCGCCCGCTCGCTCGCCCGCGAGCTGGGCTCCCGCAACATCACCTTCAACGTGGTCGCCCCCGGCTTCGTGGACACCGACATGACGAAGGTGCTCACCGACGAGCAGCGTGCGGGCATCGTGGCGAACGTGCCGCTCGCCCGCTACGCGCAGCCCGAGGAGATCGCGGCAGCCGTCAGCTTCCTGGCGTCCGACGACGCCGCGTACATCACCGGAGCCGTCATTCCCGTTGACGGCGGATTGGGCATGGGTCACTGATCACCATGAGCGGAATTCTCGAGGGCAAGCGCATCCTCATCACGGGTGTGCTGATGGAGTCCTCCATCGCTTTCCACACCGCCCGGCTGGCCCAGGAGCAGGGCGCCGAGGTCATCCTCACCGCGTGGCCGCGGCCCTCGCTGACCGAGCGCATCGCCAAGAAGCTGCCCAAGCCGGTCAAGGTGATCGAGCTCGACGTCACCAACGACGAGCACCTCGCCCGCCTGGAGGGCCTCGTCCGTGACGAGCTCGGCGGCCTCGACGGCGTCGTGCACTCCATCGGCTTCGCCCCGCAGGACGCCCTCGGCGGCAACTTCCTGAACACCCCGTTCGAGTCGGTCGCCACCGCCATGCACGTCTCGGCGTTCTCGCTGAAGTCGCTGACGATGGCCTGCAAGCCGCTCTTCCCGGCGGAGGGCGCGGCCGTCGTCGGCCTCACCTTCGACGCGCAGTTCGCCTGGCCGCAGTACGACTGGATGGGCCCGGCCAAGGCCGCCCTGGAGGCCACCAGCCGTTACCTGGCCCGCGACCTGGGCAAGGAGAACATCCGCTGCAACCTGGTCTCGGCCGGCCCGCTCGGCTCGATGGCCGCGAAGTCCATCCCGGGCTTCTCCGACCTGGCCGACACCTGGAACCACCGCTCCATGCTGGAGTGGGACATGAGCGACCCGGAGCCGACGGGCCGCGGTGTGGTCGCGCTGCTGTCGGACTGGTTCCCGAAGACCACCGGCGAGATCGTCCACGTGGACGGCGGCCTGCACGCGATGGGTGCCTGATCCCGGGACCACCCCCCGTACCGCGGCGA
>NZ_GG657750.1:1856660-1875932 GCF_000158895.1 Streptomyces sp. C | reverse complement strand
GTCCGAGGCCGGGGCGGATCTTCCCGAGTCGAAAACCGGGACAGATGCCTGCAAAATGACCATGCCGGGATCTTCCCGGTGTGTCCGGGGAGGAGGTACGGGTGCGCGCGAGGCCGAGCCGAGCGGTATCGCTGCTGGTCACCTCAGTGTTCCTGACCGGCCTCCTGGGCCCCGGGGCCCTCGCCCAGCCCGGCGTACGGGAACCCGCGCCCGGCCCCGAAGCGGCCGGTCGGGCCGTCGTGGACCTCGACGACATCCCCGCCGAACCACCCGTACGGCCCGCACGGCCCCCCGTCCGGGAACTGTTCGGCGCCGACTGCGACACGCGGATCACCGGCTCCACGGTGGTCGCGTCCTGCCACAACGGCTACCCCGAGACCGACCTGCTCCGCCTCCACGTCGAGTGCGAGCGCTGGTGGGACGTCGACGGCGACGGCGCCCTCGTCCCCCTGGACCCGGCCGGCCGCACCCGGCTCACCGGCCGCTGCTGGAAAGAGGTCCGCACGGCCTGGGTGAGCCACCAGCGCACCCCCGAAGGCCCGTAGGCCGTGTCCTCGGATCAGGCCGGGGTCCTGCCCAGGCAGACGAAGGGGTAGCCCGCCGCCTCCGCCGCGGCCGTGTCCCCGTCCCCGCGCCGGATCGCCTCGATCAGCCGGGCGTGGTCCAGGTGGTCCGCCGGGTTCAGCTCCATGCCGACGTCCGTCCGCAGCCAGTCCGCGACCAGGTCGCCGAGGTCCGCGTACAGCTCGATCAGTACGTCGTTGTGCGAGGCCGTCACCACCGCCATGTGCAGGCCCACGTCCGCCGCCACGAACAGCTCCGCGTCCCCGCTCGCCCACGCCTCCTCGCGCCGCGCCAGCAGCGCGTCCAGCTGGACGAGGTCGCGCTCCGTCCGCCGCTCCGCCGCCAGCCGGGCAGCCGAGGACTCCAGCGTCGAGCGCAGCTCCGCGACGTGCCGCGGGTCGGCCCCCGCGAAGCGCCGGTGCATCACCCCGGCCAGCTCGCTGGTGGCGAGCACGTACGTACCCGAACCCTGGCGGATGTCCAGGAGCCCGTTGTGCGCGAGGGCCCGGACCGCCTCCCGCACGGTGTTGCGGGCGACGCCCAGCAGCTCCACCAGCTCGGGCTCGGTGGGGATCCGGCTCCCGACCGGCCACTCGCCGGACGTGATCTGGTTCCTCAGCTGGGCGATCACCTGGTCGACGAGCGCGGATCGCCGGGGCGAGGTCAGCGGCATGGCGGGTGGAACCCCCTCGGGGTCGGCCGGAACGGCGACGGACGGAGCCGTGCGGAACGGTTCAAGACTGGACAACCAATCATCCCATGATTCTATGATGGCTGGATGCACGACGAAGACATCCAGACCATGAACCGCCCCGCGGTCACGACCGGCGGCCCAGCCGCCCTGCCCGCACCCGCCCCCGCCGACGCCGCCCCCAAGTGGCTGGGCCCGGTACTCGTCGTCGGAATCGTGCTGGCCGCCCTCAACCTGCGGCCCGCCATCACCAGCCTCGGAGCCCTCTTCGAAGAGGCCCGCACCGGCCTCCACATGAGCGGCGCCGTCGCAGGGCTCATCACCTCGGTCCCCGCCCTCTGCTTCGCCGTCTTCGGCGTCACCGCCCCCCGGCTCTCCCGCCGCTTCGGCCCCGCCGCCGTCGTCTGCGCCGGCATGGCCGCCGTCGCGGCCGGCCTGCTGATCCGCCCCTTCACCGACGCCGCCGCCGGGTTCCTCGCCGCCAGCGCCCTGTCCCTGGCCGGCATAGCCCTGACCAACGTGCTGCTCCCGGTGATCGTCAAGCGCTACTTCCCGGACCGGGTCGGCACCATGACCGGCCTCTACTCCATGGCCCTGGCCGCCGGCACCTCCCTCGCCGCCGCCGCGACCGTCCCCCTCACCGGCGCCCTCGGCGGCAGCTGGCGCACCGGCCTGCTGATCTGGGCCGTCCTCGCCGTGGCCGCCGTACTGCCCTGGCTGCCGATCGCCGCCGCCGGCCGCCGCGAGAAGGCCGCCGCCCCCGCCGCCGCGACCGGCGCCACCGGCCCCTCCGTCGTCCGCAGCCGCACCGCCTGGGCCCTGGCCTGCTACTTCGGCCTCCAGGCCACCGGCGCCTACGTCACCATGGGCTGGCTCCCGCAGATCTTCCGCGACGCGGGCGTCTCCGCCTCCACCGCCGGAGTCCTGCTCGCCGTCACCATGGTCATGGGCGTCCCCCTGGCCTTCGTCATCCCCGGCCTCGCCGGACGGATGCGCAACCAGGGCGCCATCGCCGCCGTCCTCGGCCTCTTCGGCCTCGCCGGCTACCTCGGGCTCTACCTCGCCCCCGCCGCCGGAGCCTGGGCCTGGGCCCTGCTGCTCGGCATCTCCAACTGCGCCTTCCCCCTCGTCATCACCATGATCGGGCTGCGCGCCAAGTCCCCCGCCGGGGTCGTCAAGCTCTCCGCCTTCGCCCAGAGCACCGGCTACCTCATCTCCATCCCCGGGCCCCTGGTCATCGGCACCCTCTACCAGCACAGCGGCGGCTGGGACCTCCCGCTGGCCCTGATGGCGGCCCTCCTCGTCCCCCAGATCGCCCTCGGCGTCCTCGCCGGCCGGGACCGCACGATCGAGGACGAATGCGGCATGGGAGACTGAACGGCATGTCGCCCGTACTCGAACCCAACCCCCAGAACGGCCACAAGAAGCTCGGCCTCGTGCTCGGCGCGATGCTGCTGGTGTCCGTGGTCATCGCCGTCATCGCGACCGTCGCCTCCCCCTGACACCAGGGCCCCCGGAGAGGGGTGGGGCTATCCCCACCATCCCCTAGGGGGCCAGGTTCAGGGTCGCGTGGGGTGTGCCCCGGATGGGAACCGTCCCCTCGGATCCATAGATTCGAAGGAGAGCGAGCCCGTCCCACCCGCGCACCCACGGAGGCGGCCATGTCGGCCCCCGCACACCTTCCCGCCCCCCGCACCACCGCCCCCGACACCCGGCTGCACTGGTGGACGCTGGCCCTGCCCGCGCTCGCCTTCGGCCTCCTCCTGCTGCTGCTCGCCGGCTCCGGCCAGGCGCACGCCGCCACCGAAGAGGGCTCCGCGCTCGTCCAGGTCACCCACCAGCTGCTGCGCGCCGTCGGCTGACCCGCGTGCGCCGGGCACGCCCCACCGGGGAGCGAGGGCCCTCCAACACCCTGCGCCCGGTGGCTCGTTTCGTGCGAAGCTGGGGGCCATGAGCGCCGACACACCCCGCAGGATCGCCCTCCTCCGGCACGCCAAGGCCGACTGGCCGCAGGTGTCCGACCACGACCGCCCGCTGGCGGAACGCGGCCGCAAGGACGCGCCCGCCGTCGGACTGAAGCTGGCCGAGACCGGCATCACCTTCGACCTGGCCCTCTGCTCCACCGCCGCCCGCACCCGGGAGACCTGGAAGCTCGCCGTCCAGGAACTCCCGTCGCGGCCGAAGACCTCGTACGAGGAGCGGATCTACGAGGCGTCACCCGGCGAGCTCATCGCCCTGCTGAACGAGACCCCCGACGAGGTGTCCGACCTCCTCGTCATCGGCCACAACCCCGGCATGCACGCCCTCGCCGACGTCCTGTCCGGACGCTCCGAGGGCGACACCCTGGCCCGGATGACCCGTACGGGCTTCCCGACCGCCGCGCTGGCCGTCCTCTCCTTCACCGGCTCCTGGAAGACCCTCGAACCCGGCGTGTGCACCCTGCTGGACTACTGGACGCCCAAGGAGCACTGAGCCCGCGACGACGCGCGCCCGGCCGGAAGGACCCGGCCGGGCGCGGTACGTGCGTACGTCCGTACGGGATCACGCCAGGTCGGCCGCTTCCACTTCCTCCCGGGTGACGCCGAGCAGGTACAGCACGGCGTCCAGGAAGGGGACGTTCACGGCGGTGTGCGCGGCCTCGCGGACCACCGGCTTGGCGTTGAAGGCCACCCCCAGCCCGGCCGCGTTCAGCATGTCCAGGTCGTTGGCGCCGTCACCGATCGCCACCGTCTGCGACAGCGGCACCCCGGCCTCCCCGGCGAAACGGCGCAGCAGCCGTGCCTTGCCCGCCCGGTCCACGATCTCCCCGGTGACCTTGCCGGTCAGCTTCCCGTCGACGATCTCCAGGGTGTTCGCCGAGGCGAAGTCCAGCCCCAGCCGCTCCCGCAGGTCGTCCGTGACCTGCGTGAACCCGCCGGACACCACGCCCACCTGGTAGCCCAGCGTCTTCAGCGTCCGGATCAGGGTCCGCGCGCCCGGCGTCAGCCGCACCTCGGAACGGACCTTGTCCACCACCGACGCGTCCAGCCCCGCCAGCAGCGCGACCCGGGCGTGCAGGGACTGCTCGAAGTCCAGCTCACCGCGCATGGCCCGCTCGGTCACCTCCGCGACCTCGGCCTCGCAGCCGGCGTGCGCGGCGAAGAGCTCGATGACCTCGTCCTGGATCAGGGTCGAGTCCACGTCCATGACCACCAGCCGCTGCGCCCGGCGGTGCAGCCCGGCCGAGACCACGGCCACGTCCACGCCGATCTGCGCGGCGGTGGTGGCCAGGGCGGTGCGCAGCGGCTCGGTCTCGACGCCGGAGACGGCGAACTCGACCGCCGTCACCGGGTACTTGGCGAGCCGGAAGATGCGGTCGATGTTGCCGCCGGTCGCGGTGATCCGGGCGGCGATGGTGGCGGTGGACTCGGCGGTGAGCGGGTGCCCGAGGACGGTGACGTGGGAGCGGCCGCTGCCGCGCGGCCGGTTGTCACCGGTACCGGAGATGATCTCCGCCTGCAGCCTGAGCGACTCGGCCCAGTTGTGCACGGTGGCGCGCAGCTCGCCCTCGGAGCCGGCGGCGGGCTTGGTGACGAGGGCGCACAGGACGATGCGGCCGCGGGTGACGACCTGCTCGATGTCGACGACATCGACGGAGTAGGCGGCGAGGGTGTCGAACAGCCCGGCGGTGATCCCGGGACGGTCCTTGCCGAAGATCTTGACGAGGAGGGTGGGGACGTCGGAGGTCTGCGAAGCGCTCATGGTGCCCACACCGTATCCTCCTGGCCCCCGCCGCCGGATCCCCGTCCCACCCTTCAGACGCGCCGCGCCGCGGAGCCGGCCGAGAAGGAGGAAAGGGGTGAGGGGCGTGAAGAAGCCGGGGAGGCGAGAAGTCCCGTATCGCACTCTCCGGGTGCATTCGACCCCGCCTGCGGCCGCCCCCGGACCCCCGCGGAAGGCCCCGATTCCACATGTGGCCGCAGGCCTGAAATAGTTCCACCGGATGTTCGCCATCCCTAGACTCCCTGACGTCGTTCTCCCTGGACGCCAGGGGGATTCTCGGGGGACCTTAAGTGGGGCTGGAGTGCCGGAACTCGTACTGGAATTGAACGGAAGGACCTGGACGCTCGATCCGTCCAGGTCGTACTCGCTGGGGCGCGATCCCCAGGGAGACGTGGTGATCGATGACGCCAGGGTGTCGTGGCGGCACGCCACCATCAGCTGGAACGGCCGGGGTTGGGCCCTCGAGGACCACGGCAGCACCAACGGCACCTACGTGCACGGCGCGCGGGTCCAGCAGACGGAGCTCGTGCCCGGCACGCCGGTGCACCTGGGCAACGCCACCGACGGCCCGCGGCTGAATCCGAGCGCCGCGCAGGCGCAGCAGCCGGCCTACCAGGCCCCGGCGCAGCAGCAGGCGTACCAGGCCCAGGGTCAGGCGCCGGCCCACCAGCAGCCGCAGCAGCAGCCCGCCTGGGACCAGCAGCCGCAGCAGCAGCCGTACGTGCCGCAGCAGCAGCAGGGCGGCGGCGCCGGCGGCGGCATTCCCGCGCAACAGGGAGCCGCGGCCCCCGGGTACGGCAGCGACCACCGCAGCCCGACGACGTTCCACCAGATCGCCGTCGGCCGCGTCATGCGCATCGGCCGCGCCCTGGAGAACGAGCTCGTCGTCTCCGACCTCCAGGTCTCGCGCCACCACGCGGAGTTCCGCTCCACCGGCGGCCGCTTCGAGATCCACGACCTCGGCAGCCACAACGGCACCTACGTCAACGGCCAGCCGCTGCCCAAGTCCGGCACCGCGCTGCTCGGCCCGAACGACATCGTCGGCGTCGGCCACTCGACGTTCAAGATCGTCGGCGACCGGCTCGAGGAGTTCGTCGACACCGGTGACGTCTCCTTCTCGGCCCGCCACCTCACGGTCACGGTCGACGGCGGCAAGCAGATCCTCAAGGACGTCACCTTCGGCGTCCCGGAGAAGTCGCTCATCGGCGTCATCGGCCCCTCCGGCTCCGGCAAGTCGACGCTCCTGAAGGCGCTCACCGGCTACCGGCCCGCCGACCAGGGTGACGTCCTCTACGACAACCGCAACCTGTACAAGCAGTTCGCGGAGCTCCGCCAGCGCATCGGCCTGGTCCCGCAGGACGACATCCTGCACAAGGAGCTGAAGGTCTCGACCGCCCTCAAGTACGCGGCCAAGCTCCGCTTCCCCGGCGACACCGCCGAGTCCGAGCGCGCCGCCCGCATCGACGAGGTGCTGCGCGAGCTCAAGCTCGACATCCACAAGGACAAGAAGATCACCTCGCTCTCGGGTGGTCAGCGCAAGCGCGTGTCCGTGGCCCTGGAGCTGCTCACCAAGCCCTCGCTGATCTTCCTGGACGAGCCGACCTCCGGCCTCGACCCGGGCATGGACCGCGACGTCATGCAGCTGCTGCGCGGCCTCGCCGACGACGGCCGCACGGTCCTCGTCGTCACCCACTCCGTCGCGGAGCTGGGACTGTGCGACAAGCTGCTCGTCATGGCCCCGGGCGGGTCCGTCGCCTACTTCGGCCCGCCGGACGAGGCGCTGAACTTCTTCGGCTACACCACCTGGGCCGACGTGTTCTCCGCCTTCGAGAACTACCGCGACTACGACTGGGCCGGCCGCTGGAAGGGCTCGCAGCACTACCAGCTGTACGCCGCCGACCTCGACGCGGTCGCCCCGCAGCAGGTCGCGATGGCGCCGCAGCAGATGATCCCGCCGAAGCCGCAGGCCTGGGGCTCGCAGCTGTGGACGCTGATGCGCCGCTACGTCTCGGTGATCGTCTCCGACGTCGGCTTCCTCGCGCTGATGGTGCTGATGCCCGCCGTCCTCGGCGTGGTCTCCATCGTGATCCCCGCGAAGTTCGGCCTCGCCCCGCCGACCCCGCCGTCGCGCTTCAACGGCGACGCCGGCACGATCATGCTGATCCTCGCGGTCGGCATGTGCTTCTCGGGAGCGGCCAACTCGGTCCGTGAGCTGATCAAGGAACGGGTCATCTACGAGCGTGAGCGCGCGACCGGCCTGTCCCGGTCCGCGTACCTCATGTCGAAGGTGATCGTCCTCGGCGTGATCACCGCCCTCCAGGGCGTGATCATCTGCGCCATCGCCTTCACCCCGCGCAAGCTCCCCGCCGAGGGCCTCTTCATGAACCCGGCCGTCGAGCTCTGCATCTCGGTCACCGCGCTCGGCTTCACCGCGATGATGTTCGGCCTCGTGATCTCCTCGCTGGTGAAGACCGCCGAGAAGACCATGCCGCTGCTCGTCATGTTCGCGATCGTCCAGGTCGTCTTCACCGGCATCCTGTTCCAGCTGTACGACAAGATCGGCCTGGAGCAGTTCGCCTACCTGATGCCGTCCCGCTGGGCCATCGGTGCGGCCGGCACCACCCTGAACCTGGGCAAGCTCATGGCGCCCTGGGACCCGCAGAACCCCACCAACACCGACCCGCTGTGGGACCACACCGCCGGCCAGTGGTTCATGGACGTCTTCGTCCTGCTGGCGCTCGGTGTGATCTGCGGCTTCGCCGTGGCGCGCCTGCTGCGCCGCCACGAGCCCGAGGTCATGCGCAAGTAGCGGGCCGGTCCGCCAGGACCGCGCACGCGTGAAACGCCTCAGGGCGGCTCCCGGAGGTCCGGGGGCCGCCCTGAGGCGCATGGGGGGCGTGCGGTGCCTAGTAGGCGCTGTTCACGTTGTCCATCGAGCCGTAGCGGTCGGCGGCGTAGTTGCACGCGGCGACGATGTTCGCGACCGGGTCGTACAGGTCGAACTTGGTGCCCTTGACGTGGTACGTGTTGAAGGTCGGCTGGATGACCTGGAGCAGGCCCTTCGACGGGATGCCGTTCTTCGCGTTGATGTCCCACAGGTTGATCGCGCGGGGGTTGCCGCTCGACTCGCGCATGATGTTGCGGTGGATGCCGGAGTAGGTGCCGGGAATGCCCTCGCGCTTCATGATGAAGAGGGCTTCCTTGATCCAGCCGTCGAGGTTGTTCGCGAAGACCGGGGTGCGGGCCGCGGAACGGCTGGCGGCTTCCTTGGCCTCGCGGTCCTTCTTCGCCTGCGCCTCGGCCGCGGCCTTCGCCGCGTCCTTGGCCTTCTGGTCGGCGACGGCCTGCTGGGCGCCGACGTGCTTCTGCACGGACTGGGTCCAGGCGACCGGAGCGGCCTCGAACGTCTGAGCCTGAGCGGTCTCGGTACCGGCGGGGACGAGGGAGAAGGCGAGGGCGGCGGCACCGAGGGTGGCGACACCGGCGATCGACAGCTTGTGCGCCTTCGTCAGACGATAGTGACCGGGCGTGCTGGAAGCAGACATGCGGGGCAACCTCTTCGAATAGCGGGGGCCGCAGGAAAGCGCCGCTCGGATCCGGGATCCGCGGCGCTGTGCGACGGCAGCCATTCTTAGCGGCGGCAAAATCGCCTGGCAAAGGTGTGACGTACGATCCCGGTTAGTGGATCACGGCCCCCCGCCGACGCGGGATCTCCGCCCCTGCCGCTAGGCGCAACAGCACTCACGGCGCCTTTATGCGTCCACTAGGCGGCTTCGTAAGTGATGTGCGTCCTATGCCGGGGCTCACACCGGGCCCCCCGCCGTCTCACCCAGAGTTGCGACCGCAATTCAATACGTGACCGCACTCCGCCTTCCGGACGAGAGGACCGGCCCCGCCCCTCATACCCAGGGCAGAGGACCCGCCCCCGCACCCCCTCCCCGAGCCGTACGCCCCAGGCCGCAGGACCTACGCCCCACGCCCGATCCCGCAGGTCAGGGCCGCCGGTACGGTGACCCCATGCACAACGGACCCGCTACGGGAGGACTGGCGGCCGTCAGCACGGCGCTGCTCGCCATGAGCCGGCGGCTGGAGGTCCACGACGTCCTGCGCACGATCGTCGCCTCCGCCCGCGAACTGCTGGACGCCGAGTACGCCGCCCTCGGCGTCCCGGACGACCACGGGGGCTTCGCCCAGTTCGTCGTGGACGGCATCAGCGAGGAGCAGTGGCGCCGCATCGGCCCGCTGCCCCGCCAGCACGGGATCCTCGCCGCGATGCTCCACGAGGAGACCCCCGAGCGGCTCGCGGACGTACGCGACGACCCGCGCTTCGGGGGCTGGCCCGCCGCCCACCCCGAGATGTCCGGCTTCCTCGGCCTGCCCATCAGGGACGGGGAGGAGAACCTCGGCGCCCTCTTCCTCGCCAACAAGAACGGCCCCGGCGGCTTCACCGACGAGGACGAGGCGCTCCTGTCCCTCCTCGCCCAGCACGCGGCCATAGCCCTCACCAACGCCCGCCTCTACGAGCGCAGCCGCGAGCTGACCATCGCCGAGGAGCGCTCCCGGCTCGCCCACGAGCTGCACGACGCCGTCAGCCAGAAGCTGTTCTCCCTGCGCCTGACCGCCCAGGCCGCCGCCGCCCTCGTGGACCGCGACCCGGCACGCGCCAAGGGGGAGCTCCAGCAGGTCGCCGCGCTCGCCGCGGAGGCCGCCGACGAGCTCCGCGCCGCCGTGACCGAGCTGCGGCCCGCCGCCCTGGACGAGGACGGCCTCGTCCACACCCTGCGCGACCACGTCCGCGTACTCGACCGCGCCCACACCGCGCGCGTCACCTTCACCTGCGACGGCGTACGGGCCCTGCCCGCCGCCCAGGAGGAGGCCCTGCTGCGGGTCGCCCAGGAGGCCCTGCACAACGCCCTGCGGCACTCCGGCGCGGACCGCGTCGAGGTCACCCTCGCCCGGACCCCCGCGGGCGGCGCCGTCCTGCGCGTACGGGACTGGGGCCGGGGCTTCTCCCCGTCCACCGTCCGCAAGGCCGGCCGGCACCTCGGGCTCGTCTCCATGCGGGACCGGGCGAGCGGCGCCGGAGGCCGGCTGGAGGTCCGCTCGGAGCCCGGTGAGGGCACCACGATCGAGATGGAGGTCCCCGGTGGCTGACACCCCCGGCCGCGGCCGGATCCGCGTCCTGCTCGTCGACGACCACCAGGTGGTCCGCCGCGGCCTGCGCACCTTCCTGGAGGTACAGGAGGACATCGAGGTGGTCGGAGAGGCCGCGGACGGGGCGGAGGGCACCGCCCGAGCCGAGGAGCTGCGGCCCGACGTGATCCTCATGGACGTCAAGATGCCCGGCACCGACGGCATCGAGGCCCTGCGGCGGCTGCGGGACCTGGAGAACCCGGCCCGGGTCCTGATCGTCACCAGCTTCACGGAACAGCGGACCGTCGTCCCCGCGCTGCGGGCCGGCGCCGCCGGATACCTCTACAAGGACATCGACCCCGACGCCCTGGCCGGAGCCATCCGCTCCGTGCACGCGGGACACGTCCTGCTCCAGCCGGAGGTCGCCGAGGCCCTGCTGGCCGCCCAGGACGACCAGAGCGGCCCCGGGGGCCGCCCCGGCTCGCTGACCGACCGCGAGCGCGAGGTCCTCGGCCTCATCGCCGACGGCCGGTCGAACCGGGAGATCGCCAGGACGCTCGTGCTGTCCGAGAAGACGGTCAAGACGCACGTCTCGAACATCCTGATGAAACTGGACCTCTCCGACCGCACCCAGGCCGCGCTGTGGGCCGTCCGGCACGGCATCGCGGAGTGACGGGGCGGAGTAATGGGCCGATCCGAGATTCATACGGTCGGGTGTATGTCGCCCACATGGCGTATCCCGGGCCGGGGGACGCCGTTCTCCATGGCGTGCCGCGACGGCTGGTCGCGGCAGACGTACTGGAGGACGAGAACGTGAAGAACTTCAAGAAGGCCGCAGCCGTCACCATGATCGCGGGCGGCCTCGTCGCCGCCGGCGCCGGTGTCTCCTCGGCGCACGGCGGTGCGTCCGCGGAGGGCGAGGCCCTGAACTCGCCCGGCGTGGCCTCCGGGAACCTGCTCCAGGTCCCCGTGCACGTCCCGGTGAACGTGGTCGGCAACACCGTCAGCGTGATCGGCCTGCTCAACGGCGCCTGGGGCAACACCGGCGTCAACGCCTGACCCCCACCCCACCGGCCCCGCTTCCCCCTTTCTCCCCGGGAGGCGGGGCCGCGGCGCATCCGGCCCCGGGCCGGCGCATCCGGCCCCACCGGCCAATCCAGCCCCGCCAGGGGGCACCTCCCAGCGGTAGCTGGGGGAGTTTGAGGCGCGGGGGTCCGGGGGCGGAGCCCCCGGGAGGGGTCCGGGCGCAGCCCGGGGAACGGGCGAAGGGCGGGGCGGGGAGCAGCCCGCGCAGCGGTACCGCCCCGCACGAGCCCCCCGCACCCGCCGGACGGCTACAGGGCCTCCACCGCCGAGTTGTACGCCGCCACCAGCGCCCGCCGAGCGACCCGCTCCACCGGCCGCAGCGCCTCCACCCGCGCCGCCATCTCCGAGGCCGCCACCGCGCCCCCGTGCCCCCGCTCGTACGCCAGCGACACCAACAGGTCCACCCGCTGCGCCAGCGCCAGCACCCGTACCGCCCGCGCCGGATACCCGGGCGCCAGCACGTCCCGCCCCGCCTCCGCCCGCGCCCGGTACGCCGACAGCGCCGCCTCGGCCACCGGCCCCGACGCCGCCACGTCCAGCCGGGTCAGCACCACCGTCGCCTCCCGCAACGCCTCGGCCAGCTCCCGCTCCGCCTCGCCCAGCGACGGCACGTCCGCCGGCGGGGCCTCCCGCACCGGCAGGCAGTGCCACACCACCGAGACGTGCACGTCACCCGCCGGGCCCGCCTCCGTGACCTCCGGCACCAGCCCCAGCGCCGCCCCCGCGCACACCACCGCCTCCTCGGCCTCCAGCGCCCGCGCGTTGAACTCCGGCGGCCCGCTCAGCCCCAGCGGATGCCCCGCCACCGGCAGAGCCACCCGCAGCCCGGCCACCCCCAGCGCCCGCAGCCGCCCCAGCGCCAGCGTGAGCCCCACCGGCGCCGCCTCACCCGGCAGCCCGGTGACCCGGTGCACGGCGTCCTCGCCCACGATCGACAGCGCCGCCTCGTCGGGCGAGACCAGACCTGCCAGCAGAGCGTTCCCCCAGGCGGCCAGCCGCCCTGAACGTGGTTCGAAAAGCATCCCCCCACTCTACGGATCGGCCCCCCGACCCGGCCTGGCGCCCGGAGCCCGCTCGGAGTGGCGTAGGTTTTCCCCTGGGGCCGCGCCTACAGGCGCGCACAGAGAACCGTGACTGCAAGGGGTGACAACACGCTCATGAGCGATGTTCTGGAGCTGGTGGACGTATCCGTGGTCCGCGAGGGCCGGGCTCTGGTGGACCAGGTCTCCTGGTCGGTCAAGGAGGGGGAGCGCTGGGTCATCCTCGGCCCCAACGGCGCCGGCAAGACCACGCTGCTGAACCTCGCCTCCAGCTACCTCTTCCCCACCACGGGCACCGCCACGATCCTCGGCAGCACCCTCGGCAAGCCCGGCAGCGACGTCTTCGAGCTGCGCCCGCGCATCGGCGTCGCCGGCATCGCGCTCGCCGACAAGCTCCCGAAGCGGCAGACCGTCCTGCAGACCGTGCTCACCGCCGCCTACGGCATGACCGCGACCTGGCAGGAGGAGTACGAGGACATCGACGAGCAGCGCGCCCGCGCCTTCCTCGACCGCCTCGGCATGACCGACTACCTCGACCGCAAGTTCGGCACCCTCTCCGAGGGCGAGCGCAAGCGCACCCTGATCGCCCGCGCCCTGATGACCGACCCCGAACTGCTCCTCCTCGACGAGCCCGCCGCCGGCCTCGACCTCGGCGGCCGCGAGGACCTCGTCCGCCGCCTCGGCCGCCTCGCCCGCGACCCCATGGCCCCGTCCATGGTCATGGTCACGCACCACGTCGAGGAGATCGCCCCCGGCTTCACGCACGTCCTGATGATCCGGCAGGGCAAGGTCGTCACCGCCGGTCCCATCGAGCTGGAGCTGACCTCCCGCAACCTCTCCCTCTGCTTCGGCCTCCCGCTCATCGTCGAGCGCAACGATCACGACCGCTGGAGTGCCCAGGGCCTGCCCCTGCGCTAGACCCGGCGCCAGACCCGGCGCCAGGCCCCGCCGTTCGCGCCCTGTCCGGCCGCGCCCGCCCGACCTACCATGACCATGTGGACATCGACGCATGGGTGTGGTGGCTCATCGGCGCGGTCGGACTGGGCATCCCCCTGGTCCTGACCGCCCTGCCGGAGTTCGGCATGTTCGCCGTCGGCGCGGTCGCCGCGGCCGTCACCGCGGCCGTCGGCGGGGGAGTGGTCGCCCAGGTCCTGGTCTTCGTGATCGTGTCGGTCGCCCTGATCGCCGTCGTCCGGCCCATCGCCAACCGCCACCGCGACCAGCGGCCCCAACACCGCAGCGGCATCGAGGCGTTGAAGGGCAGATCCGCCGTCGTCCTGGAACGGGTCGACGGCAGCGGTGGCCGCATCAAACTGGCCGGCGAGATCTGGTCCGCCCGTACCCTCGACTCGGACACCAGTTTCGAACCCGGCCAGTCCGTCGACGTCGTCGACATCGACGGAGCGACCGCGGTCGTCATGTGACAAGCAGCCCACCCGCGGCCCCGGGGTCTGCGAGACTCCGATCAACGGGGCAGCACAGACAGCCGGAAGGGCACGGGGAACCACATGCAACCGATCATCATCGTCCTGATCATCCTGGTGGTACTGGTCTTCATCGCCCTGGTCAAGACGATCCAGGTGATCCCGCAGGCCAGCGCCGCCATCGTCGAGCGGTTCGGCCGCTACACCCGCACCCTCAACGCGGGCCTCAACATCGTCGTCCCGTTCATCGACTCCATCCGCAACCGGATCGACCTCCGCGAACAGGTCGTCCCCTTCCCGCCGCAGCCGGTCATCACCCAGGACAACCTGGTCGTCAACATCGACACCGTCATCTACTACCAGGTGACCGACGCCCGCGCCGCCACGTACGAAGTGGCCAGCTACATCCAGGCCATCGAGCAGCTCACCGTCACCACCCTGCGCAACATCATCGGCGGCATGGACCTGGAGCGGACCCTCACCTCCCGCGAGGAGATCAACGCCGCCCTGCGCGGGGTCCTCGACGAGGCCACCGGCAAGTGGGGCATCCGCGTCAACCGCGTCGAGCTGAAGGCCATCGAACCGCCGACCTCCATCCAGGACTCGATGGAGAAGCAGATGCGCGCCGACCGCGACAAGCGCGCCGCGATCCTCCAGGCCGAGGGCGTCCGCCAGTCGGAGATCCTGCGCGCCGAGGGCGAGAAGCAGTCCTCCATCCTCCGCGCCGAGGGCGAGGCCAAGGCCGCCGCCCTCAAGGCCGAGGGCGAGGCCCAGGCCATCCGTACGGTGTTCGAGTCCATCCACGCCGGCGACGCCGACCAGAAGCTCCTCGCCTACCAGTACCTCCAGATGCTCCCGAAGATCGCCGAAGGCGACGCCAACAAGCTCTGGATCGTGCCCAGCGAGATCGGGGACGCGCTCAAGGGACTCTCGGGCGCCATGGGCAACTTCGGCCCCCTCGGCGGCGGTTCGGCCGGCTTCAACCCGCAGAACCCCGGCAAGGGAACCCCCGCCCAGGACACCGCCGCCGAGCGGCGCGAACAGCCCCCCATCGACTGACGCGACCTCCCCTTCGTGCATGATCGGTGAGGCCCCTCGACCTTCACGGCGGGGAGGCGACTCACTCACACAAAGGGGATGGCTCCGTCCATGTCCATGTCCATCTGGGAATCGCTCGCGGTCTTCGGCGCCGGAATCGGCGCCGGGACCATCAACACCATCGTCGGCTCCGGCACGCTGATCACCTTCCCGGTGCTCCTCGCCACCGGCCTGCCCCCGGTCACCGCCAACGTCTCCAACACCCTCGGCCTGGTGCCCGGTTCCATCAGCGGAGCCATCGGCTACCGCAAGGAACTCCAGGGCCAGCGCGCCCGCATCGTCCGCCTCGGCGCCGTCTCCCTCGTCGGCGGGCTCGCGGGCGCCATCCTGCTCCTGACCCTGCCGTCGGACTCCTTCGACACGATCGTGCCCGTCCTCATCGGCCTGGCCCTCGTCCTCGTCGTCCTCCAGCCCCGGCTCGCCGCGGCCCTGCGCCGCCGCCAGGAAGCAACGGGACGCGATCCGGGCGGAACGGACGGCGGAACGCCGCTCCTGGCCGGCATGCTGCTCTCCAGCGCCTACGGGGGCTACTTCGGCGCCGCCCAGGGAGTCCTCTACGTCGGCCTGATGGGCCTGCTGCTCCACGAGGACCTGCAACGGATCAACGCCGTCAAGAACGTGGTCGCCGCGCTCGTCAACGGCATCGCGGCCGTCTTCTTCCTCTTCGTCGCCGACTTCGACTGGACGGCCGTCCTCCTCATCGCCGTCGGCTCCACCATCGGCGGCCAGATCGGCGCCAAGGTCGGCCGCCGGCTCCCCCCGACCGCCCTGCGCGGCGTCATCGTGACGGTCGGGATCGTGGCCATCGTCCAACTACTGCTCCGCTGAGCGACGTAGAAGAAATACGCCGCCCCACGGGCCCGGGGTGACGCCGGACTAGGCGGTGCGCGCCAGCCACTCCGGCAGCGCGTCCTCTCCGCCCACCCCCAGGGCCAGCAGCATCGCGTCCGCCGGAGAAGGCACGAAGGGCTTCCGCAGCAGCGGCATCCCCGCCTCCTCCGGCGTCCGCGCCGCCTTGCGGTGGTTGTCCTCGGCACAGGAGGCCACCGTGTTCAGCCACGTGTCACCACCCCCCTGGGCCCGCGGCAGCACGTGGTCCACGGTCGTCGCGCGCTTCCCGCAGTACGCGCACCGGTGCTGGTCCCTGACCAGCACCCCCCGCCGTGACCAGGGGGCATGTCTTCGGAAGGGCACCCGTACGTACCGGCACAGCCGGATCACCCGCGGCATCGGAAGCTCCATGGTGGCCGCACGGACACGCAGCTCGGGGTGTGACTGTTCGACGACGGCCTTGTCCTGCAGAACCAGCACGACCGCCCGGTTCAGCGTCACCGTCGACAGCGGCTCGAAGCTCGCGTTCAGTACCAGCGTGTCCCGCATCTCGCCCACCTCCCGTGTGCAGGCCCGCGACCACCCTGGCGGCAAAGCCCGCAACCACTCTGGCCGCGCGCGCCACGCGGGACAACGCAATAAAAATGCCCGGTCCTGGCCTTCTTTAGACCAGGACCGGGCGAACACCGGGAGAACGATCAACGCGCCGCGGGCGACTCGTACTCACCGATCAGCTGGGCACGGCCGATGGCGTGGAACCGGAGGTGGAAACCGACCGACGCCGGAGAGGAGTCCTCGTCCGTCCCCAGCTCTTCCCGGTCCACCGCGTACACGGTGAACACGTACCGGTGCCGCTCCCCGCGCGGCGGAGCGGCCCCGCCGAAGTCACGCGTGCCGTAGTCGTTGCGCACGTGTACCGCCCCCTCGGGCAGCCCCGCGAAGTCCCCGCTGCCCGCACCCGCCGGCAGCGAGGTCACGGACGCCGGGATGTCGAACAGCACCCAGTGCCAGAACCCGCTGCCCGTCGGCGCGTCCGGGTCGAAGCAGGTCACCGCGAAGCTCTTCGTCCCCTCGGGGAAGCCCTCCCAGCTCAGCTGCGGCGACAGGTTCTTGCCCGTCAGGACCTGGGCCGCGTGCAGGTCGGCACCCGGCGAGACGTCCTCGCTGGTCACCGTGAAGGACGCCACCTCGGGGTGGAAGTCGTGCGGAAGGGGAGCCCTTTTCTGTTCGGCCACTGCTGTCCTCCTGGATCGGATGAGGGGTACCCGACCGAGCCTAGAACCAGTTGCGCTGTGAACCGACCGAGGCGATCCACTGGTTCAGGTACGCCGCCCAGTCGGTCCCCTGGTACGACTGCAGACCCACCTGGAAGCAGCGGTAGGTGTCGCTGCCCTCGCTGAACAGCCCCGGCTTCTTGTCCATCTCCAGCACGACGTCCATCTCGTGGCCGTCCGAGACGAAGGTCAGCTCCACCTGGTTCAGCCCCCGGTACTGCGACGGCGGCAGGAACTCGATCTCCTGGTAGAACGGCAGCGTCTGCCGGGTCCCGCGGATGTGCCCGCGCTCCATGTCCGCGCTGCGGAACGTGAAGCCCAGCTGCCGGAAGGCGTCCAGGATCGCCTGCTGCGCCGGCACCGGGTGCACGTTGATCGGGTCCAGGTCACCCGCGTCCACCGCGCGCGCGATCTCCAGCTCCGTGCTGACCCCGATGTTCATCCCGTGCAGGTGCTGGCCGCCGAAGTGGGTCACCGGCGTCTCCGCCGGGATCTCCAGCCCGAAGGGCACCACGTGCAGCGCACCGGGCTGCACCTTGAAGGCACCGCCGAGGCGCTGCTTGGTGAAGACGATGTCCTGCTTGTACTCGCTGTCGCCGCCCTCCACCTCCACCCGCGCCTGCAGCCCCACGGACAGACCCTCGATCTGCTGCTCGACGGACCCGCCCTGGATCCGCACCTCGCCCTGGACGATCCCGCCCGGCACCACGTTCGGCTCGGTGATGATCGTGTCCACCGACGCACCGCCGGCACCCAGGCTCGCGAACAGCTTCCTGAAGCCCATGCTCTCTCCCCTACACAGATATACGGATCCACTGACCCCTTACCACTGCGGAACCATAGGGCCCGGTTGCAGGAGCCCGCGTTCCACTACGCTCGACCGGATGAGCGCGCGCCCCGACCGTACGCCCCTGTCCCGGTCCTTCTTCGACCGCCCGGTCCTCACCGTGGCCCCCGACCTGCTCGGCAGGATCCTGGTCCGCCGTACCTCGGACGGCCCCATGGAACTGCGCATCACGGAGGTGGAGGCGTACGAGGGCGAGGCCGACCCCGGCTCCCACGCCTACCGCGGCCGCACCGCCCGCAACGCATCGATGTTCGGCCCGCCCGGACACGCGTACGTCTACTTCATCTACGGCATGTGGTTCAGTCTCAACCTGGTCTGCGGCCCGCCGGGCCACGCGAGCGGGGTGCTGCTGCGCGCGGGGGAGGTGACGGTGGGCGCCGACCTGGCCGCCAAACGTCGACTTTCAGCCAGATACCCGCGTGAACTGGCCAAGGGGCCGGCCCGCCTGGCCACCGCCCTCGACGTCGACCGCTCCCTGGACGGCACGGACCTCTGCGCGGGCCCCGACTCCCCCCTGTCCCTGCTGGCCGGCACCGCCACCCCGCCCGACCAGGTCGGCAACGGCCCCCGCACGGGCGTCGGCGGCGCCGGCGCGGCCCACCCCTACCGCTACTGGATCACCGGCGACCCCACCGTGAGCCCCTACCGGGCCCACGCGCCTCGCCGCCGCGCAACTTGACTCGATCTTGGGGGACGCCTAACGTAGTCCGAGCCGCTTGAACGGAGCGCTGTTTCAGCAGCCCCCCGGAGCGGCCAAACCACTACTACGACTTACCCCGGGCGGGGTCCTATTCGGCATACCCGAATTCCTCGCCGGCCGGCTCGATTATGAGTCGGCAGGGAAAAGCGTTAACGTAGTGACCACGCCGAAAGGGAAAGCGCGAAAGCGCAGCACCTCGAAAGCGCCGAGGAAATCGGACACGAAAGAGTCTGATAGAGTCGGAAACGCAAGAACGAAGAACGAAAGCCCGGAGGAAAGCCCGACAGGGTGAGTACGAAGGAAGCGTCCGTTCCTTGAGAACTCAACAGCGTGCCAAAAATCAACGCCAGAAGTTGATACCCCGTCCACTCCGGTGGATGAGGTTCCTTTGAAAAAGACCTGTCGGGCCTTCGGGCGCTGGCAGGCAACAACACAGCGAGGACGTTGTGGTCAGTCGGTCATATTCCGACCAATACTGGCCCGCTCTTTCGTGGTGTGCACCGGATTACCGGTAAACATTCATGGAGAGTTTGATCCTGGCTCAGGACGAACGCTGGCGGCGTGCTTAACACATGCAAGTCGAACGATGAAGCCCTTCGGGGTGGATTAGTGGCGAACGGGTGAGTAACACGTGGGCAATCTGCCCTTCACTCTGGGACAAGCCCTGGAAACGGGGTCTAATACCGGATAATACTCCTGCCTGCATGGGCGGGAGTTGAAAGCTCCGGCGGTGAAGGATGAGCCCGCGGCCTATCAGCTTGTTGGTGGGGTAATGGCCCACCAAGGCGACGACGGGTAGCCGGCCTGAGAGGGCGACCGGCC
>NZ_GG657750.1:1839295-1851722 GCF_000158895.1 Streptomyces sp. C | reverse complement strand
CCGTGGTGGTGACCGTCCGTCGTTCCGTCGTGACGACCGTGGCGATCGTCCCTCGTACCCCCGCCGTGACGACGACCGTGGTGGGCGTCCGTCCTACCCGCGTCGTGATGACGACCGTGGTGGGCGTCCGTCCTACCCGCGTCGTGACGACGAGCGTGGTGGCTTCCGTGGCGGTCGTGACGACCGTGGTGGTGACCGTCCGTCGTACCCGCGTCGCGATGACCGTGGCGGGGACCGTCCGTCGTTCCGTCGTGACGACCGTGGCGAGCGTCCCTCGTACCCCCGTCGTGACGACGAGCGCGGTGGCTTCCGTGGCGGTCGTGACGACCGTGGCGGTGACCGTCCGTCGTACCCGCGTCGCGATGACCGTGGCGGGGACCGTCCGTCGTTCCGTCGTGACGACCGTGGCGAGCGTCCCTCGTACCCCCGTCGTGACGACGACCGTGGTGGGCGTCCGTCCTACCCGCGTCGTGATGACGACCGTGGGGGGTTCCGTGGCGGTCGTGACGACCGTGGTGGCGACCGTCCGTCGTACCCGCGTCGCGATGACCGTGGCGGGGACCGTCCGTCGTTCCGTCGTGACGACCGTGGCGAGCGTCCCTCGTACCCCCGTCGTGACGACGACCGTGGTGGGCGTCCGTCCTACCCGCGTCGTGACGACGACCGTGGTGGCTTCCGCGGGGGCCGTGACGACCGTGGTGGTGACCGTCCGTCGTACCCGCGTCGCGATGACCGTGGCGGTGACCGTCCCTCGTTCCGTCGTGACGACCGTGGCGAGCGTCCCTCGTACCCCCGCCGTGACGACGACCGCGGTGGGTTCCGCGGGGGCCGTGACGACCGTGGCGGTGACCGCGGCGGCTTCCGTCGTGACGACCGGGGCGACCGTGGTGGGTACCGTGGTGGCCGCGATGACCGCGGTGGCGATCGTGGCGGCTTCCGCCGTGACGACCGCGGTGACCGCGACTTCCGCTCCGACCGCGACCCGGTCAAGCGGCTTCCGATCGACGAGGACGTCACCGGCAACGAGATCGACGCCGATGTGCGCCAGGAACTCCTGAGCCTGCCCAAGGGGCTGGCCGAGGAGGTCTCGCGGAACCTGGTCATGGTCGCCCGGCTGATCGACGAGGACCCCGAGCAGGCGTACGCGTACTCCCGCATCGCCCTGCGGCTCGCCTCCCGCGTCGCCGCCGTGCGCGAGGCCGCCGGCTTCGCCGCGTACGCGACGCAGAAGTACAGCGAGGCCCTCGCCGAGTTCCGTGCCGCCAAGCGGATGACCGGTTCCGTCGAGCTGTGGCCCGTCATGGCCGACTGCGAGCGCGGCCTCGGCCGTCCGGAGCGGGCGCTGGCGATGGCCGGCGAGCCCGAGGTGCAGAAGCTGGACAAGGCCGGTCAGGTCGAGATGCGTCTCGTCGCGGCCGGTGCCCGCCGGGACATGGGCGAGCTCGACGCCGCCATCGTGACCCTGCAGAGCCCCGAGCTGGCCTCCAGCTCCGTGCAGCCGTGGACCGCGCGCCTGCGGTACGCCTACGCAGACGCCCTGCTCGCGGCCGGCCGTGAGGACGAGGCCCGCGAGTGGTTCGCCAAGACCCTCGAGGCCGACAAGGACGGCGCGACCGACGCCTCCGACCGGCTCGCCGAGATCGACGGCGTGGAGTTCGTGGACGCCGCCGCGGCCGACGCGGAGGACCTCGACGACGCCGACCTCGACGACGACACCGACGAGGCCGACGAGGACGACGACCAGGACCCGGCCGAGGTGGCCGCCGCCGAGCGCGCCGCCGACCAGGCCGAGTACTACGACGAGGACGACGAGGAGTACGAGCCCGCCGACGACGCCGACGTCGACCTGACGGACGAACTCGTGGTCGTCGAGGACGACGAGCGCGGCAAGGCGTAACCGCGGCGCTCGGACGACGAGCAGAAGGGCGGCACCCCCTCGGGGGTGCCGCCCTTCCGTCGTTTCCGGTGTACCCGGTGTGCCCGGCGGGGCCGTCAGTCCAGGCTGCGGAGGACCAGGCCGGTGGCCGGCTTCGGGCCGAACGAGGTGGACTTGCGGGGCATCGTGACGCCCTGCCGGGCCAGGTCCCGGACGACCTCCTCCCGTACGGGGTGCAGCAGGACCGCGGTGCCGCCGTGCCGCTCGGCCATCGCGACGGTCGCGGCGGCGTCGTGGATGTACGAGATGTGCTCGGGGGCGTCCGGGATCTGCCACAGGGCGTCGAGCAGGGAAGCGTGCAGCACGGTCGCGTCCAGCCGGCGCCAGGCCTCGGGGCGGTCCTGCCGGACGGTGCGCTCGATGAGGGCCGGATCCGGGTCGGTGACCAGGTGGTAGGAGCCGTCGCCGGAGAGGAGGAAGGCGTTGCCGCGCTCCGAGGCGTCCGCGAGGGCCTCCAGGGCCAGCGGCAGCGGGCCTTGGACGGGGCGGACCCGGAAGGAGCCCTCGACCTTGGCCAGTGCCTCGGAGAGGGGGAGCCGGCGCAGCATCCGGTGGATGGCCCGGACCTGGAGCGGGTAGCGGACGGTGTCGACGAGGAGGACCAGGCCGAAGTCCCAGGGGGTGGCGGGGCCGTGCTCCTCCTGGAGGCGCAGGTACGTCGCCCAGCGGTGGTGGCCGTCGGCGATGAGGGCCTGGCGGTGGGCGAGGTCGGCGGTGACGACGGCCAGTTCGTCGGGGTCCGTGATGGCCCAGAGGCTGTGGCGGAAGCCGTCCTCGGTGACGGTGGACAGCAGCGGCTCGCGCGCGGCGGTGTCCTCCACGACGCCGGCCGCTCCGGTGCCGGGACCGTCGCCGCGGTAGGTGAGGAGGAGGGGCTCCAGGTTGGCCGAGGTGGCGCGCATCAGGCCCGCCCGGTCGGTGACCACGTCCGGCATGACGTCCTCGTGGGGCAGGACCACGCCCGCCTCGGCGGGGGAGAGGGCCAGGGCGCCGATGACGCCCCGCTGGAGGAGGCCCGGCTTGCGCTGCTCGTAGACGTAGAGCGCGGGACGCGGGTCGGCGCTGAGGACGCCCCCGGCGATCCAGTCGCGCAGGGTGCGGGCGGCCTGGTCGTTGCGCGCGGCGGGGGTCTCGGCCTGCGGCAGGATCAGCCGGACGATGTTGTGCGGGTCGGCGGATTCGAGGTAGTCGACTCCGTCGGGGCGCACGACCACGTCGTACGGCGGCGAGGTCACTGCCGCCAGGCTGCCGACGCGCTCCGGGACGTACCTCAGTCCGTTGAAGGGGATCAGGCGCAGCCCGTGCTCCGCGTTGCCAGGTGTGGTCATTGGTGCATGGTAAGACCCGTCTCGCGATGCGGGATGATCGGGGGAGTCACGGGGTAGCGCAAAATCGGACAAGATCGATCTTAAGAATCCCGATGTCTCGAGCGTTGTTGGAATCGTTCAGGAGGAGTGGCCAGATGACCCGGCAGAGCAGGACCGGCCCCGCGGGCAGTGAGCGGAGTCTGCACCAGGCGTACGACACGGCACTGCTGGACCTGGACGGGGTGGTGTACGCGGGCGGGCACGCCATCGCGCACGCGGTGGAGTCCCTGGCCGTGGCCCGGGAGGGCGGGATGCACCTGGCGTACGTCACCAACAACGCGCTGCGGACCCCGGACGCGGTCGCGGAGCACCTGACCGAGCTGGGGATCCCCACCGAGGCGGGCGAGGTGATCACCTCGGCGCAGGCGGTGGCCCGGCTGATCGCGGAGCAGGTGGAGCCGGGGTCGAAGGTGCTGGTGGTCGGCGGCGAGGGGCTGCGGGTCGCGCTGCGCGAGCGCGGGCTGGTGCCGGTGGAGTCCGCCGACGAGGAGGGGCTCGCGGCGGTGGTGCAGGGGTACGGAGGGCCGGAGCTGGCGTGGGGGCGGTTCGCGGAGGCCGCGTACGCGGTCAACCGCGGGGTGCCGTGGTTCGCGTCGAACACCGACCTGACGATTCCGAGTGCGCGCGGCATCGCGCCGGGCAACGGGGCGGCCGTGGAGGTCGTGCGGATCGCCACGGGCGCGGAGCCGCAGGTGGCGGGGGAAGCCCGCTGCCCCCGATGCACCGGGAGACGGTGCTGCGGACCGGGGCGGAGCGGCCGCTGGTGGTGGGGGACCGGCTGGACACCGACATCGAGGGCGCGTTCAACGGGGACGTGGACTCGCTGCTGGTGATGACCGGGGTGACGGACGCCGCGCAGCTGCTGCGGGCGGAGCCGAGGCACCGACCGACCTATGTGGACCGGGACCTGCGGGGGCTGCTGACCGGGCAGCCGGAGGTGGCGGAGCACGCGGGCGGCTGGCGGTGCGGCGGCTGGACCGCGGTGCACGCGGACGGCGGTCTGGACGTGGAGCCGGCGGGCGACGCCGACGGTCCGGGCGATCCGGTCGACGGACTGCGGGCGCTGTGTGCGGCGGCCTGGTCGCGGGCCGGGGACGGGGTGTACGCGGACGACGTGGAGAAGGCCCTGGCGAAGCTGGGGTTCTGAGCGCGGCGGGGCCCGGCGGGCTCGGCCGTTCGGGTGATCGGAAAAGGTGCAGGGTAGGCTAACCTAACCTTCGTGTTGGCTGAGAGTCCCCCCGAAACCGAGCAGAGCGCGCCGAGGCCCGTGGCCCGCCCGCGGCACGCGGCGCGCGCGGCCGGTCTGCTGATCGCCCTCGCCGTGCTGGCCCTGGTCGCTGTGGCGAGCATCGCCGTGGGCGCCAAGCCGATGCCGCTCGACGAGGTCTGGCACGGCCTGTTCCACTACTCCGGCACCACCAACGACGTGGTCGTACGGGACCTGCGGGTCCCGCGCACGGTCCTCGGGCTGCTGGTCGGGCTCGGCCTCGGCCTGTCCGGCGCGGTGATGCAGGCGCTGACCCGCAACCCGCTGGCCGAGCCCGGCATCCTCGGGGTGAACGCGGGCGCCGCGGCGGCCGTCGTCTCGGCCATCAGCTTCTTCGGGGCCGCCACGCTGAACGAGTTCATCTGGTGGGCCTTCCTCGGTGCCGCGGTCGTCTCGGTCGTCGTCTACGTGCTCGGCGGCAGCCGCAGCGCGACTCCGGTGCGCCTCGCGCTCGCCGGTACGGCGGCCAGCGCGGCCCTCGTCGGCTACATCAACGCCGTGCAGCTGATGGACAGCAAGGCGCTGGACAAGCTGCGCTTCTGGACGGTGGGCTCGCTGGCCTCGGCCAACATGGACACCGTCCGGCAGGTGGCCCCCTTCCTGCTGGCCGGCGCCGTGCTCGCGCTGACGCTGGGCCGGCCCCTCAACGCGATGGCGATGGGCGACGACACCGCGCGGGCGCTCGGCGCGCACCTGACGCGGACCCGGATCCTGGCGATGGCCGCCATCACCCTGCTCTGCGGGGCCGCGACGGCCGCGTGCGGGCCGATCATCTTCATCGGGCTGATGATCCCGCACCTGGCCCGCGTGGTGACCGGCCCCGACATGCGCTGGGTGCTCGCGTACTCGGCCGTCCTGTCGCCCGTGCTGCTGCTCGGCGCCGACGTGATCGGACGGGTCGTCACGCGGCCGTCCGAGCTCCAGGTCGGCATCGTCACGGCGCTCATCGGCGGCCCCGTCTTCATCTACCTGGTTCGGCGCAAGAGGATGGCCCAGCTGTGACCGCGAACCCCGCCGCCGCGAATCCGGCCCCCGCGAACCCGGCCGCCCCGAAGCCCGCCGTCCCGGCCGTCGGGCTCCGGGCGCTGCGCGGACCCGGCGGCACCTCGCTGCGGGTCGAGCCGCGCGCGCTGGCGACCGGCCTGCTGCTGGCGGCGGCGACCCTGGTGCTGGCCGTCGTGCTGATCGGCACCGGCGACTTCGAGATCGCGCCCTGGGACGTCGTACAGACCCTGCTGGGCAACGGGACGCCGGCCGACGACTTCATCGTCAACGACCTGCGGCTGCCGCGGGTCCTGGTCGCGGTGCTGGTGGGCACGGCCCTCGGGATGTCCGGGGCGGTCTTCCAGTCCGTCTCCCGCAATCCGCTCGGCTCCCCGGACATGCTCGGCTTCGGGTACGGGTCGGCCGTCGGCGCGCTCGTCGTCATCGTCCTGTTCAAGGGCGGCGCCACCGAGGTCGCGCTGGGCGCCGTCATCGGCGGCCTGCTGACCGGTGCGGTCATCTACCTCCTCGCGTACAAGCAGGGCATCCACGGCTACCGGCTGGTGCTCGTCGGCATCGGGGCGTCCGCCGTCCTCGTGGCGCTCATCCAGTACCTGATCGCCAGGGCGCAGATCGTCGAGGCCACCCGGGCGATGGTGTGGCTGACCGGTTCACTGGCCGGGCGGGACTGGGCGCAGGTGTGGCCGCTGCTGGCGGTCTGCGCGGTGCTGTTCCCGCTGGTCCTCGGGCAGAGCCGGGCCCTGCGGATGATCGAGATGGGCGACGACGCCGCGTACGCGCTGGGCGTGCCCGTGGAGCGGACCCGGATGCTGCTGATGCTGGCGGCGGTCCTGCTGACCACCGCGGCCGCCGCCGCGGCCGGCCCGATCAGCTTCGTCGCGCTGGCCGCGCCGCAGCTGGCCCGGCGGCTGTCGCGGTCGCCCGGGTCGAACCTGCTGACGGGCGCGCTGATGGGCGCCGTGCTGCTGCTGGCCTCGGACCTGGCCTCGCAGCGGGCCTTCGGCTCCGACCAGCTGCCGGTGGGCGTGGTCACGGGGCTGGTCGGCGGTGTCTACCTGCTCTGGCTGCTCGTCACCGAGCGCAAGGCGGGACGTATATGAACAAGCAGGTCGAAACGAGGAGTGGGCAAGTGCAGAGGCTGAGCGCGGAGAACGTCACCCTCGGCTACGACCAGCGGGTCATCGCGGAGAACCTGTCGGTGGAGATCCCCGACAACTCCTTCACGGTGATCGTGGGCCCCAACGCCTGCGGCAAGTCCACGCTGCTGCGGGCCCTGTCGCGGATGCTGAAGCCGGCCGCCGGGCGGGTGCTGCTCGACGGGCAGGCGATCTCCTCGCTGCCGGCGAAGAAGGTCGCGAAGACGCTGGGCCTGCTCCCGCAGTCATCGGTCGCCCCGGACGGCATCACGGTCGCCGACCTGGTCTCGCGCGGCCGCTACCCGCACCAGGGGCTGCTGCGCCAGTGGTCGGCGGAGGACGAGCGGATCGTCGTCGAGTCGATGACCTCGACCGGCGTGGCCGAGCTCGCCGACCGGGCCGTGGACGAGCTGTCGGGCGGCCAGCGCCAGCGGGTGTGGATCGCGATGGCGCTGGCCCAGCAGACGCCGCTGCTGCTGCTGGACGAGCCGACGACCTACCTGGACATCCAGCACCAGCTGGACGTGCTCGACCTGTGCGCCGAGCTCCACGAGACCCAGGGCCGGACCCTGGTCGCGGTGCTGCACGACCTCAACCACGCGGCGCGCTACGCCACGCACCTGATCGCCCTGCGCGGGGGCGTGGTCGTAGCCGAGGGCCCGCCGGCCGAGGTGGTCACCGCCGGACTGGTGGAGGAGGTGTTCGGGGTGCGCTGCCAGGTCATCGACGACCCGGAGACCGGTACGCCGCTGGTGGTCCCGGCCGCGCGGCAGGCCCGCGCGAAGGCCTCCGTCTGAGGCGTACCGCTACAGCAGGCTCTTGAGGCGGAGCAGGTCGCGGAAGCCGGCCTCCAGGCGGACCCGGCCCGAGGCCCAGGCCTTGGCGAACTTCAGCTCGCCGGCGACCATCGCGACCAGGTCGTCGCCGGTCATCGCCAGCCGGATCTCGGCCTTGGACCGGGGCGGTCCGGGCGTGACGCCGTCCACCCGGATCCGGCCGCCGGCCAGGCGGCCGGAGAAGGTCTCGTCGAGGTCCGTGATGTGGCAGCTCAGGGAGCGGTCGAGGGCGGCGGCGCCGCGGACGTCGCCGTCCGCCGCGGCCAGGTTGTCGGAGAGTCGGTCGAGTGCCGTGCGGCACTCCTGGATCGTAGCCATGGTGATCACGACCGTACCGCAGAGCCGCGGGTGGTGACGGCCGCGCTTCGGGGTAGCGTCGGGGCATGACCGACGCACAGTCCGCGAGCGTTCCGGACGACTTGCGGGAGCCCGCGGCCCCCCGCCGCCGAGCCGGCCGCCGAGCCCGCCGCCGGCCCCGCGCCGCTGGGCCTCGTACGCACCCCCACCGGCCACGCCGCGGTGGACGCGCACCTGGAGCGGCTGGCGGACGCGGACGACCTGGCGGCGGACGGGCACGTCGAGGTGTACGAGGATGTGCACAGGGGACTGCGCGAGGCGCTGGACGCGCTGGACGCGACGCCCGTCCCCGGACCTTACGAAAACAGGAGCTGAACCGAACGTGGCAGGAGTGGCACGCCGCCGCCTGGACGCCGAACTGGTACGCCGCAGCATGGCCCGCTCGCGCGAGCACGCGGCCCAGCTGATCGCCGCGGGCCGGGTCACCGTGGGCGGTACCACCGCCACCAAACCGGCCACCCAGGTCGAGACCAGCGCGGCGCTCGTGGTCCTCAAGGACGACAGCGACCCCGACTACGTCTCCCGGGGCGGCCACAAGCTGGCCGGCGCGCTCGCCGCCTTCCGGCCGCTGGGGCTGGTGGTCGAGGGCCGCCGGGCGCTGGACGCGGGTGCCTCGACGGGCGGGTTCACCGACGTGCTGCTGCGCGCGGGCGTGGCCCACGTCGTCGCCGTCGACGTCGGCTACGGACAGCTGGCCTGGTCGCTGCAGAGCGACGAGCGGGTCACCGTCAAGGACCGTACGAACGTGCGCGAGCTGACGCCGGAGCTGATCGACGACGTGCTGGTCGACCTGGTCGTCGGGGACCTGTCCTTCATCTCCATCGGCCTGGTGCTGCCCGCGCTGGTGCGGTGCACGGCGCCGGACTCCGACCTGGTGCTGATGGTGAAGCCGCAGTTCGAGGTGGGCAAGGAGCGCCTGGGCAGCGGGGGCGTGGTGCGCAGCGCCGAGCTGCGGGCCGAGGCCGTGAAGGACGTCGCGGCGCAGGCCTGGAAGCTGGGGCTGGGCGTGCTCGGTGTGACGGCGAGCCCGCTGCCGGGGCCGTCGGGGAACGTCGAGTACTTTCTGTGGCTTCGGGCGGGGGCACCGGCACTCGACCCGGGGGATGTCGATCGTGCAGTGGCGGAGGGGCCGCAGTGACGGATGTGTCAGCAGGTACAGCAGGTACAGCAGGTTCAGCACGTCGGGTGGGATCCGAGGGGGCGGCCTCGGGGGAGGCCGTGGAGCAGGCGGGGCCGCGGACCGTGTTCCTGGTCGCGCACACCGGCCGGCCCGCGGCGATCCGCAGCGCCGAACTGGTGGTGCAGGGGCTGCTGAAGTCGGGGATCGGGGTGCGGGTCCTGGAGCACGAGGCGCGGGACCTGCCGCTGCCGCCCGAGGTGGAGCTCGTACCGGAGTGCACGCCCAAGGTGCTCGACGGGTGCGAGCTGCTGATCGTGCTGGGCGGGGACGGGACCCTGCTGCGCGGGGCGGAGTTCGCGCGCGGCTCGGGGGTGCCGATGCTGGGCGTCAACCTGGGCCGGGTGGGGTTCCTCGCCGAGGCGGAGCGCGACGACCTGGACAAGGTCGTGGACCGGGTGGTGACCCGGTCGTACGAGGTCGAGGAGCGGATGACCCTCGACGTCCTCGTACGGACCAACGGGGACGTCGTGCACCGGGACTGGGCGCTGAACGAGGCCGCCGTCCAGAAGGTCTCCGCGGAGCGGATGCTGGAGGTGGTCCTGGAGATCGACGGGCGTCCGGTCACCGGCTTCGGCTGCGACGGGATCGTCTGCGCGACGCCGACGGGTTCCACGGCGTACGCGTTCTCCGCGGGCGGGCCGGTGGTCTGGCCGGAGGTGGAGGCGCTGCTGATGGTGCCGATCAGCGCCCACGCGCTGTTCGCGAAGCCGCTGGTGACCTCGCCGACGTCGGTGCTGGCGGTGGAGGTGCAGAACGGGACCCCGCACGGCGCCCTGTGGTGCGACGGGCGCAGGACGCTGGAGCTGCCCGCCGGGGCACGGGTGGAGGTGCGCCGGGGGACGGTGCCGGTGCGGCTCGCCCGGCTGCACCACGCCTCGTTCACGGACCGGCTGGTGGCGAAGTTCGCCCTGCCTGTCTCGGGCTGGCGCGGGGCACCGCACTAGGCCGCCCCGAATCCGCTAATAGCACATCCGTTCGAGAGGCTTCGGGCGGGTGAGGTCACATGGCACCCGTGAAACCTCGGTATGGTCGTCCCGTGCTTGAGGAGATGCGGATACGGTCGCTCGGGGTCATCGACGACGCGGTGGTCGAGCTGTCGCCCGGTTTCACCGCGGTGACCGGCGAGACCGGCGCGGGCAAGACGATGGTCGTCACCAGCCTCGGGCTGCTGCTCGGCGGCCGCGCCGACCCGGCCCTCGTACGGATCGGGGCCAAGGCCGCCGTGGTCGAGGGGCGCGTCGTCATGCCCCCGGACGCGCCCGCCGCCGTACGCGCCGAGGAGGCCGGGGCCGAACTCGACGAGGGCGCCCTGCTGATCAGCCGGACCGTGTCCGCCGAGGGGCGCTCCCGCGCCCACGTCGGCGGCCGCTCCGTGCCCGTTGGCCTGCTCTCCGAACTCGCCGACGAACTCGTCGCCGTCCACGGCCAGACCGACCAGCAGGGCCTGCTGCGCCCGGCCCGCCAGCGCCAGGCCCTCGACCGGTACGCCGGCGACGCCGTCGCCGTCCCCCTGGAGAAGTACGCCGGCGCGTACCGGCGGCTGCGCGCCGCCACCAACGAGCTGGACGCCATCACCACCCGCGCCCGCGAGCGGGCGCAGGAGGCGGACCTGCTGCGCTTCGGGCTGGACGAGATCGCCGCCGTCGAACCGCTGCCCGGCGAGGACGCCGAGCTCGCGGCCGAGGCCGAACGGCTCGGGCACGCCGAGTCCCTGGCCTCCGCCGCGCAGGCCGCGCACGCGGCGCTGGCCGGCGACGTCGAGGACCCGGAGGGCGTCGACGCCAACACCCTCGTCGCGGGCGCCCACCGCGCGCTGGAGTCCGTACGCTCGCACGACCCGGTGCTCGGCGGGCTCGCCGACCGGGATCGGGGAGCTGGGCATCCTGCTCGCCGACGTCGCCGGGGAACTCGCCGGGTACGCCGACGACCTGGACGCCGATCCGCTGCGGCTGGCCGCGGTCGAGGAGCGCCGGGCCGCCCTGACTCAGCTGACCCGCAAGTACGGCGAGTCCGTCGACGCGGTGCTCGACTGGGCACAGAAGGGCTCGGCACGGCTGCTGGAACTCGACGGCGACGACGAGCGGATCACCGAGCTCACCGCCGAGCGGGACGCCCTGCGCGAGGAGCTGTCGCTGCTGGCGCAGGCCCTGACGGACGCCCGGACGGAGGCCGCCGAGCGCTTCGCCGCCGCGGTCACCGCCGAGCTGGCCTCCCTGGCCATGCCGCACGCCCGGGTGACCATCGACATCCGCCAGACCGAGGACGCCGACGGCGTCGAGGTCGGCGGGCGGCCCGTCGCCTACGGGCCCACGGGCGCGGACGAGGTCGAGCTGCTGCTCGCCCCGCACCCCGGCGCCCAGCCCCGTCCGATCGCCAAGGGCGCCTCCGGCGGCGAGCTGTCCCGGGTCATGCTGGCCGTCGAGGTCGTCTTCGCCGGCACCACCCCCGTGCCCACCTACCTCTTCGACGAGGTGGACGCGGGCGTCGGCGGCAAGGCGGCCGTCGAGATCGGGCGGCGGCTCGCGAAGCTCGCCAAGTCCGCGCAGGTCGTCGTCGTCACCCACCTGCCGCAGGTGGCGGCCTTCGCGGACCGCCAGCTGCTGGTGGAGAAGACCGTCGACGGATCGGTGACCCGCTCCGGAGTGACGGTCCTGGAGGGCGAGGACCGGATCCGGGAGCTCTCGCGGATGCTGGCCGGCCAGGAGGACTCCCAGACCGCCCGCGCCCACGCCGAGGAACTGCTGGAGGCGGCGCGCGCGGACGCGTGACGACCGGATCGTTAGCCCGTGTGGGTGAGGCTGGGGGGCGCACTGCGGTATCTCGTACGGGATCCGCACCCGTATGGTCCCGGAACGCGCGTGCGGACTGGCATCCTGGGCGACGTCTCTGACTCCTCACCCTGGAGCTACGGCCCGTGAGCAGCTCCCCGGCCTCCATCCCGGCCCCCGCACAGCCGTACGGGCGGCCCCCGCTGCGTGCCGTCCAGGTCCTCGGCGGTGCGGGCGCGGGCAGCAGCGCGCACGTGCGGTCCCTGACGACGGGGCTGGCGGCGCGGGGCGTACGGGTCACCGTGTGCGCCCCCGTCGCCGCCGAGGGGGAGTACGACTTCACCGGCGCCGGGGCGGAGTTCACCCCCGACGCGGTGAGCGCCCTGCGGGCCGCCTGCGCCGGCGCCGACGTCGTGCACGCCCACGGGATCCGGGCCGGGATGCGGGCCGCGCTGGCGCTGCGCCACGGCCTCGGGCGGGGGCGCCGGGTCCCCCTGGTGGTGACCTGGCACGGCAGCGCGCCGGAGCTGGCGGGGCCGCTCGGGCGGCTGAGCCGGCTCCTGGAGCGGCACGTG
>NZ_GG657750.1:1816922-1839195 GCF_000158895.1 Streptomyces sp. C | reverse complement strand
GCGCCGGCGCGGGGCGCGGGACGCGCGGCTCGCGGCGGTGGCCTGTACCGGCCGCGGCGGCGCCGCCCGACGCCGGCAAGACCCGGGCGGAACTCGGCGCGGTGGAGAGGCCGCTGATCATCGCGGTCGGCAGCCTGGTGGCGCGGCGCGGGTACTCCGTCCTGCTGGACGCGGCACGGGCATGGCGGGTCATGGAGCCGCTGCCCCTGCTGGTGATCGCGGGGGAGGGGCCGCTGCGGCCCGAGCTGACCCGGCGCATCGCGGAGGAGGGCCTCCCGGTCCGGCTGCTGGGCCGCCGCCGCGACGCCGACCGCCTGTTGGCGGCGGCGGACGTCGCCGTCCTCCCCAGCCGCTGGGAGGGCCGCTCCCTGCTGGCGCAGGAGGCCCTGCGGGCGGGCGTGGCCCTGGTGGCCACCGAGGTCGGCGCCGTCCCGGAACTGGTCGGCGACGCGGCCGTCCTGGTCCCCTACGGCGACTCGGGCGCCCTGGCCGGCGCGGTGGCCGCCCTCCTGGACGACCCGGACCGCCGCGCCGCCCTCGCGGTGGCGGGCCGCGCACAGGCGGCTACGTGGCCGTCGGAGGACGACACGGTGGCGCAGGTCCTGGCGGTGTACGACGAACTGATGGACCGGCCGATCTCGTGACGGGCTGACGTGCTGCCGCGCGGGCCCGCTATCTCCCCCTCGACCCCCCGGGCCCGGTCGGTGTTTGCCCACCCGCCCCCTCGTCTGCGGGCCGGTGGCCGGGGGCGGTACCCCCTCGGACGGTCTCAGGGAGGGTTGGGGGTTTCCCGTCAGTCCCATCGTCCTTCCGGTTCGGGCCGGTCCCTCAAGGGCGCTCCTTCGTCGCGTCGCTACGCGATCGCCTTCGGCGACCCTTGACCGACCGACCCGAACCGGAAAGCCGAAAGACTGCCGGGAAACCCCCAAAGAAACGGCACGGTCCAGAGGAGCAGGGACGGGCGTCTCAGGGACCAGGCGCGGTGCCGGGGGCCGGCCCGCCGGGCATCCGGGCCCCCAAGAGTCGAGATTCCGAGCCGGGGCGCGACTACCCGCACGAGAAGGCGAACAGACCGCCCAGGAAGCCCCAAGACGCGACAGATCGCTACGCGCTCCTCATTTCTTGGCGTCCGGCGACCGCCTGTGGCCGATACCCGCACCAAAAGGCGAACAGGGCAGCTCAGGAAGCCGACAGGCGCGCCAGATCGCTACGCGCTTCTCTGGTCTCGGCGGCCGACGGCCGCCCGTGGCTGGTCCGGGGCAGGTTCGACGTTGGCGGCGGCGGTGGGGAACGTACTCGTACTGCTCACTCATCGTCCTGCTCCGGTTCTTCGGGTGCGCTGTGCAGGAACCTTGCCCACCCGGCTTCGGCGCGGTCGATCAGTCCGGGGCTGGGACGGCAGCATCCCTGCAACTCGGGGCGTTCCTCTGCGCTGTTCGTCGTCATGCCGAGATGATGGCCATCGACACCGCCGACGGCCTGTTGGCCCGCGTCCTGGCGCCGGTTGGCAAGGGGAGCTGACATGGGCGTACCGATGGTCCTGACCGACGAGCAGATCGCCGAGAACCTCGCCGGACTACCCGGCTGGGAACGCAAGGGCGACGAGATCACCCGCACCTACGAGATCCGCTACCACGCTGCCGTGGCAGCCATCGTCACCATCGCCGACCGGTCCAGGCGCATCCAGCACCACGCGGACCTCGACCTGCGGATCGACCGCCTGCGGGCGACGATCACCACCCACGACGCCGGTCACCGCCTCACCGCAGCCGACTTCGACCTCGCCCACCGCATCGACGCGATCGTCGCCGCCCACCAGTCCCTCCCCCTGGACTGACCCAGCCACTTCACGGCAGTGGCGGATGCGATTACCGGTCAATCGCCGTCGGCGACCTTCCTGAACTCGATCACCAGCGAGCCAAAGCGGCGCATCCGAGCTCCGGGACCGGGGGTCTGTGCCGTGACGACCCATACCCCGGGCCAAGTCAGCGCCGCCACTGGCGGCCCGTCCGGATCAGCAGCGGCGATGACCACCCCCGCCTCCCACGCGACCTTCCGCGCCTGGGTCACGAACAGCCCGACGACATCGGGAACCGTCACTTCGTCAGCAGTACTCGGCCCCGTCCAGCTCATGGCCCGCCCTCCCCGTGGCAGGTCCCGGGCGACCTGCCGACCACGACCGTAGAGCTCCATCCACACCAGGCCAAGACGGCCGCCGGCCGCCGAGACCAGAGGAGCGCGTAGCGATCTGTCGCGCCTGTCGGCTTCCTGGGCTGTTCTGTTCGCCCTCTGGTGCGGGTATCAGCCCAAGGCGGTCGCCGGACGCCAAGCCGGGAGGAGCGCGTAGCGATCTGTTGCGCCTGTCGGCTCCCCGGGCTGGTCTGTTCGCCTTCTCGTGCGGGTAGTCGCGCACCGGCTCCGGATTTGGACTCTTGGGGCCCGGATGCCCGGCGGGCCGGCTCCCGGCCCCTCGTCTCGTCGCTGAGATGCCCGTCCCTGCTCCTCTGGACCGTGCCGTTTCTTTGGGGGTTTCCCGGCAGTCTTTCGGCTTTCCGGTTCGGGTCGGTCGGTCAAGGGTCGCCGAGGGCGATCGCGTAGCGACGCGACGAAGGAGCGCCCTTGAGGGACCGGCCCGAACCGGAAGGACGATGGGACTGACGGGAAGCCCCCAACCGGCTCTGAGACCGCCCGAGGGGACACCGCCTACCCGGCCACCGGCCCGCAGACAAGGGGGCGGGTGGGCAAACACCGACCGGGCCCGGGGGGTCGAGGGGGAGATAGCCGGCCCGCGCCACGCCGCGACCACCCCACCACCCCCACCCTCACGACGAAGCCGTGTGCCGTCGGGCCCGGAGGGCCAGGCTGAGGGAGAGGACCGTTTCGGGGTCGTCCAGGTCGGTGCCCAGGAGTTCCGAGATGCGGGCCAGGCGGTTGTACAAGGTCTGGCGGTTCAGGTGGAGCTCGCGGGCGGTCTCGGCCTTGCGGCCCGCGTGGGCCAGGTACGTCTCCAGGGTGGGCAGGAGCGGGGGGCGGGACGCGGCGTCGTGGACCCGCAGGGCGCCGATCGCGCGGTCCACGAACGCCGCCAGGTCGGGGTGCTCGCGCAGCCGCCACAGCAGCAGGTCGATGTCCAGGCGGCGGGCGTCGTACCAGGGCCGGGCTGGCAGGCCGTGGGCGGCGGTGGCGGTCTCGGCGGCGTGCCGCAGGCCCGAGGAGGCGGCCGCCCAGCCGCCCGCGACGCCGACGACCACGGCCGGCGGGGCGGAGGCCCGGTCGAGGCCGGCCCGTTCGACGCCGGCCCGCAGTGCGGCGGCGACCCGGTCGGCGACGGCCGTGCGTTCCGACTCGGCGCGCAGGGAGACCAGCAGCGGTACCCGGCCCTCGACCGGGCGGACGCCGAGCAGTACCGGTACCCCGACCGAGGACAGCTCCTCCAGTACCGCCCGGGCCAGCACCGCCCAGTTCCCCGAGGCCCCCAGCTCCGTGGAGAGCCGCATCACGATCGGCAGCAGCGGCCCCGTCCCCGGCCGGAAGCCGAGGACCCGGGCCTGCGCCGGGGCGTCCTCCGCCGAGATCCGGCCCTCGGCCAGGTCCGTGAGGAAGTCCCCCCGGCCGCGCGCGGCCAGCTCCTCCTCCTGCCGGGCCTGCATCAGCACCACCGCGAGGACCCCCGCCGTGCGCTCCGCCGCCATCCGGTGCACCGGCAGCAGCGGCGCCGAGACCCCGACCAGGACGACCCGCGCCCGGACCGACCCGGTGCCGTGGCCGCCGCCCGGTACGTCGACCACGACGGCGTTCGCCGACGGTTCGGCCGCGCGCTGGCCGCGCAGCCCCTCCCACACCTGGAGCGGGTCCGCCGCCGCCTCCCCGGCCACCGGTCCGGCCGCGTAGAGGAGTTGGCCGTCCGGGGTCTCCAGGAAGACGGGGTTGCCGGTGAAGTCGGCCAGGATGCGGAGCACCTGCGGGATCCCGCCGCCGCCCAGCAGGGCCTCCGTGCAGCGCCGGTGGACCTCCTCGGCGCGCTGGAGCAGGGCGTAGTGCCCGTTGACGATCTCGGTGTGGACCTCCTCCGTCACCGTCACGAAGGGGACCTCGCGGTGGAGTTGGACGAGCGGCAGTCCGGCGGCCTTGGCCGTCTCGACGATGGTGGCGGGCAGCCGGCTGAAGCGCGGGCCCAGTTCCACGACCAGCGCGGCGATGCCCCGGTCCGCGAGGCGGCGTACGAAGGCGCGCTGCTCGGCCGGCCGCGTGCCCAGTCCGAGCCCGGTGGTCAGCAGCAGTTCGCCGCCCTTGAGCAGTGAGGCGATGTTCGGCACCTCGCCGGCGTGCACCCAGCGGACGGTCCGTCCCAGCCGGTCGGCGCAGGCGACGACCTCCGGGAGCCCGCCGCGCAGCCCCGGCAGCTCAAGTGCCCGCTGAACCGTGATTCCGCCCTGGTTGTCCATATCGCGGACGCTACCGGCCGCCCTGTTCCGCGCACATCACCGGGCGGTTACGGAGTCCGATATGACCCCCGTCCGGACCGACAACTCGTCGCTCCGGCAAGAAGATTATCGGACCGCGTGCCGATTGTGGTGTGCGTCACGCCGGTGGAGAGTGTCGGCCCTCGGACAGAGCAGGGAAACAGGCCGGCACGACAGACCAGAAAGCAGGAACGAGGACCCATGAGCAGAGCCAGCGCCACGCCACCGCCCGCCGCCACCACCGCCACCGGGGCCACCGGGGCCACACCCCCGGTCCAGCGACTGAAGGCCAACTCCGTCGGCCTCGTCGGCGTCGTCTTCATGGCGGTCGCCACCGCCGCGCCGATCACCGCCATGACCGGCAACCTCCCCATCGCGGTCGGCTTCGGCAACGGCACCGGCGCCCCCGCCGGGTACCTCTTCGCGACCGTCGTCCTCACCGTCTTCGCGGTCGGCTACGTGGCCATGGCCAAACGGATCACCGCCGCCGGCGCCTTCTACGGGTACATCTCGCACGGCCTCGGCCGCATCGCCGGCATGGCCTCCGGGATGCTCGCCGTCCTCGCGTACATCGTCTTCGAGGCCTCGATCGTCGGCGTCTTCTCCTACTTCGCGAAGACGACCGTCCACGACCAGCTCGGCGTGGACCTGCCGTGGATCCTCTACGCGGCCGCCATGCTCGCCGTCACCGCCGTCCTCGCCCATTTCGACATCAACCTCACCGCCAAGGCCCTCGGCGTGATGCTCGTCGCGGAGATCGCGGTCCTCTTCGCCGTGGCCACCGCCGTGCTGATCGCGGGCGGCGGCCCCGACGGGATCCCCCTCGAACCGGTCAACCCGAAGAACGCCTTCACCGGCACCTCCGCCGGACTCGGCCTCTTCTTCGCCTTCTGGTCCTGGGTCGGCTTCGAGTCCACCGCGATGTACGGCGAGGAGTCCCGCGACCCCAAGCGGGTCATCCCCAAGGCCACCATCATCTCCGTCGTCGGAGTGGGCCTCTTCTACATCTACGTCTCCTGGATGACCATCGCCGGCAACGGCCTCTCCACGTCCGTGGAACTCTCCGCCTCCACGAACCCCCTCGACCTCTTCTTCGCCCCCACCCACACCTTCATCGGCGCCTGGGCCGTCGACGCCTTCCAGTGGCTGCTGCTCACCGGCTCCTTCGCCTGCGGGATGGCCTTCCACCAGTGCGCCGCCCGCTACCTCTACGCGATCGGCCGCGAGGGCTTCCTGCACCCGGCCCTCGGCCGTACGCACGCCGAGCACGGGTCCCCGTACGTCTCCTCCCTGGTGCAGACGGCCATCGCCACCGGCCTGGTCGGGCTGTTCTGGCTGACCGGGCAGGACCCGTACATCCACCTGTACACGCTGCTCGCGATCCTCGGCACGATGGCGATCCTCATCGTGCAGACCCTCTGTTCCTTCGCGGTGATCGGCTACTTCCGCAAGAACCACCCCGAGGACCGGCACTGGTTCCGCACCTTCACGGCCCCGCTGGCCGGGGGCATCGCCATGGCCGCCGTGGTCGTCCTGCTGCTGGTCAACATGAGGACGGCGGCCGGGCTCGCCGCCGACTCGTTCTTCTTCACGCTGATCCCGTGGATCGTCGGGTCCGTCTTCTTCGGCGGGCTCGGACTCGGCCTCTGGCTGAAGTTCAAGGCCCCCGCCCGCTACGAGGTCATCGGCCGGGTCGTCCTGGAGGACTCCGCCGAACGCGCCGACGAGCCCGCCGGCGACTCCAGCCCCTCCGCCGCGAACGTCTAGAAGGAGCCACCGCCATGGCCCGTACGCCCCTGATGAACGCGCTCCAGCGGCTCGCCGCCGAGCACTCCGCCGCCCGCCGGCTGCGGCTGCCCGTCGCCGAGGTACGCGGCTCCACCCGCCGCGAACTCCTCTCCAGAGCCGCCGCGCTCGGCCTGGGCACCGCCCTCGCCTCCTCCGCGACGGCCGCCACCGCCACCGCGTACGCCGCTGACAGCGCCCCCGCGAAGAAGCCCGCGGCCCCGGCCCGCGTCGCCGTCGTCGGCGCCGGGATCTCCGGCCTCACCGCCGCGCTCACCCTCCAGGACGCGGGCATCCCCTGCACCCTCTACGAGGCCAACCCGGCCCGCGTCGGCGGCCGCATGTGGACCCAGCGCTCCCTGTGGGCGTACGGACAGACCTCCGAGATCGGCGGCGAGCTGATCGACACCAGCCACAAGAAGATCCTGGAACTGTGCCGCCGCTTCGACCTGCCCGTCGAGGACTTCCTCGGCGGCGGCCCGAACGGCGCCGAGGAAGTCCTCTGGTTCAACGGGACGTACTACTCCCGAACCCAGGCCGACGAGGACTTCAAGGCCGTCTACCAGGCGCTGCGCCGCGACCTCCAGGAAGCCGGCGAGGTCAGCTGGAACAGCTCCACCCCCGCCGGGACCGCCCTCGACGACATGACCCTGTACGAGTGGATCGAGACCCGGATCCCGGGCGGCCACGGCTCGCAGCTCGGCCGGTTCATCGACGTGGCCTACAACGTCGAGTACGGCGCCGACACGGACCAGCAGTCCGCCCTCGCCCTGGTCCTCCTGATGGGCTACCAGCCCAACCCCGGCAACTTCAACGTCTGGGGCCTGTCCAACGAGCGCTACCACGTGGTCGGCGGCAACGACCGCCTCCCGAACGCCATCGCCGCCGCCCTCGCCCCCGGCACGCTCGTCATGGGCCGCTCGCTGCTCGCCGTACGCGCCAACGCCGACGGCACCCAGACCCTCACCTTCGACGACTCCGGCGCCACCCGCACCGCCGTCGCCGACCACACCCTCCTGTGCGTGCCGCTGCCGGTCCTCCAGCGCATCGACACCTCCCAGGCCGGCTTCGACCCGCTGATGAAGAACCTCCTGCGGGACGCCCGCATGGGCTACTGCACCAAGCTCAACATGCAGTTCACCAGCCGCCCCTGGCGCGGCAGGGGCCCCTGGCCGGGGGTGTCGGCCGGCGACTGCTTCACCGACCTGGACGTCCAGCAGACCTGGGACACCACCAAGGTCCAGCCGGGCAACGGGGGCATCCTGCTCCAGTACGGCGGCGGCACCCTGGCCGGCTCGCTCACCCCGGGCAGCCCCTTCGCCACCGATTCCGACCCCTACGTACGCGCCCTCGCGGGCCGGATGCTCACCGGCATCGACTCCTTCTACCCCGGCACCAAGGCGGCCTGGACCGGCCGCGCCCAGCTCTCCGCCTGGCACCGCAACCCGTACTCCCTCGGCGCGTACTCGTACTGGCCGACCGGCTACCTGCACCGCTACGCCAAGTACGAGGGCACCGCGCAGGGCCGGATCCACATCGGCGGCGAGCACTGCAGCTACGACTTCCAGGGCTTCATGGAGGGCGGCGCCACCGAGGGCGAGCGGGCCGCCCGGGAGGTGATCGCCGCCCTCGCCTGACGCCTCACAGGGGCTTGATGTTGTGGTTGAAGCGGAAGACGTTGTCCGGGTCGTGACGCCGCTTCAGCTCGCCCAGGCGCCGCATGTTCCCGGCGCCCATGCCGGCCACCACCCGGTCCGCGCCCTCGTCCCCGGTGAAGTTGAGGTACACCGCGCCGGTGCTCCACGGCCGGGCGTCGGCGCGGACCTCCCTGACCCACTCCCGGACCCGGTCGTCGTCGGCCGGGTCCTCCCACATCCCGTACGGGTGCACCGCCCAGGGCGCGTCGCGGTAGGGGACCGGGTAGTCGGCCGGGCCGGAGGCGATGGCCCCGCCCTGCGGGAACAGCACGTGCTGGGTGCCCGTCGGCACCGGCATCGAGCCGGCCCGTGCGCAGAACGCGTCCACGAACGCGTCCGGCGCACCGGTCAGGTACTCGGCCGACCAGTAGTTACGGAGGCCCGGCGGGTCGTCGATCATGCACTGGAGGTCGGCGTACGGGATCGGCGTGACCATCTCCACCTCGTGCGGGATCGCCAGCAGCGGCTCCGCCAGCTTGCGCAGCCCCTCCTCCGGGCCCGCGTACGTCAGCAGCACGCCCGCCACCAGCAGCCCCACCAGGTGCGGCGGGACGAACTCCTCGGGCGGCGCCGTCATGTAGATCGCGCCGCCGCCCGCCTCCGGCGGACCCGACTCGATGACGTCCCGGAAGGTGCGCACCACCTCCGGGCCGCGCTCCGGCAGGTACAGCAGGAACGCGATCGACATGTGCGGCAGCTCGTGCAGCCGCAGCGTCAGCGAGGTCGCGATGCCGAAGTTCCCGCCGCCGCCGTGCAGCCCCCAGAACAGGTCCGGATGGTCCTCCGCCGTGACGTGCAGCAGCTCCCCGTCGGCGGTGACCAGGTCCACGCCCAGCAGGTTGTCCACCGCCAGGCCGAACTTCCGGTCCAGCCAGCCCGTGCCCCCGCCCAGGACGAAGCCGCCCACGCCGGTGGTGGACGCCCGGCCCCCGGTGGTCGCCAGCCCGTACGGCTCGCAGGCCCGGTCCAGGTGGCTCATCACGGCCCCGCCCCCGATGTGCGCGGCCCGCGCCGCCGGATGGACGGTCACCGCGTGCATCCGGCGCAGGTCCACGACCAGGCCGCCGTCGTTCAGGGACATCCCCGCCACGCTGTGCCCGCCGCCGCGCACCGCGATCGGCAGGTCCAGCTCGCGGGCGAACCGCACCGCCGTCACCACGTCCGACGCGCCCTCGCACTGGGCGATCACCGCCGGCCTGCGGTCGATCATCGCGTTGAACAGGGTCCGGGCCTCGTCGTACCCCGGGTCGTCCGGGGCGAAGACGTCACCGGCCAGATCCTCGCGGAGCACGGCGAGGGCCGTGCCCGCCTTCGAGAGGGGCGCCATGGCGACCCCCCTTTCCCGTGAAGGGCAAAGGACCCTTACAGGCTAGGCGGGCGGCCCCGGACCCGCGCGTCAGCCGCCGTAGGCCCCGCTCGCCGTCAGCCGCAGTGCCGTGTCGATCAGCGGAACGTGGCTGAAGGCCTGCGGGAAGTTGCCCACCTGACGCTGGAGCTTGGGGTCCCACTCCTCCGCCAGCAGCCCCAGGTCGTTGCGGAGCGCCAGCAGCTTCTCGAAGAGACGGCGGGCCTCGTCGACCCGGCCGATCATGGCGAGGTCGTCGGCCATCCAGAACGAGCACGCCAGGAAGGCCCCCTCGTCGCCCTCCAGGCCGTCCACCCCGGCCTCCTCGCCGGCCGTCGGGTAGCGCAGGATGAAACCGTCCGGGGTCGACAGCTCGCGCTGGATCGCCTCGATGGTGCCGATGACCCGCTTGTCGTCGGGCGGCAGGAAGCCCATCTGCGGGATCAGCAGCAGGGAGGCGTCCAGCTCCTGCGACCCGTAGGACTGGGTGAAGGTGTTGCGCTCGGGGTCGTAGCCCTTCTCGCACACGTCCGCGTGGATCGCGTCGCGCATCTCGCGCCAGCGTTCCAGCGGGCCGTCCGCGTCCCCGCTCTCGATCAGCTTGATCGTGCGGTCCACGGCCACCCACGCCATGACCTTCGAGTGCACGAAGTGGCGGCGGGGTCCGCGCACCTCCCAGATGCCCTCGTCCGGCTCCATCCAGTGGGTCTCCAGGTAGCGGATCAGCTTCAGCTGGAGCACGGAGGCGTAGTCGTTGCGGGCCAGACCCGTCATGTGGCCCAGGTGCAGGGCCTCGGTGACCTCGCCGTACACGTCGAGCTGGAGCTGGTGGGCGGCGCCGTTGCCGACGCGCACCGGCGCGGAGTTCTCGTAGCCGGGCAGCCAGTCCAGCTCGGTCTCGCCCAGCTCGCGCTCGCCGGCGATCCCGTACATGATCTGCAGGTTCTCCGGGTCGCCGGCCACCGCGCGCAGCAGCCAGTCCCGCCAGGCGGCGGCCTCGCCCCGGTAGCCGGTGCGCAGCAGCGAGGACAGGGTGATGGCGGCGTCGCGCAGCCACGTGTAGCGGTAGTCCCAGTTGCGGACGCCGCCGATCTCCTCCGGGAGGGAGGTGGTCGGCGCGGCGACGATCCCGCCCGTGGGCGCGTACGTGAGCGCCTTGAGGGTGATCAGCGAGCGGATCACCGCCTCCCGGTAGGGCCCGTGGTACGTACACAGGTCCACCCACTCGCGCCAGAACTCGCTGGTCGCCTCCAGCGCCGCCGCCGCGTCCGGGGTCTCCGGGGCGCCCTTGTGGGAGGGCTGCCAGCTGATCGCGAAGGCCACCCGGTCGCCGGGCCCGACCGTGAAGTCGGAGTACGTCGTCAGGTCCTTGCCGTACGTCTGCGCGTCGGAGTCCAGCCAGACCGAGTCCGGGCCGGCGACGGCCACGGTGCGCCCGTCCACCTTGTGCACCCACGGCACGACCCGCCCGTAGCTGAAGCGCATCCGCAGCGCCGAGCGCATCGGGACGCGCCCGCTGACGCCCTCCACGATGCGGATCAGCTGCGGCGCGTGGTCCTCGCGCGGCGGCATGAAGTCGACGACGCGGACGGTCCCGCGCGGGGTGTCCCACTCCGACTCCAGCACCAGCGAGTCCCCCCGGTAGCGCCGGCGGGCGGCCCGGGGCGGCTCCGCACCCGCGGGGACCGCCGGGCCGATGCGCCAGAACCCGTGTTCCTCGGTGCCCAGAAGGCTCGCGAAGACGGCATGGGAGTCGAAACGTGGCAGACACAACCAGTCCACCGAGCCGTCCCGGCAGACCAGCGCCGCGGTCTGCATGTCCCCGATCAGTGCGTAATCCTCGATGCGCCCGGACACGTTGGTCTCCAGTCGAACGGCCACGTCCGCCCCGAAGGGCGCTTGCAATGCGCTGTCGCGCGGTCTCCTGTGCGCAGGGATCCCCGCGTCGAGTCCTAGATTGCCGGAACCGGCGTTGTTACGCCGTCTGCCGGACTGCTCGGCGACGATGTGCAGCAGTGTCCGAGCACGTTATGAGCGAACCCTAGTGATCTCCTTAAGTATCGGGACAATGTCACTCGGCCAAACGGGTGACCTGCGGGAACGGCCGGCCGGAGGACCCGCGGGGGGCGCCGCGCCGCGCGCCCGGAGGCGGACCGTCCCGGGCGCTGATAGGCTGGTACCCCGTGGACCGGTGGTCTGCCTGTGCGAATCAGGGGCCCCGAAACCGCAGCTTCGGCACCCCCGGTAACGGGAGAAGTCGCCGGACGCACCTCACCTCGCGACCACGGGAGCCCCCTCTTGGCGATGCCGCCCGCTGCTTTTCGTACCAACGCAGCCATGACGACCAAGCACATCTTCGTCACCGGGGGTGTCGCTTCGTCCCTCGGCAAGGGCCTGACGGCCTCCAGCCTGGGTGCGCTGCTGAAGGCGCGCGGCCTGCGGGTCACGATGCAGAAGCTCGACCCGTACCTGAACGTCGACCCCGGCACGATGAACCCCTTCCAGCACGGCGAGGTGTTCGTCACCAACGACGGCGCCGAGACCGACCTGGACATCGGCCACTACGAGCGCTTCCTCGACGTCGACCTCGACGGCTCGGCCAACGTCACGACCGGCCAGGTCTACAACACGGTCATCGCCAAGGAGCGCCGCGGCGAGTACCTCGGTGACACCGTGCAGGTCATCCCGCACATCACCAACGAGATCAAGCACCGCATCCGCCGCATGGCGACCGACGACGTCGACGTCGTCATCACCGAGGTCGGCGGCACGGTCGGCGACATCGAGTCGCTGCCGTTCCTGGAGACCGTCCGCCAGGTCCGCCACGAGGTCGGCCGCGACAACGTCTTCGTCGTGCACATCTCGCTGCTGCCCTACATCGGCCCCTCCGGCGAGCTGAAGACCAAGCCCACCCAGCACTCCGTCGCGGCCCTGCGCAACATCGGCATCCAGCCCGACGCGATCGTGCTGCGCGCCGACCGCGACGTCCCCACCTCCATCAAGCGCAAGATCTCGCTGATGTGCGACGTGGACGAGGCGGCCGTCGTCGCGGCGATCGACGCCAAGTCGATCTACGACATCCCGAAGGTGCTGCACACCGAGGGCCTGGACGCGTACGTCGTGCGCAAGCTCGACCTGCCCTTCCGCGACGTCGACTGGACGGTGTGGGAGGACCTGCTGGACCGCGTCCACAACCCCGACCACGAGGTCAAGGTCGCGCTCGTCGGCAAGTACATCGACCTGCCCGACGCCTACCTGTCGGTGACCGAGGCGCTGCGCGCCGGCGGCTTCGCCAACAAGGCCCGCGTCCAGATCAAGTGGGTCACCTCCGACGACTGCAAGACCCCGGCCGGTGCCGCGGCGCAGCTCGGCGACGTGGACGCGATCTGCGTGCCCGGCGGCTTCGGCGACCGCGGTGTCAACGGCAAGGTCGGCGCGATCACCTACGCCCGCGAGAACAAGATCCCGCTGCTGGGCCTGTGCCTGGGCCTGCAGTGCGTGGTCATCGAGGCCGCGCGCAACCTGGCGGGCATCGAGGGTGCGAACTCCACCGAGTTCGACGCCTCGACCCCGCACCCGGTCATCTCGACCATGGAGGAGCAGCTGGCCTTCGTCGAGGGCGCGGGAGACCTGGGCGGCACCATGCGCCTGGGCATGTACACGGCCAAGCTGGCCGAGGGCTCGATCGTGCGCGAGGTCTACGGCGACGCGTACGTCGACGAGCGCCACCGCCACCGCTACGAGGTCAACAACGCCTACCGCGGCGAGCTGGAGAAGAAGGCCGGCCTGGTCTTCTCCGGCACCTCCCCGGACAACAAGCTCGTCGAGTACGTCGAGTACCCGCGCGAGGTCCACCCCTACCTGGTGGCCACCCAGGCCCACCCGGAGCTCCGCTCCCGCCCGACCCGGCCGCACCCGCTCTTCGCGGGCCTGGTCAAGGCCGCGGTGGAGCGCCAGCAGCAGGGCTGACGCGCGGTAGCTGACGCTCGGTAACGTAGACGGCCGGGTACGGATCATCCGTACCCGGCTGTCGCGCGTTGTGGAGGGCACTGGCCATGGGGATCGCCATCAAGGACACGTCGGAGACCTGGGAGACGCTGTCGACCAGCCGCCCCTTCCAGGGCGCCAAGACGGCGGTGGACTCCGACGAGGTGCGGATGCCGGACGGCTCGGTGGCCCGCCGCGACTACCAGGTGCACCCGGGGTCGGTGTGCGTGCTCGCCCTGGACGAGGACGGCCGGGTGCTGGTGGTCCGGCAGTACCGCCACCCCGTGCGGCGCCGGCTGTGGGAGCTGCCCGCCGGGCTGCTGGACGTGCCGGGGGAGAACCCGCTGCACGCGGCGCAGCGCGAGCTGTACGAGGAGGCGCACGTCAAGGCGGGGGACTGGCGGGTGCTGGCCGACTTCTTCGCCTCCCCGGGCGGCTCCGACGAGGCGATCCGGGTCTTCCTCGCGCGGGACGTGGCCGACGCGGACGGGGACCGGTACGCGGAGACGGACTCGGAGGAGGCCGACATGCAGGTGGAGTGGGTCGCGCGGGAGGAGCTGCTCCGCGGGATCCTGGCGGGCGAGCTGGGCAACGCGGCGCTGGTCACGGGGGTCCTGGCCCTTACCGCTGCGCTGGGCTCCGAGGCCGGTCTCGCGGCGCTCCGCCCCGCCGACGCCCCCTGGGCGGCCCGCCCGTACGAGGCGTAGCCGTTGCCCTGGCCGGGCGGGTCGGCTGCCGCTGCGCGGGCTGCTCCCCGCCCCGCCCTTCGCCCGTTCCCCGGGCTGCGCCCGGACCGCTCCTGGGGGCTCCGCCCCTTGCCCCCGTCGCCTCAAACGCCGGCGGGGCTATTCATAGCCCCGCCGGCGTTTGAGGCGACCGGCGCGGAGCGCCGTATCGGGGTCAGGGGCGGAGCCCCTGGGAACGGTGGAAGGGCGGGGAGGGGCAAGCCCCGCGCAGCGGCCCACCACCCGCACACGACCCACCGGCCCCAGCCACCCGAACCGGCCCCGCCCCGGCCCCGACGGCCGGAGGCCGGCGCAGCGGCGCGAAGCCGGGGAGGCCGCCAGCGGCCGAGCCGCGCGAGCGGCGCGTTCAAAAATACGGCCATCGGCTGATCCGATCGGGCGATCTACGGGCCGCGCTCCCCGCAGCCCGTCGCTCTGCGTGAACTACGCTCAGCACCCCGAAGGCAGGGAGAGGAGCGGATCCGTGGCGGATTTCGTCGGGCGGCGGCGTGAGCTCAAGGAGCTGCGCGAGGACATCGCGCGGACCGGGCTCGACACCCTCTCGGGCCGCAAGGCGAAGGCGCCCCGCGCGCGGGTGCTGCTCGTCGCAGGGAGGCCCGGGTCCGGGCGGACCGCGCTCGCGGAGGCGTTCGTGCGCGAGGTCGCCCCCCAGTACCCCGACGGCCTGCTCCGGGTGCGGCTCACCGAGCCCGGCGGGGAGACCGTCGCCACCGAGCGGGCCGTCCGGACCCTGCTGGAGGGCCTCGGGGAGCGCACCCCGCCGGGGGCCTGCGAGGACGACCTCAGCGCCGCCCTGCGCGACGCCCTCAAGAACCGCCGGGCGATCCTGCTCGTCGACGACGCCGCGGACCCGCAGCAGGTCGACGCCCTGCTCCCGGACACCCCCGAGTGCCTGGTGGTGGTCACCGCCGAGGGCCCGCTCACCGGGATCCCCGACGTCCGCCCCTGCACCCTCGGCGGCCTCGACCCCGCCTCCGCCGTCGGCCTGCTCGCCCGGATCATCGGCGACACCCGCGTCGCCGTCGACCCCCGTGCCGCCGAGGCCCTCGCCGAGGAGTGCGGGGGGCTGCCCGCGGCGCTCGCCCTGGCCGGCGGCTGGCTCGCCGCCCACCCCAAGGCCGCCGTCGCCGACCTCGCCAAGCAGCTCCACGAGATGCCCCCCGGCACCACCGGCCCGCTGGGCCGCGCCTTCCGGCTGGTGTACGAGTCCCTGCCGCAGCCGGCCCGCCGCACCCTGCACCTGCTGCCGCTCGCCCCCGCCGGGTACCTCGACTCGCACACCGCCTCGGCCCTGGCCGGCTGCTCGGTGGCCGCGGCCCAGTCCACCCTGGAGGACTTCGCCGCGCTGGGCCTCGTACGGCACGCCCCGGACGGCCTCTTCCTGCTCCCCGGCTGCCTCGCGCCCTTCCTCCAGGCCCTGCTGGAGACCAAGGAGCGCCCCGCCGAGGTGCAGCTGGCGCGGGCCCGGATGCTGGAGCGGACCGTACGGCTGCTCACCTCGTGCCGGGCCATGGCCGACACCGACGAGGACGACGACGGGCTGCTGCGCGAGCACCTGGACGGGACGCCCCGGGCCCTGCGCTTCCCCGACCGCCGGGCGGCCGCCACCTGGCTCGACACCCGGCTGCCCGCGCTGACCTCGTCCGCGCACCTGGCCGTGGCGGACGGCGGGCTGGACACCCTGGCCCGCAGGCTGGTCTCCGCCCTGGTCCGGGCGCTGGCCGGGCACCGGGGCACCGACGCGGCCGCCCCCGAGCTGTACGGGCTGCACCGCCTCGTCCTGGACGTGGCCGAGCGGCGCGGCCTGCACCGGGAGCGGGCCGCCGCCCTGCTGAACCTGGCCGATCTGGACGCCGAGACCGGCCGGACCCAGGACGCGCTGGCGCGGTACCGGGCCGCGCTGGGTGCCGGGAAGGCCGCGAAGGACCCGTACGCGACGGGCCGCGCGATGGAATCCGTAGGCGGGGCGTACCAGGAGCTGGCGGACTGGCCCCGGGCCTCCGACTGGTTCGGCCGAGCCCTCGCCCACGCCCTGGCGCGCGGTGAGCGCGCGGACGAGGCCAGGCTCTACGGCCGGCTCGGCAACGTGCACACCTACGCGGGCCGCTACGGGGAGGCCCTGCGCAGCTGGCGGGCGGCCGCCGCGGGCTACCGCCGGCTGGCCGATGTGCCGGGCCAGGCAAAGGCGTTGAGCGAGATGGCACGGGTCCAGGAGTACGCGGGCCGGCCCGAGGAATCCCTGCACACCTGCCGCGAGGCCATCGAGCTGGCGCGCCGTGCGGGGGACCAGCGGCTCCAGGCCGCACTGCAGGTCCGGCTGGCCGACACGCTGGACCGTCTGGGCGACCCGGCGGCGGCGAGGCTGCACCGTTCCGCAGCAGACAGATTGCTGGGCGACGACCCCGCAGCCTGCGAAATCCGTAGTGTGTCCGACTGAAATTATTGGTTTGCAAGGCTAGACAGCGACTCATCCTTCATTAGACTGGCTTCACCACGACATCAGTGGTGCATCCCGTTGCGCGTTCTTGTGGGCGGGTATGTATGGAAGTGCCCCGTAATATCCCCTGAGTCAAGGACCGTGATCGACGATGAAGGTCGGCATCCCCCGCGAGGTCAAGAACAACGAGTTCCGGGTCGCCATCACGCCCGCCGGCGTGCATGAGCTGGTCCGCAACGGCCACCAGGTCTTCATCGAGCAGAACGCCGGTGTCGGCTCCTCGATCACGGACGCCGAGTACGTCGCCGCCGGTGCCGAGATCCTCGGCACCGCCGACGAGGTCTGGGAGACCGCGGACCTGCTGCTGAAGGTCAAGGAGCCCATCGCGGAGGAGTACCACCGCCTCCGCAAGGACCAGACCCTCTTCACCTACCTGCACCTCGCGGCCTCCCGCGAGTGCACGGACGCCCTGCTGGAGTCCGGCACCACCGCCATCGCCTACGAGACGGTCGAGCTCGCCAACCGCGCGCTCCCGCTGCTCGCCCCCATGTCCGAGGTCGCGGGCCGCCTGGCCCCGCAGGTCGGCGCCTACCACCTGATGCGCTCGGCCGGCGGCCGCGGCGTCCTCCCCGGCGGCGTCCCCGGAACCCACGCCGGCGAGTGCGTGGTCATCGGCGGCGGCGTCTCCGGCTGGAACGCGGCGCAGATCGCCATCGGCATGGGCTTCCACGTGACCCTGCTCGACCGCGACATCAACAAGCTCCGCGAGGCCGACAAGATCTTCGGCACGAAGATCAAGACGATCGTCTCCAACGCCTACGAGCTGGAGAAGGCCGTCGTCGAGGCCGACCTCGTCATCGGCGCCGTGCTGATCCCGGGTGCGAAGGCCCCGAAGCTGGTCACCAACGAGCTCGTCGCCAAGATGAAGCCCGGAAGTGTCCTTGTCGACATTGCGATCGACCAGGGCGGCTGCTTCGAGGACTCCCGTCCGACCACCCACGCCGAGCCGACCTTCCAGGTCCACAACTCGGTCTTCTACTGCGTCGCCAACATGCCGGGCGCGGTTCCGAACACCTCCACCTACGCCCTGACGAACGCGACCCTGCCGTACATCGTGCAGCTCGCGAACCTCGGCTGGGCCGAGGCGCTGCGCCGTGACCCGGCGCTGGCCCTGGGCCTCAACACCCATGACGGCAAGGTCGTTTACGGCCCGGTCGCCGAGGCCCACGGCCTGGAGACCCTGGAGCTCAGCACGCTGCTCGGCTGAACCGTCAACGACTGACGTCAATCTCACGTATCCGGCCGGACCTTGCCCGCAAGGTCCGGCCGGACGCGTTTGCGGCGGCCCCGCGGAGCCCGCTCAACTCGCCTCGAACGTAACCCTTTAACCCTTTCGCACACCCGCGAAACTTCGCAGTGACAGCGCGCACGCCCTTGACAGAGTGGTGTTCGGTTGCCGACACATCGTGCCGGGTCCGGCGGATTGTGTTGCCGCTGGGCGGTGACACGCCATAGAGTCGCCAACCGTCGGCATGGTGCAACGCTGACCTATCGATAAGTGTCCTGGTCACGTCCGAGGAGGTAAGACGACTTGTGAATGAGTCGACATTTGCTCCTGGAGGTGGTCGAGCAGGGACGCCTGAGCGGGGACAGGGTCCTGCCGGGCTCGAAGCTGTCGGCTCCGTCGCGGTCCGCACCTTCGCAAACCACCAGCACATGACGACGCCCCAAAAGAGCATGGACGGCCTAGACGTGAACTCCACGGCCGGCGACCACGGTGGCGATACGCCCATTGGTTTCGCCGACTACGACCAGGTGCCCGAGGGGCACTTCTACGACCCCGACGCGGAATACGAGCCCGACCCCGAGTACGCGGCCACCCTCGCGCCCGACGCTGCCCGCCAGCGCCGCGAGCGGATCGGCCCGACCGGACGGCCGCTGCCGTACTTCCCGATCCCGGGTCCGCTGACCGACCACGGTCCGGCGAAGATCATCGCGATGTGCAACCAGAAGGGCGGCGTGGGCAAGACCACGTCGACCATCAACCTGGGTGCCGCGCTCGCCGAGTACGGGCGCCGCGTGCTGCTCGTCGACTTCGACCCGCAGGGCGCGCTGTCCGTGGGCCTCGGCGTGAACCCGATGGAACTCGACCTGACGGTCTACAACCTGCTCATGGAGCGGGGCATGTCGGCCGACGAGGTGCTGCTCAAGACCGCGGTCCCCAACATGGACCTGCTGCCGAGCAACATCGACCTCTCCGCCGCCGAAGTGCAGTTGGTGAGCGAGGTCGCGCGCGAGTCGACGCTCCAGCGGGCGCTGAAGCCCCTGATGGCCGACTACGACTACATCGTGATCGACTGTCAGCCCTCGCTCGGCCTGCTGACGGTGAACGCCCTGACGGCGGCTCACAAGGTCATCGTGCCGCTGGAATGCGAGTTCTTCGCGCTGCGCGGTGTCGCGCTGCTGACGGAGACGATCGAGAAGGTCCAGGAGCGGCTCAACCCCGAGCTGGAGCTCGACGGCATCCTCGCCACGATGTACGACTCCCGCACGGTGCACAGCCGCGAGGTGCTCGCGCGCGTGGTCGAGGCCTTCGACGACCACGTCTACCACACGGTCATCGGCCGCACGGTGCGCTTCCCGGAGACCACGGTCGCCGGCGAGCCGATCACCACGTACGCGTCCAACTCCGTCGGCGCCGCCGCCTATCGCCAGCTGGCCAGGGAGGTGCTCGCCCGGTGTCCCGCCGAGTGAGTCTGCCCGGAGCCGACGAACTGTTCCGCACGACCGGGGGGATGGCCCTCCAGTCGTCCTCGCCGCGTCGGGGCGCCGAGGAGGCGCCGGGCAGCGGTACGGGAGCGGAGCACGCGGCAGCACCGGTGGACGGCACGACGCGGGCCACGGGGGAGACCCGGGGGCGCGAGGCCGCGGAGCCCGGCGCGGCCGGGGCGCCGGGGGCGGGATCGGTGGGCGCGCAGCGCAGGCCGCAGGAAGGTTCTGCCAGCGCAGGTCCCCGGCAGGGCAAGGGCCCGGGCCGGGGCGCGAACCGGCGGCCGAGCGGGCGCGAGCGGCACGACGAGAAGATCACGGTCTACGTCTCCGCGGAGGAGCTCATGGACCTGGAGCACGCCCGCCTGGTGCTCCGCGGGGAGCACGGGCTCGCGGTCGACCGGGGTCGCATCGTGCGGGAGGCGGTCGCGGTGTTTTCTTTCCGACCTGGAGTCGCGCGGCGACCCCAGCATCCTGGTCCGCCGCCTGCGCGGCCGCTAGCCAGTTCTTTTGACGCGCCGCTCGTTTTTTCTGCGCCGGCCTCCGGCCGTCGGGCCCGGGCGGGGCCGGTGGGTCGTCTGCGGGTGGGTGTGCCGCTGCGCGGGGCGAGGTCCCCTGCCCGCCCTTCCACCGTTCCCCGGAACCGCGCCTCAAACGCCGGCGGGGCTGTTCACAGCCCCGCCGGCGTTTGAGGCATGGGGGTCCCCCCGGACGGAGTCTGGGGGAGGGTGAAGGGCGGGGAGGGGACGGTCCCGCGCAGCGGCGGACGCGTACCCGGCCGGGCAGGGCCTAGGCTGCGGTCGTGGCCGCTCGGCCGTGACCCCGTACCACCCTGGACCGCGATGCCCCCGAACGTAGACGCCCCCCGCCCGGCCCGCCGGAGCCTGGGCCGTGGCCCAGGGGCGGCCCAGGAGGCCCCTGAGGCGCCCGCTGCGGCCCGCGAGCCGCTCGGGAGCGACCAGGGGGCCGGGGAAGCGCCCCAGGCCCCTGACGCCCCGCCCGGAGGCGGTGCGGACCCCGCGCAGGCCACCCCCCGCCCCGCTGACAGCGCCGCCGGCCCCGCGCCGGCGGGGCCGGGCGGGCCCGGTGCACCGTCCCCGGGCGACCCCGGCGCCCAGGCGCCCGCCGCCGGCGACGGGCGGTTCACGTTGCGGCTCGACAACTTCGAGGGTCCCTTCGACCTGCTGCTCCAGCTGATCTCCCGGCACAAGCTCGACGTCACCGAGGTGGCCCTCTCCAAGGTCACCGACGAGTTCATGGCGCACATCCGCGCCATGGGCCCCGACTGGGACCTCGACCAGACCACCGAGTTCCTCGTGGTCGCCGCCACCCTGCTCGACCTCAAGGCCGCCCGCCTGCTGCCCGCCGCCGAGGTCGAGGACGAGGCCGACCTCGCCCTGCTGGAGGCGCGGGACCTGCTGTTCGCGCGGCTGCTCCAGTACAAGGCGTACAAGCAGATCGCCGCCATCTTCCAGGACCGCGCCGAGGCGGAGGGAAAGCGCTACCCCCGGACCGTCGGGCTGGAGCCGCACCACGCCGACCTGCTGCCCGAAGTGGTCATCAGCGTCGGCGCCGACGGCCTCGCCCGGCTCGCGGTGCGGGCCATGCAGCCCAAGGCCGCGCCGCAGGTGTACGTGGACCACATCCACGCCCCCCTCGTCAGCGTCCGGGAGCAGGCCGGGCACGTCGTACGCCTGCTCAAGGCGCGCGGCGAGGCGACGTTCCAGGAGCTGACCGAGGACGCCCCGGACACCCTCACCGTCGTCGCCCGGTTCCTGGCGCTGCTGGAGCTGTACCGGGAGAAGGCGGTGGCCCTGGACCAGCCCGAGGCGCTGCTGCGGCTCACCGTGCGCTGGTGCGGCGGGGAGGGCGACGGGATGCCGAGGGTGACGGACGAGTTCGACCGAGTCGTGGAGGTGGCGGAATGACCGGGGTGCGGGACCGGGACCGGGAGCGGCTGGAGCTGAAGGGCGCGCTGGAGGCCGTGCTGATGGTCGTGGACGAGCCCGCGACCGCCGAGCACCTCGCGAAGGTGCTCGACCGCACCCCGCGCGAGGTCGCGGACGCCCTGTCCGCGCTCGCCGACGAGTACACCGCCCAGCGGCGCGGCTTCGAGCTGCGGCTGGTCGCCGGGGGCTGGCGGTTCTACACCCGGCCCGAGTACGCGGCGGCCGTGGAGGCCTTCGTCCTGGACGGGCAGCAGGCCCGGCTCACCCAGGCGGCCCTGGAGACCCTGGCGGTGGTCGCGTACCGCCAGCCGGTGAGCCGTTCGCGGGTCTCGGCGGTCCGCGGGGTGAACTGCGACGGGGTCATGCGGACCCTCCTCCAGCGGGGTCTGGTGGCCGAGGCGGGCACGGAACCCGAAACAGGTGCGATCCTGTACAGGACGACGAACTACTTTCTGGAGCGGATGGGCCTGCGCGGCCTGGACGAGCTCCCGGAGCTCGCGCCCTTCCTTCCCGAGGCGGACGCGATCGAAGCCGAGACGCAAGAAGGTGTGCCGTCGTTCGATCCGGACGCACCGGACACTGACGTAGACGACGACAAGACGACGGAACTTTGATGCGAAGCAGCGGCAACGGCAACGGTGGCGGCAACAGGAACAGCGGCGGCAGCGGCGGCGGCGGGCGCGGTAACGCCCGCGGCGGCGGCTCCGGCGGCGGTGGCGGCTACCGCGGCGGCTCCTCCGGCGGCTCGGGAGGTGGCGGCTACCGGGGCGGCTCCTCCGGCGGCTCGGGAGGTGGCGGCTACCGGGGCGGCTCCTCCGGCGGCTCCGGCGGTGGCGGCTACCGGGGCGGCTCCGGCAGCGGCTCGGGCGGCGGTGGCTACCGCGGCGGCTCCTCCGGCGGCTCCCGCGACCGGGACCGGGACCAGGCGCCCCAGCGTCCCCGCAACCCGCGCCCCGAGGAGCGCCGCTACGACGTGGGCCCCGAGGGCGAGCGCAGCGGTCGCAGCGGCCCCCGCGCCGGTGGCGGCGGTGCCCGTGGCGCGGCGGCGCGCGGCGGGGCCAAGGGCGGTCCCCGTACCCCCTCCCGCACCCCCGG
>NZ_GG657750.1:1812176-1816784 GCF_000158895.1 Streptomyces sp. C | reverse complement strand
CTTCCCCGGCGCCGAGCTGGAGGGCGAGCGCCTGCAGAAGGTGCTGGCACGGGCCGGCATGGGCTCGCGCCGCGCCTGCGAGGAGCTGATCGAGCAGGCCCGCGTCGAGGTCAACGGCGAGATCGTGACCGAGCAGGGCAAGCGCGTCCAGCCGAAGGACGAGATCAAGGTGGACGGCCTGACGGTCGCCACCCAGTCGTTCCTGTTCTTCGCGCTGAACAAGCCCGCCGGCGTCGTCTCCACCATGGAGGACCCGGACGGCCGCCAGTGCCTGGGCGACTACGTCACCAACCGCGAGACCCGCCTCTTCCACGTCGGCCGGCTCGACACCGAGACCGAGGGCATCATCCTCCTCACCAACCACGGTGAGCTGGCCCACCGCCTGACGCACCCCAAGTACGGCGTGCAGAAGACGTACGTCGCGGCGATCACCGGCAGCCTGCCGCGCGACATCGGCAAGCGCCTCAAGGAAGGCATCGAGCTGGAGGACGGGTACGCCCGCGCCGACAACTTCCGCGTCGTCGACCAGGTCGGCAAGAACTACCTGGTCGAGGTGACCCTCCACGAGGGCCGCAAGCACATCGTCCGCCGCATGCTGGCCGAGGCCGGCTTCCCGGTCGACAAGCTCGTGCGGACCTCCTTCGGCCCGATCGAGCTGGGCGACCAGAAGTCCGGCTGGCTGCGCCGCCTGACCAACACCGAGGTCGGCATGCTCATGCGCGAGGTCGGTCTGTAGTCCGCGCCCCCGCTCCGTCGAAGCCCGCAGTGCCCCCGGCACTGCGGGTTTCCGCGTTTCCGGGCCGCTGTCCCCGCGGTGCCTTGCCCGGAACCACCGTCCGTGTTTATAGTCAGGATGACTATTAAAGGGAGCGGGAGGGGCCGTATGGGCTGGAACACGAGCTGGACCGAGATCCTCGGCTTCGCCACGGGCGCCGCGTGCGTCTGGCTGGTGGCCCGGCAGCACATCGCCAACTGGCCGGTCGGGATCGCCAACAACCTCTTCTTCATCGTGCTGTTCACCCGGGCGGGCCTCTACGCCGACGCCGGGCTCCAGATCGTCTTCATCGCCCTCGCCGCCTACGGCTGGTGGTCCTGGACCCACGGGGGTGGACCAGGAACCGCCGGTGCCCTGCCGGTGCGCCGCACCACGCGCGCCGAATGGGCCCGGCTGCTGGTGGCGGGGGCGGTGGGGACCGCCGCCCTGACCCTGCTGCTCGGCCGGGTCAGCGACTCCACCGTCCCCTTCTGGGACGCCCTCACCACCGGCCTCTCCCTCATGGCCACCTACGGGCAGTGCCGCAAGCTCCTGGAGTCCTGGTGGCTGTGGATCGCCGCCGACCTCGTCTACATCCCGCTGTACGCGTACAAGGGGCTCTACCTGACCTCGGTCCTCTACGCGGGCTTCCTCGCCCTGTGCGTGGCCGGCCTCGTCGGCTGGCACCGCACGCTCCCGGCGCGCGGCGCCCGTACGGCCCTGGAGGCGACGGCATGAGCGGCGCCAAGCGCTACGGCCACGGGCTGGTGCTGGGCAAGTTCTACCCGCCGCACGCCGGCCACCACCACCTGGTGCGCACCGCCCAGGACCAGTGCGAGCGGCTGACCGTGCTGGTCTGCGCCGCCTCCGTCGAGTCGGTGCCGCTCGCCGACCGGGTCGCCTGGATGCGCGAGGAGCACCCCGGCGCGGAGGTCGTCGGCGCGGTCGACGACGTCCCCGTCGACCTGCACGACCCCGGCATCTGGGACGCGCACATGACGATCTTCCGCGGCGCGGTGGGCCGGCGCGTGGACGCCGTCTTCACCTCCGAGGAGTACGGGACCGAACTCGCCCGCCGCTTCGGCGCCGAGGAGGTCTGCGTGGACCCGGCGCGCACCCTGTTCCCGGTGTCCGGGACCGCCGTGCGCGCGGACCCGGCCGCCACCTGGGAGTTCCTCGGACCCGGCGTACGGGCCGCCCTCACCCGCAGGGTCGTCGTCCTCGGCGCCGAGTCCACCGGCACCACCACCCTCTCGCGGGAGCTGGCCGCGCACTACCGCCGCCGCGGCGGCGTGTGGGCGAAGACCGGCTGGGTCGCCGAGTACGGACGGGAGTACAGCGAGGAGAAGCTCGCCGCCGCCCGCGCCGTCGACCCGGCCGCCTCCTGGGAGGACACGACCTTCACCTCCCGGGAGTTCCCGGTGATCGCCCGCCGCCAGGACGAGGCGGAGGAGCGGGCCGCCCGGCTCGGCTCGCCGGTCCTGTTCTGCGACACCGACTCCTTCGCCACCGGCATCTGGCACGAGCGCTACCTCGGCGGCCGCAACGCGGAGGTCGAAAGGATCGCCGCCCGCCGCCCCCGCGACCTGTACCTGCTCACCGACCACGAAGGAGTGCCCTTCGAGGACGACGGGCTGCGCGACGGGCCCGAGCTCAGACCCTGGATGACCGCCCGCTTCCGCCGGGAACTCGCCCGCACCGGCAGGCGTTTCCTGGTCGTGAGCGGGGACCGGCGGACCCGGCTCGACGCGGCCGTGGCGGCGGTCGACGGCCTGCTCTCCGAAGGCTGGCACTTCGCGGCGCCCCTCCCGGAGCGCCGGTGAACTACGACCCGCACGCCTTCGAGCCCTTCGCGGTGACCGTCGACCTCGCCGTCCTCACCGTGCGCGGCGGCACCCTGCACGTCCTGCTGATCCGGCGCGGCCAGGAACCCCACGCGGGCGCCTGGGCGCTCCCCGGCGGCTTCGTCCTGCCCCGGGAGTCCGCCGAGACGGCCGCGCGCCGGGAGCTGGCCGAGGAGACCGGCCTGCCGCCCGCGCTGGTCGCCGCCCTGCACCTGGAACAGCTGCGCACCTACAGCGAACCGGACCGGGACCCCCGCATGCGGGTCGTGTCGGTCGCCTTCACCGCCCTCGTCCCCGACATGCCCGAACCGGCGGAGGAGGGCGGCGGCGACGCCGACCGGGCCCGGTGGGTGCCGGTCGGGGAAGCCTCCGGACTCGCCTTCGACCACGGGCTGATCCTCGCGGACGCCCGGCAGCGGGTGGGCTCCAAGCTGGAGTACACCTGCCTGGCGACCGCCTTCTGCCCGCCCGAGTTCACCCTCGGCGAGCTCCAGGCCGTCTACGAGACCGTCTGGGACACCTCCCTGGACCGCCCCAACTTCCGCCGCAAGGTGCTCGCCACGCCCGGCTTCGTCCAGGCCGTGCCCGGCGCCGCCCGGCTCACCGGCGGCCGCGGCAAACCCGCCGCGCTGTACCGGGCCGGCTCGGCGACCACACTCCACCCGCCCCTGCTCCGCCCCTCGGAAGGACCCACCCAGTGACCGCCACCAAGCGTGCCGCGACGGGCGCCCTCACAGGCCTGGCCCTCGGCGACGCCCTCGGCTTCCCGACGGAGTTCAACGACGTACCGTCGATCCTCGCCAAGACCGGCCCGTGGCGCGAGATGCGGCTGCCCCGCCCCGCGATCGTCACCGACGACACCCAGATGACCCTGGCCCTGGCGCGCGGCATACGGACCGCCGCCGAACGCGGCCGCGTCGGCCCGCTGCGGCTGACCCGGCCGGTCCGCGAGGAGTTCGTCGACTGGTACCACTCCCCGGAGAACAACCGCGCCCCCGGCCGCACCTGCCTGGTGGCCTGCGGCCTGCTGAACGACCCGTCGCGGGACTGGCGCGACGCCAGCCAGACCGGCTCCAAGGGCTGCGGCGCCAACATGCGCGTCGCCCCGGTCGGCCTCGTCCCCGGCTGGACCGACGAGGAGCGGGCCGGCGCCGCCCAGCTCCAGTCGGCCCTCACCCACGGCCACCCCACCGCCCTGGCCGCCTCCGACCTGACCGCCCGCGCCGTGCACCTCCTCGCGCAGGGCGCCGAGGTCACCGGCCTGGTCGGGCAGCTGCGCTCGTACGCCCTGGAGAACCGCACCCGCTACCACGAGCGCTGGCTCGGCGACCTCTGGATGCGCACCGCCTCCGACGCCTCGCCGGAGTCCTTCATCGCCCGGGGCTGGGACGAGTGCCTGGCGGTCCTGGACCGGCTCGCGGCAGCCCTGCGCACCCCCTCCCCGGAGACCGACCCCTGCCTGACCACCGGCGAGGGCTGGATCGCCGAGGAAGCCCTGGCCACCGCCCTCCACTGCTTCCTGCTCTTCCCGGACGAACCCCTCCTCGCGCTGCGCCGCGCCGCATGCACCGCCGGCGACTCCGACTCGATCGCCTGCCTGGCCGGCGCCTTCGCCGGCGCCCACCTCGGCGCCGACGTCTGGCCCCGCGACTGGGAGGGCCGCATCGAGTACCGCGAGGAACTCCTCGCCTTCGGTGCACTCTGGGACGCGTGACCCGGGCTGGACGCCATGGGCATCGAACTGCGCGAGCGCGTCCGCCTCGCAACACCCCCTAGAGGGCCGAGGCGCGGCGGGTGCGGTGGAGGAAGTCCGCGACGCGGGCCTCGTCCGGTCCGGCGGGCAGCGGGCTGGTGGAGAGGGCCGCCTCGGACTCCTCGGCGAGGCGGCCCATCCAGGCGTCGACCTCGGACCAGGACAGCTCGCCCCGCTTGACCGCGAGGAGGCGTTCGCGGTCGGGACCCGCGTCGATCGTCAGGCGGCCGGTGCGCAGCAGGTCGCGGCAGGAGGCC
>NZ_GG657750.1:1808938-1811854 GCF_000158895.1 Streptomyces sp. C | reverse complement strand
CCGCCAGAAGAGCGGCGTGGGGGCGAGGTAGACACCGCGCCGGTCGGTGTCGCTCGCCTCCGTGGCCAGCCCGAAGGCGCGGGAGCCCATCACGCAGGCGTAGATCGTGTGGTCCCGGACCAGGGTGAGGTCGTCCATCCCGGGAGGGTAGGCGGCGGCGCGCCCGCTAGGCGAGCGAGATTTCCCCCTCCGGCGACACGGTGATCTTCTTCTCCGCGAGCGGCTTGACCGCCGGCCCGTGGGCCACGGCCCCGTCGGCGACCTTGAACTTGCTGCCGTGGCAGGGGCAGTCGATCGTGCCGTTCTCGACCTTGTCCACCAGGCAGCCCTGGTGCGGGCAGACGGCCGTGAAGCAGCGGAAGGAGCCGGCCGTTGGCTGGGTGACCACCACCTTCTGCTCCTTGATGACGGTGCCGCCGCCGACCGGTACCGCGGAGGACTTCACCAGCGGCTCCGCGACCGCGCCCGGCGCCGAGGCCCCGGGGGACGCGCCGCCCGTCTGAGGGGCGGAGGCGTTGCCGGCGCCGGTGTCGGGCTTCTCCGCGTCGGACCCGCAGGCGGCGAGGGTGCCGCCCGCCAGGACGGCGGCTCCGGCCGCCAGTACGGTGCGCCGGGCGGTGTTCGATTCGGTCATGCGGGGCTCCTTGCTGGATGGCCGGGATGCGAGGTGCATCCTGGCGTGCGGCGGGCCCCAGGAGAAGCCCGCCACACCGTCCGTCTCACTCCGGCTGCCAGGGGGCGAGGTCCGCCGGGCCGCCGGGAGTGCGTACGACCTCCCACACGCGGATCACGGCGTCGCGGTTCAACGGCCCGTGGACGTGGGGGTACGGGTCGCCGGGGCCGGTCCGGCGGACCTCCGCCGCCAGGGCCGCCTCGTCGAGCTCCACGGCGAGCAGGACGCCGGGCACCTCGCGGTAGTGGGAGTCCGCGATGGCGAGCACGGTGGGCCGGTCCGCCGAACAGTGCACGAAGCCCTCGGCGGCGAGCGAGCCGGGGGCGTACGGGGACCCGGGAGCGGCGCTCCAGTCGGCGAGCGGAACGATGTGGAAGATCATGCCGGTGGTTCTACCGCACCGTCCCGGACAGCCGTGCGCCAGGTGGCGGTACCGGATGATCCGGGTGACATTGTCCGTGTCTCGAAGCCGGGCCCGCCGCTGACGCGCGTGCGCCCGGCCCCCCTTCGAAAGGCAAACAGGACCATGGCGGGCAATGACCTCGGTTCACTCCTCGGCGGACTCCTCGGCGGCGGCCAGGGCGGCAGCGGCGGCAGCGGCGGCCCGGCCGGCGGCGGGGGCAACGTCCTCGGCGCGCTGCTCGGCGCCCTGCTGGGCGGCGGCGGTGCCGCGGGCGCCCAGGCCGCGGGCGCCCAGGCCGCAGGGGCGGACAACCCCCTCGGCGGGCTGCTGGACATGCTGACCACGTCCGGCCTCGGCGACCAGGCGCAGTCCTGGATCGGCACCGGGGAGAACCAGCCCGTGAGCGGTTCCCAGATCAAGGAGGCGCTGGACGACGACGCCCTCCAGCAGGCCGCCCGGCAGGCGGGCGTCAGCCCCGACGAGGCCGCCGACCAGCTGGCGCAGGCGCTCCCGCAGGCCGTCGACAAGCTGACCCCGAACGGTCAGGTGCCGACCGAGTCGCTGGAGGAGATCATCCGCAAGCAGAACCTCTGACCCGGCGAGAGCGTCCGCGAGGACCCGGCACCGTCCACAGGGCGGACCGCCGGGTCCTTCCGCGGTACCGAGTGGCTACCCTGAGTCAGGCCCGGCCCGTCGTTACGTGATCACCCTTGGAGCACCCGTGAGAACCGCCGTCGTCATCGGAACCGGACTGATCGGCACCTCCGCGGCGCTCGCCCTGACCGCCCGCGGCATCAGCGTCCACCTCGTCGACAACGACCCGGCGCAGGCCCGCACGGCCGCCGCCCTGGGCGCCGGCACCGACGACGCCCCCGAGGGCCAGGTGGACCTCGCCATCGTCGCCGTACCGCCGGCCCACGTCGCCGCCGCCCTGGCCGACGCCATCGGACGCGGCCTCGCCCGCGCCTACGTGGACGTGGCCAGCGTCAAGGGCGGCCCACGCCGCGAGCTCGCCGCGCTGGGCGCCGACACCTCCGCCTACATCGGCACCCACCCCATGGCCGGCAAGGAGCGCTCCGGCCCGCTGGCCGCGACGGCCGACCTGTTCGAGGGCCGGCCCTGGGTGCTGACCCCGACCCGGGAGACCGACCACGAGGTCCTCAACCTCGCCCTGGAACTCGTCGCGCTGTGCCGGGCCGTCCCCGTCGTGATGGACGCCGACGCCCACGACCGGGCGGTGGCGCTCGTCTCCCACACCCCGCAACTGGTCTCCAGCATGGTCGCCGCCCGCCTGGAGGAGGCCGACGAGACGGCCGTCCGGCTGTGCGGGCAGGGCATCCGCGACGTCACCCGCATCGCGGCCTCCGACCCCCGGATGTGGGTGGAGATCCTCTCGGCCAACCCGGGACCGGTGGCCGACGTCCTGGCGGGCATCGCCGCCGACCTGGCGGAGACCGTCGAGGCGCTGCGCGGCCTCCAGTCCGCCGACGAGACCGAGCGCAAGGGCGGCGCGGCCGGCATCGAGGACGTCCTCAAGCGCGGCAACGCCGGCCGGGTCCGGGTCCCCGGCAAGCACGGCGCGGCGCCCATGGCGTACGAGACCGTGGGCGTGTTCATCAGCGACAAGCCCGGCGAGCTGGCGCGGATCTTCGCGGACGCCGGCCGCGCCGGGGTCAACATCGAGGACGTGCGGATCGAGCACGCCACCGGCCAGCAGGCCGGTCTGGTGCAGCTCATGGTGGAACCCCGGGCGGTCGCCGCCCTGACCACCGAGCTCCGCGAGCGCGGCTGGGCGCTGCGGCAGCGGTAGCCGTCCCCGGCGGCGGCTCCCCGCCGCCGG
>NZ_GG657750.1:1805469-1808745 GCF_000158895.1 Streptomyces sp. C | reverse complement strand
GTGGCCGCCAAGCTCGGGCTGCGCTACCTGGACACCGGTGCCCAGTACCGGGCCATCACCTGGTGGATGATCACCAACGGCGTCGACACCGACGACCCGCAGGGCATCGCCCTCGCCGCCGGCAAGCCGGCCATCGTCTCCGGCACGGACCCGGCCGCCCCCACCATCACGGTGGACGGCCTGGACGCCTCCGGCCCGATCCGCACCCAGGAGGTCACCTCCAAGGTCAGCGCCGTCAGCGCCGTCCCCGAGGTGCGCGCCCTGATCACCGACCTCCAGCGCTCCATCGCCGCCGAAGCGGCCGAGGAGGCCGACGGGATCGTCGTCGAGGGCCGGGACATCGGCACCACCGTCCTGCCCGACGCCGACCTCAAGATCTTCCTGACGGCCTCGGCCGAGGCCCGCGCCGCCCGCCGCAGCGGTGAGCTGCGCGGCAAGGAGGCCACCGACCTCGCGGCCACCAGGGAAGCCCTGATCAAGCGGGACGCCGCCGACTCCGGCCGCAAGACCTCCCCGCTGGCCAAGGCCGGCGACGCCGTCGAGGTCGACACCACCGAGCTCACCCTCGACCAGGTCATCGAATGCGTCGTGACCCTGGTCGAAGAGCGGCGCAGCCGAGACGCGGCCGACGGCACAGAGCGGCGCGCCAAGTGAGCGGTACGCCCTCCCCCAGGGGTGCGGCGGTCGGCAGGCGCATCGGCATCGGCCTCATGTACGGGCTGTGGAAGCCGCGCGTGCTGGGCGCCTGGAAGGTGCCCGCCTCCGGCCCCGTCATCCTGGCCGTGAACCACGCGCACAACATCGACGGACCCATGGTCATGGGCACCGCGCCGAGGCCGCTGCACTTCCTGATCAAGAAGGAGGCGTACGTCGGCCCGCTCGGCCCCTTCCTGGAGGGGATCGGGCAGGTGAAGGTGGATCGCGCCGGCACCGACCGGACCGCGATCACCCGCGCCCTCGGCGTCCTGGAGAACGGCGGCGCCCTGGGGATATTCCCCGAGGGCACCCGCGGCGGGGGCGACTTCGCGTCCCTGCGCGCCGGGCTCGCCTACTTCGCCGTCCGCAGCGGCGCCCCGGTCGTCCCGGTCGCCGTCCTGGGCAGCACCGAGGCCAAGGGCCGGCTCGTCAAGGGCCTGCCGCCGCTGCGCAGCCGGGTCGACGTGGTCTTCGGCTCGGCCTTCGACGCCGGCGACGGCACGGGCCGTCGTACGCGCGCCGCGCTGGACGAGGCCACCGCACGCATCCAGGGACGGCTGACCGCCCACCTGGCCGACGCCAAGCGCCTCACCGGGCGCTGAGCGAGACTTGAACCCAGTAGTGGAACCGCGCTGCGCGGGTGCCACCGATCACCACGAACGACGAGGAACGGACTTCATGAACGACCAGTACGACCACGGAGCACTTGGCGATGCCGAGTACGCGGAGTTCATGGAGCTCGCCGCGGAGGAAGGCTTCGACCTCGAAGAGGTCGAAGGCGCGATCGAGGAGGCCGGACACGGCCCGCTGCCCGTCCTCGCCGTCGTCGGCCGCCCGAACGTGGGCAAGTCGACCCTGGTGAACCGCATCATCGGCCGCCGCGAAGCGGTCGTCGAGGACAAGCCGGGCGTCACCCGCGACCGGGTCACGTACGAGGCCGAGTGGGCGGGCCGCCGCTTCAAGGTCGTCGACACCGGCGGCTGGGAGCAGGACGTCCTCGGCATCGACGCCTCCGTCGCCGCCCAGGCCGAGTACGCCATCGAGACCGCCGACGCGGTCGTCTTCGTCGTGGACGCCAAGGTCGGCGCCACCGACAGCGACGAGGCCGTCGTCAAGCTGCTGCGCCGCGCCGGCAAGCCCGTCGTCCTGTGCGCCAACAAGGTCGACGGCCAGAGCGGCGAGGCCGACGCGGCCTACCTGTGGTCCCTGGGCCTCGGCATGCCGTACCCGGTCTCCTCGCTGCACGGCCGCGGCACGGGCGACATGCTGGACGCCGTCCTGGAGGTCCTGCCCGAGGCCCCCGCGCAGACCTTCGGCGGCGCCGCCATCGGCGGCCCGCGCCGCATCGCCCTCATCGGCCGCCCGAACGTCGGCAAGTCCTCCCTGCTGAACAAGGTCGCCCGCGAGGACCGCGTCGTCGTCAACGAGCTGGCCGGCACCACCCGCGACCCGGTCGACGAGCTGATCGAGCTCGGCGGCGTCACCTGGAAGTTCGTGGACACCGCGGGCATCCGCAAGAAGGTCCACCTCCAGCAGGGCGCCGACTACTACGCCTCGCTGCGCACGGCCGCCGCCGTGGAGAAGGCGGAGGTGGCGGTCATCCTGATCGACACCACCGAGAACATCAGCGTCCAGGACCAGCGCATCATCACCATGGCCGTCGAGGCCGGCCGCGCGATCGTCATCGCCTACAACAAGTGGGACGAGCTGGACGAGGAGCGCCGCTACTACCTCGAGCGCGAGATCGAGACCGAGATGCAGCAGGTCTCCTGGGCGCCCCGCGTCAACGTCTCCGCGAAGACCGGCCGCCACATGGAGAAGCTGGTCCCGGCGATCGAGACCGCCCTCGCGGGCTGGGAGACGCGCGTCCCCACCGGCCGGCTGAACGCCTTCCTCGGCGAGATCGTCGCGGCCCACCCGCACCCGATCCGCGGCGGCAAGCAGCCCCGCATCCTGTTCGGTACCCAGGCGGGCAGCAAGCCGCCGCGGTTCGTCCTCTTCGCCTCCGGCTTCCTGGAGCACGGCTACCGGCGCTTCATCGAGCGCCGCCTGCGCGAGGAGTTCGGCTTCGAGGGCAACCCCGCTGCACATCTCGGTGCGGGTGCGCGAGAAAGCGCGGCGCCCAGTACAAGAAGAAGAAGTAGGAGCGGCGGTCCGGGGTCAGTAGCCCCGGCGCGGAGCGGGCGGCAGGGCCGCCGGGACGTGTTGCATCCCGGTCTGGTGCTGCCGCCCGCCGCCGTATCCGGAGCCGGCGCCCGCGTACGAGTACACCGGCTGCGCCGCCTGCTGCGGGACGTACGAGGGCTGCCAGCCGTCGGCCTGCTGCCACGAGGAACCGTTCCAGCCGGTACCGCCGCCGCTGCCGTACGAGCCGCTCGTACCGGCCGTGACGCCGCCGTACGGGCTTCCGTACCCGGTGCCGTACGAGAACGCGGTGAAGCCGAGGTCCTCCTCGCCCGTACGGTCGCCCGGCAGCGCCCGGAAGGCGCGCAGGTACTCCGAGTACAGGCTGTCGTAGATCGGGGTGTGCGAGGCGCTGCTCGCACGGAACGGGGCGCGGGAGGGGTCGTATGAATGCAC
>NZ_GG657750.1:1804066-1805337 GCF_000158895.1 Streptomyces sp. C | reverse complement strand
GGCCCCCCTCGGGCAGGGGGGCCCGACGGGCCGTTCCGGTGGGAAGGGGTGGGGCTCAGGCGCCCGGCGTACCGGCCAGCGGCATCGAGGCGCCGACCAGCTTGCCGTTGCTCGCGGCCTTGTCCAGGGCGTCGCGGAGCAGGTCCTCGCGCGGCTGCTGGCCGATGGAGCCGACCGGGGCGGCGTAGATGAGCACGCGCTGCGTCTTGTTGACGGCGGCCCGCCAGCCGTCGGTGACGCCCAGCGCCTGGTGGGCCTGCCACCAGGCCACCTGGGGCCCGCCGTCGGTGCCGGGCTGGAGCACGGCGTGCAGCTGCCCGGCGGCCAGCAGGACCGACCAGCCGGCGAGGGGGGAGGGGACCTCGTTGGTGTCGGTGACCGGGATGAAGCCCTGCTCGATGAGGAGGGGGAGGAAGTCGTCGCCGGGGCCGGTGGTGCCGGGGCGGGCGATCGGCGCGGTCGGCTCGACGACCAGTGCGGGGTGCAGCTCCCCGGCGATCAGCACGAGTCCGCTGGTGATGCCGAGGACGGCCTGGCCACCGGGGACCGACTGCGGGGACTCGCCGCCGGCCTGCTCCGGGGCGGGGGCCGGGCTGTCGCCGGTGATGCTGCGCACGGCGCCCTGGAGCTGCTCCTCGGAGACGGGGACGACCTGGGAGGGGATGCAGTCGGCGTGGGCGAAGGCGAGGACGGCGGTCTCCTCGCCCACGAACAGCACGGTGCTGGTGCGGACCGTCTCCGGGTCGCCGGGGGTGCGGCAGGAGGTGCAGTCGTAACTGCCCGGGGCGTCGTCGCCGGTGAGCAGCCTGTCGGCTTCTTCGTCACCGATCTCGGCACGTACCTCATCACTGACGTCGAGCATGCGCGGCACGGGGTGGCTCCTCATTCGTGCGGAGGCCGGGGGGTTCCCGGCTCGCCGGGATCAACGGCGCGGCGGCGGCCGGGGTCACGCCGTTTGAGGGAACGGAATCGAACCGGCCACCCAGAAGAGTGAACCGTCCGACTTCGGCTTCCCTTTCGTGCCAACTGTTGTCCCTTCGTGCGCAGTTGGAGCCGCTTTCCGAACGCCTCGGGGGGTGTGGGGCCGTCCGGCGCGTCAGCCGTCCGGGTGGGGCGCGGGGGAGCGCCGCGTGGCGGGGCGGGAGCGGTGGCGGGGGCTCCGTAGCGTGTGCCGATGCCCGATCTGTGTACGCGGAGGGTGGCGGCCACCGCGGTGGCCGCGGCGGTCGCCGCGCTGGTGCTCGTTCTCCCGTCGGGTGTCGGCGCGGCCG
>NZ_GG657750.1:1801929-1803223 GCF_000158895.1 Streptomyces sp. C | reverse complement strand
AAAAAAAAAAAAAAAAAAGAAAATAAAAACAATAGGCGGAACCTGAGGACAAAGACAAAAACAGTCATGGGGCGCCAAAAGAACCGAACCGCGCGGAAGGAGAAAAAAAAAAGGGGAGGCATGGAGACCTCAGAAGCGACTACAACACAAGCTGTCCCTCCAACAGGCCCACCGAGAATGAACCGGTGCCGACCTCGCCGCCCGGCTCGGAGTGACGCCCCGCACCGTGCGGCGGGACGTCGACCGGCTCCGGGAGCTGGGGTACCCGGTGAACGCCAGCCCCGGCACCGGCGGCGGGTACCAGCTCGGGGCGGGGGCCGAGCTGCCCCAACTGCTGCTGGACGACGACGAGGCCGTCGCGGTCGCCGTCGGGCTGCGCACGGCCGCCGGCAACGGCGTCGAGGGGATCGGGGAGGCCTCTGTACGGGCCCTGGCCAAGCTGGAGCAGGTGCTGCCGTCGCGGCTGCGCCGACGGGTCTCAGCGCTCAACGAGTTCACCGTGCCCATGCTGCGCGGCCCGGGCCGCGACACCGTCGACCCGGCCGTGCTCACCGACCTCGCCGCCGTCTGCCGGGACGGCGAGCGGCTCCGGTTCGGGTACCGGGACCACGGCGGCAGCGTCAGCCGGCGCACCGTCGAGCCGCACCGCCTGGTGTGCTCCGAGCGGCGCTGGTACCTCGTCGCCTGGGACCTCGACCGGGAGGACTGGCGGACCTTCCGCGCGGACCGGATCGAGCCCCGCCCCCCGCACGGCCCCCGCTTCGTCCCGCGCCCGGCGCCCGCCGAGGACCTCGCCGCGTACGTGTCGCAGGGCGTGTCGCACCGCGCGTACGCGGCCCGGGCGGTGGTGCGGCTCCGGGTCCCGGCGGAGGAGGCGGCGCGGATCATCGGGCCCTCCGACGGGGTGCTGGAGCCGGTCGACGCGGAGAGCTGCCTGCTGCGCACCGGGGCGGTGAGCCTCGACGTCCTGGTGATTCACGTCATGCTGATCGGCTGTGAGTTCGAGGTGGTGGAACCCCCCGAGCTGACGGACCGGATCCGGGCCCTGCGGGACCTTCTGGGGCGGGCCGTCGAAGCCCCGCGGGAGTAAGTCCCGGGCGGGGAATTCGGGTTCCGCGACGGAATTCGAAAGGGGTCCCGTAAAGCCGGGATTACCGGCGGCGACCGTAGACAACCCGTGACACAAGCGTGACCCGGTACGGAGGAACATCCGCTCAGCGGGCTGACGTGTCCGGGCATATGAACGCCGCCCGGCGTCTCTCCCGCGCCTCTCCCGTGTCGCGGAACGCCGACG
>NZ_GG657750.1:1792832-1801797 GCF_000158895.1 Streptomyces sp. C | reverse complement strand
GTGGGGCTGTGCGTACCGGCCCCGCGTCGGATCAGCCCCCGGTGGCCGGGCGGGCCGAGGCCCCCCGGGCGGAGGCCCGCTCGGTGTGCGCCGGCCGGCGGCTGCCGCCCGGGGTGATCGGGGTGCGCTCGGAGCGGATGACGTGCTGCCGGGAGACCTGGTGCGCGTGCGCGGCCGGGCGCAGCGCGGGGGAGTGCCCGGCGGGGGCCTGGGAGGCGGCGGCCGCCGGGGCCCCGTCCTCGGTGCCGGGGGTGCGCCCGGGCTGCCACTTCCCGCCCGCGGACAGCAGCGGGACGAGCGCGGCGGCGACCGGTTCGGAGACCCGGCCGTCCTCCAGCCGGCGGCGCCACTGCTCGCGCAGTCCGAAGACGTAGGCCTCGGTGCGGGCGATGAGCGGCTCGAACCAGGGCAGCGCCAGCATGATCAGGAGTCCGGCGGTCCAGCCGAGGAGGACGTCGCTCACCCAGTGGGTGCCGAGGTACACGGTGGTGGCGCCGACGCTCAGCGAGAGGACCCCGGAGAGGATGGACAGCACCCGCCGGGTGACGGTGGTGGAGGCCAGGTAGGCCAGGATCCCCCAGGTCACGACGGCGTTGGCGGTGTGGCCGGAAGGGAATATATCGCCGCCGGCGAAGAGCTCCGCGGAGCCGATCTGGGTGGCGTAGTGCGGGCCGAGCCGGCCGAGGCCGAGCTTGACGGAGCCCACGGTGATGTTCAGGAGCAGCAGCGCGACGCCGAGTGCGATCAGCGGGCGGAGGGTGTGCTGGCGCCAGGAGCGCCAGCCGAGCCAGGCCGCGACCATCACCGCGGTGGGCCCGCGCTGGCCGAGTACGACGAGGTAGTCGAGGAAGGCGTGGACCTGCGGCCACTGCTCGTAGGGCCGGAAGAACATGATCTGCCAGTCCAGGCGGACGAGCCAGGAGGTCGTCAGCACGAGCACGACGATCACCAGGTAGAAGGCGAGCGTCGCGGAGAGGAGCACGACGCGGTGCCGGCTCATCTGCGGAGTTTGCAGATGAGCCGGTCGCTCTGGTTCCCGGTCGAGCCGGGCGAACACCGGCTCCAGACGGGCAAGCATTTGGTCAGTACGCACTCAATCGACGTTACCGCGCGTCGAAGCGCACCCCGGGCGAATCGCGCGCTTTGTGATGACCATGTGATGTGGAGTGCGTCTCACGGGGGACTTAATTCCCCTTCTTCCGGCACTTGTTGGAACTTACCGGATTCAACTCCGGGAGTAGTGCCGCCGCAATTATCGGCATACTTACACGGTATTTATCGCGGCGGCTCAATTCCTTTGCACAACCATGGATTGGAATGATCCATTCCGTGATCGCCCCCACTCGCCCCCACTCGCCCCCGCCCGCCCTACGGGGGACCCGAACCGTTCAGCCAGAACGCCCCGTACACCGCCGAGGCCAGCGCCAGTACGCCCGGCACGGCAGCCGCCCGCCCGGTCCGCCACCGCGCCAGGGCCACCGCCAGGGGCAGCACCAGCGGGAACGCCGGCAGCAGCAGCCGGGGCTTGGAGCCGAAGTACCCGGAGGCGCACAGGGCCAGCGCCACCACGATCCCGCAGTACACCAGCAGCGCGGCCGGCTGCCGGTCGCGCACGCACAGCCGGTACAGCCACAGCACCAGCAGCACCCCGGCGATCAGCCCCACCCCGGCGGCGAACGCCGGGGAGGCCAGCCGCGCCCCGATGAACCGCGCGAAGGCCCAGCCCCCGTCGAAGCCGTTGCCCCAGCCCGCCTGCACGTCCAGGTAGCCCGTCAGCCCGCCGCCGGTCCGGGCCCCCACCCACAGCGCGTACGCCGCCGCCCCCAGCGGGGCCAGCAGCACCCCGGCCGCCATCCGCCACGAGCGGTCCCCGCGCCGCCAGGCCAGGGCCGCCGCCACCCACACCGCCGCGACCACCGCCGCCCCGACCGGCCGGGTCAGCCCCGCCCCCGCCGCGAGCAGGCCGGCCACGACCCACCGCCCGCGCAGCACCGCGTACAGCGCCCAGGCGGCCAGGGCGGTGAACAGCGACTCGCTGTACGCCATGGACTGCACGATCCCCACCGGCAGCGCCGCCCACAGCGCCACCGCGAGGACCCCGGCGCGCCGCCCGTGCAGCAGGTCGGCGACGGCGAAGACGCCCCACGCGGCGGCGAGCCCCGCCACCGCCGAGACCACCAGGCCCGCCGACCCGTACGACAGCCCCGTCGGCGCCGCCACCAGCCGCTCCAGCCAGGGCAGCAGCGGGAAGAACGCCAGGTTCGAATGGACGGCCCCGCTCGGCAGGACCACCTCGTACCCGTACCCCTCGGCGGCGATCCGCGCGTACCAGAGGGAGTCCCAACGCGCCGAGAGCAGGGTGTGCGGGCTGCTGCCGGCCGCCGCGCACCACAGCGCGAGCACGGCCAGCCCCAGCAGCCGCACGGCGGCGAAGGCCGCGAGCGCGGGCGCGGCACGGCGCGGTCCGGGGTATTTCGCGGGGGCGGCGTCAACGGGCAGAGTGGTCACGGGGACGAGTATCGGCGCCGCGACCGGCGAAGACGAAAACCGTGGACACGGAGCGTGAGCGGGCGCGCACGCGGGGGGAGAGCGGGCCGGGGCGAGTGGCGCACCCCACACGGGGGCCGCCGCCGGGATGAGAGCTTGGCCACGTGTGGGGCACGCGAACTCGCGTACGCTGACCCTTCACTCGCGTGTCGATGCCGGACCCCGTAGGACGCCGCACAGCGCACCACCCCGCGGCGATCCACGACGCTGTCCGCCGAGTGCGAGGGACCACCTGGGAGGTACATGCATGTCGGGGACGAACACGGCCGGCGACAGGATGCCCTCCCTCCGGCAGCGGGTCGCCGCCGTCTCCGGCGGGGCCAACCGCTGGGTGGTCCTGGCGGTCCTGTGCGTCAGCCTCGTGCTCGTCGCGCTCGACGCGACCATCCTGCACGTGGCCGTCCCCTCCGTCACCGAGGACCTGCGCCCCGGCTCCCAGGAGCTGCTGTGGATCGTCGACGCGTACCCGCTGGTCTGCGCCGCGCTCCTGATCCTCTTCGGCACCCTCGGCGACCGCGTCGGCCGCCGCCGGATCCTGCTCCTCGGCTACACCCTCTTCGGCGCCGCCTCCGCCATCGCCGCACTCGCCGACAACGCGCAGCTCCTGATCGCCGCCCGCGCCCTGCTCGGCGTCGGCGGGGCGATGATCATGCCGGCCACCCTGTCGATCCTGCGCCAGGTCTTCCCCGACCGGCGCGAGCGCGCCCTCGCCATCGGCATCTGGACCGCCGTCGCCGCGATCGGCGCGGCCGGCGGCCCCGTGCTCGGCGGCTTCCTCGTCCAGCACTTCTGGTGGGGATCGGTCTTCCTCATCAACATCCCGCTGATGGCCCTGATCCTCCCGCTCGGCCGCTGGCTGCTGCCCGAATCGAGGGGCGCGGCCGACGGGCCCTGGGACGTGCTCGGCGCGCTGATGGCCGCCACCGGCGTCCTCGGCGCGGTGCTCGGCATCAAGCGGATCGGCGCGGAACGGCAGCTCACCGACCCCGGGGCGCTGGCGCCGCTGCTGCTCGGCGTGCTCCTGCTGGTGCTCTTCGTGCGCCGCCAGAAGCGGCGCGAGCACCCGCTGATCGACATGCGGATGTTCTCCCGGGCCGCGTTCTCCACCTCCGTGGGCTGCATCGTGCTCGCCATGCTGGCGCTGGTCGGGCTGGAGCTGCTCGCCGTCCAGTACCTCCAGCTGGTGCTGGACCTCGGCCCGCTGGAGACCGGCCTGCGGCTGCTGCCGCTGACCTTCGCCGCCATGGCCGCCGGCGCCACCGGCTCCCACACCCTCCAGCGGGTCGGCCCGCGCACCATGGTCTCGCTGGGCTTCGTGCTCACCGCCGGCGCGGTGCTGCTGCTGACGCTGATGGGCCACGACGACCGGCCCGTCCTGCTGACCGCCGGCTTCGTCCTGCTCGGCTTCGGGCTCCAGACCACCCTCTTCGCCGCGTACGAGTCCATGCTGAGCGAGGCCCCGGCGGACTCCGCCGGCGGCGCCGCCTCCATAGGCGAGACCTCCTACCAGCTGGGCGCGGGCATGGGCATCGCCCTGCTGGGCAGCGTGATGAACGCCGCCTACCGGCCCGGCCTGCTGGACGTCCCCGGGGTTCCCGCCGAGGACTCCGCCGGCGCCGCGAACTCCCTCGGCGAGGCCTACCAGATCGCCGCCCACCTCGGCGGCGCGGCGGGGGAGTCCCTGCACACGGCCGCCCGGAACTCCTTCGTGCACGGGCTGCACGTCACCCTCGTCGTGAGCGCCTGCCTGCTGCTCGCGGGCGCCGTGATGGCGCTGAAGCTGCCGCGCACCATGGAGAACGCCGAGCCGGACGGCGGCGCCGGGTGCGGCGGGACCGCCGCGGACGCCGTCGCCGATGCGGGGGCCGCCGTACGCCTGCCCGCGCAGCCCGCGGGTCCGTCCCGGCCGGCCGCCGGGGCGCGGATCCCCGCCCCGGGACAGCCCGAGCGCGATCCCGCGGTCGGCGGCCGGCCCGGCCGCCAGGGCTGAGCGCCCCCGCCGCAGCCGGGGGTGGACCCGGGGCCCGGTCGGCGACAAACTTGCACCGCTAGGTTTCGCCCCACGTGGCCGCCGGGAGGCCCCTTTGTCCGCGCCGAAGACCCCGTTCGCCCCCACCGACCCGCTCGGACTCGACGAGCTGCTCGGCCCCGAGGACCTCGCCGTCCGCGACACCGTCCGCTCCTGGGCCGCCGACCGGGTCCTGCCGCACATCGCCCAGTGGTACGAGGACGGCGAGCTCCCGCAGATCCGCGAGCTGGCCCGCGAGCTCGGCTCCATCGGCGCGCTCGGCATGTCCCTGACCGGCTACGGCTGCGCCGGCGCGAGCGCCGTCCAGTACGGGCTGGCCTGCCTGGAACTGGAGGCCGCCGACTCCGGGATCCGCTCGCTGGTCTCCGTACAGGGTTCCCTCGCCATGTACGCGATCTGGAAGTACGGCTCCGAGGAGCAGAAGCAGCGGTGGCTGCCCGGCATGGCGGCCGGCGAGCTGATCGGCTGCTTCGCGCTGACCGAGCCCGACATCGGCTCCGACCCGGCCGCGATGCGCACGTACGCCAAGCGCGACGGCTCCGACTGGGTGCTGAACGGCCGGAAGATGTGGATCACCAACGGCTCGGTGGCCGCCGTGGCCGTCGTCTGGGCCCAGACGGACGAGGGGATCCGCGGGTTCGCCGTCCCCACCGACAGCGCCGGCTTCTCGGCGCCGGAGATCAAGCACAAGTGGTCGCTGCGCGCGTCGGTGACGAGCGAGCTGGTGCTGGACGACGTACGGCTGCCCGCGGACGCGGTGCTTCCGGAGGTCACGGGGCTGAAGGGTCCGCTGGGCTGCCTGAGCCACGCGCGGTACGGGATCATCTGGGGGTCGATGGGCGCGGCGCGCGCCAGCTTCGAGGCGGCGCTCGACTACGCGAAGACGCGGGAGCAGTTCGGCCGGCCGATCGGCGGCTTCCAGCTCACCCAGGCCAAGCTCTCGGACATGGCGCTGGAACTCCACAAGGGCATCCTGCTCGCCCACCACCTGGGCCGTCGCATGGACGCGGGCACCCTGCGGCCGGAGCAGATCAGCTTCGGCAAGCTCAACAACGTCCGCGAGGCCATCGACATCTGCCGCACCGCGCGGACCATCCTCGGGGCCAACGGGATCTCCCTGGAGTACCCCGTCATGCGGCACGCGACCAACCTGGAGTCGGTCCTCACCTACGAGGGCACCGTCGAGATGCACCAGCTGGTCCTGGGCAAGGCGCTCACCGGGCTCGACGCCTTCCGGTAGCCGGTGAGGATCCCCCAGCTACCGCTGGGAGGCACCCCCGGGCTCAGCTCTGGTTGAAGAAGTCGCGGGAGCGGCCGCCCGCCTCACCGCTGACGATCTGGGTGTCGGCCGGGGTCAGGAGGAAGACCCTGGTCGCCACCCGCTCGATCGACCCGCGCAGCCCGAAGGTCAGGCCGGCCGCGAAGTCGACCACGCGCTTGGCGTCGGTCGGGTCCATCGACGACAGGTTCACGATGACCGGGACGCCCTCGCGGAACAGCTCGCCGATGCCGCGCGCGTCGCGGAAGCCGTCGGGGGTCACGGTCGCGATGCGCCGGCCGCGCTCGACCGCGGAATCCGAGGCGACCTTCACCCGGGGGTCGGTGACCCACTGGTCGCCGGGGCCGGAGACCGAGCCCTGCTGGCGCTCCACCGCCTCCGCGTAGTCGTCGTCGTAGTACCGCTCGTCGTCGCTGTCCTCTACGAGACCCAACCACGCACTCGCCTTGCGTACCGAACCCATGGACGCCTCCTTTCACCGTGGCCAGTCTGTCTTCTTCTCCGCTGCCCCTATGGTCGTCCATGATGCTGACAACGCGCCAAGTGGATAGCCGCCGCGCAGATGTTTCGTGACGGGACTGGTGCAGAACATCCGTTGCACGGACGAGCTTCCCGGACGCTACCGCTGCTGACTGAGTGAAAATACGACCGCTGCCGCCGTCCGGGTGAGGCGCTGGGGCGTACGAGTGATCACCCTGGCTGGATACGATGCCCCGGAATCTTGCGTATGACACACGGGGGAAGCGGTTGTTCGGCATCGTCAGACCTTGCGCGCACCGGCTGGGCGAGCGTTTCAAAACGGAGTGGATGGCCCATCTGTGCGGCCTCTGCCTGGCACTTCGCGGTGACCACGGGCAGTTCGCCCGGATCGTCACCAACTACGACGGGCTGCTCGTCTCCGTCCTGACGGAGGCTCAGGCCGGTCCGCTGCCCGGCGCCCGGCGCACCGCCGGACCCTGCCCGCTGCGCGGCATGCGCACCGCGCCGGTCGCCAACGGCGAGGGCGCCCGGCTCGCCGCCGCCGTGTCGCTCGTACTGGCCTCGGCGAAGGTGCGGGACCACGTGGCCGACCGGGACGGCCTGTTGGCCCGCGCGCCGATCGCCGCCGCCGCGCGCAAGGTGGCCCGGGGCTGGGACCGGGCCGGCGCCCGCACCGGCGCCTCGCTCGGCTTCGACACGGCGGTGCTCGTGGACGCCGTGGACCGCCAGGGCGGCATCGAGTCCCTGGCCGGGATCGGCACGTCCGTGCTGGTGGTCACCGAGCCGACGGAGACCGCGACGGCGGCCGCCTTCGCGCATACCGCGGTCCTGGCGGGACGGCCAGGCAACGGCCCGGCCCTCGCCGAGGCCGGCCGGTACTTCGGGCGGCTCGCGCACCTGCTGGACGCGGTCGAGGACCAGGGCGCCGACGCGCTGGCGGGCGCCTGGAACCCGCTCACCGCCACCGGCACCTCCCTCGCCGAGGCCCGTCGGCTGTGCGACGACGCGCTGCACGGGATACGGCTCGCCCTGCGCGAGGTGGAGTTCGCCGACGCGGGACTCGCCCACCGGCTGCTGGTGCACGAGCTGCGCACCTCGGTGGACCGTGCGTTCGGCGCCTCCTCGTGCGGGCACGCCGCGACGAACTCGGCGGGTCAGGGCTACGGCCGGCCCCCGCAGGGCTACGGGCAGCCGGGCCACGGGCAGCCCCCGCAGGGGTACGCGGCCGGATACGGCCAGGGCGGCCCGTACGGCGGCGGCCAGGCCGGCCCGTACGCCCCGAGCGGGCCCGGGATGCCGCCGCCGATGGGCCCGGGCGGCCCCGGCGGTGGCGGTGGCGGCGGCGGCTTCGGCGGGCTCCCGCCGCAGAAGCCGCGCCGCGGACTGCTGGCCGGCTGCGCGGTGGCCATCGGCCTCTTCTGCACCTGCCGGCTGTGCTGCACGGAGCACGAGGGCCCCTGGTCCCGGCAGAAGCGCGACCCCTGGTGCGACGCGTGCGAGTGCTGCGAGAACTGCGACTCCTGCAGCAACTGCTGTGACTGCTGCAACTGCGACGGCTGCTGCTGCGACGGCTGCGGCTGCGACTGCTGATCCGGCGTCACTTTCCCCCAGGTCCGGACGGGTTACCGGAAGGTTCCCGCCCGGCCCGCGGGGGAAGGGCTGAGCGGCATGAGCGACGACGCAGAGACCAAGGCCTGGCGGGAGTGGCACGAGCACCGGACGGCCACCGTCTCCGCCCCGTACGGACCCCTCGCCCTGACGGCCACGCACTGGATCGCCGACTACCCGGAAGGTCGACTTCCGGCCGTTCCGGGGCAGTGGCGCGCCCACGACGGCGGGGTCCTGCTGAGGGCCTGCGCCGAGGACGGCGTCGAGCTCGACGGGCGGCCCCTCATAGGGGAGGCCGCCCTCGCCGCGGACGAGGGCCCGGCCCGCGCAGTCCCGGCTCGCGGCCGGGGAGGTACGGCTCGTGGTGATCCGGCGCGAGGGGCAGTGGGCGGTCCGCGTCTACGACCCCGCCGCCCCGGCCCGGCGCGCCTTCGCCGGGATCGAGGCCACCCCGTACGACCCCGCCCTCGCGCTGCCGGGGTACTTCCGCCCGTACCCCGAGCGGCGGACCGTCCAGGTCGGCAACGCCGACGGGCACGCCCGCGGCCTCGGCCTCGGCGGCGAGCTGGCCTTCACCCGCGAAGGCGTCCCGCACACCCTCCAGGTGGCCGTGGACGAGGGCGACGGCAGCCTCTGGGCCGTCTTCGCGGACGCCACCAGCGGCGGCTCCAGCTACCGCTTCCGCTTCCTGCACCCCGGCACGCCCGCCCCGGACGGCTCCATCACGGTGGACCTCAACCGGGCCCAACTCCCGCCCTGCGCCTTCGCCGACCACTTCATCTGCCCGTTCCCGCCGCCCGGGAACACCCTGCCCTTCGAGGTCGCCGCCGGGGAGCGACGGCTGAAAGGCGCCCTTGCCGCCGGTAACTGACGCCAGGACACTCCCGTTCAGCGTCACCCGGCGGACTTGTCAGGGGCACGACGAGAGTGCGGCTTCCCGGCCGCGCCCCCGCCGTGTCCCCCCACCGCCGCTCACGGGCTCCGGCACCCCCACCCGAGCCGGGCCCCCGACCCCCACCCGG
>NZ_GG657750.1:1784569-1792732 GCF_000158895.1 Streptomyces sp. C | reverse complement strand
CTCCGCCTGCTCGCCCTGGCCGCCGGCCTGGCCGCGACGGCAGCCCTGGCAGCCCCCACCGCCGCCAGCGCGGACGACAACGGCAACGGCTTCAGCGCCGCCCGCCTCGCCGCCGCAGGGGCCTCCGTCCTGCGCGCCGACGTCGCCGGCACCGCATGGCACACCGACCCCGCCACCGGCACCCTCGTGGTCACCGCAGACTCCACCGTCACCGGCGCCGACATCGCCAGAATCCGCCGCGAGGCCGGCCCCGACGCCGCCGCGCTCCGCATCGAACGCACCCCCGGCAAGCTCACCAAGCTGCTCTCCGGCGGCGACGCCATCTACGCCAGCAGCTGGCGCTGCTCGCTCGGCTTCAACGTCCGCAGCGGCAGCAACTACTACATCCTCACCGCCGGCCACTGCACCGAGGGCGCCGGCACCTGGTGGAGCAACTCCTCCCACACCACCGTCGTCGGCAGCACCGCCGGCTCCAGCTTCCCCACCAACGACTACGGGCTCATCAAGTACGCCAGCAACAGCCCGGTCCCGCCCGGCACCGTCGGCAGCCAGGACATCACCAGCGCCGTCAACGCCACCACCGGCATGTCCGTCACCCGGCGCGGCTCCACCACCGGCATCCACAGCGGCTCCGTGACCGGCCTCAACGCCACCGTGAACTACGGCGGCGGCGACATCGTCTACGGGATGATCAGGACCAACGTCTGCGCCGAACCCGGCGACAGCGGCGGCCCCCTCTACTCCGGAAGCCGCGCCGTCGGCCTCACCTCCGGCGGCAGCGGCAACTGCTCCTCCGGCGGCACCACCTTCTTCCAGCCGGTCGTGGAGGCCCTGAACGCCTACGGCGTCAGCGTCTACTGACCTCCGCCCCCCGGCCGCAGGCCCCCTGGACGTCCTCCCTCCTTCTGGGAGGATGTCCAGGATGTCCTGGGCGCCCACGGGGGAGGAGCTCGTATGAAGCGCATCGGAGTGACCGGCCACCGGTCGATTCCCGATGAGGTGCTCGGCCACGTGCAGGAGGGCCTGCGGGCCGCGCTCGCCGGCCACCCGGGCCCGCTGGAGGCCTTCTCCAGCCTCGCCGACGGAGCCGACCAGCTCTTCGCGGACATCGCCCTGGAACACGGCGCCGACCTCACCGTCGTGATCCCCAGCGAGGACTACGAGGACACCTTCGAGGACCCCGACGCCCTCGCCGGCTACCGCCGGCTGAGGCGCCGCGCCGCCCAGGAGGTCCGGCTGGACTTCGCCCGCTCCACCGACGAGGCCTACTACGCCGCCGGCACCTACATCGCCGACTGCTGCGACCGGCTCGTCGCCGTCTGGGACGGCCTCCCCGCACGCGGGCACGGCGGCACCGGCGAGATCGTCGCCTACGCCCGCGCCCTCGGCAAACCCGTCACCGTCATCTGGCGCGAGGGCGTCGCCCGCGACTGAGCCACGCCCCGCCGGCCGGAGCCAACCACTGCCCTCAACTGCTGTGCCGCGCCAGCCAGTCGGTGTGCTGCGGCGACACGTACCGCTCCGTCTCGTACACGGCGGACGGCCACTGCGACTCCGTGATGGTCGTCTGCATCACCACCATCATCGCCGCCAGGTCCTGCTCGATCAGCGTGTGCGCCTCGATCAGCGGATGGTGGCGGCGCACCTCGTTCCAGGCGATCCCCGCCGCCGCGGCCGCGCTCAGCAGCCCCGCCGGCCCCGCCCCCGGCCCCGAGCCGAAGGCACCCAGCACCGCCAGCAGCAGCGCCAGGCAGGTCAGCAGCACGATCGTCCACGACCACACCGCCGTCGCCCGCCGCGTCCCTTCCGTCTTGCGCCGGTACCAGTTGCGCTGCTCGATCAGCCGGTCCCGGACGTACGTCTCCCTGCGCACCTGGTAGTCCAGCCCGCGCAGCCGCTGCATCGCCCCGGTGATCTCACCGCCCTCCGGCACCAGGCCCGCCGCCCGCGGATCCTCCCAGCCCATCTTGCGCAGCTCGTCCAGCCCCTTCTCCAGCCGCGCCCGGTACACCTCCTCCGGCCCGGCGACCTCGGACCCGAACGGCGCCCCGTGCACGGCGTACCGCCACGCCAGGGACTTGATGAACTCGGCCGCGCTGCGGTTGAGCTGCCACTGCGGACGGGCCCGCCGGCTGCCCGCCCGTACGCCCACGGCCAGCACCCCCGCGTACGCCAGCGCGCTCACCGCCGCGAACACGTGCAGCCCGCCCGCCGCCGGCCCGGCCGGCAGGGCCGCGGCCCCCGCGGCCACGACCAGCAGCAGCAGCTGCGCGCGCGTGGCCTGCGTCGACTCCCGCTGCCGGGAGACCGCCGCCTGATCGGTGTGGTGGAAGAGGACCGGCAGGTCCTCGTTGCCAAAGGTCATGCTGTCGCTCACGGCGCCCCCTGCGCTCGCTCCCGGGCGGCGGGGCCGCGAAGCCCCGCCGCCCGCCGTCGGATCACACCGCGAGCGGCTCCAGGTCCCGGTGGACCCGCCGCTCGTCACGGGCGTACCGGGTCAGACCGTGGTCCTCCCCGAGCAGCCGCGTCAGCTCGGACACCGCCTCCGCCCGCACCCGCGCCGCCTCCTCCTTGCGGCCCACCATGTCCAGGCTGACCGCCATGTTCGAGGCGCTCGCCAGGGTCTCCGGATGGTGCGCCCCCAGCGCCTCGCGCAGCCGCACCACCGCGATCCGCTCCAGCTCCAGGGCCCCGTCCGGGTCGCCCAGGTCGGCCCGCGCGTTCGCCAGGTTCAGGTGCGCGAAGATCGTGTGCGGGTGGTTGTCACCCAGCACCTCGCGCATGCTGCGGATCGTCTGCCGCAGCAGCGGCTCCGCCGTCTCCGCGGCGCCCGTGCCCCAGTGGAAGACCGCCAGGTTGTTCACGGCAGCCAGGGTGTACGGGTGCTTCTCGCCCGGCACCTTCATGTACTCGTCCACGACCTCCTGCGCCAGGTCCCGCGCCGCGCCCGGATCACCCGTCGCGAACAGGTCCGAGGCCAGGTTCAGCTCACAGGCCAGCAGGTCCGGATTGACCGAGGTGTACTTGGCCCGGTACCGGTTGCGGGTCGCCGTCGTCAGCCGCAGCGCGTTCTCCAGCTCCCCGGCCCGCCGCAGCGACACCGCCAGGTTCTTCGCCGCCGACAGCGTGCCCGGGAAGGCCCGGCCCAGCTGCCGCTTGTAGATCTCGTACGTCCGGCTCAGCAGCTGCACCGAATCGTCGTACCGGCCCACCTCGCGCAGGTCCCGGGCCAGGTTCTGCGCCGAGGACAGCGTGTACGGGTGGTCCGGGCCCAGCACCTCGGTGCGCCGGTCGAAGACCTCCTGGTCGATCTCCCGGGCCCGCGCGTACTGCCCGACCATGCGCAGGTTCAGCGCCAGGTTGTTCGCCGCCGCCAGGGTGCGCGGGTGCGCCTCGTGGAAGATCTGCCCGAAGCCCTCGTGCGCGGCCGTCGCCAGCTCCATCGCCCTCCCGTACTGCCCCAGCGCGCCCAGGTCCATCGCCAGACCGCTGGTGGTCATGTACGTGTGCGGGTGCGAGGGGCCCAGCGCGGCCCGCTGCCGCTCCAGCGTCACCTCGTCCAGCTCCTTCGCCTCCACGAACCGGCCCCGGGAGCGCAGGATGTTCGACAGGTGGAACCGCAGGTACAGGTACTGCAGGTCGTCGCTGCCCAGCAGCTCCCGCCAGGCCTCGCGCAGCTCCTCGCCCAGCGCGTACGCCGCCTTGAAGTCACCGCGCTTCCACAGGTAGCGCACCCGGTCGATCAGCAGCCGCCGGGTCTCCGGCTCCGAGCAGAACCGGGCCTCGGACGGGTTCAGGTGCGGCCAGATCGTGTTGAACCTCGGCCAGGTCTCCGGGTTGTCTATCGGCTCGTCGTCGTCCGGGCGCGCCCCCGCCAGGATCCGGTGCACCGCGTGCCGCGCCTCGCGCTGCTCGTCCTCCGACAGCTGCGCCCGGATCACCGCCTGCACCAGCCGGTGCACCTGGATGCTGTTGCCGACCTGGTCGACCTTGGCCATCGCGAACCGGCCGATCTCCCGGATCACCCGGCCCAGCACCAGCTTCTCCTGGAGCGAGGGGTCGTACGGCTTGAGCGCGTCGATCATCTCCTTGCTGTAGAGCAGGTTCGCGGAGATGGGCTCCGGCGCGAAGAACGCGCACAGCTGGAGCAGCCGCACCGCGGCCGGGGAGCGGGACTGGAGCCGCTCGATCGACACGTTCCACGTCGCCGCCACCGGCTGCGGGTAGCCCTCCGGCTGGTTCAGGCTCAGCACCCGCGCCGTCTGCTCGGCGAGCTGCTCCAGGTACACCGACACCGGCGTCGCGGTCTCCGAGATCCAGGCGCCCGCCTGCTCGACGGCCAGCGGCAGGTCGCCCACGGCCACGGCCACCTGCTCGGCGTCCTCCTTGCCCAGCCCCGGCGCCCGGCGCTGGAGGTGCTCGATGGACTCCTCGCGCAGGAACACGTCCACCGGCAGCGCGTCCCCGTACTGGGACCACGACTGGTTGCGGGAGGTCACCAGCACGTGCCCCGGGCCGCCCGGCGGGAAGAACCGCTTCAGCGTCTCGGGATCGTCGGCGTTGTCGAACACCAGCAGCCAGCGCGAGGTCGGCACCCCGCGCCGCAGCAGGTCGATCGCCTCCTTGGAGGCGGCCTCGATGTCCTCGCCGGTCTGCGCGCCCAGCCGTACGGCCAGCTCCGCCAGGGAGGCCCGCACGTCGTCGGTCTGCTCCGAGGAGATCCACCACACCAGGTCGTAGTCGGCCATGAAACGGTGCACGTACTCCTGCGCCACCTGGGTCTTGCCCACGCCGCCGAGCCCGTACAGGGTCTGCGGCTGCGGCAGCACCACGGCCATGCCGCCGCCGAGCTGGTCGCGCATCCGCTCCAGCACGATGGAGCGGCCGGTGAAGCCGGGGTTGCGGGGCGGCGCGTTCCAGATCTTCGGGACGGTGCCCGGGAAGCGGGGGCCGGGCTGCGAGGCGCTGGACACGGTGTCCGGCAGCGCCATCGGCCGCTCCACCGCGCGCAGCAGGGCGGCGGTCGCGTGCACCTCGTCGAGCCGGAACAGGTCCACCGGGTTCCGGTCGATGTAGGGCGTGGCCAGGCGTACGTCGCCCACCCGCAGCGGTATCAGGTGGCGCCGGCCCCCGGTCGGGTCCTCGGCGGCGGCCCGGTTCCACACGTCCACGGCGCGGGCCGACTTGAGGTAGGCGCTGGAGAGCAGCACCACGGTCCGGGCGGCGGTGTCCACGCTGAGCCCCGCCCCGCCCAGGGTGTCGCCGGCGGCCGCGTCGGGCGCGCGCTCGGCGGACACGTCCTTGGGGACCACCCGGAATCCGGCCCGGGTGAGCACCGACTCGATCCAGTCGGCCCACATCCGGTTCTCGGCGACGTAGGAGAGGAACAGGTCGGCGGGCAGTGCCGGGCGGCGCCGGGTGAAGGCGTCGCGGATCCGCAGCCGGACCTCCTCGCCGATCACCGGCATGGAGGTGATCTCGCCGCCGGTGACCACCGCGGTGAGCCGTTCGAAGGCGGAGAGCAGGGAGTTGGTCAGCCCGGCCTCGTCGCCGAAGGTGGCCAGCGTCTCCTCGTAGGCGTAGTAGGGGCGGTACGGGATCTCCACCGCGCCCCAGTAGGACGTCAGCTCGTCCCCCACGAGGCCGTTGGGGAAGCGGTCGAACTTCAGGCGGGCCAGGGCGCGGCCGGCGTCGGCCTTCTCCTTCTCGCCCTCGTCGATGCGCATGGGCACCGGGTAGATCTTGATGCCGCGGTCGTTGAACCGCTCGTCGATCTGCCGGGCCACCGAGGCGGCGCCGTCGATGGACTGGTCGGACAGGGTGAAGCAGTCCACCAGGACGTCGGGGAGGTGGACGGTGCAGATGTCGGCGATGTCGGACAGGCCGGTACGGCTGTCGATCAGGACGTAGTCGTAGTTGGCCTTCATGTCGGCGCGCAGGGCGTCGAAGAAGAGGCCGCCGCCGAGCCGGTCGTAGAAGTTGTCCCAGTCGAAGGTGGACACGGTCGCCGAGTACTCGCGGTTCTGCCGGCCCGCCGAGACGAAGTCGAGGGTGCCGCCGTCCGGGAACTCCCAGCCGTGGGTCTCGGGGGTGAGGGAGACGGCGTGCGGCTGGATCCGCGCGTACTCCTTGTGCCAGTCGGCGGCGCGCTGCACGGGGCTGGTGGCGGCCCAGGCGTACTCGCTGATCAGGTCGATGACACCGGTGGTGGCCCCCAGGGTGGAGGGGTCCAGGAAGGGGTGGAAGAAGCGGTGCAGGCCCGGGGCCTCCAGGTCCCAGTCCACGGCGAGGACCCGCTTGCCGTTGGCGGCGAGGATCCAGGCCGTGTTGGCGAGGGCCATCGTGCGGCCGGTACCGCCCTTGTACGAGTAGAAGGTGACGATGCGTCCGTCTCGGCTGTCACGACTGGCTGTCATCCGCGTCCCCCCGGGTCTGTGTCGGTGTCTTCGCCGTGCTCGTCGGTCTCGCCGTCCGGGCCGCTCGCGCCGCCGTGCCGCCGTGCGGCCGGGAAGGGGGCCGGCGGTGGTAACGGAGGCGGCCCGCCCATCCCCATCGGGCCCAGCAGCCGGGGACGTTCGGTCGAGGTGTTCCCGGCAGGCAGGTACACCTGCGCGTGTCTCAGGTACTGCTGCGCGGCCGCCTCGACCACCTGCGGCAGGATCTGGCCGAGCGTCTCCATGCTGGCCACGCCGTTGGCCGCGGCCCGGCAGGCGGCCCGGCCCTGGCTCATCTTGACCGGCAGGGTCTCCTCCAGCCGGCGGGCGAGTTCGGCCTCCTTGGCCCGGCTCTGGTGGTCGTACCGGTTCCACGGCACGACCACGTTGATCCACGGGCGGTGCTCCTGGTCGAAGGCGGCCAGCCGCTGGCGGCGCTGTTCGTCCTCCACCGCCCAGCGGTCGACGATCAGGATCTCGGGGCGGGTGGGCGGCTGCTTGCTGTCGAAGTGGCCGGCCTCGTCGTCGAAGGAGGACATCGTGGTCTGGTAGTTGAGGTTCCTGACCAGGTCCTCGGCGACGTAGGCGACGGGCCGCTGGGAGGTCGGGTGGTACGGGTTCCAGTCGAGGGCGCTCTCCCCGTAGTACTCGGGGCTGCGGCCGTCCGGCAGGTCGTGCCGGGAAGCGGCGGCCACGGTCACGTGGAGGGTGCGGGAGGGGCTGCCGCCCGGGACGGGGCCCTGGCCGCCGCTGTGCCCGAACGCGCTGGGCACCACCCGGTAGTCCAGCGGGCGCACCGGGTGCAGGCGTACGGTCTCGGCCACCCGGACGATGCGCCGGGCCAGTTCGTACACGGCCTGCTCGTACTGCTCGGCGTACCCGCGCAGCTTGATCAGGCCGTACAGGCCGTCGGTGACGTAGCGCTCGCCGAAGGTGTTGTGGTTGAACTGCAACCGCTCGGCCGGGCCCGGCAGTTGGGAGGGGGGTACCGGCACCCACAGGGCGGGGACGATGGCCTCGGCGGCCGGCTGGTTGCTGACCGCACCGTGCTGGATGGTGCGCTGCGCGAAGGCGAACCACTCCTTCCCGCACATCTCACTGGCGAAGTAGCGCGGCGAGAACAGGGGGACGAAGACCCGGCAGGTGGCGAGCGCCGCCCCGAGCCGTTCCGACCAGCCCTCGCCGCTGCGTATCTCCCGGTCCATGAAGCCGGCCTCGGACCCGGCGGGCAGGTCCGTGAGCGCCATGATGTGGCTGCACAGGTCACGGAAGAGGCGCTCCACCCACATGTCGGGATCGGGTCCTCCAGGCCCGAACCTCGGTGTATGCGCATAACTGAGAAAAAAGTACGGCTGCACTGATGCGGGCACACGACCCCCGTCCCGAAGCTGCGAGCGAAGAAACATCATTCCGGAGCTGCTTCGCCACATCCCCTCATCGTTCAGTCAATCAGCGTCTGTTTTCGGTCATCCAGGCCTGGGCGTGGTCCACGGCGTCCGGAATCGAGAGGAACAGCGCGGACGCCCCTCCCACCCGCCCCCCGCGCACCAGGGAATCCGGGAACGCCCGGCCGATCTCCTCGAAATCCCCGTCGTCCAGCGCGACGTCCTCGTACGTCGTCCACTCACCCGCGTCGGAGCGCCCTCCCCGCCCCTCGTGCCGCCCCTCTTGCCACCCCTCGTACCTGCCCGGAAGGTTCACCTTCACCACGCAGTCGTACATCCGCAAG
>NZ_GG657750.1:1777680-1784065 GCF_000158895.1 Streptomyces sp. C | reverse complement strand
GAGCTGGTAGCGGCCGGGTGGGGCGGCAGGGGCTGGTGGGGTGGGCGGCGGGGCCGGCGGGACGGGTGGGGCGGCTGGGCCAGGTGGGGCGGCTGGGGTCGTCGGGGTGGCTGCCGGGCTTGGCGGGGCGGTCACGCGTCGACCGCCTTCAGTTCCCAGCGCAGCTCCTCCACCAGACGCTTGCCGCTCACCGTCAGCTCCGCCGCCTCCGCCAGCCGGTCCAGCGCGCGGTGGATCCGGTCCGCGCCGCCCGGCTCCTGCGTGCCCGTCGCCCGGCGGTACGCCTCCACCGCGACCCGTTCGTGCACGTCGGCCAGCAGCCGCGACACCGGCACCGGGCGGGTCCGCCAGGGCGAGGGGTGCTGCCAGGCACCGTCCAGCGCGTAGAGGTCGGCCACCTCGGTCAGCTCCCGCAGCCGGGCCCGCCGCCGCCCGGTCAGCAGGGCCAGCGCGGTCTCCCGGATTCCGGCCGCGTACGGCACCCCGAGCGCGCCCGGCCCGTGCCGCCCGGCCTCGCCCCAGCCCCCGGCCCGCGGGCCGCCGGCGAGCGGGGTGAGGGTGTCCAGCCCGGCGACGGCCGCCCGCGCGAACCCGGGGACGGTGCGCAGCAGCAGTGCCCGGGCCGCGCCGAGCCGGCCCCGCCACTCCTCGGCCTCCCCGGCGCCGAGCCGCAGCCGGGGCGGGCGGGCGAAGCAGTTGCGGTACGGGTCGAGGTCCTCCAGCGCCACCGCCGGCTCCCCGGGCCCGGGCGTCCAGGTCCGTACCGGCAGCCAGCGCGCGTCCCCCGCCGCCGGGCCGAAGCGGTGCTCGGTGCGCCCCGCCCGGACGACCGCGTACCCCTCGCCGGTGGCGTGCAGCAGGGCGCGGCCCCGGGTGCCGGGCTCCCCGAGCCGCAGCAGGCCCAGCGTCGGCAGGTACACCTCCCCGTCCCGGTAGGCCACCTCGGCCGGCAGCTCCAGCCCGCCCCGCAGCACGGCGGCGGCCGCCAGCGCGGCGAGCCGGCGGGCCGCGGCCGGGCCGTCCGGGCGCCCCTCCCGCACGGCGTCCAGGGCCTCCAGCACCCAGGTCCGGGTGAACGGGTGGCCCAGTACGGCGTCCAGCGCGTCCGCGCCCGCCTCCCCGGCCCCCTCCACCCCGGCCAGCAGCTCCCAGGCCCGCGCCCAGGAGGGGTCCCCCGCGAGGTCCCCGTGCAGCCGGGCCAGCAGGATCCGGGTCAGCTCCTCCTGGGACCGGGCCAGTTCGGCCGGGTCGGCCAGCTCGGGGGCGGTCTGCCGGGCGGCGGTGCGCCCCTCGACCCCGTCCACCAGCTCGCGCAGGTCGGAGCAGTACACGGAGGGGTTGTCGAAGCCGTTGTCCTCCCGGTAGCGGTGCGTGTACAGGCCGCCGCCGCACGAACGTACGACAGGGCAGCGGCGGCACGTACCGCTGACGCCGGCGAGGCCGAGCTGCCGGGCGCGGACCCCGGGGTGCGCGGCGACCTCGTCGAAGGCGTGGCGGAAGACGTCGAAGCCGGTGGCGGCGGCCCCTTCGAAGGCGCTCTTGAGGGAGTCGACCTGCTCCAGCGTCCCGTCCGTCTCCACCACGACCAGGTCGGTCGGGGCCAGTCCCAGGGACTCCGTCAGGCTGGGTCCGCCGCGCAGCGTGGACTGCAGGGACTCGAAGAGCCTGACGGGCACCGGCCGTTCCAGCTGCTCCCAGCGGTCGAAGACGCGCAGCAGCCACCGCGCGTACGCGTCGGGCGCGCCGTCGGGGCGCTCCGGCGGGGTCTCCCAGGTGGCGTGGGGGAGGAGGAAGTCCACCCGCGGCGGCTCCAGCGCGACCAGCGCGTCCAGCACGGCGACCGGGTCGTTGGCCACGTCCACGGTGCACAGCAGGCCCTGGTAGAGGTGCCGGTAGGGTGCGGAGCGCAGGAGTTCCAGGGCGGCCAGGACCAGCGGGTGGCTGGAGCGGCCGTCGGCGAAGCGGCGGTGGCGGTCGTTGGCCGCGCGGTCCCCGTCGAGGGAGACGCCGACCCGGACGCCGTACTCGGCGAAGAGGTCCAGGTAACGGCGGCTGAGCTGGAGCCCGTTCGTGTGGATGCGCAGGTCGAGCCCGGCGGTTCCGGCGAGCGCGCGGGTGAACTCCTCGCACACGAGGCGCAGTCGGTCGGGGCCGGCCAGCAGGGGTTCCCCTCCGTGGAGGATCACCGTGACGGAGGGGAGTGCATGGTCACGGGCATGTTCGGCGAGCCGCGACGCGGTCTGGGAAATGACCTCGGGGGAGATCACTTTCGGCCGGGCTCGCCAGCTCTGATCTGCGTGTTCGTAGACATAGCAATGATCACAAGCGAGATCGCATCTGCTGTGAACCTTCAGGACGATCTCGCGGAATGCGATCGTGCGGGTCATTCCACCAGTCTAGAGCGCATAACTGATCGTCAGAGCGCGGAGTTGAAGATCGGTGCCTGAACGCGACGACCGGATTCCGACGGGAGTACGCGTTCGAGGACCGCGGCCGCGGAAGCGCTGCGGACGTCGATCTTCGCGAGCGGGACGCGACGGTCCTTGACCGTGCTGGTCGGGGGGGTTGCGGAAGTGTTCACGACACCGTCCTCGGGGAAGGCCATGTGAAATGGGCGGGAAAGGCATCAGCGCATCGCTGCTGTCAAGCGTGGACTTTACTCGTCCACACCCCATTGGCAACCGAGGCATGACGCCTGGTCAAGCGTTCTATAGAAAGCGTGACGCATTTGTCGAGGACCCGCTTCCGGCCGTTCGCCGCCCCGTGGGATCCGGTTTTCCGGCCGGCCGCCCCGGACGACGTCGCCGCAGGTCGGCCCCCTAGGCGGGTTGCTGTTCCCCCAGGGGTTCGCGGAGCAGCCAGGTGAGTACGTCGGGCAGGGCGCGGAGGGCCGCGAAGTGCGCGGCGTCCGGGTCGATGGCGGTGGTGGCGCCGGGGATGCGGCGGCCCAGCCAGCGCGCGTGGCCCACGGGGGAGAAGACGTCGAGCTCCCCGTGCCAGATCAGTACGGGGCAGCGGATGCCGGCGGGGTCGAAGCCCCAGGGGCTGCTGAAGGCGAGGATGTCGTCGATCCAGCCGTACGCCGAAGTGCGCACGCCCTCGCGGTAGTTGCGCAGCAGCATCGACCGCAGTCCCGCGTCCGAGACGATCATGCGGTCGCTCGCGGTCAGCTCCCGGCGCAGCTCGTCCAGGAGCCGGCCGGGGTCGCGGGCGATGCCGGCGGCGCGCGGGATGAGCCGGGCCGCCAGCTCCTCCGGGTCGTCGGTGGCGGTGGTGTACTCCCGTACGTTCGAGGCGGCCATCCCGGCGAACCAGTCCAGGTCCTCCGCGTCCCGGGGGGCGAGCGGCACCAGGGCCGCGGTCCGGGTCACCCGCTCCGGCAGCAGGGCGGCGCAGGCCAGGGCGCCGGGGGCGCCGCCCGAGCGGCCGGCCACGGCGAAGGTGTCCAGCCCGAAGGCGTCGGCGATGGCGGCCACGTCGTGGGCCACGTCGGCGACGGAGCGCCCCGGGTGGCGTCCGGAGCCGCCGTAGCCGGGCCGGTCGTAGGCGATGAGCTGCGTCCGCCGCTGGTAGAGGACCATGCCGCGGGGCGCCGGGCCGAGCCTGCTGCCGGGCATCCCGTGGAGCAGGAAGACGGGCCTGCCGTCCGGGTCGCCCCACCGCTCCGCCGTCAGAACGCGGCCGTCCGCGGTGCGCACCTCTTTGCGCACGCGCTCCCTCCCTCACGTCCGGCTCGGGCAGTCAGGCCGATTGTGCTCCCCGGTGGGGGAGCGCGGTAGGGCGCACCGGGAGGGAAATTCCCGTGAACGGGCCTACCGCGGCCACCGCACCGGCCCTGCCGGACGCGCTCAGCGGTGTTCGACCAGCAGGGCCGCCGCCGAGCGCGCCCGCTCCAGGGCCCGCGCCCGGTCCGCGTCCCGCTGGCCCAGCACGACCCGCGTGCTGAGCCCGTCGAGCAGGGCGAGCAGTTCCGAGGCGCGGGCGGCCGTGTCGGTCGGGGCGAAGCGGCCCTGCTCCACGCCCTTGGCCAGCAGCGCCCCCAGGTCCGCGTGCCAGCCCGCGTCGATCTCCTCCTGGGCGGTGCGCAGGTCCTCGTTGGACGGCGTACGGGCCCACAGCTCGATCCACAGCGTCCAGCGCGGGTCGCGGGGGCCGCGGGGCAGGTACAGCTCCAGGAAGAGATCCAGTTTGCGGGCGGCCGTGACCCGGCGGCGCAGCAGGGCCGCGCGTTCGGCCGCGAGCTGTTCCTCGCTCCAGCGCAGCGCCTCCAGCAGCAGCCGGTCCTTGCTGCCGTAGTAGTACAGGATGTGGCCGCCGCTGGTGCCGAGGCGGTCGGCGAGCTTGGACATGGTCAGCGCCGCGAGCCCGTCCTCGGCGATCGCCTTCATGGCCTCTTCCAGCATCCGCTCTTGGGCGATCTGCCCGTCGCGCCGCCGTGCCGCTCCTGCCACCGCTGCCGCCTCCCGATCTTCGTGGGCCGACCTTATCCCGGACGGGGTATTGACGGGGGTCGGCCGCACCCCCCATCTTGAATGCCATTCAAGAACTTAGAACGCCATTCAAGATCAAGGTGCGTGCACGATGAGTGACGAGATCTTCAGAGTCGAGACGCGCGGCATCGATCCGATCCCGGACGCCGAACGCCACGGCAGTGCCCGTGACCTCTTCTGGCTCTGGTTCGGCTCCAACCTGACCTTCACCTACGTCATCAACGGCGCCCTGGCCGTGGCCTTCGGCCTCACCTTCTGGCAGGCCACCGCCGTCGTCGTGATCAGCGGACTGGCCTTCTTCGCCATCAGCGCCGCCGGACTGTCCGGCATCCGCACCGGCACCGCCACCCTGGTCATCTCCCGCGCCGCCTTCGGCGTCCGGGGCAACCTCCCCGCCGGAGTCCTCAACTGGCTCGTCGGCATCGGCTACACCATCCTCAACACCGTCGTCGGCACCCTCGCCCTGGAGGTCTTCCTGGAGGACCTGGGCCTGCTCCACGGCACCCCCGCCCGCGCCGCCGCCCTCTTCACGACCCTCGCCCTGACCTTCGTCGTGGCCATGTGGGGCCACGCCACCGTCCAGTTCGCCGAACGCTGGATGGCCTACGTCCTCGCCGCCGGCTTCGCCGCCCTGCTCGCCTTCCTGCTCCCCGGCGCCGACCCCTCCGCCCCCGCGACCACCGTGCCCGGCGCCTCCGGCTGGAGCCTCGCCTTCGTCATCATGCTGGCGGCCCCCTTCTCGTACCTGCCGATGCCCGCCGACTACACCCGCTACCTGCCCCGCACCACCTCGCTGAAGTCGATCACCTGGTACGGGGCCCTCGGCGGCTTCCTCTCCTCCGTCGCCCTCGGCATCGCGGGCGTGGCCGCCGCCACCCGCACCGACATGACCGACGCCGTCGCCGGAACCGAGAGCCTGCTGCCCGGCTGGTTCCAGCCGATGTTCCTGGCCCTCGTCCTGGGCGGCTCCGTCACCAACTCGATCATCACCCTCTACTCGTCCAGCCTGAACCTCCAGGTCCTCGGCATCCCGTGGACCCGCGCCAAGGCCATCGTCGTCAGCGCCGCCATCACCGGAGCCGGCTCCCTCGCCGCGCTCTTCCTCACCGACTTCACCAGCGCGCTGACCTCCTTCCTCTCGCTCCTGATCATCGTCTTCGCGCCCTGGGGCGGGGTCTTCCTCGCCGACATGCTGCTGCGCCGCTGCCGCTACGACGGCCGCGCCCTGCACACCACCGGCCCCGACGGCGCCTACTGGTACCGCTCCGGCTACCACCCGGCCGGCCTGGCCGCCCTCCTCGCCGGCATCGTCTTCGCCGCCCTGACCTGCGACTCCGAGCTGTGGACCGGGCCGCTCGTGGCACCCCTCGGCGGAGCCGACCTCACCCTCCTCGGCTCGGTCGTCTCCGGCCTCGCCTACGCGGCCCTGTACCGCCGGACCCCCGCCGCCGTCCCGACCGCCGCCTGACCCCTCCACCACCGCGACAGGAGCACCACCCGTGAACCACCCCGCCGACCTGCTGCTCACCGGGGCCCGCATCCACACCGTGGACCCGGACCTGCCCGAGGCCGAGGCCCTCGCCGTGCGCGGCGGCCGCATCGTGTGGATCGGCCCCGACCACGAGGCCGCCGCCTGGGCCGGGCCGGACACGGAGCGGATCGAAGCCGCCGGGAAGCTGGTCCTGCCCGGGTTCATCGACGCCCACAACCACGTCCGGCTCGGCTCCGACGACGCCTGCGTCCAGCTCGCCGGGGTGCGCACCCTGGAGGGCATCCACGAGCGGATCCGGGACTGGCGGGCCGAGCACCCGGGCGCCGAGTGGATCGAGGCCGAGGCCTTCGACTACTCCGCCATTCCGGGCGGCCGGATGCCGTGCGCCGCCGACCTCGACCCG
>NZ_GG657750.1:1774764-1777418 GCF_000158895.1 Streptomyces sp. C | reverse complement strand
GTACGGGCGGCTCGCCAAGAGCCTCGACGACGCCATCGGCTTCGGCATCACCACGGTGGTCGAGCCGCAGAACTCCCTCGACGACCTCGAACTCTTCGAACGGGCGCGGGCGGAGGGGCGGCTGCGCTCCCGGATCGTGGCGGCGCTGTTCCACCCGCGCGGCACCGGCGACGCCGATCTCGGTGAATTCGCCGACGCGGCCCGGCGCTTCGCCGACGACCGGCTGCGGGTCGGCCCGCTCAAGCTGTACATCGACGACGTGGTGGAACCCCGTACGGCCGCGCTGCTGGAGCCGTACACCGGCTGCGGGCACCACCGCGGCGAGACCTTCTACCCGGCGGAGGAGTTCGCGGAGCTGCTGGCGAAGCTGGACGCGCGGGGCTTCCAGTGCTTCGTGCACGCCACCGGCGACCGCGGCATCCGCACCGTCCTCGACGCCGTCGCGCACGCCCGGGCGGTGAACGGCCCGCGCGACGCCCGCCACCAGGTGGTCCACGTGGAATGCCTGGACCCCGAGGACGTGCCCCGCTTCGCGGAGCTGGGCGTGGTCGCCTGCATGCAGCCGAGGCACTGCGCGCCCGAGATCGCCGGCCCGGGCCAGGACTGGGCCGAGAACGTGGGCGAGGAGCGCTGGCACAAGGCCTGGCCGATGCGGAGCCTGCACGGGGCGGGGGCGGTGCTGGCCTTCTCCAGCGACTGGAACGTCGCCGAGATGGACCCGATGATCGGCATCTACACCGCCGTCACCCGCCGCCCCCTGGGCGGCGGCGAACCCTGGCGGCCGGAGGAGACGGTGGACGTGGAGACGGCGGTGTACGGCTACACGATGGGCTCCGCCCACGCCAACTTCCTGGAGGAGGAGCGGGGTTCGCTCACGGTCGGCAAGGCCGCCGACTTCGTGGTGCTGTCCCGCGACATCCTGCGGATCGCCCCGGAGTCCATCCCCGGCACGGTGGCCGAGACGGTGGTGGTGGCGGGCGAGGTCGTCCACCGGGCGGGCTGACCGCCCGGCGGCCCCGGAGGGGCTCCTCCTGCGCGGCGGGCGGTGGTCCTCGACCGCCAGGGGTGGATCACGTCCCGGTGGAGCGGGGGACGGACGGGACTTCGCCGGGGAGGCCGCTGCCCACGGCGGCCCCGGGGCGGCCGCGGCGCATGACGGCGCAGGCCAGGGTGATCACCGAGCCGGCCACCGCCCAGGCGGCCAGCACCAGCATGGGCCCGCCCGCCCCGTTGCCCCTGAAGTACGCGAGGGAACGCGCGGCGTACGTCCCGGCGCCCGGCGGCAGGGCTGGGCCGACCGCCCGCCAGAACGGCGGCAGCAGCGGGTACGGGTAGGCGCCGCCGGCGCTCGGGTTGCCGAACACCACGACCACCAGGATGGCCAGGCCGATGCCGACCACGCCGGCGACCCCCTGGAGGGCCAGGGTGAGGGCGCCGACGGCGAAGACCACCAGGGTGCCCAGCCCCCACAGGGCCATGAGCGGGCCGGGCAGGGCGCCCAGCACCGGGCCGGCGATGACCGTGCCGAGCAGCCCGGCGGCGATCGAGTACAGGAGCAGCGCACCGAGCCGGATGACCGCGCGGTGCATGTTGGCGGGCCGGGCCCCGGCGCTGATCGCGAGGATCGCGGCGCACAGGTAGCCGCCCACGCACCAGCCGACCACCAGGTAGAAGGAGCTCAGGCCGCGGCTGTCGCCCTGGTCGGCGGGGGCCACGTCGACGACCCGGACCGTGCGCCCCTGCGCCTTCTCGGCCAGGCCGACGATCTCTTCCAGGGCCTGGGAGAGCGAGGCCCCGGCGCCGCCGGCGACCAGCAGCCGATCGGTGGTGCCGGCCGGGTCGACGACCAGGGCGCCGTCCACGTCCCGGTTCCGGATCTGCGCGAGCGCCGCCGCCTCGTCCTCGACCGCGCGCGGATCGAGCGGCCCGCCGGGCAGGGCGTCGAGCGCCTTCGCCGTCCGCGCGGCGAGGGCCTCGGCGGGGGCGGCCACCGCGATCGGGATCTCGCTGGGCTTCGGGTGGTGGAAGGCCCCGATGTAGGAGGTGATGAACGCCAGCTGGAGGGCCAGCACCCCGACGACCAGCAGGGCTGCCCGGGCGGTCACGGCGTCCTTGATCTCGGCGAGGAAGCCGCTGCTCTCGGTGGGGTGGGTCATGGTGCCCACGCTCGGCGCGCCGCGGATCCGGCGCAGCAGGGGAGGCCCGAATGGATGATCGAACAAGTGTTTCGCACGGGTATTCGAATTGCTCTATGGTGGAGAAGGGGGAGGTTGAAGGTCGAGCGAAGCAGGAGGCCGCGGGTGCCTGGTTTTACGCATCTGCACACCGTTTCGGGGTTCTCCGTGCGGTACGGGGCCTCGCACCCGGAGCGGCTGGCGGAACGAGCCGCCGAGCGGGGCATGGACGCCCTCGCCCTCACCGACCGCGACAGCCTCGCGGGCGCGGTGCGGTTCGCGAAGGCGGCCGCCGCGGCCGGGATCCGGCCCCTGTTCGGCGTGGACCTGGCCGTTCCCCCCGCGGGATCGCCCGGTGCCCGGCCGGGCGCCTCCGGCCCGGCCGGCGAGGCCTCGTACCGCAGGCGCACCCCCGTCCGGGGCGGGGCCTTCGTGGACGAGTCCGCCCCGCGTGCGCTCTTCCTGGCCCGGGACGGGGCC
>NZ_GG657750.1:1771691-1774091 GCF_000158895.1 Streptomyces sp. C | reverse complement strand
CCGTACCGTCGGCTTCGCCGCCGAGCAGGGCGTCACGGCCGTGCTGACCAACGCCGTCCGGTACGCCGACCCCGGCCAGGGCCCCGTGGCCGACGTCCTCGACGCCGCCCGCAGGCTCGTCCCCCTCGGCCCGCGCAGCAGCCGCGACAGCGGCGAGCGGTGGCTCAAGGACCCCGCCGCCATGACCGAGGTCGCCGAGCGGATCGCCGAGGCGGCCGGACTGCGCGCCGCCGACGCCCGCCGGCTGCTCGCCCGGACCCGGGAGACCGCCGAGGCCTGCTCCGTGGACCCCGAGGACGACCTCGGCATCGGCTCCGTGCACTTCCCCGAGGCCCGCCTCGTCGGCGCCGCCCGCCGCACCGCCCAGCGGGTGCTCGCCTCCCGCGCCGCGGCCGGCATGGTGCTGCGCGGCTACGCCGGGCGGCGCGCGTACTGGGACCGGATGGAGGAGGAGCTCGACGTCATCGCCCACCACGGCTACGCCTCGTACTTCCTGACGGTCGCCCAGGTGGTGGACGACGTCAGGCAGATGGGCATCCGGGTGGCCGCGCGCGGCTCCGGCGCGGGCTCCCTCGTCAACCACCTCCTCGGCATCGCGCACGCCGACCCCGTCGAGCGCGGCCTGCTGATGGAGCGCTTCCTGTCCAAGCGCCGACGCGTGCTCCCCGACATCGACATCGACGTGGAATCCGCCCGCCGGCTGGAGGTCTACCGCCGGATCATCGGCCGCTTCGGCGCCGAGCGCGTCGCCACCGTCGCCATGCCCGAGACCTACCGGGTCCGCCACGCCGTCCGCGACGTCGGCGCCGCCCTGTCCATGGACCCGGCCGCCGTCGACCGGCTCGCCAAGGCCTTCCCGCACATCCGGGCCCGCGACGCCCGCGCGGCCCTGGCCGAACTGCCCGAACTGCGCGAGGTGCGCGAGGGGCGCGAGGGGCGGGCGGAGGAACACGAGCGGCTGTGGGACCTCGTCGAGGCGCTCGACGCGCTGCCGCGCGGCACCGCCATGCACCCGTGCGGGGTGCTGCTCTCCGACGCCTCGCTGCTCGCCCGCACCCCGGTGGTCCCCACCAGCGGCGAGGGCTTCCCCATGTCCCAGTTCGACAAGGACGACGTGGAGGACCTCGGGCTGCTCAAACTCGACGTGCTGGGCGTGCGCATGCAGTCCGCGATGGCGCACGCGGTCACCGAGCTCAAGCGGGCGACGGGCCTCGACCTCGACCTCGACGACCCCGCGCAGGTCCCCCCGGGCGACGGGCCGACGTACGAACTGATCCGCTCCGCCGAGACGCTGGGCTGCTTCCAGATCGAGTCCCCCGGCCAGCGCGACCTGGTGGGCCGGCTCCAGCCCGACTCCTTCCACGACCTCGTCGTCGACATCTCCCTCTTCCGGCCCGGCCCCGTCGCCGCCGACATGGTGCGCCCCTTCATCGAGGCCCGGCACGGGCGGGCCCCGGTCCGCTTCCCGCACCCGGACCTGGCCGACGCGCTGCGCGAGACGTACGGGGTGGTGGTCTTCCACGAGCAGATCATCGAGATCGTGCACGTCATGACCGGCTGCGGCCGCGACGAGGCCGACCGGGTGCGGCGCGGGCTCTCCGACCCGGACTCCCAGGGCCGGATCAAGGCCTGGTTCGCGGCGACGGCCGCCGGGCGCGGCTACGCGCCCGAGGTGGTCGCCCGGACCTGGGAGATCGTCGAGGCCTTCGGCAGCTACGGCTTCTGCAAGGCGCACGCCGTGGCCTTCGCCGTGCCCACCTACCAGTCGGCGTGGCTCAAGGCCCACCACCCGGCGGCCTTCTACGCGGGGCTGCTCACCCACGACCCCGGGATGTACCCGAAGCGGCTGCTGCTGGCGGACGCCCGGCGGCGGGGCGTGCCGGTGCTGCCGCTGGACGTGAACCGCTCGGCGGCCGCCCACCACATCGAACTGGTGTCCGATGGCCAGGAGGGGCGGGGGCCGGAGCGGTGGGGGCTGCGCCTCGCCCTGTCCGACGTCCACGGCATCAGCAAAAAAGAGGCCCGCCGGATCGAGGCCGGACAGCCGTACGCCTCCCTGCGCGACTTCTGGGACCGCGCCCATCCGGGCCGCCCGGTCGCCGAACGGCTCGCCCAGGTCGGGGCGTTGGACGCGTTCGGCGCCAACCGGCGCGACCTGCTGCTGCACTTGACGGAACTCCACGGCGCCCAGCGCGCCGTCGGCACCAGGGGCGCGGCCCAACTGCCCCTCGGCGGCGGCCGGTCCACTGCCCCCGTCGGACTGCCCGACCTGACCGACGCCGAACGGCTCAGCGCCGAACTCGGCGTCCTCGGCATGGGCGCCTCCCGCCACCTGATGAACGACCACCACGCCTTCCTCGCCGGGCTGGGCGTGACCCCGGCCGCCCGCCTGCGGGACAC
>NZ_GG657750.1:1768173-1770118 GCF_000158895.1 Streptomyces sp. C | reverse complement strand
CTCCGCGCGCAGCGGGGTGGTCTGGGCCTGGATCAGGTGGAACTGGGCCTCGCGGGAGAGCCGGCCGGCGGTGTGCCCGTACTGGACCGCCCGGCCGCCCGCCACCGCCACGCAGGTCGCCGCCGCCCGGACGGCCAGGTCCAGGGCGGCGGCCCGCAGGGTGAGGCGGTCGCCGGTGCGCTCCCCGCGCGGGACCTCGTCGCGCAGGGCGTAGGCCTCGGCGCGCAGCCGGGCGGTGCGCTCGGCGAGGCGCAGGCCGAGGTCCTCGTACGGGGGTGACTGGAGGAGGAAGGCGGCGGTGGCGCGCAGCTGGCCGAAGACGGCGGGCTGCGCGTCGGCGTTCTCCAGGTCGTAGGCGCGGATCCAGTCGGTCCGCGGCAGCACCCCGACCACCCGCTCGTCGGGTACGCGGACGTCGCGCAGCTCGACGGTGGCGGTGTGCGTACCGCCCATCGCCCACAGCGGGGCCCCTTCGGAGGAGCCCAGGCCGCTGTCGGTACGGTCGACCAGGGCGAGGACCGCCTCGTCGGACGGGCCGACGGCGCCGGCGAACACGGTGTCGGCCAGGTCCCACCCGGTCACCCAGGGCATCCGCCCGTCGAGCCGCCATCCGCCCGGGACCCGCCGGGCGGTGACGGGCGGGCGCGGATGCCGCAGGAAGGCGAAGCCGGCGGTGGCGCGGGTCTTCCCGGCGGCGAGGTCCGGCAGCCGGCTCTCGCGCAGGGCGTCCCCCGCCGGGCCGGCCGCCCGGAGCAGGGCCTTGGCCAGCGGGACGTGCTGGGTCCACACGAACCAGGTCGAGGGGTCCACCGCCGCCAGCACCTCGTGCACCTCCCGGAACACCTGGCGGGCCGTCAGCCCGTCGGCGGGGTCCGGTTCGTATGCGACCAGCCCGTACGCGCCGGCTGCGGCGAGCGCGTCCAGATGCGTGCGCGGCACCCCGTCGACGGCGGTCCGCTCCGCCTGGGGCGCCAGTACGCGTACGGCGGCCTCCGTGACGGCGGCGACCAGCGGGTCGGCCGCCAGCCGGGGCGGGGCGGCCAGGGCGGTGCCGGCTCCGGGGGCCCTCTGCATGGCGGGCGTTCACCTCAAGTCCGTGTCCAGGGGCGTCCATTGTTCCTGAGCGGCACTGGAGGAAGGCTCGACACACCAGTTTTTACCGACGCGTAACTTCCAAGTTTTGCTACTGGACCGTAATTTGGCCACAGCAGCCCCCCTTGTGATCCGGATCACGGGACGAACCCCCACGCCCCCACGCATTCCCCTTGACCTGCAAGGAGATCACACGATGCTGCCCTGGAGACGCCTGCTCCGCCCGCTGGCCGTCCTCGCCCTCACCGCAGCCGCCCTCGTCGCCCCCACCGGCGCCGCCCAGGCCGCGTCAGCCCCCAGCAGCGGCTGGAACAACTGGTCCTGCAAGCCGTCCGCCGCCCATCCCCGCCCCGTCGTCCTGGTCCACGGCACCTTCGGGAACTCCGTCGACAACTGGCTCGGATTCGCCCCCTACCTGGTCCACCGCGGCTACTGCGTCTACTCCCTCGACTACGGCCAGCTGCCCGGCGTGCCCTTCTTCAACGGCCTCGGACCCATCGACAAGTCCGCCGGCCAGCTCGACGCCTTCGTCGACAAGGTCCTCGCCTCCACCGGCGCCGCCAAGGCCGACCTGGTCGGCCACTCCCAGGGCGGCATGATGCCCCGCTACTACCTCAAGTTCCTCGGCGGCGCCGCCAAGGTCAACGCCCTCGTCGGCCTCGCCCCCGACAACCACGGCACCACCCTGTCCGGACTCACCCAGCTGCTCCCGTACTTCCCCGGAGCCGAGGACCTGATCAGCACCGCCACCCCCGGACTCGCCGACCAGATCGCCGGCTCCGCCTTCCAGCAGAAGCTGAACGCGGGCGGCGACACCGTCCCCGGGGTGAAGTACACGGTCATCGCCACCAAG
>NZ_GG657750.1:1765653-1766763 GCF_000158895.1 Streptomyces sp. C | reverse complement strand
AGCTAGCCCGCGCGAACGCCCCTCCGGCCCGGATGGGACCCCGGGCGGGGATCCTTAGGGTCCGCTTAAGGAAGGCCTAAGCGGGCCGACAGGAACCCCCGGACCGACGCCTACCCGAGGAGGGCGGCGAGCCCCTCCGGCGTGCGCGCACGCTCCTCCAGGGAGTCCAGCGCCCGTACGGCCCGGGCGGCCGCCTCCGGGTCCCTCTCCGCCAGCCCGCTCGCCGCGAACTCGTCCTCGTCCAGACGCAGTACGGACTTCCCGTCCGCGGACACCCACAGGTCGAGGTCCAGGTCGTCGACCACGATCTCGCCGCCGCGGACCACGGCGGGGCGCGTCACGTCGCAGTACCAGCCCTTGAGGACGCCCTCACCGGTCCACACCTCCTTGACCGCGTACCAGCGCGTCCTCCAGAAGTGCTCCACGAACACGTCACCGGGCTCGAAGCGGACGAACCCGAAGTCCTTCACCCCTTCGGCCGCCCAAGGGGCGCGCACCGAGATCCGGTCCCCGTCGTCGGCCAGCTGCGCCGCCGGGTAACTGATCTTGGTACGGCCGGCCTTCGTCAGGGTCACGGTCCAGGACACGGTCATCGGGCGGCTCCCAGCTGCTTGGTGAAGCGCGTCTCGGTCGCGCACGTCTCGTACCCGAACCACGCGTTGATCGCGAGCATCGGGCCGTTTCCGGCGTCGTTGCCGGTGAAGGCCTCGGCGTACCCGGCCGCGCGGGCCCGGTGCAGCGAGTCGGTCTTGGCGAGCTTGGCCAGCCCGCGGCCGCGGAAGGCACGCCGGGTGCCGGTCATGGCCGAGCCGTAGCGGGTCGCGCCGTCCGTCCGCGCCGCGGTGAAGGCCGCCACGACCCCGTCGACGAGGACGACCGTCGTCAGCTCGTGGTCCAGCGTCGGCTGGTGCCAGACGGCGCCCAGCCAGTCCTCGTAGTCGTCCAGCTCGACGGGCACGTCGCCCGGCTCGTCGGCCGTCACCTCGGCGTCGGCCTCGTACAGTGGTCGCGGATCGGCGGCGAAGGCCGACCAGGGCCGCAGCTCCACCCCGGCGTTTTATTTTTCTCGGGCAGCGGCGCCCTCGGTGCCCGCCGCCAGGTCCAGCCGCA
>NZ_GG657750.1:1754430-1763874 GCF_000158895.1 Streptomyces sp. C | reverse complement strand
GCCAGTCCACCGCCTCCCGGTGGGTCAGCCGGCCGACCTCGATGCGGGCCAGGCACCGCCCCGGGCGGACCACCGCCGGGTGGAGGCGTTCCAGGTCCTCGTTCGTCGTGACGCCGACCAGGACGTTGCGGCCCTGCCCCAGCAGACCGTCCGTCAGGTTCAGCAGCCGCGAAAGCGCCTGACCGGCCGTGTGCCGGGCCTCGCCGCGGATCAGCTCGTCGCAGTCCTCCAGCAGCAGCAGCCGCCACCGGCCCTTCGCGGTGCCCTCGTCCTCGCCGATGGCGATGTCCATCAGGTAGCCCACGTCGTTGAACAGCCGCTCCGGGTCCAGGACGCAGTCCACCTGGCACCAGTCCCGCCACGACCGGGCCAGCGTGCGCAGCGCCGAGGTCTTGCCGGTGCCGGGCGGCCCGTGCAGCAGGAGCAGCCGGCCGGCGATGTCGTCCGGGGTGACCTTCATCAGCCGGTCCATCGCCAGCGCCACCGGCGCCGTGTAGTTCGGCCGGACGTCCTCCCACGTGCCCGCGGAGATCTGCCGGGTCGTGCGGTACGGGCCGCGGCGCGGGGAGACGTACCAGAAGCCCATCGTGACGTTCTCCGGCTGCGGTTCGGGCTCGTCCCGCGCCCCCTCCGTGGCCTGGCCGAGCACCTTCTCCGCGAGTTCGTCGCTGACCGCCGTCACGGTCACGTCCGCCCCCCGGCTCCAGCGGGAGACCAGGACCGTCCAGCCCTCGCCCTCGGCGAGCGTGGCGCTGCGGTCGGTGTCGCGGGCCGCGCGGAGCACGGTGGCGCGCGGGGGCAGCAGGGTGGCTTCCGCCTTCACCCGCTCGATCGTGACGCTCTGCGCGTACGGCTGCTCGCCGGTCGCGAACCGGCCGAGGAACAGCGCGTCGACGACATCCGACGGTGAGTCGCTGTCGTCGACATGGAGCCGGATCGGCAGCGCGTCATGCGGGTCTGCTGGCATGGCGCCCATGATCCGGCACGAACTGCCCCGACGCACCTGTGTTTCGCCGGATCGGGTGGACGGGTTCCCCCTTCAAACCCGGCTCGGGGTGAAGATTCCCGCCCCGAACATTCTTGGCATGGACACTTCCGGCCGGGCCCGGCTGCTTGTACCACGGACTCAGTAGTAACCCCCCCACAAGGAGCCGCACACCCATGAGCATGAGAATGTCGCGTTTCGCCGCCTTGACCTCCTCGCTGTTACTCGCCGCGGGCGCCGCCCTGTTCGGCGCCGGCCAGGCGTCCGCCGCGCAGGCCGACTTCGGCTACGTGGCCCTCGGCGACTCGTACTCCTCCGGCGTCGGCGCCGGCAACTACGACAGCTCCAGCGGCAGTTGCAAGCGCACCACCCGCGCCTACCCGGCCCTGTGGGCCGCCGCCCATTCCCCGCAGACCTTCTCCTTCACCGCGTGCTCGGGCGCCCGCACCGGTGACGTGCTCTCGGGCCAGCTCGGCCCCCTCAACTCCGGCACCGACCTCGTCAGCATCACCGTCGGCGGCAACGACGCCGGGTTCTCGGACGTGATGACGACCTGCGTCCTGCAGTCCGAATCCACCTGCGTCAACCGCGTCAACGAGGCCAAGCGGTACGTCGACACCACCCTCCCCGGCCGGCTCGACCAGGTCTACGACGCGATCCGGGGCCGCGCCCCCTCCGCCAAGGTCGTCGTCATCGGCTATCCCCGCTTCTACAAGCTGAACGGCACCTGCGTCGCCGGCCTGACGGAGGGCGAACGCTCCGCCATCAACGGCGCGGCGGACTACCTCAACGCCGCCATCGCCAAGCGCGCCGCCGACCACGGCTACACCTTCGCCTCGGTCGTCGGGGCGTTCACCGGCCACGAGATCTGCTCCGGCAGTGCCTGGCTGCACAGCGTCAACTGGGCCAACATCGGCGAGTCGTACCACCCCACGGCCGCCGGGCAGTCCGGCGGCTACCTGCCCGTCTTCTCCGGCAGCGTCTGATCCGCGGGACACGTCCCTAGGGGCTGACGCCCGCGCTCGGTGTGGGCGCGGGCGTCGGCGTCGGCGTCCCGGCCGGGGAACCGGAGGGCCCGGGGGAACCGGGGGAGGAGGCCCCGCCCGTCGGGGTCTCCTTCACGCACGTCAGGGAGTACTCCAGCCACGCCGAAGCCGTCTGCGCCGGCGCCCGTACCTCCAGCCGGACCGCGTCGCGGAAGCTCGCGCCCGCCGGATCGCCCGGCTCGGTGTGGTTCAGCTGGCGGGTGCGCGCCCCGCCCTCCTCGTACACGATGCTCTGCCAGTCGGAGGCGGGTCCCCCGCCCGCACCGCGCCGGACCCAGCGGTACTCCACCACCGCCGGGGTCCGGGCCACCTCGATCGTCCCGGTGAAGGCGGGCGCGGCCGCCTCGGCCGGCGGGCAGCTCCCGCGGTACTCGGGGCGCGTGGCGTGGGCGTACAGGGTGACGCTCTGCGCGGCGGTGGCACTGGCGGACGCGGAGGCCGATGCCGAGGCCGAAGCGGACGCCGACGCAGAGGGAGAAGAGGACGCCGACGCCGAAGGCGAGGGGGTGCCTCCCGGCCCTTCCCCGCCCCAGGTGTCCCGCAGCAGCAGCCACCCCAGCAGGACCAGCCCCAGCAGCAGCACCACGATCCCGAGGGTCAGCACCGCCCCCGCGGGCCCGCGGGAGCCGCCCCCGGCTTCCGGCGCGGGTGCCGGTACCGGCATCGGCATCGGCATCGGCATCGGCGGGGTCTGCCCGTAGCCCGCCCCGGATCCCGGCCCCGCCCCCGGATCCCGCCCGCGCGGCGACCGTCGGCGCGTCCGCCCCCGCCCCCGACACCGGGCCCGCCGGGGTCGCGTACCGCCCCGCCCGCGCCGACGATCCGCAGCATCCGGGCGGCCTCCGCGGCGGAGAGCCGTTCGGCCGGATCCTTGCGCAGCAGCCCCTCCAGCACGGGCTCCAGCGGCCCGGCCCGGCGCGGCGGGGGCAACTCCGCGTCCACGACCGCCTGCAGGGTGGACAGCGGGGTGTCCTTGCGGAAGGGCGAGACCCCCTCGACCGCCGCGTAGAGCATCACCCCGAGCGACCACAGGTCCGACTCCGGGCCGGGCTCGTTCCCGAGCGCCCGCTCCGGGGCCAGGAACTCGGGGGACCCGACCACCTCGCCGGTCATGGTGAGCGCGGCGGAGCCCTCCAGCCGGGCGATCCCGAAGTCGCTCAGCACCACCCGGCCGTCATTGGCGACCAGCACGTTGGCCGGCTTCACGTCCCGGTGCAGCACCCCGGCCCCGTGCGCGGAGCGCAGTGCGGCCAGGACCTGTTCGCCGATGTGCGCGGCCCGTTGGGGGTTCATCGGGCCCTCGCCCTCCAGCACCTCCGCCAGGGAGAGACCGCGCACCAGCTCCATCACGATCCACGGGCGCCCCTCCTCGCTCGCGACGTCGTAGACCGTGACCACCCCGCGGTGCGAGACGCGGGCGGCCGCCCACGCCTCCCGCTCCAGCCGCCGGTACATCCGCTCGACCTCGGCCGCGTCCAGCCCGGCGGGGGCCCGCACCTCCTTGACGGCGACCTCGCGGCCCAGCACCTCGTCACGGGCCCGCCACACCACACCCATGCCGCCGCGCCCCAACTGGCCGAGCAGCCGGTACCGGCCGGCGATGACACGCCCGGCGTCCCCGCTTTCGTTACCGTTCACGCGAGCCCCCCTGCGTCACCGGGTGATCACTCCAAGTTAGCGCAGTACGTGCCGGTCGGCCCCCGTCGTGACGACACTGTCACCGACTGCTGCGCGAGGTCCCCCAAGTCGACCCGATGGCACGGAGAGTGACGGTCGACTCCGCTGAGTAATCGTCAACTACCCGTAATTACAGGGGTAATTCACACCACCGGGATACCCGCGGGCGTTGCGGGGGCGATAGGGTTACCCTGCCCGGGCCGGGTGCCCTCGTACGGGTGGGGAGAGACATGGAACAGATAACGATGCGCAGCAGGCCGCCCCGCGTGCCTGCCATCACCTGCGGCAGCAGCGCGGTCAGCTCGCGCCTCGACCGCCACCTCGCCGTGCTGGGCGGTCCCGCCGCCCCGCGCCACGAGGTGGCCGAGGCGACCCTGCTGATGCGCGAGCTCACTTCGCGCGACCACACCCACGTCCAGCGGAGCCGGAGCGCGCGCGTCGCGCTCTTCGCACCGCTGCGCAGGCTGCGGCGCACGCTCTTCGGCAGCCGCCGCACCTGACCGTCCGCGCAGCCGGTCCCCCGTCCGGCTGCGACCCGGCCCCGTCCCCCCGTCCGGCGTCTTCCGGGAACCCCCGGCGCCACCCCGGCCTCAGGCGACCACACCGTCCCGGCGCAGTGCCGTGATCTGCGCGCCCGTCATCCCCAGGGCGCGCAGCAGGGCGTCGGTGTGTTCGCCGAGCGCGGGCACCGCACCCATCCGCGGTTCCGCGCCGCCCGGCAGCCCGATCGGCGGCAGCAGCGCCCGCAGCGGGCCGGCCGGCGAATCCACCTCCCGCCAGCGGTCCCGTGCCGCCAGCTGCGGGTGCCCGGCCAGCTGGGCCACCGAGTTGAGCCGCGCACAGGCGATCCCGGCCGCCTCCAGCCGCGCCACGGCCTCGTCCGCGCCGAGCCGGCCGAGGGCCTGCGCCACCACCGCGTCCGTCTTCTCCCGCCCCCGCGTGCGGGCGGCGTTCGTCGCGTACGCCGGGTCCTCCGCCAGGTCCGGCCGGTCCAGCACCCGGACCGCGAGGCGCCGCCACTCCCGGTCGTTCTGCACCGACAGCAGCACCCGGTCCCCGTCGGCCGTCGGGTAGGCGTCGTACGGCGCGATCACCGCGTGCGCGAGGCCGGTCCGTACGGGCTGCTCCCCGCCGTGCATCGTGTGGTGCAGCGGATGGCCCATCCACTCGGCGAGCGCGTCCAGCATCGACACCTCCACCGGCCCGCCGCGCCCGGTGGTGCCACGGCGCAGCAGGGCGGCGAGGACCCCCGAGAAGGCGTACATGGCGGCCGCGATGTCCGCCGCCGGGATGCCCGCCTTCACCGGCCGCTCCGGAGTGCCGGTCACCGAGACCAGCCCCGCCTCGCACTGCACGAGCATGTCGTAGGCGCGCTTGTGGGCGTACGGGCCCTCGGGGCCGTAGCCGGAGACGTCCACGGCGACCAGGCGCGGGTAACGGGCGCACAGCGCGGCCGCGTCGAGGCCGAGCCGGGCGGCGGCCCCGTGCGCGAGGTTCTGCACGAAGACGTCGGCACCCTCCAGCAGGCCGTGGAGCACCTCCAGTCCGCGCGGGTCCTTCAGGTCGAGGGCGACGGACTCCTTGCCGCGGTTGGCCCACACGAAGTGCGAGGCCAGGCCCTGGGCGGCGGTGTCGTAGGCGCGTGCGAAGTCGCCGCCGTCGGGCCGCTCGACCTTGATCACCCGGGCTCCGAGGTCGGCGAGCTGGCGGGTGGCGAAGGGGGCCGAGACGGCCTGTTCGACGGCGACCACGGTGAGGCCGGCGAGGGGGAGGGGTTCGGTAGCCATGGGGTCTGCCTACCGGGTGGAAGCCGGGTCTGTCACCCGTGTCCGGAGCTCAAGTCCGGCGGAATGCCCGGATTGTATGCGTAAGGTGCGGGCGTCCGCCCTGGCGCCGCACCGAAGGGTCGCCCATGACAGCCCCGACCGCCGCCGCAACCCCCGCCCGCTCCGCAGTCCGGCGAACGGCGGCCGTGGTGATGGCGCTGCTGGCGGGGGCGGCGGTGGCCACGGCGCCGGCCGGTGCGGCGGGCCGCGTCCCGGACCCGCTGAACGTGAGCGCCTCCAGTGCGGCCGGCGTCGTCACCAGCGCCCCCGCCTGTTCCCCGGGCCCGCTCACCGACGGCCGGCTGCTCACCGGCAGCGCCTCGCTGAACCCGGGTGTCTTCTCCTCGCTCGCCTCCCAGCTCGGCGTCAGCCTGCCGTTCCGGGTCGGCGCCACCCAGGCCGCGCTCCCCGAGGACGACGCCCGGGTCGCCCTGTCCAACGCCCGGGGGACCCTGACCCTGGCCCTGAAGAGCGGGACCTGCTCCTCCCCGACCCTCTCGTACGACGGGACCACGGTGACGGGGTCCGGCACCTGGACCGTCGTCCCGGACTCCGCCCCGGCGAACGCCTACCGGGGCGCCTCCGGCACGGGATCGTTCGGCGTGGCGGCCGACGTCACCACCGGCAGCGGCAAGCCGTGGAGCCTGAGCCTCACGGGCTCCGTCTCGCTCCTCCAGCCGCAGGTGGCCGTGACCCGCCGCGCCTACTGGGGCGGCCTCGGCAACTACCTCTCCCGCACGCTCAGCGTGGAGTACCGGATCCGGAACACCGGCCCCGGCGACGCGTTCAACGTCAAGCTGCTCGACGCGCCGCCCACGAGCCCGGGGATCACCCGGCTCGGCCCGGTGCCGCAGACGGTCGGCTCGATCCGCTCCGGCGCCACCGCCTCCGTCGTCGTCCGCTACCGGGTGTGCGGGATCGCCGTCGTCGGCTGCCGCTTCACCGCCGACACCCAGACGTCCCTGACGGACGCCCTGGACGGCAACCTGCACACGGAGACGGTCCCGGTGACCGTGCAGGTGCCCCTCACGCCGCTGCCCTGACGGCCGTCGCGGGGCCGGGTCCTGACCCGCCCTCAGCCCCGGCCGCGCGCGAACCGGCGCGTGGCCGGCGGCACGAACAGGAGCAGGAGCAGCAGCGACCACAGCACCGCGCCCGCCACCGGATGGGACGCGGGCCAGGCCGCGCCCGGGGCCGCGGCCGCGCCGCCCGCGTTGCCGCACAGCTCCCGTACGGCGGTGGCGACGGCGCTGATCGGGTTCCACTCCGCGACCGTCCGCAGCCAGCCGGGCAGTCCGGCCGTCGGCAGGTACGCGCTGGACAGCATCGGCAGCACGAAGGTGGCGCTGCCGAGCTGGCCCGCGGCCTCCTCGCTGCGGCTCACCAGCCCCAGGTACGTGCCCACCCAGGCGGCGGCGAACCGGAACAGCAGCAGCACGCCGAGCGCCCCCAGGGCCCCGGGCAGGCCGTTCTCCACCCGCCAGCCCATCGCCAGCCCCACCAGCATCAGCGGCACCATCGACACCGCCGTGGTCAGCAGGTCGGCGGCCGTCTGCCCCAGCGGGACCGCGGCCCGGCTCATCGGCAGCGTCCGGAAGCGGTCCATGACCCCCCGGTGGGCGTCCTGCGCGGCCGTGAACATGCCGGTCATCAGGCCGTTCGCGGCGGTCGCGGCGAGCAGCCCGGGCACCAGGAACTCGCGGTACTCGGCGCCCGGCATGGCGAGCGCGCTGCCGAACACGTAGCCGAAGAAGAGCAGCATCGCGATCGGCATGGTCTGGGTCAGCACCAGCAGGGCCGGGGCGTGCCGGGCCTTCTGGAGCTGGCGGGTGAGGACGGCGCCGCCGTCCGACAGCAGGGTGGTCATGCCGCGTGCTCCTTGTCGTCCGCGGGGGCGGCGGGGGTCCGGGTGAGGCGCAGGAACACCTCGTCGAGGGTGGGCGGGCGCAGGCTCGCGTCGGTCACGGGGACCCCGGCGGTGTCGAGCTCGCGGATGATCCGGGGCAGGGTGAGCGCGCCGTCGAGCACGGTCACGCCGACGGTGAGCCGCTCCTCGTCCAGGGCGGGGCGGCCTCCGGTGAGCTGGTCGAGGACCACGGCGGCGCCCGCGAGGGCGGCCGGTCCGGCGACGGTGACCTCGGCGCGGGCGCCGATCCGGGCCTTGAGGCCGGCCGGGGTTCCGGTGGCGAGGGCCCGGCCCCGGTCCACGACGACGATGTCGTCGGCGAGCCGGTCGGCCTCCTCCAGGTACTGGGTGGTCAGCAGCACGGTGGTGCCCTCGTGGGCGAGGTCGCGCACCGCTGTCCAGATCTGTTCGCGGGCCGCCGGGTCCAGCCCGGTGGTGGGCTCGTCGAGGAAGAGCACCCGGGGGCGGGTGACGAGGCCGGCGGCCAGGTCCAGGCGCCGCCTCATGCCGCCCGACCAGGTGGTGGCCACCCGGTCGGCGGCCTCGCCGAGGCCGAAGCGCTCCAGCAGCTCGTCCGCGCGCTCGCGCCCGGCCCGCCCCCGCAGTCCGGCGAGGCGGGCGAACAGCCGGAGGTTCTCCCGGCCGGTCAGGTCCCCGTCGACGGAGGCGTACTGGCCGGTGGCGCCGATGGCGCGGCGTACGGCGCCCGGGTCGGCGGTGACCTCGTGGCCGGCGACCAGGGCGCGTCCGGCGGTGGGGGCGGTGAGCGTGGTGAGGATCCGCACGGCGGTGGTCTTGCCCGCGCCGTTGGGGCCCAGCAGTCCGCAGACGGTGCCCTCCGGCACGGCCAGGTCGAGCCCGCGCAGGGCGTGCACCTCGCCGTAGTGCTTCTCCAGACCCTCACTAAGTACAGCGTACGTAGTCGTCATGCGCCGCACCCTACCGCAATACGTACGGTGTACGTAACTAAGATGGGGCGGAGACGAACGACGAGGTGATGTGACCGATGACAGCCGGCGGGCGCCCCGCTGAACCCGAAGTGATCTGGGCCCGTCCGCAGCGGGCGGGCCGCGGGCCCCGGCCCGCGCACAGCCGCGACTCGATCGCCGCCGAGGCCGTACGGATCGCCGACGCGGAGGGGATCGAGGCCGTTTCCATGCGGCGGGTGGCGGCCGGGATCGGCGCCGGGACGATGTCCCTGTACAACTACGTCCCGCGCAAGGAGGACCTGTACGAGCTGATGGTCGACGCGGTCAGCGGCGAGTACGACCTCACCGCGCCGAGCGGCCGTTGGCGGGAGGACCTGCTCGCCCTGGCCCGGCAGACCCGCGCCCTGATGCAGCGCCACCCCTGGCTGCCCCGGCTGCTGAGCCCGGTCTACGGCTTCGGCCCCAACGCCCTGCGGTACCTGGAGCACAGCCTGGCCTGCCTGGAGCCGCTGGAGGCGTCCGGGGCCGAGAAGCTGGAGCTGATCGCGTCCGTCAACGGCATGGTCGCCACCTTCGTGGCCGGGGAACTGGCCCTGGCCGAACGGGCCCGCTCGCTGCCCTGGAGCGAGGCCGCCGAGGAAGGCGTACGGACGGCCTGGCTCGGCTCCCGGCTGGCGACGGGGGAGTACCCGCGGCTCACGGCGGCCCTCACCGAAGGCACCCCGGTCACCGCCGCCGGCACGGACATGACGGACGTCTTCGACCGCGCCGTGTCCCGGCTGCTGACGGGGTGGTCCTGAGGGCGGGCCCGGAGCGGCGGCGACCGCCCGGCGGTGCCCGGCCGGCGGTGCCCGCTCGGTGGTGCCCGCTCGGTGGTGCCCGCTCGGCGGCGCCCGGCGCCTGGGGGCGCCGGGGAGCAGCGGCGCATGGCGCCCGGGGGCGCGCAGCCGGGGGTGCCTTCCGGCGGTGGCCGGGGGAGCCGCGGCGTCCGGCCTCCGGGTGGGCGGCGCCGCTTCGCGGACCGCCCCGGGGGCCTCAGAGCAGCGCGAACTGCCCGCCCGGGCCCTCCTCCTGG
>NZ_GG657750.1:1747567-1753718 GCF_000158895.1 Streptomyces sp. C | reverse complement strand
ACACCTGCTGCGCGTCGCGCACCCGCCACAGCTCGGGGCGGGCGGAGTCGATCAGCCGTTGGTCGGGCAGCAGCCACTGCTCGTCGAAGGGCGCGCGGAGCACCCGTACGGGGTCCGGGAACGCGCCGGGCGCGTCGGCGAACCGGGCGGTGGCCGAGCGCTGGCCGGGCAGCGCGGCCGCCCCGGCCAAAGGCGTACGGGTCCGGCTCGGGCGGAACAGCCGCTCCCGCTCCGCCCCTTCGGCGTCGGTCAGGGCAGTCCAGCGGGCGCGCAGGGTCGCGGGATCGGGCGCCGCCACCCAGTCCCGGCCCAGGCGCAGGCCGTCCACGGCCCAGGGCATCAGATCGTCCAGCAGCGGTACGTCAGCGCTCACCCGGCAGATGGTAGCGACGGCCCGACGGGGCGGGGCCGTCTCCCGGCCGAAGCGTTACGCTCCTTATGTGGGCATACGCCGCGTACGTACGGTTCCGTACCGACCGGTGTAGGCACCCGTACCGACCGAGGAGCCGGCGATGAGCATGTACGACGAGTATTCGACCCCGTCGCAGGCCGAGGGCGAGCGTCTCGACGAGGACATGGACGACCGGGAGCGGCAGCAGCGCCACCACCCCGAGACGATGCGCACCACGCCCTCGCAGGCCGAGGGCGAACGCCTCACGGAGGAGAACGACCAGCAGAATTGACGCTCTCCCCCCTGAACGGGGGAGATTCCCACCGTGCCGCCGCTGTTTCCAGTACGTGCGTAGTGGTTCCTGCTTCATCACCCACTGCCCGGCGTGCCGGGTCTTGTACGGGCTCCACAGGCGTTTTACGTGTCCGGGCGTCCCTCGGCCACGATGCGCCGTCCTTCGCGGCGGATGTTGCATTCGGCGTTCTCGTCCCGGTCGTGGACTGTTCCGCAGGAGCATGTCCACTTCCGGATCTTGAGCCCTTCCAGTCCCCTGGGTCCTTCGATGCTGCCGCACCCGGGCGCCGAGCAGAGCTGGGTGGAGGGGAAGAACCGGTCCACCTTGGCGAAGAGGCGCCCGTACCGTGCGCATTTGGCTTCCAGGGTGCGGGCGAACATGCCCAGGCTCTGGTCGTGGACGGATTTGGCCCGCTTGCCCTTCTTCGATCCCATGCCTTTCACGTTCAGGTCCTCCAGGTACACGGCTTGGCTCTCGCGCGTGATCCTGGTGGTTTCCTGCTCGATGAAGTCGCGGCGCTTGTCCGCGATCTTGGCGTGGATCTTCGATACGGCGAGCTTGGCCTTGCGCCGGTTGCCGGAGCCCTTCTGAGCCCGGGACAGCTTGCGCTGGGCGCGGCGGAGTTTCTTCTCTTGGCGGCGGAAGAACTTCGGGGATGCGATCTTTCGCCCGCGTAGGACGGCGTAGGTGGACAGGCCCAGGTCGATCCCGGTTTCCGTCTCGTCCAGGTCCAGCTCGGGCAGTGGCTTGTCTTCGGCCTCCACCACGAAGCTGGCGAAGTACCTGCCGGACGCGTCCTTGACCACGCTCACGGACGACGGGGCGGAGGGAAGCCGGCGGGACCAGCGGATCTTCACGTCGCCGATCTTCGGCAGGCGCAGCGCGCCGCCCTCGGTGACCGAGAAGCGGGCGTTGGCGGTGAAGCGGATGGACTGGCGGCTGGTCTTCTTCTTGAACTTCGGCGGACCCATCCTCGGTCCCTTGCGGGTGCCGTTCCTGGAGGCGAAGAAGTTGGAGTACGCGGTCTCCAGATCCCGCAGGGACTGCTGGAGCACCACGGCCGACGCGTCGTCCAGCCAGTGCCGGTCTTCGGTCTTCTTGGAGTCGGTGATGTATCGCTTCGAGAGTTCCGCAGCGGTCGGGCGCTTTGCCCCCTGCCTGTAGGCGTCCTGGCGGGCACGGAGGGCGTCGTTGAAGACGACGCGGGCGCACCCGAACGCCTTCGCCAGCATGGTCCGTTGCGGGGCGCTCGGGTACAGCCGGAACTGATACCTGAGCTTCACGCCGGTCACCGTACTGCGGTTGGTTTTTGGCTGACATGTAGAACATTCGTACAGGGAGACGCGCACGTTGGTGCTTCATGCGCACTTGGATTTCGTGACGAAATACCGGCACAAGGGATTCGCCGACACTCACGCAGGCCGCCAGGAGTACCCGGAACTGGTCCGGCACTACTGAGCTCAGGGTGCCTCGACGGTCACCGTGAAGGAGAACCGGTCGCCCCGGTACCGGATCCGGGCCACGTCCACGACCCGCCCGTCCTCGTCGTAGGTCACGCCGGTGTAGTGCAGGATCGGGCTCAGCAGCGGGACCTCCAGCAGCTCGGCCGTGACCGGGTCGGCGAGCCGCGCCTCCACGGTGTCCGTGATCCGGCTGATCCGTACGCCGACCACGTCGCGCAGCACCTTGGTCATCGGCCAGCGCTCCAGGTCCGCAAGGTCCACGGCGTCGGCGAGCTCCGGACGGACCGCGTTCTCCGCCCAGTTGGTGGGCTCCCCGCTCTCGCCGTCGCGCCGGAGCCTGCGGTACGTGACCACCTCCGCCGTGTCCGGGAAGTGCTCCAGCAACTCCCCGGCCACGGGCGTGCGCTCACGGCCCAGCACCGTCGTCAGGTCACCCGACTGCTGGGCCACGATCGCGTCCACCGAGCCGAGCAGCCGCACCGGTGCGCTGCGCATCGCGCCCGGCTCGATGAAGGTCCCGCGCCGCCGGTGCCGGCTGATCAGCCCCTCGCCCTCCAGCTCCTTGAGCGCCTGGCGCATGGTCAGCACGCTCACCCCGTAGTGCTCGGCGAGCTGCTCCTCGGTCGGCAGCCGCAGCGAGGCGTCCGGGGTGCGCCCCAGTATCGATGCGCGCAGGGACTGGGACACCTGGTACCAGAGCGGCAGCTTCCGGTTGAGTACCAGGGAGTCGGGGGCGAAGGCGGTCACGGGTCGTTCTCCGTACGGGCCGGCCGTCATCGGACGACGGGGCGGGGCGGTGCGCAGGGGGACACCGGCATGTTAGGCGCGGAAGTGCCGCTGGAGACCCTCCCATACGTCGTCGTAGCCGCGCTGGAGGTGTTCCGCCCCCGCCGCCTGGGGGGTGGCGGTGATCGGCCAGCGGGTCTCGAACATGAAGGCGAGGCCGTCGTCGATCTTCTGCGGCTTCAGCTCGGCGGCGCTGGCCTTGTCGAAGGTCTCCCGGTCCGGGCCGTGCGCGGACATCATGTTGTGCAGCGAGCCGCCGCCCGGCACGAACCCCTCGGCCTTGGCGTCGTAGGCGCCCTCGATCAGGCCCATGTACTCGCTCATCACGTTGCGGTGGAAGTACGGCGGGCGGAAGGTGTCCTCGCCGACCAGCCAGCGCGGCGCGAACACCACGAAGTCCACGCCCGCCAGCCCCGGGGTGTCGGAGGGCGAGGTCAGCACGGTGAAGATCGACGGGTCGGGGTGGTCGTAGCTGATGGACCCGATCACGTTGAACTTGCGCAGGTCGTAGACGTACGGGACGTGCGTGCCGTGCCAGGCGACGACGTCGAGCGGCGAGTGGTCGTACGTCGCGGACCAGAGGTTGCCGCAGAACTTGTTGACCACCTCGGTCGGGCGGTCCACGTCCTCGTACGCGGCCACCGGAGCGCGGAAGTCCCGCGCCGCGGCCAGGCCGTTGGCGCCGATCGGGCCGAGGTCCGGCAGCTCGAAGGGCTGCCCGTAGTTCTCGCAGACGTAGCCGCGGGCGTCGCCGTCCAGCAGCTCGACGCGGAAGCGGACGCCGCGCGGGATCAGTGCCACCTCGCCGGGGCCGGCGCTCAGCAGGCCGAGCTCGGTGCGCAGCAGCAGGCCGCCGCGCTCGGGGACGATCAGCAGCTCACCGTCGGAGTCGCTGAAGACCCGGTCGGTCATGTCGGCGTTGGCGGAGTAGAGGTGGACGGCCATGCCGGTGCGCTGGGTGGCGTCGCCGTTGCCGCCGAGGGTCCACAGGCCGGCCAGGAAGTCGGTGCCGGGGGCCGGGTCGGGCAGCGGGTTCCAGCGCAGCCGGTTGGGGTCCGGGACGGCGTCGGTGAAGGGCGCCGTGCGCAGGGCGCCGTTGTCCACGCGGGTGAAGGCCGGGTGGGCGGCGGAGGGGCGGATCCGGTACAGCCACGACCGGCGGTTGTGGCGGCGCGGCTCGGTGAAGGCGCTGCCGCTGAGCTGCTCGGCGTAGAGGCCGAGGGCGGCGCGCTGGGGGGAGTTGCGGCCGAGCGGGAGCGCGCCGGGCACGGCCTCCGAGCTGTGCTCGTTCCCGAAGCCGGTGAGGTACTCCAGCGCCTCCGCCGTCTTCCTGGCCTGCTCACTCATGGGCTGCTCCCGCTCCCTCGAAGGAATCCTATGGTCGACAGTAGGATTCCGGGCCCCCTCCCGTCAACGCCGTCTTGCGGTCACCGGCCGAAAGCTCCGCGGGGCAGGGCCGGAGGGGGCCCGCCGGCGCACCCGCCCGCTCGTCGCCCGCACGCCCGCACGCCCGTCGCCCTGGCCCGTCGCCCGCCCGCCCGTCGCCCTGGCCTGTCGCCCTTCCGCCCGTCACCCCGCGCCCGCGGCGCAGGCCCTCGCGCAACGATCCGGTCACCGCCCGGAGGGATCCCGCACGGGGGGATCCCAAAAGATGAACATTGCTCTACTCTCTCGCGCATGTCGTGGACCCGCAGGTTCCCTGCCGTGCCGGCGGCGCTCCTCGCCGCCCTCCTCGCCCTCCTGTCCCTCCTCGCCGCCGCGCCCGCCGCCCGCGCGCACGAGGAGCGCCCCGTCGCCCTCCCCGACGGCACCGGATCCGTCCCCGCCTACCGTGCGGCGGCCGAGCCCGACCTGCTGGTCTGCAAGACGGACCGGCCCGCCTTCGAACGCCGCGTGGCCGGCTTCCCGCCGCAGCTCCGGCAGCGCAACCTCGACCTCTACGACCGCTGCGAGAAGAGCGGCTACCGCCACCTCCAGCAGGCCGTGGACGCCGTCGACCGGCCGGGGATGAACATCGCGATCCTGCCCGGCCTCTACGAGGAGGAGCCCTCCCTGCCCGCACCGGCGGGGGAGTGCGCGAACCTCAAGGCCCCCAACTCCTCACTGGGCTACCAGATCCTGTCCTACGAGCAGCAGGAGAAGTGCCGCCACAACCAGAACCTCGTGGCCATCCTCGGCAAGACGAACCTGCAGATCGAGGGCACCGGCGCCGCCCGCACCGACGTGGTCGTCGACGCCAAATACCAGAAGCTGAACGCCATCCGCGCCGACCGGTCCAACGGCATCTACTTCCGGAACTTCACCGCGCAGCGCACCACCTTCAACTCGCTGTACGTGCTCGCCGGCGACGGCTTCGTCATCGACGACGTCCTGACCCGCTGGAACGACGAGTACGGCTTCCTGACCTTCGCCAGCGACCACGGCCTCTACAAGAACTGCGAGTCCTACGGCAACGGCGACTCCGGGATCTACCCCGGCAGCGCCTCCGACATCAACGACGGCCGCGGCTACGACGTGCCCCGCTACTCCATCGAGATCACCGGCTGCCGCAGCCACCACAACATGGTCGGCTACTCCGGCACCGCCGGGGACTCGGTGTGGGTCCACGACAACGAGTTCGACCAGAACATGGGCGGCGCCTCGATGGACAGCGCCTTCCCCGGACACCCCGGACTCCCGCAGAACCACGCCCGCTTCGAACGCAACCTCATCCACGACAACAACGCCGACTACTACCACCACGTCGCCGACGGCACCTGCGCCAAGCCGCCCGCCGAACGCGGCTACGAGCAGGGGGTGGTCTGCCCGCAGATCTCCATGCCGCCCGGCACCGGCATCATCACCGCCGGAGGCAACTGGAACCTCTACGAGGGCAACTGGGTGTACGGCCACCGGCGGGCCGGCTTCTTCCTCAGCGCCGTCCCCGCCTTCATCCGGGGCGAGGAGCGCTGGTCCAAGCAGACCGACACCTCCCACCACAACCGGTACGCGGGCAACGTGCTCGGCAAGGACAGGTCCGGGGCCTCCCGCCCCAACGGCACCGACGTGTGGTGGGACGGCCAGGGGCGCCAGAACTGCTGGCAGGACGGCCCCGACGGCTCCACCCCGGGCACGCTCCCGCAGTGCGGGAAGGAACGCGGACAGGTCAGCGGTTCCTCGGCCCGGCTGGTGGGCGAACCGGTGAAGCTCACCCAGCTGATGGTCTGCGCCGACTAC
>NZ_GG657750.1:1743863-1746131 GCF_000158895.1 Streptomyces sp. C | reverse complement strand
CGGCGAGCGCCTGGCCCTGCGCGTCACCATCGACCGCGCCGACACCCTGCACGTCCACGGCTACGACAAGGAACTCGCCCTGCCCGCCGGCCAGGAGGCCACCCTGGTCCTGACGGCCGACCGCACGGGCCTCTTCGAGGTCGAGACCCACGAGTCCCGGCTCGTCCTGACCCAGCTCCTCGTCCGATGAGCCCGGCGGAACCCGTGGTTCTTCTCCCGCCCGGCCCCTCGACCCTGCTCGCGCACGGGATCGGCTCCCAGCACGACCTGCCGATCTCCCCCTTCTACGCCTTCGCCGGCGCCTTCACCGCTCTCTTCGTCTCCTTCCTCGCACTCGGCCTCCTCTGGTCCGCCTCCCGCTTCCGCGGCGACCGCTCCGGCCTCGCCCTGCCCGCCGGGCTCCAGCGGGCGGCCGACGCGCCGGCCACCCGCACCGCCCTGCGCGGACTGGGCCTCGCCGCAGCCCTCGCCGTGCTCCTCCACCTCCTCCTCGGTCCCGACGACCCCGACCGCAACCCCGCTCCCGGCGCCGTCTACGTCCTGCTCTGGGTCGGGCTCGTGCCCGCCTCCCTCCTCCTCGGTCCCGTCTGGCGCCGCCTCAACCCGCTGCGCACCCTGCACCGCCTCCTCGCCCGGGCCCGCCGCCGCCCGCCCGGGGCCGGCCGCCCCCTGCCGCCCCGGACCGGCCACTGGCCCGCCGCCGCCGGACTGTTCGGCTTCACCTGGCTCGAACTCGTCGCTCCCGACCCCGCATCGACCACCACCCTCCTGTGTGCCCTCACCGCCTACACCGCCACCCACCTGCTGCTCGCCGCCCGCTTCGGCGAGAGCTGGTTCGCCGAAGCCGACGCCTTCGAGGTCTACTCCGACCTCCTGGCCGGGCTCTCCCCCCTCGGCCGCCGCAGCGACGGCCGCCTGGTCCTGCGCAACCCCTTCCACGGACTCGACGCGACGCCCGAGCGGCCCGGACTCGTCGCCACCGTCTGCGTCCTGCTCGGCTCCACCGCCTACGACGGCTACTCCGACAACCCCGCCTGGATCAACACCCTTCAGACCTCCCCCCTCGGACGCACCCCCACGGCCACGCTCGGACTGCTCGCCTCCGTCGCCCTCGTCGCCACCCTGTACTGCCTGTGCGCGGCGGCCACCCGCCTCGTCAGCGGCCCGCACCCCCGACCGCTGACCGCCTTCGCGCACTCACTCGTGCCGATCGCCCTCGGCTATCTCACCGCCCATTACTTCTCCCTCCTCGTCACCGAAGGACCACGTACGGTAAGCATGGCACTCGGCACTGACAACGCCCCCGATCCCAGTCCCCCCTTGGGTCCGGGCGCTCTCGCCACCCTCCAGGTGACCGCCGTCGTGGCCGGCCACGTACTCGGTGTGATCGCCGCGCACGACCGTTCCGTACGCCTCTTCCCCCCGGTGAAAGCGGTGGCGGGCCAACTGCCGCTGCTCGCGCTGATGATCACTTACACGATCGGCGGGCTGACCCTCCTCCTGAACTGAGGAGCGGGGACCCGCACCACTGGACCCACGAGCCAGGAGCGGCATGATGGACCCCGTGCCTCCCGCCCACCCCCTGCGCAGGACCCCGGTCCAGCAGCGCAGCGCCGACCGCCTCGCCCGGATCCTCGACGCCTGCGCCGAACTCCTCGACGAGACCGGCTACGAGAACCTCAGCACCCGCGCCGTCGCCCTGCGCGCCGGCGTGCCCATCGGCTCGGTCTACCGCTTCTTCGGGAACAAGCGCGCCATGGCCGTGGCCCTGGCCCAGCGCAACCTGGAGCAGTACGCCGAGGGCATCGAGCGGCGGCTCGCCCTGCTGCCGGCCGCGCACTGGCGGCCCGTCGTGGACGCCGTGCTGGACGAGTACCTGGCCATGAAGCGCAGCGTCCCGGGCTTCGCCCTCGTGGACTTCGGGGTGCCCGCCCCGCCCTCCGAAGGCCCCGCCTCCGACCCCAACCACCTGGTCGCCGCCCGCCTGACCGGGCTGCTGTGCACCCACCTGGGGCTCACCCCGGACCCCGGACTGTCCCGGGCGGTCCTGGTGGCCGTCGAGGCGACCGACGCGCTGGTCCAGCTGGCCTTCCGGGCCGACCCGGCCGGCGACCCCGGCATCGTCGCCGAGACCCGGGCGATGATGCACGCCTACCTGGCCCGCGTCCTGGACTGATCCCCCAGGACCGGACCCCTCCGGCTCGCCCCCGGATGCTTCCGGCTTCCCCGGGATCCTTCCGGCTTCCCCCGGTTCCCCCCGGTTTCCCC
>NZ_GG657750.1:1732631-1743255 GCF_000158895.1 Streptomyces sp. C | reverse complement strand
GCACCCTCGACCAGATGCCCAAGCACGTCTCCAGCGGTCTCCTGTTCGGCGACCCCTTCGCCATCCCCGTGCCCGACCTCGACCGCACCGACTTCCTCCTGCTGGTCGGCGCCAACCCGGTCGAGTCCAACGGCTCCCTGTGCACCGCCCCCGACTTCCCCGGCAGGCTCAAGGCGCTCAGGGCCCGGGGCGGCACGCTCGTCGTCGTCGACCCGCGCCGCACGCGCACCGCCAAGCTCGCCGACACGCACCTCGCGCCGCGCCCCGGCAGCGACGCGCTGCTGCTCGCCGCGCTCGCCCACACCCTGCTCGCCGAGAAGCTCGCCGACCCCGGAGCGCTCACGGAACACACCGAAGGACTCCGGGAACTCACCGACGCCCTCGGGAGTTTCACTCCTGAGGCGGTCGCCCCCGCCTGCGACCTGCCGGCCGACCGGATCCGCGCCCTCGCCCGGGAGCTGGCGGCCGCGCCGACCGCCGCCGTCTACGGGCGGATCGGCAGCTGCACCGTCGAGCACGGGACGCTCGCCAGCTGGCTGGTGGACGTACTGAACATCCTCACGGGCAACCTCGACCGCCCCGGCGGAGCCCTCTTCCCGCTCCCGGCGGCCGGTCCGCGCCCCCGGCCCGCCGGGCCCGGCAGGGGGTTCGCCCTCGGCCGCTGGCGCAGCCGGGTCAGCGGGCACCCCGAGGTCAAGAGCGAACTGCCCACCGCCGCCCTGGCCGAGGAGATCGAGACCCCGGGGGAGGGGCGCATCCGCGCCCTGATCGCGATCGCGGCCAATCCCGTGCTGTCCGCCCCCGACGGCCGGCGGCTAGACGCGGCCCTCGCCGGGCTCGACTTCATGGTCAGCGTCGACCCGTACCTCAACGAGACCTCGCGCCACGCCGACGTCGTCCTGCCCCCGCCGCCGCCCTCGCAGAGTGCCCACCACGACTTCGCCTTCAACGGGTTCGCCGTCCGCAACCAGGTCCGCTACACCCGGCCCGCCGTCCCCCTCGAAGCGGACCGGCTCGACGAGTGCGAGATCCACGCGCGACTCGTCCTGGCCGTCTCCGGCACGCACGGCTCCGCCCTGCCGTCCGCCGTCGACGACACGGCGATCCAGGCCGCCCTCGCCAAGGAGACCGCCGACCGCCGCTCCCCGCTCCACGGAGCGGACCCGGGCGCCCTGGCCGGGCAGCTCACCGGCGAGTCCGGCCCGGAGCGCCGGCTCGACCTGATGCTCCGGCTGGGCCCGTACGGAGACCTGTTCGGCGCCGCCGACCGCGCGGACGGGCTCAGCCTGGAGCGGCTCCTCGCCCACCCGCACGGCATCGACATGGGCCCGCTGCGGCCCCGGCTGCCGGGCCTGCTGCGGACCCGCAGCGGCAGGATCGAGCTGCTCCCGGAGCCGATCGCGGCCGAGCTCCCCGGGCTGCGCGCGGCGCTCGCCGCCCGCCCCGCCGCCCTGGTGCTCGTGGGCCGCCGCCACCTGCGCTCCAACAACAGCTGGCTGCACAACGTCCCGGCCCTCACCGGAGGTTCCAACCGGTGCACCCTCCAGGTCCATCCCGCCGACGCGGACCGGCTCGGCCTCGCCGACGGCGGCCGCGCCCGGATCACCGCCGACGGGGGCAGCCTGGAGGCGCCGGTGGAGGTCACCGACGCCGTCCGCACCGGTGTGGTCAGCCTCCCGCACGGCTGGGGCCACGACCGGGACGGCACCCGGCTCGCGGTGGCCGGAGCCGACCCGGGGGTCAACGTCAACCAGCTGCTCGACGGCACCCGCCTCGACCCGCTGTCGGGCACGGCGGTGCTCAACGGTTTCCCCGTCACCCTGACACCCCTGCCCTGAGCTGGGGTTTTGCTCGTATTGCTCACGCGTGGACGTCTTGTTGGCGTAAGGAGGCGGCACCTACCGTCCCTGCATGCTGACCTTCCTCGGCTTCGCCATGATCGCGACCTTCCTGGTCCTGATCATGCTGAAGAAAATGTCGCCCATCGCGGCGCTCGTCCTCATCCCCGCGCTCTTCTGCGTGTTCGCCGGAAAGGGCGCGCACCTGGGGGACTACGTCATCGACGGCGTCGGCAAGCTCGCCCCGACCGCCGCCATGCTGATGTTCGCCATCGTCTACTTCGGCGTGATGATCGACGTGGGCCTCTTCGACCCGATCGTCCGGGGCATCCTGCGCTTCTGCAAGGCGGATCCCGTGCGGGTGGTGGTCGGTACGGCCGTCCTCGCCGCGATCGTCTCGCTCGACGGGGACGGGTCGACCACCTTCATGATCACGGTCTCGGCCATGTACCCGCTGTACAAGCGGCTGGGGCTGAGCCTGGTGGTGATGACCGGTGTCGCCGCGACCGCCAACGGCGTGATGAACACCCTGCCCTGGGGCGGCCCGACGGCCCGCGCGGCCACGGCCCTCAAGCTCGACGCGGCGGACATCTTCGTCCCGATGATCCCGGCCCTCGCGGTCGGCCTGCTGTTCGTCTTCGTCCTGGCCTACGTCCTCGGTGTCCGGGAGCGCCGCCGGGTCGGCTCCCTCGTGATGCCCGGCGCAGAGACCGTGGAGGAGTCCCTGGTGGCGGCCGGTCCCGGCGCCGGGGAGACCGCTCAGGACACCCGTACCGCCGGCTCCGCCCCCGCCCCGGGCGCGGGAGCCCCGGCCGGCGGATCCCCCGCCGCCGGAGCCCCGCATGCCGCGCCGGCCGATGGCGTGCCGGCCGATGCCGCGCCGGCCAATGCCGCGCCGGCCGACGGCGACGGCTTCCAGGGGCTGGACCCCCGGCGCCCGACCCTGCGTCCGCACCTCTACTGGTTCAACGCGGGCCTCACCCTCGCCCTGCTCACGGCGATGATCATGGAGCTGCTTCCCATTCCGGTGCTGTTCCTGCTCGGCGCGGCCCTCGCGCTCACCGTGAACTTCCCCCACATGCCGGACCAGAAGGCCCGGATCGCCGCCCACGCGGACAACGTCCTCAACGTCGCCGGCATGGTCTTCGCCGCCGCCGTCTTCACCGGCGTCCTCACCGGCACCGGCATGGTCAAGCACATGGCCGACTGGCTCGTCGGCGCCATCCCCGAGGGGATGGGCCCACACATGGCCCTGGTCACCGGCCTGCTGAGCCTGCCCCTCACCTACTTCATGTCGAACGACGGCTTCTATTTCGGCGTCCTGCCGGTGCTGGCCGAAGCGGGCGCCGCGCACGGGGTCTCCCCGCTGGAGATCGCCCGCGCCTCGCTCGTCGGGCAGGCCCTGCACATGTCCAGCCCGCTGGTTCCGGCCGTCTACGTCCTCGTCGGCATGGCCAGGGTCGAATTCGGCGACCACACCCGTTTCACCGTGAAATGGGCGGCCCTCACCTCCGTCGTGGTCCTGGCCGCAGGGATGGTTTTCGGCATCATCTGACCCCCGGGCCCCTGGCGGGCCAAAAACTACCGACGCTAGTTTGTAGGGTGTTGTCGGCGAGGTCAGGTCCACGCGCTCGTAGGTGCTCGGGAGGAATGCCATGAAGGCCCACGACGGGATGTACATCGGCGGGGAATGGCGGCCCGCCGCCGGAACCGGCCGGATCGAGGTGGTCAACCCGGCCGACGAGCAGGTCATCGGCAGCGTTCCGGCCGGGTCGGCCGAGGACGTGGACGCGGCGGTACGCGCGGCCCGCGCGGCCTTCCCCGGCTGGGCGGCCACGGCTCCGGCCGAGCGGGCCGCACTCATCGGCGCCCTGCGCGACGTGCTCGCGGCCCGCAAGGGCGAGTTCGCCGAGACCATCACCGCCGAGCTGGGCTCCCCGCTCGGCTTCGCGGAGGCGGTGCACGTGGGCGCCCCGATCGCGGTGGCCTCCTCGTACGCCGAACTCGCCGGCTCCTACGCGTTCGAGGAGCGGGTCGGGAACTCCACCGTCTTCATGGAGCCGGTCGGCGTGGTCGGGGCCATCACGCCCTGGAACTATCCCCTGCACCAGGTCGTTGCCAAGGTGGCACCCGCTCTCGCCGCCGGCTGCACCGTCGTCCTCAAGCCGGCCGAGGACACCCCGCTGACCGCACAGCTCTTCGCCGAAGCCGTGCACGAGGCGGGCGTTCCGGCCGGAGTCTTCAACCTGGTGACCGGTACCGGCCCGGTCGCCGGGCAGGCGTTGGCCGAGCACGAGGGGGTCGACCTCGTCTCCTTCACCGGCTCGACCGCCGTCGGCAAGAAGATCGGCGCCATCGCCGGCGCCGCCGTCAAGCGCGTCGCCCTCGAACTGGGCGGCAAGTCGGCGAACGTCATCCTGCCCGGGGCCGACCTGGCCAAGGCCGTCGCGGCGGGCGTCGGACACGTCATGAACAACACCGGCCAGAGCTGCAACGCGCTCACCCGCATGCTCGTGCACCGGGACCAGCACGAGGAGGCCGTCGCCCTCGCGGCCGCCGCCGTCGCCGGATACCCGTCGGGTGACCCCCGCGACCGGGCCACCCGCCTCGGGCCGGTCGTCAACGCCACCCAGCGCGACCGCGTGCGGGCGTACATCCACCAGGGCGTCGCGGAAGGCGCGCGCCTCGTCGCGGGCGGGCTCGACGCGCCCCACGAGCGGGGGTACTTCATCGCGCCGACGGTCTTCGCGGACGTCACCCCCGAGATGACCATCGCCCAGGAGGAGATCTTCGGCCCCGTGCTGGCGATCCTCCCCTACGAGGACCACGACGACGCCCTGCGCATCGCCAACGGCACCGTCTACGGCCTGGGCGGCGCGGTGTGGGCGGCGGACGAGGAGACGGCCGTGGCGTTCGCCCGCCGGATGGACACCGGCCAGGTGGACATCAACGGCGGCCGCTTCAACGTGCTCGCGCCCTTCGGCGGCTACAAGCAGTCGGGCGTCGGCCGCGAGCTGGGCGCGCACGGCCTGGGGGAGTACCTCCAGACCAAGTCCCTGCAGTTCTGACCCGCCGCAGCCCCGCCCGCCCGGCCGACGACCCGCAGCCCCGCCCGGCCGACGACCCGCAGCCCCGCCGAAGACCCGCAGCCCCCGAAGCCCCGAAGACACGGAGACGACGACCATGGTCCGCGCCGCCATCCTGCCCGCCGTCGGAGCCCCGCTGGAGATACGGGACATCGTGCTGCCCGACCCCGGACCCGGGCAGGTACGGGTGCGGCTCGCCGCCGCCGGGGTCTGCCACTCCGACCTGTCCCTCACCGACGGCACCATGCGGGTGCCCGTCCCCGCCGTCCTCGGCCACGAGGGCGCGGGGACGGTCCTCGCCGTCGGCGAGGGCGTCACCCACGTCTCCCCGGGCGACGGGGTGGTGCTCAACTGGGCGCCGTCCTGCGGGGAGTGCCACCACTGCCGGATCGGCGAGGTCTGGCTCTGCGCCAAGGCCCTGGCCGGGGTCGGCGCGGTCCACGCCCACGACGCCGACGGCAACGAGCTGCACCCCGGGCTCAACGTCGCCGCCTTTGCTGAGGAGACCGTCGTCGCGGCGAACTGCGTGCTGCCCGCGCCCGCCGGGATCCCGCTCCCCGAGGCCGCCCTCCTCGGCTGCGCCGTCCTGACCGGCTACGGGGCCGTGCACCACAGCGCCCAGGTCCGCCCGGGCGAGTCGGTCGCGGTGTTCGGCGTCGGCGGGGTCGGCCTCGCGGCCCTCCAGGCCGCCCGCATCGCCGGGGCCGGGCCGATCGTGGCCGTGGACGTCTCCCCGGCCAAGGAGGAGCTGGCCCGCGCCGCCGGGGCCACCGACTTCGTCCTCGCCTCCGACACCACCGCCAGGCAGATCCGCGGCCTCACCGGCGGGCAGGGCGCCGACGTGGCCGTGGAGTGCGTGGGCCGCGCCGCGACCATCCGCACGGCCTGGGAGTCCACCCGCCGGGGCGGCCGCACCACGGTCGTCGGCATCGGCGGCAAGGACCAGGAGGTGGCCTTCCACGCGCTGGAGATCTTCCACTTCGCCCGCACCCTCAGCGGCTGCGTGTACGGCAACAGCGACCCGGCCCGCGACCTCCCGGTGATCGCCGAGCACGTCCGGGCCGGCCGCCTCGACCTCGGCTCCATGGTCACCGACCGCATCACCCTGGACGGCATCCCGGCCGCCTTCGACGCCATGGTCGCGGGCAAGGGCGGCCGCTCGCTGGTGGTCTTCTAGGCCGGCGCGGGCGCGCCCTCCCCCGGTCCTACGCCCCCGGCGCGCCCGCCCGCAGGGCCTCGTACTGGAGGGTCAGGCCGTCCAGGAGAGCCGTCAGGCCCGTCTCGAAGGCACCCTCGTCCACCTCCCGGCGGCGTTCCGCCAGCAGGTGGGCCTGGCCCAGGTGCGGGTAGTCCGCCGGGTCGTACGCCGTCTCGTCGTCCACGAAGCCCCCGGCGAACGAGGCCACCGCCGAGCCCAGGATGAAGTACCGCATCAGCGCGCCGATCCGGGTCGCCTGGGCCGGGGGCCATCCCGCGGCCGTCATGGCGCCGAACACCGCGTCCGCCAGCCGCAGTCCCGCCGGGCGCCGGCCCGGCCCGCGGGCCAGTACCGGCACGATGTTCGGGTGGTCCGACAGGGCCTCGCGGTACGAGTGCGCCCAGTCGTACAGGGCGCCCCGCCAGTCCTTGCCTCCGACGCAACCGCCGGCGGACCCGCCCGCAGGCCCGCCGGCGGACCCGGTGTCGGACCCGGTGTCGAACATCGACAGGTCGACCTTCGCGCTCACCGCGTCCGCGACCGCCTCCAGGATCGCGTCCTTGGTCCGGAAGTGGTTGTAGAGCGAGGGCCCGCTCACCCCGAGGGCGGCGGCCAGCCGCCGCGTCGAGACCGCCTCCAGCCCTTCCTCGTCCACGAGCACGCCCGCCGCCTCGACGATGCGGTCTCTGCTGAGGAGGGGCTTGCGCGGTCTGGCCATGCGCCACATAGTAGGCCCTGCCCCGCCATAAACTACCGCCGCTAGTTTAAGAGCCCCGCGAGCGGCCGGACCACGCCCCGGAGGACCCCGTGAACCTGGAGCTGAGCGAGGAGCAGGAGGCCGTGCGCCGCCTGGCCCGCGCGTTCACCGACCGCGAGATCACCCCGTACGCCGCCGAGTGGGACCGCGCCGAGAGCGTGGACCGCTCCATCGTGAAGAAGCTCGGCGACCTCGGCTTCCTCGGCCTCACCGTCCCCGAGGAGTACGGCGGTTCCGGCGGCGACCACCTCTCCTACGTCCTCGTCACCGAGGAACTCGGCCGCGGGGACTCCGCCGTGCGCGGCATCGTCTCCGTCTCCCTCGGGCTCGTCGCCAAGACCGTCGCCGCCTGGGGCACCGAGGAGCAGAAGCGGAGCTGGCTGCCCCGCCTGTGCTCCGGCGAGGCGCTCGGCTGCTTCGGCCTGACCGAGCCCGGCACCGGCTCCGACGCCGGCGCCCTCACCACCCGCGCCGTGCGCGAGGGGGACGCGTACGTCATCAGCGGCAGCAAGATGTTCATCACCAACGGCACCTGGGCCGACGTGGTCCTCCTCTTCGCCCGGATCGACCCGGCGATCCCCGGCCACCGGGGGATCTCCGCCTTCCTGGTCCCCGCCGACAGCCCCGGCCTGACCCGCCGCGAGGTCCACGGCAAGCTCGGCCTGCGCGGCCAGGCCACCGCCGAACTCACCCTCGACGCCGTCCGCGTCCCCGCCTCCGCGATGCTCGGCCCCGAGGGCAAGGGCTTCTCCGTGGCGATGTCGGCGCTGGCCAAGGGCCGGATGTCGGTGGCCGCCGGCTGCGTCGGCATCGCCCAGGCGGCGCTGGACGCGGCGGTCTCGTACGCGGCCCGGCGCGAGCAGTTCGGCAAGCCGATCGCCCACCACCAGCTGGTGCAGGAACTGATCGCCGACATCTCGGTGGACGTCGACGCGGCCCGCCTGCTGACCTGGCGGGTGGCCGACCTGATCGACCGCGGGCGGCCCTTCGCCACCGAGTCCTCCACCGCCAAGCTCTTCGCCTCCGAAGCCGCGGTGCGCGCCGCGAGCAACGCCCTCCAGGTGCACGGCGGCTACGGCTACGTCGACGAGTACCCGGCCGGCAAGCTGCTGCGCGACGCCCGGGTCATGACCCTCTACGAGGGCACCAGCCAGATCCAGAAGCTGCTCATCGGCCGTGCCCGTACCGGGGTCTCCGCCTTCTGAGAGCCGTGCTCATGAGTACGCGTCTGAGTATCCGCGCGGATGTGGCCCGCGTCACGGCGCCCGATGCTGGGCCGATGAACGAGACACCGGTCAAGCAGCAGAACACGGGCGCCTACTACGGCCAGGCCGTCGCCTCCTTCGGCATCGCCCTGGCCGCCGTCGCCGTGGGGATCTACAACATGGACGTCGACGGCTGGGTCCGGGCCTTCCTCGGGATCGCCGTCCTCTACCTGACCACCTCCGCCTTCACCCTCGCCAAGGTGGTCCGCGACCGGCAGGAGGCGACGCAGATCGTCAGCAGGGTCGACCAGGCCCGGATGGAGAAGATCATGGCGGAGTACGACCCCTTCTCGCCGAAATAGCCCCGGAACGCCGACTCCCCTAAGCGCTTGCTCACCCTCCGGTAAGCTGGTGTCTTCCTACAGGACGAAGAGGGTGGGCGAGCGATGGACAGCGCGGCGGAGACGAGCGGCGGCTACGTGCCGTGGTCGGAGGTCACCCCCGACGCCGCGCGGCGGCTGCTCGTGGCGGCCGTCGACGCCTTCGCCGAGCGCGGGTACCACGCGACCACCACCCGCGACATCGCCGGCCGCGCCGGCATGAGCCCGGCCGCGCTCTACATCCACTACAAGACCAAGGAAGAGCTGCTCCACCGGATCAGCCGGATAGGCCACGACAAGGCGCTGGAGATCCTGGAGACCGCCGCCTCCGGTCCGGGAGCCGCCGCCGACCGGCTGGACGCGGCCGTACGGTCCTTCGTGCGCTGGCACGCCGCGCACCACACCACCGCCCGCGTCGTGCAGTACGAGCTCGACGCGCTCGCCCCGGAGCACCGCAGCGAGATCGTCGCCCTGCGCCGGCTGAGCGACGCCGCCGTGCGCCGGATCCTCGCCGACGGCGTGCGGGCAGGGGAGTTCGACGTTCCCGACGTCCCGGGAACCACGCTCGCCGTGCTGTCGCTGTGCATCGACGTCGCCCGCTGGTTCAGCACCGCCGGTCAGCGCACGCCCGACGAGGTCGGCGCGCTGTACTCCGACCTCGTGCTCCGGATGGTGGGCGCGCGCCCGGCCGCCGGGGCGGCTCAGAAGTAGTAGCGGGACACCGACTCCGCGACGCACACCGGCTTCTCGCCGCCCTCGCGCTCCACGGTCACCGTCGCCGCGACCTGTACGCCGCCGCCCGCCTCGGTGACCGAGGTGATCACGGCGGTGGCGCGCAGCCGCGAGCCGACCGGGACCGTGGCGGGGAAACGCACCTTGTCCGTGCCGTAGTTGATGCCCATCCGCATGCCCTCGACCCGCATGATCTGCGGGACCAGGCTCGGCAGCAGGGACAGCGTCAGATAGCCGTGCGCGATGGTGGAGCCGAAGGGCCCGGCGGCGGCGCGCTCCGGGTCCACGTGGATCCACTGGTGGTCGCCGGTCGCGTCCGCGAAGAGGTCGATCCGCTTCTGGTCCACCTCCAGCCACCCGCTCGGTCCGAGCGGCTCGCCGATGCCCGCGCGCAGCTCGTCGGCGGATGTGAAGATCCTCGGTCCGGCCATGCCCTGCCCCTGTCTTCCGCTGTCCACTGCCGTTTCCGGCCCTCAGTCGAATAAGCGCTTGCTCAGCATGCTGGGGTCCTGGTACGTCTGTCAACGGACGTCCGACTAGGCTCGGCCGTGTGCCGCAGATTCCCGAGAAAGTCCACGAACTCACCGTCGGCCAGCTGTCCGCGCGCAGCGGAGCGGCCGTCTCCGCCCTGCACTTCTACGAGGCCAAGGGGCTGATCAGCAGCCGCCGCACCGCCGGCAACCAGCGCCGCTACAGCCGCGAGGCGCTGCGCCGGGTCGCCTTCGTACGGGCCGCCCAGCGCGTGGGCATCCCGCTCGCCAGCATCCGCGAGGCCCTGTCCCAGCTGCCGGAGGAGCGCACCCCCACGCGCGAGGACTGGGCGCGGCTGTCCGAGAACTGGCGCGCCGTACTGGACCAGCGCATCAAGCAACTCAGCAGCCTGCGCGACCACTTGGACGAGTGCATCGGCTGCGGCTGCCTCTCGCTGAAGAGCTGCGCGCTGTCCAACCCGGACGACGTCTTCGGCGAGCGCCTCACCGGCTCCCGGCTGTCCCAGTAGCCGTCCCGGCGGCGGCCCCGTCCCGCAAGTCGAGGGCGGCCGCCACCAGTTCGGCGTTGGACCGGGCCGGCCGCCCGTCCGGAAGCCGCAGCACCTGCGCCACGCCGATCCGCGCGCCCGCCCCGCACCGCACCGCCAGCCGCAGCACCGGCCAGGCGGCGTCATCCCGCCCGTACAGCACCACCGGCACCGGCGGCAGCCACCGCAGCCCCGCCACCAGCGCCGGATCGGCCTCCGCCAGCTCCGCCACGAGCCGCACCCGGGCCGGCTCCGGCGGGGCCCACTCCAGAAACCGGGCCAGCGGCTCCGGCCCGGCCCCGCCGCCCAGCGGGACCACCGCGTCCACCGCCACCCCGCGCTCCAACAGGGCCGCCGCCAGCCCCCGGGCGCCGGGCTCCGCGTGCCACACCGCCGCCCGGTCCGGCAGC
>NZ_GG657750.1:1730343-1732183 GCF_000158895.1 Streptomyces sp. C | reverse complement strand
TCCCTCCGCGATCGTCCGCCCGGCCGGCACCGCCCGCCCCGCTCACGCCGCGCCCGCCGCGCCCGCCGCCTGGTGTCCGACCGCCGCCTCCACCAGCGCCGGCCGGGGCACCACGATCCCGCAGCCCCCGCACACCGGCCCGTCCCACGACCACGCACCGGCCCACGCCGACGGCCCCGGCAGCGCGGCCGGCCAGCGCAGCTCCTCCTCGCCGCAGACCGGGCACGCGGTCCCCGGCTCCGACTCCAGGGCCGCGATCAGCCGCCGCAGCACCTCGCCCAGCGTCCCCTCCGGCCGCACGCCCGGGTCGGCGCACCGCACCACGGCGTCCCCGCTGCCGCTCCAGGCCCACTCCGGCCGCCGCACCCCGTCGTGCTTCTCGCGTCTGCGCCGCTCCGCGAACTGCCGCTCGTACTCCAGCCAGACCGCCCGCGCATCCTCCAGCTCCTCCAGCGCCGCGACGAGCCGCAGCGGGTCCGCGCCCCGGTCCTCGGGCGCGATCCCGTGCCGGTCGCACAGGTGCCACCACGTCGCCCGGTGCCCGTAGGGCGCGAAGCGCTCCAGGCAGCGGCGCAGCGAATGGCGCCGCAGGGCCCGGTCGTTGCGCGCGTCACGCACCTGATAGGCGAGACTCCGAAAACCTGCCACCGTACCTTCACCTCCGCCGTGCCATGCCCACACCACTGCCCGCATCACTCCGTCGAACGAAGCGACCCCCCGCGACGTGCCCAACATGCCCGGCAGGATGTGGGCGCATGCGGGGGCGGTCGAGGCGTGCGGGTGGCACATGGCCGGAACTCAGCGCCCCATGCGCCCCGCCCCGACCACGATCCGGGCCAGTTCCTCGTGGCAGATGTCGCTGTGCGCCCCCGACGGAGCACCGCCGCGGCACACCACGGAGCCCGCGTCCACGCTGACGCAACCGGCCTCCGGCAGCCCGCCCCGCAGGGCCGCCTCCAGGCTCAGCCGCGGCGCGCCGGGCACCGCCTGCACCCCGCCGTGCCCGACCGCGCCCCACCGTTCGTCGAAGCCGAGCAGACCGGCCGAATCCCCCGCCATCCGGGAGGCCAGCGGGTAGAACACGCGCAGCGCGGAGTCGTGGGCGGAATGGCAGGCCACCACCGGTCCGTCCACCCGGCGCTGGAGCCCGCCCAGGGCCCCGCCGCGCCGCCGGTCGTGCGGGAGCCGCTCGCTGAACGCGTAGTGGGAGAAGGCCCCCTGGAGCAGCGTCAGCGACTTCACGTGCCGCGCCCCGTCCGGCACGGCCCGCAGGGAGAAGGACACCACCCGGGCGCCGAAGCTGTGGCCGACCAGGTGGACGCGCAGGGCCGGCCGGCGTCCCGCGAGGTCGGTGAGGACCGGCCCGAGCCCGTGCTCGCCGACCACCCCGGCGCGCTTCTTCATCTCGTAGTACGTGGCCTGGCGCAGCAGCTCCTTGGCCCCGCTCCACAGGGCGCGCGCCCCGTCGCCGAGCGCGACCGCCGGCGCGCCCCCCGCTTCGGCCAGGGCCTCCGCCAGCGCCCGGCACACCTCGACCGTGTCCCGTACGAAGACGGCCGGCACCTCCGGGGCGACGGCCGCGCCCACCGGGTCGGCGTCCACGAGCCGGCGTACCAGCGCCCCGAACCGGGGGAGCGCGGCGAGCGGTTCGGGCTGCTCCGCGAGCAGCGCGGCGACCCCGTCGAGCTCCGCCTCCCGCCCCGGCCAGAACACCCCGAGGGCCGCGCGCGTTGGCGCCGTCGAGAGCCGTCCCGGCCCCCGCGCCCGGCAGGGCGCCGTGCGGGTCGAAGTCCGGGATCGGCTCGTCCGGGAAACGGATCGAAGGCCACACCACCCCCAC
>NZ_GG657750.1:1727205-1729592 GCF_000158895.1 Streptomyces sp. C | reverse complement strand
CCCCGGGCAGCCCCAGCGCGTTCGCCGCCTCCGCCCACCGCCGGTCGACGCCCTCCGCGCCCACCACCTCGAACGGGGTGGTCGTACCCCGGCCCTCGGAAAGGTTGGTCCCCTCGAAGAGGCAGGTCCCGGCGTACGCGAGCGCCGTGTCCGGGGTCGGCATGTTCGGGCTCGGCGGCAGCCACGGCAGGCCGGTCTCCCCGAAGAAGGACCCCCGCCGCCACCCCGACACCGGCACCACCCGCAGCCGGGGGCCGGCGCCCTTCAGGAACTCGCCGTTGAACAGCAGGGCCAGCTCGCCCGCCGTCATCCCGTGCGCCAGCGCGACCGGCTCCCGGCCCACGAAGCTCGCGTACGCCCGCTCCAGCACCGGCCCGGCAGCGCGCCGCCCGCCCACCGGGTTGGGCCGGTCCAGCACCACCACCGCCTTGCGGGCGAGCGCGGCCGCGCGCATGCAGTCGTACAGGGTCCAGATGTAGGTGTAGAAGCGCGCCCCGACGTCCTGGATGTCGAAGACGACCGTGTCGACGCCCGCCGCCGTGAACACGTCCGCGAGCTGCTGCCCGCTCCTGCCGTACGTGTCGTACACCGGCAGCCCCGTCGCCGGGTCGCGGCCGGCCGCCTCGGAGCCGCCGGCCTGCGCCGTTCCGCGGAAGCCGTGCTCCGGCCCGAACACCGCGACCAGGTCCACGCGTTCGTCGGCGTGCAGCACGTCGACCAGGTGGCGGGCGTCGGCGGTGATCCCGGTGGGGTTGGTGACCACCCCGACCCGCTGCCCGGCGAGTTCCGCGTACCCGTCGGCGGCGAGCCGCTCGAAGCCGGTGCGCACCCGCCCGTCGGCGGCCGCCGGCCCCGCCGCCGCGCCCCCCAGGGCCCCCAGGGCCCCCAGGGCCCCCGCCATCCCCAGTACCCCGCGTCGCGACAGCGTCATCCCGCCACGCTAGGGCCCGCACCCCTTCCGCCGTCACATACCGACTGGTTAGTCTGCCGGGATCCGGCCGCTCCGGCCGGCAGTCGGCAGTCGGCCGTTGGCCGTGACGAAAGGTGACCCCGTGAGCGGGAGCGCGTACCAGGACCAGCGAGTCGTCGTCACCGGTGCGGGCGGCGGCATCGGCGCGGCCCTCGCGCACCGCTTCGCCGCCGAGGGGGCCACCGTCGTCGTCAACGACCTCGACGCCGCCAAGGCCGCCTCCGTGGCCGGAGCCATCGCCGCGACCGGCGCCCGGGCGATCGCGGTCCCCGGCGACGCCTCCGCGGTCGTCGGGGAGGCCCGCGAAGCCCTCGGCGGCACGGTCGACGTGTACTGCGCCAACGCCGGACTCGCCTCCGGCGGCGACGCCTTCGCGGACGAGGCCGTCTGGGAGGCCGCCTGGGACACCAACGTCATGGCGCACGTACGGGCTGCACGGGCCCTGCTGCCCGACTGGCTGGAGCGCGGCAGCGGCCGCTTCGTGTCCACGGTCTCCGCCGCCGGGCTGCTGACCATGATCGGAGCGGCCCCGTACAGTGTCACCAAGCACGGAGCCCTCGCCTTCGCGGAATGGCTGTCGCTGACCTACCGCCACCGGGGCGTCCAGGTCCACGCCATCTGCCCGCAGGGGGTGCGCACCGACATGCTGACCGCCTCCGGCTCGGCGGGGGAACTGGTCCTGGCGCCGACCGCGATCGAGCCGGAAACGGTCGCCGAAGCACTGTTCGACGGCATGGAGAAGGGCCGGTTCTTGATCCTCCCGCACCCCGAGGTGGCGCGCTTCCACGCCGCCCGCGCGGCCGACCCCGAGCAGTGGCTGCGCGGAATGAACCGACTCCAGCGCACGTGGGAGGGCTCGTGACGGCCCTCACCGGCTCCCCGTACGCCGCCCGTCCCTGGCTGGGCCGGCTGAGCCCCGCCCAGCTGGCGCCGGTGACGCCGCCGGCGAGCGTGCCGGACGCCTTCCGGGCCGCGGCGGCCCGGGCGCCGGGGCGCACGGCCCTCGCATACTTCGACGGCCGGATCTCCTACGCCGAGGCCGACGCGCTGTCCGACTCCCTCGCCGGGTACCTGGCCGGGCGGGGGATCGGCCGGGGCGACCGGGTGGCGGTCATGCTGCAGAACACCCCGCACTTCGTGCTCGCGGTGCTGGGCGCGTGGAAGGCCGGGGCGGTGGTCGTACCGCTGAACCCGATGTACAAGGCGGGGGAGGCGGGGCACGTCCTGCGGGACTCCGGGGCGGTGGCGCTGGTGTGCGAGGAGGGTCCCTGGGGGGGTGTACCTGGGGGAGGCGGTGGCCGAATCCGCCGTCCGGACCGTCCTGACGGCCCGCCCCACCGACCTCCAGACCCGCAACGACCCCCGCGTCTTCCGGACCCAGGCCCCGGCCCAGGCCCGGACCCCGGCCCCGACCCAG
>NZ_GG657750.1:1710892-1726774 GCF_000158895.1 Streptomyces sp. C | reverse complement strand
CGCTGCAAGTGGTGGCGGGGCCCGGCGCGGGGCGCGGGTCGGTGGTGGAGGCCGACGACTTGGTGCGCGTGGCCCGGCAGGGCCACCCCGCTCCGGCCGACCCCCGGCTCACCGCCGCCGACATCGCCCTCATCAGCTACACCTCCGGTACCTCCGGCACCCCCAAGGGCGCCATGAACCCGCACGGGGCGATCACCTACAACGCCACCCGGCAGGTCACCGGCCACCCCCTCCCCGAGGGCGCTGGGTACTTCGCGCTCGCCCCGCTCTTCCACATCACCGGCCTCGTGTGCGAGCTCGCCGCCTGCTTCGTCAACGCCGGCACCCTCGTCCTCACGCACCGCTTCCACCCCGGGGCCGTCCTCGACGCCTTCCTCGAACACCGCCCCGCCTACGCCATCGGCCCGGCCACCGCCTTCACGGCCCTCGCCGCGCACCCCGACGCCACGCGGGACCACTTCGCCTCCTTCCAGGTGCTCTCCTCCGGCGGCGCGCCGCTCCCGCCCGCCCTCGTCGAACGCCTCCGCGCCGACTTCGGGTTCTACCTGCGCAACGGTTACGGCCTCACCGAGTGCACCGCCCCCTGCGCCTCGGTCCCCGCGCACCTCGAAGCGCCCGTCGACCCCGCCACCGGCACCCTCTCCGTCGGGGTCCCGGGCGCGCAGACCCTCGTACGGATCCTCGACGAGCACGGCGCCGAGCTCCCGCTCGGGGAGGCCGGGGAGATAGCCGTGCGCGGGCCGCAGGTCGTCCCCGGCTACTGGGGGCTGCCCGACGCCACCGCCGCCGCCTTCCCGGACGGCGAACTGCGCACCGGGGACGTCGGGTTCATGGACGCCGACGGCTGGCTCTACGTCGTCGACCGCAAGAAGGACATGATCAACACCTCCGGGTTCAAGGTCTGGCCCCGTGAGGTGGAGGACGTGCTCTATACCCACCCCGCCGTACGCGAGGCGGCCGTGGTCGGCGTGCCCGACCCCTACCGCGGGGAGACGGTGAAGGCGTACGTGAGCCTGCGGCCGGGCGCCTCGGCCGGGCCGGCGGAACTCGCCGCGTACTGCGCCGACCGCCTGGCCGCGTACAAGTACCCGCGCCAGGTCGAGATCCTGCCTGTCCTTCCGCAGACCACCAGTGGCAAGATCCTGCGACGAGAATTGCGCGACCGCGGCTGAAAACAGTCGGAGGATCAGGAGAGGAAGGCGAGCGCCATGGCCGCCAGGACCACCGAGGGCCCCGAGGACGGAAACCGGGAGACCCCGGTGCCGCAGCGGCTGCTGGCCGTCGCCACCCGGCTCTTCGCCGAACGCGGCTACGACCGCACCTCCGTCCAGGAGATCGTCGAGGCGGCCGGGGTGACCAAGGGCGCCCTCTACCACTACTTCGGCTCCAAGGACGACCTGCTGCACGAGGTGTACGCGCGGATGCTGCGCCTCCAGCAGCAGCGGCTCGACGCCGTGGCCGACTCCGACGCCCCCGTCGAGGAGCGGCTCCGCGCGGCCGCGGCCGACGTCGTGGTCACCACCATCGAGAACCTCGACGACGCGATGATCTTCTTCCGGTCGATGCACCAGCTCAGCCCGGAGAAGTACAAGCAGGTACGGGCCGAGCGCCGGCGCTACCACGAGCGGTTCCGGGCGCTGGTCGAGGAGGGCATGCGCGGCGGGGTCTTCGCCACGGCCACGCCGGCCGACCTGGTGGTCGACTACTACTTCGGCTCCGTGCACCACCTGTCCACCTGGTACCGCACGGACGGCCCTCTCACCCCGCACCAGGTCGCCGACCACCTCGCCGACCTCCTGCTCCGCTCGCTGCGGCCCTAGGGGGTGTCCGCAAAGTCTCGCCTGCCCCGCGACGCCCGGCACGCGCTCTCGCCGCACCGGACGAAAGCCCAAGTACGTCCAGTACGCGGGCTTCCGCCCGGCACGCCGAGAGCACGCTGGGGGCACCTCCCAGCGGTAGCTGGGGGAGCCGCGGGGCCCGCCCTCCGGGCGGACGGGGCCACTTTGCGGACACCCCCTAGGCAAGGGCGGGGGTCAGCGCCGGGTAGTCGTTGTAGCCCTCGGCGCCCTGTACGTGCATCAGGAACTCGGGGCGGAGCGTGTTGAGCGGCGCGCCCGTGCGCAGCCGTTCCACCAGGTCGGGGTTGGCCAGGAAGCCCCGCCCCAGTGCGACCAGGTCGGCGCCCGCGGCCAGCAGCCGCTCGCCCTTGCGCATCCCCGCGTCGTCGGCGAGTTCCTCGTGGGAGAGCCGGGGGTTGGCGATCAGGGTGCCGGGCCAGGCCGCGCGGATCTCCGCGAAGAGGGGCCGGTCCGGGTTGGAGTGGACCTGGTGCAGGTAGGCCGGCCCCACCTCCGCGAGGGCCGCGACCAGCGCCGGGTAGAGCAGCTCGGTGTCGTCCTCCCGTACGCCGTTGACGTTCGTCCCGGGGGAGATCCGTACGCCGACCCGCTCCGGCCCGACGGCCTCGACGACGGCCCGGACCACCTCGACGGAGAACCGGATCCGGTTCGCGACGGACCCGCCCCACGCGTCGGTGCGCAGGTTGGTGTTCCCGGCGAGGAACTGGTGGAGCAGGTGGCCGTTGGCCGAGTGCACCTCGACCCCGTCGAAGCCCGCCTCGACGGCATTGCGGGCGGCGCTCGCGAAGTCGGCGATGGTGGAGCGGACATCCTCCTCGCTCATCACGCGGGGCGTGACGCCCTCCCGCAACCCGCCCGGGGTCTGCAGCGGCTCCGGGAAGCACACGGCGGACGGCGCGAGCGGTACGTGCCCGCTGGTGGCGGGGTGCCCTACCCGGCCGCCGTGCTGGAGCTGGAGGAACATCCGCCCGCCGGCGGCGCGCACGGCGTCGGTGACCCGGCGCCACCCGGCGATCTGGGCCGGGGTGTGGATGCCGGGGATGTGCGGGTAGGTCTGCCCGACGGCGTTCGGGGTGGTGCCCTCGGCGATGATCAGGCCGGCCGAGGCGCGCTGCGCGTAGTGGGTGGCCATGAGCTCTCCGGGCACCCCGTCGGCTCCGGCGCGATTGCGGGTCAGCGGGGCCATCACCAGGCGGCTGGACAGTTCCAGGCCGCCGAGGCGGGCGGGTTCGAAGAGGCGGGATGCGGCGGGGGTCTGTCGTGTCTGCGTCATGCCGGTACCGTAGAACCTGACACCAGTGTCAAGTTCAAGGGCGGGAGCCCGGGAGGTGGCCGTGCGGATCGGTGAACTGGCGGCGCGCACCGGGGTCGGTGAGCGTTCGCTGCGCTACTACGAGCAGCAGGGCCTGCTGGCGTCCGACCGGACGCCCGGCGGCCACCGGGACTTCCCCGAGCGGGCCGTCGACCGGGTCATCCGTTCCAGGAGCTCTACGCGGCCGGCCTGAACAGCTCCGGTCATCAGATCCTGCCCTGCATGCGCGACGACGGCGGCGGCCCCTCGGTGCGCGCCACCCCGGCTTCTGGTGGCCGAACTGGCCGGCGAACGGGACCGGATCGACCGGATGATCGGCGACCTCCTCCGCTCCCGCGAGGTCCTCGACGAGGTCATCGCGGCGGCGTCCGGCCACGCCCCGGCATCCCGGGACTCCGGCGGCGCGTGATCCGGCCCGACGCCCGATCCGGATCCGCGACCACGGAGGGCCCTGGCGCTGTCCCGCCCGTGGACGGCGGCGCCGAGCGCCGCGACCGGCACGGGTCCCATCGGGTGGGGCACGCTCTCCCTCCCCGACTCCCAGGCGACGTCCGCGGGCTCGAACGGGACGCCCGCGGGCGCGGCGCCTGCCGGTCCGGCCGCGCGCGGCTCGGCACCGGGGCCACCCCCCGGCAGGACCTGCCGCTGACCGTTCCCGACGGCGCGGACGGCGCGGACGGCGCGGAGCGGCTCCTCGCCTTCGCCGGGCGCGACCCCCACCGGTCGCTGATCCCGCACCCCGCGCCGCAGGGCGGGCCCCGCGGCGCGCGGCCGGGTCAGCCCCGGTACGGCCTCAGCTCCCGGTGCGCCAGCGAGCGCTGGTGCACCTCGTCCGGCCCGTCCGCCAGCCGCAGGGTCCGCGCCGCCGCCCACAGTTCGGCGAGCGGGAAGTCCTGGCTGACCCCGCCCGCGCCGTGCAGCTGCACCGCCTGGTCCAGGATCCCGACGACCGCGCGCGGAGTCGCGATCTTGATGGCCTGGATCTCGGTGTGCGCGCCCCGGTTGCCGACCGTGTCCATCAGCCAGGCCGTCTTCAGCACCAGCAGCCGCAGCTGCTCGATGGTGACCCGGGCGTCCGCGATCCAGTTCTGCACGACACCCTGCGCGGCCAGTTCCTTCCCGAAGGCCGTACGCCCCACCGCGCGCCGGCACATCAGCTCGACGGCCCGCTCCGCCATCCCGATCAGCCGCATGCAGTGGTGGATCCGACCCGGGCCGAGCCGGGCCTGGGCGATGGCGAAGCCGGCGCCCTCCCCGCCGATCAGGTTCCCCACCGGCACCCGGGCCCCGTCGAAGACCACCTCGGCATGGCCGCCGTGGTCGTGGTCCGCGTACCCGTACACCGTCATCGCCCGGCGCACCTCCACGCCGGGGGTGTCGCGGGGGACCAGGACCATCGACTGCCGGCGGCGCGGATCCGCGCCCTCCGGGTCGGTCTTGCCCATCACGATGAAGATCTTGCAGTCCGGGTTCATCGCCCCCGAGATGTACCACTTGCGCCCCGTGACCACGTACGAGTCGCCGTCGCGCTCGATGCGCGTCTCGATGTTCGACGCGTCCGAGGAGGCCACCTCGGGCTCGGTCATCGCGAAGGCGGAGCGGATCTCCCCGGCCAGCAGCGGCTCCAGCCACTGCTTCTTCTGCGCCTCGTCGCCGAACTGCGCGAGCAGCTCCATGTTCCCGGTGTCCGGGGCCGCGCAGTTGGTCGCCATCGGCGCCAGGTGCGGGCTGCGGCCGGTGATCTCCGCCAGCGGGGCGTACTGGAGGTTGGTCAGCCCGGCACCGTACTCGGAGTCCGGCAAGAAAAGGTTCCACAGCCCCTGTCGGCGCGCCTCGGCCTTCAGTTCGCCGAAGACGGCCGGGGTGTCCCAGGGCGAGGCCAGCCGTGCGCGCTGCTCGGCGGCGACGGCTTCCGCCGGGTAGACGTACTCCTCCATGAACGCGAGCAGCCGCCCGCGGAGTTCCTCGGTCCGGGTGTCGAATGCGAAGTCCATGCGGTGCGGCTCCTCAGCCTTCCTGGAGGGTGGTCAGTCCGTGCTCGATGAAGACCGGGACCAGTTCGCCGATCCGGTCGAAGCCCGCGCCGACCGTCTGTCCGGCCACGTACCGGTAGTGGATGCCTTCGAGGATCACGGCGAGCTTGAACCAGGCGAAGGCCGTGTACCAGGCGATCGAGGCGGTGTCCCGCCCCGAGCGGGCGGCGTACCGCTCGACCAGCTGGGCGGGCGCCGGATGGCCGGGCGCCCCGCTCGTCGTGCTGACCGGGGACTCGGACAGGCCCAGGTCGGAGCTGTACATGACCAGCAGGCCGAGGTCCGTCAGCGGATCGCCCAGCGTGGACATCTCCCAGTCCAGCACCGCCCGGACCGTGTCGCCCGGCCCGCCGATCAGGACGTTGTCCAGCCGGAAGTCCCCGTGCACCACGGTCGGCGCGGGGGAGTGGGGCAGGGCCCGTCCCAGCGCCCCGTGCAGCTCGTCGATCCCGGCGAGCTCCCGGCCCCGGGAGGCCGCGAGCTGCTTGGCCCAGCGGCGCAGCTGCCGGTCCAGGAAGCCCTCGGGCCGGCCGAAGTCGCCCAGCCCCACCTCCTCCGGGTCCACCGCGTGCAGGTCGACCAGGGTGTCCACCAGGCCCAGCACCGCCCGCCGGGTGCGCTCGGGGCCGAGCTCCGCGAGCTGCCCGGCGGTCCGGTACGGGGTCCCGTCCACGTGCTCCATGACGTAGAACGGCGCCCCCAGCACGTCCTCGTCCTCGCACAGCAGCAGCGGCTCGGGCACCGGTACGGCCGTCCCGTGCAGGGCCGAGATCACCCGGTGCTCGCGGCGCATGTCGTGCGCGGTGGCCAGGACGTGCCCCAGCGGCGGGCGCCGCACCACCCAGCGGGAGGTGCCGTCGGTGACCGCGTACGTCAGGTTGGACCGGCCCCCCTCGATCAGCCGGCCGCTCAGCGGCCCCGCCGCGAGCCCGGGCCGCGCGGCGTCCAGATGGCCGCGCAGCCTCCGCAGATCGAGGCCTCGGGGATCGGCTGGGGTCATGGCGCGCGCCTCCGTACGGGTCGACGACGGGATTCTCGGTCCGGGGCCATCATGCCGACCAGTCGGTATGCCGTCCAGTGGTCGGCCGGAAGAATCCCCCCGGCCGGCCCCGCTCAGCTCACGCGTGGCACAGGATCGGCGTCCCGCCGTTCATCACCGTCATGTCCCGCAGCACCGCCAGGATGTCCAGCGGCACCCCCTCCGGCTCCCCGGCCAGCTCCGCGTACGCCCGGTGCAGGTTCGCCACCAGCCGCTCGCTCTCCCGCCAGGCCGCGAACTCGCCCAGGTCGGCGCCCTGCGCCACCTCCAGCGGGGTCAACCCCTTCTCCCGGCCCTCCCGGGCCAGCTCGGCCACGTACCGCAGGTAGCGCTCGGTCGCGTCGTACGCGGAGGCGTCCGTCAGCGGCCCGTGCCCGGGTACGACCGTCTCCGCGCCCAGCGAGCGCAGCAGCTCCAGCGCCCGCAGCGAACCGGCGAGGGACCCCATCGCCAGGAACGGGGTGCCGCCGGCGAAGACCAGGTCACCGGTGAACACCACCCGCTGCCGGGGCAGCCACACGACCGAGTCCCCGGTGGTGTGCGCCACGCCCGGATGGATCACCCGCACCTCGGTGTCGCCGACGTACAGGGTCAGCCGGTCGCTGTACGTGAGGTCGGGCGCGGTGATCTCTATCGCCCCGAAGTCGGTCGCGGGCCAGATCAGCTCCAGCTGGTGCCCGGCGGCGAGCTGCTCGGCGCGCGCGTCGTCGTGGCCGATGATCACGGCGTCGGCGGCGAACGTGGCGTTGCCGTAGGTGTGGTCGCCGTGGTGGTGGGTGTTGACCACGGTGCGGGGCAGCGGCACCCCGGACGCCGCGACGGCCTCGCGCAGGGCCAGTGCGCGCCGTTCGGTGGCGGCGGTGTCGACGAGCAGGGTGCGCCCGCCGTCGCTGATCCAGCCGGCGTTGTTCAGGCACCAGCCCCCGTCCGGCTGGACGTAGGCGTGCACCCCGGCCGCGGGCTGGACGACGTACGGCTCTTCGACGGTCATGGACGCTCTCCCCGGATCGCTGTGACGGACGGTCAGCATCCTGTCAGCCGGGGGCCGGGCCGGGGAGAGCGGGGGCGGTCGGGGCGGCCGTTGCGGCAGGGGCCGTCAGTGGTCGTCAGTGGTCGTCGTAGTGGCCGTCGTGCTGGGCGTGCCGGTGTCCGTCGTGCAGGTAGTCGAGGTGGTCGCCGTGCGGGACCGCGTCGTGCCCGCAGCCCTCGCCGTGCCGGTGGTCGTGCTCCTCGTGCGGGGCGTGCTCGGAGGTCTCGCACTCGTCCCAGTGGCCCGAGTGCTGCCGGTGCAGGTGGCCGTCGTGCGCGTAGTCCAGGTGGTCGCCGTGCTCGACCGCCGTGTGGCCGCAGCCGGGGCCGTGCTCGTGGGAATGCGTGGGGTGTTCCTGGTGCAGGGTCGTCATGCGGCCGAGGCTAGTCCGGAACCTCCTGGGTCGCCCGTTACGTCCCCGTGGCGCGGCACTAATGGGACCGTAGGGCCATCGCATCGTCCGGCCGCCGCGCGGTCCCGCCGGACGGCCCGGCCACCCGCCTCAGACGATGACCGCCATCGCGAACACCGCCAGGCCCACCGAACACAGCACCGCCCCCAGCGCCACCCGCGGCGAGAGCCCCGGCGGCCGCGCCCCGGCCAGCTCCCGCACCCGCCGGTGCGCCACCCACAGGAAGGCCACCCAGATCAGCGCGATCACCGCCGTCGCGGCCACCTCGACCCGCGAGCCCGTCCCGTGCAGGGCCTGCCGCAGGGCCAGCACCGCCGTGACCGAGCAGGCCAGCGTCGTACGCCGCCACGCCAGCCGCGTCCGCTCGGGCTGGAGCCCCGCGTCGCGGGCCGCCGTACCGGGGCGGGTCACCGCCCGGCCGTCCAGCCCAGCAGCACGACCACCACCATCGCCGCCGCCACCAGCCCCACGCCCAGGCTCAGCACCACCGGGAACCGGGACACCGGCAGGTCCTCGCCCCGCCGCATGGCCCGCTCGCACCGCACCCAGTGGTTCACGGCCCGCAGCGCGCACGCCGCCCCCACCGCCAGCAGCGCGAAGGCCATCCCGACCCGCACCCCCCACCGCAGGTCCGGCAGGAACTGGTCCACCGCGAAGCCGCCGCCGACCAGCGCCAGCGCGGTGCGGATCCAGGCGAGGAAGGTCCGCTCGTTGGCGAGGGAGAAGCGGTAGTCCGGCGTCTCGCCCTCGTCCCGCACCCGCTCCGGTGCGAACCAGAGGCGCACGTCCTTGACGAAGTCGATCACATGGCCAATTTACGTCCCCGTCACGAACCCGGCGCGGGCTGGGTCCCGCCCCGGGCCCCGTCCCCCGGCAGGGGCCCGCCCCCGGGGAGCGCCCCGCCCTCCCGGAAGGCGCGCAGCCGCCGGTACGCCTCCAGCCCGTCCGGCACCCACGCCCAGTCCCCGCCCGCGACCCGCCGGTCCAGCTCCTCCTGCGGCAGCCAGGTGTGCCAGTCCACCTCCGAGGCCTGCGGGGCCACCGGCAGGGTGCACCGCACCTCGTGCACGTACGACCACCAGCCGCCGCCCGGACCCTCGTAGAGGAACTTGAACAGCGGCCGCGGCGCCGGCAGCCCGCTCACCCCGAGCTCCTCGCCGGCCTCCCGCAGCGCGGCGTCCGCGTACTCCTCCCCGGCGCCCAGCACCCCGCCCACGAACATGTCGTAGTGCGAGGGGAAGACCAGCTTCGACGCGGTCCGGCGGTGCACGAAGACCCGCCCCTCCGCGTCCCTGGCCAGGACGAACACGCACCGGTGCAGCAGCCCCCGGCGGTACACCTCGCCCCGGGGCGCCCGCCCGACGACCCGGTCGTCCCGGTCCACCACGTCCAGTACCTCGTCAGCGGGATCCATGGACCCATCCAACCACCGCTGTTGACTGGTTACCGCTCCGTAGCCAAGGATCTGCCCCACCACCGACCGACCGGAGGACCGGCAGGCATGACGTACGACGCTGACGTGATCGTGATCGGAGCGGGCCTCGCGGGCCTCGTGGCCACCGCCGAGCTCGTCGACGCGGGCCGCAGGGTGATCCTCCTCGACCAGGAGCCGGAGCAGTCCATCGGCGGCCAGGCGCACTGGTCCTTCGGCGGGCTGTTCTTCGTGGACTCGCCCGAGCAGCGCCGCATGCGCATCAAGGACAGCCACGAGCTCGCCCTCCAGGACTGGCTCGGCACCGCCGGCTTCGACCGGGACGAGGACGCCTGGCCGCGCCGCTGGGCCGAGGCGTACGTGGACTTCGCGGCCGGCGAGAAGCGGTCCTGGCTGCACGCCCGCGGCGTGCGCTTCTTCCCGGTGGTCGGCTGGGCCGAACGAGGCGGCTACGACGCCAATGGCCACGGCAACTCCGTTCCCCGCTTCCACATCACCTGGGGCACCGGGCCCGGCCTGCTGGAGCCCTTCGTGCGGCAGGTCCGCGCCGGGGCGGCCCGCGGGCTGGTCCGGTTCGCCTTCCGCCACCGCGTCACCGGCCTGTCGGCCACTGCGGGCGCCGTCGACACGGTCACCGGCGAGGTCCTGGCCCCCTCGGACGCCGTACGCGGCACCGCCAGCAGCCGCGAGGCGGTCGGCGCGTTCAGCCTGCGGGCCCAGGCGGTGATCGTGACCAGCGGCGGCATCGGCGGCAACCACGACCTCGTGCGCGCCCAGTGGCCCGACCGGCTCGGCACCCCGCCGGCGCGGATGCTCTCCGGGGTCCCCGCGCACGTGGACGGCCTGATGCTGGGCATCGCCGAGGCCGCCGGGGCCAGCCACATCAACAAGGACCGGATGTGGCACTACACCGAGGGCATCGAGAACTGGAACCCGATCTGGGCCCGGCACGGCATCCGGATCCTGCCCGGCCCCTCCTCGCTCTGGCTCGACGCCACCGGCAAGCGGCTGCCCGTACCGCTCTTCCCCGGCTTCGACACCCTCGGCACCCTCGACCACATCATGCGGACCGGCCACGACCACACCTGGTTCGTGCTCAACCAGCGCATCATCGGCAAGGAGTTCGGCCTCTCCGGCTCCGAGCAGAACCCCGACCTGACGGGCAAGTCCGTCCGCGAGGTGATCAACCGGGCCCGGCAGGCCGTCCCCGGACCGGTCAAGGCCTTCATGGACCACGGCGCGGACTTCATCGTGGAGCGGGACCTGACCGCGCTCGTCCGCCGGATGAACGAGCTCACCAAGGAGGACCTGCTCGACGAGGCCGCCGTCCGCCGCGAGATCACCGCCCGCGACCGGGAGATCGCCAACCCCTTCACCAAGGACCTCCAGGTGACGGCCATCCACGGGGCGCGCAGGTACCTCGGGGACAAGCTGATCCGCACCGCCGCCCCGCACCGCATCCTGGACCCCGCCGCGGGCCCGCTGATCGCCGTCCGGCTCTCGATCCTGACCCGCAAGTCCCTGGGCGGCCTGGAAACCGACCTGTCCTCCCGCGTCCTGACCCCCTCCGGCGACCCCCTGCCCGGCGTCTACGCGGCCGGCGAGGCCGCAGGCTTCGGCGGCGGCGGCGTCCACGGCTACCGCGCGCTGGAGGGCACCTTCCTCGGCGGCTGCGTCTTCTCGGGCCGCGCCGCGGGCCGCGCGGCGGCCCGGGCCGTCGGGTAGGCCCGGGCGGGCCGGTCAGCCGGGGCCCTGGCCCTGGCCCTGGCCCTGGCCAAGGCCCTGGCCAAGGCCCCGGCCATGACCTCCGTCAGGCCGCTTCCCGGACGATCCGGAAGCGCTCCGCGACCACGAGGGTGTCGTCGTCGACGGTGAAGTCCGGATCGCCCAGCCACTCGCGCAGCTGCTCGCTGTGCCAGAAGCCCTCGTGCGCCGAACGCCATTCGGCCACCGAGGCGAAACCCTCACCCTCGTCCAGCGCGTGGCGCAGGTCGACCTCGGCCAGCCGCAGCACCCGGACGTCCGTGATCTCCAGGACGACCAGGGGCTGCTCGTCGGAGTCGACCAGCACCACGCGCTCGCCCGCCCGGGGCACCGGCTCGCCCTCGGTCTCGTACCCCTTGAGCAGGCCCGTCGTCGTGGTCTTGGCGCCGCTCAGGACGGCGGCGGTCAGAGTGTCGCGCAGTTCGCCGGGGAAGCCCATCTCGAAGGGGCGCAGATCGTCAAAGCTCGTCATGCGCCCACCCTACGAACTGCCCGCCCAGGTCACACCCGCATTTCGAACCGTCACTTGCGTCCCAACTCGCCCCTTCTGCTCACCAGTTGAAACGCGCCACCCAGTGGACCGGACCTTGACGCGGAGCTGTGCCTACCGGTTTGCTGTGCGTGATCATCCGGACTGACCACCGGACCGATCGAGCCGCGCCGCCGGCACCCCACGCGTACCACCGAACCGACCGCCCCACCCGTGCCCCCGTGCGTACACCCGCGTACGCAGTCCACCCGCGCCCGCGTCCTGGAGGGAACCCGCGGATGTCCCCGCCTCCGCCGCCCCTCGGCCGCGCCCGCAAGCGGGACGCTCCAGCTCTTCGACCCCGCCCTGTGCGACTCCGAGCTCGTCGACGTCCAGAGCCAGTTCACCCAGGAGCCGCTGAGCCAAGGCCCGCGCCCTCCTCGTCGCCACCGGCGACGACTGGGACCGTCGCGGCCACCGCCTCGTCGTCCTCGCCGAGACCCCCGCGGCCACCGCCTGGGCCGGCGAATGGCTGCTCGCCGAACCCGACAGCGCCGACGCCGCCACCCTCCTGGCCTGCGCCGCCGTCTCCACCGCCCTGCGCGGCAAGGGCAGCCCCGAAGCCGCCGACGCGGCCTGCCGCCGCGCGGCCGCGCTGCTCCCCGCCGACCCCACCCCCTGGCTCGGCCTCCTCATGCTCGCCCGCGCCTTCGGTACGGAGGAGGAGTTCAGCCGCCACTTCGACCAGGTCCGGGCCCGCCACCGCGAGCACCACCACGCCCACCACCTCATGGTCGCCAAGCTCGCCGAACGCACCCCCGCCTCCGGCCACGACCCGCTCCACGAGGTCTACGACTTCGCCGCCTGGGCCGCCGAGGAGTCCCCGGCCGACTCCCCGCTCGCCGTCCTGCCCGTGATCGCCCACGCCGAGCGCTTCCGCGTCCTCGCCGCCGCCCGCGGCAGCGCCACCGCCGCTGCCGCCGCCGAGCACTGGACCGGACGCCGCGCCCGCCAGGTGCTGCGCTCGGCCTTCGACTGGTGGCTGGAGTGGGAGCGCGAGGACCACCCCCGCAACCGGGTCGACCTCAACTTCCTCGCCCACGCCAAGCTCTGCGAAGGCCGCCCCGCCGAAGCGGCCGCCCTCTTCCACCGCATCGGCAGCCATGCCACCCGCGCCCCCTGGTCCTACCCGGACCGCGACCCGCACAAGGCCTTCCTCGCCGCGCGCAGTGCCGCGCTCGGCACCGCTTGACCAGTCACCCCCGAAAGGACCCTGCCATGCCGACGGGCAGATCCACCACGCTCCCAGCCGACTCCGCGGCCGAGATACGCACGTACAAGGGCCAGGACCGCGCCCTGCGCGCGGACCGGCTCGGCACCGCCGGACTGCTGCTCTCCGTCCTCGCCGCCAGCGCGCCCCTGATGGTCGTCGCAGGTGTCATGCCCACGATCTTCGGGGTCATGGGCATCGTCGGCCAGCCGCTGCTGTTCGTCATCCTCGGTGTCGTCCTCGCCCTGTTCGGCATCGGCTACGCCGAGATGAGCCGGCACGTCCACAACGCCGGCGCCTTCTACGCCTACATCGCCCGCGGCCTCGGACCCACCGCCGGCGCCTCCGCCTCCCTCGTCGCCCTCGTCGCCTACAGCGCCATGCAGGTCGGCGTCTACGGCATCCTCGGCTTCGAGATCTCCGGCCTCTTCGCCACCTACCTCGACACCCGGGTCGCCTGGTGGATCCCGGCCCTGATCGCCGTCGCCGCCACCGGCGCCCTCGGCTGGCTCAAGATCGACCTGAACGCCAAGGTGCTCGGCGTCCTGCTCCTCATCGAGTGCGCCCTCGTCGTCGTCTTCGACGCCGCCGCCCTCGGCAAGCCCGGCCCCGAGGGCCTCTCCCTGGACGCCTTCGACCCGGGCACCCTCGGCGGCGCCGGCCTCGGCACCGCGCTGTGCTTCTGCATCGCCGCCTTCGTCGGCTTCGAGCAGTCCCCGGTCTACGCCGAGGAGACCAGCAAGCCGCACATCGTCGTCTCCCGCGTGATGTTCCTCGCCATCGGCTTCGTCGCCCTCTTCTTCGCCCTCAGCGCCTGGGCCCTCTCCGTCGCCACCGGCCCCGCCGGCATCGTGAAGGCCTCCGCCGAGGCCGGCCCCGGCCTGCTCTTCGAGCTCACCCAGAACCGCCTCGGCGCCGCCTTCACCGACGTCCTGCACGTGCTCTTCGTGACCGGCATGTTCGCGGCCATGCTCAGCTTCCACAACGTCGTCGCCCGCTACGCCTTCGCGATGGGCCGCGAGGGCCTGCTCCCGGCCCGCTTCGGCCGCACCAACCCGGGCACCGGCGCCCCCGCCACCGGATCCCTCCTGCAGACCGTCGTCGCCGCCGTCGTCGTCCTCGTCTTCGCCGTCACCGACTCCGCGCCGACGGGCGACCCCACCGCCCCCGTCCTGCACCTGTTCACCTGGATGGGCAGCGTCGGCGCCCTCGGCGTGACCGCCCTGATGGCCGCCGCCTCCTTCGCCGTCATCGCCTTCTTCGTCCGCCGCGGCACCGCCGGCGCCCAGATCTGGCGCCTCGCCGCAGCCGGCCTGGCCGGCCTCGCCCTGGTCGGCATCGTCGTCTACACCGTCAAGGACTTCGCCGTCCTGGTCGGTGCCCAGCAGGGCTCCGCCCTGAGCTGGGCCCTGCCCGCGATCATCGCCGTCGCCGCCCTGGGCGGACTGGTCCACGGGCTGGTCCTGAAGTCCCGCCGCCCCGAGGCCCACGCCCGGATCGGCCTGGGCAACGAGGCCTTCCGCCTCGACCAGGCCGCCGACGCCGCACCGGGCGCCTGACCGCCCGCAGTCCTCGTATTCGTACCCCTGGGAAGCCCCCGGAGACCGTTTCCATGGTCGCCGGGGGCTTCCGCGTTCGGTGGCCGATTTTGGCGGGTAGCGGAGGCACGTGGTCTCCTATGGCGACAAAATCACCGGAACCGCGATACGGGGGAAACCACCCAGCTCCCCCGCGCGCGGATGCCGGACCTGCCTGACCGAACCACGAAGGCGAAGTCCCACATGAGTGATCGCACCTTGGCCGAGGCCCCCGCCGAGCCGTCCCGCCGTCCCGTCGACGCCGGTGACGAGGGCTACAGCAAGGACCTCAAGTCCCGCCACATCAACATGATCGCCATCGGCGGCGCGATAGGCACCGGCCTCTTCCTCGGCGCCGGAGGCCGCATCGCCGGCGCCGGCCCCTCCCTGGCCATCGCCTACGCGGTGTGCGGCGTCTTCGCCTTCTTCGTGGTCCGGGCGCTCGGCGAGCTCGTCCTCTACCGCCCCTCCTCCGGCGCGTTCGTCTCGTACGCGCGCGAGTTCATGGGCGAGAAGGGCGCCTACACGGCCGGCTGGCTGTACTTCCTCAACTGGTCCACCACCACCGTGGCCGACATCACCGCCGCCGCGACCTACGCCCACTTCTGGTCGCTGTTCACCGACGTCCCCCAGTGGCTCCTCGCCTTCATCGCCCTGGCCGTCGTCCTCACCGCGAACCTGATCTCGGTGAAGTACTTCGGCGAGATGGAGTTCTGGTTCTCCCTGGTCAAGGTCGCGGCCCTCACGCTCTTCCTGCTCGTCGGCATCTACCTCGTCGCCACCAGCCACGACATCGGCGGCAACACCCCGGGCCTCGCCAACATCACCGACAACGGCGGCATCTTCCCCTCCGGCGTCCTGCCGATGCTCCTGGTCATCCAGGGCGTGGTCTTCGCGTACGCCTCCGTCGAGCTCTGCGGCGTCGCCGCCGGCGAGACCGAGAACCCCGAGAAGATCATGCCGAAGGCGATCAACTCGATCATGTGGCGCGTGGGCGTCTTCTACGTCGGCTCCGTGGTTCTGCTGGCCCTGCTGCTCCCGTACACCGCCTACTCGGCCGACCAGAGCCCCTTCGTCACCGTCTTCGACAAGCTCGGCATCCCCGGCGCCGCCGGCATCATGAACCTGGTCGTCCTGACCGCGGCCCTGTCCAGCCTGAACTCCGGCCTCTACTCCACCGGCCGGATCCTGCGCTCGATGGCCATGTCGGGTTCCGCCCCCAAGTTCACCGGCGTCATGAACAAGGGCAAGGTCCCCTACGGCGGCGTGCTCTTCACCGCCGCCTTCGGCGTCGCGGGCGTCGGCCTGAACTACTGGATGCCGGGCGAGGCCTTCGAGATCGTCCTCAACCTGGCCTCCATCGGCATCCTCGGCACCTGGGCCATGGTCATGCTCTGCTCGCTGTTCTTCTGGCACCGCTCGAAGAACGGCCTGGTCGAGCGCCCGTCCTACCGCCTGCCCTGGGCCCCGTACACGCAGATCGTGACCCTGGTCTTCCTGGTCGCCGTCCTGGTGCTGATGTGGTGCGACGGCGGCGTCGGCCGCACCACGGTCATGTTCCTCCCGGCGATCGCCGCCGCCCTCGTCGGCGGCTGGTTCCTGGTCCGCCGCCGCGTCACCGAGCTCGCGTCCGCCAACGCCGCCGACTGACCCGGTCCGCCCGTACGAGAGGGCCCCCGGGCCGG
>NZ_GG657750.1:1707495-1710792 GCF_000158895.1 Streptomyces sp. C | reverse complement strand
CTTCCGCGTTCGGTGGCCGATTTTGGCGGGTAGCGGAGGCACGTGGTCTCCTATGGCGACAAAATCACCGGAACCGCGATACGGGGGAAACCACCCAGCTCCCCCGCGCGCGGATGCCGGACCTGCCTGACCGAACGGGCGAACCTCTCCGTTGTCCCGCGCTTCCCGGGGAACGAAGAAGGACCCCGCCGGAGCGGGGTCCTTCTGTTTGTGTCCGAGGGGGGACTTGAACCCCCACGCCCGATAAAGGGCACTAGCACCTCAAGCTAGCGCGTCTGCCATTCCGCCACCCGGACAGGGTGTGCGCCTCACGTTCCTCGCGGCCCGTTGCGACGTGGAAAACATTACCAAACATTCCGGGGTCGCCGGTCCACGCCCTGCTCCGCCCCCGGAGACCCCCGGGGAACGAAGAAGGACCCCGCCGGAGCGGGGTCCTTCTGTTTGTGTCCGAGGGGGGACTTGAACCCCCACGCCCGATAAAGGGCACTAGCACCTCAAGCTAGCGCGTCTGCCATTCCGCCACCCGGACAAGGTGTGCGCCTGACGTCCCTCGCGGGCCGCCTCGACGTGGAAAACATTACCAAACGCCGGAGGCCCCCGATCACACCCCCCGAGTGGGCCCGGAACGCCCTTGGGCACAGCGGCCGGGGGCGCGAGGATGGTGGGGGTAGCCGGTACTGATCAGTGGGAGGAACAGCGTGAGCGCATCGGGCGCGGGCAAGGCCGTCTCCGGCGAGGACGAGGTCGTCGACCTCTGCCGGGACCTCATCCGGATCGACACCAGCAACTACGGGGACCACTCGGGCCCCGGCGAGCGCAAGGCGGCCGAGTGGGTCGCGGAGAAGCTGGCCGAGGTGGGGCTGGAGCCGCAGATCTTCGAGTCGCACAAGGGGCGCGCGTCGACCGTGGCCCGCATCGAGGGCGAGGACCCCTCGCGGCCGGCCCTGCTGATCCACGGGCACACCGACGTCGTCCCCGCCAACGCGGCCGACTGGACCTACGACCCCTTCTCGGGCGAGATCGCCGACGGCTGCGTCTGGGGCCGGGGCGCGGTCGACATGAAGGACATGGACGCGATGACGCTGGCCGTCGTGCGCGACCGCATGCGCAGCGGGCGCAAGCCCCCGCGGGACATCGTGCTGGCCTTCCTCGCGGACGAGGAGGCGGGCGGCACGTACGGCGCCCGGCACCTCGTGGACAAGCACCCCGGGCTCTTCGAGGGCGTCACCGAGGCCATCGGCGAGGTCGGCGGCTTCTCCTTCACGGTGAACGAGAACCTGCGGCTGTACCTCGTGGAGACCGCCCAGAAGGGCATGCACTGGATGCGCCTCACCGTCGAGGGCACGGCGGGGCACGGCTCCATGACCAACAACGACAACGCGATCACCGAGCTGTGCGAGGCCGTCGGGCGCCTCGGCCGCCACCAGTGGCCGGTGCGCGTCACGAAGACCGTTCGACACTTCCTCGACGAGCTCTCGGACGCCCTCGGAACCCCGCTCGACCCCGACGACATGGACGCCACGCTCGCCAAGCTCGGCGGGATCGCCAAGATGGTCGGCGCGACCCTGCGCAACTCGGCCGCACCGACGATGCTCGGCGCCGGCTACAAGGTCAACGTCATCCCCGGCCAGGCCACGGCCCACGTGGACGGACGCTTCCTGCCGGGCTACGAGGACGAGTTCTTCGCCGACCTCGACCGGATCCTCGGCCCGCGCGTGAAGCGCGAGGACGTCCACGCCGACAAGGCGCTGGAGACGGACTTCGACGGGCGGCTCGTGGACGCCATGCAGGGTGCCCTGCGGGCCGAGGACCCGATCGCGCGGGCGGTCCCGTACATGCTCTCCGGCGGGACGGACGCCAAGTCCTTCGACGACCTCGGCATCCGCTGCTTCGGCTTCGCGCCGCTCCAGCTGCCGCCGGAGCTGGACTTCGCCGGCATGTTCCACGGCGTCGACGAGCGGGTGCCGGTGGACGGCCTGAAGTTCGGCGTCCGGGTCCTGGACCGGTTCATCGACAACGCCTGAGGCGCGCTCGGCGCCCCATAACGCCGGAGAATCGGGAAGGTGTGCGGATTCCACTGAGAAGAGTGAATGCGCTCATACGCTCGTAGCCCTGGTGATCCCTCCTCGTTACAGGTGGTGCGGTCCGCGGCTGGGACCGCACTTGCCTACTAGGAGGAACAATGCTCAAGAAGGTTGTCGCCGCTGCGGCTGCCACCGGTGGTCTGGTTCTCGCGGGTGCGGGCATGGCCGCCGCCGACGCGGGCGCCCAGGGCGCGGCCATCGGCTCCCCCGGTGTCCTGTCCGGCAACGTCGTCCAGGTTCCGGTTCACGTCCCGGTCAACGTCTGCGGCAACACCGTGAACATCATCGGCCTGCTGAACCCGGCCTTCGGCAACACCTGCGTCAACGCCTGACGCTTCTGAAGTTCTGGCCCCGGAGCGCAATCCAGCGTTCCGGGGCCGCCGGGCTTTTACGGCCCGGAAGCTCACTTCTTCGGCGCGACGGGCGGGGGAGCCCGTACGGCCCGCGCGCCGGACGGAACGTACACACCAGGGGACGAGTACAGATGCGACGACCGGTTCAGGTCACGAGGAAGACGCTGATCACGATGGCGGCCGCGGGGGGTGTCCTCGCGTTCGCCGGCGGTCAGGCCCAGGCGGCCTCGGGGGCGTCGGGGCACGCCGCGAACTCTCCGGGCCTGCTGTCCGGGAACAACGTGCAGGCACCGGTGGACGCGCCGGTGAACGTGTGCGGCAACACGGTGACGGTGGTCGGGGGTCTGAACCCGGCCTTCGGCAACCGCTGCGCCAACGAGTCGGGCAAGCCGCAGCACCCGGGACACCCCGGGCACCCCGGTAACCCGGGACACCCCGGCCACCCGGGCGGCGGGCACGAAGAGCCGTGCGACGACGACCACCCGGGTCACCCCGGTACTCCGGGCAACCCCGGTACCCCGGGCAACCCCGGTACTCCGGGCGGGCACACCCCGGGCAACCCCGGTACTCCGGGCGGGCACACCCCGGGCAACCCCGGTACTCCGGGCGGGCACACCCCGGGCAACCCCGGCGGCCAGACTCCTGGGAACCCGGGTGGCCAGACCCCCGGCACTCCGGGCGGCCACACCCCGGGTACGCCCGGCGGGCAGACCCCCGGCAACCCGGGCGGCCAGACTCCGGGCACGTCCGGGCGCGCAGACCCCCGGCAACCTCGGCGGCCAGCCGCACGGCGGCCAGCCGCACGGCGGTCAGACGCCCGGCCCGAGGGTCGGGGCCGGCCTCGCCGCCACGGGCGCGGG
>NZ_GG657750.1:1706532-1707395 GCF_000158895.1 Streptomyces sp. C | reverse complement strand
CCGCGTCACCAGGTCGCGCGGAGCTGGCGGATGATCCGGCGGCGCAACCGCGCGCGGCGGCTGCCGTCCCGGTACAGAGTCAGGCGGTCCAGCTCCCAATTTCCGTATTCCGCATGATCGGTCAGTAGGCGCGTCGCCTCCTTGCGGGGCGTACCTCGGGGCACGTACACGTCGACGAATTCGTATTCCGGCATCGCATCTATTGTGCGGGCACCGGCCCGCTACGGATAGCGTCTGCACTATGTCTGATGCCGCTCTGCCCACTGTTGCCGAGGTACGCGCCGCCGCCGAGGCGGTCAAGGCCGCACTCGACCGTCACCTCGCCGCGGTCGAGAGCAGGATCGGGGACGAGGACCCGGCCGTCTACGCCGCCTTCAACGAACTCGCCGCCGCGGCCGAGGAGTACGACGAACTCCTCTACGACCGCTACGACGAGGTCACCCCCTTCGAGATCCCCACCCCCGAGACCGGTGCCCCGTACACCGGCCCCGCCGAGCCCGCCGCGTTCAGCGTGCTCATCCGCCGCGACTACGCCGTCGTGGAACCGGCGCGGCTGATCGCCCAGGCCGAACGGGTCGCCGCGCACGACCGGGACGCCGAACTCCTCGACGACGGCGGGACCGCCGGAGCGCTCGGCGTGCTCTTCGGGGAGTACGAGCCCGACGAGATCGCCTCCCGCTACAAGGAGTTCGGCCTGGAGGAGGGCGACTCCACCCTCTGGGTCGCCGCCCTGGAGGAGGTCGCGGAGCCGGGGGACTGGCTCAACTCGCCCTTCGGGCAGACCGATCCGCAGGACGTGCTGCACCGCTTCGACGTGAGCTCCGTCTTCGACAGAGGATGCCGACTTCGACGACGCCGACGAC
>NZ_GG657750.1:1695766-1702202 GCF_000158895.1 Streptomyces sp. C | reverse complement strand
CGTCCGCAAGGCCATGTCCCGCGAACGGCTGAGCTTCGACGGCGAGCACTGGACCCTCCCGCTGCCCGGCGGCCCCGGCAAGCCGCTCAAGCTGACCGTGCACCCCGAACGCCCGCACATCCCGCTCTACATCGCCGCCATCGGCCCCAAGAACCTGGAGCAGACCGGCGAGATCGCCGACGGCGCCCTGCTGATCTTCCCGGCCGCCGAGCACCTGGAGGAGACCGCCCTGCGGCACATCCGCGCGGGCCGCGAGAAGGCCGGGCTGACGATGGACGGCTTCGACGTCTGCCCGACCGTCCCGCTGGCCCTCGGCGACGACGTGAACGCCCTCGCGGACGTGTTCCGCCCCTACACCGCCCTGTACGTCGGCGGCATGGGCAGCCCGAAGCAGAACTTCTACAACCAGCTCGCCCAGCGCATGGGCTACGAGAAGGAGGCCGCCGAGATCCAGGCCAAGTACCTGGGCGGCGACAAGGACGGGGCGGCCGCCGCGGTCCCGCACTCGCTGATCGACTCGACCACCCTGCTCGGCTCCGTGGAACGCATCGCGGACGGGATGCGGGCCTACGCCGACGCCGGGGTCACCACCCTCACCCTGGCCCCGGCCGGCTTCACCCTGGACGAACGCCTCGCCGCCCTGCGCGCCGGCACCGAGGCCCTGGAGCTCGCCGGCCTCGCCTAGGGGGTGTCGTCGGAAAGGGGCCAGCGGCCGTGGTGGGGGCTCGGGGGGTCTTCCCCGCCACGGCCGACACAGCGAACAACGCCCGGCCCGCCCCCGGGGTTACGCCCCGCCGGGCCGCCGCCGGTTTCGTTCATTCGGCCGAGTGCGGCCACCCATCGGTTGCCCGCCCGGTCGATCCGCATTTGACTCGTTGCATGCTCTCTGCCCGCAGCCTGTTCCAGGAGATCGTCGACCACGACGACTCCTTCCAGCTGTTCTGCTCCATCGCCGCCAGCGGTGAGTCCCAGGGCGGCTGGGAGAACGCCCGCATCGCCGCCCTCGTCCCCGACGGCATGCGGGACCTGGCCCCCAAGATCACCCGGCACGGCGCCGACGAGGACAAGCACGGCCGGATCTTCCGCGCCCTGCTGCGCAAGCGCGGCCTGCCCGCCGTCCCCGTCCCGCCCGAGACCGACTACACGATGCTGCTGGAACGCCGCGGCATCGGCCTCGCGCACGACAAGCTGCGCCGCGACGAGCCCCTCAGCGAGGAGGACATCGTCGTCTACCTCGCCCACAGCCGGGTCACCGAACAGCGCGCCGCCGACCAGATGGTCATGCTGCTGCGCCACTTCGGCGACCACCCCGAGGTCGGCAAGGCCGTCCGCGTCATCAGCAACGACGAGGACAACCACCTCGCCTACTGCCACGAGGAACTCCTCCGCCTCGCCCGCGAAGGGCACGGCCGGACCATCCAGCGCGTCCTGCGCGAGAGCGCCCTCGCCGAGATCGGCGTCTACCGGGACGTCAGCCTCGCCGTCATGGACCACATGGGCCGGCTGCTGCGCTGGCCCGCGCCCAAGGCCACCGCGCTCGCCGCCGGCATCCGCGCGATGTACGCGTACGAGCGGTTCAGCGGCTGGCACCGCATGATCGGCCTGCGCCCGCCGGAGCGGCGCGACCCCCTCGGCGGCGGCGTACCGAGCACCACCCACGAGTTCGCGTAGGCCCCGCCGGGCCACGGGGGATCAGAGCCAGCCGCGCCGCTTGAACATCCTGTGCAGGGCCAGGCACAGCACCACCATGAGCACCACCACCGCCGGATAACCCCAGGGCTGCCTGAGCTCCGGCATGTCGTCGAAGTTCATCCCGTAGATCCCCGCCACCATCGTCGGGACGGCCGCCATGGCCGCCCACGCGGAGATCTTGCGCATGTCGTCGTTCTGCCGGACGCCCATCTGCGCCAGGTGAGCGGCCAGGGCGTCCGACAGCAGCCGGTCCAGGCCCTCGATGTACTCGTTCGCCTTCGTCAGGTGGTCGGCCACGTCCCGGAAGAACGGCCGGGCGTGGTCGTGCACGAAGGGCACGTTCCCGAAGGCGAGCCGGTCCATCGGCTGGAGCAGCGGGCTCGTCGCCCGGCGGAACTCCAGCACCTGCCGCTTGAAGCCGTAGATCCGGGCCGCGGTGCTCTTGGAGGAGTCCGGGGCGTTCGGCGCGAACACCTCGGCCTCCAGCTCCTCCAGGTCCGCCTGGAGCTCGGCCGCCACCTCGATGTAGTGGTCCACCACCGCGTCGGACACCGCGTACAGCACCGCCGTCGGGCCGTGCCGCAGCACGTCCGGCTCCTGCTCCAGCCGGTGGCGCACGGCCGCCAGCGCGGCCCCCTCGCCGTGCCGCACCGTGACCACGAAGGAGTCGCCGATGAACACCATCAGCTCGCCGGTGGTCACCGTGTCCTCGTCGTCGTCGTACAGCACCGGCTTGAGGACCACGAACAGCGAGTCGTCGTACACCTCCAGCTTCGGCCGCTGGTGCGCCGTCAGCGCGTCCTCCACCGCCAGCTTGTGCAGCCCGAACTCACGGCTCACCCGGTCGAACTCCGCGGGTGTCGGCTCGTACATCCCGACCCACAGGAAGGCGTCACCGTGCGCCCGGGCCTCCTCCAGCGCATCGGAGAAGTCCTCCCGAGCCCGCGAGCGGCGGCCGTCCCGGTACATCGCGCAGTCGACAATCACGCCGGGCATTCTTCCCCGACCCGCGCCCGCCCGCACGCCGGCGTCACCGCATACCCTGCATGCATGGCCACGCTGATCCTCGTACGACACGGGCGGTCCACCGCCAACACCGCAGGTCTGCTCGCCGGATGGACCCCGGGAGTGGCCCTCGACGAACACGGCGCCGGGCAGGCCGCCGCCCTGCCCGGCAGACTCGACGGGATCCCCCTCGCCGCCGCCGTCTCCAGCCCGCTCCAGCGCTGCCGCGAGACCCTGGCCCCGCTGCTCGCGGCCCGCCCCGACCTGCCCCTGCACACCGACGAGCGGATCGGCGAGTGCCACTACGGAGACTGGTCGGGCCGCAAGCTCTCCGAACTCGCCGACGAACCCCTCATGAAGATCGTCCAGCAGCACCCCTCGGCCGCGGCCTTCCCCGGCGGCGAGTCCATGCGCGCCATGCAGGCCCGCGCCGTGGACGCCGTACGCGAATGGGACGCGCGGATCGAGGAGGAGCACGGCTCCGGCGCCGCCTTCCTCATGTGCTCCCACGGCGACATCATCAAGTCCCTCGTCGCCGACGCCCTCGGCATGCACCTCGACCTCTTCCAGCGGATCCACGTCGACCCCTGCTCGGTCACCGCGATCCGCTACACCCCCACCCGGCCCTTCCTGCTCCGCCTCGGCGACACCGGTGACCTCGCCCCGCTGATCCCGCGCCCGGTCGCCTCCCCCGACTCCGAGACCGAGGGCGGCGGCAACGCCGTCGTGGGGGGCGGCGCGGGCGCGGCCTGATCGAACGGAGCAGTAGGGTGGCAGGGCCAACAACACGCGCGCAGCCCTGCCCCCGCCTCAGACTTGGAGACCGGTCGTGCCCCGTCAGGTGTTCCTTTACGACCCCCCGGACCGCTTCGTGGCCGGCACGGTCGGTCTGCCTGGACGCCGCACCTTCTTCCTCCAGGCCTCCTCGGGCGCCCGGGTCACCAGCGTGTCCCTGGAGAAGACCCAGGTCGCGGCGCTGGCCGAGCGGATGGACGAGCTGCTCGACGAGGTCGTGCGGCGCACCGGCGGCAACGCGCCCGTCCCGGCCGTCGCCTCCGCCGAGGCCGCCGACACCGCACCGCTGGACGTCCCCGTCGAGGAGGAGTTCCGCGTCGGCACCATGGCCCTCGCCTGGGACGGCGAGGAACAGCGGATGATCGTCGAGGCTCAGGCGCTCGTCGAACTGGAGGCGGAATCCGAGGAGGACCTCGCCGAGGCGGAGGAGCGCCTGCTCCAGGACGAGGAGAACGGCCCGCCGATGCTGCGGGTCCGCCTCTCCGGCGCCCAGGCCCGGGCCTTCGCCAAGCGGGCCCTCGACGTGGTCAACGCGGGCCGGCCGCCGTGCCCGCTGTGCAGCCTGCCCCTCGACCCCGAGGGGCACGTCTGCCCCCGCCAGAACGGGTACCGGCGCCAGGCGTGAGCGAGGTGACCCCGATAGAGGAGCTGCTCACCCGCGGCGAGCTCACCGTCCGCGGCCGCATCGCCGAGGCGTCCAACGCGGTCCTGCTGTGCACCGTCGCCCACGAGGGGCGCAGCGCGGAGTGCGTCTACAAGCCCGTCAAGGGCGAGCGGCCGCTGTGGGACTTCCCCGACGGGAACCTCGCCCGGCGCGAGCGCGCCGCCTACCTGGTCTCCGAGGCCACGGGGTGGGGGCTGGTGCCCACCACCGTGCTGCGCGACGGCCCGTACGGGGAGGGCATGGTCCAGCACTGGATCGACGCCGGAGAACGGCCGGAGTCCGGGCTGCTGGCCCTGGTCGAGGGCGAGGAGGCGGGGGAGGGCTGGAAGCCGGTCGCCCTCGCCGAGGTCGGGGAGGGCCGCACCGCCCTCCTCGTGCACGCCGACGACCCCAGGCTGCGCCGCCTCGCCGTACTGGACGCGGTGATCAACAACGGCGACCGCAAGGGCGGCCACCTGCTGCCGGCACCGGACGGCCGGCTCTACGGGATCGACCACGGCGTGACCTTCCACACGGAGGACAAGCTCCGCACCCTGCTGTGGGGCTGGGCGGGGGAGCCGCTCACGGAGGAGGCCCGCGAGGTCCTCGGGTCGCTGGAGGAGCAGCTGGCCGACGGGGCGCCGCTCGCCACCCGGCTGGCGGAACTGATCACCCCCGTCGAGCTGGCCGCCGTACGGGCCCGCGTGGCGCAGTTGCTGCGGGACGGGAAGCATCCGCAGCCGTCCGGGCAGTGGCCCTCGATCCCCTGGCCGCCCGTCTGAGCAGGGACGTCCGCGGATGATCGCGGACGCATAGAACCGGCCAGACCGCAAGAGTGCCGATCAAGCCAACAGTGCTGGTCGCATTCGTTTCCGGAACACTCGTCCGGTTAGGCTCGAACCATGCATGCCTGGCCCGCTTCTGAGGTCCCCGCCCTGCCCGGCAAGGGCCGCGACCTCCAGATCCACGACACCGCGACCCAGGGGACGATCACCCTCGCCCCCGGTCCCGTCGCCCGCCTCTACGTCTGCGGAATCACCCCGTACGACGCGACCCACATCGGTCACGCGGCGACCTACAACGCGTTCGACCTCGTGCAGCGCGTGTGGCTCGACAACAAGCGGCAGGTCCACTACGTCCAGAACGTCACGGACGTGGACGATCCGCTGCTGGAGCGGGCGCTGCGCGACGGGCACGACTGGACCGAGCTCGCCGAACGCGAGACGGCCCTCTTCCGCGAGGACATGACCGCCCTGCGCATGCTGCCGCCGCAGCACTACATCGGCGCCGTCGAGGCCATACCGGGCATCGTGCCGCTGGTGGAGCGGCTGCGGGACGCGGGCGCCGCGTACGAGCTGGACGGTGACGTCTACTTCTCGGTGGAGGCCGACCCCGACTTCGGCGGGGTCTCCCACCTCGACGCCGCGGCGATGCGGGCCCTGTCCGCCGAGCGCGGCGGCGACCCGGACCGCCCGGGCAAGAAGAACCCGCTCGACCCGATGCTGTGGATGGCCGCCCGCGAGGGCGAGCCGAGCTGGGACGGCGGCTCCCTGGGCCGCGGCCGGCCGGGCTGGCACATCGAGTGCGTGGCCATCGCCCTGGAGCACCTGGGCATGGGCTTCGACATCCAGGGCGGCGGCTCCGACCTGGCGTTCCCGCACCACGAGATGGGCGCCTCGCACGCGCAGGCCCTGACGGGCGAGTTCCCGATGGCCAAGGCGTACGTCCACGCGGGCATGGTCGCGCTGCACGGCGAGAAGATGTCGAAGTCCAAGGGCAACCTGGTCTTCGTCTCCGCCCTGCGGCGGGCCGGGGTGGACCCGGCGGCGATCCGCCTGGCCCTGCTCGCGCACCACTACCGCGCCAACTGGGAGTGGACCGACGACGTCCTCGCGCAGGCCGAGGCCCGTCTGGCGCGCTGGCGCGCGGCCGTGTCCCGGCCGGACGGCCTGCCGGCCGAGGCGCTGGTGGAGGAGGTGCGGGCGGCCCTGGCCGACGACCTGAACGCCCCGGCGGCGCTGGCGGCCGTGGACGCGTGGGTGGACGCGCAGAACGCCTCCGACGGTGACGACGAGTCGGCCCCGGGCCTGGTCTCGCGCACGGTCGACGCCCTGCTGGGCGTGGCCCTGTAGCACCGGCCCCGCTGCCCCCTGGCTCCGCCCGAGCCCGGGGGCAGCGTCTTACCCGGGGTTGCCTGCGGCGCCGGTCCCCTACCCGCCCTTCAACCGTTCTCGCCCTCAGTCGCCGGGCGCGGCTCAAGACACGGCGCTACCGCGCCCGCGCCTCAAACGCCGGCGGGGC
>NZ_GG657750.1:1653660-1695352 GCF_000158895.1 Streptomyces sp. C | reverse complement strand
AGCTGCCACGCCCGCGCGTCCTCCGGGAGTTCCCCGAGCGGGATCCGGATGTCGATCAGGTCCTCCAGCCGGTTCAGCAGCGCCAGCGTCGCCTTCGGGTTCGGCGGTTGCGACACGTAGTGCGGCACCGCCGCCCACAGCGACACCGCCGGGACCCCGGCGTGCGTACAGGCCTCCTGGAGCACGCCCACGATCCCCGTCGGACCCTCGTACTTCGTCTCCTCCAGGTCCATCGTCCGCGCAAGGTCCGCGTCCGAGGTCACCCCGCTCACCGGCACCGGCCGCGTGTGCGGGGTGTCGCCCAGCAGCGCGCCCAGGATGACGACCATCTCGACGCCCAGCTCGTGCGCGAACCCGAGCAGCTCGTTGCAGAACGACCGCCACCGCATGGACGGCTCGATGCCCCGGACGAGCACCAGGTCGCGCGGCTTCGCGCCGCCGATCCGGACCACCGACAGCCGCGTCGTGGGCCAGGTGATCTTCCTGACCCCGTTGTCCAGCCACACCGTCGGCCGGTTGACCTGGAAGTCGTAGTAGTCCTCGGCGTCCAGCGCCGCGAAGACCTCGCCCTTCCACTCCCGGTCCAGGTGCGCCACCGCACCGGAGGCGGCGTCGCCCGCGTCGTTCCAGCCCTCGAACGCGGCCACCATGACCGGGTCGATCAGCTCGGGCACGCCCTCAAGCTCGATCACCCAGGTCTCCTTCCGAAGTTCCTTGCGTACGTGGGTCAGCCTAAGCCTTCGTGGTGCGTCGGCCACAGCCCACGACAGAGGGGCGGTTCCCCTCGGAACCGCCCCTCTTCCCCACCTGCGTACGAGCTATGCCTTGCGGCCCAGCATCTCCTCGACGCGGGCCCGTACGGCCTCGTCGTCCAGGCCGCGGACCGTCACCGTCGTACGGCGGCGCAGCACGTCGTCGACCGTCTCGGCCCACTCGTTGTCACGTGCGTAGGCGACCTGCGCCCAGATCTCCGGACCGTCCGGGTGGATGCGCTCGGCCAGCGCCGGGTCCTCGTTCGCCAGGCGGGCGATGTCGAAGGCGAGCGAGCCGTAGTGCGAGGCCAGGTGGCGGGCGGTCAGCGGGTCCATGCGGGCGCCGGGCTCGCGGTCCACCAGCAGGCGGTGCGCGACCGCGTTCGGGTTGGCGACACCGGGCAGCGGGACGCGGCGCACGAGGGACTTCACCGGCTCCATGTCCTCGGTCAGCGGGCTGCCGGGGAGCTTGGCGAGCTTGTCCATGACCACGCGGCCGATGTGGCGGTACGTGGTCCACTTGCCGCCGGCCACGGACAGCATGCCGCCCGCGCCCTCGGAGACGACCGTCTCGCGCTTGGCCTTCTCGACGCCGCCGGGGCCGCCCGGGAGCACGCGCAGGCCGGCGAAGGCGTACGTCATCAGCGAGCGGTCGAGGTCGGCGTCCTTGATGGAGAACGCGGCCTCGTCCAGGATCTGCTGGATGTCGGACTCGGTGGCGCGCACGTCCGCCGGGTCGCCCTCGTACACCTCGTCGGTGGTGCCGAGCAGCAGCTGGTCCTCCCACGGGAGGGCGAAGGTGATGCGGTACTTGTCGATCGGGGTGGCCATGGCGGCCTTCCACGGCGACTTGCGCTTCATGACGATGTGCGCGCCCTTGGAGAGGCGGATCGACGGCATCGCGTGCTTGTCTTCCATGCGCCGCAGGTGGTCCACCCACGGGCCGGTGGCGTTGAGCACGACGCGCGCGTCGACTCCGAACTCGGTCCCGTCCAGGCGGTCCTTGAGCTCGGCGCCGCTGACCCGGCCGCGCGTCATGCGCAGGCCGGTGACCTCGGCGTGGTTGAGGACGACCGCGCCGGACTCGACGGCCGCGCGGACCGTCATCACGGCGACGCGGGAGTCGTTCATCTGGTGGTCGTAGTAGACCGCGACGGCCTTGAGGTTGTCCGTCTTGAGGCCGGGGTTGTCGGCGACGGCACGGGCCGGCGATATGACCTTGCCCATGCCGTCGCCGAAGGCCGAGAGGGCGGAGTAGGCGAAGACGCCCGCGCCCAGCTTGGCCGCACCCACCGGACCGCCCTTGTAGACCGGCAGGTAGAACGTGAGCGGGTTGACCAGGTGCGGGGCCACGTCCTTGGCCAGCACCCGCCGCTCGTGGTGGTTCTCCGCCACCAGCTTGACCGCGCCGGTCTGCAGGTAGCGCAGACCGCCGTGGACGAGCTTCGAGGAGGCCGAGGAGGTGGCGCCGGCGAAGTCGCCGGCGTCCACCATGGCAACCCGCAGACCCGACTGCGCGGCGTGCCAGGCCACCGAGGTGCCCAGGATCCCACCGCCGATGACCAGCAGGTCGTACGTGGCCTTCGAGAGCTGCTCACGGGTCTCCGCGCGGCTCGCGTTGGCACCGGAAGTCGGGTGCGTGCCCAGGGCGGGAACGCTCTGCAGGGTGCTCATATTTCTTTCAGCTCCTCGTCGATCGGCTCAGCCGGTGCGTCAGCTGGCGTCTTCGTCGTCGATCCAGCCCATGGACCGCTCGACGGCCTTGAGCCAGTTCTTGTACTCGCGGTCCCGCTGGTCGGCGGGCATCCGCGGGGTCCATTCCGCCGCGCGGCGCCAGTTGGCGCGCAGGGCGTCGGTGTCGGGCCAGAAGCCGACGGCCAGGCCGGCGGCGTAGGCGGCGCCGAGGCAGGTGGTCTCGGCGACCATCGGGCGCACCACGGGGGCGTCCAGGAAGTCCGAGAGCGTCTGCATCAGCAGGTTGTTGGAGGTCATGCCGCCGTCGACCTTGAGGGCCGACAGCTCGACGCCGGAGTCCTTGGTCATGGCGTCGGTGATCTCGCGGGTCTGCCAGGCGGTGGCCTCCAGGACGGCACGGGCGATGTGCGCCTTGGTGACGTACCGGGTGAGGCCGGCGATCACACCGCGGGCGTCGGAGCGCCAGTACGGGGCGAACAGGCCGGAGAAGGCCGGCACGAAGTAGGCGCCGCCGTTGTCCTCGACCGAGAGCGCGAGGGTCTCGATCTCGGCGGCGGTCTTGATCATGCCCATCTGGTCGCGCATCCACTGGACGAGCGAGCCGGTGACGGCGATGGAGCCCTCCAGGGCGTAGACCGGCTTCTGGTCGCCGATCTGGTAGCCGACCGTGGTCAGCAGGCCGCTGTAGGAGTTGATGATCTTGTCGCCGGTGTTCATCAGCATGAACGTGCCGGTGCCGTAGGTGGACTTCGCCTCGCCCTCGGCGAAACAGGTCTGCCCGAAGAGGGCGGCCTGCTGGTCGCCGAGCGCCGAGGCGACCGGGACGCCGGCGAGGACGCCGTCCTTGACGTGGCCGTAGACCTCGGCGGAGGACTTGATCTCGGGGAGCACGTTGAGCGGGACGCCCATCGACTCCGCGATCTTCTCGTCCCAGGCCAGGGTGTGCAGGTTCATCAGCATGGTGCGCGAGGCGTTGGTGACGTCCGTGACGTGCGCACCGCCCTGGGCGCCGCCCGTGAGGTTCCAGATGACCCAGGAGTCCATGGTGCCGAAGAGGATGTCGCCGGCCTCGGCGCGCTCGCGCAGGCCCTCGACGTTGTCGAGCAGCCAGCGGACCTTCGGGCCGGCGAAGTAGCTCGCCAGCGGCAGGCCGGTCTCGCGGCGGAACCGGTCCTGGCCGACGTTGCGGCCGAGCTCCTTGCACAGGGCGTCGGTGCGGGTGTCCTGCCAGACCAGCGCGTTGTGCACCGGCTCGCCGGTGTTCTTGTCCCACAGGACGGTGGTCTCGCGCTGGTTGGTGATGCCGACCGCCTTGACGTCGGCGGCGGTGATCTCGGCCTTGGCGATGGCGCCGGCGACGACCTCCTGGACGTTGGTCCAGATCTCGACGGCGTCGTGCTCGACCCAGCCCGGCTTCGGGAAGATCTGCTCGTGCTCCTTCTGGTCGACGGCCACGATGCGGCCGTCGCGGTCGAAGACGATGCAGCGGGAGGAGGTGGTGCCCTGGTCGATCGCGGCGATGAAGGGGCCGGTGCTGCTGGTCATGATGGCTGCTCCTGGCAGGTCTGTTGAGTAGGCGGAATCAGGAGGGCGGTGCGGATCTTACGAACGCGGCCGAAGCTGATCAGGCGAACGCGATGTTGTACAGACCGCCGGCGAGCGCGGCACCGACGAGCGGGCCGACGACCGGGATCCAGGAGTATCCCCAGTCCGAGCCGCCCTTGTTGGGCAGCGGGAGCAGGGCGTGGACGATGCGGGGACCGAGGTCGCGGACCGGGTTGATGGCGTAGCCGGTCGGACCGCCGAGGGAGAGGCCGATGCCGACGACGACGAAGGAGGTGATCAGGACGCCGATGACGCCGAGGCCCTTGCCGCCGTCCTGGAGGCCCTGCGTCAGGATCGCGATGACCAGGACGAAGGTGCCGATGATCTCCGTGGCGAGGTTCTGGACCACGTTGCGGATCTCGGGGCCGGTGGAGAAGATGCCGAGCACCGGGCCGGCCTGGTCGTGCGGGTGCGGGTCCTCGGGACCGAGCTTGGCGTCCTTGATGTTCTCGGGGTCCGCCAGGTGCGCGGCGAACTGGCCGTAGTAGGTGATCCACATCAGGACCGCGCCGAGCATGGCGCCGAGGATCTGGCCCGCGAAGTAGACGGGGACGTCACCCCACTCACCGGTCTTGACGGCGATGCCGACGGTGACCGCCGGGTTGAGGTGCGCGCCGGAGAGCGGCGCGGAGACGTAGGCGGCGATCAGGACCGCGAAGCCCCACCCGAAGGTGATCGCGAGCCAGCCCGCGCCACGGGCCTTGGAGCTCTTGAGCGTGAGGGCGGCGCACACGCCGCCGCCGAGCAGTGTGAGCAGGGCGGTACCGATGGTCTCGCCGATGAAGATGTCGGAGCTGGACACCCGCGACTCCTTTGTCTTACGTCCAGGGGTGGGCGGACACCGGGTCCCTCCGGTGGTCCACACACTCGGTGAGTGCTTCACCGGTCCATGGCCTCGCCACAGCCTAACGCGTATTGCCGGTAGGTGTTCGACAATGCCGACCGATGAACGGCAGTTTTCCGCCTGGGTGAAGAACGCGTCAAGGGTTGACCAGGTCAAAGAACCGGATCGTTACCACTCGGTACGATCGACCAAATCCGGCCAATGGCTGCTCGGAAAACGCCAAAGTCCACCCGAATGGCTCGTGAGGTGGGCCATTGGGTGGACCGAAGGCGTCAGGTCAAGCTCAGAACCGGCCCGCGCCGAGATCGCGCGAAACCGACCGCGCGCAGTCCCGCACGGAGGCCACCAGGGCCGGCCGGGGCTCCCCGGACTCCCCGCAGACCCGCTCCACGGCGCCCGCGACGGCCACCGCGCCGACCGGCATCCGCCGCCGGTCGTGAATGGGGGCGGCCACCGAGGCGACGCCCTCCCAGGTCTCCTCGACGTCCGACGCCCAGCCGCGCGCCCGGGTCAGGTCCAACAGGCCCTCGAAGCCCGCCGCGTCGGTCACCGTGCGGGGCGTGAACGCCTCCCGCTCCGCGTCCAGGGCCTCCGTGTGCGCCACCGGGTCGTAGGCCGACAGCACCTTGCCCAGGGCCGTGGAGTGCAGCGGCTGCATCGCCCCCACCTCCAGCACCTGACGGCTGTCGTCCGGCCGGAACACGTGGTGCATGATCAGCACCCCGCTCTGGTGCAGCACCCCCACGTACACGCTCTCGCCGCTGGCCCGCGCCAGGTCGTCCGTCCACACCAGCGCGCGGGCGCGCAGCTCGTGCACGTCCAGGTAGCTGTTGCCCAGCCGCAGCAGCTCCGCGCCCAGCTGGTAGCGCCCGGAGGCCGGGTCCTGCTCCACGAAGCCCTCGGCCTGCAGCGTGCGCAGGATCCCGTGCGCCGTGCCCTTGGCCAGGCCCAGGGCGGACGCCACGTCCGAGAGACCCAGCCGGCGTTCCCCGCCGGCCAGGAGCCGCAGCATCGCAGCGGCTCGTTCGAGCGACTGGATGTTCCGTGCCATCGCGCAGCCTCCTGCTGACGTAGTTCGACAATGCTGAACAGTATCGGTCGATGTCGACCTCGTGCATGGTTGGGTGATTCATGGTGCGGCGCGACCGGGGCACCCTCCCACGCGGCTCCCGGCCACAGGATGCAGTCCGCCACGTGGGACGCCCCCACCGGGTCCACTGCCGCGCGGTTACCCTGACGGCGTGCACCCTTGACACAGAGGGTGCAAAGCCGACAGCCGTCGCAGCCCAGGGAGCTCAACCATGGCCTCGTTGCCGAACCCGCCCGCAGACACCCAGACACGGGCCGATGCCCTCCGAGAGGCGCTCGCGACCCGCGTGGTCGTCGCCGACGGAGCCATGGGAACCATGCTCCAGGCACAGGACCCCACGCTGGAGGACTTCCAGCAGCTGGAAGGCTGCAACGAGGTCCTCAACGTCACCCGCCCCGACATCGTCCGCTCGGTCCACGAGGCGTACTTCTCGGTGGGCGTGGACTGCGTCGAGACCAACACCTTCGGCGCGAACTACGCGGCCCTGGCCGAGTACGACATCCCCGAACGCAACTTCGAGCTGTCCGAGGCCGGCGCCCGCATCGCCCGCCAGGCCGCCGACGCGTTCACCGCCTCCACCGGACAGCAGCGCTGGGTCCTCGGCTCCATCGGCCCCGGCACCAAGCTGCCCACCCTGGGCCACATCAGCTACGCCCAGATCCGCGACGCCTACCAGGTCAACGCCGAGGGCCTGATCTCCGGCGGCGCCGACGCGCTGCTCGTCGAGACCACCCAGGACCTCCTCCAGACCAAGTCCTCCATCATCGGCGCCCGCCGCGCCATGGAGGCCCTCGGCGTCACCGTCCCGCTCATCTGCTCCGTCACCGTCGAGACCACCGGCACGATGCTGCTCGGTTCGGAGATCGGGGCGGCGTTGACGGCGTTGGAGCCGCTGGGGATCGACATGATCGGTCTGAACTGTGCGACGGGTCCGGCGGAGATGAGCGAGCACCTGCGTTATCTGGCCCGCAACGCGCGGATCCCGCTGTCGTGCATGCCGAACGCGGGTCTGCCGGTGCTGACGAAGCAGGGGGCGCACTATCCGCTGTCGGCGGCGGAGCTGGCGGACGCGCAGGAGACGTTCGTCCGTGAGTACGGGCTGTCGCTGGTGGGCGGCTGCTGCGGGACGACGCCGGAGCACCTGCGGCAGGTCGTGGAGCGGGTCCGGGGCACGGCGGTCACCGAGCGGTCGCCGCAGCCGGAGCCGGGGGCTGCGTCGCTCTATCAGACGGTGCCGTTCCGGCAGGACACCTCGTACATGGCGATCGGTGAGCGGACGAACGCGAACGGGTCGAAGAAGTTCCGTGAGGCGATGCTGGACGCCCGCTGGGACGACTGTGTGGAGATGGCGCGGGACCAGATCCGTGAGGGCGCGCACATGCTGGACCTGTGCGTGGACTACGTGGGCCGTGATGGTGTCGCGGACATGCAGGAGCTGGCGGGGCGTTTCGCGACGGCTTCGACGCTGCCGATCGTGCTGGACTCGACCGAGGTTCCGGTGATCCAGGCGGGTCTGGAGAAGCTGGGCGGGCGTGCGGTCATCAATTCGGTCAACTACGAGGACGGTGACGGGCCGGAGTCGCGGTTCGCGAAGGTGACCCGGTTGGCGCAGGAGCACGGGGCGGCGCTGATCGCGCTGACGATCGACGAGGAGGGCCAGGCCCGCACCGTCGAGCACAAGGTCGCGATCGCCGAGCGCCTGATCGAGGACCTGACCGGCAATTGGGGGATCCGGGAGTCGGACATTCTGATCGACACCCTGACGTTCACGATCTGCACGGGGCAGGAGGAGTCCCGCAAGGACGGGATCGCGACGATCGAGTCGATCCGCGAGCTCAAGCGCCGCCACCCGGACGTGCAGACGACCCTCGGTCTGTCGAACATCTCGTTCGGGTTGAACCCGGCCGCCCGGATCCTGCTGAACTCGGTGTTCCTGGACGAGTGTGTGAAGGCGGGTCTGGACTCGGCGATCGTGCACGCGTCGAAGATCCTGCCGATCGCGCGGTTCGACGAGGAGCAGGTCACCACGGCCCTGGATCTGATCTACGACCGGCGTGAGGGCGACTACGACCCGCTGCAGAAGCTGATGGCCCTGTTCGAGGGCGTGAACACGAAGTCGATGAAGGCCGGCAAGGCCGAGGAGCTCCTCGCGTTGCCGCTGGAGGAGCGGCTGCAGCGGCGGATCATCGACGGGGAGAAGAACGGCCTGGAGGCGGATCTGGAGGAGGCCCTTCAGACCCGTCCGGCGCTGGACATCGTCAACGACACCCTCCTGGAGGGCATGAAGGTCGTCGGTGAGCTGTTCGGTTCCGGGCAGATGCAGCTCCCGTTCGTCCTCCAGTCGGCCGAGGTGATGAAGACGGCGGTGGCCTTCCTGGAGCCGCACATGGAGAAGACCGACGCGGACGGCAAGGGCACCATCGTCTTGGCCACCGTCCGCGGCGACGTCCACGACATCGGTAAGAACCTCGTCGACATCATCCTCACCAACAACGGCTACAACGTCGTGAACATCGGCATCAAGCAGCCGGTCTCGGCGATCCTGGAGGCGGCGCAGGAGCACAAGGCCGACGTGATCGGCATGTCCGGGCTGCTGGTGAAGTCGACGGTGATCATGAAGGAGAACCTGGAGGAGCTCAACCAGCGCAAGCTGGCGGCCGACTACCCGGTGATCCTCGGCGGCGCCGCACTCACCCGCGCCTACGTCGAGCAGGACCTCCACGAGATCTACGAGGGCGAGGTCCGCTACGCCCGCGACGCGTTCGAGGGCCTGCGGCTGATGGACGCCCTCATCGCCGTCAAGCGCGGAGTCCCCGGCGCCACCCTCCCCGAACTCAAGCAGCGCCGCGTCGCCAAGCGCGACACCCCCGCCCTCCAGGTGGAGGAGCCGGAGGAGACCGGCGGCCGCTCCGACGTCGCCGTCGACAACCCGGTGCCCACCCCGCCCTTCTGGGGTACCCGCGTCATCAAGGGCATCCCGCTCAAGGACTACGCCTCCTGGCTGGACGAAGGCGCCCTGTTCAAGGGCCAGTGGGGCCTCAAGCAGGCCCGCGCCGGCGGGGCCACGTACGAGGAGCTCGTCGAGAGCGAGGGCCGTCCGCGCCTGCGCGGCCTCCTGGAGAAGCTGCACACCGAGAACCTCCTGGAAGCGGCCGTGGTCTACGGCTACTTCCCGTGCGTCTCCAAGGGCGAGGACCTGATCATCCTCGACGAGCAGGGCAACGAGCGGACCCGCTTCACCTTCCCCCGCCAGCGCCGCGGCCGCCGCCTGTGCCTCGCCGACTTCTTCCGCCCGGAGGAGTCCGGCGAGACCGACGTCATCGGCCTCCAGGTGGTCACCGTCGGCTCGAGGATCGGCGAGGCCACGGCCAAGCTGTTCGAATCCGACTCCTACCGCGAGTACCTGGAGCTGCACGGCCTCTCCGTCCAGCTCGCCGAGGCCCTCGCCGAGTACTGGCACGCCCGCGTCCGCGCCGAGCTCGGTTTCGGCGGCGAGGACCCCGACAAGGTCGAGGACATGTTCGACCTCAAGTACCGCGGCGCCCGCTTCTCGCTCGGCTACGGCGCCTGCCCCGACCTGGAGGACCGCGCGAAGATCGCCGACCTCCTCCAGCCGGAGCGGATCGGCGTCCACCTCTCGGAGGAGTTCCAGCTCCACCCCGAGCAGTCCACCGACGCTCTCGTGATTCACCACCCCGAAGCGAAGTATTTCAACGCACGCTGACGTAGACCGGCGTACACTGGTCGGTCCCAAACAGGCCGGTCACCTGTTCCCGAGGGGATGTCCCCTGCGGGGCGAGGTGACCGGCCTTGTCGTCCCCACGAGAGGCGTACGCATGACCAGCACCGTTCCCGCACCCGTCGCCCGCACGGCCGACGGGCACGCCCTGCAGGCGGTGCTGCTGGACATGGACGGCACCCTCGTCGACACCGAGGGCTTCTGGTGGGAGATCGAGGAGCAGATCTTCCTGGAGCTCGGCCACCGCCTGGAGGAGTCCTGGCGGGACGTGGTCGTCGGCGGTCCCATGAGCCGCAGCGCGTCCTTCCTCATCGAGCGGACCGGAGCCGACATCGGCCTCGCCGAGCTGAGCGTCCTGCTCAACGAGCGGTTCGAGGCCCGCATCGCCGACCGGGTCCCCCTGATGCCCGGCGCCGAGCGCCTCCTGAGCGAGCTGGCCCGGCACAACGTGCCCACCGCCCTGGTCTCCGCCTCGCACCGCCGCGTCATCGACCAGGTGCTGCTCACCCTCGGCCGCGACCGCTTCACGCTGACGGTCGCCGGCGACGAGGTGCCCCGTACCAAGCCCCATCCGGACCCGTACCTGCTCGCCGCCGGCACCCTCGGCGCGCACCCCTCGCGCTGCGCCGTGATCGAGGACACCGCCACCGGGGTCGCCGCCGCGGAGGCGGCCGGCTGCCGGGTCGTGGCCATCCCCTCCGTCGGCGTCATCGCGCCCGCGCCCGGACGGACCATCGTGCGCTCGCTGGAGGACGTGAACCTCCCCTTCCTGCGCTCGCTCATCACTACGATGAACTGAGCGCACACACTCCGTGCCGAACGTAACGGGGGCGAGCCCGAGGTCCGACGAGAGGATCTTCCGCTCTTAACCCCGGAGGCCGAAATTCCATCCTCTCCGTGAGCGAGATTTCAGGTGACCTTGGTCACCCGGGAAGCCCCCGCCGAGCCCGCGCACCGGCTCCGGGGGCTTCCTTTGTGTCCGGATTGATCATCTCCTGACCGCATCTGCGAGGACTCCGGCATAAGCGGTAAGTCCGCACCCATCACGGTGCGATTACACCCCAACTCCTGCCAGTTCCAGCCATCCCGCCCCAGCCCACTAATGTCGACGCGGGCACTCCGCACGCACCCTTGCCGCACCGGCCGCGCACCCTTGCGCCGGTACGCGCGTGGACCGATCGTCAAACACCGGCCCGATCGTTCCGCCCTGAACGGGCGACCGCCGCGAAGTGCCCTCTACGCCGCTTTGAACAAGTGCCGGGTGAGGGAGTACTTCCAGCATGAACCGCAAGACCATGGTGCTGACGGCCGCGATCGGCCTGCTCACCCCCGCGCTGTCCGCATGCGGCAGCGCGAGCGGCGGAGGAGCAGCGTCCGGAGCGATCGTCGTCGGTACCACCGACCGGTTCGAGGCCGCCGACTACGCCCCCGCCCCCTTCGACCCCGCCTACGCCTACGACGCCGGCGCCTGGAACATCCTGCGCCAGACCGTCCAGACGCTCGTGCGCACCCCGCGCGGCGGCGGCCAGCCCGTCCCCGAAGCCGCCTCCGACTGCCGCTTCACCGACACCGGCAACGAAAGCTACCGCTGCACCCTGCGGCCCGGCCTGAAGTTCGCCGGCGGCGACCCGGTCACCGCCAAGGACGTCAAGTTCTCCATCGACCGCGTCCGCGCCATCAAGGACGAGAACGGCCCCTCCGCCCTCCTCTCCACCCTCGACACCGTCGAGACCAAGGGCACCGACACCGTCGTCTTCCACCTGAAGACCGCCGACGCGACCTTCCCGTACAAGCTCGCCACCCCCGCCGCGGGCATCGTCAGCGAGAAGAACTACGAGGCCAAGAAGCTCCGCCCCGGCTTCACCGTCGACGGCTCCGGCCCCTACACGATGAAGGCCGAGGTCAAGGACAACCACCTCGTCCGCGCCGTCTTCACCAAGAACCCGAACTACAAGGGCGACATCAAGCTGCAGAACGACAAGGTCGAACTGCGCACCTTCGACGACTCCGCCACCATGGGCAAGGCGCTCACCGACGGGAAGATCCACGTGGTCTCCCGCACCCTGTCGCCCGCCCAGATCACCGAGTTCGCCAAGACTCCCCCCAAGGGCGTCAAGCTCACCCCGATGCCCGGCCTGGAGATCCGCTACATCGGCTTCAACACCGACGCCCCGACCGTCAGCAACAAGGCCGTGCGCCAGGCCCTCGCCGCCGCCGTCGACCGCAACAACGTGATCTCCAAGGTCTACGGCAAGTCCGCGCAGCCCCTGTACTCGCTCGTCCCCACCGCCGTGCCCGGCCACGTCAACTCGTTCTACAACAAGTACGGCGAGGCCAACACCGCCAAGGCCGCCGACATCCTCAAGGCCGCCGGCGTCAAGCCGCCCGTCAAGCTGACCCTGAACTACACCACGGACCACTACGGCGACGGCACCGCCGCCGAGTTCGACGCCCTCAAGGCCCAGCTGAACTCCACCCAGCTCTTCGACATCACCGTCCAGGGCAACGAGTGGGGCACCTTCCGCCCCGCCCAGAAGAAGGGCGACTACGCCGCCTACGGGCTCGGCTGGTTCCCCGACTACCCGGACCCCGACAACTTCCTCGCCCCCTTCCTGGAGCAGGACAACTTCCTGGGCACGCCGTACGCCAACAACGCGGTGCGCACCAGGCTCATCCCCGAATCCCGCCGCGCGGCCGACCGCAACGTCGCCGTGCCCGCGATCACGGAGATGCAGGACATCGTCGCCGACGACGTCCCCGTCCTGCCCCTGTGGCAGGGCAAGCAGTACGTCGCCGCACGCGACGGGATCACCGGAGTGGAATGGTCGGTCAACGCCATCTCCGACCTCCAGCTGTGGGAACTCGGCCGGGGTGTCAGCGGCTGAGACCGGCAGGACCGGCGGCGGACGTCGCAGGCCGGCGCAACGACAGACAAGACTGTGAAGGAATTCGCGTGAAGAGACGTAACCAGTGGTTGGCAGCCCCGCTCGGCGCGGCCACTGCCGCAGCGCTGCTCAGCGGTTGCGGTTCGCAGGACGGCTCCGCCGCCGGCAACGGCAAGGGCGTGGTCATGGGCATATCCGACAAGGTGAAGTCCGTCGACCCCGCGTCGGGCTACGACCCGGGCTCCTGGCTGCTCTTCAACAACGTCTTCCAGTCCCTGCTGACGTTCCCCAAGGGCGGCACCACCCCCGAGCCCGACGCCGCCCAGGCCTGCAACTTCGAGGGCGGCGACAGCAAGGTGTACAAGTGCACCCTGCGCAGCGGCCTGAAGTTCAGCAACGGCAACAGCCTCACCTCGAAGGACGTCAAGTTCTCCTTCGAGCGCACGCTGAAGATCAACGACGCCAACGGCCCCGCCGTGATGCTCTCGTCGATCGCCGGCATCGAAGCCCCCGACGAGAAGACCGTCGTCTTCAAGCTGAAGTCCTCCGACGCGACCTTCCCCAGCAAGATCGCGTCGGGCGCGGGCGCCATCGTCGACCACAAGGAATACCCGGCCGACAAGCTCCGCACCGACAACAAGGCCGTCGGCTCCGGCGTCTACAAGCTCGACGCCTTCAGCGAGAAGAGCGCCAACTTCTCGGTCAACGACTCCTACAGCGGCAAGGCCAAGGCCAAGAACACCGGCGTCACGCTGAAGTTCTTCAACGGCGACCAGGCCGGCCTCAAGACCGTCCTGGAGAGCGGCGACGTCGACTTCGCCTTCCGCGGCCTCGCCGCCAAGGACATCGCAGGCCTCGCCGCCACCAAGACCGGCGACAACAAGGTCGACGTCGTCCAGGGCACCGGCGCCGAAGTCGAGCACCTGGTCTTCAACGTCAACGACCCCGTCGTCGGCAAGCTCCCCGTCCGCAAGGCGATCGCCTACCTCGTCGACCGCGAAGCGCTCGTCAAGGACGTGTACGCGGGCACCGCCGCACCGCTCTACTCCATCGTCCCGGCCGGCATCGCCGGACACACCACCCCCTACTTCGACCGCTACGGCGGCTCGCCGCAGCTGGAGAAGGCCAAGGCGGTCCTCAAGGCCGCCAACATCACCGGCAAGATCAAGCTGACCCTGTGGTCCACGCCGACCCGCTACGGCCCCTCCACCGACCACCAGTTCCAGGTCATCGCCAAGCAGCTCAACGACAGCGGCCTCTTCGACGCCGACGTCAAGTCCGTCGAGTTCGAGCAGTACGAGAAGGACATCGACGCCGGCAAGTACGGCGTCTACGTCAAGGGCTGGGTCCCCGACTACCCCGACGCCGACAACTTCACCCAGCCGTTCTTCGGCCCGGACAACGTCCTGCGCAACAACTACGACAACAAGGAGATCACCGGGACCATCATCCCCTCGACCTCCACCAAGTCCGACCGCACCGCGGCCAACACGGACTACACCCGCCTCCAGGACATCGTCGCCGACGAGCTCCCGGTCCTCCCGCTCTGGCAGAGCAAGCAGTACGCCGTCGCCCGCCAGAACGTGACCGGTCTCCAGTGGTCCCTGGACGCCTCCACGGTCTTCCGCTTCTGGGAGATCAGCAAGGGCTGACCCGCCCCCGGACACACCTCCGCCCCGGCACCCGAGAAGGGAGCCGGGGCGGAGCCGCACCCGCAGCCGCACCCGTACGCGCTACTGCGCGCCCGGACGCACCAGACCGCTCTCGTACGCGTACACCGCGGCCTGCACCCGGTCGCGCAGGCCCAGCTTCGTCAGCACGTGCCCCACGTGCGTCTTCACCGTCGTCTCACTGACGAACAGGTCCGCCGCGATCTCCGCGTTCGACAGCCCCCGGGCCACCAGCTTCAACACCTCCACCTCACGCTCGGTCAGCGTCCCCAGCGTGTCCGGCAGGCTCTGCTCACCCGACGGCAGATGACCGGCGTACTTGTCCAGCAGCCGCCGCGTGATGCTCGGCGCCAGCATCGCCTCACCCGCCGCGACCACCCGGATCGCCTGCACCAGCTCGTTCGCCGGCGCGTCCTTCAACAGGAACCCGCTCGCCCCCGCCCGCAGCGCCTCCACCACGTACTCGTCCAGATCGAACGTGGTCAACACCAGCACCTTCGCCGGCCCGTTCCGGTCCGGCCCGGTGATCTGCCGGGTCGCCTCCACCCCGTCCATCCGCGGCATCCGGATGTCCATCAGCACCACGTCCGGCTGCAACGCCCGCACCTGCTCCAACGCCTGCAGACCGTCCCCGGCCTCACCCACCACCACGAGGTCGCCCTCCGCCTCCAGAATCATCCGGAAGCCGGTGCGCAGCAGTGGCTGGTCGTCGACCAGCAGGACGCGGATCGCCACGGGGGTACCTCGTATTCGTCGGGCGGCAACGGCGGACGCCGCCCATTCTGCCCTGGCCGGCCGATCAGGAACCGGCCGGGCGATCCGCCCCGTCCCGGGGCCGCACCACCAGCGGATACACCGGGGGAGTGCCCCCGAACTCCGGACACACCGCCTGATGGTCACACCAGCCGCACAGCTTCGTCGGACGCGGCCGCCAGTCACCCGTCTCCGTCGCCTCCCGGATCGCCTCCCACAACGCGTACAGCTTCCGCTCCACCCGCTCCAGATCCGCCGGCACCGGGTCGTACGTCAGCACGTCCCCGCTCCCCAGGTACACCAGCTGCAGCCGCCGCGGCACCACCTGCCGCAGCCGCCACACCACCAGCGCGTAGAACTTCATCTGGAACAGCGCACCCTCCGCGTACTCCGGCCGCGGCGCCTTGCCCGTCTTGTAGTCGACGATCCGCACCTCACCCGTCGCCGCCACGTCCACCCGGTCGATGATCCCGCGCAGCCGCAGCCCCGACTCCAGCTCCGCCTCCACGAAGAACTCCCGCTCCACCGGCTCCAGCCGCGTCGGGTCCTCCAGCGTGAACCAGCGCTCCACCAGCGCCTCCGCCTCCGACAGCCAGCGCGCCAGCCCCGCCCCCCCGTCCCCCTCCGGGAACAGCTCCGCCAGCTCCGGCTTCGCCTCCAGCAGCCGCTCCCACTGCCCCGGCAGCAGCTCCTTCGCCCGCGGCACCGTCCGCTCGTGCGCCGGATGATCGAAGAGCCGCTCCAGCACCGCGTGCACCAGCGTCCCCCGCGTCGCCGCCGCACTCGGCTTCTCCGGAAGCCGGTCGATCACCCGGAACCGGTACAGCAACGGGCACTGCATGAAGTCACCGGCCCGCGACGGGGACAGCGAGGTCGGCCGGGAAGCACCCGAAGAAGCATCTGCGGAACCGGCACCGGGGGTCGTCGTCATGCGTAAAACCCTACGACCCGGGACGGACAGCACGCGCATACCATCGACTAAGGGCCCCTCGCACTGCATGATCGGAGCATCACACCGCGCAACAGCGCACCGCGCCACCGACGCGCCCCGGCCCACCGCACGCACCGCACGAACGAAGGAAAACCGTGGCAGACACCGACGAAACCGGCGAGCGCAGGTCCAAGCGCTCCGACCCGGGCGGCGGCATCCTCATGGGCCGCCCCTTCGGCGTGCCCGTCTACGTCTCGCCCAGCTGGTTCCTCGTCGCCGCGCTCATCACCTGGGTCTTCGGAGACCAGCTCGACCGGGTCCTGCCCGACCTCGGCCCCGCCCGCTACCTCGTCTCCCTCTTCTTCGCCGTCGCCTTCTACGCCTCCGTACTCGTCCACGAACTGGCACACACCATCGCCGCGCTCCGCTACAAACTCCCCGTGCGCCGCATCCAGCTCCAGTTCTTCGGCGGCGTCTCCGAGATCGAGAAGGAGTCCGAGACCCCCGGCCGCGAATTCGTCCTCGCCTTCGTCGGCCCCCTCCTCTCCCTCGCCCTCGCCGGAGCCTTCTACCTCGGCATGAAGGCCGTCCACCCCGCCACCGTCCCCGGCGTACTCCTCGCCGGCCTGATGATCTCCAACCTCCTCGTCGCCGCCTTCAACCTCCTGCCCGGCCTCCCCCTCGACGGCGGCCGCATGCTCCGCGCCGTCATCTGGGGCATCACCGGCAAACCCATGACCGGCACCGTCGCCGCCGCCTGGGTCGGCCGCGCCCTCGCCGTCACCGTCCTCATCGGCCTGCCCCTCCTCACCCAGACCGGAGTCCTCGGCAACCCCACCCGGGAAATCGGCGGCATGGACACCGTCATGGACGCCCTCCTCGCCGCCATCCTGGCCGCCATCATCTGGACCGGCGCCGGCAACAGCCTCCGCATGGCACGCCTGCGCGAACACCTCCCCGAACTCCGCGCCCGCGCCCTCACCCGCCGCGCCATCCCCGTCCAGACCACCACCCCCCTCTCCGAAGCCCTCCGCCGCGCCAACGAGGCCGGAGCCCGCGCCCTCGTCGTCGTCGACGGCCAGGGCGACCCCACCGCCATCGTCCGCGAGACCGCCATCGCCTCCGTCCCCGAACACCGCCGCCCCTGGGTCGCCGTCAGCACCCTCGCCCAGGACCTCACCGACGGCATGAAGGTTTCCGCGGACCTCACCGGCGAAGAACTCCTCGACCACCTCCGCGCCACCCCCGCCACCGAATACCTCGTCCTCGAACCCACCGGCGAGATCTACGGCGTCCTGTCCACCCTCGACGTCGAAAAGGCCTTCGTGAAGGCCATGGCACGGCCCCAGCCCTGAACCCAATACACTGGTCACATGTCCGAACCGACCGGTGCCGCCCGCCGACGCGGGCCCTTCGAGGTCGGGGACCAGGTTCAGCTCACCGACCCCAAGGGCCGCCACTACACGTTCACGCTCGAAGCCGGGAAGAATTTCCACACCCACAAGGGTTCCTTCCCCCACGACGAGCTGATCGGTGCTCCCGAGGGCAGTGTTGTCCGTACCACGGGGAACGTCGCGTACCTCGCGCTGCGCCCCCTGCTCCCCGACTATGTCCTGTCCATGCCCCGCGGTGCCGCCGTGGTCTACCCCAAGGACGCGGGCCAGATCCTGGCCTTCGCCGACATCTTCCCCGGCGCCCGCGTCGTGGAGGCAGGAGTCGGCTCCGGCTCCCTCAGCAGCTTCCTGCTGCGCGCCATCGGCGACCAGGGCATGCTCCACAGCTACGAGCGCCGCGCGGACTTCGCAGAGATCGCCACGGCCAACGTCGAGCGCTACTTCGGCGGCCCGCACCCCGCGTGGCAGCTGACCGTCGGCGACCTCCAGGACAACCTGTCCGACACCGACGTCGACCGCGTCATCCTCGACATGCTCGCCCCCTGGGAGTGCCTGGAGGCCGTCTCCAAGGCCCTCGTCCCCGGCGGCATCCTCTGCTGCTACGTGGCCACCACCACCCAGCTCTCGCGCACCGTCGAGTCCATCCGCGAGTTCGGCTGCTACGCCGAACCGCAGCCCTGGGAATCGATGATCCGCAACTGGCACGTCGAAGGCCTCGCCGTCCGCCCCGACCACCGGATGATCGGCCACACCGGCTTCCTGGTCACCGCCCGCCGCCTCGCCGACGGCGTCGAGCCGCCCATGCGCCGCCGCCGCCCCTCCAAGGGCGCCTACGGCGAGGACTACGAGGGCCCCGGCAGCGACCGCTCCGCGTAGCGCACCCCGCCAACACGAAAGCGCTGTGGCGCAGTTCCCCCGCACGAACCGGGAACTGCGCCACAGCGCCTCTTCGTTGCCGGGACGCAGTGTCGTGCGGGTCGGACCCGGCCATTCCACTCCCGTGTGACGTGTGGCACGATGCTGGCTCCCCGTCACCCTTCGCACAGGAGACACCCGGCGTGCTGCACAGCCCCACCGACCTGGCGCACCGCCGCACCAGGCCCGTCCACTGGCTCGCCACGGCCACCGCCCTCGCCGCCCTCATAGCCGGCGCCGGACTGCTCCAGCCCGGCCGGGCCACCGGAGCCACCCCCGCGCCCGGCCCGGACGCCGCCCCGGGACCCACGGCCCCCGACGCGCACGCGGCCGCGTACCCCCTGGACTGCAAGGGCACCCCGCGCACAGTCACCGAAGCCGCCCAGGGCGACCTCGACGGCGACGGCCGCCCCGAGACCGTGGCGGCCGTCCGCTGCGACGCCGGCTCCGGCACCCCGCCCCACGCCCTCTACGTACTGGCCCAGGACCCGCGGGCGGACTCCGCCCCCCGGGTCGTCGCCACCCTCCTCGACGCCGGGCAACGGCGGAACGTGACCGGCCTCACCGTGCGCGACGGCTACGTCGCCGCACACCTGCTGGGCTACTCGTCACCCTCCGTGCCGCGCTACGAACCCGACGTGAAGCAGCTCGCCAAGTGGCGCTGGACCGGCGGGAAATTCCGCCAGGAGCTGACGGACTCGGCCGCCGGACGTGTTTGAACCGTCACTCCGCGTCCGGGCCGTACACCTCGACCCTGTCCGAAACGCGGCGCACGTGGATGCAGTCTCCCGGACATTCCTTGGCCGAATCCACCACGTCCTGCAACAGCACCAAAGGAACCGGAGTGGTCGCCCCCGCCTCCTGGAGCAGCTCGTCGTCGGCGCTCTTCACGTACGCCAGACCGTCGATGTCCAGCTCGAACACCTCCGGGGCGTACTGCACGCAGATGCCGTCCCCGGTGCACAGGTCCTGGTCGATCCAGACCTCCAGCGGCTCCCCGGCCCCGTCGGAACCACCCGTCGGGGCCTCCTGCTGCACGGTCATATCTCCTGCCGTTTCCTGCTCTGAGTGATCCGCCCCGAACACGACTCGCGGCAAGTCGCGCGAGCCGTGACGGGTGTTGAACGCTTCGACCTTACAACCGGCTGCTTTCCGATGTTGAAGGGTGGGTATTCCCCTGGCGTGAGGGAGTACGCAAGGGTGAAGATCGGACACACCTCTACCGTCTTTGTGATCTAGGGGTTTCAATCACCACCAGCCCAGGTAGGGTCAGGAAGCGTCCAGCTCCCCTTGGAGGAGGTGAGGACCGTGGCAGCCCACGACGACGACATCAACCGCGGCATCCGGCCCGGGCGAGGGTCTGAGGACCCCGCTGGCCAGGTTGCCTATCTCGAGCAGGAAATCGCCGTCCTGCGACGCAAGCTCGCCGACTCTCCGCGACACACGAGGATTCTCGAAGAGCGGATCGTCGAGCTCCAGACGAATCTGGCAGGCGTCTCCGCGCAGAACGAACGACTGGCGAACACCCTCCGTGAGGCCCGCGACCAGATCGTGGCCCTCAAGGAAGAGGTCGACCGGCTCGCACAGCCGCCGGCCGGCTTCGGTGTCTTCCTTCAGGCGAACGAGGACGGCACCGTCGACATCTTCACCGGCGGCCGCAAGCTCCGCGTGAACGTGAGCCCCAGCGTCGAACCGGAAGACCTCCGGCGCGGCCAGGAGGTCATGCTCAACGAAGCGCTCAACGTGGTCGAGGCCATGGAATTCGAGCGGGCCGGGGACATCGTCACCCTCAAGGAGATCCTGGAGGACGGCGAGCGCGCCCTGGTCGTCGGGCACACCGACGAGGAGAGGGTGGTGAGGCTCGCCGAGCCGCTCCTGGACATCACCATCCGCCCCGGCGACGCCCTCCTGCTCGAACCCCGCTCCGGCTACGTCTACGAGGTCGTCCCCAAGAGCGAGGTCGAGGACCTGGTCCTCGAAGAGGTCCCGGACATCGACTACGACAAGATCGGCGGCCTGGGCGACCAGATCGAGCTGATCCGCGACGCCGTCGAGCTCCCCTACCTCTACCCCGACCTGTTCAAGGAGCACGAACTGCGGCCCCCGAAGGGCATCCTGCTCTACGGCCCGCCCGGCTGCGGCAAGACGCTCATCGCCAAGGCCGTCGCCAACTCCCTTGCCAAGAAGGTCGCGGAAGTGACCGGGCAGGCGGCCGGCAAGTCCTACTTCCTGAACATCAAGGGACCCGAGCTCCTCAACAAGTACGTCGGCGAGACCGAGCGGCACATCCGCCTCGTCTTCCAGCGCGCGAGGGAGAAGGCGAGCGAGGGCACCCCCGTCATCGTCTTCTTCGACGAGATGGAATCCCTCTTCCGCACCCGCGGATCCGGCGTCAGCTCGGACGTGGAGAACACCATCGTCCCCCAGCTGCTCGCCGAGATCGACGGCGTGGAAGGCCTGGAGAACGTCATCGTCATCGGCGCCTCCAACCGCGAGGACATGATCGACCCGGCCATCCTGCGCCCCGGCCGCCTCGACGTGAAGATCAAGATCGAGCGCCCGGACGCCGAGGCGGCGAAGGACATCTTCGCCAAGTACCTCAAGGCCTCGCTCCCGCTCCACGCGGACGACCTCAGCGAGCACTCCGGCTCGCCCCAGGTGGCCGTCCACAGCATGATCCAGACCGTCGTCGAGCAGATGTACGCCGAAACCGAGGAGAACCGCTTCCTCGAGGTCACGTACGCCAACGGCGACAAGGAAGTCCTCTACTTCAAGGACTTCAACTCCGGCGCCATGATCCAGAACATCGTGGACCGGGCCAAGAAGATGGCCATCAAGGCCTTCCTCGAACACAACCAGAAGGGTCTGAGGGTCTCCCACCTCCTCCAGGCGTGCGTGGACGAGTTCAAGGAGAACGAGGACCTGCCGAACACCACCAACCCGGACGACTGGGCCCGCATCTCCGGAAAGAAGGGCGAGCGGATCGTATTCATCCGCACACTCGTCACCGGAAAGCAGGGCGCGGACACCGGGCGCTCCATCGACACGGTGGCGAACACAGGTCAGTACCTCTGACGGAGCGAGGCGGCCGCGGGTGCCTCACACGGCACCCGCGGCCGACTGCTTTACCGCCCCGCATTCACGGCCAGCCTTGGGCCCGCCCTTTTCAGCCGGTGACAAGGCGAATTCAATGACTGAAATGATCTCCCCCCCAGCGCGGAGTGGTTCTAGGCTCTTCCGTACCGCCGGACGCGCAGTGCGGGGACGGGCACCGCACACGACGCACCGGAGCACCAGCGGTACTTGAGCGCCGCTCCCGAACGGGAGCGCCGCCGGGCAAGGAGGGCCGCATGACCGTACGGCGAGTAATGGGGATCGAAACGGAGTACGGGATCTCCGTTCCGGGGCACCCGAACGCCAATGCCATGCTCACCTCGTCCCAGATCGTCAACGCCTACGCGGCGGCGATGCACCGGGCGCGACGCGCCCGCTGGGATTTCGAGGAGGAGAATCCGCTGCGGGACGCCCGCGGCTTCGACCTCGCCCGCGAGGCCGCCGACAGCAGCCAGCTGACCGACGAGGACATCGGCCTCGCCAACGTCATCCTCACGAACGGCGCGCGCCTCTACGTCGACCACGCCCACCCCGAATACAGCTCGCCCGAGGTCACCAACCCCCTCGACGCCGTGCTCTGGGACAAGGCCGGCGAACGGATCATGGCCGAGGCCGCCGAGCGGGCCGCCCAGCTGCCCGGCGCCCAGCCGATCCACCTCTACAAGAACAACACCGACAACAAGGGCGCCTCCTACGGCACGCACGAGAACTACCTGATGAAGCGGGAGACCCCCTTCTCGGACATCGTGCGCCACCTGACCCCCTTCTTCGTCTCCCGCCAGGTCGTCACCGGGGCCGGCCGCGTCGGCATCGGCCAGGACGGCCGCGAACACGGCTTCCAGATCAGCCAGCGGGCGGACTACTTCGAGGTCGAGGTCGGGCTGGAGACCACCCTCAAGCGGCCCATCATCAACACCCGCGACGAACCCCACTCGGACGCCGAGAAGTACCGCCGCCTCCACGTGATCATCGGCGACGCGAACCTCTCCGAGATCTCCACGTACCTCAAGCTGGGCACGACCGCGCTCGTCCTGTCCATGATCGAGGACGGCTTCATCAACGTCGACCTCGCCGTGGACCAGCCCGTCCGCACCCTCCACCAGGTCTCCCACGACCCCGACCTCCAGCACCTCATCACGCTGCGCAGCGGGCGCACCCTGACCGCCGTACAGCTCCAGATGGAGTACTTCGAGCTGGCCAGGAAGTACGTGGACGAGCGGTTCGGGACGGACGCGGACGAGCAGACCAAGGACGTCCTGGGGCGCTGGGAGGACGTACTGGGCCGGCTGGAGACCGACCCGATGAGCCTGGCGGGGGAGCTGGACTGGATCGCCAAGCGGGAGATCCTGGAGGGCTACCGGCGCCGTGACGGCCTGAACTGGGACGCGGCGCGCCTGCACCTGGTAGACCTCCAGTACTCGGACGTCCGGCCCGAGAAGGGCCTGTACAACCGCCTGGCCGCCCGCGGCAAGATGAAGCGGCTGCTGGAGGAGCCGGCGGTCGAGCGGGCCGAGAGCAAGCCCCCGGAGGACACCCGGGCGTACTTCCGCGGTCGCTGCCTGGAGCAGTACGCGGACGACGTCGCGGCGGCGTCCTGGGACTCGGTGATCTTCGACCTCCCGGGCCGCGACTCCCTCCAGCGGGTCCCGACCCTGGAACCCCTCCGGGGCACCCGCAACCACGTCAAGGAGCTCCTGGACCGCTGCCGTACGGCGGAGGACCTGGTCCGGGTGCTTTCGGGACAGTGAGTGGCGCCTTCGGGGCCTGAAAGGGCCCCGGCCCGGGAATCATGAAGGAACCCGGACGTTGTGAAAGTACGGGGACGAACGCCGGGCCCTCCTTGTAGGGTCCGACGTAGGGTCTGATCTTGAGAGGTCCCGAATCCCGGGGTCTCTCCGTGTGAGCGTGCGAACCGAGCGGGGTGAGGTAGACATGGCGACCAAGGACACCGGCGGCGGACAGCAGAAGGCCACTCGCTCGACCGAAGAGGTCGAGGAGCAGGCCGCGGAAGCGCAGTCCGACCTCAAGGAGCGGCAGGAGAAGCTCTCTGACGACGTCGACTCGGTTCTTGACGAGATTGACGATGTCCTCGAGGAGAACGCGGAGGACTTCGTGCGGTCCTTCGTGCAAAAGGGCGGCCAGTAGGCCCTTTCGCCTTCGAATCGAAGGTTCAACTGCCTTGGTGATCATCAGACGGGTATGGTCCGAGGCGCACCGTCCGGCTGCCGCGCAGCCTTGGGGCAGTTCAAGGATCGGCCGGACGTCATACGGCGTGCAGCCGCTTACGTGGAAGGAAACCTGTGGAACCCAACACTCGTAGCACAGGGCGTCTACCGGCAGCCTTCCTGACGCCGGGGTCGTCGTCCTTCATGGACTTCCTGGGCGCGCACGCGCCCGAGATGCTGCCGGGGAACCGGAAGCTGCCCGAGGGGATCGTCGAGGCGCCGCACGGGACGACCATCGTCGCCGCGACCTTCCCCGGCGGGGTCGTGCTCGCCGGTGACCGGCGGGCGACCATGGGGAACATGATCGCGCAGCGGGACATCGAGAAGGTGTTCCCGGCCGACGAGTACTCCGCGGTCGGCATCGCCGGTACGGCCGGCCTGGCCGTGGAGATGGTCAAGCTGTTCCAGCTGGAGCTGGAGCACTTCGAGAAGGTCGAAGGGGCGACGCTGTCCCTGGAGGGCAAGGCGAACCGGCTGTCGACCATGATCCGGAGCAATCTGGGGATGGCCATGCAGGGGCTCGCCGTCGTGCCGCTCTTCGCGGGGTACGACGAGGCCAAGGAGAAGGGCCGGATCTTCTCGTACGACGTGACCGGCGGCCGCTCCGAGGAGCACGGCTACGCTGCCACCGGTTCCGGTTCGATCTTCGCCCGGGGTTCGATGAAGAAGCTGTACCGCCCCGACCTGTCGGAGGAGCAGGCCACCACGCTGGTGGTCCAGGCGCTGTACGACGCCGCCGACGACGACTCGGCGACCGGCGGCCCGGACCTGTACCGCCACATCTACCCCATCGTCACCGTCATCACCGACGAGGGCTTCCGCAGGCTGGACGAGGACGAGTCGCAGGAGCTCGCCCGCAAGGTGACGGACCGTCGGCTCCAGGAGCCCGACGGACCGCGTGCCGCCCTGCTCTGACCAGTCCTCGTCTCGTCGCCCAGAAGAAAGGGACGGATAACCGGTGTCGACTCCGTTCTATGTGTCACCCCAGCAGGCCATGGCCGACCGGGCGGAATACGCCCGGAAGGGCATCGCCCGCGGCCGCAGCCTCGTCGTGCTGCAGTACGCCGACGGCATCGTGTTCGTCGGCGAGAACCCGTCCCGTGCGCTGCACAAGTTCAGCGAGATCTACGACCGGATCGGCTTCGCGGCCGCCGGCAAGTACAACGAGTACGAGAACCTGCGGATCGGCGGGGTGCGCTACGCCGATCTGCGCGGGTACACCTACGACCGTGACGACGTGACGGCGCGCGGTCTGGCGAACGTGTACGCGCAGACGCTCGGCACGATCTTCTCCTCGGCCGGTGAGAAGCCGTACGAGGTGGAGCTGGTCGTGGCCGAGGTCGGTGCGACGGCCGCCGGGGACCAGATCTACCGGCTGCCGCACGACGGCTCGATCGTGGACGAGCACGGTTCGGTCGCGGTGGGCGGGAACGCGGAGCAGATCAGCACCTACCTGGACCAGCGCCACCAGGACGGGATGACCTTGCCCGATGCGCTGAAGCTGGCGGTGCAGGCGCTGTCGAGCCAGGCGAACGGTGCGGACAAGACCATTCCGGCGGAGCGGCTGGAGGTCGCGGTGCTGGACCGTACGCGGTCGCAGCAGCGCAAGTTCAAGCGGATCCGGGGCCGGCAGCTGGCGAGGTTGCTGGAGGCGGACGTTCCGGCGGCGGTCCAGGCGGATGCCGTCTCGAACGACGAGGCGGCGGAGGACGACGCCGAGTAGGACGTGGTACCCCGGCCCCGGTCCGCCCCGATGGGGTGGGCCGGGGCTTTCGCGTGCCTAGGCGGCGGCCGGGGCGGGGCCCGTGGAGTCGCGGACGGTGAGGTGGACGGGGATCTCGGGGGCGGTCCAGGGGGTGCCGTAGAGGACGGCGAGGAGGGCGGTCATGCCCTGTTCGCCGACGCGCTCGGCGGGCAGGGCGACGGTGGTGAGCTCGGGTTCGACGGCGGTGGCGAGGGCGAGGTCGTCGACGCCGGTGACGGAGAGGTCCTCGGGGACGCGCAGGCCCAGGCGGCGGGCGGCCTTGCAGACGCCGGCGGCGAGGATGTCGTCGTCGCAGACGACGGCGGTGGGCCGGTGGCGGGGGTCGGCCAGGGCGGTCCCGGCGGCCTCGCGGGCGGCTTCGACGGTGAGTGCGGCGCGGGCGGTGCGCAGGGTGGCGTGGGGGCGCAGGAGGGCGGCGAGGGCTTCGGCGCGGATGTCGAAGGTCCAGGAGTCGACGTCGGCGGCGAGGTGGAGGAAGTGGCGGTGGCCGTGTCCGAGGAGGTGTTCGGTGACCTGGCGCATGCCGTCGGTGATGGCGAGGTTGACGTGGGCGGCGGCGCGGCCGGCGGTGGGGTCGCTGTCGAGCATGACGAGGGGGAGGCCGTCGCCGCCGAGGGCGTCGAGGGCGTGGGTGGCCATGGAGGAGGCGATGACGCCGTCGAGGGCGGCGCGGGCGGAGGCGAAGGGGTCGCGGGCGGGGCCGGTGCCTTCGGGGGAGGGGTAGAGGACGACGCCGAAGCCGTGTTCGGCGGCGACGCGGGCGGCGCCGGTGTAGACGCGGGCGAAGAACTCGTTGGTGAGGGCGGGGACGACGAGGAGGGCGGTGCGGGTGCTGCCGAGGCGGAGGTTGCGGGCGGCGAGGTTGGGGCGGTAGCCGAGGGTGGTGGCGGCTTCGCGGACGAGGGCGGCGGTGCGTTCGGAGACGCGGCCGCGCCATTTGTCGCCGAGGACGAGGGAGACGGTGGCCTGGGAGACCCCGGCGGCGGTGGCGACGTCGCGGCTGGTGGGTCTCGTCACAGGTAGCTCCTGAAATGCGAGGTGGGGCGGGCGTGCGTGGTTCGCCGGGTGGACCCCGGGTCTGCCGCCATGGTACGTATGACGTGTCTCGTTATACGTATTACCCCGGGCGTGGGTCCGGGCAGAAGGGGGCGGTCATGGCCGCGGGTTACGCGGAGCTGCTCAGGACCAGGTATGCCGCGAGGCTGCTGGCGGGCACCCTGATAGGCCGGCTGCCGAACGCCACGGCGGCGATCGCGATCGTCCTCTTCGTCCGGGACCAGGGCGGCAGCTACAGCCTGGCGGGCGCGCTGGCGGCCGTGTACGGGCTCGCCAACGCGGTCGGCCAGCCGCTGCTGGGCCGGGCGGTGGACCTGTACGGGCAGCCGCGCGTGCAGCTGCCGGCGGCGCTGGTGTCGGCGGCGGGCATGGTCTGGCTGGCGGTGGCCGGTACGGGCTCGGTGGGCGCCGCCTACGCGGCGATGGTGCTCTCCGGCCTGTTCACCCCGCCGCTGGAGGGCGGCCTGCGGGCCCTGTGGCCGGGGGTGCTCGGCGGCCGCGAGGAGCGGGTGCACGCGGCGTACGCGATGGACGCGGTGGCCCAGGAGATCATGTACACGGTCGGGCCGCTGCTGGTCACCCTGTGCGTGGCCCTGTGGTCCCCGGCGGTGGCGCTGCTGGTCCTGAACGGCGTCGGTCTGCTCGGCGTGCTGATGGTGGTGCTCTCGGAGCCCTCGCGGACCTGGCGTTCCGCGCCGCGCGAGGCGCACTGGCTGGGTGCGCTGCGTTCGCGCGGGCTGCTGGCGCTGCTGGGCGCGTTCTTCTTCGTCGGCATGGCGCTGGGTTCGATCGCGGTGGCGGCGGTGGCGTACGCCGACGAGAACGGCGGCCAGGCGGTGTACGGCTGGCTGATGGCGGCGCTGGGTCTGGGTGCGCTGGTCGGCGGTGTGTTCTACGGGGCGCGGCAGTGGGCGGGGGCGCCGGAGCGGCGGCTGCGGCTGCTGGTGGGGCTGCTGGCCGTCTGTTACCTGCCGCTGTTGCTGGACGTGGGTCCGGTGGCGATGACGGCGCTGGCGGCGCTGGCGGGCGTGTTCCTGGCGCCTTCGCTGGCGTGTGCGTTCATCGTGGTGGACCGGCACGCGCCGGCGGGCACGGTGACGGAGGCCTTCTCCTGGCTGGTGACCTTCTTCGGGGTGGGTGCGGCGATCGGTACGGCGGCGGCGGGTCCGGCGCTGGAACGGGGTGGTGTGGCGGCCGGTTTCGCGGTGGCCTGCGGTGGCGGGGCGGCGGCGCTGCTGGTGCTGATGCTGACTCAGCGGGCGATGGCCGGCGCGGGCCGCAGCCGTGCGGTGGCGGGGTCTGCGGAGGGCGCGGCGGAGGGTGCGGCGGAGGCCGTCCGGGAGCCGTTGATCAAGAACTGACCGGAACGCCGTTCTCGAACTCGGTTTCAGAAGTGTGCGGAAGGCGTAATGTTCAGTCATGGACCGCCGCATTTTCGGGCTGGAGAACGAGTACGGCGTCACGTGCACGTTCAGGGGACAGCGCCGACTGTCTCCTGACGAAGTGGCGCGCTACCTCTTCCGCCGTGTTGTGTCATGGGGCCGCAGCAGCAATGTCTTCCTGCGGAACGGCGCCCGCCTGTACCTCGACGTGGGTTCGCATCCGGAATATGCAACACCGGAATGCGACAACCTGACCGAACTGGTCACTCACGACAAGGCGGGCGAGCGCATTCTCGAAGGCCTGCTCGTCGACGCCGAACGCCGCCTGCACGAGGAGGGAATCGCGGGCGACGTCTACCTCTTCAAGAACAACACCGACTCGGCGGGCAATTCGTACGGCTGTCACGAGAACTATCTCGTGGCCCGGCACGGAGAATTCTCCCGCCTCGCGGACATCCTGATTCCGTTCCTCGTCACGCGGCAGCTGATCTGCGGCGCGGGCAAGGTGCTGCAGACGCCCAGGGGCGCGGTCTACTGCGTCAGCCAGCGGGCCGAGCACATCTGGGAGGGCGTCAGCTCCGCCACGACCCGTTCCCGTCCGATCATCAACACCCGTGACGAGCCGCACGCCGACGCGGAGCGCTACCGCAGGCTGCACGTCATCGTCGGCGACTCGAACATGTCCGAGACGACGATGCTGCTCAAGGTGGGCGCCACCGACCTCGTCCTGCGCATGATCGAGGCGGGGACGGTGATGCGGGACCTGACCCTGGAGAACCCGATCCGGGCGATCCGGGAGGTCAGCCACGACATCACGGGCCAGCGCAAGGTGCGCCTGGCCTCGGGCCGGGAGGCCTCGGCGCTGGAGATCCAGCGGGAGTACTTCGACAAGGCCCTCGACTTCGCCGACCGCAGGGGCATCAACACCGGCGTCGTGGCGCAGGTCCTGGAGCTGTGGGGCCGCACGCTGGAGGCCGTCGAGGCGCAGGACCTGGACCGGATCGGCACCGAGATCGACTGGGTGATGAAGTATCAGCTGATCGAGCGGTACCGGGCCAAGCACAACATGACGATGTCCAACCCGCGGGTCGCCCAGATAGACCTCGCGTACCACGACATCCACCGCCGCCGGGGCCTGTACTACCTGCTGGAGCGCAAGGGCCAGGCGGCGCGGGTGTGCAACGACCTGAAGATCTTCGAGGGCAAGTCGGTGCCCCCGCAGACCACCCGCGCGAGGCTGCGCGGTGACTTCATCCGCCGGGCGCAGGAGCAGCGGCGGGACTTCACGGTCGACTGGGTGCATCTGAAGCTCAATGACCAGGCGCAGCGCACGGTTCTGTGCAAGGACCCGTTCCGGTCGGTGGACGACCGGGTGGAGAAGCTCATCGCCGGGATGTGAGGCGGTCCGGCCGGGAACCCCGTACGCGGTGGCGTGCGGGGTTCCCGCACGCCACCGCCTTGTCGCGCGGGGGTCAGCCCGTAGAGTGGGCCGCTACGACGGACCATTCCAGCGACCCTGAGGACCATTGTGCGACGCCGACTTGCTGCCGCGCTCATCGTGCCGGCTCTGATGCTCACCGCGGCCTGCGGAGGGGGCGACGACGAGAAGAAGGACTCCGCGGCGTCCCCGTCGGCCAGTGCCGGCAAGACCGAGGTGCCGAAGCCGGTGGCGTCGGCCGACCCGATGCCGACGGTCGCCGGTGAGGCCGGCAAGAAGGCGGAGATCACCGTTCCCAAGGGCGAGCCGAGTGGCAAGTTCGTGGTGAACACGGTCAAGGAGGGCACCGGGCCGGAGATCAAGAAGGACGATCTCGTGGTCACGAAGTACACGGGCAAGGTCTGGAAGAGCGGCAAGGAGCTGAGCGGGTCCTACGACGAGAACGGCCAGCCGCTCGTGGTCCCGGCCGGTTCGCCGCAGATCCTGCCGCTGTTCAGTGACGCGGTGCTGGGCAAGAAGGTCGGCAGCCGTCTGCTGGTCGTGGCCCCGCCGGCGGCGGCTTTCGGTGAGCAGGGTCAGCCGCAGCTGGGCGTCGGTCCGAAGGACAACCTGGTGTTCGTCCTCGACGTGGACTCCGTGCTGCCGAAGAAGGCCGAGGGCACGCAGGCGCCGATCCCGTCCGACCTTCCGCAGGTGAAGGCCGACGAGGACAAGGCCGCGACGATCACGGTCCCGAAGAACGACCCGCCGAAGGAGCTGGTCGACAAGGTCCTGATCGAGGGCAAGGGTCCCGAGGTCAAGAACGGCCAGACCGTCTACATGCAGTACAGCGGTGCGGCGTGGGCCCCGAACCAGGGCAAGGACTCGGCGAAGCTGTTCGACACCTCGTGGAAGACCGGGCAGCCGTTCTCGACGAAGATCGGCCAGGGTCAGGTCATCGAGGGCTGGGACAAGGGCCTGGTGGGCAAGAAGGTCGGCAGCCGTGTCCTGCTGGTGATCCCGCCGGAGCAGGCGTACAAGGACCAGGCCAAGGGTGAGGACCTGCCGGCCAACTCCACCCTCGTCTTCGTCGTGGACATCGTCGGAGCAGTGTAAGACTGTTCCGGTTGTACATCGTTTCGTACGTATGAGGAGCAGTTCCGTGCGCGAGCTCGAGAAGCCCGAGATCGACTTCCCCGAGGGTCCGGCCCCGGCCGACCTGGTCATCGAGGACATCTGGGAGGGCGACGGCCCGGTGGCCGAGGCCGGCAAGAAGGTCTCCGTCCACTACGTGGGCGTGGCCTTCTCCTCCGGTGAGGAGTTCGACGCCTCCTGGAACCGCGGCGCCCCGCTGCAGTTCATCCTGGGCATCGGCCAGGTCATCCCGGGCTGGGACCAGGGCGTCCAGGGCATGAAGGTCGGCGGCCGTCGCAAGCTGACCATCCCGGCCCACCTCGCCTACGGCGAGCGCGGTGCCGGCGGTGCCATCAAGCCGAACGAGACGCTGATCTTCGTCTGCGACCTGATGGGCGTCTGATCTCACCCGCTGTGATCATGGAGGGCCCCCGCCGTGAGGCGGGGGCCCTCGCTTTTGCCGGGGACCGCGGGGGCGGTACGGTCAACGGTCACGAGTGTGTGCCGAAGAGTGGGGGGAAGGGCGTCGATGGCGATCGCCAAGGCCGAGCGGCTGATGAACCTGGCGCTGTGCCTGTTGGGGACGCGTCGTCCCCTCAGCAAGCGTGAGCTGCGCGGTTCCATCGAGGCCTACCTCGAAGCAGGGAACGACGAGTCCTTCAACCGGATGTTCGAGCGGGACAAGGACGATCTGCGCGAGCTCGGGCTGGTGATCGAGACCGTGGAGAACCTGGAGGGCGAGACCGGCTACCTGGCCCGCCGGGACAGCAACCGGCTGCCGCCCGTCTCCCTCGACGCCGAGGAGGCCGCCGCCCTGGGGCTGGCGGCCAAGGTGTGGCAGCAGGCCCGTCTGGCGGGGGCGGCCAGCGGCGCGCTGCAGAAGCTCCGCGCCGGCGGGATGCCGGAGGCGGGTGATCCGTACGAGGGTCAGCACAGCGCGATCGAACCGCGGATCCCCGTCCACGAGGCGGCCTTCGAGCCGCTGATGCTGGCCTGCCGCGACCGGCGGCCGGTGGTGTTCGAGTACCGCAAGTCCAACGCCGCCCGCCCCGAGCCCCGCCAGGTGGAGCCGTGGGCCCTGGAGTGCTGGCGCGGCCACTGGTACCTGGCCGGCTACGACCGCGACCGCGGGGCGGAGCGGGTCTTCCGGCTCTCCCGGATCACCGGCAAGGTCCGCTCCCGGGCCGGGAAGTACACCGCCGACGTACCGGACGTGGTGACCGTGCGCGAGACCGTGGCGGCCTGGGCCGGCGAGGGCGCCGAGCGCTCGGCGCTGATCCGGCTGCGCGCCGGGGCGGGCTACCCGCTGCGGGCCAAGGCCACCGCCGTGCGCGAGGGCGGTGACGGCTGGGACGAGCTGGAGATCCCGTACGGGCACGGGCTGGACGCCTGGCTCGTGGAGTTCGGTCCCGACGTCGTCGTGGTGGGGCCGGCCGACCTGCGGGCCGACGTGGTGGACCGGCTGCGCGCCGTCGCCCAGGGCTGAGCCCACCCGATCAACAACAGCAGCAACGCCCTGAGGGGGAGACGTAGCAGCATGGCCGCCAACGCCATCGACCAGACCCGCCGGATGCTGTCCCTGGTGACCTACCTGCGCGAGCGCCCCGGCGCGCACGTCGCGGACGTCGCCCGCGCCTTCGGGATCACCGAGGACGAGCTGATCTCGGACCTCGACGTGCTGCCCATGTGCGGCACCAGCTTCCGCGGCGGGGACCTGCTCGACATCGACACCGACGGCGACCGCATCTGGTGGCACAACGCCGACGCCTCGGGGGAGTCCACCGCCGAGCCGCTGCGGCTCGCCGCCGACGAGGCCACCTCCCTGCTGGTCGCCGCCCGGGCGGTCGCGACCCTGCCGGGGCTGCGCGAGAGCGACCGGGACGCGCTGCTGCGGGCCACCGCCAAGCTGGAGGCCGCCGCCGGCGAGGCCGCCGGGGCCAGCTCCCGGCTGTCGGTGACCTTCGAGTCCGAGGGCGGCGTCTTCGCGGACGTCGACCGGGCCATCTCCGAGCGGCGCCGGCTCTGGCTGCGCTACTACTCGCCCGCCCGCGACGAGCTCACCGAGCGCACCGTCGACCCGATCCGGCTCTTCGCGGTCGGGCACACCTACCTGGAGGGGTGGTGCCACCTCTCCGAGGCCCGGCGCACCTTCCGGCTCGACCGGGTCGCCGAGATCCGCCTCCTCGACGAGCGGGCCGAGCCGCCCGCCATCGAGCCCCGCGACCTGTCGGTGGGCCTGGTGCAGCCGGCCGCCGAGGACCCGGAGGTGGTGGTCGAGGTGGGCCCCGGCGGCCGCTGGGTCGCCGAGTACTACCCGCACGACAGCGCCGAGGAGCTCGCCGACGGCGGCCTGCGGATCACGCTGCGCAGCCCCGACCCGGCCTCGCTGCGCCGGCTCGCGCTGCGCCTGGGCCGCGACGGGCGGATCGTGTCGCCGCCGGAGCTGGCGGACAGCGCCCGGAAGGCCGCTGGAGAGGCACTCGCGGGGTACGGGGAACAGGTCTAGAGGGAGCGGGGAGCGATGTCGCGATCAGCAGGTCTCGTACCGGTCACGTTCAAGGCGGCATGTCCCGAGTGCCGGGCGCGCTTCGAGCTCGCGGCGGACGCGCTGCGCCTGGCCATTGGCGGCAGCCGGCGCGCCACCTTCTACTCCTTCACCTGCCCCGAGTGCGCGGCGGCCGTCCGCAAACCCGCCGGTGAGCGCATCGTGGAGCTGCTGACGGGCGGGGGAGTGAGCACCCTGCGCAGCGTGTGAGAGGGGCGCGCTAGGCTCAGGGCATGCTGTGGCCGATGCTCGCGATCGCCCTGGGATTCCTCGGGCTCGCCGTCCTGTCCGTCCTGGCCCTGCGGGTCTTCCTGGAGGTGCGGCGGCTGGCCGGGCAGGTCGCGCTGGCCAGCCGCCGGATCACCGAGGCCTCGGGCGACCTGGAACGGGCCGCCGCCGACCTCGCCCGGGCCGGGCGGGCGGCGGCCCCGTAGCGGGCGGCGCGTCACGAGCACGTAGTCCTCTGGATATGGAAACCGCGGAGCCGGACCCGTACCGTCGGTGCGGCAGGCAATCGTGGATACCCCCGGGGATTGCCGGGCGTTAACCCTCGGGGGTTACGATCCATGTCAGAGCGGTACCGGATCTTTGTCCGGTATCGCCCAAGGCCACCACAACCAGCCGTTTCGGTGAGAAGGAAGACACACATGATCGGCAATCTGAAGCCCCTTGAGATCCTTCTGATCATCGCTGTCATCGTGCTGCTGTTCGGCGCCAAGAAGCTCCCCGAGATGGCCCGCTCGCTCGGCAAGTCGGCCCGCATCCTCAAGAGCGAGGCCAAGGCGATGAAGAAGGACGGCGAGGCCGAGGCCGACGCCGCTCCCGCCGCCGACCAGGCCGCGCAGCAGCCCGTGGCCCCCCGCACCATCCAGGCCGCGCCCGGTGACGTCACCAGCGCCCGGCCCGTGAACGAGACCAACCGCACCACCCAGGGCTGACGCGCGGCGGTCGCCCGTCACGACAGTCATCTGCAACGAGACAAGGGACGTGGGTTGCTCAAGTCTGCCCGCAAGCAGGGGAAAAAGGACCGGCAGGCGAAGGACGCCGAAGGGCGGATGCCGCTCGTCGAGCACCTGCGTGAGCTGAGGAACCGGCTGCTGAAGTCGGTCCTGGCGATCGTCGTGATCACGGTCGTCGCGGCCTGGTTCTACCGGCCGATCATCGACTTCCTGCTGGAACCGATGCTGTCGTCCGTGGGCTGCACCAACGGCGCCACGCACCAGCGCAACGGCGCCCCCTGCGCCGAGATGACCACCAACGGCCTGACCGCGCCCTTCTCCATCGCGCTGAAGGTCGGCCTGTCCGCGGGCATCGTGTTCTCCGCCCCGGTCTGGCTGTACCAGCTGTGGGCGTTCGCCGCCCCCGGCCTGCACAAGAACGAGAAGAAGTACGCGCTGAGCTTCGTCGCCGTCGGCGCGCCCCTCTTCGTCGCCGGCGCGGTCCTCGCGTACAAGATCCTGCCGCAGACGGCGGAGATCCTCCTCGGCTTCACCCCCGACCACGTCAAGAACCTGCTCCCGGTCGACGACTACCTCGACCTGGTCACGCGCATGGTCGTGGTCTTCGGCCTCGCCTTCGAGCTGCCGCTGATGCTGGTGCTGCTGAACTTCACCGGCGTCCTCACCGCGAAGCGGCTGGGCAGCTGGTGGCGGGCCATGGTGCTCGGCATCACGGTCTTCTCGGCCTTCGCGACGCCCACCGGCGACCCGCTCACCATGCTCACGCTGGCCTCCCCGATCGTCGCGCTGTACTTCATCGCCCTCGGCATCTGCCTGCTGAACGACCGCAGGCGCCGGCTGGGCGACCCCGACGCCGGGCTCGACGACGACGAGGCCTCCGAGCTGGACCTGACCCCCGCCCCGATCGGCGCGGCGGAAGCCGCCCCGTCCGCCTCCGCGCTGCCCGGCCAGGACGACGGCGGGCGCCGCCAGATCAACGGTTACGACGACGCCACCTGACAGGTAGGTTCCGGTGGGTGAGCGCTGACATCACCCTCTTCGTCAATCCCACCGCGGGACGCGGCCGGGGCGCGCACGCCGCGCAGCCGGCCGCTTCCGCGCTCAGGGCCGCCGGCTTCTCCGTACGGACCGTCGTCGGCGCCGACGCCGCCGACGCCCAGGCCCGGCTGCGCGCCGCCGTCCGGGAGGGCACCGGGGCGGTGGTCGCGGTGGGCGGCGACGGAGTGGTCTCCCTCGCCCTCCAGGCCCTGGCCGGGACGCTGGTCCCTCTCGGCGTGGTCGCGGCCGGCACCGGCAACGACTTCGCCCGCTCCCTCGGCCTGCCCGTGGGCGACCCCGCCGGGGCCGGGCGGCTGGCCGCCGAGGCCCTCAAGGAGAGCCGGATCCGGGAGATCGACCTCGGCCGGGTGGCCGGCACCTGGTACGGGACCGTGCTGTGCTCCGGCTTCGACTCCCGGGTCAACGACCGCGGCAACCGCATGCGGCTGCCGCTCGGCCGCTTCAAGTACGACCTGGCCATCGCCCTGGAGCTGGCCGCCTTCCGCCCCTTCCCGTACCGGATCACCCTCGACGACGGCCCGGTCATCGAGACCGAGGCCACCCTCGTCGCCGTCGGCAACGGCAGCTCGTACGGCGGCGGGATGCGCATATGCGCCGACGCCGAGCCCGACGACGGGCTCTTCGACGTCACGGTGGTCGGCGACTGCGGCCGCGGCACCCTCCTCAGGGTGTTCCCGCAGGTCTACAAGGGGACGCACCTGTCCCACCCCAAGGTCACCGTCCACCGCGCCGCCCAGGTCACCCTCGAAGCCCCCGACCTGACCGCCTACGCCGACGGGGAGCCGCTGGGCCCCCTCCCGGTGACCGCCGAGTGCGTCCCCGGGGCGGTCCGGCTCCTCACATAAATGATCGCGACTGTTGTCAGAGGCGGCGGGTAGTCTCGAAGACAAGATGACCGAAGAACTCTCACCCGCCGAGCGGTACGCCGCTGCCCGGATCCGCGCCGCCGAAGAGGCCTCCGCCCTGGCCCCTTTCCGGGAGATGTACGAATTCGACCTGGACCCGTACCAGATCGAAGCCTGTAAGGCACTGGAGGCCGGCAAGGGCGTCCTGGTGGCCGCCCCGACCGGCTCGGGCAAGACGATCGTGGGCGAGTTCGCCGTGCACCTCGCCCTCCAGCAGGGCCGCAAGTGCTTCTACACGACGCCCATCAAGGCCCTGTCCAACCAGAAGTACGCCGACCTCGTCAAGCGCTACGGTGCCGCCAAGGTGGGCCTGCTGACCGGCGACAACAGCGTCAACGGCGACGCCCCCGTGGTCGTGATGACCACCGAGGTGCTCCGCAACATGCTCTACGCGGGCTCCCAGGCGCTCAGCGGCCTCGGATACGTCGTGATGGACGAGGTGCACTACCTCTCCGACCGGTTCCGCGGCGCCGTCTGGGAGGAAGTGATCATCCACCTCCCCGAGTCGGTGACCCTCGTCTCGCTCTCCGCGACCGTCTCCAACGCGGAGGAGTTCGGCGACTGGCTCGACACCGTCCGCGGCGACACCGAGGTCATCGTCTCCGAGGAGCGCCCCGTACCGCTGTGGCAGCACGTGATGGCCGGCCGGCGGATCTACGACCTCTTCGAGGAGGAGTCCGACCACGGAGGCCGCGGCTCCGCCCGCCGCGAGGTCAACCCCGACCTGCTGCGCATGGCCCGCGAGGAGAACAGCCGCGGCTACAGCCCCAAGGACCGGCGGCGCGGCAAGATGGTCCGCGAGGCCGACCGCGAGCGCGAACGCCGCTCCCGCAGCCGGATCTGGACCCCGGGCCGCCCCGAGGTCATCGCCCGCCTCGACAACGACGAGCTGCTGCCCGCCATCAACTTCATCTTCAGCCGGGCCGGCTGCGAGGCCGCCGTCCAGCAGTGCCTGTACGCGGGCCTGCGGCTCAACGACGACACCGCGCGCCTGCGGGTCCGTGAGATCGTCGAGGAGCGGACCGCCTCCATCCCCGCCGAGGACCTGCACGTCCTGGGCTACTACGAGTGGCTCGAAGGCCTGGAGCGGGGCATCGCCGCGCACCACGCGGGCATGCTGCCCACCTTCAAGGAGGTCGTCGAGGAGCTGTTCGTACGCGGCCTCGTCAAGGCCGTCTTCGCCACCGAGACCCTCGCGCTCGGCATCAACATGCCCGCGCGCACGGTCATCCTGGAGAAGCTCGTCAAGTGGAACGGCGAGCAGCACGCCGACATCACCCCCGGCGAGTACACGCAGCTCACCGGCCGGGCCGGACGGCGCGGCATCGACGTCGAGGGCCACGCGGTGGTGCTGTGGCAGCGCGGCATGGACCCGGTGCAGCTCGCCGGGCTCGCCGGCACCCGCACCTATCCGCTGCGCTCCAGCTTCAAGCCCTCGTACAACATGGCCGTCAACCTGGTCTCCCAGTTCGGCCGGCACCGCTCCCGCGAACTGCTGGAGACCTCCTTCGCACAGTTCCAGGCCGACCGCTCGGTCGTCGGGATCTCCCGGCAGGTCCAGCGCAACGAGGAGGGCCTGGAAGGCTACCGGGAGGGCATGACCTGCCACCTCGGCGACTTCGAGGAGTACGCGCGGCTGCGCCGCGACCTCAAGGACCGCGAGAACGACCTCGCCAAGCAGGGCGCGGCCCAGCGCCGGGCCCAGGCGGCCAGTTCGCTGGAGAAGCTCAAGCCGGGCGACGTCATCCACGTCCCCACCGGCAAGTTCGCCGGGCTCGCACTGGTCCTGGACCCGGGCGTGCCGGGCGGGCGGAGCAACGGGCACCGCGGGTACGAGTACCACGAGGGCCCGCGCCCGCTGGTGCTCACCGCCGAGCGGCAGGTCAAGCGGCTCGCGGCGATCGACTTCCCGGTCCCGGTCGAGGCCATCGACCGGATGCGGATCCCCAAGACCTTCAACGCGCGCTCCCCGCAGTCCCGCAGGGACCTGGCGACGGCGCTGCGCAACAAGGCCGGCCACATCGACCCGAAGCGGCACCGGCCGGGCCGGGCCTCCGCGGCCGACGACCGCGAGATCGCCCGGCTGCGCGCCGAGCTGCGGGCGCACCCCTGCCACGGCTGCGACGAGCGCGAGGACCACGCCCGCTGGGCGGAGCGCTACCACCGGCTCAAGCGGGACACGCAGCAGCTGGAGCGGCGCATCGAGGGCCGGACGAACACCATCGCCCGTACCTTCGACCGGATCCACGCGCTGCTCACCGAGCTGGACTACCTGCGCGAGGACGAGGTCACCGAGCACGGCAAGCGCCTGGCCCGGCTCTACGGCGAACTGGACCTGCTGGCCTCGGAGTGCCTGCGCGAGGGCGTCTGGGAGGGCCTGAACCCGGCGGAACTGGCCGCCTGCGTCTCGGCGTTGGTCTTCGAGGCGCGGCAGTCCGACGACGCGGCACCGCCCAAGGTCCCGAACGGCGCGGCGAAGACGGCGCTGGGCGAGATGGTCCGCATCTGGGGCCGGCTCGACGCGCTGGAGGAGGAGCACCGCATCAACCAGGCGGAGGGCGTGGGCCAGCGCGAGCCGGACCTCGGCTTCGCGTGGGCGGCCTACCAGTGGGCCTCCGACAAGAGCCTGGACGAGGTGCTGCGCGAGGCGGAGATGCCGGCCGGCGACTTCGTGCGCTGGTGCAAGCAGGTCATCGACGTCCTCGGGCAGATCGCGCAGGCGGCCCCCGCCTCGACGGCCCCGCCGTCCTCGGCCGGCGGGAGCACGGTGGCGCGCAACGCCCGCAAGGCCGTCGACGCCCTGCTGCGGGGCGTAGTGGCCTACAGCTCGGTCGGCTAGGCGGTTTTGGGGCTTCGTCCGAAGCCCCTGATGGCCGGATCTGAGCTCTTGCCATGATCTTTCGCCGGTGTCCTGTGCGACGATCGGGCGTATGAGCGGGGGAACGGGCGAAGGTCCGAGACGGGTCGGTCGGCCGCGCGCCGACCGGCTGAGACGGGACAGCGGCCGGCCGCCGCGCGAGGAGATCCTCTGCGCGGCGGCCGAACTGTTCACCGTCCGGGGGTACGCGGCCACCACCACCCGGGCGGTGGCCGAACGGGCCGGAATGCGCCAGGCCACGATGTATCACTACTTCGGCGGCAAGGAGGAACTCCTCGCCGAACTCCTGGAGTCCACGGTCGCGCCCTCGCTGGCGCTGCTGCGCCGGCTGCTGGCCGACACCGCCCGGCCGGCCGCCCTGCGGCTGTGGGAGCTGTGCCGCTCCGACGTGCTGCTGCTGTGCGGGGGGGCCGTACGACCTGGGCGCCCTTTACCTGCTGCCCGAGCTGAGGGAGCCGCGGCTGGCGCGGTTCCGGCGGATGCGCGCGGAACTGCGCGACGGCTACCGGGCGTTGCTCGCCGCCACCCCCGCCGGTGCCGAGCTGGCGCGGGAGCGGGGCGGGCTGGCCCTGCGCAACGACCTGGTCTTCGGCCTGATCGAGGGCGTCATGCTGGTCCGCCGCTCCGATCCGGGGCGCCCGGTCGCGGCCTTCGCGGAGGCCGCCGCCGACGCGGCGCTGCGGATCGGGGGGCTCACGCCGCCGGGCCCGCCTCCCAGCCCGCCCGGTCCTCCCACGCCTGGAGGGTGAGCCCGGTCTCCAGCCGGTGCTCGACGCCGGTGACCGGATCGGTGAACGCCAGGGTCCGGGCCAGCAACTGGAGCGGCCGCCGGTAGTCCGCCGGGTCCGCCGCCTCGGCGACCACCGGGTAGACGGGATCACCCAGGATGGGCAGGCCCAGGGAGTTCATGTGCACCCGCAGCTGGTGGGTGCGGCCGGTGTGCGGGGTCAGCCGGTAGCGGCCCAGCCCGTCCCGTACGCCGGTGAGCTCGACCAGGCTCTCGGCGTTCGGCTCGGCGCCGGGCACCTCGACCGCCGCCATCACCCCGCGGGTCTTCTCGATGTGGCTGCGGACCAGCCGGGGCAGCTCCAGCGAGGGGGCGTGGGCCGCGAGGGCCTCGTACTCCTTGTGCACCCGGCGCTGCTGGAACAGCAGCTGGTAGGCGCCGCGGTCCTCGGGCCGGATGCTGAACATCACCAGCCCGGCCGTCATCCGGTCCAGGCGGTGCGCGGGGCTCAGCGCCGGCAGGTCCAGCTCCCGGCGCAGCCGGGCCAGGGCGGTCTCGGTGACGTGGGTGCCGCGCGGGGTGGTCGCCAGGAAGTGCGGCTTGTCCACCACCAGGAGGTGCCGGTCGCGGTGGACCACGCCGATCGGGAAGGGCACGGCCGGCTCGGGCGGCATGTCCCGGTGGAACCAGAGCCAGCCGCCCGGCTCGTACGGGTCCTCGTGCCGCAGCACCCGCCCGCCCTCGCCCAGCACCCGGCCGCCGGAGAGCAGCCGGGCCATGGACTCGGAGCCGCGCGTGCCGGCGTACCGCTCGGTCAGGTAGGCGCCGAGGGTGGGCCAGCGGCCCTCGTGGTCGGGGGGCAGGCGCATCCGGACCGGGTCGATGCCGGCCTGCTGGGGGAGGGGCGCGGGAGGGATGTGGGATCTGCGGGTCATCGGGACCAGGGTAGGCCGCTACCTGCGGGTGAAGGTGCCGAGGTGGTTCTGGTCGAGGTACTCGACGCGGACCTTGCCGTCGGAGAAGAACACCCCGGTGCGGCCGACGGCGTTCTCGCCGGTGGTCTCGAAGCTGAAGGTGTCGCCCGAGTAGTGGGTGAGGGGGAAGCGCAGGGGCTTCGGGCCCAGGGAGAGGGTCAGGCCGCCCTGGGTGTCGGCGGTGACGGTGAGGGGGCCGTAGTACGGGTTGTCGTACGTGCCGGTGTAGGCGGAGTCGGCGCGCGCGGGCGCGGCCCCGGCCGGGGGGCGCGCGTAGTCGGTCGGGGACCGGAGCGCGTTGTCGAGCTGCTCGTACGTGGCGGCGAGGAGCGGCAGCCAGTCGGCGGTCGGCTTGCCGTGCTCGACGGTGTCGAAGAAGTCCAGGGCGACGGAGTCGGCCAGGCCGACGGGGGAGCCGTTCGTCAGGACGACGATGCCGAGGCGCTCCAGAGGGAGCAGGGTGACGTTGGTGTTGGCGCCGAGCTCGAAGCCCCCGGAGTGGCTCAGGCGCAGCCGGCCCGCGTCGTCGTAGCTGACGTTCCAGCCGAGCCCGTAGAACTGCGGGGTGCCGCGGGGGGTCTGGGCCTGGGAGACGATCTCGGGGACGCGGGTGCGGGTGAGGGCGTCGGCGGGGACGATCCGCTTGCCGTCGAGGGTGCCGGTGTTCAGCTGGAGCCGCAGCCAGCGGGACATGTCGCGGGCGGTGGAACTGGTCCCGCCGGCCGGGGTCTGGGCGTCGGCGTCGCGGACGTAGCGGGGGCTCCAGGTGCCGTCCGGGTTCCTGACGTGGCCCGAGGCGCGGTCGGGGGCCTTGGCGTAGGCGGCGAACTCGGTGCTGGTGCGGGTCATCCCGGCGGGCTTGAACAGGGTGTCCTCGCTGAGCTTCTGCCAGCTCACGCCGTGGTCGCGGGCGACTGCCTCGGCGGCGGCGGTGAACCCGAAGTTGGTGTACGCGTAGCTCGCGCGGAACGGGGTCAGCGGCTCTTCGCGGAGGTGGCCGAGGATGTACGTACGGTCGTAGCCGAGGTCCTCCAGGAGGTCCCCGGCGTGGTCGGGGAGGCCGCTGCGGTGCGAGAGCAGGTCGGCGGGGGTGACGTGGGAGGTGACCCAGGGGTCTTTGAGGGCGAAGCCGGGGAGGGTGCCGGCGAGGGGCTCGTCCCAGGCGTCGGGGGAGGTCAGGGCGCCGGCGATGACGGTGGAGGTGACCGGCTTGGAGACGGAGGCCAGCTGGAAGACGGTGTCGGGGCCGACCTTGGCGCTCTCGCCGGTGCGGCGGAGG
>NZ_GG657750.1:1652694-1653523 GCF_000158895.1 Streptomyces sp. C | reverse complement strand
CCCACGACGCGCCGCCGCCGGATCCGGCCGCGCCCGCCCGGCAGGCCCCCGGCGAGCTGCGCGAGCGGGTCCGCCGCGAGGTCTCGCAGGCGGAGTCGCGGGGCCTCGGTCCTGAGCACGCCGAGGCGCACGCCCGGACCCGCCTCGCGATCCGCGACGAGGCCGACCGCCCGGACGACGCCAGGGCGGCCCGCCTCGCCTCCCTGGCGGAGTCTCAGGCCAGGGCGAACGCGGGCTTCCGCCCGGCGGTGTACGGCGCGTTCACCGAGTACTTCGACTCCCCGGACTTTCGGCGCGCACACCGCCCTGCTGCCCACCGGCAAGGTGCTGCTGTTCTCCTTCGAGCACACCGGCACCGGTCGCGCGTTCCTGTGGGACCCCGCGAAGGGCACCGGGGCCGGGTCGTTCACCAAGGTCGCCCCGCCCGCGAGCGCCCCGTTCTTCCGCACCGGCCACGCCCTCCTGCCCAGCGGCCGGCTCGGCGTCTTCGGCGGCACCGCCGGCGGCGGGCCCTCGCTGGTCTTCGACCCCTGGACCGAGACCTGGAGCCGCGAACAGGAGACGGCCGCCGCCCGCCGGACGGCCTTCACCGGGAGCGGGACGGGGCCGCTGTGGGGGACCAGGCCCCCGGCGGTGGAACGCTTCCCCGTGCTCGGGCACCCCGTCGCGGCCGCCGGCCCCTCGTACGCGCCCGCCGCCGGCCGCCCCGGCGACAGCACCGTCCTGATGCCCGACGGGACCCTGCTCACCGCGAGCGGCGCCTACGACATCCACGACTACGCCAGCGGGCCTGCTCAGCCCCGCCCCCGACCTGCGGTACCGCCAGCTG
>NZ_GG657750.1:1648999-1651880 GCF_000158895.1 Streptomyces sp. C | reverse complement strand
CCGCCCCGGCGCCCGCCCCGGCCGCCGCCGCCCTGCCCCTGCGCTCCGACCGCACCACCCAGGGCGACATCCTCGCGGGCTCCCGCAAGGACCACGCCTGCCTGCTGCTCCTGCACTTCCGCGACGCCGCCCGCGCCCGGACCTGGCTGGGCCGGCTCGTGCCGGACCTCTCCACCACCGAGCAGATGGCCCGCTTCAACGCCGCCTTCAGCGCGGCCCGGCTCAAGGCGGGCGGCGCCGACCCGGCCGGGCTCTCCGCCCAGTGGACCGGGCTGTCCCTGACCCACGCCGGGCTGAGCCTGCTCGCCGGCCGCGAGCCCTTCCCGGCCCTGCCCGCCGGCAGCACCGCCGAGGCGTTCGCGCAGGGCCCCGCCGAACGCGCGGAGGAGCTCGGCGACACCGGCGACAGTGCGCCCGGCTCCTGGCTGTTCGGCGCCGAGGAGCCCGAGCACGCGGTGCACGCCGTCCTCAGCCTGTCCGCGGACGACCCCGCCAAGCTCGCCGCGGCGGTCGCCCGCCACACCGAGGCCCTCGGCCCGGCCGGCGGTGAGGTCGTCTTCCGGCAGGACGCGGGCAAGCTCCCCGGAGCACTGAAGGGGCACGAGCACTTCGGCTTCTCCGACGGGATCAGCCAGCCCGGAGTACGCGGCTTCCACGCACCCGACCCGGCCGACGGGACCACCGTGAAGGGCAAGCCCGGCACCCGGCTGGTGCCGCCCGGGGAGTTCCTCGTGGGACAGGAGAAGGTCGGGCGGCGGCCCGCCGGACTCCCCGCCTGGGCCACCGGCGGATCCTTCCAGGTGGTCCGCCGGCTCGCCCAGGACGTCCCCGGCTGGTGGGCCCAGGCCCGGGAGCGGCTGGCCGACCTGAAGAAGTCCGGGGCCGCGCCGCCGGAGGCCACCGCGACCTGGGTCGCGGCCCGCCTCGTCGGTCGCTGGCCCGGCGGCACCCCCATCGCCGGCTGCCCGCTCGCCGAGCAGCCCGCCCCCCTCGGCACGGACCCGGACGCCACCCTGGAGTACGCGGGCGACCCCGACGGCTGGCACACCCCGCTGTTCGCTCACATCCGCAAGGGCAACCCCCGCGACGGCCTCGTCGTCGTCCCCGCCCGGCCCCCGCTGGCCGCCGCCGAGCTGGACGGACGGCGGATCATCCGGCGCGGCATCCCCTACGGCCCGGCCTACGACTTCGACCGGCCCGCCCGCGAACAGGACGCCCCGCGCGGCCTGGTCTTCGTCGGCTACCAGGCCGACCTCGTGCAGCAGTTCGAGTTCCTCACCAAGCGGTGGATCAACGACGTGGACTTCCCGCCCGCCCGCAACCCCCGCGTGGGGGCCGACCCGGTCCTCGGCCCGGAGTCCCCCGTCACCTTCGAGACCGAGTCCGCGACCGGCAGCCGCGCCACCACCCTGGGCTTCGGCCGGTTCGTCCGCACCGAGGGCGCCCTCTACGCCTTCACGCCCTCCCTGCCCACCCTGCGCGCCCTGGCCGAGGGGAAGCTCGACCGCTCCGTGGAGGTCCACCGCGGCACCGTCCTGCGCGCCGGCGACGTCCTCGACGCGGGCAGCGTGCGCCTGACCCTCAAGGCCGGCGGCGACCTCGTCCTGCTCGACCGGGCCGGCTCCCTCCTGTGGAGCGCCGGCACCGAGGGCACCGGCAACGAGGCCGTCTTCTCCGCCGATGGCGAGCTGACCGTACGCAGTGCCGCGGGCGCGAACCTGTGGAGCAGCGGCACCGCCGGCCATCCCGGCGCCCGGCTGCTGGTCCGCCCCGCCGGTGACGTGGTGGTCCTCGACGGCGACCGTGCGCTGTGGCACGCGGGCGGGGGCCACGTAGGGTAACCGGGCGGCGACGGGAATCCGCCGGGTCGGGGCCCGGTGGGCTCTTGCGCGCGAATCCCGGGGCGGTTGCTGCGTAAGGTGCTTACAGCACACCGATGTGCGACGAGGATCAGGGGAGGGCAGCCCCGACATGAACGGCAAGGAAGACGGAAGCATCGCGGACGCCGACGACGGCAGGGAGTACGCGCCCGCGCGGGCGGGCACGACCGACGCCAACGACAAGGAAAAGGACTCCAAGGAGCCGCTGCGGGTGGGTGTCGCCGTCCGCAAGCGCCGCCGCGCGCTGCACCTGACCCTCGCCGCGGTGTCGGCGCGCAGCGGCCTGTCCGTCCCCTTCCTGAGCCAGATAGAGAACGAGCGCGCCCGCCCCAGCATGCGTTCGCTGGAGCGGGTCGCCGACGCCCTGGAGACCACGGCCGTGGACCTGCTGGCCGCCTCCGACACGGCGCGCACGGTGGACCTCGTCCGGGCCGGAGAAGAGTCCGGCTTCACCCCCGTGATGGGCGTACGCCCCCTCGTGCGCGGCCACCACCAGCTGCACGCGCTGGAGTTCACCGGTGACCAGGACGCCGGCCGCGAGTACCAGCACCGCAACGACGAACTGATGTACGTGGTCTCCGGCGCCTGCCAGATGAGAGACCGAGGGGCGGGCGTACCGGCAAAAGAGCGGAAACGCGCTGTTCCTCTCCGGAGGGGTGCGCCACCGCTGGCGCGCGGTCACCGAGGACACCCGGCTGCTGGTCGTCGCGGTCGGCGACCACATCCACGCCACCTCCGAGCCGCCCTCGCCGGGGCACTGAGCCGGTGCGCGTCGTCTCGCTCGTGCCCTCCCTGTCCGAGGCGGTGGCGGTCAGCGCGCCCGGCGTGCTGGCGGGCGTCACCGACTGGTGCACGCACCCGGCGGACCTCGGGGACGTGCTGCGCGTCGGGGGCACGAAGAACCCGGACGTACGCGCCGTCGTGGAGCTGCCCCCCGACCTGGTGATCGCCAACGAGGAGGAGAACGGGCCCCCGCCTGGAGGCGCTGCGCGCGGCCGGGG
>NZ_GG657750.1:1637832-1648568 GCF_000158895.1 Streptomyces sp. C | reverse complement strand
GCGGAGGCCCCCCGGGTGCTGGCGGCGGCCCTTCGGGCTTAGCCGGCCTGCGCGGCCGGGGAGCAGGCGGCCGGCGAAGAGGCCGCGCAGGGTGTGGACGGCGGCGAGCAGCCAGGCGGTGACCAGGCCGAGGAAGAGGGCGGCGGCCAGCCATGAGAAGGCGTCCAGCCCGGTGTGGCGGGCCAGCCCGGCGGCGCCGGTGACGCAGGTGCCGACGGGGAAGGTCAGCGCCCACCAGGTCATCGCGAAGCCCATGCCGTCGCGGGCGGCCCGGAGCAGCATCGAGGCGGCCAGGGCCAGCCACAGCAGGGCGAAGCCCATCACGGGGACCCCGTAGACCACGGCGAAGGCGCCGAGGGCACCGGCGTAGGGGGCGTCGATGGCGCCGGGGGCCACGTCGGCGAGCTGGTTCACGGCGGTGGTGGACTGGCCGAGGGGGCCGAGGACCAGGAACAGGGTGGGGGTCAGCGCCAGGGGCAGGGGCCCGCTCACGATCAGCCGGCCGAAGACCAGGGGGAGCAGCAGCAGGGTGGCCAGCAGGCTGATGCCGAACATGGCGTAGCAGGCCAGCAGCAGTGCCTCGCGGGCCTGCCCGGCGGGCAGGTGGGGCACCAGCAGGGGCCCGACGGCGGCGGAGACCATCGGCGAGACCACGGGCAGCAGCCACACGGGGGTGGCCTGGGAGGCCTCCACCTCGTGCCGCACCACCATCAGGTAGGGCACCACGACGGCCATGACCAGGCCGGTCACGGTGCCGGCGGTGAAGAGCACGGTGTCGGCGGCGACGGCGGCGCCGGCTCCGATCAGGTCCTTGCCGACGGTCAGGGTGCCGGCGCCGACGGCGAGCAGGGCCATCGCGAGACAGCCGTAGAAGGGGGCGACGGCGGGGTCGAGGAGGTGGGCGCGGGCCTGGTCGCGGTGGTGCAGCCAGTGCCCGGCCCGGGCGGTCAGCAGCACGGCGAGGGCCACGGCGGACAGCGCCCAGAGCAACTCGCAGGCCACGCGCTGACCGGGGAGCTGGTACGGGAGGGCCGCGCCGGCGTTGGCGATGATCGCCGTGCCCATGACGGAGGCGTACCAGTTGGGGGCGAGGTCCCGGAGCCGCGGGGCCTTGTGGGCCCGGGGAGCGGCGGGGGCGGTGGTTCGGAAGCGCACGGAGGCGGTGGTGGCCATGGGCCCAGCGTCCCGCCGACCAGGGCCGTACGGCAGAGGCCACACGTCTATAAGGCCATAAACTGATGTTATGGGTAACGAGGAGTCGGTCCCGCTCGCGCACCGCGTGCCGGACCTGGGTGCGCTGGAACTGCTGCTCACGGTGGCCCGGGTCGGCAGCCTGAGCGGCGCCGCGCGCCGGCTGGGCATCACGCAGCCGGCCGCGAGCAGCCGCATCCGGGCGATGGAGGCGCGGCTCGGGGTCGCGCTGGTGGACCGCTCCCCGCGCGGCTCGACGCTCACGGCGGAGGGCGCGCTCGTCACCGACTGGGCCCGGCGGGTGGTGGAGGCCGCCGAGGCCTTCGACGCGGGCGCGCAGGCGCTGCGCGGGCGGCGGGACTCGCGGCTGCGGGTGGCGGCCAGCATGACCATCGCCGAGTACCTGCTGCCCGGCTGGCTGATCGCCCTGCGCGGGGAGCGGCCCGACACGGCCGTGTCCCTGCACGCCGGGAACTCCGCCGACGTCGCCCAGCGGGTCCTGGCGCACGAGGCCGACCTCGGCTTCGTGGAGGGGCTCAGCGTCCCCGACGGGCTGGACTCGGCCGTCATCGCCCAGGACCGCCTGGTGGTGGCGGTGGCCCCGACGCACCCGTGGGCGCGGCGCTCGAAGGGGGTGGAGCCGGCGGAGCTGGCCCGCAGCCCGCTGATCCTGCGGGAGCGGGGGTCGGGGACGCGGCAGGTGCTGGACGCGGCCCTGGCCCCGTCGGGGGGCCTGGCCCAGCCGCTGCTGGAGCTGGCCTCCACGACCGCCGTCAAGGCGGCGGCGCTGAGCGGGGCCGGGCCCTGCGTGCTGTCGGAGCTCGCGCTGGTGGACGAGCTGGCGGCGCGGCGGCTGGTGTCCGTCCCCGTGCCGGGGGCGGCCCTGGCCCGCGCCCTGCGCGCCGTCTGGCCCACGGGGACCCGTCCGGCGGGGCCGGCGCGCGATCTGCTCTCGCTGACCCGGCGCCGCTAGCCGGTGCCGGCGGGGTTGCGGGGTGCCGCTGCGCGGAGCGGGTCCCCTACCCGCCCTTCCACCGTTCCCACCTCAATCGCCGGTGCGGCTCACAACACGGCGCTACCGCGCCCGCGCCTCAAACGCCGGCGGGGCTGACTTCAGCCCCGCCGGCGTTTGAGGCGCCGGGTCTGGGGCGGAGCCCCAGGGAACGGTGGAAGGGCGGGTAGGGGACCGCTCCGCGCAGCGGCGTACCCCGGGACGGCGGGGGACGTACGGGTGACGGGGAATCGATTCGGCGCGTGGCGGGCGGTGACCTCCGCCGAGCCCCCCCGGAAAGGTGGCTGACGCAAGTTTGTTGCCATTCCGAACGAGGGGATTCCCCATGCGACTCCGCCGTGCCTCCATCGCCGCCCTCGGCGCCTTCACCCTCCTGCTGGCCGTCCCGTCCTCGGCGTCCGCCGCGGTGGGCGAGTTCTCGTACACCTACACGGGCCTGGACGGCCGCCCGCACGTCCGGATCCTCCTCGACCCCGACAGCCGTGAGTGCATCACCCTTCCCGAGGTGGCGGACCCCAACGCCAGCGAGCCCGCGCACTCCCCGCGCAACCGGACCACCGGCACGGCGACGGTGTTCACGGAGCCGGACTGCGAGGGCGACTTCTTCTCGCTGCGCCCGCTCGTGGGCCGCGGCTCGGAGCGCCTGAAGCTCCGGTCGGTCGTCTTCAGCTGAGCCGGTCGGCCGGGCGTGGCCCGGACGCTTCGCGCGCCCGGAGGGCCTTCGTCAGCAGTCCGCCCGCGACGATCAGGGCCACGCCCAGCCACCACACCCCGCCGTCGAACACCAGCACCGCGATGCCGACCGGTACGAGCAGCCCCGCCACCGGCAGCAACAGCGAGGCCCCGCCCGGCGCGGCCTCGCCCCGTGCGCGGGCGCGTACGACCCCCGGGTACCAGACGGTGAACCGCAGGACGGCGACGATCGCCAGGATCTGGATGATCCACCCGGTCCAGATGTTGCCGGGGTCGCGCAGCACCAGGTCCCCGAAGCCGCCCGCCAGGGCCGCCACCAGGAAGGCCAGCCCCCACACCCCGGTGATCACGTAGTTGGTGCGGAGGAAGACCGGCGCGTGCCACACGGACGGGTCGGTCTGCTCGCGGGCGTACTGGAGGGTGAAGGGCATCCCCACGGCCATCGAGCCGAAGGCGATCACCGTCAGGGTGAGGTTCGCGATCTCGCCCGCGTACGTCTCCAGCCAGCGCAGGGTGCCGTCGCTCGCGAGCGCGCCGATGACGGCGAGTGCCGCGAAGAACACCACGTCGGCGACCTCCAGCAGCTTCCACGAGCTGCCCCGGTGGACGAGCCGGCCCAGGACCACCAGCGCGAGGGCCGTCCCCAGGGCGATCCCGACCGCGATCTCGAACCGTCCCGGGCCGACCAGCAGGGAGAAGACGATCCACGGCGCCATCCCGACGACCGGGTTCTCCAGGAACCCGGACACCGGGCCGGTGGCCGTGCCGTAGGCCTCGGTCCGCATCCTTCCAGCGTGCGCGCCGCCCGCCGAAGGGGCCATTCGTGCCCGCGGGCCGCACGGCGGGGAACCCGTGCGGCCCGCGGGTGGACGTCGGACGTCAGGAGACCGACACGCCAACCGGCTCCGGGAGGGTCCGGCGGGCGCCCGCCGCCTCGACGAAGGAGGCCATCACCCGGGTGTCCTTGTCCCGCTCCGGGTGCCACTGGACGCCCAGCACGTAGCGGGAGCGGTCCGGGTCCTCGATCGCCTCGACCGTGCCGTCGTCCGCGTACGCCGAGACGATCAGGCCGCGTCCCACGACGTCCACGGCCTGGTGGTGGTAGGTCGGGACGTCCGCCTTCTCCGGGACCAGCTCCGCGTAGCGGGTGCCCGCCACGGGGTTGACGGGGTGCCAGGAGGTGACGCCCGGGGTGTGGACGTGGCCGTCGATGTGCTGGACGAGCGTTCCGCCCAGGGCCACGTTCAGGGCCTGCATGCCCCGGCAGATGCCCAGCACGGGCAGGTCGGCGTCCAGGGCGGCCCCGAGCAGGGCGAGCTCCCACTCGTCGCGGACCCGCGCGGGGGGACCCGTACGGGGGTCGCGCGCGGCGCCGTAGTGTGCGGGGTCGACGTCCGGACCGCCCGAGACGATCAGGCCGTCGAGCCGGCTCAGCACCTCCGCCGCCCGCTCCGGTTCGTCCGGCGGCAGCAGCACGGCCGCGCCGCCCGCCGCCTGGACCAGCTCGTAGTACCCGGAGGGGACGAGGGACGTCGGGAGGTCCCACACGTTGTAACGGGTGGATTCCTCCACATAGGTGGTGATGCCGATGAGCGGCCTGGGCACGGTATTACCTCCAGGTTGGTGCCGTATCAAGGGGCGGGACAAGGGTCTCAGTCGCGGGTCAACTCCGCCTCGGCTTCCGCAAGCGCGGCGAACTCCTCCTCAGGTGCCGAGGCCACGAGGTGGTGCCGACTGTAGATCGCGAAGTAGGCCAGGGCGACGGCGTACACGGCGAGTGCGATGAGTGCCGCGTCCTTGTCCACCAGGAAGGTGGCGACGAGGGCCGAAAGGGCCAGTACGAAGGCGATCGAGGAGGTCAGCACCCCTCCGGGGGTGCGGTACGGCCGGTCCAGCCCGGGCTCGCGGCGGCGCAGCACGATGTGGGACAGGGCCATCAGGGCGTACGAGATGGTCGCGCCGAACACCGCGATGTTCAGCATCCGCGCCCCGTTGCCGGTGGCCGCCGCGAGGGCGAATCCGATGGCGCCCGGAATCACCAGTCCGAGGTACGGGGCCTTGCGCTTGGAGGTGAGGGAGAGGAAGCGCGGCAGGTAGCCGGCGCGGGAGAGGGCGAAGAGCTGGCGGGAGCCCGCGTAGATGAGGGAGAAGAAGGAGGCGACCAGCCCGGCGAGTCCGGCGTAGTTGACGAAGCGGCTGAGCGCGGTCGGCCCGCCGTCCCCCTCCAGGGCGACGACGAGCGGGTTGCCGGCGGTCTTCACGGCGTCCGCGCCCTGGGCGCCGGTGGCGGCGAAGAAGGTGATCAGGGCGAGCAGGGCGAGGATGCCCATGGAGATGGCGAGGGCCTTCGGCATGGAGCGGACCGGGTCCTTGGCCTCCTCGGCGGCCAGCGGGACGCCCTCGACGCCGAGGAAGAACCACATGCCGAAGGGGAAGGCGGCCCAGATGCCGAGGACGCCGAAGGGCAGCCAGGAACTGGATCCGAAGGCGGTGGTGTCCACGGCGATGTCGTCCAGGGAGCCCGCGTCGAACTCGGTGAGCGCGCCGAGCGCGAAGATCAGCAGTGCGGCGACCGCGACGGCGGTGACGACGAGGCTGAAGCGCAGCGCCTCGCCCACGCCCCACAGGTGCACGCCGATGAAGATCACGAAGCAGCCGAGGTAGACCGGCCAGCTGGAGGTCAGCCCGAACAGGCCCAGCGATTCGACGTAGTCGCCGATGAAGATGACGATCGCCGCCGGCGCCAGGATGTACTCGATGAGGATGGCGGTGCCGGTCAGGAAGCCGCCCCAGGGGCCGAGGGCGCGGCGGGCGAAGCCGTAGCCGCCGCCGGCCGTCGGCAGGATCGTGGACAGCTCGGCGAGGGAGAAGACCAGGCAGGCGTACATGGCGCCCATGAGCACGGTGGCGATGGCCAGGCCGCCGAAGCCGCCCTTGTCCAGGCCCACGTTCCAGCCGGAGAAGTCGCCGGAGACGACGTACGCGACGCCGAGCCCGGTCAGCAGCAGCCAGCCGGCGCTGCCGCGGCGCAGGGTCCGGCGCTCCAGGTACTCCGCGTCGGCGTCGCCCTTCGCGGCGGGTGGTGCGGATACGGGCACGGGTGCGATGTCGTCGGCCATGTGCGCTCCTGCCTAGGGCAATGGTTGTGAGGCGTACCTTTGCGTCAAGGGTGTGGAGCGCGCAAGACCCCTGCGTTAAACAGCGGTTACGAAAACCTCCCCGCGCCCGCGGCCACCGCCTGACTCCGGAGCCCCGTACGCCCCCGCCGCCTCACGCCAGGAACCCGCGCAGCAGGGCCGCCGTCCCGCAGCAGTGCTCGCGCATCACCGCCCGGGCCCCCTCGGCGTCCCGCTCCAGCACCGCCTCGACCAGGACCGTGTGCTGCTGCTGCGAGTGCTCCAGGTTGCGCACCAGCAGCGGGATGCAGTCCAGCAGGTCGTTCACGGTCGCCCGGACGGCCGCGTACTGGGCCGTCAGAGTGGCGGAGCCGGCGAGTTCGCACAGGGCGAGGTGGAAGAGGGTGTCCTGGCGGCGGTACTCGGAGAGCGGGGCGTCATGGGTGGCCGCCAGCGCCGTGAGCAGCCGCTCGGCCTGCTCCTCCGACAGTCCCTGCGAGGCGCACAGCCCGGCCGCGCCCACCTCCAGCACCTCGCGGAAGCGCAGCACGTCCTCGATGTCCACCCCGGCCACGCGCCGCCGCAGCTCCTCCTCGGCGCCGCCGGCCGGGGTGTCGGGGCGGGCCAGTACGAACGTCCCCCCGTACCGGCCGCGCCGCGCCTCCACCAGGCCCTGGTCCTGGAGCACCTTGAGCACCTCGCGCAGGGTGACCCGGCTGATCCCCATCCGCTCCGCCAACTCCCGCTCGGGCGGCAGCCGTTCCCCGCCCGGCACCAGACCCAGCCGCACCACCTGGAGGATCTGCTCCAGGGCCTCCTCGAAACCGTTGCCCGCCCGCACCTGCCGCAGCACGGGATTCAGCCGCGCGATCGCGCCACCGCCGCTCTCCGTGTCGGTCATCTCGGTTCCTCCCCTTCCCAAGCAATGGTTCTATTCAATACCTTAGGCCTCCTCGGCTCACCGAAGGAGAGATTCCAGTGGTAGACCGCATGCCGCCGCTCGCGCCCGAGGAGCTCCGGGCCCTCGTCGCGAGCGGTGAGATCGACACAGTCGTCCTGGCCTTCCCCGACATGCAGGGACGGCTCCAGGGCAAGCGGTTCGCCGCACAGTTCTTCCTCGACGAGGTGCTCGCCCACGGCACCGAGGGCTGCAACTACCTCCTCGCCGTCGACACCGACATGAACACCGTCGACGGCTACGAGATGTCCTCCTGGGACCGGGGCTACGGCGACTTCGCCATGCACCCCGACACCGCCACCCTGCGCCGCATCCCCTGGAACCCCGGCAGCGCGTTCATCATGGCCGACCTGGCCTGGAACGACCGCTCCCCGGTCGTCGCCGCGCCCCGCCAGATCCTGCGCCGCCAGCTGGAACGCCTCGGCGAACTCGGCTACACCGCCATGGTCGGCACCGAGCTGGAGTTCATGGTCTTCCAGGACACCTACGAACAGGCCTGGAACACCAACTACCGCGGCCTGACCCCCGCCAACCAGTACAACATCGACTACTCCGTCCTCGGCACCGGCCGCGTCGAGCCCCTCCTGCGCCGCATCCGCAACGAGATGCAGGCCGCCGGCCTGGTCGTCGAGTCCGCCAAGGGCGAGTGCAACCTCGGACAGCACGAGATCGCCTTCCGCTACGACGAGGCGCTCACCACCTGCGACCAGCACGCCGTCTACAAGACCGGCGCCAAGGAGATCGCCGCCCAGGAGGGCGTCTCGCTCACCTTCATGGCCAAGTACGACGAGCGCGAGGGCAACTCCTGTCACATCCACCTCTCGCTCACCGACTCCGACGGACGCAACGTGATGGCCGGCACCGACGGCGACCAGGAACACGGCATGTCCACCGTGATGCGCCACTTCCTGGCCGGCCAGCTGGCCGCACTGCGCGACTTCTCCCTTCTCTACGCCCCGAACATCAACTCGTACAAGCGTTTCCGCCCGGGATCCTTCGCCCCCACCGCCGTCGCCTGGGGCTTCGACAACCGCACCTGCGCCCTGCGCGTCGTCGGCCACGGCCGCTCCACCCGCTTCGAGAACCGCCTCCCCGGCGGCGACGTCAACCCCTACCTCGCCGTCGCAGGCCTGGTCGCCGCGGGCCTCTACGGCATCGAGAACCGCCTCGAACTCCCCGAGCCCTGCACCGGCAACGCCTACACCGCCGACTACGCCCACGTCCCCGCCACCCTGCGCGAGGCCGCGGAGCTCTGGGAGAACAGCGAGATCGCCAAGGCCGCCTTCGGCCCCGAGGTCGTCGCCCACTACCGCAACATGGCCCGCGTCGAACTCGACGCCTACGACTCCGCGGTCACCGACTGGGAGCTGCGGCGCTCCTTCGAACGCCTGTAAGCCCTGCCCGGAACCCCGGAACCCCGGAACCTCCGAACCGACACCAGAGAGGCCCCCACGTGTCCGATGCGCTGGAAGTACTGAATCCGGCCACCGAGGAAACCGTCGCCGTCGTCCCGGCCGCCACACGGGACGACGTCGACACCGCCGTCGCCCGGGCCACCAGGGCCCAGCGCGCCTGGGCGGCGGCACCCCCCGGCGACCGGGCCAGACTCCTGCGCCGCTTCGCCGCCGTCGTCGACGGACACATCGAGGAACTGGCGCAGCTGGAGGTCCGCGAGGCCGGCCACACCATCGGCAACGCCCGCTGGGAAGCCGGCAACGTCCGCGACCTCCTCGACTTCGCCGCCGGGGGAGTGGAACGCCTCTCCGGCCGCCAGATCCCCGTCGCCGGCGGCATCGACGTCACCTTCCTCGAACCCCTCGGCGTCATCGGCGTGATCGCCCCCTGGAACTTCCCCATGCCGATCGCCGCCTGGGGCCTGGCACCCGCCCTCGCCGCAGGCAACGCCGTCATCCTCAAGCCCGCCGAGACCACCCCCCTCACCGCCCTGCGCCTCGCCGAACTCGCCCTCGAAGCCGGGATCCCCGAGCACCTCTTCCAGGTGCTCCCCGGCCACGGCGCGGTCGCCGGCGACGCGCTCGTCGAACACCCCGGCGTCGCCAAGATCGTCTTCACCGGCTCCACCCGCGTCGGCAAGCAGATCATGGCCAAGTGCGCCGACCGGGTGAAGCGCGTCACCCTCGAACTCGGCGGCAAGAGCCCCAACATCGTCTTCGCCGACGCCGACCTCGAAGCCGCTGCCGCGGCCGCCCCCATGGCCTTCCTCGACAACACCGGCCAGGACTGCTGCGCCCGCACCCGGATCCTCGTCCAGCGCACCGCCTACGACCGCTTCCTCGAACTCGTCGCCCCCGGCATCGAGTCCGTGGCCGTCGGCGACCCGCTCGACGAGAAGACCCAGATGGGCCCGCTCATCTCCCGCGCCCAGCTCGACCGCGTCCGCTCCTACGTCACCGACGACCTCACCGCCATCCGCGGCAAGGCCCCCGAGGGCCCCGGCTTCTGGTATCCCCCCACCCTCGTCACGGACGTCGACCCCACCGCGCCCGTCGCCGCCGAGGAGGTCTTCGGACCGGTCGCCGTCATCCTCCCCTTCGAGGACGAGGAGGACGCCGTACGCCTGGCCAACGCGACCGAGTACGGCCTCTCCGGCTCCCTCTGGACCCGCGACGTCGGCCGCGCCCTGCGCGTCTCCCGCGCCGTCCGCGCCGGGAACCTGTCCGTCAACTCGCACAGCAGCGTCCGCTACTGGACCCCCTTCGGCGGATACAAGCAGTCCGGGCTCGGCCGCGAGCTCGGACCCGACGCCCTCACCGCTTTCACCGAGACCAAGAACGTCTTCATCAGCACGGAGGCCTGAACCCCATGACCGACCGCACCGAAGAGATCGTCTGCCGCCGCCTGGTCGGCCGCACCGCCGTCATCACCGGAGCCGGCAGCGGCATCGGCCTCGCCACCGCCCGCCGCCTCGCCTCCGAAGGCGCCAACGTCGTCTGCGCCGACATCGACCCCGCCGCCGGCAAGGCCGCCGCCGAAGAGGTCGGCGGCACCTTCGTCCAGGTCGACGTCACCGACAAGGAGCAGGTCGACGCCCTCTTCAAGACGGCCTACGACACCTACGGCTCCGTCGACATCGCCTTCAACAACGCCGGCATCTCGCCCCCGGACGACGACTCCATCCTCACCACCGAGCTCGACGCCTGGCGCCGCGTCCAGGACGTCAACCTCACCTCCGTCTACCTCTGCTGCAAGGCCGCCCTCCCCTACATGCAGCGCCAGGGCCGCGGCTCCATCATCAACACCGCCTCCTTCGTCGCCATCATGGGCGCCGCCACCTCCCAGATCTCCTACACCGCCTCCAAGGGCGGAGTCCTCGCCATGTCCCGCGAACTGGGCGTCCAGTTCGCCCGCGAGGGCATCCGCGTCAACGCCCTGTGCCCCGGGCCCGTGAACACCCCGCTGCTCCAGGAGCTGTTCGCCAAGGACCCCGAGCGCGCCGCCCGCCGCCTCGTGCACATCCCGCTCGGCCGGTTCGCCGAGCCCACCGAGATCGCCGCCGCCGTCGCCTTCCTCGCCAGCGACGACTCCTCCTTCATCAACGCCACCGACTTCCTGGTCGACGGCGGCATCTCCGGCGCGTACGTCACCCCCCTGTAAGCCCCGAACCCCAGTACCCCCAGTACCCCCAGTACCCCGGGTACCGCCACCCGACAGCCGGGCGTCGCACGACGCCCGGCTGCCGTGCTCCACCGGCCCGCCACGACCCCCACAAGGAGTGCCCGTGCCCCGCCCCAGCACCAGACGCCGG
>NZ_GG657750.1:1634845-1637451 GCF_000158895.1 Streptomyces sp. C | reverse complement strand
ACCGGCACCCCCGCCGGCGCCGCCTGCGCCGACGAGATCAACGCCGGCTACGGCACCGCCGCCACCCGCACCGGCGCCACCGCCTTCGCCGGCTGGGACCGCCGCACCACCGAACCCGGCTACGCCTGGCTGGCCCAGCTGACCCAGGGCTGGACCGCGAACGAGGTACGCGCCTTCGCGGCCGCCGCCCGCACCGAGAACCTCGCCGCGCCCATCGGCACCACACAGCAGGTCGGCACCGGCACCGCCACCGGCTGGGTCCGCTACTACGACCAGCAGCGCGACCTCATCAAGAACCTCCGGCGCGCCGGCTTCGACGTCTGGATCAGCTCCGCCTCCCCGCAGCCCGTCGTCGAGGTCTGGGCCCGCGGCGCCGGCATCGACGCCGCCCACGTCATCGGCATCCGCAACACCACCACCGGCGACGGCAGGCTGACCGCCCACCTCCAGGGCTGCGGATCCGTCCCCGACGGCGCCGACACCATGACCACCTACATCGACGGCAAGCGCTGCTGGATCAACAAGGAGATCTTCGGCGTGCGCGGCCGCGCCGCCGAGAGGGTCCAGCCGGCCGCCCGCCGCCAGGTCTTCGCCGCGGGCGACTCCGACACGGACATCTCGTTCCTGCGCGACGCCACCGCCCTGCGGCTGGTCCTCAACCGCAACAAGAACGAACTCATGTGCCGCGCCTACGACAACAGCGACGGCAAGTGGATCGTGAACCCGATGTTCCTCGAACCGAAGAAGCAGAAGACCAGCCCCTACCCCTGCTCCACCACCGGCTACGTCGACCACGACGGCACCGCCGGCCCCGTCCGCCGGGGCGACACGAGCGTCATCCCCGACCAGACGGACACCGTCTTCTGACGGCGAGCGCCAGAGCGCTAGTGTTCTGAGTCTGGAATTCTGTTTAGATGTAGGCTTTCGGTATGGCGATGGGGCGGCCGAAGGCCGAGTTGGTGTTGACCGATGAGGAGCGGGCCGCGCTCGAGGGCTGGGTGCGGCGCCGTTCGACGCCTCAGGCGTGGGCCTTGCGCTGCCGAATCATCCTGGCCTGCGCCGAAGGCGCGACGAACAAGGACGTTGCGGCCCTGGTGGGTTCCACGCCTCAGGCGGTGGGCCGCTGGCGGGCCCGTTTCGTGCAGTACCGGATCGCGGGCCTCGGGGACATGCCGCGTTCGGGCGGGCCCAGGACGGTGACGGACGAGCAGGTCGCCGCCTTGGTCACCAAGACGCTGGAGTCGACGCCGAAGGGGGCGACGCACTGGTCCACGCGGTCGATGGCCAAGGAGACGGGTCTGTCTCAGTCGACGGTGTCGCGTGTCTGGCGGGCGTTCGGCCTTCAGCCGCACCGGTCCGAGACGTTCAAGCTGTCGACGGATCCGTACTTCGTCGACAAGGTCCACGATGTCGTCGGCCTGTACCTGGATCCGCCGGAGCGGGCCCTTGTGTTCTGCGTCGACGAGAAGTCGCAGATCCAGGCCTTGGACCGGTCTCAGCCGGTGCTGCCGATGATGCCGGCGGTGCCCGAGCGGCGGACGGCGGATTACGTCCGGCACGGCACCACCACCCTCTTTGCCGCCCTCGAGGTCGCCACCGGCAAGGTGATCGGATCCCTGCACCGCCGCCACCGTGCCGAGGAGTTCAAGAAGTTCCTCGTCAAGCTCGACAAGGAAGTCCCGACCGGCCTCGAGGTCCACCTCGTGCTGGACAACTACGCCACCCACAAGACCCCGGACATCAAGAAGTGGCTGCTGGCGCACCCCCGGTTCCACCTGCACTTCACGCCCACCGGATCGTCCTGGCTGAACCTGGTGGAGCGGTGGTTCGCCGAGCTGACCAACAAGCAGATACGGCGAGGCGTTCACAAATCCGTCCAGGCCCTGGAGAAGGACATCCGCGACTGGATCGCCACGTGGAACCGCGACCCGAAGCCCTACGTGTGGACCAAGACTGCGGACGAGATCCTTGAACGCCTCGCCAGCTATCTGAACAGAATTCCAGACTCAGAACACTAGGGGGTGTCCGCAAAGTGGCGCCGTCCCCCCGGAGGGCGGGCCCCGCGTCTCCCCCAGCTACCGCTGGGAGGTGCCCCCAGGTGCGTGCTCTCGGCGTGCCGGGCGGAAGCCCGCGTACTGGACGTACTTGGGCTTTCGTCCGGTGCGGCGAGAGCGCGTGCCGGGCGTCGCGGGGCAGGCGAGACTTTGCGGACACCCCCTAGAGGAAGGTCCGCCCCTCGCCCCGGTAGGTCGGGACCGAGTCCACCACCCGGTCCCCCTCCACCAGGTGCAGGGTGTCGAACCGCTCGCACAACTCCCCGGCCTTCGCGTGCCGGAACCACACCCGGTCGCCGATCAGCAGGTCGTCGGCCGGGCTCCCCAGCAGCGGCGTCTGCACCTCGCCCGCACCCTCCTGCGGGTCGTAACGCAGCCCCGCGGGCAGGTACGGCACCGGCAGCCGGTCCGCGCCCGCCGCCCCCGACGCCGGGTAGCCGCCGCCCAGCACGGTCACCACCCCCACCCCGGGCCGCCGCACCACCGGCTGCGCGAACAGCGCGGCCGGCACGCCGGCGCGGAACGTCGTGTAGTTGTCGAACAACCGGGGCA
>NZ_GG657750.1:1633256-1633812 GCF_000158895.1 Streptomyces sp. C | reverse complement strand
GGGGCGCAGCCCCAGGTTCTCCATCCCGCGCGCCGTTTGAGCGCGACGGGGTCAGGTGCGGAGCCCCGGCCTCCAGCCTCGCCGGCGTTTGAGCGCGACGGGGGTCGGGGGCGGAGCCCCGGTCTTTCAGCCCGCGCGGCGTTTGAGCGCATCGGGCGCGGAGCGCCCGGTGTCGGGGTCGGGGGCGGAGCCCCGGTTTTTCAGCCTCGCCGGCGTTTGAGGCGCGGGGGCAGGGGCGGAGCCCCTGGGAACGGTGGAAGGGCGGGTAGGGGAACTCGCCCCGCGCAGCGGCCCGCCCCGCCAGGCCCGCACCCACCAGGGCATCGGCCCGGCCACGGCAACGCCCCGCGCGGCCAAGGGCCTGCCCGGCAGGGGCGGCCGCCACCCCCGCACGGGCGGGGCCACGCCGACGGGCACGTCCGCCACCCCCGCACGGGCGGGGCCACGCCGACGGGCACGTCCGCCACCCCCGCACGGGCGGGGCCACGCCGACGGGCACGTAAAGTACGGGCAGGCAGCCGTACGGAACCGGGGGGCGGAGCCGCCGCATGACCAC
>NZ_GG657750.1:1630926-1632687 GCF_000158895.1 Streptomyces sp. C | reverse complement strand
CCTCACCGTCCCGCCCGCCTACGAGTACGCCGACGCGCGCCGCGCCGCCTGGACGGCGACGGTCTCCGCCGAGGCCCCGGCCGTCGTCTACACCGTCTCCGCCTTCGCCGACGGCCGCACCGTCGAGACGCCCGTCCCCGCCGAGGAGGCGGTCCGCGAGGGTGCCACGGGGACCGTCGCCGAAGCCGGCCTCGGCCACGACGCGAAGGCCGCCGCCGACCGGGTCGGACAGGCCCTCACGGCCCTCGCCGCCCCGGACGCGGCACCGGGCGCGGCACCGGGCGCGGCACCCTCGAAGGGGGCCGCCCGATGAACCCCGCCCCCCTGCGCGCGGCGGCCGCCGCCGGCCTCACCGCCGCCCTCCTCGCCGGGACCGCCGCCCACCCCGCCGCCGCCGACACCATCCGCGACCGGCAGTGGGGCCTGCTCGCCCTGCGCGCCGAGGAGGCCTGGGGCACCACCCAGGGCGACGGGGTCACCGTCGCGGTCCTCGACACCGGCGTGGACGCCACCCACCCCGACCTCACCGGCCAGGTCCTCGACGGCACCGACCTCGTCGGCATGGGCGCCGGCCGCGGCGACCGCGCCTGGGCCCGCCACGGCACCGCGATGGCCAGCATCATCGCGGGCCGGGGCCACGGCCCCGACCGCTCCCAGGGAGTCCTCGGGATCGCGCCCCACGCGAAGATCCTCCCGGTCCGGGTGATCCTCGAAGAGGGCGACCCGGGCCGGAACAAGGCCCGCGACAGCAAGTCCGGCGCCCTCGCCGAGGGCATCCGCTGGGCCGCCGACCACGGCGCCGACGTGATCAACCTCTCGCTCGGCGACGACAGCGACTCCGCGCACCACGAGGCCGCCGAGGACGAGGCCGTCCAGTACGCGCTCGGCAAGGGCGTGGTCGTCGTCGCCTCCGCGGGCAACGGCGGCGAACGCGGCGACCACACCTCCTACCCCGCCGCCTACCCCGGCGTCATCGCGGTCGCGGCCGTCGACCGCCAGGGCCGCAAGGCGGCGTTCTCCACCCGCCACTGGTACGCCACCGTCAGCGCCCCCGGCGTCGACGTGGTCATCGCCGACCCCGACCGCGCCTACTACGAGGGCTGGGGCACCAGCGCCGCCGCGGCCTTCGTCTCCGGCGCCGTGGCCCTCGTCAAGGCCGCCCACCCGGGGCTGTCCCCGGCCCAGGTCAAGAAGCTGCTGCAGGACACCGCCGCCGAGCGCCCGGCCGGCGGCCGCGACGACGCCCGGGGCCACGGCACGGTCGACCCCGTCGCCGCGCTCCAGGCGGGGGCCGCGCTGCGCCCCGAGGCGCCCGTCCCCGCCGCCGTCGCCGCCGGGCGGCGGTACTTCGGCCCCGGACCCGAGCAGGCCCGCCCCGCCGGACGCCGGAAGGTGCCCGGGGTCCCGGCGGCCGCGGCCGGGGGAGCGGTCCTGCTGGTGCTGGCGGCCGTACTGGCCCGGCGCCCGCGCGCCGCACGGCGGGACACGTCGGGATAGGGTCGGTTGATTGTGGCGACCAAGAACATTCCAGACCCCGGCTTCTCCGACGACGACGGCACCGCCGACCCCCGGCTGAGCGCCGCCCTGGCCGCCTGGGCGGCCGACCGGGCGGCCGAACCGCAGCTGCTGGCGGCGCTGAAGGACGCCCGGCTGCTGGTGCCCGTCGTGGCGATGCTCGGCGAGGTCGAGAACGGACCCGGAAGACCGGCCCTCAAGCGCGAGAAAGACCAGCGACATGGCCGTGCCGACGCTGACGGCGGG
>NZ_GG657750.1:1615190-1630398 GCF_000158895.1 Streptomyces sp. C | reverse complement strand
CTCCGGCGTGCGAAGCGGAACCGGAACGAAGGGATCAGGCGTAGACCGGGCCCGTGAACTTCTCGCCCGGGCCCTGGCCCGGCTCGTCCTGGACGATCGAGGCCTCGCGGAAGGCGAGCTGGAGCGACTTCAGGCCGTCGCGCAGCGGGGCGGCGTGGAAGGAGCTGATCTCGGTGGCGCTGGCGGTGACCAGTCCGGCCAGGGCGGTGATCAGCTTGCGGGCCTCGTCGAGGTCCTTGTGCTCGGAGTCCGGCTTGTCCAGGCCCAGGTTGACCGCCGCGGCGCTCAGCAGGTGGACGGCCACCGTGGTGATGACCTCGACGGCCGGGACGTCCGCGATGTCGCGGGTCATCTCGTCGTAGTCGGGAGTGGTGGAATCGGAGGGCGTCGCGTCAGTCATGCGCTCCACGATAGGTCGTGCGGCGGCCTTGCAATGCGTGGGGTACTATGTACATCGACCGGCCGGACACCTGTGTGCCCGGCCCACAAGTGGAGGCTCCGATCTCCCACCCGACCACCCTCCGGGGAGGCGGGTCTTCCGGTCAGGCGGTATCCATCGTTCCGTACGGACGATGGAAAGCCGCCTAGTTGCGCCCCGCGGTTCGCACGCGGCGGTGCTCCGGTTGTTTTGGAGCCCCTGCCTGTGCCCGGCGGGGCATTTTTCATTCTCCGCCGCGGTTGAGGTCTGACGACAAAAGACGTCAGCGGTTGTCTGCCAGGCAGCCGTGTGGTGCTACCGAGGAGGATCCATCAGCACCGAGCCCCGCATCAACGATCGGATTCGCGTCCCTGAGGTGCGACTCGTCGGTCCCAGCGGCGAACAGGTGGGCATTGTTCCGCTTGCGAAGGCGCTTGAGCTCGCGCAGGAATACGACCTGGACCTGGTCGAGGTCGCCGCATCCGCGCGCCCGCCGGTCTGCAAGCTCATGGACTACGGCAAGTTCAAGTACGAGTCGGCCATGAAGGCCCGTGAGGCGCGCAAGAACCAGGCGCACACGGTCATCAAGGAGATGAAGCTCCGGCCGAAGATCGACCCGCACGACTATGACACCAAGAAGGGTCACGTCGTTCGGTTCCTCAAGCAGGGCGACAAGGTCAAGATCACGATCATGTTCCGTGGTCGCGAGCAGTCCCGGCCGGAGCTCGGCTACCGACTGCTGCAGCGTCTCGCTTCGGACGTCGAGGAGCTCGGCTTCATCGAGTCGAACCCGAAGCAGGACGGCCGAAACATGATCATGGTTCTCGGTCCGCACAAGAAGAAGACCGAGGCGATGGCCGAAGCCCGCGAGGCGCAGGCCGCCCGCAAGGCCGAGCGTCTGGGCGGCACCGCCGAGGCCGCGCCGGCCGAGGCTGACGCCGACGAGGCGGCCCCGGCCGCCGAGGTCGACGGCTCCACCGAGGTCGAGGCCGACGGCTCCACCGAGGCCTGACCCGGGACACACCGTCCCGGATCACCCAACAACATGACGCTCCCGCGAGCCGGTCTCCGGACCGGCGGGAGCGCCACCGACGAGGAGAGAACGGCGCCATGCCGAAGAACAAGACGCACAGCGGTACCAAGAAGCGCTTCAAGGTCACCGGCTCCGGCAAGGTGCTCCGTGAGCGCGCCGGCAAGCGCCACCTGCTCGAGCACAAGTCGTCGCGCATCACCCGTCGCCTGACCGGCAACGCGGAGATGGCTCCCGGCGACGCCGCGAAGATCAAGAAGCTTCTCGGCATCTGATGTCCTCCGCTCCCGGCTTTTAGCTGGGGGCACCTCCCAGCGTTGGCTGGGGGAGGGACGTCAGCACCGGGACCCCATCGAATTCGGGTCGTGTGACGACATCCACGGCCCCGCTACAAGGAGTAAAAAGTGGCACGCGTCAAGCGGGCAGTCAACGCCCACAAGAAGCGCCGGGCGATCCTCGAGGCGGCCTCCGGCTACCGCGGTCAGCGTTCGCGCCTGTACCGCAAGGCCAAGGAGCAGGTCACCCACTCGCTGGTCTACAACTTCAACGACCGCAAGAAGCGCAAGGGCGACTTCCGTCAGCTGTGGATCCAGCGCATCAACGCCGCTGCCCGCCAGAACGGCATGACGTACAACCGCCTCATCCAGGGTCTGAAGGCCGCCAACATCGAGGTGGACCGCAAGATCCTCGCCGAGCTGGCCGTCAACGACGCCAACGCGTTCGCCGCGCTGGTCGAGGTCGCGCAGAAGGCCCTCCCGGCCGACGTCAACGCGCCGAAGGCCGCTGCCTAAGGCCTGGCCGGCCGCGTAAGCAGTCGGCATCCTCGGACCCGCAGGCGATTCGCCTGCGGGTCCGAGTGTTTTCCCCGCACGGCACGAGTGCCCCCGCACCGCCCGTGCCCGCACCGCTCGCGCCCCGCGCGGCCCGCACCCCGAGAGAGACCGCAGAGACCATGGCCGACCTGGGTCACCACGAGCTGATCTCCCCCCGATCCCCGCGGGTGGCCGCCGCCCGCCGGCTGGCGCGGCGCAACTTCCGCACCAAGGAGCGCCGGTTCATCGCCGAGGGCCCGCAGGCCGTCCGCGAGGCGGTCGAACACCGCGGGGCCCAGGGCGCGACCCTGATCGAGCTGTTCGCCACCGTCGAGGCCGCCGAGCGCTACGCCGACATCGTCGAGGCCGCGATGCTGGCCGGGGCCCGGGTCCACTACGCCTCCGACGAGGTGCTCGCCGACGTCTCGCAGACCGTGACCCCGCAGGGCCTGGTGGGCGTCTGCCACTTCCTGGACTCCCCGTTCGAGGAGATCCTCAAGGCCGGACCCCGCCTGGTCGCCGTCCTCGCCCACGTCCGCGACCCCGGGAACGCGGGCACGGTGCTGCGCTGCGCGGACGCCGCCGGCGCCGACGCCGTGGTGCTCACCGACGCCTCCGTCGACCTGTACAACCCGAAGTCCGTACGCGCCTCCGTGGGCTCCCTCTTCCACCTCCCGGTCGCCGTCGGCGTGCCGGTGGAGCAGGCCGTGGAGGGGCTGCGGGCCGCCGGAGTGCGGATCCTCGCCGCCGACGGGGCCGGGCAGGACGACCTGGACGCCGAGCTGGACGCGGGCACCATGGGCGGGCCGTCCGCCTGGGTCTTCGGCAACGAGGCCTGGGGCCTGCCCGAGGAGACCCGGGCCCTCGCGGACGCCGTCGTCCGCGTCCCGATCCACGGCAAGGCCGAGAGCCTGAACCTCGCGACGGCCGCCGCCGTGTGCCTCTACGCGTCCGCGCGTGCACAGCGGGCGCCCGGAGGGTGCCGCTCCGTGACCCCCAGCTAGTAATGTGGCCGTCCGGGGGCCCACTGCGCTACCCGGAGATGTGGGGTACGGGGACATGACCGTCGGTACGAACAGCTCGCCGGGGGCCGCTGGCGCGGCCGAGGAGCGGTTCGGGGACGCCGCCGGACAGCCGGCCGCCGGCAGCCCCGGCGCGTCCGCCGCCGGACCCGGCGCGACGGGGCCCGCGGTGCCGCCGGCCGCGGCGGCCCCGGACGCCCTGGGCTTCGTCCCGCCACAGGCGGGACCCGCCGGGCGCGCACCGGACCGCGAGGCCGCCGGGCGGCCGGCGGACGCCCCGGCCCGACCGGGCGAGACCGTCCCGGACCCCCTCATCGACCCCGACGAGCTGCCCGACGGGCTCGTCGTCGCCGACCACACCGGGCACGTCGTCTGCTTCAACCGGGCCGCCTCCCGGATCACCGCCATCCCGGCCGGCCAGGCCATCGGCGCGCGCATCGAACGCGCGCTGCCCCTGGAGGACCTCGAAGGCCGCCGCTGGTGGACGCTGACCGACCCGTACGGGGGACTCGCCACCCGGCGCGGCCAGCCCGAGCGGAACCTGCTGCTGCCCGGCGGGCGCGAGGTGCTCGTCTCCGCCCGCTACGTGCGCACCCGGCCCACCGGCCCCCTCAGCCGCCTCGTGGTCACCCTGCGCGGCACCGACGCCCGGCGCCGCACCGAACGCAGCCACGCCGAACTGATCGCCACCGTCGCGCACGAGCTGCGCTCCCCGCTGACCTCCGTGAAGGGCTTCACCGCCACCCTGCTCGCCAAGTGGGAGCGGTTCACCGACGACCAGAAGCGGCTGATGCTGGAGACCGTCGACGCCGACGCCAACCGCGTCACCCGGCTGATCGCCGAGCTCCTCGACATCTCCCGCATCGACTCCGGCCGCCTGGAGGTCCGCCGCCAGCCCGTCGACCTCGCCGCCGCCGTCGGCCGTCACGTCCAGGCCCTCACCGCGAACGGCCAGGCGCCCGAGCGGTTCCTCGTACGGGTCAGCAGCCCGCTGCCCGACTGCTGGGCCGACCCGGACAAGATCGACCAGATCCTCGGCAACCTCCTCGAAAATGCGGTGCGCCACGGCGACGGAACGGTCACCATCGACGTGGCACCGCACGAGAAGGGAACAGCCGTCACCGTGACCGACGAAGGCCCCGGGATCCCCGAGGAGTCCATGGCCCGCGTCTTCACCCGCTTCTGGCGGGGGAGCAAGCGCGGCGGCACCGGCCTGGGCCTGTACATCGTCAAGGGCATCGTGGAGGCGCACGGCGGCACCATCACGGTCGGCCGCGGCCCCGGAGGCGGCGCCGAGTTCCGATTTATCCTGCCCGTGAGCGCCCCGGCCTACCTCACCCAGTAACCCTGCGGAGAGTCTCACCGGGCGGCCCACGGGCTCCTCCACCCCCGGCGGCCCTTAGACTCGTCCTTTGGCACCCTTGTGTCCTTGTGCCGATCGAGCCCGAGGCGTTTCGATCACGTCGCGCGGGGACCCACCAGCCAGCCATCGGAAGTACGGGAAGAGATGTCGGCACCGAACAAGTCGTACGACCCTGTCGAGGTCGAGGCACTGAAACCGGAAGAGATCGAGCGCATGCGGGACGAGGCGCTCGCCGCCTTCGCGTCCGCCGGCGACCTCGACGAGCTCCGCGAGGCGAAGACCGCGCACATGGGCGACCGCTCGCCCCTCGCGCTCGCCAACCGCGAGATCGGGGCCCTGCCGCCCCAGGCCAAGGCCGAGGCGGGCAAGCGCGTCGGACAGGCCCGCGGCGCCGTGAACAAGGCCTTCGGGGCCCGCACGGTCCAGCTGGAGGCCGAGCGCGACGAGCGGGTGCTGGTCGAGGAGGCGGTGGACGTCACGCTGCCCTACGACCGCGTGCCCGCCGGCGCCCGCCACCCCCTGACCACGCTGATGGACCGCATCGCGGACATCTTCGTCGGCATGGGCTACGAGGTCGCGGAAGGCCCCGAGGTCGAGGCGGAGTGGTTCAACTTCGACGCCCTCAACTTCACGCCCGACCACCCGGCGCGCCAGATGCAGGACACCTTCTTCGTCCAGGGCCCCGAGGGCACCGCGGGCGACGAGTCCGGCGTCGTGCTGCGCACCCACACCTCCCCGGTGCAGGCGCGCTCGCTGCTGGAGCGCAAGCCCCCCGTCTACATCGTCTGCCCCGGCCGCGTGTACCGCACCGACGAGCTCGACGCGACGCACACCCCGGTCTTCCACCAGGTCGAGCTGCTCGCCGTCGACGAGGGCCTGACCATGGCCGACCTCAAGGGCACCATCGACCACATGGTCAAGGAGCTCTTCGGGGAGCAGACCACCACCCGGCTGCGCCCGCACTTCTTCCCCTTCACCGAGCCGTCCGCCGAGATGGACATGCAGTGCTACGTCTGCCGCGGCGAGTCGGTGGGCAACCCCGACCGCCCCTGCCGCACCTGCTCCAGCGAGGGCTGGATCGAGCTCGGCGGCTGCGGCATGGTGAACCCGAAGGTGCTCACCGCCTGCGGTGTGGACCCGGAGAAGTACAGCGGGTTCGCCTTCGGCTTCGGCATCGAGCGGATGCTGATGTTCCGTCACAACGTTGAAGACATGCGAGACATGGTCGAGGGTGACGTGCGCTTCACCCGGCCGTTCGGGAGTGAGATCTGATGCGCGTCCCGCTTTCCTGGCTGCGGGAGTACGTCGACCTCCCCGCGGGCGAGACCGGCCGTGACGTGGCCGCCAAGCTGGTCGACGCCGGCCTCGAGGTCGAGACCGTCGAGACGCTCGGCGCCGGCCTCAAGGGCCCCCTCGTCGTCGGCCAGGTGCTGACCATCGAGGAGCTCGAAGGCTTCCGCAAGCCGATCCGCTTCTGCACGGTCGACGTCGGCACCGCCAACGGCACCGGCGAGCCGCAGGAGATCGTCTGCGGCGCCCGGAACTTCTCCGTCGGCGACAAGGTCGTCGTGGTCCTGCCCGGCGCCGTCCTCCCCGGCGACTTCGCGATCGCCTCGCGCAAGACGTACGGCAAGACCTCGCACGGCATGATCTGCTCCGGCGAGGAGCTCGGCATGGGCGACGACGGCACGCACGGCATCATCGTGCTGCCGCCGGAGTACGAGCCGGGCACCGACGCGATCGAGCTGCTCCAGCTCGTCGACGAGGTCCTCGACATCGACATCACCCCGGACCGCGGCTACTGCATGTCCATGCGCGGTGTGGCCCGTGAGGCCGCCACCGCGTACGGCCTGCCGCTGCGCGACCCGGCGCTGCTCGACGTGCCCGCGCCGAACTCGTACGGCTACGCCGTGCAGATCTCCGACCCGGCCGGCTGCGACCGCTTCACCGCCCGCACGGTGACCGGCCTCGACCCCGAGGCGCGGTCCCCGATCTGGCTCACGCGCCGCCTCCAGAAGGCGGGCATGCGCCCGATCTCGCTGGCCGTCGACATCACCAACTACGTGATGCTGGAGCTCGGCCAGCCGCTGCACGCCTACGACCGCTCGCGCCTCGACGGCGCCATCGGCGTCCGCCGTGCCGAGCAGGGCGAGAAGTTCACCACCCTCGACGGCGTCAAGCGCACGCTCGACGCCGAGGACCTGGTGATCACCGACAGCAGCGGCCCGATCGGGCTCGCCGGTGTCATGGGCGGCGCCAACACCGAGATCGCCGACTCCGTCACGGACCCGGAGACGGGCGCCGTCACCGGCACCACCGACGTGGTCATCGAGGCCGCGCACTTCGACCCCGTGTCGATCTCGCGCACCGCCCGCCGCCTGAAGCTCTCCTCCGAGGCCTCCAAGCGCTTCGAGCGGGGCGTCGACCCGCAGGCCGCCGCCGCGGCCGCGCAGCGGACCGTCGACCTCCTCGTGCTGCTCGCCGGCGGCACCGCCGAGGCCGGCGTCACCGAGCTCACCGCCCCGGGCGCCCCGCGCACCATCGCGATGAGCGCCGACCACCCGGACCGGGTCGCGGGCATGGAGTACGGCCGCGAGACCGTCGTGCGCCGCCTCCAGGAGATCGGCTGCGACGTCTACGGCCAGGACGAGCTCGTCGTCACCGTCCCCTCGTGGCGGCCCGACCTCGCCGAGCCCAACGACCTCGCCGAGGAGGTCATCCGGCTGGAGGGCTACGGGAACCTCCCGTCCACCCTCCCGCAGGTGCCCTCCGGCCGCGGCCTGACCGCGCGCCAGCAGCTGCACCGCCGGGTCGGCCGCGCGCTGGCCGGCGCCGGCTACGTCGAGGCGCTCAGCTACCCGTTCATCGGCGAGGCCGTCTTCGACCAGCTCCAGCTGCCCGCGCACGACGCGAGCCGCCAGGTCGTCAAGCTGGTCAACCCGCTGTCCGACGAGGAGCCGGCGCTGCGCACCACGCTGCTGCCGGGCCTCCTGGGCGCGCTGCGCCGCAACGACAGCCGGGGCAGCCACGACCTCGCGCTCTTCGAGACCGGTTCGGTCTTCCGTGCCGCCGCCGAGGCGGGCGTCGCCGTACGCCTGCCCGTCGACCGGCGTCCCACGGACGAGGAGGTCGCCACCCTCGACGCGGCCCTGCCCGCGCAGCCGCGGTACGCCGCGGTCGTGCTGGCCGGTGCGCGCGAGCAGGCCGGCTGGTGGGGCAAGGGCCGCCCGGCCGACTGGGCGGACGCCGTCCAGGCCGCCCGCGCGCTGGCCGTCGAGGCCGGCGCCGAGCTGGTCGTCCGCCAGGGCCAGTACGGCCCCTGGCACCCGGGCCGCTGCGCCGAGCTGGTCGTCACCCTCGACGGCGTCGAGCAGGTCATCGGCCACGCCGGCGAGCTGCACCCGCGCGTGGTCAAGGCCATGGGCCTGCCGGCCCGCACCAGCGCCATGGAGCTCGACCTGGACCGCCTCGCGGCGGCCGGCGGCGAGGTCGTGCAGGCGCCCCGGATCTCCACCTTCCCGGTGGCGACCCAGGACGTCGCGCTGATCGTCGACGCCTCCGTCCCCGCCTCGGCGGTGGAGGACGCGCTGCGCAAGGGCGCCGGCGAACTGCTGGAGTCGCTGCGGCTGTTCGACGTGTTCACCGGTGAGCAGGTCGGCGAGGGCAAGAAGTCCCTCGCGTACGCGCTGCGCTTCCGCGCGGCCGACCGGACGCTGACCGCCGAGGAGTCGACGGCGGCGCGCGATGCCGCGGTGGCGCTGGCCGGTGAGCGGACCGGGGCGGTGCTGCGGGGCGCGTAGCGCTGCCGCTTGAGCTCCACTGAGGGGCGCGTCCGGGATCCCGGACGCGCCCCTCACCCGTTCGGGTGGGCCGGGGCGCCCTGCCGGGGCACCGCCCCGGACCCTGCGCGGCTGCCGCCCGGCAGGCTGCCCTGTGGGGCGAGGTCCCCTACCCGCCCTTCGCCCGTTCCCTGGGGGCTCCGCCCCCAGACCCCCGCGCCTCAAACGCCGGCGCGGCTATAGATAGCCCCTGCCGCGTTTGAGGCGCGGGTCCGGGCGGAGCCCGGGGAACCGTTGAAAGGACGGGTTAGGGGACCAGCCCGCGCAGCGGTACGCCGCGCGGCTGGGTGCGGACGCACCGGGAGGGCGGCCCCGCCGCAGGCGCGGTGTCCCGCGGCCGGCGGCGACCGGTGCGGGTCCCGCCCGGCCCGGGGGGAGTGGTACGGCCCGGGCGGACCCGTGTCACCGGCGGAGCCGTTCCGGACCGGGCCGGTGGACGGACCCGGTACGGAACCGGCCCGGCCCCGGCGCGGTCCGGCGACCAACCGGACCGCGGCGGAGCCGTGGTGCGCCGCCCGCGCCCGCCATGGAGTGTCGGGCAGACAGCAGGGGCGGGCGGCGCGGGTGCCGGGTCGTCGCACTGTACGAGGGGGAGCCGACGACCGGGCGGCCTCCTTGGCGAGGCTCTTAAGTGAACCGCCCCGGGCCCCCCGAGCGGCAGGGTGCGCAACGCATTTATGCGCGTACTCGGTTCACACCCCGTGTGAAGGAAACGCGGAACGCCCCCGCGCGCACCGCTCAGCCACTAGCCTGAAGCGGACGAGCCCTTGGAGGGGCCCATGCAGCCCAATGCACTGCTCGACGCCCTCCTCGCCGAGGCGGGCATGTCCCACGCCGGACTCGCCGCGCATGTCAACCAGGCGGGCCGGTCCCGCGGACTCGCGCTGCGCTACGAACACACGGCGGTCTCCCGCTGGCTGAAGGGGCAGCGCCCCCGCGGCCAGGTGCCCGACCTGATCTGCGAGGTGCTGGGCGGGCGGCTGCAACGTCCCGTCGGACTCGACGACATCGGGCTCGGGATCCCCGGCCGGCAGAGCCCGCACGGCACCCGGCTCAGCGGCTTCGTCGACCGCGCGACCGCCCTGTGGCGCTCCGACGAGCTGGGCCGGCCCGCACAGCTCACGGCGCAGGCCCTCACCGGCACCCCGGCCGTGATCCCGGTGTGGGAGTGGGAGAACCCGCCCGAGGACGCCGACGTGTCCCGGGTGGGGCGGCAGCGGATCGGGCCCGAGCACATCGAGGTCCTGCGGGCCGCCCGGATGCACTACGAGCTGATGTACCGCCGGGCCGGCGGGATGGCCACCCGGGCCCGGATCGTGCGCTTCCTCGGCAGCGAGACCGCCCCGATGCTGCGCGGGACGTACTCCGACGAGATCGGCCGCCCCCTGCACCGGGCCACCGGGTCCCTGGTGGCGGTCGCGGGGATCTGCGCGTACGACTCCGACGCCCACGGCCTGGCCCAGCGCTACTTCCACCAGGCGCTGCGGCTCGCCAAGGCCAGCGGGGACCGGGGGCTCGGGGCGTACGTGATCGCCCTGCTCGTCAACCAGTCGCTGCACCTGAAGGAGTACCGCCAGGCCGTGGCCTTCGCGGAGGCCGCGCTGCGCGCCGCCGGCCCGGACACCACCCCGGCGCTGGGGGCCGACCTGTACGCGATGCAGGCCAAGGCATACGCGCAACTCGGCGACACCAAGGCCGCGTTGGCGTGCATCCGGCGCGCCGAGGCGGCCGCCGAGCGGATCTGGCCCGCCGCCGAGCCCGCCGAGACCGGCTACGTCCAGCCCGGGCTGGTCAACGTACAGGTGGCGGAGGCCCTGTTGAGCCTGGGGGACCTCGCGGGGGCGCACGAGCAGGCGACCGAGGCGGTGGGGACCCCGGCGCACGACCGGGGGCGGGTGCACCGCCTCGCGATGCTGTGCGAGATCCAGCTGCGCCAGGGGGAGGCCGACCGGGCGGTGGCCTCGGCGGCCGAAATGGCCGAGCGGGCCAAGGGGATGGAGTCGCTGCGCCTGCGGGACCGGCTCCGGGCCGTCCGGGAGCAGCTGCTGAGCAGCGGGTGCACCGGTGCGGAGGAGACCGCGTACCTCATCGACGGGGCGCTGCGCGTTCCCCTGTGAGGGCGTCTGCTGCTGCCATGTTGCCACCAACGGATGCGGAAGGTGGCATTACCGTGCAGTGGACGAACCTGAGTGAGCAGACCGTGTACAAGAACCGCTGGTTCGATGTGAACCTCGCGGACGTGGAACTCCCCGACGGCCGGCATCTGGACCACTTCGTCATCCGGCTGCGGCCGGTCGCCGTCGCCACGGCCGTCAACGAGGCCGACGAGGTGCTGCTGTTGTGGCGGCACCGGTTCATCACCGACAGCTGGGGCTGGGAGCTGCCCGCCGGGGTGGTCGAGGACGGGGAGCCGGTGGAGGCGGCGGCCGCGCGGGAGATGGAGGAGGAGTCGGGCTGGCGGCCCGGCCCGCTCCACCACCTGATGACCGTGGAGCCCTCCAACGGGCTGACCGACGCCCGCCACCACCTCTACTGGGCGGACGGGGCCTCGTACGTCGGCGAGCCCGAGGACGCCTTCGAGTCCTCCCGCCGGGAGTGGGTCCCGCTCAAGCTGGTCCCGGACATGATCGCGCGCGGGGAGGTCCCGGCCGCCAACATGGCGGCCGGGCTCCTCCTGCTGCACCACCTGAGGCTGAACCGCCCCTAGGCCGCCAGGCCGTTCTCAGCCGTACGGGTAGAAGCCCGAGCCGGTCTTGCGGCCCAGGCGGCCCGCGTCCACCATGCGCTGGAGCAGCGGGGGAGCGGCGTACAGCGGCTCCTTGTACTCCGCGTACATCGATTCGGCGATCGAGACGATGGTGTCCAGGCCGATCAGGTCGGACAGCTTGAGCGGGCCCATCGGGTGGGCGCAGCCCAGCTCCATGCCGTTGTCGATGTCCTCGCGGCTCGCGATGCCCGACTCGAACATCCGGATCGCGGACAGCAGGTACGGCACCAGCAGCGCGTTGACGACGAAGCCGGACCGGTCCTGGGCGCGGACGGCGTGCTTGTTCAGCACGTCCCGCACCAGGGCCTCGGACCGCTTGACGGTGTCCTCGCTCGTCGTCAGCGCCGGGATCAGCTCGACGAGCCGCTGCACGGGCGCCGGGTTGAAGAAGTGGATGCCGATGACCTGGTCGGGCCGCGAGGTGGCCACGGCCAGCTTGACCAGCGGGATCGAGGAGGTGTTGGAGGCGAGGATCGCGTCCGGGCGGGTGATCACCTGGTCCAGGACCTGGAAGATCTCCGTCTTGACCTGCTCGTTCTCGACGACGGCCTCGATGACGAGGTCACGGTCGGCGAACTCGCCGAGGTCGGTGGTGAAGGAGAGCCGGGCCAGGGTGGCGTCCCGCTCCTCCTCGCTGATCTTGCCGCGTTCGGCGGCCTTGGTCAGCGAGTTGTGCAGCCGGGTGCGCCCGATCTCCAGGGCCTCCCCGGTGGTCTCGGCGACCTTCACCTCAAGACCGCTGCGGGCGCACACCTCCGCGATGCCCGCGCCCATCTGGCCACAGCCCACCACGCCGACCCTGGTGATGTCGGTCGGGAGGGTAGAGAGGTCCGTCACATCGTGCCTTTCGCTGCTCATCCATCGCGGGTCCCCCGTGTTCGGCAGTGGTAACTGCATCCCGGCGCCCGCCACGCCCCCCGACGTTACTCCCGCGTTGCCCCCGTCGGCGGCCCGGGGCGGGGCATGCTGTGCCCACGCAGAGGATTGTCACGGAGAGGAACGGAGTCGTCACATGGTGCACATCGGACGACGGGGACTGCTGGCGGGAGCGGCGGGAGTGCTGGCCACGACGGCCGCGGGCCCCGCGGCGGCAGCGCGGGTACGGGAACCGGCCGGGCCACCGGGGGTGCGTGCGGCGCGGACGGCCGGCGGCGGCCGCGCGGGGACCGCGGAGTTCCGGGGGATGTGGATCGCGACCGTACAGAACGTCGACTGGCCCTCCGAGAGCGGGCTGTCCGCGCGGGAGCAGCGCGCGGAGCTGATCAAGCTCCTCGACACGGCGGTGGCGCGTCGGCTCAACACGGTCATCCTCCAGGTCCGCCCCGCCGCCGACGCGTTCTGGCCGTCGACGCGCGAGCCCTGGTCGCAGTGGCTGACCGGGGTGCAGGGCCGCGACCCGGGGTGGGACCCGCTGGGCACGGCCGTCACCGAGGCGCACGCGCGCGGGCTGGAGCTGCACGCCTGGTTCAACCCGTACCGGGTGGCCAACCACACGGACCGCTCCCGGCTCGCGGCCTCCCACCCGGCGCGACGCAACCCGGGCTGGACCGTCGCGTACGGCGGGAAGCTGTACTACAACCCGGGCCTGCCGGAGGTGCGGGCCTTCGTCCAGGAGGCGATGCTCGACGCCGTCACCCGCTACCCGGTCGACGCGGTGCACTGGGACGACTACTTCTACCCGTACCCCGTCGCGGGGGAGTACTTCGACGACGACGAGGCCTTCGCGGAGCACGGCGGCTCCTTCACCTCCCGTGCCGCATGGCGCCGCGACAACACCGACACCCTGGTCCACGAGATGTCGCAGCGGCTGCGCGCCTCCCGCCCGGCGGTCCGGTTCGGCATCAGCCCGTTCGCGGTGTGGCGCAACCAGGGCACCGACCGGCTCGGCTCGGCGACCCGCGCGCTGCAGACGTACGACGACCTCTACGCGGACACGCGCAAGTGGGTCCTGAAGGGCTGGGTCGACTACGTGGTCCCGCAGGCGTACTGGCACATCGGGTACGCGGCGGCCGACTACGCCGAGGTCGTGCGCTGGTGGGCGCAGACGGTCGCCGGCACCGGGGTGGACCTGTACGTCGGCGAGGCGCTGTACCGCTGCGACGCCCGCAGCTCCACCGCGGCCTGGCGCGACCCCGCCGAACTGTCCCGGCACCTGACCCTCGCCGGCCGGTACGCGGAGGTCCGCGGCCACGCGTACTTCTCGGGGAAGTACGTGGTCGCGGACCCCAATGGTGCGCTGGCCAGGGTCGTCGCCGACCACTACCCGACGGCCGTGCCGCCGCGCTGACTCAGCGCCAGGTGGGGGACTTGCCCTCGGGCTTGTCCGGGTGGCGGACGACGCAGTCGGGGCCGGGGGACATGACGGCGTCGTGCCCGTCCGGGAAGTGGACCCGGTACGGGGGGGCGCCGTTCTCGCCCAGGACCTCGACGATCTCGCCCACCCTGTCGTGCTGGCCCACGATCCTGCCGTGCTGCACCAGCTGGTCGCCCTCGGTCGCGCGCATCTGCTGACCTCCTCGGAGCCGGTCCGATCCGGTGCCAGTAGTTTAGGCCGATCTGCGGCTATTTGACCCGTTGAGTCACGGTGATGCAGACGAGGACCGCACAGGCGGCCAGCGGTGTGGCCGGTGACGGGTGCTCCCCGAGCAGCGCCACCGACCACACCAGGGTCAGCAGCGGCTGGGCGAGCTGGAGCTGGCTGGCGCGTGCGGTGCCGATCTCGGCCATGCCCCGGTACCAGACGTACAGCCCGAGGAAGGTCGAGCCCGCCGCCACCCACACCAGACCGGTCGCCCCGTGCCAGGTGAGGTGCACCGGCTCGGACGCCAGCGCGAAGGCGGCTCCGGCCAGGCCCAGGGGCAGGCACAGCACCAGCGCCCAGCCGATCACCTGCCAGCCGGGCAGCGAGCGGGCCAGCCGGCCGCCCTCGGTGTAGCCGGCCGCGCACACCAGCAGGGCCCCGAAGAGGTAGGCGTCGCCGGCGGAGGGGGCGCCGCCGCTCTGGGCGAGGGTGAAGACCAGGATCACCACGGCCCCGGCGACGGCCGCGGCCCAGAAGCGGCCCGAGGGGCGGTTGCCCGTGCGCAGCGCCGAGAAGGCGGCGGTGGTCAGCGGCAGCAGCCCCACCACGACGGCGGCGTGCGAGGTGGTGGAGGTCCGCAGGGCCATCGTGGTCAGCAGCGGGAAGCCCACCACCACCCCGCCCGCCACCACGGCGAGCCCGGCCCAGTGCTCCCGGGCCGGCAGCGGCACCCGCCCGGCCAGCAGGAAGGCGCCCGCCACGGCGGCGGCCAACACGCTGCGCAGTGCGACGAGGGACCAGGGGCCGAAGCTCTCCAGACCCCAGGCGGTGGCGGGGAAGGTCAGCGAGAAGGTGACCACCCCGAGCAGGGCGAGCGCGGTGCCGCCGCGTGCGGCGGTCCGGTGGTGGCCCCCCAGCTGCACCGCTATCGAGGTCGGGCGAGTAGCGCTATTCTGTGCTGTCATGTACGAGCGTAGCAGTGTGGCCGAGCTGGCAGAATCCCTGCGATCCGAACTCGACCGCTACCCGATAGGTGGAAAGCTCCCGTCCAGTCGGGCCATGGTCGAGCGTTACCGGGTCAGCCCCGTCACCGTCTCCCGGGCCCTCGCGCAGCTCGCCGCCGAGGGACTCGTCGTCACCCGGCCCGGCGCCGGCGCCTTCCGCGCCCACCCGCGGACGAGCGGCCCCGCGCCCGGCGACACCTCCTGGCAGGAGGTCGCCCTCAGCGCCGAGGGCGCCGGGGACGTGGTCCCGCGCTCCGTGGACGCCAGCGGCGTCGCGAACTCCCTCGCCGTACCGCCCGCCGGGGTCATCGAGCTCAACGGCGGCTACCTGCACCCCTCCCTCCAGCCCGAGCGGGCCATGGCGGCGGCCCTGGCCCGCGCCGGACGCCGGCCCGGGGCCTGGGGGCGGCCGCCCATGGAGGGGCTGCCCGA
>NZ_GG657750.1:1603912-1614164 GCF_000158895.1 Streptomyces sp. C | reverse complement strand
GGCGCGTAAACCCCGTTGAGGGGCCGGGGGAGCCGCCCTAGCCTGCGGGTATGACCGAGATCGAGATCACCTCCCTGGCCGTCCGCCCCGAACTGGCCCCCCGGCTCTGGGACATGGAGGACTCCTGGCCCGAGTTCTCCCAGCGCGACCCGATCGCCTGGCTGCTCTACCCGCGCCTGGTGGCCGAGTTCCCCGAATACGTCTTCATCGCCACCGACGGCGACGAGGTGGTGGCCCGGGCCTTCAGCGTCCCCTTCGCGCTGCACACCCCCGAGCGCGGCGGCCGGCTGCCCGGCCAGGGCTGGGACCGGGTCCTGATGTGGGCCTTCTCCGACCAGCGGCGGGGCGTCCGGCCGGACACGGTCAGCGCCCTGGAGATCTCGATCGCCCGCGGCAGGCAGGGCGAGGGCCTCTCCGGCCGGATGCTCACCGCCATGCGCGAGGGGGCCCGCGCGGCGGGGTTCACCGAGGTCGTGGCGCCGGTCCGGCCGAACGGGAAGCCCGCCGAGCCCGAGACCCCGATGGCGGAGTACGCGTACCGCACCCGCGAGGACGGTCTGCCGTACGACCCGTGGCTGCGGGTCCACGTCCGCGCCGGGGCGGTCATCGACTCGGTGGCCCCGGTGTCGATGACCATCAGCGGCACCCTCGACGAGTGGCGCCGGTGGACCGGACTGCCCTTCGACACCCCGGGCCCGGTCCGCGTCCCCGGGGCGCTCAGCACCGTCCACTGCGACCCGGAGCACGACCGCGCGGTCTACGTGGAGCCGAACGTCTGGGTCCGCCACCCGCTCGGCGCCGCCCCGGCGGTCTCCGCGTGATCGGCGTCCGCGCCGCCGCCCCGGGCGACGGCGACGCCCTCGGCGAGATCCACGCCGCCGCCTGGGAGGCCGCGTACGCGCCGTTCTTCGCGCCGGAGTTCGCCGCCGGGGGCGTCCGAAGCCGCCGCACCCGCTGGCACGCGCGGCTCGCCGAGGACCCGCGGGCGCTGCTGCTGGCCGAGGCGGACGGCCGCCCCCTGGCCATGTCCTGGTCCGGCCCCTCCACGACCCGGCCGGGCCTCGCCGAGATCCTCAGCTTCTACGCCCACCCCGACGGCTGGGGCACCGGCGTCGCCGCCGCGCTGATGGACGCGACGCTGGCCCGGCTGCGCGCCGACGGCTTCGCCCGCGCCCACCTGTGGACCCTGCGGGACACCCCGCGGTCGCGCCGCTTCTACGCCAAGTGCGGCTTCACCGGGACCGGCGCGGTGCGGGGCACGGACTTCGGCGACGGCCACCCGCTTGAGCAGGTCGAGTACGAGCGGGAGTGTTGAGTCAGGACCCCTTTCGGACGGGGTGACGGAGACCAGGAAGGGCTTTGCATAAAACTGCATAGGTACGTATAGTCATGCCATCGAGGAGGAGGGTCCGATGGTGGTACGTGTAGCGGTGGCCGGTGCGAGCGGATACGCGGGCGGTGAAGTCCTGCGCCTGCTGCTCTCCCACCCCGAGGTGGAGATCGGCGCGCTGACCGGCCACTCCAACGCCGGACAGGCCTTCGGTCCGCTCCAGCCCCACCTCGTCCCGCTCGCCGGACGGACCCTGGAGGCGACCACGCCGGAGGTCCTGGCAGGCCATGACGTCGTGTTCCTGGCCCTGCCCCACGGGCAGTCCGCCGCCGTCGCCGCCCAGCTCGGCGACGACGTCCTCGTCGTCGACATGGGTGCCGACCACCGGCTGAAGGACTCCGCCGACTGGGACAGGTTCTACGGCGCCCCGCACGCCGGCACCTGGCCCTACGGCCTCCCCGAGCTCCCCGGCGGCCGGGCCGCCCTCGCCGGGACCAAGCGCATCGCCGTCCCCGGCTGCTTCCCGACCTCCGTCTCCCTCGCCCTCTACCCCGCCTACCAGGCGCGGCTCGCCGGGCCCGAGGCCGTGATCGTCGCCGCCACCGGCACCTCCGGCGCCGGCAAGGCCCTCAAGGCGAACCTGCTCGGCTCCGAGGTCATGGGCACCGTGACCCCCTACGGAGTCGGCGGCGGCCACCGGCACACCCCCGAGATGGTGCAGAACCTCTCCCCGCTCGCCGGGGAGCGGGTCTCCGTCTCCTTCACCCCCCACCTCGTGCCCATGGCGCGCGGCATCCTCGCCACCTGCTCCGCCAAGGCCCTGCCGGGCACCACCGCGGAGTCGCTGCGCGCCGCGTACGAGAAGGCCTACGCCGACGAACCCTTCGTCCGGCTCCTCCCCGAGGGCCAGTGGCCCACCACCAAGGCGGTGTACGGCTCCAACGCCGTCCACGTCCAGGTCGCGTACGACGGGTCCGCCCAGCGGATCATCGCCATCAGCGCGATCGACAACCTCACCAAGGGCACCGCCGGCGGTGCGGTGCAGAGCATGAACATCGCCCTCGGGCTCCCCGAGGCGCTGGGTCTTTCCACGATTGGAGTGGCGCCGTGAGCGTGACGGCTGCACAGGGATTCACGGCGGCGGGCATCGCCGCCGGGATCAAGGCGAACGGCAACCCCGACCTGGCCCTCGTGGTCAACAACGGGCCGCGACTGGCCGCCGCGGGCGTCTTCACCTCCAACCGCGTCAAGGCCGCCCCCGTGCGCTGGTCCGAGCAGGTCCTGCGCGGCGGGACCGTCAGCGCCGTGGTCCTCAACTCCGGCGGCGCCAACGCCTGCACCGGCCCCAAGGGCTTCCAGGACACCCACGCCACCGCCGAGAAGGTGGCACAGGTCCTGGGCGGCGAGCACAACGCCGGCGAGATCGCCGTCGCCTCCACCGGCCTGATCGGCGTCCTGCTCCCCATGGACAAGCTGCTCCCCGGCATCGAGACGGCCGCCGCCGCCCTCTCCGCCGACGGCGGCGAGGACGCGGCCGTCGCCATCAAGACCACCGACACCGTCCACAAGACCGCCACCGTCACCCAGGAAGGCTGGACGGTCGGCGGCATGGCCAAGGGCGCGGGCATGCTCGCCCCGGGCCTGGCCACCATGCTCGTCGTCCTCACCACCGACGCCGACCTCGACAGCGCCACGCTCGACAAGGCGCTGCGCGACGCCACCCGCACCACCTTCGACCGGGTCGACTCCGACGGCTGCATGTCCACCAACGACACCGTGCTGCTGCTCGCCTCCGGCGCCTCCGGCCGGGCCCCCGCGTACGAGGCCTTCGCCGACGCCGTCCGGACCGTCTGCGACGACCTCGCCCGCCAGCTGATCGGCGACGCCGAGGGCGCCAGCAAGGACATCCGCATCGAGGTCATCGGCGCGGCCAGCGAGCAGGACGCGGTCGAGGTCGGCCGGTCCATCGCCCGCAACAACCTGCTCAAGTGCGCCATCCACGGAGAGGACCCCAACTGGGGCCGCGTCCTGTCCGCCATCGGCACCACGCGGGCGGCCTTCGACCCGGACCGGCTGAACGTCGCCATCAACGGCGTCTGGGTCTGCAAGAACGGTTCCGTCGGCGAGGACCGCGACCTGGTGAGCATGAAGGACCGCGAGGTCCGCATCACCGCGGACCTGTCCACCGGCTCCGAGTCCGCGGTCATCTGGGCCAACGACCTGACGGCCGAGTACGTCCACGAGAACAGCGCGTACAGCTCGTGAGCACCGCCAGGCGCCACACCGCGCTCCCCAAGGCCGAGATCCTCATCGAGGCGCTGCCGTGGCTCACCCGCCACAACGGCAAGATCGTCGTCATCAAGTTCGGCGGCAACGCCATGATCGACGAGGACCTGAAGGCGGCCTTCGCCCAGGACGTCGTCTTCCTGCGCCAGGCCGGCCTGCGGCCCGTCGTCGTCCACGGCGGCGGCCCGCAGATCAACGCCCAGCTCGACAAGCAGGGCCTGGTCAGCGAGTTCAAGGCCGGCCTGCGGGTCACCACCCCGGAGGCCATGGACGTCGTACGCATGGTCCTGGCGGGCCAGGTCCAGCGCGAGCTGGTCGGCCTGCTCAACCAGCACGGGCCGCTCGCCGTCGGCATGACCGGCGAGGACGCCCACACCATCACCGCCACCAAGCACACCCCGCAGATCGAGGGCGAGGCCGTCGACATCGGCCGGGTCGGCGAGATCACCGCCATCGACACCGGCGCGATCGAGGCCCTGCTCGCGGACGGCCGGATCCCGGTCATCTCCTCCATCGCGCGCAGCGCCGACGACGGCCACGTGTACAACGTGAACGCCGACACGGCCGCCGCCGCGCTCGCCGCCGCACTCGGCGCCGAGACGCTGATGGTCCTCACCGACGTCGAGGGCCTCTACGCGGACTGGCCGAGCAGCGACGAGGTCATCAGCCGGCTCACCGTCAGCGAGCTGGAGAAGCTGCTGCCCGAGCTGTCCAGCGGCATGGTGCCGAAGATGGAGGGCTGCCTGCACGCCGTGCGCGGCGGCGTCAGCACCGCCCGCGTGATCGACGGGCGGGTCCAGCACTCGATCCTGCTGGAGATCTTCACCGACGAGGGAATCGGCACGATGGTCGTGCCCGACGCACAGGGAGGGGACAGCGCGTGAGCGCCAAGCAGGGGACGGCCGGTCAGGAGACCGGCAACCAGCGCTACGCCGCCCGCTGGAAGGGGGCGCTGACCAACAACTACGGCACCCCCGCCCTGGCCCTCGTGCGCGGTGAGGGCGCGCAGGTCTGGGACGCGGACGGCACGCAGTACACCGACTTCGTCGGCGGCATCGCCGTCAACGCCCTCGGCCACGCCCACCCGGCGGTCGTCTCCGCCGTGACCGAGCAGATCACCACCCTCGGCCACGTCTCCAACCTCTACGCCTCCGAGCCCGTCCTCGCGCTCGGCGAGCGGCTGCTCCAGCTCTTCGGCCGCGACGGGCGCGTGTTCTTCTGCAACTCCGGTGCGGAAGCGGTCGAGGCCGTGTACAAGATCGGTCGGCTGACCGGTCGGACCCACATGGTCGCCACCGGCGGCGGCTTCCACGGCCGGACCATGGGCGCCCTCGCCCTCACCGGCCAGCCCGGTAAGCAGACGCCCTTCCTGCCGCTGCCCGGCGACGTGACGCACGTCCCCTACGGCGACGTGGAGGCGCTGCGCGCCGCCGTCACCGAGGAGACCGCCTTCGTCCTGATCGAGCCCGTCCAGGGCGAGAACGGCGTGGTCGTCCCGCCCGCCGGCTACCTGACGGCCGCCCGCGAGATCACCCGGGCCACCGGGACGCTGCTCGCCCTCGACGAGGTGCAGACCGGCATCGGCCGCTGCGGCAGCTGGTTCGAGTACCAGCAGCACGAGGGCGTCGAGCCCGACCTCGTCACGCTCGCGAAGGGCCTCGGCGGCGGTCTGCCCATCGGCGCGGTGGCCGCCTTCGGCCCGGCCGCGGACCTGCTCCAGCCCGGGCAGCACGGCACCACCTTCGGTGGGAACCCGGTGGCCTGCGCCGCCGGCCTCGCCGTGATCGACACCATCGCGGCCGAGGGACTCCTCGACCGGGTCAAGGCCCGGGGCGAGCGGCTGCGCTCCGGAATCGAGTCCTCCGGTCACGGGCTGGTCTCCCACGTCCGCGGCTCGGGCCTGTTGCTGGGTATCGTGCTGACGGAGCCGCTCGCACCGAAGGTGCAGCTCGCGGCCCAGCAGGCCGGATTCCTGGTCAACGCGCCCGCCCCCGACGTGGTACGGCTGATGCCCCCGTTCGTCATCACCGAGGCCGAGGTGGACGCGTTCGTCCGGGCACTTCCCGGCATCCTCGACGAAGCGGGACGATCCGGAGAATGAGACGACGATGAGCCAGGCGCAGGAACCCGAGCAGAACGGCGGCCCCTCCGTCCCGCAGACCCGCACCGCCCGCCACCGCCGGATCGTGGACATCCTCAACCGGCAGCCGGTCCGCTCCCAGAGCCAGCTGGCCAAACTGCTCGCCGACGACGGGCTGAGCGTCACCCAGGCGACGCTCTCCCGCGACCTCGACGAGCTGGGCGCGGTCAAGATCCGCAACACCGGCGGCGAGCTGATCTACGCGGTCCCCAGCGAGGGCGGCTTCCGCACCCCGCAGGCCCCGCTCGGCGAGTCGGCCAAGGAGGAGCGCATGCGGCGCCTCTCCGGCGAACTGCTGATCTCGGCGGAGGCCTCCGCGAACCTCGTGGTCCTGCGCACCCCGCCCGGCGCGGCCCAGTTCCTCGCCTCGGCGATCGACCAGGCCGAACTCCACGCCATCCTCGGCACCATCGCGGGCGACGACACCCTGATGCTCATCAGCCGCGACCCGGCCGGCGGCCAGGCCCTGGCCGACCACCTGCTGAGGCTGGCGCAGAAGGAGGGGTAGGGCCCAGGCCCTTTCAGTACCGGGTCACGGCCAGGGCGCCGGTCTCCGTGCCGATCGCGATGTGCGGGCGGCGGCGGGGGTCGGCCCAGCGCAGCAGCTCGCGCATGGCGCCACGGGGGACGGAGACGCAGCCGGCGGTGGCGCCCTTGCCGTCCACGTGCAGGAAGATGCCCGCGCCGCGGCCGCGTACCGGCTCGTCGTAGTTGAAGCCGATGACCAGGGCGTGGGCGTACTGCTGCGCGTACGTCACCAGGTGCTCGGACTCGCCCGGCGCGCAGTCGGCGGGCAGCGGCTCCGTCCAGCGGTTGTAGGCGGCCGAGGCGTTGTCCTGGCACCACCACGAACGGTCCGTCACCCGCCGGTACCGGTACGCCGTTCCGGCCGGGGCGTGCACGATGCCGAAGGCGTACGGCAGCGCGTACAGGCCCGCCGGGGTGGTGTTCGTGCCCTGGACCCGGGTCGTGCCCTCGGTCAGGCCGTTCGCTCCGAACCGGGCCGGCGCGCTGCCCGCCTCGAACCAGCGGCCCGCACGCCGGTCCCACCAGGTCAGCACCCCGGTCGTGGACCCCGGCGCCGGGGCGACGGCGGTGATCAGCTGGCTGCCGCCGCCGGTGTCGGCGAGACGGGCCGGCAGCGGGTCCGGCCCGTACGGGAAGAGGCCGGCGAGGATCAGCGAGCCCGTGAGCAGGGCGGTACGCAGCACACCCCAGACGGTACGGCCGGCGGGCGCGGCCACCGCGCAGGCAGGCCGTGGCGGGGCGCGCGGGGTGTCACCGCAGCCGCAGCCGGCGGACGTCCAGCACCCGGGCCGCCCGCGCCAGCAGCTCGCCGAGCTCGGCCCGGTGCGCCTCGCCTTCGTCGAGGGTGCTGAGCCAGTTCCAGTTGATCACGGTGCTCCGCGCGTACAGGCCCAGCACCGGGTCCGGGTCCGTCATCATGGCGACGGCGGCCCGCAGTTCGGCGCTCCCGCCCCGGCCGCGCAGCAGCCGGAACGCGGCCCTTCGGGTGTGCGGCGGCCACTCGGGGCCGGTCCGATCGGCCAGCGCGGCGGAGTCCAGCCGCTCGGCCACGCCGAGCAGGCTGAGCGCGGCCTCGCGGGACACCGAGGCGGACGGGTCCTCCAGCAGCCCGAGCAGCACCGCGTCCTCGACGACGAGGCCCAGCCCGCGCAGCGCCGCCAGGGCGGTGGCCCGCACCGCGCCGTCGGGGTGGTCCAGCAGGGCGTGCAGCAGCGGCCCGTCGGCCTGCCCGGCCACCTCCCGGAAGCCGGCCACCGCGTACCGGGTCACCCGCCGCCGGTCCGTGACGAGCCCGCGGTAGTGCGCGTACGGGTCACCCCCGTCCTGGCGCAGCAGCCAGCGGGCGCAGGCCCGCACCTGGCCGGCCCGGTCCGCGAGGTGGTCCACCGCCTCGGCGGCCCGCCCGGCCCGGCGCAGGGCGGTCACCCCGGCGGCGCGGACGGCCGCGGAGCGGGAGCCGAGCAGGGCGTCTACGGCCGCGTCATCCGGTCCGCCGGCGTCCAGCGCCGCCAGAGCGGCGTCGGTCCACGTCCGGCCGGTCACCGGATCGCGCTCGACGGCGAAAAAAAAGGGCGAGCTCCCGCGCCCCGTACTGTCCGCAGGCGACGGCGACCCGGGCCGCGAAGCGGCGCGTCGGCCGGTCGGCGCTGCCCGTCAGGCGCTCGAACATGCCCTCGCGCTGCCGCGCGGTCAGCGAGTTCCAGCTCCAGGTCGTCGAGGCCAGCCCGGGGCGCCACCACGCGGCGAGGAGGGAGTACCGGCCGCTCAGGGCGGCCTCCAGCTGCTCCACCGCCCAGCCTCCGTGCTCGCGCCCGCCCAGCCGCAGGGCGAACGGGACGAGTGCCGTCAGCACGTGGGCGGGGTCGTCGGCCATCGGCCGGTTCAGCGCCCGGCGGGCCCGGTCCCGGTTGCGGACGGGGTGCTGGGCCACCAGCCGGCCCAGCACCCGGCGGGCGCGCCGACGGACCTGCGGGACCCGGTCGGCGCACCGGAGGAGGACGAGCTGGACCGGCGGCCTGCGCCACGCGGCGAGCGTGGCCTCGCGTATCCGCCCGTCGGGGTGGCACAGCCTGGCCTCCAGGCGGCGGGCGCCCTCCCAGGTTCCGGGGGACCGCATCAGCCGGCGCACCTCCTCGTCGAAGGCGATCCAGGCCTCCGGGCCGTGGCCAAGGAGCCGGCCGGCGACCGGCACGGTGTCCCCGTTCAGCAGGTCCCTCGCCACGCCGCGCCCCAAGAGGGCGTTCCCCGCCGCGCTCCACATGTGCCCTCCCCGGGATCGTTCCGCTCGCGTGATCGTAGGCGGCCGCAGGCGGCCCGCGCCCCCCCATATACGGGCAGGTCAGCGCTGGGGCACCGGGCCTCGATTGACGAAACATACAGAGCAATGCATAGTTATGCCTACACCCCGGCCGGTCGCGCGTCGCATCGCGCCGTGAATCGTTTGACGCTGTATCGAGACGGTCTCCCCACTTCCTGCGCGGCGGGGAGGCCGTCGCACCACCACCCTCAGAGGAGCAGTAGCTGTGAGCAGCAACAACGGTGACGTCCGGCTCTGGGGCGGCCGGTTCGCCGACGGCCCGTCCGAGGCCCTCGCGAAGCTGTCCGCCTCGGTCCACTTCGACTGGCGCCTGGCGCCGTACGACATCGCCGGCTCGCGCGCCCACGCCCGCGTGCTCGCCAAGGCGGGCCTGCTCACGGCCGAGGAGCTCGACCGCATGATCGCGGGCCTCGACCGGCTGGAGGCGGACGTCGCCGACGGCTCCTTCACCGGCACCATCGCCGACGAGGACGTCCACACCGCCCTGGAGCGCGGCCTGCTGGAGCGGCTCGGGCCCGACCTCGGCGGCAAGCTGCGCGCCGGCCGGTCCCGCAACGACCAGGTGGCCACCCTCTTCCGGATGTACCTGCGCGACCATGCGCGGATCATCGGCGGACTGGTCGCCGACCTCCAGGACGCGCTGGTCGGCCTCGCCGAGGCGCACCCGGACGTGGCGATGCCGGGCCGTACGCACCTCCAGCACGCGCAGCCCGTCCTGTTCGCCCACCACGTACTGGCCCACGTGCAGGCCCTGTCCCGGGACGCGGAGCGGCTGCGGCAGTGGGACACCCGCACGGCGGTCTCCCCGTACGGCTCGGGCGCCCTGGCCGGCTCCTCGCTCGGCCTGGACCCGGAGGCGGTCGCGGCCGACCTGGGCTTCGAGCGGGGCTCGGTCGGTAACTCGATCGACGGCACGGCGTCGCGGGACTTCGTCGCCGAGTTCGCCTTCGTCACCGCGATGATCGGGATCAACCTGTCCCGGATCGCGGAGGAGATCATCCTGTGGAACACGAAGGAGTTCTCCTTCGTCACCCTCCACGACGCCTTCTCCACCGGCTCCTCGATCATGCCGCAGAAGAAGAACCCGGACATCGCGGAGCTGGCGCGCGGCAAGTCGGGCCGCCTCATCGGCAACCTGACCGGTCTGCTGGCCACCCTCAAGGCACTGCCCCTGGCCTACAACCGGGACCTCCAGGAGGACAAGGAGCCGGTCTTCGACTCCTGCGACACCCTTGAGGTGCTGCTGCCGGCCTTCACCGGGATGATGGCCACGCTCACGGTCAACCGGGAGCGGATGGAGGAGCTGGCCCCGGCGGGCTTCTCGCTCGCCACCGACATCGCCGAGTGGCTGGTCAAGCAGGGCGTGCCCTTCCGGGTCGCGCACGAGGTCGCCGGCGAGTGCGTCAAGGAGTGCGAGGGGCTCGGCATCGAGCTGGACGAGCTCATGGACGAGCAGTTCGCGAAGATCTCGGAGCACCTGACCCCCGAGGTCCGCACCGTCCTCAACGTGCCCGGTGCGCTCGCCTCCCGCAACGGCCGCGGCGGCACCGCCCCTTCGGCGGTCGCGGTCCAGCTCACCGAGCTGAAGGCCGACCTGGTCATCCAGCACGCCTGGGCGATCCACAAGCAGTAGCCGCGGTGCCCGGAGGGG
>NZ_GG657750.1:1589747-1603812 GCF_000158895.1 Streptomyces sp. C | reverse complement strand
CACCGCCCCTCCGGCGTGTCCGGGTGTCAGCAGACGACGGTGATCGAGAACGGCCGGTCGCTGTCCACGGCCGCGCTGCCGGCGGCGGACGGCGTGGCGGTGCGGATGAAGAGGGTGTTGCCGTTCACCTGGCCGACCAGGATGGACGAGCTGCCCGGGCCGGGGTCGTTCCCGCCGTTGGTGTTGATGGTGCCGAGCAGGGCGCAGCCGTTCAGGCCGGAGGACGTGGTGATGTTGTAGCGGCCGATGCCGAACTTGTTGATGCCGGTGATGCCCTGGCCGCCGAGGACCTGGCCGTTGGCGGCGACCTTGGCCCACGCCGTGGTCGTGGCCATGGAGTGGGAGGCGACCGCCGGTTCCGCCGAGGCCGAGGACACGGCGAGCACGCCGCCGACCGTCAGCGCCAGCGCCGCCGCCGCGAGGGTGAGCTTCCTGGATGCGTTCATGACTGTCTCCCTGCATGTGGATGAGTCCGTGCAGGTGGCCCACCCCGGGAAAGGGCTCACCGGGAAGGACTCTCCTCCCTCGCCCGCCACCGGGAGAAGTCCTGGCGGCGACGGTCACTCCAAATGATCAAGATGTGCATCAATCCCGCGATTGCGGGGAGTGATCACCGAATCACTTCACGTCACGGTCCCGCCGCCCAGTCCGCCAGTGCGTCGAAGTCCGCACGGGTCAGGCCGATCCGTTCGTCCACGTGCATCAGCAGGGCGTGCGCCGGGTGGCGCTGGTCGACGTACTCGTGGTCCATGGCGGTGATGTCGTCGTCGATCCAGGCGAAGGGCCGCGCGCCCGCGTACTCCAGGACGTACTGCGTCTTCCAGAAGGTGCCGCGCGGCGCCCGGCCGTGCATCACCGGCCAGTCGATGAAGGGGAGCCGCGGCAGGCCCAGGTGCGGTCCTATCCAGTCGTTCGCCTCGTCCTTCCAGGTGGTGGCCCAGACCAGTTCGTACGCGTCCGCCAGCGCGAGCAGCTCCGTGCCGTGGTGCGGGTTCAGCCAGACCCGCAGCGGCTTGCCGTCGGTGAAGCCGGTGGGCCGCATCCGGTGCGTGGTGTAGCCGTCCGGGCGGCGCTGGGCCTTGGCGGCGTACGGGTTGAGGGGGCCGTCGACGTCGATCAGCAGCAGTGGCTTCATGGCTCCAGCCTTCTTCCCGGGCCGCCCCCGGGGCGACCCGTTTTCTTGATCCGGATCAACGAATGAGACACCTACGTCTCATTCGGGTTATGCTTGTCTCATGGCCATGGATCGTGACCAGGTGCTCCGCGACGCCGCGGCCCTGCTTTCCCGCAAGTCGACCGCCACGATGGACGAGGTCGCCCGCGCCGCCGGCATCGGCCGCGCCACCCTCCACCGGCACTTCGCCGGCCGCGACGCCCTCGTACGCGCCCTCGAAGACCTCGGCATCCGCGAGTTCGAGGGCGCCTTCGACCGGGCCCGCCTCGACGAGGGGACCGCCGTGGACGCCATCAGGCGGCTGATCGCCGAAACCGAGCCCAACGCCCAGCTGCTGGCCTTCCTCGTCACCGAGAACCAGCTCTTCGAGGGCGACCAGGTCAACGAGGGCTGGGCCCGCCTCGACACCCGCGTCAGCGCGCTCTTCAAGCGCGGACAGCAGGAGGGCGACATCCGCATCGACCTGAGCCCCGCATGGCTCACCGAGGCCCTCTACGGGCTCGTCGGCAGCTGCGCCTGGGCCGTCATGGACGGCCGGGTCGCGGCCAAGGACTTCCAGTACATGATCACCGAGTTGCTGCTCGGTGGCGCACGACGGAGTGTGGAGTGATGACCCGAACCGAACAGCTGCACCGGGGGACGGGGGCGGAGGAGAAGGGCAGGGGGCGCTGGCTCGCCCTCTCCGTGCTCGTCCTGGCCGTCCTGCTGGTCGCGGTCGACGCCACCGTACTCGGCCTCGCCACCCCGTCCCTCAGCGAGGACCTCAAGCCCTCCGGCACCCAGCTGCTGTGGATCGGCGACATCTACTCCTTCGTCATCGCCGGCCTGCTCGTCTCCATGGGCTCCCTCGGCGACCGCATCGGCCGCAAGAAGCTCCTCCTCACCGGCGCCGCCGCCTTCGGCGCCGTCTCGGTCCTGAACGCCTACGCGACCAGCCCCGAGATGATGATCGTCGCCCGCGCCCTGCTCGGCGTGGCCGGCGCCACCCTGATGCCGTCCACCCTCGCGCTGATCCGCAACATCTTCCACGACCCGCGCGAACGCAGCCTCGCCATCGGCATCTGGGGCGCCACCGCCTCCGCCGGCGCGGCCGTCGGCCCCGTCGTCGGCGGCGCCCTGCTCCAGCACTTCTGGTGGGGCTCGGTCTTCCTCATCAACCTCCCGGTGATGATCGCCCTGGTCCTCGTCGGCATCCGGCTGCTGCCCGAGTCCAAGAACCCCGTCGCCGGCCCCTGGGACCTGATCAGCGTCGCCCTGTCGCTCGTCGGCGTCATCGGCGTCGTCTACGCCGTCAAGGAAGCGGCCACCCACGGCGCCACCGCCGGCGTCTGGATCGCCGCGGCCCTCGGCGCCGCATGCCTCTACGCCTTCGTCCGCCGCCAGTTCGCCCTCGCCTCCCCGCTGCTCGACATGCGGCTCTTCAAGCACCGCGGCTTCTCCGGCGCGGTCCTCGCCGACCTGCTGACCGTCTTCGGCCTCTCCGGACTCGTCTTCTTCCTCTCCCAGTTCTTCCAGCTGGTCCAGGGCCGCGACCCGCTCGAAGCCGGACTCGCCGAACTGCCCGCCGCCATCGGCGCGGTGGCCACCGGCCTGGTCGCCGGCAGGTACGCCCGCAAGTACTCCGTACGCGTCGTCGTCACCGGCGGCCTCGCCGCCATAGGCCTGGCCCTCGCGGCCCTCACCGTCATCCACCGCGAGACCGGCTACCCGCTGCTCGGCGCCGCCCTGCTCGTCGTCGGCCTCGGCGCCGGCTTCTCCTTCACCGTCACCGCCGACGTCATCCTCTCCAGCGTCCCCAAGGAACAGGCCGGCTCGGCCTCCGCCGTCTCCGAGACCGCGTACGAACTCGGCGCCGCCCTCGGCATCGCCCTGCTCGGCTCCGTCGTCACCGGCGTCTACCAGGGCTTCACCGCCCCGGCCTCGGTCCCCGCCCCGGTCGCCGACGCCGCGCACGAATCCCTCGGCGGCGCCGTGGAGGCAGCCCGCGCCCTGGACCCGGCGACCGCCCACACCATGGTCGGCGCGGCCCAGGACGCCTTCGTGGACGGCCTGCGGCTCGCCTCCGGCGTCGGCGCCGCCGTCCTGCTGGCCACCGCGGCGGCCGCCTGGTTCCTGCTCAAGGGCCAGGAACTCCAGGACGGCGTCGAGCACTGACGCCCCGCGCCGCGCGGTGCCGTCCCGGCGGGCCGAACGGAATTGACAGTCCGTCGGACGCCGGGACACCATCCCCGCGATGGAGATCAACGACCTGACCCCGGCCGAGCGCCGCGTCGTCGACGCCTTCCCGCGCGGCGAGGCGGTCGACTTCCGCGAGAGCCCCGACGAGAGCTCCCACGACGGAGCCTCCTGGGGCCCCGGACGCAGCGTGCGCGCCGAGGTGCTGCGCAACCTCCTCGTCGGGGGCGCCGCCGACGAGGGGCACGTCGCCGGCATCAAGCTCTACGGCGCGAGGATCACCGGCAAGCTCGACCTGAAGTACGCGGTCGTGGACCACCCCATCCGGATGCGGTCCTGCTGGTTCGAACGCAAGCCCATGATGTACGGCGCCCAGCTGCGCGCCCTCGTCCTCGGCGACTCCACCCTCCCGGGCCTGACCGCCGCCACCGTGCGCGTCGAGATCGTGCTCAGGCTCTCCGGCTGCCGCATCGACGGCCCCGTCCGCCTCGCCGGCGCCAGGATCGCCGGCGGGCTCTTCCTCCAGGGCGCCGTCATCCGGCAGGGCAGCCTGGCCGACGAGGCGGACGAGCCGCCGCTCCAGCTCAACCACGCGGAAATAGGCACGGACATCATGGCCGACGGCCTCACCGTCCACGGCCAGTTCCGCATCAACGGCGCCGGCATCGCCGGCCAGATCAGCCTCGACGGCGCCCGGCTCGTCAACCCCGGCGGCATCGCCCTGCACGCCGAGACCCTGGTGGTCGGCACCGACCTGCGCGGCCACCGGCTGCACGCCGAGGGCATGGTCAACCTCACCGGCGCCCGCATCCCCGGCCAGGCCATACTGACCCGCGCCAGCCTGTCCAACCCCGGGGGAGTGGCCCTGCGCGCCAGCTCCGCCGTGATGGGGGAGTTCTGGCTGCGCAAGTGCCCCACCATCGACGGCATCGTCAACCTGCGGCGCAGCCAGTTCGACATCCTCTGGGCCGAGCCGTCCGTGTGGCCGCCCCTGGTCCGCACCGACGGACTCACCTACCGGCTGCTCCACCCCCACCTGCCCGCCGAAGAGCGGCTGCCGCTGCTGGAGCGCGAGGAGGACGGCTACCTGCCGTACGCCTACGAGCAGCTCGCCGCCGCCTACCGCACCGTCGGCGACGAGGCGGGCGCCCGCACCGCCCAACTGGCCAAACTGCGCCGCCACCGGCGCACCCAGCCCCGCCGCACCCGGCTCTGGGGCCTGCTCCAGGACGCCACCGTCGGCTACGGCTTCCGGCCCCTGCGCGCGGCGGCCTGGCTGCTGGCGCTGACGGTCACCGGGACCGTCGCGTACGGGATCACCCCGCCGCGGGCGCTGAAGGCCGGGGAGGCGCCGGAGTTCAACCCGCTCTTCTTCACCCTCGACCTGATGCTGCCGATCATCGGCTTCGGGCAGGAGGGCGCCTTCGCGCCGGCCGGCTGGTACCAGTGGCTGTCGTACCTGCTGATCGTGACCGGCTGGGTCCTCGCCACCACCACGGCGGCGGGCGTCAGCCGGTCACTCCAGCGGCAGTGATCCCCCGGCTGCCGGGCGGCCGGGCCGGCGGGCCGGCGGACTCAGGCAGCCTTCGCCTTCGTCGCGTACATGTCCACGTACTCCTGGCCCGACAGGCGCATGACCTCGGCCATCACCGAGTCGGTCACGGCGCGCAGCACGTAGCGGTCGCGGTCCATGCCCTCGTAGCGGGAGAACTCCATCGGCTCGCCGAAGCGGATCGTCACCCGGCCCGGGCGCGGCATGCCCGCGCCGCCGGGCTGGAGCTTGTCCGTGCCGATCACCGCGAACGGGACCACCGGGGCGCCGGTCATCAGGGTCAGGCGGGCGATGCCGGTACGGCCGCGGTAGAGCCGGCCGTCGGGGGAGCGGGTGCCCTCGGGGTAGATCCCGAAGATCTTGCCCTCCTCCAGGATCCGGCGGCCCGTCATCAGCGCGGCGACGCCGCCGTTCGCACCGTCCCGGTCCACCGGGATCATGCCGGAGCCCGTGAAGAACCACGCCATCAGGCGGCCCTTGAGGCCCTTGCCCGTCACGTACTCGTCCTTGCCGATGAAGTGGACCGTGCGGTCGCACACCAGCGGCAGGATCATCGAGTCGATGAAGGTCAGGTGGTTGCCCGCCAGGATCACCGGACCGGTGCCCGGGATGTTGTCGAGCCCCTCCACCTTGGTGCGGAACATCAGGCGCATGACCGGTCCGACAGTGGCTTTGATGAGCGCGGTACGGAACAACGTGAGCCCTCCGGCATCGAAAAGCGGCTTTCGCACCACACGGCGGTAGTGCAGGTGAGGACGATACTCGCGGGCCGCCCCTGTTGGCACATCGGGTTCACGAGGTGGATACGCAGTGTTGACACGCGTTTCCGCCATGTTCCGCCGGAGCCCACCCCCGCGCCACCCTCCCTTGCCTACCATCGCCACGCCGACCGGGGCCTCCACGCCCCCCGGAGATCCCGGGGCCGCGGGCCCGGTCCAGGACGAGGAGTGGCACAGATGACACAGGGTGGGGCAGCACGGCGCACGGTGCTCGGAGCGGCCGTACTGGCGGCCGGAACCGGCATCACCGGACTCACGGCGGGAACCGCCACCGCCGCGGACGACCGCTCCGGCCACGGCCACGGCGACGGCGGCGGCTACCGCGACCTGCCCGTCCCGCTGGTCATCGGCCACCGCGGCGCCAGCGGCTACCGCCCCGAGCACACCCTCGGCTCCTACCAGCTGGCCCTCGACCTCGGCGCCGACGTCATCGAGCAGGACCTCGTCCCCACCAAGGACGGCCACCTCGTCTGCCGCCACGAGAACGAGATCGGCGGCACCACCGACGTCGCCGACCACCCCGGGTTCGCCGGCCGGCGCACCACCAAGACCGTCGACGGGGTCTCCGTCACCGGCTGGTTCACCGAGGACTTCACCCTCGCCGAACTGAAGACCCTCCGCGCCAAGGAACGCATCCCCGCCGTCCGCCAGCGCAACACCCTCTACGACGGCCACTGGGCGGTCCCCACCTTCGAAGAGGTGCTGCGCTGGGCCAACCGCGAGGGCCGACTGCGCGACAAGCGCGTCTGGCTGCACGTCGAGACCAAGCACCCCACCTACTTCCGGGGCCTCGGCCTCGGCCTGGAGGAGCCCCTCGCCAAGCTGCTGCGCCGCTACGGGCGCGACGGCCGCGACGCCGCCGTGTTCCTTCAGTCCTTCGAGCCCTCCAGCATCCAGCGGCTCTCCCGCCTGGTCTCCGCCCCCCGCGTGGTGCTGCTCTCCGCGGCCCACACGCTGTCCTGGGACTTCGAGACGGCCAAGGACCCCCGCACCGTCGCCGACCTGGTCAAGCCCGAGGGCCTCAAGTGGATCGCGGGCTTCGCCCAGGGCATCGGCCCCACCCTCGACCTGATCGTGCCGCGCGACGCCGCCGGCAAGCTCGGCACCCCCACCACCCTCGTGCGCGACGCTCACGCCAAGGGCCTGGTGCTGCACCCCTACACCGCGCGCAACGAGAAACAGCTTCCTGCCGACCGAGTACCGCAAGGGCACCGACCCCGGCCGCCTACGGAGACGCCTTCGGCGCCCTTCAAGAAGTACTTCGAACTGGCATCGACGGCATCTTCACCGACATTCCGGACACCGGACTCCTCGCCGCGGAGGCCTTCCGCCCCGGCCGCGGCGTCAACCGCTAGCCCCCCGCGCCCGAACGGGTGGGCCGGGCCCGGCGGGGAAACCGCCCGGCCCGGCACCCGCGTCCCGCCCGGCATGGACCTGATACAGGAACCCGACCTGCTCACGGAGCTGGGCCCGCTGCTCTCCGCCGAGGCCGCCGCCGAGGCCCCGGCCGCCGGGGTGGAGCCCGCCGACCTGGAACAAGCCGTCTGGGTGCGGTTGCTGGAACGCGGCCCGCGCGCCCCCTTCCCCGCCGGCCGCGCCCGCTGGCTGCGGCGGGCCGTGCGCGCGGAGGCCCGGCGCGCACGGCGGCGGGCGCAGCGGGAGATCCCGTACGGCGCGACCCCGGCGGACGCGGCCGGCGAGCCCGAGGACGCCCTGCTGCACGGCGAGGAGAACCGGGCCCTCCGATCGGCGGTCGCCCGATTGCCCGGACGCTGCCCGGAGCTGATGGCCGCACTTCTGTCGCCCAGGGACCTGACTTACCGTGAAATCGCAGGAGAGTTGGGTATCTCACAAGGAAGTTTGGGACCGGTACGTTCCCGTTGCCTGGGATGTCTGCGCAGAATGCTCGCTGTCGAGGTTGCGGCTCCTGACCCGTGGGGAAAGGAGCGGTAGACCGGAGAGCTACCAGGTGAGCGGGAGGCATGCGCACATGGGCATGAGCGTGACCATTTCGGCGGCGGCCGCCGAAGACGCCGAGCAGATTTTCAAGCTGCAGTATCTGGCGTTCCAGCGGGAGGCCGAGCTGTACGGCAACTACCTCATCCAGCCCCTCACCCAGTCCCTGGACTCCCTGAAGGCGGAGCTGGCCTCGGACACCGTCCTGGTGGCCCGGCTCGGCGACGAGGTGGTGGGCGCGGTGCGCGGCAGCGTCGGCGAGGACGGCACGGGGAGCATCGCCAAGCTGTGCGTGCACCCGCGGCTGCAGGGCCACGGCCTCGGCGCCCGGCTGCTGCGCGGGGTCGAGGAGGCCCTCGCGGGGCACGCCGGAACGACCCGCTTCCGCCTGCACACGGGCCACAAGAGCGAGTCCAACCTGCGGCTCTACCGCAAGGCCGGCTACGCACAGGTCGGCAACCGCACGGCCTCCGACGGCGTGCGCCTGGTCATCCTGGAGAAGGACGCCAAGGACACCGACTACGCCGTCAGCGCGTAGCGGCCGTCCGGTCCGGGGGTGTTCCGCAGCGACGGCGGGACACCCCCGGACCGGCCCCCGGGTTCAGCGCTTCGAGCGGAGCCAGAGCATCCCGGTCACCGGCAGGATCACGGGGATGAAGAGGTAGCCCCTCCCGAACTCCGACCACACGGTGGCGTCGGGGAAGGAGTCGGGCCGCACCAGCGTCCAGGCCCCGACGGCCAGCACGCCGGCGAGCTCGACGCCGCAGCACACCAGCGCCGCCCGGCGGGCCGTCTCCCCGCCGCGCACCAGCGAGTACGTGATGAAGGCGTACGCCACGGCCGCCGCCGCCGACAGCGAGTACGCCAGCGGCGCCCGGTCGAACTCGGTGGAGATCTGGAAGACCGAGCGCGAGAGCGCGCCGACCACCATCACCCCGTAGAGCCACACCAGCAGCAGTCCGGGACCGGAGACCAGTCGCTTGCGCCCGGCGGGCGGGGCGGTCGTCGTGTCAGGCACCGGATCCCCAGATGTCGTAGAGCCGTACTTCCAGCACGGCGAGGACGACCGCGCCCGCGGCCACCGTCACCGAGCCCCACTTGGTGCGCTCGGTCAGCGAGAGCATCCCGGCCGCAGGGACCGCCGCGAAGGCGCCCAGCAGGTAGGCCACGAAGATCACCGTGCCCTGTTCGGGCTCCTCGCCCCGGCCCAGCTGGACCAGGCCGATCACCAGCTGGGCCAGGACCAGCACGGTCACCACGGCCATGCCGATGAAGTGCCAGTCCTTGGTCGGCTGGTCCCGCCATGCGGCGTGGCCGCACCAGGCGGCGAGGGCGAGTGCGGCCGCGCCGATGGCGACCGTCAGGGCGACGAGCATGCAGCGAGGGTATTACGGGCCCAAAGGCCCGATGCGCCCGGCCCTGGCGGGGGGCTTTGCTGGAAGACATGAAGCTGCAAGCCGAAGCCCTGCTGTTCGACAACGACGGCACCCTCGTCTCGTCCATGGAATCCGTGCACCGCTGCTGGACCCTCTGGGCCCGGGAGTACGGCATACCGGCGGAGGACTTCGCCCGGGTGGAGCTGCACGGCCGCCCGCTGGCCGAGGCGCGGCTGCGGGAGGCGGGCGTCGACTTCCCGGAGCTGGTGACCGCCGGGGACGTCACCCGCGGCAAACCGGACCCGGAGCCGTTCCTGCTGGCCGCGCGGCGCCTGGGCGTGGACCCGGCCCGCTGCGTGGTCTTCGAGGACGCCCCCGCGGGTCTGGCGGCCGGACGGGCGGCCGGCATGCGGACCGTGGCCTTGACCACAACGCACCCGGCCGCCGAGCTCGACGCGGACGTGGTCGTCCGCAACCTGTCGGCCGTGTCCGCGCTGGTCAGCGAGGGTGGGATCACGCTGGAGACGGATCCCGCGAGCTGACTGGTCCAGTCCATTCCTGTCCGGATGGCGGCCGGTTTTCGTCCGCTATCCGGACAGCGTTGATCGGTGAGTCGCCATGTCTGCTTTACTGGGGCCCATGACCACGACGAGCAGCCGCACCCTTGCGACCGAGGCGACGATGACGCCCGGTGCTCGTTGTATGTGTCGAATGTGCGCCTTCTGAGGGCCCCTTCCACGCAGTCTCGCGCCCCGAAGCGAGACCGGCCGGGCAACTCCGCGCCCCAGTCGCACCACACCGCCGACTGATCCCCGGTACGGACCGCTCCTGCCCCGCGCACGCGTCGACACCATCGTTTTGTGACGGTTAGACCCGTATCGCGTCCCCAGATGTTTGCCCCGTGCACGGCACCCCGCACCCCGTGCACTCGACAGCGACGGAAATCCTGTGATCACCACATCGGGCCTCACGAAGGTCTACCAGTCCCGTGGCCGCGAGGTCACCGCCCTGGACGGCGTCGACCTGCACGTCCGCGAGGGCGAGGTCTACGGAGTCATCGGCCAGAGCGGCGCCGGCAAGTCCTCCCTCATCCGCTGCGTGAACCTGCTGGAACGCCCCACCAGCGGCACCGTCACCGTGGACGGCGTCGAGCTCACCGCCCTCGCCGGCCGCGGCCGCCGCGCCGGCAGGGAACTCCGCGAGGCCCGCAGCCGCATCGGCATGGTCTTCCAGCACTTCAACCTGCTGTCCTCGCGCACCGTCCAGGCCAACATCGAGCTCCCCCTGGAGATCCTCGGCGTCTCCGGCCGCGAACGCTCCCGCAAGGCCCTGGAACTCCTCGACCTCGTCGGCCTCGCCGACAAGGCCAAGGCCTACCCCACCCAGCTCTCCGGCGGTCAGAAGCAGCGCGTCGGCATCGCCCGCGCCCTGGCCGGCGACCCCAAGGTGCTCCTCTCGGACGAGGCCACCAGCGCCCTCGACCCCGAGACCACCCGCTCCATCCTCCAGCTGCTGCGCGACCTCAACCGCCAGCTCGGCCTCACCGTCCTCCTCATCACCCACGAGATGGACGTCGTCAAGGCCGTCTGCGACTCCGCCGCCCTCATGAAGAAGGGCCGGATCATCGAGTCCGGCACCGTCGCCGAACTGCTCGCCACCCCCGGCTCCGAGCTCGCCGGCGAACTCTTCCCGGTCAGCGGCACCGCCACCGGCCCCGACCGCACCGTCGTCGACGTCACCTTCCACGGCGAGGCCGCCACCCAGCCGGTCATCTCCCAGCTCTCGCGCACGTACAACATCGACATCTCGATCCTCGGCGCCGCGATGGACACCGTCGCCGGCCGCCAGATCGGCCGCATGCGCATCGAACTCCCCGGCCGCTACGAGGACAACGTGGTGCCCGTCGGCTTCCTGCGCGAGCAGGGCCTCCAGGTCGACATCGTCGACGACGAACCCGACCTCGACTCCGAGATCGACTCCGAGATCGCCGCACTGGTCAAGGAAGGTGCCAAGTGACCTGGTCCGAGATGCAGCCCCTGCTCACCCAGGGCACCTACGACACCCTCTACATGGTGCTGTGGTCCACCCTGGTGACCGTCCTCGGCGGACTGCCCATCGGCATCCTCCTCGTCCTCACCGACAAGGGCGGCCTCCTCCAGAACCAGCCGCTCAACAAGGTCCTCGGCGTGATCGTGAACATAGGCCGCTCGCTGCCGTTCATCATCCTGCTGATCTTCCTGATCCCGGTCACCACCGCCGTCGTCGGCACCTTCATCGGCCCCACCGCCATGATCGTCCCGCTCGCCATCGGCGCCGTCCCCTTCTTCGCCCGGCTCGTCGAGACCGCCGTCCGCGAGGTCGACCACGGCCTCATCGAGGCCGTCGAGTCCATGGGCGGCGGCATCCCCACCCTCGTCGGCAAGGTCCTGCTCCCGCAGGCCCTGCCCTCCCTGGTCGCCGGCGTCACCACCACCGTGATCACCCTCGTCGGCTACTCCGCCATGGCCGGCGCCGTCGGCGGCGAAGGACTCGGCTCCAAGGCCATCACCTACGGCTTCCAGCGCTTCGAGACCGGCTTCATGTTCGCCACCGTCGCCGTCCTCATCGCCCTCGTCACGGTGATCCAGCTGATCGGTGACGGCGTGGTACGCGTCCTCGCGCGCCGCGGCCGGACAGCCTGAGGGAACCCGCCGGACCGCCTGAGACAACCCGCCGGACCGCCTGAGACAACCTCACAGACTTCCCCACAAAGGAAAGCCCGCACTTGTCGTGCTTGGGCCACCACCCCGCGAACACCCGCGAAAAGCAAGAAAGGCACTCTTCGTGCGCAAGAACACCAAGCTCACCGCCATCGCCGCCGCCTCCGCCGCGCTCGCCCTCGGCCTCACCGCCTGCGGCAGCTCCTCGGACCCGTCCACGGCCGCCAAGACCGACGGCGGCAAGGTCGACGAGACCAAGCCCCTGGTCATCGCCGCCTCCCCGAGCCCGCACGCCGACATCCTGAACTTCGTCAAGGACAAGCTCGCGGCCAAGGACGGCCTCAAGCTGGAGGTGAAGGAGTTCACGGACTACGTCCTGCCCAACACCGCCACCGAGCAGGGCCAGGTCGACGGCAACTTCTTCCAGCACAAGCCGTACCTCGACGACTTCAACAAGAAGAACGGCACGCACATCGTGCCCGTCGTGAACGTCCACCTGGAACCCCTCGGCCTCTACTCCAAGAAGGTCAAGGCCCTCACCGACATCAAGCCCGGCCAGACCGTCGCCGTCCCCAACGACACCACCAACGAGGGCCGCGCGCTCCAGCTGCTCGCCGCCAACAAGCTGATCACCCTCAAGGACGGGGTCGGCACCAGCGCCAAGCTGTCCGACATCACCGACAAGAAGGGCCTGGAGTTCAAGGAGCTGGAGGCCGCCACGGTCCCGCGCGCCCTGAACGACGTCGACGCCGCCGTCATCAACGGCAACTACGCCCTCGAGGCCAAGCTCTCGCCCGCCAAGGACGCCCTGGTCCTGGAGAAGGCCGAGAACAACCCGTACGCCAACTTCCTCGCGGTCAAGGAAGGCAAGCAGAACGACCCGCGCATCCAGAAGCTCGCCAAGCTCCTGAACTCCGACGAGGTCAAGAAGTTCATCGAGGAGAAGTACCAGGGCTCGGTCATCCCGGCCTTCGGCACCCCCGCCGCCTGACCCGAGACCGCCTGGTAGACGCCGGGTTCCCGGCCCCGCGCACCCACCCGGGCGCGCGGGGCCGCGGGCTTCCCGGGCCCTGCCCGCTTCCGGGCAGCCCGGCCCTGCACATCCCCCGGCCGATGCTGCATGCTGTGGCCTACGACCCGCACAAACGGTCCCGCACCGGCGGTCCCGTACGAACGGTCCCGTACGAACGGTCCAGCACGAACGGTCCCGCCCCACGGTCCCCAGGCATGGAGCTGCGCATGACTACCACCTTCCCGGACGTCACCATCAGCACGGACCGGCTGGTGCTGCGCCCCTTCGAGGAGGACGACGCCACCGCGCTCGCCGAGATGATGAACGACGAGCAGGTCACCGCCTGGACCTCCGTACCGCACCCCTACACCCACGCCGACGCCCGCGCCTGGGCCACCACCCTCTCCCACGCCGAGCGCACCGAAGGCCGCGGCATCGTCTTCGCCGTCACCGAATTCCTCACCCAGCGCCTCGTGGGCATCGTCCACCTCCAGAACACCGACTGGCGCACCCGCACCACCGAAGCCGGCTACGTCACCGCCCCCTGGGCCCGCGGCGAGGGCTACGCCAGCGAATCCGTCCTCGCCGTCGCCCAGTGGCTCCTGCGCGACCAGCGGTTCGAAAGACTCGAACTGCGCACCGCCGCCGACAACACCGCCTCCCAGCAGGTCGCCCAGAAGATCGGCTGCATCAGCGAAGGCGTCCTGCGCAACGTGGCGATAGTGCGCACCCAGGACGCCGACGGCAGCTGGACCGACACCCGTACCGACCTCATCGTCTGGAGCCTGGTCCCCGAGGACCTCGACGACACCGACGAGTACGACGTCTACGAGAGCCGCCACGCCCGCCCCGGCCCCTCCGGCCGCCCCGGCCACGACGACGGCTACCCCCTGCGCCGCCGCGCCGACGCACACGGATACGCCGTCGGCGCCGACCGGCACTGACCCGATGGCGGACCGGCACCGGCCCGAGCGCCGACCGGCACGGACCCGATGGCGGACCGGCACCGGCCCGATGACCGGGTAGTCTCACCGTGACCCCCTGAAACCCCCTGAAACCCGCTGAGATCCCCTGAGCTCCTCCGGCCAGGGCGATGGCGCCGAAGGCGGTTTCGCCCCACCCCCCACCCCAGGAGACCGACGACGATGGCCGACCGGGTCACGGTGATCGGATGGGACGGCTCCCCCCTGACCGCGGCCGCCCGCTCCGCGCTCTCCGCCGGCCACCCCTCGTGGCCGGGAGCCGCCCACCACCTCGCGCTCCCCGAGATCCCGCCCGGCGCGGAACGCATCCGCCTCGGCAGCCTCGGCCTCGCCGCCCGCCGCATCGCCGGCCACCGCGG
>NZ_GG657750.1:1586818-1588259 GCF_000158895.1 Streptomyces sp. C | reverse complement strand
GCCGAGCGGCCACGGGCAGGGCTCCTGGAGCGACCCGCAGGGGGGCCCCGCCGCCCCGGCCTTCCCCGGCGACTTCCCGGCGGAACCCGTCTACACCGAGTACCCGCAGGCCCCCGCCGCCGGCTACCCCGAGCCCGGACACCTCGGCTTCCCGGACCCCGGCTACCCCGAGGCCTTCCCCGCGCCCGGAGAGCCCGCGCCCGCCCCCGGCTTCCCCGAGGCGGGCTACCCCGCCCCCGGCACCTTCGCCGACCCCGCCGCGTACAGCGCCGGTGCCCACGAGACCGGCGGCCGTGACTCCGGCTCCCTCGACCTCGGTGGCCTCGTGGTCCCGCCCGGGGCCCCCTCCGCCGGTCAGGTCCCGCCCGCCGCCGCCGTGATGCCGCCGCGCCGCCCGCTGCACATGGGCCCCGCCGTGCCCGACGCCACCGGGGGAGTCGTACGCTCCCTCGCCGACCGGGGGCCGGCCGCCGCGCCGGTGCCGCCGGGCGCGGCGACGACGCCGGGCGTGCAGGTGGCGCCGGGTGTCCAGCCGGTCCCCGGTGTGCAGGTCGCGCCGGGTGCGCAGGCGGTTCCCGGGGTGCAGGTGGCGCCTGGGGTGCAGGCCGTGCCGGGTGTGGAGGCGGCGGCCGGTGTGGAGGTCGCGGCCGCGGCCGCGGCCGATGTGGCGCAGGCCGCTCCCGCTGAACAGGGTGCGGCGGGCGTGCCGGGTGAGCCGGTTGAGCAGGCTGTTCCGGTTGAGCAGGGCGTGCCGGTTGAGCAGGCTGTGCCGGTTGAGCAGGCTGTTCCCGCTGAGCAGGCAGCGCCCGCCGAGCAGGGTGCTGCCGCCGAGCAGGGCGTTCCCGCCGAGCAGGCCGCCGCGCAGGCGCAGGCCGTGGTGGCGGAGGCCGTGGTGGCGGAGGCCGTGGTGGGGGGGCCCGTCGTCGCGGAGCCTGCCGTGGCCGTCGAAGTCGCGGCCGTCGCGCCGGAGTCCGTCGTCGCGGAGCCCGTCGCCGTTGAGCCCGTGGTGGCGGAGCCCTCGGTGGCGGAGCCCGCCTCCGCTGAGCCCGTCGTGGTGCTGGCCCCCCAGGTGGCCGCCGCCATCGCCGCCGAGGCCGCCGCCGCCCAGGCTCCCGAAGCCGCCGCCCCGGCCCCCGAGGCCGAGCAGGCCGGCGCCCCCGGCCCCGAGTACCTGGACCTGGATCCCGCCGCGCCGCAGCCCGGTGGAGTCCTGCCGCAGGCCGGTACCCCGTGGACGGCCGAGCCCGTAGCCCCCGAGGCCGCCGCCGCCCCCGTCGCAGCCGACGCCACCGCCCAGCCGGCGCCGGAGACCGCTCCCGCCGGCCAAGGCGGCCCCGACGGCCCCCGAGGCGGCCGCCGAGCCCGCCGCATCCCCCGAGGAAGCCGAGGCGGCCGTTCCCGCCGCCGGCACCCCGGTCGAGGTCGCGCCGCCGGCCCCGGA
>NZ_GG657750.1:1566563-1586514 GCF_000158895.1 Streptomyces sp. C | reverse complement strand
GTGATGCGCGAACGCCGCGACATCCGCAAGGGCTTCCGCACCGACCCCATCCCGCACGAGGTGCTGCTCCGCGTCCTGGAGGCGGCCCACACCGCGCCCAGCGTCGGCCACTCGCAGCCCTGGGACTTCGTCGTCATCCGCTCCGCCGAGACCCGCCGGACCATGCACGAGCTCGCCCAGAAGCAGCGCGAGGCCTACGCCAAGTCGCTGCCCAAGGGCCGGGCCAAGCAGTTCAAGGAACTGAAGATCGAGGCCATCCTCGACACCCCGGTGAACATCGTCGTCACCGCCGACCCCACCCGCGGCGGCCGCCACACCCTCGGCCGGCACACCCAGCCGCAGATGGCCCCGTACTCCTCCGCCCTCGCCGTCGAGAACCTCTGGCTCGCCGCACGCGCCGAAGGCCTCGGCGTCGGCTGGGTCAGCTTCTTCGACGAGCGCGAGATGGTCCGCGCGCTGGGGCTCCCCGAGCACCTGGAGGTCGTCGCGTACCTGTGCGTCGGGTACGTCGACGAGTTCCCCGAGGAGCCGGAGCTGATGCAGGCGGGCTGGTCGCAGCGGCGACCGCTGGCCTGGGTCGTCCACGAGGAGACGTACGGCCGCCGCGCGCTGCCCGGCGAGGCCCCGCACGACCTGCTCTCCGAGACCGTCGCCAGCATCCGCCCGCTCGACGCCAAGGCGCTCGGCGAGGCCTGGGAGCGGCAGAAGCGCATGACGAAGCCCGCGGGCGCGCTCGGCATGCTGGAGATCATCTCCGCGCAGCTGTCCGGCCTGTCGCGGGTCTGCCCGCCGCCGATCCCGGAGCCCGCCGCCGTCGCGATCTTCGCCGGTGACCACGGTGTCCACGCCCAGGGCGTCACCCCGTGGCCCCAGGAGGTCACCACGCAGATGGTGGCCAACTTCCTGGGCGGCGGGGCCGTCTGCAACGCCTTCGCCAACCAGGTCGGCGCCGAGGTCTGCGTCATCGACGTCGGCGTCGCCGGGGACCTCCCCGCCACCCCCGGCCTGCTCCCGCGCAAGGTCCGCCCGGGCACGGACGACCTGTCCGTCGGCCCCGCGATGTCCCGCGAGGAGGCCATCGCGGCCATCGAGGTCGGCATCGAGACGGCGCGCGACCTCGTGGCGGCGGGCAACAAGGCGCTCCTCACGGGCGAGATGGGCATCGCCAACACCACGGTGTCGGCCGCCCTCATCTCCGTCTTCACCGGAGTCGACCCGGCGGAGGTCACCGGGCGCGGTACCGGCATCAACGACGAGACCCACGCCCGCAAGGTCGAGGTCGTCCGGCGCGCCCTGGAGCTCCACCAGCCGGACCCGGCGGACCCGATCGGCGTCCTTGCGGCCATCGGCGGCCTGGAGCACGCCGCGATCGTCGGCCTGCTGCTCGGCGGCGCCTCCCTGCGCACGCCGGTCATCCTGGACGGCGTGAGCGCCGGCGCGGCCGCCCTGGTGGCCCGCGCCATCGCCCCCGAAGCCCTGTCGGCCTGCATCGCCGGCCACCGCAGCGCGGAACCGGGCCACGTGGCCGCACTCAACAAGCTCGGCCTGCGCCCCCTGGTCGACCTGGACCTCCGCCTCGGCGAAGGCACCGGCGCCCTCCTGGCCCTCCCCCTGGTCCAGAGCGCGGCCCGCGCGATGCACGAGGTGGCCACGTTCGACTCGGCGGGCGTGACGGAGAAGTAGCGGGTACGTGCCTTCCTGCGCCCCGGGGCCGGACACCAGAGGGTGTCCGGCCCCGGGGCTTTTCGGGGTTCGGGCAGGCTATCTCCCCCTCGAGGGGGTGGGGGCCGGTCGGTGGCTGCCCACCCGCCTCCCCGTCTGCGGGCCGGTGGCCGGGGAGCGGTATCCCCTCGGGCGGGATCAGAGCCGGTTTGGGGGTTTCCCGTCAGTCCCATCGTCCTTCCGGTTCGGGCCGGCCTGTCAAGGGCGCTCCTTCGTCGCGTCGCTTCGCGATGGCCTTCGGCCACCCTTGACAGACCGACCCGCCCCGGAATGCCGAAAGACTGCCGGGAAGCCCCCAAAGAAACGGGACGGACGATCCTTGGAGGAGCGGGCATCTCAGTGCTGAGACGAGCGGCCGGGCGCCGGCCCGCCGGGCATCCGGGGCCTCACATCCGCGATTCCGGGCCAGGGGCGCGACTACCCGCACGAGAGGTTGACCAAGTCCACCGGCGGAGCCCCCAAGGCGCAGCAGATCGCTACGCGCTCCTCCTTGCTTGGCGGCCGTCGACCGTCCGGGGCCGCTGCTGTCATGAGACGGCGATCAGGACAGCGAAGGGCTCCGTCAGGCGCGACAGATCGCTACGCGCTCCTCACGTCTCGGCGCCAGCGGCCCGTCTGGGGTTGCTACGAAGCCCGGTCGGAGCCGGTCGGCGCGGGCGGCCTCTGGTGACCGCACTCCAGCACCGTTCCGTTGGCGGCGGTGACCGTGCATTCGAAGGCGATCTTGGTCGGGTCGCCGTCCTCGTAGAGCCAGACGGTGATGCCGCCCTCCCAGACGAGGGCCTCGCCGGCGTTCTCCACGGGCAGCTTGCTGCGTCCCATTTCGCCCCCAAGACCGCCCCCCCCGATGCCCCAGCGCACTGTGTCCGCCAATCAGAGCGTGCGAGCGCCACAAGGTGATCGGCCGCCACGCCAATGCCTGGTCGACGCATCCGAAGCACCTGACCAGGGGCCACACGGCGCAGCTGCTCGGCAACACGACGCCTGCCCAGCAAAGGCTGCACACGCCGTGCGACGGCTTCGACGTACGGGCCCTGGCCGAACAGCACCTGTTGGAGGCGGACCTGGGACGGCAACTACCCGGAGGTCATCCGCCCCCAGACCGGCATGTTCGGCCCATCGAAGCCGTTTCGGAGGACGCCCCGGCGCTTGACCGGCTCGCCGCCTACTTCGGCCGCGTCTGATGCTGCGCAGGTGCGACAGTTCACCGGGTAGGGCGTTTTCCAGTCTCAGGGATCAAGGTCCAGTTCGCGGGCTAGGGTGCCCGTATGACGATTCGCGCTGTGGTTTTCGACGTGGGCGAGTGCCTGGTGGACGAGACGCGGGAATACGGGACCTGGGCTGATTGGCTTGGCGTACCGCGTCACACTTTCGCAGCGATGTTCGGTGCCGTCATCGCACAGGGGCGTGACTATCGGGAGACGTTCCAGGCCTTCCGGCCGGGCTTCGACCTTTATGAGCAGCGCGAGGCCCGTGCGGCTGCGGGGCAGCCCGAGCACTTTGACGAGGGTGACCTCTACGCGGACGTCAGGTCCGCGCTGGCGCAGCTGCGGGCCGACGGGTTGTGGCTGGGCATCGCCGGTAATCAGACCGTTCGGGCCGGTGGGATCCTGCGGGACCTCTTCGCCTCGGACGTGGACCTGATCGGGACCTCGGACGACTGGGGGGCGAGCAAGCCCGACCCTGAGTTCTTCGTCCGCGTCGCGAAGGCCGTGCCCTTCGCTCCAGAGGAGATCCTGTACGTCGGTGACCGGGTCGACAACGACCTGCGACCCGCTGCTGCCGCAGGTATGCAGAGTGCCCTCATTCGGCGGGGGCCGTGGGCCACCATCCAGTGGGACACCCCGGAGGCCGTGGACCTGCCGACCTTCAGGGTCCACAGCCTCATCGAACTGCCCGGCCGGATCGCTGAGTTCAACGGCTGAGTGCGCTGAGGGTCGCGGCCCAGCCGTACAGCCGATCGTCGAGGTCGCGCACGCACTCCTCGTGCTGCCACTCCGTGAGCGCCCGTCGCGCCTCGCGGATCCTCTCCATGCCGGTCGCATACCAGTGCGTTTCCAGTTGTTCGAGTGCTTGGACGGCGAAGATGCAGGCAGCCTCGGGTGCACCGGCCGCAGCCTCTACCGCCGCCAAGTCGGCGAGAACCACGGTGCGCTGTTTGTCCGCATCGGCGGGCAGAGCCTCCAGGACGCTGAGGAGAGTTTCTCGCGCCTGTGGGAGGTGGCCGGCGATGAGTTGGGTGTTCCCCTTGAACGCGGCGAGCCGGACCGCACTGAACCAGTCCATCCATTCCGGCGAGGCGTGTTGAGACCCGTCGGCCAGGACACCCTCGCCGTGTGCGATCAGGTTCAGTGCCGTTCTGGTCCGTCCGCAGCGTGTCTCGCACTCGGCCTCGACGGCGTCCAGCCACGCCAGGAATTCGGCGGAGGCCGGCCCACGGCGGGCGTAGGTCCGTGCCATCACCATCCGCTCGACGGCTCCGTCGCGATTGCCGCCCCATCCCGGGACAAAGGCCATGTGGGCCAGAACTGCCGCACCGAGCAGTGGATCATCCGCCTCTCCAGCGGCCTGGAGGGCTCGGAGCCATGTCTCAGCAGCCTGCTCGGGCTCGCGCATGTCGAAGAACTCGATACGACCGGTCAAGAGGAAGGACTCGGCCAGTGCTGCCGCGAGGATCTGCCGAGTGGCACCGGCCGTGGCCGGCAGGAGGGCCTCACCGAGGGCGGCATGAGCGCCGACCGCAGGGTGGAGGACGTTGGGCTCGACCGTCCAATACAGCCGTCGGTGCGCTCGCGTCACGCCCAGATAGTCGGTGGCCGCGCTGCTCGGCTGCATGGTTGCGGCGTTCTGCACAGCTGACCTGATACGCGGAATCCGTGCACGCCGAGTCGTCAGTGTCCGGTCGTGCCCGGTCGGCGGAGTGAACCCTAGGGCCTCGATGTCCTGCCCGAGCAGCTCGGTCAGCGCCTGTTGCGCTGCGGCGTAGGGCCACGGTGGTGCGTCGGATTCCCACCGCCTGACCTGACGCACGTCGATGGAAACGCCCCGCTCGGCGAGGGCCTCCACCAGCGCCTGCTGCGAGAGGTAACCGGCGGCCACACGAGCGGCCTTGAATCGGACGTTTCCAGGCGACCTTCCCACACTCAACCTCCTTACGTTAGCGGGTAGGTGGCCACTGTCTCAGCAAGTCCTCCGCAAAGCCACCTCTCACCGCAAGGGGCCAGAAGAAGTCCCCTAATAGGCATGAGAGGACCTGAAGAAGTCCTCGCCCAAGACCTTTCCAGGGGCGATCCTTCCTTTCCCGGCACGAACGCCGCCTGGGAATCCCCGCTCGCTGATGACGGCAGGAAGCGCCCCGTGAACACCCACATCGATCAACATGCATCAGACATGCCCTGGCCTCGCCCCGAACCCGTGCTCGCACCCAGTCAGGATCTGCTCGACCGCGCACATAGCGGTTGGCAGCGCTTCCTCGACTCCTTCGAGGAGCCGGCCCATGAGTGAGCAGTACGAGTACGTTCCGCACCGCTTGCTCCGCCGCCGGGTGCGCGACATCGCCTCTGGGACCGAGGGCGTGCTGATGGCCGTGGTCAACGAGAACGTCTCCGACACCGGCATCGAGCGCTGGATGGAGCTGGCGTACATCCGGGGCGCTTCCGGCCGAGAGTTCACGACCGCCGTGGACAACGTCCAGCCCGCCCAAGACCAGCCCCAGACGGCCCGCAGGCGCCGGGATGAGGGACGCGCGTAGCGATCTGTCGCGTCTGGGGGGCTTCCTGGGCTGCTCTGGTCGTCTTCTCGTGCGGGTTGTCGCGCCCCTGGTCCGGAATCGCAGATGTGGGGGCCGGATGTCGGGCGGGCCGGCGCCCGGCCCCTCGCCTCATCGCTGAGGGACCCGCTCCTCCGACGTTGGACCGTGCCGTTTCTTTGGGGGTTTCCCGGCAGTCTTTCGGCTTTCCGGTTCGGGTCGGTCGGTCAAGGGTCGCCGAAGGCGATCGCGTAGCGACGCGACGAAGGAGCGCTCTTGAGGGACCGGGCCGCCCCGGAACGACGATGGGACTGACGGGAAAGCCCCCGCACGCTCCGATCCGGGCCGCCGGAATCCCGCCACCCCCACCCCGACCAGGCGAAACCTCCTCCGCGAACTTCGGCCCCGCAGGTACCCCCGGCGCCGATGGGTCGTATCGTGGTCCCGGACGGGCGCCCCGCACCGTGTGCCCGACCAGCCGCTCCAGCGCAGCAGCGGCAGCCGCCGTCCACACCCGCCGCATCAGGAGCCGCAACCGCCATGGCAAACCCGGCACACCCCGCCTACCCCGTAGGACTCCGTCTGGCAGGGCGCCGCGTCGTCGTCATCGGCGGCGGGCAGGTCGCCCAGCGCCGGCTGCCCGCGCTCGTCGCGGCCGGTGCCGACGTGCTGCTGGTCTCCCCCTCCGCGACCCCCTCCGTGGACGCGATGGCGGAGACCGGCGAGATCCGCTGGGAGCGGCGCCGCTACCAGGACGGCGACCTCGACGGTGCCTGGTACGCGCTGATCGCGACCCGGGACCGGGCCGCCAACGACGCCGCCTCCGCCGAGGCCGAGGCACGGCGGGTCTGGTGCGTGCGGGCCGACGACGCCGACGCCGCCACCGCCTGGACCCCGGCGACCGGCCGGGTGGAGGGCGTCACCGTCGCCGTGCTCAGCGGCAACGACCCGCGCCGTTCCGCCGCCGTGCGCGACGCGGTCGTCGAGGGGCTGCGCGACGGCTCCCTGACCGCCGCCCGGCCCCGCGTGCCCGGTGTCGCCCTCGTCGGCGGCGGGCCCGGCGACCCGGACCTGATCACCGTGCGCGGCCGCCGCCTGCTCGCCGAGGCCGACGTGGTCATCGCCGACCGGCTCGGCCCCCGCGACCTGCTGGACGAGCTCCCGCCGCACGTCGAGGTCATCGACGCCGCGAAGATCCCGTACGGCCGTTTCATGGCCCAGGAGGCCATCAACAACGCCCTGATCGAGCACGCCAAGGCCGGCAAGGCCGTGGTCCGGCTCAAGGGCGGGGACCCGTACGTCTTCGGCCGCGGCATGGAGGAGCTCCAGGCCCTCGCGGCCGAGGGGATCGCCTGCACCGTCGTGCCCGGCATCTCCAGCTCCATCTCGGTGCCGAGCGCCGCCGGGATCCCCGTCACCCACCGCGGGGTCGCCCACGAGTTCACCGTGGTCAGCGGCCACGTCGGACCCGACGACCCGCGCTCCCTCGTCGACTGGGCGGCCCTCGCCAAGCTCACCGGCACGATCGTCATCCTCATGGGCGTCGACAAGATCGGCCTGATCGCGGAGGCCCTGGTCCGCCACGGCCGCTCCGCCGACACGCCCGTCGCGGTCGTCCAGGAAGGCACCACCGCCACCCAGCGCCGGGTGGACGCCACCCTCGCCACGGTCGGCGAGACCGTCAAGGCGCAGGAGGTCCGCCCGCCGGCCGTCATCGTCATCGGTGACGTCGTACGCGTCAACGCACCCCTCACCGACGCCTGACAGGCCGTTGGCACCGCACCCAGGACAAGGCAGTATCACCCTGTGGCTGATCTCATCACCATCGAAGACCCCGACGACCCGCGCCTGCGCGACTACACGGGCCTGACCGACGTCGAGCTGCGGCGCCGCCGCGAGCCCGCCGAGGGGCTGTTCATCGCCGAGGGCGAGAAGGTCATCCGGCGGGCCAAGGACGCCGGGTACGAGATGCGGTCGATGCTGCTCTCGGCCAAGTGGGTCGACGTCATGCGCGACGTCATCGACGAGCTCCCCGCCCCGGTCTACGCCGTCAGCCCCGACCTCGCCGAGCGGGTCACCGGCTACCACGTGCACCGCGGCGCCCTCGCCTCGATGCAGCGCAAGCCGCTGCCCACGGCGCAGGAGCTGCTGGCGTCGGCGCGCCGGGTGGCCGTCATGGAGGCGGTCAACGACCACACCAACATCGGCGCCATCTTCCGCAGCGCCGCCGCCCTCGGCATGGACGCCGTACTGCTGTCGCCGGACTGCGCGGACCCGCTGTACCGGCGCTCGGTGAAGGTGTCGATGGGCGCGGTGTTCTCCGTGCCCTACGCCCGCCTGGAAGCCTGGCCCAAGAGCCTGGACACGGTGCGGGAGGCGGGCTTCAAGCTCCTCGCCCTCACCCCGCACGAGAAGGCCTCGCCGATCGACGTGGCGGCCCCGCAGACCCTGGACCGGGTCGCGCTGATGCTGGGCGCGGAGGGCGACGGGCTGTCGACGCAGGCGCTGGTCGCCGCCGACGAGTGGGTGCGGATCCCGATGGCGCACGGCGTGGACTCGCTGAACGTGGGCGCGGCCGCGGCCGTCGCCTTCTACGCGGTGGCCGGCAGCGGCCGCGCGTAGTCGCCGTCCCGCACGAAGGGGTGCCCCCGCCCGGCCGGGGGGGGGCCCCCCTTTCAGAAGTTTCTGCGCGAGCGCGATGCCCAGGGCCACGATCAGGGTGACCACGACGAACACGATCAGCCGCTGCCGCAGCAGCTTCGGGTCCGGCCGCGACGGGCGCCGCCCGGCGCCGGTCGTACGAGGACCCGTGCGGCCCCCCGTACGCCCGGCGGTGGATCCGGGGTTGCGGGGCGACGAGGGGCGCGGCTGGGGCCCGCTGTGGGGGCCCTGCGGCCTGGTGACGGGGGTCGCGCCCCCGGTACGCCGCTCCGTGCTGCGGTCCGCGTGGCCCGGGCCCCGTCCGTCGGGCCGTGCCGCGGGCCGCTCCACGCGGGCCCGCTGCGCCGGCGGGCGCCCGTCGCCCAGCCCCTGCGCCTCGCGGGCGGCGATCTCCTTCAGCCGCATCGACAGCTGGAGCGTGGTGGGCCGTTCCTCGGGGTCCTTGGCCAGACAGGCCCGCACCAGCGGAGCGAGCGCGTCCGGGACCCCGACCAGGTGCGGCTCCTCGTGCACCACGCGGTACAGCATCACCTCGGAACTGCCGTGCCCGAAGGGCGAGTCGGCGGTGGCCGCGTAGGCGAGCGTGGCGCCGAGGGCGAACACGTCGGTGGCCGGGGTGACGGCGGCGCCGCGCACCTGCTCGGGTGCGAGGAAGCCGGGGGAGCCGACGGCGGTGCCCACGTGGGTGAGGGTGCTGGCCCCGGTGGCCCAGGCGATGCCGAAGTCGATGATCCGGGGGCCCTTGGGGGAGAGCAGGATGTTCGAGGGCTTCAGGTCGCGGTGGACCACCCCCGCCTCGTGCACGGCGACCAGGCCCTCGGAGAGCGCGGCACCGATCGCGGCGATCTGCGCTGCCGTCAGGGGCCCTTCCTCGGCGACCTTGTCGTGCAGCGAGGGGCCGGGTACGTACTGGGTGGCGAACCAGGGGCGTTCCGCGTCCAGGTCGGCGGCCACCAGCCGGGCCGTGCAGCCGCCGCGGATCCGCCGGGCCGCGGACACCTCGCGGGCGAACCGGGAGCGGAACTCCTGGTCCTCGGCCAGGTCGGGCCGGATCACCTTGAGGGCCACGCGCTGGCCGCGCCGGTCCGACCCCAGGTAGACCACGCCCATGCCGCCGGCGCCGAGCCGCCGGTGCAGTCTGAACGAGCCGACGACACGCGGGTCCTCGCGCCGGAGCCGCATCATCGCCATGTCCACCCCGCTGACGGTCGTCCTGCTGACCTGGCACAGCTTACGGACCATCCGGCACGAGCGCTCAGAGGCCGCGCCCTCCCGGGGGAATTCGATTGTCAGTGCGGGGCAGGCCACTTGAGGGTGCGTCGGCTCCCGCGCCCGACCGCGTCCCGCGACCCGAGGCCCGGCCCAAACGGCCCTCGGACCAAGGGGATTGGCGCCCCCACCGCTCCCGCGGCGGGCCGGATCCGAGGGGGACGGGGCCATCCCGGCGGGCGGGGTCGTCAACGCCCCGTACGAAGACATGGGTGTGCGGGGAGTGACGGAAGTGAGCGAAGTCACTACGCTCCGAAAGCCCCCTCAGGGAAGACCCCCATCGCGGGGGAGGGATCTCCACCCAGGGGAGTACGCGGGGGCCGGCCCCGTCATCCTCCTGGAGGCCCGCCAAGGGGTACGAGGGCATGAGGCCAGGAGCCTTCCGGCCGCCTAGTGTTGAAGACAAGCGGCGGGTGGCGCACTCGTCCCCCGAGGTCACGAGCCCGCCGCTGCCAGACGACAGGGAGAGGACCATGGCGGACATCGCACGGCAGGGACGCAAGGCATTCGCGTTCAACGGCCATGAGTCCGGCAAGCGGCACCCGCTGGTGGCCGCGGCCATGGTCCTTCCCCTGGCCGCCCTCCTGCTCTTCCTCTTCGGGGGCTTCGAGCAGGTGGCGGCGCAGGCGTCGTCCGTGGGCGTGATGCTGGGGCGCTGAGCGGCGCCCCGGGTCCGGAAGAGCGGTCCGGGCCGGGACATCGGCCTGTCGCACCCCGTGGGGACGGGGGAGCGGCGGACGGCAGGTGAAGGGTGCTGCCCGTACGACTGGGGAGTCGGACGGGCAGCACCCTTTTTCGCGTGCCCGGACGCCCACGGCAACGCGGAAGCCCCGGCCGTCGTGACGGCCGGGGCTTCCGGTGCGGTGCGCGATACTGGGATTGAACCAGTGACCTCTTCCGTGTCAGGGAAGCGCTCTCCCGCTGAGCTAATCGCGCGGGGACCTTCTTCGCGTCATGCGAAGCCGCAGGTCGGGCGGTGTTGCGTGCGCGATACTGGGATTGAACCAGTGACCTCTTCCGTGTCAGGGAAGCGCTCTCCCGCTGAGCTAATCGCGCGGGTGGATCCGTGAGGAACCAAGTGGACGATACTGGGATTGAACCAGTGACCTCTTCCGTGTCAGGGAAGCGCTCTCCCGCTGAGCTAATCGTCCTTGGAGGTGGAGACGGGATTTGAACCCGTGTAGACGGCTTTGCAGGCCGTTGCCTCGCCTCTCGGCCACTCCACCTCGGAGTGTGCAGGGGTTCTCGGGAAGATCCCCCACTCAGAGCGGACGACGAGACTCGAACTCGCGACATCCACCTTGGCAAGGTGGTGCTCTACCAACTGAGCTACGTCCGCAGTGTCACCGTGTTCGCTCCGGGGTTTTTCCCCGGCGCTCCCTGGCGACGTGTTGAACTCTAGCGGATTCCGGGGCCAGCTCAAAAACGCGTTTCCGCAGCGTGCTGCCACCCGATCACCGGAGGTCACCCGTCGGTCACCTCACCGGCGCCATCCCGCCACCGGTCATAGACTCGCAGCCGTGCACGACCTGCCTCCCCTGGCCCGCTTCGGCGGCCTTCTCGCGACCGACCTCCGAGACGTCACCAGCGACCCCTCGGCCCTCGACTCCACCGGGTTCTGGGCGGTGACCGCAGACTTCGAAGGCCGGCTGGTCTGCGCGCGCTTCGGGGACATACGCCCCGACCCCGTACCCGCGCCCGTGCCCGGCGCCTGGCGCGGACCGGCCGCCGACCGCTGGTCCTCCTCGCTCGACCGCTCCGCGTACGTGGCGGGCGTCCGGCGGATCCGCGAGTACATCGCGGCGGGGGAGGTCTACCAGGCCAACCTCTGCCGCGTGATGTCCGCGCCCCTGCCGGACCCGGCCTCCGCCGACGTGGACGCCCTGACCTCGCTCCTCGCGCGCGGTAACCCCGCCCCCTACGCAGGAACGATTCGGCTCAGGGCCCACGGCGTCGAGATCGCCACCGCCTCCCCCGAGCTCTACCTGAGCCGCCACGGCCGCCACGTCGAGTCCGGACCCATCAAGGGAACCGGCCGCACCGCCGCCGACCTCCTGCCCAAGGACCACGCCGAGAACGTCATGATCGTGGACCTCGTCCGCAACGACCTCGGCCGCGTCTGCTCCACCGGCTCCGTCACCGTCCCCGAGCTGTGCGCCCTGGAGGAGCACCCCGGCCTCGTCCACCTCGTTTCCACCGTCAGCGGCGAACTCGCCGCCGACGCCGGCTGGCCCGAGCTGCTCGCCGCCACCTTCCCGCCCGGCTCGGTCACCGGCGCCCCCAAGTCCTCCGCCCTGCGGATCATCGAAGAGCTGGAGACAGCCCCCCGCGGCCCCTACTGTGGGGGCATCGGCTGGGTCGACGCCGACCGCGGCACCGCCGCGCTCGCCGTGGGCATCCGCACCTTCTGGATCGACCGCGAGGCACCCGGCGGCCCCCGCCTGAGCTTCGGCACCGGCGCCGGGATCACCTGGGGCTCCGACCCCGAACGCGAATGGGCCGAGACCGAGCTGAAGGCCGCCCGGCTGGTCGCACTGGCCTCCGGCGAGCCCCTGCCCGGCGTACACGAGACGACGCACGACCTGAGTGGAGGAACCGTACGGTGAGGATCTGGCTCGACGGCAGGCTGCGCGACGCCGATGACGCGAAGGTGTCCGTCCTGGACCACGGGCTGACCGTGGGCGACGGCGTCTTCGAAACGGTCAAGGCCCAGGACGGCACCCTCTTCGCCCTCACCCGCCACCTGGAGCGGCTGACCCGCTCCGCGCGCGGCCTGGGCCTGCCGGACCCCGACCTCGACGAGGTCCGCCGCGCCTGCGCCGCCGTGCTGGAGGCCAACCCCGTCCCGCTCGGCCGGCTCCGGATCACCTACACCGGCGGACTCTCCCCGCTGGGCTCCGACCGCGGCGACGCCGGACCCACCCTGGTCGTCGCCGTCGGCGAGACCACCCGCCGCCCCGACACCACCGCCGTCATCACCGTCCCGTGGGTCCGCAACGAGCGCTCCGCACTGACCGGCCTGAAGACCACCTCGTACGCCGAGAACGTCGTCGCCCTCGACCGGGCCAACCGCGCGGGAGCCTCCGAGGCACTCTTCGCCAACACCGTCGGACAGCTCTGCGAAGGCACCGGCTCCAACGTCTTCGTCGTCCTCGACGGCGAGATCCACACCCCGCCCGTCGCCTCGGGCTGCCTCGCGGGCATCACCCGCGCGCTGGCCGTCGAATGGACCGGGGCGAAGGAGACCGACCTCCCCTTCGACGTCCTGGAACGCGCCGAGGAGGTCTTCCTGACCTCCACCCTGCGCGACGTGCAGGCCGTCCACCGCGTCGACGGGCGCGTCCTGACCGGCGCTCCCGGCCCCGTCACGGCCAAGGCCATGCGCGTCTTCGACGAGCGCGCCGCGTCCGACGTCGACCCCTGAGCCTCCCCCCGGGCGCCCCACGCCCCGTGGTCACGGCGGCGCGGGGCGGGTAGAACTCGACGATGACCACCACCCTGCGGCCGAGCGGGCCGCTTCAGCAGAGCGACTCCGGCGCGCGCTCGCGCCCGTACGAGGTCCGCGTCAACAGCAGGCGCGTCGGGGCGCTGCTGATCGCCGCCGACACGCCCTTCGGACCGACGGTGGGGGAGATCCGGGACCTGGCCATCGACGAGCCGGACCGCCGCCGCGGCCGGGCCACCGTCGCGGCCCTCGCCGCCGAGGAGGTGCTGCGCGGCTGGGGCTGCCGCCGGGTGAGGATCTCGGTCCCGGCCGGCTCCCCGGGCGGGCTGCGGCTCGCGGCCGCCCTCGGCTACACCGAGTCCGGCCGCAACATGGCCAAGGAGCTCCCCGCCACCCCGCCCGCCCTCTCCGAGGGGGTCCTGGGCCGGCCCATGACCGACGCCGAGTACGCGGCCTGGGACGTACGGGCCCGCGCCGACTACGCGGCGAGCTGGGTGGCCCGGGGGATGCCCGAGGAGGCCGCCCGGGCCAAATCGGTGGCCGACCACGACGAGCAGCTCCCGCGGGGGCTCGCCACCCCCGGGATCACCTTCGCCGTCCTGGAGGCGGCGGGCACCCCCGTCGGCCACGTCTGGGTGGCGGCGGCCGGGGAGGGCTCGTACGTCTACGACGTCGCCGTCGCCGAGGAGCACCGCGGCCACGGCTACGGCCGCGACCTGATGCTGCTCGCGGAGCGGACGGCCATGGCCGCCGGGCACCGGGTGCTGGCGCTGCACGTGTTCACCGCCAACACCCCGGCCCTGCGCCTGTACGAGTCCCTCGGCTACCGGCCGACCCACGTCAACTACGGCAAGGACCTGATCTAGCCTGGTGCCCGATGGGTGCCGAGGAGCGTGAGCGCAAGGTGTACCGGCCGCTGCGGCGGGCCGGTCTGGAAGTGGTCCCGGACGCCGTGCCGGACGGTGTGGTGCCGTTCGTCGGCGCTTACGGGGCCGAGGACGTCGCCGGGTACTTCTCCCACCCGTACGACACCCCGCGGCTGGTGGAGCGGCTCAACGAGGACTGGTACGAGCTCGCCGTCTCCACGGGCCTCTTCGACCACCGGCGCGAGTTCCTCGTCATGCTCCCGCAGGGCACCCGGACGCACCGCGCCGCGCTGCACTACATGCACGAGGGCGCGGCGCCGCCGGCGCTCTGGACGCGGGTGCGGCTGCTGGAGCGCTGGGACGTGATGGGCCGGGGCGCGGGTTCCGCCTTCCTCGGCGTGCACGCGGGCCACCCGGGCTTCGGCATGATGGCGCTCGACAGCAGCGTGTACATCATCTGCTCGACGGGCGAGAGGGGCGTCGACGTGGTCGCGGTGTCCCACCCGTACCGCTCGCCGGAGGTCCTGCGGCACCTGGAGTGGGCCGCGAGCTGGAGCTTCCCCGGGAGCAACCCCGAGTTCGGCCGGCGGATCGCCGCCTGGCTCGCGGGCCGCCGGGAGCCCGCCACGGCGGAAGCGTAGGCCCCCGCCGCGGCGCCGGACACCGCTCAGGCGCTCCCGTCCGCGAGCAGCCGGTCCGTGATCTCCTCGATGCGGGCGCGCAGGCCCTCCTGGCTCTTGCCGCCGTCCAGGCGTTCGCCGCCGATCACGTAGGTCGGGGTGCCGGTCACACCGATGGCCTTGCCCTCGGCCTGGTCGGCGTCGACGATCAGGATGTGCCGGCCGTCGATCAGGGCGGTGTCGAACTCCTCCACGTCCAGGCCGAGTTCACGCGCCACGTCCAGCAGTACGGCCTCGCCCCGCTCGCCCAGCTCGGCGGTGCGGGCGAGCACGGCCTCCGCGTACGGCCAGCCCTGGCCCTGTTCCGCGGCCTCCTCGGCGGCCTGCGCGGCGGCGAAGGCGTGCTTGTGCTTCTCCAGCGGGAAGTGCCGCAGCCGGACGTCCAGCCGGTCGCCGTAGCGGGCCCGCAGGGCGCGCACGTCGTCCAGGGCGCTGTGGCAGTCCGGGCACTGGAGTTCGCACCAGACTTCGAGGATCACGGAATCGGTCATGCGGACAGTCTCCCAGACCCCCTGAGGAGGAGATCCGACCCCGAGATCTCCCGGAGATCCGTGCCGGCGGGCCCGCGGACATGGCCGCCGCGGCGGGGGCCGGTGCAGGATGGAAGGGACAGATCGCCCGCCGCCGACCGCCGGAGGACCGCATGCTCGCCGAGACCATTTGTTCCGCGGTGTCCGCGGCGGGCCTGGGCATCGCCGCAGTGACCGCGTACCGCAAGCGCTTCCTCGCCGCGACGCGGATCGCGGCGTACTCGCTGGTGCCGGTGGGCCTGGTGCTGACCGGCGTGGTGGCGTGGGTGTCCGGGATGGTCTTCAAGCCGACCGTCTGGGTCGGCTTCGGCCTGCTGGGCCTCGCGTGGGTGCTGTTCATGACCACCCGGGCCGTGGAGCGCCGCGGCCCGGGCCGGGCCGGGAAGGCCCCGAAGGCGGCCGGGGGAGCCCCCGGCCGGGAGGCCGTCGCGCCCGGCGCCTCCGTCCCCTCCGTGGGCACGGCAGGCCGTCAGGGCGCCGGGCCGGCCCCCGCCGCGTCGGCCCCGGCGGAGGACTTCTCCGACATCGAGGCGATCCTCAGGAAGCACGGGATCTGAAGGGTGCTGCGAGAGTCCTGTGCGGTGCTCGCGGTGCTCGCGGTGTCCGGTGCGGCGAGAGTGCGTGCCGGGCGCCGTGGACGCCGTGCGGGACCTTCGCAACACCCTCTGGAACCGTACGGAGCGCAGAGCGCAGAGCGCAGAGCTCGGAGCTCGGGGCTACGCGAGGCCCACGGTGAACGCCGCGCGGTAGCCGGTGCCGTCCGCGGCCGGGGTCAGGGTCATCTTCCCGTCGGCGGCCCGGTAGCGGTCGTCGTTGCCGTTCGGGTCGCGGGGGGCCTTGCGGCGGGCGTACGGCTGCCGCCCGTAGACGTCCTTCAGGAAGGCGTCGGGCAGGAAGAACTGCGAGGTCGTCTCGGAGCGCTCGTCGGGCCGGACCTTGAAGTGGATGTGCGGCGCCAGCCCCGCGTACCAGCCCGGCACGATCGTCTCGAAGACGCAGCGGCCGGCGGCGTCGGTGACCTGGACCCCGCGCAGCCAGGTCTGTCTGCCCTCCGAGTACACGCCGGACGCGTCGGCCTGCCAGATGTCGACGGCGGCGCCCGGGAGCGGCCGGCAGCCGTCCTTCACGCGCACCACCGTCAGCTCCAGCCGCAGCGGTACGCCCTCGCGGCCCTCGGTGACGTCCGACCGGGTCCGGCCGCGGCCGGAGTAGTTCGGGCCGGCGCCGGAGGTCACGGCCAGGACGCAGCCCGGGGTCGCGCCCGAGGGCGCAGGTGCGGCCCGGCCGGGTGTCGCCGGGCGGGCGCAGGCCGCCGTCAGCGCGGCGACCCCGGCGGATCCGGCGGTCAGCAGGAGGGCCCGCCGGCTGGTCGGGGTAGTGCCCTTGTCGGTCATGCGGAGCCTCTCGCGCCTGCGCCCGGGGCCGTCGCGGACGGCCGCCCACCGCGCCCACCGTCCCGCACCCCGGCGGCCGGGCCCGCGACCGACACACGGCCGACCGGGTCCTCCTGGGGCCTGCCTGACGATTCCCGCCGGGTCCGGCCCGCCCGGCACGCACGCCCGGCACGCACGCCCGGCCTGATCCGGTGCGAAGTGTCAGACAGGCCTTAGCGGAAGCGGGGCCCGCGCGGGGGAGAAACCCCGGGGAACCACCTGATCTGACGGGAGACGGCGAACTGCCGCGCCGGTCATGGCGTGTTGGGGGCGGGGCGGGGGTGCCCTGCGCGATCATCGCCCCGACATGCTCGACACATCCGAGGGTGAGCCGACGGCTCCCGTCTCCGAGGCCCCCATCGCCCGGGCCGCCGCCGCTCTGGCCCCCGAGGCCTCCCCGCCCGTCGCGGCCGAGGGGCGCGGGTGCCTCTTCGCGCTCTCCCAGCCGCCGCTGATGATCTTCCTAGCGGTGGTCGGGACCCTGCTGCTGCTCGCCGCCCTGCACGACCTCCTACCTGCTCTGAGCCCTCGGGCCGGACGTCCGCCTCCTTGCGGCGGGCCCGGTACGCCGCCACGTGCAGCCGGTTCCCGCAGGTCCGGCTGTCGCAGTAGCGGCGCGAGCGGTTCCGGGACAGGTCCACGAAGGCCCGCCGGCAGTCCGGGGCCTCGCAGCGGCGCAGCCGCTCCTGCTCCCCGGAGACCACGATGAAGGCCAGCGCCATGCCGCCGTCCGCCGCCAGGTGGTCGCCGACCGAGGCGCCCGGCGCGAAGTAGTGCACGTGCCAGTCGTAGCCGTCGTGGTCGGTGAGCTGCGGGGTGGTGCCGGCCGTGGCGACCAGCTCGTTGATCAGTGCGGCGGCCGCACGGGAGTTCGGTGCCGCGAAGACCTGGGCGAACTTGCCCCGGACCGTCCGCACCCCGGCGAGGTCGCGGGCGCCCAGCTCGCCGACGTCGCTGATCGCGTGCTCCTCGACGAAGGCGCGCAGCGCCCCGAGGTCGGAGAGGGCGTCGGGCTGCTCCGGTTCGGCCGCGGTGTTCACCAGCGCGACGACGACGTCGAGCGCGCGACGGGTGTCGTGGGGGATCTGCACGGGGTCGCTCCCTGGATGCCGGGCCTTGCGGCGGCGGGCCGCTGCCGCCCGCTGGGGGCCGACAATAGCGCTTACCGCGGGAAAGGTACCCGAGCACACCGGCGCCGCCCCCGCGGGTGGCTTCCGCGGAGACAGCGCCGGCACTGCCGTATGTGGTTGTCCGTCGCGCACCGTCGCCCCGAGTCGGACGGTGGCGGGCCGGGGGCCTGGCTCAGCTTTCGGCCAGGATGTGGGACAGCTCCTTGTCGAGGTCGAAGTGCCGGTGCTCGGTCCCGGGTGGGACCGCGGCGTCCGTCCGCTTGAGGAACGACTCGAGGGCTCGGGCGGGTGCCTCGAGCAGCGCTTCTCCCTCCGGTGAGCTCAGGGCGATGCAGACGACGCCCTGACCGTGGCTGCGGGACGGCCAGACGCGGACGTCGCCGGTACCGGTGGGCCGGTGGAGGCCCTCGGCGAGGAGGTCGCGGGCGAACACCCATTCGACCGTTTCCTCGGCGCCGGTGTGGAAGGTGGCGTGCACGGCGTAGGGATCGGCCGTGTCATACCGCAGGCCCGCCGGGACAGGCAGTGAGGACTCGCTCGACACAACGAGGCGCAGGTGCAGCTCGCAGCTGACCGTGGTGTTCATAAGCGCCAGGGCCTTTCGCTCAGTGTGCGCTCGGGGATTCGCACGTCGGCGAAATCGACATGCCACCTACGGTGCCGTTGTAAACCCCTCTGACCGTTTTGCGGACCTCTGGGTCCCTCGGACGGCGGATCCAAACCCGCATTCACGTGTGCTTCCGACTCCGGTAGATTCGGCGCCATGAATACGGGGAGTGACCGCGGAAACAACGAATCCGCCAGCAGCGAGCCGACCGCCGAAGACGCGCCGCAGCACGAGTCGAAGGCGCCCGCCTTCATCAAGGCCAACCGCAGCCTGCACCTGAGCTGGCAGGTCGGCGTCTTCGTCGTCGGCCTCGCCGTGATCGGCGCCGGCGTCGCCATGCTCGTCCTGCCCGGCCCCGGCTGGGTCGCGATCTTCGCGGGCCTCGCGATCTGGGCCACCGAGTTCGCCTGGGCGTCCCTCGTCCTGCGCTGGACCAAGCGCAAGGTCACCGAGGCCGCGCAGAAGGCCCTCGACCCGAAGGTGCGGCGCCGCAACATCATCCTCACCAGCGTCGGCCTCGCCATAGCGGTCGCGCTGATCGGGTTCTACCTGTGGAAGTACGGCCTCACCCTGCCGTGGAACATCAAGGACCAGTGACCGGCCGGTCCGGGCGCCCGGCCGGTACCGGTCCGGGGGTGTCACGGAGCACCGCTGACATGCGGTAATGTTTGCGGTGCGTCCGGGCGATTAGCTCAGTGGGAGAGCACTTCGTTCACACCGAAGGGGTCACTGGTTCGAACCCAGTATCGCCCACCCGGAGCAGAGGCCCGGAGACTCGGAAGAGTCTCCGGGCCTCTGTCGTACCCGGCCGCCGGAGCCGCCGCCCCGGCCGGCCCCCAGCGCACCGGTCTCAGCGCAGCCGCCCGATCGCCGCCCGCAGCCGGCGCGCGTCCCGCAGCCGCTTCTCGTACGTCGCGCCCACCACCAGCAGCAGCAGGCCCGCCAGCGCCGGCGGCAGCCCAGCGCGGCAGCACGCCCACCACCTGCACCACGTACGGGGCCAGCTCGTGCAGCGCCACCGCCGCCAGCACCGCACCGCCCAGCAGCAGCGGCGCCCGGAGCCGGCGGTGCGCCCCCGCCAGGGTGAGGGCCAGCGCAGCCGTCCCCAGCAGCAGCGGCCGCAGCCAGTGCGCGTCGCCCCAGGCGGCCACCAGGCTCGGCAGCAGCGCCGCCCCCAGCCCCGGCCCGTACGCGGACCAGGACGAGGCCTCCGGATCCCGGCGGCGGCGCAGCAGCCCCACCGCGAGCGCCGGCACCGCCACCGGCAGCGCGTACGCCTCCGGCACCGCCACCCCCCACGCCGCCAGCCGCACCCAGGCCGCCGCCGTGAACAGCACCCCGGCCGCCCAGCCCAGCGCGCGCCGCTCCGGCCGCAGCGCAGCCCCGGCGCACACCGCCCCGGCCAGCCCGAGCGCCAGCGCCAGCACCGGCGCGTCACCCGCCGCGAGCGCCACCGCCACCGCCAGGGCCCCCACCCCGGCCGCCGCCGCCTCCGCGGCGACCCGCACCGGACCCAGCCGGGGCGCCGACGCCGCCACCAGCGCCGGGACCGCCAGGACCGCCACCGCCCGCCAGGACCAGGGCAGCCCCGCCACCGCGCCCAGCGCCACCACCAGCGCGGCCGCGTACCCGACGGCGCCCACCGCGCAGCCCGCCCGCACCGGCAGCGCCGCGGCCCTGAGGGCGGCTCCCAGGGCGCAGCAGGCTCCCAGCAGCCCGAACACCGCGAAGGTGGCCGCCCGGCCGTTCCAGGGCGGCCAGGGACACGCTGAGGGCCCCCACGGCCGCGCACCCCCCGGCTGCGAACGCCACCGCCCCGCGCCGGAGCCCGCACCGCCGCCACCCCGGCCGCCGCCACCA
>NZ_GG657750.1:1511627-1565362 GCF_000158895.1 Streptomyces sp. C | reverse complement strand
CCGAACGGCGCGGCCGGCCCGAACTGCCCCGACGGCACCGGCTGCGCCGCCAGGAGCCGCAGCAGCCAGTCCCGCCGGGCCAGCAAGTACCCGCGCCGGGCCTCCAGTCGGGCCAGCTCGCCGTCGATGAGCGCCAGCTCGTGAGCCGGCGGAAGGGGGGAGTCCATAGCCGGAGTGTGGTGCCCGTCACGCCATCAGGACATGGGCGTGCGTACTCAGATCGCCGCTGAGTAGCTACTCGGCGGACTCCGCGGAACACCCCGCACCCCCGCGCCCCGGCGGGCCAGACTGGAACCATGCCGCGCTGGACGCACTACCGCTTCCGCAGCGTGTGGGACCTCGACGCCCCGCCCGCGCTCGTCTACTCCCTGCTCGCCGACCCCGCCCGCTACCCGGACTGGTGGCCCCAGGTCCGCCGGGCCGAGCGGCTCGACGGGCGCACCGGGACCGTGCTGATCCGCTCGGTCCTCCCGTACGGGATCCGCGTCACCGTCACCGACCTGCTCCACGACCCGGCCCGCGGAGTCCTCGAAGCGGGCCTGGACGGTGACATCGAAGGCTGGGCGCGCTGGACCGTACGCCCCCGGGGCGCGGCCGGCGCCGCCCGCACGCGGGCGGTCTACGAGCAGGAGGTCGAGGTGCGGGCCGCCCTGCTGCGGAGGTTCGCGCTCGCCGGCCGGCCGCTGTTCCGGCTCAACCACGCGCTGATGATGCGGGCCGGACGGCGCGGCCTGCGGGCCCTGCTGGCCGCCCCGCCCGAAGCGGTTTGATCCGGCCCCGAGGCTCTTGTATTGTTCAGTGCGTTCCCGGGCGATTAGCTCAGCGGGAGAGCACTTCGTTCACACCGAAGGGGTCACTGGTTCGATCCCAGTATCGCCCACCGGGACAGGCCGGTCCGTCTGATGACGGACCGGCCTTCCGCATTTCCCGGCCCCCGGCCCCCGCCCCCCGGGCCCGCGCCCGTCGCGTCAGGCGGCCTGCGGCAGCTCCGGCCGCAGCGGCCAGTGCGGATCCACGGCCTCCGGAGTGCCCTGCCGGGCGAACCACGCCTGCAGCCCCCGCGCCTGTGCCGCGTGCCACACCGCCTGGAGCGTGTGCAGCTCCGCCGGGGTCAGCCGCTCCAGCCGCGCCGCGAACCGGCGCCCGACCGCCCGTACGACCTCCAGCGCCGCCTGCGCGTCCGCCGAGGCGTCGTGCGCCCCCTCCAGCTCTATCCCGTAGTGCGCGCACAGGTCCGTCAGCGTGCGGCGGCCCTTGCGGTAGCGGTCCAGGTGCTTGTCCAGGACCCGCGGATCCAGCACCGTCAGCGGCCTGTTGTCCAGGTACCGCGCCAGCGTCGACGCCCGGTGCCGGCGCAACTCGCGGTCCAGCAGCGTCAGGTCGAACGGCGCGTTCATCACCACCACCGGCCGCCCCGCCATCCGCTGCTCGCCCAGCGCCCGCGCTATCTCCTCCACCACCGGCGCCGGCCACCGGCCGTTGCGCTGGAGGTGCTCGTCGGTCAGGCCGTGCACTTCCGTGGCGCCCGGCGGCACCGGAACGCCGGGATTGACCAGCCACCGAGTGGAGCGGACCCGGCCGCCCGCACACTCCTGCACGACGAGCGCGGCGGACACGATCCGGTCCTGCTCGACGTCCACCCCGGTGGTCTCCGTGTCGAAAGCGGCCAGCGGCCCCTCGTACCAGCGTGTCATGGCGAACTCCTCGTCCCCGGTCGGCGGATGGGCCGCACCGGGCACCTCCGCCCCATGACGCGCCGACCCCCGCCGAATCCGTGATACCCGTCCCGTTTGCCCCGTACGCCGTTTGGCGGCAGCCGGGTACGGAGACAACTCCCTCGGGGGGGCGCACGCATGACCGGTCGTCACCCCGCCATTCCCGTTCACCGTTCACGGCAGGGCCCGGAAGGCATGGGGAGCCGGCCATGGCGCTCACACAGCCCGAACCGGGCGGGGTGCTGCACGGACAGGGCGATCCGCGGACCGGACCGCTGCGCGGCACACTCGCCACCACCGCCTGCATGGAGACCCTCCAGGTGGGCTACCTGCACGCCGTAGCGGCCGCCGCAGGCTGCTCGCTCTCCCAGCCCTTCCCCGACAACGGCGTCGACTGGCACGTCAGCCACGGCGCGCCCGAGCACGTCGTCGACGACGAGGTGACCATCAAGGTGCAGCTCAAGGCGACCTACCAGATACCGCCCCGCCCGGCCGGGGCGAGCTTCGGCTTCACCCTGGACAACGAGCACCTGGTGAAGCTGGCGCGGACACCCGTCGCCGTCCACAAGATCCTCGTGGTGATGCTCGTACCGCGGCAGCGGGACCAGTGGCTGAGCGCCGGCCACGACCGGCTCGACCTGCGGCACTGCTGCTACTGGACCAACCTCGCCGGTCACCCCGTGACCGGCCGGCGCCGCACCACCGTACGGATCCCCACCGAGCGGATCTTCGACGACCGGGCGCTGTGCGAGATCATGACCCGGGTCGGGTCGGGAGGGACACCCTGATGGACCGGTACCCCGCGCACCTCGAACCGCTGCCACGCCCCGGACCCGCCCCCGGCACCCCCGACCCCGGGCAGGTCGACCCGCAGGTCCTCGGCGCCCTGCTGCACCGGCACGGCTGGCTGCGCCGGGGCGGGGCGGCGGGCCGCTACGGGCGCTGGACCCCGCCCGACCGGGCCGGGACCAGCCTGCTCGTCCCCGAGAGCCGGGGCTTCCCCGACTGCGCCGACCTGGTGGAGGAGGCGCTCACCGCGCTGTCCCGCAGCGGGGTGCCGTCCGCGCGGGAGGTGCTCCTCGGGCTGAGCGTGCCCAGCGACGAGGTCCGCTGGGAACGGGAGGTCCCGCAAGGGCCGGACGGCTTCCAGGGCGAGGCCGCCTGGCCCGCGCAGGAGCGGCTGCGCTCGGCCGCCCGCCGGCTGCTGCTGGCCGGGCCCTCCCCGACCGCGCCCGCGCCGGGTACTACGGACCGCCCAGCCGGGCACAGGCCGAACGCTTCCTGGACGGGTGCTGGATGAGACCCAACACACAGAACAGAGCAGCAAGACTAGCCGCGTACGTGCCCGTGCCGAGGGGCGCGAGACGGTGACGCGCTGCACACGCGCTGCACGCGACACGGGAAAAAAAAACCGAAGAACACCCCCCCCCAAAAAAGACCTTTGACGCCACGGTGGCGGCGAGGGTCAACAAGCCGGGAGCTCGCCGAGGCGCTGGTCTCCCTGGTCCGGGGCTCCGAAGGGGCCCGGATCGGGCTGGCCTGGGCACCGGCGGCCGGGGTCCCGGCCGGGTGCGCGGCCCGGCCCGAGCCGGTGGAGTTCTCGCCGGGCGACCTGCCGGTGCTGCGCGAGGCCGCCGCCCGCTACACGCGGGCCGAGCCGGCCGTCCCCGTGCGGCTCGCGGGGGCCGTGGTCCGGATGCGGCGCTCGGCGTCGGGCGGCGGGGGGACGGTCCGGCTGCGGGTGCTGTCCGGCGCGGACGTCCCGTACGTACGGGCCGCGCTCGACGAGGAGGGCTACCGGACCGCCGTCCACGCCCACCTGGCCGGCATGCCGGTCCGGGTCAGCGGCCGGCTCTCCCGCCGGGGCGGCTTCCGCAGGCTGGCGCGGGCCTCGGACGTGACGCCGGTCCCGCTCGACGAGATGGAGCGGGACCGGCTGATGAAGTCCCTGGACGCGGCCTACGACGCGGAGGACGTGCTCCCCACCGACGACTGAGGCCGAGCTCCCCACCGACGACCAAGGCCGTGTCTCCTTCGGATCTTGCCGGGCGGCGCGGGTCCGGGCGCACCTCCCGGCGGTAGCCGGGGGAGCGAGATCCGCAAGAGACGGCCTGGACGGCCTAGGGAGCGACCGGTGCCGCGGTGTCCGGGCTCTTCGGGGGCTTGGTGCCGACCAGGGTGTCGACCGGGTCGCCCCGCTCGACGGTGACCGGGACGCCGGCGATCTTCTCCAGGCGGGCCTTCAGTTCCTCCGACGCGGCGCCCGCCTCGGTGCTGGTCACCACGACGCCCGACGCGTCCCGGGCCGCCGAGAAGGTGTACAGCGGGAAGGCCGTCCGGCCCTGGTCGGCGGTGAGGCGCTCCACCGCGGCCGTGAGCGCGCGGTGCGTGTAGCGGCTCAGGTAGAGGTCGGCGCGCCCCGGGTCGACGGAGGGGTCGGCCTTCCGGGCGGCCTCCAGGAGCAGGCGGCCCCGGGCGAGGTCGGTCACGCACACCGCGACCCGGCCGGCGGGCCGGTCGGTGGAGAGGGTGCCGTACACGTCCGCGAAGGCCCCGTAACCCTGGGCGCCGACGGCCTGCGACAGTTTCGCGGCCTCGGGCGTGTTCGCGGGGGTCCCGTCGATGGTGGTGGGCGGCGCGCCCGGCTCGGAGCGGTCGGCCCCCGGGCAGGCCGGCGCCCCGCCCGCGGACGGCGACGCCGAGGGCGGTACGGACAACGGCGCGGGCGGCGCCGGCGGTCTGGCCGCGGCGCCGGGACCGGCGGCGGCCCCGCAGCCGGTGAGCAGCGCGGCGGCGATGCAGGTGAGCGTGACTGCGGTACGGCGCATGATTCCTCGTTCCCCCTGGGTCCCCTGTGCTTCGGGCGCCCCTGGGACGCACCCGCCCGCCGACCGGTTCCCCCGTTACCGGGTTCCGGCCAACGTGAAGGAGGCCATCCGCAGGCCCGGGGCGGGGGAGAAGTCCGGGCCGCGGGTGAAGCCGAGGCGCTCGTACAGGGCGACCGCCGGGGTGTTGGCCGCGCCCGTGGTGACTTCGACCGGGCGGCCCGGGAAGAGCTCCGCCAGGGCGTGGCGCACCAGCAGCGAGGCGACGCCCCGGCGGAACCAGGCCGGGTCCACGCACAGCCGGTCGACGGACACGCCGTCCCGCGTCTCCTCCCAGGCCAGGAAGCCCGCGACGGCGCCCGCCTCCGTCACCGCGCCCAGCCAGCGCAGCGGACGCGCCCGCATCGCCTCCAGGCCCTCGCCGAGCGCCGGGATGCCGTCGAAGCCGATCAGTTCCGCCTCGACGGCGTACGCGGCCAGGCCGATCCGGTGCACGGCGGCGGACGTCGCGTCGTCGGCGAGGTCCAGCGGGCGGGGCTGCGGCATCGCGGGCCGCTCCTTTCGGGGTCGGGCGGGCACGGCCACGCTACCCGCGCCGGGACGGCGGGCCGGGGGAATTTTCCGCCCCGTGCCCCCGCCGGCCCGGCCTGGCGCCCGCCCTGCAGGCCTGGCGCCCGCCGCCCGCTGTCCGCTCTGGCGGCCCGGGTGCCCGCGCCGGCCCGGCCCGGTGTCCGCCCTGGCGGCCCGGTGTCCGCCCTGGCGGCGTGGCGCCCGACACCGCGGCGGCCCGGTGTCCGTCCAGCCGGCCAGTGCCCGCCCCGGCGGCCCGGCGCCCGCCCCGGTGGGGCGCGTCCGCCCGGCCCGCAGGGCCGGAAGCCGGGCCCCGGGGGTCGGTCTAGCGGCCGGGCCCGGGGCCGCCCCCGTTAACCGTTTCGCGGCGCAGCCACTCGGCTCGGTACGATTCAGGCGCGCAGCGTTCGCCTGCGTGCCCCCTGAGTCAGGAGAGACCGGTGTCAGACGTCCGTGTGATCATCCAACGCGATTCCGAGCGGGACGAGCGCGTGGTGGCCACGGGCACTACGGCGGCGGAGCTCTTCGCCGGCGAGCGCACCATCGTCGCCGCGCGCATCGCCGGTGAGCTGAAGGACCTCTCGTACGAGGTGAAGGACGGCGAGACCGTCGAGCCGGTGGAGATCTCCTCCGAGGACGGCCTCAACATCCTGCGCCACTCGACCGCGCACGTCATGGCGCAGGCCGTGCAGGAGCTGTTCCCCGAGGCCAAGCTGGGCATCGGCCCGCCGGTCCGCGACGGCTTCTACTACGACTTCGACGTCGCCAAGCCCTTCACTCCCGATGACCTCAAGACCATCGAGAAGAAGATGCAGGAGATCCAGAAGCGGGGCCAGAAGTTCGCCCGCCGCGTGGTCTCCGACGAGGCCGCCCGCGAGGAGCTCGCGGACGAGCCGTACAAGCTGGAGCTCATCGGCATCAAGGGCTCCGCGTCGACCGACGACGGCGCGAACGTCGAGGTGGGCGGCGGCGAGCTGACCATCTACGACAACCTGGACGCCAAGACCGGCGAGCTGTGCTGGAAGGACCTCTGCCGTGGTCCCCACCTGCCCACCACCCGCAACATCCCGGCGTTCAAGCTGATGCGCAACGCGGCCGCCTACTGGCGCGGCAGCGAGAAGAACCCGATGCTCCAGCGCATCTACGGCACCGCCTGGCCCTCGAAGGAGGAGCTGAAGGCGCACCTCGACTTCCTCGCCGAGGCCGAGAAGCGCGACCACCGCAAGCTCGGCAACGAGCTCGACCTCTTCTCCATCCCGGACGAGATCGGCTCCGGCCTCGCCGTCTTCCACCCGCGCGGCGGCATCATCCGCCGGGTGATGGAGGACTACTCGCGCCGCCGGCACGAGGAGGAGGGCTACGAGTTCGTCTACTCCCCGCACGCCACCAAGGGCGCCCTCTTCGAGAAGAGCGGCCACCTGGACTGGTACGCGGAGGGCATGTACCCCCCCATGCAGCTCGACGGTGGTACCGACTACTACCTCAAGCCCATGAACTGCCCGATGCACAACCTGATCTTCGACGCGCGCGGCCGCTCCTACCGTGAGCTCCCGCTGCGCCTGTTCGAGTTCGGCACCGTGTACCGGTACGAGAAGTCGGGCGTGGTCCACGGCCTGACCCGCGCCCGGGGCTTCACCCAGGACGACGCGCACATCTACTGCACCCGCGAGCAGATGGCCGAGGAACTCGACCGCACGCTCACCTTCGTGCTGAACCTGCTGCGCGACTACGGCCTGACCGACTTCTACCTGGAGCTGTCCACCAAGGACCCGGAGAAGTTCGTCGGCTCGGACGAGGTCTGGGAGGAGGCCACCGCGGTCCTCCAGCAGGTCGCCGAGAAGCAGGGCCTCCCGCTGACCCCCGACCCGGGCGGCGCGGCCTTCTACGGCCCGAAGATCTCCGTGCAGGCGCGCGACGCCATCGGCCGCACCTGGCAGATGTCGACCGTCCAGCTGGACTTCAACCTGCCGGAGCGCTTCGACCTGGAGTACACCGGCCCGGACGGCTCCCGCCAGCGCCCCGTCATGATCCACCGCGCGCTGTTCGGCTCCATCGAGCGGTTCTTCGCGGTGCTGCTGGAGCACTACGCGGGCGCCATGCCGCCGTGGCTGGCCCCGGTCCAGGCGGTCGGCATCCCGATCGGCGACGGCCACGTGGAGTACCTCCAGGAGTTCGCCGCCGCGGCGAAGAAGCAGGGCCTGCGGGTCGAGGTCGACGCGTCCTCCGACCGGATGCAGAAGAAGATCCGCAACCACCAGAAGCTCAAGGTCCCGTTCATGATCATCGTCGGTGACGAGGACATGGCCGCGGGCACCGTCTCCTTCCGCTACCGCGACGGTTCGCAGGAGAACGGCATCCCGAAGGACGAGGCGCTGGCGAAGCTGGCCAAGGTCGTCGCCGACCGCGTCCAGGTCTGATCCGGCCCGACGAGGGTCTGATCCAGGCCTGACCGGCCGACGAGCGGGGCCCCCGGAAAGCGATCACTTTCCGGGGGCCCCGCTCGTTCCTCCGGACGAGGTCATATGCTGCATGGCATGACGATTGAGCCGGAGCGGCAGAACGGTGTGGGCACGCACGACGGGTTCCAGCGCCTGTGGACCCCCCATCGGATGGCCTACATCCAGGGCGAGAACAAGCCGACCGGCCCGGAGGCCGGGGACGGCTGCCCCTTCTGCGGGATTCCGGAGATGTCGGACCAGGACGGTCTGGTCGTCGCGAGGGGAAAGCACGTCTACGCGGTGCTGAACCTCTACCCCTACAACGGCGGCCACCTCATGGTCGTCCCGTACCGGCACGTCGCCGACTACACGGAGCTCGACGGGCCGGAGACGGCCGAGCTGGCGGACCTGACCAAGCGGGCCATGGTCGCGCTGCGCAAGGCCTCCGGGGCGCACGGCTTCAACATCGGCATGAACCAGGGCACGGCCGCCGGCGCCGGCATCGCCGCGCACCTGCACCAGCACATCGTGCCCCGCTGGGGCGGGGACACGAACTTCATGCCCATCGTCGGCCACACGCGGGTCCTGCCGCAACTGCTCGCGGACACGCGCCAGATGCTCGCCGACGCCTGGCCGGACGACTGACGCGACCCGGTCTGCCCGCAAGGCCCCCCGTCAGCTCGTACGGCCCTCCCGGCGCTCGGCCAGGACCGCCTCCACGTCGAACTCGGCGAGGCCGAGCGGCGGGCCCGGCGGGGGCCGGCGCAGGGCCGTGCGGATCTTCTCGTTGACCTCCGCCAGGACCTCCCGGGCCCGGCGCTCCGTCGGGGCCGCCAGGGCCGCCTCCCGGGCGTCCTCGGCCTCCTTGCGCAGCGCCAGCGCCGGGGGCAGCGTGGCGAAGCCCTCGCCGTGCAGCTTGCGCCTGATCCACCACATCTCGTCGTACGGGGCGTCCAGCGAGGCCATCGGCTTGCCCCAGCCCGGCAGCTTCTCGAACTCGCCCCGGTCGGCGGCCTCTCGGATCTGCCGGTCCACGAAGGACTCGAAGCTGATCCCCGGCGGCTTGCGCTCGGTCATGACGGCTCCTCCCCGGGGCGGCCGGTACTCCTCCAGCCTACCTACGCGTCGTAGACGTCCGCCTTGCGCGGCGCAGGCTCCTGGATGAGACCGTTCATGATCGAGGAGCGGTTGGTGAAGGCCGCGGTGTCCACGCCGTTCTCCTCCAGCACCTTGAACGTGGCCGTGTGCACCGACCGCAGCACGGGGGCCACGGTGCGCAGGGCGTCGTCCGCCATGAAGCGGTGGCGCCACATGGAGCCCGCCCAGACGTGCCGCAGGCCGAAGGGCTCGGGCAGGACCAGCTTGCCGCCGAAGTACTCCAGCAGCGGCGGGTACCAGGTCAGCGGGGCGCGCGCGGCGAGGCGTACCACCTCCATGGTGTCCACCAGCGGCAGCGGGCGCTCCACCGTCTCCCAGAAGCGGATGGACTTGGGGACCTCGATCACCGGCGCCTTGGACTTGGTGGTGAAGAGGCCGTGCACCGGGCCGAGGGCGTGGGCGGTGACGTCCACGCGCAGCGTCTTGTAGAGGACGGTGACGGTGACCAGCATCGTGATGACGAGCTGGCCGTCCCAGAGCGGGTACTGGATGCCGAGGTAGTGCCGGTTGCCGGCGCTGAACTGCTGCTCGTTGCAGATCCGGGTGATCTCGTGCGGCTTGACCAGGAAGGTGTCGACGTCCTCGCCGCTGGGGCGGGCCACTTCGGCTGCGCCCTCCCCGACGGGGGTGACGATCCAGTGCTGGAGGGAGGCGGGCGGGAAGCCGCCGGTGTGCAGGGGGCCGCGCTCCAGCTTGCGCAGCTGCGCGTCGATCGCGCGTATGACGTCCCAGCTGCGGAAGGGGTGGATCTCGTGCCCGTCCGTCTTGGGGTTGAGCTCCTCGGCCATCTGCCAGCTGCCCCAGCGGGTGCCCATGCCGAGGATGCCCTTGGGGCCGGCGTAGAAGACGGAGTTGCTGCGGTTCTCGGCGGTCAGCTTCGCCAGCTGGTGGCGCAGGTCCTCGCGGGCCTTCTCGTCGGGGTTGCCGGGGACCGCCTCGGGGATCTTGGCGGCGACGGGGGCGCCGCCGCCGAGCAGGCCGTCCCAGCGGGAGCGCAGGTCGGCGGCGGTGTTCTCGCAGATCCGGCGGGCCAGGTACCAGCCGAGGACGGGGGCGACGAGCGCGCCGAGCAGGTAGAGCTCCAGCAGGCCGCTGCCGGGCTGGCGGTACACCACCCGGTAGAGCAGGACGGCGCCGACGAGGACCACGCCGACGAGCAGGGCGGTGCCGATCCAGGTGCTCTTCCTGCCCCCGCCCTTGGACAGGGTCTTGCGCAGCTGGAAGAGACCGAGCCAGAGCAGCAGTCCGGGCAGGAACACGATGCCGCTGACCAGCATGATCAGGCGCAGTTTGCGGTCGCGTTCCTTGCGGATGCGGGAGGCGGCCAGGCAGTGCTCGACGACGGTCTGCGGGTCGGCGCCGAAGGACTGGATGAGCGGTTTGCGGCCGGCGCCCAGGGTGCGGGCCTCGACGGCGCGGCAGAAGGCCTCGCCGAGGTTGGGTTCGAGGAGGGAGATCTTCGGGGCCTTGACCGAGGCCGGGTGGTTCTCGCTGTTCGCCCCGAGTATGGAGGACAGGGCGGTGTCCTTGCCGCCGTCGCGGTACGCGGCGGAGGCGAGGGCGTTGGTCGCCGCGGTCTGGCCGCCGCCCCCCTGGAGAGGAATCTGTGCTCCGGGCCTGAAGTCGAAACCGTCGTCCGCCACCGCTGCCCCCATCGCCGTGCCACTGTGCTCTTTGCCCGTGGTGCCGTCGTGCTAGTCGTGCGCCGCCGCGATCGGCGGCGTGTCGCGCTCCGTTGTGGTCCGTTGTGCTCTCCGTCGCGCCGAAGAGCCTATATGCGTACTCGTCCCCATGGTCATGGGACAGGGAAATACCGCCCACCGCAAGCCGGTTGGGTGGGCGGTATCCGGGGTGCTATGTCAACTGGCTTCCCTTCTCCGCCTGTTCGCGCATCTTGTCCGCGAGGTGCGGCGGCATGGGCTCGTGCCGGGCGTACGCGCGGCTGAAGCGGCCCGTGCCGTGGGAGACGGAGCGCAGGTCCACGGCGTAGCGGCCGATCTCGATCTCGGGGATCTCGGCGCGCACCCGGGACCGGCCGGGGCCGGCCTGTTCGGTGCCGACGACGCGGCCGCGACGGCCCGCGAGGTCGCTCATGACCGGGCCGACGTACTCGTCGGGGACCTCGACGTCGAGTTCCGCGACGGGCTCCAGCAGGTGGATCGGGATGTCGGCGGCGGCCTCGCGCAGGGCGAGGGCGCCGGCCGTCTGGAAGGCGGCGTCGGAGGAGTCCACCGAGTGCGCCTTGCCGTCGCGCAGGGTGATGCGTACGTCGACCAGCGGATAGCCGGCCGCGATGCCGCGGGCGGCCTGGGCCCGTACGCCCTTCTCGACGGACGGGATGAACTGGCGGGGGACGGCGCCGCCGACGACCTTGTCGACGAACTCGATGCCGCTGCCGGGCGGGAGGGGTTCGACCTCGATCTCGCAGATGGCGTACTGGCCGTGGCCCCCGGACTGCTTGACGTGGCGTCCGCGTCCGGCGGCCTTGGCACCGAAGGTCTCGCGGAGGCTGACCTTGTGGGGGACGGGGTCGACCTGGACGCCGTAGCGGGTCCCCAGCCGTTCCAGGACGAGGTCCTGGTGGGCCTCGCCGAGGCACCACAGGACGAGCTGGTGGGTGTGCGGGTTCTGTTCCAGCCGCAGGGTGGGGTCCTCGGCGACGAGGCGGGCCAGGCCCTGGGACAGCTTGTCCTCGTCGGCCTTGCTGTGCGCCTCGACGGCGAGGGGGAGCAGCGGTTCGGGCATCGGCCAGGGCTCCATCAGGAGCGGGGCGTCCTTGGCGGAGAGGGTGTCGCCGGTCTCGGCGCGGGTGAGTTTGGCCACGCAGGCGAGGTCGCCGGCGATGCAGGTGCCGAGGGTGCGCTGCTGTTTGCCGAAGGGGGAGGTGAGGCTGCCGATCCGTTCGTCGACGTCATGGTCCTCGTGCCCGCGGTCCTCCAGGCCGTGCCCCGACACGTGGACGGTCTCCTCGGGGCGGAGGGTGCCGGAGAAGACGCGGACGAGGGAGACGCGGCCGACGTAGGGGTCGGAGGAGGTCTTGACGACCTCGGCGAGGAGCGGCCCGGCCGGGTCGCAGGTGACGGCGGGGCGGGGGGAGCCGTCGGGGGCGGTGACGGCGACGGGGGCGCGTTCGGCGGGGGTGGGGAAGCCGCCGGTGATCAGTTCGAGGAGTTCCACCGTGCCCAGGCCCTGGCGGGCTCCGTCGGCGGCGGGGGCGGCCATCAGGACGGGGTGGAAGGTGCCACGGGCGACGGCCCGCTCCAGGTCGTCGATCAGCGTCTTGACGTCGATGTCCTCGCCGCCGAGGTAGCGGTCCATGAGGGTCTCGTCCTCGCTCTCGGCGATGATCCCCTCGATCAGGCGGGAGCGGGCGTCGTCGATGAGGGCGAGCTCGGCGGGGTCCGGGTCGCGTTCGGCGCGCTCGCCGGAGGTGTAGTCGTACACGCGGCGGGAGAGCAGGCCGAGCAGGCCGTGGACGGGGGCGTGGCCGTCGGGTCCGGCGGGTCCGTGCAGCGGGAGGTAGAGCGGGATGACGGCGTCCGGGTCGTCGGCGCCGAAGATCTCTCCGCACACGGCGGTCATCTGGGAGTAATCGGCGCGGGCTGCCTCCAAATGGGTGACGACGATGGCGCGCGGCATGCCGACGGCCTCGCATTCGTCCCAGACCATCCGGGTGGCCCCGTCGATCCCGTCGGAGGCGGAGACGACGAAGAGGGCCGCGTCCGCGGCGCGCAGACCGGCCCTGAGTTCCCCGACGAAGTCGGCGTATCCGGGGGTGTCCAGGATGTTGATCTTTATTCCGGCCCATTCGACGGGGACCAGGGACAGCTGGACGGAGCGCTGGCGGCGGTGCTCGATCTCGTCGTAGTCCGAGACCGTGCTCCCGTCCTCGACCCGTCCGGCCCGGTTCACGGCCCCCGCGGTGAGGGCCAGGGCTTCGACCAGCGTGGTCTTCCCGGCGCCGCTGTGGCCGACCAGCACGACGTTCCGTACGGAATCGGGGCGGTCGGCCGTCAGTGCCCTGCCGGCGGCTCCGGCTTGGTGTGATGTGGCTCCCATGCTTCTCGTGCCTCCTGGTGTCGCGGTGAGGAGGGTGATCGGGGTCCTTCGAGCTTTGCACTGCCGTCACACTGCGTCCATACGTGGTACCGGCCACGGTCGGCTGCGCGGCGGGAGGGTGACGAGGGACCGTGGCGGGGAGGGAGCCGGAGCGAACCGGTGGGTGCGCGGCACTGCGGGCGCGGGGCGCTGGCTACGATGGGCCAGCCGGTGGCCGTGGTGGCCCCTCGGCCCAGCGACCCTCTGGGAAGGCCATGCTGAACAAGTACGCGCGTGCGTTCTTCACGCGTGTTCTCACGCCGTTCGCCGCATTTCTCCTGCGCCGGGGGGTGAGTCCGGACGCCGTCACCCTCATCGGCACCGCCGGAGTGGTGGCCGGAGCGCTGGTCTTCTTCCCCCGGGGCGAGCTCTTCTGGGGAACGATCACCATCACCCTCTTCGTCTTCTCCGACCTGGTGGACGGCAACATGGCCCGCCAGGCCGGCAGCTCCAGCCGGTGGGGCGCGTTCCTCGACTCCACGCTCGACCGGGTGGCCGACGCGGCGATCTTCGGCGGACTCGCGCTCTGGTACGCGGGCCTGGGCGACGACAACGTGCTGTGCGCGGTGGCGATCTTCTGCCTGGCCAGCGGCCAGGTGGTCTCGTACACGAAGGCCCGCGGCGAGGCGATCGGACTGCCGGTCGCCGTCAACGGGCTCGTCGAGCGCGCCGAGCGCCTGGTGATCTCCCTGGTCGCGGCCGGTCTGTCCGGGCTGCAGACCTTCGGCGTGCCGTCGTGGATCGGGGTGCTGCTGCCGGTCGCGCTGTGGGTCGTCGCGGCGGGCTCGCTGGTCACGCTGGTCCAGCGGGTGGTCACCGTCCGCCGCGAGGCGGCCGAGGCCGACGCGGCGGCCGCCGCCGGTGCCGAAGGCGGCGCGCTCTGATGGGCAAGGCGCAGGACAAGCTGGTCGACGGGCTGTACGGGCTCGGCTGGGCGGGCGTGAAGAAGCTGCCCGAGCCGGCGGCGGTGGCCCTCGGCCGCAAGATCGCCGACACGGCGTGGAAGCGGCGCGGCAAGAGCGTGCTGCGGCTGGAGTCCAACCTCGCCCGGGTGGTGCCCGACGCGAGCCCCGAGCGGCTGCGCGAGCTGTCGCACGCGGGCATGCGTTCGTACATGCGCTACTGGATGGAGTCCTTCCGGCTGCCGGCCATGGACCCGAAGCGGTTCGGCGAGGACGTCCAGCTGGAGGACGACCACCTCCTGCGCGAGGCGCTCGCCTCCGGCCGCGGGGTCATCGCCGCCCTGCCGCACCTGGCCAACTGGGACCTCGCCGGCGCGTGGGTCACCGGCCACCTCGGCCTCCCCTTCACCACCGTCGCCGAGCGCCTCAAGCCCGAGTCCCTCTACGACCGCTTCGTCGCCTACCGGGAGAGCCTGGGCATGGAGGTCCTGCCGCACAACGGCGGCGCCTCCTTCGGCACCCTGGCCCGCCGGCTGCGCTCCGGCGGGCTGATCTGCCTGGTCGCCGACCGGGACCTGTCGGCCTCCGGGGTCGAGGTGGACTTCTTCGGCTCCCGGGCCCGGATGCCCGCCGGCCCCGCGCTGCTGGCGCAGCAGACCGGGGCGGTGCTGCTGCCGGTCACCCTGTACTACGGCGACACCCCGAAGATGTACGGCCGCTTCCACCCCGCGGTGGAGGTGCCGGAGCAGGGCACGCGGACGGAGAAGACCGCCGTCATGACCCAGGCGGTGGCGGACGCCTTCGCGTCGGGCATCGCGGAGCACCCGGAGGACTGGCACATGCTGCAGCGGCTGTGGCTCGACGACCTGGAGGAGCGCCCGTAGTGAAGATCGGCATCGTGTGCCCGTACTCGTGGGACGTGCCGGGCGGCGTCCAGTTCCACATCCGCGACCTGGCCGAGCACCTGATCCGCCAGGGCCACGAGGTGTCGGTGCTGGCCCCGGCGGACGACGAGACCCCGCTGCCCCCGTACGTGGTCTCGGCGGGACGGGCGGTGCCGGTGCCCTACAACGGGTCCGTCGCCCGGCTGAACTTCGGCTTCCTCTCCGCCGCCCGGGTGCGCCGCTGGCTGCACGAGGGCGTCTTCGACGTCATCCACATCCACGAGCCCGCCTCGCCCTCGCTCGGCCTGCTGTCCTGCTGGGCGGCCCAGGGCCCGATCGTGGCGACGTTCCACACCTCCAACCCCCGCTCGCGCGCGATGATCGCCGCGTACCCGATCCTCCAGCCGGCACTGGAGAAGATCAGCGCCCGGATCGCGGTGAGCGAGTACGCCCGCCGCACCCTCGTCGAACACCTGGGCGGGGACGCGGTGGTCATCCCCAACGGCGTCGACGTCGACTTCTTCGCCAAGGCCGACCCCAACCCCGAATGGTCCGGGCAGACCCTCGGCTTCATCGGCCGCATCGACGAACCCCGCAAGGGCCTCCCGGTGCTGATGGCCGCCTTCCCCGCCATCGTGGAGGCCTGCCCGGACGTACGCCTGCTCGTGGCCGGCCGCGGCGACGAGGAGGAGGCCGTGGCCTCCCTCCCGGAACACCTGCGCTCCCGCGTGGAGTTCCTCGGCATGGTCTCCGACGAGGACAAGGCCCGCCTGCTGCGCAGCGTGGACGTCTACGTCGCCCCCAACACCGGCGGCGAGAGCTTCGGCATCATCCTCGTCGAGGCCCTCTCGGCGGGCGCCGCCGTCCTCGCCTCGGACCTCGACGCCTTCGCCCAGGTCCTGGACCAGGGCGCGGCGGGCGAACTGTTCGCCAACGAGGACGCCGCCTCCCTGGCCGCGGCGGCGACCGCCCTCCTCCACGACCCGGCCCGCCGCGCGGAACTGAGCGCCCGCGGCTCGGCGCACGTACGCCGCTTCGACTGGTCGACGGTGGGCGCGGACATCCTGGCGGTCTACGAAACGGTCACCGCGGGCGCGGCGGCCGTGGCCACCGACGAACGCGTCCCCCTCCGCACCCGCCTGGGCTTCACGCGGGACACGTAGGGGCCCGTAGCGGGTAGTGTCGCCGCCCGTGATCGAAAACCTTGTCTGGATCGCGGTGGCGCTCGCCGTCGTCGGGGTCTACCTCAGCTGGACCGCCGGGCGGCTGGACCGGTTGCACACGCGGATGGACGCCGCCCGGGCCGCACTCGACGCGCAGCTCGTGCGGCGGGCTTCCGTGGTGCTGGAGGTGGCCACCTCCGGGGCGCTGGACCCCGCGTCCTCGCTCGTGCTGTACGAGGCCGCGCACGCCGCGCGGCAGGCCGAGGAGGAGTACCGGGAGGTCGCCGAGAGCGAGCTCAGCCAGGCGCTGCGGGCGGTGTTCGCCGACGCGGACCAGGTGGAGGTGCTCAAGGCCGCCCCGGGCGGGGTGGAGGCGGCCGAGGAGCTGGCCGCGGCGGTGCGCCGGGTGCCCATGGCGCGCCGGTTCCTCAACGACGCCGTACGGGCCGCCCGCGCGCTGCGCCGCCACCGGAAGGTCCGATGGTTCAGACTGGCGGGACACGCGCCGTTCCCGCTGGCCTTCGAAATGGACGATGAGCCTCCGGTGGACCTCGCGGACCGCCCCGCCTGAGGTTCATAGGGCCGCGGGGGACAAATGAAAGAGCCACCGGCTCCACATTGGCCCTTGTAGTGGACTGGTCGGTGGGGTTTTCTCAGCGAGTAACACCCGTCTTCCCTTCGCGTTCGTTTCGAGTGAGGTCAACCCGTGAGCACGCTTCCCACCTCTTCCCAGTCCGCTGAGTCGGCGATCGGCACCTCCCGCGTCAAGCGCGGCATGGCCGAGCAGCTCAAGGGCGGCGTGATCATGGACGTGGTCAACGCCGAGCAGGCGAAGATCGCCGAGGACGCCGGCGCCGTGGCCGTCATGGCCCTGGAGCGGGTCCCCGCCGACATCCGCAAGGACGGCGGCGTGGCCCGCATGTCCGACCCGAACATGATCGAAGAGATCATCGAGGCCGTCTCCATCCCGGTCATGGCCAAGTCCCGCATCGGCCACTTCGTCGAGGCCCAGGTCCTCCAGTCCCTCGGCGTCGACTACATCGACGAGTCCGAGGTCCTGACCCCGGCCGACGAGATCAACCACTCGGACAAGTGGGCCTTCACCACCCCCTTCGTCTGTGGCGCCACCAACCTGGGCGAGGCCCTGCGCCGCATCGCCGAGGGCGCGGCCATGATCCGCTCGAAGGGCGAGGCCGGCACCGGCAACGTCGTCGAGGCCGTCCGCCACCTGCGCCAGATCAAGAACGAGATCGCCCAGCTGCGCGGCTACGACAACAACGAGCTGTACGCCGCCGCCAAGGAGCTGCGCGCCCCGTACGAGCTCGTCAAGGAGGTCGCCGAGCTCGGCAAGCTCCCCGTCGTGCTGTTCTCCGCCGGTGGTGTCGCCACCCCCGCCGACGCCGCCCTGATGCGTCAGCTCGGTGCCGAGGGCGTCTTCGTCGGCTCCGGCATCTTCAAGTCCGGCGACCCGGCCAAGCGCGCCGCCGCCATCGTGAAGGCCACCACCTTCTTCGACGACCCGAAGGTCATCGCGGACGCGTCCCGCAACCTGGGCGAGGCCATGGTCGGCATCAACTGCGACACCCTCCCCGAGGCCGAGCGCTACGCCAACCGCGGCTGGTAGTCACTGCCATGACCACCCCCGTTATTGGTGTCCTGGCCCTCCAAGGCGACGTACGGGAGCACCTGATCGCCCTGGCCGCGGCGGACGCCGTGGCCAGGCCGGTCCGGCGTCCCGAGGAGCTCGCCGAGGTCGACGCGCTGGTGATCCCCGGCGGCGAGTCCACGACCATGTCGAAGCTCGCCGTGCTCTTCGGCATGCTGGAGCCGCTGCGCGAGCGCGTGCGCGCCGGCATGCCCGTCTACGGCACCTGCGCCGGCATGATCATGCTCGCCGACAAGCTGCTCGACGGCCGTGAGGACCAGGAGACGCTCGGCGGCATCGACATGATCGTGCGCCGCAACGCCTTCGGCCGCCAGAACGAGTCCTTCGAGGCGCGGATCGACTTCGCGGGCATAGACGGCGGCCCCGTCGAGGGCGTCTTCATCCGCGCCCCCTGGGTCGAGTCGGTCGGCGCCAGCGTCGAGGTGCTCGCCACGTACGACGGCCACACGGTCGCCGTGCGCCAGGGCAACGTCCTGGCGACCTCGTTCCACCCCGAGCTGACCGGCGACGATCGCGTGCACGCGTACTTCGTCGACATGGTGCGCGCAGGGCTGTGACACGCTCCCGGTAGGATCGGCGACGAACACTGTTGGTTACGCGAAGGAGACAGGCGGATGTCCGGCCACTCTAAATGGGCTACGACGAAGCACAAGAAGGCCGTGATCGATGCCAAGCGCGGCAAGCTCTTCGCGAAGCTGATCAAGAACATCGAGGTCGCGGCCCGTATGGGCGGCGCCGACATCGACGGCAACCCGACGCTCTTCGACGCCGTTCAGAAGGCCAAGAAGCAGTCGGTCCCGAACAAGAACATCGACTCCGCGGTCAAGCGCGGCGGCGGCCTCGAGGCCGGCGGCGCCGACTACGAGACGATCATGTACGAAGGCTACGGCCCCAACGGCGTCGCGGTGCTCATCGAGTGCCTCACCGACAACCGCAACCGTGCCGCCTCCGACGTCCGCGTCGCCATGACCCGCAACGGCGGCTCCATGGCCGACCCGGGCTCGGTCTCGTACCTGTTCAACCGCAAGGGCGTCATCCTGCTGCCCAAGGCCGAGCTCACCGAGGACGACGTCCTGGACGCGGTCCTGGAGGCCGGCGCCGAAGAGGTCAACGACAACGGCGAGACCTGGGAGATCATCAGCGAGGCCACCGACCTGGTCGCGGTCCGCACCGCGCTCCAGGAAGCCGGCATCGACTACGACTCGGCCGACTCCAGCTTCGTCCCGACCATGCAGGTCGAGCTCGACGAAGAGGGCGCGCGCAAGATCTTCAAGCTGATCGACGCGCTGGAGGACAGCGACGACGTGCAGAACGTCTTCGCCAACTTCGACGTCTCGGACGAGGTCATGGAGAAGGTCGACGCCTGACCGGCGCCGCACCCTCCGCTCTTCCCCGGCGGGCCGACAGGACACACCCTGTCGGCCCGCCGTCGCATTGTCGGTGCGGGCGGATAGCCTGCACGGACAGGTGTCGGAAGAGGGGGCGGAGTGCGCGTACTGGGTGTGGACCCGGGGCTGACCAGGTGCGGCGTCGGCGTGGTCGAGGGAGTCGCCGGGCGGCCGCTGACCATGATCGGCGTCGGGGTGGTGCGGACGCCCGCCGACGCCGAGCTGGGGCAGCGGCTCGTCGCGATCGAGGCGGGCATCGAGGAATGGCTCGATGCGCACCGTCCCGAGTTCGTCGCCGTGGAGCGGGTCTTCAGCCAGCACAACGTGCGCACCGTGATGGGAACCGCCCAGGCCAGCGCCGTCGCCATGCTGTGCGCCGCGCGCCGCGGGATACCGGTCGCCCTGCACACCCCGAGCGAGGTCAAGGCCGCCGTCACCGGCAGCGGCCGCGCCGACAAGGCGCAGGTCGGGGCGATGGTGACCCGGCTGCTGCGGCTCGCCGAACCGCCGAAGCCGGCCGACGCCGCCGACGCGCTCGCCCTCGCCATCTGCCACATCTGGCGGGCCCCCGCCCAGAACCGCCTCCAGCAGGCGGTGGTGCAACACGCCGCCTCAGCCTTGAAAGGCCGTACCCGATGATCGCCTTCGTCAGCGGCCAGGTCGCCGCGCTCGCCCCCACTCTGGCCGTCATCGAGGTCGGCGGGGTGGGCATGGCGGTGCAGTGCACGCCGAACACCATCGCGGGGCTCCGGGTGGGCGAGCCGGCGAGACTGGCCACCTCCCTGGTCGTGCGGGAGGACTCGCTGACCCTGTACGGCTTCGCCGACGACGACGAACGCCAGGTGTTCGAGCTGCTCCAGACCGCGAGCGGGGTCGGCCCCCGGGTGGCCCAGGCGATGCTCGGGGTGCACACCCCGGACGCGCTGCGGGTGGCGTTCGCCGCGGGGGACGCGAAGGCACTGACGGCGGTGCCGGGGATCGGGCCGAAGGGGGCGCAGAAGCTGCTGCTGGAGCTGAAGGGGAAGCTGGGTGCGCCGGGTGGCGTGGCGGTCGGTGCGCAGCGCGCGCCCGCGGCGGCGGGGCCGGCGCCGTGGACGGAGCAGCTCACCGCCGCGCTGATCGGGCTGGGGTACGCGTCGCGGGACGCGGAGGAGGCGGTGTCGGCGGTGACGCCGCAGGCCGAGGCGGCCATTGCCTCCGGCGGGTCGGCGCCCGTTCCGCAGCTGCTGCGGGCCGCGCTCCAGTCCCTGAACCGGGCCCGCTGACGGGTTCCCGCCGCGTGGGGCGAGGTCCCCTACCCGCCCTTCGCCGGTTCCCCGGGGCTGCGCCCCGGACCCCCTGGGGGCTCCGCCCCCGGACCCCCGCGCCTCGAACGCCGGCGAGGCTGGATCCTCCAGCCCGCGCGGCGTTCGAGCGCCCAGCGCAGCCCCGCGCCCCCGGACCGGCACCGGCCCACCCGGCCCACCACCCAAACGACGCAGAAGGCAGACTGAACACCGTGAACTGGGACGACGAGAGCGACGACCGGATCGTGGCGGCCGCCGCCGACGGGGAGGACACCGCCGTCGAGGCGGCGCTGCGCCCGAAGGACCTCGGCGAGTTCGTCGGCCAGGAGAAGGTCCGCCAGCAGCTGGACCTCGTGCTGAAGGCCGCCCGCCAGCGCGGCGCCACCGCCGACCACGTGCTGCTGTCCGGCGCGCCCGGCCTCGGCAAGACCACCCTCTCCATGATCATCGCCGCCGAGATGGGCGCGCCCATCCGGATCACCTCCGGCCCCGCCATCCAGCACGCCGGGGACCTCGCCGCGATCCTGTCCTCCCTCCAGGAGGGGGAGGTCCTCTTCCTCGACGAGATCCACCGCATGTCCCGGCCCGCCGAGGAGATGCTGTACATGGCCATGGAGGACTTCCGCGTCGACGTGATCGTCGGCAAGGGCCCCGGCGCCACCGCCATCCCGCTGGAGCTGCCGCCGTTCACCCTCGTCGGGGCGACGACCCGGGCCGGCCTGCTGCCCCCGCCGCTGCGGGACCGCTTCGGCTTCACCGGGCACATGGAGTTCTACGCCCCCGCCGAGCTGGAACGCGTCGTCCACCGCTCCGCCGGCCTGCTCGACGTCGAGATCGACACCGCCGGCGCCGCCGAGATCGCCGGCCGCTCCCGCGGCACCCCCCGCATCGCCAACCGGCTGCTGCGCCGCGTGCGCGACTACGCGCAGGTGAAGGCCGACGGGGTGATCACCCGTGAGGTGGCCGCCACCGCCCTCCAGGTGTACGAGGTGGACGCGCGCGGACTCGACCGGCTCGACCGGGCCGTGCTGGAGGCGCTGCTCAAGCTGTTCGGCGGCGGTCCCGTCGGGCTGTCCACCCTCGCCGTCGCCGTGGGGGAGGAGCGCGAGACGGTCGAGGAGGTCGCCGAGCCCTTCCTGGTCAGGGAGGGGCTGCTCGCCCGTACCCCGCGCGGCCGGATCGCGACCCCCGCCGCATGGGCCCACCTGGGGCTCGTCCCGCCCCAGCAGGGCGGCGGCGGAACAAGCGGACAACAGGGCCTGTTCGGGGCCTGACGGCGCGGAGGTTCGACCGGTCAGGAACTGCGGTGCCATGCTGGGCGTTGTTCCATCGGTGCGGACTCGCCTAGACTCCGCCGATGCCGACCCTTCGGGTCGGCGTGCCCACCCCCGTAGAAATGGCCGCTCCCCGGCGCGGCCGTGCGAAGGATCCTCGTCCCGTGAACAACATCAGCTTCTTGCTCCCGTTCATCGTGCTCATCGGGGCGATGTTCCTGATGACCCGGTCCGCCAAGAAGAAGCAGGCCCAGGCCGCTCAGATGCGTGACCAGATGACGACCGGCACCGGCGTGCGCACCATCGGCGGCATGTACGCCACGGTCAAGGAGATCGGCGAGGACACCGTCACCCTCGAGGTGGCCCCCGGTGTCCACGCGGTCTACGCGAAGAACGCCATCGGCGCCGTGCTGGAGGACGCCGAGTACAACCGGATCGTCCACGGCTTCTCCGAGGCCCCGGAGGGCGACGCGCCCGTCGTCCCCGACGACGCCTCCTCGCTGACCGAGGGCGACGCCCCCAAGCTCGACCTGGGCAAGAAGGACGAGCCCAAGGGCGACGACCAGCCGAAGGACGGCAAGACCGACGGCGAGCCCGGCGCCAAGTAGCGGCCGGCAGGGACCGCGGTGGTGTCCGACCGGCATCCGCCGCGGTTCCCGCAGTGAACTTCTGCGGGGGGCAGGGGTCCCCACCACACATTTCGTGGCCGTCCGCGCGCTGACCCGGCGCGGGACGGTTGGACAGGGAGAAACGACAAGGTGGCAGCACCGAAGAAGGGCCGGCGGCCCACGGGGGCTCAGGGGAGGCCGGGGCGCGCCCTGGCCATCATCCTGATCGCGATGGTGGCGCTCACCGCGGGGATGTTCCTCACGAAGCAGACGACGCCCCGCCTGGGCATCGACCTCGCCGGCGGTACGAGCATCACGCTCAAGGCCAAGAGCGAGCCCGGCAAGCCGGACGCCGTCAACGAGACCAACATGAACACGGCGGTCGGCATCATCGAGCGCCGCGTCAACGGTCTCGGCGTCTCGGAGGCCGAGGTCCAGACCCAGGGCCGCGACCACATCATCGTGAACATCCCCAAGGGGACGAACGAGCAGCAGGCCCGCGAGCAGGTCGGCACCACCGCCCAGCTGTACTTCCGCCCCGTGCTGGCCTTCGCCGACGGTGCCCCCGCCGCTCCCGAGCCGAAGCCGAGCACGTCCGCGAGCTCGTCCCCGAGCCCCTCCGCGAGCGGTTCCGGCGCCCCGAAGACCGAAGGCTCCAAGCCCTCCGCGTCGGCCACCCCGTCGTCCAGCGCCACTTCCCAGGGCCGTGTGCTCAGCGAGGCCCTCAAGGCCCCGGGCACCCCCACTCCCTCGCCCTCGGCGAGCGAGTCGAAGAAGGCAGACGACAGCAAGGCCACGCCCTCCGCCTCGGCCCCGGCCCCCGCGCCGACCCCGTCATCCGACCCGGCCCTCGCGAACCTGCAGACGAAGTTCGCCACGCTGGACTGCACCAAGGAGGACCAGCGCACCGCCGCGGGCCAGGGCGTCAAGCCCGAGGACCCGATGGTCGCGTGTGGTCAGCGCGGCAACCAGTGGGGCAAGTGGATCCTCGGTCCGGCCCAGGTCGCCGGCACGGACGTGAAGGACGCCAAGGGCGTCATCGACCAGCAGCGCGGTCAGTGGATCGTCACCATGCAGTTCACCGACAAGGGCGCCGACAAGTTCGCCAAGATCACCGGTGAGCTGGCCACCAAGCAGTCCCCGCAGAACCAGTTCGCGATCGTGCTCGACGGAGAGGTCATCTCCGACCCGTCCGTCAGCCAGGCGCTGACCGGCGGCAACGCCGAGATCTCCGGCGGCTTCACCCAGCAGTCCGCGCAGGACCTGGGCAACATGCTCTCGTACGGCGCCCTGCCGCTGTCCTTCCAGGAGGACAGCGTCACCACCGTCACCGCCGCGCTCGGCGGCGAGCAGCTGAAGGCCGGCCTCATCGCCGGCGCCATCGGCCTCGCGCTCGTCGTGATCTACCTGCTGGTGTACTACCGCGGCCTGGCCTTCATCGCGATCGTCAGCCTCCTGGTCTCCGCGATCCTCACCTACACGATCATGGCTCTGCTGGGCAAGGGCATCGGCTTCGCCCTGAACCTGCCCGCCGTCTGCGGTGCGATCGTCGCGATCGGCATCACCGCCGACTCGTTCATCGTGTACTTCGAGCGCATCCGCGACGAGATCCGCGAGGGCCGCACGCTGCGTCCGGCCGTCGAGCGCGCCTGGCCGCGTGCCCGCCGCACCATCCTGGTCTCCGACTTCGTGTCGTTCCTCGCCGCCGCGGTGCTCTTCATCGTCACCGTCGGCAAGGTCCAGGGCTTCGCCTTCACGCTGGGTCTGACGACCCTCCTCGACGTGGTCGTGGTGTTCCTGTTCACCAAGCCGATCATGACCCTGCTGGCCCGTACGAAGTTCTTCTCCGGCGGACACCCGTGGTCCGGGCTGGACCCGAAGCGGCTGGGAGCCAAGCCGCCGCTGCGCCGGTCCCGCCGCAGCGCGCCCGTTCCCGCCCCCGTCGACGCAAAGGAGGCGTGAGAGATGTCGAAGCTGGGAGATCTCGGCGCCAGGCTGTACCGCGGTGAGGTCGGCTACGACTTCGTCGGCAAGCGCTTTCTCTGGTACGGCGTTTCCATCCTGATCACCATCACGGCGATCGTGGCCCTGGCCGTACAGGGCCTCAACATGGGCATCGAGTTCAAGGGCGGCGCCGTCTTCACCACCCCGAAGACGGCCGTCTCCGTCGCCCACGCGACCGAGAGCGCGGAGAAGGCCTCGGGCCACGACGCGATCGTCCAGGAGCTCGGCACCGGCGGCCTGCGCATCCAGATCTCCGGTCTGGACACCGACTCCGCCGCCTCCGTGAAGAAGCAGCTCGGCACCGACCTCAAGGTCGACGCGGCCCAGATCAACGCCGACCTGGTCGGCCCGAGCTGGGGCGAGCAGATCGCCAACAAGGCCTGGACCGGCCTCGGCGTCTTCATGGTCCTCGTGGTGATCTACCTCGCCATCGCCTTCGAGTGGCGGATGGCCGTCGCCGCGCTGATCGCGCTGATCCACGACCTCACCATCACCGTCGGCGTGTACGCGCTGGTCGGCTTCGAGGTCACCCCGGGCACCGTGATCGGTCTGCTCACCATCCTCGGCTACTCCCTCTACGACACCGTCGTCGTCTTCGACGGTCTGAAGGAGGGCTCGAAGGACATCACCAAGCAGACCCGCTACACCTTCAGCGAGATCGCCAACCGCAGCATCAACGGCACGCTGGTCCGCTCGATCAACACCACCGTCGTCGCGCTGCTCCCGGTCGCCGGCCTGCTCTTCATCGGCGGCGGCTTCCTGGGCGCCGGCATGCTCAACGACATCTCGCTGTCGCTGTTCGTCGGCCTCGCGGCCGGTGCGTACTCCTCGATCTTCATCGCGACCCCGCTGGTCGTGGACCTGAAGGAGCGCGAGCCGGCGATGAAGGCGCTGACCAAGCGGGTGCTCGCCAAGCGCGCCGCCGCGGCCGCCAAGGGCGAGGACCCCGCGGGCGCCGACGGGGACGACACCCCGCAGGTCGTGGCCCAGGGCGGCCAGGGGAGGCGGCGCCGGTGACCGCGCCCTCTTCCACGCCCGAACTCCGCGAGCTGCTGCTCGGCCGGATCAAGGACGTCCCGGACTACCCGAAGCCGGGCGTGGTGTTCAAGGACATCACCCCGCTGCTCGCCGACCCGAAGGCCTTCGCGGCGCTGACGGAGGCGCTGGCGGAGCTGGCCGTCCGGTACGGCGCCACCAAGATCGTCGGCCTGGAGGCGCGCGGGTTCATCCTCGCCGCCCCGGTCGCCGTCCAGGCGGGCATCGGCTTCATCCCCGTACGCAAGGCCGGCAAGCTGCCGGGCGCCACGCTCGCGCAGTCGTACGAGCTGGAGTACGGCACCGCCGAGATCGAGGTCCACGCGGAGGACCTGTCGGCCGGTGACAGGGTCATGGTCATCGACGACGTCCTCGCGACCGGCGGTACCGCCGAGGCGTCGCTGGAGCTGATCCGGCGGGCCGGTGCCGAGGTGGCGGGGGTGGCGGTCCTGATGGAGCTGTCCTTCCTCCCCGGCCGGGAGAAGCTGGCCCCGGCCCTGGGCGATGCTCCGCTGGACGCGCTGATCGTGGTCTGACGTCTGCTCTGCCGATGCGGCGGGTGCCCGGGATGTTCCGGGTGCCCGCCGTTTTCGTGTGCGGCGCCGCTGCCGGGGGCTCTGCCCCCGGACCCCCGCGCCTCAAACGCCGGCGGGGCTGGTTTCAGCCGGTGCCGGAATACAGGCGGGCCGGAGCGGGCCTGGGGCTGCGTCCCAGTGGGCGGCCGAGGAGAACGGGGCGGCGGAACCCTCGCTACCATGGGTTATCCGGACCTGACCGGGGCCCCGGACACTCCCCCAGACTCCGTCAGGGGGGCCCGCCAGAGGAGCGCTCTTGCCAGACGAGGTCCAGCCGCCACTCTCCGCCGCACAGCCCGACCCGAAGGCCGACCCGGCCGCGGCGGCCGCGGCCACGCCCCCGCCGGCCCCGCCGGTCAAGCCCGTTCCGGCCAGGCCGGCCGGGTCCTCCAACCGGGTGCGCGCCCGGCTGGCGCGCCTCGGTGTGCAGCGTTCCAACCCGTACAACCCGGTACTGGAACCCCTGCTCCGCATAGTCCGCAGCAACGACCCGAAGATCGAGACGGCGACGCTGCGCCAGATCGAGCAGGCCTACCAGGTCGCCGAACGCTGGCACCGCGGCCAGAAGCGCAAGAGCGGCGACCCGTACATCACCCACCCGCTCGCGGTGACCACCATCCTCGCCGAGCTCGGCATGGACCCGGCCACCCTGATGGCGGGCCTGCTGCACGACACCGTCGAGGACACCGAGTACGGCCTGGAGCAGCTCCGCCGCGACTTCGGCGACGCCGTGGCCCTCCTCGTCGACGGCGTCACCAAGCTCGACCGGGTCAAGTTCGGCGAGGCGGCCCAGGCCGAGACCGTCCGCAAGATGGTCGTCGCCATGGCCAAGGACCCGCGCGTCCTGGTCATCAAGCTCGCCGACCGCCTGCACAACATGCGCACCATGCGCTACCTCAAGCGGGAGAAGCAGGAGAAGAAGGCCCGCGAGACCCTCGAGATCTACGCGCCGCTGGCCCACCGCCTCGGCATGAACACGATCAAGTGGGAACTGGAAGACCTCGCCTTCGCGATCCTCTACCCCAAGATGTACGACGAGATCGTGCGGCTCGTCGCCGAGCGGGCGCCCAAGCGCGACGAGTACCTCGCCCTCGTCACGGACGAGGTGATGGTCGACCTGCGCGCGGCCCGGATCAAGGCCACCGTCACGGGCAGACCCAAGCACTACTACAGCGTCTACCAGAAGATGATCGTCCGCGGCCGTGACTTCGCGGAGATCTACGACCTGGTGGGCATCCGCGTCCTCGTGGACACCGTCCGGGACTGCTACGCGGCCCTCGGCACGGTGCACGCGCGCTGGAACCCGGTCCCCGGCCGGTTCAAGGACTACATCGCGATGCCCAAGTTCAACATGTACCAGTCGCTCCACACGACGGTCATCGGGCCCAGCGGCAAGCCGGTCGAACTCCAGATCCGCACCTTCGACATGCACCGCCGCGCCGAGTACGGCATCGCCGCGCACTGGAAGTACAAGCAGCAGACCGTCGCCGGCGCCTCCAAGGTCCGCACCGACGTCCCGCAGGCCGCCAAGGGCAGCGCCGGCCAGGACACCGTCAACGACATGGCCTGGCTGCGCCAGCTGCTCGACTGGCAGAAGGAGACGGAGGACCCGGGCGAGTTCCTCGACTCGCTGCGCTTCGACCTCTCCCGCAACGAGGTCTTCGTCTTCACCCCCAAGGGCGACGTCATCGCGCTGCCCGCCGGCGCGACCTCCGTGGACTTCGCGTACGCGGTCCACACCGAGGTCGGACACCGCACCATAGGGGCGCGGGTCAACGGGCGGCTCGTACCGCTCGAATCGACCCTGGACAACGGCGACCTGGTCGAGGTGTTCACCTCCAAGGCCGAGGGCGCGGGCCCGTCCCGCGACTGGCTCGGCTTCGTCAAGTCGCCGCGGGCCCGCAACAAGATCCGCGCCTGGTTCTCCAAGGAGCGCCGCGACGAGGCCATCGAGCACGGCAAGGACGCCATCGCGCGGGCCATGCGCAAGCAGAACCTGCCGATCCAGCGCATCCTGACGGGCGACTCCCTCGTCACCCTGGCGCACGAGATGCGCTACCCGGACATCTCGTCCCTGTACGCGGCGATCGGCGAGGGCCACGTGGCCGCGCAGGGCGTCGTGCAGAAGCTGGTGCAGGCCCTCGGCGGCGAGGAGGCCGCCAACGAGGACATCGAGGAGAGCGTCCCGCCGTCGCGCGCCCGCACCAAGCGGCGCGGCAACGCCGACCCGGGTGTGGTCGTCAAGGGCGTCGACGACGTGTGGGTGAAGCTGGCCCGCTGCTGCACCCCGGTGCCGGGCGACCCGATCATCGGCTTCGTCACCCGCGGCAGTGGCGTATCGGTTCACCGGGCCGACTGCGTCAACGTCGACTCCCTCTCCCAGCAGCCCGAGCGGATGCTGGAGGTGGAATGGGCGCCGACCCAGTCCTCCGTCTTCCTGGTGGCCATCCAGGTCGAGGCGCTGGACCGGTCCCGGCTGCTGTCGGACGTCACCCGGGTCCTGTCGGACCAGCACGTGAACATCCTCTCGGCGGCCGTGCAGACCTCCCGCGACCGGGTGGCGACCTCGCGGTTCACCTTCGAGATGGGCGACCCCAAGCACCTGGGGCACGTCCTGAAGGCCGTACGCGGTGTCGAGGGCGTCTACGACGTGTACCGCGTCACCTCGGCCCGCAGGCCGTAGCGGAAGCGCAAGCGGAAGCCGAAGCCGGAAGCGCGAGTGGGCGCCACCCCCGAGGGGGTGGCGCCCACTGCCGTCACGGGCGGCCGGCGGATCAGGGGTTGGCCCACCAGACGAAGTTGAGGTTGCCGCCGAAGAGTGCGGACACCACCGTGGCCGCCCCGACGACCCACAGCACCGTGCTCCGCCGGGCCCTGGCCAGGGCCAGCGCGAAGGGGAACAGCAGCGGGAAGGCGGGCATGATGAAGCGCATCTTCGAGTAGTAGAAGCCCGCGCCGCCCAGCGCCACCAGCATGATCATGGCCGTGAAGATCCACACGACCGCCGGGGGACGGCGCTTGCGCGTGATCATGACGAACAGCACCACGGCCGTGACCACCGTCAGCGACACCACGACGTGGTTGAGGGTGAGGTGCGTGTCGGTGAAGGTCTTCTTCAGCGACCGGAGCGTGTCGATGCCGCCGTCGTACTTGGAACCCCAGCGGTCCTGGAGCTCGAAGTAGCCGTCCCAGCGGCGGAAGTGCAGGCCCACGAAGCCCACGTAGCCGAACCAGCCCAGCGGGGCGATCACCGAGGCCGCGAGGATCCGCCCCACGGGCGGACGCTGCACGCGCCGCCGGCGGCGCCACTGCACGATCTCCCAGACGCCCGCCAGCACCACGGCAGCGACGATCGCCGACCCCGAGGGGCGGGTGGCTCCGGCGAGGAAGGCCAGCACACCGGCCGTCAGCCAGGACTTCGTCAGCACCGCGTACATCGCCCACGCCGACAGGGCGAGGAACACGGGCTCCGTGTACGCCATCGACTGGACCAGCGCCGCCGGCACGATCGCGAACAGCGCGCAGGTGAAGAGGGCGACCCGGCGCCCGTAGATCTTGTCGGTGACGACGAAGACGCCCCACGCGGCGATCACCGAAGCGAGCAGCGCCACCCCGATCGCCGCCCAGTTCACCGGCAGGTGCGTGATGTTCACGGTCCACCGCACCAGCAGCGGGTAGACGGGGAAGAACGCCATCTGGCAGCCCGGCCCCACCGGGCCGCAGGACGCGGGCATCTCCGTCGTCAGGCCGTGCTCGGCCATGTGGAGGTAGAAGTCGGAGTCCCAGCGCCCGCCCAGGACCTCCAGCGGCCCCACGCCCTCGCGGCGGGCCCAGACGGCCATCACGGCGAGCCCGACGGCCCGCAGCCCGATGTGGATCAGCAGCGCCTTCCGGGCGCGCTGCAGACTGGCGAGAACGCGCCGCCCGACCCCCCGGCGTCCCGGTGCCCTCTTGTCGGCGGCGTGCCGCGCGACGGGACGGGTCTCTGGGACATCGGCGCGTATGTGGGTATGCGTCACTTTCGATCCTGGTCCTCGCCCGGCTGGAGGTCCGCCGAGGCGGCACCGTACAACGGTACACATGATCGAGGTGCGACATACCCGCAGGCTGCGTCGACCTGATAACGGAGGGCCGCGCGGAACGGGGTGTCTGCGGACCCCGGCGGCCCGGAACGACGGACGGGCACCACCGGCCGAAAACCGATGGTGCCCGTCCGGGGAAAGCCGAAGGGGGAGCGGGAGTGCGCGGCGTCAGCCGCCGAACTCCTCCAGGCCCTTCAGCGCCTGGTCCAGCAGGGCCTGCCGGCCCTCCAGCTCCCGGGCCAGCTTGTCCGCCTTCGCGTTGTTGCCGGCCGCGCGCGCCGCGTCGATCTGCTCACGCAGCTTGTCGACGGCCGCCTGCAGCTGACCCGTCAGACCGGCCGCACGGGCCCGCGCCTCCGGGTTCGTACGGCGCCACTCGCCCTCCTCGGCCTCCTGGATGGCCCGCTCCACGGCGTGGATCCGGCCCTCGACCTTGGGACGGGCGTCGCGCGGCACGTGGCCGATGCCCTCCCAGCGCTCGTTGATGGACCGGAACGCGGCCCGCGCCGCCTTCAGGTCCGTCACCGGGACGAGCTTCTCCGCCTCGGCGGCCAGCTCCTCCTTCAGCTTCAGGTTCTCGACCTGCTCGGCGTCGCGCTCCGCGAAGACCTCGCCGCGCGCCGCGAAGAACACGTCCTGAGCACCGCGGAAACGGTTCCACAGGTCGTCCTCGGCCTCGCGCTGCGCCCGGCCCGCCGCCTTCCAGCTGTCCATCAGCTCGCGGTAGCGGGCGGCCGTCGGACCCCAGTCCGTCGACCGCGACAGCGACTCGGCCTCCGCGACCAGCTTCTCCTTGGCCTTGCGGGCGTCCTCGCGCTGCGCGTCCAGCGCGGCGAAGTGGGCCTTGCGGCGCTTGGAGAAGGCGGAGCGGGCGTGCGAGAAGCGGTGCCACAGCTCGTCGTCCGACTTGCGGTCGAGCCGGGGCAGACCCTTCCAGATGTCCACCAGCGCGCGCAGCCGCTCACCGGCGCTGCGCCACTGGTCGCTCTGCGCCAGCTGCTCCGCCTCGGTGACCAGGCCCTCCTTGGCGGTACGGGCCTCGTCCGCCTGCTTGGCCTTCTGGACCTTGCGCTCCTCGCGGCGCGAGTCCACCGTCGCCACCAGCTTGTCGAGCCGGACGCGCAGCGCCTCCAGGTCGCCCACGGCGTGGTGCTCGTCCACCTGGGTACGCAGGTGCTCGATCGCCGTCTGGGCGTCCTTGGCGGACAGATCGGTGGTCCGAACCCGCCGTTCGAGGAGGCCGATCTCGACCACCAAGCCCTCGTACTTGCGCTCGAAGTAGGCCAGGGCCTCCTCAGGGGTGCCCGCCTGCCACGAGCCGACGACCTGCTCGCCCTCGGAAGTACGCACGTACACGGTGCCGGTCTCGTCGACTCGGCCCCACGGGTCGCTGCTCACAGCGCCTCCTCCACCTGATGCCCGCCGGGGGTGGACCCCCGGGCATCGTCCACAGTTTCCTGGGGCGGGCAGCGCCCGCCCTGCACAACGCCAACATAGGCGACCGCCGGGCCGGCTGTCCGCATCCCGCACGACGGAATATCGACGTACGGGCGGCGGGCCGGCCGGGCCCGGGGCCGCGCGGCCCGGTCAGTTCTTGGTGACGGTGCCCTTCTCGATGGTCACGGGGGTCTTGGGGGCCCCGTCCTGGGCGCCGTCGGCGGTCCCGGCCTTGGCCACCTCCTCCAGCACCTTCAGACCGGCCGCGTCGATCTTCCCGAAGGGGGTGTACGACGGGGCGAGCGGGCTGTCCTTGTAGACGAGGAAGAACTGGCTGCCGCCGGTGCCGGGACGGCCGGTGTTGGCCATCGCGACCGTGCCGGCCGGGTAGACCACCTGCCCCTGCTCGTTGGGCTTGCCCAGGGAGTCCAGGTTCTCGTCCGGGACGTTGTAGCCGGGACCGCCCATGCCGGTGCCCTCCGGGTCGCCGCACTGGAGGACGAAGATCCCGCCGGTGACCAGGCGGTGGCACTTGGTCTTGTCGAAGAAGCCCTTGTCGGCGAGCGACTTGAACGAGTTCACCGTCTGCGGGGTCTTCGCCGCGTCCATCTCGAACTTCACGTCGCCCGCGCTGGTCTTCAAGTCGAAGGTGTACTTCGCCTTGTCGTCGATCGCCATGGCGGGCGAGGGCGACTTCTTCGGCGTGGGCGCCGACGGGGACGACGAGGGGTCGGCCGCCGAGTCCTTCGTGTCCCCGCCGTCGAACACACCGCCCACGACGAGGCCGACCAGCGTGGCGATCACCACGGCCGAGGCCGCGCCGATGACCGCCAGGCGCTGCCGCGACTTGCGTCGGGCCTCCGCGCGGCGCTTCTGCTGGCGCTCGTACTTCTCCCTGGCGAGCTGTCGCCGACGCTGATCGCTCGTGACCACCGGGTCGTCTCCTTGTGCGTCTCTGGTACCGCTGTCCGGGCTGGGTTAGGCCGTACCGTATATGGGTTCGCTGTGTGATGAGGGGCGCCGGTAGGCTCTGAGCAGCAGATTCCGATCCGCTGCCTCCCACCGGACGACGATTGAGGACGAACGTGCTGATTGCCGGATTCCCCGCCGGGGCCTGGGGCACCAACTGCTACCTGGTCGCCCCCGCCGCCGGTGAGGAGTGCGTGATCATCGACCCGGGCCACCAGGCCGCCCAGGGCGTCGAGGAGACGTTGAAGAAGCACCGTCTCAAGCCCGTCGCCGTCGTCCTCACCCACGGCCACATCGATCATGTGGCCTCGGTGGTCCCGGTGTGCGGAGCACACGACGTACCGGCCTGGATCCACCCCGAGGACCGCTACATGATGAGCGACCCGGAGAAGGCGCTCGGCCGCTCCATCGGCATGCCGCTCATGGGGGAGCTGACCGTGGGCGAGCCGGACGACGTCCGCGAGCTCACCGACGGCGCCGCCCTGAAGCTGGCCGGGATGGAGTTCTCGGTGGCGCACGCGCCCGGGCATACCAAGGGGTCGGTGACCTTCAGGACGCCCGAGCAGGCGGACGTCCCGCCCGTCTTCTTCTCGGGCGACCTGCTGTTCGCCGGCTCCATCGGACGCACCGACCTGCCCGGCGGCTCCCACGCCGAGATGCTCCGGTCGCTGGCCCGCGTGTGCCTGCCGCTGGACGACTCGACCGTGGTGCTGTCCGGCCACGGTCCCCAGACCACCATCGGCCGCGAGCGCGCGACCAACCCGTACCTGCGGGAAGTCGCCGCCGGCCTGGGGGACGGCACCGCCGCCCCACGACGAGGAATGTGACGAGAGTTTCGTGGCTACTTTTCAGGCCCCCAAGGGCACGTACGACCTGATCCCGCCGGTCTCCGTGACGTACCTGGCGGTGCGCGAGGCCATCTCCGCGCCCCTGCGGAACTCCGGCTACGGCTACATCGAGACCCCGGGCTTCGAGGACGTCGGCCTCTTCGCCCGCGGTGTCGGCGAGTCCACCGACATCGTCTCCAAGGAGATGTACGCCTTCACCACCAAGGGCGGCGACCAGCTGGCCCTGCGCCCCGAGGGCACGGCCTCCGTGCTGCGCGCGGCCCTGGAGTCGAGCCTGCACAAGAAGGGCAACCTGCCGGTCAAGCTCTGGTACTCGGGCTCGTACTACCGCTACGAGAAGCCGCAGAAGGGCCGCTACCGCCACTTCTCGCAGGTCGGTGCCGAGGCCATCGGCGCCGAGGACCCGGCCCTGGACGCCGAGCTGATCATCCTCGCCGACCAGGCGTACCGCTCGCTGGGCCTGCGCAACTTCCGCATCCTGCTGAACTCGCTCGGCGACAAGGAGTGCCGCCCGGTGTACCGGGAGGCGCTCCAGGGCTTCCTGCGCGGCCTCGACCTCGACGAGGAGACCGTCCGCCGGGCCGAGATCAACCCGCTGCGCGTCCTCGACGACAAGCGGCCCGAGGTGCAGAAGCAGCTGGTCGGCGCGCCGGTGCTGCGCGACTACCTGTGCGACGCGTGCAAGGCGTACCACGAGGAGGTCCGGGCCCTGGTCACGGCCGCCGGGGTCGCCTTCGAGGACGACGAGAAGCTCGTGCGCGGCCTCGACTACTACACCCGCACCACCTTCGAGTTCGTCCACGACGGCCTGGGCTCGCAGTCCGCGGTCGGCGGCGGCGGCCGCTACGACGGCCTGTCCGAGATGATCGGCGGACCGGCGCTGCCGTCGGTCGGCTGGGCGCTCGGCGTGGACCGCACCGTCCTCGCCCTCGAAGCGGAGGGCGTCGAGCTGGACATCCCGGCCTCGACGGCGGTGTTCGCGGTCGCGCTGGGCGAGGCCAAGCCGGCCGTCTTCGGACTGGTGACCGAGCTGCGCCGGGCCGGAGTCGCGGCCGACATGTCCTACGGTGGAAAGGGCCTCAAGGGCGCCATGAAGGACGCCAACCGCAGCGGTGCACGCCTCGCCATCGTCGCGGGCGACCGCGACCTCGCCGAGGGCGTCGTCCAGCTCAAGGACATGGAGTCCGGCGAGCAGGCCGCCGTGGCCGTCGCCGACCTGGTCGCCGAGGTCCGGGCCCGTCTGGCCTGACGTCCGAGCCGTCCGCCGGGGGCGGGGCGGGGGAATCCTCCCCGCCCCGCCCCCGGCGTTTTCCGGGCCGTCGCCCGGGGTGTCTCCGGGCCGTCCTTATCTCCCGCGAACGGATGGCGCCCGCCGCCGTACGGCACAATGGCCCCTGCTTGATGACCTTGCGGAAGCGGAGCGGGCGGGATCGGGATGACGACAACAGGCGCTGGCGCGGACACCGCTGCGCGGACCTTCGGCGGGAGCCGGGCGCTGGCCCTGCTGCTGGTCATCACCGGAGCAGCGGGCCTGCTGGCCGCGTGGGTGATCACCATCGACAAGTTCAAGCTGCTGGAGGACCCGAACTTCGTCCCGGGCTGCTCCCTGAACCCGGTCGTCTCCTGCGGCAACATCATGAAGAGCGAGCAGGCGGCCGTCTTCGGCTTCCCCAACCCGATGCTCGGCCTGGTCGCCTACGGCATCGTGATCTGCGTCGGCATGAGCCTGCTGGCCGGGGCCCGGTTCGGCCGCTGGTACTGGCTGATGCTCAACGCCGGCACCCTCTTCGGCGTCGGGTTCTGCGCCTGGCTGACGTACCAGTCCCTGTACAACATCAACTCGCTCTGCCTGTGGTGCTGCCTGGCGTGGGTCGCCACCATCCTGATGTTCTGGTACGTCACCTCGCACAACGTGCGCCAGGGCCTGCTGCCCGCCCCCGGCTGGCTGCGCGGCTTCCTGGACGAGTTCACCTGGGTGCTGCCGGTCCTGCACATCGGGATCATCGGCATGCTGATCCTGACCCGCTGGTGGGACTTCTGGACCTCCTGAGGCCCGCCGAGGGCCGCCGCGTTGTCAGTGGCCTCGCTTAGGCTTCCGGTGTGGAACCAGATCTCTTCACCGCCGCAGCCGAGGACCGCCGGGAGAAGGACCCCGCGAGCTCCCCGCTCGCCGTCCGCATGCGCCCGCGCAACCTGGACGAGGTCGTCGGCCAGCAGCACCTGCTGAAGCCGGGCTCGCCGCTGCGCCGGCTGGTGGGAGAGGGCGCCGGGGGACCGGCCGGGGCCTCCTCGGTGATCCTCTGGGGACCGCCCGGCATCGGCAAGACCACCCTCGCGTACGTGGTCAGCCAGGCCACCCGGAAGCGGTTCGTCGAGCTCTCCGCGATCACCGCCGGCGTCAAGGAGGTCCGGGCCGTCATCGAGGGCGCCAAGCGCGCCGCCGGCGGCTACGGCAAGGAGACCGTCCTCTTCCTCGACGAGATCCACCGCTTCAGCAAGGCGCAGCAGGACTCGCTGCTGCCCGCCGTGGAGAACCGCTGGGTCACCCTGATCGCGGCGACCACGGAGAACCCGTACTTCTCGATCATCTCCCCGCTGCTGTCGCGTTCGCTGCTCCTCACCCTGGAGCCGCTGACCGACGAGGACCTGCGCGCCCTGATGCGGCGCGCCCTCACGGAGGAGCGGGGTCTGGGCGGGGCGGTGTCCCTGCCCGCCGACGCCGAGGCGCACCTGCTGCGCATCGCCGGCGGCGACGCCCGCCGGGCGCTGACCGCGCTGGAGGCGGGGGCCGGCTCGGCCATCGCCAAGGGCGAGGAGGAGATCACCCTCCAGACCCTGGAGGAGGCCGTCGACCGGGCGGCGGTCCGCTACGACAAGGACGGCGACCAGCACTACGACGTGGCGAGCGCCCTGATCAAGTCGATCCGGGGCTCGGACGTGGACGCCGCGCTGCACTACCTGGCCCGGATGATCGAGGCCGGCGAGGACCCCCGGTTCATCGCGCGGCGCCTGATGATCTCCGCGAGCGAGGACATCGGCCTGGCGGACCCGACGGCCCTGCCGCTGGCCGTGGCGGCCGCCCAGGCGGTGGCGATGATCGGCTTCCCGGAGGCCGCGCTGACCCCTGTCGCACGCGACCATCGCGCTGGCGCTGGCCCCCGAAGTCCAACACCGCCACGACCGCGATCGGTGCGGCGCTGGCCGACGTCCGTGCGGGGCTCGCGGGCGCGGTACCGGCGCACCTGCGGGACGGGCACTACAAGGGCGCGGCGAAGCTGGGGCACGCGGTGGGGTACGTCTACCCGCACGACGTGCCGGGCGCGATCGCCGCGCAGCAGTACGCGCCGGACGAGATCCACGGCAAGCGGTACTACGAACCGACGCGGTACGGGGCGGAGGCGCGGTACGCGGACGTGGTGGACAAGGTCCGCGAGCGGCTGCGCGGCGGCGCCTGACCCTGCCGGGGCCGCGTGCCGGGTGCCCGGGTGCGGGTGCCCGCGGCGCTGCTCCCCGCCCCGCCCTTCCTCCGTTCCCCGGGGCTCCGCCCCGGACCCCGCGCCTCAAACGCCGGCGGGGCTGAGGTCGGCCCCGCCGCGGGAACCGCGTGAGGGCTGCTCAGCGCGCGGCGGCGGCGAACAGGGCGCGCATGGCCCGGCGCAGGCCGCAGACGTCCGCCACCGGCTGCGGAAAGTCGAAACGGGCGTCGAAGGAGGGGGAGGTCCGGCCCGGGCCCGCGGTGAAGCGCACGCGCAGCCCGAGCCGGTCCAGGGCCAGCGGGACGGCGGTCAGGCCGGCCGCCTCCCGGGAGCCGAGCAGCCCGCACAGGTCGGCGACGCGCTCGGCGTGGGCGGAGGCGAGGTGCTGGAGCAGCTCCGTCTCGTGGGCGGCGAGCGGGTCGGGCTCGGCCCCCGCCAGCTCGTCGGGGTCCACCTGCTCGGCGCCCCAGAGGTCGTCCAGCGTGATCTCGCCGACCTCCAGGCGCAGCATCGTCCAGGCCGGGCGCCCGGTGTACGGCGGGTCCTGCGACTCGGTCAGGCCCAGCAGCTCGCCCACCGGGTGCCGCTCCGCGAGCAGCGCCGCGCAGACCGCGCGGTCGTCGCCGCGGACCGGGGTCAGCCACCCGGTGAGACGGGCGCGGGCTCGGATACGATGGGGCACGGACACCGGCGCCACATCCGTGATCTCGATCACGGCGGTGAGGTCGTCGTCCTGGGCGTGAGCGGCAGCCCTGGCAGCCGCGGATTCCCCTGATACCAGGAGGATCACGTCCCCGTCCGGGGTGACGGTCCGCGCGGCCGGCACCCCTGTCCACCACTCGGCCTGGTCAGAAGCACCCGGCAACGTGAGGGATACTGAGGCGTTGGACTCTACGAGGGTTCGTACGCGTTCGGCTCCGGTGAGCTGCCGAACGCCTTCCCTGGGACGCGGCTGACCTTGCTTATCGTCGTCGAAAGCGGATTTCGTTTCGTTGAAATCCGAACTGCGGCGCGCACTGGGCAGGGGGATCCCATGTGGTCGAGACATTACGTCCTCCTCGATAAGGTAAGCCTCACCTAACTTACATGGAGGTAGGTTCCCCGTGAACCAGAAGCGACCCAAGGTCAAGAAGTCTCGTGCCCTCGGCATCGCCCTGACGCCGAAGGCCGTCAAGTACTTCGAGGCCCGCCCCTACCCGCCGGGCGAGCACGGCCGTGGCCGCAAGCAGAACTCGGACTACAAGGTCCGTCTGCTCGAGAAGCAGCGTCTGCGCGCCCAGTACGACATCTCCGAGCGCCAGATGGCCCGCGCGTACGACCGCGCGAAGAAGGCCGAGGGCAAGACGGGCGAGGCGCTGGTCGTCGAGCTCGAGCGTCGTCTGGACGCCCTGGTCCTGCGTGCCGGCATCGCCCGCACCATCTACCAGGCCCGCCAGATGGTCGTCCACGGCCACATCGAGGTCAACGGTGGCAAGGTCGACAAGCCGTCGTTCCGCGTGCGTCCCGACGACGTCATCACGGTCCGCGAGCGCAGCCGCGAGAAGCACCCCTTCCAGGTTGCCCGCGAGGGTGGCTACGCCGGTGAGGGTGAGACCCCGCGTTACCTGCAGGTCAACCTGAAGGCCCTGGCCTTCCGCCTCGACCGCGACCCGAACCGCAAGGAGATCCCGGTCATCTGCGACGAGCAGCTCGTCGTCGAGTACTACGCCCGCTGATCCAGCGGCCGTAGCCCTCACAGGCTGGTATCGGCCCGCCGTCCCCTCCGGGGGGCGGCGGGCCTTCGCGTTGCCGGGCGCGGCCCGGGAACCCACTGCGCGCGCCGCACCAGCGCCTCCACCGTCAGCTGCCGCCCCTCGGCCGCGTGCGCCGCGTACAGTTCCGGGCCCAGCACCTGCCCGGCCCGCTCCTGGCAGGCCAGCCGGGGCGCGTTGAAGTACTCCGACCCGAACAGCCGCAGCCCCACCCCGTCCCACATCGGCTCCGCCGCGCCCTGGAGCACCGCCGCTTCGGCGGCCGCCCCCTCGGTGACCGTGACCAGTGCCAGCAGCTCCACCGCAAGCACCAGCCCCACCAGGTCCCGGAAGGTGTGGTTCACCGTCACGCACTCGGTGAGCAGCAGCCGGGCCCGCGCCGGCTCCCCCGCGGTCAGGGCCGCGTACGCCAGCACGTACAGGGCGTACGCCCTGGTCCAGCGTTCCCCGCGCTCCACGCAGATGTCCCGGACCTCCTCGCACAGCGAGACCGCGCCCGCGAGATCGCCCTGGAAGGCCAGCGCCATCGCCAGCTCCACCTGGCACATCAGCACGTTGCTGTTCAGCTCCCCGGTCTCCCGGTAGCGCCCCAGCGCCTCGCCCAGCAGCTCGGCGGCCCGGAGCATCTCGTCCGAGACCAGCGCCAGACACCCCAGCCGGTGCACGGCGTACGCGGCCGCCACCCGGTTGCCCGTCCGCTCCGCGCCGTCCCGGCACTCGTGCAGCGCCCCCGTCGAGGCCACCGCGTCACCCTGGAGCGCCGCCACGTACCCCAGCACCCACAGCGCCTTCAGCCGCGAGCCCTCGTACTCCTCGGCCCCGCCGCCCTCGCCGCTCTCGCCGGCCTGCTCGGACTGCTCGGCCGCGGGCTCCAGACTGCGGGCCAGCCAGTGCCGGCCCTCGGTGAGCCGGCCGCAGCCCGCCCAGTAGAACCACAGGGTGCCCGCCAGGTACTGCCCCAGGTGCTGCTCCCCGGGCTCCTCCAGGCAGCACTCCAGGGCCAGGCGCAGGTTCGCCAGCTCCACCTCCACCAGCGCGGCCACCTCCTGCTGGCGCGGGCTGAACCAGTCCAGCTCGCACCACGTGGCCAGCCCGACGTACCAGTCCCGGTGCCGCCGCCGCAGCCGCCCGGCGTCACCCAGCGACTCCAGCCACCCCGCCCCGTACAGCCGTACGGTCTCCAGCATCCGGTAGCGCACCCCCGCCGGCGTCTCCTCCCGGGCCAGCACCGACTGCGCGAGCAGCTCCCCGACCAGGTCGAGCACCCCGTCCGCCGGCAGGTCGGGGCCCGCGCACACGTACTCGGCGGCGTCCAGGTCGAACCGCCCGGCGAACACCGACAGCCGCGCCCACAGCAGCCGCTGCTCCGGGGTGCACAGCTCGTGGCTCCACCCGATCGCCGTCCGCAGCGCCCGGTGCCGGGGCAGCGCCCCGCGCGCACCGCCGGTCAGCAGCGCGAACCTGTCCTCCAGCCGCGCCAGCACCTGCTCCGGGGACAGCATCCGCAGCCGGGCGGCGGCCAGCTCCAGGGCCAGCGGGATCCCGTCGAGCCGGGCGCACAGCTCGGTCAGCGCGGGCCGGTTCGCCGCCGTCACCGCGAAGGCCGGGTCGGCGGCCGCGGCCCGTTCGGCCAGCAGGGCCAGGGCCTCGGCGGGGGCGGGCGGGGCCAGCGGGAACAGCACCTCCCCGTCCAGGCCGAGCGGGCACCGGCCGGCCGCGAGCACCCGCAGGCCGGGGGAGCGGAGCAGCAGCTCGCGCAGCAGGCAGGCCGTCTCGTCGGCCAGCTGCTCGTACCCGTCGAGGACCAGCAGGAGCCGGCGTCCGGCCAGGTGCTCGGCCAGCACCGTGCGGGGCGGGCGGACCGTGTGGTCCGTGAGGTGGAGCGCCTCGGCCAGGGTGAACTCCAGCAGCGCGGGATCGCGCAGGCAGGACAGCTCGGCCAGCCAGACGCCGTCGCGGTGGCGGTCCTGGAGCTCCTCGGCGGCCGCCCGGGCCGCGGCCAGCGCCAGCCGGGACTTCCCCACCCCACCCACCCCGGTCACGGTGACCAGCCGGGAGGACTCCAGGAGCCGCGCCACCCCGGCGAGTTCGGCACCCCGCCCGACGAGGGAACTCAGCTCCGAGGGAAGATTGCCCGACGGGGCACGTCGGGTGGGTCGCTGTCGCATGGGACACGGAGAGTACTGTTCCGGCGCCCCGTACAAGGCGGGTCCGCGGGGGCGTGCACCGGACCCGGGAATTCCGGTACTGCGGCGGATCTCCGGCGCGATAGGGTCGGAGGGAGACTTTTCTCCGCAGCAGATCCGCAGCAGATCCGCAGTGGATCCGTAGCGAAACCGTAGGCAAGCAGATCAGGGAGCGGTGCAACGTGTCCGGTGGAGAGGTGGCCGGCATCCTCGTGGCCGTTTTCTGGGCCATCCTGGTGTCCTTCCTCGCCGTGGTGCTGGTCCGGCTCGCGCAGGTGCTCCGCGCGACCACCAAGCTCGTGGCCGACGTCACCGAGCAGGCGGTCCCGCTGCTGGCGGACGCCTCCACGACCGTCCGCTCCGCGCGCACCCAGCTCGACCGGGTCGACGCCATCGCGAGCGACGTCCAGGAGGTCACCTCCAACGCCTCCGCGCTGTCCTCCACCGTTGCCTCCACCTTCGGCGGCCCCCTGGTCAAGGTCGCGGCCTTCGGCTACGGCGTGCGCAAGGCGCTGGGCCGCACCGAGGACGCCCCGCAGAAGACCACCCGGCGAACCGTGATCGTCGGCCGTACGGTGCCGCCGGCCCGGCGCCGGAAGCAGAAGGGCTGAGACCGCCGATGTTCCGCCGAGCCTTCTGGTTCACCGCAGGCGCCGCCGCCGGCGTGTGGGCCACCACCAAGGTCAACCGCCAGCTGAAGAAGCTGACCCCGGAGAGCCTCGCCGCCCAGGCCGCCGACAAGGCCGTGGAGGCCGGGCACCGCCTCAAGGACTTCGCCCTCGACGTCAAGGCGGGAATGACGCAGCGCGAGGACGAGCTGAACGACGCACTGGGGTTGCGCCATGACCCCGACCGGCCCGACAACGTCACCGCCCTCCCCGGGCCGCGGCGGCTGCGGGCCATCGAGTACCACCAGAACGACCAGAACACCCACCGCCCTGATCGCTCGGCGGTTACGTCCAACCGGAATGAGGACCACTGATGGAGTCGGCTGAAATCCGCCGCCGCTGGCTGAGCTTCTTCGAGGAGCGCGGTCACACCGTTGTCCCTTCGGCGTCGCTCATCGCGGACGACCCGACTCTGCTGCTGGTCAACGCGGGCATGGTCCCGTTCAAGCCGTACTTCCTCGGCGAGACCAAGCCCCCGGCCCCCCGGGCCACCAGCGTGCAGAAGTGCGTCCGTACGCCGGACATCGAAGAGGTCGGCAAGACCACCCGCCACGGCACGTTCTTCCAGATGTGCGGCAACTTCTCCTTCGGGGACTACTTCAAGGAAGGCGCCATCAAGTACGCCTGGGAGCTGCTCACCAGCTCCGTGGCGGACGGCGGCTACGGCCTGGAGCCCGAGAAGCTCTGGATCACCGTCTACCTCGACGACGACGAGGCCGAGACGATCTGGCGCGACGTGATCGGCGTCCCCGCCGAGCGCATCCAGCGCCTGGGCAAGAAGGACAACTTCTGGTCCATGGGCGTCCCCGGCCCCTGCGGCCCCTGCTCCGAGATCAACTACGACCGCGGCCCCGAGTTCGGCGTCGAGGGCGGCCCGGCCGTCAACGACGAGCGGTACGTGGAGATCTGGAACCTGGTCTTCATGCAGTACGAGCGCGGCGCCGGCGAGGGCAAGGAGGACTTCCCGATCCTCGGCGACCTGCCCTCCAAGAACATCGACACCGGTCTCGGCCTCGAACGCCTCGCGATGATCCTGCAGGGCGTGCAGAACATGTACGAGACCGACACCCTGCGCGTGGTCATGGAGAAGGCCACCGAGCTGACCGGAGTCCGCTACGGCGCGGCCAAGGGCAGCGACGTGTCGATGCGCGTGGTCGCCGACCACATGCGAACCTCCGTCATGCTCATCGGTGACGGCGTCACCCCCGGCAACGAGGGCCGCGGCTACGTGCTGCGCCGCATCATGCGCCGCGCCATCCGCAACATGCGCCTCATGGGCGCCACCGGGCCGGTCGTCCAGGACCTGATCGACGTCGTGATCGACACGATGGGGCAGCAGTACCCCGAGCTGATCACCGACCGCAAGCGCATCGAGACCGTCGCCCTCGCCGAAGAGGCCGCCTTCCTGAAGGCCGTCAAGGGCGGCACCAACATCCTCGACACCGCCGTGACCGAGACCAAGGCCGCCGGCGGCACGGTCCTCTCCGGTGACAAGGCGTTCCTGCTCCACGACACCTGGGGCTTCCCGATCGACCTCACCCTGGAGATGGCCGCCGAGCAGGGCCTGTCCGTGGACGAGCCCGGCTTCCGCCGCCTGATGCAGGAGCAGCGCGACCGCGCCAAGGCCGACGCCAAGGCCAAGAAGACCGGCCACGCCGACATGTCGGCCTACCGGGAGATCGCCGACGGCTCCGGCGCCACCGAGTTCACCGGCTACGCCACCAACCAGGGCGAGTCCACCATCGTCGGCCTCCTGGTCAACGGCGTCTCCGCGCCCGCCGCCTCCGAGGGCGACGAGGTCGAGGTCGTCCTCGACCGCACCCCCTTCTACGCCGAGGGCGGCGGCCAGCTCGCCGACCAGGGCCGCATCAAGCTCGACACCGGTGCCGTCATCGAGGTCCGCGACGTCCAGCAGCCCGTCCCGGGCGTCTCCGTCCACAAGGGCTCCGTCCAGGTCGGCGAGGTGACGGTGGGCGCCTCCGCGTACGCCGCCATCGACGTCAAGCGCCGCCGGGCCATCGCCCGCGCCCACTCGGCCACCCACCTGACCCACCAGGCGCTGCGCGACGCCCTCGGCCCGACGGCCGCCCAGGCCGGCTCCGAGAACAGCCCCGGCCGCTTCCGCTTCGACTTCGGTTCGCCGAACGCCGTCCCCGGCACGGTCCTCACCGACGTCGAGCAGAAGATCAACGACGTGCTCTCCCGCGAGCTCGACGTCACCGCCGAGGTCATGAGCATCGACGAGGCGAAGAAGCAGGGCGCCATCGCCGAGTTCGGCGAGAAGTACGGCGAGCGGGTCCGCGTCGTCACCATCGGCGACTTCTCCAAGGAGCTGTGCGGCGGCACGCACGTCGGCAACACCTCCCAGCTCGGCCTGGTGAAGCTGCTCGGCGAGTCCTCCATCGGCTCCGGCGTGCGCCGCGTCGAGGCCCTCGTCGGCGTGGACGCGTACAACTTCCTCGCCAAGGAGCACACGGTCGTCGCCCAGCTCCAGGAGCTGGTCAAGGGCCGTCCCGAGGAGCTGCCGGAGAAGATCGCCTCCATGCTCGGCAAGCTGAAGGACGCCGAGAAGGAGATCGAGAAGTTCCGCGCGGAGAAGGTCCTCCAGGCCGCCGCCGGTCTCGCCTCGAACGCCCAGGACATCCGCGGCGTCGCCCTCGTCGTCGGCCAGGTGCCGGACGGCACGGGCGCCGACGACCTGCGCAAGCTGGTCCTCGACGTCCGCGGCCGCATCCAGGGCGACCGCCCGGCCGTCGTCGCGCTGTTCACCGTGGCGAACGACCGCCCGCTGACCGTCATCGCCACCAACGAGGCGGCCCGCGAGCGCGGCCTCAAGGCCGGCGACCTGGTCCGCACCGCCGCCAAGACCCTCGGCGGCGGCGGTGGCGGCAAGCCGGACGTGGCCCAGGGCGGCGGCCAGAACCCGGGCGCCGTGCCCGAGGCCATCGCCGCCGTCGAGCGCCTCGTGGCAGAGACGGCCTGACGATGACTCTGCGCCGCGGCCGCCGACTGGCCATCGACGTCGGGGACGCCCGGATCGGGGTCGCGTCCTGCGACCCCGACGGGGTGCTCGCCACGCCGGTGGAGACCGTCCCGGGCCGGGACATCCCCTTCGCCCACCGGCGGCTGCGGCAGCTCGTCGAGGAGTACGAGCCCCTCGAAGTCGTGGTCGGCCTCCCCCGCTCGCTCAGCGGGCGGGAGGGGCCGGCCGCGGCCAAGGTGCGCGCATTCGCGAACGAACTGGCCAAGGGCATCAAGCCGGTGACGGTCCGGCTGGTGGACGAGCGGATGACCACGGTCACCGCCGCCCAGGGCCTGCGGGCCTCCGGCCGGAACGCCAAGAAGGGCAGGTCGGTCATCGACCAGGCGGCCGCTGTGGTTATCCTCCAGAACGCTCTTGAGACCGAACGGGTATCAGGTAATCCGCCCGGTGAGTGCGTCGAAGTGGTTGTCTGATCGCGATACGGTAACGTTCCGCGCGATGAGACGGCATTCGAACAGCCGTCGCTCACCACCAAAGAGGCGGAACCGGGTGCCGCGGCCGACAGAAGCCGCGGGCTTCGTCTCGCGGCTCTAGGGGACCGATGACTGACTATGGCCGGGGCCACGGCTCCGAACCGTGGAACCCCCAGGACCCCCTCTACGGGGACCAGGGGTGGACCGCGCACCAGACGCAGCAGGCGCAGGTGCCCTACGGCGGGGACCTTCAGCAGCAGTACCCGCAGGAGCCGCAGTACCAGCAGCAGTTCGCGGGCCAGTATCCGCAGCAGTACGACGAGCAGGCCTACGCGCAGCAGCTCCAGTACGAGCAGATGGCCCAGCAGCAGGTGGCCGCGCAGCAGATGGCCGCCCAGCAGATGGCCCCTCAGCCCCTGGCCCCCCAGCCCCTGTACGAGGGCGGGAGCAACGGCCAGGGCTGGGACACCGGCCAGGGCCAGTACGCGGCCGCGGCCGTACAGGTCGACCCGTACGCCGGCGCGGACCCGTACGCGCAGCAGACCGTCGCGGCCTACCCCGGCGAGACCCCCGACCTGTACACCACGGCCGAGGCCTACCCGCCGCCGCAGCCGCCCGGCCTGCGCCACCTGGAACCGGAACCGGTCGAGGAGCCGCTGGAGGAGGAGCCCGAAGAGGCGCTCCTGCCCGCCGGCGGCGGCTCCGACGACGGCGACGAGTCGCGCGGGCGCCGGGCCGGCGGCCGCGCCAAGGGCGGCAAGGGCGGTAAACAGAAGAAGCGCGGCGGCACCGCCTGCCTGATCGCCGCCGTCGTGATCATCGGTGTGGTCGGCGGTGGCGGCTACTACGGCTACAACTACCTCCACGACCGCTTCGCCCCGGCCGAGGACTTCGCCGGTGAGGGCACCGAGGAGATCGTCGAGGTCGAGATCCCCAAGGACGCCGGCCTCGGCCAGATGGGCCGCATCCTCAAGCAGGCCGGCGTGGTCGCCAGTGCGCAGGCGTTCGTCGACGCGGCCAAGGCCAAGCCCGGGGGCCAGTCGATCCAGCCGGGCGTCTACCCGCTGAAGAAGAAGATGTCGGCGGCCGCCGCGGTCGCGGTGATGATCGACCCCACCAAGCTGAACGTCATCACCATCGGCGAGGGCTGGCGCAACTCCAAGATCTACGAGGCGATCGACAAGAAGCTCGGCAAGCCGGACGGCACCACGAAGGACGTCGCCCTGCGCGAGTCCAAGAACCTCGGCCTGCCGGCCTGGGCCGGCAACAACCCCAAGATCATCGACCCGCTGGAAGGCTTCCTGCTCCCCGCGCGCTACGACCTGAAGAAGGAGAGCACGCCCGAGTCGCTGCTCCGTCAGATGGTCAAGAGCGCGGCGGACAAGTACGCGGAGATGGGCGTCGAGGCCAAGGCCAAGGAGCTGAACCTGGAGAACCCGCTCCAGGTGATCACCGTCGCCAGCCTCGTCAACGCCGAGGGCAAGAACCACGACGACTTCCGCAAGATGTCCGAGGTGGTCTACAACCGCCTCAAGAAGACCAACGACGTCACGAACCAGAAGATCGAGTTCGACTCGACGTACAACTACGTCAAGAACCAGAGCGAGATCAACTTCAACCTCAAGGAAGCCCAGAAGTTCGACAACCCCTACAACACGCACTTCGTGAAGGGGCTGCCGCCCGGCCCGATCGGGAACCCCGGCACGGACGCCGTGAGCGCTACGCTCAACCCCGACCACGGCGGCTGGATGTTCTTCGTGTCGGTCGACGGCAACAAGACGACCTTCACCAAGACCTACGACGAGCACCTGAAGCTCGTCGCGGAGTTCCAGGAGCGCCAGGCGCAGAAGAAGAACGGCGGGTAGGCAGGACATGTCACGGATACGGGCCGCGGTGCTGGGTTCGCCCATCGAGCACTCCCTCTCACCGGTGCTGCACCGCGCCGCGTACCGGGAGCTCGGCCTCGACGACTGGTCCTACGACCGGTTCGAGATCGACGAGGCCGCCCTGCCCGCGTTCGTGGCCGGCCTCGGCCCCGAGTGGGCCGGGCTGTCGCTGACCATGCCGCTCAAGCGGGCGGTCATCCCGCTGCTCGACGGGATCAGCGACACCGCCGCCTCGGTGGAGGCCGTCAACACGGTGGTGTTCACCGAGGACGGCCGCCGCCTCGGCGACAACACCGACGTCCCGGGCCTGATCGCCGCCCTGCACGCGCGCGGCGTCGAGAAGGTGCCCGCCGCCGCGATCCTCGGGGCGGGGGCCACCGCCTCCTCGGCGCTCGCCGCACTCGCCCGGATCTGCACCGGCGAGGTGACCGCGTACGTCCGCTCGGCCGCCCGCGCCGACGAGATGCGCCAGTGGGGCGAGCGGCTCGGCGTCGACGTCCGCACGGCCGCCTGGTCGGACGCGGCCCGCGCGCTGGAGGCGCCGCTGGTCATCGCCACCACCCCGGCCGGCGCCACGGACGAGCTCGCCGCCGCCGTCCCCGACGCGCCCGGCACCCTCTTCGACGTCCTCTACGACCCCTGGCCCACCGCCCTGGCCGCCGCCTGGTCCGGGCGCGACGGCACCCTCCTCGGCGGCCTCGACCTGCTCGTCCACCAGGCCGTGCTCCAGGTCGAGCAGATGACCGGCCGCACCCCCGGCCCCCTGGCCGCCATGCGGGCCGCCGGCGAGGCGGCCCTGCGCGCCCGCCACTGACGCGCCCGCACGTAGGGGGCCGATAGCCGTACCCGGCACCATCGCGTACCTCCGGGCCGCCCGGGCCGTCCGTCAGCTGGACCGAGATCCGCGCGACGGCCCGGACGTGGGAGGATTCGGGTACGGCCGTCCGGTCCGCGCAGCCGGACGGGTCGTCGCAGTGCCAGGCGCGAGCATGAGGAGCATCGTTGAGCAGGTTGCGTTGGCTGACCGCAGGAGAGTCGCACGGACCGGCACTGGTCGCGACGCTGGAGGGTCTTCCCGCCGGCGTCCCGGTCACCACCGAGCTGGTGGCCGACCACCTGGCGAGGCGCCGGCTCGGCTATGGCCGCGGTGCCCGCATGAAGTTCGAGCAGGACGAGATCACCTTCCTCGGCGGCGTCCGCCACGGGCTGTCCCAGGGCTCCCCGATCGCGATCATGGTCGGCAACACCGAGTGGCCCAAGTGGGAGACGGTCATGTCGGCCGACCCGGTCGACCCCTCGCTGCTCAAGGAGACCGGCCGCAACGCGCCGCTGACCCGTCCCCGCCCCGGCCACGCCGACCTCGCGGGCATGCAGAAGTACGGCTTCGACGAGGCCCGGCCGATCCTGGAGCGCGCCAGCGCCCGTGAGACCGCCGCCCGCGTCGCCCTCGGCGCCGTCGCCCGCTCCTTCGTCAAGGAGGTCGCGGGCATCGAGATCGTCTCGCACGTGGTGGAGCTGGCTTCGGCCAAGGCCCCCTACGGCGTCTACCCGACCCCCGCCGACGTCGAGAAGCTCGACGCCGACCCGGTCCGCTGCCTCGACGCCGACGCGTCGAAGGCGATGGTCGCGGAGATCGACCAGGCCCACAAGGACGGCGACACCCTCGGCGGCGTCGTCGAGGTCCTCGCGTACGGCGTGCCCGTCGGCCTCGGCTCCCACGTCCACTGGGACCGCCGCCTCGACGCCCGCCTCGCCGCCGCGCTCATGGGCATCCAGGCCATCAAGGGCGTCGAGGTCGGCGACGGCTTCGAGCTGGCCCGCGTGCCCGGCTCCAAGGCCCACGACGAGATCGTCTCCACCCCCGAGGGCATCAAGCGGACCTCCGGCCGCGCCGGCGGCACCGAGGGCGGCCTGACCACCGGCGAGCTGCTGCGCGTCCGCGCCGCGATGAAGCCCATCGCGACCGTGCCGCGCGCCCTGGCCACCGTCGACGTCGCCACCGGCGAGGCCGCCGTGGCCCACCACCAGCGCTCCGACGTCTGCGCCGTGCCCGCCGCGGGCATCGTCGCCGAGGCCATGGTCGCGCTGGTCCTGGCCGACGCCGTGGTCGAGAAGTTCGGCGGCGACTCGGTCGCCGAGACCCGCCGCAACGTGCGGTCCTACCTCGACAACCTGCAGATCCGGTGACGGGCGGCCCCCTGGTCGTACTCGTCGGCCCCATGGGTTCCGGCAAGTCCACGGTGGGCGGCGTGCTCGCCCGCCGGCTCGGCGTCCCCTACCGGGACACCGACGCGGACATCGTCGCGGCCCAGGGCCGGGAGATCTCCGACATCTTCGTCGACGAGGGCGAGCCGTACTTCCGCGAGCTGGAGCGCGCGGCCGTCGCGGCCGCGGTCGCCGAGCACACCGGAGTCCTCGCCCTCGGCGGCGGCGCCGTCCTCGACGAGGGCACCCGCGCCCTGCTGGCGGGGCTGCCCGTGGCCTACCTGTCGATGGACGTCGAGGAGGCCGTGCGCCGGGTCGGGCTCGGCGCCGCCCGCCCGCTGCTCGCCGTCAACCCGCGCCGCCAGTGGCGCGAGCTGATGGAGGCCAGGCGCCACCTGTACACCGAAGTCGCGCGCGTCGTCGTGGCCACCGACGACCGCACCCCCGAAGAGGTCGCCCAGGCGGTCCTCGACGCTCTGGAGTTGAAGGACGTATGACAGACCAGGTGACGCGGATCAACGTCGGCGCCAGCGCCGGACACGACGCGTACGACGTGCTGGTCGGCCGGCAGCTGCTCGGCGAGCTCGGCGGCCTGATCGGCCCCAAGGCCCAGCGGGTCGCCGTGATCCACCCCGAGGCGCTGGCCGAGACCGGCGAGGCGCTGCGCGCGGACCTGGCGGACCAGGGCTACGAGGCGGTCGCCATCCAGGTGCCGAACGCCGAGGAGGCCAAGACCGTCGAGGTCGCCGCGTACTGCTGGAAGGCGCTCGGCCAGTCCAACTTCACCCGCACCGACGTCATCGTCGGCGTGGGCGGCGGCGCCACCACCGACCTGGCGGGCTTCGTCGCGGCCGGCTGGCTGCGCGGGGTGCGCTGGATCGCCGTCCCGACCACCGTGCTGGCCATGGTGGACGCGGCCGTCGGCGGCAAGACCGGCATCAACACCGCCGAGGGCAAGAACCTCGTCGGCGCCTTCCACCCGCCGGCCGGGGTGCTCTGCGACCTGGCCGCGCTGGAGTCGCTGCCGGTCAACGACTACGTCAGCGGTCTCGCCGAGATCATCAAGGCCGGGTTCATCGCCGACCCGGCGATCCTCGACCTGATCGAGGAGGACCCGGCGGCGGCCCGCACGCCCGCCGGCCCGCACACCGCCGAGCTGATCGTCCGCTCCATCCAGGTCAAGGCCGACGTGGTCTCCAGCGACCTGAAGGAGTCGGGCCTGCGGGAGATCCTCAACTACGGCCACACCCTCGCGCACGCCATCGAGAAGAACGAGCGCTACAAGTGGCGGCACGGCGCGGCGGTCTCCGTCGGCATGGTCTTCGCGGCCGAGCTGGGCCGGCTGGCCGGGCGGCTCGACGACGCCACCGCCGACCGCCACAAGGCCGTACTGGCCTCGGTGGGCCTGCCGCTGACCTACCGCGGCGACCAGTGGACCAAGCTGCTCCAGACCATGCAGGTCGACAAGAAGTCCCGCGGCAACCTGCTGCGCTTCATCGTCCTGGACGGCCTGGCCAAGCCCACCGTGCTGGAGGGCCCGGACCCGGCCCACCTGGTCGCGGCGTACGGCGAGGTCTCCGCGTGAGCCGCCGGGTGCTGGTCCTGAACGGCCCGAACCTGGGCCGGCTCGGGTCCCGCGAGCCCGACGTGTACGGGGCCACCTCGTACGCGGGCCTCGTGGAGAGCTGCACCGCCCTGGGCGCCGAGCTCGGCTTCGACGTGGAGGTCCGCGAGACCAACGACGAGGGCGAGCTGGTGCGCTGGCTGCACGAGGCGGCCGACGGCAAGATCCCGGTCGTCATCAACCCGGGCGCCTTCACGCACTACTCGTACGCCATGCGGGACGCCGCCGCGCAGCGCACCGCGCCGCTGATCGAGGTGCACATCTCCAACCCGTACGCCCGGGAGGAGTTCCGGCACACCTCGGTCATCGCGGCCGTGGCGACCGGCACCGTCGCGGGCTTCGGCCTGGGCTCCTACCGGCTGGCGCTGCGCGCGCTGGCGGAAGAGGTCACGGCCTGAGATAACGTTCTCGCATCAGTCGCCTGAACGAGACGGAGTGGCGCGGATGCAGCACGGAGTGGGGGCCTGGGGTCCGCCGGGACAGCACCCGGCGGTTCCCCCGCAGCCGCCGATATCCCCCGCGCAGGGCTGGCCGGTGGCACCGGTCCCCGACGCGACGGGGCACATCCCGCTGCCTCCCGCCGCGGCCCCCGCGTCCGGGCCGCCCGCGCCCGGCACCGGCGGGGCGGTGCTCGCCGTCCTGCTCATCGGCCCGGCCGGCGCCGGCAAGACGACCGTGGCCCGGCACTGGGCGCGGACCCGCCCGGTACCGACCGCGCACATCAGCCTGGACGACGTCCGCGAATGGGTCTGCTCGGGCTTCGCGGACCCGCAGGCCGGCTGGAACGAGCACTCCGAGGCCCAGTACCGCCTGGCCCGCCGCACCTGCGGCTTCGCCGCCCGCAACTTCCTGGCGAACGGGATCTCCTGCATCCTCGACGACGCCGTCTTCCCGGACCGGCCCGTGGTGGGCCTCGGCGGCTGGAAGCGCCACGTGGGCCCCGCCCTGCTGCCGGTCGTGCTGCTGCCCGGCCTGGACGTCGTCCTCGACCGCAACGCGGCCCGCTCCGGCAACCGCCGGCTCTCCGACGAGGAGGTCGCCCGCATCCACGGCCGGATGGCGGGCTGGTACGGCTCCGGGCTGCCGATCATCGACAACACCCACCTCGACGTCGAGGGCACCGCGCGGGCCCTGGACGAGGCCCTCGCGCGGGCGCTGACGAGCCCGCCCCGCTGGTAGGGCACCCGCAGCGGCGGGCGGGCCCCGCTCCGGCCCCGTCCGGACGCGCTCGCCGGGCCGGATGCGCGGGGCGCTCGTAGGCTCGAAGACATGTCAGACGTGTACGAGGCCCGCAGGGGCCTGCTCCGCGAGCGCTGCGCCGCCGCGGGCAACTCCGCCGCCCTGGTCACGCGTCCGGCGAACGTCCGCTACCTCGCCGGGGCGTCCCCGCTGGGCGCCGTCCTGCTGGTCGGGCCCGCCGAAGACGTGCTGTTCTGCCCCGGGGCGCCCACCGGCGAGGCGGAAGAGGGGCGGCTCGACGAGGGGCTGCGGGTCTCCGTGCTGCCCACTCCCGGCGCCGATCCGGCGGTGGCCGCAGCCGACCTGGCCGCGGCGAACCGGGCCGACTCCCTCGCCGTCGAGGAGCACCACCTCACCGTCGGCCGGCACCGGGCCGTGCACTCGGTCGCGCCCCGGCTGCGGCTGGCGGATCTGGGCACGGCGGTGGAGCAGCAGCGGCTGGTCAAGGACGAGGAGGAGATCGCCTGCCTGCGGATCGCCGCCGAGATCGCCGACCAGGCCCTGGGCGAGCTGCTGGAGTCGATCCTGGTCGGCCGGACCGAACGCCACCTGGCCCTGGAGCTGGAGCGCCGGCTCGTGGACCACGGCGCGGACGGTCCGGCGTTCCCGACCTCCGTGGGCACCGGCCCGCACTCGGGCCGCTCCCGGCACCGGCCCTCCGACCGGAGGGTGGAGGAGGGGGACTTCCTCTCCGTCTGCCTCGGCGCCAACTACCGGGGCTACCGCTGCGAGATCGGCCGCACCTTCGTGATCGGGACCACGCCGGCCGACTGGCAGATCGAGCTGTACGACCTGGTCTTCGCCGCCCAGCGGGCCGGCCGGCAGGCCCTGGTGCCCGGCGCCGCGTACCGGGAAGTGGACCACGCGGCGCGTTCCGTACTGGACTCCGCGGGGCACGGTGAGGCCCTCGCTGGATGGATGGGACACGGGGTGGGTCTCGAAATCGACGAGGACCCGCAGCTTGCACCCACGGCAATGGGTAAACTGGACGCTTGCGTGCCGGTCACCGTCGAGCCGGGGGTTCACCTCCCGGGCCGGGGAGGTGTCCGGATCGATGACACGCTCGTCGTGCGCCCCGAGGCGGACGGCGGTCCCGAGCTACTCACCATTACGACCAAGGAGCTGCTCGCGCTCTAGTCCGTACCGCCGGACCGTGCGCGCATCCCTGGTCTTCCAGTGCAGGAGATTCCGCAACCGTGGCTTCCACGAACGACCTCAAGAACGGCATGGTGCTCAAGCTCGACGGTGACCAGCTCTGGTCCGTCGTCGAGTTCCAGCACGTCAAGCCCGGCAAGGGCCCGGCCTTCGTGCGCACCAAGCTCAAGCACGTGCTCTCCGGCAAGGTCGTCGACAAGACCTTCAACGCCGGCACGAAGGTCGACACCGCCACGATCGACCGCCGTGACATGCAGTTCTCGTACATGGACGGCGACTACTTCGTCTTCATGGACATGAGCACCTACGACCAGCTGATGGTCGACCGCAAGGCCGTCGGCGACGCCGCCAACTTCCTCATCGAGGGCTTCACCGCCTCCGTGGCCCAGCACGAGGGCGAGGTGCTCTACGTCGAGCTCCCGGCCGCCGTCGAGCTGACCATCGAGCACACCGACCCGGGTGTCCAGGGCGACCGCTCCACCGGCGGCACCAAGCCCGCCAAGCTGGAGACCGGCCACGAGATCCAGGTCCCGCTCTTCGTCACCACCGGCGAGAAGATCAAGGTCGACACCCGCACCAGCGCCTACCTCGGCCGGGTGAACAGCTAACCGTGGCTGCCCGGAGCAACGCGCGCAAGCGCGCCTTCCAGATCCTCTTCGAGGCCGATCAGCGCGGCGTGCCCGTGCGCGAGGTCCTCGCGGACTGGATCCGCCACTCGCGGTCGGACGACCGGCAGCCGCCGGTCAACGCCTTCACGATGGACCTCGTCGAGGGCTACGCCGACAAGGTGAAGCGCATCGACGACCTGATCGTCACCTACGCCGTGGACTGGGAGCTCGACCGCATGCCGGTCGTCGACCGGAACATCCTGCGGCTGGGTGCCTACGAGCTGATCTGGGTCGACGAGACCCCGGACGCCGTGGCGATCGACGAGGCCGTGCAGCTGGCCAAGGAGTTCTCCACGGACGACTCCCCGGCGTTCGTGAACGGCCTGCTGGCCCGTTTCAAGGACCTGAAGCCGAGCCTGCGCCGGGGCGAATAGCCCGGAGCCGGACGGCTGAGCGGAGGGCCCGCGGCGCATGCGCGCCACGGGCCCTCCGCCGTTCTCCGGCTCTCGCGGGCCCCAGGGGGACCTCCTGTCGGTCGACCGACGAAAAACCGGCG
>NZ_GG657750.1:1495085-1511527 GCF_000158895.1 Streptomyces sp. C | reverse complement strand
CCGCCGGTAACGTTTCTGCTGAGCCGGGACGGCTCTCCTGGGACTAGATGTCCTCGTGGGCCACGGCGCGACGCGCGTCGGCGTCCAGGACGCCCCAGCTGATGAGCTGCTCGGTCAGGACCGAGGGGGACTGGTCGTAGATGACGGCCAGGGTGCGCAGGTCGTCCTGGCGGATCGACAGCACCTTGCCGTTGTAGTCGCCGCGCTGGCTCTGGATCGTCGCCGCGTAGCGCTGGAGCGGACCGGCCTTCTCGGCGGGGACGCCCGCCAGGCGCTCCAGGTCGAGGCGCAGCTTCGGCGGCGGCTCGGCCGCACCGCCGGGGGTCGTGCCCGGCAGCAGTTCCTGCACCGGAACCCCGTAGAAGTCCGCCAGCTCGGCGAGGCGCTGGACGGTCACGGCGCGGTCCCCGCGCTCGTAGGAACCGACCACCACGGCCTTCCAACGGCCCTGGGACTTCTCCTCGACACCGTGGAGGGAGAGGCCCTGCTGGGTGCGGATGGCGCGGAGCTTGGCCCCGAGCTGTTTGGCGTATTCGCTGGACATAACGCTCCCGGACGCTGTGACGCTGTGACTACATGGAGACCATGCGGCTCCGCCGCGCGGCTGGTAACTCACTGTGAGGTTACGCAGCGTTACTTGGATGCGTCAAGCCGAATGCTCTTCCACGCCCTCTTACGAGGGGTGCCGCCGGGCCCCGGTGCGAGGGTCCCCGCCGGGCCCTGGTACCGTGGACGGCGTACATCAGACGTCCTTTAAGGTCCGTCCCGTGAGGCGGAGAAGGAGGTCCTTTTCATGGACAGCACGACTTCCCAGGTCTCGGCCGACGAGGAAATGCGCCCCGTTCTGGAGGCGCAGGACATCGCCCGGGTCCTGACGCGCATCGCCCACGAGATCGTCGAGCGCGCCAAGGGCGCCGACGACGTGGTGCTCCTCGGCATTCCCACCCGCGGTGTGTACCTGGCCCGCCGGCTGGCGGCCAAGCTGGAGGAGATCACCGGGACGAAGATCCCGGTCGGCTCCCTCGACATCACCATGTACCGCGACGACCTGCGCCTGAAGCCCGCCCGGGCGATCGGCCGCACCGAGATCCCCGGCGACGGCATCGACGGCCGCCTGGTGGTCCTCCTCGACGACGTCCTCTTCTCCGGCCGCACCATCCGCGCCGCCCTCGACGCGCTCGGCGACATCGGCCGCCCCCGCGCCGTCCAGCTCGCGGTCCTCGTCGACCGCGGCCACCGCGAACTCCCGATCCGCGCCGACTACGTGGGCAAGAACCTGCCCACCTCGCTGCGCGAGACCGTCAAGGTCCAGCTCCAGGAGGAGGACGGCCGCGACGCCGTGCTGCTCGGCCAGCGGACCGTCCAGGCCGCAGGGCAGTAACCCCCGCGCGTACGGGACCCCTCGCGGGGGCCCGTGCCGAGGCCTGCCCTGCCCGCACCCACGTCAGCCCCGCCTGCCTGCCCTCCAGACTTACGGAGCACCCAGATGAAGCGCCACCTCATCTCGGCCGCCGACCTCACGCGCGACGACGCCGTCCTGATCCTCGACACCGCCGAGGAGATGGCCCGGGTCGCCGACCGGCCGATAAAGAAGCTGCCCACCCTGCGCGGCCTCACCATCTGCAACCTGTTCTTCGAGGACTCGACCCGTACCCGGATCTCCTTCGAAGCCGCCGAGAAGCGCCTCTCCGCCGACGTCATCAACTTCGCCGCCAAGGGTTCCAGCGTCTCCAAGGGCGAGTCCCTCAAGGACACCGCCCAGACCCTGGAGGCCATGGGCGTGGACGCCGTGGTCATCCGCCACCACGCCTCCGGCGCCCCCTACCGGCTCGCCACCTCCGGCTGGATCGACGCCCCGGTGATCAACGCCGGCGACGGCACCCACGAGCACCCCACCCAGGCGCTGCTCGACGCCTTCACCATGCGCCGCCGGCTGGTCGGCCGGGACACCGGACTCGGCAAGGACCTGAACGGCCGCCGCATCACCATCGTCGGCGACGTCCTGCACAGCCGGGTCGCCCGCTCCAACGTCCAGCTGCTGCACACCCTCGGCGCCGAGGTCACCCTGGTGGCCCCGCCGACGCTGGTGCCGGTCGGCGTCGAGAACTGGCCCTGCGAGATCTCGTACAGCCTCGACGAGGTGCTGGCGAAGTCCGACGCGGTGATGATGCTGCGTGTGCAGCGCGAGCGGATGAACGCCGCCTTCTTCCCGACCGAGCGCGAGTACTCGCGCCGCTACGGCCTGGACGCCGCCCGCATGGCGAAGATGCCCGAGCACGCCATCGTGATGCACCCCGGCCCCATGGTCCGCGGCATGGAGATCACCGCCGAGGTCGCCGACTCCGACCGCTGCACGGTCGTCGAGCAGGTCGCCAACGGCGTCTCGATCCGCATGGCCGTCCTCTACCTGCTGCTCGGAGGCTCCGAGCCCGCCGTCACCACCCCCGCCGCCGCCCGTACCGAGGAGAACAAGTAACCATGAGCAAGATCCTTATCCGCGGCGCGAAGGTCCTCGGCGGCGACGTGCAGGACGTCCTGATCGACGGCGAGACCATCGCCGCCACCGCCCGGACGGGCGAAATCGACTGGAGTGGGACCGGTCTGTCCGCCGAGGGCGTCCAGGTGATCGAGGCCGAGGGCCAGGTCCTCCTCCCGGGCCTGGTCGACCTCCACACCCACCTGCGCGAGCCCGGCCGCGAGGACTCCGAGACCGTCCTCACCGGCACCCGCGCCGCCGCCTCCGGCGGCTACACGGCCGTCTTCGCCATGGCCAACACCTTCCCGGTCGCCGACACCGCCGGCGTCGTCGAGCAGGTCTGGCGCCTGGGCAAGGAGTCCGGCTACTGCGACGTCCAGCCCATCGGCGCCGTCACCGTCGGCCTGGAGGGCAAGAAGCTCTCCGAGCTGGGCGCCATGCACGAGTCCGCCGCCCGCGTCACCGTCTTCTCCGACGACGGCAAGTGCGTGGACGACGCCGTGATCATGCGCCGCGCCCTGGAGTACGTGAAGGCCTTCGGCGGCGTCGTCGCCCAGCACGCCCAGGAGCCCCGCCTCACCGAGGGCGCCCAGATGAACGAGGGCGTCGTCTCGGCCGAGCTGGGCCTGGGCGGCTGGCCGGCCGTCGCCGAGGAGTCGATCATCGCCCGCGACGTCCTGCTCGCCGAGCACGTCGGCTCCCGCGTGCACATCTGCCACCTCTCCACCGCCGGCTCCGTCGAGATCGTCCGCTGGGCCAAGTCCCGCGGCATCGACGTCACCGCCGAGGTCACCCCGCACCACCTGCTCCTCACCGACGAGCTCGTGCGCTCGTACGACCCGGTCTACAAGGTCAACCCGCCGCTGCGCACCGAGCGCGACGTGATGGCCCTGCGCGAGGCGCTCGCCGACGGCACGATCGACATCGTCGCCACCGACCACGCCCCGCACCCGCACGAGGACAAGGACTGCGAGTGGGCCGCCGCCGCCATGGGCATGGTGGGCCTGGAGACCGCGCTCTCCGTCGTCCAGCAGACGATGGTGGAGACCGGACTGCTCGACTGGGCGGGCGTCGCGGAGCGGATGTCGCACGCCCCGGCGCGCATCGGAGGCCTCGCGGGGCACGGCCGGCCCGTCTCGGCAGGTGAACCCGCGAACCTGACCTTGGTCGAGACCTCGTACCGTGGTGTCGTGGACCCCGCACACTTCGCCTCCCGCAGCCGCAACACGCCCTACGAGGGCCGCGAGCTGCCGGGTCGCGTCACTCACACCTTCCTGCGGGGCCGGGCAACGGTCGTGGACGGGAAACTGGCGTGACACCTGCAGTGATCCAACTGGCCGCCGAGGCCGCCGAACGACAGTCGGCGGAGGTGACGGACTGGGGCGCCCGCATCGCGTGGGTGATCGGTCTGCTCGTCTTCATCGCGTTCGTGTACTGGCTGATGCGGCAGGGCTGGAAATGGCGCGGCGCTCTGCAGAGCGATCTGCCCGAGCTGCCCGCCGCCCCCGGCGGTCTCCCCGAGCACCGGCTGGCCCTGACCGGCCGGTACCACGGGTCCACCACCGCCGGGCAGTGGCTCGACCGGATCGTCGCCCACGGGCTCGGAGTCCGCAGCCGGGTCGAGCTCACCCTCACCGACGCGGGCCTCGACGTGGTCCGTCCGGGGGCAACCGACTTCTTCGTACCGGCCGCGCAGCTGCGCGGCGCCCGCCTCGACAAGGGAATCGCGGGCAAGGTACTCACCGAGGGCGGTCTGCTGGTCGTCACATGGGCGCACGGCGACAAGCTGATCGACTCCGGATTCCGCTCCGACCGGGCCGCCGAACACGCGGCCTGGGTCGAGGCCATCAACTCCATGAACCAATCCATCACGACGGAAGGCGCCGAACGATGACGACCTCCACCAGGGGAGCAGCCAAAGCTCCCGCCGTACTCGTCCTGGAGGACGGCCGGATCTTCCGCGGCCGCGCCTACGGCGCAGTGGGGGAGACCTTCGGCGAAGCCGTGTTCTCCACCGGCATGACCGGCTACCAGGAGACCCTCACCGACCCCTCGTACCACCGCCAGGTCGTCGTGATGACCGCCCCCCACGTGGGCAACACCGGCGTCAACGACGAGGACCCCGAGTCCTCCCGCATCTGGGTCTCCGGCTACGTCGTCCGCGACCCCGCCCGCATCCCCTCGAACTGGCGCTCGCAGCGCTCGCTGGACGAGGAGCTCGTCAAGCAGGGCGTCGTCGGCATCAGCGGCGTCGACACCCGCGCCCTGACCCGCCACCTGCGCGAGCGCGGCGCCATGCGCGTCGGCATCTTCTCCGGCGAGGCCGTCGCCGACGACGCGGCCCTCCTGGCGAAGGTCCAGGCGCAGCCGCAGATGAAGGGCGCCAACCTCTCCGCCGAGGTCGCCACCAAGGAGGCGTACGTCGTCCCCGCGATCGGCGAGAAGAAGTTCACCGTCGCCGCCGTGGACCTCGGCATCAAGGGCATGACCCCGCACCGGATGGCCGAGCGCGGCATCGAGGTGCACGTGCTGCCCGCCACCGCCACCGTCGAGGACGTGTACGCGGTCGACCCCGACGGCGTGTTCTTCTCCAACGGCCCGGGCGACCCGGCCACCGCCGACGGCCCCGTCTCCGTCATGCAGGGCGTCCTGGAGCGCAAGACCCCGCTCTTCGGCATCTGCTTCGGCAACCAGATCCTGGGCCGCGCGCTCGGCTTCGGCACCTACAAGCTGAAGTACGGCCACCGCGGCATCAACCAGCCGGTCCAGGACCGCACCACCGGCAAGGTCGAGGTCACCGCGCACAACCACGGCTTCGCCGTCGACGCGCCCCTCGACAAGGTGTCCGAGACCCCCTACGGCCGCGCCGAGGTCTCGCACGTCTGCCTGAACGACAACGTCGTGGAAGGCCTCCAGCTGCTCGACCAGCCGGCCTTCTCCGTCCAGTACCACCCCGAGGCGGCCGCGGGCCCGCACGACGCCGCGTACCTCTTCGACCGCTTCGTTTCTCTGATGGAGGCCGAGCGTGCCTAAGCGCACCGATATCCAGTCCGTCCTGGTCATCGGCTCCGGCCCGATCGTCATCGGCCAGGCCGCGGAGTTCGACTACTCCGGCACCCAGGCCTGCCGCATCCTCAAGGCCGAGGGCCTGCGGGTCATCCTGGTGAACTCCAACCCGGCGACGATCATGACCGACCCGGAGATCGCCGACGCCACGTACGTCGAGCCGATCACCCCCGAGTTCGTCGAGAAGATCATCGCCAAGGAGCGCCCCGACGCGCTGCTGCCGACCCTCGGCGGCCAGACCGCGCTCAACACCGCCATCTCCATGCACGAGCAGGGCGTGCTGGAGAAGTACGGCGTCGAGCTCATCGGCGCCAACGTCGAGGCCATCAACAAGGGCGAGGACCGCGACCTCTTCAAGGGCGTCGTCGAGGCCGTCAAGGGCAAGATCGGCTACGGCGAGTCCGCCCGCTCGGTCATCTGCCACTCGATGGACGACGTCATCAAGGGCGTCGACACCCTCGGCGGCTACCCCGTCGTCGTGCGCCCCTCCTTCACCATGGGCGGCGCCGGCTCCGGCTTCGCCCACGACGAGGAGGAGCTGCGCCGCATCGCCGGCCAGGGCCTGACGCTCTCCCCGACCACCGAGGTGCTCCTGGAGGAGTCCATCCTCGGCTGGAAGGAGTACGAGCTGGAGCTGATGCGCGACACCAAGGACAACGTGGTCGTCGTCTGCTCCATCGAGAACTTCGACCCGATGGGCGTGCACACCGGTGACTCGATCACCGTCGCCCCGGCGATGACCCTCACCGACCGCGAGTACCAGCGCCTGCGCGACATCGGCATCGCGATCATCCGCGAGGTCGGCGTCGACACCGGCGGCTGCAACATCCAGTTCGCGATCAACCCGGACGACGGCCGCGTCATCGTCATCGAGATGAACCCGCGCGTCTCCCGCTCCTCCGCGCTCGCCTCGAAGGCCACCGGCTTCCCGATCGCCAAGATCGCCGCCAAGCTGGCCATCGGCTACACGCTGGACGAGGTCCCGAACGACATCACCGAGAAGACCCCGGCCTCCTTCGAGCCGACCCTCGACTACGTCGTCGTCAAGGCCCCGCGCTTCGCCTTCGAGAAGTTCCCGGCCGCCGACGCCACCCTCACCACCACCATGAAGTCGGTGGGCGAGGCCATGGCGATCGGCCGCAACTTCACCGAGGCCCTCCAGAAGGCCCTGCGCTCCCTGGAGAAGAAGGGCTCCCAGTTCACCTTCGTCGGCGAGCCCGGCGACAAGGAGGAACTGCTGGCCACCGCGGTCCGCCCGACCGACGGCCGCATCAACACCGTCATGCAGGCCATCCGCGCCGGCGCCACCCAGGAGGAGGTCTTCGAGTCCACGAAGATCGACCCCTGGTTCGTCGACCAGCTCTTCCTGATCAAGGAGATCGCGGACGAGCTCGCCGCCGCCGAGAAGCTCCACCCCGAGCTGCTCGCCGAGGCCAAGCGCCACGGCTTCTCCGACGCCCAGATCGCCGAGATCCGCGGCCTGCGCGAGGACGTCGTCCGCGAGGTCCGCCACGCGCTGGGCGTCCGCCCGGTCTACAAGACGGTCGACACCTGCGCCGCCGAGTTCGCCGCGAAGACCCCGTACTTCTACTCGTCCTACGACGAGGAGTCCGAGGTCGCGCCGCGCACCAAGCCCGCGGTGATCATCCTGGGCTCCGGCCCGAACCGCATCGGCCAGGGCATCGAGTTCGACTACTCCTGCGTCCACGCCTCCTTCGCCCTCAGCGACGCCGGCTACGAGACCGTGATGGTCAACTGCAACCCCGAGACCGTCTCGACGGACTACGACACCTCCGACCGCCTGTACTTCGAGCCGCTGACGCTGGAAGACGTGCTGGAGATCGTCCACGCCGAGTCGCTGGCCGGCCCCATCGCCGGTGTCGTCGTCCAGCTCGGCGGCCAGACCCCCCTGGGCCTCGCCCAGGCGCTCAAGGACAACGGCGTGCCCGTGGTCGGCACCTCCCCGGAGGCCATCCACGCCGCCGAGGACCGGGGCGCCTTCGGCCAGGTCCTCGCCGACGCGGGCCTGCCCGCGCCCAAGCACGGCACCGCCACCACCTTCGCGGGTGCGAAGGCGATCGCCGACGAGATCGGCTACCCGGTCCTCGTCCGCCCGTCCTACGTGCTCGGCGGCCGCGGGATGGAGATCGTCTACGACGAGACCCGCCTGGAGTCGTACATCGCGGAGTCCACGGAGATCTCCCCGACCCGCCCCGTGCTGGTCGACCGCTTCCTCGACGACGCGATCGAGATCGACGTCGACGCCCTCTACGACGGCGAGGAGCTCTACCTCGGCGGCGTCATGGAGCACATCGAGGAAGCCGGCATCCACTCCGGCGACTCGGCCTGCGCCCTGCCCCCGATCACCCTCGGCGGCTTCGACATCAAGCGCCTGCGCGCCTCCACGGAGGCCATCGCCAAGGGCGTCGGCGTCCGCGGCCTGATCAACATCCAGTTCGCGATGGCGGGCGACATCCTCTACGTCCTGGAGGCCAACCCGCGCGCCTCCCGGACCGTCCCCTTCACCTCGAAGGCGACCGCCGTCCCGCTCGCGAAGGCCGCCGCCCGCATCTCGCTCGGCGCCACCATCGCCGAGCTGCGCGCCGAGGGCATGCTGCCCAAGGCGGGCGACGGAGGCACCCTGCCGCTGGACGCGCCGATCTCCGTCAAGGAGGCCGTCATGCCGTGGTCGCGCTTCCGCGACATCCACGGCCGCGGCGTGGACACCGTCCTCGGCCCGGAGATGCGCTCCACCGGCGAGGTCATGGGCATCGACTCGGTCTTCGGCACGGCGTACGCCAAGTCGCAGGCCGGCGCCTACGGCCCGCTGCCGACCAAGGGCCGCGCGTTCATCTCCGTCGCCAACCGCGACAAGCGCTCGATGATCTTCCCGGCCCGCGAGCTCGTCGCCCACGGCTTCGAGCTGCTCGCCACCTCCGGCACCGCCGAGGTGCTGCGCCGCAACGGCATCAACGCCACCGTCGTGCGCAAGCTCAGCGAGGGCGAGGGCCCGGACGGCGAGAAGACCATCGTCCAGCTCATCCACGACGGCCAGGTCGACCTGATCGTCAACACCCCGTACGGCACCGGCGGCCGCCTCGACGGCTACGAGATCCGTACGGCCGCCGTGGCGCGCAGCGTCCCGTGCCTGACCACGGTCCAGGCGCTCGCCGCCGCCGTCCAGGGCATCGACGCGCTCAACCGCGGCGACGTCGGCGTGCGCTCCCTCCAGGAGCACGCGGAGCACCTGAACGCCGCCCGCGACTAGCAGCCCGCGAGCGAGAGGGGGACACCGGACGCGCGATCCGCGCCGGGTGTCCCCCTCTTCGTGAGCGCAGAAGGGACTTTTCGGACGATGTACAAACTGTTCTTCAACCTGGTCTTCAAGCGGATGGACCCGGAGCAGGCCCACTACCTGGCCTTCCGCTGGATCCGCCTCGCCGCCCGCATCCCCGTGCTGCGCACCTTCGTCGCGGGCGCCCTGGCGCCCCGGTACGAGTCCCTGCGCACGGAGGCCCTCGGCCTGCGGATGCACGGCCCCTTCGGGCTCGCGGCCGGCTTCGACAAGAACGCCGTCGCCATCGACGGCATGTCGATGCTCGGCTTCGACCACATCGAGATCGGCACCGTCACCGGCCAGGCGCAGCCCGGCAACCCCAAGAAGCGGCTCTTCCGCCTGGTCCCCGACCGGGCGCTGATCAACCGCATGGGCTTCAACAACGAGGGCTCTGCCGCCGTCGCCGACCGCCTCGCCGCCCGCAACCCCGTCTTCAGGACCGTCGTGGGCGTCAACATCGGCAAGACCAAGGTCGTCCCGGAGGCCGAGGCCGCCGCCGACTACGTGGTCTCCACCGAGCGCCTGGCCCGCCACGCCGACTACCTCGTCGTCAACGTCTCCTCGCCGAACACCCCGGGCCTGCGCAACCTCCAGGCCACGGAGTCCCTGCGGCCGCTGCTGACCGCCGTGCGCGAGGCTGCGGACCGCTCCGTCACCGGCCGCCGCGTCCCGCTGCTGGTCAAGATCGCCCCCGACCTCGCGGACGAGGACGTCGACGCGGTCGCCGACCTCGCCCTGGAGCTGGGCCTCGACGGCATCATCGCCACCAACACCACCATCGCCCGCGAGGGCCTGGGCCTGAAGTCCGACCCGGCCCTGGTCAAGGAGACCGGCGGACTCTCCGGCGCCCCGGTCAAGGAGCGCTCCCTGGAGGTCCTGCGCCGCCTGTACGCGCGCGTGGGCGACCGCCTCGTCCTGGTGGGCGTCGGCGGCATCGAGAACGCCGAGGACGCCTGGCAGCGCATCCTCGCGGGCGCCACGCTGGTCCAGGGCTACAGCGCCTTCATCTACGAGGGCCCGTTCTACGCCCGCGCCATCCACAAGGGCCTGGCCGCGCGCCTGGCCGCCAGCCCCTACGCGACCCTGGCCGAGGCCGTGGGCGCCGAGACCCGAAAGGCCGCGCCGTGAGCCCTGTGACCCCCTTCGGAACCCGTCTGCGCGCCGCCATGGACGCCCGGGGCCCGCTGTGCGTGGGGATCGACCCGCACGCCGCCCTGCTGGCCTCCTGGGGCCTGGCGGACGACATCGCCGGCCTGGAGCGGTTCTCCCGCACGGTGGTCGAGGCGCTGGCCGACTCCGTCGCCGTCTTCAAGCCGCAGGCCGCCTTCTTCGAGCGGTTCGGCTCCAAGGGCGTCGCGGTCCTGGAGCGGACCGTCGCGGACGCCCGCGCCGCCGGCACCCTGGTGGTCATGGACGCCAAGCGCGGTGACATCGGCTCCACGATGGCCGCGTACGCCTCGGCCTTCCTCGACCCCTCCTCCCCGCTGTTCTCGGACGCCCTGACGGTCTCCCCGTACCTGGGCTACGGCTCCCTCGCCCCGGCCGTCGAACTGGCCCGGGAATCGGGCGCCGGCCTGTTCGTCCTGGCCCTGACCTCCAACCCGGAGGGCGCGGAGGTCCAGCGCGCGGTCCGCGAGGACGGCCGCTCGATCGGCGCGACCATGCTGGCCCACCTGGCGGCGGAGAACGCGGGCGCCGAGCCCATGGGCTCCTTCGGCGCGGTGGTCGGTGCCACGCTGGGCGACCTGTCCTCCTTCGACCTGGACATCAACGGCCCGCTGCTGGCCCCGGGCATCGGAGCCCAGGGCGCGACCGCGGCCGACCTCCCGGCGGTCTTCGGCGCCGCGGTGGCCAACGTGGTCCCCAACGTCTCCCGGGGAGTCCTGAAGCACGGTCCGGACGCCGCCGCCCTGCGCGCCTCCGCGAAGCGCTTCGCGGACGAGGTGCGCGAGGCCGTCGCGGGCTGATCCGCGGGGCGCCGGACCGGCGCGTGCAGACGCGATCTCGAAAATCGAACGTCTTTCCCCGGACAAAACCGGGGTGATATGTCTGTGATGTACGGTTCAGTGGAGGCTGACCAGGACTTTTCGTCCGTTCTCGCTGACTGGAGCGGCCTTGGCCGCTAGTCTCCGAGCAGAGTGAACGAGCAGCGAGCGAATTCCATCGCTGTTCGGGACCTCGCCCGGCGTGGTGCCCAAGGGCTCCCCGCCGGTCCGTATCCGACAGTTCGACATCCGAGGTGACGTAGGCGTGGCTCTTCCGCCCCTTACCCCTGAACAGCGCGCAGCAGCGCTCGAAAAGGCCGCCGCGGCTCGCCGGGAGCGGGCCGAGGTGAAGAATCGACTCAAGCACTCCGGCGCCTCCCTCCACGACGTCATCAAGACGGGACAGGAGAACGACGTCATCGGGAAGATGAAGGTCTCCGCCCTTCTCGAGTCGCTGCCCGGCGTCGGCAAGGTCCGCGCCAAGCAGATCATGGAGCGCCTCGGCATCTCCGAGTCCCGGCGTGTCCGAGGTCTCGGCTCCAACCAGATCGCCTCTCTGGAGCGAGAGTTCGGCGGTAGCGGCGCCTGAGGCGTCGCCCGAAGTTCTCCCGGCGTTCTCAGGCAGTCCCGAGAACCTGGATAATCGCTCTATGGCAGCAGAGGTTCGTCCGCGGCTGACCGTGCTCTCCGGCCCCTCGGGGGTCGGCAAGAGCACGGTCGTCGCGCATATGCGCAAGGTCCACCCCGAGGTGTGGCTCTCGGTGTCGGCCACCACCCGCAAACCGCGGCCCGGTGAGCGACACGGAGTCCACTACTTCTTCGTCAACGACGACGAGTTCGACAAGCTGATCGCCAACGGCGAGCTGCTGGAGTGGGCCGAGTTCGCGGGCAACCGCTACGGCACACCGCGCGGCGCGGTACTGGAACGCCTGGACAACGGCGAACCGGTGCTGCTGGAGATCGACCTCCAGGGCGCCCGGCTCGTCCGCGAGTCGATGCCCGAGGCCCAGCTGGTCTTCCTGGCCCCGCCGAGCTGGGAGGAGCTGGTCCGCCGGCTCACCGGCCGGGGCACCGAGTCCGCCGAGGTCATCGAACGCCGGCTCGGCGCCGCCAAGACCGAACTCGCTGCCGAGTCGGAGTTCGACACCACCCTCGTCAACACCTCCGTCGAGGACGTAGCGCGTGAGCTGCTAGCCTTGATGGCAGTTGTCTGATCTTTTATCCATCTTCGGAAGGTAGAGCGTGTCCTCTTCCATCACCGCGCCCGAGGGCATCATCAACCCGCCGATCGACGAGCTGCTCGAGGCCACTGACTCGAAGTACAGCCTCGTGATCTACGCGGCCAAGCGTGCGCGTCAGATCAACGCGTACTACTCGCAGCTCGGTGAGGGCCTGCTGGAGTACGTCGGCCCGCTGGTGGACACCCACGTCCACGAGAAGCCGCTCTCGATCGCCCTGCGCGAGATCAACGCGGGTCTGCTGACCTCCGAGGCCATCGAGGCCCCGGCCCAGTAGGGCACGACATCGCACGCCACAGGCCCGGCAGCACCGCTGCCGGGCCTGTGGTGTGTCATAGGTACCGATGCAACCGATCACGGGAGAAGCAGTGGACAAGCCGAAGGTCGTGCTGGGGGTCAGCGGCGGGATCGCCGCGTACAAGGCGTGCGAGCTCCTGCGCCGGCTGACCGAGTCGGGGCACGACGTACGGGTGGTGCCCACGGCGGCCTCCCTGAACTTCGTCGGGGAGGCCACCTGGGCCGCGCTCTCGGGGAACCCGGCCTCCACCGAGGTCTGGGAGACCGTCCACGAGGTGCCCCACGTCCGCATCGGCCAGGCGGCCGACCTCGTCGTCGTCGCCCCGGCCACCGCCGACATGCTGGCCAAGGCCGCCCACGGGCTGGCCGACGACCTCCTCACGAACACCCTGCTCACGGCCCGCTGCCCGGTGGTCTTCGCGCCCGCGATGCACACCGAGATGTGGGAGCACCCCGCCACCCAGGAGAACGTGGCCGTGCTGCGCCGCCGCGGCGCCGTCGTCATCGAGCCCGCCGTCGGGCGGCTGACCGGCAAGGACACCGGCAAGGGCCGGCTGCCCGACCCCGAGGAGATCTTCGAGGTCTGCCGCGACGTCCTGCGCAGGAACGGTCCGGCCCGGGGTGCCGCGGAGCCCGACCTCGCCGGACGGCACGTGGTGGTCAGCGCCGGCGGCACCCGCGAGCCGCTGGACCCGGTGCGCTTCCTCGGCAACCGCTCCTCGGGCAAGCAGGGCTACGCCCTCGCCCGCACCGCCGCCGCCCGCGGGGCCCGGGTCACCCTGGTCGCCGCCAACGCCGCGCTGCCCGACCCGGCCGGGGTGGACGTCGTACGGGTGGGGACGGCCCTCCAGCTGCGCGAGGCCGTGCTCAAGGCCGCCGCGGACGCCGACGCCGTGGTGATGGCCGCCGCGGTGGCCGACTTCCGCCCGGCCGTGTACGCCGACGGCAAGATCAAGAAGAAGGACGGCCAGGACCCCGAGCCGGTGGCCCTCGTGCGCAACCCCGACGTCCTCGCGGAGGTCTCCGCCGAGCGGGCCCGGGAGGGCCAGGTCGTCGTCGGCTTCGCCGCCGAGACGGACGACGTGCTCGCCAACGGCCGGGCGAAGCTCCTGCGCAAGGGGTGCGACCTCCTCGTGGTCAACGAGGTCGGCGCCAACAAGACCTTCGGTTCCGAGGAGAACGAGGCCGTCATCCTCGCTTCGGACGGAACGGAGACTCCCGTACCCTATGGTCCGAAGGAAGCCCTGGCGGACGTCATCTGGGACCACGTCGCCCCGCGACTCGCGCCCCGAGGTGATCTTCGCCGCGCCTGAGCGTTTTCCTTCTCGCGGGTAGTTCCGTGCGTAAGAATGGAGTGCCGCAGGTCACACGGCTCCCATTGGGCGAGACGGGTGGTCCTGCGGACGGTGGCGACCGATAAACTGCACTTGGAACGTGATCGGGCGCAGCCCCCGGTGTGGTTCCGCCAAATGATCAGCCAGCAGCCGCTGCAACCCCAGGGAGCGTTGTGTCCCGTCGCCTGTTCACCTCGGAGTCCGTGACCGAGGGTCACCCCGACAAGATCGCTGACCAGATCAGCGACACGATCCTCGACGCGCTCCTCACCGAGGACCCGACCTCGCGTGTGGCCGTGGAGACTCTCATCACGACCGGTCTCGTGCACATCGCGGGCGAGGTGACGACCAAGGCCTACGCGCCGATCGCCCAGCTCGTCCGCGAGAAGATCCTCGAGATCGGCTACGACTCGTCCAAGAAGGGCTTCGACGGCGCCTCCTGCGGCGTGTCGGTGTCCATCGGCGCCCAGTCGCCCGACATCGCCCAGGGTGTCGACACGGCCTACGAGTCCCGCGTCGAGGGTGACGAGGACGAGCTCGACAAGCAGGGTGCGGGCGACCAGGGCCTGATGTTCGGCTACGCCACGGACGAGACGCCCGAGCTGATGCCGCTGCCGATCCACATCGCGCACCGCCTCTCGCGCCGCCTGTCCGAGGTCCGCAAGAACGGCACCATCCCGTACCTGCGCCCCGACGGCAAGACCCAGGTCACCATCGAGTACGACGGCGACAAGCCGGTCCGCCTCGACACGGTCGTCGTGTCCTCGCAGCACGCCGCCGACATCGACCTCGACTCGCTGCTCGCGCCCGACATCCGCGAGTTCGTCGTCGAGCACGTGCTCGCGCAGCTCGTCGAGGACGGCATCAAGCTGGACACCGAGGGCTACCGCCTGCTGGTCAACCCGACCGGCCGCTTCGAGATCGGCGGCCCGATGGGCGACGCCGGCCTGACCGGCCGCAAGATCATCATCGACACGTACGGCGGCATGGCCCGCCACGGCGGCGGCGCCTTCTCCGGCAAGGACCCGTCGAAGGTCGACCGCTCCGCCGCGTACGCCATGCGCTGGGTCGCGAAGAACGTCGTCGCCGCCGGCCTGGCCGCGCGCTGCGAGGTCCAGGTCGCCTACGCCATCGGCAAGGCCGAGCCCGTCGGCCTCTTCGTCGAGACCTTCGGCACCGCGAAGGTCGACGTCCAGAAGATCGAGGACGCCATCGCCGAGGTCTTCGACCTCCGCCCGGCCGCGATCATCCGCGACCTCGACCTGCTGCGCCCGATCTACGCCCAGACCGCCGCCTACGGCCACTTCGGCCGCGAGCTGCCGGACTTCACCTGGGAGCGCACCGACCGCGTCGACGCGCTGCGCGCCGCCGCCGGCCTGTAGTACCGGACACACGAACGGCCCCGGACCACCACGGTCCGGGGCCGTTCGCTGTCAGTGGGGTTTGCCCAGAATGCCTCTGGGAGCAACCCCCAAACGAGTCCCCAGCCGGGACAGCTCGCCCTGATCCCGCGAGATGGTCGCCGAGGCGAAAGCCAAGGCGCCCAAGGCCAAGCCGCGCACCTGGCGCGGGACCGCCGTGGCCGAGAAACTGCCCGTCGCGCGGGTCCTGGTGAACAAGGGCGTGCTCCACCTCGACCGGCTCTTCGACTACGCCGTACCCGCCGAGCTGTCCGAGGCCGCCCAGCCCGGCGTGCGCGTCCGGGTCCGCTTCGGCGCGGGCGGTCACCGGGTGCACGGCGGCCGCCGCGAGGGCGGCGGGCTCATCGACGGCTTCATCGTGGAACGGCGTGCCGATTCCGACTACGGCGGCGCCCTGGCCGCCCTCGCCCAGGTCGTCTCGCCCGAGGTGGTCCTCGGGCCCCGCATGCTGGCCCTCGCCCGGGCCGTCGCCGACCGGTACGCCGGCAGCGTCGCCGACGTGCTCCAGTTGGCCCTGCCGCCGCGCAGCGCCCGCGCCGAGGCCAAGCCCTCGCCCGAACCGCTGCCCCCGCCCGCCGTGCCCGAGCCCGGCGGCTGGACGCGCTACGGGGCCGGGCCCGCCTTCCTGCGCGCCCTCGCCACCGGCGGCACCCCCCGCGCGGTGTGGACGGCCCTGCCCGGCCCCGGCTGGGCGGACGAGCTGGCCCGGGCCATGGCCGCCACCCTCGCCTCCGGGCGCGGGGCCCTCGCCGTCGTTCCCGACGGGCGCACCGCCGCCCGGGTCGACACGGCCCTCACCGCCCTGCTGGGCGAGGGCCGGCACGCGCTGCTGACCGCCGACTCCGGGCCCGAGAAGCGCTACCGGCAGTGGCTCGCGGTGAGCCGGGGCTCGGTCCGCGCCGTGGTCGGCACCCGGGCGGCCATGTTCGCCCCCGTACGGGACCTCGGGCTCGTGGCGGTGTGGGACGACGGCGACTCCAGCCACGGCGACATCCACGCCCCCTTCCCGCACTTTTTTTTAGGTGCTGGAGCTGCGGGCCGTCAGCGACGGCTGCGGCTTCCTGGCCGGGAGCACCAGCTGCACCGTTTGAGGCCGCACTTTTGGTGGAGACCGGCTGGGCTTTTTTCGCTCGTCGCCGACCGGGAGACCGTACGGGCCGCCGCGCCCCGCATCCGCACCGTTCGGGGACGAGCAGCTGGCCCGGGACGGGGTTTTTTCGCGCGGCGCGGCTGCCGAATTTGGTCTGGGAGACCGTGCGGGAGGGCCTGAAGACCGGGCCCGTCCTGG
>NZ_GG657750.1:1494125-1494985 GCF_000158895.1 Streptomyces sp. C | reverse complement strand
GGAGGCCCCCGACGAACGGGAGCTGCACTGCGGGTGGTGCGGGCGGGCCGAGAACGCCTGGCAGTGCGAGGAGTGCGGGTCGTTCCGGCTGCGGGCCCAGGTGGTGGGCGCGCGGCGGACCGCCGAGGAGCTCGGCCGCGCCTTCCCGGCGGTGCCGGTGCGCACGTCCGGGCGGGACCACGTGCTGGACGAGGTGTCCGACCGGCCCGCGCTGGTGGTGTGCACCCCGGGTGCCGAGCCGGTCGCGGCGGGCGCCGGGTACGCGGCGGCGCTGCTGCTGGACGGCTGGGCGATGCTGACCCGGCCCGACCTGCGGGCGGGGGAGGAGGCCCTGCGCCGCTGGATCGCGGCCGCCTCGCTGGTCCGTGCCGACGGGCAGGTGGTGGTGGTCGCCGAGCCGACGCTGCGGCCGGTCCAGGCGCTGGTGAGGTGGGATCCCGTGGGACACGCGGTGCGGGAGCTCGCGGAGCGGGCGCAGCTGGGCTTCCCGCCCGTGTCCCGGATGGCGGCGGTGGCCGGGCGGGGGGAGGCCCTGGAGGCCTTCCTCGGAGCGGTCGAGCTGCCGGCGGACGCGGAGGTGCTGGGGCCCGTGCCGGTGCCGGGGCGGCGGGGGGAGCCGTCGGTGGGGGAGCGGGCGCTGATCCGGGTGCCGCCCGGCAGCGGGGCGGCGCTGGCCGCCGCGCTGAAGTCGGCCCAGGCCGCGCGGATGGCGCGGGGCGCGCAGGCGGGGGACCCGATCCGCATCCGGATCGACCCGCCGGACATCGGCTGACCTTGCCCTGGCCGGGCGGGGGTGGGAGTGCCGCTGCGCGGGCTTGCTCCCCGCCCCGCCCTTCGCCCGTTTCCCCGGGGCTCCGCCC
>NZ_GG657750.1:1492616-1494025 GCF_000158895.1 Streptomyces sp. C | reverse complement strand
GAACGGTGGAAGGGCGGGTGGGGGACAGCCCCGCAGGGCTGCCTAAAAGGAAAAACGTCCGCGGGGCCGGTGCCGTCGGGGGTCGGCGGCCCGGCGGCGGGGTGGGGTCAGCCGTTGCGGGGGCCCGGGAAGGCCGACTGGCGGGCCGCGGCGGCCTGGGCTTCCTCGCGGACGGGCTGCGGGGGCACCGAGCGCGCCGCCGGGATGGTGGGCAGCGGGCCCAGCGTCCGCGTCGTGGTGCCCTCGGCCAGCGGCTCCGCCGCCTCGGCGGCCTGCGCCCGCCGTGCCCCGTAGCGGCGGTGCACGGCCTGCTTGGTGACGCCGAGCGCCGAGCCGACGGCGTCCCAGGAGAACCCGAGGGAGCGGTCGAAGTCCACCGCCGCGGTGACCAGCGTCTCGACGCTGTCCCTAAGTTCCTGGGCGAGCCGGACGGTGGGGGCGGGGGCCCTGCCGTAGACGACGAAGCCCGTGGAGGGCCCGGAGCGGCGCGGGCGGTACACGTTGCCGAGCTGGGCCGTGAGCGTACGCAGTGCGTCCACCTGTCGGCGAACCCGCTCGATGTCCCGCACCAGGAGGTGCAGGCTGGCCCGTGCTTGGGCGTCATGGGTGGCGTGGTCGGCCATGGAGAAGCCTCTCGAACCGGTGCTGGAGAGCGGATCGGGCCGCAGACACCGTCTTGATCGCGGCCCGTTTCGGTCAATCTCTCTTGACCAACGCGCCAGCGGGCGCCCAGGTCACGCACTGGGGGCGTGTCGGCATATGCGAGAGGCGCGCGTGTGTGCGTACGCCCCCCGATACCGCAGGTGGGCCGGGGTGTCCGTCCCCTAGACTGGTGCGCTGCTGACAGCCGAGATAGCGAGGTAGGACCCAGTGAAGCTGGTCTTCGCAGGCACCCCCGAGGTCGCCGTACCCGCCCTGGACGCCCTGATCGCCTCCGGGCGCCACGAGGTCGCCGCCGTCGTCACCCGGCCGGACGCCCCCGCCGGGCGCGGCCGCCGGCTGGTCGCCAGCCCCGTCGCCGAGCGGGCGGAGGAGGCCGGGATCGAGGTCCTCAAGCCCGTCCGGCCCCGCGACCCGGAGTTCCAGGCCCGGCTGCGGGAGATCGCCCCGGACTGCTGCCCCGTCGTCGCGTACGGGGCGCTGATCCCGAAGAGCGCGCTGGACATCCCCCGCCACGGATGGGTCAACCTGCACTTCTCGCTGCTGCCGTCCTGGCGCGGCGCGGCCCCCGTGCAGCACTCGATCATGGCGGGCGACCAGGTCACCGGCGCGTCCACCTTCCGCATCGAGGAGGGCCTCGACACCGGCCCGGGTCTTCGGGGTCCTCACCGAGGAGATCCGCCCGACCGACACCAGCGGCGACCTGCTGACCCGCCTCGCCTTCGCCGGGTCCGGACTGCTGTCCGCGA
>NZ_GG657750.1:1461330-1492340 GCF_000158895.1 Streptomyces sp. C | reverse complement strand
CTCGCACGCCGTCGAGCTGCTCTGGGTGCAGCCGCATTTGCAAGAAGCCCATGAAGGGCGCCGACTGGGCCCGCGGGGTGCGCATCGCCCCCGGCGAGCGCCTGGGCGCCGCCGACGTAGGCTGATCCCGAGCCGACCCCGCGCAACCGCATCGCACCGCACCGCATCGCACCGCACCTCGTACCTCCGGAGCACCTTTCACGTGAGCGAACAGCCCCGTCGTCGTCCCGCCCCCAAGTCCGGCACCGGCAAGCAGGCCAAGCCCTACCGCAGGCCGCAGAAGGACCCCGTCCGGATGCTGGCCTTCGAGGCGCTGCGGGCGGTGGACGAGCGCGACGCGTACGCGAACCTCGTCCTGCCCCCGCTGCTGAAGAAGGCCCGGCAGGACGAGCGCTTCCAGGCGCGGGACGCGGCCCTGGCGACCGAGCTGGTCTACGGGACGCTGCGCCGGCAGGGCACGTACGACGCGGTCATCGCCGCCTGCGTGGACCGGCCGCTGCGCGAGGTGGACCCGCCGGTCCTGGACGTGCTCTCGCTCGGCGCGCACCAGCTCCTGGGCACCCGCATCCCCACCCACGCGGCGGTGTCCGCCAGCGTGGAGCTGGCGCGCGTGGTGCTCGGCGACGGGCGGGCGAAGTTCGTCAACGCCGTGCTGCGCAAGATCGCCGCGCACGACCTGGACGGCTGGCTGGAGCGGGTCGCGCCGCCGTACGAGGAGGACGCCGAGGAGCACCTGGCGGTCTACCACTCGCACCCCCGCTGGGTGGTCAGCGCCCTGTGGGACGCGCTGGGCGGCGGCCGGGCCGGCATCGAGGACCTCCTGGAGGCCGACAACGAGCGGCCCGAGGTGACGCTGGTGGCCCGTCCCGGCCGGTCCACGCCCGAGGAGCTGGTCGAGGCGCTCGGCGAGGAGTCGGCGCTGCCGGGGCGCTGGTCCCCGTACGCCGTCCGGATGGCCGAGGGCGGCGAGCCGGGTGCGCTGGAGGCGGTCCGCGAGGGGCGCGCCGGTGTGCAGGACGAGGGCAGCCAGCTGGTGGCCATGGCCCTGGCGGCGGTCCCGGTCGAGGGCCGCGACGAGCGGTGGCTGGACGGCTGCGCGGGGCCGGGCGGCAAGGCGGCGCTGCTGGGCGCGCTGGCGGCGGAGCGCGGGGCGTTCCTGCTGGCCTCCGAGAAGCAGCCGCACCGGGCGCGCCTGGTCGAGAAGGCGCTGTCCGGGAACCCGGGCCCGTACCAGGTCATCGCGGCCGACGGCACCCGTCCGGCGTGGCTGCCGGGTTCCTTCGACCGGGTCCTGATGGACGTGCCCTGCTCGGGCCTCGGCGCGCTGCGGCGCCGTCCGGAGGCCCGCTGGCGGCGCCGCCCGGAGGACCTGGAGGGCTTCGCGCCGCTCCAGCGGGCACTGCTGCGCGAGGCGCTGTCCGCGGTGCGCGTGGGCGGGGTCGTGGGGTACGCGACCTGCTCCCCGCACCTGGCGGAGACCCGGGTGGTCGTCGAGGACGTGCTCCGGGGCCGGGGCGCGGGCAACTCCCCGGTGGCGGCCGAACTGGTCGACGCGCGCCCGTACATGGAGGGCGTGCCGGTGCTGGGCGACGGCCCCGACGTCCAGCTGTGGCCGCACCTGCACGGTACGGACGCCATGTACCTGGCCCTGCTGCGGCGCACCGCGTAGGGGGTGTCCGCGAAGTCGCGCCTGCCCCTCCGGGCGACGACGGGAGTGCGACGACAGGCCCTGGGCCGGTCCCGGCGCCGCACCCTCAGTGCGGTGCCGAGCGCCGGCTCCGGACCGGCGAGAGCAGGGTCGGCAGGAACGAGAGCGCCACGACCGCCGCGCCGGTCCACAGGGCGGGGCGCAGGCCGATGAGTTCGGCGAGCAGGCCCGAGGCGGCGGAGCCCAGGGCGATGGCACCGGTCAGCATGAACCGGAAGGTGGCGTTCATGCGGCTCGAGGAGCGGGTCGGGGGTCAGGTGCTGGCGCAGGCTGACGCCGAGGACGTTGCGGGAGCCGACGGTCACCGTGGACAGCATCCAGCCCGCCCCGGCCACCCACAGCCAGGGCCCGCGGTCCGCCACCGGGACCAGCAGGGCCGCCGGGGCCAGGCTCAGGGTCAGAGCGGGGGCCGTAGCCCGCGCGGGCCGCGAACCCGCCGGGCCAGCCGGGCCCCGCACAGCAGTCCCGCCCCGCCGGCGGCCCAGAACAGGCCGAGCGCGGCGGCTGACATGCCCAGCTCGGTGACGAAGAGCACCGGCAGCATGGCGTTGATGACGGAGCCGCCCAGGTTGATCATGCTCGCCGTCAGTGCGAGGGCGCGCAGCTCCGGATGGCCCAGTACGTGCGCCAGCCCTTCCGAGATCTGGGTGCGCAGCCGGGTCCGCCCGGCGGCGGGCGGCTTCGGCACGGGCCGTACGCCCAGCATCCGCAGGGCCGATCCGAGGTGGGCGAGGGCGGCGCAGGCGAGGGCCACGGGGGCCGTCAGGAAGGCGATCAGGGCCCCGCCGACGCCCCGCCCCGCGATGTTCGCCACGGCCGTCAGGGTCACCATGGCGGCGTTGGCCCGGACCAGGCCGTCCCGGCCGACGAGCCGGGGCAGCACGCTCTGGGCGCCGACCTCGCCGAACACCGAGGCGCAGCCGGTGAGCAGGACGACGGCGTACAGCTGGGCGAGGGTGAGCAGGTCCAGCCACCAGGCGAACGGCAGGGAGCCGACGAGGGCGGCCCGGGAGAGGTCGGCGGCGATCAGGACCGGGCGGGTGCGCAGGCGGTCCACCCAGGCGCCGGCCGGGAGGCCGATGAGCAGGAAGGCGGCGGTGGACAGGGCCGCGAGGGCGCCGACCTGGGAGGGGCTCGCGTCGAGGGCGGTCAGGGCGAGCAGCGGGACGCCGATGTAGCCCGTGTTGGCGGCGAACTGGCTCAGGGTCGCGGCGCCGAACAGGGCGCGGAAGTCGGGGTTGCGCCAGGGGCCGGCTCCGGGCGGGGGAGAGGTGGGGTGACCGGTGGGGTGACCGGTGGGGGTGGCGGTTGTCATGTACGTAACGGTGTCCGCACTCCACCACGAAGGACAAGCGAGTATCCAGGCCATGATCACTTAAGCTCTGCTACGAGGATCCCGGGTTCCGGGGCCGTGGCCGGAAGTGCCCGCAGGCATGGCAGGCTTGGGGCATGGCCGTTCAGATCAATCCCAGCATCCTGTCCGCAGACTTCGCCCGCCTCGCCGAGGAGGCGAAGGCCGTCGAGGGGGCCGACTGGCTGCACGTCGACGTCATGGACAACCACTTCGTCCCGAACCTCACCCTCGGTGTGCCGGTCGTGGAATCCCTCAGCCGGGCCACGGACATCCCGCTGGACCTGCACCTGATGATCGAGGACCCGGACCGCTGGGCCCCGCAGTACGTGGAGGCCGGGGCCGGATCGGTCACCTTCCACGCCGAGGCCGCGGCGGCGCCGGTGCGCCTCGCGCGGGAGATCCGGGCCAAGGGCGCCCGGGCGGCCATGGCCCTCAAGCCCGGCACCCCGATCGAGCAGTACGAGGACATCCTCCCCGAGCTCGACATGGTGCTGATCATGACGGTCGAGCCCGGCTTCGGCGGCCAGTCCTTCCTGGACATCATGCTGCCCAAGGTCCGCCGGACCCGGGAGCTGATCGCCAAGCACGGGCTGGACCTCTGGCTCCAGGTCGACGGCGGGGTCTCGGCCACGACGATCGAGCGGGTGGCGGAAGCCGGCGCCGACGTCTTCGTGGCCGGCAGCGCCGTCTACGGGGCGGTCGATCCGGCCGCCGCGGTGCGCACGCTGCGCGACCAGGCGGGCGCGGCGATCGCCGCCGCGCCCTGGGCCTGCGACCACTGAGGCGGGCGCCAGGGGACGGCTCGGTGAACGGAAGCCGTCCAGGCTGATCAATGGCCGTTGGATCTGACAGGATGAACGGCGAGTCGAGAGTGTGAACACGACAGTGTGAACAGCAGTGAGGAGAGCGCGGTGTCTGCAATGTCGGCGGGACGGTCAGCCCTGCGGATGGGACCCGCGGAGCTGGTGCAGGCGGCGGCCATGGCGCGCCGCTTCTACCTGGAGGGCAAGTCCAAGATCCAGATCGCCGAGGAGTTCGGCGTGAGCCGCTTCAAGGTGGCCCGGGTCCTGGAGACCGCCCTCGAACGGGACCTCGTCCGCATCGAGATCCGGGTGCCTGCGGAACTGGACGCGGAGCGCTCCGACGCGCTGCGCGCCCGGTACGGGCTGCGGCACGCCGTCGTGGTGGAGTCGCCGGCCGACGCCAGCGAGGACGCCCCGGACCCGGAGAACCTGGGAGCGGTCGCGGCCGACCTGCTCGGCGAACTGGTCAACGAGGGCGACGTGCTCGGGCTGGCCTGGGGGCGGTCGACCATCCACATGGCCGCCTCCCTGCACCGGCTGCCGCCGTGCACCGTCGTCCAGCTGACCGGCGTGTACGACGCGGGGACCGCCGAGCGCGGCTCCGTGGAGGCCGTACGCCGGGCCGCGCAGGTCTCCGGCGGGGACGCGCACCCCATCTACGCCCCGATGCTGCTCCCGGACCCGGCGACGGCGGCCGCGCTGCGCAGCCAGACCGGCATCGCGCGGGCCTTCGAGTACTTCGACAAGGTCACGGTCGCCGCCGTGTCCATCGGCTCCTGGGAGCCGGGGATCTCGACCGTCCACGACATGCTCACCGACGAGGAGCGGGCGCACTACGCCTCGCTCGGCGTCGCGGCGGAGATGTCCGCCCACCTCTTCGACAAGGAGGGCCGCCGGGTCGGCCGGGACCTGGGCGAGCGCTGCATCACCGTCGAGGCCGACCGGCTGCGCCGGATCCCCGAGGTCGTGGCGATCGCTGGCGGGCTGCGCAAGGCCTCGGCGATCGGCGCGGTGCTCCGCTCCGGGCTGGTGACCAGCCTGGTGACGGACACGGCGGTGGCCGACTACCTGCTGACCGAGTCCGAGCCCGGGCTGCGGCCGGCGCTGGACCGGGCCGACCCGGACGACTGACCGGTCCCGGCCCGCGGGGCTCGCCGCGAAAGGTGCTGCAATCGAGACCGTCGGAGTGGGCCCCGGGGCGGCCCCGGGGGCGCATACTGAAGCCAATGAGCAAATCAGCAGCACCTCGCCGTCATTTGCCGTCCAGCCCGTTCAGGGCGCCCGTGGAGCCGCCGGTGCGGCGGTTCGACGTCGGGGACCGCGTCAGCCACGACCAGCACGGCCTCGGCCGGGTCATCGGTGTCGAGGAGGAGGCCGTCCTCGTCGACTTCGGTTCCGTGCAGAAGCGCGTCCTGAGCCCCTACGGCAAGATGTCCGTCCTCTGACCCCGCCGGGCGATTCGCCACCGAATCGGATATTTGGCACGATCGGGGCATGATCCTCAGGAGCGTGCCCCGGTCGTTGTCACGCGTGCTCGGGGCCCTGTTCCTGTGTGCCGCGCTGACGGCCGCCCTGGCGGGCTGCGGCGGCGGGGCTGCTCCGGCGCGCCCCTCGTCCACCGCGAGCACCGCCGCGAGCACCGCCGCGCCCGCTCCCGCGTGGGCGAAGGGGATGCCCACCGTACGGGCCGACGCGCTGCCGCCGCAGGCGCGGGAGGTGCTCGCCCTGATCGACAAGGGCGGCCCGTACCCGTACCGGCAGGACGGCACCGTCTTCGGGAACTTCGAGAAGGTCCTGCCGAAGCAGAAGCGGGGCTACTACCACGAGTTCACCGTGCGGACCCCGGGCGAGCGCGACCGCGGCGCCCGGCGGATCGTGACGGGCGGGGGCGGGGAGTTCTACTACACGGACGACCACTACGAGACCTTCAAGGCGGTTCTCCGATGACCCTCGACCCGCGGCCGCTGGCCCCCGCACTGGCCGCCGCCGAGGAGGCCGGCTGGGGCGTCGTACGGCTGGACCTGGACGGCGTGCGCAGCAAGGCGGCGCTGATGCGGCGGTGCGCCCGGGCCCTCGCGGCGCCGGAGTGGTTCGGCGGGAACTGGGACGCGCTGGCCGACGTGCTGGCGGACCTGTCCTGGCTGCCCGAGGCCCCGGGGCGGCTGTTGGCGGTGACCTCCTGGCGCGGCTACGCGGCCGAGCGGCCGGAGGACTGGGACACCCTGACGGAGGTCCTGGAGGGAGCCGCGGACTTCTGGCGGGAGCAGCGGGAGCGCGACGGGGCGCCCCCGCTGACGGTACTGCTGTCGGCCTAGGCCTGGGCCTGGGCCTGGCTCTAGCCCTTGGGCCGGAACAACTGGTCCTCGACCGCGCGGAGGTCCTTGTTCCAGAACGTCACCTTGGCGTTGCGCCCGACGTTCAGGTCGCCGGTCCGGGCGGCCAGGCCCTGTTCCAGCCACGCCGAGTCCTTGTTGCTGCCGGGCGCGCGGTCCTGGTAGCCCATGGACAGCGCGGTGACGGCGACCGTCTGCTCGCCCCCGCGGAACATGTACACGCCCGCGTACGCCTTCTCCTTCGGCTGGAGGGTGGCGACCGCCCGAGGTGCGGCGCCCATCGGGGGGAGCGGGCCCCCGACCACCGTGCCGAAGCCGACGTACGGGTAGTGGTAGAGGGTGCAGGCCGTGCCGCTGATGTTGGCGGCGGTGATCAGGAGGTTCTGGCCGGAGTCCGTCTTCCACAGCGACGGGGTGATCGACAGGTCGTCGTGGCTGCAGGCCCTGGCGGCCGGCTTCGCGCCGGCCGTGGGGGCGGCCGAGCCGCTCGGCGAGGGACTCGCCCCGCCGCCCGGGGAGGCGGGCGCGGAGGCCGACGGGCTCGTGGCCGGGGCGGCGCTCGCCCCCGGCGAGGCGGGCGCGGACGCGGATGCCGACGGGGAGGCGGTGGCGGTCGGGTTCTTGCCGTCCTCCTTGCCGGAGTCGCAGGCGGTGGAGGTGAGGAGCGCGGCGACGGCCGCCGTTCCCAGGGCGCAGGTCTGCCATCTGTTGCGGGCGGTGCTCATGGTGGGCCCCCGTGTGCTTCGCATGGGTCGAGAGGTGGTGCCGACCTCCCGGATATGCCCCTGCGGAACCGCCGGAGTCCCGCTCCCGGCGCACTGTTGCCGACTCATGACGGGACGTCACCGTTCCGCCCAAGTGGCCGTGGCGCCTCCGGTCGGGGGCCGGTCCGGACCGGCCCCCGACCGGGTGTCACTCCGCCTTCGCCGCCTGCGGCTGCCAGGGCGGGGTCTGGCCCCAGGACCAGACCGGGATCTTCGCGGCGTCCACCGGCGGCGGGTTGGGGCCCGAGTAGATCAGCGCCATCCGGGTGCCCCACTCGATGTAGTAGACGAACACCGCCCGGAACTCCGGGTCCGTCGGCAGGCCGACCTCGTCGGCCGTGTCCAGCAGCAGGTCCACCCAGCGGCGGCGCTGCCGCTCGGTGATGCCGCGTCCCAGGTGCTTGGTGGCCATGTGCTGGTGGCCGCCGTGGTGCGCCGAGTAGCCGGCCGGGCCGCCGAAGACCTCGGCCAGCCAGACCGCGACGTGCCGGGGGTGTTCCGAGTCCATGCCCTCGAAGACGGGGGCCAGGACCTCGTCGCGCAGCGCATGGGCGTAGAAGGCGTCCGTGAGCCTCTCCAGGGCCTCGGCCCCGCCCATCCACTCGTAGATCGTGGGAGTCGCGCTCATGACTGTCCGGCGGCCTTTCCCGGACCCACCACGCCGGTGACGGAGTAGTGCTGCATCTCCTCGATGTTCGTCACGTACGGGCGGATCGCGCTGAAGAACGCCGGGAAGTGCTCACCCTTGCGGAAGCCGTTGAGGTGGGCGTCGACCGAGGTCCAGCGGATGCGGAGGATGTACCGCTCGGTGTCGTCCGTGTTGTGGGCCAGCTCGTAGTCGATGCACTCGGGCGACGCGGCCAGGGCCTCGGCGGCCCTGGCGTACGCGTCCTCGAACGCCTGCTGGTCCTGCGAGGCGATCCGGTAGCGGATGTACTCGACGGTGGTGGTCATGGGTTGCGTGCCTCTCCCTGGTGTCAGGTCGTCCCGGCTACCTTTCCGGGATCATGCCTACCCGGACAGGTTTTCCGTCACTCGGACCCAGACTTCTGGAGGTCCGGGCCCTGGGCGCGCACCTGCCGCACCTTGTCGAGGGAGTCCCGCAGTTCGGCGAGCCAGGCGTCGGCGTTGTCGCCGACGAGGCGTACGCACCACGCCAGGGCGTCCGCCCGGCTGCGCGCCACGCCGCCGGCGACCAGGGTGTCGAGCACCTGGCGCTCGGACTGGCGCAGCCGGGTCATGACGGGGACGGCGAGGTGGGTGAAGAGGACCGTCTCCTCACCCGCCCGCACGCCCCAGGCGACCTTGCGGCGGTAGAGCTCCTCCGCCTCGCGGGCCACCTCCATCCGCTGTTCGCGGGTGCGCTCGCGGAACTCCTTGACGGACTCGGACGCCGGGACCCTGCCGACGACGGTGATCTCCTCCCGGTCGACGGTGACCGAGACGAGTGACTCGTAGACGTCCACCGGCAGGCGCTCGGCGAACCACGCGCGGAGCTTCTCGCTCTGTTCGGCTGTAATCATGTAATCAACGTTGCATCCGCTCTCCCCGTGATCGCAAGGCCTCTTCCGTTCGCTCTCAGCCCATCGACCGGTAGCGGTGGATCAGGGAGACCGCCATCGCGCCCTCGCCCACGCCCGAGGCGACCCGCTTGACCGAGTGGGCGCGCACGTCGCCCGCCGCGAAGACGCCCGGGACGCTGGTCTCCAGCGGGTAGGGCGCGCGCTCCAGGCTCCACTCCGCCGGGAGCTCACCGCCGTTGGCGATCAGGTCGGAGCCCGTGAGGACGAAGCCGTACTCGTCCCGCTCGACCACCCCGGCCAGCCAGTCCGTGTGCGGGCGGGCGCCGATGAAGGTGAACATGAACCGCGCCGGGACCTCCCGGTCCTCGCCCGTGTCGGCGTCGTGCAGGGTGATGCGCTCCAGGTGCTCCCCGCCGTGCAGGGCGGTGACGGTGGTGCGGACCTTCACCTCGATGTTGGGCGTGCGGTCGATCTCGTCGATCAGGTAGCGGGACATGCTCGCGTCCAGGGAGGCCGCGCGCACCAGGATCGTCACCCGGGCCGCGTACTTGGCGAAGTGGACCGCCGCCTGCCCGGCCGAGTTGGCACCGCCCACGATGAACACGTGCTGGGAGATGCAGGCCGAGCTCTCGGTGGTCGCCGCGCCGTAGTAGAGGCCGGCGCCCTCGAAGCGGTCCGCGCCGGGGGCCTCCAGGCGGTTGTACGAGACGCCGGTGGCCAGCAGCACCGTCTCCGCGCTGATCTCCGTCCCGTCGGCCAGGGTGAGGATCTTCGCCGGGTCGTCGCGGGTCAGGGAGACCACCTCGACGGGGTGCAGGATCTCCGCGCCGAACCGGGAGGCCTGGATGGTGGCCCGGCGGGTCAGGTCCCCGCCGGAGAGGCCCGAGGGGAAGCCCAGGTAGTTCTCGATCAGGCTGGAGGTGCCGGCCTGGCCGCCGGGGGCGCGGGAGTCCAGCATCAGCGTGGACAGGCCCTCGGAGGCCGAGTACACTCCGGCGGCCAGCCCCGCCGGGCCGGCGCCGACGATGACGCACTCGTAGTGCGGGCGGGAGGCGGTGGTGGCCAGGCCCAGCCGGCGGGCGAGTTCCGTGTCCGTCGGGGCGGTCAGCACCGAGCCGTCCGGGAAGCGGACCAGTGGGAGCGCCGCGTCGGCCGGCGCGGCGGCGATCACCGTCAGCGCCTCGGGGTCCCGCTCGACGTTCAGGAAGCGGAACGGCTGCCCGTTGCGGGTGAAGAAGTCCCGGACGGCGTGGGTGCCGGGGGAGACCAGGTGGCCCGCGACGATGATCCCGTCGTAGGCGGGCCGGTAGGTGGCCAGCCAGTCGGAGAGCAGGTCGTCCAGCACCGGGAAGAGCCGCTCGTGCGGCGGGTCCCACGGCTTGAGCAGGTAGTAGTCCAGCCGTACCCGGTTGATGGCGGTGATGGCCGCGTCGGTCTCCGCGTACGCCGTGAGCAGGACCCGGCGGGCGTCCGGGAAGCGGCTGACCGCCTCCAGCAGGAACTCCACCCCGGTGACGTCGGGCATCCGCTGGTCGACGAGGAACAGCGCGGGGTCGTGGCCGCGCTCGTCGAGCGAGTCCAGGATCTTCAGCGCGTCGGCGGCCGAGGAGGCGCCGAGCACCCGGTAGCGGTCGCCGTAGGCGCTGCGCAGGTCGCGGCGGACGGCACGCAGCACCTGCGGGTCGTCGTCCACGGCCAGGATGACGGGCTTGCGGCTCTCGGCGCGCTCGGCGGTGCCCGCGGCGGCCGGCTTCGTGGCGGGGGCGGCGGCGCCCTCCGGGGCCGCGCTCACGCCGGGTCCAGCATCAGCTGGTCGGCGTAGCACCAGGCCCAGTCCTCGCCGGGCTCGTGCGAGGCCGCGACCGGGTGGGCGGTCGACTTGTAGTGCCGGGTGGCGTGGCGGTTCTTCGACGAGTCGCAGCAGCCGACGTGCCCGCAGCTCAGGCACATCCGCAGGTGCACCCAGCCGTCACCCAGCCGCAGGCACTCCTCGCAGCCCTCCGCGGATGGCTTCACCGGACGTATCTGGTCGATGTGGGTGCACAACAAATCCATCGTCATCGTCCCCGTCCCTCTCCTCGCGCATTCGTACGCCCCGTCGCGCCCGTCCATCACGGCGCGTCCAGACCATAAGTCGGGGACCCCCGAACGGTTCACCGATCCGGCCGAGGTCAGGAAGTCCGGCGGGTACTTCCTGACCTCGCCGGGCGACTACGTGAGGTGGTGCCACGACCTTGCCCGCTACCTCACGAAGTCGCATTCACGCACTTTGACGAGGGCCCCGGGCGCACGCAGTGTGGGGGACGCAAACGACAACAGGCGGCGCCTGGAGGAATCTGTGAGCAGAAAGATTCTGGTCATTGTCTCCGAACACGGCTACTGGTCCGAGGAACTGATCGGACCCGTTTCCAAGTTCGACGAGCGGGGCTACGAGATCGTATTCGCCACGCCGACCGGAAAGCGCGCGCACGCACTTCCGCCGAGCCTCGACGCGAACTACGTCGACCCCCCGCTGGGCCGCTCGGTGACCACCGAGGAGAACGCCCGGCTGGGCCGCGAATTCGAGCAGTCGAACCGGCTCGACTCACCGCTCGACATCGAGGCGTGGGTCCCCGAACGCCCGTACACGAGCGACGAGGGATACCTGCGCAAGCTGGAGCAGTACCACCGGGACCTGGACAAGATCGACGCCGACATCGCGGACTACGACGCGATCCTCATCGTGGGCGGCAGCGGTCCGATCGCCGACCTCGCCAACAACGAGCGGGTGCACGCCCTGATCCTGGCCTTCAAGAAGGCCGGCAAGGTCGTCGCCGCCGAGTGCTACGGCGTCGCCTGCCTCGCCTTCGCCCGTGACTGGGGCGACCGCAAGAGCATCATCTGGGGCAAGCACGTCACCGGCCACTGCAAGGAGTACGACTACAAGGACGGCACCGGATTCCTCGGCACCGACTTCAACATGGGCCCGCCCCCGTATCCGCTGGAGTACATCCTGCGCGATGCGACCGGCCCGCGCGGTGCCTATCACGGGAATTTCGGCCACCCGCTCTCGGTGATAGTCGACTATCCCTTCGTGACCGGCCGCTCCACCCCCGACTCGTACCTCACGGGGCAGAAGATCGTGGAAGTCCTGGAGGAAGGTCTCACCCGTTACGGGTGGTAGCGGAAAGAGGGGGAGTCCGATGAGTACCGAAGCCACTCCCGGACGGGAAAGGCTCATCGAACAGTTCAAGGCCGACGGTCTGAACGTCATGTTCGGAAATCCGGGAACGGTGGAACAGGGATTCCTCGACGCGGTGGACGCGGCGGCGGACTTCCAGTACGTCCTCGCCCTCCAGGAGACCGTGGCCGCGGGCATCGCCGACGGCTATGCCCGCGCCACCGGCGGCGCGGCCCTGCTCCAGCTGCACTCCGGAGTGGGGCTGGGCAACGGCATCGGCATGCTCTACCAGTCGCTGCGCGGCCACACCCCGCTCGTGGTGGTCGCCGGCGACGCCGGGGTGCGCTACGACGCCATGGACGCGCAGATGGCCTGCGACCTGGTCGCCATGGCCAAACCCGTCACCAAGTACGCGACCCGGGTCACCGACCCCCGCTCCGTGCTCCGCACGATCCGGCGGGCCGTCAAGATCGCCCTGACCCCGCCGCGCGGGCCGGTGTTCGTGGCCCTGCCGATGGACGTGCTGGACGAGCTCAACTCCGAGCCCGTCCTGCCCGCCACGGTGCCGCTCACCGACGTGGCGCCCTCCCCGGCCTCGATCGGACGGGCGGCCGAGCTGCTCGCCGACGCCGAGCACCCGGTGGTCCTCGTCGGGGACGGGGTCGCGCTCTCCGGGGCGCAGGCCGAACTCGCCGCCGTCGCCGAGCTGCTGGGCGCCGACGTGTACGAGGTCGACTCGTCCGAGGTGAACATCGCCGCCTCGCACCCGCTGCGCCGCGGCCAGACCGGCCACATGTTCGGCCCGCACAGCAAGGAGCTGGTCGGGCGGGCGGACGGGGTGCTGATCGTCGGCACCTACGTCTTCCCCGAGGTGTTCCCCGAACTGGAGAACCCCTTCCGGCCCGGCGCCAAGGTCGTGCACATCGACCTCAACGCCTACGAGATCGCCAAGAACCACCCCGTGGACCTGGGCCTGGCCGCCGACCCGCGGCAGGCGCTGCGCGCGCTGGCCGGCGTACTGGAACAGCGGCTGCCCCCGGCCCGGCGGGCGGCGGCCGCCGCACGGCTGGACGTACGGACCCGCGAGCGGGACCGGGCCGCGCTGGAGCGGACGGACGACGACACGCCGATGGCCGTCTTCCTGCGGACGCTCGCCGAACGCACCCGCGGGGACCTGATCGTCTTCGACGAGGCGCTCACCACCTCCCCGCTGGTCACCCGGCACCTGCCGCCCGAGCGCCCCGGCGACTACCACCTCACCCGCGGCGGCTCGCTCGGCGTCGGCTTCCCGGGAGCGGTCGGCGCCAAGCTCGCCCACCCGGACCGGCTCGTCGTCGGCTTCGCGGGCGACGGCGGGTCGATGTACACCTACCAGGTGCTGTGGACGGCGGTCCGGCACGGCATCGCCGCCAAGTTCGTGGTCTGCAACAACCGCAAGTACCGGCTGCTCGACGACAACATCGCCCAGTACTGGCGGGAACGGGACATCGCGGAGCACGCCTTCCCGGGCTCCTTCGACCTCTCCCGCCCCGAGATCGACTTCGCCGGGCTGGCCCGGGCACTGGGCGCCGAGGGGACACGGGTGGAGAAGCCCGACGAGGCCGCGGCCGCCGTCACCCGGATGCTGGCCCACCCCGGCCCGTACCTGGTCGACGTCCAGGTCTGAGCAGTGCCCGCACCCGGCCCGGCCGGGGCACACCACGCGACACACCGACGGACAGGAGGAGACCGCATGCCCGCCGAGCGGCTGACCGAGGACGCGATCCGCGCCTTCGCCGAGAACTGGTACGTGGCCCTGGACCGGCACCTCCCGCTGGACCAGGTCCTCGCCCTCATCACCGAGGACCTGGAGTTCAAGGTCCCCGAGGACACCTTCCTCGGGCACCAGGGCTTCGGCCGCTGGTACGACGCCGTCACCCACCGGTTCTTCGACGAGGTGCACACGGTCACCAAGGTGGAGCCCGTCATCGAGGGCGACCGCGCCATCGTCCGGGTCCTCGTCAACTGGCAGGCCAAGATCTGGGACCCGCCGGCCGCCCGCAGCCAGTGGCTGGGCTTCGACGCCGACCAGACCTGGACGCTCGTCGCCGGCGACGACGGCCCGCTGATCAAGCAGTACACCGTCAACGAACTGGCGCCGATGCCCGGTTCGGGCTCGCTCTGAGGGGGCCGCGGCGATGACCGGAGTGACACGCGAGCGGGTCGAGGCCGCCTACCGGGCGCTGGGCTCCGGCGACCGCGCCCGGATCCTCGACTACTACGCCGAGGACCTGCGCTGGCTGGTGCCGGGCAACCACCCGCTCGCCGGCTGGTACGAGGGCCTGGACGCCTTCCTGGAGCTGATGGGCCGGACCCACAAGCTCACCGGCGGCACCTTCCGGATGGACCTGGAGGCGGTCCTCGTCGGGGAGGACTGCAGCGCCGACGTGTGCCGCAACACCGCCCTGCGCGACGGAGCCGACTCGGCGGCCGGCTCCCCGTACGAGCGGATGGACTACCAGGTCTTCCACTTCATGCGGTGGCGGGACGGCCGGATCACCGAGGGCCGCGACGGGCTCTTCGGGGACACGGCGGCCGCCTTCAGCCAGTTCTGGGCACCGTTCGCGCCGGACGGGACCCGCAGGGACCGATAGGGGGATGAGAGACGCGATGGACGCCCGAGAGATCCTGACCAAGTACTACCAGTACGCCAACGCCGGGGACTGGGACCGCTGGTGCGACCTGTTCGCCGACGACCAGGTCATGGACGAGCAGCTCGCCGGACACATCGAGGGCCTGGAGACCCTGCGCTCGATGATGAAGGGCATGGGGACCATGTACCGGGTCTTCCGCAACGAGCCCGTGCACTTCCTGGTCGACGGGACCAAGGCCGCGGCCGTCTCCCACCTCAGCGCCGTCAGCGCCTCCGGCGAGGCCATCGAGGCCGAGGTGATGAACTACTTCGAGATCGTGGACGGACGGATCGCCTACATGGCGAACTACCACGACACCGCCCCCTTCCAGGTGCTGAGCCAGGACTGAGGGGACCGGACTCGTGGCCACGCAGCAGTACGACTACGTGATCGTCGGCTCCGGCACCGCCGGCAGCGTCCTCGCGAACCGCCTCTCCGAGGACCCGGACGTCTCCGTCCTGGTCCTGGAGGCCGGCGGCCCCCGCATCCCGCCCGAGGTGGACGACCCGTCCTCCTGGTACAAGCTGCTCGGCGGGCCCGTCGACTGGGGCTACACCAGCGTCCCGCAGCCCGGTCTCGGCGGCCGCCGTACGTACGAACCGCGCGGCAAGGCCCCCGGCGGCAGCAGCAACCTCTACATCATGATGCACATCCGGGGCCACGCCTCGGACTTCGACAACTGGGCCTACCAGGGCGCGGCCGGCTGGGCGTACGAGGACGTCCTGCCCTACTTCGCCCTGCTGGAGGGCCAGGAGGACGCCACCGCCGCCACCACCGGCACGACCGGGCCGCAGCGGATCACCAACGCCGGACGGCACGGGCCCAACCCGGTCTCCCGCGCCTTCATCGACGCCGCCGTCGAACTGGGCCACCAGGAGATCGCCGACTTCAACACCGACGGCCCCCGGCGCGGCCTCTTCGGCACCGGCTGGCACCACATCGACGTCGCCGACGGCCGCCGCCAGGGCACCCTGGCCGCCTACCTGGAGCCGGCGCTCGTCCGACCCAACCTGACCCTGCGCACCAGCGCCCAGACCACCCGGCTGCTCTTCGATGGGGACACCTGCACGGGCGTCGAGTACGCCCAGCTCCAGCCGCCGGCCGACGTCCCGGGCCGCACCGTCCGCGACGGCCACAGCGCCGCCGGGGCCCCCGGGCTCCACACCGTACGGGCCCGGCGCGAGGTGATCGTCGCCGCCGGCGCCATCGAGTCGCCGAAGCTGCTGCTGCTCTCCGGCATCGGGCACCCCGAGCGGCTGCGCGAGCACGGCATCGCCGTCACGGCCGCCGTCCCGGGCGTCGGGGAGAACTTCCACAACCACGTCCTGACCGGGCTGATGGCCGAGGTCACCCAGGAACTCCCGCCCCCGGCACAGAACCTCTCCGAGAGCGCCCTGTTCCTGTCCTCCCGGCCCGGACTGCCCGCCCCGGACCTCCAGATCGCCTTCGTCCACGTCCCGTTCGACGTGATCGTCGGCAAGGACCACCCGAACACCGTCTCCATCCTGCCCGGCGTCGTACGCCCCGTCTCGCGCGGCTGGATCCGCCTCGCGAGCGCCGACCCGCTGGCCCACCCGCTGATCCACCCGAACTACCTGGGCGACCGGTGGGACCTGGAGCGGATGGTGCAGGGCGTCAAACTCGCCCGGGAACTCTTCGCGACCTCCGCCTTCTCGCCCTGGTACAAGCAGGAGCTCCAGCCCGGCCCGGGCTTCGTCTCCGACGAGGAGCTGCGGACCTTCGTACGGCAGAAGTCGGAGAGCTACCACCACCAGGCCGGCTCCTGCCGCATGGGCGTCGACGACCTCGCGGTCGTCGACCCCGAGCTGCGGGTGCACGGCGTACGGAACCTGCGCGTCGTCGACGCCAGCGTGATGCCCGCCGTCCCGTCGGGCAACTGCCACACCGCCATCGCGATGATCGCCGAGCGCGCGGCGGACTTCCTGAGGGGGATCTCCCGTGCCTGACGTGGTCCTGCGCGAGGGGGCGCTGACCGGGACCAGGATCGCCGTCCTGGTCGAGAGCGACTTCTACGAACCGGAGATCTTCTACTACCAGCGCCGGTTCGCCGAGGAAGGGGCCGAGGTCGACTTCCTGACCCGGCTGTGGGGCAACGACTCCATCACCTTCACCGGGCACGAGTACCGGGCGCCCTTCACCGCGACCAAGTCCCTGGAGGGGCTGGACGACGAGGAACTGCGCCGCTACGCCGCGTTGATCGTGCCCTCCGGCATGGTCGCCGACCGGCTGCGCTACACCGAGGACGTGGACGTCCTCGCCCCGGCGACCGAGTTCCTGCGCCGGGCCTTCGAGGAGCCGACCGTCCTCAAGGGGATCATCTGCCACGGCATGTGGCTGGCCTCCTCGATCCCGGACAAGGTGCGCGGCCGCAAGGTCGTCTGCCACAACAACCTCATCGGGGACGTCCGCAACATGGGCGCCCAGTACGTCGACGAGGACGTGGTGGTCGACGGCGACCTGGTCACCGGCCGCACCGGCGCCCACCACCACCTCTTCGCCCGCCGGATCATCGAACTGCTCGCCGCGGGCCGGGGCCGGGGGAGCACCTGATGGGGGCCCTGGTCTGGTCGCACGTCGGCCTCAACTGCGCCGACCAGAAGACCACCGAGGAGTTCTACACCCGGTACTTCGGTTTCACCCGGGCCCGGGTCGTCGACCTCGGGGACTCACGGATCGTGTTCCTGCGCAAGGGGGACGCGTACCTGGAGCTCTTCGCGGCGGCCGCCGAACCGGCCCGCCCCGCGCATGTGGGGGTCCCCCCAGCGGTAGCTGGGGGAGACGGCCCGCCGGCCCCGGGCCGGATACGCCACCTGGCCTTCCAGACCGACAGCGTCGACGCCTTCCTCGCGGAGCTCGGCGACGCGGCCGAGGTGACGCTGGGACCGCTGGACTTCGACGACTTCATCTGCGGCTGGCGGACCGTCTGGGTGCGCGACCCGGACGGGGTGATCGTCGAGGTCAGCCAGGGGTACGAGGACGACCGCTCACACGACAAGGACGGTGCATGACATGGCGGGCTCGCTGACCTTCTCCTTCTCCGACACGATCGCGGGCTACGTCGTCCGCTTCGACTCCTCCGCCCGGCTGCTGCGGCTGAAGACCACCGACGACCGCGAGTTCGAGGTCTCCCTCGCCTCCGGCCCCAGCGCCGAGCTGGTGCGCAACCTCGACGAGCCGTACGTCGACGCCTCCGGGCACGTCGACGAGATGCTCTCCCCGGGCCGGTTCCTCTTCGCCTACGGCGTCCACTACCCCGAGCAGGGCGGGCGCTTCGACGCCAAGCGGCTGGTGTTCCTGGGCCGCGGCGCCGAGGACTACCGCTTCGAGGAGGCCGGCTGGTGGATCCGGCAGATCGAGTCGCTGGCCGACTTCTACAAGCGCGCCCAGTTCGGCGACGGCCCCGTGGACTTCACCGAGTACCGCACCGAGATCCGCCTCGGCGGAGACAAGACCGCCAGCCACGTCCAGGAGACCGACACCATCTCCCGCCTGGTCTACGGCATGGCCTCGGCCTACCTGCTCACCGGCAAGGACGAGTACCTGGAGATCGCCGAGCGCGGCACCGAGTACCTGCGCAAGCACATGCGGGTCGTCGACAGCGAGGAGGACGTGGTCTTCTGGTACCACGGCATCAGCGTCGACGGCGACAGCGAGCGCAAGCTCTTCACCTCGGAGTTCTCCGACGACTACGACGCGATCCCGATGTACGAGCAGATCTACGCGCTGGCCGGCCCCATCCAGACCTACCGGATCACCGGAGACGTCCGGATCAGGAACGACGCCGACGCCACCATCCGGCTCTTCGACAAGTTCTTCAAGGACGAGGAGCAGGGCGGCTACTACTCGCACATCGACCCGATCCTCTTCAGCGCCGACCACGAGTCCCTCGGCGAGAACGCCGAGCGCAAGAACTGGAACTCGGTCGGCGACCACGCGCCCGCGTACCTCATCAACCTGTACCTGGCGACCGGCGAGCAGAAGTACGCCGACTTCCTGGAGTACACCTTCGACACCATCGCGGACCGGTTCCCGGACTACAAGAACAGCCCGTTCGTCCAGGAGCGCTTCTTCCGCGACTGGTCGCACGACACCGCGCACAGCTGGCAGCAGAACCGCGCGGTCGTCGGCCACAACCTGAAGATCGCCTGGAACCTGATGCGGATGAACTCGCTGAAGGCCAAGCCCGCGTACGAGCAGCTCGCCCGGAAGATCGGCGAGATCATGCCGGCCGTGGGCAGCGACCGGCAGCGCGGCGGCTGGTACGACGTCGTGGAGCGCGTGAAGGAGGGCGACCAGGAGGCGTACCGGTTCGCCTGGCACGACCGCAAGGCCTGGTGGCAGCAGGAGCAGGCGATCCTCGCCTACCTCATCCTGAACGGCACGGTCGGCGGCGACGCGAACCTGCGCGAGGCCCGGCAGGCCCAGGCCTTCTACAACACCTTCTTCCTCGACCACGACGAGGGGGCGGTCTACTTCAACGTGCTCGCCAGCGGTACGCCGTACCTGCTCGGCACGGAGCGGCTCAAGGGCAGCCACTCGATGTCCATGTACCACTCGGCGGAGCTCTGCTACCTGGCCGCCGTCTACAACAACCTTCTCATCAACGGCCGGGAGATGGACTTCCACTTCCAGCCCGACCCGACCGACCTGCCCGACCGGATCCTTCGCGTCTCGCCCGACCTGCTGCCCGCGGGCTCGGTGCGGATCGCGTCCGTGGAGATCGACGAGAAGCCCTACGAGGAGTTCGACGCCGAGGCGCTGACCGTCCACCTCCCCGACGTCCAGGGCCGGGTCAAGGTCAAGGTCCGGCTCCGGCCGGTGAACAAGCAGTAGTGCCCACGGGGGGCGCCCCAACAAGAGGGGAAAGCAGGCAATGAGTCTGAACGTGAAGGAACGCCGGAACAAGACGGCCACCGTGCTCGTCGCCACCGGCGAGATCAACAGCGAGACCTCCGGCACCCTGCTGGAGGCCCTGCTGCCGCTGGTCCGCGAGGGCCGGCCGCTGCGCATCGACCTGACCGCCGTCACCTACGTCTCCAGCGCCGGGCTGCGCACGCTGCTCGTCGTCTACCGCGAGGCGCAGCACGCCGGGGTCGCGGTCACCCTGTACGGGGTGAGCGAGGAAGTCCGGTTCGTCATGTCGGCCACCGGGTTCCTCGACTTCTTCGAGACCGGTGAGGCGGCCGCCACCAGGGCCGGGGCCGCGCGATGAGCGAGGCCCGCTCCGAGCAGGTGCTGCGCGTGGACGCGTACCCCACCCACGAGGTGGGCGGGTACCGCGTCCGCGCGGGCAAGCCGTTCCCCTTCGGGGCCAACGTGGTCCCCGGCGGGGTCAGTTTCTCCGTCTTCTCCGACCAGGCGACCTCCATGTCGCTGGTCATCTACAAGCGCGGAGAGCCCGAGCCGATGGCCGAGCTGGAATTCCCCGAGGAGTTCCGCACCGGCAGCGTCTTCTCCATGACGGTCTTCGGCCTCGACCACGAGAACATCGAGTACGGGTACCGGGCCGACGGCCCCTACGACCCGGCCACCGGCCACCGCTTCGACGCCCGGCAGGTCCTCTCCGACCCCTACGCCCGGCTGATCGCCGGCCGCGACGTGTGGGGCGTGGAACCGGACCGCAGCCGCGGCTACCAGTACCGCTCGCGGGTCTGCCTCCAGGACTTCGACTGGGGCGACGACACGCCGCTGCGGATCCCCGCCGAGGACCTCGTCGTGTACGAGGCCCACGTGCGCGGCTTCACCCGGCACCCCTCCTCGCAGGTCACGGCCCCCGGCACCTTCGCGGGGCTGCGGGAGAAGATCCCGTACCTGAAGGACCTCGGGATCAACTGCATCGAGCTGCTGCCCGTCTTCGAGTTCGACGAGAGCGACAACCCGCGCAGCAACCCCGAGACCGGCGAGAAGCTCTACGACTACTGGGGCTACAACACCGTCTCCTTCTTCGCGCCGAAGGCCGGATACGCGGCCACCGGACGCTACGGGATGCAGGGCGACGAGTTCCGCACCCTGATCAAGGACCTGCACGCGGCCGGCATCGAGGTCATCCTCGACGTCGTCTTCAACCACACCGCCGAGGGCAACGAGCAGGGCCCCACCATCTCCTTCAAGGGCCTGGACAACGCCACGTACTACATGCTCACGCCCGAGGGGTACTACTTCAACTTCAGCGGCACCGGCAACACGGTCAACTGCAACCACCCCGTGGTCCGCAACTACGTCCTGGACTGCCTGCGCCACTGGGTCGCCGACTACCACATCGACGGCTTCCGCTTCGACCTCGCGGCCATCCTCGGCCGGGACCTGGACGGCACCCCGCTGCCCAACCCGCCGCTGCTGGAGATGCTCGCCTTCGACCCGGTGCTGCGGCACACCAAGCTCATCGCCGAGGCGTGGGACGCCGGCGGCCTCTACGAGGTCGGCAACTTCCCGGCGTACGGGCGCTGGGCCGAGTGGAACGGCAAGTACCGCGACACCGTCCGCCGCTTCCTCAAGGGCGACCCCGGCGTCACGGGCGAACTCGCCACCCGCGTCGCGGGCTCGCCCGACCTCTACTCCGGCCGCGGGACCTCCGCCTCCGTCAACTTCCTGACGGCCCACGACGGTTTCAGCCTGGCCGACCTGGTCTCGTACAACGACAAGCACAACGAGGCCAACGGCGAGGGCAACGGCGACGGCGCCAACGACAACAACAGCTGGAACTGCGGGGCGGAGGGGCCGACCGACGACCCCGCGATCAACGCGCTGCGGCTGCGCCAGATGAAGAACGCCCTCGCGATCCTCCTCACCAGCCAGGGCATCCCGATGCTGCTGTCCGGGGACGAGGTCGCGCGGACCCAGCAGGGCAACAACAACACGTACTGCCAGGACAACGAGCTGTCCTGGTTCGACTGGGACCAGGTCGACGAGAACGCCGAACTGCTCCGCTTCACCCGCCAGATGATCGCCTTCCGGGGGCACCACCGCGAGCTGCGCTCCACCTCGCACCCCACCGGGCGGCTCCGGGACGGCCTCGGTCTGCCCGACATCAGCTGGCACGGGGAACGGGCCTGGCAGCCCGACTGGTCGGCGGACAGCCGGCTGCTGGCGGTGGCCCGCTGCGGCACCGGCGACCAGGACGTGGTGTACGTGGCCATGAACTCCCACTGGGAGGCGCACGACCTGGAACTGCCCGCCCTGCCCGGCGGCCGCAGCTGGCACCTGTTCGCCGACACCGGCGCCGAGGCACCGCACGACATCCGCACGCCGGGGGCGGAACAGGAGCTCGACAACGCCGGCAAGTACCTGATCGGCCCGCGCTCGGTCGTGATCCTGGTCGGCCGCGCGACCGGACCCGAACCCGGGGACGACTGACCCGTCCAGACCGAAGGAGACCTGACATGCCGCTTTCCGTGTCCCTGAGCATCGAGGGCGACACCACCGTGATCGAACTGACGGGCGAGCTGGACGCCAAGACCGCACCCGAGTTCCACCAGACGATCGAGAAGGCCGCCGGGCACGGCACCGGCACCGTCGAGATCCGCATGGCCGGGGTCGGCTACATGGCCAGCGCCGGCCTGCGCTCCCTGGTCTTCGCCCAGCAGAAGGTCGGGGGCGAGGTCACCATCAAGGTGACCGGCGCCATCGAGCCCGTCGCCCGGACCATCCGTACGGCGGGGCTCGACCGCAGCATCGTCCTCTCCGATGACTGAGTCGCCGATGACCGGTCAGGGCGCCCGGAACGGTGACTGAGATGGTGGAACTGGCGAGGAAGCCCGCCGTGCTGGACGTGCCCGCGACGGTGGGGGCACTGGGCGAGATCGCCGCGTTCGTCCTGCGGCTGGCCGGCCGGGCGGGCCTCGGCAAAGGGGCCACGTACCGGATCCGGCTGGCCGTGGACGAGCTGGCCACCAACATCGTGATGCACGGGTACCGGGGCGGCGACGGACGGATCACCGTCCGCGGCCGGCCCGGACCCGACGGGGTGCGGATCGTCATCGAGGACACCGCCCCCGCGTTCGACCCCGTCGCCGGCCGCCTGCCCCCCGCCCCCGGGATCCCCCCGGAACGGCGGAGGGTGGGGGGCCTCGGCATCCACCTGGCCCTGACCAGCGTGGACTCGTACGCCTATGCCCGCAGGGACGGCCGCAACATCAGCACGCTGACCGTGAAGGCCGACGAGGGGACGGACGCATGCCCTCCACGACCGTGATCATCCTGGACGTGTACCCGCCGCCGCCCATCGAACTGCTGGACGCGCTGCGCCGGATGGACGCCGAGCTCGTCCCCCGCACCCTGGGGGAACTGCTGCGCGGCCGCCTCGAACTGCTGCCCGCCGCGGACGTGCTGCTCGCCCCGGCCGAAGCCGACGGGGAGACCGTACGCAGCGCCGTGCGCCGGCTGCGGCGCTGGGCCGGTGCGCCCATCGTCGTCGTCTGGACCGTCCGGGACTTCGCCGCCCTGGAGCGGCACGTCCGCCTCGGCCACGACTACCTCGTCCCGCCCTTCCTGCCCGCCCTCGTCGGAGCCCGGCTGCACACCTGCACCGAACGGGCCGGACTCGGCCGCACCCTGCGCGAGGCCGACGCCCGCGCCGAACTCATGGGGTACGAGAAGGAGCTGGAGATCGGCCGCGAGATCCAGGCCGGCTTCCTGCCCGAGGCACTGCCCGTCCCCGACGGCTGGGAGATCGACGTCCGCTTCCGGCCCGCCCGGCAGGTCGCGGGGGACTTCTACGACGTCTTCGAGATCTCCCGGGGCCGCCGCCTCGCGGTGGTCGTCGCCGACGTCTGCGACAAAGGAGTCGGCGCGGCCCTGTTCATGGCCCTCATCCGCTCCCTGCTGCGCCACACCGCCGAGAACAGCGGACTCCAGCACCTGATGGCCGCCGGCCGCACCGGCGGCAGCCGCCGCACCCCGGTCGTCGGCGCCACCCCGCTGCTCAACGCGGTCACCGCCACCAACGGCTACCTCACCCGCAACCACCTGCGGCAGGGCTACTTCGCCACCCTGTTCTTCGGCGTCCTGGACCCGCTGACCGGCAGCCTCGTCTACATCAACGGCGGCCACAACCCGCCGCTGCTGCTCTCCGGCGACGGCTCCGTGCCCCGGACCCTGGAGGTCACGGGACCGGCGGTCGGGGTGCTGCCCGACTGCGTCTACACCCTCGGCTACGCCCAGTTGAACCCGGGCGACACCCTCTTCGTGTTCACCGATGGAGTGCCCGAGGCCCGCTGCCCCGACGGCAGCTTCCTCGGTGACGAGAGGATGCTGGAACTGCTCGCCGGCCCCCCGGCGAGCGGCCGGGACGCGGTCGACCTCATGGACCGGGCGGTGCGCGAGCACACCGGCACCGCCGAACAGCACGACGACGTCACCATGCTGGCCGTGCACCGGCCGCGTGCGGCGCGGGGGCCGCACGCGGACGACGCCGGATACCAGGTGGTGGCGTGATGACCCGGACCATCGTGGTGCACTCGCACCGCGGCGGCACCGGGAAGTCCGCGGTGCTGGCGAACCTCGCGCTGCTGCTGGCGGCCGCGGGGCGCCGGGTGGGGATGGTCGACACCGACCTCCAGTCGCCCACCCTGGACCAGCTGTTCCGGCTCGGTCCCGGCACCGGCTCGCTGGCCGACTACCTGCTCGGCCGCTGCGAGATCGAGACCGCGGCCCGGGGCACCGCCGTGCCCGGGCTGTACGTCGTACCGGCCCGGACCGGGACGGCGGCCCTGCGGGAGCTCATGACCACCGGGTACGACGTGGGAATGCTCCCGGAGGGGTTCGACCGGCTGGCGGAGAGCCACGCGCTCGACTTCCTGCTGCTCGACACGCACGCCGGGCTCAACAACGAGTCGGTGACCGCCATGGGCAGTGCCGACGTCGTACTGATCATGGCGAGGGCCGACCGGGTCGACCTCTCCGGAGCGGAGGAGACCATCGCCCTGGCCGGGCGGCTGGCCTGCCGGCGGGCCCTGGTGCTGAGCATGGCACCCGAGGGCGTGGACCGGCGGGAAGTGGCCCGCAGGGCCGAGGAGGTATACGGCGCCCCCCTGGCCGGAATTCTCCCGTACGTTCCGGAAATGGCGTCCCTCTACGGAGAGCGCATATTCGCGGAAGCCCTTCCCGACCACCCCCTGGTCGGTGAATTCCGCACCATCCTCACGGCGTTGGGCGCACGTGACGAAGTATCGCGGGCCTGACGCCGTCCCCTTACGCCCCTCACGCAGGGGCGTGTTGAATCGGCAGCGATCCAGAACAAGGAGAGAATCATGAGGATTCTCGTCGTCGTGACGGCGAAGGCCACCCTCCACCTGCTGGACGGGGAACAGCACCCCTCGGGATTCTGGGCCGAGGAATTCGCCGTCCCCTACACCCTCTTCCGATCGGCCGGCCACACCGTCGACGTGGCGACGATCGGCGGCCGGGCCCCCACGGTCGACCGGACCAGCATCGACCCCGCCTTCCTGCGGTGGGTCCGCCCCGAGGGCTCCCCGGACGAGGACGCGGCCAACGCCGCCGAGTACGTCCGCGTCATCGAGCAGACCCCCCAGCTGAAGAACCCCCTCGCGGTGGAGTCCCTCGGCGAGAAGGACGTCGCCGAGTACGACGGCATCTACATCAGCGGTGGCCACGGAGCCATCGGCGACCTGCCCAAGTCCGACGAACTGACGCAGCTCCTGCGCTGGGCCATCGCCCAGGACAAGCCGATCGCCACCGTCTGCCACGGGCACACCGCACTGCTGTCCCTGCGGGACGGCGAGGGCCACTGGCCCTTCGAGGGATACCGGATGACCGCCTTCTCGCACGACGAGGAACTGGTCACCAACATGGCCGGCCGGCTCCCGCTGATCCTGGAGGCCGAGCTGACCAGACTCGGCGCCCGGTACGAGAAGGCCGACGCGATCTGGGACTCGCACGTCGTCGTGGACCGCAGGCTCACGACCGGTCAGAACCCCTACTCCTCCAAGGCCCTCGCCGAGACCTTCTTGCGGCAGCTCGCCGAGGGCTAGCCCCCGCCACACCGGAAGGTGCAGCCATGACCAAGCGCGTGCTCAGCGACCACCCCCTGGCCAACCCCGGGAAGCTGTTCATCGGCGGCCAATGGGTCCCCGCCCGGGACGGCCGTACGGAGCCGGACATCAGTCCGATCGACGGCCAGGAGATCGTGCCGGTCGCCCAGGCCGCCGCGACCGACGCCGACGCCGCCGTCGCGGCCGCCCGCGCGGCCTACGAGGAAGGCCCGTGGAGCCGGCTGTCCGCCCAGGAGCGCGCGCTGCGCCTGAACCGCGTCGGTGAGCTGATCGAACGGGACCTGGAGGAGATAGCCCTGCTGGAGACGGTGGACATGGGCAAGCCGTTCGCCTTCTCCAGCACCGTCGACGCACCCATGGCCGCCCAGCTGATGCACTACTACGCCGGCGCGGTCACCCGGGTCGACGGCTCCTCCCGGGCCCCCGCCGGCGGACAGCTCGCCTACACCCTGCGCGAACCCCTCGGCGTGGTCTGCGCCATCACCCCCTTCAACTTCCCGCTCCTGCTGTCCATGACCAAGATCGCCCCGGCCCTCGCGGCCGGGAACACGGTCGTCCACAAACCCTCCCCGGCCACCCCGCTCACCGCCCTGAAGATCGCCGAGCTCTTCCAGGAGGCGGAGATCCCCGACGGCGTCCTCAACGTCGTCACCGGTCCCGGAGTCGAGCTGGGGGAGACCCTCACCGGCCACCCCGACATCGACAAGATCGCCTTCACCGGCTCCACCGCGGTCGGCCAGTCGATCATCCGCAAGTCCGCGGGCACCCTGAAGAAGGTCACGATGGAACTCGGCGGCAAGTCCGCCAACATCGTCTTCGCCGACGCCGACCTCGACGCCGCCGAGGAACTCGCCTTCTTCGGCATCTACTACAACAAGGGCGAGATCTGCACCGCCGGCTCCCGCCTCCTGCTCCAGCGCCCGATCCACGACGAGCTGGTCGAACGCCTGGTCCGCCGGGCCGCCGCCCTCAAGCCCGGCGACCCGCGCGACCCGGAGACCCTCTTCGGGCCGCTCGCCCACCGCGCCCAGTTCGACAAGGTCAGCTCCTACATCGAGGTCGGCGAGAAGGAAGGCGCCCTGCTGCGCACCGGAGGCACCGGCTGGACCCCCGAAGGGGCCTCCAGCCAGGGCCTGTACTTCCTGCCCACCGTCTTCACCGGCGTCGACAACGGCATGCGGATCGCCCAGGAGGAGATCTTCGGCCCGGTCCTGTCGATCATCCCCTTCGACACCGAGGAGGACGCCGTGCGCATCGCCAACGACAGCGCGTACGGCCTCGCCGCCGGGGTCCACACCAAGGACCTGCGGCGGGCCCACCGGGTCGCCTCCCAGATCAAGGCCGGGACGGTCTGGGTCAACTGCTACAACCAGTACGACCCCTCGGTGCCCTACGGCGGCTACAAGGCCTCCGGCTACGGGCGCGAGTGCGGACCGGAATCCCTTGAGAGCTACACCCAGACCAAGTCGGTCTGGATCGGCATGGACTGACACCACACCATCGAGGAGCCACTCATGCGGACAGGCGTCATCGGCACCGGCCGGATCGGCTCGACCCTCGCGCGGATCCTGGTGGCCGCCGGCCACCCGGTCGTCCTCGCCAACGCCACCGGGCCGGGCTCGCTCGCCCCGCTCCTGGCCGAACTCGGCCCCGCCGCCACCGCGGCGCACCCCGTCGAGGCGGCGGGCGAAGCCGACCTGCTGGTGCTGATGGTGCCCTTCGCCGGCGTGCGTGGGCTGCTGCCCCCGCACACCGTGCAGGACAAGGTGCTGGTGGACGCCACCAACGCGTTCAGCGGCCCCGGCACCCCCGCCGACCTCGGCGGGCGCGGATCCAGCGAACTCGTCGCCGAGTGGTACCCCGGCGCCCGGGTCGTGAAGTCCCTGAACACCATGCACTTCGAAACCCTCGCCGTCGCCGGCACCGCCTCCGGCCGCACGGCGTCGGAGCGCCTCGCCCACTACACGGCGGGCGACGACGCCAAGGCGAAGGAAATCGTCGCCGGAATCATCACCGACCTCGGATACGCCCCCGTCGACACCGGCCCGCTGCACTCCGGAGGAATCCTCCAGCAGCCCGGCGGTCCCCTCTTCAACCGGTCGCTCACGGAAGCGCAGGCGCTCGCATGGATCTGACGCGCATCGAACTCACCCTGCACGTGAACGGAAGACCCGAGGAGTTCGCGGCCCCGCCGAGCGAACTCCTCGTGGAACGGCTCCGCGACGGACTCGGCCTCACCGGCACCAAGGTGGGCTGCGACACCGGCCAGTGCGGGACCTGCGTGGTCCGCCTGGACGGCAGGTCCGTCAAGAGCTGCCTGATCCTCACCGCCTCCGCCGCGGGCTCCGAGGTCACCACCATCGAGGGCGTCACCGCCCCCGGTGGAGAGCTGACCGGCCTCCAGGAGGCACTGCGCCAGGAGCACGGAACCCAGTGCGGCTTCTGCACGCCCGGCATGGTGATGGCCCTCGGCGAACTCGTCGAGACCGCGCGCGCCGAGGGCGCCGCCGGCGGCCCGCCGCCCACCGAGCCCGAGATCCGCGAATGGCTCACCGGCAACCTGTGCCGCTGCACCGGCTACCACAGCGTCGTCCGGGGCGTGCAGCGCGCCTGCCGCCTCCTCGCGACTCTCGAAGGGGCGGTGCCACGATGACCACCACCGCCCCCGAACAGGGGTCCCAGGAGCCGGCCGGCGTCCTCGGCCGGCCCCTCGACAGCCGGGAGGACCCGGGGCTGCTGCGCGGCGAAGCCACGTACGTCGCGGACATCGACCTGCCCGGCACCGTCCACATGGCCATCCTGGGCAGCCCGGTCGCCCACGCCAGGATCCTGTCCATCGACACCAAGGCCGCCGAGCAGCTCCCGGGCGTCCTGAAGACGGCCACCGCCGCCGACTTCCCCGACGTGATGCCGCTGCCCTGCATCTGGATACCCGGCGGGGTCGAGAGCCACTTCCCGCCCCACCCCTACGGCCTGCCCGGCGCCCGCCCGGTGCTCACCGGCGACACCGTCCGCCACGTCGGCGACCCGATCGCCGTCGTCGTCGCCGAGACGGCGCGCCAGGCCGCCGCCGCGCTCGCCGCGATCTCCGTCGAGTACGAGCCGCTGCCCGTGGTCACCCGCGCCGACCACGCCCTCGCCGAAGGCGCGCCCCAGCTCCACGAGGCCGTCCCCGGCAACCTGAACGCGTACTGGACCTGCGGGGACAAGGACCGCACCGACGCGGCCGTCGCCGCCGCCGAGGTCACCGTCGAGCTGGACCTGGTCAACCAGCGCACCATCAACAGCCCCATCGAGCCGCGCGGAGCCGTCGGCGTGTACGACCCGGCCACCGGCGAGTACACCCTCCACGCCTCCACCCAGGGCCCGCACAACCACCGCTTCCTGCTCGCCGCGCTGGTCCTCGGCATCCCCTTCAACAAGCTCCGGGTGATCGCCCCGACCGTCGGCGGCAGCTTCGGCACCAAGGGCTACCTCTACCCGGACATGGCACTGGTCCTGCTGCTGTCCAAGGCGCTCGGCGGCCGACCCGTCAAATGGGTCGACACCCGCACCGGCCTGATGAACTCCACCGTCCAGGGCCGCGACCACCGCCAGCACGTCACCCTCGCCGGCACCCGCGACGGCCGCATCACCGCCGTGCGCTGCACCAGCTACGCCAACCTCGGCGCCTACCCCTCCACCATCGGCCCCGGAGTCGCCACCGCCCTGATGGGACGCTCCATCAGCGGCATGTACGACATCCCCGCCGCCTTCTGCGAGGTGTACGCCGCCTTCACCAACACCGTCCCGCTCGGCGCCCAGCGCGGCAGCGGGCGCGCCGAGGCCGCCTTCCTGATGGAACGGCTCGTCGACCGCTACGCCGCCGAGATCGGCATGGACCCGGCGGAGGTCCGCCGCCGGAACCTGGTGCCCAAGGAGAAGTTCCCGTACGACAACGGCCTCGGCTGGACCTACGACTCGGGCGACTACCGGCTGAACTTCGACCGCGCGATCGAGCTGTCCGGCTACGCCGACATGCCCGCCCGCAAGGCCGCTGCCCGCGCCCGCGGCAAGCGCCTCGGCGTCGGCATCGCCACCTACGTCGCCGTCTGCGGCGTCGGCCCCTCCACCCGGATGTCCAAGGAGGGCATGCTCGGCGGCACCTGGGAGAGCGCCAACATCCGCGTCCACCCCACCGGCGAGGTCACCGTCACCGTCGGCTCCGCCTCCACCGGCCAGAGCCACGGCACCGTCTTCGCGCAGGTCGCCGCCGACGAACTGGGCATCGACCCCGCCCAGGTCCAGGTGTACGAGGGCGACACCCTCAAGGCCCCCTACGGGCAGGGCACCTACGGCTCCCGCTCCTACAGCATGGCCGCCCCCGCCATCGCGCTCACCGCCCGCAAGATCAAGGCCAAACTGGTCCGGGCCGGAGCCGTCTTCCTCGGCGTCCCCGAGGAACGGGTCGTCTACGCGGACGGCGGCGTCCACGAGGAGGGCAACCCGGACAACGCCAAGACCTTCGCCGAACTGGCCATGGCCATGTGGTACGGCTGGGGACTGCCCCCGGAGATCGAGCCGGCCCTCGACGAGACCACCCACTTCGACCCGCCGGACTTCAACTACCCCTTCGGCACGCACATCGCCGTCGTCGAGGTCGACGAACTCACCGGCGAGACCGAGGTCGTCGACTACACCGCCGTCGACGACGCCGGAAACATCGGCAACCCGAAGGTGGTCGCCGGCCAGATCGAGGGCAGCATCGTGCACGGCCTCGGCCAGGCCCTGATGGAGGCCGCCGAATACGACGAGAACGGCGTCCTCATCAGCTCCGACCTGGAGAGCTACGCCCTGCCCCGCGCCACCGACGCGCCCTTCTTCACCCTCGGCAGGACCGTCACGCCCTCCCCGCACAACCCGCTCGGAGCCAAGGGCGCCGGGGAGATCGCCACCGTCCCGCCCGCCGCCGCCGTCGTCAACGCCGTCGTCGACGCCCTGTCCGACCTGGGCGTACGGCACATCGACATGCCGCTCACCCCCGAAAAGGTCTGGCGCCGCCTGAGAGGGGAAGCCCCGTGATCCTCACCGACTTCGACTACGCCCGCCCCGCCGCCCTGGACGAGGCCCTCTCCCTGCTCGCCACCCCCGGCGCCCGCGTCCTGGCCGGCGGACAGAGCCTGCTGCCCGGGCTGCGCACCGGCGCGGAGCGGGCCCGGCTGCTGGTCGACGTACGGCACCTGGCGGAGCTGCGCGGCGTCGGCCGGGCCGGCGGATCCCTGCGCGTCGGGGCCCTGACCACCCTCGCCGAACTCGCCGCCCACCCGCTGGTGCTCGCCGAGGCACCGGAGCTGGCCGCCGCCGCCCGCGCCAACGGCGACCCCCAGGTCCGCAACCTCGGCACCGCCGGGGGCAACCTGGCCGCCGCCGGACGCGCCACCGACCTGCCCGCGGCGGCCCTGGCCGCCGACGCCCGGGTGGAACTCGCCGGCCCCGTCGGGCGCACCACCGTCACCGCCGAGCGGCTCGCCGCCTCGGGCGTGCCCGCCGGATCGGTGGTCACCGCCCTGCTGGTGCCCGCCGCGGGCCCCGCCGCCGCCTTCGAGAAGGCCGCCGACCGGGCCACCCGCTACCCGCTGTGCGCCGCCGCCGTACGCGTCACCCCCGACGGGCCGCGGATCGCG
>NZ_GG657750.1:1455526-1460157 GCF_000158895.1 Streptomyces sp. C | reverse complement strand
TCTCGCTGGGCACCGGCTCCGCGGCCGTGCTTAACTCGCCACCGCCGTGCTCGGCAGCGGCTGGGGGGCCGCCTTCCTCGGCTCCTTCCGCGCCCTCAGCGCGCTCGCCGAGCCCGCGCACCGGGGGGAACTCACCGCCGCCGTCTACGTCTTCGCGTACCTCGCCATGAGCGTCCCGGCGGTCCTCGCCGGACTCCTGACCAACATCCACGGGCTGCAGCGCACCTCGGTCGGCTTCATGGCGGCCGTCGCCGTGGTGTGCGCGCTGGCCCTGCTGACGACCCTGCGGCTGGCCGCGCGCACGAGGGCCGAGGGGAGCACCGCATGAACACCGCAGAACTGCGAACGGCGCTGCGCGGACTGGAGATCTTCGCGCAGCTCACCGAGGACCAGCTGGACTGGCTGGCCTCCGTCTCCGATCCGCGCGTCCTCGCCGACGGGGAGGTCCTCTTCCGCGACGGCGAGGAGGCCACCGGCTTCCACGTCCTGCTCTCCGGCGGGCTCGTCGTCACCAAGGTCGTCGACGGCCGGGAGGAGGTCCTCACCCGGCACTCCACCGAGGAGGAGAGCGCGGCCGCCGAGGACCACGACGGCAAACCCTCCGCCGCGCACCGCTTCACCGGGGAACTGCCCCTGCTGACCGACGGCTCCTACGTGGCCACCGCGTCCGCCAGCGGGCCCGCCACCACCGTCGTCGCCTATCCCAAGCCCGTGTTCTTCGAGATGCTGACCCGCTGCCACGGGGTCGCCGCCGTGCTGATCCCCGTACTGGCCTGGCGGATCAAGTCCTCCGAGGTCCAGGCCCGCAAACGGGCCACCGTCGAGGCCCTGGGCACCCTGGCCGCCGGCCTGGCGCACGAGCTGAACAACCCGGCCGCGGCGGTCGCCCGCGCCGCGCAGGAGCTGGCGCCCGCCCTGGACCGGCTCACCGCCACCGCCTGCGCGTGGGGCGCGGCCGCCGCCGGCGCGGAGCGCCCCGTCCTGGACCGGCTCGCCGAGGAACTGGACAAGCTCCCGCCGCCGGACACCACCGACCCGCTCGCCCAGGCGGGCGCCGAGGAGGAGATCGCCGACTGGGCCGAGGAGGCCGGCGCGGAGCGCCCGGGGCTGCTCGGCTCCGGCGCCGCCGACCTCGGGCTGGAGCTGGGCTGGCTGCTGGAGCGGCTGGAGGGCGTCGGCGAGGCCGCCCTGCCCGCCGCCCTCGACCACCTGGCGGCGCTGCTGGAGGCCCGCTCGCTCGCCGCCGAGCTGCGCGCGGCCGGGCCCCGGATCTCCCAGCTGGTCTCGGCCACCCGGGACTACGCCAACCTCGACCGCGCCCCCGAGCAGCGGTTCTCCGTGCCCGACGGCCTGGAGAACACCCTGATCGTGCTGCGTTCGAAGCTGCCGGGCATCACCATCGTGCGCGAGTACGAGGCCGGGCTGCCCGAACTGGACGGCTACCCCAGCGAGCTGAACCAGGTGTGGACCAACCTGGTCGACAACGCGGCCGAGGCCATGGAGGGCTCCGGAACCCTGACCCTGCGGGTGCGCGCCGAGGGGGCCTGCCCTGGTCGTGGAGATCACGGACACCGGCCGCGGGATCCCCGCGGACTCCCTGCCGCGGATCTTCGAGCCCTTCTACACCACCAAGGACGTCGGCAAGGGCACGGGCCTCGGCCTGCACCTGAGCTACCGCATCGTGACCCAGCGCCACCGCGGGTCGATCACGGCCCGCTCCAGGCCGGGGGAGACCCGGATGGTCGTCCGGCTGCCGCTGAACGCGGCCGCCGCCTGCGCCGCACCGCCCGCCGGAGCCGAAGCAACCTCCACACCCTGAAAGGGAGTCGAACATGGCCAAGTACGACATCGCCAGGCTGCACCCGGTCTTCGTCCGCCAGATGGACGCGCTGGCCGCCCTGGACATCGAGGCGGTGATGAAGAACTACACCGACGACGCCGTGCTGCTGCGCTTCGAGGGGGCGTCGGTGGGCATCGAGGCAGTTCGCGAGACGTTCACCGGCTATCTCACCCTGAAGCCCACGCTGGTCGAACTGCAGGAGTACATCGAGACCGAGGACACCATCTTCTACAGGGCGATCATGAACCTGAACGGCGAGCCGGAGAACGCGTTCGGGACGCTCGTCGTCCGCGATGGCCGGATCTGGCGCCAGACGGCCGGCTTCGGCAGCTGACGGCCCTTTCCTGGGTAGCGTGAGCGGGGAGGGCGGAGACCGCGCCCTCCCCGCACGCGTGAATGAATTTCACGAAGGGGAGGCCATGGAGCAGGAAACCAACCGGGTGGAGGCGTTCAGCGACGGCGTATTCGCCATCGTGATCACCATTCTGGTGCTGGAGTTGAAGGTTCCGGAAGAGCAGGGGTCGGAGCTGTGGCACGGACTCTGGGAGCAATGGCCGCACTACGCGGCCTACATCGTGAGTTTCCTCATCATCGGCGTGATGTGGGTGAACCACCACACGATCTTCAGTCACCTCAAGCGGGTAGACCGGCCGCTGTTGTTCCTGAATCTCCTGGTACTGATGGTGGTATCGGTGATTCCCTACACCACCAACGTGCTAGCCGAGCACCTCACCGACGGGAAATCGGCCAACGTGGCCGCAATCCTCTACAGCGCGTGGACCGTCGTGTACGCTCTCGCCTTCCTGGCCTTCTGGTGGTACGTCACCAGGGTCGGCCACCTCTTCCACGAAACGGTGGACAAGGAAGGGGCCCGGGCCACCCGCGTCCGATTCGGGCTCGGCGCGGTCGCCTACCCCTTGACCGTCGTTCTGTCCTTCTTCTCGGCACCTCTCACTCTCGTCGCACACTTCCTGATCGCCCTCTACTACGCGGCGAACCAAATCCCGATCCCGCTCGTGGTAGAGGAAGAGCGGCTCGAATCTGCCAGCGACCTCAGGAAGTAGCCGCCGGGGCCTACGGCCGTTCTCCGCGGTCCAGTAGGGTCAAGGATCTAGTCTTGGTCGCGGGGGAGGCCCAGATGGTTCGCGCAGTGCTGCCGGAGGATTCCACCAGGGAAATCTCCGAATTGATCGACGATTTGATCTCGCTTTTCTTCGAGTCCTTACCGAGGAGGGATCAGCGGAACTGGGCCCGCGTTTATCTGGACGGGCTCGTCCGCACCACCGGGAAGAAAACAATCCGAAACATCGCCGGAACAGGGGCGAGTTCCGTCGAGCAGAGCCTCCAGCAGTTCATCAGCAAATCACCGTGGGACTGGACCCCCGTACGCCGGTCCCTCGCCCAGCACATCGAACGCACCGCGCAGCGCCCGCTGGCCTGGGTGGTGCAGCCCATGGTCATCGAGAAGGCCGGCGACCGCTCCGTGGGCGTCGGCCGGCAGTTCGTACCCCAGCTCGGCCGCACCGCCAACTGCCAGCAGGCCTCCGGGATCTGGCTCGCCTCCAGCGAGGCCGGCTTCCCCGTCGAATGGACCCTCACCCTCCCCGCCCCGTGGACCGGCGAACTGCTGCGCCGCCGGGCCGGGATCCCCGACACCGCACGGTCCCTCACCCCCGCACAGGACGCCGTGCACGCCGTACAGCGCATGGCCGCGACCTGGCAGCTGCAACGCCGCCCGGTCGTCATGGAGGTCTCCAACACCGACCTCCCGCAGACCATCGACGCCTTCGCCCTCCAGGACATCCCCTTCGTCCTCAAGGTCGACGGCTCCCTGCCCGTCTCCTTCGGCGGCACCGGCCGCCACAAGCCCGGGCCGTACACCGCGCCCGCCCGCGAACTGATCGACTCGCTGCGCTCCCAGCGGCGGGTCGTCGAATGGACCCGGCACGGCCGCACCGAGGGAGCGGTGACCCTGCTCACCTCGGCCGCCATACTCGCCACCCCCGGCGAGGAACGCCCCGCGCCCGCGCCGCCCGCCCCGCTGCTCCTGATGGGCGCCTGGACCGAGACCTCCCTGCTGCCCTCCGAGTTCTGGATCACCAACATCGGCGACCGGCCGCTCGCCCAGCTCTTCCTGCTGGCCAAACTCACCGACCGGGTCGCGCTGGACTTCACCGAGACCTGCGAACCCGTCGGCATCCGCGACTTCGAGGGCCGCTCCTTCCGCGGCTGGCACCACCACGCCACCCTCGCGAGCGTGGCCCACGCGGCCAGGCTCCTCGGCACCGGCGGGCGGACCCCCGACCCGGTGCCCCGCAGCGCCCCCGCCCGCTACCAGGGCCCCGGCGCCCCCCGGCCGCCGGCCGTGCTGCCGCCCCGGCCCCTGATCCCCGGGCAGTCGGCGCGCCGCGCCTACATCCGCTGATGCCGGCACCCCGCCGGGGGTGACCGTACGGAGTCCGCGGTGCGCGGCCCGTACCGGGCGCTCCCGGCGGGGCGCCCGCCGCTACCCGCCCTGGCCCTTCACGTGGTCGATGACCTCGCGGAACTCCGCGGTCGGGGAGAAGTCGACGTACTCGGTGTCGGCGAGGGCCACGGGGACGTGCCCCGGCCCCCAGTAGAAGGCGTCACCGGCCTCGTACTCCTCGTCCCCGTCCGCCGTGCGCATCCTGAGCCGGCCCTTGAGCAGGTACCCCCAGTGCGGGCACTGGCACATGTCCCCGGGCAGGCCCCTGACCGCATCGGTCATGTCCGTCCCCAACAGAAGGAGGCGGAAGAACCCCACGCTGAG
>NZ_GG657750.1:1453708-1455161 GCF_000158895.1 Streptomyces sp. C | reverse complement strand
GGCACCGGCACCACCATTCCCCTCGTGGGTGGCGAACATGACCGCCATCGCGGGCCGCCGGATGGCCGAGACCGTCGCCCGCCGCGGTGGGATCGTCGTCATCCCCCAGGACATCCCGATCGAGGTCGTCACCGACGTCATCTCCTGGGTCAAGACCCGCCACCTCGTGCTCGACACCCCGATCACGCTGGCGCCCACCCAGACCGTCGCCGACGCGCTGTCGCTGCTGCCCAAGCGCGCCCACGGCGCCGGCGTGGTCGTCGACGCGGACAACCGCCCCGTCGGCGTGGTCACCGACCACGACCTCACCGGCGTGGACCGCTTCACCCAGCTCTCCGAGGTCATGTCGAAGGAGCTCCTGCTCATCGACGCCGACATCGACCCCCGCGACGCCTTCAACCAGCTCGACGCCGGCCACCGCAAGCTGGCCCCGGCCGTCGACAGGGACGGCAGGCTGGTCGGCATCCTGACCCGCAAGGGCGCCCTCCGCGCGACCCTGTACACCCCCGCCACCGACGCGAACGGCAAGCTCCGCATCGCGGCCGCCGTCGGCATCAACGGCGACTTCGTCGGCAAGGCCAAGCAGCTCCTCGACGCCGGCGTGGACACCCTCGTCATCGACACGGCCCACGGCCACCAGGAGTCGATGATCAACGCGATCAAGGCCGTCCGCGCCCTGGACCCGAAGGTCCCGATCGTCGCCGGCAACATCGTCGCCGCCGAGGGCGTCAAGGACCTCATCGACGCCGGCGCCGACATCATCAAGGTCGGCGTGGGCCCCGGCGCCATGTGCACCACCCGCATGATGACCGGCGTGGGCCGCCCGCAGTTCTCCGCGGTGCTGGAGTGCGCCGCCGAGGCCAAGAAGTACGGCAAGCACGTCTGGGCCGACGGCGGCGTCCGCCACCCGCGCGACGTGGCCATGGCCCTGGCCGCCGGCGCCTCCAACGTCATGATCGGCTCCTGGTTCGCCGGCACGTACGAGTCCCCGGGCGACCTCCAGCAGTCGGCCGAGGGCCACCTGTACAAGGAGTCCTTCGGCATGGCCTCGGCGCGCGCCGTGCGCAACCGCACCTCGGAGGAGTCCGCCTACGACCGCGCCCGCAAGGCGCTGTTCGAGGAGGGCATCTCCACCTCGCGGATGTTCCTCGACCCGGCCCGCCCGGGCGTCGAGGACCTGATCGACTCGATCATCGCGGGCGTCCGCTCCTCCTGCACCTACGCCGGTGCCGGCTCGCTGGCCGAGTTCGAGGAGAAGGCCGTCGTCGGCATCCAGTCCGCCGCCGGCTACGCCGAGGGCAAGCCGCTGCACGCCAGCTGGAGCTAGTCACCCCCGTCCCGTGGCCCCGGCCCCGCCCCCTGCGGCGGAGCCGGGGCCACGGCCGTGCCCGGGGGTCCGCCGCGCGGGCTGCTCCCCGCCCCGCCCTTCGCCCGTTCCCCGGGGGCTCCGCCC
>NZ_GG657750.1:1452301-1453608 GCF_000158895.1 Streptomyces sp. C | reverse complement strand
AGGCCTCGGCCCCCAGGCCTCGGGCCCCCGCGCCTCGGCCCCCGGGCCCGACGGCCCGACGGCGTCACAGCGGCCGTACGCCGGCCCGGTACTTCGGGATGCGGACCGTGACCTTCGTCCCCGCCCCGAGACCCGTCTCCACGACGATCCCGTACGCGTCCCCGTACACCTGACGCATCCGCTCGTCCACGTTCGGCAGCCCGATCCCCGACGCCGACCCGGCCCGCTCCCCGGCAAGGATCCGCCGCAGCCGTTCCGGATCCATCCCCACGCCGTTGTCCTCGATGGTCAGCACCGCCTCCGAGCCGGCGTCCCGCGCCGCGATCGTGATCCGGCACTCCTCCGTGGAGTCCTCCACCCCGTGCTTGACCGCGTTCTCCACCAGCGGCTGCAGACACAGGAACGGCAGCGCCACCGGCAGCACCTCCGGCGCCACCTGCAACGTCACCTTCAGCCGGTCCCCGAACCGGGCCCCGGCCAGCGACAGGTACCGCTCGATCGACCGCAGCTCCTCGGCCAGCGTGGTGAACTCCCCGTGCCGGCGGAAGGAGTAGCGCGTGAAGTCCGCGAACTCCAGCAGCAGCTCCCGCGCCCGCTCCGGATCCGTCCGCACGAACGAGGCGATCGCCGCGAGGGAGTTGAAGATGAAGTGCGGGGAGATCTGCGCCCGCAGCGCCTTGATCTCCGCCTCCATCAGCCGCGTCCGCGCCCGGTCCAGCTCCGACAGCTCCAGCTGCACGGACACCCACCGCGCCACCTCCGTCGCGGCCCGCACCAGCACCGCCGACTCCCGCGACCCGTACGCGACCAGCGCCCCCAGCACCCCGTCCTCACCGGTCAGCGGCGCGAACACCGCCCACTTCAGCGGGCACTCCGGCCGCTGGCAGTCGGTGCGCAGGCTCTGGCTGCGCCCCGACTCCAGCATCACCGCCACCCGGGCCATCGCCCGCCGCTCGTGGTGGTCGGCGCCCGGCCCGTCCCAGGCCAGCACCGCCTCCCGGTCCGTCAGGCACAGCGCCTCCGTGCCGAGCAGCGACCGCAGCCGCCGCGCCGCCTTGCGGGCGGCGTCCTCGGTCAGGCCCGCCCGCAGCGGGGGAGCCGCCAGCGAAGCCGTGTGCAGCGTGTGGAAGGTGGCCCGCTCGACCGGCGTGCCCAGGTCCAGCCCCGCCAACCGCTCCCCGCGCCGGGCCTGCCACCGCCCCCCGGCCCAGCCCAGCCCCAGCAGCAGCACCGCCCCCGCCGCCGCCAGCACCCCGAGCGCCGCCCCGGTCACCAGGCACCCCCCGCCGCCCGCTCCCCGGCCACGC
>NZ_GG657750.1:1449341-1452185 GCF_000158895.1 Streptomyces sp. C | reverse complement strand
ACACCGCCGGCCAGGCCAGCAGCGCGTGCGCCCACCCCCGCGGCGCGGCCCCGCCCCGCGTCGCCAGCACCGCGCCCAGCGCCGCACCGCCCCCCGTGAGCAGCCCGGCCACCGCACCCGGCGGGGTCAGGCCCCGCCACCAGATCCCGAGCACCAGCAGCGGGCAGAACGAGGACGCCGACACCGCGAAGGCCAGCCCGACCGCGTCCGCGACCGGCACCCGCGTGCCCACCGCCCCGCCCGCCAGCGGCACGGCCATCGCCACCACCACCGCCAGGCGGAAACTCCCCACCCCGCGCCGCGGCAGCACGTCCTGGTGCAGCACCCCCCGCCACCGCCATCGTCAGCCCCGACGCCGTCGACAGGAACGCCGCGAACGCGCCCCCGGCCAGCAGCGCCCCCAGCAGCTCCCCGAGGAGCCCGCCCAGCATCCGCTCCGGCAGCACCAGCACCGCCGCGTCCGCGTCCCCGGTCAGCGCCAGCTCGGGCGCGTAGATCCGGCCCAGCGCCCCGTACACCTGCGGCAGCAGGTAGAACACCCCGAGCAGCCCCAGCACCACCAGGGTGGTCCGCCGGGCCGCCCGGCCGTCGGGGCTGGTGTAGAAGCGCACCGCGACGTGCGGCAGGCCCATCGTGCCGAGGAACGTGGCCAGGATCAGCCCGTACGTGGCGTACAGCCGGTGCTCGCGGTCGCCCGCCGACAGCGGCTTCGCCCAGCCGGGCGAGTCCGGCGCCGTGCCCGCCCGGGACGCGGAGTCCGGGACGGCGGACCCGGCGGCGAACTCCAGCCGCGTGTGCGCCCGTACCGTGTGCCGGCCGGCCGCCAGCGTCAGCGGGGCGTCCGCGTGGTCGAGCCCGTCCACCCGCCCCGTCACCGTCACGGTGAGCGGCTCGTCCAGCGACAGCCGGACGTCCTGCCCGAGGGTGACGGCGGTGTGCTCCCGGAAGACGGCCTTCGCGTCGAAGGAGGCGCGCGGCGCCCCGTCCCCGGCCCACGCGGCCAGCAGGAAGAAGGCGGGCACCAGCAGGGCGCACAGCTTGAGCCAGTACTGGAAGGCCTGCACGAAGGTGATGCTGCGCATCCCGCCGGCCGCCACGGCCGCCGTGACCACGAAGGCGACCACCACCCCGCCCGCCCAGTGCGGTGCCCCCGTCAGCACGGTCAGGGTCAGCCCCGCCCCCTGGAGCTGCGGCAGCAGGTACAGCCAGCCGACCCCCAGCACGAACACCACCGCGATCCGCCGCACGGCCTGCGACTGGAGCCGGGCCTCCGCGAAGTCCGGCAGGGTGTACGCGCCCGAGCGCCGCAGCGGCGCCGCGACCAGCACCAGCAGCACCAGGTACCCGGCCGTGTAGCCGACGGGGTACCAGAGCATCTCCGGCCCCTGGAGCAGCACCAGCCCGGCGACGCCGAGGAAGGAGGCGGCGGAGAGGTACTCCCCGCTGATGGCCGCCGCGTTCAGCCGGGGGCCGACGGTCCGCGAGGCCACGTAGAAGTCGGAGGTGGTCCGGGATATCCGCAGCCCCAGCGCGCCGACCAGCACCGTCACCAGGACGACTGCGGTGACCGCGGTCAGCGCGTACGTCTGGTTCACCGGAGGGTCCTTCGACGGGGGAGGGGATCCTGGGAGTCTACGCAGCGCCTCCGGCGGGACGACAGGCCTGTTCCGGCCCCTGGATCACACCGCCGGATCGCGGTGGTCCGCGCAGTCGCGCAGGGCGATCTCCAGCTCCACGTACGACTCCTCCGCGCGCCGGAACGCGAGCGTCAGGGCCGCCTCCGCACGCGGGGGCAGGACGCGGCCGGCGTCCTCCTGCGCCTCGAACAGCACATCGGCCCAGCGGGCCGCCGCGCTGCGCAGCCGGGCCAGCAGCTCCTCGGCCTCGGCGGGCCCCGACGGGCGGGTGCGGGGCAGTCCGCTCAGCGCGTCCAACAGCGCCTGGATCTCGGACATATCGCTCCTCCCGGGCCGGATGGTCCACGATATGCGGGTACGGCCCCCGCGACGGACCGCCGGGGCGGCCCTGCGGCCGACGGGCCCGGCGGATCGCCGTACGCCCTTCCCCGCGCGACGAACGGCGCGTTGGTACGCCCGGCGGTCGTACGCCGGTCCGCCCGCGGCCGGGTGCCGACCCGTCAGCCGGTGGCCTGCCGCATCAGCAGGTCCCGCAGCTGGCGCGCGTGGCGGCGGCTCACCTGGAGCTCGGCCGCGCCCACGCGGACGCTGGTGGTGCCCGCGTCCAGCCGGAGTTCGTCGATCCGGCCCAGCGCCACCAGGTGCCGGCGGTGGATGCGGACGAAGCCGCGGGCCGCCCAGCGCTCCTCCAGCGTGGACAGCGGGATCCGCACGAGGTGGCTGCCCTCGTCGGTGTGCAGCCGGGCGTAGTCCCCCTGGGCCTCCACGTACGCGATGTCCGCGATGGCCACGAACCGGGTGACCCCGCCCAGTTCGACGGCGATCTGCTCCGGAGCCCGCTCGACGGCCGCCGCCCCGCCCGGCGTGCGGCGCGGCGGCGGGACGGCCGCCCGCTCCGGCTCCGCCCGCTGGTCCCGCACGGGCCGGGCCAGCAGTTCGCGGGCCCGCCGGACGGCCTCGGCCAGCCGTTCCGGGCGTACGGGCTTCAGTACGTAGTCCACCGCCTTGAGGTCGAAGGCCTGCACCGCGAAGCCCTCGTGCGCGGTGACGAACACGATCAGCGGCGGCCGGGCGAACCCGGCCAGCAGCCGGGCGATGTCCAGCCCCGTCAGCCCGGCCATCTGGATGTCCAGGAAGACCACGTCGATCGCGTCGGGCCCGTCCGGCCCGCTCTCCACCGCGCGGGTGATCCGGCGCAGCGCCTCCG
>NZ_GG657750.1:1444255-1449133 GCF_000158895.1 Streptomyces sp. C | reverse complement strand
GACCGGGGGTGGGGGGTCACTGGGCGGTGATGAGTCCGCCGTCGGGGGCGACGGCGTACCAGGTGCCGCCGACGCCCTGGCCGTTGGTGTCGCCGGCCTTCTTGTCGCCGGTGAAGGTGTAGACGGGCCAGCAGTTCACCGTCTGCTGCTTCTTGCCGTCGGGGCGGTCCAGGACCAGGTAGTTCTTCTCGGTGATCCCCTTGGCGTTCGCCTTGTCCACCGGCGGCACCACCGGCCACTTGGCCAGGCAGTCGCCGGTGCACTTGGAGACCATGGGCCAGGCGGTGTCCGGCTTGAAGCGGTAGACGGTCATGCCGTTGCCGTCGACGATGTGGTCGCCCAGCTTGGGGTCCTTGGCCACCGTCAGCGCGCCCGCGGCCTGTCCGGCGCCGGCGGGGGCGGGGGAGGCCGCCGCCTTCGCCGCCTTCTTGCCGTCGGGGGCGAAGGCGAACCAGGTGCCGCCGACGCCCTGCCCGTTCAGGTCGCCCGCCTTGGTGTCCTTGGCGAAGCGGTACACGGGCCAGCCGGCCACCGTCAGCTGCTTGCCGCCGTCCTTGCGGACCACCTCGCCCAGCAGCGCGGGGTCCATGCCGGCGGCCGCCGTGACCTCGCCCGCCGCGACCACCGGCCAGGCCTTGGCGCAGTCGCCGTCGCAGTTCGAGGTGGGCGGCTTGGCGGTGTCCTTGTCGAAGCGGTACAGCGTGAAGCCGGCGCTGTCGGTGAGCACCGAGCCGAGCTGGTCGGTGGCCGCGATCGCCAGCTGCCCGGCGGGCTTGCCGGCACCCGCCTGCTGTGCGGGCTGCTGCCCGTCGGCGTAGGGGTCGGCGGCGGGAGCCTGGGCGGACGCGGCTCCGGCCGGTCCGGTCGCGCCGTCCTTGACGTTCGTCCCGCAGGCGGTCGCCGCCAGGGTGACGACGACCGCGACCGCGGCCAGGGTGGTTCCGCGCTTGATGCCCATGGTGTTCTCTCCCACTGTGTCTCCGCCGGGTCCGGGGCCGGTCCGCCGCGTCGTGCGGCGGCCCCGGGTCCCCGGCTGCTTGTGGGGGACACGGCGCCGCGGGCGCGCCCCGTTCAGCGGGAGCGGTATGGCCTGTCTCACTCACCCGCCGTCGAACCCGGCCCGCCTCAGGGCCGTGACCACAGCGAGGCCGAGGACCTGGTGTCCGGCGTCGTTGGGGTGCAGCCCGTCCGCGAGGTGTTCGGGTCCGAGCACGTCCCGGCCCGGCAGCAGGGCCAGCCGCCCGTCCCCGGCGGCGATCCGGTCCCGGACGGCCCGCTCCATCGAGTCCCGCAGCGCGCCCAGGGTGGCGCCCAGGCGGTTGGGGGTGCGCTCGGCGTCGGGGCGCAGCACGGGGGACAGGAGCAGCAGGGGGGTGCGCGGGTGGCCCTGGCGCACCAGGTCGAGGAACACGCGCGTGGTCTCGTACAGCAGCGGTGCGGTGAAGGGCACGCGGGACCAGCAGTTGGTGCCGAAGGCGAGGGTGAGGACGTCGGCGGGGAGCGCGGCGAGCTGTTCGGCGGTGGCGAGTTCGCCGCGCGCGGCGCCCGCGTAGCCGAGGTTGACGGTGTCGAAGCCCAGCGCGCGGCCGGCGACCGCGGGCCAGCCGTGGGCGGGCCGGGTGGACCACCAGCCCTCGGTGATGGAGTCGCCGTGCACCACCCAGCGGGGGGCCTCGGGGGCGGGGGCGAGGTCGCCGCCGATGCCGCGCAGCCCCAGGATCAGCGGGGACTGGCCCTCGGGCGGGTGCAGGGTGAACGGGCCGTGCCGCGCCGGCAGCCCGAGGCGTACGACGGACTCCGCGGCGGGCTCGGTGAAGACCTCGGTGAGCAGCCCGTGCCGGTTCCACAGGGCGAAGCCGTGCGAGAGGTCGCGCAGCGCGTCGGTGGGGCCGGGCACGGTGGCCCGGTAGCGGATCTCCACCGCGTGCGCCGTGCGCGTGGTGAACTCCAGCCGCACGCCGATGGGCAGGGTGGCCCGCTCGCCGGTGTCCCAGGGCAGGCGCATGGTGTCGTCCGGGTCGGCGCGCACCGGGCGGCCCCGGTCCAGCCAGGCGACCCCGCGCAGGAAGGGCCCGGGGTCCTGCCACCTCTCGTCGGGGCCCAGTGGTGGTCTCAATCCGCGTCTCCGATCGTCGGGTAAGGGAACTCCACGCCGGTCCCGACGTCCACGGTCGGCGTCCGCCCCGTCACGTACGGGGCCGGCGGCGAGGCGAGGAAGTGCGGGGCGGACGCGTTGTCGGCGGTCTCGGCGACCCGACCCGGCGGTGCGTCGGCGGCGTTGCGCTCCCGCCCCCCCCGGCCCGAGCGGTGCGGCGACCCGCGGGGTCCACACCACCCCCCGGGCCACTGCGTTCACCCGTACCCCGTGCGGGCCCGGTTCGACCGCGGCGGACCGCACCCGGGACACGGGGGCGGCCTTGGCGGTCCCGTAGGCGCGGTGCGGTGGTGCGGCGGTGCAGCGGTGCGGCGGGGCGGCGGGGCGGCGGTGCAGCGGGGCGGCGGTGAGCCCGGAGACGGAGGCGGCGAAGACCAGCGGGCCGCCCCCGGCCGCCGATGCCGTACGGGTGGGCGCCGGCCCCGGGCCGCGGCACGTCGATCGCGTAGAGCACGTCCGGGTCCATGGCGGCACGCTGCGGTAGATCTGACGAAGTGTCAAGAAAACCCCCCGGCGGAGCCCTGTGCAGCGATCGATCATCCGTGCGCAACAAACGGCCATGGCGGGCGGATCCGCGCAACGATCGTCCGTCAATGTGCAAGGATGGTGCATTACGGGCGGTATCACTCTGCTCGTAGGCTCACCCCCTGTACGTGGAGTGGCGCGGACCGCCTGCTCGGCGGTCCCCTCATGCCCAGACGGGCTCACCCCTGTCTGCCAACTGCTCCGGACCGCTGCGGTCGACGCCCGAACCGTCCCCATCCCGCAGTGTCAAAGGAGTCCCCTCGTGCTCGATCAGGGCCAGGCACCCGCGCTCTCCCAGGAGACGCGCAAGCCCGTGAACCCGCTCATGCGGCGCAAGCCGGTCGAGCGGCTCGTCTCCGAGGGCGGGCAGGGCGAGGGCGGCTCGCTGCGCCGCTCGCTCACCATGTGGCAGCTGACCATGATCAGCATCGGTGCCACCCTGGGCACCGGCATCTTCGTCGTCCTCGGCACCGCCGCCCCCAAGGCCGGCCCCGCCGTGACGATCTCCTTCATCCTCGCGGGCCTGACCGCCCTGTTCTCGGCCCTCTCCTACGCCGAGCTGGCCGGCTCCGTCCCGGTCTCCGGCTCCTCGTACTCCTACGCGTACGCCACCATGGGCGAGCTCATAGCCTGGATCTGCGGCTGGTGCCTGGTCCTGGAGTACGCCGTCTCCGTCGCGGCCGTCGCCGTCGGCTGGGGCCAGTACCTCAACGAGTTCCTCGACGGGACCATCGGCGTCACCGTCCCCGAGGCGGTCTCCGCGCCGCTGGGCGAGGGCGGGTTCATCAACCTGCCGGCCCTGATCGTGGTCCTGCTCTCGATGGTCTTCCTGATGCGCGGCGCCAAGGAGAGCGCCACCGTCAACTCGATCATGGTCGCGGTGAAGATCGTCACCCTGCTGCTCTTCATCGGCATCGGCGTCATGGGCATCAAGGCCGGCAACTACACCCCGCTCGCCCCGCTCGGCATGAGCGGCATCGCCGCCGGCGCCTCCACCCTCTTCTTCTCCTACATCGGCTTCGACGCCGCCTCCACCGCCGGTGAGGAGGCCAAGGACCCGAAGAAGGACCTGCCGCGCGCGATCATGCTGTCGCTGGCCATCGTCACCGTCCTCTACGTCCTCGTCGCCTTCGTCGCCGTCGGCGCCATGCCGTGGCAGGACTTCGAGGGCACCGAGGCCGCGCTCGCCCAGATCATGACCGACGTCACCGGCACCAGCGTCTGGGGCGTCGTCCTCGCCGCCGGCGCCATCGTCGCGATCTTCTCCGTCGTCTTCGCCGTCCTCTACGGCCAGACCCGCATCCTCTTCGCGATGTCCCGCGACGGCCTCGTCCCCAAGGTCTTCGCCAAGGTCGACGAGAAGACCGGCGCCCCCCGCGCCAACGTGGTGATCGTCTCCCTCTTCTGCGGCGTCCTCGCCGCCTTCATCCCGCTCGGCAAGCTCGCCGACGCCACCAGCATCGGCACCCTCTTCGCCTTCGGCCTGGTCAACGTCGCCGTCATCATCCTGCGCCGGACCCGCCCGGACATGCCGCGCACCTTCAAGGTGGCGCTCTTCCCCGTCACCCCGATCCTGGGCGCCCTCGCCTGCGCCTACATGATGTTCGAGCTCGACAGTGCCACGTGGATGGTCTTCGGTGGCTGGATGATCGTGGGCCTCGTGTTCTACTTCCTGTACGGCGTCCGCCGGTCCCGCCTCGCCACGGAAGAAGTGGCCACAGCAGAGAAGTGATCCGCCCGCAGTGCGACTGAACGATCTCGACGAACGCATCGTGCACGCCCTCGCCGAGGATGCCCGCCGCTCCTACGCGGACATCGGCTCCGAGGTCGGGCTCTCGGCCCCCGCCGTCAAACGGCGCGTGGACCGGCTGCGGGCCGAAGGCGCCATCACCGGCTTCACCGTCCGCGTCGACCCGGCCGCCATGGGCTGGGAGACCGAGGGCTTCATCGAGATCTACTGCCGCCACAACACCTCGCCGGACGACATCCGGCGAGGGCTGGAGCGGTACCCCGAGGTGGTGTCCGCGTCGACCGTCACCGGCGACGCGGACGCCCTCGTCCAGGTCTTCGCCTCCGACATGAGGCACTTCGAGCGCGTCCTGGAGCGCATCGCGGGCGAACCCTTCGTCGAACGGACCAAGTCCGTCCTCGTCCTCAGCCCGCTCCTGCGCCGCTTCACCTCGGGCGCCCCCGCCTAA
>NZ_GG657750.1:1440290-1443066 GCF_000158895.1 Streptomyces sp. C | reverse complement strand
CTTCGGCCCCCGCCTGGAGGGCACCGTCCACGCCCGCCCTGCGCGGCTCCGGCACCGCCGTCAGCCGCCTCCCGCACAACGCGGGCATCACCGCCGAGGTGCACGGCCGGATCGAGGGCCTGCTCACCGCCCTGCGCGGCGGCGGCCTCGCCGCGGCCGACGAAGCCGTCGACGAGCTCACCACCCTGCTCGACCGGCCCACCGCCCGCGCCCTCGACGGCATCGACGAAGCCCTCGCCGCACCGGACCTCACCGGCCCGCTCGCCCGCGCCCTGCGCGCCGGACTCCCCGAGGAGTACGGCTGGCCCGCCCTCGAAGAGGCCGTCGCCGGCCTCGGCGGCCCCGACGCCGTCACCGGAGTCACCTGCACCTGGCCCCTGCTGACCGTCTACGGCCCCGACCGCGCCGTCACCGTCGACCACGCCGGCCCCCGCGCCTCCTGCACCTTCCGGCTCCCCGGGGAAGCGACCGCGCACACCGTGCACCACGTCGGCGGCGCCTTCCTGGTCGCGTTCGGCACCACCCCCGAGGCCTCCTTCGGGGACCGGGCCTTCTGGGCCGACCGCCCCGAGGACGTCTTCGAGCCCGAGCAGCAGCTCGGCCTGCGCCGCTACGGCGGCAGCAGGGACCTCGGCTACCACTTCCAGACCCCGGACGGCGGCGGCCGCCACGAGGGCGGCTCCGTCCTGCGCCCCGGCGGCCGCGAGGGCATCGGCTCCTACGACTCCCAGATGAGCGACGGCCGGCGCTACTGGAGCTCCGGCGGCGTCGGCCCGCGGACCGGCCAGGTCCTGACCCGCGTCCACCCGGAGACCGGCGAGGTGCTCGCCGACACCACGCCCCCGGAGTTCCACACCGCCGCCGGACTCCCGCCCGGCACGCAGCGCTTCTCCGCCTCCTGCCAGACCCTCGCCGCCCTCCCCGAAGGCGCCCCCGCCTCCCCGCTCGGCCAGGACGGCCGGCTCGTCGGCTTCCGCGTCCTCAACCACACCCCCTACGCCGGCCCCTCGCCCACCTCGTTCGTCCTGGAGGGCGTCGACGGCCGCCGCGCCTCCTACCGCAGCCGCCGCCCGGGCCGCAGGCCCTGGGCCGTCGTCCGGATGCCCCAGGGCGGCGAGGACGGGGTGCTCACCGGCCAGGGGGCCATCCGCTGCCACGCCGCCGAGGACAACTCCCTCCTGTGGCAGGTGCACGGCTTCCCCGGCTCCGACGAGCGCCGCACGCCCGGCTTCGGCGAAGGCGCCGGCCCGGTCCCGCCGCCCGCCTTCTGGCACTTCCTCACCCCGCGCTGCGAGGCCTCCTCCCAGGCCCTGCGCACCCTCGACGACACCGCCGTACGCGCCCTGCTCGACGCCGCCCTCGCCGGCGACCCCGCCCCCGCCCTGCCCGGCGGCCTCGAACCGCGCATCGCCGCCGGCGTCGACCGGGCCGCCCGGCTCGCCGCCGACGTCCTGCGCCGGCTGCGCGAGCTCGCCCGCCGCGTCGCCCGGATGCGGGCCGCACCGGTCGTCACCCTGCGCACCGAGGTACCCGACTCCGTGCTCGCCCCCGCCCTCCACCCGCTGCTGTCGCTCCGCCACCGCTACTACAACGACCCCGAGCCCGCCCGGCAGCCCGCCATGCTCACCGCCGTCGCCGCCGACGGGCGCCACCTGCGCGGCGAGATCGACGACGAGGCCCGCGTGCTGGCCCGGCCCGCGGACCCCGAGCCCTGGGAGCCGCTGCTCGGCCGGATCGGAGCCGTCGCCTGGCGGGCCGCCGCCGCGACCACCCCCGACGGGGAACGGACGGCCCTGGCCGCGCTGCTGGACACCTGGAGCGGGCAGCCCTTCGCCGAAGCGGGCGGCACCTGGCGCACCGGCCGGGCGGGCGAGGAAGCCCTGGCCGCCCGCCGTGCCGCCGGGCACACCCTGGCCTCCGGGGGCCGTCCGCGGCGGCCGGGCCTGGTTCCTCCAGCGGCGGGCCGCCGACCCCGCCCCCGAGGGCGCCGAAGGACTGCCGGACCACCACCGTCGAGGACGCGGACTCCGTACGCCTGCCCCGGCTGCTGGAGCTCCTCGCCGAGCGGGGCCCGCTGCCCGCCGAGCCCGCCGCCCGCGAGGCCTTCACCCGGCTGACCGGGGTCCGGGACACCGTGGCGGCCCTGGTCCTCGCCGGGTTCCCGGCCCGCGAGAACCACCGCGAGCACCTCAAGCTGCTGGCCGCCGCGCCGTTCAAGGCCGGCAAGTCCCTCGCCGAGGAGTACGGGGCGCTCTCCCGGAAACTCGGCGACGCGGGCCGCTGCGCGGTCCTCGCCGCCGGCCTGCCGCAGGACGGGGCCGATCTCGCCGATCTGTGGGAGCCGGGCGGGACCGTCCGGGCCGCCGAGCGGATGGCCGCCGCGTGGACCGGCCTGCTGGGCGCCGAGGAGCGCGTGGACGAGGAACTGGCCGCCGCCCTGGAGGCCGACCTGGGCCTGCCCCTGCCCTGGGCCCGGGCCCTGCCCGCCGGCCGGACCCCCGACGGGACGCCCTCCGGCGCGGAGGGCCTCGTACTCGCCGGCAACCGCACGGGCGGGATCCACCTCCACCACGCCCGTCCCGACGGCACCGCGGGGAGCTGGATCCACGGGGAGCCCGCCCACCACACCGCCGTCTCCGTGATCGCCTGGGCCCTGACGGAACGGCCCGTCGGCGACGCCGGAGCCCGGGGCGCCCTGGCCCTGTACGGGCGGTTGCGGGACCAGATCGACGGCCCGGGCGCGCTCGTCCCGCTGGGCGGCTTCTTCGGGCAGCTG
>NZ_GG657750.1:1435307-1438774 GCF_000158895.1 Streptomyces sp. C | reverse complement strand
GGCCCCGGCCGCGGAAGTCCGGGTGGGTGCAGACCGCGCTGATCTCGGTCCAGCCCGGCGGCCGCATCCGCTCCCCGGCCATCGCCACGAGCCGGCCCTCGTGCCGGATCCCCAGATAGGTGCCCAGCTCGACCGTGCGGGGCAGGAAGGGACCCGGCTCGGTCAGCTTCACCAGGGCCGTCATCTCCTCCACGTCGGCCGGGCCGAGCCGGACCGCGTCCGGCGCGTGCTCGACCCGTACCGCCCGGCCGTCCAGCTGGACCCCGGGCACGACGGCCACCGTCTCCCAGCCGGCCGGCGGGGTCAGCAGGCCCGTCAGCCACACCTCCTGCCCGGGGCCGACCAGCGCCGCCAGATCCGCCCAGGCAGCCGGGTCCTCCGGGTCGGCGAGGGCGGCGAAGGGGTTGGCGGACAGCAGGTAGCGGGCGGCGCCGCTCCCCGAGTACTCGGCGAAGGCACGGTGCGCGCCGTTCAGGGACCCCCACACCGGGTTGTCGAGCGGGGAGGCGGGATTCTCGGCGGACATGTCGGTGCGGGATCCTTCCGGAAGGCCTTGTCGGTCGGCCGCAGGGTAAGCCCGCGGCACCCGGCTGAGCAGCCGGTTTTCCCCCGGCCGCCAGGCCCCGCGCCGACCCCCGCAGGGGCTCCGGGGCCGCCGGGCGACCGCCGCGCAACGAATCACCGCACATCCCCGGGAACGCGCAACGAATCGATGCGCCCAGCGCAACGGTCACGGCTTGTCCGGATCGAACGCCCGAACGTACCGTTTTACGACCCCCACCCCACCTGTCACAGAGGTACGCCCATGCCCCCGCTGCGCACCGCACTCCTCCAGAGCTCCGGACGGCTCGGCGACACCGCCGAGAACCTGAAGCGGCTCGACGAGGCCGCGTCGCGCGCCGCACAGGGCGGGGCCGGGCTCCTCGTGACCTCGGAGATGTTCCTGACCGGCTACGCGCTGGACCTCCAGGAGGTGCCGGGGTACGCCGAACCGGCCGACGGCGAGTCCGCCCACGCCATCGCGGGCATCGCCCGCCGCCACGGGATCGCCGTCCTGTACGGCTACCCGGAGCGGGACGGCGACACCGTCTACAACTCGGCGCAGCTGATCGGCCCCGACGGCGCCCGGCTGGCGAACTACCGCAAGACCCACCTCTTCGGCTGCTTCGAGCAGGACGCCTTCACCCCCGGCGACACCCCCGTCGTCCAGGCGGACCTGAACGGCCTCCGCGTCGGCATCATGATCTGCTACGACGTGGAGTTCCCCGAGAACGTACGGGCCCACGCGCTCGCCGGGACCGACCTCCTCCTGGTCCCGACCGCGCAGATGCACCCCTTCCAGTTCGTCGCCGAACAGCTGGTCCCCGTACGGGCCTTCGAGAACCAGATGTACATCGCGTACGTCAACCGGACCGGCCCCGAGGGCGAGTTCGAGTTCGTCGGCCTCAGCTGCCTCGCCAGCCCCGACGGGGTCACCCGCACCCGGGCCGGCCGCGGCGAGGAGATGGTGTTCGGCCAGGTCGACCCGGAGCTCCTGGAAGCCTCCCGCGAGACCAACCCGTACCTGCGCGACCGCCGCCCCGGGCTCTACGCCTCCCTCGTCTGAGCCCCCGCTCCGCCCCCAGCCCTCCCGCCCCGCCCGTTCTGCCGCAAGGAGACGTACCCCCATGACGTCCACGGTGCCCACCACCGCCGTTCCGCACAGCGACGGCCAGCCCCCGATCACCATGTTCGGGCCGGACTTCCCGTACGCCTACGACGACTTCCTCGCCCACCCGGCGGGCCTGGGCCAGATACCGGCGACGGAACACGGCACCGAGGTCGCCGTCATCGGCGGCGGCCTGTCCGGCATCATCTCCGCCTACGAGCTGATGAAGATGGGCCTCAAGCCCGTCGTGTACGAGGCCGACCAGATCGGCGGCCGCCTGCGCACCGTCGGCTTCGAGGGCGCCGGCACCGAGGGCCTGACCGCGGAGATGGGCGCCATGCGCTTCCCGCCGTCCTCCACCGCGCTCCAGCACTACATCGACCTCGTGGGCCTGCAGACCCAGCCCTTCCCGAACCCGCTGTCCGAGGCCACCCCCTCCACGGTCGTGGACCTCAAGGGCGAGACCCACTACGCCGAGACCATCGCCGACCTCCCGCAGGTCTACCGCGACGTCGCCGCCGCGTGGAACGCCTGCCTCGACGAGGGCGCCGACTTCTCCGACATGAACACCGCGATGCGCGAGCGGGACGTCCCGCGCATCCGCGAGATCTGGGCGAAGCTCGTCGAGAAGCTCGACGACGAGACCTTCTACGGCTTCCTCTGCAAGTCCGAGGCCTTCCAGTCCTTCCGCAAGCGCGAGATCTTCGGCCAGGTCGGCTTCGGCACCGGCGGCTGGGACACCGACTTCCCGAACTCCATCCTGGAGATCCTGCGCGTCGTCTACACCGAGGCGGACGACCACCACCGCGGTATCGTCGGCGGCTCGCAGCAGCTGCCGATGCGCCTGTGGGAGCGCGAGCCCGAGAAGATCCTGCACTGGGCCCAGGGCACGTCCCTGTCCTCCCTGCACGACGGCACCCCGCGCCCGGCGGTCACCCGCCTGCACCGCACGGCCGGCAACCGCATCACCGTCACCGACGCGTCCGGCGACATCCGCACCTACCGCGCCGCCATCTTCACGGCCCAGTCGTGGATGCTGCTGTCGAAGATCGCGTGCGACGACACGCTCTTCCCGATCGACCACTGGACGGCGATCGAGCGCACCCACTACATGGAGTCCAGCAAGCTCTTCATCCCCGTCGACCGCCCGTTCTGGCTGGACAAGGACGAGGAGACGGGCCGCGACGTCATGTCGATGACCCTCACGGACCGCATGACCCGCGGTACCTACCTCCTGGACAACGGCCCGGACCAGCCGGCCGTGATCTGCCTCTCGTACACCTGGTGCGACGACAGCCTGAAGTGGCTGCCGCTGTCCGCGAACGAGCGGATGGAGGTCATGCTGAAGTCCCTCGGCGAGATCTACCCCAAGGTCGACATCCGCCGCCACATCATCGGCAACCCGGTGACCGTGTCCTGGGAGAACGAGCCCTACTTCATGGGCGCGTTCAAGGCCAACCTGCCGGGCCACTACCGCTACCAGCGGCGCCTGTACACCCACTTCATGCAGGACCGCCTCCCCGAGGACAAGCGCGGCATCTTCCTCGCGGGCGACGACATCTCCTGGACGGCCGGCTGGGCCGAGGGCGCGGTGCAGACCGCGCTGAACGCCGTCTGGGGCGTCATGCACCACCTCGGCGGGTCCACGGACGCCGCCAACCCGGGCCCGGGCGACGTCTTCGACGAGATCGCCCCGGTCGAACTCCCCGAGGACTAGCCCTCCTCGACGCCCCTCGCGCGGCTCGGCCCCTGGCGCTGCTCGCGCGGCTCGGCTGCGGGCGGCCCTACCGGCCCCGCACCGGCCACGCCGGACTCCGTC
>NZ_GG657750.1:1431927-1435029 GCF_000158895.1 Streptomyces sp. C | reverse complement strand
CCCCCAGGGAACGGGCGAAGGGTGGGGCGGGGAGCAAGCCCGCGCAGCGGCACCCCGTACCCGTGACGGCGGCACCCGGTCGCGCGGCACTGCGCAGCGGGGGGTCACCAGGACGTCGGGCAGCACCGCGCAGCGGAGCGGCGGGCCGTCGGCGTCAGAAGGCAGCGCCCCACCAGGCCGACCCCGGCGTCGAGGGACTCCTCGAACTCCTCCGCCAGGTCGGGCGAGCGCCGCAGCGTCCACAGCAGGCGGGCCGACGCCCAGGCGCCCGCCCGGGCCCGCTCCAGGCTCCAGGAGCCCAGCAGGTGCGTGAGCGGGTCGGCGACCTCCAGGAGGTCCGGGCCCGGCATCAGGTCCTCCCGGATGCGCTCCTCCAGGGAGACCAGAGTGTCGCCGACCTGGTGGAAGTCGGCTTCGAGGGCTGCCGGCGGGCAGTCCAGGGCGCGGCAGGCGGACACCACCGCCAGGGCCAGGTCGTGCCCGATGTGGGCGTTGATGCCCGCCAGCGCGTGCTGGAGCGGCCGCACGCCCGGGTGGCGCCGGTACTGGAGGAGCGGGCGCCAGCAGGCCGGCGCCCGGTCCGCCTCCACCGCCGCCAGGTACCGCTCCGCGAACCGCACGGCCAGCGTCTGCGCCCGCCGCGGCGCCGGGAACTCGCCCTGGCCGATCCGCCGGTGCAGGGTCTGCGTCACGGTCATGTACACCCGGTTGAAGACGGCGACACCGTCCTGCGCGGGGAGCCGCTCGTCCAGGGCGCGCATCCGCGCGAGTACCGCTTCCATGCAGGGCAGCGTCCCAGCCCGGACGCCCCGCGCGGGGAACTTGGCCGTGCGCTTCGCCGGTTCGGGCGAAGGGCCGTCAACCCCGCTTGCCGCCCCCGGCGTCGGTGTCCGCGTCCGCGTCGTAGTCGGACGTGCCCGCGTCCAGCAGCGGCTCCTGCTCCTTCAGGTGCGCGGGGGCGAAGTAGCGCAGCGCGTGGTAGCCGGTGATCACCACGATCGTGCCGAGCGCGATGCCGCCCAGCTCGAAGCTGTCGGTGAAGTGCAGCTTGACCCCGCCGACGCCGATGATGATGCCCGCCGCGGCCGGCACCAGGTTCAGCGGGTTGCGCAGGTCCACCCGGCCGTTCAGCCAGATCTGCGCGCCGAGCAGGCCGATCATGCCGTACAGGATCACCGTGATGCCGCCCAGCACGCCGCCGGGGATCGCGGCCACGACCGCGCCGAACTTGGGGCACAGGCCGAAGAGCAGGGCGAAGCCGGCCGCCGCCCAGTAGGCTGCCGTGGAGTAGACGCGGGTGGCGGCCATGACGCCGATGTTCTCGGAGTACGTGGTGTTCGGCGGGCCGCCGACCGCGGTGGACAGCATGGACGCCGCGCCGTCGGCGGCGATGGCGGTGCCGAGCTTGTCGTCGAGGGGGTCGCCGGTCATCTCGCCGACGGCCTTGATGTGCCCGGCGTTCTCGGCGATCAGCGCGATCACCACCGGCAGCGCGATCAGGATGGCCGACCACTCGAAGGACGGCGCGTGGAAGGACGGCAGCCCGATCCAGTCGGCCTTGCCCACGCCGGAGAGGTCGAGCCGCCAGTGGTCCACGGCCTCGGAGCCGCCCACCGTGGAGTGGATCTTGCCGAAGACCAGGTCGAAGACCCAGGAGACGGCGTACCCGAACACCAGGCCCAGGAAGATCGCGATGCGCGACCAGAACCCGCGCAGGCACACCACCGCGAGCCCGGTGAACAGCATGGTCAGCAGCGCCGTCCACTGGTCCTGCGGCCAGTACGTCGAGGCCGTCACCGGCGCCAGGTTGAAGCCGATCAGCATCACGACCGCGCCCGTCACCACCGGCGGCATCGCCGCGTGGATGATCCGCGCCCCGAACCGCTGGACGGCCAGACCCGCCAGGAACAGCGCCGCGCCCACGGTGAAGACCGCGCCGGTGACCACCGCGCTGTCCCCGCCGCCCGCCCGGATCGCCGCAGCGACGCCCACGAAGGAGAGCGAGCAGCCCAGGTAGGAGGGGACCCGGCCGCGCGTCGCGAGGAGGAAGACCACCGTCGCGATGCCCGACATCATGATCGCCAGGTTCGGGTCCAGGCCCATCAGGACCGGTGCGACGAAGCTGGCGCCGAACATCGCCACGACGTGCTGGGCGCCGAGTCCGGCGGTGCGCGGCCACGACAGCCGCTCCTCGGGCCGCACCACCGCGCCGGGAGCGGGCGTCCGCCCGTCTCCGTGCAGGGTCCAGCGCACGCCGAAGCCCATGTCCCACCACTTCCGTTCCGTCGGCCGATCAAGGATCCTGGCCGCCTGCCGGTAGATCACCAAGGAGATCACCGCAGCGGGCCAGCGGATATATTACGGCCGGATAGGTGCTGGTTCGTCCCGATTGGCGGGAGCAGCCCCGCCCGGCACCCGCCCGGTCCGCAGCACCCCGGCCCCGAAGGTCAGCGCGCCCGCCAGCAGGGTCACCAGCCCGAACGACACCACCAGCGAGCTGGCGTCCGCCACCGCCCCGATCGCCGACGGCGCGACCAGCCCCGAGGTGTACGTGATCGTCGCGACCCCGGCGATTGCCCTGGCCCCGGAGCCGGCCCGCTGCGCGCCGCCGCCGCGAAGGCCAGCGGCACCACCACCGCGATGCCGAGCCCGATCAGCCCGAAGCCGGCCATGGCCGCCGCGGGCTCCCGGACGCCGACCACCAGCAGCCCGCCCGCGACGGCCAGCACCCCGCCCGCCCGTACGGTCCGCACCGCCCCGAACCGGTCCACCACCCGGTCCCCGGCCAGCCGGGCCAGCGCCATGGTCAGCGCGAACGCGGTGGTGGAGGCGGCCGCCGGCCCGGCCGCCGAGCCCAGCACGTCCCGCAGGTACACCGCCGACCAGTCCAGGCTCGCCCCCTCCGCGAAGACCGCGCAGAAGCCCACCCCGCCGATCAGCAGGGCCGCCCTCGGCGGCCGGGCGAAGCGCGGCGGGGCCTCCTCCTCGCGGGCGGCGCGCAGGTCCAGCACCCCGCGTACGGCGACCAGCCCGGCGGCCGTCAGGGCCAGCGCCGCGGGCAGGTGGTGCAGCCGGGCGTCGGCCTCCGCGTGCGCGGCGACC
>NZ_GG657750.1:1405011-1431702 GCF_000158895.1 Streptomyces sp. C | reverse complement strand
GGGTCCACAGGCACAGCAGCCCGCGCAGGGCGGTGCGGGCGCCGAAGCGGTGGTTGATCCGCCCGGCCAGCGGCATCGCGAGCGCCGCACCGAGGGCCGGGAAGGCGAGCGCCAGGCCCAGGGTGCCGGCGCCGAGCTGGGCGTGTTCCTGGATCCAGGGGATGCGGGTGGCGAAGGAGCCGGTGACGCCGCCGTGGACGCAGAAGACGGCGGCGATCGCGAAGCGGGCGTGGCGCAGGCGCGCCGGGCTGAGGTCGGGTTCCCCGGTCATGGGAAGTAAACTATCAGGGAGCCTGCCTGATAGTTAGAGCCTCCCGCCTCCCTAAGATGGGCGCCGTGACCCCTGCCAAGGTGCTGACCCCCGCCGCGACGGCCGCGCCGTCCCCCGCCTCACCGAGCACGGCCCGGGCCATCAACGACCGCCTCGCCCTCGGACTCCTCCAGGAGGAGGGGCCCCTGACGGCGGCCCAGCTCAAGCGCCTGACCGGGCTGTCCCGGCCCTCCGTCGCCGACCTCGTCGAACGGCTCGGCGCGGCCGGACTGATCGAGGTCGTGGGGGAGTCCGGCGAACAGCGCCGCGGCCCCAACGCCCGCCTGTACGGGATCGTTGCCGGCCGCGCCCACCTGGCCGCCCTGGACGTACGGACCGACAGCGCCACCGCCGTCGTCACCGACCTCCTCGGCCACCCCCTGGCCCGCGCCGCCCTGCCCGTCGACGCGGTCGGCGAGGCCGTGGCCCGGCTGGCCGGGCTGACCCGGGAGGCGGGCGCCCGGGAGCTGCACACCGTGGTCGTCGGCGCGCCCGGACTGGTCGCCCCGGCCGGCGGCGAACTGCGCGACACCGGCGGTCTGCCCGCCTGGCACCGGGACCTGGTGGCCGCGCTCCGGGAGACCCTGCCGGCCAGGGTCGTGGTGGAGAACGAGACCAACCTGGCGGCCCTCGCCGAGCAGCGCGTCGGAGCCGCCCGGGACCTGGACTCCTTCGTGCTGCTGTGGCTCGGCGCGGGAGTCGGCGCCGCCGTCGTGCTGGACGGGCGGCTGCGCCGGGGTGCCTCCGGCGGGGCCGGCGAGATCGGCTTTCCTGCCCGTCCCCGGCACCGCCGGGTTCCCTCCGCCACCGACTGCGGCGGGCGGCTTCCACTCCCTGGCCGGGGCGCGCGGCCGGTGGCCGCCCTGGCGGCGGAGCACGGCTTCACCCGGGCCCGTGGAAGGAAGGCCGTGGCCGGCGCGGCGGGGGAGGCCTTCCTCGACGCCCTCGCCGAGCGGCTCTCCCTCGGGGCGGCGGCCGTCGCCGCCGTCCTGGACCCCGGCTGCGTGGTCCTCGGCGGGGAGCTCGGCCGGGCGGGCGGCCCCGGCCTCGCCGCCCGCGTCGCGGACCGCCTGGCCGCCCTGACGCCCGTCCCGACGGAGGTCCGCGCCACCGCGCTCGGCGGCCCGGCCGTCCTGGAGGGAGCCCGCCTGGCCGCCCGGGCGGCCGCCCAGGACGACCTGTTCGGCTGAGGGCTGCTGCCGAGTCCCGAGGGCTACCTCCGCCGCTCCAGGAACTCCCCGAAGGTGGTCCGGCCCACCGCCTGCGCGGGGGCCAGGTTCCCGCCGCGCCGGAAGCCCGCGTACGCCTTCCCCGCGAGCGGCAGCGTGACCACGCGGCGCCTGCTCCCCGTCGCCGCGAGGTAGGCGCGGGCCCACTCCTGGAGGGTGCGGACCTCGGGGCCGCCCATGTCCGCCACCCGCCCCGCCGGGGCCGGCACGGCCAGTTCCGCCAGCCGGTCCGCGACCTCCTCGACGGCGATGGGCTGCACCCGCACCCCCTTGGGCAGCGGGACCAGCGGGAGCTTCGCCGCGGCGGCCGTCACCTGCGCCACCAGGTCGTGGAACTGGGTGGTCCGCAGGACGGTGACCCCGAGCCCGGACTCCTCCAGCATCCGTTCCACCCGCAGCTTCGTCCGGTAGTAGCCGAACGGCACCACGTCCACCCCGACGATCGAGATGTAGACGACGTTGGTGACGGTCCCGGCCCGCCGGGCCGCCCCGATCAGGTGCCCGGCCGCGGCGTCGTCGCCCCCGCGCGGCGAGCTCGCGCAGTGCACGACCACCTCCGCGCCCGCCATCGCCGCGTCCAGCCCGCTGCCGTCCCGCAGGTCGACGGGGTACTCGGCGGAGGACCGGCTCAGGGTCCGGACCTCGTGGCCCCGGTCGCGCAGCCGGGCGACGACCAGCGCCCCGAGGTTCCCGGTGCCGCCGGTGACGAGGATCGTGCTCATGGTGGGGTGTCCTTCCGCGTGGGAGTGCCTTCTCCCAGGGGACAAACGGCGGCCGCGGAACGTGACAGCCCGCGCGGGGAGCGCCCCGGACGCGCGGGGACCCGGTGGCCGCCGGGCCACCGGGTCCCCGCTCATACCCGTCCGCAGGGGGTCAGCAGGCGCCCTGGTCCTTCCAGACGCCCCACTGGCCGGTGGTGCCGGGTTCCTCGTTCTGCGTCCACCACTGGGCCTTCCAGGTGTGGCCCTTGTGCGAGACCACGCTCCCGGAGTTGTAGACCGTGCCCGCCACGTACGCCGGGGAGGTGCAGGTCCCGGGCGTGGTGGGCGGGGTCGTCGGGGGAGTGGTGGGCGGGGTGGTCGGCGGGGTGCTGCCGCCGCCCGGCTCGCCGGTGGTGGTGCCGCGCGCCAGGTCACCGGCGAGGGCGTAGGTGGTGCCGGAGATGTTCACCGTCCAGTTGGAGGGGGTGGACACCGGCAGGTAGTAGTTGAACGCCAGGTCGACGGAGGCGCCCGGGGCCAGCGTCTGCCAGGCCGGGAGCTTCAGGGAGACCCGCTGGAAGTCGCCCTTCAGGCCGCCCACGTTGCTGCCGCTGTGGCCGGTGGTGATCACCTTCGTGCCGAAGCCGGACTGGTCCGAGGCGTTGGCCGGGGCCGAGGTGCCGTAGTCGAACTGGAACTCGGTGCCGCCGGGCAGCGTGCTCTTCGTGTTGTTGGTGATCTTGAGCTTCGGGGTGATCGGGTAGTTGGAGTCGCCCAGCTTGAACTCGGTGAACTCCGTCCTGATGTCCACGGCCTGCGCCGGCGGTGCGGTGGCGCCCGCCTTCTTCGCGCCGTACGGGGTGGCGGCCTTGAACTTGTCGTACATCAGGGAGGTGAGCGTGTCGCCCGCCTCGTACTGGCCCTTGGCGGCGTTGTAGGCGTAGTCGCCGGCCAGCTCCCAGACCATGGCGCCGCCGATGCCCTTGTCGACCACGTAGTCGGCCTTCGCCGCGACGGACTGCTCGTCCTCGGTGGACAGGAAGACCTTCTTCTGCGCGTTCCACAGCCACGGCGCCACCAGCGTGGAGTCGTACTTGCGGGCGTAGCCGCCGGTCAGGGTGGTGTTCGCCGGGAAGCCGTACTTGGTGACGTAGTCGCCGACGACGCCCTTCTCCAGGTTCTTGGCGTGCCACATCGGGTTGGAGCCGGCCGGGGACTCGACCCCGTTGGCGTCCTTGTCGTGCCAGAGGTTGTCGATGCCGACCGCGCCGTCACCGCACTTGGTCAGACCGGCGCCCGCCGGGCAGCTGGTGGCCGGGGCCTTGCCCCACAGGCCGTCCGTGCCGCCCTGCACGTTCTTGAAGCCGCGGGTGTAGTACGGCAGGCCGATGTTGATCCGGCCCGACGGCATCGAACCGCGGAAGTAGTGGTAGGCCCAGTCGGTGTTGAGGTAGCCGACGCCGCCGTACTGGGCGCTGCCGTAGACGCCGGCGGCCGCCAGTTCGGCGTCCTTGCCGTCGTCGAAGAGGGAGGCGTTGGGGCCGACGTACTCGTTCCAGGCGCCGTGCAGGTCGTAGGACATGATGTTGACGTAGTCCAGGTACTTCTGCATCTGGAACGTCTCCATGCCCCGCAGCAGGTAGCCGGAGGAGGGGGCGGCGACGGAGAGCAGGTAGTGCTTGCCGTCGGCGGCGCCCGCGCGGTCGAGCTTCTCGCGCAGGGTCTTCATCAGGACGTCGTAGCCCTTGACCAGCCCGGCCCGGCGGGCGTTGGACAGCTGCCAGTCCAGCGGGTTGCCCGCGTCCTTCATGGTGGTCGGGTACTCGTAGTCGATGTCGACGCCGTTGAAGCCGTACTTGCGGACGAACTCCACGGAGGAGTCCGCGAAGGTGTCGATGCCCGCCTGGTTGACCGAGCCGTCGGCGTTGGTGGCCATCGAGTAGAAGCCGCCGGAGGCGACCCGGTTGCCGTCGTCGCCGAAGTAGCCGCCGGTCTCGGCCCAGCCTCCGACCGAGATCAGGGTCTTCACGTTCGGGTACTGCTTCTTGAACTTGTTCAGCAGGTTGAAGTGGCCCTTGTACGGGAGGGCCGGGTCCATCTCGGCCCCCGCGACGCCCGGCCAGGTCATCCCGGTGGCGGCGTTGTTCGCGTTGTCCGCCCCGACCGAGATCTTGTTGTCGGCGCCGACGTGGGCGAAGGCGTAGTTCAGGTGGGTGACCTTGGACCACGGGATGTTGTTGGCGAGGTAGGCCGGCGTGCCGTCCTTGCCGGTGCGCCAGCCGGTGAAGTAGCCGATGACGCGGCGCTGGTGGTCGGCGCCCATCTTCTCGCGGCCTTCGGAGTCGTAGACCGAGCAGTACGGGACGTCGACGCCGGCGGTCTTGTAGAGCCCGTCGGGGCGACAGCTCTCGTTGTCGGCGGCGTGGGACACGCCGGCCGAGAGCCCGCCGACCAGCAGTCCGGCTATCGCGGCGCCGGATGCCAGGAGCATCGCTCTCGTACGTGTGGGGGACGGCATGGTGCCTCCTGGGGAGGGGAGGATGGCGGGGCCAACGTGCGGCAACAGGCAGGAAAGTGGCGCTGGTTGGCCCGTGACGTGCGCACGTCGACAGGCCGGCTCCCGGGGAAGATGAAGGGAACGTTAAGAGGACTAGACCAACCCGTCAATAGGTCTGGACCAAAGCCGCGCAGGGAGGGATCGCGACACCGGTGGCGCGATAGGGGCGCTCAAGGAAGGGGGTTCTGTGAGCCAGGCCACAGCGCTTCACCCGCATGGCCCCCGACCGCCCGTGGCACACTGGCCCTAGTACCAGTAGCAGCGCACTCCGGGGTCGGTGTAATTCCGAACCGGCGGTATAGTCCGCGACCCGTCCGCATCCAGCGGCCGGTTGACCAGGTGAAATTCCTGGACCGACGGTTAAAGTCCGGATGGGAGGCAGTGCGCGGCGGGCCAGTCACCGGTACGCCGCCGTCGGCGGTCCATCGGCGTATCCCCACCGGATACGTGTCGGACGGACCGTGGTTTCCGGCCTCGGCGTCCCCGCGTGCGCTACCCGCTTCATCTGTCGTATCCCGACAGGCCCCGGAGTCCGTGCCCGATGAGGCAGGAGGACCCGGTGGCGACACACGCCGCGCAGGCAGCACCCGACCCGAGCATCACCGCGATGCGCCGGGCCATCGAGCTGGCCTCCCGCGGACTCGGCTCCACCAGCCCCAACCCCGTCGTCGGATGCGTCATCACCGACCCCGCGGGCGCCGTCGTCGGCGAAGGCTGGCACGAGCGGGCCGGCGGCCCGCACGCCGAGGTCCACGCCCTGCGCGCGGCGGGAGAAGCCGCCCGAGGCGGCACCGCCTACGTCACCCTCGAACCCTGCAACCACACCGGCCGCACCGGCCCCTGCGCCCAGGCCCTCGTCGACGCCGGCATCGCCCGCGTGGTCTACGCCGTCTCCGACCCGAACCCGCAGGCCAGCGGCGGCGGCGCCACCCTGCGCGCCGCCGGGATCGACACCGAGGCCGGCCTGCTGGCCGACGAGGCCGAACAGGGCAACACCGCCTGGCTGACCTCCGTACGCCTCGGCCGCCCCCACGTCACCTGGAAGTACGCCGCCACCCTCGACGGCCGCAGCGCCGCCGAGGACGGCAGCAGCCGCTGGATCACCTCCCCCGAGTCCCGCGCCGACGTCCACCGGCTGCGCGCCGAGGCCGACGCGGTCCTCGTCGGCGGCGGCACCCTGCGCGCCGACGACCCCCACCTCGCCGTCCGCGGCGTCGACGGAGCCGTCCAGCCGCTGCGCGTCGCCCTCGACACCCGCGCCGGCCTCCCGGCGACCGCCCGCATCCTCGACGACGCCGCCCCCACCCTGATCGTCACCGGGGAGGACGCCGACACCGCGCACCTGCCCGGCACCGACGTGCTGCGGCTGCCGCTGCGCGACGGCCGCCTCCCCCTCGGCCCCCTCCTCGCCGAGCTGTACGGACGCGGCGTGCGCTCCGTCCTCCTCGAAGGCGGACCCACCCTCGCCGGAGCCTTCCTGGAGGCCGGCGCCGTCGACCGCGTCGTCGGCTACATCGCCCCGGCCCTCCTCGGCGCCGGCCCGGCCGCCCTCGCCGGCGCCGGCATCACCAACATCGCCCACGCGGTACGCCTCGACATCACCGAGGCCGTCCGCACCGGCCCCGATCTGCGCATCACCGCCGTTCCCGCCAACGCCCCCAAGGAGCACTGAGTGTTCACCGGAATCGTCGAAGAACTGGGCGAGGTCACCGCCGTCGAGCAGCTCGCCGAGGCCTCCCGCTTCCGCCTGCGCGGCCCCGTCGTCACCGAAGGCGCCAAGCACGGCGACTCGATCGCCGTCAACGGCGTCTGCCTGACGGTCGTCGAGACCGAGGACGGCGAGTTCACCGCCGACGTCATGCAGGAGACCCTCAACCGCTCCAGCCTCGGCGCCCTCGCCGCAGGCTCCCGGGTCAACCTGGAGCGCCCCATGGCGCTCGGCGGACGGCTCGGCGGCCACCTCGTCCAGGGGCACGTGGACGGCACCGGCCGGATCATCTCCCGCACCCCCTCGGAGCACTGGGAGATCGTCAAGGTCTCGCTGCCGGAGAACCTCGCAAGGTACGTCGTAGAGAAGGGCTCTATCACTGTGGACGGCGTCAGCCTCACCGTGGTCGAGGCCGCCGCCGACTACTTCACCATCAGCCTCATCCCCACCACCCTCGCGCTGACCACCCTCGGCATCAAGCAGAGCGGCGACCCGGTCAACCTCGAGGTCGACGTCCTCGCGAAGTACGTCGAGCGCCTGCTGGCCGCCGGCGTGAACCCCCTCCACGCGAAGGAGACGGCGCAGTGACCGCCCTGACCTGGCTCAACACCCAGGCCTTCGAGGTCTTCGGGCAGAAGGTCATCTGGTCCGACATGATCGGCAACCTGATGGGCCTGGCCGCCCTCGCCCTCGGCTGGCGCCGCTCCATATGGACCTGGCCCGCCCAGCTCCTCTCCGGCCTGATCCTGGTCGCCGCCTACGCCTCCGCCCACCTCGCGGGCGGTGTCGGCAAGCAGCTCCTGGTGATCTCCGTCGCCGTCTGGGGCTGGCGCGCCTGGCAGCTCGGCCGCCAGAAGGCGCAGGACGGCTCCATCGCCGTCCGCACCGCCACCTGGAAGGAGCGCGGGCTGCTCCTCGCCGGAGCCGCCGCCGGCACCCTCGCCGTGGGCGGCCTGTTCACCCTCTTCCCGAACCTGTCGTGGAGCCCGTGGGCCGACGCCTACATCTTCGTCGGCACGATCGTGGCGATGGTGGCCCAGGCCCGCGGCCTGGTCGAGTTCTGGTTCGCCTGGCTCCTCGTCGACCTCGTCGGCGTCCCCCTCGCCTTCAACAGCGGCCTGGCCTTCTCCGGCCTCGTCTACGTCGTCTACTTCGCGCTCGTCCTGTGGGGCGCCTACGACTGGTACCAGCGCTCGCGCACCACCCCCGCCACGGTTCTCGAAGGAGCAACGGCATGACCACCATCCTCAAGTCCGTGCCGGACGCGGCCGACCAGGAGACCTTCCGCCTCGACCCCGTCGAGCAGGCCATCCGCGACATCGCCGCCGGCCGTCCCGTGGTCGTCGTCGACGACGAGGACCGCGAGAACGAGGGCGACCTCGTCATCGCCGCCGAGAAGGCCACCCCCGAGATCGTCGCGTTCATGATGAGCGAGTGCCGCGGCCTGATCTGCGCGCCGATGGAGGGCCCCGAGCTGGAGCGCCTGGAGCTCCCGCAGATGGTCCAGAACAACACCGAGTCGATGAAGACCGCCTTCACCGTCTCGGTCGACGCCACCGCCGAGCACGGCGTCACCACCGGCATCTCCGCCGCCGACCGCGCCACCACCCTGCGCCTGCTGGCCAACGGCACCTCCGGGGCCGGCGACTTCGTCCGCCCCGGCCACGTCTTCCCGCTGCGCGCCAAGCCCGGCGGCGTCCTGGTCCGCAACGGCCACACCGAGGCCGCCGTCGACCTCGCCCGGCCTCGCGGGCCTGCGCCCCGCCGGCGCCATCGTGGAGATCGCCGGCGAGGACGGGGTCATGCTGCGGCTGCCCGAGCTGATCCCCTTCGCCCGCAAGCACGGCCTGACGATCATCTCCATCGAGGACCTGATCGCCTACCGCCGCTCCTCCGAGCCGACCGTCCGCCGCGAGGCCGAGGTCAGCCTGCCGACCGCCGCGGCGACTAAACGCGTACGGCTACCGCTCGACCGTCGACGGCGTCGAGCACGTCGCCCTCGTCCACGGCGAGGTCGGCGACGGCGAGGACGTCCTGGTCCGGATGCACTCCGAATGCCTGACCGGCGACATCTTCCAGTCCCAGCGCTGCGACTGCGGCCCCCAGCTCCAGGCCGCCATGGCCCGCATCCAGGCCGAGGGCCGCGGCGTGGTCGTCTACCTGCGCGGGCACGAGGGCCGCGGCATCGGACTGCTGTCCAAGCTCCGCGCCTACGAGCTCCAGGAGCGCGGCCGCGACACCCTGGACGCCAACCTGGAACTCGGCCTGCCCGCCGACGCCCGCGACTACGGGGCCGGCGCCCAGATGCTCGCCGACCTCGGCGTCCGCAGCGTCCGGCTGCTGACCAACAACCCCGACAAGTCGGACGCCCTCGTCCGCCACGGCATCGCCGTCGCCGGCCGCGAGCCCATGCCCGTCGAGGCGGGCGAGCACAACCTGCGGTACCTGCGCACCAAGCGGGACCGGATGGGCCACGACCTGCCCTGGCTGGAGGGTGCCGTACCCACCTCCGCCTGCGGCAACCAGTAGCCACCCGGACGCACCACCCAGACACACCACCCGTACACACCAGCGGAACCGAAACACCGAGGAGCAGAGCTGTGAGCGGCAAGGGCGCACCCGAACTGAGCGTGAAGAACTGCGGAGACCTCCGGGTGGCCGTGATCGCGGCCCAGTGGCACGAGAAGGTCATGGACGGTCTGGTCGACGGAGCCCTGCGGGCCCTGCACGAGCTGGGCATCGACGAGCCCACCCTCCTCCGCGTCCCCGGCAGCTTCGAACTCCCGGTCGTGGCGAAGGTCCTGGCCGGCCGCGGCTACGACGCCATCGTCGCCCTCGGCGTGGTCATCCGCGGCGGCACCCCGCACTTCGACTACGTCTGCCAGGGCGTCACCCAGGGCCTGGTGCAGGTGTCGATCGACACCGGAGTCCCCGTCGGCTTCGGCGTCCTGACCTGCGACAACGACGAGCAGGCGCTGGACCGCGCCGGCCTCGAAGGGTCGAACGAGGACAAGGGGCACGAAGCGGTCACCGCCGCCGTCTCCACCGCCATGACGCTGCGCACCGTCAGCGAACCCTGGCGGTAGTCCAAGGAGTGAACCCCGGCACCGGGGGACCCGGGTGAGCCCGTACTCTAAGGGCATCATGGCGAACGAACCCACCAAGAGCTTCGAAGAGCTCTTCACGGAGCTCCAGCACAAGGCCGCCAACGGCGACCCCAGCACCTCCCGCACCGCCGAGCTCGTCGGCAAGGGCGTCCATGCCATCGGCAAGAAGATCGTCGAGGAGGCCGCCGAAGTCTGGATGGCCGCCGAGTACGAGGGCAAGGAAGCCGCCGCCGAGGAGATCTCCCAGCTGCTCTACCACGTCCAGGTGATGATGGTGGCGCGCGGGATCTCCCTCGACGACGTCTACGCGCACCTCTAGGCCGGAGCCCGCCGTACCGGAGCCCCAGTACCGGGGCCCCCGCCCCGCCCAACCCTTCGCACCTACGCACCAAAGGAAGCCCATGCTGCGCATCGCCGTCCCCAACAAGGGTTCACTCTCCGGACCGGCGTCGGCGATGCTCCATGAGGCCGGCTACCGCCAGCGCAAGGAGTCCAAGGAACTCGTCACGGTCGACCCCGACAACGAGGTCGAGTTCTTCTACCTCCGCCCGAAGGACATCGCGATCTACGTCGCCTCGGGCAAGCTGGACATCGGCATCACCGGCCGCGACCTCCTGCTCGACTCCGGCGCCAACGCCGAGGAGATCCTGCCGCTGAACTTCGGCCGGTCCACCTTCCGCTACGCCACCAAGCCCGGCACCGCCAAGGGCCCCGAGGACTTCGGCGGGATGACGATCGCCACCTCCTACGAGGGCATCGTCGCCAAGCACCTCGCCGACCAGGGCATCGACGCCTCCGTCGTCCACCTGGACGGCGCCGTCGAGACCGCCATCGAGCTCGGCGTCGCGCAGGTCATCGCCGACGTCGTCGAGACCGGCACCAGCCTGCGCAACGCCGGCCTGGAGGTCATCGGCGAGCCGATCCTCCAGTCCGAGGCCACCGTCATCCGCCGCACCGGCGCCGACGTCGAGGACCCCAAGGTCGCGCAGTTCCTGCGCCGCCTCCAGGGCGTCCTGGTGGCCCGCAGCTACGTGATGATGGACTACGACTGCCGCGCCGAGCACCTGGAGCGCGCCGTCGCCCTCACCCCGGGCCTGGAGTCCCCGACGATCTCCCCGCTCCACAACGAGGGCTGGGTCGCGGTCCGCGCCATGGTCCCCGCCAAGGAGGCCCAGCGGATCATGGACGACCTGTACGAGCTCGGCGCGCGCGCGATCCTCACCACCTCGATCCACGCCTGCCGCCTCTAGGCCCTGTCGTCAAACTCCCGTCTGCCCCGCGACGCCTGGCACGCGCTCTCGCCGCACCGGGCGAAAGCCAAGTACGTCCAGTACGCGGGCTTCCGCCCGGCACGCCGAGAGCACGCACCAGACGCCGCGGGGCCGCCCTCCGGGCGACGACGGGAGTTTGACGACAGACCCTAGGACGGATCCGGCCGGCAGGGATCCGCACCCGGAACCCTTGCCGGCCGCACCGCCCCCGTACGGCGCACCACCCCCGCGCCGTCCTCCCGCACGCCGCCACCCCAGAAGGCCCAGCGCACCATGAGCGAGTCCGCCGCCCACCCCGCACCCCCCGCCCTGCCGGTCACCTTCCGGCCGAACCGCACCCGGGCGGTGCTGCTCAGCGTCGGGACCGCCATGTTCGCCACCATCACGGCGATCGCGCTGCTCCTGGAGAACCTCGGCCCCGGCGAGCGGGTCAGCTTCGTCTTCACCGCCGCCCTGATGGCCTCCGTCCTCGTCCTGCTCAGCCGCCCCAAGGTGGTCGCGGACGAGAACGGCGTCACCGTGGTGAACCTCACCACCACCCGCCGCCTGGAGTGGGCGCAGATCCTCCGCGTCAACCTCCGCCCCGGCGACCCGTGGGTCTTCCTCGACCTCAACGACGGCACCAGCCTGCCCGTTCTCGGCATCCAGCCGGGCGTGGCCAAGGCACGGGCCATCGGCGACGCCCGCGCCCTGCGCGCCCTCGCCGAAACCCACGGAACCGGCACAAACGACCACTGACCCGGCCGTGCCTCGTCGCTGCGTCCCATTGCGGCGGCGATCTCAATGACTACCCTGGTGGCGGGGCGCGCCAGTGCGCCCTCCCACCGCCCCGGGACCCCGTGGCCCGTGGGCACCTGCGACCAGAGGAGTGACTCCCTCCAGCAATGGACGGATCGTCCGGTAGTACCCGCGCCGCCCTCCCCATGGAGGCGGCGGCATGACCATCCCGCTACTGCTGCTCGTGGCGGCCTTCGCACTGATCCTCGCCAACGGTTTCTTCGTGGCGGCCGAGTTCGGCCTCGTCACCGTCGAGAAGCCCGAGGCCGAGCGCGCCGCAGCCGAGGGCGACCGCCGTGCCCGCACGGTCGTCGAAGCCCTGCGGGAGCTGTCCTTCCAGCTCTCCGGCACCCAGCTCGGCATCACCATCACCTCGCTCGTCGTCGGCATGCTCGCCGAACCGGCGCTCGCCGGCCTGCTGTCGGGGCCGCTCGCCGCCACCGGCCTGCCCGCCGGAGCCGTCTCCGGCGTCGCCGTCTTCACCGGCATGCTGCTCGCCTCCGCCGTGCAGATGGTCGTCGGCGAGCTCGTCCCGAAGAACTGGGCGGTCTCCCGGCCGCTCCAGGTGGCCCGCTTCGTGGCCGGCCCGCAGCAGGCCTTCTCCCGGGCCTTCCGGCCCGTCATCGCCGGCCTCAACTCCGTCGCCAACCGCCTCGTGCGGGCGCTCGGAGTGGAGCCCGCCGAGGAGATGGCCTCCGCCCGCACCCCCGGCGAACTGGTCTCCCTGGTCCGCCATTCGGCCCAGGCCGGCGCCCTGGAACAGGACACCGCCGACCTCTTCGTACGGACCCTGTCGCTCGGCGAACTCACCGCCCAGCACGTCATGACCCCCCGAGTGAAGGTCAGCGCCCTGCAGGACACGGCCACCGCGGCCGACGTGCTGAACCTGACCCGCGCCACCGGTCTGTCCCGCTTCCCGGTCTACCGCGAGCGCATCGACGAGGTCACCGGCGTCGTCCACCTCAAGGACGCCCTCGCCGTGCCCGAGTCCGATCGCGCCCGCACCTCCGTCGCCCGGATCTGCGTCGCCCCGCTGCTGGTCCCCGGCTCCCTGCCGGTCCAGCCCCTGCTGGAGCGGCTGCGCAGCGAACAGCCCATGGCCGTGGTCGTCGACGAGTACGGCGGCACCGCGGGCGTGGTCACCCTGGAGGACATCGTGGAGGAACTCGTCGGAGAGGTCCGCGACGAGCACGACCTCGCCGAGGACGCCGGCCCCGAGCTGGCCGCCGTACCCGGTGAGGACGGCCGCCCCTCCTGGGAGGCCGACGGCAGCTGCCGCGTGCAGACCCTGCGCCGGATAGGCCTCGACGTGCCCGAGGGGCCCTACGAGACCGTCGCCGGGCTCGTGGCCGACCTCCTCGGCCGTATCCCCTCCCCGGGGGACCGGGCCGAGCTGCCCGGCTGGAAGCTGTCCGTCCGCCAGGTCCGGCGCAACCGCGCGGAGCGGGTGCGCCTGGTACGCCTCACGGCCGTGCCGGCCCCCGCGAGCGGCCGCCCGGCCGCCGAGCTGGAAGGCGCCGCCCTGTGAACGCGCTCCAGCTCGTCTTCGCCCTGCTCCTCGTCCTGGCCAACGGCTTCTTCGTCGGCGCCGAGTTCGCGCTCGTCTCCGTACGCCGCAGCCAGATCGAGCCCCTCGCCCGCGAGTCCAAGCGAGCCCGCCAGGTCCTCCACGGCCTGGAGAACCTGCCGCGCATGATGGCCGCCGCCCAGTTCGGCATCACCATGTGCTCGCTGACCCTCGGCGCCGTCGCCGAGCCCACGGTGGCCCGGCTGCTGGAACCCGTCTTCCACGCCCTGCACGTGCCCGAGGGCCTGATCCACCCCCTCGGCTACGTGGTCGCCCTGTCGGCGGTGGTCTTCCTGCACCTGGTCATCGGCGAGATGGTCCCGAAGAACCTCGCCATGGCCGCCCCCGAGAAGACCGCCCTGTGGTTCAGCCCCGGCCTGGTCGCCTTCGCCCGCCTCTGCGGCCCCGTCACCACGGCGCTCGGCGCGTGCGCGGCGCTGGTCCTGCGGCTGTTCAAGGTCGAGCCGAAGGACGAGGTCGAGGCCGTCTACACCAGCGCGCAGCTGGGCCGGCTGGTGGAGGACTCCCGGCAGGCCGGGCTCTCGAACCGGTCGAGCAGGAGCGCCTGGAGGACGCCCTGGAACTGGGCAGCCGCCCGGTCACCGACGTCCTGCTCCGCCGGGACCGCCTCGTCACGGTCGGCCCGGCCGTCACCCCCCGGCAGATCGAGCAGCTGACGGTCCGCACGGGCTACTCCCGCTTCCCGGTCCGCTCCGAGACGGGGGCGTTCATGGGGTACCTGCACGTCAAGGACGTACTCGACCTGGAGGACCGCGAGCGGGCGGTGCCGCAGCGGGTGTGGCGCCGGATGACCACCCTGTGCTCCACCCTCCCGCTGGACGACGCCCTCACCGTCATGCGCCGCGACGCCACCCACCTCGCCCAGGTGGCCGACCCGTCGGGCCGGATCCTGGGCCTGGTGGCCCTGGAGGACGTCCTCGAAATGCTGGTCGGCGAGGTCCGCGACCCCGCCCACCGGCCCTTCGCCCGCGCCTGATCCGGCTCAGCCCGGGACGAGTGCCTCCCACTCGTCCCGGGTCGGGCCGTCGTGGCCCGGCGCGAAGTCCGGGTTGGCCTCCAGCCAGGCCGTCACGTGCCGGTCCACCTCGTCGGTGCCGTAGGCGTCGGCGGCGGGCAGCAGCAGGTGGCGGACCCGGGCCCGGGCCCGCATGACGACCGGGTCCTCGAAGGCGCAGGCGCCCAGGGCGGCCGCCCGCCGGTCCGAGGCCGGGGCGCTCTCGGCGAGACGCCGCTCGTTGGCCCGGTCGGCGGCCACCTGGTCGTCGAACCACGGGCGCAGGCTCCGGGCCGTCCAGTCGTGGTAACCGGCCGGGTCGGCGGCCGTCTCGTCGGCGTGGGCGGCCAGGTACCGGGCGGCGAGCAGGCCGAAGGCGACGCCGTGGCCCAGGGTCGGGTTGGTGTGGACGAGGCTGTCGCCCGTGTTGACGAGGCCGGTGACCACGGGCCCGTCGTCGTCGGTCAGGGAGGTCCAGCGGTTGGGCAGGCCCGCCATGGGCAGCACGGCCGACCGCGGCTCGGGGTCCAGGCCGAGCCAGGCCGCGGCGGCGGGGAAGCGGCGGGCGGCGGCCTCGAACACCGCCGGGTCGGTGACCGCGCTCCGGGTCGGGTCACCCGTGGAGAGCACCAGGTGCACCGCGAAGGTGTCGTTGTCGGACGGGAACACCCCGGCGAGCGCGAACGGCGCCGCCGAGCCGGTCTTCACCTTCCCCGGGTTCCGGGGGCCGTCGGCCCGCAGCGCGTACCAGCGGCAGAAGTACGCCAGCCCGGTGCGGTGGCTGTCGACGACGGGCGCCCGGCAGCCGGCCGCCGTGAGCCAGGCGGGAACGGGCGACCGCCGCCCGGACGCGTCGACGACCAGGTCCGCCGGCTCCTCCCGGGCCCCCACCCGCACGCCGGTGACCCGCGGCGGGCTGCCCTCGGCGAAGGCGAGCCCGCTCACCCGGCTGCCCTGCCGCACCTCGACGGCCGCCTCCCGGCGCACGGCCGAGGCCAGCGCGGCCTCCAGCACGATGCGGCGGGTCCGCAGGGTCACCAGCTCCTCGTCCCCGTCCCGGACCGGAGGGTGCTCGCCGAACCAGTCGAAGTCGTGGTACTCCCGGGCGCCGCGCGCCAGCAGGTCCGCGTAGACGTCGGGGGTCTCGGAGCGCAGGACGGAACGCACGGGGGCGAGGAAGGAATGCGGCTGCACGGCCTGCGGGACCCGGGGCCGCTCCCAGTCGAAGAAGTCCCGGTCGAGGTCCTCCCCGGCGCCCCGTCCGTCTTGCTCGTACAACGTGACCGCATGGCCCCGCCGCCCGAGCATGAGGGCCGTTCCCAGCCCGCTGATACCCCCACCGATCACTGCAACCCGCGCCACTGAGGCTCCCCTTCGCGTCGTGTTGCAGATCGACCCTACCGGCAAAACCAGCCCCGCCGGCGTTCGAGGCGCGGGTCCGGGCGGAGCCCGGGGAACGGTGGAAGTGGGGGTCCCCCCGGACGGAGTCTGGGGGAGGGTAGGGGACGGCTCCGCGCAGCGGCCCCGCCCCGCGCCCCGCCCCACGGGGCAGGCCGACGGCCGGAGCCGACACCCCCGCCCCCCGGGAGGACCGGAGGCAGCCGGAGCGTCAGGCCGGGCTGGGCCCCCGCCCCGACAGCACCTCCCCATAGGCCTGCATCAGGTCCGGCAGCCGCAGCGTGGCCAGGTCCTCCCGCGACGGCTCCCCGGCGAAGCCCGCCAGCCGCAGGTCGCGGTACGCGCAGCTCTTCTCGTACAGCGTGCGCAGGAACCGCCCGTTGCCCAGCTCGTCGATCCAGCCCTGCTCCACCACGTGCCCGCTGATGCTGCGCAGCTCCTCCCGCGCCTCCTCGTCCCAGCAGTCCCCGTTCGCCTCCGCCAGCACCCCGCCGATCGCGGTCAGTTCCGCCGGCCGGTAGCTCGGGAAGTCGACCCGGGTCGTGAACCGCGAGGACAGCCCCGGGTTGGCGGCCAGCAGGCGGTCCATCCCCGCCGGGTAGCCCGCCAGGATGACGACGAGGTGGTCCCGGTTGTCCTCGGCCCGCTTCAGCAGCACCTGCAGGGCCTCGTCGCCGTACGCGTCGCCCTTGCTGTAGCCCGAGTTGGACAGGCTGTACGCCTCGTCCACGAAGAGCACCCCGCCGATCGCGGAGTCGATCAGTTCGTTCGCCTTGACGGCGGTCTGCCCGAGGAACTCGCCGACCAGATCGGCCCAAAAAGACCTCCACCAGGTGGTCCCCGCCCAGCAGCCCCAGCGCGTAGAAGACCCGCCCCAGGATCCGGGCCACCGTGGTCTTGCCCGTTCCCGAAGGCCCCGAGAAGACGAAGTGCCGCTTCGGCGGCTGCACCGGAAGGCCCTGCGCGGCCCGGAGCCGGGCCATGTGCAGCTGTGCCGACAGTGCCTTCACCTGCCGCTTCACCGGCTCCAGGCCGACCATCCGCTCCAGTTCCGCCAGCGCCTCGGCGAGCAGCGCCGGATCGGGCGGACCCGTCGGCAGTCCGGGCGGGGCGCCCTGCGGGGGCACCGGCAGCCGGTGCCGTACGCCTTCCAGCCGGCCCGTTCCCGGCGGCTCCCCGGGCGTCGGCGGATCGGCGTCCACCTGCCCGTCCGGCGCGATGTCCTGGACGGGGCCGCTCCCGCCGCCCCCGCCCCCGCCGCCCAGGGCGACCGCCGCGTAGTGCCCGGCGAAGCCCTCGCTCAGGTGGCCGCCGTACCCGAAGGCGTCGGCCAGCCCGGCCATGTCGTCGGGGTCGGTGCTGTCCTCGATCGCCGTCAGCCGGGCCGCGGTGTCCATGAACGCCGGGTCCACCCGGTGCACGGCCCGGTACAGCGGCAGCGCCGCCGCGCTGCGCCCGGTGCCCTCGCGGGCCCGCGCCAGCCAGTACCGCAGCTCCTTGCGCTGGGGCTGCTCGCTGCGGCACCGCATCAGCGCGGCCGACAGCATCGGTTCCGCCTGCCCGTACATCTCCAGCCGGACCCGGGCCATCCCGCCGAAGAGCCCCGCCTCGATCCCGAGCAGCGGGTCGAGCACCAGCGGCTCGGTGTGCCGTACCAGCTGCTCCCAGTCCTTGACGAGGTAGGCCCGGCAGGCGTGCAGGAACCGGACCTGGGGATCGGTGTCGACCGGAGGCAGTGCGGCGAGGGCCTGGTCCAGCTCGGGCACGTGGCGGCCGTCCAGCCAGTGCGAGGCGTGCGCCAGCAGCAGGTCCCGCCGGCTCTCCAGTACGGGCTGCACCCACCAGCCCAGCCAGTACCAGGAGTTGAGGGTCCGCCGGTGGCGGGTGCGCTGCTCGCCGAAGCGGTCCCGGTGGGCGTACATGCGCAATAAGGCGTTGGTGGTGTCCACCCGCAGCGCGTGGAGTCCCAGCCAGGCGTCGGCCATGGTGGGATCGAGCCCGACGGCCGCCCGGAACTCCTCCTCGGCCTGCGGGTACGCGCCCATGGTGCAGGCGTCGACCCCTCGGAGCCAGGCGAGTTCGGCCGGAGCGTGTGCGCTGCCCGGCATGCCGAAGTCCATCACATCCCCCACAAGCATGCCCCGTGGTGCGCGGCAAACTCCGCGTCGCGCACCAGAGTTGTCGACCCCGCCGATGAAATCAGGGCTGCATCGTACCTGCGGTGACGCACCTTACCCAGGGTGCGGTGGGCACGGGTCGCGGGCGTGCCCCGGAAGCGCAGGGTAACTCAGGGTGAAGAAGGGCGGGCGCAGCGACGCGTGCCGGACCGGTCCGGGGCAGAACGAAGCCCCCGATCACGGGGGAACAATCGGGGGCTTCGCGTCCGCGGCGGCCCTTGCGGACCGCGCATTCAGAACGTACGGCGGTTCCCGGGCCCGGGTCAAGCGGGTCGGGGAAGCCCCGTGCGGCCGTCGGGGCGCGGCCGCTCAGGCCTGGGGGAGTCCGTGACGCTCGGTGACGGAAGCGGTCGTTCCCGGGGTCGCAGAAGCCCCGGAAGTCCACTCGTATCCCGTACCACTCTGGTGTACCAAGGTGTCCGCGAAGGGGCGCGAAGGGTCGTCCGAGAAGTGCGCGAGCTCCGCGCGCTCCCATCCGTCCCAGAAGTCGGAAAGGTCCTGTCCGTCCCGGTTCCGCCCGCGACCCCAGGACCTCTCCCGGGGGGTCTCCATCCACAGCAGCCGCGCCAGATGGGGCCGCAGCGCCCGCCGGCCCGCCCCCACGCCCTCGACGAGCAGCACGGGCGCCGGCTCCAGCACCCGCTCGGCACCGAAGCGGCGCTCCACCCAGTCGTACGGGGCCCAGTGCGCGGCCCGTCCGGCGGCCAGCGGCTCCAGCACCTGGGCCCGCAGCCGCCCCGTCCAGTCGAACAGCTCCTCGTGGGTGGCCACGTCGTCCAGGTGCAGCACCGGAGCGCCGCCCAGGGCGTCGGCGAGCCGCTCCGCGAAGGTGCTCTTGCCCGACCCGGCGTGTCCGTCGATGCCGATCAGCCGCACCGGGCCGAGCGAGGGCGGCAGACCGGCGAGCTCCCGCGCGAGTGACTCAAGTGACTGCTGTGGCTCCACCCGGCCAGGGTACGGGCCCCCGACACGGCCCCCGGGCTTCGCCGCCGCACGGCCGGGAACTGGAAGGGTGGAGCAGCCGCACCACCAGACCGACCCCCTGGGGGAACAAGCCGATGACCGCACCCACGCCACGCAGGGCCCTGCTGGCCGTCGCCCTCGCCGCCGCCACCGCGGCCACCGTCCCCGGCGGGCGCGCCTCGGCGGCCGCGGACCCGGCCGCCGCCACCTCCGGCCTGGGCCCCGCCCCTGGCCCGGGGGGCACCACCGAAGACGCCGCCGAAGACACGGCCGAAGACACGGCCGGGGACACCGCCGCGGAAGCGCCCTCCGGCGCGGCCCCGGCCCGGACGGTCGACAACCGGTTCTGGTACGCGTACGCCCACTGGCAGGCCGGCACCCACCGCGGCACCACCGCCGTCGCCGGCGACCGGCCGGGGCTGGAGATGGCGGCCCCGGCCGGCCGCACCGAGTACACCGACCCCCACACGGCCCGGAAGTCCACCTGGGAGTACGCCACCTGGACCTCCCCCGTGCACCGCACCACCGTCCCCGCCACCGAGGCCGTCGCGTCCTGGAACGCCCGCACCCCGACCGGCACCTGGATCCAGACCGAGCTGCGCCCCTCCTACGGCGACGGCACCTCCGGCCGCTGGTACGTGATGGGCCGCTGGGCCGCCGGCGACGGCGACATCCGCCGCACCTCCGTCGACGGCCAGACCGACGGCCGCACCACCGTCTGGACCGACACCCTGGCCGTGGACGCCCCCGCCGCGGCCGCCGGCCTGCGCATCACCGGCTGGCAGCTGCGCCTCACCCTGCACCGCCGGCCCGGCGCCGCGCAGGGCCCCAGGGTCTGGCTGGCCGGGGCGATGGCCTCAGCCGTTCCCGACCGCTTCACCGTCCCGGCGGCCGCCCCCTCGGGCCGGGCGCACGAGCTGAAGGTCCCGCGCTACTCCCAGGAGGTCCACGTCGGCCAGTACCCCGAGTACGACAACGGCGGCGAGGCCTGGTGCAGCCCGACCTCCTCCCAGATGGTCATCGAGTACTGGGGGCGCAAGCCCGGCAGCGCCTCCCTGGGCTGGGTCCGCCCCGGCTACGCCGACCCGCAGGTCTGCCACGCGGCCCGCTCCACCTACGACGCCGCGTACAAGGGCTGCGGGAACTGGCCCTTCAACGCCGCCTACGCGGCCACCTACCGCGACCTGGCCGGCGTCGTCACCCGGCTGACCTCCCTCACCGACCTGGAGACCCTGGTCCGCGCGGGGATCCCGGTCATCACCTCCCAGTCCTTCCTCGCGCAGGAGCTCACCGGGGCCGGCTACGGCACCGCGGGGCACCTGATGACGGTGATCGGCTTCACCGCCGCCGGGGACGTGATCGCCAACGACCCGAACTCGCCGGACAACGACTCCGTCCGCCGCGTCTACCGGCGCCGGGAGTGGGAGAACGCGTGGCTGCGCACCAAGCGCCGGAACGCCGCCGGGAAGACCGTCTCGGGCACCGGTGGCGTCTGCTACCTCTACGCCCCGGCCCGGCCCGGCGCGGACCAGGTCAGGGCCCTGCGGGAGGTCGGGGTGCTGTGAGGCGCCGGCCCTTCCGCCGGCCACTCCGCCGGCCTGCGGGATAAGGTCCGCTCGCCCGTGTGGCTTAACGGGCGGAATATGGGCATAAAGGGCGTATAAGGCTTCTCTAGGAGGCAGCCCACCATGACCACCCATTCAAGCATCGAACGACACCCGGACCTTGCCGAGATGCGGACTCGGTTCGAGCGGGTGACGAGCACTCCCGCCGCGCAGGCCGTCGAGGCACTGGCCCTGATCTCGGGCCTGTACCTGGCGGCCTCGCCCTGGATAGCCGGGTTCAGCGTGCTGGGACCGCTGGCCATCAACAACCTGATCGCCGGTCTGGCCTTCTGCCTGTGCATGGGCGGACTGGGGACGGCGTACGAGCGCACGCACGCGATGGCCTGGACGGCCGTCGCGATCGGCGCCTGGACCATCGTGGCCCCCTGGGTCATGGCCGGTGAGATGGACACCACCCGCAGTGTCGTCAGCAACGTCATCACCGGCGCGGTCATGCTGTGCCTGGGTCTCGCCATGGTCTCCATGGGCGGACGCCGGCGCACGACGACCTGACCGGGAGCGCATCCCGCCGCCGGGCCCCGGCAGCACCTCCGAGCACCGGAGGCCGCCGGGGCCCGGCGGCGTGACCGGCGCCACCCGTGACCCTCGTCATATACCGCGAAAGCCGCGAACACTGGCACATTGGACGGCATGACCGCACACACCGCCGCCCTCACCGCCCGCGCCCGCCGCCTCGTCGGCACGGGCGGCCCCAAGGAAGACTCCGCCTGGCTGGAGCACGTGCTCGGCTGGACCCTGGTGGTCGTCGTGGCCATGTTCGTCACCCAGCTCGGCCTGCTCTGACCACCGCCCGGTCCCCCCGTCACGAGGCACCCAGCCGCAGCCCCTCCGTGACGATCACGTCCGAGGTGACCAGCGCCTGCTCGGCGCTGACCCGGGTCATGAACGCGAACGGGGGATGACCGGCGGGGCCGGCAGCCCGTCCGGGCTGAAGGTGACGCACAGCAGCCCCTCGATGCACCCGCTGAACCGCGTCAGGCACCGGGTCACGTCCCCGCGCAGCTCCAGGGAGTCGGCCGCCGGCGCGTACTCCTCGCGCCCGTCCCGGGTGTGCAGCCGGTAGCCGCGCGGCGAGGCCGCCGCCATCCTGAGCACCAGCACCCGGCGGGGCCCGTCCGCCGTGGGCAGCACCCAACTGTGCTCGCACTGCGGCGCACTGGACGGCCCGAAGGGACGGGAAGGTCTCTCCGTCCGGTCATGGAGGTGCGCTTGTGGCGCCCGCCACGACCGGGACGAGAACGCTGAACTGAATCTCCGCCTTGAAGGGCGGAGCCTTGTGGCCGCCGGGAGGTCCCGCCCCGGGCCCGGCTCGCCCTCGTCGGCCGGCTCTCCGGGGTCGAGGGCGCCACCCTCGACTGGATCGGCACCCCGCCGACCGCGGCGCGCCCCGAGCGGGACGCCCTCGCCGCCCTGCTCGTGCGCCGGCTGCGGGCGACGCTGACCGTGATCGAGGAGTTCGTCCCCGACTGTCCGGCTCCTCCAGCGGCTCCCGAGGAGGCCGCGAGGGGATCGAATGATCATGGCAATCATGTACCGGTGACGTAAAGCGCCTGATCGGGCATACTCAACCCGCCGCAGCCGCTGAGCGAGCCGTTCCGTAACCCGGGAGGGCAGCATTCGGCTGTGAGAGCACCGAGACCCGGCGGCGCGTCCCACACCTCACGCGTCGCCGCCGTGCCCGACGAGGGAGGAGAGCGCCGCCATGACCGACCGCGCCCCGCAGCCGGTGGACCGTCAGCTGCCCACCGAGGAGTCCCGGGACCTCCTCGCGCTCGTACGCGAGATCGCCCAGAGGGAGATCCGACCGAACGCCGCGGACGAGGAGGAGACCGGCCGGTTCCCCCGCGAGGTCTTCACCCTGCTGTCCGAGGCCGGACTGCTCGGCCTCCCTTACGCCGGCGAGTTCGGCGGCGGTGAGCAGCCGTACGAGGTCTACCTCCAGGTGCTGGAGGAGCTGGCGGCCGCCCGCCTGACCGTCGGCCTCGGCGTCAGCGTGCACTCCCTCGCCTGCCACGGCCTGGCCGGCTACGGCACCAAGGAGCAGCAGTCCGCCCACCTGCCCGACATGCTCGGCGGCGGACTGCTCGGCGCGTACTGCCTCTCCGAGCCGGCCGCCGGTTCGGACGCCGCGTCGCTGACCACCAAGGCGGTCCGCGACGGCGACGAGTGGGTGATCACCGGCACCAAGGCGTGGATCACCCACGGCGGCGTCGCCGACTTCTACACCGTCCTCGCGCGCACCGGAGCCCCGGGCGCCAAGGGCATCACCGCCTTCCTCGTCCCCGGCGACGCCCCCGGCCTGACGGCGGCCGTCCCCGAGAAGAAGATGGGCATGAAGGGCTCGCCCACCGCCCAGCTGCACTTCGACGGCGTCCGCGTGCCCGACTCCCGGCGGATCGGCGAGGAGGGCCAGGGCTTCACCATCGCCCTGGCGGCCCTGGACGCCGGCCGGCTCGGGATCGCGGCCTGCGCCATAGGCGTCGCGCAGGCGGCCCTGGACGAGGCCGTCTCGTACGCCCTCGGCCGCAAGCAGTTCGGGCACCCGATCGCGGACTTCCAGGGTCTGCGCTTCATGCTCGCCGACATGGCCACCAAGATCGAGGCGGGCCGGGCGCTCTACCTCGCGGCCGCGCGGCTGCGGGACGCGGGCAAGCCCTTCTCCCGGCAGGCGGCGATGGCCAAGCTCTTCTGCACGGACGCCGCCATGGCCGTCACCACGGACGCGGTGCAGATCCTCGGCGGCTACGGCTACACCGCGGACTTCCCGGTGGAGCGGCTGATGCGCGAGGCGAAGGTCCTCCAGATCGTGGAGGGCACCAACCAGATCCAGCGCATGGTCATCGCCCGCCACCTGGCCGGCCCCGAGACCCGCTGACGCCGGCCGGGTGAAAGGCTCTCGGCCGCCGGGCTGAACCCGCGGGGGTTCTGCCGTGTCGCCGGGGGCCGCACGGGCCCGCCGGACAAGATCATGGGCGGTGACCCGCCTCAGACGCTCCGGCCTGTTGCTGCCGTACGTACTGCTGCTGCTCGCCCTCCTCGCCGTGCTGGCCGGAGGGGGAGGGGCCGCCGCAGCGGGGGACCCCTGCCGGGCGGACCAGCTCGGCGCGGCGAAGGTCACCGCCTCGGCGGAGTTCGACCACCGGGGGCGTGACTACAGCCTGCTCACCAGCGTGATGGAGATCCGGGTCCCGACGAGCTGGGGGCCCGCCCCGGACCTGCTGCTGGACTCGCGCTCACCGCGATACCGCTCGGCGCTGCGGTGTCTGCTGGGGAAGGTCACGGAGGCGAATGAGGGCTTCTACGACTACGAGCGGCGCCTCAAACCGCTGACGGTGAAGGCCGACGGCAAATGGACCACCGTCCACTACGAGGCCGTCGCGTGGGTGTCGGTGCTCGGTATGAGTTCCGTCGGGCCATGGCAACTCGAAGCACGCGAGAACGAGTGGATCCTCGGACTGAAGCCGCCCCCCAACCTCGCCCGGGCCACCTGGGAAGACGTGCACGTGCGGCTGGGCGGTCCCGGTGCCATGTCGGTCACCCCGGCGCCGACCTTCGGTGAAAAGGGCACCGAACTGAAGTGGCATAACCGAAAGGGTGAGCAGGCCTTCCGGGTGACGTTCCACCCGCCCGCAGCCCAGCAGTGGAGTGCCATCACCGCGACGGAGGGCCAATTCTGGGAGACCTTCGGCATCGAGAGCGCCTCGGGGGCCTTCTGGTACCTGCAGGTGAGCGTGCTGCTGCTGCTCTGCGCAAGGAGGCTCCGGCGAAGTCTGGGAAGCGATCCGGCGCCGCAGGAGGAGCTGTCGCTCAGGGTGATGAAGACCTGGGCGCTCCTCCAGGCGCTGATGGTCCTCATGGTCTACCTCGGTGACAACGCCCTCCGCTTCATGCGTCAGCAGCTGTCCTGGGCGGGGAGATACGACTCGGCTGCCTGGCTCTTCTCCCTGCTGGCACTCGGGCTCGCCCTGTGCTTCCTGGGCAAGGTGGGAAAGCCCTTCCTCATCGGGGCGTGCACATTCACCGTGTGTCTGGCGGCAGCCCATGTCTACGTCGAATGGGCGGAATCCAGCCTGTTGATCAGCAGCGACGTCCAGATTGACCCACCCGGCTCTTGGCTCGTGCCGCTCATCCTGCTGGCGGTCCTCTTCGTGTGCGTCTTCGGGCTGGTCTCGTCGGCTCAGCGAGTTCTGTTCATGGGCGACGGAAGGCTGCCTGATTGGGTGATGGCAGCGGTCTCCTTCGTCGTGGCGATGTCGACCGTCTTGTGGTCCTACATCGCCTTCGGGCGCAATTGGGAACGCCTCAGCTGGCTCGTCGACCCCGGCTGGCAGACGTACGGGGCGCAATGGGCCTACTCCTACGACCTGTGGTGGTCGTGGTTCCCCCAGTCGGCTCTCTACGGGGTTATGGTCGCTGCCTCTTACCTGACACCGTTGGTTTTGGTGGGGGTGCTTAGGGTCTGCCGTTCCGAACAGCACGAGGAAGACTCGTTCACGCCCAACCAGGCCGAGAAATTCCTGCTCGTCGTGCTGTTCGTCGTCACCGTCGTCCCCAGCTACGCCACCTACTACGGCTTCTCGGGCGACATCGTCATCCTGATCGTCAGCCTTGTCGTGGCCTGGGGCCTGCTGGCTCTTGGACACGCCAGATCCGTGCTGGAGCGGCCTTCGGCGGACAACGCTCCGCTCGGGAAGACCGTCTCCAGGACCGACCGGTCCGAATTGCTCCGCCTGGCACGGCGCTTCCGGTCGCTCCAGTCGCGGCTCCAGCGTGCGAGCACCTCTTCGTCGGTCGAACGCACGCCGACGCAAGAGTCGATCGAGCACGAGATCGACGAGTTGGACCGCTGCCTGCCGGAAGGGGTGCGGCCGGTCGACCTGCCTTTCGCCTGCGGGCCCATGCCCACCTGGTGGGGCAACGCCTGCCGGGGCGGTCTGGTCGCGTTGTGTGTGGGATTGCCCGCCACTGCCCTGATGTACTGGACGGACATGATCCGGAACGAATCGTGGCTCGTCATCACCGAGAGCGACACCGGCTTCCTTCAGATCCTCTCCGAGGTCCTCTTCTGGCAGTCCACCTGGGTGGCCGGGGGGTTCTTCCTGGGGGCGCTCTGGCGTGACCTGCCCGGCCGGCACGGGCCGACCAAGGCGCTCGGTGTCGCCGTCGCGTTCACCGTTCCGGTCGTGGCCCACCAGGTGATCGCCCAGACCATCGGCCAGAGCATGGAGGGGACGAACCCGGCCATGGCCGCCTTCGCCTCCGTCATGACCTTCACCGGCCTGGTCATGGACGTGCAGACGTTCCAGAGCGAGCGGCGCTACTGGCCCACCAGCGCCGGCCTCGTCGCGTACGTCTACCAGATGCGCTTCGCCTCGGTGGCGTTCTGCCTGGCGCAGCTCCTGGCGCTCGCCACGATCTGGAAGACGCTGCGCGAAGGGGGCCCGATGACGCCCCCCGGCCGCTAGCGGACGCGCTCAGGACTCGTACAACGGCCCGCTGGGCCAGATCGGCGAGGACGCGATCCGGGACCATTCCGGGTCGCGCCGTCCCGGCAGGGTGCGGCCGGCGGCGGCCCAGCGGGCGAGGAGGTCGCCGTAGATGGGCGGGTCGGGGTGGCGCGGCCGGCCGTGCTGGCCGCCCGGCGCGGGGACCGTCTGCTGAACCGATTCTTCGTAATCCGGCGGGGTGGGACGCCGCCTGCGCCCCGCTCTCGCCGACGGCGTTTCGAGAGTGGTCATGCACCGCCAACGCCGGACCCGGCGCGGGGGTAACCCGTCCCCGTCCGCGCCCATCCGTTCGAGCCGTCCCACGCGCGCGGCCGATCCGCCCCCGTGAGCCCCCGGCGCGGCCGGGCGGTGGCCGGGAGTGCCGGGGTGTCAGGGTGTGCCACGGCACTGGCCGCGAACGGGAGATCTGACGTACCGTCATATCCGCTCAGCAGCCCCGACGCCCTGACCGCCCCCGTGCCCCAGGAGGTTTGCCGTGCCCGCGGACCGCCCCGTCGCCCTCGACGAGTACCCCGTCCACCAGGCCCCGCTGTCGATGAAGCACCACGTCAGCGGCGACCGGAACGCGTACGACCGCTGCATCTTCCACGTCTTCGACCACGCCGGCCGCGCCGTCCTCATCCTCGGCCTCGGCGTCTACCCCAACGCCGGGGTCATCGACGCCTACGCCACCCTGCGCCTGGGCGACGACCTCCTCGCCGTCCGAGCCTCCGACGCCCTCACCGACGACCGGATGAACCTCTCCGTCGGGCCCCCTGTCGATCACCGTCGACGTACCG
>NZ_GG657750.1:1400741-1404514 GCF_000158895.1 Streptomyces sp. C | reverse complement strand
GCCGTCGTCCACCTCGCCGACCCCTCCCGCAAACCCCTCGAACTCGGCGTCGAGATCCTCAACTCCTCCCCGCTCGCCGTCGGCGCCGGCTACCCGCCCGCCGCCGACTGGCAGCACGGCACCTGGCAGGGCCGCGGCTGGACCGACCGCCGCACCTACGACCTCTCCGACCCGGCCGCCCACCCCATGGCCGCCTTCGGCGTCACCGACCACTCCGCCCGCTTCACCCTCGACGGGCGCACCGGCTTCGGGATCTTCGAACACGGCAGCTTCGGCCGCCACGACCCCAGCGGTTTCGCCGACTACTCCTCCGTCGCTCCCTGACCCACCCCCCCGAGACAGGAAGGACCGGCCATGGCCACGGCACCCCGCCCCCGCACCTCCACCCGAGAGCCCGAGGAACTCGGCCGCCGCCTCGCGGCCTGGCTCGACGGCCGGCTCCCCGGCGCGAAGGTCGTCAACACCACCGTCCCCGGCTCCAACGGCATGTCCAGCGAGACCCTGCTCTTCGACATCGAGCACCCCGACGCACCCGTCCGCGCCTGCGCCCTGCGCCTGGCCGCCGACCCGGCCGCCTACACCGTCTTCCCCACCTACGACATGCCCCGCCAGCACCGCGTGATGAGCCTGGTCGCCGAGCACACCGACCTGCCCGTCCCGCGCGTGCTCTGGCTGGAGGAGGACCCGGCCCCGCTCGGGGCGCCGTTCTTCGTGATGGCCCGCGCCGAGGGCCGCGTACCGCCCGACGTCATGCCCTACACCTACGAGGGGAACTGGCTGCACTCCGCCACCGACGCCGAACGCGCCGAACTCCAGGAGGCGAGCATCTCCCTCCTCGCCCGGCTGCACGACCAGTTCCCCGCGAAGGACGCGGAGTTCCTGCTCCCGGCCGGCGAGGGCAGCCCGCTGCGCCGGCACGTCGACGCGCAGCGCGCCTACTACGAGTGGGTGGTGTCCGGCCTGGCGCGCTCGCCCCTGCTGGAGCGGGCCTTCGACCGGCTGGAGGAACTCTGGCCCGCCGACGAGGGCGAACCGGTCCTCAACTGGGGCGACGCCCGCATCGGCAACGTCATCTACGACGGCTTCCGGCCGGCGGCCGTCCTCGACTGGGAGATGGCGGCCTACGCCCCGCGCGAGGTCGACCTCGGCTGGACCGTCTACCTGCACCGCTTCTTCCAGGACCTGACCGTGAGCTTCGGCCAGCCGGGCCTGCCGGACTTCCTGCGCCGCGAGGACCTGGAACGCCGCTACGCGGAGCTCACCGGGCACACCCCGAGGGACATGGAGTTCCCACACCCTGTACGCGGCCCTGCGGCACGGGATCGTCATGCTGCGCATCGCCTACCGGCAGGCCTACTTCGGCGAGGTGGAGGTCCCCGCCGACCCCGACGGGCTGATCCTGCACCACGCCAGCCTGGCCGGCATGGTGCAGGGCACCTACTGGTAGCCGCGGATCAGGCGGCCTGCGCGTGCTGGCTCCTGCTCGGCAGCGCGGCCGCCTCCGGCCGCACGGGGCGCGAGCCCGGCCCGCCGACGTGCGAGAACGGCTGCGTCCGCCAGTCCAGGCCCTGCGGCAGGTCGAGGTGCACGATGGCGTCCAGATCCTGCTGCTCCGGCAGGAGCGCGCCCAGCGTCGGCAGCGCGTCGGAGACCGGGCGGCCGGTGCCGGCGCACACCGTGAGCCCGAACGGGTTCCACGGGGTCAGGCACAGCGCGTGCTGCGGCAGGTGCTCCTCGTCCGCGACGAGGGCGATCGACTGCCCGCAGTCCGGGCAGACGGCGTGGCGGACCTCGAAGTCCTCGGCGTCGCCGGGTTCGAGGTACTCCCCGTCGTCCGCGTAGCCGGTCTCGACGGATTCCAGGGGCTCCGGTTCGGTGCGACCGGCGCGCTTGGTGTTCAGCATGGATGTACTCCCCCTTGGGTGGGCCGGGCGGGCAGGTACTTCGGCCACGGCCACACCAAGCACTTCCCGCCGCGCGGCACGAGTAACCACCAGAGCGGGATGTACGCCCGTACATGCCTGTGGCTTTGGTCACATGCCCGCCGCAGGTGCCACTTCTCCGTGGACACCGCTGTGCCGGAAGCCGCTCGGGGCAATAGGTTGTGCGGCTATGAGCGCAATGGAGGAGCTGGACCGCCAGATCGTGGATCTGCTCGTGCGGGACGGGCGGATGAGCTACACGGACCTGGGCAAGGCCACGGGGCTGTCCACGTCGGCGGTCCACCAGCGAGTACGCAGGCTGGAGCAGCGCGGCGTCATCCGCGGGTACGCGGCCGTCGTGGACCCCGAGGCCGTGGGGCTCCCGCTGACGGCCTTCATCTCGGTCAAGCCGTTCGACCCGAGCGCGCCGGACGACATCGCGGACCGGCTGGCCGGCGTGCCCGAGATCGAGGCCTGCCACAGCGTCGCGGGCGACGAGAACTACATCCTCAAGGTCCGGGTGGCCACCCCGCTGGAACTGGAGGACCTCCTGGGCCGCCTCCGAGCCCTGGCCCACGTCTCCACCCGCACCACGGTCGTCCTCAGCACCCCCTACGAAGCCCGCCCACCCAGGGTCTAGCACCTTTCAGCCCCGCCCCCACCCACCCCACCCCGGGAAAACCGCGGTCGGCGGAGGGGCGAGACTGGTCCCCATGACCGACCGCACCCCCTCCGCCGAAGCCGCCGGAGCCACCGCACCCTCCCGAACCGTCCTCCTCCGCGGAGGCGAGGTGCACAGCCCCGCCGACCCCTTCGCCACGGCGATGGTCGTCGAGCGCGGCCACGTCGCCTGGGTCGGCTCCGAGGGCGCCGCCGACGCCTTCGCGCAGGGCGTGGACGAGGTCGTCGACCTCGGCGGGGCGCTCGTCACGCCCGCCTTCACCGACGCCCACGTCCACACCACCTCCACCGGCCTCGCCCTCACCGGCCTCGACCTGACCGGCGCCCGCTCCCTCTCCGAGGCCCTCGGCCTGGTCCGCGCGTACGCCGCCCGGCGGCCCGCCGACCGGGTGCTCCTCGGCCACGGCTGGGACGCCGCCCGCTGGCCCGAGCGCCGCGCGCCGCGCCGCTCCGAGCTCGACGAGGCCACCGGGGGCCGGCCGCTCTACCTGAGCCGCGTCGACGTCCACTCCGCGGTGGTCACCACGGCCCTGCTGGACCTCGTCCCCCAGGTGCACCCGCACGGCGACGACGTGCCGCTCACCAAGGACGACCACCACGCCGTCCGCCGTGCCGCGCTCGCCGCCCTCACCCCCGCCCAGCGCGCCGAGGCGCAGCGGGCGGCCCTGGACCGGGCGGCCTCCCTCGGCATCGGCTCGGTGCACGAGTGCGGCGGGCCCGACATCTCCTCCGCCGAGGACTTCGCCGGCCTGCTGGCCCTGGCCGCGGAGCACCCCGGGCCGCGCGTCCACGGCTACTGGGCGGACCGGGACCTCGCCCTGGCGAAGGAGCTCGGCGCGGTCGGCGCGGCCGGCGACCTGTTCGTGGACGGCGCCCTCGGCTCGCACACCGCCTGCCTGCACGCCCCGTACGCGGACGCCCCGCACACCGGCACCGGCTACCTGGACGCGGCCGAGGTCGCCGAGCACGTCGCCGCCTGCACCGGGGCCGGCCTGCAGGCCGGGTTCCACGCCATCGGGGACGCCGCCGTCGCCGCCGTGGTCGAGGGCGTCCGCGCGGCCGCCGCGAAGGTGGGGCCGGACCGGATCCGGGCCGCCCGGCACCGCGTCGAGCACGCCGAGATGATGACCCCGCAGACCATCGCGGCCTTCGCGGAGCTCGGCCTGACCG
>NZ_GG657750.1:1398957-1400055 GCF_000158895.1 Streptomyces sp. C | reverse complement strand
TCGGTGCGGTACGGGCGGCCCGCACCCGGATAGGTTCGGCCGGGCCCACCACAGGACGTCCCCACCGGACGGCTCCGTCCGCTCCGCGCGCCCGCGCCTCGGGGGCGAGGGAAGGTTTCGCCGGTGGGGGCGGCTCCCGGCGCCCACCGGGCCAGGGTGGCCCCGGACCGGGCCCGGCGGCCCAGTAGACAACGGTCACGGCGGCCCGCAGCCAGCGGGAGCCGGTCCGGCCCGAAGGGCCGCCGGACCCGGTCGCCGGCTGTTCTAAAATCATCCTGTCGTGACGGGACGGACGAAGAACACACAAGGGGAACCAGTGAGCGACGGCGGGCAGCGGACGTACGGACCGCTCGGCACCACCTTGGTGATCATTCCGACGTACAACGAGGCCGAGAACATCGGCCTGATCACCGGCCGGGTCCGCGCCGCCGTCCCCGAGGCCCACATCCTGGTCGCGGACGACAACAGCCCGGACGGGACCGGCAAGCTCGCCGACGAGCTGGCGGCCGCCGACGACCACGTCCACGTCATGCACCGCAAGGGCAAGGAGGGCCTCGGCGCCGCCTACCTCGCGGGCTTCGCCTGGGGCCTGGAGAACGGCTACGGCGTCATCGTCGAGATGGACGCCGACGGCTCCCATCAGCCGGAGGAACTGCCCCGGCTGCTCACCGCCCTGGGCGGCGCCGACCTGGTGCTCGGCTCCCGCTGGGTGCCGGGCGGCCGCGTCGTCAACTGGCCCAAGAGCCGCGAGTTCCTCTCCCGCGGCGGGTCCACGTACTCCCGGCTGATGCTGGACGTCCCGATCCGCGACGTGACCGGCGGCTACCGCGCCTTCCGCCGCGAAACCCTGGAGGGGCTCGGCCTCGACGAGGTCGCCTCGGCGGGCTACTGCTTCCAGGTGGACCTGGCCCGCCGGGCCGTCCGCAAGGGCTTCCGCGTCGTGGAGGTGCCCATCACCTTCGTCGAGCGCGAGCTGGGCGACAGCAAGATGAGCAAGGACATCGTGGTCGAGGCCCTCCTGCGGGTCACCCAGTGGGGCCTGAAGGAGCGCGCCGCCAAGCTGGCCGGCAAGCGCCGCTGACCCGGCTCGGCCCCCGG
>NZ_GG657750.1:1393597-1398038 GCF_000158895.1 Streptomyces sp. C | reverse complement strand
GGGCCCCGCCACTGATGTGGCGGGGCCCCTCGGCTACTGCGTTGTGTCCGCGGGTCAGGCGGACTTGCGGCTGTCGCGCGGATGCACGGCGATGTTCATGGCGCCGGAGCGCAGGACGGCCAGCCGTTCGGCCAGCACCTCCTCCAGCTCCTCGCGGGTGCGCCGCTCCATGAGCATGTCCCAGTGCGTTCGCGCAGGCTTGCCCTTCTTCTCTTCGGGCCCGTCCCCGTCAACCAGGAGTGCCATGGCGCCGCACGCCTTGCACTCCCACTCCGGCGGAATCTCTGCCTCAACCGAGAACGGCATCTCAAATCGATGTCCGTTCTGGCATGCGTACTCCACCGCCTGGCGCGGGGCCAGATCGATGCCGCGGTCCGTCTCGTAGCTGGTAACCACGAGCCGCGTACCGCGGAGAGCTCGCTCACTCATGAATCGTGCCTCCCGGGCTTGTCGCCCACAGGACAGGTGTCGCTGTCGTCGTCATCCGGTCAACGTCCGGTCGGCGGTATAGATTCCCGCTCCGGGTCAATGCGTCGCCCGTCGTGCCGCCCCTTGTTGTACCCACCAGTGCCCGTTTTGTCACATCTGGCAGCAGATGTCACCCAACGTCTACACTTCTCGTGCGCGCAGTAACGGTCCGCCTGGCAGGCCAAAGGCGTACACTACCGGCCCTTTGCCGCAACGTCGAAATTCGTTCGGGATTCGTTCGTGAGTCCGGATCCCGGGCGGGCGGCGGAAGGGGCCGATCCGGGCCCGCCCGGGCCCGGATCCGCGCATCAGAGGCGTACCGGAACAGGATTGCCCGCCGCCTCCACCGCGCGCCGCACCGGCACCCGGGCGAGCAGCACGAAACCCAGTGCGAAGAACACCACCAGCGAGATGATCGCGTCCCGGTAGCTGCCCGTGAGCTGGTACGTCAGGCCGAAGACCAGCGCCCCACCCAGCTCAGCCCCGGTCGCTCATCTCGTACGCCGAGAAGTACTCGGCCTCCTTGCCCGCCGGCACCAGGTGCGAGAACAGCGAACGCGACAGCGCCTGGCTGCCGCCCAGCACCAGCCCGATCATCGCCGCGAGCGCGAAGAACCACACCGGGGTCCGGGCCGGCAGGAAGTACCCCGCCGCCAGCGTCAGCGCCCACGCGGCCAGCGAGCCCAGGATCGTCCGCTTCGCCCCGTACACCCGGGCCAGCCGGCCCATCGCCAGCGCGCCCGCCACCGCCAGCACCTGGACCAGCAGCACCGCTCCGATCAGCGTGGACTGCTCCAGTTCCAGCTCCTCGGAGCCGTAGACCGAGGCCTGGGAGATCACGGTCTGCACGCCGTCGTTGTAGATCAGGTACGCGAGGAGGAACGACAGGGTCAGCGGGTAGCGCCGCATGTCCTTGAAGGTGGCCACCAGCTGCTTCCAGCCGCTGACGGCCGGCGCGCCGCCCGCCTCCCGGACCACCGCCCGGTCCCGCAGCCGGCGCAGCGGGATCAGCGCGAAGGCCCCCCACCACAGGCCCGCCGACGCCAGGCAGATCCGTACGGCCTCGCCCTCGGAGAGGCCGAAGGAGTCGTGGCCCAGGTACAGCACCAGGTTCACCACGAGCATCAGCGAGCCCGCCGTGTAGCCGAAGGCCCAGCCCCGCGAGGAGACGGTGTCCCGCTCGTCCGGGGTGGAGATCTGCGGCAGGTAGGCGTTGTAGAGCACCATCGACACGGACAGGGCCGCGTTCGCGACGATCAGCAGGAACCCGCCCAGCAGGTAGCGCTCGCCGCCGAGGAAGAACATCGCCGCCGTCGCCGTGGCACCGGTGTACGCGGCCACGGCCAGCAGCGGCTTCTTGCGCCCCGTCCGGTCGGCGACCGCGCCCGCCAGCGGCATCAGCAGCACGGCGAGGATCACCGACGCCGACACCGAGTACGCGAAGAAGGACCCGGCCCGCACCGGGATCCCCAGCGGGTGGACGTAGCCCTCGGCGTCCGCGGCGGCCTTCGCCACCGAGGTCAGGTACGGGCCGAGGAACACGGTGAGCACGCTCGCCGAGTACACGGACACGGCGAAGTCGTAGAAGTACCAGCCCCGCTGTTCCCGCTTGCGTGCGGCCGCCGCCTCCGCCGACGGTCTGCCGTCCTCGGCCCCGGGCTCCGCCTCGTCCGTCGTCTGCGCGCTCATTCGAGAGCCCCCTCGCTGGTCCCCGTACCGCACGGCCGCGGGCGCCCGCGCGGCGGCCGGGCGGTGTCAGGCCCAGGCGCCGCGCCGGTCCAGCACCGTGCGCAAGATGTCGATCCGGTCGGTCATGATGCCATCGACGCCCAGGTCGAGGAGAGCCTCCATGCGTTCCGGTTCGTTCACGGTCCACACGTGCACCTGGAGTCCCCGCTCGTGCGCGGTCCGTACGAAGCGCCGGTCGACCACCCGGATGCCCGCCTGGGTCTCCGGGACCTGGGCTGCCACCGCGCCGACGCGCAGGGCCGCCGGGATCGCGAAGGACCGCAGCCGCAGCCCGACCACCCCGCGCACCCCGTATGAGGTCGCCAGCCGGGGTCCCGCGATCTTCTGCGCCCGGGCCACCCGGCTCTCCGAGAAGGAGCCCACGCACACCCGGTCCCAGACCCCGGCCCGCGCGATCAGGTTCACCAGCGGGTGCAGGGCCGACTCGTCCTTGACGTCCACGTTCCAGCGGGCGTCCGGGAACTGCTCCAGCAGGTCCTCGAAGAGGGCCAGCGGCTCGGTCCCCGCCACCCGCGCCTCGCGCACCCGGCTCCAGGACAGCTCCCGGATCCGGCCGCTCATGTCGGTGACCCGGTCCAGCGTGGCGTCGTGGAAGGCCACCAGCTTCCCGTCCGCCGTCGCGTGCACATCGGTCTCGAAGTACCGGTAGCCCGCCCCGGCGGCCCTGCGGAAGGCGGCGGCGGTGTTCTCCAGCCCGTCCGCGGCCCCGCCCCGGTGGGCGAAGGGGATCGGGGCCGGATGGTCCAGGTAGGGGTGCCGGAGGCGTACGTGAGTCACGGCCGCAGTATGCCCAATGCGCCCCGCCCGGCGGGAGCGCCACGTCCCCGCCCGGCGCCCGCGCGGCACCCCCTGGCCGGAATGGACCGGCCCATGACACCCTGGGGCCCCGCGAACAATCCAATACCGGCCCCGGGACCGCCGTCCGGGGGCCAATCCGACGAAGGTGGACCGGACGCCATGGCTCAGTGGACCTCAGCGGTCGGTGCCGCGCAGCTCGCCCGGCTCATCGGCTCCCAGCAGGACCGGCCCGCGCCGCCCGGCGCCCGCAAGCCGCCCGCGTACCGCACCCTGGCCGACGGCATCCGGCTGCTCGTCCTGGAGGGCCGTGTGCCCGTCGCCGCCCGGCTGCCCGCCGAGCGGGAGCTGGCCACCGCCCTGTCGCTCAGCCGCACCACCGTCGCCGCCGCCTACGAGGCGCTGCGCGGGGAGGGCTTCCTGGAGTCCCGCCGGGGCGCCGGCAGCTGGACCTCCGTACCGGCCGGGAACCCGCTGCCGGCCCGCGGGCTGGAGCCGCTGCCCCCCGAGTCCCTCGGCTCGATGATCGACCTCGGCTGCGCCGCCCTCCCGGCCCCCGAACCCTGGCTGACCAAGGCCGTCCAGGGCGCCCTGGAGGAGCTCCCGCCCTACGCGCACACCCACGGCGACTACCCGGCGGGCCTGCCCGCGCTGCGCCGGATGCTCGCCGACCGCTACACCGAGCGGGGCATCCCGACCATGCCCGAGCAGATCATGGTCACCACCGGCGCGATGGGCGCCATAGACGCCATCTGCAGCCTCTTCGCCGGGCGCGGCGAGCGGATCGCCGTGGAGTCCCCCTCCTACGCCAACATCCTCCAGCTGATGCGCGCCGCCGAGGCCCGCCTCGTGCCCGTGGCGATGGGGACCGGGCTGACCGGCTGGGACATGGACGTCTGGCGGCAGGTGCTGCGCGACTCGGCCCCCCGCCTGGCCTACGTCGTCGCCGACTTCCACAACCCGACCGGCGCCCTGGCCGCGGAGGACAAGCGCCGCGCGATGGTCGAGGCGGCCCGCTCCGCCGGAACCGTGCTGATCGCCGACGAGACCATGGCCGAACTCCAGCTGGACCCGGACCTCGTCATGCCCCGCCCGGTCTGCTCCTTCGACCCCGCCGGCTCCACGGTGATCACCGTCGGCTCCGCCAGCAAGGCCTTCTGGGCGGGCATGCGGATCGGCTGGGTCCGCGCGGCCCCCGACGTCATCCGCAGCCTGGTCGCCGCGCGGGCGTACGCGGACCTGGGCACCCCGGTGCTGGAACAGCTCGCGGTGAACTGGCTGATGCGCACCGGCGGCTGGGAGGAGGCCGTCGGGATGCGCCGCGCCCAGGCCCGGGAGAACCGGGACGCACTGGTCGGGGCGGTGCGCCGGGAGCTGCCGGACTGGGAGTACGAGGTGCCGGGCGGCGGGCTCACGCTGTGGGCCCGGG
>NZ_GG657750.1:1389926-1392336 GCF_000158895.1 Streptomyces sp. C | reverse complement strand
GTCCCAGTCGAAGAGGTACTCCCGGCCGCGCCCGGCCTTGGCGTGCAGCAGGGCCTCGATCCGGGCCCGCGAGGCGGTCTCGCCGTCGGTGAAGTAGGCGGGGTAGCGGATGCGGAGCCGGCTCACCCGGCCCGCGCCGTCGAACTCGTAGCCGCTGAAGGCCTCCTCCCAGGCCCCGCCGTGGGAGAAGAGCGGGCTGGGGTCCTCGGGGGCGGAGAAGTACGGCACCAGCGCCTCGTACAGCGAGCGCAGCCGCTCGGCCTCGGCGTCCCCGGGCCCGGAGCCGGCCGGCGAGCGGTCGCGCCCGTGCCAGGCGGCGGCCGCCATGACGCCGAACAGGGCGCCGAGGGGGCCGTAGGGGACGATCGCGACCACCAGGACGCAGGCGGCCCCGAGGAAAAGCGCCGGACCGCGCTTGTCCTTCGGGGTCTGCGCCCATCTGCGCCGCCCGGCGGAAGCCAGCACCCGCAGGCCGCGTCCGATGACGATGAGCGGGTGGAGCACGTCGGTGGCGTTGTCGGCAGCCGTGCGGGCGAGGTCGCGGCCCCGGGTGAGCGACGCGCTGCCGCTGCTGAGGATGCGGGGGAGGGGGCGCCGGGCCACGGTCGTCTCCTGGAGTGGTGGTGGTGCGGGACGGTGGCGTCAGGGCCCGGGCGCCGGCGGGCTGGGCGGAACCCAGGCGGCCGCGGCCGCGGGCCTGATCGTGGAGGGCCCGTGCGGGGCCGGAGCCCCGGCGGGGCCGGCACCCGTGCGGGCCTTGAGCCGGGGCGGGTTAGAGCTTGATCCCGCCGAGCAGGCTCGCGAGGCTGGCGGTACTGGCCGTGATGCTCGGGGCGATGGCGGAGCCGGCCAGGAAGAAGCCGAACAGCGCGCAGACGAACGCGTGCGTCAGCTTCATCCCGTCCTTCTTGAAGAACAGGAAGCAGATGATGCCGAGCAGGACGACACCTGAGATGGACAGGACCATGTGACGTTCTCCTGATGAGTCGAGGCTCCTGGTGGGTGGATACGGTCACCATCAGTTGTTCCAGGCTCACAGGAAGTATCAATGCGATAAAAGGTGCAGACGGGTGAATCCTGGGTTTTTTCACTTGACCGGCCGCGCCTGACTGGCGCGCTCGGCGCTCACGGTGTGGGCGGCGCCGCCGCCACGCATCCTTGCCTCGGACCGCCCCCGTCATGTCCCGGGACGGGCGCTACCCTGGCGATTCACCCGTACGGACGCAGTGCCGTGCGCCGTCCTGCCCTCCCGGCCTGGGGAAACTCCTACCGGGGGCGGCAAGCCGACAAGCCGGAGAACGAAAGGCGGTACGACCGATGAGCGAGCACCAGGACGCCCCCGACGAGGACGTCGTCGAACTGGCCGGCAAGATCTTCGACCTCGCCCGTCAGGGTGAGGCCGCGATGCTGGCCGCTTACCTGGACGCCGGGGTCCCGGCCAACCTCACCAACGACCGAGGCGACACCCTCGTCATGCTCGCCGCCTACCACGGCCACGCCGAGGCCGTCACGGTCCTGCTGGAGCGCGGCGCCGAGGCGGACCGCGCCAACGACCGGGGCCAGACCCCCCTCGCCGGTGCCGTCTTCAAGGGCGAGGAGGCCGTCATCCGCGCGCTGCTCGTCGGCGGGGCCGACCCCCACGCCGGAACCCCCTCCGCCGTGGACACGGCGCGCATGTTCAACAAGGCCGACCTGCTGGAACTCTTCGGAGCCAAGTAGTCCGCTTTTTCCGGGGCGCCGCCGGGCCCCGATGGGCCCCGCCACCTCACGGCTTGGTCACGGCGCCCTTAAATGTGGTCGCGGTGCACAAACCGCCTGGGTCATCATGGCGTCGGATTCGATTCGCGGACATGACGGACGGGCAGGAGCGGGCTGGACACGAAGGGTGTCCACCCCCACCCCTGCCGCACCGGCCGCCGTGGTCGCGAAGCACCGACGAGAGTGAGAAGGCAATGGTCTACATCGAGCTGAACCAGACGGCGGACGTCCTCACATGCTGTTACGCGGCTCTGTGAATCCCGATTCCCGGTCGCGTCCCCAGCTTGATTTGAGGCCCTTCCCATGTTCGAACCAGTCATAGCGCCGAGCGGTACCCTGCTCGGGCTCCTCCAGCGGGGCCGCGGCGACGGCACGCTGCACGCCCTCGCCGCACCCAGGCCCGAGGCCCTCGCGGCGCTCAACCAGTGCGTGCTGCACGACCCGCGCCAGGACTGGCAGGTCGAGAACCGCTCCCTGTATTACGCGCGCCTGTACCTGGACCTCGACGGCCCCCTCGGCGAGATCGAGGCCCACCTGTTCGGTGCGGACGACCTCTTCGACGAAGAGGACCACCGCACCGGACTCGCCCTGTCCGTCCTCGGCCACCTCGCCTCGTTCGGCCGTGACGACCGTCATGCTGCTGCGCCGCTAC
>NZ_GG657750.1:1381316-1388218 GCF_000158895.1 Streptomyces sp. C | reverse complement strand
GGAGGCCCGCGGAGCGCCCCGGCGCCGAGCGCCGCGCAGACCGCGTGAGGGACGGGACGGCCGGAGGCCAACGCAGCCGCGCGAGCGGCGCGTCAGGAAGGGACGAAGCGGAGCGCGAGGCCCGGGCGCGCCTGGGCGGCGGCGTCCAGCGCCGGTCCCGCAGGGACGACGCCGACGACCGGGTAGCCCCCCGTCACCGGATGGTCGGCCAGGAAGACCACCGGCAGCCCGTCCGGCGGCACCTGCACCGCCCCCAGCACCATCCCCTCGCTCGGCAGCTCCCCGCGCCGCGCGCGGACCAGCGCCGGACCCCCTTCCGTGCGCAGGCCGATCCGGTTCGACGCCGGGGACACCCGGTACGCCGAGGACAGCAGCGCCGCCAGCGAAGCCCCCGTGAACCAGTCCGCCCGCGGCCCGAGCCGCAGCGGCAGCACCAGTTCCGCCGTCGGCATCCCGGCAGGGGCCACCGCGTCCGCGGACGGCAGCGGGTCCGGGCCCGGCGGGCCCACCTCCAGCACCGACCCCGCCACCGGCACCGGCGGGCCGAGCCCCGACAGCAGGTCCGTCGCGCGGCTCCCCAGCACCGCCGGCGCAGCCAGACCTCCCCGTACGGCGACGTAGCTGCGCAGCCCCGACTCCGCCCGGCCCACGTCCAGCTCCGCCCCCGCGCGCAGCCACACCGGCGCACCCCAGGCCGCCGGGCGCCCGCAGACGCGTACGGCACAGGGAGCGCCCGTCACGGCCACCGTCACCGGGGCCAGTGCGCGCACCCGCACCCCGTCCAGGGTGGTCTCCAGCGCGGCGGCGCCCGCCGGGTTGCCGACGAGCCGGTTGGCCAGCGCGTACGCCCCCGTGTCCAGCGCCCCCGAGCGGGGTACGCCCAGGTGCGCGTACCCGGGGCGCCCCGGGTCCTGGACGGTGGTCAGCGCCCCCGCCCGCAGCACCAGCAGCCCCGCTCACGCCGCCCCCGCCTCCTCGAACCGCACCCGCACCCCGGGCGCGAACAGTGCCGCCGGCTCCCGCGCGGGGTCCCACAGCACCGCGTCGGTGGAGCCGATCAGCTGCCAGCCGCCGGGGGAGGAGCGCGGGTACACCCCCGCGTACTCCCCGGCCAGCGCCAGCGACCCCGCCGGGACCGCAGTGCGGGGCGTCGCCCGCCGGGGCAGCCACAGCCGCTCCGGCAGCCCCGTCAGGTAGCCGAAGCCGGGCGCGAACCCGCAGAAGGCCACCCGGAAGACGATCCCCCCGACCAGCTCCGCGACCTCCCGCTCCGCCACACCCCACGCGGCCGCCACCTCCGCCAGGTCCGGCCCGTCGTACCGCACCGGCACCGTCACCAGCGGCCCCTCGGCCCGCGCGAGCGGCGGCACCTCCCAGCCCGCGATCCGCGCCGCCAGCGCGCCCGGCTCCCGGACCCCGTCCAGCAGCACCGTCCGCGCGGCCGGCACGAGCTCCCGTACGCCGCCCAGCTCGCCCGCGTCCCGGCGGCGCAGCAGCTCGGCGTGGAGCGCGGCCACCTCCCCGGCGGTGTCCACCTCGACCAGCAGGGCCTCTCGCCCCACCACCAGCGTCCTCACGCGAAGGCCTCCACCCGCACCCCGGCCCCCTCCAGCGCCTCCCGCACCCGCCGGGCCAGCCCCGCCGCCCCGGGGGTGTCCCCGTGCAGGCACAGCGAGCGCGCCGGCACCGCCACCGGGGACCCGTCGGAGGCCGTCACCGACCGCTCGGCGGCCATCCGCACCGCCCGCCCGACCACCGCGTCCGGATCGTGCAGCACCGCCCCGGGCTCCCCGCGCGGCACCAGCGTCCCCTGCGGGGTGTACGCCCGGTCGGCGAAGGCCTCCGGCACCGCCTCCAGCCCCTCCTCGGCGGCCGCCGCCAGCAGCAGCGACCCGGGCAGGCCCAGCACCGGCAGCCCGGCCTCCCCGGCGGCCAGCCGGACCCCGGCGACCACCGCGGCGGCCTGGCCGGCGTCGTGCACCGTGCGGTTGTACAGCGCACCGTGAGGCTTCACGTACGACACCCGGGAGCCGGCCGCCCGCGCGAACACCTCCAGCGCCCCGATCTGGTAGGCCACCTCCGCCGCCAGCTCCCCGGCCGGCACGTCCATCGCCCGCCGCCCGAAGCCCGCCAGGTCCCGGTACGAGACCTGCGCGCCGATCCGTACGCCCCGCTCGGCGGCCAGCTCGCAGACCCGGCGCATGATCGACGGATCGCCCGCGTGGAAGCCGCAGGCCACGTTGGCGCTCGTGACCACGGACAGCAGCGCCGCGTCGTCGGTCAGCGTCCAGCGCCCGAAGCCCTCGCCCAGGTCGGCGTTCAGGTCGATCAGAGGTGTGATCATGGAAGCCATGCGGTGAGCGTAGAACAGCCGCCGATGGCGGGGCCGCGCCGCTCGGCCCGCCGCCGGGGGACGGTCCGGCGGAAACCATGCCGTTTGGGTAGTAGTCCGTGACACCGCCTACTCTTTCCGACGTGACTCTCCCAGCCCCGGCGAAACCCCTTCCGTCCCCGGCGCCGGGCCCGGCCGCCGACGAGGGCCTCGCCCGGCGGCTCCGCGCCCTGGCCTGCACCGCTCCGCTGCACGACCTCGACGTACGCAAGGCCAACCTGGCCGGCGAGTACGGGGTCTACGCGATGGCGGAGGTCGCCCTGTCCGCGATCGACCTCGTCACGCTCAACATGGACTTCGACACCGGCGCCGACCACGAGCAGATAGTGGTCCGGATGCTGCCGCGCGTCGCCGCCCAGGCCCCCGGGCGGCCGGCCGCCGAACACGAGCGGGTCGCCCGCTGGGTCCTGGAGAACCTGATCAACGTCGGCAGTGTGGACCGCGGCTTCCGCGCGGTCTACGGCACGTTCGGCCCCGACGGGGTCTACGTCCGCCGGGACTACGACTTCAAGCTGATCGAGGAGGTCCCCGGCCACGGCGGCGCGGTCTACCTGCGCACCACCGACGAGGCGGTCAACGTCCTGGTCGGCGCCCTCGACACGGACGTCACCAGCGCCCAGATCGCCGCCGAGGTCAAGCTGGAGGTGCTGATCAGCAGGGGCCGGCTGGCCGACGCCCAGCTCGCCGCCGAACAGGCCCGCTACCGCACCGTCCAGTACGCCGAGACCCTGCGCCGCACCCTGGACGCGACCCGGCGCAACGTCCGCGCGGTCGACTGGCTCCAGGCCGTCCCGGACATGATCGCCGAGGCCCTCGACCACGTCGCCGACCGCTACCGGCACGAGAACGCGATCCTCACCAACATCCGCAAGGCCCGGGACGAGGCCGAGGACCCCGACAACAAGCGGCGCGCCGCCGAGCTCGTCGACATCGTCAAGGACTGCATCCGCCGGCACACCCAGCTCCAGTCGCGGCTGCTGGACGCCGGCCCCCTCTTCCGCGCCGAGCAGGACCGCCAGGCCTTCGCCGCGCCCGCCCCGCGCTCCGGGATCGACCTGTACGGCCAGCTCGTCGCCCCCCTGCTGCCGCTCCCGCTGGAGCGGGCCACCCGGGTCACCGACGCCTTCTTCGCCGCCGGCGCCGGCCTGCGCACCCCCGTCTCGGTACGGGTCGCCGACCTGGTGGACATACTCCTCACCCCGCCCGTGGAACGGGAGCACCTCGGCGCGGAGATGCCCGAGCCGGACCTCATCGCCACCCCGGACGACAGCCGCTTCAGCGAGGAGCAGCTCGCCGCCGCGACCCAGCTCCTGGACCTGCCGCACGACGCCCCGCGCCGGCTCTCCGGCCTCCTCGCCGAGGCCCGCCGCGAGGACCCCGACCTCCCGTACCTGGTCGCCCTGCTCGCCGTCCACGCGGCGAGCCCGGCGGTGGGCACCGCGTACCGCCAGGGCGAGGAGCGGCTGCTGTTCGCGGTGGACGACGGCACGCAGCTCGACGACCCGGAGTTCGGCGGCGCCGACCTGATCGTCGGCACGGCCCTCCTGGACGCGGCGGGCATGGCGGCGGCCCGCTCGGAGGCCGTATGACCCCGTCGGTTCCGGAGGCCGGCCCCCTCGCAGCGACGGCGCCGGGACGTCCGGCACCCGCCCGCCCCTCCGCCGCCCTTCCGGCCCGCGCCGTGCCTGGTGCCGCCGCCCGCAGCAGCCGCGCCGTGCCGGGTGCCGACGGCAGCCTTGCCGTGCCGGGTGCCGGGCCCGGCCACGTGCCGGTGCCTGCGCGCGCCTCTGCGCATGCCGGGTCTGGCGGCGTGCCGGTGCCTGCGCGCGCTCCTGCGCATGCCGGGTCTGGCGACGTGCCGGTGCCTGCGCACGCCCCTGCCCACGTCGGGCCCGGCCACGTGCCGGTGCCTGCGCCCGCCGCCCCTGCCCATGCCGGGCCCGGCGACGTGCCGGTGGGTGCGCACGTGCCCGCGCCTGCCCCTGCCCACGTCGGGCCCGGCGACGTGCACGCGCCGTCGCGTCCGCGAAGGAGTCCGCTCTCGCCGTCGGCCAGGCGCCCGGCCGCGTTCGCCGGGGGCACCCCGGCGGCCGCATCGCCGGACCCCGGAACCGGGGCGCGGGGGCCCGCCCCCGCAGCCGGGAAGGCGCCGCGCGGGGGGCGTGCTCGCGCAGCCGGAGCCGCGCACTCCGGGAGTACCCGGATCCCGAACACCCAGACCCGCACCCGGAACACCCAGACCCGCACCCGGAACACCCAGACCCGCACCCGGAACACCCGCACCCGGAACACCCGCACCACCGAGGAGACCCGCCCGTGAGCGACCACCACGCCGAGCACACCGCGTGGAGCGAGCCCGACACTCCGTCGGCTCCCGCCGCTCCCGCCGCCACCCCCGGAGGGTCCGTCACCCCCGCCGATGCCGCCGACGCGGCCCGCCTCGTAGGGTTCGGGCTCCAGCCCAAGCTGCTCCCCGCCCGCGACGCCGAGTACGCCGAGCTGCTGCGCCGCTACCGCGAGGACCCCGCCTTCGGGCGGCTCGCCGACGCCGTCGCCACCGGCCTCGGCCTCGTCGTCCTGGAGGTGTCCCCGCGCGCCGGGATGGCCGTCGCCGCCGGCGAGGACTCCGTCTTCGCCGTCCGGATGGGCGACTACGCCCGCCGCACCTCCGCCGACGGCGGCGACCGCTTCCTGCACGGCCTCGCCCACCTCGCCGTCGCCGCCCTCGCCTTCCCCCGCCCCGAGGACCTCGCCGACGACGGCTACATCGGCCGGATCACCGTCAACGGGGTCGACGCCTTCGTCCGCCAGACCTGCCGCCGCCTGGAGGAGCGCGCCGAGGAGCTCGGCGAGAACACCGACCCGGCCTCCGACGCCCCCGGCCTGGAGGCCGCCTGGCGGGTCTACGCCCGCCGCAGCGCGACCGGCGCCACCAAGGACGCCCGCCGCCTGGCCGGATCCACCACCGGCATCGTCGGCAAGGCCGCCGCCTTCCTCACCGAGTCCGGGTTCCTCCAGCGCACCGGCGACGACTCCGGCGGCACCTACCGGACCACCCCCCGCTACCAGCTCCAGGTCCGCGACATGGCGGGCACGGCGGCCATGGCCGAACTCCTGGAACTCGGCGTGGTCCCCGTCAGCGACGGCTCCGCCACCCTCCTGCCGCCGCCCGAGGGCGACGACCTGGAACTCGCCGCCGACGCCGGCCTGCCGTTCCACGCCTGACCCACCCGCGCCCCCGTACGAGACACACCGAGAAGCAACGAGAGTCCGCCGCCATGTACGAGCTGTCCCGGATCCGCCTCTACTCCATCGGGCCCGCCGGCGCACGCTACGCCGACACCGTGCTCGACCTGCGCGGAGTCGGCGAGCCGGTGCCCCACCCGGCGCCCGCCCAGGCGGAGTTCTTCGAGGACGAGCCCACCGGCCCGCCGCGCCGCCCCGCGCCCGCCGGCGTGCTCTTCCTGGAGAACGGCGGCGGCAAGTCCGTCCTGCTCAAGCTGATCTTCTCGGTGATGCTCCCCGGCCACCGCAACACCCTGGGCGGCGCCAGCTCCGGCGTACTGCGCAAGTTCCTCCTCGCCGACGACTGCGGCCACGTCGCCCTGGAATGGCAGCACACCCAGACCGGCGAGTGCGTCGTCGTCGGCAAGGTCAGCGAGTGGCGCGGCCGCCAGGTCTCCAACGACCCCCGCAAGTTCGCCGAGGCCTGGTACTCCTTCCGCCCCGGCCCGGGCCTGAGCCTGGACAACCTCCCCGTCGCCGAGGCCACCTCCGTACGCCCGCCCGTCGAGGGCGCCTCCGGCGCCCAGGGCCGCCGCCGCACCATGAAGGGCTTCCGCGACGCGATCACCGAGGCCGGCAAGGCGTACCCGCACCTGGAGGTGTACTGGGAGGAGATCCACGACCGCTGGAACGAGCACCTCACCGAACTCGGACTCGACCCCGAACTCTTCCGCTACCAGCGCGAGATGAACGCCGACGAGGGCGAGGCCGCCGGCCTCTTCGCCGTCAAGAAGGACTCCGACTTCACCGACCTCCTGCTGCGCGCCGTCACCGACACCCGCGACACCGACGGCCTCGCCGACCTGGTCCACGGCTTCGGCAACAAGCTCGGCCGCCGCGCCGAGCTGATGGCCGAACGCGACTTCACCGCCGGCTCGGTGGAACTCCTGAACCGCATCGTGGAGGCCGACAAAACCCGCTCCCGGCTCCGCGACGTCCACGCCGGTGCCGAGCGCCGCACCCGCACCCTCGCCCGGCGGCTGTCCGCCCGCGCCACCGAGGAACGCGGCCGCGCCGCCGACCTCGCCCAGCGGGTCACCGGCGCCGCCCACGAGGTCACCGCAGCCGAGTCCCAGCGCGCCCGCAGCGCCGCCGTCTCCGCCGAACTCGCCTACCGGCACGCCTCCCTGGCCCTGACCGTCGCCGCCAGGGCCGCCGCCGCCCAGCGCCGCGAGCTCCTCTTTGCCCGCCCCTGCACTCCGCCTGGCAGGCCGCCGAGACCGTG
>NZ_GG657750.1:1379192-1380623 GCF_000158895.1 Streptomyces sp. C | reverse complement strand
GGGTCTACGCCCGCCGCAGCGCGACCGGCGCCACCAAGGACGCCCGCCGCCTGGCCGGATCCACCACCGGCATCGTCGGCAAGGCCGCCGCCTTCCTCACCGAGTCCGGGTTCCTCCAGCGCACCGGCGACGACTCCGGCGGCACCTACCGGACCACCCCCCGCTACCAGCTCCAGGTCCGCGACATGGCGGGCACGGCGGCCATGGCCGAACTCCTGGAACTCGGCGTGGTCCCCGTCAGCGACGGCTCCGCCACCCTCCTGCCGCCGCCCGAGGGCGACGACCTGGAACTCGCCGCCGACGCCGGCCTGCCGTTCCACGCCTGACCCACCCGCGCCCCCGTACGAGACACACCGAGAAGCAACGAGAGTCCGCCGCCATGTACGAGCTGTCCCGGATCCGCCTCTACTCCATCGGGCCCGCCGGCGCACGCTACGCCGACACCGTGCTCGACCTGCGCGGAGTCGGCGAGCCGGTGCCCCACCCGGCGCCCGCCCAGGCGGAGTTCTTCGAGGACGAGCCCACCGGCCCGCCGCGCCGCCCCGCGCCCGCCGGCGTGCTCTTCCTGGAGAACGGCGGCGGCAAGTCCGTCCTGCTCAAGCTGATCTTCTCGGTGATGCTCCCCGGCCACCGCAACACCCTGGGCGGCGCCAGCTCCGGCGTACTGCGCAAGTTCCTCCTCGCCGACGACTGCGGCCACGTCGCCCTGGAATGGCAGCACACCCAGACCGGCGAGTGCGTCGTCGTCGGCAAGGTCAGCGAGTGGCGCGGCCGCCAGGTCTCCAACGACCCCCGCAAGTTCGCCGAGGCCTGGTACTCCTTCCGCCCCGGCCCGGGCCTGAGCCTGGACAACCTCCCCGTCGCCGAGGCCACCTCCGTACGCCCGCCCGTCGAGGGCGCCTCCGGCGCCCAGGGCCGCCGCCGCACCATGAAGGGCTTCCGCGACGCGATCACCGAGGCCGGCAAGGCGTACCCGCACCTGGAGGTGTACTGGGAGGAGATCCACGACCGCTGGAACGAGCACCTCACCGAACTCGGACTCGACCCCGAACTCTTCCGCTACCAGCGCGAGATGAACGCCGACGAGGGCGAGGCCGCCGGCCTCTTCGCCGTCAAGAAGGACTCCGACTTCACCGACCTCCTGCTGCGCGCCGTCACCGACACCCGCGACACCGACGGCCTCGCCGACCTGGTCCACGGCTTCGGCAACAAGCTCGGCCGCCGCGCCGAGCTGATGGCCGAACGCGACTTCACCGCCGGCTCGGTGGAACTCCTGAACCGCATCGTGGAGGCCGCCGAGACCCGCTCCCGGCTCCGCGACGTCCACGCCGGTGCCGAGCGCCGCACCCGCACCCTCGCCCTGGCGGCTGTCCGCCCGCGCCACTCGAGGAACGCGGCCGCGCCGTCGACCTCGCCCAGCGGGTCACCGGG
>NZ_GG657750.1:1378354-1378778 GCF_000158895.1 Streptomyces sp. C | reverse complement strand
GCGCCCGCCTCGCCGAGGTCGAGCAGGAGACCGCCGACGCCGTCCGCGCCGGCTGGCTCGACGACACCGCCCCCGACGCCGACCCGGCCCGCGCCGCGCTCGCGGCCAGCGACGCCGAGAAGGCCGCCGTGGCCGCCTGGGACGAGTCCCGCGAAGCCGCCCGCTCCGCCGCCGAGGCCGCCCGCGAGGCAGCCTCCGCGGAATCCCGCGCCGAACTCACCGCCGCCCGCGCGGCCGACGCCGCCGACGCCGCCGAGGCCGCCCACGCGGCGGAGCACCGCGCCGCCGAAGCCCTGGCCGCCTCCCCGCGCCTGGCGGAGCTCCTGGGCCTCCCGTCCGTCCCCGAGACCTTCCTCCCGCACCCCCGCACCGGCGGACCCGCCGGCACGGCCGCGGGCCACGGCCCGGCCGACGGCGGTCCGGG
>NZ_GG657750.1:1367296-1376986 GCF_000158895.1 Streptomyces sp. C | reverse complement strand
CTCGCCGAACTCGACCGCCTCACCAACAAGGTCCGCACCCTCGCCGCCCAGCTCCTCGAAGGCACCGACGGCGCCGACGGCCCCTCCCGGCAGGCCGCCGCCGCGCGCGCCGAGGCCCTCGTCCAGATGCTGGAGTCCCGCGCCTCCACGGCGAGCGAGCAGCTCGGCCGGCTGCGCGGCGAAGCCGAACGGCACGCCCCCGCCGAGGGCGAGGCGCACACCGAGCTGCCCGAGGAGCTGATCCCGGCCGACGTGGAGCAGGCCCAGGGCCTGCTGCGCACCGCCACCGCCCAGCTCGCCGCGCACTCCGCCGCCGTGGAGGCCGCCCGCGCCGCACACGCCGACCTGCTGCGCGCCCACCGCGCCGCCGAGGACGGCGCCGGCGGCTTCGACGAGACCGCCGCCCTGCTGCGGGACCTGCTGCGCGACCACACCCACCCGGAGGACGAGCAGGAACCGGTGGCCCACCCGGGCACCCTGGAGGAGGCCCGGCAGTCCGCCGCCGAGGCCCGCCGCTCCCTGCGCGGCTGCGCCGCCGACCTCTCCGCCGCCGAGTCCGCGGTGCGCGAGGCGAGCGACGTCCTGGTCCGGCACGCCAACGCCAACCGCTACGAGCAGGTACGCACCCCCGCGCGCCAGCAGATCCGGGAACTGCCCGCCTCCGCCCTGCCCGAGCACGCCGCCGCCTGGGCCGCAGCCTTCGCCCCGCGCCTGCGCGTGCTCACCGACGAGCTCGCGCAGCTGGAGCGCAACCGCGACAGCATCGTCGACCGGCTGCGCGGCCTGGTGGAATCCGCCCTGGCCACGCTCCGCTCCGCGCAGCGCCTCTCCCAGCTGCCCGAGGGCCTCGGCGAGTGGTCGGGCCAGGAGTTCCTGCGGATCCGCTTCGAGGAGCCCGACCAGGCCACCCTCACCGAACGGCTCGGCGAGGTCATCGACGAGGCCACCCGCACGGCCGTGAAGAAGAACGCCGCCTTCGGCGAGGGCCGCCGCGACGGCATGTCCCTGCTCCTGCGCGGCGTCCAGGCGGCCCTGGAACCCAAGGGCATCGCGGTCGAGATCCTCAAGCCCGACGCGGTGCTGCGCGCCGAGCGGGTCCCCGTCGGCCAGATGGGCGACGTGTTCTCCGGCGGCCAGCTGCTCACCGCCGCCATCGCCCTCTACTGCACGATGGCCGCGCTGCGCAGCAACGACCGCGGCCGCGACAAGCACCGGCACGCGGGCACGCTCTTCCTCGACAACCCGATCGGGCGCGCGAACGCCACGTACCTGCTGGAGCTCCAGCGGGCCGTCTCGGACGCCCTCGGCGTCCAGCTGCTCTACACCACGGGCCTCTTCGACACCACGGCGCTCGCCGAGTTCCCGCTGGTCATCCGGCTGCGCAACGACGCCGACCTGCGCGCGGGCCTGAAGTACATCAGCGTCGAGGAGCACCTGCGTCCCGGTCTGCCCCAGCAGTCCCCGGAGGGCGAGACGATCCACGGCGAGATCACCGCGACCCGCATGTTCCGCCGCGCGCCCGCCGCACAGGCCTGACGCGACTGACGCGACTGACGCGACTGACGCGCCCTGGGCCCCGGGCCGGTCACCGCTCCCTGGCGGTGGCCGGCCCGCGGCCGCTCCGGGCCCGTCAGCGGCGTCCGGAGCGCTGGTGCGCCGGTATGCCCCCGGCCCAGGGAGCGGCCGCCAGGCGGCTCTCCCGGGCCGGTGCGCGGCCGCGCCAGGTCTCGCGGGCGGCACTGCTCGGCTCCGACAGGACGCCGTGGCGCTGGTTCCACATCTGCCGGGTGATCCACACGTCCAGCACCGACCAGGTGGCCACGATCGTCGCCGCTATCCCCATCAGCACCATCGGGAAGGCCAGCCAGGACCCGGTCAGCGCGAGGAAGAAGGTGATCGTGGCCTGCGTCAGCGTCACGGCCACGATCAGCACCGCACGCACCGCCGACGACCGCACCGGATCCGGCATCCGGCGCCGCCGGGCCGGCTCCTCCACCCACAGGCCCCGCCCCGGAGCCTCGGCCGACGTACCGTCCTCTTCGTACATCCTCATGGTCCGCCCACTCCCCGCCTCTTCTCCCGCCCTGCTCCCCAGCCTGCTCCCCGCCCTGTCTGTCAGACGATCGGAACCCCCCTCGAAGTTCCGTATAGCGGACCCGGAAGGCAGAATTCCAGCCATCCATCCGGACAACGGAACCGACACCCCACCAAGTGTCATCTGCCACATATCGGGCCTGACTTGACCGGAAACATCGGACAACTGGTGATCTTCGTACGGGGGTCAGGCCGAAAACGTCCGGACACGTCTGCGAAGCCGCTCCCTGGCAGTAGTAGGCTCACGCCGTTTAAATGACGGAACACCGACCCCTGACAACGGGGTTGAGCTGGGGGAGGCTGGGGAGGCCATGCGCTTTCGCGGGAAGTCCATCCGCCGGAAGATCGTGGCGTTGCTCCTGGTGCCGCTCGTCTCCCTGACCGCCCTCTGGGGCTTCTCCACGGTCATCACCGGCCGTGAGGCAGTGCAGCTGCTCGACGTCGCGTACGTCATCAAGAAGGTCGGCTACCCGATGGAGGACGTCGTCCGCGTCGTCCAGAAGGAACGCCGCCAGACCCTGGTCGTCCTCGGCGACCCGCGCGAGGTGGCCGCCACCGCCGAACTCACCAAGAGCCGCACCGCGACCGACACGATGGTCCGCTCCATCACCGCCAACGCCCTCGACCCCGAGGTCTCCGACGAGCTCAGCCCGCAGGCCCGCCAGCGCCTCAGGTCGATCATCGAGGCCCTCCACGGCATCAACGCCCTGCGCCGGTCCGTCGACCAGGGCGGGGTCAGCCCCGGCCAGGCCCTGGAGCTCTACAGCCGGCTGGTCGACCCCTGCTACGAGTTCCTGATGAACCTCCACGCGCTGGAGAACGTGGAGATGGACAAGCAGGGCCGCGCCCTCGTCGGCATCACCCGCGCCCGCGAGACCCTCTCCCGCGAGGACGCGGTCATCGCCTCCGCCCTCGCCGCCGGCAACGTCCCGGCCGGCGACCTGCGCCGCGTCTCCGACTTCGCCGCCAACCGCGGCCTGCTGTACGAGTTCAACCTCGCGATCCTGCCGCCCGACGACCGCAAGCTCTTCGAGCAGTACTGGAACGGCCCCCAGACCAAGGCGCTGCGCGACGCGGAGGAACGGTTCATCACCGGCGGCGCCGGCAAGAACCCGCGCGTCACCGCCGCCCAGTGGAACGAGGCCGCGAACAAGGTCCTCGGCGACCTCGCCGCCATGGGCACCGCCGCCGGCGACCGCTACCAGAAGCGCGTGGAGCCCGTCGCCATCGGCGTCCTCGTCCAGGCCGCCGTGGCCGGCGTCCTCGGCTTCATCGCCCTCATCGTCTCCCTCGTGATGTCCGTCCGCATCGGACGCGACCTCATCCGCGACCTGTCCCGGCTCCGTAAGGAGGCCCACGAGGCCTCCGGCGTCCGGCTCCCCAGCGTGATGCGCCGCCTCGCCGCCGGCGAGACCGTCGACGTCGAGACCGAAGCACCCCGCCTGGAATTCGAGAAGGACGAGGTCGGCCAGGTCGGCCTCGCCCTCAACAGCCTCCAGCGCGCCGCCGTCGAGGCCGCCGTCAAGCAGGCCGAGCTCCGCCGCGGCGTCTCCGAGGTGTTCGTCAACCTGGCCCGCCGCAACCAGGTGCTGCTGCACCGCCAGCTGACCCTGCTCGACACCATGGAACGGCGCACCGAGGACACCGAGGAACTCGCCGACCTGTTCCGCCTCGACCACATGACCACCCGCATGCGCCGCCACGCCGAAGGCCTGGTGATCCTCTCCGGCGCCGCGCCCTCCCGCCAGTGGCGCAAGCCCGTCCAGCTGATGGACGTCGTACGGGCCGCCGTCGCCGAGGTCGAGGACTACGAGCGCATCGAGGTGCGGCGCCTGCCCCGCATCGGCATCGAGGGCCCGGCCGTCGCCGACGTCACCCACCTCGTCGCCGAACTCCTGGAGAACGCCACGGTGTTCTCGCCCCCGCACACCGCCGTCCAGGTCCACGGCGAACGCGTCGCCAACGGCTTCACCCTGGAGATCCACGACCGCGGCCTCGGCATGAACCCGGAGGCGCTGCTCGACGCCAACCTCCGGCTCGCGGAGACCCCCGAGTTCGAACTCTCCGACACCGACCGCCTCGGCCTCTTCGTGGTCAGCCGCCTCGCCCGCCGCCAGAACGTCAAGGTCGTCCTCCAGCCCAGCCCCTACGGCGGCACCACCGCGGTGGTCTTCCTGCCCGCCGACCTCCTCACCGAGGCCCCCGACACCAACGGCACCGGCATCCGCCTCGACACCGTGAAGGGCGTCCGGGGAGTCGGGACCGGCCCCGCCAAGAGCTCGGCACGCCCCGGCCCCACCGCCATCGACCGGGCCCCCTCGGCCCGCCCGCTGCCCGCCGGCGTGCTCAACGGCCCCGTCGAGCTGGAAAGCCCCGTCGGCCTCCTCGGACTGGACGGCCTCGACGACCCCGCCGGACTCGACGAGATGGCCACCGGCATCGCCGGCCTCACCGGCGTCGGCGGCCGCCCGCCCATGGCCACCCTCGACGACGAGACCCCGCCCGGCGGGCATCCCGCGCAGCGCCCTCCTCGGCACCGGCTCCGCGGACCGGCCCCTCGGCGGCCCCCCGCACGGCGTGGGCCACGCGGAGCGCCGCGGCCCCTGGAAGCGCGACCGCGACCGCGGGCGGGAGCCCCTGGCCCCCACCGGCCCGGTCCGCGCGGAGCGCCCCCGCACGGAACCCGCGCACCCCGACGCCGCCCGCGCCGGCGGCGGACCCGTCCCGCTGCCCCGGCGGCGCCCCACGCCCACCCTGGTCGCCGAGCACGGCCGCCGGGTGGAGCCCCGTCCGGCCCCCGTGAAGGCGGTCCCCGCGCCGCGCACCGGCTCCGAAGAGCCCGCGCCCGCCCCGGGCGGCCTGCCCCGCCGGGTGCGCCAGGCCAACCTCGCACCCCAGCTCAAGAACGCCCCGGCCCCCGCCGCGGCACAGTCCCCCGAGGAACCGGCGACCGACCGGGACGCGGAGGACGTACGCACGCGCATGTCCGCCCTCCAGCGGGGCTGGACGGCGGGCCGCGACCAGTACGCACAGCAGCAGTCCGAGACCGAGGCCGGCCGCTCCGGCGCCGGTCCCGCGCACGAGAACGAAGGGGACGGTCGATGACCGCACCGCAGACCGGAAACGACACCAGGGGCCGCGGCTCCGGCCCGCTCAACTGGCTCCTCGACGAACTCGTCGACAAGGTCGGCAGCATCCGCAAGGCGGTCGTCCTCTCCGGCGACGGCCTGCCCACCGGCAGCTCGAAGGACCTCACCCGCGAGGACAGCGAACACCTGGCCGCCGTGGCCTCCGGCTTCCACAGCCTGGCCAAGGGCGTCGGCCGCCACTTCGACTCCGGGCGGGTCCGCCAGACCGTGGTCGAACTCGACGAGGCCTTCCTCTTCGTCATGGCCGCGGGCGACGGCAGCTGCCTGGCCGTGCTCTCCGACTCCGACTCCGACGTCGGCCAGGTCGCGTACGAGATGACGCTCATGGTCAAGCGCGTAGGCGACCACCTGGCGACCGCCCCGCGCTCCGGGCAGCCAGCCGGAGGGTGAGTCGGACGGCATGAGCGATCCAGGCCAGGACCACCCCCCGACCGACCGTCCCACGCCCGAGACCGGCCACCCCCACTGGTTCGACGACGACGCGGGTCCCGTCGTACGCCCGTACGCCATGACCCGCGGCCGGACCAGCCACGCCGCCCAGCACCGTCTCGACCTGATCGCGCTCGTCGTCGCGGAGGCGGCGGCCGACGATCCGGTCTGGGACATGACCCTCTCCCCGGAACACGCCCACATCCTCGGGCTGTGCCGGGAACGCCCCCAGTCGGTCGCGGAACTTGCCGCGGACCTCGACCTCGCCGTAGGCGTCGTCCGGGTCCTGATCGGCGACCTCGTCGACGAGGAGCTGGTCCACGTGACCAGGCCGGTACCGCCGGCCGAACTGCCCGATGAATCCATTCTCCGTGAGGTGATCGATGGCCTTCGGGCGCTCTAGCCGCACCGGTGCGATGCACGCCGTCTCGCCGGTCGAGCCGCTGACCCTGAAGATCCTGGTCGCGGGCGGCTTCGGGGTGGGCAAGACCACCCTGGTCAGCGCGGTCAGCGAGATACGTCCGCTGCGGACCGAGGAACGGCTCTCCGAACCGGGCGTCGGCATCGACGACACCGGGGGAGTGGAGGGCAAGAGCACCACGACCGTGGCCATGGACTTCGGCCGCATCACCCTCCGCGAGGACCTGGTGCTCTACCTCTTCGGCACCCCCGGACAGGACCGCTTCTGGTTCCTGTGGGACGAGCTGGCACAGGGCGCCCTCGGCGCCGTCGTGCTGGCCGACACCCGCCGGCTCGCCGACTGCTTCGCCGCCGTCGACTACTTCGAACGGCGCGGCATCCCCTTCCTCGTCGCGGTCAACTGCTTCGACGGGGCCGACCGCCACCCGGTGGTGACCGTGCGCGACGCGCTCGACCTCGACCCGGAGGTGCCGGTGCTGCTCTGCGACGCCCGCGACCGGGAGTCCGTCAAGGACGTCCTGGTGGGGGTCGTCGAGCACGCCATGTCGCTCGCCCGGGCCCGCCGCGCGAGCCTGAGCGCCTCGTCCTAGGAGCCGGTCTCCACGTGGAGGCGGCCCGTACCCCCGCCGACTGGGGTACGGGCCGCAGCTCTCATGGGGGGTCGCGGGGTCCCCTTCACCGCGGGACCGTGGAGCGAGTGTGAACCCGCCGCCCGGGGCCGTCAAGCACCCTGACGCCGGTACTTGCGCGCCGCGCTCACCGCACCGCCACCACCGCCGACCCGTGCCCGAAGAGCCCCTGGTTGGCGGTGATCCCGGCCCGCGCCCCCGGAACCTGCCGCGCCCCCGCCGTACCCCGCAGCTGCCAGGTCAGTTCGCACACCTGGGCGATGGCCTGCGCCGGGACGGCCTCCCCGAAGGAGGCCAGCCCGCCGCTCGCGTTGACCGGGACCCGCCCGCCGAGCGCCGTCGCGCCCTCCCGTACGAGCTTGGCGCCCTCGCCCTCCCCGCACAGCCCGATGTCCTCGTACCACTCCAGCTCCAGGGCGGTGGACAGGTCGTACACCTCGGCCAGCGAGAGGTCCTCCGGCCCCAGCCCCGCCTCCTCGTACGCCGCCCGGGCGATCGAGGCCCGGAAGGACCCGGCGGCCGGCTCCACGGCGGCCGCCGAGTCGGTCGCGATGTCCGGCAGGTCCAGCACCGTACGCGGATACGTGGGCGTCACCGTCGACACCGCCCGGATCCGCACCGGGTCCGCCACCCCGCGCGACCGCGCGAAGTCCATGCTGCCCAGCACCAGCGCCGCGCCCCCGTCGGACGTCGCGCAGATGTCCAGCAGCCGCAGCGGGTCGGCCACCACCGCCGAGGCCGCCACCTCCTCGGCGGAGACCGCCTTGCGGTAGCGGGCGTTCGGGTTGTGCGCCCCGGCCGCCGAGTTCTTCACCTTGACCAGCGCGAAGTCCTCGACGGTGTCCCCGTGCAGGGCCATCCGCCGCCGGGCGTACAGCCCGAAGTACGCGGGGTTCGTCGCGCCCAGGATCCGGAACCGCAGCCAGTCGGGGTCGTCCGGCCGCTCGCCCCCCGCCGGGGCGAAGAACCCCTTCGGAGCGGCGTCGGCGCCGACCACCAGCACCACGTCCGCCAGCCCGGCCAGGATCTGCGCCCGGGCCGCCCCGATGGCCTGGGCCCCCGAGGCGCAGGCCGCGTACACGCTGGTGACCCGGGCCCCCTGCCAGCCGAGCGCCCGCGCGAAGGTGGCCCCGGCGACGTAGCCCGGGTAGCCGCCGCGCACCGTGTCGGCGCCCACGACGGACTGCACGTCGGTCCACTCCAGCCCGGCGTCGGCGAGCGCGGCCCGGGCGGCGGCCCGCCCGTACTCGACGAAGCTGCGCCCCCACTTGCCCCACGGGTGCATGCCGGCCCCCAGCACGGCCACGTCCCCGCTCACCGCGCCCCCTCCACCGGCTTGAACCGCCAGGTGGTCCGGGCGGCCCCCGAGTCCTCGCCGAGCACCCCTTCCACCACCTCCACCTCCATGCCGACCGCCAGGTCGGCCGGCGTCACCCCGGGCGCGGCCTGCCCGAGCACCACCATCCGCTCGGCCTCCAGCTCCACCGCGACCAGGGTGTACGGCTCCCAGGGCGCGTCCGGATCGGACACGTAGGGGGCCGGCGGCCGGTAACGCCCGTCGGTGTAGGACCAGATGCGGCCGCGCGGCGAGAGCGGCACCTCGGCGAGCTCGCCGCCGCCGGCGCAGTGCGGGTTGCGGCAGTACGCGTCCTCGCGCGGGAAGAACACCGAGGCGCAGGCGGAGCACCGGGTGCCGAGCAGGCGGAAGCCGTCCCCGGCCTCCGTACCGGTGAACCACCCGCTCACCACGGGCGTGCGTGTGCGTTCCAAGACCCCTCCCGGGCAACGTGATCTGACGAAGCGTCAGAAGTCTGCCACGGGCCTCCCCACCGCGACAGGGGCCGGTACCATCGCCGCATGCCGGCACAGCTGAGGGACTCGCACTGCTCCACCTGCGGAGCTCCGTTCGCCACGGACGGGTGGCCCCGCGCGTGCGCCGCGTGCGACGCCGTCACCTACCGCAACCCGCTCCCGGTGGCCGTCGCCCTGCTCCCGGTGGAGGACGCGGCCGGCACCGGCCTGGTGGTCATCACCCGCACCATCGAACCGGCCCTGGGGGGCGTCGCACTGCCCGGCGGGTTCATGGACTTCGGCGAGGACTGGCGCACGGCCGTGGTCCGCGAACTCCGCGAGGAGACGGGCATCGAGGCCCCCGCCTCCGACGTCGCCCTGGCCGACGTCCTCAGCTCCCCGGGAGGCCACCTCCTCGTCTTCGGCCTCCTCCCGCCCCGCCCCGCCTCGGCCCTCCCGCTCTCGGCCGCCACGGACGAGACGACGGGCTGGCACCTCCTCCACACCCCGGCGGAACTCGCCTTCCCCCTCCACACCCAGGCGGCGGCCTCCTGGTTCGCCGGCCGCTACGCCCCGGCGGGGGAGTGACGATGGCGACGCTCGCGCAGCTCACCGCCCTCCTGGGCGAGCCGCGCTTCAACTGGTCGGACCCGGAGCCGTGGACCGCGCTGGAAGCCGAACTCGGCGTGGAGTTCCCCGCGGACTTCCGCGAGTTCACCGACGCCTACGGTTCCATCGAGGTCAACTCCCAGCTGTACCTGATGCACCCCGCGCCCCATCTCCTGCACGACCTCGGGAGCTTCATCCGGAAGGACCTCGAACTCTGGCGCGACGAGGACATGGCCGAGTACCTGCCCGGCCCGGCGGGGGCCCACCCCGGCGCCCTGCTCCCCGTGGCGACGGCCACCACGGGCGAAGCGGTCTTCCTCCAGGTCCCCGAAACCCCCGCGACGCCCTGGCGGGTCGTGGTCCAGGAGTTCGACAGCCCGGCCTGGACCCGCTACGAGATGACCTTCGGTGAATGGCTGCTGGCCTACCTCAAGGGCAGGGACGTGACACTCTGCTCCCGCGACCGCGCCGGCCCCTCCTACGCGTTCCTCCCCTAGCCCCCGGGCCGGCACCCTCCCGGCCGAGGGGCCCGGTCCGGCAAACCCACCGCACGGGCCCGCGCCGGCACA
>NZ_GG657750.1:1355345-1362341 GCF_000158895.1 Streptomyces sp. C | reverse complement strand
CGGGTCCCACCAGCGCGGCGGCAGCTCCCTCCGCAGCACCGCCCCGCCCGGCGTCCGCACCTCCACCGCCCCGTGCCGGGACACCGCCACCGTCACCCGCTCCGACACCACCCGCCAGCCACCCCCGGTGTCCGGCTCCAGCACCGCCCGCGGATCCGGCGCGGGACCACTGCCCACCACCGCGTACGAGGGCACCGGCTCCGCCCCGTCCCAGCCCCAGAACACCGCACCGCCCACGGTCACCCGTACCAGCAGCTCACTGCGCGCGAACCGCAGCACCCCACCGCCCGGCCGGGCCTCGGTCCCCGCCAGCAGCCCCGGGACCCGCGCCCGCTCCGCGCCCCGGCGCGGCAGCGCCCCGGCGTCCGCCCGCCGGTGGCGCCACGCCGAGCGCCAGGCCCGCCGCCCGCGCTCCGTACCGAGCTCCGTCACCGCACGCACCAGATCACGACCGTCCATGCCGGTCACCCTGCCACCGTCACCCCGCCGCGCGGGCGGCGTTCAGCTGCCGTTCACCCGGAAAACGATCAACCCGCCCGGCCCGGGACAGCTCTGGTGCGGATGTCGATCACGTGGCATGGTCCCTGTGAGCCGCCGCGCGCACACGACGCCGCGACGGAGCCGTACGCACACGAAGCGCGAGAGCCCAGACCTGACCGGGAGCCGACCCATGACCTCTGCCACCCAGCCGGAACCCCTCTGGTCCCCGAGCCCCGACAGGATCGCCGGAGCCCAGGTCACCCGCTTCCAGGCCTGGGCGGCCGAACGCTTCGGCGCCCCCGCCGACGGCGGCTACCCGGCCCTCCAGAGCTGGTCCGTCGACGAGCTCGACACCTTCTGGCAGGCCGTCGCCGAGTGGTTCGAGGTCCGCTTCACCACCCCCTACCGGGAAGTCCTCGCCGACCGCTCCATGCCCGGCGCCCGCTGGTTCACCGACTCCACCCTCAACTACGCCGAGCACGCCCTGCGCGCCTCCGAGGACCCCGCCCGCGCCGGGGACCCCGCCCTGCTCCACGTCGACGAGACCCACGAACCCGCCCCGCTCACCTGGGCCGAGCTCCGCCGCCAGGTCGGCTCGCTCGCCGCCGAGCTGCGCGCCCTCGGCGTCCGCCCCGGCGACCGCGTCAGCGGCTACCTCCCCAACATCCCCGAAGCCGTCGTCGCCTTCCTCGCCACCGCCACCGTCGGCGGGGTGTGGACCTCCTGCGCCCCCGACTTCGGCGCCCGCAGCGTCCTCGACCGCTTCGAACAGGTCGAACCCGTCGTCCTCTTCACCATCGACGGCTACCGCTACGGCGGCAAGGAGCACGACCGCCGCGAAACCGTCGCCGAGCTGCGCGAAGGACTCCCCTCCCTGCGCGCCGTCGTCCACATCCCGCTCCTGGGCACCGAGGCCCCCGAGGGCACCCGCGCCTGGGCCGACCTGACCTCCGGCACGCAGGACCCGGTCTTCGAACCGGTCCCCTTCGACCACCCGCTGTGGATCCTCTACTCCTCCGGCACCACCGGCGCGCCCAAGGCCATCGTCCAGTCCCAGGGCGGGATCCTCCTCGAACACCTCAAGCAGCTCGGCCTGCACTGCGACCTCGGCCCCGAGGACCGGTTCTTCTGGTACACCTCCACCGGCTGGATGATGTGGAACTTCCTCGTCTCCGGCCTCCTCACCGGCACCACCGTCGTCCTCTACGACGGCAGCCCCGGCTACCCCGACACCGGCGCCCAGTGGCGGATCGCCGAACGCACCGGCGCCACCCTCTACGGCACCTCCGCCGCCTACGTGATGGCCTGCAAGAAGGCCGAGGTCCACCCCTCCCGCGACTTCGACCTCTCCGCCGTCAAGTGCGTCGCCACCACCGGCTCCCCGCTGCCGCCCGACGGCTTCCGCTGGCTCCACGAGGAGGTCGCCGAAGACCTGTGGATCGCCTCCGTCAGCGGCGGCACCGACGTGTGCAGCTGCTTCGCCGGAGCCGTCCCGACCCTCCCCGTCCACATCGGCGAACTCCAGGCCGCCTGCCTCGGCACGGACCTCCAGTCCTGGGACCCGGCCGGCAAGCCCCTCACCGGCGAGGTCGGCGAACTCGTCGTCACCGCCCCCATGCCCTCCATGCCGATCCACTTCTGGAACGACCCCGACGGCAGCCGCTACCGCGACAGCTACTTCGAGATGTTCCCCGGCGTGTGGCGCCACGGCGACTGGATCACGATCACCGACCACGGCTCCGTCGTCATCCACGGCCGCTCCGACTCCACCCTGAACCGGCAGGGCGTACGGATGGGCTCCGCCGACATCTACGAGGTCGTCGAACGCCTCCCCGAGATCAAGGAATCCCTGGTCATCGGCCTGGAGGAGCCGGGCGGCGGCTACTGGATGCCGCTCTTCGTCCACCTCGCCCCCGGCGCCGTCCTCGACGAGGCCCTGCGCAAGAAGATCGCCGCCACCATCCGCGAGCAGCTCTCCCCGCGCCACGTCCCCGACGAGGTCATCGAGATCCCGGCCGTCCCGCACACCCTGACCGGCAAGCGCATCGAGGTGCCCGTCAAGCGCCTCCTGCAGGGCACCCCGATGGCCAAGGCGGTCAACCCCGGCTCCGTCGACAACCCGGAACTGCTTGGCTTCTACGAAGAGCTGGGCCGCACCAGGAGGTGACTGTCAGTGGCGGCGGTTACCGTGAGTGAGCAAGTGATCGCACGCTCAGGGGGAACCATGAACGCCACACCCGACACACCACGCACCACCACGACCGCACCCGCATCCGCGACCGCACCCGCGTCCGCGACCGCGTCACTGCGCCGCGAGGTCCCCAGCACCGTCGGCCTCATCACCGACCCCGGGGACTTCGCGGCCATGCGGCACTACCGCACCTTCGCCTTCGGCCACCACTACGAATACCCCGACTACCTCCGCCGCATCGACGCCCTGCTGCGCTCCCTCGCCGCCCAGGGCATCCACACCACCGTCGCCCTCTTCGACCCCGAGGAGTACGCCGGCTACTGCGCGGAACACGGCCTCGACCCGGACAGCCCCCACACCCGCAGCCGCTTCACCGCCGAACTCGCCGGCGGCCCGACACTGCCCTACGCCGGCCAGCCCGTCGAGGAACTCGTACCGCTCCTCGTCGACGAAGCCGCCCGGCAGTCCACCTGGGAGTACGCCACCGAGCTCCTCGCCGGCGTCGGAGCCTGCGCGGACTGCGGCGAGGACATCGGCAAGGCCTCCTTCGAACGCGCCGCCGACATGCTCGAACGCCTCGTGGCCGGCGCCGGACCCGGCCACCACCACCTCGTCTGCAGCGTCCCCGCCGAGGAGGAACAGCTCATCGCCGTCCTGCACGCCGAAGCGGCTGCCGCCCCCGGCACCCGGCCCCGGGTCCAGGGCCGCGAAGGCCTCGACTTCGTGACCGTCCTGGCCGCGGGCCTCGCCCTCGGCGGCTCAGGGGGACTGGTCCTGCGGAGCACCACCGAGGGCTACCGCGACCGGGTCCACGGCTGGCGCCTCGACCGGGGCCGCCTCGTCGCCCTCACCGCCGCGGCCGTGTTCGACGCCTACTGCACGGACGCCGACACCGGCGACCCCGTGGCCCCGGAACCCGGCGTCGAATACTGCCCCGGCTACGAGGTGGACGTCCCCGGCCCGCACCGCGAGTAGCCGGCGCGGCCCGACCGGCACCGGAAACGCCCGAGGGGCCCCCGCCACCGGCGAAGGCCCCTCGGAACCGACAACGCGTACCGCCCGCTACTCGCCGGACAGCACCGCCTGCGCGGCCACCCGCGCCTCCTCGGCACTGTCCGCGGCCCGCGCGGCGGCGGCCGCACGCTCGCACTGCGCGAGGGTGTGCTTGGCGAGCGTCGCCCGCACGTACGGGATCGACGCCGCACCCATGGACAAGGAGGTGACACCCAGACCGGTCAGCACACAGGCCAGCAGCGGATCCGAAGCGGCCTCACCACAGACACCGCAGCTCTTGCCCTCCGCCTTGGCGGCCTCGGCCGACATGGCGATCAGGTCGAGCAGCGCCGGCTGCCACGGGTCCTGGAGCCGCGACACCGCACCCACCTGCCGGTCGGCGGCGAAGGCGTACTGCGCGAGGTCGTTCGTACCCAGCGAAAGGAACTCCACCTCCTGCAGGATCGAGCGCGCCCGCAGCGCGGCGGAGGGGATCTCCACCATCGCGCCGAACTTCGCCACCAGACCGGCCTCGCGGCACGCGTCCGCGAACGCCTTCGCGTCCTGGCGGTCGGCCACCATCGGGGCCATGACCTCCAGGTAGACCGGCAGCCCCTCGGCCGCCTTGGCCAGCGCGGTCAGCTGCGTGCGCAGCACCTCCGGGTGGTCCAGCAGGGTCCGCAGACCGCGCACGCCCAGCGCCGGGTTCGGCTCGTCCGCCGGGGTCAGGAAGTCCAGCGGCTTGTCGGCGCCGGCGTCCAGCACCCGCACGACGACACGCCCCTCCGGGAACGCCTCCAGAACCTTGCGGTACGACTCGATCTGCTTCTCCTCGGACGGAGCCTTCTTGCTGTCGTCCAGGAACAGGAACTCCGTACGGAACAGGCCCACGCCCTCGGCCCCGGCCTCCACCGCGGCCGGCACGTCCGCCGGCCCGCCGACGTTCGCCAGCAGCGGCACCTTGTGACCGTCGGACGTCGCACCCGGACCGGAGGAGGCGGCCAGCGCGGCCTTCCGCTCGGCGGCCGCGGTCTCCAGCTCGGCCCGCTTCTCCGCGGTCGGCTCCACGAACAGGTCACCGGTGCTGCCGTCGACGGCGATGACCGTGCCCTCGGCGATCTCACACGCACCCGGCAGCGCCACGATCGCCGGCACACCGAGCGCCCGCGCGAGGATGGCGCTGTGACTGGTCGGCCCGCCCTCCTCGGTCACGAACCCGAGCACCAGCGCCGGGTCCAGCAGCGCGGTGTCGGCGGGAGCCAGGTCCCGGGCGATCAGCACGTACGGCTCGTCGCTGTCCGGGACGCCCGGCATCGGCACGCCCAGCAGCCGCGCCACGATCCGGTTGCGCACGTCGTCCAGGTCGGCCACCCGCCCGGCCATGTACTCGCCGGCCCCCGCGAGCAGGTCGCGGTAGGACGCGAACGCGTCGTAGACGGCGCGCTCGGCGGTGCTGCCGACGACGATCCGCCGGTCGACGTCCGACATCAGCTCGGGGTCCGTGGCGATCATCGCCTGGGCCTCGAGCACGTGCTGGGCCTCGCCACCGGCCAGCTGGCCGCGTGCGATCAGGTCGGCCGACACAGCCTCCACGGCCTGACGGGCGCGCCCCTGCTCGCGCTCCGCCTCGTCCGCGGCGATCTGCTTCGCGGGCGGTTCGAGCACGGCCGTACCCATGTGCCGAACCTCGCCGATCGCCACACCGTGGCTCACGCCGACGCCTCGCAGCGTTGTCTCCATTACACCCGTCTCCGATTGAGCGGCGGCTCCAGCCGCCGTGATGGATATCCGACTCGCCTGTGGGAGCAGGCGGAAGGGCTACTGCCAGCTGAAGAGGACGTCGTCCGGCTTGACGTCACCGGACTCGACGACGCCGGAGAGGGAGTCGTTCGTCGCCTCAAGCGCCACGACGGGGCAGATCGGGGACTTGCCGGCGGCCTCGACCGCGGCGGGGTCCCATCGGATTACCTCCTGGCCCCGGACCACGGTGTCGCCCTTGTTCACGAGGAGCTCGAAGCCCTCGCCGTTGAGCTGGACGGTGTCGATACCGAGGTGGGTCAGGACACCGTGGCCCTCGCTGTCGACGACCACGTACGCGTGCGGGTGGAGGGAAACGACCACACCGTCGACGGGAGACACCGCCGCGGAGGGTTCGCGCACGGGATCAATGGCGGTGCCCGGTCCCACCATCGCGCCGGAGAACACCGGGTCGGGCACTGCCGCGAGTCCGATGGCCTGCCCGGCGAGCGGGGACGTGACGCTGGTCATGGGGGCCTCCCAGGGGGTGGGGCTTCTTGGTGCCGCCGTCACTGCCTGTTGCGAACGGCGTACTCGTTTGAAGGATATTGCAGAGGTTGTACGGGTTCGCCCAATGTTGGTCCCGATCCGGACGGCCCTTGGACACGGAGACTAGTGGACTAGACCGGTGGACTAGACCATACGCGTGATTCGATTTGCCTGTCTCCCACGGGAGCTGTACTGTCGTGACTCCCGCCAGGACGTGCCGCGTGAACATCTCGCGAACAGTCGGTGGCCGGGACTCCTCCTCAATCAGTGATCGTCCGGATCTCCGCTTGATCGCTTTCCGCGTGCCTTACGGCAAAACGGAGAGTGGTCGGAGAGAACGAAAACCACTGATAGAGTCGGAACCGCCGGAAAGGGAAAGCGCGAAAGCGCAGGACCTGGAAAGCGAGCGAGAAAGACCCTGATAGAGTCGGAAACGCAAGAACGAAGAACGAAAGCCCGGAGGAAAGCCCGAGAGGGTGAGTACAAAGGAAGCGTCCGTTCCTTGAGAACTCAACAGCGTGCCAAAAATCAACGCCAGAAGTTGATACCCCGTCCACTCCGGTGGATGAGGTTCCTTTGAAAAAGACCTGTCGGGCCTTCGGGCACTGGCAGGCAACAACACAGCGAGGACGTTGTGGTCAGTCGGTCATATTCCGACCAAGACTGGCCCGCTCTTTCGTGCGTGTGCACCGGATTACCGGTAAACATTCATGGAGAGTTTGATCCTGGCTCAGGACGAACGCTGGCGGCGTGCTTAACACATGCAAGTCGAACGATGAAGCCCTTCGGGGTGGATTAGTGGCGAACGGGTGAGTAACACGTGGGCAATCTGCCCTTCACTCTGGGACAAGCCCTGGAAACGGGGTCTAATACCGGATAATACTCCTGCCTGCATGGGCGGGAGTTGAAAGCTCCGGCGGTGAAGGATGAGCCCGCGGCCTATCAGCTTGTTGGTGGGGTAATGGCCCACCAAGGCGACGACGGGTAGCCGGCCTGAGAGGGCGACCGGCCACACTGGGACTGAGACACGGCCCAGACTCCTACGG
>NZ_GG657750.1:1340645-1354362 GCF_000158895.1 Streptomyces sp. C | reverse complement strand
GTGAATACGTTCCCGGGCCCTTGTACACACCGCCCGTCACGTCACGAAAGTCGGTAACACCCGAAGCCGGTGGCCCAACCCGTAAGGGAGGGAGCTGTCGAAGGTGGGACCAGCGATTGGGACGAAGTCGTAACAAGGTAGCCGTACCGGAAGGTGCGGCTGGATCACCTCCTTTCTAAGGAGCACAGTACCGATTGCAGACAAACGTTCTGCACGGTCAGCTCATGGGTGGAACGTTGATTATTTGGCACGGTCTTCTGGATGGATCACGAGTACTGCTTCGGCGTGGAAAGTGAGTCACTGAAAGAGATCGTGCCTGGCACGTTGTTGGGTCCTGAAGGCACGGCCGTCTGGTCAGTCTTCAGCGCCGGCCCCAGTGAACTTGTTCCTTTCGAGGTGCAGGGTGATGGGTGGCTGGTCATTATTTGAGAACTACACAGTGGACGCGAGCATCTGTGGCCAAGTTTTTAAGGGCGCACGGTGGATGCCTTGGCACCAGGAACCGATGAAGGACGTGAGAGGCCGCGATAGGCCCCGGGGAGCTGCCAACTGAGCTTTGATCCGGGGGTGTCCGAATGGGGAAACCCGGCAGTCGTCATGGGCTGTCACCCACTGCTGAACACATAGGCAGTGTGGAGGGAACGAGGGGAAGTGAAACATCTCAGTACCCTCAGGAAGAGAAAACAACCGTGATTCCGGGAGTAGTGGCGAGCGAAACCGGATGAGGCCAAACCGTATGCGTGTGAGACCCGGCAGGGGTTGCGCATGCGGGGTTGTGGGAATGAGCTTCAGTCGTCTGCCGGCGGCTGGGCGAGTCAGAAACCGTTGATGTAGTCGAAGGACATGCGAAAGGTCCGGCGTAGAGGGTAAGACCCCCGTAGACGAAACATCAGCGGCTTGCTTGCTCATCTCCCAAGTAGCACGGGGCCCGAGAAATCCCGTGTGAATCTGGCGGGACCACCCGCTAAGCCTAAATATTCCCTGGTGACCGATAGCGGATAGTACCGTGAGGGAATGGTGAAAAGTACCGCGGGAGCGGAGTGAAATAGTACCTGAAACCGTGTGCCTACAAGCCGTGGGAGCGTCGGATGCAGCTTGCTGTATCTCGTGACTGCGTGCCTTTTGAAGAATGAGCCTGCGAGTTAGCGGTGTGTAGCGAGGTTAACCCGTGTGGGGAAGCCGTAGCGAAAGCGAGTCCGAATAGGGCGATTGAGTTGCACGCTCTAGACCCGAAGCGGAGTGATCTAGCCATGGGCAGGTTGAAGCGGAGGTAAGACTTCGTGGAGGACCGAACCCACCAGGGTTGAAAACCTGGGGGATGACCTGTGGTTAGGGGTGAAAGGCCAATCAAACTCCGTGATAGCTGGTTCTCCCCGAAATGCATTTAGGTGCAGCGTCGTGTGTTTCTTGCCGGAGGTAGAGCACTGGATAGGCGATGGGCCCTACCGGGTTACTGACCTTAGCCAAACTCCGAATGCCGGTAAGTGAGAGCACGGCAGTGAGACTGTGGGGGATAAGCTCCATGGTCGAGAGGGAAACAGCCCAGAGCATCGACTAAGGCCCCTAAGCGTACGCTAAGTGGGAAAGGATGTGGAGTCGCAGAGACAACCAGGAGGTTGGCTTAGAAGCAGCCACCCTTGAAAGAGTGCGTAATAGCTCACTGGTCAAGTGATTCCGCGCCGACAATGTAGCGGGGCTCAAGCGTACCGCCGAAGTCGTGTCATTGCAGCTATAGGGCCAACGCCCGCTGTGATGGGTAGGGGAGCGTCGTGTGCCGGGTGAAGCAGCAGCGGAAGCTAGTTGTGGACGGTTCACGAGTGAGAATGCAGGCATGAGTAGCGATACACACGTGAGAAACGTGTGCGCCGATTGACTAAGGGTTCCTGGGTCAAGCTGATCTGCCCAGGGTAAGTCGGGACCTAAGGCGAGGCCGACAGGCGTAGTCGATGGACAACCGGTTGATATTCCGGTACCCGCTTTGAAACGCCCAATATCGAATCCTCTGATGCTAAGCCCGTGAAGCCGTTCCGGACCCTTCGGGGAAAGGAAAGTGGTGGAGCCGGCGATCCAAGGTGGTAGTAGGTAAGCGATGGGGTGACGCAGGAAGGTAGTCCAGCCCGGGCGGTGGTTGTCCCGGGGTAAGGGTGTAGGCCGTGTGGTAGGCAAATCCGTCACACGTTAAGGCTGAGACCTGATGCCGAGCCGATTGTGGTGAAGTGGATGATCCTATGCTGTCGAGAAAAGCCTCTAGCGAGTTTCATGGCGGCCCGTACCCTAAACCGACTCAGGTGGTCAGGTAGAGAATACCGAGGCGTTCGGGTGAACTATGGTTAAGGAACTCGGCAAAATGCCCCCGTAACTTCGGGAGAAGGGGGGCCATTCCTGGTGATGAGACTTGCTCTCTGAGCTGGGGGTGGCCGCAGAGACCAGCGAGAAGCGACTGTTTACTAAAAACACAGGTCCGTGCGAAGCCGTAAGGCGATGTATACGGACTGACGCCTGCCCGGTGCTGGAACGTTAAGGGGACCGGTTAGTGACCTTTCGGGGTTGCGAAGCTGAGAACTTAAGCGCCAGTAAACGGCGGTGGTAACTATAACCATTTTTATGTGTTTTTGAAATTCCTTGTCGGGTAAGTTCTTACCTGCACGAATGGCGTAACGACTTCTCGACTGTCTCAACCATAGGCCCGGTGAAATTGCACTACGAGTAAAGATGCTCGTTTCGCGCAGCAGGACGGAAAGACCCCGGGACCTTTACTACAGTTTGATATTGGTGTTCGGTTCGGCTTGTGTAGGATAGGTGGGAGACTTTGAAGCAGCCACGCCAGTGGTTGTGGAGTCGCCGTTGAAATACCACTCTGGTCGTGCTGGATGTCTAACCTCGGTCCGTGATCCGGATCAGGGACAGTGTCTGATGGGTAGTTTAACTGGGGCGGTTGCCTCCCAAAGGGTAACGGAGGCGCCCAAAGGTTCCCTCAGCCTGGTTGGCAATCAGGTGTTGAGTGTAAGTGCACAAGGGAGCTTGACTGTGAGACCGACGGGTCGAGCAGGGACGAAAGTCGGGACTAGTGATCCGGCGGTGGCTTGTGGAAGCGCCGTCGCTCAACGGATAAAAGGTACCCCGGGGATAACAGGCTGATCTTCCCCAAGAGTCCATATCGACGGGATGGTTTGGCACCTCGATGTCGGCTCGTCGCATCCTGGGGCTGGAGTCGGTCCCAAGGGTTGGGCTGTTCGCCCATTAAAGCGGTACGCGAGCTGGGTTTAGACCGTCGTGTGACGTTCGGTCCCTATCCGCTGTGCGCGTAGGAATATTGAGAAGCCCCGTCCCTCCCCCGAGAGGACCGGGACAAAAAAAAACTCTGGTGTGCCAGTTGTCCTGCCAAGGGCATGGCTGGTTGGCTACGTTCGGGAGGGATAACCGCTGAAAGCATCTAAGCGGGAAGCCTGCTTCAAGATGAGTATTCCCACCTCCTTGAGAGGGTAAGGCTCCCAGTAGACGACTGGGTTGATAGGCCAGATGTGGAAGCCCGGTAACGGGTGGAGCTGACTGGTACTAATAGGCCGAGGGCTTGTCCTCAGTTGCTCGCGTCCACTGTGTTAGTTCTGAAGCAACGAACGGTTGCTGGTTTCTAGAGCTAGAACACAACTACAGAGTGTGCTTGTTCGCTCGAAACCGATAGGGTTTCGGTGGTCATAGCGTTAGGGAAACGCCCGGTTACATTCCGAACCCGGAAGCTAAGCCTTTCAGCGCCGATGGTACTGCAGGGGGGACCCTGTGGGAGAGTAGGACGCCGCCGAACAATCTTTGTGGGAAAGCCCCGCACCTTCTGGTGCGGGGCTTTTCTGCGTTCGGGGTCCGGCCGGCCTCCGGCGGGACTCCTGTAGGGTCGGGGAGCACCGTTTCGACCATTTCTAGTGTCACAGTGGGAGGCCCCCGGGTGGAGGTCCAGGAGACTCGGGTTCAGACCGACCGAATTTTCACCATTCCGAACATCCTGAGCATGGCTCGGCTCGTCGGCGTACCGCTGTTCCTCTGGCTGATCCTGGAGCGGCACGACGGGTGGGCGCTGGCCGTCCTGATGCTCAGCGGGATCAGTGACTACCTCGACGGAAAACTCGCGCGCCGCTGGAATCAGATCAGCAAACTGGGCCGCCTGCTGGACCCCGCCGCGGACCGCCTCTACGTCCTGACGACGCTCTTCGGTCTCACCTGGCGGGAGATTCTGCCCCTGTGGCTCACCGCGGCGCTCCTCGCCCGCGAGGCAATGCTGCTGGTCATGGTGTGGATCCTGCGCCGGCACGGCTATCCGCCGCCGCAGGTCAACTTCCTCGGCAAGGCCGCGACCTTCAACCTCATGTACGCCTTCCCGCTCCTGCTGCTCAGTGACGGAGACGGCTGGTTGGCCTGGATGGCGTCCGTTTTCGGATGGGCGTTCGCGGGATGGGGTACAACGCTCTATTGGTGGGCAGGAATCCTTTACGTGGTGCAAGTCCGCCGCCTGGTCAGGGCTACCACGGCCGATTGAGCTCGCTCGGCGCCGGTGCTGACGCGGAGGAGTTGCGGAGTATCCGTCCGGGGCGGGTGAGGTCGGCTGGACCGTCATCTCTCTAGGAGGACTCTTCCGACATGAAGGCCGTCGTGATGGCCGGTGGCGAAGGTACGCGGCTTCGCCCCATGACCTCAAGCATGCCCAAGCCGCTCCTGCCGGTGGTCAACCGGCCGATCATGGAGCACGTGCTGAGGCTGCTCAAGCGCCATGGGCTCAGCGAGACCGTGGTCACGGTGCAGTTCCTGGCCTCACTGGTCAAGAACTACTTCGGTGACGGCGAGGAGCTCGGGATGGAGCTCACCTACGCCAACGAGGAGAAGCCTCTCGGGACCGCCGGCAGCGTGAAGAACGCCGAGGAGGCCCTGAAGGACGACACGTTCCTCGTCATCTCCGGCGACGCGCTGACCGACTTCGACCTCACCGACCTCATCAATTTCCACAAGGAGAAGGGCGCACTGGTCACGGTGTGCCTGACCCGGGTGCCGAACCCGCTGGAATTCGGCATCACCATCGTGGACGAGGAGGGGAAGGTCGAGCGCTTCCTCGAGAAGCCGACCTGGGGGCAGGTGTTCTCGGACACCATCAACACCGGCATCTACGTGATGGAGCCGGAGATCTTCGACTACGTCGACCCGGACGTCTCGGTCGACTGGTCCGGTGACGTCTTCCCGCAGCTCATGAAGGAAGGCCGCCCGATCTTCGGCTACGTGGCCGAGGGCTACTGGGAGGACGTGGGCACCCACGCGAGCTACGTGAAGGCGCAGGCCGACGTCCTCGAGGGCAAGGTCCAGGTCGACATGGACGGCTTCGAGATCTCGCCCGGCGTCTGGATCGCGGAAGGGGCCGAGGTCAGCCCGGACGCGGTGCTGCGCGGGCCGCTGTACGTCGGGGACTACGCCAAGGTCGAGGCCGGCGTGGAACTGCGCGAACACACGGTCGTCGGATCGAACGTGGTCGTCAAGAGCGGGGCCTTCCTCCACAAGGCCGTCGTCCACGACAACGTCTACATCGGCCCCCACAGCAACCTGCGCGGCTGCGTCATCGGCAAGAACACCGACATCATGCGGGCCGCCCGGATCGAGGACGGGGCCGTCATCGGCGACGAGTGCCTCGTGGGTGAGGAATCCATCATCCAGGGCAACGTTCGCGTCTACCCCTTCAAGACGATCGAGGCCGGCGCCTTCGTCAACACCTCGGTGATCTGGGAGTCCCGCGGCCAGGCACACCTGTTCGGTGCCAGGGGCGTCTCCGGGATCCTCAACGTGGAGATCACCCCCGAACTGGTGGTCAAGCTGGCCGGCGCCTACGCGACGATGCTGAAGAAGGGCGCGATCGTCACCACGGCCCGAGACCACTCCCGAGGTGCCCGTGCGCTCAAGCGCGCGGTGATCTCGGCGCTCCAGGCCAGCGCCATCGACGTACGCGACCTGGAGAACGTACCGCTGCCGGTGGCTCGTCAGCAGACGGCCCGCGGCGCCGCGGGCGGGATCATGATCAGAACCTCGCCCGGGGTGCCCGACTCGGTGGACATCATGTTCCTCGACGAGCGGGGAGCCGACCTGTCGCAGGCGCAGCAGCGCAAGCTGGACCGGGTGTACGCACGCCAGGAGTACCGGCGCGCCTTCCCCGGGGAGATCGGCGACCTGCAGTTCCCGTCGAGCGTGTTCGACTCCTACACGGGCTCGCTGCTCCGGCGGGTGGACACCACCGGCATCGCCGATGCCGGGCTCAAGGTGGTCGTGGACGCCTCCAACGGCAGCGCCGGGCTCGTCCTGCCGAGCCTCCTCGGCCGGCTCGGCGTCGACGCGCTGACGATCAACCCCGGTCTCGACGAGTCCAGGCCCACCGAGACCCGGGAGTCGCGGCGGGCCGGGCTGGTGCGGCTGGGGGAGATCGTGGCGTCGGCCCGGGCGGCGTTCGGCGTGCGGTTCGACCCGGTGGGCGAGCGGATCTCCCTGGTGGACGAGCGGGGCCGGATCATCGAGGACGACCGGGCGCTGCTCGTGCTCCTCGACCTCGTCGCCGCCGAGAAGCGCAGCGGCAAGGTGGCCCTGCCGGTGACCACGACGCGCGTCGCCGAGCAGGTGGCGGCGTACCACGGGACCCAGGTGGAGTGGACGACGACCTCGCCCGACGACCTGACCCGGGTTGGCCGGGAGGAGACGACGATCTTCGGCGGCGACGGCCGGGGCGGCTTCATCGTTCCGGAGTTCAGCAGCGTCTTCGACGGGTCGGCGGCCTTCGTCCAGCTGATCGGGCTGGTGGCGCGGACCCAGCTCACCCTGAGCCAGATCGACGCCCGCATCCCGCGCGCACACGTGCTCAAGCGGGACGTCCCCACGCCGTGGGCGGCGAAGGGGCTGGTCATGCGGCGGGTCGTGGAGGCCGCCGGCGACCGGCAGGTGGACACCACCGACGGAGTGCGCGTGGTCGAGGCCGACGGGCGGTGGGCGCTGGTCCTGCCGGACCCGGCGGAGGCCGTCACCCACCTGTGGGCCGAAGGCCCCGACGACGCCTCCGCGCAGGCGCTCCTCGACGAGTGGGGTGCGGCCGTGGACGGCGCCGGACAGCACTGACCTTCCGGCGGGCCGGGTGCGGGGAGTGACCCGGCCCGGCCCGCCGGACGGGCGCATTGGGTGTTGGCGGCGGCGACATGCAACGATGTGCGGCATGTCGCAGCCGCCCAACAACCGGAGTTCGGCCACGCCGCCCGCGCGCCCCGACGCGTCCATGTCGCTGCTGACCCATGTGATGGACCACAGCCTCGACGAGGGCTATGCGGAAGCGTCGGCCCGGCGCGAGGCGGACGGCACGGCGGGCCTGCCCCGTACGCTCAAGGCCAAGCTGGCGCTCGCCGCAGGCCTCGTGCTCGCCGCGATGGTGGTCACGCTCGGTGCCGCGCAGGCACGCGTGGCGGCCCCGGTGCTGGCCAAGGAGCGCCAGGAGCTGATCGACCGGGTACAGAGGGCGGACGACCACGCCGAGGCCCTGGAGCGGGAGACCGAGCGGCTGCGGACCGAGGTCGCCGACCGGCAGCGCGTCGCGCTGAAACAGCAGGTCGGGGAGCGGGGCCGGCTGGTGGAAGTGCTGGCGGGTGCAACCGAGGTGCACGGTCCCGGCGTCAAGCTTGTGGTGGACGATGCCAAGGGTGCCTCGTCGGGCGGCGGTGGCGGTCCGCGCGAGAGCGCCGGGTTCTCGAACACCGGCCGGGTCCGCGACCGGGACATGCAGCGGATCGTCAACGGGCTCTGGCAGGCGGGTGCGGAGGCCGTCTCGATCAACGGGCAGCGGCTGACGGCGCTGTCGGCGATCAGGGCCGCGGGTGACGCGATACTGGTCGACAACAAGCCGCTGGTGCCGCCCTACGAGGTCCTCGCGGTGGGTGACAAGAAGCGGCTCGGGACCACGTTCCAGGACTCCGTGGACGGTCAGTACCTGCACGTCCTCCAAGAGAGCTACGGGATCCGGTACAGCCTGACCCCCGTGGACGAGGTACGGCTGCCCGCGGCGTCGAGCCTGACCGTCCGCACAGCCACAGCAGCAGAGCCGAAGAAGGGTGCGTCGTGATCGCGGTACTGGGCCTCTTGGCCGGAGTGGTGGTCGGGCTTCTGGTCCGGCCCGAGGTGCCGGCCGTGGTGGAGCCTTATCTGCCGATCGCCGTGGTCGCCGCCCTCGACGCGGTGTTCGGCGGTCTGCGCGCGATGCTGGACGGGATCTTCGTCGACAAGGTCTTCGTGGTGTCGTTCCTGTCGAACGTGGTCGTCGCCGCGCTGATCGTCTTCCTCGGCGACAAGCTCGGCGTCGGCTCGCAGCTGTCGACGGGTGTGGTCGTCGTCCTCGGCATCCGGATCTTCTCCAACGCCGCGGCCATCCGCCGGCACGTCTTCCGGGCGTGACGCCGATGAGCACGGAGAACACCCCGCCGGAGCCCGAGGAGTCGCGGCCCCAGGAGCCGTCACCGCAGCCCGGGCCGGCCGTGCCGCAGGAGACCGGGCGCCAGCGCCTGGCGGCCGGGCTGTGGCCGCCCAGGTTCAGCCGCGCCCAACTGATCGTCGCGCTGCTGCTGTTCGTCCTGGGCCTCGGGCTCGCGATCCAGGTCCGGTCCAACAGCGACTCCAGCGCCCCGCTGCGCGGTGCCCGGCAGGAGGACCTCGTACGGATCCTCGACGAGCTGGACGGGCGCACCCAGCGCCTGGAGGACGAGAAGCAGCGGCTGGACGACCAGCGCAAGGAACTGCAGAGCAGTTCCAACCAGGCGGAAGAGGCCCGCCGTCAGACGGTTGAGAAGGAGCGCCAACTGGGCATCCTGGCCGGTACGGTGGCGGCACAGGGCCCGGGGATCACGCTGCGGATCACCGACACCAAGGGTCAGGTGCGGTCCGACCAGTTGCTGGACACCCTCCAGGAGCTGCGGGCGGCCGGGGCGGAAGCGATCCAGATCAACGGCGTGCGCGTCGTGGCGGGCTCGTACTTCTCCGACGAGGGCGGCGGGGTCGGGATCGACGGTAAGAAGATCACACAGCCCTACGAGTTCAAGGTCATCGGCAAACCGCAGGATCTGGAGCCCGCGCTGAACATCCCGGGAGGTGTGGTGCAGACGATGGAGAAGGAACAGGCCACGGTCGCCGTCACACGGTCGGCGAAGATCGTTGTGGATGCCTTGCGGGCTGCGAAGCAGCCTGACTACGCTCGGTCGTCATCGCCGTGATGCGTAGTGGAACGTGGACAGGCTCACGCGGGCCGACGCCTGCGGGGGGTCGACGCACGGAAGTCGCCGTGCGTGGTGGAAACTGTCTGGTGGTTACGGACGTTGTCAGAATGTCCGGGTCGGCAGGTGTGTGCATGCAGAGTTCGTCCTGCCCCACGGGCGGGTCTGTTTCGGTCAAGGGGAATCGCCCGTGAAGTTGTTTGAGAAGTTGTTCGGCAAGAAGAAGAACGAGGAAAGCGGCGCGGCGCGGCACCGCGCGGGGCAGCCGGAAGGGGAAGGGCAGGGCGACAGGCCGCTCTTCCGTGACGAGGTGGCCGGCCCGGGTGACAATTCGGGCGGGCGCGGCGCGTCGTCCGTTGACCCGGCTGGTTCCGGACGCATAGGTTTCGGTGAACCATCAACCTCTAGTGCGGGTGGAGGGTTTGCCTCTGACCCCTATGCCACCAGTGCCTCCGCGGGGCAGCCGCGGCGCGAGGAGCCGTCCATGTCGGCCGAGCAGACGTGCGGCAGGTGCGGTCACCGCAGCGACGCTGCGAGCCGTTTCTGCTCCAACTGCGGGGCGCCGCTGCGGCCGGGCCTGACGCCGGAGCGCGCTTCGGAGACCACGTCCACCATCTCGATCTCGGGCCTGGAGGCCTACGAGGCCGAGGGGTCGGGCCAGCACGTGTCGTCCTCGCTCTCTCCCGAGGCCCAGGCCGCGGTGGAGGCGCTGCCGCCCGGTTCCGCGCTGCTGATCGTGCGGCGCGGCCCGAACTCGGGCAGCCGGTTCCTGCTGGACGGCGAACTGACGACTGCGGGCCGGCACCCGCAGAGCGACATCTTCCTGGACGACATCACCGTGTCCCGCCTGCATGTCGAATTCCGCCGGAGCCCGGAGGGCGGCTTCACCGTCGCCGACGTGGGCAGCCTCAACGGCACGTACGTGAACCGCGAGCCGATCGAGTCCGTCGCCCTGCACAACGGTGACGAGGTGCAGATCGGCAAGTACCGGCTGGTCTTCTACGCGAGCCTGCGGGGCGTCTGACCCCTCCGGACACCGTCCGGGGGGAACCCCACCCCCGGACACCCTCCGGGGGGACCCCAGGGAAGGTTCCATGCTGCGTACCCCGACGGGCGGTGCCCCCAAGAACGGCACCGCCGGCTCGGCCGGGCAGCTGGTCAGCATCGGCACGGTGCTGACCACGCTGCGGGACGAGTTCCCCGAAGTCACGATCTCGAAGATCCGCTTCCTGGAGGCGGAGGGCCTGGTCGAGCCCCGGCGCACGCCTTCCGGATACCGCAAGTTCAGCACGGAGGACGTGGAGCGCCTCGCGCGCGTCCTGCGCCTGCAGCGCGACCACTACCTCCCGCTGAAGGTCATCCGGGAGCAGCTCGACGCGCTCGACCGGGGCGAGCAGATCCGCATCCCCGCGCCCGCCGCGCACGGGGAGTCCGTGGACGGCGCACCGCCCTCCGGCGGGTACGCCGAGGCGGCCGGTGAGCCGCCGGCGGCGGCGCGCGTGGGCCGTGCCGAGCTGATGGCGGCCGCCGAGGTGGACGAGGCGCAGCTGGTCGAGTGGGAGTCGTACGGGCTCGTCTCGGAGCTGCCGGGCGGCGGGTTCGACGCCGGGACGCTCGCCGTGGCCCGGCTGATCGCGGACCTCGGCCGGTTCGGCCTCGAACCGCGGCACCTGCGGGGCATGAAGGCGGCGGCGGACCGGGAGGCCGGTCTGGTGGAGCAGCTCGTCGCCCCGCTGCGCAGGCACCGCAATCCGCAGACCAGGGCGCACGCGGAAGCCACGACGAGGGAGCTCGCGGTGCTTTCCGTGAGGCTCCACGAGGCCTTGGTGCAGACCGCTCTCGGGCTCCGTCCGCACTGACCGGACGGGTCCCGGTGGGGCCCCGACTACCCAAACCTGCCGGGCAGGTCCTAGGGTTGCTGTGTGAACGAGCTCGACGTTGTGGGTGTCCGGGTGGAAATGCCCTCCAACCAACCGATCGTGCTCCTGCGTGAAGTGGGAGGCGACCGGTACCTCCCCATCTGGATCGGTCCTGGGGAGGCGACCGCCATTGCCTTCGCGCAGCAGGGCATGGCCCCTGCCCGGCCGCTGACGCACGACCTCTTCAAGGACGTGCTGGAGGCGGTCGGTGAGGAGCTCACCGAGGTCCGGATCACGGATCTGCGGGAGGGCGTCTTCTACGCGGAGCTGGTCTTCGCCAGCGGGGTCGAGGTGAGCGCGCGGCCGTCGGACGCCATAGCGCTCGCCCTGCGCACGGGAACGCCGATCTACGGCAGCGACGGCGTGCTGGACGACGCCGGAATCGCCATTCCCGACGAACAGGAGGACGAGGTGGAGAAGTTCCGCGAGTTCCTCGACCAGATCTCGCCCGAGGACTTCGGAACGGGCCCCCAGTAGCCGCGCCGGCGGCCGCGCCGTCCACCGGGAACTGTCAGCCCATTCGAGTAGCCTTTCCCCGCAGCGGGGTACGGGAAACCACTCTCAGGGTGATTATCACTCGGCGTGCCGAGTGTGGCGATCGTTGACGCACCCCTGGTCACTGCCTACCTTCAAGGTGGCAGGTCAAGGACGGAGGGTCGGCGTGAGGATCACGGGCGACGGTACGACCGGGGGCACCCCCGTGCGCAGCGACGGTGGGCCGTACCCGGTGCACGGCGGCGCGGCGGGTTCCGCGCACCGTCAGCCGGCGGCCGCGCCGGTCGGACCGGTGAGCGAAGGCCCGGCGTCCGAGCAGGTCGGCTACCGCGGACCGACGGCGTGCGCCGCCGCGGGGATCACGTACCGGCAGCTCGACTACTGGGCGCGGACCGGACTCGTGGAGCCGAGCGTGCGGCCCGCCTACTGGTTTTGGCACCCAGCGGCTGTACAGCTTCCGCGACGTGGTCGTCCTGAAGATCGTCAAGCGCTTCCTGGACACCTGGGTGGCGCTTTTAGAACATCCGCACCGCCGTGTTTTCTTTTTGCGGGACCGGGGCTTCTCCGACCTGGAGCGCATGACGCTGATGAGCGACGGCGCGACCGTGTACGAGTGCACCTCGCCGGACCAGGTCGTGAGCCTGCTCCAGGGCGGGCAGGGCGTCTTCGGCATCGCGGTGGGCGTCGTCTGGCGCGACGTCGAGAACGCGCTGTCGCAGCTGCACGGGGAGCGCGTGGACACCGGGGAGACCCTGGTGGGCCACAACCCGGCCGACGAGCTCGCGGCCCGCCGGAACCGGGCCGTCTGAAGCGGGCCGTCTGCACTGGGCCGTCTGCACTGGGCCGTCTGCACCGGGCCGTCTGGCCGGACCCGGATCGCCGGCCGCGCCCGCGGCGGGTGCCGGGGCCGGTGATCACCGCGTTGTCAGTGGCGTAGGGCAGCATCGGTTCCGTGAGATCCGCCCCGACCATCCTGCACCTGGACATGGACGCCTTCTACGCCTCCGTGGAGCAGGCGTCGAAGCCCAGCCTGCGCGGGAAGGCCGTGATCGTCGGGGGGCTCGGCCCGCGCGGGGTCGTCGCCACCGCCTCGTACGAGGCACGGCGGTTCGGGGTGCACTCGGCGATGCCGACGGCGCAGGCCCGCCGCCTCTGCCCGAACGGCGCCTACCTGATCCCCCGCTTCACCCTGTACCGCGAGGTCAGCGAGCTGGTCATGGGCCTGCTGCGGGAGCTGTCGCCGCTGGTGGAGCCGCTCAGCCTGGACGAGGCCTTCGTGGACCTGGAGGCGGGCGGAGCGGCCTTCGACGCGGCGGGCGCCCGCGCCACGGGGGAGCGGCTGCGGGCCGGCATCACGGCCCTCACCGGCCTCAGCGGCTCGGTGGGCCTGGCCGGGTCCAAGATGCTGGCCAAGATCGCCTCCGAGGAGGCCAAGCCCGACGGGCTGCTGCTGATCGAACCGGGGACCGAGCGTGAGCTCCTCGCGCCCATGCCGGTGCGCACCCTGCCCGGGGTGGGGCCGGCCACCGGGGAGCACCTGCGCCGGGCCGGGATCACCACCGTGGGGGAGCTGGCCGAGGCGGGCGAGGACGAGCTGGTGCGGATGGTGGGCCGGGCGCACGGCGTCGGCCTGTACCGGATGGCGCTGGGACTGGACGACCGGCCGGTGGTCGCCGAGCGGGACGCGAAGTCCGTCTCGGTGGAGGACACCTTCGACGTGGACCTGCACGACCGGGTGCGGATCCGGTACGAGGTCCAGCGGCTCGCCGACCGCTGCGTGGGCCGGCTGCGCGCCTCGGGCCACTCGGGGCGGACCATCGTCCTGAAGGTGCGCCGGTACGACTTCTCGACCCTGACCCGCTCCGAGACGCTGCGGGGCCCCACCGACGACCCGGCGGTGGTGCGGGAGGCGGCCGCGCGGCTGCTGGAGGGCGTGGACACCACCGGCGGGGTGCGGCTGCTGGGGGTGGGGGTGACGGGGCTCGCCGACTACACGCAGGAGGACCTCTTCGCCCAGGCGCGGGCCGCCGCCGAGGGGGAGGC
>NZ_GG657750.1:1331306-1340308 GCF_000158895.1 Streptomyces sp. C | reverse complement strand
CTTTCGCCACACCCTTCAGGGGCTGTCCTGGGGGTGGGGGCGCTGGAAGTCGGAGGGGAGGGCCACGTCCAGGCCGTAGTGGTGGTAGAGCTGGAGCTCCTGCTCGGGGGAGAGGTGGCGGCCGACCCCGAAGTCGGGGGCGTCCTTGATCAGGGAGCGTTCGAAGGGCACGCGCAGGGCGTCGTCCACCACTTCGCTGGGTTCCAGGGGGACGAAGGCGTCGCGGCCGAAGAGGCCCGTCCGGACCGCGGCCCACTCCGGGACGCCCGTGGCGTCGTCGAGGTAGACCTCGTCCACGGTGCCGATCTTGGCGCCGTTGCGGTCGAACGCCTTGCGGCCGATCAGGCTGCGGGGATCGATGTCGGTCTGCACGGTCCCTCCGTACGGTCGCGGTGATGCACAGCTCATCCGTAATGACTACAGAAGGGCATATTCGAAGTGGGGGCCACTCGAGGGAGGGTCGAGATCCTCGCTGGTAGGCTGGGTGACGGCTGTTGACCCTGTGCGGGAGAGTCCTCCGAGTGAGTACGACGGAGGCGCCGAAGGAGCAAATCCTCCCCGGAATCTCTCAGGCATACGTACCGCACGTGACGAGGCCACTCTGGAAAGCAGGGGCAGGTGTGCCGGGCCCGCAGTACCGGTCCCTTCCCCTCACCGACGGTGAAAGCCGGAGCTCTCGGGCGAACCCCGCGACTCCGGTGAAGCTCTCAGGTTGAGATGACAGAGGGGGAGGCCGTCCGGGTGCCCGCGCCGTGGTGCCCCTCGCAGGTCATACGACCAGGAGGCCTCCGTTATGACCGCCAACCGCATTCCGCTCTCCCAGCTCGAGCGGGGCATCCCCTTCGAGCAGCGCCACATCGGCCCGGACGCCGAAGCGCAGGCGAAGATGCTCGCCCAGGTGGGCTACGGCTCCCTCGACGAGCTGACCGCCGCCGCGGTACCGGATGTGATCAAGACCGCCGAGGCGCTGAACCTGCCCGAGGCCCGCACCGAAGCCGAGGTGCTGGCCGAGCTGCGCTCGCTGGCCGACCGCAACCAGGTGCTCTCCTCGATGATCGGTCTCGGCTACTACGGGACCTTCACCCCGCCGGTGATCCTGCGCAACGTCATGGAGAACCCGGCCTGGTACACGGCCTACACCCCGTACCAGCCGGAGATCTCGCAGGGCCGCCTGGAGGCGCTGCTGAACTTCCAGACCCTCGTCGCGGACCTCACCGGCCTGCCGACCTCCGGCGCCTCCCTGCTGGACGAGGGCACCGCCGCGGCCGAGGCCATGTCGCTGGCCCGCCGCGTGGGCAAGGTCAAGGGCGGGGTCTTCCTCGTCGACGCCGACGCGCTGCCGCAGACCATCGCCGTGATCGAGACCCGCGCCGAGCCCACGGGCGTCGAGGTCGTCGTCGCCGACCTCTCCGAGGGCATCCCCGCCGAGATCGCCGAGCGCGGTGTCTTCGGCGTGCTGCTCCAGTACCCGGGCGCCTCCGGCGCGGTCCGCGAGATCAAGCCGGTCATCGACCAGGCGCACGAGCTCGGCGCGATCGTCACCGTCTCCGCCGACCTGCTCGCCCTGACCCTGCTGACCTCCCCGGGCGAGCTGGGCGCGGACATCGCCGTCGGCACCACCCAGCGCTTCGGCGTCCCGATGGGCTTCGGCGGCCCGCACGCCGGCTACATGGCCGTGCAGGCCAAGCACGCCCGCTCGCTGCCCGGCCGCCTCGTCGGCGTCTCCGTGGACGCGGACGGCAACAAGGCGTACCGCCTGGCCCTGCAGACCCGTGAGCAGCACATCCGCCGCGAGAAGGCCACCAGCAACATCTGCACCGCGCAGGTGCTGCTCGCCGTCATGGCCGGCATGTACGCCGTCTACCACGGCCCGGACGGCCTGAAGACGATCGCGGCCCGCACCCACCGCTACGCCGCCGTCCTCGCCGCGGGCCTGACGGCCGGCGGGGTCGAGGTGGCGCACGGCGCCTTCTTCGACACCGTCACCGCCAAGGTGCCCGGCAAGGCCGCCGAGGTCGTCGCCGCCGCCCGCGAGGGCGGGGTCAACCTGTACCGGGCCGACGCCGACCACGTGTCGATCTCCTGTGACGAGACCACCACCCGCGCCGACCTCGAAGCGGTCTGGGCGGCCTTCGGCGTCACCGCCGACGTCGAGGCCCTGGACGCGGTCACCGCCGACACGCTGCCCGAGGGGCTGCTGCGCTCTGACGCGTACCTGACGCACCCGGTCTTCCACCAGCACCGTTCCGAGACCGCGATGCTGCGCTACCTGCGCAAGCTCTCGGACAAGGACTACGCGCTGGACCGCGGCATGATCCCGCTGGGCTCCTGCACCATGAAGCTCAACGCGACCACCGAGATGGAGCCGGTGACCTGGCCCGAGTTCGGCCAGCTGCACCCGTTCGCCCCGGTCGAGCAGGCCGGGGGGTACCTCACGCTCATCAACGAGCTGGAGGAACGTCTCTGCGAGGTGACCGGCTACGACAAGGTCTCCATCCAGCCGAACGCCGGCTCCCAGGGCGAGCTCGCCGGTCTCCTGGCCGTCCGCGCCTACCACCGCGCGAACGGCGACGAGCAGCGCACCATCTGTCTCATCCCGTCCTCCGCGCACGGCACCAACGCCGCCAGCGCCGTGATGGCCGGCATGAAGGTCGTCGTCGTCAAGACCGCCGACGACGGCGAGGTGGACGCGGACGACCTGCGCGCCAAGATCGAGCAGTACCGCGACGAGCTCTCCGTCCTCATGATCACCTACCCGTCGACGCACGGTGTGTTCGAGGAGCACGTCGCCGACATCTGCGCCCAGGTGCACGAGGCCGGCGGCCAGGTGTACGTGGACGGCGCCAACCTGAACGCCCTGGTGGGTCTGGCCAAGCCGGGCCACTTCGGCGGCGACGTCTCGCACCTGAACCTGCACAAGACCTTCTGCATCCCGCACGGCGGCGGCGGCCCGGGCGTCGGCCCGGTCGGTGTCCGGGCGCACCTGGCCCCGTACCTGCCGAACCACCCGCTGCAGCCGACCGCCGGCCCCGAGACGGGCGTCGGCCCGATCTCCGCCGCCCCGTGGGGCTCGGCGGGCATCCTGCCGATCTCCTGGTCGTACGTCCGCCTGATGGGCGGCGAGGGCCTCAAGCGCGCCACCCAGGTGGCGGTGCTCGGCGCCAACTACATCGCCAAGCGCCTGGAGCCGCACTACCCGGTCCTCTACACCGGTCCGGGCAACCTGGTCGCGCACGAGTGCATCATCGACCTGCGCCCGCTGTCGAAGGCCACGGGCGTGAGCGTGGACGACATTGCCAAGCGCCTGATCGACTACGGCTTCCACGCGCCGACCATGTCCTTCCCGGTGGCCGGCACGCTGATGATCGAGCCGACCGAGTCCGAGGACCTCGTCGAGATCGACCGCTTCTGCGACGCGATGATCGCCATCCGCGCCGAGATCGAGCGGGTCGCCGGCGGCGAGTGGCCGGTGGACGACAACCCGCTCGCCAACGCCCCGCACACCGCTGCGGCGCTGGGCGGCGAGTGGAACCACCCGTACAGCCGCGACGAGGCCGTCTTCCCGGGCGGGGTCGTGGCCGCCGAGAAGTACTGGCCGCCGGTGCGCCGGATCGACGGCGCCTTCGGCGACCGGAACCTGGTCTGCTCCTGCCCGCCGCTGGACGAGTACGAGAACTGAGCCCGGCCGCTGATGCGGTGGGGAAACGCTGAAGGGGCCGGTCCAGGAGCTTCGAGCTCCGGGACCGGCCCCTTCGGTGTCCGTGCGGTGTTGCCGTGCGGTCCCTGTCACGCCGCCGCGAGCGGGCGGTGCGGGGCGATGATCTGTCCGTCCGGCAGCAGCTCACCGGTGTCCTCGAAGAGCAGGACGCCGTTGCACAGCAGGCTCCAGCCCTGTTCCGGGTGGTTGGCCACCGGGCGCGCGGCCTCCCGGTCGGCGGATTCTGATGACGGGCAGGCGGGCTGGTGCTGGCACATGGATGGGTTCTTTCGCTGCGGTGTGGTCTGTTCGCTACGGCTCGATGCGTGGTTCATGGCCGTCCCCCTGGGTCGTCCCCGCACCTGCGGGGAGGATGTCCTCAGTGTTCCCCCAGGACGGCTGCTTCGCAGGTATTTCCCGGCAGCTGTCCTCTTGGAATGAGGACGCATCACCCGTGCGGGCGGTTCAGGCCAACTCCCCTGTCATTTCGGGTGGTTCGCATTGGCCCGAGCGGACTAGGCCGAATGGGTCACCCGGATCAGGCCGCCGGGGCGGCGAGGGTCGGCGGGACCGGTGGGGCCGCCGGGGTCAGCCGGTGGATCATGACGGGCAGCAGCTCCGAGACGGGGTGCGGCCGGAAGGGCGCGATCCCGGGCGGGGCCGGAGCCAGGGGCACCAGCAGGTCCGCCGCGGCGGGGAGGCCGGCGGCGGCGTCGGCGCCGACCGCCCCGTGGAGCCACAGGGTCAGCATGTACAGCTCAGGTACGGACAGCAGCCTGGGCTGGTAGCTCTTGCCGAGTGACTCCGCCTGGCGGAGGGCGCGTTCGGTCGCGGCGACGTAGGGACCCTCGAAGAAGTGGGAGAAGGCCCAGCCGTCCGGGGTCAGCCGGGTGTCGGCCGCCGCGACGAAGCGGTCGCCGCTGCGGATCAGGAACCGCCAGCCGGTGAGGCGGGTGCGGGGCGGGCGGCCGCCGGCCGCGTGGCCGGACACGCTCAGGCGGTCGAGGACGTGGACCGGGAGCGGGAGTTCGGCGGTCAGCGGGCCCTGGACCGAGCGCAGGGCCGGGGTGTGTGCCTCGTGGACGGCGGTGGGAGAACCTAGTGCCGCGAGGACGCTGCGCAGGGCGGGCGCGGGAGCCGGGGGAACATGCAGCGGCATGGTGGGTCGCCTCTCACTTGGGAGACCTGTGGTGCGGGGGAAAGTGCGGACGGCGCTGTCGCATTCTGGGGTCAGAGGTGGGCTTTGGGGCAATGGCCGCGCGCCAACTCTCTGCCTCGTTTGCGGAGTTTATACGACATGTGTTCACGCAGTGTTTCGGCTAGCCGTCCCGCCTATTGCCGGCAAGGCGCCTTCCGGTCCCGCTGCCATGGTATTCATGCCGGATACACGCGGACATGCCGCGCTGACCTCGGAGGTTACCCCAAGGGTGCTCGGCTTGAAACCTTCGGCTATCGGGAATCGGCAAAGGCCAACGGGAAATTGCGTTCCGCGGGTTGCCAGGCGAATGTGCCGGAGCGCCCTTCGCGCCGTACCGGCGCGCGCTCCCCGCCAAGGCCACCCCGCCCCGCGTTATGGATCACGGTGCCTGGGCATCATCGACCGTGACGTGCGCCCGGGGGGACCGGGCCTGGCCCACTCGAGGAGGGACGCTTCGATGGGGGAGAAGGTCGTGGCAGGCGGATTCGACCTGTCCGATCGGCATCGGTATCGGAGGAAGCTTCACGAGTGCCTGGAGGGGCTGGAGCGGCTTCTGGCGGAGAAGAGGTTCGATCGCCCGAAGAACATGATGGGGCTGGAGATCGAGCTGAATCTCGCGGGTGCCGACGGTTTGCCGCGCATGGTGAATGCGCAGGTGCTGGAGCGGATTGCGAGCCCGGATTTCCAGACCGAACTCGGAATGTTCAACCTGGAGGTGAACGTACTCCCGCACCGGCTCGACGGGAGGGTATTCGACCAGCTCTCCGAAGAACTGAGCGCGGGACTCCACTACGCCCACCGGCAGGCCGCGGAGATCGATGCGGGCGTCGTGATGATCGGGATCCTGCCCACCATCTCCCGCGCGGACCTGGCCCTGGCCAACCTCTCGGCGGTGGACCGCTACTCCCTGCTCAACGAGCAGATCCTGATGATGCGCGGCGAGGACTTCCGGCTCGACATCGAGGGGGTCGAGCGGCTGACCTGGAACACCGGCTCGATCGTGCCGGAAGCCGCCTGCACCTCCGTACAGCTGCACCTCCAGGTCACCCCGGCCCGGTTCTCCGACGTGTGGAACGCGGCGCAGGCGGTGACCGCCGTACAGATAGCGGTGGGGGCCAACTCGCCGTTCCTGTTCGGGCGCGAGCTGTGGCGCGAGTCGCGTCCGCCGCTGTTCACGCAGGCCACCGACACCCGGCCGCCGGAACTCCAGGCGCAGGGGGTGCGGCCGCGGACCTGGTTCGGGGAGCGGTGGGTGGACTCGGTGTACGAGCTGTTCGCCGAGAACGTCCGCTTCTTCCCCGCCCTGCTGCCCATCTGCGACGAGGAGGAGCCGCTGCGGGTGCTCGCCGAGGGCGGGGTGCCGAGCCTGCAGGAGCTGGTCCTGCACAACGGCACGGTCTACCGGTGGAACCGGCCCGTCTACGGGGTCGCCGACGGGGTGCCGCACCTGAGGGTGGAGAACCGGGTCCTGCCCGCCGGGCCCACCGTGGCCGACGTCGTCGCCAACGCCGCCTTCTACTACGGACTCGTACGGACCCTCGCGGACGAGCCGCGCCCCGTGTGGACCCGGATGTCCTTCGCGGAGGCGGAGGCCAACTTCGACGCGGCCTGCCGGTACGGGATCGACGCGCGGATCCGCTGGCCGCGCAAGGGCCGGGCCGGGGGGCTGGTGAGCGTGCCCGCGGTGCGGCTGGTGCTGGACGAGCTGCTGCCGATGGCCGCGGCCGGGCTGGACGCCTGGGGCATCGAACCCGCCGACCGGGACCACTACCTCGGGATCATCGAGGAGCGGTGCCGGCGCCGGGTGAACGGGGCGACCTGGCAGGTGGAGACGTACCACCGCGCCCTGGCGGGCGGACTGGAACGCGACGCCGCCCTCGCGGCCACCACCCGGCGCTACAGCGAGCTGATGCACAAGGGCGACCCCGTGCACACCTGGCCCGTGGGCCTGGAGGAACAGGAGGTGGACGCCACCCGGGCGGTCCGCCGCTGAGGAGCCGGCCCGCTGCGCCGATCCGCCCGCTGCTCCGCCCGCTGCCCCGCCTGCCGATCCGCTCCCGCCGATCCGCTCCCGCCGCCGAGGAGGCAGTATGGGGTGGTGGTCGGAACGGGACGGGAGTCAGGCGTGCGGGTCGAGCCGGAGCCGGTGGTCGTGGAACTGCGCGAGGACGGGCGCCGGGTCCTGCGCACCGAGACCCTGCTCGTGCTCGCGCTGTCGCTGGGCGCGAGCGGGGTCTCGGCGCTGATCAGCTTCATCGGCTCGCTCACCAAGCCGGGCGGGCTCAAGGACCAGGCGGCCACCCTCAACGGCTCGTACGCGCCCGGGCGGCCGTGGCTGGACCTGGCCTGGCAGCTGTTCGGGATCGCGACCGCGCTGGTCCCCGTACTGCTCGTCGCGCACCTGCTGACCCGCGAGGGCGCGCCCGGGCTGCGGGTGCTGGGCTTCGACCGTACCCGGCCCGGCCCGGACCTGGCCCGGGGCGCGCTCGTGGCCGCCGGCATCGGCAGCGCCGGGCTCGCCTTCTACCTCGCGGCCCGGGCCACCGGCTTCAACCTGACGGTGGTGCCGGAGGCCCTGCCCGACGTGTGGTGGAAGTTCCCCGTGCTGATCCTCTCCGCGGTGCAGAACTCCGTGGTCGAGGAGGTCATCGTGCTGGCGTACCTGCTGCGCCGGCTCGGGCAGCTGGGCTGGTCGCCGGCCGCCGCGCTGCTCGCCAGCTCCCTGCTGCGCGGCTCGTACCACCTCTACCAGGGCGTCGGCGGGTTCATCGGCAACACGGTGATGGGCGTCGTCTTCGTCCTCGCCTACCGGCGCTGGGGCCGGGTGGGCCCCCTGGTCGTCGCGCACGCCCTCCTCGACGTCGTGGCCTTCGGCGGGTACGCCCTGCTCGCGGGCAAGGTCGGCTGGCTGCCGACGCCGTAGCCCTCAGGGGGCGGTGAGCAGTTCGCCGTCGAGGACGGTGACGGCGCGGCCCGTCAGGAGGGTGCGGTCGCCCGCGAGGCGGACCCGGACCAGGCCCGTGCGCGTCCCGCCCTGGAGGCCGGTCAGCTCGGTACGGCCCAGACGCGCCGCCCAGAAGGGGGCGAGCGCGGTGTGGGCGCTGCCCGTCACCGGGTCCTCGTCGATGCCGACGGCGGGGAAGAAGCCGCGCGAGACGAAGTCGTAGCCGCGGGAGGGGTCCTCGGCCGGTGCGGTGACGATGACCCCGCGGCGCGCGTAGGCGCGCAGGGCCGCGTGGTCGGGCGCGAGCTCGCGCACGGTCCGCTCGTCGGCCAGTTCCACCAGCAGGTCGCCGATGTGCTCGGCGGTGTCGTGGAACGACTTGGCCGGTGCTCCCAGCGCGCGTTCCACCGCGGGGACCGGGTCCAGCGGGGTCAGGGACGAGGTCGGGAAGTCCATGGTGACGGTCCCGTCCCCGGCGACGTCGGCGGTGAGGATCCCGCAGCGCGCGGCGAAGCGGACCGGGCCCCGGGCGAGGCCGGCGGCGGCGATGACGTGCGCGGTCGCGAGGGTCGCGTGACCGCACATGTCCACCTCCGCGGCCGGGGTGAACCAGCGCAGGGCCCAGTCGGCGTCGCCGCCGGGCGGCAGCGGGTGGGCGAAGGCGGTCTCGGAGAGGTTCACCTCGGCGGCGACCTGCTGGAGCCAGGCGTCCGGGGGGAAGCCGCCGTCGAGGAGCAGGACTCCGGCGGGGTTCCCCTGGAAGGGGCGGTCGGTGAAGGCGTCGACGATTCGGATGCGCATGGGGCCGACCGTAGGGGGGTTCTCCGCGTACGGACAAAGGCCAATCCGGGGTGACTGGCCTGGTCAGGGCCAGGGACGGGGCGACAGTCGGCGATAGTTTCCGATATATCGTTGACGCATCGCGATGGATCAGCGATAGTGAAGAAGTCGAAACGACGACTGGCATGACGGACATGGCAGGGATGACGAAAGGAGCGCAGTGATGCGTTCACGCGGACAGTACGACCACGGACACGACCGCGGACGGGGCCACGGCCACTGCGGGCCGGACCGTCGGGAGGAGTTCAGGGGCCTGCGCGCCGCCTTCGGTCCGTTCGGGCCGCCCTTCGGGGGTGGGCCCTTCGGCGGGCGGGGCGGGCGCG
>NZ_GG657750.1:1327970-1330586 GCF_000158895.1 Streptomyces sp. C | reverse complement strand
GGGTGTAGCGGGTGAGTACCGCGACGCCCATCGGGCCCTTGCCGGTGATGGCGAAGACGCGCTGCTCCTCCAGTTCCGAGACCGTCCACAGGACCTCGGCGGGGAATCCCATCATCTTCATGTTCTCGCTGAAGGTGGATCCGACCGCGAGGGTCCGGGGTCCGCCCTTCGGGAAGTCGGTGTGCGTCATGCTCCACTGCCCGTACGCGTCCCAGTCGGTCAGCTGGGCCCAGAGCTTCGCGGCGGGCGCCTCGATGCGTGATTCCGCGGTGACTTCAGCCATGCGTCCACCCCTTCTCGTCGGGTACGTGCGGCGGAAGGTAGCCCCGGCGGGCGGAACATACAAGACTGACGGACTGTCAGATACGGGAGTTCCCGGCAGGATGATCTCGGGTGTGTCTCAACAGGTGTCTCGCGGATGACGCTCCTGTCCGGCCCTGCCATGATGACCGGATGCAAGCGTCAGGGAAGAACGCCGGACTGGGCCTCGCCCTCGTCTCGGCATGCGCGTTCGGCGGTTCGGGTGTCGCGGCGAAGCCGCTGATCGAGGCGGGTCTGGACCCGCTGCACATGGTGTGGCTCAGGGTGGCCGGAGCGGCCCTGGTGCTGTCCCCGCTCGCCTGGCGGCACCGGGCCCTGGTGCGGCGCAAGCCCCTGCTGCTGGCCGGCTTCGGGCTGGTCGCCGTCGCGGGCGTGCAGGCCTTCTACTTCGCCTCCCTGTCCCGGATCCCGGTGGGCGTGGCCCTGCTGCTGGAGTACCTGGGGCCCGCGCTGCTGCTCGGCTACATACGCTTCGTGCAGCGCAAGCCCGTGACCCGCGCGGCCGCGGCCGGCGCCGCCGTGGCCGTGGCCGGGCTGGCCTGCGTGGTCGAGATCTGGGCGGGTCTGCGCCTGGACCTGTTCGGAGTGCTCCTCGGCCTCGCGGCCGCCTGCTGCCAGGCCTTCTACTTCGTCTTCGCGGACCAGGGCGCCGACGCCGAGGACGCGCCGGACCCGCTGGGCGTGATCGCGCACGGCATGATCGTCGGCGCCCTGGTGATGACCGTGATCGCCCGCCCCTGGCGGATCGACTGGCAGGTGCTGGGCGGGGACGCCGCCATGGGCGACCTCCGGGTCCCGGCCCTGGCGCTGCTGGCGTGGGTGGTGCTGGTCGCCACCGTGTTCGCGTACCTGACCGGCGTGGTCTCGGTGCGCAGGCTCTCGCCGCAGGTCGCGGGCGTGGTGGCGTGTCTGGAAGCGGTCGTCGCCACCGTCCTGGCCTGGGTGCTGCTCGGGGAGCAGCTCTCCGGCCCGCAGGTGCTGGGCGGCGCTCTGGTGCTCGGGGGCGCCTTCATCGCGCAGTCCTCGCGGCCCGCGCCGGTGGTCGCCCAGGAGGCGCCGCTGCCCCCGGTGCAGGACCGGGAACCTTCCAGCGCGTAGCCGTCCGCACGGAATCCGGGGGCGAGGATTCCGGTCAGGGGTGGTCCGCGCGCCGGGGGCCGCGTAGGGTGCTGGACATGCCTCGCACCGTTTTCTCCGCGGTTCTCCCGCCGCCGGCCGCCTAGCGCGGGCGGCTGCCTCCAGAACGACGTACGACCCGCCCGGGGAGCCCCCGGGCCGGTACGCGCTGCCCGCGAAGCGATGACCTCCTGTCCTCGTCCTTCACGCATGCGCGGAGAAACACGTGTCGAACCACTCGCCCGCCGCCGGGCGCAGCCTGCTGTACCTCGTCGTCGCCGGAGCCGCCTGGGGCACCGCCGGGGCGGCCGCCTCCCTCCTCTACATAGCCAGTGACCTCGGTCCGCTCGCCCTGTCCTTCTAGCGCTGCGCCGGCGGGCTGGCGGTGCTGCTCGCGGTGCTCGCCGTACGCCGCCGCCCCGCTCGGGCGGCCCGGCCCGCCCGGCCGTCGGCGGCTTCGCTGATCGCCACCGGGCTGATGTTCACCCTGTTCCAGGCCGCCTACTTCGGGGCCGTGCGCGAGACCGGCCTGGCGGTCGGCACCGTGGTCACCCTCGGGGCGGGGCCCGTGCTGATCGCGCTGGGCGGCCGGTACTGGATGGGCGAGCGGCTGGGCGCCGGCGGGGTGGCCGCCGTCGGCGGTGCCCTCGCGGGGCTGGCCGTACTGGTGCTGGGCTCCGGGGGCGGTGAGGTGCGGCCGCTCGGGGTCGGCTGGGCGCTGCTGTCGGCCGCCGGGTACGCGGCGATGACGCTGCGGGCGCGGTGGCTCGGGCGGCGCGGGGCGGGCGGGGACCCGCTGGTCACCACCGCGTGGTCGGTGGCGGTGGGTGCGGTGTGCCTGCTGCCGCTCGCGGCGGTGGAGGGGCTGCTGCCGCACACCGCCGAGCCGGCGCGGGTGCTCTGGCTGCTGGTGTACGTGGCCGTGGTGCCGACGGCGCTGGCGTACGCGCTGTACTTCACCGGGGCCGCGGCGGTGCGCGCCGCGACGGTGTCGGTGGTCATGCTGATCGAGCCGGTCAGCGCGGCGGTGATCGCCGTCGCGGTGCTCGGGGAGCGGCTGACCGGCGCCGTGGTGCTGGGCACCGTACTGCTGCTGGCGGCGGTGGGGGCGCTGATCGCGGCCGAGGCGCGCCGGCCCGCGGGCGGGGTGCGCCGCGTGGCCGGCGGCGGGCCGGGGGA
>NZ_GG657750.1:1293560-1327870 GCF_000158895.1 Streptomyces sp. C | reverse complement strand
CGGCCCGCCGAGGAGCCTCAGAGCGCGGTGATGTAGTCCGGGAGGGCGATGCCGGGGGCCAGGCCGGCGGCCGGGACGGGGGTCCCGTACGCCGGTGCCACCGGGACCACGCCCGACCAGAAGGGCAGGTCCAGGTCCTCGGCGTCGTCGTTCGGGCCGCCCGTGCGGACCTTCGCGGACACCTCGTTCAGGTCGAGGCGGATCACCGCCGTGGCGGCCAGCTCCTTGGCGTTGGCGGGCCGGGAGTCGGCCGAGCGGCCGGGCACGACCTGGTCGACCAGGGCGTCCAGCGCGATGCGGCACTCCTCCTCGTCCGTGACCTGGTAGGCGGTGCCGTGCACGACCACCGAGCGGTAGTTCATCGAGTGGTGGAAGGCGGACTTGGCGAGCACCAGGCCGTCCACGTGCGTCACCGTGAGGCAGACCGCCAGGCCCGGGTCGGCCTTCCCGGCGGCCAGCAGCGGGCGCGAGCCGGTGGAGCCGTGCACGTAGAGGGTCTCGCCCACCCGGCCGAACAGCGTGGGGAGGACCACCGGCGCGCCGTCGCGGACGAACCCGAGGTGGCACAGGTAGGCCTGGTCGAGTATCGAGTGCACCGTCTCACGGTCGTAGCGCGCCCGCTGGCGGGCGCGGCTCGGGACGGTGCGGTCGGTGGGCTCGTAGTCGGCGACGGTGGTGGCGCTCATGGTGCGTACTCCATTGCACTAGTGCATAATATTGTTTGTGCTAGGAGAGTATCTGATCAGTGGGCGCCGCGCATCGGAAATCGCGGCCAGTGTCGAAACCGGCGTCGGTTCGGGCGCGCTCGCCCCAGGAGCGCTGCTCCCGCCGATGCGCGAGCTCGCGGCCGCGCTGGGGGTGAACCCCAACACCGTGGCCGCCGCGTACCGCACCCTGCGCGAACGCGGGGTCATCGAGACCGACGGGCGGCGCGGCAGCCGGGTGCGGGCCCGCCCCGCGACGGCCCCGCGCGACGTGGGGCGCGTGCCGGTGCCCGAGGGCGTACGGGACGTCGCGCAGGGCAACCCGGACCTGGCGCTCCTGCCCCCGCTGGACGGGGCGCTGGCCGCCGCCGCCCGGCGGTACGCGGCATCCCCGACCCTGTACGGGCAGGACCCGGTGGTCCCGGACCTCGCCCGGCTCGCCCGCGCCGGCTTCGAGGCCGACGGGGTCCCCGCCGGGGCCCTCGCGGTGACCTCGGGGGCGCTGGACGGCATCGAGCGCGTGCTGGCCGCGCACCTGCGGGCCGGGGACGCGGTGGCCGTCGAGGATCCGGGCTGGGGGAGCGTGCTGGACCTGGCCCCCGCCCTCGGCCTGCGGGTGCTCCCGGTGGCCGTCGACGACGAGGGGCCGGTGCCGGAGTCGGTGGCCCGGGCGCTGGCGGAGGGGGCGCGGGCCCTGGTGGTCACGGCCCGCGCGCAGAACCCGACCGGCGCCGCCGTCTCGGCCGCCCGGGCGGCGGGGCTCAGGGAGCTGCTGGCCGGCCGTCCCGAGGTGCTGCTCATCGAGGACGACCACGGCCACGGGATCGTCGACCTGCCGCTGTGCCCCCTCGGCGGGGTGACCCGGCACTGGGCGCTGATCCGCTCGACGGCGAAGGCGTACGGCCCCGACCTGCGGCTGGCGGTGCTCACGGGCGACGCGGTGACGATGGACCGGGTCCGGGGACGGCAGCGGCTGGGCCCGGGGTGGGTGAGCCGGCTGCTCCAGTACGCGGTGGCCGACCTGTGGACCTCCGGCGCCGTGGACCGGGAGGCGGTGGCGCGCTCGTACGGGCTGCGCCGCGACGGCCTGGTCGCCGCGCTCGCGGAGCGGGGCGTACGGGCGCACGGGCGGAGCGGCATGAACGTGTGGGTGCCCGTCGCCGACGAGACGGCGGCGGTCACCCGGCTGCTCGCGGCCGGGCTGGGCGGTGCGCCCCCGGGGCCGGCTACCGCGTCCAGGCGGGCCCCGGGGTGCGGATCACCGTCTCCGGGCTGGACCCGGCGGAGGTCGGGGGCCTGGCCGACGCGGTGGCGGCCGCGGTCCGCCCGGAGGCCGGGGGGCGCTTCGACTGAGACGCGCCCGCCCCGCCGCGGAGTGCGGCGTGGCGGGCGTGGCGTGGCGCGGGACGGCGGATGGCCGGGCCGGTCAGGCCGGAGTGCGGCGGGGGCGGGGCGGCGGCGGGCGCGGCGCGGCGACGGGTCCGGGCCGGTCAGGCGGCCTTGCGCGGGGCGGACCGGGACTGGGTCAGGGCCGCGCCCGCCAGGATGACCGCCGCGCCGACCGGGGTGTTCCAGTGCAGCTGTTCGCCCAGGACCAGGACGCCGGCGGTGGTGGCGATGACCGGGATGAAGTAGGTGACCATCTGCGCGGTGGTCGGCCCGATCTCCGACACCAGCCCGTACTGCATCTGCAGCGCCATCCCGGTGCCCAGGGCGCCCAGCGCGACCACGGCGAGCGTCGGCCACAGCGGGAAGCCGGCCGGGGCCGGGGTGAACAGTGCGCTGACGGCGGCCAGCTGGAGGGTGGAGACCATGAGCTGGGCCCCGGTGAGCGCCACCGGGGAGCCGGGGGTGCCGGCCAGGGTGCGGCGCACGTAGATCCAGCCGATGGGGTAGGAGAGGCTGGCCAGCAGGGCGAGCGCGGTGCCCTTGGCGTCGATCCCCGCGAAGCCCTGCCAGGCGCCGAGCACCGTCAGCACGCCCAGGAAGCCGATGCCCAGCCCCGCGAAGCGGCGCCGCGTGGGGCGGTCCTCGGACAGCGCCACCAGTGAGAGCGCCATGCCCCACAGCGGGGAGGTGGCGTTGCAGATGCCCGCCAGGCTGGAGGGGATGCTCTGCTCGGCGTAGGCGAAGAGCGAGAACGGGGCGGTGTTCAGCAGGAGCGCCGCCACCGTGAGGTGGCCCCAGGTGCGTCGCCCGCGCGGGAGCGGCTCCCGGCGCACCAGCAGCACCACCAGGAGGGCGAGCGCCCCGAAGAACACCCGGCCGAGGGCGACCTGGAAGGGTGCGAACGCCTCGGTGCCGACCTTGATCAGGAGGAAGCTGAAGCCCCACACCACCGAGAGGAGGGCGAACCGCAGGCGCCAGTCCAGGCGGGCGGCGCCGCCGGTGCCGCGACGGGCCGGCTGTCGTACGGGGGAGTGGGTGGTGGTGCGGGAGGTGGTCGGTGCGCTCATGCGGATCACTCTGCTGCGCCCGACCTCGTAGGACAAGCGAGAGTTCCTTCGGCGGAAGGCGTAGCATCGCTTACATGTTGAACCTGGAGCGCCTGCGCACCCTCGACGCCCTCGCCCGCCACGGCTCGGTCAGTGGTGCGGCGGGCGGCCTCCATGTGACCACATCGGCGGTCTCCCAGCAGATGGCCAAGCTGGAGCGGGAGGTCGGCCAGCCGCTGCTCGCCAAGAACGGGCGCGGGGTCCGGCTCACGGACGCGGGGCGGCTGCTCGCCGACCACGCCGCCCGGATCATCTCCCAGGTGGAGCTCGCGCAGGCCGACGTGGAGGCCCAGCGGGGCTGTGCGGTGGGGGAGTTGCGGATCGGCGCCTTCCCCACCGCCATGCGGGGGCTGCTGCCCCGTGCCCTCGGCACGCTGCGGGCCGCCCATCCCGAACTGCGGGCCATGGTGCGGGAACGGGAGCCGGAGGAGAGCATGGCGGCCGTCGTGCGCGGCGACCTGGACATGGCGCTGGCCATCGACTGGCACAACAAGCGGATGCCGGTGCCGGCCGAACTGTCCCGGGTCCACCTGCTGGACGACGCCGCCGACGTCGCGGTCCCGGCGGGGCACCCGCTGGCCGGACGCGCCCAGATCTCCCTCGGTGACCTCGCGGACGACGACTGGATCTCGTGGAACGAGGGGCAGTTCTGTCACGAGTGGCTGGTGTTCACCCTGCGCGGCATCGGGGTCGAGCCGCGCATCGCGCACATCGCCGAGGAGCACCACACCCAGCTGGCCTTCGTGGAGGCCGGGCTGGGCGTCTGCGTGACGCCCCGGCTGGGCCGCGGGCCGGTACCCCCCGGCGTGCGGCTGCTGCCGGCGGTCGACACCGTCCGCCGCCACGTGTACGTCGTCTGGCGGACGGACGCCGGCCGCCGGCCCTCCGTCAGGGCCGCCGTCGCGGCCCTCCAGGAGGCGGCCGCGGCGGTGTAGCCGCCGGTCACGTCCTGCGCAAGCGCTCACATCTTGCGGAAGTCCCAGGACACCACCGAGTCCGGGGTGAGGCGGATCCAGGCGTGGCGGCCGTCGTGCGGCATCTCCTCGATCCCGAAGTTCTTGAGGGGGAAGAGCCGTTCCGGCTCCAGCAGCTCGGGGCAGGGCTCGCCGGTGCGCGGAGCCTCGCCCACGAAGACCGCGCGGCCGGACAGCTCGACCCCGCGCAGTTCCCCGTACTCCTCCCCGGCGTCCACCACGACCGAGATCCGCGGGTCGGCCCGCAGGTCGGCCCAGCGGCGGCTGCGGGTGATCGAGTACAGCCACATCGAGGTGCCGTCCCACGCGAACCACAGGGCGCCGACGTGCGGACGCCCGTCCGGGGAGACCGTGGCCACCCTGCAGGTGCGCTGCTCCCGCAGGAACGCGTCCACCTCCTTGCCGCTCATCATGATGCGCCGGCCCCGCCGCTGCGCCGCCCCGGCGCCCGTCCCGTCCATCCGTCCCCCACCCCTTCACATCTGACTGTGTGTCAGGAATCATGCGTGCTCTTCCGTCGTCACGCCAGGGGGAGTCATGCCGGAACTCGATCCAGCCACCACCGCGCTGCTCACCGTGGAGTGCCAGAACGGCGTGGTGGGCGAGGAGAGCGCCCTGCCCGAGCTGGCGAAGGAGGCCCGGAACTCCGGAATGCTGGACCGGGTCGCCGCGCTCGTCGACGCCGCGCGCGGGGCCGGCGTACAGGTGGTGCACGCGGTCGCCGAGCGGCGGCCCGACGGGCTCGGGGCCAACACCAACGCAAGGCTCTTCCGGGTCGCCGGGAAGCTTCCCGTACGGCAGCTGACCGGGAGCGACGCGGTGCGGATCGCCGCGCCCATCACCGTGGACGGCCGGGACCTCGTGGTCCGCCGGCTGCACGGGCTCTCCCCGATGGCCGGCACCGACCTGGACGCCCTGCTGCGCAACCTCGGGGTCCGCACCCTCGTCGTCACCGGGGTCTCCTCGAACATCGCGATCCCGAACACCGTCTTCGACGCCGTCAACCTCGGCTACGAGGTCGTGGTCCCGTCCGACGCCATCGCCGGGGTGCCCGCCTCCTGCACCGCCGAGGTGATCCGCAACTCCCTCGTGCTGGTGGCGTCCATCACCACGGCCGAGGAGCTGCGAATGCAGTGGGCTCCGTCGCGCTGACCCCCGTAACCTGGGCGGATGCTGTCCGAAGTGATCGCGACCCGCTACGTCACGCCCTTGCGTGAGGGCGGCTCGCTCCCGGGGATCGTCGAGGCCGACGATCTCGGTACCTACGTCATGAAATTCACCGGAGCCGGCCAGGGCCGCAAGACCCTGGTCGCCGAAGTCGTCTGCGGGCGCCTCGCCCAGCGGCTGGGCCTGCGGGTCCCGCGGCTGGTGCAGATGCAGCTCGACCCCGTCATCGGGCTCGCCGAGCCCGACCAGGAGGTCCAGGAGCTGCTCAAGGCCAGCGGCGGGCTCAACCTCGGCATGGACTACCTCCCCGGCTCGATCGGCTTCGACCCCCTCGCCTACCGGGCCGACCCGGTCGAGGCGGGACGCGTCGTCTGGTTCGACGCGCTGATCAACAACGTCGACCGGTCCTGGCGCAATCCGAACATGCTGGTCTGGCACGGGGACCTGTGGCTCATCGACCACGGCGCCACCATGATCTGGCACCACAACTGGCCCACCGCCCAGGCCGCCTCCGCCAAGCCCTACAACGCCTCGGACCACGTCCTGGCCCCCGTGGGCCCGGACATCGCGGCGGCCGCCGCCGAGCTGGCCCCGCTGGTCACCGAGGAGCTGCTCACCGAGGTCACCGCCGACGTCCCCGACGAGTGGCTCGTCGACGAGCCGGGCTTCGACTCCACCGACGCGGTGCGCCGCGCCTACGTGGAGGCACTGCTGCCGCGCGCCGCCACGATCCACGAGAGGATCACCATGGAGGCCGAGGTCAGGCAGCGGTCCGGTCCGCCGGGCTGGCTCGCCGAGCGCCTCCCTCCCCAGTCGGACAAGAACAAGCAGAAGAGCGGCGACGAGTGACCAAGCGGGACGTGTTCGAATACGCGCTGGTGCGCGTGGTGCCCCGGATGGAGCGCGGCGAGTGCTTCAACGCCGGAGTCATCGTCTACTGCCGGGCGCACTCCTACGTCGCCGCGCGCACCCACCTGGACGAGGCGAAGCTCCTCGCCCTCGACCCCGGGGCCGACGTGGCCGGGGTGCGGGCCGCGCTGCGCGCGGTCGAGGGGCTGTGCGCGGGCGGCGAGGAGGCCGGGCAGGCGGCGGGCGACGACGCGGGGCGCAGGTTCCGCTGGCTGATCGCCCCCCGCAGCACGGTGGTGCAGCCGGGTCCGGTGCACACCGGCCTGACGGCCGATCCCGCCGCCGAGGTGGAACGCCTGCTGGAGCTGCTCGTCCGCTGATTTCCGGGCAGGTCCGCGCCGCCGCCGCCGGGAGCCGTTGACACGGGGTGTCAGGGCTCCTAGCGTCTCCTCAGCTGAGGCTACTAAGCGGTTGCTCACCTCCGGGCGGCCGCCTCTCAAGGGCGAGGAGAACAGCATGTCCACCACCGAGCAGCGTGTCGCCATCGTGACCGGGGCGGCCCGGGGCATCGGCGCGGCCACCGCGATCCGGCTGGCCGCCGAAGGCCGGGCGGTCGCCGTGCTCGACCTCGACGAGGCCGCCTGCAAGGACACCGTCGAGGCGATCACGGCGGCCGGCGGCCGGGCCCTCGCGGTCGGCTGCGACGTCTCCGACGCCGCCCAGGTGGAGGCGGCCGTCGAGCGGGTCGCGAGCACGCTCGGCGCCCCGACGGTCCTCGTCAACAACGCGGGCGTGCTCCGCGACAACCTGCTCTTCAAGATGAGCGACACCGACTGGGACACCGTCATGAACGTCCACCTGCGCGGTGCGTTCCTGATGGCGAGGGCCTGTCAGAAGTACATGGTGGAGGCCAAGTTCGGCCGCGTCGTGAACCTCTCCAGCAGCTCGGCGCTCGGCAACCGCGGCCAGGCCAACTACGCCGCCGCCAAGGCCGGCCTGCAGGGCTTCACCAAGACCCTGGCCATCGAACTCGGCAAGTTCGGCATCACCGCCAACGCCGTCGCCCCGGGCTTCATCGTGACCGAGATGACCGCACAGACCGCGGCCCGCGTCGGCATGGGCTTCGAGGAGTTCCAGCTGGCCGCCGCCTCCCAGATCCCGGTGCAGCGCGTGGGCCGTCCCGACGACATCGCGAACGCCATCGCCTTCTTCACGGGCGAGGACGCCGGCTTCGTCTCCGGCCAGGTCCTGTACGTGGCCGGCGGCCCGCTCAACTGACGGTCCCACGAGAGGCGGGTGCACGACATGACGGACAGCGGTATCGACAGCGGTGTCGACAGCGGCAAGGTCGCCCTGGTCACCGGGGCGAGCCGGGGGATCGGCTACGGGATCGCCGAGGCGCTCGTCGCCCGGGGCGACCGGGTCGTGATCACCGGGCGCAACGAGGACGCGCTCAAGGAGGCCGTGGAGCGGCTCGGCGCGGACCGGGTGATCGGCGTGGCCGGAAAGGCGCACGACGAGGCCCACCAGGCCCTCGCGGTGGAGCGGGCGATGGAGGCCTTCGGCAGGGTCGACTTCCTGGTGAACAACGCGGGCACCAATCCGGTGTTCGGCCCGATCGCCGACCTGGACCTCGGGGTGGCGCGCAAGGTCTTCGAGACCAACGTGATCTCGGCGCTCGGCTTCGCCCAGCGGACCTGGCACGCCTGGCAGAAGGACCACGGCGGGGCGATCGTGAACATCGCCTCCATCGCCGGGGTCTCCGCCTCGCCCTTCATCGGGGCCTACGGGATGAGCAAGGCCGCGATGATCAACCTGACCCTCCAGCTCGCGCACGAGATGGCGCCGGCGGTACGGGTCAACGCGATCGCCCCGGCGGTGGTCAAGACCAGGTTCGCCCAGGCGCTCTACGAGGGCCGCGAGCACGAGGCCGCGGCCGCCTATCCGCTCGGCCGGCTGGGGGTCCCCGAGGACATCGGCGGGGCCGCCGCATTCCTGACATCTGCACAAGCGGAATGGATCACCGGACAAACTCTCGTCGTCGACGGGGGAATGTTCCTCAATGCCGGTGTGCACTGACCGATAACCGGACGCATTTGCCTCCAAACAGGAGGCAAATGCGTATCGAATCGGTCCGAAATCGGTCAAGTGCCTCACGAAACCTACCCATTGGATTTGTGATGCACTGCGGTAGGGTCTGCCGCACCCCTGGCTGATCGAGGAGCGTGCACGTGTTCAACCGGACCAGATGCCTGCAGATCGCTGCGGCCGTTGCGTCCATATCCCTGCTGGCAGGATGCGGCCTGTTCTCGGACGACGGTGACGCCGCCGCGAAGCGCATCACCGTCGGCACCATGAGCGCGCCCAGCACCCTCGACCCGGCCGCGGCCTGGGACGGCTCCTGGGAGCTGTACCGCAACGTCTACCAGACCCTGCTGGCCTTCCCCACGGGCAGCACCAAGCCGCAGCCGGACGCGGCCCAGAACTGCGAGTTCACCGACGCGGCGAACACCGCCTACCGCTGCACCCTGCGCAAGGGCCTGAAGTTCTCCGACGGCGAGGTGCTGGACGCCAAGGCGGTCAAGCACTCCCTGGACCGGATCAGGACGATCAACCACAAGTCCGGTCCCGCCGGCCTCTTCAACAGCCTGGACAAGATCGAGGCGCCGGACGCGCTCACGGTCGTCTTCCACCTGAAGACCCCCGACGCGACGTTCCCGTACGTCCTGGGCTCCCCGGCGGCCTCCCTGGTCGCGCCGAAGGAGTACCCGGCCAACAAGGTCCGCCAGGACAACAAGGTCATCGGCTCCGGCCCCTACGTCCTCACCTCGTACACGGAGGGCGGCGAGGCGGTCCTCGGCCGCAACGAGAGCTACACCGGCTTCGCCAACCGCCAGAACGACGGCGTGACGATCCGCTACTTCGCCGACTCCAAGAAGATGATCGCCGCCCTCAAGGGCAAGGAGATCGACGCCACCTACCGCGGCCTCTCCGCCGCGGAGATCAAGGACCTCCAGACCCCCGCCTCGCACGCCCAGGGCGTCCAGGTCGTGGAGAACGTCGGCGCCGAGATCCGCTACCTGGTCTTCAACCCGAGCGACCCGCAGGTCAACAAGCCCGCCGTGCGCCAGGCGATCGCCCAGGTCATCGACCGCGGCGCGATCGTCTCCAAGGTCTACCAGGGCACCGCCGAGCCGCTGTACTCGATGGTCCCCAAGGGCGTCGTGGGCCACAAGACGCCCTTCTACGACATCTACGGCAACCCCGACGTGGCCAAGGCCAAGAAGATCCTCACGGCCGCCGGGATCACCCAGAAGGTCGAGCTCACCTTCTGGTACACCACCGACCGCTACGGCGCCTCCACCGCCGACGAGTTCACCGAGATCAAGCGGCAGCTCGACGAGAGCGACCTCTTCAAGATCAACCTGCGCGGCCAGCCGTGGAAGACCTTCCAGGAGGGCTACCAGAACGGCCAGTACCCGGTCTTCGGCCGAGGCTGGTTCCCCGACTTCCCGGACCCCGACAACTTCATCGCGCCGTTCGTCGGCAAGGAGAACGCGGTCGGCACCCCGTACGAGCCGGCGAAGATCCAGAACGAGCTGCTGCCCAGGTCCCGCCGCGAGGGCGACCGGTCCGCCGGTGTCCGGGAGTTCGAGGAGGCCCAGCAGATCTTCGCCCAGGACGTCCGGCTGCTGCCGCTGTGGCAGGGCAAGCTGTACGTCGGCGCGCGCGAGGACATCGCCGGAGCCGAGCGGGCCCTGGACCCGCAGACCGCCATGCAGATGTGGGAGCTGCGCCGCAAGACCAGCTGGTGATCACCGGGCGGTGCCCGGGTGGCGGCGTTGTCAGTGGTCCCCGGTAGGTTCGTATCAGTTGCACGAACTTGTACCGGAGGTTGTCGACGTGACCCAGATGCTGCCCGAGTCCTGGCTCCCCGTCCTCGGCGGGGAGCTGGACCAGCCCTACTTCAGGGAACTCACCGAGTTCGTCGAGAAGGAGCGGGCGAACGGGCCGGTCTACCCGCCCCGCGAGCAGGTCTTCGCGGCTCTGGAGGCCACGCCGTTCGACAAGGTGAAGGTCCTGGTCCTCGGCCAGGACCCCTACCACGGCGCCGGCCAGGGACACGGCCTGTGCTTCTCCGTGCAGCCCGGGGTCAAGACCCCGCCCTCGCTGCGCAACATCTACAAGGAGATGAAGGAGGAGCTCGGCCTGCCGGTCCCGGACAACGGGTACCTGATGCCGTGGGCCGAGCAGGGCGTCCTGCTCCTCAACGCCGTCCTCACCGTCCGCGAGGCCGAGCCCAACTCCCACAAGGGCAAGGGCTGGGAGAAGTTCACCGACGCCGTGATCCGCGCCGTGTCCGAGCGCCCCGACCCGGTCGTCTTCGTCCTCTGGGGCGCCTACGCCCAGAAGAAGATCCCGCTCATCGACGGGGAGCGCCACGTGATCGTCAAGGGCGCCCACCCCTCGCCGCTGTCGGCGAAGAAGTTCTTCGGCTCCCGGCCCTTCACGCAGATCAACGAGGCCGTCGCCGCCCAGGGCCATGAGCCGATCGACTGGCGGATCCCGGACCTGGGCTGACACCACCCCGCGCCTCGGCGCCAGAGCCGGTGCCTCCGGCTAGCGTCTTGACGACCGGACCGGAGCGGGTCCGGCGGAGCGAGCCGGAGGCCCCGTTGAGGGAGCAGCAGCAGGAGGCGTCGGAGGACGCCGTCATGACCAGGATCGGCCAGGCCGTCATCCTGCTGCACGCCGGGGACCGCGAGGAGGCCCGCAACCGGCTCGGCGAGATCTGGTCCGAGATCGGCGCGGACGGCGATTCCCTCCACCGCTGCACCCTCGCGCACTACCTGGCCGACGCCCAGGACGACCCCGCCGATGAACTGGCCTGGGACCTGCGGGCGCTGACCGCCGCCGACGGCCTCGGCGAACGGCTCGGGGAGGCCCTGCCCGGGCCGGCCGAGCCGCACCCGGCCGTGCGGGTGTTCTACCCGTCGCTGCACCTCAGCCTCGCCGCCGACTACGCCAAGCTGCGCCGGCCCGCCGAGGCCCGGGTCCACCTCGCGCGGGCCCGGGCGGCCACCGGAGCGCTGTCCGACGACGGGTACGGGAACGGCGTGCGGGCCGCCATCGCCCGCCTGGAGCGCCGACTGGCGGCGGAGGCGGGCCCGGGCCCCGGACCGTTCCCCGAGCAGTCGTAGGGCCGCCACGGGTGCTGCGTCCGCCCCCGGGTGTGCGTACGGCCGCTCCGCCCGTCTTCAGCCGGCCCCGGCGCCCTCGACGCCCGCGCAGATGCGGGCCTCCGGGCCGTCCGGGTCCCAGTCCCCGTGCCGGCGGCCCAGCGCGCACACGTCCGCCGGCCTGACCGGCAGCTCCCGCGCCAGGCCGGGCGGCAGCTCGGCGTGCCGCCCCGAGCCGTGCGCACGCCCCTGCGGGCCCCGCTCGCCGTGCCCGCCCGGCTCCGCCGGCACCGGGACGTCGCTCACCCCGGCGGCAGCCCCCACCGCCTCCCCGTCCCCGGTGCGCGGTCCGGGCACCGCGCGCGCCGCGCCCCGGCCGGCCGCCGTCGGGGCGGACGGGCGCACGCCCTCCCGGGGCACCGCCTTCAGCGCCTCCAGGGCGGGCGCCTGGACGACCACGGGCAGTGCCCCCGGCCCGCCGCGCGGCTCGTGCCGGGGCGGCGGGCCGCCGGCGGGGGCCGCCGCCGGGACCGGCTGGGCGGGGTTGACGTTCACGCAGCCGGAGACGGCCGAGACGGCACAGGCGGCGCCGAGGAGCAGTTTCGTCGAGGTTCGGGTTGGGTGCACCCGCGCAACTCTGCTGTGCGAGCACCCCGTTGTGAAAACCCTGGGCCGATATTCACCCCGCACGGGTGACGGGGAGGGGGTGTCCGGCGGACACCGGCCCGGGCCCGGCTACTCGCCGGTGGCGCCGTCGATGTGCTCGCGCAGCAGGTCCGCGTGCCCGTTGTGCCGGGCGTACTCCTCGATCATGTGGGTGTAGATCCAGCGCAGGCTGAAGACCTCACCGCGGTGGTGGCTCTCGGCGTCCGACAGCGCCTCCAGGGAGCGGTCCGCGGCCGCCTGCCGGGCCAGTTCGACCTCGGTCCGCCAGACCTGCTCGGCATCGGCCCAGGTGTCCGCCTCGGTGAAGTGGAAGTCCCCGTCCCGGTTTTCCCGGGTGCTGTACAGGTCGGGCAGGTCCGCGCCGAGGGCGATCTCCCGGAACCAGTACCGCTCCACCTCCGCCATGTGCCGCACCAGGCCCATCAGGCTCAGCGCGGAGGGGGCGAGCGGCGTCAGGCGCAGCTGCTCCTCGGACAGGCCCTCGCACTTCCAGGCGAGGGTGGAGCGGTGGTAGTCGAGCCAGCCGTCCAGCATCTCCCGCTCGCCGGCGGTGGTGGAGGGTTCGGGGCGGTGTGATCCGTTGGAGGTCATGGTCCACATCCTGGACGAACGCGCCCCCTCCCACCAGGGATTAAGCTGCCGCTGTCCCATACGGCACATACCAGGAGGCTCCCGGTGAAGGTCGGCGTCATCGGACTCGGCGACATCGCGCAGAAGGCGTACCTGCCCGTCCTCGGCACCCGTCCCGGGATCGAGCTGCACCTGCAGACCCGAACCCCGGCCACCCTCGAACGGATCGGCGACGTCCACCGCGTACCGCGCGAGCGCCGCCACACCACGCTGGACTCCCTGCTCGCCGAAGGCCTCGACGCCGCCTTCGTGCACGCCCCCACGGACAGCCACCCGGTGATCGTGGAGCGGCTGCTGGAGGCGGGCGTGGCCACCTACGTGGACAAGCCGCTGGCCTACGAACTGGCCGACTCGCGGCGCCTGGTGGAACGCGCCGAGGAGCTCGGGGTCAGCCTCTTCGTCGGCTTCAACCGCCGCCACGCGCCCGGCTACACGCTGTGCGCCGACCACCCGCGCGACCTGATCGTCATGCAGAAGAACCGGGTCGGTCTGCCCGAGGACCCCCGCACCCTGGTGCTGGACGACTTCATCCACGTCGTCGACACCCTGCGCTTCCTGCTGCCCGGCGAGGCCGACCACGTCGACGTCCGGGCCGTGGTGCGCGAGGGGCTGATGTCCCAGGTGGTGCTCCAGATGTCCGGCGAGGGCTTCACCGCCCTGGGGATCATGAACCGGCGGTCCGGATCCGCCGAGGAGGTCCTGGAGGTGTCCGGCCAGGACTCCAAGCGCCAGGTGTTCAACCTCGCAGAGGTCGTCGACCACCGGGGCCAGCCCACCGTGCGCCGGCGCGGGGACTGGGTCTCCGTCGCCCGCCAGCGAGGTATCGAGCAGGCCGTGGACACCTTCCTGGAGGCCGTGGAGAGCGGCAAGGTGCTCAACGCGCGGGACGCCCTGCTCACCCACGAGCTGTGCGAGCGGGTGGTGCTGACGGCTCTGGAGCAGGCCTCCCGGGCCTGACCCCGACCGCCCGCACCCCGCCGGCCGCGCAGTACAGGCCCAGCGCGGCCAGGGCGGCGCCGGCGGGCCAGTTCCCGAAGCGGACGAAGGGGGTCGTGCCCCGGGCGAGCGGCACCTCGTACACGGCCGCCGTGCTCGCCGTGGTGGGCAGGGCGGGCCCGACCCGGCCGCCCGAGGGCCCGTACACGGCGCTCACGCCCGTCAGGGTCGCGTGCACCACCGGGCGGCCCGTCTCGGCGGCGCGCAGGGCCGCCAGGGAGGCGTGCTGGGCCGGGGCCCAGCTGTCCTGGAAGGTCGAGGTCGCCGACTGCGCGACCAGCACCCCGGCCCCCTCGCGGACCAGGTGCCGGCTCATGTCGGGGAAGGCCGACTCGAAGCACACCAGCGGGCCCAGCCGTATCCCGCCGGCCAGGCCCATCACCACCGGGGCCGCGCCGCGCATCCGGTCCTCGCCCGCCGCCTTGCCGACCGAGGTGGCCCAGCCCAGCACCGAGCGGGCCGGCACGTACTCGCCGAAGGGGACCAGCCGCATCTTGTCGTACCGGTCGCCGGTGGGCCCCTCCGGGCCGACCAGCACCGAACTCTTGTAGATCCCGGGCCGGTCCGAGCGCCGGGCGTCCACGTTGACCAGCAGCGGGGCGCCGAGCTCCGCCGACAGGGCCGCCAGCCGCCGCGACAGGTCGGCCCGCGCCGCCAGGTCCGCGCCGACACTGCTCTCGCCCCACACCACCAGGTCGGGGTGCGTCCCCGCCAGGCCCCGCGTGAGGCGCTCCTCGACGTCGAAGCGCCGCTCCGCACCGTCCTCCCCGCCCACCGGGCCGGGCTGTACGACGGCCACCCGCAGCCCGCCCGACACCTCGGGCCGCGGCAGCCAGAGCCACACCACCCCGGTCAGCACCGCGCACCCCGCCACCGACGCCACCGCCGCAACCCGCGCCCCCGGCACCGCCACCAGCAGCACCACCGCACAGTTCACCGCCACCACCAGCAGGCTCACCAGCCACACCCCGCCCACCGAGGCCAGCCGCAGCGCGGGCGGCACCTGCCACTGACTGGCCCCGAGCAGCCCCCACGGCCCGCCCAGCCCCTGCCAGGACCGGGCCAGCTCCGACAGCAGCCAGCCCGCCGGTACGAGGACCAGCCCGGCCGCCGCCCGGCGCGGGCCCGGCACCCCGCCGAGCAGCTCCCGCACCAGCAGCGCCCAGGGGATCCAGAGCAGCCCCAGCAGCACGGCGAGGGGGACCAGGAACACGTGCAAGCTCGGCAGCAGCCAGTGGTGCACCGCCACGATGAACCCGGCACCTCCCAGCCAGCCCTCCAGCGCGGCGCGCCGCCCGGTGGGGGCGGAGCGCAGCAGCAGCATCCAGGGCACGAGGACGACGTACGCGGACCACCACAGCCCCGGCGCCGGGAAGGCGAGGCAGGGCAGCGCGCCGGCGGCGACCGCGGCCGCCGCACGCCACCGCCGGGTCCGCTTCGCGAGCAGCATGACGCGCCTCCGCTTCCAGTGTGGGACCGCCCCCGGCCGGGCGCGGCCCGGGGCCCAGGGGTGGCTCAGGCCGACATGTGGCGCCACTTCTCGTGGACCGTGACCCCCGTCAGCCGCCAGCCGTCCGGGGTGCGGGCGAGGGCGAAGGAGTAGCGCCCGGCGGCGACGAAGTTGGGGGCCGTGCCCGTGTCGTCGGGGCCGGCCAGCCGCATCGGGTTCAGGAAGTCCGCCCGGACCCCCGCCGAATCCCCGGGCCAGCCGCCCCGGTCCTCCAGCCGGATCACCCGGTTGACGATCAGGTGCTGGCGCACCGGGAAGAGCTTCATGGTCTCCGCGAGCCAGTCGGCGACCTCCGCCGCCGGGCCCTCGACCCCGCCCGCCGAGCTGTAGTCGGCCCGTCCGGACGGCGTGAACAGGGCGCGGTAGGCGGCCCAGTCCCCGTCGTCCACGGCCACCGCGTACCCCGAGACCACCTCGTCGATGGCGAGACGGTCCATCACCGTCGCAAGGTCCACACGCTGCGTCATCGGGTCAGTGTGGGGCTGCGGGGCGGCGAGGCCAAGGGGCGTGCGGCCACTGGCCCGCACAGCCCGGAGTCAGTGACCGGAAATGGCCTCCCGCTGCCGGATCACGACCAGGAACGCGTCGGTGGCCAGGTCCATCACCACCTCCGCCGGCACGCCCTCGCGCATCCGCTGCGCCGCGTACTCCTCCGCGGGCCAGCTCCCCCGCGGACTTCCCAAACGGGAAACGCTCCAGTACCACGCGGCCCATGGGACACCCCCTGCTGTTCGGTTCCAGGCCTCTGCGGGGACAACGACGCAGGGGCCGCCCGGGAACGTTCCCGGGCGGCCCCCGCGTCGAGTTCCGGCCATGGTCCGGCCGGCCGGGCTAGGAGCCCGACTCGCCCGCGTGCGGGCTGAGCACGTCGGTGCCGATGAGCACGAACAGCGCGATGCCGAGCAGGATCCGGTAGATCACGAACGGCATGAAGCTCTTGGTGGAGATGAACTTCATGAACCACGCGATGACCGCGTAGCCGACGAAGAAGGCGAGCACCGTGGCGAAGACCGTCGGTCCCCAGTAGATGTGTCCGGGGTTCTCGACCACGTCCTTGATCTCGAACGCGCCGGAGGCCAGCACCGCCGGGATGGCCAGGAGGAAGGAGTAGCGCGCCGCCGCCTCGCGGGTGAAGCCCAGCAGCAGGCCGCCGGAGATCGTCGCACCGGACCGGGAGACGCCCGGGACCAGCGCCATCGCCTGGCACAGGCCGAAGATCAGGCCGTCCTTGACGCCCAGTTCCCCCAGCGTCTTGCGCTGCTTGACCACGCGGTGCCGGCCGCCCTCCTCGTCGCGCGAGGCCAGCCAGTCGGCGAAGCCGAGGACCAGGCCCATCACGATCAGGGTGGTCGCGGTCAGCCGCAGGTCACGCGCAGGGCCGGTGATCTGGTCCTTGAACGCCACGCCGAGGACGCCGATCGGGATCGAGCCGACGATGACCAGCCAGCCCATCTTGGCGTCCTGCTCGGAGCGCAGCGACTTGGTGAACAGGGAGCGGAACCAGGTGGAGATGATCCGGCCGATGTCCTTGCGGAAGTAGATCAGCACGGCGGCCTCGGTGCCGATCTGGGTGATGGCCGTGAAGGCCGCACCCGGATCGTGCCAGCCCGCGAAAGCCGCGGTCAGCCGCAGGTGGGCGCTGGAGGAGATCGGGAGGAACTCCGTGAGCCCTTGGACGAGACCGAGGATTAGGGATTCGAACCAGCTCATGTCGGTGTGCGCTCGTCCTTGTGATCGTCGGGCAGTTCGGGTCCGATGCTAGGGCCCGTGGGGAGCGGCCGTGACCACTGGGGGGTGCCCGGGGGCGGGCTCGGCGCCGGCGGCGGGTGCGAGGCGGTGCCGCTTGCGCCAGGCGACCGCCGCCGCGACCGCCCCGGAGACCGCGATGAAGCCGAACGAGACCAGGAACGCGGGGGATCCGGGGGAGGAGGCGCTGGCTCCGGCGATCACGTACGCGGCGGTGTTGGGCACCGTACCGAGCGCCGTCGCGAGGAGGAAGGGGAACCAGCCGCAGCGGGAGACGGCGGCGAGGTAGTTGGCCGCGGCGAAGGGCACCCCGGGGAAGATCCGCACCGCCAGCACCGAGCGGAAGCCGTGCCGGCTGAGCTGCCCGTCGGCCGCCTCCAGCCAGCGCCCGCGCAGATACGGACGCAACGCCTCCTGCCCCATGACCCGGCCCAGCCCGAAGGCGAGCCCCGCCCCGACCACGGTGCCGCCGACCGCGGCCACCAGCCCGAACTGGGACCCGAAGACCGCCCCGGCGGCGAGGTTGAGCAGCGGCCGGGGCACGAACGCGGCCGTGCACACGCCGTACGCAGCCGCGAACAGCAGCACTCCCGTGCCCACCGGCAGCCCCGGCGGCCAGCCCTGCGACAGCAGCCGCTGGGGCTCGTAGAGCAGGACGCAGACCCCGGCCGCGACCAGCAGCACGAGGAGCAGCGCCAGCCGCGCCATCGGCGCGAGGAGGAGGGACATCCGGGGAGACTAACCGACACATATGGCGCCCCGCCGTAATCCAGGCCTCATCGGTCCCTACTCCCGGCATACGCCCGGCCCACCCAGACGCGCCCGGGCCACATCCGGGAACGCTCCGGCCGGCCCGGGCCACATCCGGGACCGCCCCCGGCGCCCCCGGCCCTCATCCGGTACCCCCGGCGCGCCCCGGCCTCATCCGGGCCCCCCGGCGCGCCCGGTCCTCATCCCGGGTCGCTCCGGCCCGCCCCGGCCACATCCGGGACCGCCCCGGCGCCGCCGCGGGCCGCGGCGGACGGCTGCCGGCGCCCGGCCGGACGGCGTCCCGGCCCCGCGCCGGGTGCGGCCGCCGCGGTAAATCGTTCGACGCCGGCCGCGCCCTCCGGCAGGATCTGCGGCATGTCCCGGTACGCCTTCCCCGCAGCGCCGTCCGCAGTCGCGGACGCGCCGAAGGCTGCCGTCCTCGCCTCCTCCTCGGCCGTCGCCCTCGCAGAGGCCTTCGCCGCAGCGGCACTCGCCGCCTTCGACGGCGCACGAAGCTGACCCTTCCCGGATCGTCCGGCGGACCCCGCAGGGGGAGGGTCGGCCGAATCCAGGGGTCCCGATCCAGCTTCGAGCCACGGGAAGAGATCATGGCCAAGACGGCCTTCACCCGCACCAAGCCGCACCTCAACATCGGCACCATGGGCCACGTCGACCACGGCAAGACCACTCTCACCGCCGCCATCACCAAGGTCCTCGCCGAGCGCGGCGGCGCCTCCTTCGTGCCGTTCGACCGCATCGACCGGGCCCCCGAGGAGGCCCGCCGCGGCATCACGATCAACCTCACGCACGTCGAGTACGAGACCGACACCCGGCACTACGCCCACGTCGACATGCCCGGCCACGCCGACTACATCAAGAACATGGTCACCGGCGCGGCCCAGCTCGACGGGGCGATCCTCGTCGTCTCCGCCCTCGACGGGGTCATGCCCCAGACCGCCGAGCACGTCCTGCTCGCCCGCCAGGTCGGCGTGGACCACATCGTGGTGGCCCTCAACAAGGCCGACGCCGGCGACCCCGAGCTGACCGACCTGGTCGAGCTGGAGGTCCGCGACCTGCTCTCCGCGCACGGCTACGGCGGGGACTCCGCGCCGGTCGTACGGGTCTCCGGGCTCGGCGCGCTGGAGGGCGACCCGCAGTGGACCGGGGCGATCGAGGCGCTGCTCGACGCGGTGGACACGTACGTGCCCATGCCGGTGCGGTACACCGACGCGCCGTTCCTGCTGCCGGTCGAGAACGTCCTGACCATCACGGGCCGGGGCACCGTCGTCACCGGCGCCGTCGAGCGCGGCACCGTGCGGCCCGGCGACCGGGTCAGCGTCCTCGGGGGCGACGGGGAGCCCGTCGAGACCGTGGTCACCGGCCTGGAGACCTTCGGCAAGCCGATGGAGTCCGCCGAGGCGGGTGACAACGTCGCGCTGCTGCTGCGCGGGGTGCACCGCGACGGCGTGCGCCGCGGAGACGTCGTCGCGGCGCCCGGCAGCGTGGCGCCGCGCCGGCGCTTCACCGCGCGGGTGTACGTCCTCTCCGCCCGCGAGGGCGGGCGGACGACGCCCGTCTCGACCGGCTACCGGCCGCAGTTCTACGTCCGGACCGCCGACGTCGTCGGAGACGTGGACCTGGGCGCGGCGGGCGCCGCCCGGCCGGGGGAGACGGTCGAGATGACCGTCGAGCTGGGCCGGGACGTGCCCCTGGAGGCCGGGCTCGGCTTCGCCATCCGCGAGGGCGGCCGCACGGTCGGCGCGGGGACGGTGACCGAGGTCCTCGGGTAGCCCCGGCCGTGGTGGCGGCGGTCCGGCTTTGCGAGACTGCCGTCACCGTCACCGCCACCGGCGGGCGCGGACGCGAGGGAAGAGGGGACGACATGGGCGACGGAACCGCACTGGTGCTCGGCGGCGGAGGCCTGACCGGCGTCGGCTGGGAGTCCGGGATCCTGTACGGGCTCGCCCGGGCGGGCGTCGACCTGACCACCGCCGACCTGGTCGTCGGCACCTCGGCCGGCTCCGTGGTCGGCGCCCAGCTCACCGCGGGCCTCACCGCCCGCGAACTGTACGAGCGCCAGCTCGGCGACGCGTCCGCGGAGCGCCCCGCCCGCCTCGGCGCCGGGGTCTTCGCCCGGCACGCCCTCGCGATGGTGCGGTCCCGGGACGCCGCCGCGTACCGCCGCCGCGTCGGCGCCTTCGCCCTGGCCGCGGAGACCGGGGCGGAGGCGGCACGGCGCGAGGTGCTGGCGGCCCGGCTCGTGTCGCACGAGTGGCCCGAGCGGCGGCTCGTCGTCACCGCCGTCGACGCGCTCAGCGGGGCGCCCGCCGACTTCGACCGGGAGAGCGGGGCCGGGCTCGTCGACGCCGTCGCCGCGAGCTGCGCCGTACCGGGCGTCTGGCCGCCGGTGACGGTCGGCGGGCGCCGCTTCATCGACGGCGGGGTCCGCTCGGCGACCAACGCCGACCTCGCCGCCGGATACGCGCGCGTGGTGATCCTCGCCCCGATCGCGCTCGGAACCACCCTGGTCCCCTCGCCCGCCTCCCAGGCGGCCCGGCTGCGGGCGGCCGGCGCCCGGGTGCTGCTGATCACCCCGTCCCCGGCGGCCCGCAAGGCCTTCGGGCGCAACGTCCTGGACCCCGCGCGGCGCGACCCCGCCGCCCGGGCCGGGCTCGCGCAGGCCGCCGGGCACGCGGCCGACGCGGCGGCCGTCTGGGCGGCCTGACAATGGTGGGGTGAGCGACGAACAGATCCCGGTGGTCCGGGAAGTGGGCCAGGGCACCGCCAAGCTGATGCCGGACGTGGACCGGGAGCGGGCCTGGCTGCTCACCGTGGACGGGGGCGCCGCAGTCGTACGTCGACCTCGACGAGCCCGAGCACCTGGAGTTCGAGTACGTACGCCCGCCTCGCGCACGTCCTGGACAGCGCGGCGGAGCCGGGGGGCCGCCCTGGACCTGCTGCACCTGGGCGGGGGCGCGCTCACCCTCCCGCGCTACGCCGCGGCCGTCCGCCCGGGGTCCCGGCAGGACGTGGTCGAGTTCGACGCCGCCCTCGTGGAGCTGGTGGAACAGCACCTGCCGCTGGCCGCCGGGGCCCGGGTGACGGTGCACGCCGCCGACGCGCGGGCCTGGCTGGAGGCCGCCCCGGAGGCGAGCGCCGACGTGCTGGTCGCCGACGTGTTCGGGGGCTCGCGGGTGCCGGCCCAGCTGACCTCGGTGGAGTACGCGCGGCAGGCGGCGCGGGTGCTGAGGCCCGGCGGGCTGTACGCGGCGAACCTGGCCGACGGGGCGCCGTTCGGCTTCCTCAAGGCCCAGCTGGCCAACTTCGCGGCCGCCTTCGCGGAGCTGGCCCTGATAGCCGAGCCCGGGGTGCTGCGCGGGCGCCGCTTCGGGAACGCGGTGCTGCTCGCCTCGGACGCCCCGCTGCCGCTGGCCGCGCTGGCCCGGCGGTGCGCCGCCGACGCCTTCCCCGCCCGGGTGGAGTCGGGGGAGGGGCTCGCCCGGTTCATGCGCGGGGCGCGTCCGGTCGCCGACGCGGACGCGGTCTCCTCGCCGGCCCCGCCGGAGGGGGCCTTCAGCCTGGGGTGACCCCGACCGCCCCCGCGGCCTCCGCGGGGGCCGGGGCGGAACCCTTCACCGGCGGGGGCTTGCGGGTGATCCGGCGTACCTCGGGGACGAACAGGACCAGAGCGGTGGCGGCGACCACCAGCCCCGCGCAGCCCCACAGGGCCTGGGTGCGGCCGAAGGCGGTCTCGGCGGGGCCGGCCAGGGCGGTGGCCAGCGGCAGCATGGACACCGAGCCGAACCAGTCGTAGGCGGAGACCCGGGAGAACTTCTCCTCGGGTATCTCCTGGTGCATGGTGGTCATCCAGTTCACGCCGAACACCTCGATGGCGGTGCCGCTGAAGAACATCACCGCGCACAGCCCCCAGACCGGCAGCGGCACCGCCAGTCCCGCCGACGGCAGCGCCAGCGGGAACACGCACAGCGTGCCGACCAGCAGCAGCCGCCGCGGCTTCCACGCCATCATCAGGACCGCTCCGGCGATGGTGCCCGCGCCGAAGAAGGCCAGGGCCACGCCCCACGGCGCGGGACCGCCCAGCCGGTCGCGGGCGACGAGGGGCCCGTACACCGCCTCCGCCGCCCCCACGACGGCGACGACCACGGAGAACTGGAGCACGATGCTCCACAGCCAGGGCCGGGTCCGGAACTCCACCCAGCCCTCGCGCAGGTCGGCCAGCAGGCCCCCGCCGGGGCCCCGCCGGGTGGTGGGGCCGACGTCGAGGAAGGCGCGCAGGGCGCCCGCGACCGCGAAGGCCGCCGCGTCCACGGCCAGGACCCAGCCGGGGCCGATCGCGGCGATCAGCGCCCCGCCGAGGGCCGCGCCGCCGATGCCGGCGCCGTTCATGGCCATGCGGAAGAGGGCGAAGGCCCGGTTGGCGTGCTCGCCGGAGACGCTGGACAGGAGCATGCCCTCGGCGGCGGGGTTGAAGAAGGCGGTGCCGGTGCCGCAGAGCGCGGTCAGCAGCATCATCTGCCACAGCTTCGGTTCGCCGGCGAGCACGAGTACGGCGAAGGCCGCCTGCGAGACGCAGTTGAGGGCGTTGGCCGCGACCATCACGCGGTGCCGCGGCAGCCGGTCGGCGAGCGCCCCGCCGACGAGCAGGAAGAGGACGAGGGGCAGCGTACGGGCGGCGGCGACGAGGCCGACGTCGGCGCCGCTGCCGCCCGCTTCGAGCACGGCGAAGGAGGCCGCGATGAGCGCCCCGTGGCTGCCCAGGTTGGTGACGACCGCGGCGCCCGTCAGGAGGCTGTAGTTGCGTCCGGCCCAGGCGGGTCGGCGGCGGGGGGTCCGGAGGACGGTGTGGGGGCTCACCCCGGGACTATCCCCTGCCCCGGGCCGGGAATCCAAACGAAATAACGGAAAACGGATGACCGGCCCGGGGATCGTGCGGATCGTGCGGGGTCGTCGGCCCGGGAGGGCCGGGGGCCGCCCGGGTCAGCCGCCGCTGAGGCGGACCGAGCTCAGGATCTTGTCCTGGGTCGCCTGGTCGACCTCGCCGGGGACGCCGGCGGCGCCGTAGAGGACCCAGCTGGCGAAGTCACCCTTGGAGTTCTTGAAGCTGAAGGCGATGCTCTTGCCGTCCGAGGAGCACTTGTTCTCCTTGGGGACCCCGCTCACGGTCGCCGTCGCGACGTGCCCCTTGAGGCCGGAGAGGGTGGTGTACTCCTTCGACTCGGAGATCTTCACCATCTCCTTGGGCAGCTTCTGCGAATACCCGGCGAACACCCACGTGCCCGCCTCGCTGTGCGCCGCCCCGGCGGTGTCCTTGGCGCCCTGGCCGCCCTTGGTGCCGGTGCCGGCCAGGGAGGTGCTCTCCTCGCGCCCGTCCTTGTTGGAGTCCACCTTGCACCAGTCCTCCTTGAAGTAGGCGGGTGCGGAGAACGTGACGAGCGGGGAGCCGTCCTTCTTCTCTTCGTCCTCGAAGCCGGCGATCATGCCGGAGCCCAGCACGTTCCACTCCGGCGGGACGTCGAAGGCGGTGCCGTGCTTCGGGTTGATGACCACCTTCCAGCCCGGGATCACCGGCTTCACGTCGCCGCCCGCGCGCGGGTTGCCGCCGCTCGGGGGCGCCGCCGGCGCGACCGGGGCGACCGGTGCGGGGGAGGAGGCGGCCGGCTTGTCGTCGGCCCGGTTGGCGCCCTCGTCGTCCCGGGTGAGCACGAAGGCGGCGGTGGCGGCGGCCGTCACCACGACCGCGGAGGCCGCGACGATGGCCACGGTGCGGGTGGAGAAGGGGCTCCCGCCGGACGGCCGCACGGGGGGCTGCTGCTGGGTGGGGTTGCCCCACGGCTGGACCGGCGGCGGGGTCTGGTAGCCGCCCGCCTGCGGGTATCCGTAGCCGGGCTGCTGCTCGCCGAATCCCGGCTGGGGCTGCTGCTGGTACGGGTTCGGCTGTCCCGGCTGCTGCTGGTACGGGTTCTGACGCGGGTCCTGGGGGTTCTGCTCTCCCCCGGGCTGCTGCTGCTGTCCTGGCCACATGGCCGGTAACCATAGTGGGAGCGGCTGACAGGAGCCACGTCCGCCCCCCGTCAGGCTCTGGCCAACTCCATCTACTCGTGGGTAACATCGCGTGCCATGAGCGCAGAACAGATGAACGTGGGCGAACTGCTCGCCCAGACGGTGCCGATGGCCCGCACCCTGAACCTGGAGTTCCTGGAGACCACCCCGGAGCGCGCCGTCGTCCGCCTTCCGGACCAGCCCGACTTCCACAACCACGTCGGCGGCCCGCACGCCGGCGCCATGTTCACCCTGGCCGAGTCCGCCAGCGGCGCCATCGTCCTGGCCGCCTTCGGCGACCAGCTCTCGCGCGCCGTGCCGCTCGCCGTGAAGGCCGAGATCGGCTACAAGAAGCTCGCCAAGGGCGTCGTCACCGCCACCGCCACCCTCGGCCGCCCGGCCGCCGACGTCGTGGCCGAGCTCGACGCGGGCGGCCGCCCCGAGTTCCCCGTCACCATCGCCATCCAGCGCGAGGACGAGGCCGTCACCGGCGAGATGACGGTCGTCTGGACGCTGCGCCCGAACGCGTAGGACACCCCGCGCGGCGCGTCACGCCGCGAACCGGGCCCGGGAGCGGCACAGTGGGGGGCGGGAGCGGTCCGGCGCGGGCCGCTCCCGCCGTGCTGTCCGGAGCCGGGACCGGCGCGCCGCCGGAACCCCGGGCGTTCGCCGGTCGTTCGTCCCGAGAGCGCCCGCTGTGGACGAAGGGCGTCCCGGGGAGCGGATAGGCTGCCCGTTCGGCGTGTCTCGGGGGCGCGCCGGAGGCGACGAGGGAGGACGTACCGGTGCACATCCAGGAATGGCTGGAGGAGATCCCGGCGATCAGTGTCTATCTCCTGGTGGGACTGGTCATCGGGCTGGAGAGCCTGGGCATCCCGCTCCCGGGCGAGATCATCCTCGTCAGCTCGGCCCTGCTCGCCTCGCAGCACGGGCACATCGACCCCGTGGTCCTCGGCCTGTGCGCGATCGCGGGCGCCATCATCGGCGACTCCATCGGGTACGCCATCGGCCGCCGCGGCGGCAAGCCGCTGCTGGAGAAACTCGGCAGGCGGTTCCCCAAGCACTTCGGGCCCGACCAGGTGGCCATGGCCGAGCGCTCCTTCGACCGCTGGGGCATGTGGGCCGTCTTCTTCGGGCGCTTCGTCGCCCTCCTGCGCATCTTCGCCGGCCCGCTGGCCGGCGTGCTGCGGATGCCCTACTGGCGCTTCCTCGTCGCCAACGTCCTCGGCGGCATCCTCTGGGCCGGCGGCACCACCGCCGTCATCTACTACGTCGGCATCGTCGCCGAGCCCTGGCTGAAGCGGTTCTCCTGGCTGGCCCTGGTCGTGGCCCTGCTGATCGGACTCACCGTGACCCTGGTCCTGCGCAGCCGGATGAAGAAGGCGGCCGCCGAGGCCCGCGCGGCCGAGCCCTCGCCGCAGCCGGCCACCGCCCCGGCGGGCGCCTCGGACTGACGCCGAGGCCCCCGGCCGGCCGGACGGTCAGACGCCGGGGGCCACCGAGGCGCGGTGCTGCTCCGCCAGCTCCGTGTACATCGCGGCGTTCACCCTGATCCCCTCGCGCTCCTCGTCGGTGAGCTCGCGCCGCACCTTGGCCGGCACGCCCGCGACCAGGGAGCCGGGCGGGACCACCATGCCCTGCGGCACCAGGGCCTGCGCGGCCACCAGCGAACCCGCCCCGATCACGGCGCCGTTCAGCACGGTCGCGCCCATCCCGATCAGGCAGTCGTCCTCGACGGTGCAGCCGTGCACCACCGCGTTGTGCCCGATGGAGACGCGCTCGCCGATGGACACCGGGAAGCCGGGGTCCACGTGGACCGTGCAGTTGTCCTGCACGTTGCTGTCCGCGCCCAGCGTGATCGGGCCGCAGTCGCCGCGCAGCACCGCCGAGTACCAGATGCTCGCGCCGGCGCCGAGCGTGACGTCGCCGACGACCACGGAGGTCGGGGCGGTGAAGGCCGTCGGGTCCACCGACGGCTTCCGGTCGCCGACGCCCGCGATGAGAGCCCCCTGGTGCGCCTGGTGCGCCTGGTTCGCCTGGTTCGGCTGATGGGTCATGGTCACTTCCCTCGTGTGATTCCGGCTGGTTCCGGATGCCGCGCCACGTGCACCGTAGGGCACGGGACGCCGTCGCCCCGCGATGGGGTGAAGATCACAGGATCCGGGTCCCGACGTCCGGCGCGGGGCGCACTACCGTGGCCGGGTGCCGAAGAACCAGAACACGTTCTCATCCCTGGCGGCCCTGCGCGGCCGCGTCGCCAGCCGCGCGGTGCACGCCGGCTGGCGCTGGATGCAGCGGGCCGGTGCGGTCACCCCCGAACACCCCGGCCGGCTGCGCTTCGGCGCGATCGGCGAGGGCACCCGCCTCGCCTTCCCCCAGGGCACCGTCTTCGGCGAGCGCTGGATCCGGCTGGGCGGCCACTGCATCATCGCCGAGCAGGTCACCCTGACCGCCGGGATGATGCCGGACCTCGACCTCGGAGCCGAGCCGGTACTGGTGCTGGGCGACGGGGTGGTCCTCGGCCGGGGCAGCCACGTCATCGCCGACGCCCGGATCACCATCGGCAACGACACCTTCTGCGGGCCGGGGGTGTACATCACCTCCACCAACCACAGCTACGACGACCCGCACGAGCCCGTCGGACGGCAGTGGCCCCGCAGTGCCCCGGTGGAGATCGGGCCGGGCTGCTGGCTGGGCACGGGAGCGGTGATCCTGCCCGGCGCGAAGCTGGGCCGCAACGTCGTCGTGGCCGCGGGGGCCGTCGTACGGGGCGAGGTGCCGGACCACGCCGTGGTGGCCGGGGCGCCGGCCAGGATCGTGCGGCGCTGGGAGCCGGAGACCGGCTGGCAGCCGCCGCTGCGCACGCCCGCGCCGGTGCCGATCCCCGACGGGATGACGCCCGAGCAGCTGCGCGGGCTGGCCCTGCTGGCGGAGGCGGAGCAGTCCTGAGCCGGCGCGGTGCCGGCGGGTGACGGTCCCCCGACCGGCGGCGGTCGCGGCCGGACGGGAGACCCCGCCGGTGGCGTCCGGATCGCCGGCGGTGGTCCGGACCGGCGGTGGTCTGGGCCGGACGTGGTCCTGGCCGGTGGTGGTCCGGGCGGGTGGTGGTCCGGGCGGGACGCGGTCCGGGCCGGTGGTGGCCCCGACTGGCGGTGGGGTGCCGGGCCGGCGGTCTCAGCCTGCGGCGAGCAGGACGGTGCCCGCCAGAGCCAGGCCCGCGCCCGCCGCCTGGACGCTGCGCTGCGCGCTCCTTGAGCACGGCGAACGCGGCGTACACGGTCACCACCGGGTAGAGCGAGGACAGGACGGCAGTCATAGTACCGGGGCCGTTCTGGGCGGCGATGGAGTAGGTGCCGTTGGCCGCGACGTCGGCGAGGCCCACGAAGGCCAGGGCGGGCAGCATGCTCCACAGCACCCGCGGCCCGGTGCCCTCCGGCAGCGCCGGGACGCCGCGCCGGGTCTGCGCGAGCAGGGCGACGCCGCCGACGGCGACGTTGGTGACCCGCTGGACGAACAGGGCGAGGAAGAGCCCGGTCAGGGTGGTGGAGGCCTCGGCGATCAGGGCCATGACCGCGCCGAAGCCGAAGGCCGCGACGAGGGTCAGCACCACCGCCCGCCGCTGCACGGGGGCGCCGCGCAGCTCGGGGCCGCCGGCCAGGATGATGCCGACGACGGCCACGGCGATGCCCGCGAACTGGCCCGGGCCCGGCCGCTCGCCCACGGCCAGCCCCACCCCGACCGGCACGACCACCCCGAGGGAGCCGAGCGGGGAGACCACGCCCATCGGCCCGAGGGCCAGGGCCTTGTAGAAGGCGAGCATCGCGGCCGGCCCGACCAGGCCGGCGGCCACCGCGAACCACAGCTGGGGTCCCGCCTCGCTCCAGGCGCCGGTGCCGAGCACGACCGCGCCGAGCACGACGACCGCGGCGACCTGCGAGACCACCAGCACCGTGAGCGCCGGTATCCGCCGGGTCAGCAGCCCGCCGCCGAAGTCTGCGAGGCCCCACAGGACGGCTGTGGCCAGGGCGAAGAGGGCGGTCATGACAGGGGGCCTCGCAGTACAGTGCGGTGAACGGTGGAGTGCAGCATCGAATACACCGCAGGTTAGTTCAGTCTGTTGGACTGTGTCATCCAAAATATTGGACGGAATGGTGTCGGACCTCGAACAGCTCACCCAGGCGCTCGCCCGCAACCTCAAGCGGTGGCGCGGCGAACGCGGCTTCACGCTCGACGCCCTGGCCGCCCGCGCGGGCGTCAGCCGCGGCATGATCATCCAGATCGAGCAGGCCCGTACGAACCCCAGCGTGGGCACCACGGTCAAGCTGGCCGACGCGCTCGGGGTCAGCATCACCACCCTCCTCGACCACGACCGGGGACCGCAGGCCCGCGTGGTGCTGCCGGGACAGGGGGTGCGGATGTGGTCGAACGGGGAGGGCAGCGAGGCGCACATGCTGCTCGGCGACGACCGGCGCGGGCCCGTGGAGATGTGGACCTACCGCCTGGAGGCCGGGGACGGCACGGCCTCCGACCCGCACCCCGCCGGAACCTTCGAGATGCTCCACGTGACGGAAGGGGAACTGACCCTCGACCTCGCCGACGACCGCTACGTGGTCCCGGCCGGCGGCGCCGTCTCCTTCGAGGCGAACCTCCCGCACGCCTACCGCAACGAGGGCACCGTCCCGATGCTGATGACCATGGCCGTCTCGATCCCTCCGGTCCAGGGCGCCGGCGGCCGCCCGTCCTGACCGGCTACAGGGCGGGGATCTCGATCGCGGGGCAGCGGTCCATCACCATCTCCACCCCCGCCGCACGCGTCCGCGCGAAGGCCGCTTCGTCGACCACGTCCAGCTGGAACCAGACCGCCTCGGCGCCGGCGGCCACCGCGTCGTCGGCGACCCGGCCGGCCAGCGCGCTGTTCACGAAGACGTCCACCACGTCCACCTTGAACGGGATCGCCTCCAGCGAGGGGTACCCCGGCTCGCCGTGCACCGTCTCCGCCTTCGGGTGCACCGGCACCACGCGCTTGCCGTACCGCTGGAGCACCTCCCCCACCCCGTAGGCGGCCCGGTCCCGGTTGTTGGACAGCCCCACCACGGCCCAGGTGTCACCGAGCTCGGTGAGGATCCTGCGGATGGTCGCCTGGTCGCCGTACACGTGCGCCGCCTCCTGCCGTGGCCGCCCGGCGGACTCGTTCCGCCGGACCGTTCGGCAGGATCAACGGCACGGACACCCGTCCGATTCCCCGTTCCGATTCCCCGTAGGGTGGAGCGGTGAAGGCAGACCAGTACGTGACCGTGGCCCGTGAGGGGACGCACGAGGCGGAGATCAACCGCTCGCGGTTCCTGTGTTCGATCGCGCCCGCCGCGACCGAGCAGGAGGCGCAGGAGTTCATCGCCCGCGTCCGCAAGGAGCACCCCACCGCCACGCACAACTGCTACGCCTACGTGATCGGCGCCGACGCCTCCGTCCAGAAGGCCAGCGACGACGGCGAGCCCGGCGGCACCGCCGGCGTGCCCATGCTGCAGATGCTGACCCGGCGCGACGTCCGGTACGCGGTCGCCGTCGTCACCCGCTACTACGGCGGCGTGAAGCTCGGGGCCGGCGGGCTCATCCGGGCCTACGGCGGCGTCGTCGGCGAGGCGCTCGACGCCCTCGGGACCATCACCCGCCACCGCTACCGGCTGGCCACCGTCACCGTCGACCACCAGCGGGCCGGCAAGACCCAGAACGACCTGCGCGCCACCGGCCGCTCCGTGCTGGACGTGCGCTACGGGGAGGCCGTCTCCATCGAGATCGGCCTCCCCGAGGCGGACGTCGACGCCTTCAGGGCCTGGCTCGCCGACGCCACCGCCGGCACCGCCGGCTTCGAGCTCGGCGGCGAGGCCTACGGCGACGGCTGAACCCCGCGCCCGCCTCCGCCGAGCAGCCGGTCGGCGTTGCGCAGGGCGTGACGGGCGACCGCCTCGCCGAGCCGCACGCCCGCCTCGTCGGCGGTACGGGTGTGGATCCCGGACCACACCCGGGCGTCCACGTTGTCCCGGGTGAGCCCGCTCCACGCGGTGTACGTGCGGCGCACCCCCGGCGCGGTCGGGCTGGTGATCTCGAAGGGCGCCGTCACCGGCCCCACCAGCGCGTCCAGCACGGTCTGCGCCGCGCCGGCGTACGTGGCGTGGCCGCTGGGGTAGTCCGGATGGGCCGGCGTCTGGTGCAGGGGCCGCCAGGCCGGGTCGGGGTCGACCGCCCCGGTCCGGATCGCCGTCACCGGCCGCCAGCGGACGTACGTGTACTTGCCGTCGGAGGTCGCGATCTGGGTGTCGACCGAAGCCGCGTGGAAGAGCGCGACCAGCGACGCCCGGTCGGCGGCCGAGCCGTGCGACCGTGCCACGGCCACCCGCAGGGGCTCCGTGAACAGGGTCAGCGAGCCCCCGTACCAGAAGGTGGCCGTCGCGGTCTGGCTCGGCGTGCGCACCGTGCTGTCGGCCGAGCCGTACGCCCGCACCTCCGCCAGGTCGGCCCGGTAGCGGCGGGAGTCCAGCGCGGGCGGCGGCCCCGGCCGGAACTGGTCGGCCCGCTCCAGCAGGAAGGGCCGGCCGAGGCGGTTGCCGTACTGCGCGGCCGGCGCGTAGCCGTCCGGGGTGGGCTGCCACACACCGGGAGCGGGCGGCGGGCACGCTGAACGGGGCGTTGGACGAGGCCGGGTCGAGGCCGTCCCCGGCACGCTCCGCGAGCACCGCGGCGGCCTGCCGGGCCCCGGCGGCCACCCCCCGGTCCTCGGCGGGCCCGTCCGGGATCCCGCCGAGGGTGGCGGCGAGGGCCGCGTCGAGGTCGGCCCTGCGGGACGGGGCGAGCACGACCAGCGCGTCGTGCACGGCGGAGGCGACGGCCGCGTCCTGGAACCGGCCCCGGCCGGAGCCGCCGGGGCCCTCGCGGGCGGCCCGGGCGGCGGCGATCCAGCCGATCGCCCAGGTGCGGCTGTTGGTGATCTGGGCCGGGGCGGCCGCCGCGCCGACCGTCCGCGCGGTGGCGTCGTACCAGTCGAGCACCACCGACCCGGCGACCGGGCCGGAGGACGGGGGCGCCGCGGCCGAGGGCACGGCGGCGGTGAGCGCGAGCAGCGCGGCGGAGCCGGCGGCGAGCAGCGCGGGACGGAGGCGCGGAGGTCCGGAGAGCGGCATGCCGCGAAGCCAACCAGCGGGCCCGCGGGGGCCACAAGTGCCCGGATCCGCCACAGGAGTTCGGCCACGGAGGTTTCGCACCGCCGCCACGCCCCCGCAACACACGGCCCCCTCCGCCCCCGGGAGCGGGCGGATTTCCCGCTCGGGCCGGGGCGCGCCCGCGCACGGGTTAGCCTGGATGGTCGGTGCGGAACCAGAGGAGAGCAAGCGTGCGGGTCGGAGCGGTCGAGTGAAGTTCCTGCACACCTCCGACTGGCACCTCGGCCGGTCCTTCCACCGCGTGAACATGCTCGGAGCCCAGGCCGCCTTCGTGGACCACCTCGTCGAAGCCGTCCGGGAGCACGAGGTCGACGCCGTCCTCGTCGCCGGCGACGTCTACGACCGGGCCGTGCCGCCGCTGCCCGCCGTCGAGCTCTACGACCGGGCCCTGCACCGGCTCGCCGACCTCGGCGTCCCGACGGTGATGATCTCCGGGAACCACGACTCGGCCCGCCGGCTCGGTGTCGGCGCCGGGCTGATCGGCCGGGCCGGGATCCACCTCAGGACCGACCCCGCCGGCTGCGCCGACCCCGTCGTGCTGGCCGACGTACACGGGGACGTGGCCTTCTACGGGCTGCCCTACCTGGAACCGGCGCTGGTCAAGGACGCCTTCGCCGCCGAGAAGGTCAGCCACGAGGCCGTGCTCGGCGCGGCCATGGACCGGATCCGGGCCGACCTGGCCGGCCGCGCCCCCGGCACCCGGTCCGTGGTCCTCGCCCACGCCTTCGTCACCGGCGGGCACTCCAGCGACAGCGAACGCGACATCGCCGTCGGCGGCGTCGAGGCCGTACCCGCCTCCGTCTTCGACGGCGTCGACTACGCAGCCCTCGGCCACCTCCACGGCTGCCAGACGATCAACGAACGGGTCCGCTACTCCGGTTCCCCGCTCGCCTACTCCTTCTCCGAGGCGACCCACCGCAAGACCATGTGGCTGATCGACCTCGGCCCGGCCGGGGAGATCACCGCCGAGCGGATCGACACCCCCGTCCCCCGCCCCCTCGCCCGGCTGCGCGGACGGCTGGAGGACCTCCTGGAGGACCCCGCGCACACCGCGTACGAGGACTCCTGGATCGAGGCCACCCTCACCGACCCCGCCCGCCCCGAGGACCCCATGGCCCGCCTCGCCGCCCGCTTCCCGCACACCCTCAGCCTCGCCTTCGACCCGGAGGGCCGCGACGAGGACGGCAAGGCCTCCTACGCCCAGCGCCTCAAGGGCCGCAGCGACCAGGAGATCGCCGAGGACTTCGTCGCCCACGTACGCGGCGGCGGCAGCGCCGACGAGGCCGAGCGGGCCGTGCTGCGCGGCGCCTTCGAGGCCGTACGGGCCGAGGACGGCCGCCAGGAGGTCGGCCGATGAGGCTGCACCGGCTCCACATCACCGCCTTCGGACCCTTCGCCGAACCCCAGACCATCGACTTCGACGCCCTCTCCGGCGCCGGGATCTTCCTGCTGCACGGCCCCACCGGCGCCGGCAAGACCTCCGTCCTCGACGCCGTCTGCTACGCCCTCTACGGATCCGTCCCCGGCTCCCGCCAGGCCCCCGGCACCACCCTGCGCAGCGACCACGCCGCCCCCGACACCCCCACCGAGGTCACCCTCGAACTCACCGCGGGCGGCCGCCGCCTGGAGATCACCCGGCGCCCCGAACAGGACCGCCCCAAGAAGCGCGGCACCGGCACCACCAAGGACAAGGCCCAGTCCTGGCTCCGCGAGCACACCGGCGACGGCTGGAGCGCGCTCAGCCGCTCCCACCAGGAGATCGGCGAGGAGGTCGAACAGCTCCTCGGCATGAGCCGGGAGCAGTTCTGCCAGGTCGTCCTGCTCCCCCAGGGGGAGTTCGCCCAGTTCCTGCGGGCCGGCGCCGAAGCCCGCGGCCGGCTCCTCGGCCGGCTCTTCGACACCCGCCGCTTCGCCGCCGTCGAGACCCTCCTCGCCGAGCGCCGCCGCGCCGCCGAGGCCAAGGTCCGGGCCGGCGACGAGAAGGTCCTCGCCGCCGCCCAACGCCTCGCGCAGGCCGCCGGGCACAGCGCCGACCTGCGGGCCTGGCCGCTGCCCGGCCACCAGCCCGGCGACCCCGGCCTCGCGGAGGCCGTCCGGGCCTGGGCCGCCGTCGCCCGGTGCTCCGCCCGGGAACGGCTCACCGTCGCCGAGTACGCGCTCGCCGCCGTCGAGGGACGCCACGCCGCAGCCCGGCGCGACGCCGAGGAGGCGCGGGAACTCGCGCGGCTCCAGCACCGCCACGCCGAGACCGCCCGCCGGGCGGAGCTGCTCGCGCAGGCCGCCCCGGAGCGCGAGCGGGTACGGGCCCTGCTGGACCGGGCCCGCCGGGGCGCCCTCGTGGCCCCCGCCCTGGAACTGCGCGGGGCCGCGGCCGCCGCACACCTCACCGCCGCGCACGCCGAGACCCTGGCCCGGGCGGAGCTGCCCCCCGCCCTCGCCGGAGCCGGCACCGAACAGCTCTCCGCCGTCGAGCAGCGCCTGCGCGAGGACCTCGGCGCGGCAGGCGCCGCCCAGCGCGCGGAGCAGCGCAGCGCCGAGATCGGCCGGGAGCGGGCCACGCTGGAGCGGGAGTCCCGGGACGCCGACGAGCGCTACCAGGAGTCCGCGCAGTGGCTCGCCCGCTGGGAGGCCACCCGGGCCGCGCTCCAGGAGAAGGTCGACTCCGCGCAGCAGGCCCTCACCCTCGCCGAGCAGCTGGCGGGGCGGCTGGAGCCCGCCCGGATGCAGCTGACCGCCGCCCGGCGCCGCGACTCCCTCGCCGCCGACGCCGAAGCCGCCGCGGGCGAACTGCTGCGGGCGCGCGAGGAGTCGTCCGCCACCCGGGAGACCTGGCTGGAGCTGAAGGAGGCCCGGCTGCGCGGGATCGCCGCCGAGCTGGCCGGGGCGCTGACCGCCGGGGAGCCCTGCACGGTGTGCGGGTCCGCCGAGCACCCCGCCCCGGCCCGCCCCGCCCCCGGGCACGTCGACCGCGCCGCCGAGGACGCCGCCCACGCCCGCTTCGAGCAGGCCGAGGAGCGCAGGGCCGGCGTCGAGCGGAGGCTCGCCGCCGTCCGGGAGGCCGAGGCCGAGGCCGCCTCCGCCGCCGGGGACGCCACCACCGCCGAACTCCTCGCCCTCACCGCCGACCTGAGTGCCCGCCACGCCGCCGCCCACGCGGACGCCGCCGCGCTCCACACCGCCCGCGAGCGGCTCGCCCGCGCCGAACGGGAGCACCAGGCGCGCAGCTCCGACCGGCTCGAAGCCGAGCGCCGGGCTGCCGCCCGGGCCTCCCGGCGCGAGGCCCTCGACGAGGAGCAGGCCTCCCTCGAAGCCGAACTGGTCCTCGTCCGCGCCGACTCGCCCAGTGTCACTAATCCGCGCCCGCACCCT
>NZ_GG657750.1:1289539-1292825 GCF_000158895.1 Streptomyces sp. C | reverse complement strand
TCGCCCTCGCCCTGGGCCTGGCCGACGTGGTCACCGACGAGGCCGGCGGCATGCGCCTGGACACCCTCTTCATCGACGAGGGCTTCGGCAGCCTCGACGACCAGGCACTGGACGAGGTGCTCGACGTACTGGACTCGCTGCGCGAGCGGGACCGCAGCGTCGGCATCGTCAGCCACGTCGGCGACCTGCGCACCCGGGTCCAGGCGCAGCTGGAGATCGTCAAGCAGCGCGGCGGCTCGGTGGTGCGCCACCGCACGGCGGGCGTCACGGACTGAGCGGGCGTCACGGACTGAGCGGGCGGCGGGCGAGCGGGGAGGAGTACACGACGCTGGTGGTCACCGGGCCCAGCCCGGCGATCCGGCCCGTGACCTCCTCCAGGTGGGCCATCGAGCGGGCGGCCACCTTGAGGACGAAGCAGTCGTCGCCGGTCACGTGGTGGGCCTCCAGGATCTCGGAGGTGGCCTCCAGGAAGTCGTGGAACGGCTTGTAGTTGCCGTGCGGGTAGCGCAGCCGCACCAGGGCCAGGATCGCCTTGCCCAGCTTCTCGTGGTCGACCACCGCCGTGTAGCCGGTGATGATCCCGGCCTCCTCCAGGCGGCGGACCCGCTCGGTGACGGCGCTCGCGGACATCGAGACGGTGCGGGCGAGTTCGGTGAAGCTGGCGCGGCCGTCCTGCTGGAGCGCCGCGAGGATCCGCCAGTCGGTGGCGTCGGGGGAATAACCGGTCATGGCGGATGTCTAGCAGAGAATTCCCCGGTGGAACATGACATAAGCCGGGGAATCCCACTTCACGGAGTGATCGACAGTTCGTAGATTTTGAGCCATGACGACGACGAACACCACGACCGCCCCCGCCGCCACCGCCAACCCCGTGCTCCGGGTCCCGCCGGCTAGCCCGGCCGCCGCGGCCGCCTACTTCGCCGCCAGCCTGGCCTTCCACGCCGATGTGTCGGACGTCGCCGCCGCGTTCAAGGCCCACCGCGAGCAGGGCGCCGCCCTCGGCTTCCAGCTGATCGACTCCCGCTCCACGCCGTCCTGGGACCAGGCCCACGTGCCCGGCGCGATCCACCTGCCCACCGCGCTGATCCCCGCGCAGGCCGAGAAGCTCCTCGACAAGAACGTCCCCGTGGTGACCTACTGCTGGGGCCCCGGCTGCAACGGCGGCACCCGCTCCGCCCTCGCCCTGGCCGAACTGGGCTTCCAGGTCAAGGAGATGCTCGGCGGCATCGAGTACTGGATCCGCGAGGGCTTCGAGGTCGAGACCTGGGAGGGCAGCCGGCAGCGCGCCGAGGCCGACCCGCTGACCGCCCCCACCGACTCGGACGACTGCGGCTGCTGAACCCGCACCGCCCGCGCGACGACGGAGGGCCGCCCACCCCCCCACCAGGGGGTGCGGGCGGCCCTGCTTCATGCGGTCAGAGCCGCGACAGCTCGTCCAGCAGGTCGTCCAGACCCAGCGAACCCTGGGACAGCGCCGCCATGTGCCACTTCTTCAGGTCGAAGGAGTCACCGTGCGCGGCGCGGGCGTTGTCCCGCCCCAGCAGCCAGGCGCGCTCGCCCAGCTTGTACCCGATGGCCTGGCCGGGCATCGACAGGTAGCGGGTCAGCTCGCTCTCCACGAAGTCCGCCGGCCGGCCGCTGTGCAGGCCGAAGAACTCCTGTGCCAGGTCGACGGTCCAGCGCTCGCCCGGGTGGAACGGCGAGTCCGCCGGGATCTCCAGGCCCAGGTGCATGCCGATGTCCACGATCACGCGCGTGGCGCGCATCATCTGGCAGTCCAGGTAGCCCAGCCGCTGCTCGGCGTCCTTGAGGTAGCCGAGCTCGTCCATCAGGCGCTCCGCGTACAGCGCCCAGCCCTCGGCGTTGGCGCTGACGAGGCCCACGGTCGCCTGGTAGCGGGAGAGCTGGTCGGCGACGTGCGTCCACTGCGCGAGCTGCAGGTGGTGGCCCGGAACGCCCTCGTGGTACCAGGTGGAGACCAGGTCGTACACCGGGAAGCGGGTCTGGCCCATCGTCGGCAGCCAGGTCCGTCCCGGCCGGGAGAAGTCCTCGGAGGGGTTGGTGTAGTACGGGGCCGCGGCTCCGCCGGGCGGCGCGATCATCGACTCGACCCGCTTGACCCGCTCGGCGAGCTCGAAGTGGGTGCCGTCGAGGTTCTCGATGGCCTCGTCCATCAGGCCCTGCAGCCACGCGCGGACCTCGTCGACGCCCTCGATGTGGGTGCCGTGCTCGTCCAGGTGGCGCAGCGCGTCCCACGGGTTCGGCTCGCCCGGCAGGATCTTGGCCGCCTCGGCCTTCATCTCCCCGAGCAGCCGGTGGTACTCGGCCCAGCCGTAGGCGTACGCCTCGTCCAGGTCCAGGTCCGTGCCGTTGAAGTAGCGCGACCAGCGGGCGTAGCGCTCGCGGCCCACCGGGTCGGGCGCGCCGGCGACGGCCGGCGCGTACACGTCGCGCATCCAGTCGCGCAGTTCGGCCACGGCGGCCGTCGCGGCGGCCGCCGCCCCGTCCAGTTCCGCGCGCAGGGACTCGGGTCCGGCGGAGGCGAACTCGCCGAAGAAGTCGCGGGAGCCGTCGCCGTCCTGGCCGGCCCAGGTGGTGAGCTGCTCGACGAAGGTGGCGGCGGGGCGCGGGCTGCCGTGCAGGCCGCGTTCCAGGCCGAGGGCGAGGCTCTCGCGGTAGCCGGCGAAGCAGGCCGGTACGGCGCGCAGCCGCTCGGCGATCGCGGACCACTCCTCCTCCGTGTCGGCGGGGGTGAGCGTGAACACCTCCCGGACGGCGTGCGCGGGGGAGTGGATGTTGCTGACGGCCCGCAGGTCCTCGTCGGCCTCGTGCACCGCGAGTTCGGCGTTCAGTCGCTCCCGCAGCAGCCGGGCGCAGCGGCGCTCGGCGTCGGTGTCGGCGCCGGGCAGCCGCTCGGCGGCGTCCAGCCGGGCGAGGGTGGCGCGCAGCAGTTCGCCGAGCGCGGCGCGGCCGGCGGGGGAGTAGTCGGGCAGCCGGCCGGAGCTGGCGGCGACACCGAGATAGGTGCCCTGGATCGGGTCGAGTGCGATGAGGTCGTCGACGTAGGCGTCGGCGACCTGGCGGGGCAGACGCGCTGCGCTGTCGGTCTGGAGGGTGTCTGGCATGCGCACATCTTCGTACGCGGGGGGCGCCTTCGTCATCACCATAACCGCTCAGCCTCCTGACGGAGGGCTGGGCGGCCATGGGCCTAGGGGGTGTCCGCAAAGTGGCCCCGTCCGCTCGGAGGGCGGGGCCCCGCGTCTCCCCCAGCTACCGCTGGGAGGTG
>NZ_GG657750.1:1245700-1288735 GCF_000158895.1 Streptomyces sp. C | reverse complement strand
GCGCAGCCGCATCACCGTGGCCTCCAGGACGCCCCTCGACGGGGGCGTCGGCGCCCGCGTTGGGGCGGCCCGAGAGGGTGGTGGCGGGGATCGACTGGATGGTGCAGCGGCCGAGCAGCTGGCGCAGCGCGAGCGGGAGTTCGGCAGCGTCCAGGGCGGTGCGGGTGGCCAGGCCGAGGACCCGCGTGGGGGCGTCCACCAGGTCGTGGGCGTCGGCGCGCTCGATCCAGGTGCTGCGGCCGCCGGCCTGGGCGACGGCGCGGGTCAGGCCGGCGGCCGCCAGTTCGCGCGGGGTGCGCAGCAGGAACTCGTCGACCGTGCCGCCCTCGGGGAGGGGGTGGGTCTGCAGGGTCAGGATGTCGACGCCCTCGCGGGCGAGCGCGGTGCACAGCGCGGCGAGGCTGCCGGGCTCGTCGCGCACGGTCGTCCGCATCCGCCAGAGCGCGGGGTTGGCGGGCGCGGCCCCCGGGGCGGAGGCGGCGGGACCGGAGACGGCCGGATCGGAGGGGGCCTTGGCCGCCGGGGGCGGCGCATGGCTGTGCCGGCGCGCCCACCAGGTGTGGAAGGCGGCGGTGACCAGGAGCGCGACGGCCGAGGCGACCAGCAGGACCGGGCCGTCCGGGCCGTGCGCGACGAGGTTGGCGAGGCCGTCGGCGACCGCGACGGCGCAGAAGAGGGCGGCGAGTTCGACGAGGTCCCGGCGCCAGTGGTGGCGGTGGGGGCGCTGGGCGGCGGAGGCGGGGTTACGGTCAGTCATGCACACACTTCTGGCTCAGGGGGTGTGCGTGATCGCGAACGATCTGTGACCGACTGGTTAAGCGTCGATCTGGTCGGTTTCGCCTGGTTTTCCAGCGGATTTCCGCTGGTGACCGGCCGGTCGCCGGAGCGTCGCCGGCCGGTCGCCGGATGTTGGTCAGGACTGTCCGACGCGGCCCGGCTGCAGGACCCGGGTGAAGAGGACGCCGCCTCCCTGGCGGCGCAACCGGACGGTCAGCTCCCCGCTGCCGCCGTCGATCTCGACCTCGCCGTAGTACGGGGGGTTCTCCGCCGGGGACATGTTGGCGACCGGCGCCGACTGGACGAACTCCGTCCTCGGGCCGAAGGTCGCGTCGAGCCGGCCCGCCGGGAAGCCGCCCGCGCCGATCGGCCCGGACACGAACTCCCAGAACGGCGCGAAGTCGCAGAAGGCCGCGCGCTCGGGCGCGTAGTGGTTGGCGGCGGTGTAGTGGACGTCGGCGGTGAGCCAGAGCGTGCCCGTGATGTGCTGGTGCTTGATGTGCCGCAGGAGTTCGGCGATCTGGAGCTCGCGCCCCAGCGGCGCCCCCGGGTCGCCCTGGGCCACCGCCTCGAAGTCCACCGCGCCGTCGGGGACGACGATGCCGAGCGGCATGTCCGCGGCGATCACCTTCCAGGTGGCGCGGGAGCGCGAGAGTTCCCGCTTCAGCCAGGCCAGCTGCTCGGCGCCGAGGATGCCGACCCGGTCCTCGGTCTGGCGGCCGGGGGAGTTGGCGTCGCGGTACGTCCGCATGTCCAGCACGAACACGTCCAGCAGCGGACCGTGCCGCAGCACCCGGTACATCCGCCCCTCGGTGCGCCCACCGCGCAGGTCCGTGACCGGGAAGTACTCGCCGAAGGCCTGGCGGGCGCGGGCGGCGAGGGTGTCGACGTCCTTGACGGTGTAGCGGGGGTCGTCGAGCAGCTGCCCGGGGTACCAGTTGTTGCGCACCTCGTGGTCGTCCCACTGGGCGACCACCGGGACCTGGGCGTAGAAGTCGCGCAGGTTGCGGTCCAGCAGGTTGTACCGGAAGTTCCCGCGGAACTCGTCCAGGGTCTCCGCGACCTTGGACTTCTCCTCCGTGGTGACGTTGTGCCAGACGCGCCCGTCGGGCAGCGGCACGGCGGCCTTGATCGGCCCGTCCGCGTAGATCGTGTCCCCGCTGAAGAGGAAGAAGTCGGGGTCGCGCAGCCGCATCTCGTCGAAGACGCGGTAGCCGCCCAGTTCCGGGTTGATGCCCCAGCCCTGGCCCGCCAGGTCACCGGACCACAGGAAGCGCACGTCGTGGCGGCGGGAGGCGGGAGTGGTGCGGAAGCTTCCGTGCACCGGCTCGCCGGAGCGGCGGGGGTCGTCGGGGTCGGTCAGCACGACCCGGTAGTGGACGCGCCGGCCGGGCGGCAGGTCCCGCAGGGTCGTGGTGCCGGTGTGGTCGGTGGCGGGGCCGAGGAAGGGACCGCCGTGGCGGCGGACGCCGTAGCGGAACGACTCGCTCGGGGAGGTCTCCACGTACATCCGGGCGGGACGGTCGGAGCGGGTCCAGATGGCGGCCGAGTAGGAGGTGACCTCTCCGGACTGGGTGCCCCACAGAGCCGCCGGGCGGCCGGAGCGGACGAGGGCGGCGGCCCGGCGGGGGGAGGCCAGGGCGGGCGAGGCCAGCGCGGTGGACAGGGCCAGGCCCAGCGGGACGGCCAGGGAACCGCCGAGCAGGGTCCGGCGGGTGTGCGGCATCGGTGCCATGGGTTGCGTCTCCAGGGGCCGGCGGGGGCGGGCCGGACCAGTGTGCCTTCGCACACGGGACCGACCGCGTCGCCCACGCGAACCGTGGATGAACAGCCGTCAGCCGGTCATGTGCGGCACGCCGTTGCCCCTGTCGTCCCGCTGCGCCTTCGCCGTGTCCAGGATGACGCGCGCCACCAGCGCCGGGTCGTCGTTCATCGGCACGTGGCCCTCTTGGCGCTCTCCCGGAGGCTGGGGCCATGGAGCGACGAGTGGTCGTCTACCCGCCCGACGAGCGCGGGTGGCGCAAGGTCCGGTACGACGGGCAGATCCTTGGCACGGCCTACCAGGCGAGTGACGTGGTCGAGTTCCTGCGGGAGGCCGGCCACCCTGACCCGGACGCCGTGAACCTCACGGACGAAGCGCTCTTCGAGTGGCGCGGGGGAGGCCCTGAGACCTGGGCTGACTCCCCGCCGTGACCTGTGGGAACCGTGATCGTTGGCTCGGGCATGAACAACATCAAGCGTTTCCTCGCAGCGGTCGCCCTTGCAGCGGCCGCGCTGTCCTTCGCCCCTGCTGCGCATGCCGACTCACATCGTGGTGACATGTATGAGGATGGACTCATCGAATTCAACGACTGGGACAATGGGTACGGAGGCTGGGCGTAGGTGCCGCGTGGCCACACGAGAGCCCTCCTGGCTTGAACCGGGAGGGCTTCTTCGTGACCGCTGGTCAGCATGATCGTTCGCAGGCTATGAACAACATGAAGCGCGTACTCGCAGCGGTCGCCCTCGCAGGCGCCGCACTGACCATGACCGGCACGGCCCAGGCCGCAGAACCCCGTGACGAAATCTCCAGCTTTCTCTACCCTTCGCACGACCGGGCGGGCTGGACTCTGGCGGACGGCATGGTGAGTGCTCGGGACTACGTGCCAGCGGAAGACTTCTAACCGACGGGTCTTCTCCAACCGGGCTTGTTCCCTCAGGGAAGCGAGCCCGGTTCGTGATCCAGCCCCGGGGCCGCGGTAGGACCTACGGCCTTGCCGGCCACAGGACCAAGGTCCCCCTGCAACGTGAAGAGCCCCCGCCGACTGCTGCCGGAGGGGGCTCTTCGTGGGGTCCAACCCGTGTACTGCGGGCCGTGTCGGACCCGGTGGAACCATCAGACCGTGTAGGTCTTGGCCTGGTGGACGAAGGCGGACCAGGCGGCCGGGGAAGCGGTCAGCTCACCCTTGCCGTAGTCCTTCGTGTCGCGCACGCGCACGGACGGGGCGTTGTCCGCAACCTCGATGCACGCGTCGTTGGTGTTGCCGCTGTACGTGCTCTTGTGCCAGTTGGGGGCAATGTTCTCAGCCATGGGCTTCCTTCACGGCGTGCATCAGCTCTACGGAATCGTGGGCGCCCAGGGCACCCTGCTGCACCAGATCATAGACCCGTTGAAAGCGCTGCACCTCGCGTTGATCTTCTATGTACGAACCGGTGTTGAAGCCTTCGGTGTAGGCGGTACGCTGCCCCGTCGATCGCGTGAGCAGGGTGAAAGAGCCCGCGACTGCGACGCCGCCCTGCGGTAGGACCTGGATGTTGATGTGAGGCTGCTCGTTCATCTTGAGTAGGTGCTCGACCTGCTTGCGCATGGCATCCCGTCCACCGATCGCGCGACGCAGGGCGCTTTCATCGATGATCGCCACCAGCCAGGGCGGTTCGGCCTGGCTCAGGATCGCCTGTCGCTCCAATCGCTCCGAGACGTACAGGTCGATCTGTGCGGGCCCGCCGGCCAGTCCGGCCGCCATGGCGCCACGCGCGTAGCCCTCGGTCTGGAGTAGTCCGGGGATGCCGAGCGAGAACTCGTGGATGGACGTCGCTTCGAGCTGGTGCTTCAGGTACTGCTTCGCGTAGTCCCGGACGTTCTCCTGGTTGAGGATGCGCACGAGGTTGCTCAGGCTGCCGCGCGGGACACCGAGGACGCTTTCGAGCTTCAGCGCCAGGTCCAAGTCGGGTGGGTCGTCCCCCAACTCCACCTCGGAGATGCGCGTCTTGTTGCTGAACACCTTCCCGGCCAGCTCCACCTGGGTCCAGCCCAGTTGCGCCCGAGCGTTCCTCACCAGGTCCCCGATGTACTCCTCGATCGAGCCCGAGGGGTCTGGTTCTCGCAGTCTTGGCATATGCCCTATTCCCCGCTCCCGTAGCGGAACTCAACTCCTGGTGATCGTAAGGGTGCTGCGCCACGCTCTTACCTCAGACGGACAAACAAGGTCGATGGAGGTGGTGAGGGTGGACAGTTTCCGGCTTCTGGACATCGTCGTGGACGGCCAGAGTCAGCAGGTCGGTCGCATCGCGGAGATGCCCGAAGGTGGCGACACCCTGAAGCTCGTCCGGCCGCCCGGCGAGACCACCTGGACCGCGAGGCGGGAGGAGTGCTGGTACGCCTCGGAGGAGGAGGCCGCGGTGATCGTCGGTGAGGTTGTCGAGCGTGTGATCAGCGGCAGGAACGAGAAGCCGCTTCTGCCGCGCCGGAAGGGCTGAGCTGCTCATGTTCAGACTTCACCAGCAGGTGTTCGACAACGGCCGTCAGGAACGTGGCGAGGTGGTCTACGTATATCCCGTGGGCGGCCTGATGAAGCTCCAGAACGGAACCGGGGTCCCGTGGCTCGCAGCCAAGGAGAACTGTTCGGCGGTGGAGAAGCGGAAGCCTGCCGTCATCAAGCGGGCCAACGGCGAGCCGTTCAGGATTCCCCCCGGCACCATCCCGTACGAGAACGTGCGGCCCTTCGATCTGAGGGTCGGGGACTTCGCCTTCCTCCAAGGCCGGCTCCTGCCGATCCGCGACATGCGGGGAGGGTTCGGCGGGGCCAGAACGCTCATCTTCGAGAACGGCAGAGCCAGAGCGGCGGAGGACGCCGAGAAGGTCTACCGACACCTCTGACGCCCACCCCAAGACGGAAGCAATGGCACGGATCGTCCTCATCACCACCTCCGCAGAAGACCTCGGATACCCACACCAGGTCTTCCGTGATCCGGAGAGTCAGCGGATCTACGCCTTACGGTGCCCGGGGGCGGCCTGCGGTCGGCTTGCCTCCGTGGCGCGGGGGCGCATCGCTGATCACACGGACTACGGGCTCATCGACCCCTGCTCGATGTCCGGCGTACCCGTCGAAGACCGGGCGACCAGACGCCGGCCTTCCCGAGTCATCACCCCGAGTGAGGGGAGGCACTAGTGGAGGAGTCGGAGATCGTGGCGTACCGCCTGATCACCTTCATCATCTGGTTCACGATTGGCGTGCTCCTCTGCGCCGTATGGATCAGCTAGACCCCTAGATCACCCACGCGACCACCCCTCCCCGTCCGCGTGGGTCACGCTCCCGGAGCTGACACCTGCCAGCCTGACGGGAGCCCGGTCCGGCCGCCTGTGAGTCGGCGCCCACGGCGGCCGGACCCCATCAGCCAGCAAGAATCCGAAGCCGTACGACCACCGATGAAACTGGTCGTGCAAGCGAGTGCAAGTTCGATGCACCCAGGCTCGTTTCGGGTGCAAGCTTCAACCCTGAGATCGTCATTTCCGAGCGAGGAGGGCACCATGGCTCTGCACATGCTTGGCAAGGACCCGGAGAGCAAGACCGGAGACAGCCCCACGGTCTACCTGGACGACGAGACGGACAACTACCTCGTCCAGGGGTGGAAGGTAAACGACGGCCGCCGCTCCGAGATGAACCTGCCGGACAACGAGGACGTGATCGAGATCCCGCGCCGGATGGTGCAGTTCTTCATGAAGGAGGATCGTGGCGACGCCTAGGTTCAAGGATCTGCTGGCGTCCGCTCGCGTGTCCGCTGTCCACCTGGAGATGCGGGACAGCTACATGCCGGACCCGGCCTTCGACGCCTGGAAGGCAGGCTCCCGCGAGGACCACCTCGCCGGGGACGAAGACTTCCAGATGTGGCTGGGCTGGGTGCGGGACGCCACCAACCGCGGAGTGCGGGTGCAGCGTGCGCGGGTGTTCTCCACGCCGGAGAGCGACTACATCCGGTGGGAGCACTTCATCTCCGACGCGAACGTGAAGGCCGGCGAGGAGATCCGCTGGCTGTCTCGGCGCAAGGCGATGGACATCGCGTTCCCCGGGAACGACTTCTGGGTGTTCGACAACGAGAAGGTGCTCGTCCTGAACTTCTCCGGAGACGGGGAGATCCAGGCCGACTGGCGTGAGCTGACGACAGATCAGCGAATTCTCGAGTTGTGCACTTCAGCGTTCGAAGCCGTGTGGGAGCGTGCCACCCCCCACTCCGACTACGTTCCGAGCTAGCCCGACCAGACATGGCTGCGTCCCCCCTCTCCACTGTCGATGAAGCTCGTCGTGTCCTCGGTACACGGCTGCGCGAGCTTCGGGTGCGTGGAGGGTTCCGGACGGCACGGGCCTTCGCGGCCCGTGCCGGTTGGAGCGAGTCCAAGGTGTCGCGGATAGAGCACGGTCAGACCTCGCCAAGCGATGACGACCTGATGATCTATGCCTCGCTCAGTGGCGAGCCCGACGCTTACGGGGACCTAGTGGCCAGTTCAGCGACGATCGACGAGATGTACGTGGAGTGGCGCCGGGTACAGGGTGCCGGCCTCGCTCCGGTACAGGAAGCAGCCCTGCCTCGGTACGAGAGGACCCGGCACTTTCGGATCTACGAGCCGGGTGTAGTGCCAGGGCTGCTCCAGACCCCTGATTACGCCAGGGCGCTCATGCAGCGGGTGATCACGTTCCTCCGGATGCCTGACGACCTGGACGCTGCGGTCGCGGCCCGCATCAACCGGCAACGGTTCCTGCGCGACGGGCACCGAAGGTTCGGAGTCATCCTCGAAGAGACGGCCCTGCGATCTCGCTTCGGCGGACCCGACGTGATGGCAGCCCAGCTCGGGCACCTGCTCCAGGTGGCTGCTCTGCCGCACGTCAGCCTCGGCATCGTCCCCATGAGCGCCGACCGTGGCATGTGGCCGGCTGAAGGCTTCTGGGTCTACGACGACACCCAAGTGGTGATCGAGCTTGCCTCCGCGCAGGTGACCATCAAGCAGCCCACGGAGATCGAACTCTACGCCCGCGTGTTCGCGGAACTGGCGTCCATCGCTGTGCACGGAAAGGACGCCCGAGCGCTCATCGCGCAAGCTGTCGCCGCACTCGGGTGAAGGATCTGCAAGCAGGTGCAAGTTCGTTGAGGCCGACCCCTCCGAGGGTCGATGCTCTCCGAGTGCGTTCCGCAGGACAGACTCAAACGGGCGGAGGAATCGCGATGTCGGACCACCCGGTAGACCCCGAGCCGCAGCCCAGGATGCGCCTGGCGGTCTACACCGTGACCCCCGGCGGCCAAGTCCGCGACCGTCGACCCGGCGTTTCGATACCCGAGGTCATGGACGCAGAAGTCACGGCCAACCCGCTCCGCTTCCCGCCGTGCCCCTGTGGAATCACCGGCCACTGAACACCAAAGGCTCCTGCCACATCCATCGCGGTGCGGCAGGTCTCCCGACCGGACAAGGCGAGGGCAGGGACAGGCCGTGTCCCGACTGGGCTGACGTGCCCAGCCCACCCCCGGCGGTGAGAGAAGCACGACCCCGGCATCAGAAAGGCCGGGCGCACGACGGTACGGAGACCGTCTCTCCGCACTCCGCGACAGAGGAGAAACCATGGCTCAGCAGGACCTGTACTCGCTGCCCATCGAGGGTGCCGAGTTCACGAAGCACTGCGGCGGCAACCTCCAGGGCGACCACGAGGCGTGCGTCGAGTACGCCGCGATCCCGGGCTCCACCGAGGGCTTCGTGCTCACCGACACCAAGGCCGGCGGGGCGGGCCAGCAGCTCCGCTTCACCACCGAGGAGCTGGACAACTTCGTCCTCGGCTACGCCGAGAAGCGCGGCCTGAGCATCTGACGCTCCACGCTCTCCGTCCCACCCAGTAAGGAGGCCGCCCCCATCGCAATTGGGGGCGGCCCACTTCAAGTCTACGAGGAACATCCATTGGTTAGGCGAGGGCACTTCCACGGATACGGCCCGTGGATCGGCAGCAGCAAGAGGTACGCCCAGGAGCACAACCGGAGGCCCGTCCACGAGATCGTTCCGGACAGGGAGCTGGACCCCAAGCTCTACGCCCGGTACACGGACGCGAAGAACGAGTTCCAGAACGGTGACCTGCCGCCGATGACGACTGCGCACTGGCTCCTCAAGACCAGGTCGTTTCACCGCTCGGATCAGATGTGGACGGACCCCGAAGAGGCCGTGATCTGGTTGAAGGGGATCTACGCGGAGAACCCGCCCGGGGAAGTCGGCGGGAAGCCGGGGTATCTCGACCTGGAGTCGAAGATCACCCACGCCAGGGAGTGCCTGGGGCTCGGGCAAGACGTGTCGTGGGTGTACTACTTCGCGGGCGCTGAGCGCATGGTGTCCTACTCGGTCGTCTGCTGCCCGAACCACTCCCACCCCGAGCTTGCGTGCCCCCTGCCGCTTGGCTGAGAGGAAGAGACAGGTGTCCTTACGGCTCCTGCTGCCCGAAGAGGGCGTGAAGGAACTCATGACTACGTGGCCCGATGAGCCGCGTGTCTACCAGCGCGACGTGGACCAGCTTGACCACGTGGTGAAGCTCCTCGACGCGTACATGGAGACGGGCTGTGCGCCGGCCTCCGAGATCGCCGTCGTCCGAGCCCCGAACCCGTCCCTGAACCCGTTGGTCTTCCAGACCAACGGGCGCACCGACCCCGCCAAGCTCCGGAAGCTGTACGAGTCCGGACACACGGTCCGCCTGGGAAACCTCCAGCGAGTCATGCCGCTCATGGCGGACATCTCCCACGGCATCCAGCAGGAGACGGGTTACTCGAACTACATCCACGCGTTCGTCACGCCGTCCGGTGAACAGGGGCTCCGCCACCACTGGGATCAGCAGATGGCGGTGATCGTCCAGCTTGAGGGAGTGAAGCGCTGGCAGCTCTGGAAGCCCCCGGTGGAAGCGCCCATGCGCGAGTTCAACGAGAGCTGGCGGGTCTGGAAGCAGGAGTACATCCCGACCTGGGAGGCCGCGGGCCCGGATCTGGAGATCCACCTCGAAGCAGGCCAGTCGATGCTGCTCCCCAGGGGATGGGTCCACAACCCTGCCGTGCTCGACACCAATGAGCGCAGCGTCCACCTGACCTTCGCCATCCGGGAACGCACCCCGTTCTGGATCGCCGAGCGCCTCGTCCAGGACGCCATCAAGGACCCCGAATTCCGCCGGGTCATCCTCCCCGAGCAGCTCAAGGACGAGGGCCTGGCCCACGAGGTGTCCGCCGTCAGGGAGGGCATCATCCGGTACTTCCAGCAGCTCGACCCGGCAGCGGTGGCCGGCGTTCTCCGCGACGCCTCGCTGACCGAGCTGGAGTACACGACGTAGCTGTAGCTGGGAGCCCACAAGACTCCACTCCCGCCGGGGTGGCCACGAGGAAGGCCCAGCCCGTCAGGGTTGGTGAGACCTCCGGCGGGAGTGGGTTACCCCCCACCAGCAGTGCGCGAGGAGCAATGAAGACTTCCGGAGTTCAAGCGTGCGGGGCCGTCACATCACTGCCTCATGAACTCAGGAGCGTCATTGAGTTCATGTCCGGAACAGATGCCACACCTGCCTGCATGCTCGACAAGACGGTCACCTGTGAACTGTCACCGCACGAGGGCAAGCATTACGGCGCCGTGGAGTACATCGACTCCGAAGCCAAGATGATCTGGGGTGTGTGGCGCGACGGCGGCACGATGCTGCTGCAAGCCCTCCCGGACTGCGGTGAGGGCAACTGTCTACCCGCCGGAGAAGACGACGCCTGTGTCCTGTTCGCCTCGCATCGAGGTCTGCACTCCTGGGACATGTACGACCCCGGGCTGGTCGCGGCTCGTCGGGAAGTGGAAAGGGAACGGCGGGCTGCGATGCGCACGAAGATCAAAGCCGTACCGATCAACGGGAAAGCGGAGGTCTCCCGATGACCGACAGCATGCGGGACGCCGCCGTGATCGTGGCCCTCGATGAGGCGGGCGGCGTGGCCATCCTCAGCTCGGACTTCGTCCGACATGGTGGCGAATACCTGTTCCTGCCCGGTGGCCGAGTCGAAGGGGATGAGACCCCGGAGGAGTGCGCGAGGCGAGAGCTTCTCGAAGAGGCCGGCATCACCGCGGATGAGTGGCGAACGCTTGGTTCATACGCCATCACCCTGGCCAGCACCGCACGGGTTCATCTCTTCGAGGCCCGACAGTTGACCATCGGCCCGCAGCAGCTCGAACCGTCGGAAACCGACTTCATCCTGTCCTGGTGGTCGATGGACGACGTGATCGAAGCCGTGCGAGAGGGTCGCTTCCTCCTCCCCGCCGGCCCCCTGGCGCTCATGCTGGCAGGTCGCTCGTAACACGGTCCCCGATCTTCCCTGACGTCTACGCGACGGGCGAGTGGGACAACGGCTGACACCACCATGATGACTGGAGCCCCCGGCTGCGGCTGGGGGCTTCGTGCTGTCCGAAAGACCCTGAACTCTTCCTGAAGCGCCCGTTGTTGGTGCTCTTCGGCGGCTGTAGAATAGTCCCAGACGGTCAGAATGGAAGCGCCGGAGGGTAAACCTCCGTGACGTGGAAGACACGACTGTCGGCGCGGGCGGGAGGTTCTCCCCCTGTGTCTCCCGGAAGCGGTGACGCTCCGGTGCCTGGCGGATTAGTCCCCGGGCGACGCCCGTTCTCAGCTAGACCGGTCGCGGGATTTTTCAACGACCTCAACGAAACGCTCCTGACTACAGGAGCGGCACAGTCGCGGGCGCTGTGTTCAAGGACAGACACACCGTCTGCCTTCGTTGAGGTTGGGACTTGTAGTCCCCTCCCTCTCTCGAAGAAGACGGCCGTAACCGTCTCAGGGAGGGACGACATGCAGGCCGATGAACATGTCCGCGCGCCGGAGCAGCACCGGTACGCCGCGCAGATCATCAACATCAGCGTTGGAGACAACTCGCCCGTCACGCTCACCGCGCCCGATCTTCATGCACGGTCAAGTGGCACTGCGGGTGAACCGCGCGGTGAGCGGTGGTGGTCCAGCACTCGTGTCTGGACCGTGATCGGCTCGGTAGCTGGAGTGGTGGGTGCGTTCGTCGCGGTGATCGCGCTCAGGTAGTCGAAGAGGGAACCCCCGGCGCCGGCCGGGGGTTCTCCTGGTCGATCAAGCCACTCGCTGCTGTACCTCCCCGACCACTTCTTCCTCATCGTCGGGTTCCTCGCCAGGCCAGTAGGTGGGCACCTCTAGCCACCAGTCGTCCTCGCTGATGAAGAACTTCACGCCGCGCTTGATGAGCAGTCGGCGGCGCTCCTCCCAGTCCATGTCGGGCCACATCTCCCCGAAGGTCTTGCCCTCCTCAATGTAGATCCAGCCGGCCTTGCGAGAGCCCTTGGCCTTGAGCGCTTCCAGCTCATCAGAGTGTCGCTTCATGCTTGCCGTCACGGAGTCCAGAGCAGGTCCCACCGGAACCAGAGCAAGACGCTCGGTGAGGTTGCCGATCGCTGTCTCCAGCTCCTTGATGCGGGTCGAGTGATCCTCGCCCGAGTCCCAGATGCGGCGGCGGTCGCGGTGCTCGCCTTCCTCATTCAGGAACTCGGCAGACAAGAACCGCTCCACGTTGTCCGAGGGCATCCCCACACCCGGGCAGGCTGGCTTGCCCTTGCGTTTCCGGCATCGGATGTAGACGTACTGGTGGTTTGGCTTGGTGCTGATCTGCCTGTTCATCGCGTACCCGCACCGGGCGCAGAAGGCAGTTCCCCGGATGCGGTCGCGGGTGTGCTCGGAGGAGTGGGGGGTGCCTTCCTTCTCCTTGAGGACCGACTGAAGTTCATCGAACTCCTCGTCGGTGAAGACTGCGGGGAAGGGACGGTACTCCGTACCGTCGTCGTTGAGGGTCGGCGTGCCCAGCTTGTTGACGCCCTTGCCTGTGCCGGTCATCTTCACACCGAGAAGTCGTCGGCTCTTGAGCATCCGGACGACCGTGCTCAGGCTCCATTCAGCAGGCTGGGGCTCAACACCCTCCTCTTGATGCAGCCGCTCGCCCGGCTTCCTTCCCTCGCGTACTCGCACCCAGTCCGCTGCCGTCAGCTCACCCATGTCGTTGAGCTTGTTCATCACGTCGGTCAGTGAGAGATCGTCGTGGACGATCCAGTTACGGATGTCGTGCAGCCTGTCGTACGTGTGCTTGTGCAGCACGAGAGTCTTGCGCTTCTTGGGGCCATTCGGGGTGTCGATCATCCGGAATACGGACTCGTACCCGTACGGAGTGGCTGCGGACTGCCAGGCTGCCGTGCGATGCCTGCGAGCGTGTGAGTCGGTGACTCGCTCGGTGATCGCCTCGACTTCTTTTTGAGGTGACACGGCCTTCATGTGGGCCATGACCTCGTCTTCGGCAGTCTCGAAGGAGAAGCCGGGATCGTTCAGGATGACGAGCTTCTTGCCGTTGTCCTTGAGCATCCAGTTGAACATGAGGAACCACCGAGCCCGCCGTACGGAACGGTCGAGCTTGGTGATCCAGACCTCATCCCAGAGCCCCATCTTGTCGGGCTCCAGCCACTCACCCAGGCCCCGACGATCGAAGATATCGATCTTGTAGCCGGACACGCCCTTGTCCACGGCTGTGCCCGCATGCTTTAGCGGACGGCCGTCAGCCTGCTCCCGCCGTAGCCGCTCAAAGAGGGTGAGATCCTGAGCCTCGATGCTGTCGCTCTTGAGAGCCCCTTTGAAGACGCTGACTCGCTCAAGGAACAGGACACCGATCGTGTCCTTGGTGCCCATGAAACCCATGCTGACCTCGGTATCCTCATCTCGCAATCGGTGGATACCTGCGCACGGGCTAAGCCGTCAGCTGGCCTGGCGGCACGTGTCGGAGATGACCCGTGACACCAGAGCGGGTGCGTCAGACATAGGAACGTGCCCGCAGCCCGGGAGCCGGACCAGCCGCGCCCCGGGGACGGTGCGCTTGGCCCGCACGCCCTGGCGGCGCAGCAGCAGCCGGTCCCGGGTGCCCCAGGCGATCGTGACGGGGACGCCGGGCACGTCGTCGGTGAAGCGGACGGAGCCGCCCGCCGCCAGGGTCTCCTCGAAGCCGGTGGCCTCCCGCAGGGCGAGGGTCTCGGCCACCACCGCCTCCGGGGCGCGGTGGGCGGGGCGGGCGTAGATGGTGCCGGTGAGGGCGGCGCGGCCCGGTCCGCTGCGCGAGAGCCGGTCCAGGGCCGGCAGGGGCAGCGCCCTGGCCCCGGCGCGCATGGCGCGCAGCGTGGTGAAGGCGTAGCGCCGCTCGGGCTCGGACCAGAACCCGGCGGGGGAGAGGGCGGTGACCGAGCGGGCGAGACCGGTGCGCCCCATCTCCAGGGCGAGCAGCCCGCCCAGGGAGTTGCCCGCGACGTGCGGGCGCTCGACCCCGAGCGCCGCGCAGAGCGCGCCGAGGGCCGGGGTGACGGTGGCGAGGTCGTACGGGACGCCTGCGGGCAGCGGTCCGGAGGCGCCGAATCCGGGCAGGTCGACGGCGATGACGTCGTGGTCGGCGGCCAGGACCTGGGTCACCGGATGCCAGGCCTGGAGGTGGTGGCCGATGCCGTGCAGCAGGAGAAGCGGTTCGCCGGCGCCCTTGCGCTCGTAGGCGACGGTGGCGGTGCGGGGGCCCAGCGGCGAATCGATCGTGAAGGAGACCGTGGCGGTCATGCTGCTCCTCGTCGGGTGGACGCGTATGAGACAGGCCGTCAGTAACGACTGCGTCCATGATTACCGTCGAGTAGCGTCCGGCTACAAGCCTTTGCGAAGTCTGTGCGACGCGCGGGTGCCGAGCGAGAACATCCTGTGAACGTGTTGCTACATATGCCCGATCTGCCCGGCAAAGCGGCGAGGATTGGTCTTGACCAAGGGGGTGCGCCGTCCTATCGTCGCGGATAGTGCAGGAACCTTTAATAAACAAGGGCGCGGAACTGCGGCGCGAAACCGCCGCTGGAACACGGCGGTGCCGGACACGGTGACAGCGGTGATTGCAGGAGGAGCCAGGGTGGGGACGACGCAGCTCGAATCGGTGCCGGAGCCGAAGTACTGGCACCTGAAGACCGTGCTCAGCGACGCGCTGGACCAGGACTTCGCGGTCGGCGAGGTCCTGCCGAACGAGCGTGAGCTCGCCGCGCGCTTCGGGGTCGCCCGCGCCACCCTGCGGCAGGCCCTGGAACAGCTCGAACTCGAAGGCCGCCTGCAGCGCCGCCGCGGCGTCGGCACCACCGTGGCCCCGCCGCGCGTGGGTGTCGCCGTCGGCAGCGCGCAGCAGGGCTGGCCCGGCGAGGGTTCCGACGGCTGGGAGGCCGTCGACGCGGTCGAGGCCGTCCCCGCCGCCGCCGTCCTCGGGGTCCTCGGGACCGCCGCCGACGAGCCCGTGCACACCGTGCGCCGGACCCGCGTCACGCAGGGCCAGGCCGTCGCCGCCGAGCTGCTGTACGTACCCGCCGCCTCCGTGCCCGGGCTCTCCGCCATCGACGCCCCCGCCGGCCCCGCCCGGGCCCGGGCCGTCATGCGGGAACTCCAGCGGCTCCCCCTGGAGGGGCAGGACCGCTCGGTCGAGCTGGGCTCCGCCCGCGCCGACGACGCCAAGGAGCTGGACCGGCTGCCCGGTGCGCCCGTGCTCCTGGTGACCACCCGCTACTTCACCGCTGCCGGCACCGCCGCCGTCTCGGTGGCCACGTACCGCGCCGACACCTGCCGCCTCACCTTCGGCGACTCGGGCGTGGAGATCACGGAGACCCGCGCGGCCTCCTGACCGCCCCGCACACGGACCCCGGGAGCCACAAGGCCCCGGGGTTTTCCGTACCCGGACGCGTCCACGGCCGGGTCAGCGGCGGGCGGTGACCGTCCGCTCCACCGCGAAGAGCTCTTCCTCCACGTGGTCCAGGGCCAGCCGCAGGGCGCCCGTCGCCACGGCGGCCTCGCCGAGCATGGACAGCGCCACCCGGGGCGGGCGCAGACAGTACCGCTCCAGCTCCTGGCGTAGCGGCTCCAGGACCCCGTCCAGTCCGGCCGCCCAGCCGCCCACGACCACCAGCTCCGGGTCCATCGCCAGCACCAGCGCCGCCACGTCGTGCACCAGCCGCTGGAGGAACCGGTCCACCGCGGCCACCGCCCGCTCGTCGCCCCGCTTGGCCATCGCGAACACCTCGGCGACCGCCGGCTCGTCCAGGGGGTGCAGGGGCTCGCCCGTCGTCGACAGCAGCCGCTCCGGGGTGGCCTCCCGGCCCAGCAGGTGCAGCGCGCCGATCTCGCCCGCCGCCCCGCCGAAGCCCCGGTGCAGCCTGCCGCCGATCAGCGAACCGGCGCCCGGGCTGAGCCCGGCCATCACGAACACCATGTCGTCGATGTCGCGCGCCGCACCCTTCCAGTGCTCGGCGAGCGCCGCCGCGTTGGCGTCGTTCTCCACCTGGACCGGGCAGCGGAACGAGCGCCGCAGCCGCTCGCCGAGCGGCAGTCCCGTCCAGCCCGGCAGGGCCGTGCCCAGGCGGACCGTCCCGTCCGCCTCGACGATGCCGGGGCTGCCGACCCCGACCGCGCGCAGCGAGTCGCGGGGGATCCCGGCCCGGCGCAGCAGATCGGCGACCGCCGTCCGCACGCGCTCCAGACGCTCATCGGCCGAAGCGGTCTCCGACACGTCCTTGGTGCCGGCCCCGATGACCCGGCCGTCGAGCCCGGACAGCAGCACCGCGATCCGGTGCGAACCGATCTCGATGCCGAGCAGGTGCCCCGCCTCGGCGCGGAAACGGAACCTCCTGGCCGGCCGGCCCTGGCGGCGGGCGCCTTCCTCGGCGACCGCCTCGACCACCAGGCCGGTGCCGATCAGCCCCTCCACGACCCCCTCGACGGTCGGCCGGGAGAGCCCGGTCAACCGCGTGAGGTCGGTGAGGGTGGGCGATCCGGCCGCCCGCAGCGCGCGAAGCACCACGGCCGAATTGATGCGCCGGAGCAGAGAGGGATCCCCGCCGGTCAGCTGCCCCAACGTGTGTCCTCCCAGCTAACGACCTTGTCAGGCGGATCGTACTGCGCCCCCGGTGCGGCGGCGAGAAGCGGCCCCCCGCCGGCGGGAACCGGCCCCGTCTCAGGCCGGCGAGACGAAGCCGGACTCGTACGCCGCGATCACCGCCTGGGTCCGGTCGCGCGCCCCCAGCTTGCCCAGGACCGCGCTCACATGGGACTTCACGGTCTCCGTCCCGACGATCAGCTCCCGGGAGATCTCCACGTTGGTCAGCCCCCGGGCCATCAGCCGCAGCACCGCCTCCTCCCGCTCCGTCAGCGCGGCCCGCTCCAGGACCGCGCGGGCCTCCCGGTTCCCGTACTCGGCGGCGAGGGCCCGTACGGCCGCGGGGAAGAGCAGGGTCTCGCCCTCGGCCACGAGCCGCACCGCGTGCACGATCTCCGAGGGTCGGGCCCGCTTCAGCAGGAAGCCGTCGGCTCCGGCGCGCAGCGCCTGGTAGACGTACTCGTCGTTCTCGAAGGTGGTGACCACGAGGATCTTCGGCGGGGAGTCCACCGACCGCAGGACCGCCCTGGTCGCCTCGATCCCGTCGAGCAGCGGCATCCGTACGTCCATCGCCACCACGTCCGGCCGCAACCGCCGCACGAGGGGGATGACGGACGCCCCGTCCGCGGCCTCCCCCACCACCTCGATGTCGGGCTGGGCCTCCAGGACGGCACGCAGACCCGCGCGCACCAGGGGCTCGTCGTCGACGAGCAGTACGGTAACCGGCATCCGGTCAGGGTATTCGCTCCAGCGGAAGCCGCGCGCACACCCGCCAACCACCCCCGTGGAGACCGGTTTCGGCCTCACCGCCGAGCAGCGCCGCCCGCTCCCTCATCCCCCGCAGACCGCTCCCGCCGCCCCTCGTGACGGAAGGACGCTCCGGCAGCGGGTTCGTCACCTCCAGTTCCAGCCGGCCCGCGGCCATGTCCACCCGTACCCGGACGGGAACGGGGCCGCAGTGGCGCAGCACATTGGTGAGCGCCTCCTGCAGGATCCGGTACCCCTCACGGGTGACCGGTCCGGGCAACTTCTCCAGCGGGCCCGTCAGTCGGGCGTCGACCTCCGCCCCCGAGGCGCGGGCCGACTCCAGCAGCCGGTCCGCCTCCATCAGGGTCGGCCGCTGCGACGGCTGCTGCGCGGACTCCCGCAGGACCAGCAGGACCCGCTCCAGATCCTCCAGCGCGGCCCGGCCGGTCTCCTCGATCGCGCTCAGCGCGCGGTCGGTGAACTCGGGGTCGCCGGCGGCCCGCGCGGCACCCGCCTGGACCACCGCCACCGTCAGGGCGTGCCCGATGGAGTCGTGCAGTTCGCGCGCGATCCGGGTCCGCTCCAGCAGCTGCTCCGTCCGCGCCTCCAGCGCGGTCAGCCGCTCGGCGGCCGACGGCCCCAGCAGGCGCCGGGCGATGGTGGTGATGAGCTCGCCCAGCAGGACCACGATCAGGACGAGCAGGAGGAGCGGCACCGGCACGAGGAGGGCCGCCGCCCAGCGCGGTGGGGTGAACGCCGCGGCGAGGTCCGAGCTGAGGGGGTGCCCGAGGGCGATCGTGGTCAGCTCGATGGCCTGGACCGGCAGCCACACCGTGGCGAACATGGCCGCCCCGGCGACGACGAGGCGTATCTCCAGCCACAGCACGGTCCGCCACCGGTCCGCCCAACGCGCCGACGGAGCACCGCCGATGAGACCCTCCCCACCGTCCCGGTCCTGCGGGGTGAGCAGGAACTGCGCCTGGAGCCCCTCGGCCAGCCGCACCCACGGCACGAGGCCGAACGGTATGACGATGAGCAGCGGCACCCACGGGGCGCGCGGGTTGATGAACATCCACAGGGCGAGCAGCAGCACCGGGACGCACAGGTGCAGCCAGCGCGAGTACGTCACTGGCCGGAACGGGGCACGGAGCAGTCGGATCATGCCCCCATCGTGGCAGCGCGTGGGCCGGTGCCGTCTCCCCCACGTGGGGGAGACGGCACCCTCGCACGGGGGAGGGAGCGCACCGGGGCGGACGGCGAACCTTGAGCCATGAACCGCATCGAGATCCGCGAACTGACCAAGGACCACGGCACCCGACGGGTCGTGGACCACCTCACCTTCGACGTCCTGCCGGGCAGGGTCACCGGGTTCCTGGGGCCCAACGGGGCCGGCAAGTCCACCACCATGCGCCTGGTCCTGGGCCTGGACCGGCCCACCGCCGGCAGCGCCGCCATCGCCGGGCGCCGGTTCACCGACCTGCGGACCCCGCTGCGCGAGGTGGGCGCCCTGCTCGACCCACAGGCGCCCCACGCCGGGCGCAGGGCCCGGGACCACCTCCTCGCGCTCGCCGTCAGCAACGGCATCCCGGCCGCCCGGGTGGACGAGGTCCTCGAACGGGCAGGCCTCGCGGCGGTCGCCCGCCGCCGGATCGGCACCTTCTCACTCGGCATGCGCCAGCGCCTGGGCATAGCCGCCGCCCTGCTGGGCGACCCGGGGGTCCTGCTGCTGGACGAGCCGACCAACGGCCTCGACCCGGAAGGGATCATCTGGATCCGCGAGCTGATGCGAAGCCTCGCCGCCGAGGGGCGCACGGTCTTCGTCTCCAGCCATCTGATGGCCGAGTCCGCCTCGTTCGTCGACCACCTCGTCATCCTCGGGCAGGGCCAACTGCTCGCCGACACCCCGCTCCAGGAGTTCATCGACGCCCGCAGCACGCCCAGGGTGCGGCTGCGGACCGCCGAGCCGGACCGGCTGGCGGCCGCCCTGGCCCGCGAGGGCCTGCGCATGGCCGCCGCCGAGGACGGTCGCTGGACCGTCGACGGCGTACAGGCCGAACGGATCGGGGCCCTCGCCGCCCGGGAGGGCATCGCCGTGCTCGAACTCTCCGACGAGCGGGCCTCACTGGAGCAGGCCTACCTCGACCTCACCGCCGACCGCACCCCCTTCTCCGCCACCGCCGCCTGACCCGATGGGAGCCACCGCCGTGACCGCCGCCGCCCTGCCCACCGTCCCCGTCCTGCACTCGGAATGGATCAAGATACGGTCCGCCCGCGCGGTCCTCGGATCGCTGGTGGCCGTCTTCGCCGCCACCGCGGGCGTCACCGTCCTCACCGCCGCCGCCATCGGCACCTCCGAGCCCGGAGCCATGGGCGAGGACCGCCTCCTCGGAGCCTTCTTCGGCGTCAACTTCGGCCAGATAGCGGCCATCGCCTTCGGCGCGACCGCCTTCGCGGGCGAGTTCCGGGCCGGCGCCCTGCGGATCTCGCTGACCGCCGTGCCCAACAGGACCCGGCTGTACCTGTCCAAGGCCGCCGCCGTGGCCGGACTCGCCTTCATCGTCGGACAGGTCACCGGTCTCGTCACCTTCGTCGCCGGGCAGGCGTTCATGGGGGACGACGCCCTGTCCCTCGGCGACCCCGGGACGGTGCGTGCCGTCTTCGGCAGCGGTGCCTACCTCACTCTGATCGCCCTGCTGTCGGCCGGCCTGACCGCCCTGGTGCGCAGCGGCACCCTGGTGATGAGCCTGCTCATACCCTTCCTGCTGATCGTGCCCTTCGTGGTGGGTCAGGTCGTGGGCGGAGCCATGCGGTTCATGCCGGACCGGGCGGGCCAGATGGTGATGAGGGCGCAGGCGGACGGGGCGCTGGGGCCCTGGAGCGGGCTCGCGGTGGCCGGGCTGTGGGCCCTCGCCGCCCTGACCGCGGGCTGGCTGGCAGTACGTCGGCGCGACGCGTGACGCCGGGCCAGTTGTCAGTGGCCCGCCCGATACTGACGGCATGACCACGGCAGACCATCTCGACACGATCGACCGGCTGCGAACGCGGGAGTTCCCGTCCGGGCCGGCCGTGTCCGGTGAACAGAGCGCGGGCCCGGGTTACCACCTGGTCCAGCTCAGCCGGACCCGGGACTTCTGGGACGACGACGGATCCGGCTGGGAGGAGGCCGAGGATCAGATCAGCGCCGAGTACGCGGCGCTCGCCCAGGCGGTGACCGACCGGTGGGGGCCGCCCCAGATATTCGCCCTGGGATCGCTGCTGGACCGGGGGTTCGACGGGGAGGAGATACCGGAACCGTGGGATGAGCTGTGCAACATCACCGACCATGTGCACCTGTGGCGGGCCGGGGAGCGGTGGCTGGTGGTCTGCGTCGCCCAATGGGACAAGGAGTTCCCCTTCATGCTGATGGCAGGGGTCACCGTCGTCGACCCGCCGTAGCCGGCGGCGGGACTCAGGGGCCGTCGGAGCTCGCGGCCCGACGCAGGCGGGCGTACTCCTCGGCCATCGACTCGGCGGTCCAGTGGGCGTTCAGCCCGCTGGGGTTGGGCAGGGCCCAGATGCGGGTGGCGCCGATGGTGCGCTCCTGGGGGCCGATCACGGCCTTCCGCTCCCCGAAGGCCGTGCGGTAGGCGGTCACGCCGACCACGGCGAGCCACTGGGGGCGCAGCAGTTCCACCTTGGCCGTCAGGATCCGGCCGCCCTCGCGGAACTCCTCGGCGCTCAGCTCGTCGGCCCGGGCGGTGGCCCGGGCGACGACGTTGGTGATGCCCAGGCGGTAGGACAGCAGCTCCTGCTGCTCCTCGGGGGCGAGCCTGCGGGGGGTGAAGCCCGACAGGTGCAGGACCGGCCAGAAGCGGTTGCCGGGGCGGGCGAAGTGGTGGCCCGTCGCGGCGGAGAGGAGACCCGGATTGATCCCGCAGAACAGCACACGCAGACCGCCCGCGACCACGTCCGGGAGGACGCGGCCGCGGGCGGCTTCGAGCTCGTCGGGGGTCAGAGGATCGACCCCGGAGCGTAACCGGCGGCCTCCGGGTGCTCCTTGGCGATGGCCTCGATACGAGAGACCACGGCGGCGACCTGGTCACCCGCGGCCCCCGTGAAGGAGAGCTTGTCGGCCATCAGGGCGTCCAGCTGCGCGCGGTCCAGCGGCATCCGCTCGTCGGCCGCCAGCTTGTCCAGCAGCTCGTTGCGCTCGGCGCCCTGCTCGCGCATGGCCAGGGCGGAGGCCACGGCGTGCTCCTTGATGACCTCGTGCGCGGCCTCGCGGCCCACACCGGCCCGCACCGCGCCCATCAGCACCTTGGTGGTGGCGAGGAAGGGCAGGTAGCGGTCCAGCTCGCGGGCCACGACGGCCGGGAAGGCGCCGAACTCGTCGAGGACCGTCAGGAAGGTCTCCAGCAGGCCGTCGAAGGCGAAGAACGCGTCGGGCAGGGCCACCCGGCGGACGACGGAGCAGGAGACGTCGCCCTCGTTCCACTGGTCGCCTGCCAGCTCGGCCGTCATCGAGGCGTAGCCGCGCAGGATGACCATGAGACCGTTCACGCGCTCGCAGGAGCGGGTGTTCATCTTGTGGGGCATCGCGGAGGAGCCGACCTGGCCGGGCTTGAAGCCCTCGGTGACCAGCTCGTGGCCGGCCATCAGGCGGATCGTCTTCGCGATCGAGGAGGGGGCGGCGGCCAGCTGGACCAGGGCCGAGACCACGTCGTAGTCCAGCGAGCGCGGGTAGACCTGGCCCACCGAGGTGAACGCCTGGGCGAAGCCGAGGTGGGCGGCGATCCGCTGCTCCAGGTCGGCCAGCTTGGAGGCGTCGCCGCCCAGCAGGTCCAGCATGTCCTGGGCGGTGCCGACCGGGCCCTTGATCCCGCGCAGCGGGTAGCGCTGGAGGAGGTTCTCCAGGCGGTCGTAGGCGACGAGCAGCTCGTCGGCGGCGGTCGCGAAGCGCTTGCCCAGCGTGGTCGCCTGCGCGGCCACGTTGTGGGAGCGGCCGGCCATGACCAGCTCGGCGTGCTCGCCGGCGAGCTTGCCGAGGCGGGCCAGGACGGCGACCGTGCGGTCGCGCACCAGCTCCAGCGAGAGCCGGATCTGGAGCTGCTCGACGTTCTCGGTGAGGTCGCGGGAGGTCATGCCCTTGTGGACGTGCTCGTGGCCGGCGAGGGCGTTGAACTCCTCGATCCGGGCCTTCACGTCGTGGCGGGTGACCTTCTCGCGCTCGGCGATGGAGGCGAGGTCGACGGTCTCCAGGACGCGCTCGTAGTCGGCGAGGGCGGCGTCGGGGACCTCGATGCCGAGGTCCTTCTGGGCGCGCAGCACGGCGAGCCACAGCCGCCGCTCCAGCGTGACCTTGTACTCGGGGGACCACAGGACGGCGAGCTCCGCGGAGGCGTAGCGGCCGGCCAGGACATTGGGGATGCGGGGCTTGGCAGTCACGTGTAGGGATTCTACTTGGGCCGCGGCTGTGCGTTTACGCAGGTAGAGGCAGCCCTCGGGATTGTGGGTTACTACGAGAGCGGCGGGGTCCCGTACGGCAGCAGCTCCGGCCGCTTCGCGGGGCGGCCGTCCCCCGAGGACCGGCCCGTCAGCCGGCGCCCGATCCAGGGGAGCAGGTGCTGCCGGGCGAAACGCAGGTCCTCGGCCCGGCGCACGGGCCAGCCCGGCGCGGTGGCCGCAGGCAGCGGCGCCCGCCAGTCCTCCTCGGCCGGCAGCCCCAGAGTCTGCCAGACGGCCTCGGCCACCCTGCGGTGACCCTCCGGGGTCAGGTGCAGCCGGTCGACGTCCCACAGCCGCGGGTCCCCGAGCACGGGCGCCCCGTACAGGTCCACCAGCAGCGCCCCGTGGCGCCCGGCGAGTTCTTCGAGGATGCCGAAGAGCTCCTCCATGCGCGGCCGGAAGCGTTTCATCACCGGGCCGTTGCGGCCGGGTGAGCGCATCAGCACCAGGTGCTTGCACGACGGCGCGAGGAGCTCCACCGCACCCTCCAGGTGCGCCCGGACCCGGCCCATGTCCACCTTGGGGCGCAGCGCGTCGTTGAGCCCGCCCACCAGGGTCACCACGTCCGCGCCCATCGCGGCGGCGGCCGGGGCCTGGTCCTCGGCGATCTGGCCGATCAGCTTGCCGCGCACGGCCAGGTTCGCGTAGCGGAAGCCCGGCTCGCGCGCGGCGAGCCGGGCGGCCAGCAGGTCGGCCCAGCCCCGGTAGGAGCCGTCCGGCAGCAGGTCGGACATCCCCTCGGTGAAGGAGTCCCCGACCGCGACAAAACTGGTGTACGACGCATTCATCTCCATGGCGGAGCGATGCTACCGCGCGGTACGGCTCCCTTCCCAGGGCCCTAGGGGGTGTCCGCAAAGTCTCGCCTGCCCCGCGACGCCCGGCACGCGCTCTCGCCGCACCGGACGAAAGCCCAAGCACGGACAGTACGCGGGCTTCCTCCCGGCACGCCGAGAGCACGCACCGGACGCCGCGGGGCCCGCCCTCCGGGCGGACGGCGCCACTTTGCGGACACCCCCTAGGTGGAGGCGGGCCGGCCGAACAGCTCGCGCAGCACGTCCTCCATCGTCACCAGCCCCGCCAGCGCCCCGTCCGCCCCGAGGACCGCCGCCAGGTGCGTACGGCTGCGCCGCATGGCGGTCAGCACGTCGTCCAGCGGGGTCTCGGCCCGCACCTGGGCGATCGGGCGCAGCGCGGTCCGCGGGAAGGGCTCGTCCCGTTCCAGCACGTCCAGGGCGTCCTTGACGTGCAGGTACCCCAGGATCCGCTGCCGGGCGTCGACCACCGGGAACCGGGAGTACCCCGACTCGGCGGACAGGGCCTCCAGGGCGGCCGCGGTGATGCCCTGCCGGGCCGTGACGACCCGGTCCACGGGCAGCACCACGTCGGCGACGGGGCGCCGGCCCAGTTCGAGGGCGTCGTGCAGCCGCTCGCTCGCCCGGTCGTCGATGAGCCCCGCGTCACTGGAGTCCTTGACCATCCGGGCCAGCTCGTCGTCCGAGAACGTCGCCGCGACCTCGTCCTTCACCTCCACCCGCAGCAGCCGCAGCAGGGCGTTGGCGAAGGCGTTCACCGCGAAGATCACCGGCCTCAGGCCCCGGGTCAGGGCGACCAGCGGAGGCCCCAGCGCCAGCGCGGTGCGCACCGGCTCGGCCAGTGCCACGTTCTTCGGGACCATCTCGCCGAACAGCATGTGCAGGTACGTGGCCAGCGCCAGGGCGATGACGAAGGAGATCGCGTGCGTCACTCCGGACGGCACCCCGACCGCGTCGAGCAGCGGGCTCAGCAGGTGCGCGATGGCCGGCTCGGCCACCACGCCGAGCACCAGGGTGCACAGGGTGATGCCGAGCTGCGCCGCCGCCATCAGGGCCGACACGTGCTCCAGCCCCCACAGCACCGCCCGGGCCCGGCGGTCGCCCTGCTCGGCGTACGGCTCGATCTGGCTGCGCCGGACCGAGATCAGCGCGAACTCCGCGCCGACGAAGAAGGCGTTGACGACCAGAGTCGCCAGGCCGATCAGCAGCTGGATCGCGGTCATCGGGTCTCCTCCGCGGTCTCGTCGCCGACGGGTCCGGCCGGCTCGTGCAGGAGCACGCGGGCGGCCCGGCGTCCGCTGGCGTCGACCACGTCCAGGCGCCAGCCGTCCAGCTCCAGGCGGTCACCGACGGCCGGGATCCGGCCCAGCTCGGTGGCTATCAGCCCGGCCAGGGTCTCGTACGGGCCCTCGGGCACCCGCAGGCCGATCCGCCGGAGCTGGTCGGTGCGCGCGGCGCCGTCGGCCGAGTACAGGGTGCGGCCCGCCTCGTCCGTGCCGGCCGGGGCAAGGTCGGGGGTCTCGTGCGGGTCGTGCTCGTCGCGCACCTCGCCGACGACCTCCTCGACGATGTCCTCCAGGGTGGCCACTCCGGCCGTGCCGCCGTACTCGTCGATCACCACGGCCATCGTCTGCCTGCCCGACAGCCGGTCCAGCAGCCGGTCCACGGTCAGCGACTCCGGTACCAGGAGCGGCTCGCGCAGCAGCCCGGAGACCGGATGGCGGTGCCGCTCGGCGGCGGGCAGGGCCAGTACGTCCTTGATGTGGACGATGCCGACCACGGTGTCGAGGCTGCCCCGGTAGACGGGGAAGCGCGACAGTCCGGTGGCCATGGTCGCGTTGGCCACGTCCTCGGCGGTGGTGTGCACGTCGAGGGCCGTGACCTGGACGCGCGGGGTCATCACGTTCTCCGCGATCAGGTCGGCGAGGTTCAGGGTCCGCACGAACAGCTCGGCGGTGTCCTTCTCCAGCGCGCCGGCCTTGGCGGAGTGCCGGGCCAGCGCCACCAGCTCCTGCGGGCTGCGGGCGGAGGCCAGCTCCTCGGCGGGCTCCATGCCCATGCGCCGGACCATGTGGTTGGCGGTGGTGTTCAGATGGCTGATCAGCGGCCTGAACGCGCGCGAGAAGACCCGCTGCATGGTCGCCACGCGTTTGGCGATGGCCAGCGGCGAGGAGATCGCCCAGTTCTTGGGGACCAGTTCGCCGACGACCATCAGGACCACCGTCGACAGGACGGTGCCGAGGACCAGGGCGGTGGAGGAGGCGGCGCCGGCCGACAGGCCCAGGTCCTGGAACGGGCCCGTGAGCAGGGCCGCGATCGAGGGCTTGGAGATCATGCCGATGACCAGGCCGGTCACGGTGATGCCGAGCTGCGCTCCGGAGAGCTGGAAGGTGAGGCTGCGGACCGCGGCCAGAGCGCTGTCCGCTCCGCGCTCGCCGCGCTCGACGGCCCGTTCGAGCTCGCTGCGCTCGATGGTCGTCAGCGAGAACTCGGCGGCGACGAACGCTCCACAGGCAAGGCAGAGCAGCAGCGCCACGATGAGCAGGAGTACCTCGGTCATCGGTCGTTCACCTCCGTCCCATGTTCGGTCAGGAGGAGGGGGGCCGCGCGATGTCGCGGACCGGGGTGTCGGTGACTGGGAGGCTCGCCCATGGGCGGACGCTCACACCTTTCGTCGTCGATCGGGGAAACCGTTCACCACATGGTAAAGGAAAGGCAAAGGGAATGGGTCATCCTTTTGGGCGAGCGGCCGTGGATGGTGGGATCCCGGAATGAACGATCTTCACATCGGCCCCGCTTCGGCCCCCGACCTGCCCGCCGTCCTGGACTTCTGGAAGGACGCCGCCAAGGGCGCGAGCATCAGCGACGACCTGGCCGGAGTCGAACGGCTGCACGCGCGCGACCCCGAGGCCCTGCTGCTCGCCCGGCGCGACGGCGAGCTCGTCGGCACCGTGATCGCGGGCTTCGACGGCTGGCGCTGCCACCTGTACCCGGCTCGCCGTGCACCCGGACCACCGCCGGCAGGGCATCGGGCTCCGCACTGCTGGCGGCCGCCGAGGAGCGGTTCGCCGCGCTGGGCGGCCGGCGCGCCGACGCGATGGTGCTCGACGGGAACGAGCAGGCGCACGGGGCGTGGCGGGCGGCCGGCTACGGCCCCGAGGACATCTGGACCCGCTGGGTCAAGCCGCTCGCGGGCTGACCCGCCGCCGCCCGGACGGCCGTCCGGGTGAACGCCCCCGCCCCGGCCCCGCCCCCGCCCCGGCCCCGCCCCGCCCCCGGCCCTGCTCCACCCCGTACGTCCGGCCCGCCCCCTCGAACGCGCGGCCGGGGTCGATTCGAGCCGGAAGCGCCGCCCCGGCTACGCCCAGCCAGCCCCGTGCTCATGGATCCGGACACGCGGCAGGGCCGTCCGGCCCGCCCGCCCCCGCGCGGCTCCCGGGATCTCGGCCTCAGTGGATCATGCAAAGGCGCACCCGGGGCGGCCGCCCGCCCCCGCCGCACGCCCCGCCCCGGCGTGATCAAGTGCCTGGTCAGCGGCATCTGTCCGGTTGTCACCCGGTGGCGACTTCCCGCCCCTGTCCACCCCTCCTCCGGTTGCGTAGCGTCACCGACCAGCCACCAGGGAGGGGAACAGGGCATGGGGCAAGGCAGCGTCAGGAACGACGTCGGCACGGCCTACATCAACGACGTGTTCATGCGGCACCCGCTGACCACGAAGAACCAGCAGGAGCTGGACATCGCCGCCAGGGCCGCCGGCATCCTGGAACGCAACCTGCGCCGCGGCGCGTTCCGGCGCAACCGCCAGGGCGGGGGCGAGCCGCTCGACCCCGTCGGGTTCTCCCTCAACAAGGAGCGCTACGCCGCGTTCCCCACGGACGAACCGACGGCACACGAGCGCGGCTGGCGCGCCTTCATGAACGTCGGCGTACCCGTCATCGAGGAGCGCGCCGACATCCTGCAGCCGCCGCCCGACATGGTGTCCAAGCAGACGTACGTCAACGGCACCGACCCCATCGTGATCACCGTGACGGACACCGTCGAGTTCACGATCTCGAACACGATCAGCTGGTCGCTCCAGGGAGAGGTGAAGCTCACCTTCGGGGCGAAGTCCATCGCGTCGCTCCAGCAGCAGCTGGCGAAGAGCATGGAGATGAAGCAGTACCAGAAGACCACCCTGCTCAACAGCAAGGACAACCAGGGCGTCAACACGGAGACGCAGACCGAGGCGACGAGCAGCACCACCGCCACCAGCTCCGTCACCGGCACCGGGGAACTGTGGGGCGAACTCGCCCTCGGGATCACGGGATCCGTCAGCGGTTCGCTGACCACCGAGTGGAAGCACGTGTCGACGATGAGCTTCCAGATCAGCAGCCGGGCCGACGTCATGGCCACGACCCGGCGCGAGGTCCGCCAGTTCGACTACGAGTTCCCCGTCACCTTCGGCGGCTGGGTCGCCCTGCACTACCCCGAGCCGGTCGAGGTCAAGGAGACGGCCAAGCAGGGCGCCGAGCCGAGGTACTCCAAGGTCCTCGCGTGGAAGCTCGGCGAGGCCGCCCTCGACTCCAGCCGCTTCGACCTGGCCGACGAGGGAAAGCGCTTCATGCAGAAGGGGACGGCCGAGAGGGTCGCGGTCCGTGCCGGGGAACACCGGGTGTTCCAGCCGGAACTGCTCGACTACCAGACGCAGCCGCAGCCGCTCTAGGGGAGTGACCATGTCCTTCAAGAACATCTTCGACAACGGCGGGGACCAGGCCGGTTCCGCAGACCAGGCCGGCCAGAAGCTCGGCAAGGACACCCCCGGAGCGGGAAGCGTCTCCGAAGAGGTGCGCAGCCTGGAGAGCGAGCGCGACCCCTGGCTCGTACGCCAGACCGCCCACGGGGCGTTCGACGTCATGGGCTTCCTCGGCCCGCTCTTCCAGAGCACCCGCGCCGCGGCCGCAGCGCAGCTCCAGGTCACCGCGGACCCGGCGTCGGCGTCCGCGATGGCCTCGTCCACCACGAAGGCCTTCGGACCGCCCGGGGTGACCATCAGGGACGAGGACATGCCCAATCCGGCGGACCTGTCGAAGCTCATCGCCCACAAGCGCAGCCACACCCTCGTCGCGACGGGGCTGGGTACCTCCGAAGGCGTGGCGGCCGACCCGGCGAACGGCACGGTCTACGTCGCCGACCGGGGCGGGCTGAGGCTGTCCGCCGTGAAGGCCGACACCGGCGCCCAGCGCGTGGCCGCGAGCGCCCTGGGCGACATCGGCGACGTCGAGGTCGACGGTCAGGGCACCGCCTACACCACGGACTGGGCCGGCGGACGACTGCTCGCGGTGAACCTGTCCGACGGCACCTCCCGCAAGATCGCCGACGTGCCGGGGGCCTACGGCGTCGCACTCGACGCGGCGGCGAACAGGGCCTACGTCACCAACTGGACCGACGGGCAGCTGATCGCCGTCGACCTGCCCGGCGGGCGGAAGACCACGATCGCCACCGGCCTCGGGCAGGGCATCGCCGGAGTGGCCCTGGACGGCAGGGGCAAGGCGTACGTCGGCCAGAAGGACAACGGCGCCAAGCTGTACGAGATCACCCTGGCCGGCGGCGCCTCCCGCGTCGTGGCCACCCTCCCCGCCGGGGCGCGCACCATCCGCGTCGAACTCGACGGCGCGGGCCGGGCGTACACCATCGACCACGCGAACGGCCTCCTCCACGAGATCACCCTCGCCGACGGCGCGCACCGGGTGGTCGCCTCCGGCCTCGGGACCTGCGAGGGACTCGCGCTGGAGGGCGGCTGGATCTACGTCAGCAACCGCGAGGGCCAGCTGTGGCAGATCGACCGGCGCGCCGCGCAGGCACCGGGAGGCATCGGCAAGGTCGCCCCGTAGCCGCCCCGGGCCGCCCTGGCCCCGGCGCTCACTTCGCGCACTGGGCCGTCAGGGTCCGTTCCTCCTCCGTGAGGACGGAGTCCTCCCCGTTCTCCCCGGCGTGCTTCGCGCAGGCCGAGGCCTGGAGGGCGAGCTGCGCCGCCCGGGCCCGCGCGTCGTCGGGACCGTCGGTCGTGATCGTCGCCTCCACCTGCTTGCGCTGGTACGCCGGCAGGTACCGCAGCTCGATCTCGGGGTGGTCGGTCTCCAGCTCCCACAGGGGCGTGCTGCCCAGTTCCTGGTTGAGGCCCCGGAACACCGCGACGTGCCCGTCGTTGACGCCGACGAAGTACTGCGTCCGGGTCCACTGGTAGGCGGCGTACGAGCCCCCGGCGATCAGGACCGCCGCCAGCGCGAACAGGGCGAGGCCGCGCAGGGCCCGTCGCGGCGGCGGGGACGGCACGCGCCCGGCCGGGCCCCCGGCGCGGATGCGGGCGCCCGCCGACGCGGCCCGGGCGGGCGCCGGCCGTGTGGTGGGGGGGCGGCTCGCGAAGGGGGCCGCCGCGGCGGGACGGATCCCCGGCGCGGACGCGGGCCGCTGCTCCGGCGGCTCCGAGGGCTCCGAGGGCTCCGGCGACTCCGGCGCGGGAGCCGGGGACGTGGGAGGCGGGGACGCGGGAGCGGGGGGCGCGGGAGGCGGGGAGGGCCGCACCGGTACGAGCAGTTCCAGGGCCCCGGCCACCGTCAGCCGCGCGTCCGGGTCCTTCTCCATCAGCCCCTCGATCAGCGGCCGCAGCCGCCCCGCCCGCCGCGGCGGCGGGACGGGGTCGTGCGCGACCGCGTACTGCGAGCCGATCCGGGTCTCCCGCTTGAACGGCGACACCCCCTCGACGGCCTCGTACAGGGTCGTCCCCAGGGAGAACAGGTCACTCGGGGCGCCGCCCTTCTCGCCCCGCGCGCGCTCCGGCGACAGGTACGCCATCGAACCGATGACCACACCGGTCCCGGTCAGGCCGTCGTCCGCCTCGTTGAGGGCGATCCCGAAGTCGGCCAGCAGGATCCGGCCGTCCTCGGTCAGCATCACGTTGGCCGGCTTGACGTCGCGGTGGACGATGCCCTCCGCGTGCGCCGCGCCGAGCGCCCTCAGCAGCGCCGCGGCCACCTCCGCGACCTCCTCCACCGGCAGCCGGTGCTCCACCCGCAGGCGTTCCTGCAGCGTCGAGCCGCTGACGAGCTCCATCACGATCCACGGCACCCCGCCCACGAGGGCGACGTCGTGGACCGTGACCACGTTGGGGTGGTCGCGCAGTCTGGCCGCGCTGCGGGCCTCCCGCAGGGCGCGCTCCAGACGGTCGGCCGGATCCGGGGCCGAGGGCCCCGGGGGCAGGATCAGCTCCTTGACGGCCACATAGGTGTCGAGCTGCCCGTCGTACGCCTTCCAGACCCGCCCCATCCCGCCGGACCCCAGGGCCCGGACCAGCCGGTACCGGTCGTTGACCAGCTGTCCCGGCTGCGCCTCGTGTGCCACGCTCCCCCTCCGCTCCACTCCTGACGACCCCGGGCCGCGCTGGACCGCGCGGCCCCGGCTCGATTGTGGTGCCTGCCGGGCGCGTCCGACCGCCGGTCCGCCGGAAGGGGTCCCGGAACGTCCCGCGGTTCAGTCGTCCAGGCGGCGTGCCGAGCCGATGACGCAGTACGACGTGGGGAGCGCCGGACCGCGCTCGGGCAGGCGGAAGGAGCGGTGCGAGGCGATCCGGAAGCCGGCCGCCTCGATGGCGGCGAGCGGGTCGCGCGCCGTGTGGCAGCCGCCGAACAGGCGGGGCCACACCGTCCGGTCGAGCGCCCGCTGGACGCCCGCCATCCCCGGGCCGGGAGCCAGCCCGTGCTCCAGGAACCGGAGTTCGGCGCCCGGGCGGAGCACCCGGTGCAGTTCGGCGAGGGCGCGCGGCAGGTTGCGTACGGTACACAGCACCAGCGAGGCCACCGCGACGTCGAAGGCCTCGCTCTTGACCGGGAGCGCCTCGGCCACGCCCGGTACGAGGTCCACCGGCACCTCGGCGCGCAGCGCGGCGGCCGCGGCGAGCCGGCGCAGGGTGCGCTCCGGGCTCGATGGCGACGACCTCGGACACGGCGGCGGGGGTAGTAGGCGAAGTTCAGGCCGTTGCCCGCGCCGATCCTCGACGACCCGCCCGGAGACCCCCGCCAGGAGTTCCCGGCGCAGGGCGCCGATGCCGGCGGAAAACGGCGGCGGTGCTGGCGCGGGCGTAGAACCGGGCGAAGTACGGGTGGTGGACCGGATCGGGGACGGGGCTGGGCATGGCGGGCCTCCGGGCGCGGACGGGCGGCGGACGGACGACACGGCTGCGCGTGCCCTTCGGGGCTGTTCCCCACCCGGGCCCGCCCCGAAACCGCCTCCCTCAGAGGGCGCGGACGATAATCGGCACTCCGGCCACCGCACTTTGGGGTCCCGCACAGAAGGAGGGCACGAGCTTGACGTCCCGCACCGCACCCGTCGGGGGCACGGCCGCGGCGCTGCTCGCCGCCGCGGCGCTCCTGCTCGCCGGCTGCGACTCCGGCCCGGCGCCGGCACCCCGGGCCCAGGCGCCTGCGGCCGATCCGAACGCCGCGTTCCTCGCGGAGGTCGCGGCCCGCTGCGCCGCCGCCTCGCCGACGGCAGCCACCGCCTCGCCGACGGCCGCCGCCGCCGGCGGGAGCGGGCCGACGGATCCCGAGTCGCGCAAGTACGCGGAGAACCACGCGTACCGGCAGCAGACGGAGCTGAGCCCCGCCGCCCGCTGCCGCGGGGAGGCCCACGCGGCCCGGATCAGGGCGGAGCTGGCCGCCGCGCGCGGCTGACGCCGCCGAACTGACCACGCTGCTGCGCCGCCTGGGCTACCCCGTCGGCGGCGGAGACGTGTACGAGGGGAGCGCCGGCCAGGGACCCGGCTTCGCGCTGATGCTCCCCGGCACCGGCCCGTGCGTGTCGGGGCGGGCGGCGGACCCCGCCCGCGTCGAGGCGCACGGGGTGTACCTGGAGGGCGGCTGCAAGGAGCCGGCGGGGGGCCACTGACCCCGCGACCGGCTCCGTCGGCGCGTCAGATCAGGCGGGCCACTCGGCGAGGAAGGACTCCGCCGTCCAGGTGCCGTCCAGCGGGGCGCCCAGCCAGCCCGGCGCGGCCGCGCGGAAGGCGGCGGGCTCCAGGGCGCCGGACCCCTCCGGGACGGCCCCCAGCAGCGGGAGCCGGACTTGGGGAGGTCGGCGAGGTTGCACCGGGAGGCCATGGTCGGGCGCGGCGGGCCAGCTGCCGACCACCACCCCGAGCGCGCGGACGGACCGGGCCGCGAGGGCCTCCGCCGTCAGGTCGGTGGTGTTCAGCGTGCCCAGCCCCGCGGGGGCCACCACCAGCACCGGCGCCGCCATCAGCCGCGCCGCGTCCGCCAGGGTGTGGCCCTCCTCGTCGAAGCGCACGAGCAGCCCGCCCGCGCCCTCCACGAGCACCAGGTCGTGCTCGGCGGCCAGCCGCGCGGCCGCCTCCGCGATCCCGGCGGGGGTCAGCGTCGCCAGCCCGGAGCGCCGCGCGGCGGTGTCCGGGGCCAGGGGCTCGGGGTAGCGGGCCAGTTCCCGCGCGGTCACGGCCGGGCCGGCGAGCCGTACGACCTCGGCGGCGTCCCCGGGCTCGTCCGGGCCTACCCCGGTCTGGGCGGGCTTGAGCACCGCCACCGAACGCCCCGCGGCCAGGGCGGCGGTCGCGACGGCCGCGGTGACCACCGTCTTGCCGATCTCCGTGCCCGTTCCGGACACGACGATTACGGTCATCTCAGCCTTCCTGCGCCGCTGCGACGGCCGCGCGGCAGATCCGGGCCACGTCGGCGTCGCCGGTGACGAACGGGGGCATGGTGTAGATCAGGTCGCGGAACGGGCGCAGCCAGACGCCCTCGCGGACCGCCGCCCGGGTGGCCGCCCACACGTCGACCGGGTGGTCGAGCTGGATCACGCCGATGGCCCCGAGCACGCGTACGTCCTTGACCCCGGGGACGGCGCGGGCCTCGGCGAGGCCCTCGCGCAGGCCCGCCTCGATCCGCTTGACCTCGCCGGCCCAGTCCTGGCCGAGCAGCAGGTCGATCGAGGCCAGGGCCACGGCCGTGGCGAGCGGGTTGCCCATGAAGGTCGGCCCGTGCGCCAGCACCGGGACCTCGCCCTGCGAGATCCCGTCGGCGACCCGCTCGGTGCACAGGGTGGCCGCGAGGGTGAGGTAACCGCCGGTCAGGGACTTGCCCAGGCACATGACGTCCGGGGTGATGCCCGCGTGGTCGGCGGCGAAGAGCGCGCCCGTACGGCCGAAGCCCGTCGCGATCTCGTCCAGGATCAGCAGGACCCCGTACTCGTCGCACAGCTCGCGCAGCAGCCGCAGGTGGCCCGGGTGGTGGAAGCGCATGCCGCCCGCGCCCTGCACCACCGGCTCCACGATCACCGCGGCCAGCTCGTCGGCGTGCGCGGCGACGAGCGAGCGCAGGTGGTCCGCGTACGCGGGGTCCACGGGGGTGTCGAAGTCACCGGGCGGTGCGTCGGCGAAGACCTGCCGGGGCAGGTGGCCCTGCCACAGCTCGTGCATGCCGCCGTCGGGGTCGCACACGGCCATCGGCTGCCAGGTGTCGCCGTGGTAGCCGCCGCGCCAGGTCAGCAGCCGGGTCTTGCCGGTGCGGCCCAGCGAACGCCAGTACTGCAGGCACATCTTGACGGCGACCTCGACGGACACCGACCCGGAGTCGCAGAGGAAGACGTGCTCCAGCCCCGCCGGGGTGATCTCCACCAGCCGGGCGGCCAGCCGGACGGCGGGCTCGTGGGTGAGCCCGCCGAACATGACGTGCGACATCCGGCCCAGCTGCGAGGTCGCGGCCTCGTTCAGCACGGGGTGGTTGTAGCCGTGGATCGCCGACCACCAGGAGGACATGCCGTCGACCAGCTCCTCCCGCCCCTGGGCGGGGGAGGCGAGCCGCAGCCGGACCCCCGAGGCGGAGGAGACCACGAGGGTCTCCTGCCGCCCGGGCATCGGGCCGTACGGGTGCCAGACGTGCTGCCGGTCCAGGGCGAGCAGGTCCGCCGTGTCCGACGCGGGGTCGAGCGGGTCGTGCAGCGGGAACTGGTCACGCATTGGGGGCGATGTCCGTCCCCGCGCCGCGGCGGCGTACCGCCACCAGGTCCGAACGGACCTCTCCGGCCTCCGCCTGGGCGGGCGCCGGCGTTTCCGCGGCGTGTCCGGAGCAGCCGCCGCAGGCGGAGCCGCAGCCGTGGGCCCCGGCGCCGGACTCGGCGTCGGCGTCGGCCGCGGAGCCGCAGCCGCCGGCCGCGGAACCGCACGTGCCGCCCGCGGGGGCGGCGGCCGCGGCGTCGGCGCGGTGCGCGGGCAGGGTGGTCGTACCGGCGCCCTCCACCTCGAAACCGGCGTCCGCGATCATGTCGAGGTCGGCCTGCCCGGCCTGGCCCTCACTGGTGAGGTAGTCGCCGAGGAAGATGGAGTTGGCGATGTTCAGCGCGAGCGGCTGCATCGAGCGCAGGTGCACCTCGCGGCCGCCGGCGATCCGGACCTCCACGTCGGGGCAGACGAAGCGGACCATCGCGAGGATCCGCAGGCAGCGCTGGGGGGTGAGGTTCCACTCCTTGGCCAGCGGGGTGCCCTCGAAGGGGATCAGGAAGTTGACCGGGACGGAGTCCGAGTCCAGCTCGCGCAGCGAGTAGACGACGTCGACCAGGTCCTCGTCGCTCTCGCCCATGCCGGCGATCAGGCCGGAGCAGGCCGACAGGCCCGCCGCGTGCGCCTTCTGCACCGTGTCGACGCGGTCCGCGTAGGTGTGCGTCTTGGTGATCTGGCCGTACGTGGCCTCGGAGGTGTTCAGGTTGTGGTTGTAGGCGTCCGCACCCGCCTCGCGGAGCTTCTCGGCCTGGCCCTCGGCGAGCAGGCCCAGGCAGGCGCAGACCTCGACGCCCTCGTTCTGCTCCTTGATGGCGGCGATGGTCTCGCCGACGCGGGCCACGTCACGGTCGGTCGGACCGCGGCCGCTGGCCACGAGGCAGACCCGCTTGGCGCCGCCGGCGACGCCGGCCGCGGCCGCCTGGGAGGCCTCCTCGGGCTTCAGCCACGTGTACTTGAGGATCTCGGCCTTCGACCCCAGGCGCTGGGAGCAGTACGAGCAGTCCTCGGGGCAGAGCCCCGACTTCAGGTTGACCAGGTAGTTCAGCTTGACGCGGCGCCCGAACCACTGGCGGCGCACCTTGCCGGCAGCGGCCACCACGTCGAGCAGTTCGTCGTCGGAGGTCGCCAGTACGGCGAGCGCCTCCTCGCGGGTCGGCAGCTCGCGCCGCAGTCCCTTTTCCACCAGGGTGTTCAGCAGGTCCATGCGCCCGATCCTGTCCCACGCGACCACTCCCGGCCAAGGAGAGATCGGACAACATGGCCGGAAGGAGGTGTGTGGATCGCCACACCAGCCCCTCGCGTCACGGCCGATAGGGTCGAGCAGATCTGTCGACTGCCGACAAAACGCGAGACACATCGCGAGACGCGACGCGAGGACCGCCGATGACCCAGCACACCCCGCAACCCGAGGACGTCTTCGCCTGGATCGACGGCGCGGAGCGCGTCCGAGAGCAGGCAGGGCTGGTGCGGACCCTGCGCCCGAGGCCCGCCTCCTCGCCCCTGCTGGACCTGGCGAGCAACGACTACCTGGGGCTGTCCCGGCATCCGGAGACCGTGCGGGGTGCCTGTGCCGCGGCCGAGCGCTGGGGTGCCGGTGCCACTGGATCACGCCTGGTCACGGGCTCGACCGAACTTCATGCCGAACTGGAGTGGGAGCTCGCCGCTTTCACGGGCTTCGAGTCCGCTCTGGTGCTTTCGTCCGGGTACGCCGCGAACCTGGCCGCCGTCACCGCGCTCAGCGGCCGCGGCACGCTCGTGGTCTCCGACGCCGGGAACCACGCCTCGATCGTCGACGGCTGCCGGCTCTCGCGGGCCGAGGTCGCGGTCACCCCGCACGGCGACCCGGAGACGGCCCGCAAGACCCTGGCCGGGCACGGGGGCCGGGCGCTGCTGGTGACCGACTCGGTGTTCTCCGTCGACGGGGACGCCGCCCCGCTCGACGGCTACCACGCCGCCTGCCGGGCCGAGGGCGCCGCGCTGGTCGTGGACGACGCGCACGGGCTGGGGGTGCTGGGCGAGGGCGGCCGCGGCGCGCTGCACGCCGCCGGGCTCGCGGGCGCGCCGGGGGTGGTCGCCACGGTGACCCTCTCGAAGTCGCTGGGCAGCCAGGGCGGCGCGGTGCTGGGGCCGGCCAAGGTCATCCGGCACCTGGTCAACACGGCCCGCGCCTTCATCTTCGACACCGGTCTGGCCCCGGCCGCCGCGGGTGCGGCGCTGGCGAGCCTGCGCCTGTTGCACCGGGAACCGGAGCGCGCGGCCCGGGTCCGGGAGGTGGCCGCCGAGCTGTACGGGCGGCTCACCGCGTCCGGCCTGACCGCGGCCCGGCCGGACGCGGCCGTGGTGTCGGTTCGGGCCCCGTCGGCCTCGGCGGCACTGCGCTGGGCCGCCGACTGCCGCGAGGCAGGTCTGTCCGTGGGGTGCTTCCGTCCGCCGTCGGTGCCGGACGGCATCTCCCGGCTGCGGCTGACGGCTCGGGCGGATCTCACGGGGGACGAGATCAGTCGGGCCGTCGCCGCGGTCCTCGCGACCGCTCCGGCCGGGGCCACGGACCGCTAGGCGTCACGTCACACGCGCACGTCCGCCCTTACGGAGGCGAGGAAGCCGTCCCAGGCCGGCCCGGTGAAGAGCACGGCCGGGCCGTCCGTCCGCTTGGAGTCGCGGACGGCCAGCAGGCCGCCGCTGAGGGCGGCGGCTTCCACGCAGTTGTTCATTCCGGTGCTGCGGCTGCTCCGCCGCCACCGCGCGCTGTTCAGAAGTCCGCTGGTGGATAAGGGGGTTGCGGACACGGGGGTGCCTCCTTCTACGCGTCGTCAGCGATAGAGCTGATCAGATCCGACGAGTCATGGGGCGGGAGGGCGTGCGCCTGGATGGTGCGGAACGCGGCGCTGTACGCCTCTAGGTCTTCCTTCCGCTCCAGATAGAGGCTACTCGTCAAATGGTCGAGCACCACCACATCCAGATCGGCGATGTTCGGAAATGAGAAAATCACGAACGGTCCGGTCAGGCCGAGATGGCCCCCCACGGTGAACGGCAGCACCTGCAGCCGCACTTGGGGCAGCCTCGCCACCTCCACCAGATGCCGCAGCTGCTCTTCCATCACCCCCGGCCCGCCGATCTGCCGGCGCAGCACCGCCTCGTCCAGCACGGCGCTCAGCTCCAGCGGCGGATCGGACCGCAGCACCGCCTGCCGGGCCAGCCGTACGTCGACCAGCGCGTCCACCTTCGGCTCCGGCAGCCCGCCCAGCGCGGCCCGGGTCACCGCCCGCGCGTAGTCCGGGGTCTGGAGCAGCCCCGGCACCACCGACAGCTCGACGGTCCGCGCCGACCGGGCCCCGGCCTCCAGGCTGATGAAGTCCCGGTACTCCTGCGGGAGCAGGCCCCGGTAGTCGTGCCACCACTGCCGCCCCCGCGCCGCGTCCCCGCTCGCCGCCGGACCGGCCGCCGAGGCGCCCAGGGCCTCCAGCAGCGCGCGCTGCTGGGCGCTCACCACGTCCCCGTAGGCGTCCAGCAGCAGCCGGATGTCCTCCGTCTTCACACCACTGCGGCCCGTTTCGATCCGGCTGACCTTCGACTGGTGCCAGCCGACGATGCGGGCCACCTCGCCGCTGGTGAGCCCGGAGCGGTCGCGCAGGGCACGCAGCTCCTCGCCGAGTTTGCGCCGACGTACCGCGGGACCGTGCTGCATACCCGCTCTCCTTCCACCGGCACACCTCGCACCAGTCTGCCGTCCAAATACGCTCTTCCGTAGCAGAGTTCACCGCATTGAGCGACAGATATATGCATATCTTGGGGGAACGGCGGAAACGGCGGCACGATGGGTGGCACTCTGGCGCTCAGCGTAGATCCGGGGCGGCTCCGTCCCGGTGGGAAAGGGACGTCGCCATGGCAGATCAGCTGGAAGCATCCGTCACTCTGCCGAGCGATCCGGTGTCGGTGGCCGCCGCCCGCCGCTACGTGGCGCGGGTACTGACCGACTGGGGACTGCCCGAGGACGCGGGCACCGCGGACACCGTCCGGCTCATCGTCTCCGAACTCGCCACCAACTCCGTGCAGCACACCTTCGGCCAGTCGCCCACCTTCACCGTCGACGTCCGCCTCGAACGCGAGGAATGGCTGCGCGTCGGAGTGACCGACAGCCACCCGCGCTGGCCCAAGCGGCTCCCCGCCGCCGTCCAGCAGGACAACGGCCGCGGCATGGTCATCATCCGCTGGCTCGCGGCCGAGGCCGGCGGCCGGCTCTCGGTCACCCCCACCGAGGACGGCGGCAAGACGGTGTGGATCGCCCTGCCCTGGCCCGCCGACGCCTCCGCGCGCACCCTCAGGGGCTGCTGAACCCGGCGGCCGTATACGAACCGCCCCGCCGGGACCGGGGCGGCATTGAACCGAGAGCCTTCCCGAAACGTGGGTTAACTCGGCGGAAAAATACGCGCCCTACGGTGTGTTCCTCGCTCTTCCGCCAATGATCACCCACGCTCCGGTAAAGCGGCGGTGATCGGGACGGAAAGCCTCGTCCTGTGTTGGGCAAGAGACGCTTGGCACGGATAAGCGCAGGTCAACAAAGAGTTGACGGCCGGTACGGTCACTCCCCGGCGCGACGACGACCATGTCCCGGAAGCTTGGTGATACAGGTGCAATTGACACCACACGAACAAGAGAGACTCCTGATCCACGTGGCCGCCGACGTGGCCGAGAGGCGGAGGGCGCGCGGGGTGCGCCTCAACCACCCCGAGGCCGTCGCCCTGATCACCTCGCACCTCCTCGAAGGCGCCCGCGACGGGCGGACCGTGGCCGAGCTGATGGCGTCCGGCCGCACCGTGCTCACCCGGGCGGAGGTCATGGAGGGCATCCCCGAGATGATCCACGACGTCCAGGTCGAGGCCACCTTCCCCGACGGCACCAAGCTCGTCACCGTCCACGACCCGATCGTCTGAGGGGGAGCAGCAGCATGATCCCCGGCGAGATCGTCCACGGGGACGGCCCGGTGCGCCTCAACGAAGGCCGCCCCGTCACCCGTCTCACCGTCCTCAACGCCGCCGACCGGCCCGTACAGGTCGGCTCCCACTACCACTTCGCCGAGGCCAACCCCGGCCTCGACTTCGACCGGCGGGCCGCGCACGGCCTGCGCCTGAACATCGCCGCCGGCACCGCCGTCCGCTTCGAGCCGGGCATCCCCGTCGCCGTGGAACTCGTACCCATCGGCGGACTGCGCACCGTGCCCGGACTGCGCGGCGAGACCGGAGGGCCGCTCGATGGCTGAACTCTCCCGCCGGGCCTACACCGACCTTTTCGGGCCGACCACCGGTGACCGGATCCGGCTCGCCGACACCGCCCTCTTCGTCGAGATCGAACGGGACCTCAGCGGCGGACCCGGCAACTCCGGCGACGAGGCCGTCTTCGGCGGCGGCAAGGTCATCCGCGAGTCCATGGGGCAGGCCCGCACCACGCGCGCCGAGGGCGCCCCCGACACGGTCATCACCGGCGTGGTCGTCCTCGACCACTGGGGCGTCGTCAAGGCCGACATCGGCATCGCGGACGGCCGCATCTGCGGCATCGGCAAGGCCGGCAACCCCGACACCATGGACGGCGTCGACCCCGCACTCGTCATCGGCCCCGAGACCGAGATCATCGCGGGCAACGGGAAGATCCTCACCGCCGGCGCCATCGACGCCCACGTGCACTTCATCTCCCCGACCGTCGTCGACGAGGCCCTCGCCTCCGGCATCACCACCCTCGTCGGCGGCGGCACCGGCCCCGCCGAGGGCTCCAAGGCCACCACCGTCACCCCCGGCCCCTGGCACCTGGCCCGGATGTTCGCGGCCCTGGAGGCCTACCCCGTCAACATCGGCCTGCTCGGCAAGGGCAACACCACGTCCCGCGAGGGCATGCTCTCCCAGCTGCGCGGCGGAGCACTCGGCTTCAAGATCCACGAGGACTGGGGCGCCACCCCCGCCGCCATCGACGCCTGTCTGGGCGTCGCGGACGAGACCGGCGCCCAGGTCGCCATCCACACCGACACCCTCAACGAGGCCGGCTTCGTCGCCGACACCCTCGCGGCCATCGCCGGGCGGACCATCCACTCGTACCACACCGAGGGCGCGGGCGGCGGCCACGCACCCGACATCATCACCGTGGTCTCCGAGCCCAACGTCCTGCCCAGCTCCACCAACCCCACCCGCCCGCACACCCTCAACACCGTCGAGGAACACCTCGACATGCTGATGGTCTGCCACCACCTCAACCCGGCCGTCCCCGAGGACCTCGCCTTCGCCGAGTCCCGGATCCGGCCCTCCACCATCGCCGCCGAGGACGTCCTCCACGACCTCGGGGCCATCTCCATCATCTCCTCCGACTCCCAGGCCATGGGCCGCGTCGGAGAGGTCGTGCTCCGCACCTGGCAGACCGCCCACGTGATGAAGCAGCGCCGCGGCTTCCTCCCCGGCGACGGCCCCGCCGACAACCACCGCGCCCGCCGCTACGTCGCCAAGTACACGATCAACCCCGCCGTGGCCCAGGGCCTCGCCAGGGAGATCGGCTCCGTCGAGGTCGGCAAGCTCGCCGACCTGGTGCTGTGGACCCCCGCCTTCTTCGGCGTCAAGCCCGAGCTCGTCGTCAAGGGCGGCCAGATCGCGTACGCGCAGATGGGCGACGCCAACGCCTCCATCCCCACCCCGCAGCCGGTCCTGCCCCGGCCCATGTACGGCGGCATCGGACGCGCGCCCGCCCTCAACTCCTTCAACTTCACCTCGCAGGCCGCCCTCGACGACGGCCTCCCCGAACGCCTCGGCCTCGGCAAGAGGTTCACCGCCATCGAGAACACCCGCAAGCTCGGCAAGGCGGACATGCGCAACAACGACGCGATGCCCCGGGTCCAGGTCGACCCCGACACCTTCACCGTCACCATCGACGGCGAGGCGGTGGAGCCGGCACCCGCTGCCGAACTGCCCATGGCACAGAGATACTTCCTCTTCTGATGGGCTCCCGACTCCTGATGGTCTCCCGACGTCCGACGGGCTCCCGACGATGAGCCTCGCCGCGCTGCTCGTGCTCGCCGACGGCCGCTTCCCCGCCGGAGGGCACGCCCACTCCGGCGGGGCGGAGGCCGCCTGCAAGGCCGGCCGCATCCACGACGCCGCCACCCTGGAGCAGTTCTGCCGGGGCCGGTTGCACACCGCCGGACTCACCGCCGCCGGGCTGGCCGCGGCCGCCGCCCTCGGCCTCGACCCGGCCGCACTCGACGCCGCCGCCGACGCCCGCACCCCCTCGCCCGCGCTGCGCGCCGCCGCGCGGCGGCTCGGCCGGCAGCTGCTGCGGGCCGCCCGAGCCACCTGGCCCGCCGCCGAACTCGACGCGCTGGCCGCCGCCTTCCCGCGCGGGGCGCACCAGCCCGTGGTGCTCGGCCTCGCCGCCCGGGCCGCCGGGCTCGGGGCGCCGGAGGCCGCGCAGGTGGCGGCGTACGAGAGCGTCAGCGGGCCGGCCACGGCGACGGTACGGCTGCTGGGCCTCGACCCCTTCGAGGCGAGCGCCGTACTCGCCCGCCTCGCCCCCGACCTCGACGCCGTCGCCGCCCGGGCCGCCGGTGCGGCCGAGCTCGCCCGCACCGAGGGCGCGGACGCCCTGCCCGCGGCCTCCTCACCGCTGCTGGAAATCGCGGCACAGGCACATGCCGACTGGGCGGTACGCCTCTTCGCCTCCTGAGCGCGAGCGCCCCCACCCCTTCCCTCCTGGAGAACTGCCGTGCACCTCGACCACGACGTGACCTACCCCCACCGCCACACCCACGGCGCCGCCCCGCTGCGCGCCGACGGCAGCCGCCGCGCCCTGCGCGTGGGCCTCGGCGGACCCGTCGGCTCCGGCAAGACCGCCACCGTCGCCGCCCTCTGCCGCGCGCTGCGCACCGAACTGTCCATGGCCGTCGTCACCAACGACATCTACACCCGCGAGGACGCCGAGTTCCTCCTCCGCGAGGCCGTCCTGCCCCCCGAGCGGATCAGCGCCGTCGAGACCGGAGCCTGCCCCCACACCGCCATCCGCGACGACATCTCCGCCAATCTGGAGGCCGTGGAGGAACTGGAGGAGGCCTTCCTCGGCAGCGCCCCCCTCGACCTGATCCTCGTCGAGTCCGGCGGCGACAACCTGACCGCCACCTTCTCCCGGGGCCTGGTCGACGCCCAGATCTTCGTCATCGACGTGGCCGGCGGCGACGACATCCCCCGCAAGGGCGGCCCCGGCGTCACCACCTCCGACCTCCTCGTCGTCAACAAGACCGACCTCGCCCCCCACGTAGGCTCCGACCTGGAACGCATGGCCCGCGACGCCGCCGCCCAGCGCGGCGACCTGCCCGTCGCCTTCCAGTCCCTGCGCGGCCCCGAAGGTGTCGCCCCGGTGGCTGACTGGGTGCGCGGCCGGATCGCCGCCTGGGCCGTACGGTGACCAGCG
>NZ_GG657750.1:1230978-1245563 GCF_000158895.1 Streptomyces sp. C | reverse complement strand
CGAGGCGGGAGTGATGCTGGTCGGCGCGACCCAGCGCCCCCCTCGGCGGCGACCACCTCACCGTGGAGGCCGAGGCGGGACCCGGCGCCCGCCTCGCCCTGCGCTCGGCGGCCGCCACCCTGGCCCTGCCCGGCCGCACCGGGGAGCCCGCGCGGTACGACGTACGGCTCTCGCTCGCCGACGGGGCGGCGGTGCGCTGGCTGCCGGAGCCGCTCGTCTCCGTGCGCGGGAGCGACCTGCGCGCCACCACCCGCGCCGAACTGGCCCCCACCGCCCGCCTCCTGCTGCGCGAGGAACAGGTGCTGGGACGCAGCGCCGAGCCCCCCGGGCTGCTGCGCAGCCGGCTCACGGTCACCCGGGACGGCCGGCCCCTGCTGGACCAGGAGCTCTCCTGCGGCCCCGGCGCACCCGGCGGCTGGGACGGCCCGGCCGTCACGGCGGGCCACCGCGCCCTCGGCCAGCTCCTGGTGGTCGACCCCCGCTTCGCGCAGGACCCGCCCCGGGCGGCCCTCCTGGGCGAGTTCGCGGCGGCGACCCCGCTGGCCGGACCCGCCGTGCTGGTCACGGCCCTCGCCCCGGACGCGCTGCGGCTGCGCGAGCTGCTCGACGGAGCGATGCGCACGTACGGGTGGTGACGGGGGGACAGAAGCGGGGCAATGGGACACCGCTCAGCGGTACACACGTTTCCGGTTATCGGGTTGGCAAAGAACTCGACCGTGCTCTGTTGCCGGGTACCGGTCAGACGAAAGGATCCCCCTGTCCCAAACCTGCCGCTCCGGGCGGCACATGACCAAGGGGATCAACCACGTGATACGCAACGCGACGCTGGGGAGCGCCGCCACTCTCATCACCGGTGCGCTGGCCGCGGGCCTGCTGCTCGCGCCGTCGGCCTCGGCCGCTCCGGCCGGCCGGGACAACGGCGGTGCCGAGGCGATCGGCGTCCAGATCGCCGCCGCCCGCGCCGCGCGCGCCGGCATCGACTGGAAGGACTGTCCTGCCGACTGGGGCTTCGAGAAGCCGATCCAGTGCGGCTGGGTCAAGGTCCCGCTCGACTACACCAAGCCCTTCGGCAAGACCATCGAGCTCGCCGTCGACCGTGCCGTCAGCACGGGCACCAAGGAGGAGCGCCAGGGCGCCCTCGTCTACAACCCGGGCGGCCCGGGCGGTTCCGGCATGCGCTTCCCGCGCCGGATCACCACCAAGAGCCCGCTGTGGGTCAACGCCTCCAAGGCGTACGACTTCGTGGGCTTCGACCCCCGCGGCGTCGGCCACTCCGCGCCGATCTCCTGCATCGACCCGCAGGAGTTCGTCAAGGCCCCCAAGGCCGACCCGGTCCCGTCCAACGAGGCCGACAAGCGCGCCCAGCGCAAGCTCGCCGCCGAGTACGCGGACGGCTGCAAGGAGCGCAGCGGCGAGATGCTGCCGCACATGACCACGCCGAACACCGCGCGCGACCTGGACGTCATCCGGGCCGCCCTCGGCGAGCAGAAGCTGAACTACCTCGGCGTCTCCTACGGCACCTACCTGGGCGGGGTCTACGCGACCCTCTTCCCGACCCACGTGCGCCGCATGATCGTCGACTCCGTCGTCAACCCGGCGACGGACAACATCTGGTACCAGGCCAACCTGGAGCAGGACGCCGCCTTCCAGATGCGCTGGAACGACTGGCAGGACTGGGTCGCCAAGAACGACGCCGTCTTCCACCTCGGCGACACCCGCGCCAAGGTCGAGGCCAAGTACCAGGAGCTGCGCGGCAAGGCCAAGGCCAACCCGCTCGGCGGCGTCGTCGGCCCGGCCGAGCTGATCGGCTTCTTCCAGGGCGCCCCGTACTACGACTCCTCGTGGGTCCCGGTCGCGCAGGCGTTCAGCGCCTGGGCCGCCGGTGACGAGAAGCCGCTGATCGAGGCCATCGCCCCGGACATGTCCGACACCAAGGGCAACGCCGCTTCCGAGAACAGCAACGCCGTGTACACCGCGGTGGAGTGCGCCGACGCCAAGTGGCCCACCAGCTGGGCCAAGTGGGACCGGGACAACACCGAGCTGCACAAGAAGTACCCGTTCCTGACCTGGTCGAACGCGTGGATGAACCTGCCCTGCGCGACCTGGAAGTCCAAGCAGAGCACCCCGATCGAGGTCGGTGCCAAGCGCGGCATCGCCCCGGTCCTGATCGTCCAGTCCGAGCGTGACGCGGCCACCCCGTACCAGGGCGCCGTCGAGCTGCACCGCCGCCTGGCGGGCTCGCGCCTGATCACCGAGCAGAACGCCGGCTCGCACGGCGTCACCAGCCTGGTGAACCCCTGCGTCAACACCCGTGTGGACGCCTACCTGCTCACCGGCAAGGTCGACGCCCAGGACGTGAAGTGCGGCCCGCACGCCACCCCGGTGCCGCCGGCCCCGGCCGCGGCGAAGTCCCTCGTGGAGGCCCCGGCCGCCGCGCTGCCGCAGCACGAGGAGCTCCCGGCGGTCGTCCGCTAGGACCCCCGGTGGTGCCTGGCAGTACCCGTAGGACCCGGTAGGAAGAGCGGGAGAAGGCTCAGCGCGAGGAGCGCCGGGCCTTCTTCCGCTTCTCCTCCTCCTCGGCCTTGACCTCGGCCGCGTACCGGTCCACGTACTCCTGGCCGGAGAGGCCCAGGACCGCGTACATGATCTCGTCCGTGACCGCGCGCAGCACGGCCCGCTCGCCCTCCATGCCCGCGTACCGGGAGAACTCCAGCGGAGCCCCGAAGCGGATCGTGACCCGCCGGATCTTGGGGAGCTTCTTGCCGGGCGGCTGGATCTCGAAGGTCCCGAGCATCGCGCACGGCACCACCGGCACCCCCGCGCCCAGGGCCATGGCCGCCACCCCGACCTTGCCCTTGTAGAGCCGCCCGTCGTGGGAGCGGGTGCCCTCCGGGTAGATCCCGAGCAGCTCGCCCCTGGACAGCACCCCGAGACCCTCGCGCAGGGCCGCCTGCCCGGCGTCCTTGCCGGAGCGGTCCACCGGGATCTGCCCGGCGCTGCGGAAGAAGGCTGCGGTCAGCCGGCCCTTGAGGCCGGGCCCGGTGAAGTACTCGGCCTTGGCGAGGAAGGTGATCCGGCGCTTGAGGATCGCGGGCATCAGGAAGTGGTCCGAGAAGGACAGGTGGTTGCCCGCGACGATCGCGGCGCCCTCCGGGGGGATGTTCTCCAGCCCCTCGATCCGCGGCCGGAACAGCAGCCGCAGCAGCGGACCGAGCAGTACGTGCTTGAGCAAGTGGTAGAACACCAGGCCGCTCCCGTCGATGCCCCTATGTCACGGCCATCCTACGGACAGTCAACGCGGGGTCGGGAGGGTCGGGCGAGGGTCAGGTGCTGCGCGAAGCGGCCAGCCCCATCGTGAGCAGCCCCAGCACCACCCAGCCGAACCACAGCCAGCCGTTGCTGCCGAGCGCCACCGAGTACGTGGAGACGGCCACCAGAGCGGCGAAGGTCGTGACGGCCATCGCCTTAACGGATCCGGTCATGCCCCATGGTGGCGCCTGATGCGGGCTCCGCGCTACTGGCCGCGCTGCTGGAGCGAGGCGAGATACGCGTTGTAGGCGGCGAGCTCCTTGTCGCCGTCCCGGTCGGCGGCCCGGTCCGAGCGCCGCGCCACCCGCTGCTCCGAGTGGTACCACTGGTAGATCAGGGCGATCAGCACCAGCACCGAGGGGATCTCGCTGAACGCCCAGGCGATGCCGCCGCCCCACTGCTGGTCGAGCAGCGGGTCGATGTCCAGGGAGGCCGGCGGGTTCGCGTACGTCTTGATCATCGGCTCGCTCGCCATCATCAGCGCGATGCCGAAGAAGGCGTGGAAGGGCATGCCCGCGAACAGCTCCAGCATGCGCATCACGTAGCCGGGGCGGTGCGGGCCCGGGTCCACGCCCATGATCGGCCAGAAGAAGATCAGGCCGACGGCGAGGAAGTGGACCATCATGCCGATGTGGCCGGGCTTGCTCTCCATCAGGAAGTCGAAGAGCGGGGTGAAGTACAGCGCGTAGAGGCTCGCGATGAACATCGGGATGGTGAAGGCCGGGTGGGTGACGATCCGCATGTACCGGCTGTGCAGCAGCATCAGGAGCAGCTCGCGCGGCCCCTTGTGCCCGCGCGCCGCCGGCGGCAGCGCCCGCAGGGCCAGCGTCACCGGTGCCCCGAGCAGCAGCAGGATCGGGGTGACCATGCTGATCACCATGTGCTGGACCATGTGCACGCTGAACATGACCATGCCGTAGTCGTTCAGCTTGGTGCACATCACCAGCATCACCGTCAGCACACCGGTGACGAAGGCGACGGTCCGGCCCACCGGCCAGGAGTCCCCGCGCCTGCGCAGCCGCCACACGCCCCACCCGTACAGGGCGAGGCCCAGCAGCGAGCCGAAGAGGAAGAAGGCGTCGAAGGAGAACTCCAGTCCGCGCCCGAGAGTGAAGGGCGGCAGGTCCATGTTCATGTCCATGCCGTGCCCGCTGTGATCCATGCCTTCACTCCCTTGACTGTGGCGCCCCACCACAGTAATGCCGCCCCCGGACGCGATCGCGTCCGGGGGCGGCCTCAGAAGGGGGGAAACATCACAGAACGTTCTGCGCCTCGTCGTAGCGGTCCGTCGGGACCGTCTTGAGGGTCGAGGTGGCCTCCGCGAGGGGGACCATCACGATGTCGGTGCCGCGCAGGGCCGTCAGCATGCCGAACTCGCCCCGGTGCGCCGCCTCCACCGCGTGCCAGCCGAAGCGGGTGGCCAGGACCCGGTCGTAGGCGGTGGGCGTGCCGCCGCGCTGGACGTGGCCCAGGATGACCGGACGGGCCTCCTTGCCCAGGCGTCGCTCCAGTTCGACGGCCAGGATGTTGCCGATGCCGGCGAAGCGCTCGTGCCCGTACTGGTCCTTGCCGCCCGCCTGGTACTCCATCGTGCCGGGCAGGGGCTTGGCGCCCTCGGCGACCACGACGATCGCGAACCGCTTGCCCGCCGAGAAGCGCTCGCCGACGATCGCCGTCAGCTCCTCGATGTCGAAGGGACGCTCCGGGACGACGATGGCGTGCGCGCCGGCCGCCATGCCCGAGTGCAGGGCGATCCAGCCGGTGTGGCGGCCCATGACCTCGACGACCATCACGCGCTGGTGGGACTCGGCGGTGGTCTTCAGCCGGTCCAGGGCGTCGGTGGCGACCCCGACGGCCGTGTCGAAACCGAAGGTGACGTCCGTGGAGGCGATGTCGTTGTCGATGGTCTTCGGCACGCCCACGATCGGCAGGCCGCCCTGGGCGAGCAGGTTGGCCGCCTTCAGGGTGCCCTCGCCGCCGATCGGGATGATGGCGTCCAGGCCGAGGTCCGCGACGTGCCCGCGGGCCCGCTCCACGCCGTCGCGCAGGTGCGCGGGCTGGACCCGGGAGGAGCCGAGGATGGTGCCGCCGCGGGCCAGGATGCCGGCGACCGAGTCCAGGTCGAGCTTGCGGTAGTCGCACTCCAGGAGGCCGCGCCAGCCGTCGTGGAAGCCGATGACCTCGTCGCCGTGGTCGACGACGGCGCGGTGCACGACGGAGCGGATGACGGCGTTCAGGCCGGGGCAGTCGCCGCCGGAAGTGAGCACACCAATGCGCATGGCAGGAAGAACCTTTGCAACGTGGGCCGACGACCGGACCACGTCGTCCGGTTGGAACTACCCGTCACCCTACAAGCGGTTTCCCGCCGGACTGAACCATCCTCCACAGGATGGTCGGAACAAACAGAAGATCGTACGAACGCACACCGACCGAACCCACACCGGCCGGACGCACACCGGCCCGGACCCCCGAGGGGATCCGGGCCGGAAGCCGTGCGGCAGGCGCGCGAGCGCCCTTACGCGGACTGCGTGGCCGCCGCCATGCGCTCCGCGCGCAGCGCGTCGTACCAGCGGTCGTCCATGGCCGGCAGCGCGTTCACGTCGAGGGCCAGCTTCAGCAGGTGGTCCGCGATCAGCGGGTTCCGCGCCATCACGGGACCGTGCATGTACGTGCCGAAGACGGTGTCGTTGTACGCGCCCTCGGTGCCGTCGCCGGTGCCGTTGCCGCGGCCCATCGTCACCCGGGCGAACGGCCGCGCCGACGGGCCGAGGTGCGTGACGCCCTGGTGGTTCTCGAAGCCCGTCAGCTGCGGCAGGCCCAGGCGCGGGTCGATGTCGGCGATGACGTCGCCGACGCACCGCTCGCCCTCGCCGCGCACGGTGACCACGTCCAGCAGGCCCAGGCCCGGCTGGCGCTCGCCCATGTCGTTGACGAACTCGTTGCCGAGGATCTGGTACCCGGCGCAGACGGAGAAGACGATCGCCCCGTTCGAGACGGCGCGCTCCAGGCCCCCGTCGCGCACCAGCCGCTCGGCGGCCAGCCGCTGCGGCCGGTCCTCGCCGCCGCCGATCAGGTAGATGTCGCCCGAGGTCGGGATGGGCTGGTCGCTGCGCACGTCCACGCGCTGCACGTCCAGCCCGCGCTGGCGCGCCCGGCGCTCCACGACGAGGCAGTTACCCTGGTCTCCGTACGTGCTGAGCAGGTCGGGGTAGACCCACACCAGACGCAGGCTGTTGTCGCTCATGCTCTTGTCCTTCGAAGGTCTGGGTACTAGTTGCCGACGCGGCGGCGCACGTCCTGGAAGGCCGTGTAGTTGGCGATGAGCTCGATCTGCCCGGGCGGCGCCAGCTGGACGGCCTCGTCGAGGGTCTCGCAGACGCGGAAGTCCAGGCCGGCGACCTCCAGGCGGACCGCGAGGTCGAGCTTGCGGTCGCCGATCACGAAGATCGGGTGCCCGGCGAGGCGCGGGTAGTCCACGTCCCACAGCCAGGAGGTGTCGGTGCCGTCCGCCCCGCGGGCGTTGACCGCGAGGACCACCGGCGCCGGGGGCCCGTCGATCAGCGAAAACGTTTCGAGCCAGCCCGCCGGGTTCTTCGCGAGCAGCAGGCGCAGGTCGCGGTTCATGAAGCTGACCACGTCGTAGCGGCCCGCCACGGCCTGCACCTGGTACATGCGCTCCAGCGCGACCTGCGGCGGCACGCCGAACACGGCGGCCACGGCGGCCGAGGTGGCGGCGTTGGCCTTGTTGGCGCGGCCGGGCAGCTGGAGGTGGATGGGCCAGGCGCTGCCGTGCGGGTCGAGCACGTGGTCGCCGGAGAGCACCCAGCTCGGGGCGGGGCGGCGGAAGCCGCACTCGCCGCAGAACCAGTCGTCGCCCGGGCGCTGCATGACGCCACCGCAGGAGGGGCACGACCAGGCGTCGTCCTTCCACTCCTGGCCGGCCGCCACCCACACCACGTTCTGCGACGAGGAAGCCGACCACACGATCAGGGGGTCGTCGCAGTTCGCGACCACGACCGCCTTGGAGCCCTGGAGCCCCTCGCGCCACTTCTCGGCGAGCATGCGGGTCTCGGCCGCGCGGTCCAGCTGGTCGCGGGAGAGGTTCAGCAGGGCGATCACCTTGGGGGTGACGTCCCGGGCCACCCCGGCCAGGTACTTCTCGTCCACCTCGATGACGCCGTACTTGGCGTCCGAGCCGCCGGCGAGGGCCGAGGTGATGCCGGCCGGCATGTTCGCGCCCAGCGCGTTGGACACGACCGGACCGCTGGCCCGCAGGGCCTCCGCGATCAGGCGGGTCGTCGTGGTCTTGCCGTTCGTCGCGGAGACGAGGACGACATCGAGATGCTGCGCCAGCGCGCCGAGAAGATCGGGGTCCAGCCTGAGTGCGACCTTGCCTCCGATCACCGATCCGCTTCCGCGTCCCGCGGCCCGCGACACCGCCGCCGCGGCCTTGCCCGCCGTCACGGCCAGCTTGGCCCGCGGCGAAAGCGGCTCCGTGTTGCCTGCCATCGTCCCTTGTCCTCCTAGCGTCGGTCGCCCCAGCCTATCCAGTACCGGCCGCGGCCTTGACCGCGGCGCCCCAGGTCGCCGCGGATCTCCTCATATATTCGCCCGTCGTACCCTTACCGCCATGCGACAGCGTCCCCTCCCCGGTACCACCGGTTCCGTACGCCCGATGACCCTGCTGGGCGAACCGGTGCTGCACTCTCCCTGTGCCGAGGTCACCGACTTCGGGCCCGAACTCGACCGGCTCATCGAGGACATGTTCGCCACGATGTACGCCGCCCAGGGCGTCGGGCTGGCCGCGAACCAGATCGGGACCGGGCTGCGGGTCTTCGTCTACGACTGCCCCGACGACGAGGACGTCCGCCATGTGGGACACGTCGTCAACCCCCGGCTGGTCGAGGCGGACGGCGACGAGTTCCGCGGCCCCGAGGGCTGTCTGTCGCTGCCCGGCCTGGAGGCGGGCACCGTCCGCTTCGACCGGGCGGTCGTCGAGGGGGTCACCTCCGACGGGGCCCCGGTGCGGGTGGAGGGCACCGGGTTCTTCGCCCGGTGCCTCCAGCACGAGTGCGACCACCTCGACGGCACGGTCTACGCGGACCGGGTGACCGGCCTGCGCGCCCGCCGGCTGCGCCGGGCCATCGCCAAGGCCCCGTGGGGCGGGACCCGGGCCTGAACGGCGGCGCGGGTCAGAAGCCGGGGCCGTCCTCGCGGTTGCCGGCGGTGGCCAGGCGGCCCCAGAGCAGGTCGGTGAGGCCGGCTACCAGCGCCGCCCGCTCGCAGGGGCGTTCGCCGAGCCACCAGTCGCCGGCGGCGTGCATCATGCCGACGATGCCGTGGCCCCAGATCCGGGCGAGCTGTTCGCCGGCGGGGCCGAGGTCGACCCGCTCGCCGACCACCTTCGCCAGTTCCTCGCCGAGCCGGCGCAGCAGCGGGGCCGAGTGCAGGCCGACGTCGAAGCCGCGCTCGCTGGTCTGGGAGTCCTCGGCGGGGTGCATCAGGAACCGGTAGACCTGCGGGCGGGCCTCGATGGCGGCGAGGTAGGTGTCCAGGGTGGACTCCACCCGCTTGCGGCGTTCGGCCGGGGCGTCGAGCGCGGCCCGCAGGGAGTCGAGCAGGGCGTCGGTGTGGCGTACGGCGAGCGCCTGGTAGAGGCCCGCCTTGTCGCCGAAGTGCCGGTAGAGGATCGGCTTGGTGATGCCGGCCTCGGCCGCGATGGCGTTCATCGAGGCCTTGGGGCCGTCCCTGAGCACGACGCGGTCCGCCGCTTCGAGCAGCTCGCGCCGGCGGCGTTCTCCCGCTCCCGGCTCGGCCGGCTGCTGACTGGTCTCCATGAGGTGTTTCTCTCCCCGCCCTTGCGATGTGCGTGACGCCCACGCAACGTAACACCCCGCGTACCCCCGTCACCGAATCGGCGGCGCTTGACAGTGCTTACCGGCCGGTAACAGACTGTGGCCACCGTGAGGGTTACCGGCAGTAACGGTGACCGTGTGAGACAGCTGGAGGGGACATGGCGGAGTTCACCATGGAGCTCAACGACGACCAGAAGCAGGTCCGGGACTGGATCCACGGCTTCGCCGCCGACGTGATCAGGCCCGCGGCCGCCGAATGGGACGAGCGGGAAGAGACTCCGTGGCCCGTCATCCAGGAGGCGGCCAAGGTCGGCATCTACTCGCTGGACTTCTACGCCCAGCAGTTCTTCGACCCGACCGGCCTCGGCATCCCCATGGCCATGGAGGAGCTCTTCTGGGGCGACGCGGGCATCGCCCTGTCCATCGTCGGCACCGGCCTCGCGGCCATCGGGGTCGTCGCCAACGGCACCGAGGAGCAGATCGGCACCTGGATCCCGCAGATGTACGGGACCCCGGACGACGTCAAGGTCGCCGCGTTCTGCTCCTCCGAGCCGGACGCCGGCTCCGACGTCGGAGCGATGCGCACCCGGGCCGTCTACGACCAGGCCAAGGACGAGTGGGTGCTGAACGGCACCAAGACCTGGGCCACCAACGGCGGCATCGCCAACGTCCACATCGTCGTCGCCGTGGTCGACCCCGAGCTCGGCACCAAGGGCCACGCCTCCTTCATCGTGCCGCCGAACACCCCCGGCCTGTCCCAGGGCCAGAAGTTCAAGAAGCACGGCATCCGCGCCTCGCACACCGCCGAGGTGGTCCTGGAGGACGTACGGATCCCCGGCTCCTGCCTGCTCGGCGGCAAGGAGAAGCTCGACGAGCGCCTCGCGCGGGCCCGCGAGCGGGCGGCTGCGGGCGGGGGCGAGCGCGTGAAGAACGCCGCGATGGCCACCTTCGAGGCCTCCCGGCCGGCCGTCGGCGCCATGGCCGTCGGGACGGCCCGCGCGGCGTACGAGGTCGCCCTCGACTACGCGAAGACCCGCACCCAGTTCGGCCGCCCGATCATCGACAACCAGGGGGTGGCCTTCCAGCTCGCGGACATGCGCACGCAGATCGACGCAGCCCGGCTGCTGGTGTGGCGGGCGTCCTGGATGGCGGTCGCGGGCAGGCCGTTCACCTCGGCCGAGGGCTCCATGTCGAAGCTCTTCGCGAGCGAGGTGGCGAAGAAGGTCACCGCCCAGGCGGTCCAGATCCTCGGCGGCAACGGCTTCACCCGGGAGTACCCGGTGGAGCGGATGCACCGCGACGCGGCCATCTACACGATCTTCGAGGGGACGAGCGAGATCCAGCGCCTGGTGATCGCCCGCACCCTGTCGGGCATGCCGATCCGCTAGCCGCGGCCCCTCCCGGCCCGCCCCGTTCCGGCCCGCCCGCCCCGTCCCCGGTGTTCCAACGGGGGCGGGGCGGTCCGCTTCAGTGCAGCGGGGTGAGGCAGTTCAGGGTCCAGCCGTCGCCGCCGTACTTCGGGTCGGAGAGGTAGTCCCCCGCGGCGCAGGACGCCCCGGTGGTGAGCCGCTTGCTCACGCGGAACTCCGCCCGGGCCGACCCGCAGTCGGTGACCACCAGCTCCTGGTCCTTCCAGTCGCCGTCGTTGCGCACGCACTGGCCGACCGCCAGCACCGGCGGGGCCGCCTCGCGGATCAGCAGGCCCGTCACGACGAGCGCCGGGATGCCGAGGACGACCAGCAGCGCCGGGACGAGCAGGAGCAGCGCGGGCGGGCGCCGCCACAGCGGCTTCCCCGGGTCCATCGGGGGCCGGAAGCCGCCCGCCGGCTCCGCCAGGCGCCGGAACGCCGCCCGGGGTCCGAGGTTGAGCAGCAGCGTGAACGGGGTGATGAACAGCGACAGCGGCCCCCACCAGCCCTGCCAGAGGGTGTCCGAGGACATCCGGCGGTAGGTGGCCGTGCCGCAGTCGCGGCAGAACGGCCCGGGCAGGCTGAGGAACCGCATCACCACGAGCAGGCCCTGGTGCCCGCGCACGGTGGCGGGAGCGGCGGGCCGGCACCCGCACACCCGGCAGCCGGCCCCGGCCTGCTGCGGCGGCACGGCGTACGCCGGCGGCGGCGGTGCGTACGGACCCGGCGGCGGGGGGTACGCGGGTGGCGGGGCATGCGGAGGCGGCGGTGCGTGCGGGCCCGGCTGCTGGGCGTACGGGCCCTGCTGCGGCGGGGCGTACGGGCCCGGCTGCGGGGGGTACGGGCCGTACGGGCCGGCGCCGTACCCGGGCGGGGGTGTGGCCAAGGGGAACCCTCCCGGGGTGCGTGATGATCACGGCACCCTAGCCCGGACCGTCAGGGCCGCAGCAGGCGGACCAGGGCCCGGGCGAAGAGGTGGTGGCCCGCGCGGGCCACCAGGGGGTCCAGGAGACGGGGGAGGGGGCGCAGGCGCAGGTCCTCGCGCCAGTGGACCTCGGTGCCCCCGCCGGCGGCCGGGCGGAGCTCGATCTCGGCCCAGCCCGTCACCGTCCTGCCGCGCTTCTCCAGCCGGACCAGTCGCGGGGGCTCCCAGACGACGACCTCCATGGTGTCGTCCAACGTGATGCTTCCCACTCCCGTACGCGCCGTGAAGCGCGTTCCGGCGCGCGTGGGCGGCTCCGTCTCGATGATCGTCCGGGTCAGCGGCACCTGTTCGCCGTGGCGTTCCCAGTCCGTCAGCCTCCTCCACACCTCGTCCGGCGGGAGGGGCGTGCGGCGAATGATCCGGATAACGGGCATGAGCGCATGGTAAGCGGGCATACACACCCTGAACTGGACGTCGAATACGGCTTCCGTCGGAGGGCGGCGATCGGTAATACTCACCGCCACCGTGGATCGTGGGTTCGACCGGGTGACCACCGGCCTTCCCGCCCCACACTGCGAGGAGGTGCGCCATGTGCTCCCACCAGCCCCCCTGCCCGCCCGCCGACAGCGCCGACCACGAGGCCGCGCGCATCGTGGCCTCCCATCCCGAACAGGGCTGGAGCCTGCTGTGCAACGGGGTGGTCATCTTCGACGACACCGGTGAACTGCTCCCCGAAGGCCGGACGGTGGAACCCCGTCGCCCGGCGCTGGTCTGAGCGAGGAGGCAGCATGCGTCAGCAGCTGATCCGCAAGCCCGTCCCCAAGCCCGCCCCCCGAGACCTGGACCTGCGCACACCGTCGGGCAGACCCCTCCCGTACTGACGGGAGCCCAGGCATTACGCGGGCCCACCGGCTGCCACTGGGTCGTGAGACGCAGTCAGCCGGTGGGTGCCGCCGCACCGCCCCGGAACGCGGTTTCGTACGCCGCGTCGCCGATCGCCGCTCTGGCCTGCCGCTCGCCCTGGTCCCGCAGGGCCGTCAGCGAGGGCGAGCCCATCTGCGGCCTGCCCACCGTGCGCCACCAGGCGTGTCCGGTGCCGAGGAGGCGCGCCGCCAGCTCCCCGTCACCGAGGGCCGCCACCGCCGCCGCGAGCAGGTCCAGGCCCAGCGCGATGCCGAAGCGGTCGCCCAGCAGCCGTTTCCCGGACAGCATGGCCCGTACGTGCCGCGCGGCCTCGCCGTACTGGCCGAGGCCCAGCGCCGCGACGGCCAGCACGTAGTCCGCGTACGCCCGCAGCCAGCGCTCGCCCAGGTCCGCGCACGCCTCGCGCAGCCCGTGCGCCTCCTCGGCGGCCTCCTCGAAGCGCCCGAGGTCGCACAGGGCGTACGCCGTCACCAGCCGGCACAGCAGCCGGCCCGGCCCGTCGGCCCGCCCCTCGTGGGCCGCCCGCGCCCGGGGCCCCGCCAGCGCGAGCGCCCCCACCGGGTCGCCCGGCATCAGGATCGACACCCCCCGCAGGTAGGCGGCGCGCAGCCGCCGCTCCGGGTCGGCGAGCAGCGCGGCCGCCCGGACGCACTCGGCCCCCATCGCCTGGGCTCCGTCCATGTCGCCCTGGAGCAGCATCGTCAGCCCGAGCGCCCACTGTGCCTGGACCCGGGCGGACCCCGGTTCCGGGGCCCCGCGCAGGGCCCGCTCCAGGAAGGCCCGGCCCTCGTGGACGTGGCCGCACGAGAACCAGAAGAACCACAGGGCCCCGGCCATCTCCAGGGCCGCCGAGGGATCCGTGCCGAGCAGGTGCTCCAGGGCGGTGCGCAGCTGCGCGTGCTCGGCGCTCATCCTGCGGTACCAGTCCAGCTGGCCGGGCCCCAGCCAGCCCCGGTCGGCGGCCTCGCAGAGCGCCGCGTACCAGTGGGCGTGCCGGTCGGCGACGGCCCGTACCTCGTCCAGCTCCGCGAGCCAGTCGTGCCCGAACTCCCGGATGGTGTCGAGCATCCGGTAGCGGGCCCCGGCCCCGCGCTCCCGGGAGCGCCGTACGACGGACTTCGCGACCAGCCCCTCCAGTACCCGCTCCACCCGGGCGGCCGGCAGCGGCCCGCCGGCGCACACGGCGCGGGCGGCGGCGATGTCGAAGTCCCCGCTGAACACCGAGAGCCGTGCCCACAGCAGCCGCTCCACCGGCTCGCACAGCTCGTGGCTCCAGCCGATCGCGGTCCGCATGGTCTGGTGCCGGGGCGGGAGCGCGGCGCGGGTTCCGGACAGCACCTCGAAGCGGGTCCCGAGGCGCTGCGCCATCTGCTCCAGGCTCCACACCCGCATCCGGGCCCCGGCCAGCTCCAGCGCGAGCGGGATGCCGTCCAGCCGGCGGCACACCTCGGCGGCGGTCCGGGACCGCGCGGGGTCGGCGAAGACGGCCGTGGCGGCGGGGCTGGCGGCGAGGGCGCTCGCCCGGAAGAGGGCGAGGGCCTCGCTGTCGGGCCCCTCGCAGGGCAGCGGGCGGACTTCGAGCACCGTCTCGCCGGGGGAGTCGAGCCGTTCGCGGGAGGTGGCCAGGACCGTCAGGCCGGGTGCGGACTGCAGCAGTTCGCCCGCGAGGTGGCGGACCTCGGAGACCATGTGCTCGCAGGTGTCGAGGACGAGCAGCAGGGCCTTGTCGGCCATCCACGCGCACAGTTCCTCGTCGAGGGGGTGCACGGAGTGGTCGGCGAGGCCGATGGCGTGCGCGACGGTCGTGGTGAGCAGCGCGGGGTCGCGCAGCGGCGAGAGTTCCACCCACCAGATCCCGTCGGGCCAGGCGCGGCCGGGGCGCAGGCCCCCCGGCCGGGAGGCCCGGCTGCGGCGGGTGGCGGCGCGCAGGGCGAGCCGGGACTTGCCGACGCCGCCTTTTTTCGTTGAGGGTGACCAGTCTTCGTTCGCCCAACAGGCCTTCCAGGGTGTCCAGTTCGTCCTGGCGGCCGATGAAGCCGGCCGCTTTTTGGTTTGCAGGTTGCCCGGGAGGTGTCCCGGGATGGTGGCGGGGTCCGGTGCGGGGTCCCCGCACGTGGAGTCTGCCTGATTGTGGTTGACCGAGTACTCACCCGAACACGGATG
>NZ_GG657750.1:1226167-1230607 GCF_000158895.1 Streptomyces sp. C | reverse complement strand
GGGAGGAGTTGTCGGAGCCGTCGCGGGCGCGGACGGTGAACACGTAGGCGGTGCAAAAAAAAAACCCGGTGACGGTGGCGGACCCGTCCCGTGCCGGGGGCGGTGTGGACGCGCACCCCGGCATGGTAGAGGTCGTACGCGCTCACGCCGGTGTCGTCGGTCGCCGCGCCCCAGCTCAGCCGGGCCTCGTGGGGTCCCTCGGCGCGGCCGGTGGCGGTGGGCGGGGCGGTGGGGGCCCGGTGGTCCTCCGCCCTGGCCGCCGGGGTGGTCACCCCGGCGGGGGCGCTGAGCGGGGAGCGGTTCCCTGCGGCGTCCTTGGCGCGGACGGTGAAGGTGTACGCCGTCCCCGGGGCGAGGCCGGTGATGTCGGTCATGGTCTTGTCGGCGGGGAGTTCCCGGACCAACTGGCCTCCCTGGAACACCTGGTAGCCGCTGACCCCGTCCGCGGTGGCGGGCGTGCGCCACATCACGTGGACCGAAGTGGCGCTGCCCGCCTGCGCGGTGAGCCCGCTGGGGGCCGGCGGGGGCCGGGTGTCGCCGTCCGCGCCGCACGCGGCCAGGGCGGCGGCCAGGCCGAGGGCGAGCGCCGCCGCCCCGGCGCGGCTCGGGGAGGTGGTGCCGCGCACGGGATGCCCCTTCCGGCATGGGTCCGTTATTGGTCTAGACATATATGGCACGGCCGGGGCGGGCCCACAAGACCCCGCGGCCGTCGGCCGCGGCCGGGGGTGCCGCTCTGGGCGGGTTCGTCTTCATCTGCTCTCGTCTGGCATTATTGCGATCTCTTTGCAATAACGGATGGTTTTGAACAGGGATGTGTGCAGCATGACGGCCCGGACAGTACGGGGAGCAGCCGGCGCGACGCTCGCCACCGCGCTCATCACGGGCCTGGCGGCCTGCTCGAACCCATCGGGAGCCGCCTCGCCGGCGGACTCCGCGGTGGTCGGCATCGCGACCGAGCCGGAAAGCCTCAGTCCGCTGCTCGGCTACGGCAAGGACGGCAACTCCAAGATCTTCGACGGGCTGCTCACCCACGACGCGGACATGAAGCTGAAGCCCGCGCTCGCCGAGGCCCTGCCCGAGGTCTCCGCCGACGGCCGCACGTACACGTACAAGCTGCGCCGGGGCGTGGAGTTCAGCGACGGGGAGCCCTTCACCGCCAAGGACGTCGAGTTCACCTACCGGACCATCCTCGACCCGAAGACCAACAACGCCTCCAAGACCGAGCTGGACGCCGTCGAGAGCGTCACCGCGCAGGGCGCCGACACGGTGGTCTTCACCCTCAAGTACCCCTACGCCCCGTTCGCCGAGCGGACCGTACTGCCCATCGCCCCCGAGCACGTCGCGGGCCGCCAGGACGTCAACAGCGGCGAGTTCACCACGAAGCCCCGTCGGTACCGGCCCCGTACCTGCTGACCGGCTGGTCCAAGGGCGAGAAGATCAGCTTCCGGGCCAACCCCCGCTACTGGGGCGGCGAGCCCGCCGTGAAGAAGTTCACCATGGCCGTCGTCAAGGACGACGACGTCCGCGCCACCCGGCTGCGCGCCGGGGAGCTGGACGCCGCCATCCTGCCCCCGAACCTCGCCCGGGGCTTCGCGCAGGACAAGGCGCGCAAGACCTTCGCCGCCAAGACCTTCGACTACCGCAACGTGACCCTCCCGACGCACCACCCCGTCACCGGTGACGTGGCCGTGCGCCGGGCGCTGGACATCGCCGTCGACCGGCAGGCCATGGTCGACAAGCTCCTCGACGACGCGGGCAAGGCCGCCTACGGGCCCGTGCCCACCGACAGCCGCTGGTTCACCCCGGGCACGGAGCGCCCGTACGACCTCGAACGGGCCAAGCAGATCCTCGACGAGGCCGGCTGGAAGCCCGGCGGCGACGGCATCCGCGCCAAGGACGGGGTCCGCGCCTCGTTCCCCCTCTGGTACACCTCCGGCGACAAGATCCGCCAGGACCACGCGCTGGCCTTCGCCTCCGACGCGAAGAAGGCCGGCATCGAGGTCAAGACCGAGGCCGGGACCTGGGAGGTCATCGAGCCCCGGATGAAGACCGACGCCGTCCTCGCCGGCGGCGGCTCCCCGGCCGACCCCGACTTCGACCAGTACCAGCTGCTGACCTCCTCCCTCGCGGGCGACGGCTTCAACAACATGGCCCAGTACGCCAACCCGGCCGTCGACCGCGCCGTGGCCGACGGCCGCACCAGCGGCGACCCGGCCGCCCGCAAGGCCGCCTACGACACCGTGCAGCGCGAACTCGTCCAGAACCCGGGCTACGTGTTCCTCACCCACATCGACCACCTCTACGTGGTGAACGACAAGTGGGAGGGCCCCTCCACCCAGGTCGAGCCGCACGACCACGGCCTCGGCTCCGGCCCCTGGTGCAACGTCGAGAGCTGGAAGCCGAAGCAGAGGGAGAATTAAGAGGACACCGTCCGGGGCGCAGCCGTTCGGAGAGCAGCCGTCCGGGCCGCAACCGTCCGGGACGCCGCCCCGGCCTCCCGCCCTGGGGGCCGATGGCGCGGATGGCGGGACGGCGGACCCTGTCCGCCGTCCCCGTCCTCCTCGCCGTCACCTTCGGGGTCTTCGCCGTCGCCGCACTGTCCCCCTTCGACCCCGTCAAGGCCTACGCCGGCACCGCCGGACTCACCGCCTCCCAGGCCGAACTCGACCAGCTGCGCGCCAACCTCGGCGTCGACCGGCCCTTCCCCGCCCGGTGGTGGGACTGGCTCACCTCCGCGCTCACCGGCGACCTCGGCGACTCCGCCGTGATGCGCCAGCCCGTCGCCGACGTCATCGCCGAACGCGTGGGCTGGTCCGCGCTCCTCGCCGGGTCCGCCTTCGCCGTGGCCGTCCTGCTGGGCACGCTGCTCGGGCTGCTCGCCGCCCGCCGCCAGGGCGGGGCCCTGGACCGGGCCGCGTCCGGCCTCGCCTACACCCTGGAGGCGGCCCCCGCCTTCTGGCTCGGGCTGCTCGCCGTCTGGTTCTTCTCGGTACGGCTCGGCGCACTGCCCTCGGGCGGGCTCCCGTCGCCGCCGACGACACCGTCACCCTCGCGGGGGTCGCCTCCCACCTGGTGCTGCCCGCACTGGTCCTCGGCGTCTCCCAGTTCCCCTGGTTCTTCCTCTACGTACGCCAGGGCGTCGCCGACGCCCTGGCCGAAGACCCCGTACGCGGCGCCCGCGCGCGGGGCCTGTCCGAGCGGCGGGTCCTGCTGGGCCACGGGCTGCGCTCCGGCATGCTGCCCATGCTCACCCTCATCGGCTCCCGCGTCCCGGAGCTGATCACCGGCGCCCTGCTCGTCGAGACCGTCTTCAGCTGGCCCGGCGTCGCCGCCGCCACCGTCACCGCCGCCACCTCCGTGGACTTCCCGCTGCTGGCCGCGCTCACCGTCCTGGCCACCGCCGCCGTACTCGCCGGCAACCTGCTGTCCGACCTGCTGTACGGGCTGGCCGACCCGAGGGTGGGCTTCGATGGCTGACACCGCCTGGCGCCGGCACGGCCCGGACCGCAGCTCCACCCGCGCCCTGCGCGTGCGCACCGCGGCCGCCGTCACCGCCCTCCTCGTCCTCGCCGTCCTGCTGGTACCCGCGCTGGTCCGGTTCGACCAGCAGGCCGTGGACCTCTCCGCGAAGCTGCTGCCGCCCTCCTGGCAGCACCCCTTCGGCACCGACGACCTCGGCCGCGACCTGCTGCTGCGCTGCGTCCACGGACTGCGCGTCTCCCTGCTGGTCGGCGTGGTCGCGGCGCTCGTCGCCACCGTCCTCGGCACCGCCGTCGGCGCCGCCGCCGGAGCCCTCGGCGGCCGCACCGACCGGCTCCTGATGCGGGCCGTCGACGCCCTCTCCGCCATCCCGCACCTGCTGCTCGGGATCTTCGTCGTGGCCCTGTTCCGGCCGGGCATCTGGCCCGTCGTGGTGTCGGTCGCGCTCACCCACTGGCTCTCCACCGCCCGCATCGTGCGCGCCGAGGTGCTCTCGCTCCGCGGCCGCCCCTACGTGGACGCGGCCGTCTCCGGCGGTGCCTCCCGATGGCGGGTCACCGTCCGCCACCTGGTCCCCGGCGTGCTCCCGCAGGCCGGACTGGCGGCGGTGCTGATGATCCCGCACGCCATGTGGCACGAGTCCGCGCTGTCCTTCCTCGGCCTCGGCCTGCCCGCCCACCAGGCCAGCCTGGGCACCCTCGTCCAGGCCGGCCGCGGCTCGCTGCTCGCCGGCGACTGGTGGCCCACCCTCTTCCCCGGCCTGCTGCTGATCGTCCCCACCCTGGCCATCGCCGGCCTCGCGGGCGCCTGGCGCGACCGCCTGAGCCCCCGCCGCCGCTCGGAGCTGACCCTGTGACCCCGCAGCACCCCGCACCCGCACCCTCGTCCCTGCCGGGAGGCGACCCCCAGCCCCGGACCGCGCCCGGGTCCGCATCCGGCTCCGGCACCGCGCCCGGGTCC
>NZ_GG657750.1:1216844-1225883 GCF_000158895.1 Streptomyces sp. C | reverse complement strand
CGGCCCGCCTCGGCGACGGCCTCGACCTCCTCGCCGCCGACGAGAAGACCCTCGCCCGCACGGTACGCGGCCGTCGCGTCGGCCTGGTCCCGCAGAGCCCCGCCGCGCACCTCACCCCCGTCCGCACCGTCCGCTCCCACCTGGAGGAGACCGTCCGGGCACTCACCCGCCCCGCAGACCCGCGCAAGGCCGCCGAAGCCGCGGCCGCCCGCGCCGCCTTCCCCGAAAGCCACCTCGACCACCACCCCCACCAGCTCTCCGGCGGCCTCGCCCAGCGCGCCGCCACCGCCCTCGCCCTCATCGGCGACGCGCCCCTGCTCCTCGCCGACGAGCCCACCACCGGCCTCGACCGCGAGCTCGTGGAACGCACCGTCGACGAACTGCGCGCCCACACCCGGGACGCCGGCCGCGCCCTGCTGATGATCACCCACGACCTGGCGGCCGCCCAGCGCATCGCCGACACCGTCGCCGTCATGTACGCGGGCCGGATCGTGGAACTCGCGCCCGCCGACACCTTCTTCGCCACGCCCGGCCCCCGCCACCCCTACGCCCGGGGCCTGCTCGACGCCCTGCCCGAGCGGGCCTTCACCCCCATCCCAGGCGCCCCGCCCGAACTGGGCGACCTGCCGCCCGGCTGCGCCTTCGCCGCCCGCTGCGCCCTCGCCGACGACACCTGCCGGGCCGGACGGCCCCCGCTCACCGAAGGGGTGGCCTGCCACCGTGCTTGAGCTCAAGGGCATCACCGCCGGCTACGACCGCCGGGGCCCCGTCGTACGCGACGCGCACCTCGCGCTGCACTCCGGCGAGGCCCTCGGGCTGCTCGGGCCCAGCGGCTGCGGCAAGTCCACCCTGGCCCGGGTCGCCGCCCTGCTGCACCGGCCCGACCGGGGGACCGTGGCCTTCGACGGCCGCGCGGTGACCGAGCTTCCGGCACCGGGCCCCGCGCTCCCTGCGCACCGGAGTCGGCGTCGTCTTCCAGCAGCCCCGTCTCTCCGCCGACCCCCGCCTCAGCCTGTACGACCTCGTCGCGGAACCGCTCCGCGCCACGGGCCGGCGTACGGAGGCCGAAGCGGCCGTCGCCGGGCTGGCCGACCGGGTCGGCCTGGGCGCCGGCCTGCTCGCCCGGCGCCCCCACGAGGTCAGCGACGGCCAGCTCCAGCGCGCCTGCCTGGCCCGGGCGCTGGTGCTGCGGCCGCGCTGGCTGGTCTGCGACGAGATGACCGCGATGCTCGACGCCTCCACCACCGCCGCTCTGGTCGGGGTGGTCGAGGAGTACCGGAAGGAGACCGGAGCCGGCCTGCTGGCCGTCGGGCACGACCCGGTGCTGCTCGGCCGCTGGTGCGACCGCACGGCGCACTGGAGCGACATCGCGGACAGCTGATCAACTGTTGCGCCTTCGTGAACCATCCGGCTCGTCCATGGACTCCTCGGGCAGTGCGATCTAGCGTCTGGCGGCGGCGCGATGTCAGACGCAATGTCAACAACACTGAGGAGCAAGGAGGATGACCGGATGTTCCGAAGAGCGCTGAACTGCGCCGCGGTCCCAGCCCTCGCCGCCCTGACGGTGCTCGGCGGGCTCGCCCCCGCCGCCCGGGCCGACGAGATCCCCAAGGCCCCGGGCCACCGCCTGGTCAGCCACTACGAGGGCGCACCCGCGACCGCCGCCCCGCTGCCCGGCGAGGCCCCGCCGCAGCACCCCTTCCTCGCGCCCAACGGCCGCAGCGGCATGCACTCCGACGCGGCGGGCAGCGCCACCTCGCCGTGGTCCGGCCCCCTGGGGAGGAACCCCCAGGTCACCAGCGAGAAGATCGCCGCCCTCGGCGGCGAGTGCGCCACCGCCACCTTCGACGCCGGCGGCCGCCTCGTCACCGTCTGCGGCACCTTCTCCGGCTTCAAGGTCAAGCTCCTGGAGCCCCGTACGCTCGCCACGCTCGCGGAACACCAGCTCCCGCAGCGCTCCTCCACGGTCGAGGCGATCACCTCGCTCGACTTCGCGAAGATCTTCAAGGACACCTCGGGCGGCGCCTACTTCTACCTGGACGACCAGGACCGCGCCGTGCTCGCCGACTCCCGCCAGCACGTCCTGCGCCTGGCGCACTCCCAGAACCCCGACGGGAGCTGGAAGTTCACGGTCGACGACGACTGGGACCTCACCGGCCAGGTCCCGCACGACTGCGTCAGCTGGACCAACCTGTGGCCCAGCGGCACCTGCGACCCCGTCACCTCGGTCATGCCCGACTGGAACGGCCGCATCTGGTGGGTCACCCGCCAGGGCCGCGTCGGCACCGTGGACCCGGCGAGCGGGCACATCCGGTCGATCCGGCTGGAGGGCGAGGAGATCCAGAACTCCTTCTCCGTCGCCGAGGACGGGGTCTCCATCGTCACCGACCACGCCCTGTACAGCTTCCGCGCCCGCGCCGACGGCACCCCCGAGGCCCAGTGGCGCCAGACCTACGACCGCGGGACCGGCACCAAGCCCGGCTCCGTGAACCAGGGTTCGGGCACCACCCCCGACCTCTTCGGCGACGGCTACGTCGCCATCACCGACAACGCCGACGACCGGATGAACGTCCTGGTCTACCGGCGGGGCACCGACGTCCCCGCCGACCGGCGGCTGGTGTGCAAGGTGCCCGTCTTCGGATCCGGCGCCTCGACCACCGACAACTCCCTGATCACCTGGGGCAACAGCATCATCGTCGAGAACAACTACGGGTACGAGAACCCCACCTCGCTGCTCCTGGGCAAGTCGGTCGTCGGCGGCGTCAGCCGCATCGACGTCCGCGCCGACGGCAGCGGCTGCGACACGGTGTGGGAGAGCGCGATCCGCGCTCCCTCCGTGGTCCCCAAGCTCTCCACCGCGAACGGGCTGCTCTACTTCTACGAGAAGGAGCCCAACTTCTGGGGCATCGACTCCTGGTACCTCACCGCGGTCGACTTCCGCACCGGTGAGCGCCGCTGGCGCCGGCTGACCGGCACCGGACCCCTGTACGACAACAACTGGGCGCCGATCACCCTCGGCCCCGACGGCACGGCGTACGTCGGCGTGTTCAACGGCATCGTCGCGGTCCGCGACGGCGGCTGACGCCGCGGTGTCCGAGCCCCCGCCCGCACCCCGGGCGGGGGCTCACTTCTTGAGTGCGGCGCAGGCGTCGGAGCGGGCGCCGGGAGGCATGAGGTCGCGTTCGCCGTCGGTCAGCGGGCGGGCGGCCAGCTCGCAGGCGCGCTTGCGCCACTGCTCCGGGTCCAGGGGCAGCACTTCCACCGCCGAGCCCTCGGACCAGGCGAGCCTGGTGCCGTCGGCGGACCAGTCCCCGGTGGCGCCGTAGCCGGGGGTGAAGTGGTACAGCTCCGTGCCCCGTCCCACGTCCCAGAAGGTGAAGGAGTTGGTCGTGGCCACAGTGCTCAGCATGGAACGGGTGGGGAACCCGTTCAGCCACTGGACACCTTGGTAGGCCAGGTTCTTCCACTTCTTCTTCTCCATGTCCCGGATCCTGAGGACCCCGTCCACGGTGACCATGGCCAGCAGTCGGCCGGTCTGGTCGAAAGCCATGTGGCGGGGATTGCCCTTGTCGGAGGTGAAGGTGTCGACCACCTTGCCCTCCTCGAAGTCCCAGATCTGGATCTGGTCCCCGCCGCTGCGGATTGCCGCCTGTCCGTGACCCGGGCGGGCCGCGGCGAAGACGGCCGCGGTGGCGGCCGACAGCTCGACCGGCTCCTGAACCGAGGGCCGGTACGTCTTGCCCATCTGCGTGCCGGTGTTGAGGTTCCACCGAGTCACGTAGGAGACCGCCGACACCACCGCGTGGTCGTCACCGTCGAACCAGACGTTGACCCAGGCCGGTGTACGGCCCGTGCGGGGGTCCGGGCGCGCGGGGTCGATGCCCGGAGGCGCGGGCAGACCGAGGCGGCGGACCTCGGCCAGTGCGGTACCGCCGCCCGTCGTGTTCACGTCCCACACCAGCACCCCGAGGCCGTCCGTCGTGACGGTGAGCAGCCGCTTGCCGTTGGTGCTGAACATGGGGTAGATCCGCGAGAGCGGGGTCGAGGGGCGCACCGCGGCGAGCTGGCGGCGCGTCGCCAGGTCCCACAGACGCAGGGTCCCGCCGTCTGCCTCCACGGTGGCGACCAGGCCGTGGTCCGTGTCCACGCTGCGGATCAGGCTCGTGAGCATGGCACTGTCGAAGCCGGTCGGCCGGGGCACCTTGGCGACGACCACGGTGCCCCTCGCGCTGACCGCCACCTTCATGGCGTCCGGAGGACCGGTCAGGCTGACGGCCGGCAGCGCCGCCGAGCCGGCGACGAACTCGTCCTGCTGCGCGGCGGCCGGCAGGTCCATCGTGGCGGGCAGTCCCTCCTGGAGGTCAAGCACCAGGAACCGGTACCGGCCCAGGCTTGGCCCGAAGCGCTGCGCGGGGTTGACCAGGAAGCGTCCGGTCCGGTCGAGCCGGGGTACGTACAGAGGGCATACCAGCCCCAGCTGACTCGTGCTGTACTGCTTCCGCACCCTGGGCTGTCCGGCCAGGTCCCAGACCTGGAGGACTCCCTCGGAAGTGCACTGGACGAGGGTGGATCCGTCGGCGCTGACCGTGACGGGGCCCGTCTCCTGGGCGCCCCAGGGCTCGTCGCGGCGGCCGTCGGACAACTGCCAGCGCACGAGCCTTCCGTTCGCGTGGGAGGCGGAGCCCTCGGGGACGATTCGGCCGATCACGCTGTCGCCGCCCGGCCCGAACCATGCGTGGGAGACGCTCCATCCGGTGGGCGGAGCCAGGGTGCTGCCGAGGCGTGTTCCGTCGGCGGTCTGCCACACCGAGACCCCCTCAGCGGGGACGGCCGCGAGCAGTCGGCGCCCGGAGTCGTCGAAGCGGAGGTCGCTGGCCGGCCGGGCGTTGTCACGGGCCTGCCCGGTGTCGCGCAGCCGGAGCGTGCGCGGCTCGCCGGCGGCGGCGTAGGAGGCCAGGGTGATGAGGCCGATGGGGTTGGAGCCCGCAACCGTGAGGCCGTCGGGCGAGGCAGTGATCAGTCGCGCGCTGCCGTCCCGGATCTGGGAGACGTGCGGCGGATTGGCGGTGAGGTCGGACCGCAGCACGTCGCCGTTGTGCAGACCGACGGTGACCCGGTCGCCGTCCTCGCTGAGCACCGCGTCCCGTACGTCGCCCTTGCCCTCCAGCACGACCTGATCGACGTGCCGCATACGGACGTACTGCTCGAACAGGGCCGTCTCCGCCTCGGGTCCGGGGGCCGTGCGGTACGCGGCCGCACTCATCAGCCCCGAGCTGGTGAGCGACACGTCGTCCAGCCGGCCCGCCAGCTGCGCGATCTGCGGCGACGCGGCCTTGCGCAGGTCCTCGTCCAGCTTGCCGTTCGCCCCGTACAGCTGCCAGGAGGCGAGGACGGCGATGACCAGCAGGATGCCCAGCAGGGAGACGGCGGCCTGCCTGACCCTGCGGGAGCGCCGGATCTGGGCCGCCTCCTCGGTGCGGCGGGCCAGTCCCGCTTCGAGGAACTCCCGCTCCCGCGCCGAGAGTTCGTCGCCGCGCAGGCCCGTCTGGGTGACGGCGGCGTCCAGCGGTGCACCCGTCGGCAGCTGGTCGCGGGGCCGGCCGAGTTCCTCCCAGCGGTCCAGGTCGCGCCGGAAGCCGGCCCGCCAGGTGAGGAACTCCCGGTCCTGCGCGACCCGGCGGGCCAGCGTGGGCCAGGCTCCGATCAGCGCCTCGTGGGCCAGTTCGACGGTCTGGCCGCGCTCCGCGTCCCCGCCCACGACGAGGATCCGCCGCTCGGCGAGCAGGCCGGCGATCCGCCACCGCTCCTCCCCGGCGTCGGCCCGGCTCAGCACCCCGCGCAGCGGGGCCTCGCCGCCCGGCGCCATCCTGACCAGCGCCGTCAGCAGCCGCAGGGCCTCCTCCTCGTCGGCCTCCGCGACGCACGCCCGCCAGGCCGCCTCCGCGTGCCGGCCCAGGGCGCCGCGCACCCCGCCGATCTCCTCGTACGAGGCGAAGCGCAGCCGGCCCATGGCCTGTTCGTCCCACAGCCGTGCCAGGACGAACCCCAGCAGCGGCAGCGCCCCGGGCTCGGCGCCGGCGTCGTCGAGCATCCGGGAGACCAGCCCGGGGTCGTAGGAAACGGCGGGGATCCGGGCCAGCGGCCGCAGGATCACCTCGGACATCTGGGCCCGGGTCATCGGCAGCAGCGGCCGGACCGCCGCCCGGCCGAGCGCGGGGCCGAGGACGGGGTGCGCGAGGGCCGCCTCCAGGAAGTCGGCCCGGAGCGTGAGCAGCACCCGCAGTCCGGCGGGGTGCCGCTCGGGGAACAGCAGCGCGGCGGAGCCGTCGTCGCCGGACCGGCCCTCCGCGAGCAGCGCCTCGGCCTGGTCGAGTACGACGAGCAGCCGGCCCGCCCGGTCGCCGAGGGCCGACCGGGCCGCAGCGGCGAGGCCGCGCCGGGCCAGGTCCTCCTCCAGCTCCCGCGGCCCCGCCGACCCGCCGCCGAGGCGGGCCAGTTCCGAGGCGAGCGCCGTGCGCACCGGCAGCCCCTCGGCGGCCCGCACCACCAGCACCTCGTACCCCCGGGCGCGCAGCCGGGGCACCACCCCGGCCAGGGCCAGCGAGGACTTCCCGCAGCCGGACGGGCCGACGAGGGCCACCCGGGAGCGCGGTCCGCCGTCCAGCAGCCCGGCGACGTCCTCGGCCTCCGGGTCCCGGCCGAAGTACACCTCCGCGTCGGCCTCCTGGAAGGCGGCGAGGCCCCGGAACGGGGAGGCGGGGCTCAGCAGGGGGCCGAGCGCGGGGACCTCGGCGATCAGGGTCCGGGTGGGGATCACGAAGCTCTGCCGGTCTCCGGACAGCTGGGCGGCCACCACCATGCCGACTGCGGCCCCGGCCTCATCGTCCCAGACCGGGCTGCCGCTGAAGCCCCGGTCCACGGGGACGCCCTGCTGGTCGGCGCCCGACAGCTGCACCCAGTTCTCGGCGGTCCATCCGCGCAGCCGGCCCGCGTGCCAGACGCCGCCCGGGAAGGCCGCGGTGAAGCCCGCCACCCGGACCGGGTGGTCCCAGACGCTCGTGGGGGAGGCCATGGGGAGCGCGCCCGCACCCGCGGCGGGCGTCCGCAGCCGCAGGACCGCGATGTCCCCGGTGCCGTCCGCCCGCAGCGGAACCCAGTGCTCCACCTCGGCCGGGACCTGCCGGGAGGCCCCGGACAGGGGGCGGTCCAGGGTCAGGACGCCCGTCGGCGCGGGGACCTGCGCACGGGGCGCGCCGAGCGCGTCGGCGACGACGTGCGCGCAGGTCAGCGCCAGGTCGGGGGCCACCAGGAAGCCGACTCCGACCGGTCCTGCCGGGCCCGCGACCCGGACGATGGCGGAGCCGAGCACGGCGTCCGCCTGGCCGGCCCCGCCCGCCGCCGTCATAAGGGGGTGCTCTGCGGGTCGCCCTGCGGGGCGTTCCGCGGGGCCGGGGAGTTCCACGTCAGGGTCACGCCGAAGTTGGCCTGGGTGGTGGTGCTGGCGATGACGATGTCCGCCTCGGCCGACAGGGAGACCCCGAACTCCAGGGTGATCTCGTCCGGCCGGTGGGCGAGCCCGCTGAGCCGCCCCACGAAGCTGTCGGCCAGCGGCCGGATGCTGTCCACCATCTCCCCGAAGGAGCGCGACGCCCGTGCGACGGAGCCGCCGCCGCGCCCGACCCGCGCCAGCGACTCGTCGACCTCGCGGATCTGCACCCGCAGCACCCCGTCGGTGCCGTCCCCCAGCGGGACCTCGACCGTACGCACCTCGGTACTCATGACCGTCCACCCTCCCCGTTGCCCAGCGGCTCGGTGTCGTGGCAACTCTCGCACGGGGTGGGTGAGTTGGGGCAAGGGCCGGGAACGCGGACACCGGGGATGGCCGAAACCCGGCCGCCCGGGCCCGGCGGCGTCCCCGGCGGTGGGGCCGCTACCTGGCGGCTTCGAGCCGCCGCTCCGCCAGGAGCTCCGGTTCCGGCCCGGGAGGCGGGACGGACCTGGCCAGATCGAGGCTCGCCTCCAGGTCGTCCAGCGCCAGGCGGGCCGCGGCGATCCGGTCCCGGACCTCGTCCGCCGGGTCCATGGCGTTCGCCGCGCGCTCCCGGGCCCGCGCGTCCGCCTCCTCCATCTCCCGCGCCTCGTCCAGCGAGTTGAGCACGACCCCGATCAGGACGTTGACCAGGACGAAGGAGGCCAGCAGGGCGTACGAGGCGTAGTAGAGGATGCTGAACCGGGAGATCTCCAGCCCCGCCCGGACCGCGTCCGTCAGCCCGTCCAGCGTGGTCAGCAGGAACAGGGTCAGCGCGGCCCGCCCGATCGAGCCGTAGTGCTGCGGGTCGGAGGCGGCGAAGCAGACCCAGCCGACCATGGCGTACACGTACACCACCAGGGCGCCGATGAACAGGAAGCTGGCCGTGCCCGGCAGGCTGCGCCCGACCGCCAGCAGCAGGATCCGCAGGTGCGGCAGGAAGCGGGCGGTGCGCAGCACGCGTGCGAGGCGCAGCAGCCGCAGGACGGTGGCGTTCTCGCGCAGGAACGGCAGGAAGGCGGAGGTGACGATCAGCAGGTCGAAGATGTTCCAGGGGTCCCGGAAGAATGCTTTCGGCCGGTCGGCGTGGGCGCCCACGCGCAGCAGCATCTCCAGCGTGAAGAGGGTGAGGCAGGACTGCTCCGCGGCCTGGAGCACCTGGCGGTGCTCGGCGGCCAGCCCGCTGTACGTCTCCAGGCCCATCAGCGCCGCGTTGAGCAGGATCACCGCGAAGACGCCCATCCCGAACGGAGGGGCCTCGGTGATGCTGCGGCAGCGGGCGGCAAGTCTGCGCCGGCCGGATCCGGCCGGCATGGGGTCCGTCATCGTGTCCCTCGTACTCGTGCTCGTGCGGCCCGTGAGGCCGGGGTCGGCGTCGTCGCACGGACCGGCGCGGGGCGGGGGCGCGCACGCCGGTCCGTACGTCCTGCTAACGCCGTACGGCCTAACGGGTTTCACGTGGTCACACGAAACGGACCCGTCCGGGGGCTCCTCGACGGCGAACGGCCGGG
>NZ_GG657750.1:1212150-1216744 GCF_000158895.1 Streptomyces sp. C | reverse complement strand
GAAGTCGTCCGCGTGGTCTTCGACCCGGCCAACATCGTGCCCCGTGGTGGCGGGGGTCAGTCCTGCTTCCCGGCGCGCCGGGCCGCGTCCTGCGCCTGCTTCTCCTTGATCCGCACCGCTTCCTTGCGGACCTCGGCCTGGGTGGAGCGCTCCTTCTGCAGCCACTCCGGGTTCTCCTGCTTGATCGCCTCGATCTGCTCGGTGGTGAGCGCCTCGGTGACCCCGCCGCGCGCGAGACCGGCGATGGAGACGCCCAGCTTCGAGGCGACCACCGGACGCGGGTGCGGGCCGTTGCGCCGCAGCTCCACCAGCCAGGCCGGCGGCTCGGCCTGGAGTGCGTTCAGCTCGGCGCGCGAGACCACGCCCTCCTGGAACTCTGCGGGGGTGGCCTCGAGGTACACACCCAGCTTCTTCGCCGCGGTCGCGGGCTTCATCGTCTGGGTGCTCTGGTGCGACGTCATGGGGTCAAGGGTATCGAGCATGTGCGCTACCTCCGACCACGACCGGTAGCCTTGCGGGGTGACAGGCTCGGATACACCCCCTTCGTTCCGGCTCGCCTACGTCCCGGGAGTGACGCCCACCAAGTGGGTGCGGATCTGGAACGAGCGGCTGCCCGACGTCCCGCTGACCCTCGTCGGAGTGCCCGCCGCCGAGGCGTTCGCCGCGCTGCGCACCAGCGACGCCGACGCCGGGTTCGTACGGATGCCGGTGGACGGGGCGGACCTCAGCGCGATCCCCCTCTACACCGAGACGACCGTCGTGGTCGTCCCGAAGGACCACGTCGTGGCCGCCGTCGAGGAGATCACCACCGAGGACCTCGCCGACGAGATCGTGCTGCACCCCCTGGACGACGTCCTCCCCTGGGAGACCCTGCCCGGACGCCCCGCCTTCGAGCGGCCCGCCACCACGGCGGACGCCGTCGAGCTGGTCGCGGCGGGCATCGGCGTCCTCGTCGTCCCGCAGTCCCTGGCCCGCCTGCACCACCGCAAGGACCTCACCTACCGCACGGTCTCCGACGCCCCCGCCTCGCGGATCGCCCTGTCCTGGCCCGAGGAGAAGACCACCGACCTGGTGGAGGAGTTCATCGGGATCGTCCGCGGCCGGACCGTGAACAGCACCCGCGGCCGCCAGCCCACCCCGCCGCAGCCCAAGCAGCGCAAGGCCACCGGGGGCGCCGGCGGCAAGGCGGGCGGCGCCAAGGCCGGCGGCGCGAAGACGGGCGGCGGCAAGCCCGCCGCGCGCTCCGGAGGCAAGCCCGCGGCGAGGTCGGGCGGCAAGCCCGCCGCCAAGCGGGGCGGCAAGCCGCGCGGGCGCCGCTAGTGTTCTGAGTCTGGAATTCTGTTCAGATAGCTGGCGAGGCGTTCAAGGATCTCGTCCGCAGTCTTGGTCCACACGTAGGGCTTCGGGTCGCGGTTCCACGTGGCGATCCAGTCGCGGATGTCCTTCTCCAGGGCCTGGACGGATTTGTGAACGCCTCGCCGTATCTGCTTGTTGGTCAGCTCGGCGAACCACCGCTCCACCAGGTTCAGCCAGGACGATCCGGTGGGCGTGAAGTGCAGGTGGAACCGGGGGTGCGCCAGCAGCCACTTCTTGATGTCCGGGGTCTTGTGGGTGGCGTAGTTGTCCAGCACGAGGTGGACCTCGAGGCCGGTCGGGACTTCCTTGTCGAGCTTGACGAGGAACTTCTTGAACTCCTCGGCACGGTGGCGGCGGTGCAGGGATCCGATCACCTTGCCGGTGGCGACCTCGAGGGCGGCAAAGAGGGTGGTGGTGCCGTGCCGGACGTAATCCGCCGTCCGCCGCTCGGGCACCGCCGGCATCATCGGCAGCACCGGCTGAGACCGGTCCAAGGCCTGGATCTGCGACTTCTCGTCGACGCAGAACACAAGGGCCCGCTCCGGCGGATCCAGGTACAGGCCGACGACATCGTGGACCTTGTCGACGAAGTACGGATCCGTCGACAGCTTGAACGTCTCGGACCGGTGCGGCTGAAGGCCGAACGCCCGCCAGACACGCGACACCGTCGACTGAGACAGACCCGTCTCCTTGGCCATCGACCGCGTGGACCAGTGCGTCGCCCCCTTCGGCGTCGACTCCAGCGTCTTGGTGACCAAGGCGGCGACCTGCTCGTCCGTCACCGTCCTGGGCCCGCCCGAACGCGGCATGTCCCCGAGGCCCGCGATCCGGTACTGCACGAAACGGGCCCGCCAGCGGCCCACCGCCTGAGGCGTGGAACCCACCAGGGCCGCAACGTCCTTGTTCGTCGCGCCTTCGGCGCAGGCCAGGATGATTCGGCAGCGCAAGGCCCACGCCTGAGGCGTCGAACGGCGCCGCACCCAGCCCTCGAGCGCGGCCCGCTCCTCATCGGTCAACACCAACTCGGCCTTCGGCCGCCCCATCGCCATACCGAAAGCCTACATCTAAACAGAATTCCAGACTCAGAACACTAGGGGGCGTCCGCGAAGTCCCGCCTGCCCCGCGGACGCCCGGCACGCACGACGGCCGGTCCTCGCGTTGCGGGGGCGGGGCCCGGCGGGCAAGGTCGGAGCATGCCCATCGCCACCGTCAACCCCACGACGGGCCGGACGCTGCTCTCCTTCGACGCCCTCGACGCCGCCGGCGTCGAACGCTGCCTGGCCCTGGCCGCGCGCACGGCCGCGACGTACCGGCGCACCTCCTTCGCCGAGCGCTCCGCGCTGCTCGAACGCGCCGCGGACCTGCTGGAGGCGGAGGCCGAGGACGTCGCCCGCACCATGACCGTCGAGATGGGCAAACCCCTCGCGGCGGCCCGCGCGGAAGCCGCCAAGTGCGTCAAGGCGATGCGCTGGTACGCGGCCCGCGCCGAGTCGCTCCTCGCCGACGAGCACCCCACCGACGCCGACGTCCGCGACGCGGGCGCCTCGGCCGTACGGGTCCGCTACCGGCCCCTGGGCGTGGTGCTCGCCGTCATGCCGTGGAACTTCCCGCTCTGGCAGGTCGTGCGCTTCGCCGCACCCGCGCTGATGGCCGGCAACGTGGGCCTGCTCAAGCACTCGTCGAACGTCCCCCAGACGGCCCTGTACCTCGGCGACCTCTTCCAGCGGGCGGGCTTCCCGCAGGGTTGTTTCCAGACCCTGCTCATCGGCTCGGGCCCCGTCGAGGGCATCCTGCGCGACCCCCGCGTGGCGGCGGCCACCCTGACGGGCAGCGAACCGGCCGGGCGCGCCGTGGCGTCCGTAGCGGGGGACGAGGTCAAGAAGACCGTCCTGGAGCTCGGCGGCAGCGACCCGTACATCGTGATGCCCTCGGCCGACATCGCCCGGGCGGCGCGGACGGCGGTGACCGCGCGGGTGCAGAACAACGGGCAGTCCTGCATCGCCGCCAAGCGGTTCATCGTCCACACCGACGTCTACGAGGAGTTCGCCCGCCTCTTCACCGACGGCATGCGGGCGCTCACCGTCGGCGACCCCATGGAGGAGTCCACCGACGTCGGCCCGCTGGCCACCGAGAGCGGCCGCGCCGACGTGGAGGAGCTGGTCGACGACGCCGTGCGCCACGGGGCCACGGTCCTGTGCGGGGGCCGCCGCCCGCCCGGCCGCCCCGACGGCTGGTTCTACGAGCCGACGGTGCTGGCCGACGTCACCCCCCAGATGCGCGTCGACCTGGAGGAGACCTTCGGCCCCGTCGCCACCCTCTACCGGGTGGACAGCCTGGACGAGGCCGTCGAGCGGGCCAACCGCACGCCCTTCGGACTCAGCTCCAACGTGTGGACCCGGGAGGACTCCGACCTGGAGCGCTTCGTCGCCGAGCTCGAAGCGGGCGGCATCTTCGTCAACGGGATGACCGCCTCCCACCCGGCCCTGCCCTTCGGCGGGGTCAAGCGGTCCGGGTACGGGCGGGAGCTGTCCGGGCACGGCATCCGCGAGTTCTGCAACATCACCACCGTCTGGGAGGCCGCGGAGCAGGGGTGACGGCCGGCCGGTCAGTCCTCCATCAGCCCCACGACGTGCTCGGTGATCATGTCGAGGATCGCCGCGGCGGCCTTCTCGTCGCCGAGGACCAGCACGCTCAGGGTCAGCCCGTCGGTCATGGCCGCCAGGTACCGGGCCAGGACGGGGGCCGGGACCTTCGGCGCGAGCTCCATGTCCCGGCACAGCTGCCCGATCAGCTCCTCGTACGTCTGGCAGTACAGCTCGTACTGGCGGCGGGCCAGGTGCTCGAACCCGGGCCGGCGCAGGGCGTACTGGGTGAGCTCGTAGGTGAGCATGTGCTCGCCGGGCTGGGCGCCCACGTGGTCCCAGTACGCCTGGAAACCGGCCCGGACGGTCTCGCGGAGGGTGGGTTTCGGCCGGATCGCCTCCCGCACCACGGAGACGTAGTGCGCGGTGATCGCGCCGAGGACGGATTCCAGCAGCTCCTGCTTGGAGTCGAAGCAGTAGTGGAAGACGCTCAGGGACACGCCGGCCTCGGCGGCGATCGAGCGGGTCGTGGTCCGGGCGACGCCGTCACGGGTCATCGCGCGGATCGCCGCCTCGGTCAGCTGGGCGCGCCGCTCGGCCGACGGCATGCGGGGCATGGAACTCCTCGGGGTGGGGGCCTTCGGGTACGGCGGCGG
>NZ_GG657750.1:1206719-1212050 GCF_000158895.1 Streptomyces sp. C | reverse complement strand
GGGGCCGGCCGGGCGGTCCGGCCGGCCCCGCCGGTGGTGTCAGCTGCTGTAGACGCCGACCTCGTGGAGGGAGTACCCCCACTCGGTGGCCCGCTGGACGCCCTGCACGCGCAGGTACCGGGCCGTCACCCCGGCGAACCGGGCCGTGTCGAGCCCGCCGTCGCTGTCGGAGGTCGACCAGACCGTCTGCCAGTTCGTGCCGTCCGTGGACGCCTCCAGCCGGTACGCCTTCCCGTACGCCCGCTCCCAGTCGAGGGTGACCCGCCCGATCCGGTGCGCGGAGCCGAGGTCGATGCGCAGCCACTGGCTGTCGTTCCACTCGCTGGCCCAGCGGGATCCGGAGTCGCCGTCGACGGCCCGGCCGGGGGAGTAGTCGACGAAGGGGTTCCACCACTGGGACGACGAGGCCGAGGCGGAGGAGCCGGCGGCGAGGTTCACCTCCGACTTGTGCCGCTCGGAGGCCCCCCAGGTGCCGAGGTAGGACTCGGCGCCCTTGAACAGGTCGTCCACCACGTCCTGCCCGCCGGTGAGCCGGATGTCCTCGATCCAGTCGGGGACCAGGCCGTAGTGCGAGGCGCCGTCGGTGTTGAGGTCCCAGGTGCGCTGCCCGGTGGTCTGCCGGTCGATGACGGAACCGCCGTCGGTGCTGGTGAAGGGGTACTTCACCGGGTTGGGGGTGTTCGCGCCCCGGGGGCCGGGCCAGCCGCCTACGCCGTTCATGTCCGTGCCGTAGCCGTAGCCGACCTTGTACTTCTCGCGCAGGGCGTCCGTGCGCTTGGCCTCCGCGCTGAAGGCCTCGGAGCCGCTCATGTACTGGGCCGCGAAACCGCCCAGCTTGTAGAGCCGCTCGGTCCAGCCCAGGTCCATCCAGCTGTGCGAGGAGATGACGCCCGGGTAGGACTCGGACTCCAGGATGTCGAAGGCGCGGCCCGCGGCCTTGACGCTCATGTGGTCGACCTCGAGCATCATCCCGCGCTTCATCATCCCGCGGACGGCGTACTCGCCGAGTTCGCTGAGACCGCGCTTGTTGCAGCGGGCGTCGGAGGAGTACGAGGGGACCGCGACCCCCGCCGGGAGCTCCTTCTGCGCCGCCGGAGCCGCCGCGAGGCCGATCGGGTTGTCCTTCTGCGGGCCGGCGCACTGCTCGGTCTGCCAGAAGGTGCCGGTCGACAGGAACTGGCCGACGTTGATCGCGGTGCCGAGGGCGCCCTCGTCGAAGCGGACCCCGCACAGGGCGTTGTCGAACTTGTGGCAGAGGAACATGCTGCGCACGCCCAGCTTGTACAGCTCGTCGAGGCCGCGGTCGATGTCGGCCTTGCCGCACTGGGCGACGTCGAGGATCTGCTTGCAGCCGAAGGGCTCGGAGGTCTCGACCCCCATGACGACGGCCAGCTTCCCCTGCTTGATCACCTCGCGGGCCTGGTCGGAGTCGGTGACGATGCGGAACCAGCCCTTTCCGGGGCCGCCGTACATCTTGTCGACGAAGGCCTGCATGTCGTAGGTCTTCTGCGCCTCCAGGCGGATGGCGGTCATCTCGTCGCAGCCGCGGTCCTTGAAGAAGTAGACCGAGCAGATCACCCCGTTGGTGACGAGGTCGTTGACGAGCACGCGCTGGCCGCCGCGCCAGGCGCGCTCGACCCAGGCGTAGTAGTTCTGCTGGTGGGTCAGCGAGTCGTGGGCGGGCCAGTCCTTGAAGGTGGGCCAGCCGTTGGGGTCGTGCTTGCCGTCCCCGCCCTTGGTGATGAAGTCGAAGACGGCGAGGGTGCCGTCGGGGTAGTGCTCGGGGCAGTCCTTGAGGGCGTCCGCGACGCCCGCCTCGGAGAAGGGCTTGCCGCAGATCAGACGGCCGCCGAAGCCCTCGTTGGACATCAGGTGGTCGTGCGCGTCGACGAACCCGCGCACCTTGCCCTGGGCGTCGGTGCCCTTGAAGGGCTCACCGGTGACGTTGATCGCGGAGTCGGGCTGGGGCCGGGCGGTGGGGTTCCACCAGCCGGCGTCGGCCGTGGAGCCGGTTCCGGCGGAGGAGAGGGGCACGGGCCCGAGCAGCATGGCCAGCGCGGCGACGAGCGGTGTCAGGAGCGCGAGGCGGCGCCTCCGTCGGCGCGCGGCGCCGCGGTACGGCCGTGGGGGCGGGTGAGGGGTCAAGGTCATCACTCATGTCTTCGGTCGTCGGATGCGGCGCGATCGGATCCGGGCATGCATTGTCATGCCCCGCACAAAGGTGGGACGAGAATCCCGACTGGCTCGAAAGGAGTCAAGAGTCCGGGACGGATGACCTGATGGGGCGTCGGGTCCGACGAGGGCTTCGGCGACGGGAGTGGACCAGGTGGCGACACTGGCCGGATCGGAGCGGGCCCCCGGTCGCGGGTGCTTTTCTTTTGTCGGGCCCATGAGCGAACCGAGTGACACCCTCGAAGGCGTCGGCTGGTCGCGGCGCGGGGTCCTGCGCGTGACCGCGGCCGGCGCGGGCGCGGTCGCCGCCGTGGGGCCCGGGGCCTCCGCCGCGCACGCCGACGGCCGCCGGCGCGGCGCGCCGACCTTCGTCCTGGTCCACGGCTCCGGGAGCAACTCCTACGGCTGGTCCGCGGTCCTCGCCGAGCTGGGCCTGCGCGGGCACCGGACGATCGCCGTCGACCTCCCGGGCCACGGCCCCGGCGCCTACTTCCCCCTCTCCTACCAGTCCCCCCAGGACCTGGAGCGGCTGGCCACCGAGCCCTCGCCGATCGGCCGGGTCACGCTCGCCGACTTCGCGGAGCACGTCGCGGGCGTCGTACGCGCCGCCCACCGCAACGGCCCGGTCGTCCTGGTCGGGCAGAGCCTGGGCGGGGCGACCCTGAACGCGGTCGCCAACCGGGTGCCCGAACTGATCGCCCACCTGGTGTACGCCTCGGCCTTCTGCCCGACGCGGCACACCTCGGTGACCGACCTGATGTCCACCCCCGAGGGCGCGACCAGCTCCCTGTTCAAGATCCCGCCCTTCCGGACGCCGCCCGAGCTGGGGGTCAACCGGGTCAACTGGCGCTCCGCCGACCCGGCCTTCTTCGCGGCGGTGAAGGAGGCCCTGGCCGCCGACCGGACGGACGCCGAGGTCCGGGCGCTCCTGGCCACACTGGAGCCCGACGAGTCCGCGGCGATCGGCACCGCCGACTCCCGCGGGCTGGCGGACCGCTGGGGCCGGGTGCCGCGCACCTTCCTCCGGTTCACCGAGGACCGCTCGATCCCGCTCGCGCTCCAGGACCTGATGATCCGCGAGGCCGACGGGACCACACCGCGCAACCGCTTCCGCGTACGGTCGGTCCCCGCCCCGCACGTCGGGCCGCGCGACGCCGCCGTATGGGGGGACGAGCTGGAGCGGGTCGCGGAGTCGGCCCGCCGGGGATGATCAGCGGCCGCCCGGTGCCATGTCGTAGGTGACCCACATGGTCCGGGTGGCGACCTGGTCGTACTTGGAGCGCGCCCGGTGGTTGTCGTCGGCGGTGATCCAACGCACCACGCTCCAGCCGCGCTCGGCGGCGAGCTCGCGCAGGGCCCCGAGCAGCAGGTCGGCGGCGCCGGAACCGCGGTGCTCGGGGGCCACGAAGAGGTCGTCCAGGAAGCAGCCGACGGTCGCGGAGAGCGGCCGGGCGAAGGGCCGGTAGTGCGCCAGCCCCAGCAGCCGCCCTTCGGCGTCCTCGGCCACGAGGGCGCCGACCTCGTGGCCGGGGTCGTTCACCCACGCCCAGACGGTGGCGGCCGCCTCCTCGGTCTGCTCCACCCGGTAGAAGTCGGCGTAGCCCCGGTACAGGGCGCGCCACTGGGCGAAGTCCCCGGGCTGGGCGGCGCGGACCTTGATGTCGGACATGTGCGGCAACTCCTGTGATCGACGGTCCGGGGCAACGTACCAACCCCCCTCCGTCGCCACACCTGTCCACGGAGGTGCCCGTACCGCTGCGGTTTTCGACACGGCGGCGGGTTGCCTGCGGGCGCCGGTGCACGTGTCAATCACCCCAGAGGGTGAATTCATTGCCGATCGGCGGTGGTGGCGAATGGTTTCGGCGGCTTCGCGGGCGGGGTTGTTTTCGAGAAGCTGGCGATTCGGTCGGACGTTCTGCGATTCACCCGCGAGCGCGGGATGTTCGTATTACGCCTTGCGGGTGACACCGGGTATGTCATCGTGGCGGCCATGACAGACCTGAATGCCCAGGCCCCGTTTCCGTTACCGCCCTCCCCGGAGAGGCAGGCGGCCTGGATCGAAGCCGTCCTGGCCACCGACGGTGTCAATGTCCCGCGTGCCGCGCTGGAGAACGTGGCGCCGTTCATCGTGGACCCGGAGGCAGCCGTCGGTGAGCCGGACGCCGCTGGTGTCCGCAGGCTCAAGGGCGGGTCGGTGCGGCGCATCCACACCGATGCGGGCGACATGGTGGTGGCGGTCGTCCGCATGCACGGCGCAGGCGGGGTGCAGTGGAGTCACAACGAGCGCATCAGTTCGATCTGGCGCTCCATCGCCGATCCGACGGTCGGCCGGGGAACGGAGAGGACCCTGTCCTCGGTGCAGCCCTGGAGCCAGGTCGACGACCAGGGTGTGGAACGGTTCATGGCGGCCCTGCAGAGCACGGCGCAGAACCGTCAGGCGCTGCTGATGGACGCCGAGGACGCGGCTGACGCCCTGTCGAAGCGGGACAAGGTCAGGCCGTACGACCTGGAGGAAGATCTCGTCCTCAATGGCCAGCAGGAACCGGGAATGTACGTTCCGCAACAGGTGCGGCTGGTGGAACCGCCGGAACTCGACGCGAAGGGCGAACCGCTCCACCCGGAGGCCTTCTGGGGCTGGATGGCCGTTCGCGGAAACAATCGAACGCAAAAGCGCCAGTCGATTTTCCGTCTGACCTCCGGTGAGGTGCTCGCCGGTGTCCCGGCGGAGAAGCTGGGTCGATCCGGCGACGAGATGGTCTGGGACCCGAACGAATGGCTGGCGGAGTTCTCCACCCTGCTGAACAGGGAGTTCGAGGAATCGACGGAGGGCCTGGACCCCAAGGACGCTCCGAGGGCGCGACGCGCTCAGGCCATCGCGGTGGTGGACGCCCACCTCGTCGTCGGCACCTCGACGCCGAAGCGCCTGTACCGCATCGTGCAGATGAGCAACCGCAGGGACCACGTCCACCCCCCTCTGGAGTTCGATCCCGTCGACCGCTCACGTGCGCTGGGGCGCAGCGTCCTGGGAATGTACGTGGCGCGCGGGCTCATGGACGAGAAGACGGCCGAAGTGCTGTCCGGGCTGGCCCCCGTCCGGGACCATCCGGACGCCACCCCGGAGATGTCGAGTACGCCGACCTGCGCGACCTGCGCTCCATG
>NZ_GG657750.1:1198733-1206186 GCF_000158895.1 Streptomyces sp. C | reverse complement strand
GACCGGCAGGCCGATGACCTCGCTGTGGCTAGACGAGGCCTTCCCCAAGGAGACCGGGACGCGACCTCGCAAGGCGGCCGCGACTCCGGTCACCCGCCGCCGGCGCCGGCCCCGGCCCCTGCCGCCGCGCGCCCGGCGCCGGCGCCGGCGCAGGAGCAGGCGGAGGCGGAGGCCGGGACGGAGAGGTCCGGCCCCGAGGGCGACGCGGACCGGGTGGAGCATCCCGCTCCGGTGACGGTCCGGGCGGCGGTGCCCGCGGCCCGGCCGCCGGCGTCCGGGGTGGCCGCGGAAGATCCCGCCGAGCCGCTGCCCGGCGCCGACCTGCTGTCCCGCATCGAGAGCCGGATCCGCGAGGTGCACGCGGGAGCCGCCGAGATCCGCGGGCTGCTCACCGAGCTGAAGGAGCGGGCCGGCGACCCCTCGGCCCCGGCGCCGATCGGGCGCGGGCGGGCCGACGCCGCCGTGCGGCTGCTGAACCAGACCGTGGCCCGGCTGCGGGAACTGCCGGAACTCGTCGAGGTGATGGCCGACTCCGACTGAGTGGGCGCGGCGGAGCCCGGCCGGGGGTGCCGGCCGGGCTCCTGGGCGGTTCGGGTGGTGCCGTCCGGTCAGCTGGTCTGGAGGGTCACGTCGTCCACCACGAAGGAGGTCTGGAGTGACTGGTCCTCCACGCCCTTGAACTGGAGGACGACGGTCTGCCCGGCGAACTGGGAGACGTCGTAGCTCTTCAGGGTGTAGCCGGAGCCCGCGTCCAGGTTGGACAGGGTCGCCAGGGTCTGGCCGCCCACCGAGACCGTGAAGGTGTCGTAGGCGACGTTCTCGTTCTCGTCGGTGTCGATGTGCAGGTAGAAGGAGAGCCGGCCGGAGGCGCAGCCGGCGGGAAGGGTCAGGGACTGCGAGGCGCTGTCCGTGCGGGAGCTGCCCCAGCCGTTCAGCCAGGCCATGTACGAGCCGCCGTGCGGGAGCTGGCCGGACTGGTTGGTGATCACCCCGGAGGTCGCCGACCACGGGGCGGAGCCGCTTTCGAAGCCGCCGTTGGCGACGACCTGGGCCGGGGTGCAGGTGCCGCCGCCCCCGCCGACGGTCAGCGTGTACGTGGTGCTGTGGGTGGCGGAGCCGGTACCGGTGACGGTGAGGGTGTGCGTGCCGGCCGGGGTGCCCGCGGCGACCTGGACGGAGAGGGTGGCGGACTGGCCGGACTGGACCGAGGCCGGGCTGACGGCCGCGGTCACGCCGGAGGGGGCGCCCGTCACGGCCAGGGCGACGGTCTGCGGGCTGCCGCTGACGGTGGCGGTGTTCACCGTGGAGGTGACGGAGCCGCCCGGGTTGGCGGAGCCGGCGGCCGGGCTGGTGGCGATGGAGAAGTCGTTGGCGGGGGTGCCGCCGCCGACGGCCGTGTTCCAGATGGCGTACGCGACGCCGTCGGCGCTGCGGTCGAGGACGGTGGCGCTGATGTTGGACGGGGTGTCGCAGGAGCTGTGGTAGCAGGAGTCGTACGCCGCGCCCGCGGTGCCGCCCCACTTCGCGGCCTGCGCGGAGGTCTTGCGGGCGCTGGCGCCCGCGGCGTAGCCGGAGGTGGGGATGCCGGCCTGCTGGAAGGAGTAGTCGTCACTGCGGCCCTGGCCCTCGGTGTTCTCCTCCGGGGCGAGGTTCAGCGAGGTCCAGTACGCCTTCAGCGGGGCGGCGGTGGCGGAGTTGACGTTGTTGACGAAGTAGCCGCCGTTGGTCGAGCCGACCATGTCGAAGTTGTAGTAGCCCTTGATGGCCGCCCGCTGGGCGCTGGTGAGCTGGTTGACGTAGAACTTCGAGCCGTTGAGGCCCTGCTCCTCGTCGGTCCACCAGGCGAACCGCACGTGCTGGGTCATCGTCGGGTTCTTCTGCGCCAGGACGAGGGCGTTCTCCAGCAGGGTGGCGGAGCCCGAGCCGTTGTCGTTGATGCCCGGTCCGGCCGAGACGCCGTCGAGGTGGGCGCCGAACATCACGGTCTTGTCGGCGGGGCCGCCCGGCCAGTCGGCGATCAGGTTGTTCGACGGGTAGGTGCAGGAGGTGCAGGCCTGCTCGGTGACGGTGTAGCCGGCGGCCTGCAGCTTGCCCTTCACGTACGCGAGGGACTGGGTGTATCCGGCGCTGCCGGCCCGGCGGTTGCCGCCGTTCTGCGAGGCGATCGTGCCGAGCTGGGCCAGGTGTGCCTGGACGTTGGCGACGCTGATGTCGGGCGCGGTCGGGTCGGGCTGGGTGCCGCCCACGGTGAGGGCGTAGTCGACGGTGTGCGCGAGGGACGCGCCCTGGCCCTTGACGGTGACGGTGGAGGCCCCCGGCGCCGTGTTGGACGAGGCGGAGAGCGTCAGCGTCGAGGACTGCCCGGACTGTACGGTGGCCGGGTTGAAGGAGGCGGTGACCCCGGCCGGCAGGCCCGTGGCGGTGAGCGTCACCTGCTGGGCGGAGCCGCTGGTGGTGCTGGTGGCCACGGTGGTGGTGACGGAGCCGCCCTGCCGGACGGTGCCGGAGGCCGGGTTCAGGGAGAGCGAGAAGTCGTTCTGGCCGCTCGGGGTGCAGGTCGGGTCGCCGCTCTGGGCGGGCACGCTGATGGCGTCCCAGGCGGCCTTGGTCTTGTTGAACAGGTTGCAGGTGGCGTCGAGGGACTTGGCCGAGCTGAGCGTGGCCGTCCGGTACTTCTTGTAGGACATGCTGCTGGTCTTGAGGAGCATGCCGCCGTAGAAGATCTTGCCGGCGTTCTGCACGCCGACACCGGTCAGCGTGGTCTGGTTGCAGGTGCTGCTGTTGGGCTTGCCGCCGCCCGGGTTGGTGCCCTCGGCCAGCAGGTAGAAACAAAATGGTTGAGCGGCCCGGCCGCCTTGTGCACCTCGGTGCCGGGGATCGCGGAGCTGTAGCAGGCCGGGTCGTTGTTGACCGCCGGCGGGTCGTACATGTTGCGGATCGGGCCGCGGCCCTGGAGGTTGATGACCTCGCCGACCGTGTAGTCGGGGGTGTCGTACGGGGCCGGCTCGTTGACGTACGCCTCGGTCAGCGCGCCGAAGATGTCGCCGGTGGCCTCGCCCAGGCCGGCCTCCTGGCCGCTGGTGCCGCCGGGGGTGTTGGAGTCGATGGCGTGCCCGTACTCGTGGGCCACCACGTCCACGCCGGCGATCCACTCGTTGGCGCTGTTGCGGCCGATGGTGACGGAACTGCCGTCCCAGTAGGCGTTGAGGTCGCTCAGGCCCACCTTGCCGGGGAAGCTGCGGCCGTTGCCGCTGACGCCGTTGCGGCCGAGCCACTGGGAGAGCATGTCCCACTGCTTCTGCGCGGCGAACATCAGGTCGACGCACCCGGTCTCCTTGGAGGTCGGGTTGCCGGTGCCCCAGGAGTCCGAGGACTTGCTGAAGACGGTTCCGGAGCTGTAGTCCGCGCAGCTCAGACCCGGGCGGTTCGGGTCGCGCAGGGAGTACGTGCCACCGGAGGCGGTGGTGTCGATCGTCAGCGGGTTGGGCCCGTTCCACTTGCTGTTGCCGGTGCCGGCCACCACGTCGTCGTAGCGGTCGACGACCTTCCCGGTGCGGGCGTCCACGAAGACGTGCAGCCGGCTGGGCGCCGTACGGGTGCGGCCGGTGAGCACGGTCTCCCAGGCCAGCACGGGCTTGTCGTCCTTGAGCCGGACGACGAGCCGGCTGCTCTCGACCTCGTCCACCTTCTCCAGCTCGCGCCGCGAGGAGGCCTCGGCCGCCTTCGCGTCGACGTCCGGGGTGGTCGCCACGTCGATCACGGTCGCGGAGGCCGACTGGAGCGCGCGGACCCGGCCCTCGCCGTCCGCGAGGACGACCGCGTCGCCGCCGACGACCGGCAGGCCCCGGTAGCTGCGCTCGTACGCGACGGAGTACAGGTCCTTCACCCAGGGGGTGACCAGGCGCCGTTCGTACTGCTGGCGGGGGGAGTTGACCAGGGTGTCGAGGCCGCTGCGGACGGCCGCGTCCGCGGCGGCCACGGCCCGCTCGGCCTTGGACTGGCGGGGTGGTACGGGATCCGGCTGCGCGGCCGACGCGGTGCCGGCCAGCGCGCCGGCGAGGCTCGCGGTCAGCGCGAGGGCTGCCACGGACGCCGTCCATCTGGTGGGCTGCACGAGTCCACTCCGATCGTGTGTGGGGGGTGGGTGGCGGTACGCGTCGCCGAGTATGAGCGTGGACATGGCGAGATTGGGACATCCCTGCGGGCATAAGGCGCGGGTTATGGTGCGCCGCCGTGGCGCTTCGTAAGCTGCCCGGATGCAGCTGGAGTTGAGGCATCTGCAAGCCGTCTGCCGGATCGCGGAAGCGGGCAGCCTGGGGGAGGCGGCCAGGCGGCTGGGGATCTCGCAGCCCGCGCTCTCCGCCCAGCTGCGCCGGATCGAGGCGGTCACCGGCGGGGAGCTCTTCGCGCGGGGCCGCCACGGCGTGGAGCCCACCGCCCTGGGGCACTTCGTGCTGGCCAGGGCGCGCCGCGTGCTGGGCGAGATGGCCGCCCTCGGCGCCGAGGCCCGCGCGCAGGCCGCCGACGCCCCGCTCAGGCTCGGCTGCATCCTGCTGGTGCTCCTGGACGGCCTGCTCGCCCGGACGGACCAGGCCCTGTCCGGGCGCGAGGTCACCGTGGACCTGGAGGACTCCGTCACGGCGCTGGTGCGGATGCTCGGCGCCGGCCAGTACGACGTGATCGTGTACGGCGAGGTGAACGACTACGAGGTCCCGCTGCCCAGGGGGGTCACGGCCCGCACGGTGGTGCCCCAGGAGCCGTTCTGCATCCGGATGTCCTCGGGGCACCGCCTCGCGGGACGCGCGACCCTGGACCTGGCCGAGCTGGCGGGGGAGCAGTGGATGACCCTGGTGGAGGACGACGACGGCGGCCCCGAGGCCCTGGTCGAGGCCTGCGCGAAGGCGGGCTTCGCCCCCTCGCTCCGCCACCGGATCACCGACCGCCAGATGCGGCACGAGCTGATCGCCGCGGGCCGCGCGATCGCCCTCTGCCAGCCCACGGCCCCGCCCGTGGCCGGGACCGTGATGCGCCCCCTGGCCGGCACGCCGGTCACCGGCCGCATCCGCCTCGCCTGGAACCGCTCGGCGGTCCCGGTGCAGCAGGCCGAGCGGCTCTACCGCGCGGCGGTCGCCGCGTACCTGGCGAACGTGGACAACAACGACTTCCACCGGGAGTGGTGGGACGCCCACCCGGAGGCCCGGCCGGTGCTCGACTGAATCCGCAAGGCCGCAGCTCAGGCCGGGGGCGGCCGGCGCCGGCGACGCTCAGGCGGTCCCCCTTGAAGGAACGATCCGGCGGCGGGTTAGCATATGAGCGCCGCCTAGCTCGAAAGATAACGTCTGTGACTGTCAACGAGGACTCGTTCGCCAACTGGAAGACCCGCGAGGAGATCGCGGAGTCGATGATCCCCCTCATCGGGAAGCTGCACCGGGAACGGGACGTCACGATCCTGCTCCACAGCCGCTCCCTGGTGAACAAGTCGGTCGTGAGCATTCTCAAGGCCCACCGCTTCGCCCGGCAGATCGACGGCGAGGAGCTGTCGGTCACCGAGACGATGCCGTTCCTCCAGGCCCTCACCGCCCTCGACCTGGGTCCGTCCCAGATCGACATCGGCATGCTCGCCGCCACCTACAAGACCGACGACCGCGGTCTGTCGGTCGAGGCCTTCACCGCCGAGGCCGTCGTCGGCGCCACCGGCGAGAACAAGATCGAGCGCCGCGAGGGACGCGACGTCGTCCTCTACGGCTTCGGCCGCATCGGCCGCCTCGTCGCCCGCCTGCTCATCGAGAAGGCCGGCTCCGGCAACGGCCTGCGCCTGCGCGCCATCGTCGTGCGCGGCGGCGGCGACGCCGACCTGGTCAAGCGCGCCTCGCTGCTGCGCCGCGACTCCATCCACGGCCAGTTCCAGGGCACCATCACGGTGGACGAGGCCGCGGGCACGATCGTCGCGAACGGCAACACCATCAAGGTGATCTACGCGAACGACCCGTCCGAGATCGACTACACCGAGTACGGCATCAACGACGCCATCCTCATCGACAACACGGGCAAGTGGCGCGACCGCGAGGGCCTCTCCCAGCACCTGCGCCCGGGCATCGACAAGGTCGTCCTGACGGCCCCCGGCAAGGGCGACGTCCCGAACATCGTCCACGGCGTCAACCACGACACCATCAAGCCGGACGAGCGCGTCCTGTCCTGCGCCTCCTGCACCACCAACGCGATCGTCCCGCCGCTGAAGGCGATGGACGACGAGTACGGTGTGCTCCGCGGCCACGTGGAGACCGTCCACTCGTTCACGAACGACCAGAACCTGCTGGACAACTACCACAAGGCCGACCGCCGCGGCCGCTCCGCGCCGCTCAACATGGTCATCACCGAGACCGGCGCCGCCTCCGCCGTCGCCAAGGCGCTGCCCGACCTCAAGGCCCCGATCACCGGCAGCTCGATCCGCGTGCCCGTCCCGGACGTCTCGATCGCCATCCTGAGCCTGCGCCTGGGCCGCGAGACCACCCGCGAAGAGGTCCTGGAGTACCTGCGCGGCGTGTCGCTGCACTCGCCGCTCAAGCGCCAGATCGACTTCACCACCGCGCCCGACGCCGTCTCCATGGACTTCGTGGGCTCGCGCCACGCCTCCATCGTCGACGCCGGTGCCACCAAGGTCGACGGCGACAACGCGATCCTCTACCTCTGGTACGACAACGAGTTCGGCTACTCGTGCCAGGTGATCCGCGTCGTCCAGCACGTCTCCGGGGTGGAGTACCCGACCTACCCGGTCCCGCAGGTCTGATCCCGCGCATCGCCCGACCCGGTGCCCCGCCGACGCCCGTCGGCGGGGCACCGCGCGTTTCCATAGACTGCTCCCGTGACCGAGAACGTGCTTCCCCCCTGTCCCGAATGCTCCGGCCCGTACGCCTACGAGATGGGCGCCCTGCTCGTCTGCCCCGAATGCGGGCACGAATGGCCCCTCGCGGCCGGCGGGGACGGTGACGCCCCCCAGGAGCGGGTGGTCAAGGACTCGGTCGGGAACGTGCTCGCCGACGGGGACACCGTGACCGTGGTGAAGGGCCTGAAGGTCAAGGGCCACCCGACCGGCATCAAGGCGGGCACCAAGGTCCGGGGCATCCGCCTCGTCGACGGGGTCGACGGGCACGACATCGACTGCAAGATCGACGGATTCGGCGCCATGCAGCTGAAGTCGAGCGTGGTGAGGAAAGGCTGATTTCCCACTGACGCCCCTCCCCTTTTCCGCCCCCGTCCACCTCTGGTGGGCGGGGGCGTCGCCGTATCCGGACCGGCCATTGCCGTCCCATTCAGGCCACGTCGGCTGAAGCCCGCCGATCGGGTGCCCGGTGGGGAGGGTTTTTCCGTGAAATCCCGCCACTTGCCGTACGGGTTCGGAAATGCGGCCGGATCTCCGGCTCTAGCGGTCCTTCGGGCGGCCGGGTGATCCTGA
>NZ_GG657750.1:1195052-1195842 GCF_000158895.1 Streptomyces sp. C | reverse complement strand
CCGGCGGCGAGGTCCCCCGCGGCGGCCGCCGCCCGCTGGCGCGCCGCCCTCGGCCTGCCCGAACAGCTCTTCCTGCACCCCGCCGCCACCGCCCCCACCGGCCGCCCCGCCGAGGACTTCCTCAGCGGGCTGAGCCGCCCCAAACCCCAGCTCGTCGACCTCGGCAACGCCCTGCACCTGCGCTGCCTGGCCAAGTGGCTCTCCCGCCACGGCGGCGGCGCCGTCCTCGAAGAGGCACTGCCCGCCCCCGGCGCCCAGGACGCGCCCGCCCGCGCCGTCGAACTCGTACTGGAGGTCTACCGCGCCGGACGGACCCGATGACCCGCCCCCGGACAGCAGAGGAACCGACCATGCCGGCACCCACCAGCCGCGCCCTCGACGTGATCGCCTACCACCACCACCCGGTCAAGGCCCCCCTGCTGCGCGAGACCGTGCTGCCGCTCGCCGCCGCCTGCGCGCGGCAGGGGCTCGCCGCCCACGTCGAGCGGCACTGGCTGCACGGCCCCCACCTGCGGCTGCGCCTCCAGGGCCCGGCCGACCGGGTGGAGGCCGCCGCCGAGTCCGCCGCCTCCGCGATCCGCGACTGGCTGCGCCTGCGCCCCTCGCGGAGCGACCGCACCGGGGCAGAACTGCTGGCGGCGGCCGCCGAGGCCGGGCGCGCCGAACTCGTCCCCCCGCCCTACGGGCCGATCGCCCCGGACAACACGGTCCGCGTCGAGCCCGCCGACCGCTCCTCCGTACGCGCCCTGCTCGGCGACGACGGGGGTCGCCCTGCGCGACGACCTGCTGC
>NZ_GG657750.1:1188939-1192012 GCF_000158895.1 Streptomyces sp. C | reverse complement strand
CCGGCACGCGCTGGCCCACCCCGTGGCCCTGGTGCCCGTACGCTTCGACGGGCCGCTCGCGGTGGTCGGGCCGCTGCTCGCACCCGGTGCGCCGGCCTGCCTGTGCTGCGCCGAGTACCAGCGCCTGGCCACGGCCGGCGGACGCGTGCCCCGGCAGAGCCCGGGGCTGGCGCTGGCCGGCGTACCGTCCCCGGCCCTGGCCGAGTCCCTCGCCGCCCTCGTACGCGACCTCCTGGACGGCCACGCCCGGCCCGAGCCCGCCCAGGACCCGCCGACGGCCGCCGTCCACCTGCTCCACCAGGGACGCGGCACCTGGTCCGGCCACCGGATCCGCCCGGTCGGCGGCTGCGCCGTCTGCCACCCGCTGCCCGCCGACTCCGCCGCCCCGGCGGCCCCGCTGCCCGCGGCGCCCCGCCCGCTGCCCGACCCGTACCTGCTGCGCGCCCCCAACCCCCGCACCACCGCGGCCGGTTTGCGCGCGGCCCTGTACGACGAGCGGTTCGGACCCGTCCGCGGCCTGTTCCGCACGGAGGACTCCGCCTTCTGCCTGACCAGCGCCCTCGTCACCGACGACCGGGGCGTCGACGACGGCGGCTACGGCCGGGCCGGGGACTTCGCCGACAGCGAGCGGATCGCCCTCTTCGAGGCCGTCGAGCGGTACGCCGGGATGCGCCCCACCGGCCGCCGCTCCGACCTGCGGGCCTCCTTCGCCGAACTCGGCCCCGAGCGCGCCCTGGACCCCGAACGCCTCGGCCTGCCCGACCCCGCCCACCACGGCCACCCGGCCTCGCCCACCGTCCCCTACACGCCCGGCCTGGAACTGGACTGGGTCCGGGGCTGGTCGCTCACCCGGCGCCGGGAGATCGCCGTCCCCGAGCACGTGGCGTACTGGGACCCGCCCGGCGAGGGCCGCCCGCGCGTCGTGTACGAGTCCTCCAACGGCTGCGGCCTCGGCAACAGCCCCGAGGAGGCCGCGCTCTACGGCCTGTTCGAGGTCGCCGAGCGCGACGCCTTCCTGATGGCCTGGTACGCCGCCACCCCGCTGCGCCGCGTCCAGCCGCCGCCCGAGGACACCGACACGGCCCTGCTCGCCGACCGGGCCGCCCTGGCCGGCTACCGGCTCCTGCTGCTCGACGCGACGAACGACTTCGGGATCCCGGCAGTCGTCGCCGTCTGCCGCTACGAGGGCCCCCACCCCGACGCCCCGCGGATGTTCCTCGCCGCCGGCGCCCACCACGACCCGCGCACGGCGATCCGCTCCGCGGTGGCCGAGGCCGTCACCAACGTGCTGGAGTCCGCGCAGCGCGCCCTCGCCGAGGACCGCCCGCGCGATCCCGAACGGCTGCGTCCGATGCTGGACCGCCCCGAGCTGGTGGTCGCCCTCGACGACCACGTCGGGCTGGGCGCCCTGCCCGAGGCGGCGCCGAGGCTGGAGTTCCTCTTCGCCGACACCCCCTGCCTGACCGTCGCCGAGACCTGGCCGGGAGCGCCCGAGCCGGTCACCGACCTCTCCGCCCTGCTCACCGCGACGGTGGACCGGCTGGCGGCGGTCGGCCTGGAGGTGGTCACCGTCGACCAGACCGAGCCGGGACTGCGCCGGCGCCTCGGCCTGCACTGCGTGAAGACCGTCGTGCCCGGATCGCTGCCGATGACCTTCGGGCACGTCAACCGCCGCACCCGGGGCCTGCCCCGGCTGCTGGAGGTGCCCCACCGGCTGGGCCGCACGGACCGGCCGCTGCGCCACGAGGACCTCGCCCTCCACCCGCACCCCTTCCCCTGACAGCCATCCCCCCGCCCCTGCCGAAGAACCGAACGAGGACCGGACGTGACGCCGTGACGACCCCCGACACCTGGCACAGCCACCACCTCTACCTGCACTGCGCCACCGAGGACACGGACGCGTTCCTGGTCCACGGGGCGGCCCCGTTCCTCGACGGCCTCGTCGCCGCGGGGGAGGCCGCCGGATGGTTCTTCATCCGCTACGGCGAGGGCGGACCCCACGTACGCCTCCGGGTCCGCGGCCTGAGCTCCGCTGCCGCCGCCGCGCTCCCCGGCGAACTGGCCCGCGCGGCGAAGGCGGTGCCCGCGGTGCCCGGCCCCTGGCCGTCCCGCCACGGCGAGGTCCGTGCCGTGCCCTACGAACCGGAGACCGGGCGCTACGGCGGCCCGCGGGCCCTGCCCGTCGCCGAGGAGGTCTTCGAGGCCTCCACCCGCGCGGCCCTCGACACCCTGCGCACCCTGCCCGCCGACGGCGGAACGGGAGCCCGGCTGACCGCAGCCGCCGACCTGGCGCACACGACGGTCCACGCGCTCGGCACCGACCCGCTCACCGCGGCGCGATGGCTGCGCGGGCACGCCGCCGGCTGGCGATGGGTCACCGAGGTGCCGCTGCTGCCCGGCGCGTCCGTCCACACCCGGGTCAACACCGTGTACGCGGCGCAGCGCACGGGCCTCGGGCGGCGGGCCGGGCAACTGCGCGGGCGGCTCGGCGCGGGCACCGCGGAGCCCCGGCTCCTGCGGTGGGCGGCCGCGGTATCCGGGGCCGACGAACGGCTGCGGGACCTGGGGGAGGAGCTGCGGGCCTGGGTGTGGGGCTCCCAGCTCCACATGCTGTTCAACCGGCTCGGGATCACCCCCGACGAGGAGCGGGCGGTCTGCCGGCTGGCCGCCCGCACCCTGCTGGAGACCGAGGAGGCACCCGACTACTTCCCCGAGGGCCACACCGCCGCCGACCTCCGCTACCTGGAGAAGAGCAAGTTCCAGATCGGCCGGGGCGAGGACAGCGAACTGCGCGACCTCCCGGAGGGCGCGGAGCGGGCCTGGGCGGACCGGGCGCGGGCCGCGGGGCCCGAACTGGCCCTGACCGCCGCCCCGCTGCCCGACGTGCCGCTGTCCGCCGTGCTGGCGGCCCGCACCTCGACGCGCGGCCGGCTCCGCGGACAGCTGGACGCCGCGACGCTGGGCTCGCTGCTGTGGCACTCCCTGTCCGAGAGCGCCCGCAGCGAGCAGCCGGACCCGGACGGCGGCCCGCCCTTCACCCGGTCCCACCGTCCCTACCCGAGCGCGGGCGCCC
>NZ_GG657750.1:1168767-1188839 GCF_000158895.1 Streptomyces sp. C | reverse complement strand
GTACGACTGCCTGCCGGAGCGGCGCGCCCTGCGCCCTTGTCGGCCCGGCGCCGGCCGTGGCGGACCTCAAGGCGCTCTCCACGTACCTGTCCCGGCCGGACACGGCCCCCCACTGGATCGGCGTCGACGAGGCGCCCGCGGTCCTCGCCGTGTACGCGGACCTCGGCCTGCTGCGCCGCCGCTACGGCCTGCGCGCCCTGCGCCTGGCCCTGCTGGAGGCCGGCCACCTCACCCAGACCCTGCTGCTGACCGGTGCGGCGCTGGGCCTGGCCGGTACTCCGCTGGGCGGGTTCCACGACGACCTCGCGCACGAACTCCTGGGCCTGGACGACCTGGAGCAGCCGCTCCAGTACCTGCTGCCGCTGGGGCGGCGCACGTCCTGAGCGCCCGGCGCCTTTGTGCGAAGCCACGGACCGGGCCCGGCGGACGGGCGGAATCCCATGGTTTTCCCCAGTAGGTCCGGGGGCTCCCGCCGGATACGTTCGCCACGTTCCGGAAGTGGCGAAAGGGGAAGCCGTGGGAGCGGTGGCGTCCGTACTGGCGGCGGCGGTGCTGTGGGGGACGGTGGGGCCCGCCCAGCTGTGGGCGGACACCGGGGTGCACCCGGTGTCGCTCGGGGCCTGCCGGATGCTGCTCGGCGGGCTCGTGCTCAGCCTGCTGACGGTGCGTCCGGCGGGGCTGCGCACCCTGGGCAAGCCCGGAGCGGGCCGGTGGCTCGTGCTGAGCGTGCTGGTGACGGCCGCCTTCCAGGTCTGCTTCCTCCAGGCGGTGGAGCGCGGCGGGGCGGCCCTGGCGACGGCCGTCGCCTTCGGGACGGTGCCCGTGGTCGGCGGCCTGAGCGCCCGGTGGCTCACCGGCGAGCGGCTCACCCGGCGCTGGCTGTGGGGGACGGGCTGCGCCGTGGCCGGCATCGCCCTGTTGCTGCTGCCCGGCAGCGGGGCCCGGGCCGACCTGCTGGGGCTGGTCTTCGCGGTGGTGTCCGGGGCGAGCTTCGGCGTGTACATCGCCGCGGCGAAGCGGCTGGCCGCCCGGGGCGCGGACCTCGCCACGGCGGCCCCGGTCAGCGTGCTGTGCGCGGGGCTGCTGGTCTCCCCGTACCTGCTGGTGGCTCCCGAGGGGCTGGCCACGGGCCGGGCGCTCGCGCTGATCGGCTGGCTGGGTCTCGGCACGACCGCGCTCGGCTACCTGCTGTTCACGCGCGGCGTCGGCCGGCTCAGCGCCGCGACGACGGGGACGCTGAGCCTGACCGAGCCGCTGGTGGCGGCCGCGCTGGGGATCGCGGTGCTGGGCGAGCGGCCCGGCCCGAGCGCGGCGGCCGGAGCGGCGCTGATGCTGCTCGGGCTGGTCCTCGTATCCCTGCCGGAGCGGCGCCGCGCCGAGCCGTAGGGGCGGCTACCGGTCCTGGTAGGAGGTCATGTTCGTGCGGACGCGTTCCGAGAAGAACATCGGGCCTATCGCGTCGGCCCAGGCCATGCCGTCCGGGGTCAGGCCCAGCGTGCCGCCGCTCTCCCGCAGCCAGTTCCGCTTCAGCAGGAAGTCGAGCTGGGGAGCGAAGTCGTCCTCGAAGCGCGTCGCGAACCGCTGCTCGTAGGCGTCGGTGCGCATGCCCGTGGACTCCAGCAGGTGCTGGAGCACGTACATCCGGCGGCGCTCGCCCTCGTCCATCCGGAACGCCCACTGGGCGCGCCGGAACCGCTCGGTGGGGGTGGCGATGTAGTCGTCGATGATCCGCCGCACCTCGGGCACCGCGACGGCGTAGTCGGTGGTGTAGTGCAGGTCGGTGGTGAAGGAGCGGGCGCCGACGCCGAGTCCGACCATGCCGGCCTGCTGGTTGTACTCGCTGATGCTGCTGCCGTCGGTGTCCTCGACGGCGGCGGTGCCGGCCCGCCGGAAGACCCGCATGGAGGTCTGCTCGTAGCCGGCGGAGAGGAGGTGGTCGCGGCCGTAGCGGTAGAGCCGCAGCCGCTGGTCGTTCCAGTCCTGGAGCGTCTTGGCGTGGCGGGTGCTCAGCCCGGTCAGCGGGCGCACGTACAGCGGGTAGAGGTAGATCTCCTCCGGCTCCCAGGCGAGGGCGGCGTCCAGGGAGACCCGGAAGGTGCGCTCGGTCTGGCCGTCGATGCCGTAGATGAGGTCGATGTTGAGGATCGGGAACCGAGCCTCCTTGAGGCGGGCGAGCGAGGCCTCGACCTCCGCCCGCTTCTGCGGCCGCACCGCGGCGCGCGCCTCCTCGTCGACGAAGCTCTGCACGCCGATGCTCAGCCGGGTCGCGCCGCGCTCGGCGAGTACGGCGATCCGGTCGGCGGTCGCGGTCGCGGGGGAGGTCTCCACCGACCAGGAGGCGGCCTTGAGGTCGGCGCCCATGATGTTCTCGCTGATGTCGCAGAGGCGGGTGAGCTCGTCCGCGGTCAGGTAGGTCGGGGTGCCGCCGCCGAACGCGGCGAGGGTGAAGCGGATCGGCTCGCCCTTGGCCTCCAGCGCCTCGCGGGTCACGCGCGCCTGCCGCTCCAGGGTGGCGAGGAAGGCGCCGGTGACCTCCTCGGGGGCGCCGGTGCGGGTGAAGAGGTTGCAGAAGCCGCAGCGCATCTCGCAGAAGGGGATGTGCGCGTAGAGGGAGAGCGCGTCGAGGCGCTCCCGGGACCACAGGTCGCCGAGCAGCGGGCCGTCCTCCAGGAGGCGGTACGCCTTCTGGTGCGGGTAGGCGTACACGTACTGCTCGTAGGGGGTTTCCGGATCCGCGTCTGCGGAGGGGACCGGGAAGGACGGCGTCGGAAGCAGAACAGGCGCGTTCATAGCGGGAATTGACTCTCTCTCGGCAAAAGAGGACGTCACTCTTCGTGACCAGGCGTCACCTTAGGTTCGCGCCGGGGCCGATTTCAGTAGTGCAATTCCCATGAACCGCCTTTCGGTGTGTAGAGCTTCATATGTACTTGTTGCGGAAGGTGGGATTCCGTCCCGGGGGCCGTGTATCCGTGGCCGCCATGGAGAACACGCGCAGACTTCTGATCGCCGCCGGGGGCGGCGGCGACGCCATCACGGCCGCCATGGTCCACGCCGCCCTGTACGGCGAGGACACCCCGGCACTCGTCCTGACCTACGCCTGGGAACGGCTGGTCGTCGACCCCGTCCCGGGCCCCCGGCGCGCCGCCGACTTCCACGGCACCGAGGCCGCCGCACCGGACCTCGTCCTGGTCACCCCCGGGACCCGGCCCGTCGCCCCGGCCGGCTCCCTGCTCCCGCGGCTGTCCGGCGAACTGCGGCCGCGGCTCGGACTGCTGGACCCCTACGGCGGCGCCCTCGGCCTCGCCCGCCAGATCGCGGCGGCCGCCCGCTGGTGCCGCGCCGACCGGATCGACCTCGTCGACGTGGGCGGCGACATCGTCGCCCGGGGCGACGAGCCCACCCTGCGCAGCCCGCTCGGCGACGCCCTCGCCGTCGCGGCCTGCGCGGCCACCGGCCTGCCGACCGGCGTGTACGTGGCCGGGCCCGGCCTCGACAACGAGGTGCCCCCGCCCGACTTGCTGCCCCGGCTCGGCGAACCCGCCCTGACCCTCGCCGCCGGCCACACCGGGGTCGTGGCCGGGGTCTTCGACTGGCACCCCTCCGAGGCCAGCGCCCTGCTGGTGGCGGCGGCCCGCGGGGTGCGCGGGGTCTGCGGCACCCGGGACGCCCCGCAGCCGGTGCACCTGGACGCGGGGGCCGCCGCCGTCCACCGGCTCACCCTGGACCGCGTCCTCACCCTCAGCCCCCTCGCCCGCGCCCTGGCCGGCACCGGCGGCCTGGCGGAGGCCGAGGAGGCCTCCCGCGCCGTCTGCGGCTTCTCGGAGATCGAACGCGAACGCCGCCGCGCCGCGGCCCTGCCCGCCGCCCCGCCCGCACCGCGCCCGGACCGGGACCCCGCCGCCGTCCTGGCCCGCTTCGCCGCCTGGGAGCGGGAGACGCTGGCGCAGGGGATCGCGTACGCCACCACCCGCCGGATCACCGAGGAGCTGGACCTGGGCGCCGGGGAGGCCCGGCGCCTGTTCGCCGCGCTGGGCGACCGCCGGGCCGCGCCGCTGTGGCGGCTGGGTCCGGCCGCCGGCCGTCCACAGGCGGGACGGGTTGTCGGCGGGGGCCGCTAGGCTTCTCGAATGGCTCTTTCGGACGCTTCCCCCGAGATCTCGGACTCCCTGCAGGTACTCCACCGCGTGTTCGGCTACAGCTCCTTCCGCGGTGAGCAGGAGCAGATCATCGAGCAGGTCGCCGGGGGCGGCGACGCCCTCGTGCTGATGCCGACCGGCGGCGGCAAGTCGCTCTGCTACCAGATCCCGGCGCTCGTCAGAGAGGGCACCGGCATCGTCATCTCGCCGCTGATCGCGTTGATGCAGGACCAGGTGGACGCGCTCACCGCCCTCGGGGTGCGGGCCGGGTTCCTCAACTCCACCCAGGACCCGTACGAGCGGCAGGCCGTCGAGCAGGCCTTCCTCGCCGACGGGCTGGACCTGCTCTACCTGGCCCCCGAGCGGCTGCGCACCGAGAGCACCCAGCGGCTGCTCGACCGGGGCAAGGTGTCCCTGTTCGCGATCGACGAGGCGCACTGCGTCGCCCAGTGGGGCCACGACTTCCGGCCCGACTACCTGGCCCTGTCGATGCTGCACGAGCGGTGGCCGAAGGTGCCGCGGATCGCCCTGACCGCGACCGCCACCGAGGCCACCCACGCCGAGATCGCGAAACGGCTGGGCCTGGAGGACGCCCGGCACTTCGTCGCCAGCTTCGACCGGCCCAACATCCAGTACCGCATCGCCGCCAAGGACAAGCCGCTGGCGCAGCTGCTGGAGCTGATCAGGTCCGAGCACGACGGGGACGCCGGCGTCGTCTACTGCCTGTCGCGGTCCTCGGTGGAGAAGACCGCGGCCTTCCTGGTGGAACAGGGCATCGACGCCGTGGCCTACCACGCCGGGATGGACGCCCGCACGCGCGCCGCGAACCAGGCGCGGTTCCTGCGCGAGGACGGCGTCGTGGTGGTCGCCACGATCGCCTTCGGCATGGGCATCGACAAGCCCGACGTCCGCTTCGTGGCCCACCTCGACCTGCCCAAGTCCGTCGAGGGCTACTACCAGGAGACCGGCCGCGCCGGCCGCGACGGCGAGCCGGCCACCGCCTGGCTCGCGTACGGCCTCCAGGACGTGGTCCAGCAGCGCAAGCTCATCGACGGCTCCGAGGGCGACGAGAACCACCGCCGCTCCCTGGCCGCGCACCTGGACGCCATGCTGGCGCTGTGCGAGACCGTCGACTGCCGGCGGGTCCGGCTGCTCGCGTACTTCGGGCAGTCCGGCGAGCCCTGCGGCAACTGCGACACCTGCCTGACGCCCGCCGAGTCCTGGGACGGGACGGTCGCCGCGCAGAAGCTGCTGTCCACGGTGTGGCGCCTCGCGCGGGAGCGGCGCCAGAAGTTCGGCGCCGGGCAGATCATCGACATCCTCCAGGGCAAGAAGACCGCCAAGGTCATCCAGTTCGACCACGACGCCCTGTCGGTGTTCGGCGTCGGCGCGGACCTGAGCACCGGTGAGTGGCGCGGGGTCGTCCGCCAGCTGCTGGCGCTGGGGCTGCTCGCGGTGGAGGGCGACTACGGCACCCTCGTGCTGACGGACGCGAGCGGCGAGGTGCTGGGCGGGCGCCGCACGGTCCAGATGCGCAAGGAGAAGGCCCCGGCCGCTTCCCGGAAGAAGGACTCCGGCTCGCGCTCCGGCAAGAGCGCCCGGGTCCCGGTCGACCTGCCCGCCGAGGCCGTGCCGGTCTTCGAGGCCCTGCGCGCCTGGCGGGCCGCGACGGCGCGCGAGCAGGGCGTCCCGGCGTACGTCGTCTTCCACGACGCCACGCTGCGGGAGATCGCGACGCTCCTGCCGGGCACGGTGGAGGAGCTGTCCGGGGTGGGCGGCGTCGGCGAGGCCAAGCTCGCCAAGTACGGCGAGGGCGTCATCGGGGCCCTCGCCGACTTCACTGCCACCAAGGCCGCCACTGCCGCCACCGCCACGACCGCCGCCACCGCCACCCCGTCCGCCAAGGCCCCGGCCGCCGGCGAAGCGGAACCTCCGCTCTCCCACGAGGACGAACCGCCCTTCGACCTGGACGAGGACCCGCCCTGGGACGACTGGCAGTAACCCCGCCGAACCGGAACGGGATCGTCAGGCCCGCGTCAAAGATCGGTCTCCTTGTGCAAAGGGCGCGTCAGGAAGTGCGCCCAGGGGAGTCGGCCGGCCACAGACTGGTGGTGCGACGGAGCCGGACGACGGCCGGCGGCACGCCGACCGGAGCACGGTCCCACCGTGGGGGTACGGACCGGGCGACGCGAGCGCGTGCCGTCTCCGTTCGCACAGCACGGGCCGTCCGGCCTCCGGTGTGGGGATACCGGTGCCCGGACGGCCCGCGTGCTGCCGGGGGACTCAGACGCCCGCGTACGCCGCGAGGTGCTCCGCGGTGAGGGTGGAGCCGTCGGCGACGAGGTCGGCCGGCGTGCCCTCGAACACGATCCGCCCGCCGTCGTGCCCGGCACCCGGCCCGAGGTCGATGATCCAGTCCGCGTGCGCCATGACCGCCGGGTGGTGCTCGACGACGATCACCGACTTGCCGGAGTCGACCAGCCGGTCCAGCAGCCCGAGCAGTTGCTCCACGTCCGCCAGGTGCAGGCCCGTCGTCGGCTCGTCCAGGACGTAGACCCCGCCCTTGTCCGCCATGTGGGTGGCCAGCTTCAGCCGCTGCCGTTCGCCGCCCGACAGCGTGGTGAGCGGCTGGCCGAGGGTGAGGTAGCCCAGCCCGACGTCGGCGAGCCGGCCCAGGATGCGGTGCGCGGCCGGGACGCGGGCCTCCCCGGAACCGAAGAACTCCTCCGCCTCCCGCACCGGCATCGCCAGCACCTCGCTGATGTCACGGCCCCCGAGCCGGTAGTCCAGTACCGACGCCTGGTAGCGCTTGCCCTCGCAGTCCTCGCAGGTGGAGGAGACGCCCGCCATCATCCCCAGGTCCGTGAAGACCACCCCGGCGCCGTTGCAGGCCGGGCAGGCCCCCTCGGAATTGGCACTGAACAGGGCCGGCTTCACCCCGTTGGCCTTGGCGAAGGCCGAACGGATCGGGTCCAGCAGCCCCGTGTACGTCGCCGGGTTGCTGCGGCGCGAGCCGCGGATCGGGCCCTGGTCGACGGAGACCACGCCCTCCTCCGCCGGGATCGAGCCGTGCACCAGCGAGCTCTTGCCGGAGCCGGCGACCCCGGTGACCACCACCAGCACCCCGAGCGGGACGTCCACGTCGACCGCCCGCAGGTTGTGCGCGTCCGCCCCGCGGATCTCCAGGGCGCCCGAGGGCGTCCGCACGCTCTTCTTCAGGCCGGTGCGGTCGCCCAGGTGGCGGCCGGTGACCGTACCGGAGGCCCGCAGCCCCTCCACAGTGCCCTCGAAGCAGACCGTGCCGCCCGCGGTGCCCGCCCCGGGGCCGAGGTCGACGACGTGGTCGGCGATCGCGATCGTCTGCGGCTTGTGCTCCACGACCAGCACCGTGTTGCCCTTGTCGCGCAGCCGCAGCAGCAGGTCGTTCATCCGCTGGATGTCGTGGGGGTGCAGGCCCGTGGTGGGCTCGTCGAAGACGTAGGTCACGTCGGTGAGCGCCGAGCCCAGGTGGCGGATCATCTTGACGCGCTGCGCCTCGCCGCCCGAGAGCGTGCCCGCCGGGCGGTCGAGCGCGAGGTAGCCCAGGCCGATCTCCACGAAGGAGTCCAGCGTGTGCCGCAGCTTGTCCAGCAGCGGCGCCACCGACGGCTCCTCCAGGCCGCGCACCCATGCGGCCAGGTCGCTGATCTGCATCGCGCAGGCGTCCGCGATGCTGATCCCGCCGATCTTCGAGGAGCGGGCCTCCGCGGTGAGCCGGGTCCCCTCGCACTCGGGACAGGTGGCGAAGGTCGTGGCCCGTTCCACGAACGCCCGGATGTGCGGCTGGAGCGCGTCGAGGTCCTTGGACAGCATCGACTTCTGGATCTTCGGGATCAGTCCCTCGTAGGTGAGGTTGATGCCGTCGACCTTGATCTTGGTCGGCTCCTTGTGGAGGAGGTCGGCCAGTTCCCTCTTGGTGAACTTCCGGATCGGCTTGTCCGGGTCGAAGAAGCCGCAGCCGCCGAAGATCCGCCCGTACCAGCCGTCCACGCTGTAGCCGGGAACGGTGAGCGCGCCCTCGTTGAGGGACTTGGAGTCGTCGTAGAGCTGGGTGAGGTCGATGTCGGAGACGGTGCCGCGGCCCTCGCAGCGCGGGCACATGCCGCCGGTGCGGTGGAAGGTCGCCTTCACCGCCTTCTTGGCGCCCTTCTCGACGGTGATCGCCCCGCTCGCCCGGACCGAGGGCACGTTGAAGGCGTACGCGCCGGGCGGGCCGGCGTGCGGGTCGCCGAGGCGGCTGAAGAGGATGCGCAGCATCGCGTTGGCGTCGGTGGCGGTGCCGACCGTGGAGCGGGGGTCGGCGCCCATCCGCTGCTGGTCGACGATGATCGCCGTCGTCAGCCCTTCGAGCACGTCGGCCTCGGGCCGTGCCTGCGTGGGCATGAAGCCCTGGACGAAGGCGCTGTACGTCTCGTTGATCATCCGCTGGGACTCGGCGGCGATGGTGTCGAACACCAGCGAGCTCTTCCCCGAGCCGGAGACGCCCGTGAACACCGTCAGCCGGCGCTTGGGGATCTCGATCGCGACGTCCTTCAGGTTGTTCACGCGCGCGCCGTGCACGCGGATCAGACCGTGGCTGTCGGCGATGTGGGGCGCGGGGGACCCCGTGTCCGTCCTCTTGGCCATGCTCTTCACGTCTCCATCGCTCGCTCCGGCCCGTGCGGCGTGACCGCCGCACCGTACGGCAGCCACGCTATGCGGGGTCCGGGGTCCGGCGCTTCTCGAATCCTGATCCGTCGCCGTGTCCCGACCGGTCCCCGGCGCCCGTTCCACTGCGCAAAGCCCTCCTGACCGGCCCAAACCACCGGGCGTCTTCAAGCCAAACGGGCCGGTGCCACCCGAGGGTGCCTTACCGGGGACCGGTACCCCCCGCGCTACTGTGCGTACGTGAACTCTCATGTCGTCATAGGCTTCGGGCCCGCCGGGGCCGCCACCGCTCGGCTGCTCGCCGAACGGGGCCACTCAGTCAAGGTCGTCACCGCCTCGGGCCGGGCCCCGGAGCCCGGCATCGAGCACGTCGCACTGGACGCCCGGGACGGCGGCCGGCTGACCGAGGTGGCGCGGGACGCCGTCGCCCTCTACAACTGCGCCTCGCCGCCCTACCACCGCTGGGCCGCCGAATGGCCCGCGCTGGCCGCGTCGTTGTGCACGGCCGCCGAGGCCACCGGTGCCGTCCTGGTCATGCTCGGCAACCTCTACGGGTACGGCCCCGTGGACGGCCCCATGACGGAGGACCTGCCGCTCGCGGCGACCGGCCCCAAGGGCCGGGTCCGCGCGGCCGTGTGGGAGCGGGCGCGCGCACTGCACGAACAGGGCCGCCTCAAGGCCGTCGAAGTGCGGGCCTCGGACTTCTTCGGACCCGGCGTCACCGACGGCGGGCACCTGGCCGCCCGCGTACTGCCCCCGCTGCTGCGCGGCAAGCCGGTCTCCACCCTCGGCGACCCGGACGCCCCGCACAGCTGGACCTACCTCCCCGACGTGGCCCGGGCCCTGGCCGAGGCCGCGGGCGACGAGCGCGCCTGGGGCCGGGCCTGGCACGCGCCGACCGGACCCGCGCTGTCCGTCCGCGAGATGACCCGCCGGCTGGCCGACGAGGCGGGCACCGGTCCGGTCGCGGTGCGCGGACTGCCCCCCGCCGTCCTGGCCGTCGGCGGGCTGTTCTCCCCGCTGCTGCGCGAACTCAAGGAGATCCGCTACCAGTTCGACCGCCCCTTCGTCGTCGACGCGAGCGCCTGGGAGACCGCGTTCGGCGTCCGGGCCACCCCCGTCGACGAGCAGGTGAAGGCGACCGTGGTGTGGTGGCGCGAGCGCCTGGCAGCCGGCCGATGACCCCGCCGAACCAGCCCTCCCCGAACCAGGCCATTCCGAACCCGACCTCCCCGAACCCGCCGTTCCCCGCCCCGCCCTCCCCGGTGACGCGCGACGACATCGCCGTCGTCGGCATGGCGTGCAGGTTCCCCGGAGCCCGCGACCTCAACCAGTACTGGCGGCTCCTGACGGACCCGCAGCCGCAGTTCTCCGGCATACCCGACTCGCGGTGGCGCTCCGCCGCCTTCCTCAGCGACGACTTCCGCGACACCTCCGCCGCCTACACGGACACCATGGCCCTGCTGCCGGACGTGGACCGGTTCGACGCCGCGCACTACGGCATCCCGCCGCGCCGGGCCAGGGCCATGGACCCCCAGCACCGGCTGCTGATCGACCTCGCCCGCGAGGCGGTCCAGGACGCGGGGTGGGAGGTCGACGGCTTCGACCGCGAGGAGACCTCGGTCATCACCGCCCTCACCGAGAGCGGCTACCGCCAGCTCAGCACCATGCGGCTGCGCATGCGCCAGCTGGCCGGCGGCGAGTTCGGGGCGCGGGCGGCCGACCCGCGCTGGCAGGAGACGGTCCGCGCGGTCGACGGCCTGCACGGCACCTCCGCCGCCGGGCTCCTGCTCAACATGGGGCCGAACACCATCAGTTCGGTCTTCGACCTGCACGGCGAGAGCTACGCCCTGGACTCCGCCTGCTCCGGCGGCCTCATGGCCGTGGCCAACGCCGTGTACGCGCTGCGCGCGGGCCGCACCCGCATAGCCCTGGCGGGCGGCGCACAGCTGGTGCTCACCCCCGACCTGCTGGTGGGCCTGTGCCGGATCGGCGCGATCTCGCGCAGCGGCCGGTGCCTGCCCTTCGGGGCGAAGGCCGACGGGTTCGTCCTCGGGGAGGGAGCCGGGATCCTGGTCCTGCGGCCCCTGTCCGACGCACTGGCCGCCGGCGACCGCGTCTACGCGGTGATCCGGGGCATCGGCACGGCCAACGACGGGACCGTGCAGGGCGGGGATGCACCCCCAGGGCGGCCGGCCAGCTCCGCGCCCTGCGCCGCGCCTACCGGGACGCCGACCTCGAACCGGACGCGGTGGACTACCTGGAGGCGCACGGCACCGGCACCACGGTCGGCGACCCCGTCGAGCTCGAAGTCCTGCGCGAGCTCCGTGGCGAGGGCGCCCGCCCGGCCCGTCTCGGCGCGGTGAAGGCGGTGGTCGGCCACTCGCTGAACTCCGCCGGCATGGCGGGGCTCATCAAGTCGGTGCTGGCCGTGCACCGGGGAGTGATCCCGCCCCAGCCGGAGTTCGAAGCGGCCGACTCCGCCCTGCTGGACTCCGCGCGGCTGACCGTCCCGACGGCGCCGGTCCGCTGGCCGGAGACCGGCGGGCCCCGGCGGGCCGGGGTGAGCGCCTTCGGCTTCGGCGGCACCGGCGTCCACATGGTGGTGGAGCAGGCCCCCGGCCCGGCCGTGCCCGCCGCGCGGGGGGAGGGGCCGCACGTGCTGGTGCTCACCGCCCGCGACCGGGCGGGGCTGGCCCGGCACGCCCGGGAGCTGGCCGCGGTGATCGCCGAGGACCGGCCGGAGCCGGCCGCGGTGGCGGACACCCTGGCCCGCCGGGCCCCGCTCGGGGAACGCCTGACCCTGGTGGTGGACGACGCCGCCGACGCCGTGGCGCGGCTGACGGAGGCCGCCGCAGGGGTGGAGGCGGGGCGTACGGAGGACGCCGGGGCGGAGCGGCCCGCGGTGCCCGGGCCGCGCGTACCGCCGTGCACGCTGCCGCCGAGCCCGCTCGCCCCGCGCCGGCACTGGGCCGTGGACGAGTCGGCCCGCGAGGCGGCCGGGCCGGACGCGCCCGGGGACGCGTGGGCGGCGGAGCGGCCGTCCGCGGCCGCGGCGGCCGGCCCCGGCGCGGAGTCCGTCGCCACGGTCGTGCTGGAGGAGGTGTCGCGGGCCGGGGTCTTCCCGCTCTCGGACCTGAGCGCGGACATGTCGCTGGTCACCGACCTCGGCTTCGACTCCCTCATGCTCCAGGAGCTGGAGGTCAACATCGGCAAGCGGGTACCGGGCTTCCGCGCCGAGGAGCTGTTCACGCCCGGCCTCACCATCGCCCGGCTGATCGCCGTGGCGGCCGGGGAGGAAGCCCAGGACGCGACGGTGCTCCCCGCCGCCCCCGCGCCTCATGCCGAAACGATTTTCCTCGACGTGCCGCCCCAGTGGAGCCCCGACTCCGCCCGGGTCGACGAGTTCCCCGAGGTGGCCCGCTTCGAGGAGCGGCTCGACGCGGTCACGGGCAGCCCCGCGGGGTACCCGTACTTCCGGGTCCACGAGGGCACCATCACCGACACCACCGTGATCGGCGGCCGCCCGTACCTGTCCTTCGGCAGCTACAACTACCTCGGCCTGTCCGGCCATCCGGCGGTCAACGCGGCCGTGCACGAGGCGGTGGACCGGTACGGGACCTCCGTCTCGGCGAGCCGGGTGCTCTCCGGCGAACGCGACCTGACCGTCCGGCTGGAGCGGGCGCTCACCGAGTTCCTCGGCGTCGGGGACTGCCTGACGCTGGTCAGCGGCCACGCCACCAACGTCACCGCGATAGGCCACCTCGTGGGCCCCGGCGACCTCGTGGTCCACGACGCGCTCGCCCACGACAGCATCCTCCAGGGCTGCGCCCTGTCGGGAGCCGCCCGCCGCCCCTTCGCCCACAACGACACGGCCGCCCTGGAGCGGATGCTGAGGCTCAACCGGTCCCGGTTCCGGCGGGTCCTGATCGCCGTCGAGGGCGCGTACAGCATGGACGGGGACCTCGTCGACCTGCCCGCCGTGATCGAGCTGAAGAAGCGCTTCGGCGCCCTGCTGATGGTGGACGAGGCGCACAGCATCGGCACCGTGGGCGAACACGGCCGGGGCGTCGGCGAGTTCCACGGGGTCGACCGCGCCGACGTGGACCTGTGGATGGGCACCCTCTCCAAGGCCTTCGCCAGCTGCGGCGGCTACCTCGGCGGCTCGGCCCGGATGGTGCGCTGGCTGCGCCACACGCTCCCCGGCTTCGTCTACAGCGTCGGCCTGACCCCGGCCAACGCGGCGGCGGCGCTGGCCGCCACCGAGCTGATGACGGCGCAGCCGGAGCGGGTCCGGGCGCTGCGGCGCAACTCCGCGCTGTTCCTGGACCTCGCCGCGGCGGCCGGGCTGTCGACGGGCTCCAGCGGGGGCACTCCGATCGTGCCGTGCATCCTCGGGGACTCGGCGAAGACCCTGCGGGTCGCGCACGGCCTCTTCGAGCGGGGCGTGATCGCCGACCCCATCTTCCACCCGGCGGTGGAGGAGGGGCTCTCGCGGCTGCGGTTCTTCATCACCAGCGAGCACCGCGAGGACGACATCAGGCGTGCCGTCGCCCTGCTGGCCGGGGAGGTGGCGTCCGCCGGGGGAGGAGCCGCCGGGTAATCCCACCTCAGATCAGGGTGCGTTCGATGCGGCTGAGGGTGGCGCTCTTGGCGGGGGCGTCGCCCTCCCGCACGTCCGGGTCGGTGCCCTGCGGCTGTTCGGCGCCGCCCATGCGCTGCGAGAGCAGGTAGGCGATGATCTCCGCCTCCTGCTCCTGGACGTCGTCGTAGGTCGCGCGCAGGAGCATGTCGCGCACGATGTCGGGGTCGAGGTCGGGGAACAGGAGGCGCGCTGCCGCCTCGTCCAGTCCGCCGGCCCCGCGGTGGCAGCAGATGATGTGGCCCAGCTCGTGCAAGATGATGTGCTCCTGATGCGCGCTGGTGGTGTTGGCGTCGTAGAAGATCAGGTCCTCGTCGCGGGCGGCGACCCACATGCCGCACGGGTGCGACGAGGGCATCTGCATCGGGACCAGGATGATCGGGCGGTCGCGGACCTCGCCGAGGTGGCGGCAGAGTTCGGCGACGTCGGGGGCCTCGGGGAGGTCGAGTTCGGCGAGCCTGCGGGCCCCGGCCTTGCGCAGCTTCTTCAGTTGGCTGCGGCGGTCGTGGTCGGCGGCCCGCTCCTTCCAGGCGCCCCTCATTCGGCGTCGCCGGAGTCGGTGACGGGGGGAAGGCCCTGCAACTGCCGGTACTGGTCCATGATGGCCGTGATCGCGGCGAGGTTCTCCTTCTTCATGCCGGCCGCCCGCATGGCCACGGCGCGGACGCCGGACTGGCGCAGCGCCTCGATGGCGGCCACCTGGCTGAGCACGGACTCGGCGACCTTGTCGTCGAAGAAGTAGGCGACCGAGACTCCGAAGAAGCGGGCGAGGGCGGCCAGGAGGTCGGGCGAGGGGTTGGAGCGCTTGCCGGTCCGCAGCTGGGACAGGTAGACACCGCCGACCTTGAGTTCGGGGTTGGCCCGCTTGAGCTCTTCCGCCACCTCGGCGTTCGTCCAGTGCTTGCCCTTGGGGCGGACGGTCTTGAAGAGGTCGTCGAGGCGTGTCGCGAGCAGGGGCCGGTCGTCGGCCTCGGTCTCGGTGTCGGTCATGGTGATCCTTCCTCCCTCACCTCCTCGGTATAGCCCTTGGCTATACGTCAGTTTCACAGATTAGCGGTCAGTTGACAATTGGGCTGGACTCCGCCAACGTTGGGTCTCGCCGATAGCTGGCAGTTAACTCGACTCACGGGGGTTTGTCGGTTGGCTTGCCGGTGAAAAACGGACTGGCCCGGCCCTCGGGGGATGGGCCGGGCCAGTCCGGGCGGTGAACCGCCCGTTCCCGCCCCGTGCGGAGACGGGGGGTAACGGGGGAGCTGCCCGCCCGGTTTGACGGGGGATGCAAACCGGGCGGGAGCTTCAACTCGCGGTGCCGAGCTTACTGTAGGCAGCCGCCACTTTGGTGAGCCATGCGACCTCCGCCGTGAAGTTGTCGGTGTCGCGGTCGTCGAAATCGCCGGCGTCCTTGCTGTCCTGAGGGACGGTGCCGTTCCGCTTCGCCAGCAGGGCCTGCTTGATCTGCGCCGCTTCCGTGAACGCCTGCCGGGACTCCTCGCTGGCGTCCTTGCCGGGCCCGCCGGAGCCGGGGGCGGTGCGGTCGATGTAGGGGCGCAGATCCCGCCACCCGTCGCGTATCTCCACGACCCGGCGGTGCAGCCGGTAGTCCATTTCCGAGACCGCGGCGCTCGGCGGCTCCAGCGCGATGTCCGGGGAGGACTCGTACAGGTCCCGCCACAGCGGGTACAGCGCCCGGTAGGACCGGTAGCTGCGCGCCCAGTCCAGCAGCCGGGTGGCCGAGGGGCCCCAGGAGGAGTTGGTCAGGCTCAGCGACAGGATCACGATGCCCGTCGCGCTGAAGACGTTCGACGCGAGCTTCCAGACGCCGATGTCGATCCCCGCCGCCGACGTCAGGATGTTGACCGTCCTCGCCGAGCAGTACAGGAAGAGGACCACGGCGGCCACGCGCAGCATCCGCAGCGCCTGGCGCAGCGAGGCGTTGTCGGTCATCTCGGCGTAGGGGCCGCACTGGCGGAAGATCGTGACGCAGGGAACCGCCTGCGACACGATGAAGGCCAGCAGGTACGTCAGCACCAGCGGCTGGCCGCTGCCCGTGTCGAAGTCGGAGGACGGCCGGTTCGTGCCGTCGGCGAGCAGGAACAGCGCGACGAGCAGCACGTTCAGGGCGAAGCCGGTGACGGTCCACCAGCGCGCCCTGCGCAGCGCGCCCTCGTCGGCGTCCGCCCACTTCAGCAGGATGATCTGCGAGCTGACGCAGAAGGCCACCGCCGCCAGGTGCATGAGGAGGATGGCGAGGTTGCCCACGCCGAGGACGCTGCCGCCGCCCATGGCGACGGCGCCCATCGTGAAGGTCAGGCACTGGAGCAGGAGGGTGGTGATCAGCGCGCGGTAGGCGCTGTCCCGCCAGCTGCGGCGCGCCTGTGACAGCCGGTAGACGAGCGCCGCGTACGACGACAGCGCCGCTATGACGAAGCAGAGGGTTCTGGTGGTGTTCACGTCCTGGATTTTCTGCGGGTGCCGCGTAGGGGGCGGACGGTTCAGGCGGTCTTCTCGGTCAGGGGGACGTCGAGTCCGACGCTCTCGGCCGCCACGGCGATCGCGTAGTCGAAGAAGGCGGCCTCGTCGCTGACGCTGTCGTGGGTGCGGCTGAAGACCTGGAAGACCAGGAGGCCGATCAGGTTGCTCCACAGGACGATGCCGCGCTCGATGATGTCCGAGAACGGAGCCCCGGGCACGCCGCCGAAGGCCGCCACGGCCTCGGGCAGCAGCAGCCGGCGGGCGGGCGGCGTCCGCCGGGGCGGGGTCAGTTCACCGGCCTCCAGGGCCGAGCGGATGACCCCGGCGAGCACGGCGGGCGTACGGGAGGCGGGCGGGACCGTGTCCTGCGGCGCGTGGTACCCGGGCACGGGCGAGCCGTAGATCAGGGTGAACTCGGCCGGGTTCTCGAACGACCACTGCCGCAGCGCCCGCGTGGCCGCGAGCAGCCGCGCGCCCGCCGGCGCCCCCGCGGCCGCCGCGTCCGCGTCGGCCCGCTCCATCGCGGCACCGGACGCGTCGTACGCGTCGATGACCAGGGCGGTCAACAGGTCGTCCCGGTGCGGGAAGACGGCTTCCACGTCGGTGACGGCGAGGCCGCCCTCGTGCGCCACGGCCTCCGGGGACAGCCCTGCGGCCCCCAGTTTCGCCAGCTGCGCACGCGCGGCGTCCAGGATCCGGGCCGCCTGGCCCGTGCGTTCGGGATTCGAACTCTTTGCGGAAACGTCCATGCCGGAACCGTACCGGCCGGCGGCCGGCGGCCGTGAGCGCGGCCGCCCGGCCGCCCCGCCGGGCGCCCGGTTCAGGCCACGGGCGCGCCCCGGGGCGGACCGTCGTCTCCGCCGCGGCCGGATCCGGCCACCGCTACGTCGGCTCCCGGGTCAGGTAGCCGCCCATGGAGGTGAAGTACTCGGTCGCGGGCAGTTCGCGCCCGTCCTCGGTGCGTACGCGGGTGACCGCCAGGCCGTGGTTGCGGCCGGTGGCCGCGTCGGCGCCGGCGACGATCACCACGCCGTCGCCCTCGCGGTAGAAGATCCGGCCGGGCGTGCCGCCGTACCGGGCGCGGGAGACCCTGGCGGCCAGGACCTCGAGGCGCCGGCCCCGGTGGAAGGTGAAGGCGCTGGGGTACGGGTCGGACTGGGCGCGGACCAGGCGTTCGAGGGTCTGGGCTGGCCAGGTCCAGTCGATGCGGCCGTCCTCGACCGAGCGCTTGTGGAAGAAGCTCGCCTGCGAGCGGTCCTGGCGGGTGAACTCCCGCTGCCCGGAGGCGATCAGGCCGAGCGCGCCGATGGTGACCGGGGCGATCAGGTCGACGGTCTTGTGGAAGAGGTCGGTGGCGGTGTCCTCCGGTCCGACCGGGACCGCCTCCTGCCGCACGATGTCGCCGGCGTCGAGCTCGTCGTTCATCATGTGCGCGGTGACGCCCACTTCGGACTCCCCGTTGATCAGGGCCCAGATCAGCGGGGAGAAGCCGGCGTACTTCGGGAGCAGCGAGTCGTGCACGTTCAGGGTGCCGTGGCGGGGGAGGCCGAAGACGCGCGGGGGGATCCACGTCCGCCAGTTGTTGGCGACGATGACGTCCGGGTCGGCTGCCTTGAGGCGCTCGAACAGCTCCTCGTCGTCGGGCCGGTTGCGCAGCAGCACCGGGACGCCGTGCTCCTCGGCGAGGTCGGCGACGGAGTCGCTCCAGATCTTCTCGTAGACGTGCTCGCTCCGGGGATGCGTGACGACCAGCACCACGTCGTGTTCGGAGTCCAGGAGGGCTTGCAGGGTGCGGTGCCCCCAGGTCTGGTAGCCGAACATGACGACCCGCATGGAGTTCCTCCTCAGCGCAGGGGGTTGGCCGCCGGTCAGTTAAGCAAGGCTTGCCTAAGTGTGCAACGGGGCGCATGGGGGGGCGTGTTGGCGTCCGCGTGCTCCCGCCGGCCCGCTTCGGCCCCTCGACAGCTCCGAGATCGTGAGCTTAGCCTTACCTAAGTTTCGGGCCGGGCCCCGGCCCCCGGCACGATGGGAGTGACATGGCACAGGCTCGTCCCGGCGACGCCCCTCTGATCCACGACCTCGTAGGCATCGGCTTCGGGCCGTCGAACGTGGCCATGGCGATCGCGCTCAGCGAGCACAACGCGCGCGCCGGCAGACAGGACGCGGTCACCGCCCAGTTCTTCGAGGTGCAGCCGCGGTTCGGCTGGCACCGGGGCATGCTCATCGACGACGCCACCATGCAGGTGTCCTTCCTCAAGGACCTGGTGACCCTGCGGAACCCGGCCAGCGAGTTCAGCTTCCTGTGCTACCTCAAGAGCAGGGACCGGCTGGTCGACTTCATCAACCACAAGAGCCTCTTCCCCCTGCGGGTGGAGTTCCACGACTACCTGGAATGGGCCGCGGCCCAGGTCGACGACATGGTCAGCTACGGCCACGAGGTCGTGGGGGTGACCCCCGTGTTGTCCGACGGGGTCGTCGAACACCTCGACGTCACCGTCCGTTCGGGCGAGGGGCTGGCCCTGCACCGGGCCCGCAACCTCGTCATCGGCACCGGGCTGCGCCCCCTGATGCCGGACGGGATGGAGCGCACGGAGCACGTCTGGCACACCTCCGAACTGCTGACCAGGGTCGAGGAGATGGCGGGGACCGCGCCCTCCCGGTTCATCGTCGTGGGTGCGGGACAGAGCGCCGCGGAGAACGTGGCCTACCTGCACCGCCGCTTCCCCGGGGCCGAGGTCTGCGCCGTCTTCACCCGCTACGGCTACAGCCCCGCCGACGACAGCGGCTTCGCCAACCGGATCTTCGACCCCGGCGCGGTCGACGAGTTCTTCACCGCCCCCGAGGACGTCAAGCGCGGGCTGATGGACTACCACCGCAACACCAACTACTCCGTGGTCGACATCGACCTGATCGACGACCTGTACCGGCAGATGTACCAGGAGAAGGTCCTCGGCACCGAACGCCTGCGCTTCCTCAACGTCTCCCGGCTGACCGAGGTGAAGGAGGACCCCGGCGCCGGAGTGCGGGCCACCGTGCGGTCCCTGGTCACCGGCGAGGAGACCCCCCTGGACGCCGACGCCGTGGTCTTCGCCACCGGCTACCGGCCCGCCGACCCGCTCGGCCTGCTCGGCGAGGTCGCCGGCCGCTGCCTGCGCGACGAGGAGGGGCGCGTACGCGTCGGACGCGACTACCGCATCGGCACCGACCCCGGCGTGCGCTGCGGCATCTACGTGCAGGGCGGAACCGAGCACACGCACGGCATCACCTCCTCCCTGCTGTCCAACACCGCCGTCAGGGTCGGCGAGATCCTCGACTCGCTCCTCGGCCGGAGCGCAGGACCCGGCTCCGGCTCCGGCACGGCCCGGACCGTCGCGGACGGCACCGGCAGCACCGCCCGCTAGCGGAAGGGACGGCGTACTCGGACATGGGCACGAGCACGGTGGAACGCCGGGCGGCCGGGGGTGCCTCCCGGGCGGCGCGCCGGCGGCGGGTGGCGGGGCCGGGCGCGCTGGTGGCGGTCCTGCTGGCGGCCGCCCTGGTCTCGCTGGCCGTCGGCGCCCGCGCGCTGACCCCCGCGGAGGTGTGGCAGGGCCTGTTCGCGGCGCCGGACCCCGACCGGCGGCTCACCGAGATCAGGCTCATCGTGCAGACCGTACGGGTGCCCCGGACGGTGCTCGCGATCGTGGCGGGCACCGCCCTGGGGGCCGGCGGGGCGCTGATCCAGGGGTACACGCGCAACCCGATCGCCGACACGGGCCTGCTGGGGGTGAACTCCGGCGCCTCGTTCGCCGTGGTGACCGTCATCGCGGTGTTCGGGCTCGGCAGCCCGTTCCAGTACGTCTGGTTCGCCTTCCTGGGGGCGGCGGTGGCCGGGGCCGTCGTGTTCGGGCTGGCGAGCATCGGGCGGGGAGCCGGCAACCCGCTGACCCTGGCACTGGCCGGGCAAGGGGTGACGGTGTTCCTCGCGGCGATGACCACGGCCGTCGCGCTGTCCGACCAGGCGTCGCTGAACGCGCTGCGGTTCTGGAACGCGGGCTCCGTGTCCGGGGTCGGCTTCGACGTCATCCGGCCGGTGGCCGCGTTCGTCGCGGCCGGGCTGGTCCTGGCCCTGGTCACCCTGCCCGCGGTCAACCTGA
>NZ_GG657750.1:1165896-1168667 GCF_000158895.1 Streptomyces sp. C | reverse complement strand
GACGTGGCGCGCGGGCTCGGCGTGAACATCCCGCTCGTGCGGGGCGCCGGCATCGTCGCGATCACCCTGCTGGCGGGCGCGGCGACGGCGGCGTGCGGCCCCATCGCGTTCCTCGGCCTGATGACGGCCCACGTGGCCCGGTACCTGACCGGGCCGGACTACCGCCGGCTGGTGCCGTACGCGGGCCTGCTCGGCGCGATCGTCCTGCTGGTCTGCGACATCGCGGGACGTCTGGTGGTGCGGCCGGGCGAGCTGGACGCGGGGGTCCTGGTGGCCCTGCTCGGGGCGCCGTTCTTCGCGGTGCTGGTGTGGCGCGGGAAGCTGGGGAGCGCGTGAACGGGGCGGACGTGAGGGCGGTGGTGATGCCGGGCGTCCGGCTCGGCGGGGTGTCGTTCGTCTGGCGGCCGTGGATCGCGGCGGTCACGCTGCTGCTTGCCGCGGCGGTCTTCCTGCTGGGCTGTCTGTCCATCGGCGTGGGGGAGTTCCCCATCGCCCTGCCGCAGGTGATCGCCACCGTCCTCGGCGGCGGCGAACGGGTCGACCGGTTCGTGGTCATGGACCTGCGGATGCCGAGGGCGCTGGCCGGGCTGGTCGTGGGCGTCGCCCTCGGGGTGTCCGGGGCGATCACCCAGTCCGTCGCGCGCAATCCGCTGGCCAGCCCGGACATCCTGGGGATCACCGGGGGTGCCGGCATGGTGGCGGTCTTCCTGGTCACGGTCTCCGGAGGAGCGGCCGCGGCGGTAGCCGACTCGGTGGGCCTGTCGGCCGCGGCGCTCGCGGGCGGCCTCGGCGCGGGCCTGCTGGTCTACTTCCTGGCGTGGCGGCGCGGGATCGACGGCTTACGGCTGATCCTGATCGGCATCTCGGTCAGCGCCGTGACGGAGGCGGTCACGACCTGGCTGCTGGTCACCGCCGACATCAGGGACGTGGCGCGGGCGCAGGCGTGGCTGATCGGCTCGCTGGACGGCCGCTCGTGGGGCGAGGTCCGGGTGGCGCTCTGGTGCACGCTCGTGCTGCTGGGGGTGGTGGCGTGCGCGGCGTTCCAGTCCAAGCCGCTGCACCTGGGCGACGAGGTCGCCGCCGGGCTGGGCGTGCGCCACTCGGCGGTACGGGCCGTGCTGCTGCTGTGCGCGGTGCTGCTGGCCGGTGTCGCGGTGAGCGCGGCGGGCCCGGTTCCGTTCGTGGCGCTGGTGGCGCCGCAGGCGGCGATGCGTCTGGCGAGGTGCCCGACACCGCCGTTGGCGGCCTCCGGGCTGGTGGGGGCGCTGCTGCTGATCGGGGCGGACCTGGTCGCCCGTACGGCGCTGCCCGTCACCCTCCCCGTCGGCGTGGTCACGGCCGCGGTCGGCGGGCCCTTCCTCGTATACCTGCTGGTGCGGGCCAACCTCCGCCAGGCCGGCTAGCCGGCACACGTTCGGGCACTCACGGAACAGGGGGACCAGTGGCAGCGGAGCACGACACGGGGGCCGGCGGCGGGGCCGGCGGCGCCTCCCGGCTGGCCGCCAGGGGCGTCACGGTCGGGTACGGGGGCCGGAGCGTCATCGAGGACCTCGACGTGGAGATCCCGGCCGGGGTGGTCACCACCATCATCGGACCCAACGGCTGCGGGAAGTCGACCCTGCTGCGGACCCTGTCGAGGCTGCTCAGGCCGACCGGCGGGACGGTGGTGCTGGACGGCGAGGACATCGGCCGGCTCCGCACCAGGGACGTGGCGAAGAAGCTCGGCCTGCTGCCGCAGGCGCCGGTCGCGCCGGACGGGCTCACGGTGTCCGACCTGGTCGCCCGGGGCCGGCACCCGCACCAGGGCTGGCTGCGGCAGTGGTCCTCGGACGACGCCGCCGTGGTGGAGCGGGCGCTGGCGATGACCGGGGTGTCCGACCTGGCCGACCGCCCGGTGGACACCCTCTCGGGAGGGCAGCGCCAGCGCGTGTGGATCTCGATGGCGCTGGCCCAGGGCACCGACCTGCTGCTGCTCGACGAGCCGACCACCTACCTCGACCTGGCGCACGCGATCGACGTCCTCGACCTGGTGGACGACCTGCACGAGGGCGGCCGCACGGTGGTCATGGTGCTGCACGACCTCAACCTCGCCACCCGCTACAGCGACAACCTCGTGGTGATGAGGGCCGGTTCGGTGCTGGCGCAGGGCCACCCGCGCGAGGTCGTCACCGCCGGCCTGCTGCACGAGGCGTTCGGCCTGCGCGCGGAGGTCATCGAGGACCCGGTGGGCGACCGCCCGCTCATCGTCCCGATAGGCCGCGCGCACGTGCGGCGCGGCCCGGCTCGGACATAGATACGGACTCAAGTAAGGCTAGGCTCCCCTTAGTTGGAGCGCTAGGGTGTGGCTGCCCCCGGGCGGCACTGCAATGGACGGCACAAGAGCAAGGGATTGCGGATGCTCCTCCAGCGAACTGCCCCACGCACGGCACCGGGCACGACACCACGCACGGCACCGCGCACGGCACCCCGTACGAACCCGTGGCGGCGGCCGGCCGCCGCCCTCTGCGCCGCGGCCCTCGGGGCCGCCCTCCTCGCCGGATGCGGCTCCGGAACGCCGGACCCGGCCCCCGGCAAGGACGACGGCGCCCCCGCCGCCGCGGCCGGCGCCTTCCCCGTCACCGTGGAGCACGCGTTCGGCACCACCGAGGTCACCAAGGCCCCCCGCCGGGTCGTCTCCGTCGGCTACACCGACGACCAGGCCGTCCTGGCGCTCGGCATCAAAACACGTCGGCATGGTCGACCAGTACCCCAACCCGCCGGGAACGAGCCCC
>NZ_GG657750.1:1158814-1165796 GCF_000158895.1 Streptomyces sp. C | reverse complement strand
GTGGCCCTGGGTGAAGGACAAGTGGGGCTGACACCCTGCCCCGAAGTCGTCATGAACAACGGCGACACCGGCCCGAACTACGAGAAGATCGCCGCCCTGCGCCCCGACCTGATCATCGCCGTCTACTCCGAGATCGACCGCGCCGCCTACGACAAGCTCTCCAGGATCGCCCCCACGGTGGGCCGCACCAAGGGAGAGAAGGAGCCGTTCAGCGCCCCCTGGCAGGACAACGCCGTCCACATCGCCAAGGCCCTCGGCCGGGAACGCGAGGGCGCCGCCCTGGTCAAGGGCATCCAGGACAGGCTCGACGCGGCCCGCGCCGCCCACCCCGCGTTCGCCGCCCAGACGGCCGTGGCCCTGTCCTGGTACAAGGACGCGGCGGCGCCGTTCACCACCACCGACGTACGCGGACGGCTGGTGACCGGCATCGGCTACAAGGGGCAGACCGAGATCGACAAGATCGCCGACGGCAAGTTCTTCACCGTGCTCTCCCCGGAGCGGATGGACCTGATCGACGTCGACCGGATCTTCGTCATCAACGACAAGGCGGACCAGGAAGCCCTGAAGAAGTCCGAGCTGTTCGCCAACCTCAAGGCCGTCAGGAACGGAAGGGTCTCCTACCTCCTGGACAGCGAGGGACCGGCCGTCGGCGCCGCCATGTCCCAGGGCACCCTGCTCTCCCTGCCCTACGCGATCGACGAACTCGTCAAGTCGGCCGGGCAGTGAGTGCCACCGCGACCGACACCGACACCCGCCCCGCCCCGTCGGCGCTGCGCACGACGACGGGCCGCGAGGCCGCCCGCTGGGTCGCGGCGCACTGCCGCGAGCGGCCCTGGCTGACCTCCGCCACCGTGCTCACCACGGTGGCGGGGGCCGCGCTCCAGGTGCTCCCGCTGCTGCTCGTCGGCCGGGTCGTCGACGCGGCCGCCGCCGGCGGACCCCGCTCGGTCCTCTTCACCACCGGGGCGGTGATGGCGGCCGCCGCACTGCTCGGCGCGGTGGCCGCCGCCCTCTCCACGTACCTGGTCGGACGGCTCGGCGCGGACCTGCTCGCCCGGCTGCGCGAGGGCGCCGTCCGGGCCGTCCTGGGCATGCCCAGCACCCGGATCGAGCAGGTCGGCCGGGGCGACGTCCTCTCCCGGGTCGGCGACGACGTCGCCGTGCTCTCCCGGGGCATCCGCTCGGCCGTGCCCACCGTCTTCTCCGCCGGCGTGCTCGTCGCCATCGCCACGGCCGGCATGTTCGGCCTGGACTGGCGGCTCGGCCTGGCCGGCGCCGGCGCGCTGCCCGCGTACGCGCTCGCCCTGCGCTGGTACCTGCCCCGGTCCGCCCCGCTCTACCGCAGGCAGCGCGCCGTCCAGGCCGACCGGGCACAGGCGCTGATCAGCGGGCTCGACGGGATCGACACGGTCCGGGCCTACCGGCTCGAAGGAGCCGTCCGCGAGAAGGTCACCGCCGAGTCCCGGCGGGTGCGCGACCTCGGCATCGAGGTGTTCCGGCTCTTCGGCCGCTTCGTCGGCCGGGAGAACCGCGCCGAGTTCATCGGACTGGTCCTGATCATCCTGGTGGGGTACGCCCTGCTGGAGGCCGGCGCCGCGACCCTGGGCGAGGTGGCGGCGGCCCCGCTGGTGTTCCACCGGCTCTTCACCCCCCTCGGCGCCATCATGTTCACCTTCGACGAGGCGCAGAAGTCCGGCGCGAGCCTGACCCGGCTCGTCGGAGTGCTCGGGGAGGGCGCCGCCGACCGGCTCGTGGGCACGCCGACCGTCGCACCGGCGGAGGACGGCGCCCACCCGGTCACCGTCAAGGGCCTGACCTTCACCTACCCCGGCGCCGACGAGCCGGTGCTGCGGGACGTCGACCTGGCGATCCCCGCGGGCGGCTCGCTCGCCCTGGTCGGGGCCACGGGCGCCGGCAAGTCCACCCTGGCCGCGCTCGTCGCGGGCATCGGCACCCCGCAGGCCGGGTCCGTGCACATCGGCCCGACCGACCTCGCCGACCTCGACGAGGCCGGCGCCCGGGTCCTGGTGAGCATCCTGACCCAGGAGACGCACGTCTTCTCCGGGACGCTCGCCGACGACCTGCGCCTCGCCGCACCCGGGGCGTCCGACGCCGAACTGACGGCCGCCCTGCGCACCGTCGGCGCCGACGCGTGGGCCGAGGCCCTGCCCGACGGGCTGGACACCGCGGTCGGCGAGGGCGGCGAACGGCCGGACGCCACCCTGGTCGCCCGGATCGCCCTCGCCCGGCTGGTGCTGGGCCGCACGCCCGTCGTGGTGCTCGACGAGTCCACCGCCGAGGCGGGCAGCGAGGGCGCCGCCGGACTGGAACGGGCCGTGCGCGCCGCCTGCGCGGGCCGCACCACCCTGTTCGTGGCCCACCGGCTGACGCAGGCGATGGCGGCGGACCGGATCGCCGTCCTCGACGCGGGACGGGTGGCCGAACAGGGCACCCACGAGGAACTGGTGGCCCTGGGCGGCCGGTACGCGGACCTGTGGCGGGCCTGGCGCGAGGGAAGCCGGCCCACCTGACCCGGTGGGCCGCCGTACGGAAACCGAAGGGGCGTTGTTCCTTGATGACCGAACCGACCGCTCGTCTCGTACGGCTGTCTCCCACCCGGCTGGCCGGTGTGCGCCGGCGGGCCGGCGACCACGGCGACAGCACCATCACCACGGCCTGCGCCATCGGGCTGGCGTACTGGGCGACGGGCCGCGGCCCCGACGGCACGGCACTCACCCCGGGCACCCCCTTCACCGACCTCCTCGCCCTGGCCGCCGGCGGCGGCGCGGCCGCACCCACCGGCTGGGAGGTCGGCGCGGACGGCCGGAGCATCACCGTCCCCGCGGGCGTCGAACAGGCCGACGCGCAGCGGGCCCTGGACGACCTGGCCGACTTCCCGGTCCGCCCCCTCGCCACCATCGGACCGGGCGGCGCCGCCGAGCGCGCCCGGACCCTGGCCGCCTGGAACGACACCGGGGTGGATCGGGCCCGCTCTACCGTCGTGGAGATGTTCCGCGAGCAGGCGCGGACCAGGCCGGACGCCGTGGCCGTCGTCGACGGGCACCGCTCCCTGACCTACCGCCGGGCCGCGGAACTGGCCGCCCAGCTGGCCCACCATCTGACCGCGCGCGGCGTCACCGCCGAGCAGGTCGTCGGCATCTCCCTGCCCCGATCCGCCGACATGGTGATCGCCCTCCTCGGAGTGCTCCAGGCGGGGGCCGCGTTCGTACCCCTCGACCCGCAGTGGCCGGCCGCGCGCCGGGCGGCCGCCATCCAGGACGCCGGCGTGGTCCTCCAGCTCAACGACTCCGGTGAACACGACCCCGCCGAACCGGAGGCGGTGGCCGTCGACCTCGGCGACTGGGCCTTCGCCTCCCACCCCTGCGACGGGCCCGCGACTCCCGTCCCCGGCGCCGCCCTCGCCTACGTGATCTTCACGTCGGGGTCGACCGGCCGGCCCAAGGGCGCGATGATCCGGCACGAGGCCATCAGCGAGCGGCTGCTCTGGCAGAGCCGGGAGGTCCTCGGCTTCGGACCCGACGACGCCTCGCTGTTCAAGGCCCCGCTCTCCTTCGACATCTCCGTCAACGAGATCTTCCTGCCGCTGGTCACCGGCGGCCGGCTGGTGGTCCTGCGGCCCGGCGGCGAACGCGACCCCCACCACCTGCTCCGCGTCATCGCCGAGCAGCGCGTCACCTTCGCCTACCTCGTCTCCTCCATGCTGGACGTGCTCCTGGAGATCGCGGGCGACTCCGGGCGGCTCGACAGCCTGCGGCACGTCTGGTGCGGCGGCGAAGTCCTCACCCCCGAGCTGTACGAACGCTTCCGCGCGCGGCTCGGCATCCCCCTGTACCACGGCTACGGCCCGGCCGAGACGACCATCGGCGTCTCGCACGTCGTCTACCGGGGCGCCGCCGAACGCCTCACCACCTCCATCGGCAGGGCCAACCCCAACACCCGGCTGTACGTCCTCGACGAGGAACTGCGCCCCGTCCCCGTCGGCGTCCGCGGCGAGCTGTACGTCGGGGGCTTCCTCCTCGGCCGCGGATACGCGGGCGCGCCCGGCCTCACCGCCTCCCGCTTCGTCGCCGACCCCTTCGCCGCGGACGGCTCCCGGCTCTACCGCACCGGAGACCTCGCCCGCTACGCCCCGGACGGCTCACTGGACTTCCTCGGCCGGGCCGACAACCAGGTCAAGATCCGCGGCATGCGGCTGGAGACCGAGGACGTCGAGGCCTGCCTCGCCGAACACCCCGAGGTCCGGCACACCTGCGTCGTCGCCCGCAGGAACGCGGCCGGCGCCACCCACCTCGTGGGGTACGTCATCCCGGCCGCCGGAAGCGAGCACCTGCGGGCCGACGAGGTCAGGGACTGGGCCGCCGCACACATGGTCGACTACATGGTCCCCGCCCGCGTCGTCGTGCTGAAGGAGTTCCCCCTCACCGCCAACGGCAAGATCGACCGGGACGCGCTGCCGGAGGCCGAGACCGCGGCCGGCCCGCTCGTCGCACCCGCCACCGAGAACGAACGCCTGGTCTGCGCGGCGGTCGCGGCCGTGCTCCGGCTCGACGAGGTCGGCGTCGACCAGGACTTCTTCCGGCTCGGCGGGGACAGCCTCCTGGCGATCTCCCTGCTGAGCGCCTTACGCGAGGCCGGCCTGCACGTCACCGCCCGGCAGGTCTTCACCCACAGCGTCGTGGGCGCCCTGGCAGCGGTCGCCGGACGAGAAGGCGCCGCCCCCGCGGACGACGCCGGCACCGCCACCGGCCCCGTGACCGGATCACCGATCGTGCGGTGGCTCGGCGAGACCACCGACGCCGTCGACGGCTTCGTCCAGTCGGTGGTGCTCGACACCCCCGCGGCACTCACCGCCGAAGCACTCGACCGGATCCTGACCGCCGTGCTGCGGCGGCACGACATGCTCCGCGCCCGCCTGGTACGCGGCGACCACTGGGGCTTCGACGTCCCGGACGCCGACACGGCCCGCCCCCGGTGGGAGGAGAGCGACCGGCCCCTCGACGCGTGCGTCGCGCTCGCCACCGCCGGGCTGGACCCGGAGGGCGGCGTGATGCTGCGCGCCGTCTGGCGCCGCGCGGCCCGCCAACTGGTCCTGGTCGTCCACCACGTGGTGGTCGACGGGGTGTCCTGGCGGATCCTGCGCGACGACCTCGCCACGGCCTGGCGGCGGACGGCAGCGGGCGAAACCGTCGAACTCCCGCCGGTCCCCACGTCGTTCCGGCACTGGACCCGCCTGCTGGAACGGGCCGACTTCGCCGCCGACCGGGACCACTACCGGCGGCCGCTGCCCGCACCCGACGCGCCGCTCGGCCGACGCCCGCTGACCGATGCCGACACCGTCGCCCGGGAGCGGGCGGCCACCGTCACCGTCGGCCCCGGAGACACGGCCGCCCTGCTCGGCACGGTCCCCGCGCGGTTCCACACCGGCGCGGGCCCCGTCCTGCTCACCGCGCTCGCCGTCACCCTCGCCCGGTGGCGCCGCCGGCTCGGGCAGGACCAGACGTACGCCCACGTCGAACTGGAGGGCCACGGCCGCGAGGGCGGCCTGCTCGCGGACACCGCCGGCTTCGAACCCGACCTGTCGCGCACCGTCGGCTGGTTCACCACCCTCTTCCCCGTGACCGTGGACCCGGGACCCCCGACCGACCCCACCGCGCCCGCGTACCTGGCCGCCGCGCTCAAGGCGGTCAAGGACGACCTCGCCCGCGTCCCCGGCAACGGCCTCTCCTACGGAGTCCTGCGCCACCTCGCCGGCACCGACTTCGACGCCCCCGCCCCCCAGGTGCTGTTCAACTACCTGGGTCGGTCCGGCGCCGGAACCCCCGGCGACTGGGAACTCTCCGGCACCACCAGCCAGTTGGGGGAGCGGCGCGACCCCCGGATGCGGCTGCCGCGCGCCCTGGAGTTCAACGCCGTCGCCGAACCGGACCCGGCCGGCGGCCACCGGCTGGTCACCACCCTCACCTGGCCCGAGGGGATGTTCACCGACGAGGACGTCACCGCCCTCACCGGCTGGTTCCGGGAGGCCCTCACCGGCCTGGCCGCCCTGGCCCCCCTCGGCCTCGGCGGCCACTCGCCCGGCGACTTCCCCCTGGTGGCGCTCACCCAGGCCGACGTGGACGGCCTCGACGGGCCCGCCCTGCGCGACGTCCTGCCGCTGACCCCGCTGCAGGAAGGCCTCTACTTCCACTCCGTCTTCGACGACGACTCCCCGGGCAGCTACGTCGAGCAGCAGCTGCTGACCCTGGAGGGCGACGTGGACGCCGGCCGGCTCGCGGCGGCCGCCACCCGGCTCCTCGCGCTCTTCCCGAACCTGGCCGCCCGGTTCACCGGTCTCGCCGACGGCCGGGTGGTCTCCGTACTGGAAAGCGGCGCCGACGCCCCGTTCACCACCCTGGACCGGCCCGGAGCCACCACCGAGGAGATCGGCGCGTACGCCGAGCGGGACCGCCGGGCCGGCTTCGACCTGGCCACCGGCCCGCTCATGCGGTACACCCTGATCCGCACGGCACCGGGGCACAGCGTCCTGGTGCAGACCGTCCACCACCTCGTCGCCGACGGCTGGTCCGTGCCGCCGATGCTCCGCGTCCTGCTGGCCGAGTACCACGCGCCCGGCAGCGCGCACCCGCGCGACGGCTTCACCGACTACGTACGGTGGCTGGCCGGGCGCGACCAGGACGAGAGCGACCGGGTGTGGGACGAACAGCTCGCCGCACTGCCCGGCCCCTCGCTCGTCGCCGAGGGGCACACCCCCTCCGGCCGGTTCGCCGACGCCGCCGCCGACGCCCACGGGGACCCCGACGGGGCCGCCCGCGCCGCCGGCGTCCCGCTCAGCGCCGCCGTGCACAGCGCCTGGGCGCTCACCCTGGGCGGCCTCCTGCACGGCACCGACGTGGTGTTCGGCTCCACCGTGTCCGGGCGCGACTCCGGGCTGCCCGGCGTCGAGGACATGGTCGGCCTGTTC
>NZ_GG657750.1:1140638-1158554 GCF_000158895.1 Streptomyces sp. C | reverse complement strand
CCGCACTACCCCCTCACCCTCGTGGTGGAACGCCCCGGCGGAGGCGGCCCGCGCTTCAACCTGATCCACGACCGCGCACTGCTGGGCGAGGAGGACGCCCGCGCCCTCCTCGACACCTTCAACCACACCCTCACCACCCTGCTCACCAGCCCCGACGCCCCCGTCGCCGGCCTGGCCCCCGCCGGCACGGCCCGGCTCCCCGCCGCGGCCGCCCGTACGACCCTCGGCGCGCTCTTCGACGCCGCCGCCCGCCGGGACCCGGCGGCGACCGCCGTCACCGAGTGCGCCCTGGACGGCACCGGCCGCTCGCTGACCTACGGCGAACTGGCGGCCGCGCAGCGGGACCTGGCCTCCGTCCTGCGCGCCGCCGGCGTCGGACCGGGGACGCGGGTCGCCCTCGCCCTGCCGCGCGGCCTGGAGCAGATCACCGCCGTGCTCGCCGTCGTCGGAGCGGGCGGCGCGTACGTACCGCTGGACCCGGCCCACCCGGACGAACGCCTGGAGTTCGTGCTCGCCGACTCCGCCCCGCAGGCCGTGCTCGTCGCACCCGGGCAGCGGGAGCGCCTCGCCGGGCTGCTGGCCCGGGCGGGGGTGCCGGCCCGGCTGCTGGTGCCGGGGGAGGAGCCGGTGCCGCGGGACACCGCCGGCCCGCACGCGGGGGCGGGCCCGCACGACCCCGCGTACGTGATCCACACTTCTGGTTCCACCGGCAGGCCCAAGGGCGTCGTCGTCACCCACGCCGCCGTGGTGGCCCTGCTGGCGAACACCTGGCACGACCTGGACCCCTCACCGGACGACGTCTGGGTGCAGTTCCACTCGTACGCCTTCGACTTCGCGGTCTGGGAACTGTGGGGCGCGCTCGCCCACGGCGCAGAACTCCTCGTCCCGGACTACGCACTGACCCGCTCCCCGGCCGACTTCCACCGGCTGGTCCGCGAACGCGGAGTGACCGTCCTCAACCAGACCCCCTCGGCCTTCCACCAGTTCACCGAGGCCGACCGGCAGGCCGGCTCCCCGGCCACCGCACTGCGCCGGATCGTCTTCGGCGGGGAGGCCCTGGACCTCACCCGGCTGCGCGGCTGGGTCGAACGGCACGGCACGGACTCGCCCGAACTGGTCAACATGTACGGGATCACCGAGACCACCGTCCACGTCACCCAACGGCGGCTGACCGAAGCGGACTTCGTCCGCGACGACGACGCCAGCCCCATCGGGACCCCGCTCCCCGGCCTGGTCGTCCACCTGCTCGACGACCGGCTCCGGCCGGTGCCGCCCGGCCGCGTCGGCGCGGTCTACGTGGCGGGCGGCCAGGTCGCCCTCGGCTACCTCGGCCGGCCGGGGCTCACGGCCGGCCGCTTCGTGGCCGACCCGTTCGCGGGCGACGGCTCCCGCATGTACCACACGGGCGACCTCGCCCGCCGCACCCTCGGCGGCGGGCTGGAGTTCACCGGCCGCGCCGACGACCAGGTCCAGCTCAAGGGCTTCCGCATCGAACCCGGGGAGGTCGAGGCCGCGATCCGGGAACTCGACGGGGTGACCGACGCGGCCGTCACCGTGGCCGGCGGCGACCACCTCGTCGCCCACGTCGTCGGCCGGCTCCCGGGCGGCCCCGACGCCCTCACCCGGGCGCTCTCCGCCCGGCTGCCCGCCCACATGGTGCCCGCCCGGGTCCTCACGGCCGACGCCCTGCCGCTGACCGTCAACGGGAAACTGGACCGGGCGGCCCTGACCGAGCGGGCCGAACGCCCCCAGGACCTCCCGGCGGCCCCCGCCGGCCCCGCGCTGGCCGCCCTGGTCGCCGTCTTCTCCGACACCCTGCCCGGCACCGACGTCGACGCCGACAGCGACTTCTTCCGGGCCGGCGGCGACAGCATCCTCGCCATCACCGTCGTCAACCGGGCCAGGGCACTGGGCCACCCGGTCACGCCCCGGGACGTGTTCCTGCACCGGACCCCGCGCGCGCTCGCCGAACACCTGGCCGCCGCCACCCCCGGGACACCCCCGGCCCCCGTCCCCGCTCCCGCCCGGGACGAAGGCCCGCTGCTCCCCACCCCGATCTTCCTGCGCCAGCGGGAACTGGGCGGCTCCCTCGCCCGGTTCGCCCAGGCCCGGACCCTCCCCGCCCCCGAGGGCACCGGACCCGCCGACGCCGAGCGCGCCGCGAACGCCCTCGTCGCCGCGCACCCCGTCCTGCGGCTGCGGCTGAGCACCGCGCACGGGGTGTGGTCGCTGAGCACCGGACCCGCCCGCGCGGTGGAACTCGTACGGGCGGACACGGCCGACGCGGAGGCCGCCGCGAACGAGGCCGCCGGACGGCTCGACCCCACCGGCGGGGACGTCGTCGCCTTCACCTGGCTGGAGCCGGCCCGGACCCTGGTCGTCACCGCGCACCACCTCGCCGTCGACGCCGTGTCCTGGCTGGTCCTGCTGGACGACCTGGCCGCCGCCCTGCGCGGTGCCCCGCCCGCCCCGCCGACCACCTCCTACGCCGAGTACGCGCGCGCCCTGGCACACGGAGCCGACCCCGGCGCGGCCGGTCCGGGGCACTGGCTGCACACCCTCCAGGCGCCCCCGCTGCTGCCCGGCGGGCCCTCCGGCCGGCTGCGCGTGACCACGGCCGTGCTCCCGCCCGCCACCGCCGACGTCCTCACCCGCACCGCCCCCGACGCCCTCGGCACCGGCCTCACCGAAGTGCTGTGCGGCGCCCTGCGCACCGCCCTGACCCGCATCCAGCCCGCGCCCGCCGACCTCGCGTTCGACCTGGAGCGGCACGGCCGGGACCCGGTGCTGCCCCACCACGACTACACCCGCACCGTCGGCTGGTTCACCTCCATCGCCCCCGTACGCCTCACCGCCCACACCGACCCCCTCGCCGCCGCCCGCGAGGCCGCCCTACGCCGGCCCGACGCGGCGGCCCACCTCGCCTACGGACGGCTGCGCCACCTCGACCCGCAGACCGCCCCTCTGCTGGCCGCCGCCGGCACCCCGCAGGTCCTCCTCAACTACCTCGGCCGGAGCGGCGAATCGCAGGTTCCGCGCATCACCGGCGGCCACAGGGCAGCCCGTACGCCGTCGAGGTCAACGCCTGGACCGACGCCGCCACCGGCGGCCTGCACGCCGAGTTCACGCTCGCCGACGGCGTCCCCGACGAGATCACCCGGGCACTGGCTGGACGCCCTGGAACACCTCCGCGACGCGCCGGACGGCCGAGCGCACGGCGCCGGTCACCCCCGCTCCAGCGCGCCTGTACTTCCAAGGCCCAGCTGGGCGGCCCCGCCGGACACTACGTCGCCCAGAGCTGGTTCACCTTCGACCGCCGCCTCGACCCCGGCGCCCTCGCCGACGCCATGGCCTGGGTGACGGCACGCCACCCCGCCGTCGGCGCCGGCTTCACCACCGACGACGACGGCAACCCGGTCCAGGTCCTCGCGGCGGGCCGGCGCGTCCCCGTCCGCACCCTCTCCCTCACCACGGACGCGGAGGTCGAGGACCTCCTCGCCGGCGACCGCGACACCGGATTCGACCCCGCCGAGCCGCCGCTGCTCCGGCTGACCGTGGTGCGCCTGCCCGGCGGCCGCGACGGCCTGCTGCTCAGCTACCACCTGCTGCTGTGGGACGGCTGGTCCCGCGAGACCGTGCTGCGCGACCTGTTCGACGCCTACGAGGCCGCCCTCACCGGGACCCTCACCGCCCCGGCCCCCGCCGCGCCCGGCTTCGAGGAGTACGCCCGGACGCTCGCCGCCCAGGACACCGCGGCGGCGGAACGCTTCTGGGCGGAGCACCTCGCCGGCCTCCCCGGCCCCACCCTCCTCGCCGGACCGGCGCCCGCCCTCGCGGACGGCCTGCCCCGCACCCTCGTCGACACCCTCTCCGCCGAGCGCTCACAGCGCCTGCGGGACGCCGCCCGGGCGCACGGCGTCACCCTGAACACCGTGCTGACCGGCGCGTTCGGCCTGCTGCTCGGCGCGCGCACGGGCCGCGCCGACGCCGTGTTCGGCGCGACCGTCTCCGGCCGCGAGGGCGAGGGCCTGTCCGGGATCGTCGGCGTACTCCTCAACACCGTGCCCGTGTGGACCCGGCCCCGGCCGGCCGCGACGGTACGGGAGTACCTGACGGACGTACAGGAGGCCCGGGTCGCCGCGATGGAGCACGAGCACCTGGGACTCGGCGAGATCCAGCGGGCCGGCGGCCACGACACCCTCTTCGACAACCTGTTCGTGCTCCAGAACTTCCTCGACCCGGACGCCTTCGCCGCGATGAACACCCGGCACGGCATCACCGCGGTCCGCGCCGACGACTCCACCCACTACCCGTTCACCTGGGTCGTCACCCCGGGCGAACGCCTCACCGTCAAGCTGGAGTACCGCGACCACGACACGCCCGCCGCGCGCCGCCTCCTCGACGACTACCTGCGCGTCCTCGACGACCTGGCCCGCGCCGACGGACCCGTCGGCGCCCTGCCGGGACTCGGCCCCGACCCCGTGGCCGGCGTCCGCACCGACATCGGCACGGACACCGTCGTCGACCGGTTCGACCGCGCGGCGGACCGCCACCCCGAGCGGGTCGCGCTCGTCGCCCACGGCCGCGAGATGACCTTCGGCCGGCTCCGCGACCGCAGCCGCCGCGTCGCCGGGGTCCTCGCCCGGCGCGGCATCGGCCCCGAGAAGACCGTGGCCCTCGCCGTCCCGCGCTCCCTCGACACGATCGTGGCGCTGTTCGCGGTGCTGCGCACCGGGGCCGCGTACGTGCCGCTGGAACTGGACCACCCCGACGAGCGGATCGCCGCCGTCCTCGCGGACGCCCGCCCCGACGCGGTCCTCACCGTCAGCGCCGTCGCCCCCCGGCTGACCGGCGACCTGATCGAACTGGACCGGCCGCTCCCCGAGGCCCCACCGCTCACGACGTTCGCGCCCGGGGACCCGCACCGGCTGCGGCACCCCGCCTACACGATCCACACCTCCGGCTCCACCGGCCGGCCCAAGGGCGTGGTCACCGAGTACGCCGGGCTCACCAACATGCTGCTCAACCACCAGCGCCGGATCTTCGAACCCGTCCTCGCCGAACACCGGCACCGCACCTTCCGCATCGCCCACACCGTGTCCTTCGCCTTCGACATGTCGTGGGAGGAGCTCCTGTGGCTCGCCGACGGCCACGAAGTGCACGTCTGCGACGAGGAACTGCGCCGCGACGCCCCCCGGCTGACCGCCTACTGCCTCGAACACCGCATCGACGTCGTCAACGTCACCCCGACCTACGCGCAGCAGCTGGTGGCCGAAGGCCTCCTCGACGACCCGGAACGGCGCCCCGCGCTGGTGCTACTGGGCGGCGAGGCCGTCACCCCGGCCCTGTGGCAGCGGCTCGCCGACACCCGCGGCACCGCCGGCTACAACCTGTACGGGCCCACCGAGTACACCATCAACACCCTCGGCGTCGGCACCTTCGAATGCCAGGACCCGGTGGTCGGCGTACCCATCGACAACACCGACGTGTACGTGCTCGACCCCTGGCTGCGGCCGCTGCCCGACGGAGTGCCCGGCGAGCTGTACGTCTCGGGCATCGGCACCGCCCGCGGCTACCTCGGACAGCCCGGCCAGACCGCGCACCGCTTCACGGCCTGCCCGTTCGGCGCGCCCGGCGAACGGATGTACCGCACCGGCGACCTGGTGCTGCGGCGGCCCGACGGGAACCTCGCCTACCTCGGCCGCACCGACCAGCAGGTCAAGATCCGGGGCCACCGCGTCGAACCCGGCGAGGTCGAGGCCGCGTTCACCGCGCACCCGGCGGTCCGGTTCGCGGCCGCCGTCGCCCAGCCCGACCCGCGGACCGCCGGAGCACACCGGCTGGCGGCCTACCTCGTCCTGGAGGACGGCGCCGAACTGGCCGACGTCGCCGCCGAGGTGTGCGCCGCCCTGCCGGACTTCCTGCGCCCGACCCACTACGCGCGGGTCGACGGCATACCGCTGACCGTCAACGGGAAGGCCGACACCGGGGCGCTCCCGGAGGCCAGGCCGCTCGGCGCGCTCACCACCGCGGGGGAGCGGGGCCCGCGCCCCGGGACCGAGACCGCGGTCCGGGCCTGCTTCGCGGAGGCACTGGACCTGGACGACGACGAGGTGAGCGCGGTGGGCGACTTCGTGTCCCTCGGCGGGCACTCCATGCTGGCGGTGCGGCTCATCGGGCTGCTCCGCCGCGAGTACGGACCCGTCATCACCGTCCGAGACCTGTTCACCCTGCGCACCCCGGAAGCGATCGCCCGACACCTCGATGAACACTCCTGACCCGCGGGAGCCGCGCACGGGCTCCGACATCCTGCGCACCGCGCTGCGCCGCAACCTCGGCGCCATGGCCCGGGGCACCCTCCTCATGGGGCTGTACCAGGCCGGCGAGACCGCCTTCCCCATCGCGCTCGGCCTGATCGTCGAGCTCGCGCTGCGGGAGCGCAGCCCGGGCGCGCTCGTCCTGTCGGTCGCCGCACTGGCCGTGATCATCACGACGGTGTCGCTGTCGTGGCGGTTCGGCATGCGGGTCCTGCAGAAGGCCAACACCACCGAGGCCCACCGCTGGCGGGTCCGCGTCGCGGACTGCGGACTCCAGCCGGTGGCCCGTGACACCGGGCTGAAGTCCGGCGAGGTGCTGACCCTCGCCACCGAGGACGCCGACCAGACCGCCGACATCATCGAGGTGGTGCCCCTGCTGATCAGCTCCCTCGTGGCGGTCCTCGTCGCGGCCGTCGCACTGGGCCTGGCCGACCTCCGCCTCGGGCTGCTGGTCATCGCCGGCACCGTGGCGATCCTGTCGGTCCTGAGCGTGCTGTCCCGGCGGATCGGCGCGGGCACCCGCGAACAGCAGGCCCGGGTCGCGCGCGCCGGGGCCAAGGTCGCCGACCTGATCGCCGGCCTGCGCCCGCTGCACGGCTTCGGCGGCAACCACGCGGCGTTCCGCTCGTACCGGGAGGTCAGCACCGAGGCGAGACGGCAGGCGGTCGCCGTCGCCCGGGTCAACGGCGCGTACGCGGGCACCGCGCTCGCCCTCAACGCGGTCCTCGCCGCCGCGGTGACCCTCACCGCCGGCGGGCTGGCTTTCGAGGGCGCCATACACCATCGGCCAGCTCGTCATGGCCGTGGGCCTCGCACAGTTCGTCATGGAGCCGCTCAAGCTGTCTCGGACATGCCGAAGTACGTGATGACGGCCCGCGCCTCCGCCGAGCGCATGGCCCTGCTGCTGGCCGCGCCCCCGGTGGCCGTCCCGGGCACGGACCGCCCGGCCCCCGGATCGGACCTGGAGGTCGACGGCGTCCGCCACGGAGCGCTCGACGGGCTGCGGTTCCGGGTGCCGGCGGGGGAGTTCGTGGCGATCGCCGCCTACCAGCCGCGCGCCGCCGCCGACCTCGCCTCGGTGCTGGCCCTGCGGGTGCCACCGGGCGCGTACGAGGGAGCGGTGCGGCTCGGCGGGCGGGACGTCGCGGGCCTGTCGGTGGACGCGGTCCGGGCGCGGCTGCTGGTGAACCCGTACGACGCGGAGATCTTCGCGGGCACCCTCCGCACCAACATCGACCCCTCGGGCACCGGCACGAAGGTCCCCGAGGCGGTCGGGGCGTCGATGCTGGGCGATGTCGTCGCCCTGCACCGCGAGGGGCTCGACCACCCCGTCCGCGACCGCGGCGCGAACCTCTCCGGAGGACAGCGCCAACGCCTCTCCCTGGCCCGGGCGCTGGCCGCCGACAGCGAGATCCTGGTGCTGCACGACCCGACGACGGCCGTCGACGCGGTCACCGAACAGCTCATCGCGCGGGGCGTCGCGGAACTGCGCCGGGGCCGTACCACGGTCGTGATCACGAGCAGTCCGCCGCTCCTGGACGCCGCCGACCGGGTCCTCGTCCTGGACGGCGGTGTCATCACGGCCGAGGACACCCACCGCAACCTGCTGGCCGGCGACGCCGACTACGGCCGGGCCGTGGCCCGTTGACGACGGGCCCCGGGGGGCGTCCCGGGGATCAGCCGAGGGCCCAGGCGACGTCGCGCAGCAGGGCGTGACGCCACCCCGCCCGGTCGTGCGCCGACGCCGAGCGCGAGATTCGTACGGCTGCCCCGGCCCGCTCGGCCAGGGTCTCGGTCACCGCGCAGTGCGGCAGCATCCGCGTCTCGTGCTCCCCGACGTCGAAGGCGACCCGCAGCCCGGACAGGTCGGGACGCTCGCGCAGCCGCGCGGCGACCGCGCCGCCGAGCGGCCCGCCCAGCGGGTCCGCCGAGCCCTGGGCGCCGGGCGTCCACCAGAAGGACCCCGACTGGCAGGCCACCCGGGACACCAGCTCGGGGAACTCCAGCGCCGCGTACACCGCGCTGAGCCCGCCGAGGCTCTGGCCCGCGACCACGAGCCGGTCCGGGTCGGCGGGCACCCCGGACTCCGCCACCAGCGGCAGCAGTTCGTCCCGGACCGCTTCCCACAGCCGCGGCCCGCACGCGAACTCGGCCTCCCGGTCCTTGGCCGGCAGGAAGACGAGCGTGAGGGGAGGCACCGCGCCGGCGGCCGCGGCCGCGTCGAAGGCGGTCATCGCCGGGTGCAGGTAGAGCCAGTCGTCCCCGTCGAGCAGCAGCACCACCGGCCCGCCGCCGCCCACCGGGTGGAGGCGTACGGTGCGCCGTCCGCCGGCCCCCGCGGCGGCCCAGCGGATCCGGGCGCGGGGCAGCGGCAGCACGGCGTCCGGACCGAGGCCGGGCCAGTACGGCTGCGCCGGGGCGTCGGGGGTCGCGGCGATGGACCGGTCGCCGCCCGCCCCGACCGGGTTGAAGGGATCGGCGTACGCGGCGCCGCCGGCGCGGAACCAGTAGGTCACGCGCAGCCGTTCGGGCATCGGCACCTCGGCGTACCAGCAGTCGGTGCCCGCCCACCGGCGCAGCGGCACGGGGTCGGACCAGCTCTCGAAGACCACCTCCGCCGGGGAGCCGCGCCACAGGAACAGGGTCGTCCAGCCCGCGCCCTCGCCGGCGGGCACCGACGCGGGAGGGCCCGCCGCGCCCACGGCCGACCAGAACTCCTCGCTGCCGGGAGGGGCCGGGAGCCCGTAGCCGGTGAAGGCGCTCCCGGGGCCCTCCGAAGGGCGGTTGACCGCGTCCGTGGGTCGCATCGAGGTCTCCTTGTGAGCGGCAAGGGGGAACGTCTAAGCTCATCGCAGTCAGGTGAGCCTAACCTAATCAGAACGTCCCGGGGAGGCAGCGACCGTGAGCACCAATCCGTTCGACGACGCCGAAGGCCGTTTCCTGGTCCTGGTGAACGACGAGGGCCAGCACTCGCTCTGGCCCTCCTTCGCCCCGGTGCCCGGCGGCTGGACGACCGTCTTCGGCGAGGACACCCGGGACGCGTGCCTGGACTTCGTCGACACCCACTGGACCGACCTGCGCCCCCGCTCCCTCGCCGAGTCCATGGACTCCTGACCCGGGGGCGTACGGGCCGCCGGGGCGGGTAGGCGCCCGGCAGGAGCGGCTTCCACAGCGGGAGGACCCATGACCCGGAGCGTCCACGAGGTGATGACCTCGAACCCGGTGACCGTCGAGAAGCTGACCTCCCTGGCGGAGGCCGCGCGGGTGATGCGGGACGCCGACATCGGGGACGTCCTCGTCGTCGACGAGGGCCGGCTCCACGGCATCGTGACCGACCGGGACCTCGTCATCCGGGGCATGGCCGAGAACCGGGACCCGGCCGAGACGACCGTGCACGCCGTCTGCACCACCGACCCGCTCACCGTCCGGCCCGGCGACGACGTCCACCACGCCGTCGCCCTGATGCGGCGCAACGCGCTGCGCCGGCTGCCCGTGCAGACGGAGGACGGGGAGCTGGTGGGCGTCGTCACCCTGGGCGACCTCGCGGTCGAGAGCGATCCCGGCTCCGCCCTCGCCGCCATCGCCGCCGCCGAACCCGGCAGCTGAGGCCCGCCACCCGGAGCGGACCGAGGGAGGCGCCGCCGTGAACGCGTTCATCCCCCTGGTCTCCGTACCGGACGGCGGGGTGCTGATCCCCGCCGGCGAGGTCACCGGCCTGCTGCGGCACCTCGCGGGGGAGTGGCTGTACGTCGTCTACCACGGCGAGGCCCCGCTCGATCCGAAGACCACCCTCGGTCTGGCCGGCGTCCTGATGGCCTTCGCGGACCAGATCGACGTGGAGTGCATCGCGTACCTGCCGGGCCCGGAAGAGGACCCCGGCCGGTGATCTCGCGCCGAACCCCGTGGAACCCCTCCCGTGTTACTTCCCGGTAGGCAATGATGGCGGGCGACCACTCACACGGCGGGGGCTGATCAGCGGTGACCACTTTCGACGACCTGACCAGGGTCCACGCGTTCCGGGACGACGCCCTCGGCGAGCACGACGCCGTCGGCCTCGCCGCCGCGATCCGGCGGGGCGAGGTCTCCGCCGCCGAGGCCGCCCGGGACGCGCGGGAACGGGTCCGCGCGGTCGAGGACCGGCTCAACGCGGTCCAGGCGTACGCGGACACCCCCGCCCCCGCCCCGGCGGCCGCCGGCGCCTTCGCGGGCGTGCCCACCTTCGTCAAGGACAACACCGACTACCAGGGCCTCCCCACCGGCCACGGCAGCACGGCCTTCCGGCCCGGCCCGGCCCGGCGCCACGCGCCCTTCGCCCGGCAGCTGCTGAGCAGCGGCGTCACGGTGCTGGGCAAGACCCGGCTGCCCGAGTTCGGCTTCAGCCCGAGCACCGAGTACGAGGCCGCGGAACCCGTCCGCAACCCCTGGCACACGGACCACTCCGCCGGCGGGTCCTCGGGCGGCGCGGCGGCCCTCGTCGCCGCCGGAGCGGTGCCCCTCGCGCACGCCAACGACGGCGGCGGCTCGATCCGGATACCCGCCGCCTGCTGCGGACTCGTCGGCCTCAAGCCGACCCGCGGCCGGGTGGTGCCGAACGACCAGAGCCGCCGGCTCCCGCTCGACCTCGTCTGTGACGGCGTCGTGAGCCGCTCCGTACGCGACGCCGCCGCCTTCCTCGCCGCCGCCGAGACGTACTGGCGCAACCCCGCGCTGCCGCCCGTCGGCCTGGCCGAGGGCCCCTCGGGGCAGCGGCTGCGCATCGGCTTCCTGGCGGACTCGCCGAACGGCGTCCGGTCCGACGACGCCACCCGGGGGGCCGTCGACCGCACGGCGGCCCTGCTCCAGGGGCTCGGGCACACCGTGGAGCCGGTGGAGATGGCCATCGACCCCGCCTTCACCGACGACTTCCTCACCTACTGGGGCATGCTGTCCTTCCTCATCGGCGTCACGGGCCGCACCCTCGGCCCGGACTTCGACCGCAACCGCATGGACCCCCTCAGCCGCGGGCTGCGCGAGACCTACCTGGAGAACTGGCGGCGCACCCCCGGGGTGCTGCGCAGGCTGCGGCGCACCAAGGAGGCGTACGCGGCCGCCTTCCGCGGGCTCGACCTCGTCCTCACCCCCGTGCTCGCCCACACCACCCCGCAGATCGGCCACCTCAGCCCCGCCGTCCCCTACCCGACGCTGATCGAGCGGATCCTCGCCTACGTGGCCTTCACCCCGGTCGACAACGTCGTCGGCACCCCGTCGCTCTCGCTCCCCGCGCCGGGCACCCCTCCGGACGCACTGCCCGTGGGCGTCATGTTCTCCGCCCGCCCCGGCGCCGAACGCACCCTGCTGGAGATCGCCTTCCAGCTGGAGGCGGAGCACCCCTTCCGGCGCATCCAGGACCGCTGATGCGCGGCCGATGTGCAGGGGCCCCGACCGGGCGGTAGCGTCGGTCCTGTGCGTTCCGTCCGCACCGCCGGGCCCCGCCCGGCGGGCCGCTCGGGGATGTCGGCCGAGGAGCGGGATCCGGTATGGCGAAGCACACCCTCCACGCTGCGGCCGCCGCTGCCGCCCTTGCCTGCCTGTCGGCCTTCGGCCCGGCACAGGGCGCCGCCGCCGGGGCAGCGGCGCAGCCCGCCGGGACCGGCCCGGCGGCGCCGTCCGCACGGTTCGTGCCCGGCGCCTGCCCGAAGACGCCCGAGCCGATCGAGGCGCTGAGCACGGCACGCTGCGGGTACCTGGAGGTCCCCGAGAACCGGGCCCGCCCCGGCGGCCGCACCATCAAGCTCGCCGTGGCGCTCATCCGGCCCGCCTCGGCGAAGCCCGCCCCCGACCCGGTGGTGTTCATGGCGGGCGGCCCCGGCGCCGACACCTTCGACGACATCCCCTTCCTGATCGAATCCGGCCTCAACAAGGACCGCGAACTGATCGTCATGGCCCAGCGCGGCAACCTCTACGACCAGCCGAACCTGGCATGCCCGGAGGTCGACCGGGCCAACGAGAAGACCGTCGCCCACGGCTGGGACGCCCCGGAGGCCAAGCAGCTCCTGCTGAAGGCGTTCAAGGAGTGCCGGGACCGCCTCACCGCCGACGGGACCGACCTGAGCGCCTACAACAGCACCGAGAACGCCGCCGACTTCGCCGACCTGCGCACGGCCCTCGGCATCGCGCAGTGGAACGTCTACGGGTACTCGTACGGCAGCAACCTGGGCCTCACCTACCTGCGCCTGCACCCCGAGGGGATCCGGGCGCTGGCGATCGACTCGCTCAGCCCCCCGCAGGTCACGATGCTGCCGTGGGGCTGGAGCAGCGCCCGCGAAGGCCTCGACGCCGTCCTCGGCGCCTGCGCGGCCCAGCCCGCCTGCAAGAGCCGCTACCCCGGCCTCGACAAGACGCTGGACGAACAGGTGACCAAGCTGGAGGCGAACCCCCGGACGCTCGACGCCCGCCCGCCGGGCGACGGGGAGCCGGTGAAGGTCGTCCTCGACGGCGGCACCCTGCTGAACATGATGGTCGGCTTCAACGTCAAGCCCGTCGACCTCCCGGCGGCCCTGGAGGAGCTCGGGCGGGGCAACCCCGAGCGCTTCGCCCAAGGCCGCGCGAAGGACTCCGTCCAGCCGGTCGGGCTGACCGCGCACGGACTGACCCAGTCGGTGGCGTGCGCCGAGTGGGTCCCGGGCACCGCGGAGCCCGACGTCCTCGCCGCCGGACGCGAGGCCTTCCCCGGCTGGCCGCGGACGGTCCTGGCACAGACACCGCAACTGCCCTTCGAGTACGACGTGTGCAAGGTCTGGAACGTCGCGGACAACGCGGCCCGGCACCGGGTGGCCACCGTCAGTTCCGTACCGGCGCTCGTCATCTCCGGGACGTTCGACATGAAGACCGGGGCGAGCTACGCGAAGGACGCCTCCCGCACCCTGTCCCGCTCCACCTCCGTGCTGGTCCCCGGGATCGGCCACTGGGTGGTCCCGCAGTCCAAGTGCGCGCAGCAGGTGCTGGCCTCGTTCCTGGCCCGGCCGACCGCACCTGACACCTCGTGCGTGGCCGGCCTCACGCCGGCACCGTTCACGATCACCCCGAAGTGACCGGGAGGACAGATGGCTTCCCACCACGCGCCCCGTCGCCGCACCGCACGCCGGATCCGCGCCACAGCGGCCGGCGCCGCGACCGGGCTCCTCATCACCGGCCTGCTGGCCGCACCCGCCCAGGCACGGAACGACACCGGAGGACCGGTCGGAACGGCCGCCGGAAAGGCCGGCGACGCCACGTACGAGCCGGGCCCCTGCCCCAAGACGCAGCAACCCGTCCCCGAGATCGAAGGGGCCCGCTGCGGCACGCTCACCGTGCCCGAGAACCGCGCCGAGCCGGGAAGCCGCACCATCAAGCTGGGCGTCGCGATCGTCCCGGCCAAGGCCGCCCAGCCGAAGCCCGACCCGATCGTCTGGCTCGCCGGCGGACCCGGCGACGACGCCGTCGGAGAGGCGAAGATGGCGGTCGACGGCGGCCTCAACCGCGACCGCGACGTGATCCTCATGTCCCAGCGGGGCACCTACTCCGCCGACCCCGCGCTCACCTGCCCCAACGTCGACGAGTTCAACGCCCGCCTGGTCGGCCTCGTCTACGACGCGCCGTCCACCGAGGCCCTGCACGTCCAGGCCACGAAGGAGTGCCGCGACCGGCTCGCCGCCCTCGGCGCCGACCTCAGCGCGTACAACGACATCGAGAGCGCCGCCGACCTCGCGGACCTGCGCACCGCGCTGGGCCTCAAGGAGTGGAACGTCTTCGGCATCTCCTACGGGACCCACCTGGCGCTGGTGTACATGCGCCTGCACCCGGAGGGCATCCGGGCGGTCGGCATCGACGGCATCCTGCCGCCGTCCAGGGGCGGTTCGACCGCGGCCTGGAGCAGTGCCCGGCAGGGCTTCGACGGCCTGTTCAAGGCCTGCGCGGAGCAGCCCGCGTGCAACAGCCGCTATCCGGACCTTAAGGCCACCTTCGAACGCCTCGTCCGCGAGCTCGAAGCCAAGCCGGTGACCACCACCGTCAAGGTCCCCGGCCGGGCGGAGCCCGTGAAGGTCGTACTCGACGGCGGGTCCCTGCTGACCTGGATGACCTCCGCGACCCACACGGCGACCCAGGTGCCCCGCGCCCTCGACGAACTGGCGCACGGCAAAACCGCAGCGGATCGCGCAGCAGTGGGCAGGCTGGAGGCTCGCCCCCCAGGCCATCGGGGCCACCTCCCACGGTCTCGTCTACGGAGTCTTTTGCAGCGAGTGGATCCCGTTCGAGACCCAGGAGCAGGCGCTCAAGGCGGCCCGGGAAGCCTTCCCCTCCTTCCCCCGCTCGGTACAGGAGCAGGCACCGCAGCTCAACTCCCTGCGTCCCGACTGCGACGTCTGGAAGGTCCCCCCGGCGCCGGCCTCGATCCGTGACACCACGAACAGCGACATTCCCACCCTCGCCATCTCCGGAGGCTTCGACGCCCAGACCGGCGCGGACAACGGCCCGTACGTGGCCCGGACCCTGAGCAAGGCCCACGTCGTGACGGTCCCCTACGAACCCCACGTGGTGTTCGCGACGTCGAAGTGCGCGCAGGAGATCACCGTCTCCTTCTTCCAGGACCCGGCGGCGCCGGAGACCGGATGCCTGGACGGGCTGAAGCCGCCCACCTTCGAGACCGGCCCCTGACCGGCGCTCAGACGGTGGGGTGCCATTCCGACAGGACGATGGTGGCGTCGTCGTACAGCCGCTGGTCCTGGTGGGTGAGGACGTCCAGGACCAGGCGGCGCAGGGCCTCGGGGGCGGTCGCGCCCGAGGCCATGGAGCGGATCACGGTGTCGGCCAGCCGCTCCTCGCCGAACAGCTCGCCCGAGGCCGACCGCGCCTCGATGACGCCGTCGCTGTAGCACAGGACCCGGTCGCCGGGCTGGAGGCGCACCCGGTCCTGCCGGGGCGCGTCCTGCTCGTGGAAGCCCAGGCCCCACGGCAGTTGGGCCGGGCGCTCCAGGAACTCGGGCAGGACGTGGCCGCCCCGGATCAGCAGGGGCGGCGGATGGCCGCAGTTGACCCAGCTGAACTCCCCGTGCTCGGTGTCGAGGTTGCTGAGGATCCCCGTCATCAGCCGGTCCGGGATCCACTGCCGGAGGGTGTGCTCGATGGTGACGGCGATGTCGCAGAGCGTGCCGCCCGACCGGCGGGTCGACCGGCACGCGGCCAGGCCGGCCGCGCTGGCGCCCCCGGAGGCGAGGTCGTGGCCCATGGCGTCCAGCAGGGTGACGTGCAGCTGGCCGTCGCTGAAGTTGTGGTCGAAGGCGTCACCGCCGATGTCGTACGCCGGCTCCAGCACGGCGGTCGAGGTCGCCTGGCTGGTGCCGATCGTGCGCGGCGGCAGGAACCCCCACACCAGCTCCGCCTGCAGGGTCATGGGCCGGCTGCGGGTCCGTTCGACCAGGAGGTCGTTGTGGGTGGACTTGGAGACGACGATCAGCGTCGCCAGCCCGGCCAGGGCACGGCAGTCCTCCAGCACCGGCTCGTCCGTGACCGGCCCGGTGGCCCGCATGACGCCGATGCGCTCGACCCCGTCGATCATCGGCACCCAGGCGGTGCTGCCGTCCCGGGACACCTGGGTGCGCTGGCTGCGGTAGGCGAGCCCGGCCAGGGAACCGTCGACGTCGAGCCCCTCCGCCCGCCGGTCCGCCTCGGTCGCCTCGGCCGCGTCCGGCCGGGGGGTGGCGAGCTGCGGCAGCGCCAGCAGGCGGACCTGCCGCAGGTCGGCCAGGTACAGACGGGTCCCGGCCAGGCCCAGCCGTCGGGCGGCCTGGTCGATCAGCGCCGGTATCTGCCGCGCCGACGCGTCGTGCGAGCGCTCCAGCACCCAGCCCAGGACGGGGCCCGTCAGGTCTTCGTGCCGATGCCTGTCCACGGAGCGGCGTCTACCCGGGGGGCCGTCGTCCATGTCGGCCCGCCCGGTCCGGCAGCCCGGTCCGGCAGCCGGATCCGGGCCGACAAAATGGTTTGAGCTCCGGCGGCCGTGCCGAGAGGATCGGGTGACACCGATGAGTTCTTCCCGCCGCGGCGGTCTGTCCTCGTGACCGGCCACGTGCACAGGAAGCTCACCCGACGGAAGGCACCATGTCCGTACCCCCCGCACCTCCCGCCCACCCGCCCGCCCGCGTCACCGCCGTGCTGCGGGTCCTCGTGCTGTCCACGTTCGTCGTGTTCCTCAACGAGACGATCATGGTCAACGCGATTCCGAGGCTCATGCGCGAGTTCGACGTCACCGCGGCGGCCGCCGGGTGGCTCTCCACGGCCTTCATGCTCACCATGGCCGTCGTCATCCCGGTGACGGGGTGGTTCCTCCAGCGCGTGACGACCCGGACCGCCTTCGGCCTCGCCATGACGCTGTTCCTCGCCGGCACGGCCCTGGCCGCGGCCGCGCCCGCCTTCCCCGTCCTGCTGGCCGCCCGCGTCATCCAGGCCGGCGGCACCGCCGTCATGATGCCGCTGCTCATGACGACGCTGATGACCCTCGTGCCGCCGCAGGACCGAGGCCGCGTCATGGGCAACATCACCCTCGTCATCTCCGTCGCGCCCGCCCTCGGCCCCGCGGTCTCCGGTGTGCTGCTCCAGCTGGGCAGCTGGCGGCTGCTGTTCCTGGCCGTGCTGCCCATCGCGGCGGCCATGGCCCTCTTCGGCCGGCGCACCCTGGTCAACATCGGCGAGCCGCAGGCCGGCCCGATCGACTGGCTGTCCGTCCCGCTGGCGGCGGCCGGCTTCGGCGCCCTGGTCTACGGGCTGAGCGAGCTCGGCGCCGGGGACGCCTCCCAGGCCCCCGTGTCCCCGGCGGTCACGACCGTGGTGGGCGCCGTGCTGGTGGCGCTGTTCGCCTGGCGGCAGCTGGCACTGCAGCGCTCGTCCACACCGCTGCTGGACCTGCGCACCCTCACCTTCCGCCACTTCTCCGTGGCGCTCGCCCTGATGTGCCTGTCCTTCATGGGCCTCATGGGCGCGTTCATCCTCCTGCCGATCTACCTCCAGGAGGTGTGCGGCCTCACCTCGCTGCAGACCGGACTGCTCCTGATCCCCGGCGGCCTCACCATGGGCCTGCTCGGCCCGCAGGTCGGCAAGCTCTACGACCGGCTGGGCGCCCCGCGCCTGGTCGTACCCGGGGCCGTGGTGACCGCGGTCTGCCTCGCGCTGTTCGCCCTCACGGGCGAGGGGACCTCGCCGTGGCTGGTGCTCGCCCTGCACGTGGCCCTGAGCGCCGGCATGGCGTTCGTCTTCACCCCCGTCTTCACCTCGGGGCTGTCCGTCCTGCCGCCGCACCTCTACCCCCACGGCTCCGCCGTCCTGGGCTCGCTCCAGCAGGTCGCGGCCGCCGCCGGGACCGCCCTGGTCATCAGCGTCATGACGGGACACGCCGCCTCCGCGGCGGCCGACGGCGCCCGACGCCACCGGCGCACTGGCGACGGGTGTCCGGTGGGGCTTCGGCGTCGGGCGCCGTGCTCGGCGCGCTGACCGTGCTGGTCGCGCTCCTGGTTCCGCACCCCTCCCGTCCCGGAGCCGCCCGCCGGCTCGCAGCCCCAGGACGAGGGCGGCACCCCGACGGACAAGA
>NZ_GG657750.1:1139530-1140054 GCF_000158895.1 Streptomyces sp. C | reverse complement strand
CCTCCTTCGTGGCGCAGGAGACCCGGATGCCGGCGACCAGCCCCGGCAGCGCCGCGGCGCAGCGCTCGTCCGGCGCGGTGGCCACGTAGCGAGTGAGGACGGCCGCGACCCCGGCCGCGCCCGTCGCCAGGTACGGCATGGCCCGGGTGCGCCGCGCGTCGTCGGAGACGGACAGGGAGCCGTCGTCCAGCGGGAAGGCCCGCTCCAGCTCCTGGTGGAGCAGCAGGCGGCCCGCCTCCAGGAAGCGGGCCTCGCCGGTCTCGCCGGCCAGGCGGTGGAGGAAGAGGGCGACTCCCGAGCGGCCGTGCAGCAGGCCCCGGGCGTCGTGCTCACCGAGGACGGACGGCAGGTCGGGGGTGCGCAGCAGGGCCGTCCCCGCGGCGGCGGCCCGCTCCAGGTGGCCGCTGTCGCCGGTCAGCCGGTTCAGGGCCAGCCAGCCCAGGCCGACGCCGGCCCGCCCGCCGGCCAGCGTGCCGCAGGCGGCGGTGAGCGGGTGGCGGTAGGCGTCCCGGAGCAGCTCGACG
>NZ_GG657750.1:1129571-1139344 GCF_000158895.1 Streptomyces sp. C | reverse complement strand
GCGGGGGCGGGAATGCCCAGTCCGGCCGTCCGGCGTCGGCGGTCTCCAGCAGCCCCGCCGCGACCTCCTCGGCCAGCCGGGTGAGGCAGCCCCCGCGGATCGGCGTCCACCTCGGCGGGGGAAGGCGGCCGGCCGGGCGCGTCCAGGGCCCGGTCCCGCGCCGGCTCCTGCGGCAGGTGGAAGGCGGTCGCCCGCCGCCACAGGTCCGGCGGCGGAGCCGCGTCCGCCAGGTCGCGGCGCAGCAGCTCCAGGTTGGCGGGCGCGTGTTCGGCGGTCTCGTTGAAGGGTGCGAGGAAGGCCAGCGCGACCGCCGCCGTGCCGTACCGGTCCCGCAGCAGCGGATCGGGGTCGCCGCGGACCAGGCCGGGCGGCGGCGTGAACCCCGGGGTGCCCATCGGGGAGGGCGGCCCGGACAGCGCCGAGGCCGCCTCGAAGTCCACCAGCCGGACCCCGCCCGTCGGAGTGACCAGGACGTTGCCGAGGCTGAGGTCGCCGAAGCGGTAGCCGGCGCGGTGCAGCCGCTCCAGCGCGCCGTCCAGCCCGGCCAGCAGGCGCCGGCACTCCTCGTAGTAGGCGGCGACGGAACCGGCCGTGCGGTCGGCGCGGGCCAGCGGGGAGGACCGGCTCAGCCAGGCCACCAGCGGCTGCCCCGCGACGTACTCGGTGACGAGGAAGTCGTGCTCCCACTCCGTGAAGTGCTCCAGCGGCTCCGGACCCACCCCGGGGGCGGCCGCGTGCAGTGCGCGCAGCACGCGGTACTCGTGCCGCAGCCGCGCCTGCGCGTCGGTCCCGTCGAAGACCAGGCCGTTGTGGGCGCGGGCCTCCTTCACGAAGACGGTCCGGCCGGTCCGCCGGTCCCGGGCCAGGTAGGCGCCGCCGGCGTTGCCCAGGCGCACCGCGCCGGTCACCTCGTAGTCGCGGATCAGGATCGGGCCCGCGTGCGGCCGCTCCTCCTCCTCGGCGAAGGGGTCCGTGATCCCCGCGGGCAGGTGGAAGGCGGGCAGCCGCAGGTCCGCCACCTCGCGGCCGGAGCCGTCGCGGACCAGTGCCTCCCGGGTGCCGTCGGCCCGCAGCCGGCTGCGGGCGCCGAAGGAGCCGTAGCGGTAGTGGACCGTGCGCGAGTCGCGGAAGCGCCGGTCGGTGAGGACGTACGGCCCCTCCTCCCCGTCGAGCGCGTCGCGCAGCCGCTCCAGCAGCCGGCGGGCGGTCGGCGTGTCCGGCGGGTAGACGGCGCAGAACTTGCCCGACTGCGCCCGCCCGGCGTGCTTGTGATGGAGGAACAGGAAGAAGAGCCGGGCGCTGAGGTGCTTGAACGGCACGCCTTCGGAGAAGCAGATCCCGGCGACCGTGTCGAGCACGTGCTGCGCGCGGTCCAGCCGCGCCGACACGTGGATCTTCCAGCCCTGGCCGGTGAGCCCGGTCCGCGGAACGCCCCATGCCGTCCAGATGCCCTGGTCGCGGCCGTGCAGGCCCGGCGGTACCTCCGCGGGGGCGAAGCGCGGCCCAGGGTCGGCCACGCGGGTCAGCGGCAGGTAGTACTCCCGGTCCGCGAGCGCTTCGCCGAAGCCTTCGAGCACGGGGTCTCCTCGCAGGGGTGGTCGGGGGCGGCGGGGCGGTTCGTACCGGACGCTAGGAGCGGCGGGTATGGAAACGGTTCGGCGGCGGCATGCGACCGGTATCGGACGGGAACCCCCCGGCGCGGCACGGGACGCTCGCGGCCCGCCGGAGTCCGGCTCGCGGCGGGGTGGAAAACATGGGGGACCCACCCCCATGTGGCGGGGGCACCCGCGTACCAGGATCGTGCGTGGCGCGGAGCGGTGCGGCGGGGCGGGGTCGAGGAGGGGCGATGGTGGCTGGACAGGGGCGGTACGGGGGCTCGCTGTCGGCGGTCGGGCGGTGGTGGGAGGCCGGGCTCGTCGGCGGTGACGGCGGTGACGGCGGTGGAGGACGGCCGGACTGGGCCGCGTTCGCCGAAGGGGCGACGGCCGCCACCAAAAAAAGAGGCCGTGGCGCCCGAGGGGGACCACCCGGGGCTGAGCGGCTTCGAGTGGGTGCTGCGGCCGTTCACCGCCCGCGCCGGGGAGCGGCTGGAGCGGCGCCTGCCGGAGCGGGTGCGCGGGCTCGTGGACATGGCCGCCGTACGCGAGGACCTGGAGCGCCACCTCGGCGGCCGGCTGGCACGGGCCGCGGCGCGGACGCTCGTGCTCGAGCTGTACGAGGCCCGCAGCGCCGGGCGGCTCGCGGGGGAGGACGCGCGGGCCCGCTTCCGGGACTTCCTGGGGCGTACCGCGTCCCGGCGCGGTCTGACGGCCCTGCTGGCCGGCCGGCCGGTGCTGCCGCGGATCCTGGGGCGGGCGGCGCTCGACGCGGCGGACGCCGTCGCGGAGGCGCTGAAACGGCTGCGACGACCACGCTTCCCTGACCGCGGCTGCTGGCGGGTTCCGGCGGAGACCCGGGACCGCTCGTCGGCATCGAGCCCGGCGCGGGCGACGGGCACCGGGGCGGGCGGAGCGTGATGCTGCTGCGCTTCGCCGACGAGGACCCGGCTGGTGTACAAGCCGCGGGCCGCTTGCCGTGCACCGCCACTTCAACGACCTCGTCGCCTGGTTCGGCCGGCTGCCCGGTTCCGTGGACCTGCGCACGCTGCGGCTGCTGGACCGCGGCGACTACGGGTGGGTGGAGTTCGTCGCCGCGCGGCCCTGCGCCGGCGCCCGGGAGGTCGAGGCGTTCTACCGCCGCCAGGGCGCACTGCTGGCGCTGCTGCACCTGGTCGACGGGACCGACCTGCACCACGAGAACCTGATCGCCGTCGGCGCCCACCCGGTCCTGGTCGACGTGGAGACCCTGTTCCACCCGCCGCTCGCGGGCACCGCCACGGAGGACCCCGCCGCCCGCGCGCTCCACGACTCGGTGTACCGCGTCGGGCTGCTGCCCCAGCTGCTGGTGGGCGACCACAGCGCCCTGGACGTGTCCGCGGTCGGCGGCGGCCGCGCAGCGGTGTCGCCCGTCGTCCGGGCGGACTGGGCCGACGCCGGCACCGACCGGATGCGCCTGGTGCGCAGGGCCGGGAGGTTCGGCGAGTCCGCCAACCGGCCGCGCCTCGCGGACGGCGGGCCCGTCGAGCCGGCGGCCCACGTCGAGGCGCTCTGCGCCGGATTCCGCGCCGGGTACACGGCGGTCGCCGCGACCAAAGAGGAACTGCTGCGGGAGACCGCCCTGTTGAAGGCGTTCGCCGAGGACGAGGTGCGGGTGCTGGTACGTCCCACCTGGGTGTACAGCACCCTGCTCGACGAGTCCACGCACCCCGCTCTGCTGAAGGACGCGGACGAGCGGCAGCGGGTCCTGGAGACCCTGCGCACCGACGCGCTCGGGAGGGCCCTCGCGCCCGACCTGGTGGACGAGGAGATCGCCCAGCTCTGGGCGGGGGACGTACCGCTGTTCACCGCCCGCCCTGGCCGCGACGGGCTCTGGGGCACGGGGGAGCGGCCGTTGGGCGGCCGCACGGACCGGCCCGGGACCGCCCGGGTCGCCGCGCGGCTCGCCGCCCTGGACACCGTCGACCGGCAGGACCAGGAGTGGATCGTGCGGGCCGCGATGGCGACGGCCTCCCGCGCCCCCGCGCACCGGCCCGCCCGGGACCGGCGCACCCGGACGGCGGAACGCGCCCCGGAGCCGGAGCGCCTGCTGTCGGCGGCCCGGTCCGTCGGGGACCGGCTGGTCTCCCTCGCCTACCGCGCGGGCCCGCGCAGCAACTGGATCGGCCTGGAGCTCCTGGACGACCGCTACTGGCGGATCGGCCCCATGCCGGCCGACCTGGCCGGCGGGTACACCGGGCCGGCCCTGTTCCTGGCGCAGCTCGCGGCGCTCACCGGGGCCGGGCACTACGCGGAGGCGGCCCGTACCGCCCTGGCGCCGGTGCCCGGGCTGCTCGACGCCCTGCGCCACCGCCCCGAGGACCTCGGGGCGGTGGGCTCGGGGGCCTTCTCCGGCCTCGGCGGCATCGCGTACGCGCTGGCCGAGACGGCACGGCTGCTGGACGATCCCGAGGTCGGCTCGTGGGCGTCCGCCGCGTTGCGGCTGGCGGGCGCGGCGGCCCGGTCCGAGGAGGAGTACGGGGTGGGCGCGGGGGTCGCGGGCGGGCTCGTCGCCCTGCTGGCCGCCCACCGGGCCGGGCGCGGCGCCGGTCAGGCGGCGCAGGAGGTCTGGCGGGACGCGCGGGCCTGCGCGGACCGGCTGACCGGGGCGACGCCCACGGCCGGGGGGCGGGGCTTCACGACGGGGGCCGCCGGGCTGGGTTGGGCCCTGCTGCGGTTCGCCGAAGCCGAAGCCGAAGCCGAAGCCGAAGCCGGAACCGGAACCGGAGCCGGAGCGGAAGCCGGAGCCAGCGCCGAAGCCGGAGCCGGAGCCGGCGCCCGCGCCGAGGGCGGCGGCGGGCGGTACCGGGTCGCGGGGCTGTCCGCGCTGCGGGCGGCCGTCGCCGGGGACCCGGGACCGGACGGCGGCCCGGCGGCGGGGGCGGGGGGCCGCGAGGCCCGGGACCCGGCCTGGTGCCGGGGACGCGCCGGCATCGCGCTCGCGGTGCTGGACGCGCCGGGCGCCCTGGACGACCCGCACCTCGCGGCCTGGTCCCGCAGGACCGTCGAAGCGCTGGGCCGGGACCGTCCGGCCGCCGACGACAGCCTCTGCCACGGCGAGGCCGGAGTGTGCGAACTCCTGGGCCACGGCGCGGTCCCGGAGGCGCGCCCGCACTGGATCCGCCGGGCCGGAGCGCTGCTGGGCTCCGCCGAGGAGACCGGTGCCCGCAGCGGCGCCCCCGGCGGGGTCGCGCACCCCGGCCTGCTGACCGGGCTGGCCGGGATCGGGCACGGACTCCTCCGGGCGGGGTTCCCGGACCGCGTGCCCTCCCTGCTGCTCCTGCACACGTCCGGCCCGGCCTGACCCCCACCGGCCACCACGACCGCACTACCGCACCACCGGACACACCGCACCACCGCACGGACCGGCACGACCACCACTCCCGCGGACCCGAAGGACGGACGATGACCATGCAGATCAACGACTCGGTGAGGTACGTCGACGGCAGCGCCGGCACCGAGACCGCGGCCCAGGACAACCCGGTCGGCGAGGTCGTGTTCGGGACGGGCGGGACGCTGGGCCTGCGCAGCCGGCTGCTCCGGTCGGCGGACTCCGACGCCGCCGCCTTCTCGGTCGACGTGCCCTGGACCACCGGCTCCCTCACGCTGTTCTGACGGGGCGACGGGCACGCCGCCCCGGCGGCGTGCCCGGGACGACGAGGTGACCGGACGGTTGCAGGGCCGGGTTCCCCCGGCCCTTTGCCGTGCCCGAACAAGGTCAAGTAGCCTGCGCCCATGCGAGCGACGTCGTCGGTCATCGTGGGGCGGGGACGCCGAGACACGGGTGCTGGACGAGGCCCTGGAGAGCGTCGGGAGAGGTGCCGGGCGGGCCGTGTTCCTCGTCGGCGAGGCCGGGATCGGCAAGTCCCGGCTGGCGGGTCCGCCCTGCGCGCGTACGACCGGGACATGCCGGTGCTGCGCGGCCGCGCCACCTCCACCGGCCTCGTCGTGCCGTTCCGGCCGCTGGCCGAGGCGCTGTCCTCGCGGTTCCGGGCCGCGGGCGCCCCGGACGACCCGGAACTCCAGCCGTACCGGCCCGCGCTGGCCGGCCTCGTACCGGAGTGGCGGTCCGCCGCGGCGGCGCCCGGGTACGCGATATCACTGGTCGAACTGGCCGAGGCGCTGCTCAGGCTGCTGGCGGTGCTCGGCCGCGAGCGGGGCTGCGTGATCCTCCTGGAGGACCTGCACGACTCCGACACCGAGACGATCGCGGTCGTCGAGTACCTCGTCGACAACGTGGCGGAGCTGCCCGTCCTCCTGGTCGCCACCCTCCGCCCCGACCCCGGCCCCGCGCTGGACCTCGCCCTCGCCGCCGAGCTGCGCAACACCGTCACCCTGCGCGAGCTGGGGCCGCTGGACGGGGCCGCCGTACGGGACATGGCGGCCGCGTGCCTGGACGCCGAGCCGGGTGAGGTCCCCCCGGCCGCCCACCGGCACCTCGCGCAGTGGGCCGGCGGGAACCCGTACCTGGTGGAGGTGCTGCTGGCCGACCTGCTGGACACGGGCCGGCTCGGCCGGGCCGACGGCGGGTGGCGGTTCGCGGAGGAGGGCGGGGCGACGGTGCCCGCGGGCGCGGTCCGCAGCTGGGCGCGCCGACTGGACCGGCTCGACGAACCGGTGCGCGAACTGCTGCTCGTCGCGGCGACGCTCGGCGGCCGGTTCTCCGTCGGAGCCCTCCGGGCGGTGACCGGACTCGACGACCGGGCCCTGTTCGCCCACCTCCGGTCGGCCTCCGAGGTCGGCATCATCGCCCCGGACGGGGCCGCCCACGACCACTACGCCTTCCGCCACGCCCTGACGGCGGACGCGCTCAGGGCCTCGCTGCCGCCCGCCGAGCAGGCCGCGCTGGCCCGCCGGGCGGCCTCGGCCATCGAGGACTCCGCCGGTGAACTGGCAGGCGACCAGCGTCAGTTGGTGGGGACGCTGCGACTGGCGGCGGGCGACAGGGTGGCCGCGTCCCGGCAGTTCGCCCAGGTCGGCCGGCAGATGCTGGACGCCGGCGCGTCGGGCTCGGCCGCCGTGCTGCTGGAGCGCGCCCGGGGACTGGCGTCCGACGAGGAGCGGCACGAGGTCACCGTGCAGCTGGCCATCGCGCAGGCCGAGTCCGGGCGGCTCGACGAGGCGGCCGCGCTGCTCGACGACCTCCCGCCGGTGCCCGCCGGGTCGCTCGCCGCGGAGTTACGGGCCCAGGCGCACACGCAGGTCGCGTGGGTCGCGACCATGGCGGAGCAGAAGGAGGAGGCGCGCCGGCGGATCCGGGCGGCCCGCGCCCTGCTCGGGGCCGGCCCCCGCCCGGAGCAGGAGGCGGCGCTCGCCGTGGTCGAGGGCCACCTCGCGCTGCTGCCGGAGCGGGACGGCCCGAGCGGCAAGGACGGCCGCGAGCGACTCGAAGAGGCGGAACGTTCCGCCCGGTGCGCCGCGCTCACCGCCGAGCAGCGCGGCCGGCCCGTGGTGGCCTGCCAGGCCTGGCAGTTGCTGGCCATGCTGTCCCGGCAGCGCGGCTTCGACGAGGCCGACGCCTGCCTGGAACGGATGCTGGCCGTGGCCGAGGAACACCGGCTCGCCGTGTACCGGGCCGAGGCCCTCGTGCGGCTCGGCACCAACGCGTTCATGCGGACCGGTGAGGCGACCCGCCTGGAGACCGCCCGCGCGGCGGCCCGTGAACTCGGGTCGCTGGCCCTGCTCCAGGCGGTCGACGGGTTCCTCGCCATGCAGAGCGTGCTGGGCGGCCGATGGGACCGGGCCCGGGAGATCACCGAACGGTCGGTGGAGGCCAGCGCCCGCCTCCAGAACCTCTCGACGCACCGCTACCTGCTCCTCGTCGACGCCACGCTCGCCGCCCACCAGGGACGCGCCCGCGACCAGGACAAGGCCCTGCTCCGGTTCCGTCGGGCGGGCGGCGAGGAGTCCATGCTCGTGCCCCTCCAGCGCGGACTGTGCCAGGCCGTGGGCGCGCTCATGGGGGAGGACCGGGACCGGGCGAAAGGCCGAGATCGAGGCCGCGCTGGCCTGGGAGCGGGAGCACCCGAGCTTCTTCTACCTCAGCGGCCGCTACGGGGCTCGGCCCCCTGCTGCGGGTCCTCGACGGCGAGGACCACCGGCCGCGGGGCGCACGGGAGGCGCTGGCCTCCCCCGGCGGCCAGCTCGCCTGGAACCGGATGTTCCTCGACCTGGCGGACGCGGTCCTGCGCGGCCGCGACGGCGACCCCGACGGCGCGCGGCGCGCCGTGGAACGGGCCGGCCGCGCGGCGGCCGTGTTCCCGCAGGCGTGGCACCTCGCCCTGCGGCTCACCGCCGAGGCGGCGCTCGCCGACTCCTGGGGCGAACCGGTCGCCTGGCTGCGGACCGCCGAGGAGTACTTCCACGACGCGGGCGTACCGCCGGTGGCCGGAGCCTGCCGGGCCCTCATGCGCCAGGCGGGGGTCAGCGTCCCGCAGCGCCGCGGCGGCCGCGAGCGGATCCCCGCCGGCCTGCGCACCGCCGGCGTCACCCCGCGCGAGTACGAGGTGTTCGTCCTGCTCGCGCAGCGCCCCGGCAACCAGCAGATCGCGCAGAGCCTGTGCATCTCGCCCCGCACGGTCGAGAAGCACATGGCGAGCCTGATGGCCAAGACCGGCTCCCCGGACCGCTCGGCCCTGTGCGCCCTGTCGGCGGAGTCCGCGGACACCCCCTAGCCGCGGACACCCCGTAGCCGCCTGATCCCCCGGGCCGGGTGCGGCCGCCGCCGGGATGGGGGCCGCCGCCGGCTATATGGGGGCCCGGTCCCCCATGACGGGGGTACGGGCGGCACGACTGTGCGGGCCCGGTACCGATGTGTGACGGGCACGGACCGCGGATCATCGAACGGACCGACCGACTCCCGTCACCCACGGAGGTTCGCCCGATGCCGCGTCCGTCCGCCCAGCCCGCAGCGTCGTCCGGCACGCTGAGGTTCTCCGTCCTCGGCCCGCTCACGGTCCACCGGGACGACCGGGCGCTGCCGCTCGGCCCGCTGAAGCAGCGGGTCGTCCTGGCGACCCTGCTCGGCGCGGCCAACAGCCCCGTGTCCGTCGACGCGTTGACCGACGCGGTCTGGCAGGAGGAGCCCCCGCGCACTGCCCGCAAGAACCTCCAGGTGTACGTGAGCGCCCTGCGCGCCCTGCTCGGCGACGACGACCCGGACCGGCCGCGGCTCACCCACACGGGAGCGGGATACGTGCTGCGCGTCGCGGAGGACGAGCTCGACCTCCTGCGGTTCCGCGCCCTGGTGCGGTCCGCCGAGGGGGAGCGGGCCCGCCCGGCCGCCCGGCTGCTGCGCCAGGCCCTCGACCTGTGGCAGGGGCCGCCGCTGGGGGGTGACCTGCGGCAGTCCCCCCGGCTCGCCGAGGAGGCCGAACGGCTGGAACTGCGCCGCCTGACGGCCTACGAGGGCTGGGCGGAGGCGGAACTCGAACTGGGCGGCGCACCCGCGGTGGCCGAGGCGCTGCGCGAACTGGTGGAGCGGCACCCGCTCCGGGAGCGGCTCCGGTCCGCCTGGATGTGCGCGCTGAGCGGCTCCGGCCGGCAGGCCGAGGCGCTCGCCGCGTACGACGACTACCGCCAGCTCCTGGCCCGGGAACTGGGCCTGGAGCCGGGCGGCGCCATGGCGGCCCGCTACCGAACGCTCCTCGCCGGCGACGACCGGACCGGGACGGACGCGGCCCCCCGGCCGCGGCCCGTCCGCCCGCCCGCCGCCCTGCCGCCCGACCTCGCCGACTTCACCGGGCACGGCGGGGAACTGAGCCGGCTCACCGGCCTCCTGGAGGACGAGGACGCCGGCCGCGTCGCCCTGCTCTCGGGACCCGCCGGCTCCGGGAAGACCACCCTCGCCGTGCGTGCCGCCCACCTGCTCGGAGACCGGTTCCCCGACGGCCGGATCTGCGTCGGCCTGCGTGACGCGGACGGCCGCGCCCGCCCGCTCTCCGCCGTCCTCGCGGAACTCGGTGAACGGGCCGGCCGGCCCGGCCCGTCCGGGCCCGAGGCGTGGCGCGAGTGGCTGGCGGAGCACCGCGTGCTGGTGGTCCTGGACGACGTGCCCGACGAACGCGCCGTACGGCCGCTGCTCCCGTGCGGCGGGCGGGGCAGGGTGCTGCTCACCGCGCGCGGCCAGCTGGGCGGCCT
>NZ_GG657750.1:1122134-1129387 GCF_000158895.1 Streptomyces sp. C | reverse complement strand
CCTGCCGCTGCGGGAGTTCGCGGACCGGCTCACCGACCCCGCCGGGGCGCTCGACGAACTGACCTCCGGGGACGTGTCGGTCCGGCGGTGGCTGGCCCACGGCTGGCAGGCGCTGCCGCAGGAGTGGGGCCGTGACGCGGAACGGCTCGCCGCGGGCACCGGGGAGGGCCCCTTCGGCCTGACCGAGGCAGCCGAGGCCCTCGGCTGCGACGAGCGGCACGCCGTACGGGTGGTGGAGGCGCTCATCGACGCCGGAATGGTGACCTCGCCCTGCGGCGAGGTCACCGCGCACGCGGCCCAGTACGAACTGCCGCACCTGATACGCATGTACGCCCGCGGCTCCGGGCTCGGCACCCCCGTACTGACCTAGGGGGTGTTGCGAAAGTCCCGCACGGCGCCCACGGCGCCCGGCACGCACTCCCGCCGCACCGGTCGAAGTCCCGAGTACGCCCAGTACGAGGGCCTTCGCCCGGCGCGCCGAGAGCACGCACCGGACACCGCGAGCACCGCACAGGACTATCGCAACACCCCCTAGACCGTGTCCCGACCGGGACGCCCCGGGGCCGGGAGGCCCACCTGACGGGCGAGGAAGGCGAGGCACTCGGCCTGCAGGGCCACCGCCCGGGACGCGGACCGGTCGCCGTGGCCGACGCCGCGCTCCAGCCGCAGCAGCACCGGACCGGTGCCCGACGTGGCGTGCTGGAGCGCGGCGCACATCTTGCGGGCGTGCAGCGGATCGGTCCGGGTGTCCCCGTCCGCGGCGACCAGCAGCACCGCCGGGTAGGCCGTCCCGGGCGTGACCCGGTGATAGGGGGAGTAGCCGAACAGCACCGGCAGCAGGGCGGGGTCACCCGCGCTGCCGTACTCGGGCGTCCAGCTGGGCCCGAGGCCGGACCGTTCGTAGCGGACCATGTCCAGCAGGGGGGCCGCGCACACCACGGCGGCGTACTTCCCCGGCTCCCGGGTGAGGGCGGCCCCCACCAGCAGCCCGCCGTTGGAGCCGCCCATGACGGCGAGGCGGCCCGGCCCGGTCCAGCCGTCCGCGATCAGGTGGTCGCCCGCCGCGGCGAAGTCGTCGAAGGTGTTCGGCTTGTTCTTCCCGCTGCCCGCCAGGTGCCAGGCCTCGCCCTCCTCGCCGCCGCCGCGCAGGCCCGCCCAGGCGAACACCCCGCCGGCCCTGACCCATGCGAGGACCTGGGCGCGGTACCGGGGCGACATCGTCTTGCCGAAGCCGCCGTATCCGGTGAGCAGCGCGGGGCGCCGCACGTCCGGGCGGCCGGTCGGGGAGATCACGAACATGCGCACCGTCGTACCGTCCCGCGAGGGGAAGGACACCTGGCGGGTGACCGCGCCACCGACGTCCGGGGCGTCCGGGGCGTCCGGGGCGTCGCGCTCCCAGCGCGTGGTGCGCCCCGTCCGGGCGTCGAAGCGGAGCACCCGCGGCGGCGTGACGAAGTCGGTGTAGGCGAAGTAGGCCTCGTGCCCTCCGGCCGGCCCGGCGCGCAAGTCGCCGACCGCGCCGGTGCCGGGCAGCGGCACCACGCCGACCTGCCGGCCCTCGGCCAGGTCGTGGACGGTCACCTCGGCCACCGTGTTCCGCGTCCAGGCGGCCAGGCCGAGCGGGTGCTCCAGCTCCGGACCGGACAGCACGGTGAAGTGGGTCAGCACCGCGTCGGGACGTTCGGGCACCACCTCGCGCCAGGCGCCGGGGCCCAGGTGCAGCTCGGCCGGCCGGCACGCCACGACGCGTCCGCGGGCGGCGTCGCGGTCGGTGCGCAGCCACACCGGGTCCCGCGGGCCGGTGCCGGGCACCGCGTACAGGCGGGTGGCGGCGTCCATGCCCTCCTGGACGGCCCGCAGCCGCGGGTACTCCGGCGGCCCCGCCGACAGGTCGGCCAGGTACAGATCGGTGCCGCGGCCGGTGCCGAGCGTGGCCGTGACGGCCAGCCAGCGGCCGTCCGCGGTCACGGAGACGCTGTAGAACTGGGTCTTGTCCCGCCCCTCGCCGAAGACCACGGCGTCCGTCCCGGGGTCCGCGCCGACCCGGTGCAGGCACACCCGCCGGTGGTAGCGCCCCTCGCCGGGGTGCAGCCGCGGGTCCAGGTTCCTGACGTAGTAGAACGCCCACCCGCCGGGCAGCCAGCCGATCGACGACCTGCGCACCCGGTCCACCGGCCCGTCGACGACCTTCCCGGTGGCCACGTCGAGCACCCGCAGCAGCGAGTCCTCCGTGCCGTTCCGGGACACCTGAAAGGCGAGCAGGCCGCCCTCCACGGAGGGCTCCCAGGCGTCGAGCACGGTGCGTCCGGACGGGTCGAGGGACAGGGGGTCCAGCAGCACCCGCTGCGCCCCGCCCTCCGCCACCATGAGCACGGGATGCTCCTGGCCGGCGTCCTGCCGCAGCCAGAACGTCCTGCCGCCGCGGTCCACGGGCGACCGGACGCGGTCCACGGCGTCGATCGCCGCCACCTCGGCCCGCCAGCGCTCCAGGTCCGCCCAGGACGCCCGTTCCGCCTCGTAGAGGGCGTCCTGCTCCGCGACCCAGCGCAGCGTCGCGAGGGACTCGGCGTCCTCCAGCGCCCGGTACGGGTCGGGGACGCGCACGCCGTGCAGTTCCTCGACGGCGTCCTGCCGTTCGGCGTACGGATAGCGGCGGGGCTCGGGTGTCACTCGCTGCTCCCTCATCTGGATTCGGGCCGGGAAACGGGGTGCGGCGCGGGCGGGGTCTTCGGGACGTCCTGACCGGCGTCCTGACCGGCGTCCCGCCCGGCGGCGGCCTCCGTGCGGGGCAGGGCGGCCATCGCGTAGAAGCCGGCCAGGAGGACGATCAGCCCCGACGCGGCGATGACCGTGTCGACGGGGCCGAACCGGATCCCGCCGAGCGAGCCCCCGGCGTCCCGCAGCACGGATCCGGCGAGCCAGCCCGACAGGGCCGCGGAGAGCATCGACGCCAGCCTCGTCACCGGGTAGAACACGGCCATCACCCGGCCCCGGTAGTCCGGGGGCGCCGCCGCGAGCAGCAGCGGCGACATCGCGGTGTTCAGCACGGTGAGCGGAACGGTGAACGCGAAGAGCAGGGCGACACCGCCCGGGAAGGAGCTCTGCCGGGAGTAGGCGACCAGCAGCACACCGCTCACCAGCAGGGCGGTCCAGGTGGTCCGGCGCGCGCCGAGCCACTGCACCACCCGGCCCCCGACCAGCGCCCCCGCGATGCCGCCCGCGCCCATGGCCATGCCGAGGTATCCGTAGAGGCGGGCGTCCGCGTGGAGGTTGTCGGTGGCGAAGAAGACGTTGAGGGTGCCCAGCGCCCCGATCCCGAACTGCCCTATGACGGACAGCAGGAGCAGCGCCACCAGGAACCTGCTCCCCGCGAAGAAGCGCAGGCCGTCCGTGAACTCCCGCCGCAGGCCCGCCCCTTGCCGCCCGGCGGGCCGCCGCGGGCCGTCCGGTGCGGCGGGGCCCGTGCGGGGGCCCGTGCGGGGGCCGGGGCCGGGGCCGGGGAGGCGGATGGAGCGGATCGCGGCGTAGGACACCGCGTACGTCAGGCCGTTGAAGAGCAGGGCCCACTGCAGTCCGGCGCCGAACAGCAGGGGTGCGGCGAGCGGCGGCCCGACGATCCAGGCCGTCTCGCCCGTGGCCTGCCCGATGCCGGCCGCCCGGGCGCGGTCGGCGTCCCCGGTCACCAGGTCGGCGAGGACGGCGAAGCGCGCCGGGGAGAAGAACTGGCCGGCCGTGTGGAGCAGGAGCACGGTCGCGTAGACCAGGGCGAGCCAGACGCCGGCCGGGAGGGCGTCGGCCGGCAGGAAGGCGACGGCCGTCAGCACGGCGACCAGCGCGCCGCGGAGCACTTCGGAGCGCAGCATCGTGGCGCGCTTGTCCCAGCGGTCGACGAACACGCCCGCGAGGGGGCCGATGACCAGCACGGCGACGCTCGACGCCAGCACGATGCCGCTGACCGCCAGCGGCGCCCACGGCTCGTCCTTCGCCAGCACGGTGGCCACCCACAGCACCAGCGTCGTGCTGAAGACGGCGTCCCCGACGGACGACACGGCCTGGCCGACCCAGAGCCGGGTGTAGTCGCGGTTGATCAGGGTCAGCCGCGGTGTCACGACGGCCTCGGCGACGAGACGACCAGCGCCATCAGGGCGGTGACCAGGGTCGTGTGGTACGCCTTCCGGAAGAACTCCCGGCCCGTCGCGGCCGGTTGCGCCGCCAGCTCGGCGGACCGGCCGGGCAGGGCCCCGTCGGGCCGCTGGGCCCGCAGCAGGCGGGCGACGGCCGCGGCTCCCCAGGGCGTGTCCAGCGGGTCGGTCCCCAGGATGAACCGGGTGAGGAGCAGCTCCGCGGCCAGGTCCCACAGGTCGTGCCCGACGCAGTGGCGCAGCAGCCGGTCGACCAGGTCCAGGGCGTGCGCCGACGCGTCCCCGGCCAGCCCGGGGGAGGTCCGGCCGAAGTCGCCCAGGTAGAAGGCGGTGTGCGTCACGGCGTACGCCTGCGGGACGGTGAGCGGTGCCCCGTCCCCGTCCCGCCCGGCCCCGTCCGCGGGCCCGGCGGGGCGCAGCGCGAGGAGCGGGCTGCGCGGCAGGAGTTCGGCGTACGGCTCGACGGTGTGGCGGACCCCGGCCTTGTCCGCGTAGTGGCGGATCTCGATGCGCTGGTAGGGGGACTTCCCCCGCGGCGAGAGGAACCCGGGGTCGATGCCGGCGAGCGCCTCCCGGACCTGCGTGCCGTCGATCCCCTCCGGGGCCAGCGCGGCGCAGGCGAGCCCGTACGCGGACGCGTACCCGGGGACGGCGGCGAACAGCGGTGGCAGGGCCGGGTCCTGCCAGAGCTCGCGGACCAGGGCCGTGGCCCCGCCCAGGGCGTCCGGAGGGCCGGCCGGGCGGGCCGCGCAGTGGCAGAGCAGCGCCAGTTCCAGCGCCGCCTTCGCCCTGCCCCGGGGCGCCGCCGACCGGGCGCCCGCGGAGAACGGGTCGAAGTGGTCCAGGTTCGCGGCCAGCCAGCCGAGGGCGCCCGAGGACAGCCGCTCCAGGGGGGAGGACATGGCTACAGGCGCCCCGTCTCGTGCAGGTAGTCGAGCAGGGCCGTGTCGACGCGGTCGCGGAACCTCGCCAGGGTCCGCGCGTCCTCGTCGTAGCGGTAGAGGTCCTGGCAGGCGATCCAGCGGTCGCGGGTCCGCTCTCCCGGCAGGTAGCCGTCGGCGACCGTGCCGACCTCCCAGTCGGGCTTGCCCGCCGTCTCCCAGCAGCTGGCCAGGGTGCCGTCCGCGCTCACCACCGCGCCGTAGCGGCCGTCGGTGTGGCCGCAGGTGACGCAGGTCTTGCGGGCGCCGGGGCGGCTCACGGTGAAGCCGAGGTCGAGCGCCCGGCGCTGCCACCGGCTGAAGGCGGCCGGGAGTTCGCCCGTGTGCAGCAGGCTGTTGGCGTAGCCGACGCCCACGTCGCCGATCCGGGCGAAGTACAGCGTGCACCGGGCGGGGTCGAGCGCGCCGGCGAGCCGGTCGATCAGGGCGTCCACGCCGTGGAAGGTCTCCTGGGAGACGTTCACCCGCAGCGTCCACTGGAGCTCGGTGGCCCCGCAGGCCCCGGCGATGTTGCCGACGATCCTGTCGAAGGTGGCGCCGCCGTCCGCCCGGCCGACCCGGATCCGGTCGTGGTCGGAGCGGTCGCCGTCGAAGGTGACCTGGACGGAGGTCAGCCCCAGGCCGGCGAGCCGGCGGGCCAGGGACGGGGTGAGGAGCGTGGCGTTGGAGATCATCCAGGCCGAGGTGGGCGCGATGTCCGCGGCCCGCTCCAGCAGTTCCAGACAGCCGCGCGGATTGAGCAGGGGCTCCCCGCCGAAGAGCAGGACCCTGAGCTTCTCCAGGCCGCCGGCGGCCATCTGCCGCTCGGTGAAGCCGAGGATCTCGGTGATGGTGTCCGAGGTGAGGCGGCTCCGGCCGATCCGGGGCGGCCGGCTGCCGCCCGCCTGGTCCTGGGCGGTGTTCTGGAAGCAGTACCCGCAGCCCAGGTTGCAGTGGGTGCTGGTGAGGACCGTCAGCGCGTAGGCGCTGATCCGGCCGGTGGTGAACATGCCGCTCTCGTGCAGCCGCCGTTCCGCGTCGGGGAGCAGGGCCCCCTCGGGGGTGACGTGCCGGTCGTGGAGCCGGGCCACCCCGCCCGGGCCCAGGAACCACCAGTTCCGCTCGCCCTTGAGGAGGCGGGCGCCGGAGGGGAGCGGCGCGGGGGCCGGGGCCCCGGGGCCGGAGCCGGGTGCCCGGCCGATGGTCACGGGCAGGCCGACGTTCACCGCTTGGTCGATGCTCACAGGGTCTCCCGTACGGCCGTTGCCGCTGTCAGGGCGGGTTCGCCGCTCCGGCCGCCGGCGACGACGAGCGTCATCAGCGCCACGACGAGGGTCACTTTGTAGGACGTGCGGAAGTACTCCACGGCCGTGGCGTCCGCCGGGGCCCGCTCGGCGGCGGAGCGTCCGGGGATCGCCCCGTCCGGGGCCTGTGCGGCGTGCAGCATCCGCAGGCCGGCCGCACCGGATTGGGTGCGCAGCGGATCCGCGCCCAGGCAGTACTGGGCGAGCAGCAGCTTCGCCGTGACGTCCCAGTCGCCGAGCGCCACGCAGTGGTCCGTCAGCCTTTCCACCACGCGCAGCGCGCGCCCCCGCTCGTCCTCGGGCAGCGGCAGTCCCCGCAGGCCGAAGTCGCCGAGGTAGCAGAGGGTGTGCGCGACCTGGCAGCCGTCCAGGTCGGCCACGGGCAGCGTGGCGGCACGGGGGAGCGGACTCGCCGCGTACAGCTCCCCGTACGGGGCGAACCGGTGCGGGACGCCCGCGAGATCGGCGTAGAACCGTGCCTCCAGGTGCAGGAACGGCGGCTTCCGGCCCGGCGTCAGGTAGCTGCCGGCGGCCAGCCGGTCCAGCACGGCACGGGGCGCTCCGCTGGTGGCCCCGCCCGGGTCCAGCGCCCCGTACATCAGCTCGAACTGCCGGGCGTGCCGGCCTTCGAGGGTGAGGAGCCGCGGGAAGTCCGGGTCCTGCCAGACCTGTTCGACCACCCCGGTGACCCCGTCCAGCAAGGGGTCACCGGGCGTGCACCTCTCCCAGGAGCGGCGGAGCATCGCCAGCTGCAGGAGGGCCTTCACGCGCGGCACCACCGGCAGTCCGGCACGGGCGGCCGGGGAGTCGAGGTAGGGCGCGTGCCGCGCCGTCCAGCGCCGCGCGCCCGCCGACAGGCCGGCCAGGGCCTCATCCAGGCCCGCTGA
>NZ_GG657750.1:1116103-1121605 GCF_000158895.1 Streptomyces sp. C | reverse complement strand
TAAATGGACGTACACGACGGGCTTGCCCGACCGCGACAGTTGCTCCCCGATCGCCTCCGCCTCCGCCGGGTCGGGCGTCGGCTCCCAGGACAGCGGCCCCACGTGCCGGACCCGCCCGGGCAGCAGTGCGCCCGGATACTCCAGCTCCGGATCCCCCCGCAGCAGCAACGCGTCGCCCAGCAGCGGATCGTCCCCCCACCGCGGCGCACGCCCCGCCAGACCGGTCTCCTCCCGCAGGTCGGCGTGGATCCGCAGGCAGTCGTGCGTCCGGCTCTGCCGGGTCCGGCCCAGGTGCGGTTCGTCGTCGCCGCCGGCCGCGTAGTCCCACAGGTGCACCGACAGCCCGACCACCACCACCGGGACGTCCAGCGTCTCGGCGGCGAGCAGGGCGCCGTTGCAGAGCACGGAGGTGACCAGCAGGTCGGCCCCCGTCTCCCGGGCCGCGCGCACGGTCGCCCGGTACTGCGCCGCGCCTCCCGGCCCCCACCACGTGGCGGAGAACGCCCGGTGGCCGCCGTACTCCTCCGCCGCGGCGAACGGCAGTCCGGCATCGGCCGCGGCGGCCGCCGCGGTGGACCGGCCCAGCACGCTGACGTCATGGCCCCGGCGCCGGAGCTCCAGGCCGGCCGCGACCGCCGGGTAGAGGTAGCCGCCGTCACTGAGCGGGCAGAGAAGGATCTTCATGGTCGTGCCGCTCCCAGCGGTTCCGGTGCCAGAGTGGCCGCGGGCTCCCGGCCCCGGCAGGAACTGCCGGGAGCCGGGGGACCCGCGCGGTGCTCACACGAGATGACGGAACGTCACATCTCGTGGCTGTGGTTGACGATGCAGCCGGCCTCGGCCTCTTCGTCCTCGCTGTGGGCGACGACCTCGATGTCCTCGTTCTCGGTCTCCGGGTTCGTGTTCTCGGGCATGTCCGTCTCCTTCGGTTGTCGGCGTCGTCCCGCCGGCTGAGAAGAAACGTACGGACGCCCGGTACGGGAACGCCTGGCCACCGGTTCGGCACCGGTATGCGCCGAGCACACGGACGCGGAACGCCCCCGAACCCCCGCCGCACGCCCCGCCGCGCCCCGGCGCCGACCGCCGCGACCTGCGGACCAACCGGTCACCAGGCGTTCGTGAACCGGAAATCCGGCGCCCGCGGGCACGATCCGGGTCAACACCCGCGCGCGGCACGAGCGCGCGGCACGCGCACCGAGGAGGAGACGTGGAGCTGGCGGAACTCATCGGCCTGCGGCCGGTGCCCTGCGGCGGCCTGATGGTGGCGCTCACCCGCCGCTGCCCCATGAGCTGCGTGCACTGCTCCACCGACTCCTCCATGGCCGCCGCCGAGGAGCCCGACCCGGCACACCTGCTGCGCTTCATCGGCTCGTTCGGCCCGCAGGACCGCCCCGAGGTGGTCATGCTGACCGGCGGCGAACCGCTGCTGCTGCCCGAACTCGCCGCCCGCCTGGCCGGCCTCGCCCGCGCCGCGGGCACCCGCACGGCACTGCTCAGCGGAATGTTCTTCGCCCGCGACGGACGCGTCCCCGACCGGATCATGCGGGCGATCACGGCCCTCGACCACTTCTCGGCGAGCCTGGACGTCCACCACGAGCGCGAGGTCCCCCGCGCGGACGTGCTGCGCGCCCTGCGGGCCGTGCTCGACGCCGGGATCCCCGCCAGCATCCACCTCACCGGTACCGGCCCCGACGACCCCTACCTCGCGGACGCCGTCGCCGACGTCCGCCGCGCCTTCGGCGGCCGGGTGCCCCTCCTCGTCAACGAGGTCCGCCCGCTCGGCCGCGCCACGGGCCTCGTCCCCGCGACCCCCGCCGGACCGGACGGCTCCCGGGCGGCGCCGTGCACCCTCGCCGCCTGGCCGGTGGTCGCCTTCGACGGGACCGTCACCGCCTGCTGCAACCAGTGGACGGTGGACCGCCGCCCCGTCCCCGCGCACCTGCGGCTCGGACACGTCGCCGACGACGACTGGCCGGCCGTCCGCGAACGCTCCCTCGGCTCCCCGGTCCTGCGGATGCTGCGCGCCGTCGGCCCCCGGCGGCTGCACGCCCGCCACGGGGCTGCGCCCGCCCCGGCCGGCTACTGCCGCAGCTGCCACGCCCTCGCCGACCGCCCCGACGTCCTCGCGGGCGCGGACCGCGACGCGGGCGGCCGGGTCGGCGAACTCCTCGACCGGCTCGCCGCGGAGCAGCAGCGCGCCGCCGGACCCGCCGCCCTGGGGCGCCGCATGGGCTGCGATGGGGGCCCACCTGGTCGAGCCGCTGCCCGCACCGCCCGAAGAAGGAAAGCCGACGATGACCGCCACCGCGTCCCTCGCGCTCAGGACCAAGCTCCTGCCCACCACCACCGCCCTGTTGGCCGCGACCGCGCTCCTGTGGCGACCGGACGGGCTGCGGCAGCGCTACCCCCGCTACCTGGCGGCCATGCACCCGCTCGTACGGGCCTCGGTGCCGCTGCTGGAACGGGCCGCCGAACGGTGCGCCGAGCTCGACGACCCGGCCGCCCGGGGCCTCGCGGCGTACTGCCTGCGCCACGCCCGGGAAGAACGCGACCACGACGCCTGGCTGCTCGACGACCTCGCCGCCGCCGGTGCCCGGCCGGCCGCCGTACCCCACCCTGTCGAAAAACGAACTCGCCGGCGCGCAGTACTACCGGATCGAGCACGAGCACCCCGTCACGCTGCTCGGCTACATCGCGGTCCTGGAGGGCAACGCCCCCGGCCCCCGGCTCGCCGACCGCCTCGCCGAGGCCACCGGCCTCCCCGGCACCGCCTTCCGCACCCTCAGGGAACACGCCGAGCTCGACGGCGGCCACCTCGACGACCTCCACCGGGTGCTCGACGCGCTCGCGCTCCCGCCGGCCCTGCGGACCGCCGTCTCCGTCAGCGCGCTGCACACGGCGGACCTGCTCACCCGGCTCTTCCTCTCCCTCGCCGCAGACCCCGGAGGACACCCGTGACCGAGGACACCGTGCCCCACGACGACGCCGCCCACGACGACGCCCCGCTCGACGACGCCCCGCCTGCGCCCCCCACCCTGCGGGCGCTGGCCGCCGCGGGCTTCGACACCGACCGCCTCAGCGAGGACCAGCTGGAGGTGCTGCGCGCCCTGGCCCCGGAGGAACTGGCCCTGCTCGTCGACATCAGGGGGCGGCTCGACGCGGCGGCCCCGGAGGTGCAGGCCCACGCCGACGTCGCGGGCGGCGCCCTCTTCTGACCCCGGCCGCCCCGCCGTCCCGCGCCCACCGGAGGAACCCATGCCGTGCACCTCGTGCCGGAGCGCACTGCCGCCCGAAGCCCGGTTCTGCCCCGCCTGCGGCAGCCCGTGCGCCGAGGGGCCGGACACGGCCCGGCCGACCGGCCGCAAGGTGGTGACCGTCCTCTTCTGCGACCTGGTGGGCTCCACGGCGCTCTCCGGAGCGCTCGACGCGGAGACCCTGCGCTCGGTGACGCTCCGCTGGTTCGACCTGATGCGGCTGCGGATCGAGGAGCAGGGCGGCACCGTGGAGAAGTTCATCGGGGACGCCGTGATGGCCGTCTTCGGCGTGCCGGCCGTACGGGAGGATGACGCCCGCCGCGCGGTCGCCGCCGCCCTGGCCATGCGGGAGGCGCTCACCGGGCTCAACCTCCGGCTGGAGCAGGGCGTCGGCGTCCGGCTGGAGATGCGCATCGGCCTCAACACCGGCCAGGCGGTCACCGGTTCGGCGACCCTGCGGCAGGCGATGGTCTCCGGCGAGGTGGTCAACGTCGCCGCCCGCCTGGAACAGAACGCCGCCGCCGGGGAGATCCTCATCGGACCCGGCACCCTGGCCGCCGCCGGACCGGGCGTGCGGACGGCGCGGACCGGCCCGCTGCTGCTCAAGGGCAAGCGGGACCGGGTCACCGCCCACCGCCTGCTCGGCCTGGACGAGGAGGAGGGCCCGGAGGCGCTGCGCCGGTTCGACCTCGCGTTCATCGGCCGGAGCCGCGAACTCGCCCTCATCGACGAGGCGCTGGAGCGCGTGGTCCGCACCCGCCGGGCCGGCCGCCTGGTCGTCGGCGGGGAGGCGGGCCAGGGCAAGACCCGCCTCGTGCGGGAGTGGCTCCACCGGGCCACGGCCACGGCCGGCGGCCCGCGTCACGGCGTCGGGCGCTGCCGGGCCCGGGGCGAACAGCCCACCCTCGGCCCCCTCGCCGACGCCGTCGCCGACCTCCTCGGCGCGGCCGCGGTCGCACCCTCGCCCGAACTCGACCTGCTCCACCAGGGCCTGCTGCTGGACGGAACCCCCAACCCCTCGCCCGCCGACACCTGTGCCGCCCTCGCCAAGGTCCTCGCCGGCCTCTCCGCGGCGGAACCCGTGGTGCTGGTGATCGACGACTGCCACTGGGCCGCGCAGCCCCTCTTCGACGCCCTCGACCGGCTGCTGCGCGCCCTCACCGACGCGGCCGTCCTCATCGTGCTGCTCACCCGCCCCCAACTGTTCGACGCACGGCCCGCACTGTCCCTGGAGACCGTGCTCCTCGGCGGGCTCTCCGACGCCGAGGCACAGCTCCTCGCGGCCGGGCTGACCGGCGGCACGGCGCCCGGCGGCCCGCTCGGCCCCCGGGTCCTGGCACGGGTGGGCGGCAACCCGCTGCACCTGGAGCAGCTGCTGGTCGCGGGGGACCCCGTCGACACGGACAGCGTCCCGCTCCCGCTCCAGGCCCTGATCGGCGCCCGGATCGACGCGCTCGACCCGCCCGAACACCGGGCCCTGGGCCTGGCGTCGGTCCTGGGCGGCGACTTCACCGCCGGCGAACTGACGGAGCTCGCCGGCCGGCCCGCGCCGGAGTGGACCGGGCACGGGGCTCCGGCCCGTACTGCACCGGCTGGTCCGTCACCGCGCGTGATCAGGCCGGACGGCGAGGCGTTCCGCTACGCCGGAGGACTGATCCAGGAGGTCGTCTACACCAGCCAGTCCAAGCAGGACCGGGCCGACCGGCACGAACGCGCCGCCCGACTCGACTCGGTCCGCCGCCGGGGCAGCGCGGCGGTCGGCGGCCATCTCGAACAGGCGTACCGCTACCGGGCCGAGCTCGGCGCCCAGGACGCGCACACCGACGGGCTGCGCCGGCGGGCCGCCGACGCGCTCGCCGAGGCCGGGCGCCTGGCGCTGGCCCACGCCGACCCCGTGTGGGCGGCCGACGTGCTGTCCAGGGCCACGGCCCGGTACGCGCCGGGCGAGCCCGGCAGCACGGCGGCACGCAGGCGGCTCGGCCAGACGCTGCTGGACCTCGGGCGCGGACCGGAAGGCCGGGCGCTGCTCGAAGAGGTGCTGGCCGAGGCCCGGGCCGGCGGAGGGGAAGCGGTGGAGGCGGCCCACGCCCGCCTCGCCCTCGCCTCCGCCGGCCGGTCCGCGGGCGAACCCGGCGCACCCGGCGGGGACGGCGGAGACGGCAGGGACGGCGGAGACGGCGGGGCCGGTGGGGCCGGTGGGGCCGGTGGGGCCGGTGGGGCCGCCCCCGCCGGAGCGGAAGAGTCGCCGGCG
>NZ_GG657750.1:1103367-1115419 GCF_000158895.1 Streptomyces sp. C | reverse complement strand
GGACCTCGACGGCCTGCGCGCCCGCATCGCCGCCGCCCGGGGACGGGCCGTGACCGCCACCCGGCTCGCCGCCCGGGCGCTCGCCACCGCCGCCCGCACCGACTCGCCCCTCGTCCAGGGCACCGCCGCCCTCGACCTCGCCCGTACGGACCTCGCACTGGGCCGCCCCGCCGACGCGGCCGCCGCCGCGACGCGCGCCCGCCGCCACTTCGCCGCCAAGGGCCACCTCCCCGCCGTACGCCGGGCCGAGGCGGTGCTCTCCCGCTGCCACAGCCTCTCGCCCTGGCACGGCCCCGCCGCCGCGCGGGCCGCCGGAGCCGGAACGGAGCCACCACGATGACTGCCGCGCGTCAACCGGGCCCCGCACTCACCTGGGGCCTGCGAGGGCGGAGCGCCGCCGACGTGCCCGTGGCGGCCGACGGCCCGCCGGACCCGCCCGAGCAGGGCCTCCTCGGCGGGACCGGGCGCGGCGTACGCGTCTGCGTGGTCGACTCGGGCGTCGAACGGGACCACCCCATGGTCGGCCCCGTCGCCCGGTCGTGGCGGGTCTTCAAGGACGAGGGCGGGGTCCACGTCGAGGAGACGGAGGAGGGGGACGCCTGCGGTCACGGCACCGCCTGCGCCGGGATCATCCGGCGCACCGCGCCGGACTGCGAGCTGTCCAGCATCCGGGTCCTCGGCGACCGGTTCTCCGGCAGCGGGGACGTCCTGCTCGAAGGGATCCGGTGGGCCGTGCGCCAGCGCTTCGACGTGGTCAACCTCAGCCTGTCCACCACCCACGACCGCTTCGTGGAGGAACTGCGCCGCCTGGCCGACGAGGCGTACTTCCAGCAGACCGTGATCGTCGCCGCCGCGCACAACACGCGCGTGGAGAGCTTTCCCTGGCGCTTCTCCTCGGTGATCTCGGTCGGCAGCCACCAGGAGGACGACCCGGACCTCCACCTCTACAACCCGGAGCCCCCGGTGGAGTTCTTCGCCCCAGGCCAGAAGGTCCGGGTGGCGTGGCTCGGCGGCACGTCGATCAGCAGTTCCGGCAACAGCTACGCCACTCCGTTCATCTCGGGGCTCTGCGCGCGGATCCTGTCGAGCGGCCCCCGGCTGACACCGTTCCAGCTGAAGAACGCCCTGTACCTCTCCGCAGCCAACGTCCGTGTCCGCGGACGCCGGTAACGACCGGCGCCGGAAGGGAAGTTCCATGGCCCAGACGATCGCCCCCGCCGCGTCCGCGGCACCCCGGCCGGACCCCGCCGTGGCGGAGCTCCTGCAGTCGGTGGTGGACACCGCGCGCGCCATCTTCGGCGCGCAGGCGAGTTCCGTCATGCTCCTGGACGCCGCGGCCGGCGAACTCGCCTTCGAGGCCGTCTCCGGGCAGGGACAGGAGTTCCTGGTGGGCCGCCGCTTCCCGGCCGGCCGGGGGATCGCCGGGTGGGTCGCCGCCTCGGGGGAGCCCATGGTGGTCGACGACCTGCGCGACAGCGCCTCCTTCGACCGGGACATCGCCGAGTCCACCGGCTACGTCCCGGACGCGCTGATGGCCGCCCCCCTCGTCCGCGGGGACCGGGTCCTCGGCGTCCTGGAGGTGCTGGACCCCTCCCCGCAGGCCCGGTCCGGCCTGCCGGAACTCGACCTGCTGGGCCTCTTCGCCCGGCAGGCCGCCGTGGCCCTGCACGTGCTGACCGCCCACACCCCCCGGCCGGCCCCCGACGTCCCGGACGCCCGCGACGCGCCGGACGCCCCGGACGGGCCCTCGCGCACCGAACTCCTGCGCCTGCTCGCGGAAGCCCGCCGCCTCCTCGGAGAGTGAGCGGCGGGCCGTCGGCCGGGGTGTCAGCTGGAGAGCGCCTCCAGGAGTTCGCCGACCTGCGGGTCGGGCAGCGAGCGGGCCACGTCGGCCTGGGCGACGATGCCGACGAGGGTGTGGCCGTCGATCACGGGCAGGCGGCGGACCTTGTGTTCGGTCATCGTGCGCAGGATCTCGGCGGTGTCGTCGTCGGCGCCGATGGTGACCGCCTCGCCCTGGGCGAACTCGCCGGCCGTGCAGGTGGCGGGGTCCTTCCCGGCGCCGAGGACCTTCACGACGATGTCGCGGTCGGTGAGCATCCCCTTCAGCCGCTGGTCGCTGCCGCAGATCGGGAGCGCGCCCACCCCGAGGTCGGCCATCTTCTTCGCCGCGTCCAGGATGCTGTCGTCCGCCCCGACGCAGGTGGCGTCCGGCGTCATGATCTCGCGTGCGGTGGTCACGGTGTGCCTCCCGAGGTGTGTTCGGCCGCGCGGCCGGTCCCGGCGGCCTGGTACCGGCCCGCCTGCCCCCTGCCGGAGCCCCCAAGCAGCCGCCGCCCGGTCATCCGGCACGTCCCGCAGGCATGGGTCGGCCGTGAGTGGACAGCCGCCGCGTAGCGGCCGTGAACCCGCGCCGCGGGGAACCGGAGCCGCGCGCTGCAGAGGAGGCGTGATGAAGGCCGTGACCTGGCAGGGCCGCCGCAAGGTCGAGGTGGCAAACGTTCCGGATCCGCGGATCGTCGATCCCACGGACGCCGTGATCAAGGTGACGACGACCGGACTGTGCGGATCCGACCTGCACCTGTACGAGGTGCTGGGGCCGTTCCTCGACCCGGGTGACATCCTGGGACACGAACCGATGGGGGTGGTCGCCGAGGTGGGGCCGCAGGTCCGGGAACTGAAGGCCGGCGACCGGGTCGTCGTGCCGTTCAACGTGTCCTGCGGGACCTGCTTCATGTGCGAGCGCGGCCTGCACTCGCAGTGCGAGACCACCCAGGTCCACGAGCACGGCAGCGGAGCGAGCCTCTTCGGGTACACCAAGCTCTACGGGCAGGTCCCCGGCGGGCAGGCCGAGTACCTGCGCGTCCCCTTCGCCGACACCCTCCCCATCCGTGTTCCCGAGGGACCGCCGGACGAACGGTTCGTGTACCTGTCGGACGTCCTGCCGACCGCCTGGCAGGCCGTCGTCTACGCGGACGTCCCGCCCGGCGGCAGCATCGCCGTCCTCGGCCTCGGGCCCATCGGCGACATGTGCACCCGCATCGCCGCCCACCGGGGGGCCGGCCGGGTGATCGGCGTCGACCTGGTCCCCGAACGGCTCGCCCGCGCAGCCGGCAACGGCGTACAGGTCTTCGACCTGCTCCAGTACGGGGACCAGCTCGTCGACGCCGTCCGCGGCGTCACGGGCGGCCGCGGCCCGGACGCCGTGATCGACGCCGTCGGCATGGAGGCCCACGGCGGCGCCGGCGCCAAGGCGGCGCAGACCGGCACCGGCCTGCTCCCGGACGCCCTGGCCGCCGCACTGATGAAGAAGGCCGGTGTGGACAGGCTGGGCGCCCTGACGCTGGCCGTCGATCTCGTACGCCGCGGCGGCACCATCTCCATCTCGGGCGTCTACGGCGGGGCCGCCGACCCGCTGCCGCTGCTGACGATGTTCGACAAGCAGATCCAGCTGCGCATGGGACAGGCCAACGTCCGCAGGTGGGTCGGTGACCTGCTCCCCCTGCTGACCGACGGAGACCCCCTCGGAGCCGAGGGCTTCGCCACCCACCACCTGCCCCTGGACGACGCCCCCCGGGCGTACGAGGACTTCCAGAAGAAGCGGGACAACATGGTGAAGGTCCTCTTCCACCCGTAACGGAACGGCAGGCGTTTCCGCACCCGCCCGATGGGCAGGCGGGCGGGTATGGACCAGCCGAGGACCACCGGCCCGTGCCGGCTGCTGCTGGTGCGGCACGCCAAGGCCGTACCCAAGGACCGGCCGATCGACGACTTCGACCGCCCGTTGAGCGACCGCGGGAAGGCCGACGCCCCCCGAACGGGCCGCTGGCTCGCCGAGCAGGGGTTCGCGCCCGACCTCGTGCTCTGCTCCCCGTCCCGCCGGACGCGCCAGACCTGGCAGCTCGCCGTCGCCGCGCTGGCGGACCCGCCGCCCGCCGTGTACGACGAGCGGCTCTACAACGCCGCCCCGAGCATGATCGTCTCCGTACTGGCCGAGCGGGGGCGGGGCCTCGGCTCCCTGCTGCTGGTCGGCCACAACGCGGGCATCCACGAGCTGGCCGCCGGCCTGTGCGGGTCCGGCCCCCCGGAACTGCTGGAGCGGGTGGCGGCGGGCTTCCCGACCTCGGGCGTGGTGGTGCTGGACGTTCCCGACGGCTGGGAGCGGCTGTACCCGGGCAGCGGCACCGTGGCCTCCGTCTGGTCACCGGCCGACTGACCCCCGCCCCGCGGGGCGCCGTGCGTTCACCCGCCCCCGTCCCCCTCCTCCCCGTCCTCCCCGTCCTTCCCGTCCGCTTCCCCGGACCGCAGGAGCCGCAGCACGGCGCGTTCGACGCGGCCGTGGGTGGCTGGCCGGCCGAAGACGCCGTCCTCGCCGAGCGTGCCGAGGGCCGCGGCGACGGTCTCCCCCTCCTCGTAGAGCTCGATGACGCGCGGATGGATGTAGGACGCCCGGCACACGGCGGGCGTGTTCCCCAGGTACCCGCTGACCTCCCGCACGGCGCGGGCCACGACCCCGTTCCGGCGGGCGGGGGAGGCGCCCGCGGTGCCCTCGGAGACGGCCAGCGCCACCGCGGCCAGCACGGTCGCGTACCAGGTCCTGAAGTCCTTCGCCGTCACGTCCTGACCCGACCGGTCCCGCAGGTAGGCGTTGAGGTCCTCGGCGTGGAGCTCGTGCCACGCCCCGTGCTCCCAGTACACGAACAGCCTCGGGCCGGGCTCCCTGCGCCGGAGCAGCGCCCGGACCACCGCGTGGGCCTGCTCGTCCACGAGGACGCGCGTGACCTCCTTGCCGGACTTGGCGGGGAAACGCAGACGGATCTCCCCGTCGCGGCAGGAGGCGTGCTCCCGGAGCAGGGTCGTCAGACCGAAGCTCCCGTTGTCGCGGGCGTAGCGCTCCCCGCCGACGCGCAGGAAGCCCAGGTCGAGGAGGCGGGTCAGGCAGGCCAGCACGCGGACGCGGGTCAGCCCGCGCCCGTCGAGGTCGCTCGCCACCCGCTCCCTCAGCCGGGGCAGCGAGCGGGCGACGCGCTGGACGTGCGCGTGCTTGGCCGCGTCCTGCTGTTCCCGGAAGTGCGGATGGTAGAGGTACTGCCGCCGCCCGGCGGCGTCCGTCCCCACGGCCTGGATGTGGCCGTTGGGCCAGGGGCAGACCCAGACGTCCTGCCAGGCCGGCGGGATCACGAGGGCGCGCACCCGCTCACGGTCCGCCGGGGACAGGGGCAGGCCGTCCGCGCCCAGGTAGCGGAAGCCGCGGCCGTGCCGCACCCGTCGCCACCCCGGCCCGTGCGGGTCGCTGGTCCGCAGCCGCGCGGCCACCTCCCGTCAGTCCGCGTCGGGGTGGGCCTGCGTGCGCAGGGTCCACGCACGGCCCGGGCAGTCGTAGGGGAGGGGAGGGAACCGGTGCCCGCGGACGTCGGTGCTCTTGCTCCACAGGTGCTCCCTGCCGCAGTCACAGGCGTAGATGCCGCTCTGCGTGACGATCTCACCCGGTTTCCACTGCTCTGTCTGCTTCATGTCGGGCGCCTACCCCGGCACGCGCCGGCGTACCCGGGGCCTGCCGCGACGGGGGTTCATTCCGAAGGAGCGGGTAGGCGGCCGACGAGAACGGCCGAGGAAGCAGGGGCGGACGTCGTGCTCCCCCCCGCTTCCGTTCGAGAAAACCGGGAGAACACATGACCACGAAGCGCACCCCTGCGGCATCGCGGCCGGACGGAGGCGGCATGCCGGGCAAGCCCGGACCCGTGTCCCCGTCCGTGGCCGAACCGGTGGACCCGACGACACCGCTGCCGCCCAAGGCGGACCAGGAGGGCCCGGAGACCGTCGGCCCCACCGGCCAGGCCACCGGGGCGGACCAGTCGCAGGTCGCGCAGGGCGGCGCGTACCTCACCACCGCCCAGGGCGCGAGGCTCTACGACAGCGACCACTCCCTGAAGGCAGGACCCCGGGGGCCCGTCCTGCTCCAGGACCACCACCTCCGCGAGAAGATCACCCACTTCGACCACGAGCGGATCCCCGAGCGCGTGGTGCACGCGCGCGGCGCCGCGGCGCACGGCGTCTTCCAGGGCTACGGAACGGCCGGCGAGGTGACCCGGGCCGCCTTCCTCGGCAAGGACGTCGAGACCCCCGTCTTCGTCAGGTTCTCCACCGTGCTCGGCTCGCGCGGTTCCGCCGACACGGTGCGCGACACCCGGGGCTTCGCGACGAAGTTCTACACGGACGAGGGCACCTTCGACCTGGTCGGCAACAACATCCCGGTGTTCTTCATCCAGGACGCGGTCAAGTTCCCCGACGTCATCCACGCCGGCAAGCCGCATCCGGACCGGGAGATACCGCAGGCGCAGAGCGCCCACGACACCTTCTGGGACTTCGTCTCCCTGCACACCGAGGCCACCCACCACACCCTCTGGAACATGTCCGACCGGGGCATCCCGCGGTCCTACCGGATGATGGAGGGCTTCGGGGTCCACACCTTCCGCCTCGTCGGCCCGACCGGCGACACGGCCCTCGCGAAGTTCCACTGGAAGCCGAAGCTCGGCGTGCACTCCCTGGTCTGGGAGGAAGCCCAGCTGATCAGCGGCACGGACCCCGACTTCCACCGGCGGGACCTCTTCGACGCCATCGAGGCGGGCGCCTTCCCGCAGTGGGAGCTCGGCATCCAGGTCTTCCCCGACACCCCGGAGCAGACCTTCGAGGGCATCGACCTCCTCGACCCCACCAAACTCGTCCCCGAGGAGCTGGCCCCCGTCCAGCCCATCGGACTGATGACCCTGAACGCCAACGTCAAGAACTTCTTCGCCGAGACCGAGCAGGTCGCCTTCCACCCCGGCCACCTCGTTCCCGGGATCGACGTCACCGACGACCCCCTCCTCGCGGGCCGGCTGTTCTCCTACCTCGACACCCAGATCAGCCGGCTGGGCGGCCCCAACTTCGGCCAGATCCCGGTCAACCGGCCGCACGCCCCCGTCAACGACATGCTCCGTGACGGGATGCACCAGAGCGCCGTCCACACCGGCGTCGCCCCGTACCGGCCCAACAGCCTCGACGGCGGCTGCCCCTTCCTCGCGGGCGCCGACACCGCCGCCTTCGTGGAAGCCCCCGTCGAGGTCCCCGCGGCGAGCAGGGTCCGCGAGGCACCCGCCTCCTTCTCGGACCACTTCACCCAGCCCCGCCTCTTCTGGCTCAGCATGACCCCGCCGGAACGCGAACACATCATCGCCGCCTACACCTTCGAGCTGGGCAAGTGCCACGAGCAGGCCGTCCGGGAACGCACCCTGAAGGTCCTGGCGAACATCGACCCCGAACTCTGCGCGAAGGTCGCCGAAGGCCTCGGCCTGCCCGCCCCGGAGGCGACCGTCCCCCTCGTCACGCCCGAACCCAGCCCCGCCCTCTCCCAGCTGGGCTCCGCCTGGCCGGCGGACGGCCGCGTGATCGGCTTGATCGCCGACCCGGAGTCCGACCTGGACGGTGTACGGGCCGCCCGGCAGGCCGTCCTGGACTCCGGCATGGTCCCGCTCGTCGTCGCCCCCACCGGCGGGACCCTCGCCTCCGACGGCGACCCCATCACCGTCCAGCGCACGTACGCCACCGCCCGGTCGGTCGAATTCGACGCCCTGCTGCTCGCCGGCACGCCCGGGCCGGGCTCCGACGCCCACGGCGCACGGGACGCGAAGGCCGCGGCACCCGCGCCGGAGGCCTGCGACCCCCGGGTCGCGCTCCTGATCACCGAGGCCTACCGGCACGGGAAGGCCATCGGCGGCTGGAACGGCGCGGCCGGGCTCCTCGGCGCCCTGGGCATCGGCACCGACGGCCCCGGCGTCGCCCTGGGCGAGGACGGGGCGGCGGCCGTCGAAGGGGTCACCGCCGCCCTGGCCGGACACCGGGCGTGGGACAGGTTCCCGCCCGTCGGCTGACCCGGCCGGCACGGCACGGTCACGGCGCCGTCGGGGACGCCTCATCCCCGTGGGACCCGGGGCCGGCCCCGGACCAGGAGCGCCACAGGGCCGCGTAGGCCCCGTCGGCCGCCAGGAGTTCGGTGTGGCTGCCGAGTTCGACGATCCGGCCCGCCTCCATCACCGCGATGCGGTCGGCGTCGTGCACCGAGTCCAGCCGGTGCACGATCGAGATGACCGTGCGGCCCTCGATCAGGGCGGCCAGCGAGCGTTCGACGCGGCGCGACGCGGTCGAGTCCAGCAGGGCGGTGGCCTCGTCCAGGACCAGCGCGTGCGGGTCGGACAGCAGCAGGCGGGCCAGGGCCAGCTGCTGGGCGTGGGAGGGGGAGACCGGGGCGGCGCCCGGGCCGATCTCGCTGTCCAGCCCGTCGGGCAGGGAGCGGGCCCAGTCCGCGAGGAGGACGGTGTCCAGCGCCTCCCACAGGCGGGCGTCCGCCGGGCCGGCCGGGGCCGCGGTCCCCTCGCCGGCCTCCGTCGCCCGCGCGGCCAGGGTCCAGGTTGTCCCCGCAGGGGTGCCGGAAAACAACGTGTTGTTCGGGGGTGACCAGGAAAAACCTCCCGCCGCAGTTGGTCCACCAGCAGCCGGGCCACGTCGGCGCCGCCGATGCTGACCGTGCCCCGGGTGGCGTGGTGCACCCAAAAAAAACAGCTTGCCGAGGGTGAACTTGCCCGCTCCCGAGGCGCCGACGACCACCAGCTTCTCGCCGGGGGCGATGGACAGGTCGATGCCGCTGAGCACCTCGCGGCCGGGACCGTAGCCGAAGCCCACGCCCTCCAGGCGCAGGGCGTGCCCGTCCAGCACGGCGGGCGGACGCGGTTCCTCCCCGGGCAGCCGTTCGACACCGAGGATTCGGCGCAGCGCGGCGTTCCCGATCTGGAGCTCGTCGGTCCAGGTCAGCAGGTCGTTGAGGGGTTCGCCCAGGGCCTGGACGTAGAGGACGACGGCGGTCAGTTCCGCCAGCCCGACCTCGCCGCGCTGGTAGGCCAGACCCCCGATCAGGAGGGTGAGCGCCATCGGGACCATGGTGGCCAGGTCCAGGCTGGGGAACCAGATGGTCTGCAGCCAGGTGGTGCGCTGGCGGGTGCGGACCACCCGGTCGACGGCCGCGCCGTGGCGTCCGACCTGCCGGGGGCCGAGGCCGAGGGCCTCGACGGTGGCGGCGCCGCGGGTGCTCTCGTGCGTGACGGCCAGTACGTCGGCCTCCTGCGCGAGCAGCCGCTCGTACGCACGGGTGGCGCGCGGCCGGTACCACCACGTGGACAGGGCGGCGAAGGGCACGCCGGCCAGCAGGCCGAGGGCGAGCAGCGGAGAGGTGAGCAGGATCGCCGCGAACGTGAACACCAGGGTGACGGCGGCCAGCGCGATGCGCGGGACGGCCTGGCGGATGCTCTCGTTCAACCGGTCGGCGTCGTTGGTGGCCCGGCTGAGCAGGTCGCCGGTGCCGACGGCCTCCACCTCGGACAGGGGCAGCCCGAGGACGCGGCCGACGAAGCCCTCCCGCGTGCGGGCCAGGACCCGTTCGCCGAGCAGGGTGGCCTGGGTGCGGGCGGCGCGGGCGAGGAGGGCGTGGGCGACGAGGATGGCGACGAAGGTCAGGGCGAGGACGTCGACCCGGCCGGCGGTGGTGCCGTTCTTGATGGACTCGACCAGGTGGCCCAGCAGCCGCGGGCCGATCAGTCCGGCCACCAGGGCGGCGGCGAACAGTCCGAAGGTGAGGGCCAGCCGGCGCGCCTCGGTACGGACGAACGCGCCGGTCCAGGCGCGGACCTCGGCCCGGTCGGCGAGCGGCAGGCGCCCGGCGGCGGACGGACCGGCGGGAGCGGGGTCCGCGGCGGTGTCCGGGTCCTCCGCGGGGGCCCGGGTGGAGGCGGGGGTGGTGGTCATGAGGGCACTCCTGCGGAGCGGTCGGGGCCGCCGGGGGTTTCCGCGGCGAGGCGGACCGTGCGGTCGGCGGCGCCGCGCCAGAGGGGGCTGTCGGTGAGCACCACCGTGGTGCGGCCGGCGCGCAGCGCGGCGACCCGGTCGACGATGCGGGCCTCGGTGTGGGCGTCGACGGAAGCGGTGGGGTCCTCCAGCACGAGGACGTCGGGGGCGGCGAGCAGGGCGCGGGCGAGGACGAGGCGCTGGCGCTGACCGCCGGACAGGGCGCGGCCGCCCTCGTCCAGCCACGCGTCCGGCCCGCCCGGCAGGGCCGCGACGACGTCGGAGGCGTCGGCGGCGTACAGGGCCCGGGCCAGCGCCTCCCGGGACCGGGCGGAGCCGGCGCTCAGCTCCTCGCGCACGGTGCCGCTGAAGAGGGTGTCGGCCGGTCCGGAGCGCAGCAGCCGCGCGGACAGCTCCGCGGGGTCCACCCGGTCCAGCGGTACGCCGCCCAGCCGGACGGGCGCGGGACCGGCGGGCCCGGGGCGGGCGAGCCGGTCGGCGAGGTCGGCCATGCGGTCGGCCGGGCCGGTGAGCACGGTGAGCCGGCCGGCCTCGGCGGTGATGCCGCTGTCGGGGTCGGTCAGGGCGAGGGCCCCGGGGGGCAGCGGTTCGGGGTGCTCGGGCCGGACGGCGTCGGGGGTCAGACGCAGCAGGGTGCAGACCCGGCCGGCGGCGACCTTGGCGAGGCTGAGGGTCTCGGCGGCCTCGGTGGCCGTGCTCACGGGCAGGGTGAGGAAGGCGGAGGCCCCGTAGAAGGCGACGAGTTCGCCGGCGGTGATGGTGCCGTTCAGGGCGAGCCGGGCGCCGAGCCAGACGATCCCGACGGTGACCAGCCCCGGCAGGAAGACCCCGGCGGCCTGCAGCCATGCCTCCATGCGGCCGGCGGACTCGCCGGCCCGGCGGACCTGCTGGCTGGTGCGGCGGAAGCGGGCGGCGAAGGCGGCCTCGCCGCCGATGCCCCGCAGGATGCGCAGACCGGCGACGATGTCGCCGGCCTGGGAGGTGGCGACGCCCATCAGCTCGCGCTGGGCCTCGTCGCGTTCCTGGAGGGGCCGCAGGAGCGGGCCGATGCTGAGCACCGCGGCGGGGACTCCGACGAGCACGGCCAGTCCGAGGACGGGCGAGGTGACGGTGAGCGCCACGGCCACGAGGACGGCGGCGACGACCGCGCCGACGGTGCGGCCGATGACCTCGAAGGAGTTGCCGATGCTCTCCACGTCGGCGGCGGCGGAGGCCGCGACGTCCCCGGAGCGGGCCTTGCCGCGCAGGCCGGCGCCGAGGCGGACCACCTGACGCATCAGCACCCGGTGCGTGGTGGACAGGGCGTGGGCCTCGGCGCCGACGGCGGCCTGGATCAGGCCGGCGCCGGCGAGGGCCTGGAGGACGCCGAGACCGAGGGCGAGCAGCGACCACAGGTACAGGCCGGTCTGCCCCGTGTCCTGCCCGGCCGCGTCGATGGCCCGGCCGATGACCAGCGGGACCAGCGCGAGCGGGATCATCCAGAGCACGCCGAGCGCGGCGGCGAGCACGAGCGGCCAGGGCCGGATGCGGACCAGCCACCACAGGTAGGCCCAGGGTCCGCGGGCGTCCGCCTCGGGGACGGCGGCGGGGGAGACGGAGGCGTCGAAGAGTCGGTTGCTCACAGGTACCGGTCCAGGGTGCCCGCGCGGTCGACCTTGCCGGTGCGGGTGTGCACGAGTTCGGGCACGGCGATGATCCGGTCGGGGACCAGGGGGGCGGGCACCGCCTCCCGCAGCCGCTCGCGCAGCTCCGCCGTGCCGTCCCCGCTTCCGGCCGGGCCGGGCAGGACGACGAACGCGACCAGCGCCGTGTGGTCGCCCTTGCGGTGGCCGGCCGCCGCGACGGCCGTGACGCCGGGGAGCCGGCCCAGGGCCCCCTCCACGTCGAGCAGGTCCACCCGGTGGCCGCGGATCTTGACCTGGTGGTCGATGCGGCCGTGGAAGACGAGCGAGCCGTCGGGGGCCTGCGTGACGAGGTCCCCCGTGCGGTACCAGCGTCCGGTGCCGCGCGCGGGGTCGGCGGCCGGGAACCGTTCGGCGGTCCGCTCCGGGTCGTCCACGTAGCCGAGGGCCAGCTGGGGCCCGGCCAGCAGGAGTTCGGCCGGCCCGTGCGGTGCGTCGGGGCGGGAAAACGAGCATCTGCCGTACGGAGGGCAGCG
>NZ_GG657750.1:1096095-1096812 GCF_000158895.1 Streptomyces sp. C | reverse complement strand
CCACCTGCGTCCACCACTCCGCCTCGGCCTCCGCCTCGGGGGTGCGGGCATGGGCGACCAGGGCCTCGGCCCACTCGGGGTACGAGGTGCCCTCGGCCGGCCAGACGTCGTCCCGGCCGGCCTCCAGCGCCGTGTAGGTCTCCTCCAGGTCGGCCAGGACCACCGACCACGACAGCATGTCGATCGCGAGCTGGTGGAAGACGACCAGCAGCCGGCCGGGCCGGGAGGGGCCGGCGTCGAACCGGACGAAGCGGGCCACGCGCCCCGCCCGCGGGTCCAGGGAGCGCTGCTCCAGTTCGCACCGGAGGGTGACGGCCGCCGACAGGTCGGCGTCGGAGAGCTCGGAGATCTCCACGGTGTCGAGCACCGGGCCCAGGGCGTCGGCGGGCGGCCCGCCGGTCGCCAGGGCCGCCGTCCGCTGCCGGGGCCGCCGCGCGGGACGCTCCTCGACGGCGAGGCGGAGCGAGGCGTGGCCGGCGACCAGGCGCCGCACGGCCTCGGCGAACAGGTCCGCGTCGATGCCCGGCCGGGTGGTGAAGAGCATGGCCTGGTTCCACTGGCCGCGTTCGCCCGTCTGCTCCTCCCAGGCCTGTTCCTGGGAGGGGGTGAGGACGACCGGGTCGTGGGCGGTGCCGGGCGGGGCGGCCTCGGCGCCCCCGCGGCGGGCGCCCCGCTCGGCGAGGCAGACAAGGCCAGGGCGGCCGCCGTCAGTCCGGG
>NZ_GG657750.1:1077708-1095296 GCF_000158895.1 Streptomyces sp. C | reverse complement strand
CGGCGACCAGGCTGCGGTGGCCCAGGGCGCGGGGGCCGCCCTCGGCGCGGCCCTGGAACCAGCCGGCGACGCCGCCGGAGGCCAGGACGCCGGCGGTGGCCGCGGCGATGTCGGCGGGCTCGCTGAACGCGGTGCCGGTGGCCTCCAGGACCTCGCGGATCTCCCCGGCGGACCACTGCGGGCCCCAGGCGACCGAGCCGGTCATGGGCAGGATCCGGTCGCCCTCCTCGGCGGCGACCCAGACCGCGGCGCCCAGCGAGACCCCCGCGTCACCCGCGATCGGCTGCACGAAGAGGTCCCGGACCTCGGGCATCCGCATGAGCTTGCCGTTGAGGGTGGCGTTGAAGCCGACCCCGCCCGCGATCATCAGCGTGGTCTCGCCGGTCTCCCGCAGCAGGCCGCGCACCAGGCCCGTCACGGCCCGCTCCAGGGCGGCCTGCGCGGTGGCGGCGAGGTCCCGGTACTCGAACGGGTCCCGTTCGGTGGTCCTGGTGTACCGGCCGTCGCGCGGGTCGAAGCGGCGCACGGTGCGGTTGGGGGCGTCCTGGAGGGTCTTCTCCAGGTGCTCCAGCCAGTACCGGATGGTGGCCGTCTCCTCGTCGGTGCTGCCGGTCGAGCGCAGGTCGGGCGGGACGACGCCGACGGTGATATGTGGCCACGGTGAAGCCGAGGGCGCCGCCGAAGGTGAGGTCGAGGGGGGTGCCGTAGGAGGCCAGGCCCATCATCTTGCCGGCGTTGTCGGCGCCGAGGCCGGCGTAGGCGCAGACGGCGGCGTAGAAGTAGCCGAGGGACCAGCCGGGCGTGTGGGAGCGCAGGGTCTTGAGCCGGCCGTCGATGCCGACGGCGAGGGTGGTGCTCGCGTTCTCCCCTTGGCCGTCCAGGACGAGGACGGCGCCCCGGTCGCGTCCGGAGAGGAGGTAGGCGCTGGCGGCGTGGGCCACGTGGTGGTCGACGAACGTGAGCCGGGGGTCGCGGGCGCGCGGGAAGAGGGCCTTGGGCAGCAGGTGTTCGAGGGCGTCGGCGTCGCTGTCGAACCAGTCCAGGCCGCGGTCCGCGAAGAGCGTGGGCAGGTCCCACCCGTGGGCGACGACGTCGATGTCGTCCAGGGTGAGACCGCCCTCCGCGAGGCAGTAGGCGGCGGCGTTCAAGGGCGCCTCGCCGTAGGCGTGCTTGTTGCGGGTGAAGCGTTCCTCCTCGGCCAGGGCGATGACTTCGCCGTCCACGACGAGGCAGGCAGCACCGTCGTGGCTGGCGCCGGGCCAGCCGTTGACTCCGAGCACACGCATGGTCAGTCCCCAAGGGTCGGTCGTCGGGTCCGCCGGGTGTGCCGGGGGCCCAGGCCGCCCGGCGTTCCGGTCATGCCAACGGATCTTGGCGGTCCGCCGGGTTGTACACGACCTGGGAGTTTGTGCGGAGATCCGCGGCGAAGATCGCGGAGGCCGCCTTGAGCACGGCGTTGGCGTGCCGCAGTTCCTCGACCTCGCTGCGCAGCCGGCGCAGTTCGGCCCGCTCGTCGGCCGTCAGGGCGTCGACGGCGGGGTGGTGCCCGCGGGGGCGGCCCTTGGGCGCGGGGGACGCGGGGGTGCGGGGCGCGGCCGGCCGCCCGGCGCGGGCGGCTCCCTCGTCCGCGGGGCGGCGGTGGCCGGCGGCCGGCTGGGGCGGGACCAGGCCGGGGGCGCGCGGCTGTCCGCGGGCGGGGGCGTCGCGTCCTTCCAGTTCGCTGCTGAGCCGGTACCAGCGGCGGGCCCAGGGCTCGGGGTCGCCCTCGCAGGCGGTCACGTAGGCGAGGGTCACTTTCAGCGAGGGTTTGTGCAGCCCGCGGGCCGCTTCGGAGAGGGTGGCCACGGAGTAGTGGGCGCGTTTGGCCATGGTCCGGTAGGAGGGGTTCCCGGCCTGCCTGCGCAGAAGGCGCAGGTCGTGGGCGAATTGCTCCAACGGTCCTGCCGTGGGGTCCAGTAACCGCTCTGGCCTGGGCATGCTTCTCCCCCTGCTCGTCGATGGTGTTGAACGAAGCACATGGTCCATCCGGGCCGTACAACCTGATCGAGGCGCACGGCCGGGCGGTGCGTCGGGCTGGAGGCCCCGCGGGTTACCGGAACCTCAGCACCGGATCTCTCGGACATTGGTACATGCCACTGACAAATCGATCAATCTTCAGTCGAGGATTCCGGCCACTTCGCGGACGGGTCGTCCGATTTCGGTTCGTTGCCGAACCAGCGGGCCGCCGCCCGTTCTCCGGGCATTCCGCTTCGGTCGTCCGCCAGAGGACTGTACAAGGTCGCTCCCGTCCGGTGACCCGTACACGCGCTCGTACAACCCTTCGCCCCCGCCGACCGGTTGTACAGGGGCGTACGGCAGCTGCGCCCCGTACAACCTGACCTCGTGTACAACGCCGGGGCTCTGCAAGATCGGTTGACGTCAGGCGATACGGCCGAAACCGACGGGATTGGGTGGCGGGTTGGTGGACACAGCACGCAGCCAGACGGAATCAGCGGCTCTCGAAGGCGTCTACGCGTACCGGAGCCGTCCGCTCACGGAACCCGACTGGAGACGCTTCCCCGGCTGGCGCGAGGTGACCGAGGCCGAGTGGGCGGATCCGCAGTGGCAGCGCGCCCACTGCGTCAAGGACGCGAAGGGACTGCGCGCCGTCGTCGGCGACCTGCTCGACGAGGAGTTCTACGAGGACTGGGAGCGGGACCGGCTGCACCGGGCGACGATGTCGGTGCTGCTGCCGCCCCAGATGATCAACACGATGGCCGCGGAGGCCTCGGCGGCCCGCCCCGGCGAGCTGACCAAGGCCTTCTACGACGACCCCGTACGGCGCTACATGCTGCCGGTCTTCTCCGACCGGCACCCGGTGTGGCCCTCGCACCCGATGGCCAGCCGGGACTCGCTGCACGAGCAGGACATGTGGGTGGTGGAGGGGCTGACCCACCGCTACCCCACCAAGGTGCTGGCGGAACTGCTGTCGACCTGCCCGCAGTACTGCGGGCACTGCACACGCATGGACCTGGTCGGCAACTCCACCCCGCAGGTCACCAAGAACAGGCTCCAGCTCAAGCCGGCCGACCGCGCCGAGCAGATCCTGGCGCACCTGCGCGCCACCCCGGGCATCCGGGACGTGGTGGTCTCCGGCGGCGACCTGGCGAACATGCCCTGGCCGCGGCTGGAGCGCTTCGTGGACGGGCTGCTGGACATCGAGTCGATCCGCGACATCCGGCTGGCCAGCAAGGGCCTGATCGGACTGCCCCAGCACTGGAGCTCCCCCCCGGTGCTGCGGGGCGTCGAACGCGTCGCCGCCAAGGCGCGGTCCCGCGGCGTGCGCGTGGCGCTGCACACCCACGCCAACGCCGCCCAGCAGGTGACGTCCGGCGTGGCCCGCGCGGCCTGGGGCCTGCTGGGCGCCGGTCTGCACGACGTGCGCAACCAGGGCGTGCTGATGCGCGGGGTCAACGACAGCGCGCACGACCTGCTCGACCTGTGCTTCGCGCTCTGCGACCACGCCGGCATCACTCCGTACTACTTCTACATGTGCGACATGATCCCGAACGCCGAGCACTGGCGGGTCCCGCTGCACAGCGCCCAGTTGATCCAGCGTCAGATCATGGGCTACCTACCGGGGTTCGCCACTCCGCGCATCGTGTGCGACGTACCGATGGCCGGCAAGCGGTGGGTGGACCAGGCGGACGCCTACGACCGGGAACTCGGGGTCTCGCACTGGAGCAAGAGCTACCTCACCCCGCTGGAGGCGGCGGACCCGGACGCCCACAGCGGCTCGTACCACTACTACGACCCCATCGACACGCTCCCCCTCTCCGGGCAGCGCTGGTGGCGGGAAACCCGTCAGGGGTAGAGAAGGGACAGTTGCACAGCCATGAGCAGTCTCCGTCCACGGCGTGAAGAACCTCCGGTGCTGGAGGAGTGGTACCGCCGGCACCTCGGCCCGGACATCCACGACATCAGCTCCAGCGGGGTCCATCCGTACACCTTCGCCGAGATACGCGACCTGTGCCGGATCTCCGCCGCCGACCTCGACGAGATCGTCATGGACGACAGCGTCTCGCAGGGCGGGGCCGGCATCCGCGGGGCCGTCGCCGACCGGTACGCCGGCGGCGACGCCGACCGGGTGCTGGTCACGCACGGCTCCAGCGAGGCCATCGCGCTGACCCTCAGCACGCTGCTGCACCCGGGCGACCGGGTGGTCGTCCAGGAGGGCATCTACCACTCGCTCGGCCACTATCCGAGGGCGGCGGGATGCGACGTCGTCACCCTCCCCGCGACGGCGGTCCGCGACGGCGAGATCGACCCGGAGGTGCTGACCGCCCTGGTCACGCCCGGCACCGCGGCCGTGATCGTCAACTTCCCGCACAACCCCACCGGAGTCTCCCTCTCCCCCCAGGGCCTGAAGGCCCTCACGGAGCGGACCGCCGTCACCGGCGCCACGCTCGTCTGGGACGCGGCCACCGCCGAGATCGCCCACCGCTGGGAGGTGCTGCCCGATCCCGGCGCGGCCGGCGGCGACACCGTCTCCTACGGCACCTTCTCCAAGACGTTCGGCCTGCCCGGGCTGCGCGTGGGCTGGGCCGTCGCGCCCAAGCCCCTGCTCACCGCCACCTTCCCGCTGCGCGACCGGACCACGCTGTTCCTGTCGCCGCTGGTCGAGCTGATCGCCGAGCGGGCGATGCGCAACGCCGACGCGCTGATCGGGGCGCGGGCGGCCGAGGCCCGGCGCAACCTGGCGCACCTGACGGAGTGGATGGCCGAGCACGAGGCGCTGGGACTGGTCCGGTGGAACCCGCCGGAGGGCGGCGTGTGCGCGCTGCCGGTCTTCCGCGAGCTGGAGCGGGCCGGCTCCGGCCCCGAGGCGGTGGAACGGTTCTGCCTGGAGCTGCTGGACCGGCACCGCACCCTGCTGGTCCCCGGCACGGCCTTCGGGGCTCCGCACGGCGCACCGTCTGGGCTTCGGCGCCCGGAAGCCGCCTTCCGGGCGGGCCTGGACGGCCTGTCGGCCTTCCTGCGCACCCGCGGGGCGGGCCGGTGACCGCCGCGACCGGGAGCGGCCACGGGCTCGACGTGCTCGGCCTGTGGGAGCGGTCGGTGCGCGCGCATCCCGCCCGGCCGGCCCTGGTGACCCCGCACCGGGTGCTGGCGTACGGCGAGGCGGACCGGCTGACCGACGCCTGGGCCGACTCGCTCGCCGCGCGGGGCGCCGCCCCCGGGCGACTGGTGGGCCTGGCGTTCGGCGATCCGGCCCGTACGGTGCTCGGGATGCTGGCGGCGCTGAAGGCCGGAGCGGGCTTCACCGTCCTGGACGACCGGCTCCCGGCCGCCGCCCGCGCGGCGCTGGTCCGCCGCACCGCGGCCGCCGTCTGGCTGGGCGACGGCGACCACGCGCCGGAGGCCGCGTACGTACCGGAGCCGTCGCCCGCCACACCGGGCCGGGCGGACGACGGCCGGGCAGGCGACGGCCGGGCAGGCGACGGCCGGGCAGGCGACGGCGCGGCGGAGGACGGGCCGGCAGGCAACGGCCGGGCGGGCGACGGCCCGGTGGAGGAAGGCCCGGCAGGCGACGGTGCGGCGGGCGACCGCCCGGCAGGGCCGCGGCGGCGGCCGGCGGCCCGCGGGGCCGACGTGGCCTACGTGCTGTTCACCTCCGGCTCCACCGGACAGCCCAAGGGCACGGTCGTCGAGCGGGACGCCCTGGGCCGGTTCGCGACCGCGGTCGCCGAGCGGCTCGCGCTGACCCCCGACGACCGCTGGCTCCAGGTGGCCTCCCTGGGCTTCGACGTACTGATCGAGGAGGTGTTCCCCGCCTTCGCGGCCGGTGCTGCGGTGGTGTGCCGGGAGGACACCCGGGCCCTGGACGCCGAGGAGCTCCACGTCACCCTGGCCCGCAGCCGGACCACCGTCGTGGAACTGTCCACCCAGTACTGGCTGGAGTACGCCCGCTGGCTGGAGGCCGCCGGAGCCACCACCCCGCAGGCCCTGCGCACCGTGGTGGTCGGCGGCGAACGGATGGACTCGGAGCCCTACCGGGCCTGGCAGGACCGGCAGCCCGCCGCCCTCGCCCACGTGTACGGCCTCACCGAATGCACGGTCAGCTCCACCTTCTACACCGGACGCCTGCCGGCCGACGCCGACGAGGTGCCGCTCGGCACCCCGCTGCGGGACGTGGAGATCACCGTCCGGCGCGACGGCCGGCCGGTGCCCGACGGCGAGACCGGCGAGATCCACATCGGTGGCCCGCTGCTGGCCCGCGGCTTCCTCGACGACGACGCGGCCACCGCCCGGCGCTTCGTCCCCGACCCGTACGCCACCGCACCCGGCGCCCGCGCGTACGTGACGGGCGACCTCGGCCGTGTCGACGCCGACGGGCAGCTGGTCTTCCTCGGCCGGGTCGACGACCAGATCAAGATCCGCGGGCACCGGCTGGAGCCCGCCCGGGTGGAGCGCGCCCTGTGCGGGGCGGCAGGCGTGGGCCAGGCCGTGGTCTTCCCCGACCCGGCGACCGGCACGGTCCTGTGGGCGTTCACCGTGCCCGCCGATCCGGCGACGGCGCCGCCGCCGGGGGAGGCCGTACGGCTCACCGGAGCGGACCGGGACGCGCTGGTAGCGCCGCTGGAGGCGCAGTTGCCGGACTGGGCGGTGCCGCGGGTGCTCCACCGGGTGGCCGTCCTGCCGAAGAACCCGCACGGCAAGATCGACAAGAGGCTGCTGGCCGCCTGGGCGGCCGGCACGGCGACGGCCCAGCCCGCCCCGGCGGGGGCCCCGGCCCTCCAGGACACCGGCACCGGGGCGCACGGCCCGGACGGGACCGGTGCCGGCGAGCCGCTGGACACCACGCTGGGCCTCTTCCGCGAGGTCCTGGGCGATCCGCGCCTGGGCCCACGACGACAACTTCTTCGACCACGGCGGCCAGTCCCTGCTCGCCATGCGCCTGCTCGCGCGGCTGCGCGAGTCCCACTCCGGCGCCGCCGGACTCCGGGCGAGCGCCCTGTTCGCCTCGCCCACGCCCCGGCTGCTCGCCGCGGCGCTCACGGCCCCGTCCTGCGGCGACGTGCCGGCCGGGCGCTGAACCGGCGGGCCCGCACCCCGCGGACCACCCGCACGCCACCGGACCACCCGCACCACCGCACCACCCGAGGGCCCCGGCCCGGCCCCGGCCGGCCGCGGGCAGCAGCAACCATCCCCGACCACTCAGCGAGAGTTGGCATGTCGAACCTCACCGACCCGTCCACGCACGCCTACACCCTGACGCCCGACGAGGGCCTCCGCCACAGCGGACCTGTGCCTCGGCCTGGCCTCCGCCTACCCGTCCTTCGGCGACCCCGAGCTGCTGCACGACCTGCCCCCGGCTGGCCGCCGGCCTGCCGGAGGGCGTACAGCGGTTCCTGCGCGAGTTCAAACTGGCCGACCGCCACGGCCACGCCGTGGTCAGCGGCCACGACTTCGACCAGGACCGCATCGGCCCCACCCCCGAGCACTGGCGCGGCCGCCGGAGGCCCGGCCCGGAGTTCCCCGAGGAACTGCTGCTGATGCTCTACTCGGCGCTGCTCGGCGAGCCGTTCGGCTGGGCCACCCAGCAGGACGGGCACCTCGTCCACGACATCTTCCCGATCCGGGCGCACGAGAACGACCAGCTCGGCATGGGCAGCAAGGAACTGCTCACCTGGCACACCGAGGACGCCTTCCACCCCTACCGCAGCGACTACCTGATCCTCGGGGCGCTGCGCAACCCGGACCACGTGCCGACGACGGTCGGCGAGCTGGACCTGTCCTCGCTGTCCGCCGACGACATCGACGTCCTCTTCGAGCCGCGCTTCCACATCGCGCCCGACGAGTCACACCTGCCGAAGAACAACACCCTCGCCTCCGAGGAGGAGACGGCGCGCTTCGCCACCATCCAGCGGATGATCGACGAACGGCCGCTCGGCCCGCTGCTGTACGGCTCGCGCGTCGACCCGTACATGCGTCTCGACCCCTACTTCACCTCCGTCCCCGAGAACGACCCCGACGCCCGGCGCGCCTACGACGCGCTGTTCAAGGTGGTGGACGCCGCGATGCGGGAGGTCGTCGCGGACCAGGGGGACGTGCTGTTCATCGACAACCACCGGGCGGTGCACGGCCGGCTGCCGTTCCGGGCCCGCTACGACGGCACCGACCGCTGGCTGAAGCGGGTGTGCGTGACCTCGGACCTGCGGCGCTCGCGCGAGATGCGGGCCACCGCCCGGACCCGGCTGCTGGGCTGACCCGCCGGTGACCCTCACCCTGACCGACCTGTCCCGGGACCCCGGGCTGCTGCCCGCCGTCGACGCCCTGATCGGCGCCAACATGCCGGAGTTCATGAGCTGGGAGTCCCCGGGCAACTGGCGCTGGCACGGCATGTACGACCGCTACCCCGCCCACCAGCTGTGCCTGGTGGACGGCGACGGGCAGCTGGTCGCGGCGGCCAACGGGCTGCCGGTCCGCTGGGACGGCAGCCCCGCCTCCCTGCCGGGAGGCAGCGACGAGGTACTGGTGGAGGCCGTCGACCACGGCCCGCCGGACCGGACCGACGCCGTGTGCATGCTGTCGGTGTCCGTGGACCCCGCGCACCGGGCGGCCGGGCACGCCGAACGACTGCTCACCGAGGTACGCCGGCGGGCCGCCGAGCACGCCCCCCGGGGCGTGGTCATCCCGGTCCGGCCCACCCGCAAGCCGCACTACCCGCTGATCCCGCTCGCCGACTACGCCGCCTGGCGGCTGCCCGACGGGCGCTGCTTCGACCCCTGGCTGCGCACCCATCTGGAGCTGGGCGCACGCAGGCTCGGGATCGCCGGCCGCTCGCTGGTGATCCGTCAGCCGGTCGCGCGCTGGGAGCAGTTCCTCGGCCGGCCGCTGCCCGGCCCGGGCGCGTACCCGCTGCCCGGCGGGCTGGTGCCGCTGCAGGTCGCCGAGGACGGCCACGGCACCTACGCCGAGCCCAACGTATGGGTCCACCACCCCGCCCTCTGAAAGCCCCTTCCCCCGTTCCGTACACCCCTGGAGACGACCATGACTCCCGTACGCCTCGCGATCGTCGGGTGCGGCGCCGCCGCCCGCGGCTGCCACCTGCCCGCCCTGCCCCCGCTCAAGGGCGACGTGCAGCTCACCGCGCTGATCGACCGTGACCCCCGGCAGGCCGAGGCCGCGCTCGCCCTCTACCGCGAGCTGGGCGGCACCGACGCCGAGCAGGTGGTGCTCGCCACCGACCCGGCCGAGGCCGCCGACGCCTTCGACGCCGCCGTCGTGGTGGCCCCGCACACCCTGCACGCGCCGATCGTCGAGGCGCTGCTGGCGGCGGGCAAGCACGTCCTGCTGGAGAAGCCCATGACCACCTCGGTCGAGGACGCCCGCCGGCTGGCGCGGACCGCCGCGGCCGAGGGCGCGCCGGTGCTGGCCATGGCCCACCCGCGCCGGCTCTTCCCCGCCTACGCCTGGATCAAGCGGCTCATCGACGCCGGCGACCTCGGCGAGGTCGTACGGGTCGACTGGTCCGAGGGACACCCCTACGCCCACGAGCCGGTCTCCTGGTCGATGTTCGACCGGCGGCTCGCGGGCGGCGGCGTCCTCACCGACACCGCCTCGCACGTCTTCGACACCCTGCTGTGGTGGCTGGGCCCCGACGTGGAGGTGGTCCGCGCCGAGGACAACTCGCTGGGCGGGGTGGAGACGGACGCCCACGTCCGGCTGCGGTTCGGCACCACCGACGTGACCTGCGACTTCAGTCGCCTGCGCGACCTCGGGATCAGCTGCACGGTCACCGGTACCCGTGCGACGGTGACCATCGGCACCGACTTCCCCGCCGGGGAGTGCACCCTGGTCACCGCCGACGGGGTGGAGCTCCACCGCGGGGACGTGCCGGCCGAGGCCCCGGCGCAGGACGAGTGGGAACTGCTGTTCAGCGAGCAGCTCGCCAACTTCGCGGCGGCCGTGCGCGGGACGGCCTCCGTCCACTCCACCCCGCAGGACGGCGTCCGCGTGGTCGAGCTGATCCAGGAGTGCTACGGGGGCCCCGCCCACGAGCGGTCCGCGCAGCCGTGGACGACCCGGGGCCGGGAGGCCGCGGCCGGGTCCGGCGCCCTGCCGGCGCTGGCCGGACGCACCGTGGCCGTCACGGGCGCGAGCGGCTTCATCGGCGGCCGGCTCGTCGAACGGCTGGTGCTCGGCACCGAGGCCCGCGTCCGGCCGGTGGTGCGCGGCTTCGGCCGCGCCGCCCGGCTGTCGGTCCTGCCGCAGGACCGGCTGGAGTTCCGCCAGGGCGACCTGCTGGACCCGGCCGCGCTCCGGGAGGCGTTCGAGGGCTGCGACACCGTCGTGCACTGCGCGTTCGGGCAGCTCCGGTGACGAGGACGACCGCTGGTCCGCCTCCGTCGCCGGCACCGGGAACGTGCTGGCCGCGGCCCGCGCGGCCGGGGTGCGGCGCGTGGTGCACCTGAGCACCGTCGACGTCTACGATCCGGCCGTGACTGGAGCCCTGACCGATGACTCCGCCGCACGCCCGGCGACCCCGCGACCGGCAGTACTCAGCAGCAGAAGCTCGCCGCCGAACAGCTCGTCGTCCGGGCCCACGGCGACGGCCTGGAGACGGTGGTGATCCAGCCCGGCGTGGTCCACGGCCCGTGGGGCGGTCAGTGGACGACGGCGCAGCTCCGCCGCCCGGCGGGCGACTTCGCCCAGCTCCCGGCCGGTGACGACGGCGGCGTGTGCAACGCCGTGTACGTCGACGACCTCGCCGAGGCCGTACTCCTCGCCGTGGACACCGCGGCGGCGGCCGGCGAGCGGTTCCTCGTGGGCCACTCCGAGGAACTGCGCTGGGGCACGTTCTTCGACTCCGTCCGCGCGCTGCGCGGACCGGGCGGGCCCGCCCCCGTCACCGCCGGGGAACCGGTGGCCGACTGGGAACTGGAGCTGTACCGTTCCACGGCCCGCGCCGACTACGGCAAGGCCCGCCGGGTACTGGGCTTCACCGCCCGCACCCCGTTCGCCGAAGCGGCCGCGGTCACCGCCGGATGGGCCCGCTGGGCCGGGGAAGCCCCGGAGGCCGGGGCATGACCGCGGGAAGCCGGGGGACGGAGTCCGCGGTGACCGACGTCCTGGTGGTCGCACCCCACCCCGACGACGACGTGATCGGCTGCGGCGGCTCCATCGCCAAGCACGTCCGCGACGGCGCCCGGGTGACGGTGGTGATCGTCATCGGCCGGGAGCGCAGCGCCCTGGACGACGCCGTGACCGACGCCGAGTTCGCCGCCGAGACCGAGGCCGCCGCGAAGGCCCTGGGCGTGCACCGCTGCATCCGGTTCGACGAGCCGTCGCGGGACTTCACGCTCAGCCGCCGGGTCCACCTGGACCTGGTCCGGGTACTGCGCGAGGTACGGCCCCAGGTGGTGTACCTGCCGCACGACAACGACGACGACGTCGAGCACCGCATGGTGCACCAACTCACCCTCGAAGCCCTGTGGATGGCGGGCTCCGCGTTCTTCCAGGAGGCCGGCGGGCCCCCGATGCCGGCGCCGCGGCTGGTGCTCGGCTACGAGGTGTGGGCGCCGATGGCGCGCTTCCAGTACGCCGAGGACATCGGCGGGCAGATCGGGGCCAAGGTGGAGGCGATGCGCGCATACGCCTCCCAGCTCCGGCACGCCGCCTGGGACGAGGGCGTGGAGGGCCTGGCGCGCTACCGCGGGGCGGTCTCGGCCGGATCCGGCCACGCCGAGGTGTTCCAGGTGCTGAGCCTGCGCACCCCGCCGCCCGCGGTTCCGGCGGGAGGCGGCCGTGACTGACCGCCTGCTGGTGTGCGGGCTCGGTTCGGGCATGGACCGGTCACTGGGCGAACTGCGTTCGCCCCGCCGGGAGCTGGTGGTGGTGACCGAACGGCCCACGGACCGGGTCCGCGCCGCCGCCGACGTCCTGCTGGAGTGCGACCCCAACGACGCGGTGGCGGTCCTCGCCGAGCTGTCCGCCGCCGGGATCGACCGGATCGACGGCGTGTTCTCGCTCGGCGCGGACAACCCGCCGGTGATCAGCACGCTCGCCCGGTACCTCGGCTGCCCGGGCCTGCCCCTGGAGACGGCCCTGAACTGCACGTTCAAGGACCGGCGGCTGGCGGTCCTGCGCAAGGCCGGGCTCGACCTGCCGCGGTACGCGACCGCCGAGAGCGTCGGCGAGGCCGTGCGGGCGGTCGAGGACATCGGGCTGCCGGCGGTCATCAAGCCCAGCGACCAGACCGGTTCGCTGGGCGTCATGAAGGTCGAGTCGGCGGACCGGGTGCGGGAGCTGGCGCAGGAGGCGCTGCTGCTCAGCCCGGGCGGCCGGATCGTGATCGAGGAGTTCCTGGAGGGCACCGAGCACACCCTGGCGGCCTTCATGGTCGACGGGAAACTGCACCGCTTCGGGTTCGCCGACCGGGAGTACGGGCGCAAGGAGGAGTTCGCCCCGCACTTCTTCGAGGGCGGCGACACCCTGCCGAGCGTGCTGACCGAGGAACAGATCGAGGAGGTCACGGACACGGTCCGGCGCGGCGCCCGGGCCCTGCGCCTGGACCCCGCGGTGATCAACACCGACATCCTGCGCACCCACGACGGCCGGGTGGTCCTGCTGGAGATCACCTGCCGGATCACCGGGGCCCGGATCGCCACCGAGGTGATGCGGCTGGCCACCGGCGTGGACCCGCTGCCCAACGTGGTCCGCCTCGCCCTGGGGCAGCCCCTGGACCTCGACGAGCTGACGCCGCGGCGGAGCCGGGCCGTGGTGCAGCGGTTCGTACCGGCGGACGGCGGGGTCGTCGAGTGGGTCGGCGACCCCCGGCACGTCGCCCGCCGGGCCGGGGTGCACGACGTGTTCTGGGGCATGGACCTGGAACCGGGCACCGAACTGCCCGCCTACCGCGGCGGCGCCGACGTGCTGGCCGGGGTGATCGCCCACGCCGAGGCGCCGGCGGAGGCCGAGGCCATCGCCGAACGCACGCTGCGCGCCCTGCCCCTGCGGCTGCGGGCGCCCGCCCGGTGACCGCGCACCGACCGGCCCGCGCCACCGCGCGGGCCCACCGTACGGACACGAACGACACAAGGGAGAACGGGATGGCCACCGACCCGGTGGACGAGGCCGCGGTCGACAAGGGCATCGCCCGGACCGCCGTGGTCATCGCCCTGCGCGACGACCTGCGGATCGCCGACTGCATCGCCTCCGTCGACGAGGACGTCGAGATCGTCCTGGCGCTGAACGGCCCCAGCGACGCCGTGCTGAAGCTCATCGCCGAACACCCGCGCCCGCTGACCGTCACGGAGATCGAGGACGTCGGCAACCTCGGGGCGGCCTACAACGCCGGAGCCGCCGCCACGGACCGCCAGTACCTGCTGCTCATGGACTCCGACTGCACCTTCGCCCCGGGCGTCGTCCGCGCCATGGTGCGGTCGGTGCTCACCGAGCCCGTGGTCAAGGGGCAGGTGGTGTACGGGGAGTCGGAGGGCCTGCTCAGCCGGCTCACGGCGCGGGTGCGCGAGTTCGACGAGGGCGACTACGTCAGCGCGCTGTCCCCGCCGCTGATCTACAACCGGGACATCGTCGACCACATCGGCGGCTACCACTTCGACGAGCTGATCCACTGGTGCGAGGACCGGGAGTTCGACTTCCGGCTCCAGCTCGCGGGCATCCCCGTGGTGTACCTGCCCGAGGCGCGGATCTTCCACGACGCCCAGCACGGCTTCGCCAACATGCGCAGCTACTTCCGCTACGGCGTCGGCGAGGGCATCGCCCAGGAGACGGGCGTGTTCACCACTCCGGCGGTGCCGGTGGCGTGGCGGCTGTTCGAGGCCTCGCGGACGCTGCTGCACTGCGCCCGGGACAAGGGACCCGCGGCGGCGGCGTACTACGCCCTGCTGAAGGCGGCCTTCCACGTGGGCACCGCCCACCACCTGCTCAACGACCCGTACCAGGTGCGCGAGCGCTACCCGGCCTCGGCCAAGCGGGCCCGGATGGTGCGGTCGATCCCGCAGCACAGCACCAAGCTGTCCGGCGCCCAGCTGCGGCGGCTGCGGCGGGCCCACTGGGAGGCGGGCCGGCGGATCGAGAAGGTGGCCGACCTGTCGGTCTTCCACCCGGACGCCGCCGGCCCCGGACCCGGGTCAGGCGCCGGGCAGGCGCGGCAGCAGCAGGCGTGAGGGATGGTCACCGCCGTGGTGGACGGTGTGGTGGGCCAGGGCCGGCGGGTGGACGTCGAAGCGCGGTGCGTTGCTGGCCGCGACCTCCAGACGGATCCGGTGGCCCGCGCGGAACACATGGCCCACCGCCCCCACCGCGACGGTGACCTCCACCGGCCCGCCGGTCTCCCCGGCGGCGCCCACGCCGTCCGGCCCGGCCGCGAGCCGGCGGACCCCGTCGCACAGCAGCTCGGCCCGGCCGCCGGGGTGGACGTCGACGAGCTTGGCCGTCACGTCCGCGCCGGCGGCGTCCGGGGTGACGTACACGGTCAGGACGGTGTCGCCGACTACGGTCAACGGGGCGCCCAGCGGCTCCCCGGTGAAGCACAGCACGTCGGGACGGCGTTCCACCTCGCGCTGGTCCAGCGGGCCGCAGTCGCCGCCGGTGAACTGCCCGGGCAGGGCGGTGGCGCCGCCGGTGGTGGGCACCGGGTCGGCCGGGTCGTGACGGATCCGGTCGGCCCCGGCGCGCGCCGGGGCGGGGCCGGCCGTCAGACGGCGGCCGTCGAGGTGCAGTACGAGCTCCTCGGTGCCGGGGACGGGCCAGTCGGGAAACGTGCGCCAGGAGTCGGCGCCGGTGAGGAACAGCCGCACCGGGTCGCGCCGGTCGGGGCCCTCGCCGGAGCGGCGCAGATGCCGGTCGAAATGCTCCAGGTGCAGAGCGGTGACATCGAGCTCGGCCTCGTCCGCGGCCAGGCCGTAACGGCGCTGCGGAAATATTCCACCGGTGATGCAGTGGGACCACGGGCCGACCACCAGACACGTCCTGTTCCCGCATTCCCGAATTCCCCGGTAATTCTCGAGGGCGCCGGCGAGGAATATGTCGTACCAGCCGGTGAGGTGGAGCACGGGGACGTCGATCGCCGGGTACGCCGCGCGGGGTGCGGCGCGCAGCCAGTACGGGTCCCCGGACGGGTGCTCGCGCCAGCGGCGGTAGTACGGCGCCAGGCGGTCCAGCAGGTCCGCGGCGGCGGCCGGGTCCCGGTACAGCTCGTCGATCCGGTCGACGGCCCCGGCCACCTCGGCCCGCTCGGCCGCGCTCAGCCCCGCCCCTTCCAGCAGGAGGTCGTAGAGCACCCAGTACAGGACGAAGCCCAGCTGGAAGGCACCGCCCTGGCGGGTCCAGCCCTCGTCGAAGCCCGATCCCGCCACGTGCGGGACGACGGCGCCCAGGCCCGGCGGGCGCTCCGCCGCGGCGAGCAGCGCGGCCATGGCCTCGTAGGAGCGGCCGAACAGTCCCGCCGAGCCGTCGCACCAGGGCTGCGACACGGCCCAGGCGACGGTGTCCGCGCCGTCGGCGGCCTCGTGCCAGTACGGATCGAAGTCACCGCCGGAACCGAACCGGCCGCGGACGTCCTGCACCAGCAGGGCGTACCCGGAGCGGACCAGGCGCAGCCCGTCGACGGACGCGCCGCCCGGTGGGCCGGACCTTCCGTAAGGGGTGCGGCGCACCAGGACCGGCACGGGGTCCGCGGTGTCGGGCCGGTAGAGGTCGGCGGTCAATAAGACGCCGTCGCGCACGGGTATTTCCAGATCGTGTTCCACAACAATACGCACCCGCTCATATTCCATCAGGACGAGGAAATTCACAATGCAGTCCTCCGGAAACACCGGAATTCCTTTGCTGGAACCGTTCTTCGAAACGGCGCGCACCGATCCCGCCCGCCCGGCCGTCATCGACAACGGACTCGTCATCGGCTACGGCGTCTTCGCCGCCTGGGTGCTGGAGGTGGCGGGCGCCGTCGCCCCGCGTACGGGCCGACCGCAGCCGCCGGTCGGGGTGGTCGTGCACCACTCGGCGCGGGACGTGGCCGCCCTGCTCGGCGTGCTCGCGGCGGGCCGGGCCTACGTACCGCTGGAGGCCGGACATCCGCCGGCCCGGCTGGAGTCGGTCCTGGCCCGGCTGGGGGTCGAGGAGGCCGTGGCGACCGCGGACACCGGCTGGCAGCCGCCGGTCGCACGGGTGCACCGCCCGCGCTGGGCGCCCACCGCGCCCGCACCGGGGACCGGCGTGCCGCCCGCCGCGGTCGGTGCCCGGCCCGAGGACCCGGCGTACGTGCTGTTCACCTCGGGCTCCACCGGCGAACCCAAGGGCGTCGTGGTGCCGCACCGGGCGCTGTCCGCCGTGGTGCCGCCGCTGCGCACCCTGTACGGGACCGGGCCGGACGCCACCGTGCTGCACTTCCACGGCGCCGGCGGTGACACGAGCCTGGAGGAGATCCTCCCGACGCTGACCGGCGGGGCCACGCTCGTCGTCGACGACGCGGCCCGGGAGCGCTTCGCCCAGGTGGCCGAGGAGCAGGAGGTCACCGTCGCGGTGCTGCCGACCGGCTTCTGGCACGGCCTGGCCGGAGACCTGCTGCACCAGGGCGCGGAACTTCCGGCGTCCCTGCGGACGGTGGTCATCGGCGGGGAGGCGGTGCGGGCCGACATGCTGGAGCGCTGGCGGCTCCTCGGCACCGACGGGGTGCGCCTGCTCAACACGTACGGATCCACCGAGACGGCCCTGGTCACCCACGCCGTGCAGCTGGCCGGGCCGGGAGCGCCGGCCCTCCCCGAGGCCGACGGCGACCTGCCGATCGGGCTGCCACTGCCGCACGTCGGGCAACGCGTCGACGCGGCGGGGGAGTTGTCCGTGTCCGGGCCGGGCCTGGCCCTGGGCTACCACGGCGACCCCGGCGGGACGGCCGCCAGGTTCACCGAGCACGAGGGCGTCCGCTGGTACCGCACCGGGGACCTGGTCTCCGAGGCCCCCGGGGGCGCCCTGGTGTTCCGGGGCCGCTCCGACCACCAGGTCAAGATCCGCGGCCACCGGGTGGACCTGATCGAGGTGGAGGGCCTGGTCGGCGGCTGCCCGGGCGTCCTGGAGGCCGCCGCCGCACGGGTGGACCGCGCCGAACACAGCACCCTGGCCGCGTTCTTCGTACCGCTGCCCGACCACGACCCCGCCGAGGTGGCGGACGCCGTCCGTGCCCGCCTGTCCGCCACGGCGGCCCCGCAGCTCGTCCCCAGCGTGCTGGTCCCCGTCCCGGCACTGGAACGCACCCACACCGGCAAGGTGGACCGCGACGCCACGCGGGACCGGCACCTCGCCCCCACCGGGGCGGACCGGTGAACCGGCCCGTGGCAGCGGAGCCGGCCGCACCCGCCCGCGGACCCGGCACGTCCGTGCCGCCCGGCCGCGCCGACACGGCTGCGGACGGCCGGGCACGGGCGCAGGACCTCGTCGGCGAGGCGGCGCGGCGGCTCGGCGAGGAACTCGACCCCGGCAGCGCCCGGGTCGACGAGTCGGGCTGGGACTTCCGGGTCGTGCACGTCCGGGCCGCCGACGGCACGCGGTGGATCCTGCGGCAGCCGAGACGGCCCGAGGCCGCC
>NZ_GG657750.1:1076800-1077538 GCF_000158895.1 Streptomyces sp. C | reverse complement strand
GGCTGGTCCATGGACCCGCTGGCGCACCCCGACCGGTACCTGGAGCCGCTCGCCCGGACCCTGGTCGCGGTGCACACGACTCCGCCGGACACCTCCCCGGCCCTCGCGGCCCGGGCGGCGACGGACGGTGCGGACCCCGGCGCCGTCCGCGCCCGCACCGCGGACCGGCTCGCCCGGGCCCGCGCCGAACTCCCCCTGCCGGCGGCCGGAGTGCGCCGGTGGCAGTCCTGGCTGGACGACGACCGGCTGTGGCCCGGACGGCTGACGCTGGTGCACGGCGACGTCCACCCCGGGCACACCCTGGTGACCCGCCCGCGCTCCGGGCCGCCCGTCCTGGCCGGTCTGCTGGACTGGGCGAACGCCCATGTCGGCGATCCCGCCGTCGACTTCGTCGACCTGCTCTACGCGGGCGGCCCCGCCGTCCTCGACCGGCTCCTCGCGGCCTACCGCGCGGCGGGCGGCGACGTACGCCCCGGCCTGCGGGAACACGTGCTGGCCCGGGCCGACTTCCTGTGGGTCCACGTGGCCCTGCGCGGCCTGGACACCGGCCGCCCGGCCTGGGTGGAGACGGCCCTGCGCAGGATGGCGCCGTGACGGGCCCGGGCGCCGGGGCGCGCACGAGCGGCCGCACACCGGGCGGGACGGCGTACACGGTGCACGGAGCGGCGGGCCCGCCGGTGGTCCTGGTGGCCGGCGCGGGCGGATCGGGCCGGATCTGGGAACACCACCAGGTCCCGG
>NZ_GG657750.1:1036776-1076525 GCF_000158895.1 Streptomyces sp. C | reverse complement strand
CGCTGCCCCCCGAGTACGAGGCCTTCGTCCGGCTCGTACAGAACCTCTCGCCCCGGACCCTCGCCGACGAGGGGGCGACGGCGCACTGGCTCGATCTGTTCGAACTCGCCGCACTGACCGGCCGGTCGGCCGCCCACCGGCCCGTTCCGCCGGTCCGGGACCGGCTGGCCGAGTACGGCCGGATCACCGTGCCCGTGCACGTCGTGGGGTTCGCCGACGACGTGCTGGCACCGGCCCCGCTGGGCCGGGAGGTCGCGCGGGCGGTCCCCGGCGCCCGCTACACGGAGCTGGCGGACGCCGGCCACCTCGGGTTCCTGGAACGGCCCGGGGCCTTCAACACCGTCCTGCTGGACTTCCTCACCACCCTCGCCCCGACCACCGATCCCGGAGTGTCCCGTGTCCCCTGAGAGCCCCGTCACCGTCGTCCACGTCGGCCAGGAACCGCCCGCGTCCTGGGCGGCGGCCGTGTACCTGTGCGGCCCGACGCCCACGGACCCGGCCGAGCCCTCCTGGCGCCCGGACGCCGTCGCCGCGCTGCGGTCGCTGTGGCCGGGGGCCGGGCGGCTGGTGGTGTTCCTGCCCGAGCCGGTGCCGGGCGGCGGCTACCCGGCGTACGCGGACCAGATCGCCTGGGAGGAGGAGGCCATGCGCCGCTCCGACGTCGTCCTGTTCTGGATCCCGCGGGACATGGCCCGGCTGCCCGGCCTGGTGTCCAACGTCAAGTGGGGTACGTGGTACGACTCGGGCCGCGCCGTGCTCGGAACCCCGCCGGGGGCCGAGCGCATGGAATACCTGCTCCACTTCGCCGGGGCCCGCGACGTGCCGGTGGCCCGGACCCTCGCGGGGGCCGCCACGGCGGCCCTGCGGGCGGTCGGACCGGGTGGCGCGCGCAGCGGCGGCGAGCGGTCGGTACCGCTGACGGTGTGGCGGACCGAGCCGTTCCAGGCCTGGTACACGGCCCGCCGGGAAGCCGGCGACCGGCTCCTGGACGCCCGCGTGGAGTGGTACGCGCCGCCCGCGGAGCCGGGCGGCACCGCCGACTGGCTGCTGACCGTGACGGTCGCGCCGGGCGACGGCTCCGGCCCGGCCGTCGCCCGCCTGCTCGCGGCTCAGGGGCAGGGCATGCTCATGTAGAGCGCGTGCTCGCCCTCGGACTCGGTGCCGTGGTAGAGCGCGGTGTCCAGGCCGCAGAAGGCGAAGCCCATGCGCCGGTAGGCGTGGATGGCCGGGGCGTTGACGTTGGTGACCTCCAGCCAGATGTGTCCGGCACCGCGCTCCCGCGCGAACCCGACCGCGCGGTCCATCAACTCCCGCCCCACGCCCCGCCCCCGGTGCCCCGGGGCGACCTCGATGTCCTCGATGGTCAGGCGCCGGTTCCACGGGGAGTAGGAGACCGCGGCGAACCCGGCGAGCGCGCCGTCGGCGCCGACGGCCACGAAGGTACGGCCGTCGGCGTCCTCACCGTCCTCCTCGTCACCGCCTCCGTCGTCCTCGGGGAACACCTTCACCAGCGGAGGGTCCACCGGCACCTCCCGGAAGGCGAACCCGTCCTCGCTGACGGAGACCTCGAAGACGGTGCCGGTGGTGAAGGACCCGTCGACGGCCTCGATGGCCTCGGCGTCCTCCGGACGGGCGGTGCGGAACTCGTAAGCGGTGTCACTGGATGCGGTCATGACCCGACCCTATGACCATCCCATCCGGGTAAGAGCGGGTTTCAGCCGATTCCATTCGGGGCCGTGGCCGTGACCCGTCCGAACCGGTAGCGGGAATCAGGCCGCGACGAGTTCCCGCTCCCGGTCCGGCGTCTTGGCCTTGGGCTTCCGGTTCGGCAGCGAGAGCCGGCAGACCTTGCGCCACGCGGAGAACACCTGCTTCGGCAGCGGCCCGGTGACGTACTCCAGCTCGTACTTCTCGAACAGCGCGCGCACCTTCACCGCGACCTCGGCGTACCGGTTGCTCGGCAGGTCCGGGAACAGGTGGTGCTCGATCTGGTGCGACAGGTTGCCGGTCATGAAGTGCATGGCCCTGCTGCCGCTGATGTTCGCCGAGCCCATCATCTGGCGCAGGTACCACTGGCCGCGCGTCTCGCCCTCGATCGACCGGCGCTCGAAGACCTGCACGCCCTCGGGGAAGTGCCCGCACATGATCACCGAGTGGGACCAGATGTTGCGGACCAGGTTCGCGGTGAACGTGGCGGCGAGCGTGGTGAGGAACGACGGGCCCGACAGCAGCGGGTGGATCACGTAGTCCTTGAGCACCTGCTTGCGGATCTTGCGGCCGACGGCCCTGGCCCGCGCGCGGAACTCGGGGTTGTTGCGGCGGCGCTTGTGCAGGTTCTTGCCGAGCTCCAGGTCGTACGCGGCGATGCCGTACTCGAAGAAGCAGGCGTTGATGAAGTTCCACAGCGGCTGGCCGAGGTGGAACGGGTGCCACTTCTGGTCCTCGTCGACGCGCATGATGCCGTAGCCGAGGTCGTTGTCCTTGCCGATCACGTTGGTGTACGTGTGGTGCAGCTCGTTGTGCGAGTGCTTCCACTGGTCGGACGGCGAGACGTGATCCCACTCCCAGGTGGTGGAGTGGATCTTCGGGTCCCGCATCCAGTCCCACTGGCCGTGCAGGATGTTGTGGCCGATCTCCATGTTGTCCATGATCTTCGCCACGGACAGCCCGGCGGTGCCGATCAGCCAGGCGGGCGGGAAGAAGGAGAACAGCAGCACGCCCCTGCTGACCAGCTCGAGCTTGCGCTGCGCCGAGATGACCTTGCGGATGTAGGCGGCGTCCTTCTCCCCCCGGCCGGCGATCACCTCGTCGCGGATCGCGTCCAGCTCGCGGCCGAGCTCCTCGATCTGCTCCGCGGTCAGGTGGGCGGTGGGGTCGATGGCGGTCAAGGTGGTCCTAACGTTCGATGTCGCAGGGGCCCGCCGCGGCGGACACGCAGGTCTGGATGAGGACGCCCGGCTCGGCCTCGGTGATCTCGCCGGTGCGCAGGTCGCGGACGGCGCCGGCCTTGAGCGGCGTGACGCAGCCGAAGCAGATGCCCATGCGGCACCCGGACGGCATGAGCACGCCGGCTTCTTCGCCGACGTCCAGCAACGGCGTGGCGCCGTCCGCGTCGACGGTCTTGCCGGTGGCGCTGAACGTGACCTCGCCGCCGTCACCGGCCACGACGATGCCGGGGCGGAAGCGTTCGGTGTGCAGGCGCTCTCGGACGCCGTGGTCGCTCCAGAGCTCTTCGGCGGCGTCGAGCAGGCCCGCGGGCCCGCAGGCCCAGGTCTCGCGCTCGGCCCAGTCGGGCACCAGTTCGTCGAGACGGGTGATGTCGAGCTTGCCGTCCGTGTCGGTGTGCACCTCGGTGAGCCGCAGCTTGCCGTCCGCGACCAGGGCGTGCAGTTCGTCGCGGAAGATCACGTCCTGCGGCTGGGGCGCGCAGTGGACCATGACGGCGTCGTCGAACTCGGTGTCGCGCAGCATGCCCATCACCGGCGTGATGCCGCTGCCGGCCGTCAGGTAGAGCACCTTGGCGGGCTTGACCTCCGGCAGTACGAAGTCACCGGTCGCCTGGTCGAGCTGGATCAGCGTGCCCGGTTTCGCCCTGCGGACCAGGTGGTTGCTGACCTTGCCGTCCGGGACCGCCTTCACGGTGATCGTGACGCGGCCGTCCCGGCGGTTCGTCGGCGAGGTGAGGGAGTAGGCGCGCCACAGGCGCCTCCCGTCCACGTCGACCCCGATCCGCACGTACTGACCGGCCGTGTGGCCGCGCCAGCCCCGCCCCGGCCTGATCACGATGGTCGCGGCGTCACCCGTCTCGGGATGCACGGCCTCGATGCGCCCACGCAGGTCAGCGCCCGCACGAAGCGGGCTGACCAGGTCGAGGTAATCCGACGGCAGCAGCGGCGTCGTGACCATCTCCAGCAGTTTCCACGCCCTACTGCGGAGGGCTGCACTCGTCATGACTCCAGCTTGATGCGCCTCAGGGCGTAAAGTCCTGACCGTAGGACGTAAATCTGGTCGGCTGAATTGTTCGCAGGGAATAAAACATGAGCCACCCCATCCGGAGGGTCACCGAACCGGCCCTGGATCAGACAACGGTCACCGCACTCCGGGCCGCGCTGAGGACCACCGCCGACGAGGTCGTCCAGGCGATCATCGACGAGGTCCCTCCCTACGCCAACGCCCTGTCCGGCCGCATGGGCGTCACCATCCGGCGGGCCGTCCGCACGGCCCTGGGGCACTACCTGGACCTCGCGAGCGGGAACGCCACGGGCGGCGACGCCAGCGACGCCGCCTACGAGCTGGGCCGCGGCGAGGTGCGCGACGGCCGTTCGATGGACGCCCTGCTCAGCGCCTACCGCGTCGGCGCCCGCGTGGCCTGGCGATGCCTGGCAGCGGGTGCCGTACCCGCGGGTCTGCCCGCCGCCGAGGTCGCCAAGTTCGCCGAGCTGACCTTCGCCTACATCGACGAGCTCTCCGCCGCGAGCGCCGCGGGCCACGCCGACGAACTGGCCGCCCGGGGCCGGGACCACGAGCGCCACCTGGAACACCTGGCCCGCGACCTCCTCGCCGGCGCGAGCCCGGACGTGCTGCTGGCCTCCGCTCAACGGGCCGGGTGGCAGCCTCCCGTTTCGCTGACCGCGGTCCTGCTGCCCGCCGCCCAGGCCCGGCCCGCCTACCGCGCGCTCGACCCGGGCACCCTCGTCCTCGACGACCTGCCGGACGCCTTCGGCGTGCTGCTCGTCCCCGATGCCGACCGGCCCCACCTCCTGCGGCAGCTGACCGACCGCACCGCCGTGGTCGGCCCGGCCCGGCCATGGACCCGTGCGTCCGCCTCGTACGCACGAGCCGCACGCGCACGCACCCTCTCCTCCGATATCCGCGACACCGAGGACCACCTGCCCGAGCTGGTGCTGAGCGCCGACACGGACGCGTTCGCAGACCTGCGTGCCCGAGCCCTCGCACCCTTGGGGACCCTGCCCGTCGCGACGGCACGGCGGCTGGAGGAGACGCTGCGTGCGTGGCTGCTGCACCAGGGCAGGCGGGACGAGGCGGCGGCGGCGCTGTTCGTCCACCCCCAGACCGTCCGCTACCGGATGGCGCAGCTCCGGGAGCTGTTTCCGGACCTCGCATCGCCCCACCGGATCCTCGAGCTCACACTGGCGGTCGGCCTTACGGGCTCCTAGAAGAAGCCGAGCTTCTTCGGCGAGTACGAGACGAGGAGGTTCTTCGAGTACTGGTGGTACACCCGCCACACCCCTCCTGACCAGGCAAGATGAAGGTACCTGCCATCGGTGGTCCGGTGCTGGCCCGCCACTGGCCCGGATCTTGGTCGGTGAGGGAGGGGGCACTGTAGTTCCGTGGCCAGGGCCCGAAGCGATGGTCGTGGGTGGAGGGCCTCAGGGCTTGGGCTGTGCGACGGCGCGCCTGCCGAAGATCACTCACTGCTGCTGCTCGCCCACTGGAGGCCCGGCGTGGTTTCGAAGTTCATGCCGTAGACCGTGCCAGCCAGGGTGGGGGCGAAGAGGGTGGCGGCCCAGGAGGAGATCTTCTTGAAGTCCTCGCCCACAACGCGCTGACCTGGGCAGATTGCTGTACGAGCCGGGCTGACCTGCGAATTTGCTCGTTTCCGGGGCTTTCAGGGTGACGCCGTTTTGCGCGGTCGCTTCTCCCCAGCCGCTCCCCAGAACGGCTTCGTTCTCCCCAGATTCTCCCCTCCGCGGCTCGTTCTTGGCGATGTTTCCGCTGGTGAGGCGGCCCTTCGTTGGGTTGGGGTGTGGTGACGCGCCGTTTCGGGGGGTCTCGGGGCGAGTGTGCGGGTGTCGCGACCTTGCGCGTCCGCGCCCGTGACACTGCGCGGATCTCGTCCTTGACCGGTTGTGCGCTGTCGTGCCAACCCCTGGGCGCAGGAGGTCAATGCGGTCGGTCGGGTCGCTCGTAGCTTGAAGAAGTGCCGAGCCGCGGACGCGGCGGGGGCACGTTACCGATTGCTTCGAGAGGACCCCTCATGTTCGACATCACCAAGGTGCAGGCCGCCCCGAGCAAGGATCTGCTCACGCCCGACAACGCGGTCATGCTCTTCGTGGACCACCAGCCGCAGATGTTCTTCGGCACCGGGAGCGGCGATCGCGCCGCGATCATCAACAGCACCGTGGGTCTCGCCAAGGCGGCTCAGGCATTCGATGTGCCGGCCGTGCTGACCACGGTCGCCGCCGAGTCGTTCTCCGGGCCCCTGCTGCCCCAGCTTGCCGAGGTGTTCCCCAAGCACGAGGTCATCGACCGTACGACCATGAACGCCTGGGAGGACGAGGCGCTCGTGTCGGCGGTCAAGGCTACCGGCCGCAAGAAGATCATCCTGTCCGGCCTGTGGACCGAGGTCTGCCTGGTGCTGCCCGCGCTGTCCGCCCTGGAGCAGGGTTACGAGGTGTACGTGGTCTCCGACGCCTCCGGCGGCGTCAGCCCGGCCGCCCACGAGCACGCGCTCCAGCGGATGATCGCCGCCGGCGCCGTACCGGTGACCTGGGTCCAGGTCCTCCTGGAGCTGCAGCGCGACTGGGCGCGCCAGGAGTCGTACGGCGCGGTCATGGAGATCGTCAAGGCCCACGCGGGCGCGTACGGCCTGGGCGTCGTGTACGCGCAGAGCGTCATCGGCGCGCACGCCGCCGGCTGACCCCTGTGGACACCGGCATTCTGATCCTGCGTCTGCTGGTGGGACCGCTCGTCGCCGGCCACGGTGTGCAGAAGATCAGTTCGCACCTGGGCGGCAAGGGACTCAACGGCGGTACCGAGGAGTTCCGCGCCGACGGTTTCCGCGGCGGTGTCCTCACCGCCCTGGCGGCGGGCGGTGGTCAGATCGGATCGGGCCTGCTGCTCGCCGCCGGCCTCCTGACCCCGCTCGCCGCGACCGGCGCCATCGGGGTCATGACGGTCGCGCTCACCGTGAAGTGGCGCCACGGGCTCTGGGCGCAGAACGACGGATACGAGTACCCGCTCGTCCTCATCGGCACCGCCGCCGCCCTCGCCGCCACCGGCCCCGGCGCCTGGTCCCTCGACGCGGCCCTCGGCCTCACGCCGTACCCGCTGTGGTGGGCGGCCCTCGCGCTCGTGGCCGGTCTCGGTAGCGGACTCCTCACCCGGCTCGTCCTGCACCGGCCCCCCGCCCCGGCGATCGCCGACCGCTGAGCGCGAGCCGCACAGACCGGGTCCGGCCGCCCGCGTACCCCCGACCGGGCGGCCGGGCCCTTCCCGCCCTCTCTCCCGAACAGGAGCACCCGATGGACACCCTCACGACCCCACACGGCGGCGGCCAGCCGCTGCTGCATCAGAAGGGAGCCGAGACCCAGGCGTTCGGCACGCTCAAGCAGCTGCCGATCGGCCTCGGCCACGACACCCGCATGTACGCGTGCCAGCGGCTGAACCGCGTACTCGCCGACACGCAGATCCTGTACTCCCTCTACAAGAAGCACCACTGGCTCATGCGCGGAGCGACCTTCTACTCACTCCACTTGATGCTGGACAAGCACGCGGAAGCCCAGCTGGCCATCGTTGACGCGCTGGCCGAGCGGGTCCAGAGCCTCGGCGGCGTCGCCGTCGGAGACCCGCGCCACGTCGCCGAGCTGACGTCGATCCCCCGGCCGCCGGACGGCGTCGAGCCGGTGCCCGTCATGCTGTCGCGGCTCCTCGACGCGCACGAGCGGATCCTGATCGACGCCCGGGACGCCGCCGCCCGGCTCTCCGGGGAGGGCGACGAGGGCAGCGCCGACCTGCTCGTCTCCGATGTCATCCGCACCGGCGAGGCGCAGGTGTGGTTCCTCGCCGAGCATCTCGTGGACACTCCTCTGGTGCGCGGCTGATGGACACGTACGACCTCGTCGTGGTCGGCGGCGGTCCGGCCGGCGAGGTCGTCGCCGACCGGGCTGTCCGATCGGGACTGACCGCCGTCGTCGTCGAGGCCGAGGCGGTCGGCGGCGAGTGCTCCTACCGTGCCTGCGTGCCGAGCAAGGCCCTGCTGCGACCCGGCGCCGCCCGAGCGGCGGCCCGGTCGGTCGACGGGGCCCGGCAGGCGGTCACGGCGGCACTCGACCCGGCGCGCGTCCTGGCCCGCCGTGACCGTTTCACCGGACGCGGTGACGACACCGGCCAGGCCGACTGGCTCGACGGTGCGGGCATCGCGCTCGTACGGGGGCACGGACGGCTCGCCGGTGAGCGCCGGGTGGAGGTGACCGGGGCCGACGGCACGGTCCGTACCCTGCGGGCCCGGCGCGCGGTCGTGGTCTGCACCGGCACGGAGCCCGCCCTTCCGCCGGTCGAAGGGCTCGACCGGATCGGTGTGTGGACCAGCCGGCAGGCCACCACGGCCGACGCGGTGCCCGAGCGGCTCGTCGTCATCGGCGGGGGAGTGGTGGCCTGCGAGATGGCCACCGCGTGGCGCACGCTCGGCTCCTCCGTCACTCTGCTGGTCCGCGATCAGGCCCTGCTGACCGGCTGGGAACCGTGTGCCGGCGAAGAGGTCACCCGGGGGCTGAGCGATCTGGGCGTCACGATCCGCTTCGGGGTGTCGGCCGTCCGGGTCGCCCGTGACGCCGACACCCGCACGGTGACCGTGAACACGGACGACGGCACCGCACTCGTCTGCGACGAGGTCCTCGCCGCCGTCGGCCGGCGCCCGCGCACCACAGACCTCGGCCTGGACTCCGTCGGACTGCCGGCGGGCGACTGGCTCCCGGTCGACGACACCTGTCGGGTCACCGCGGTCGAGGGCGCATGGCTCTACGCCGTCGGCGATGTGAATCACCGTGCGCCGCTGACCCACATGGCCAAGTACCAGGCCCGCGCCTGCGCGGCGGCGATCGCAGAGCGAACAGCGGGCCGCCCCGCCGACACCGGCGGCGGGCAGCCCTGGAGTGCGGAAGCCGACCGCTTCGCCGTCCCCCAGGCCGTCTTCACCCACCCCGAGATCGCGAGCGTCGGTCTCACGGAACGCGCCGCACGCGAAGCGGGTCTCGCGGTACGCGTGGTCGAGTACCGCATCGACGACGTCGCCGGTGCCGCGCTCCACGCGGACGACTACCGCGGCCTCGCGAAGCTCGTCGTCGACGAGACCCGAGGGGTCGTCGTCGGCTGCACGTTCACCGGTCCGATGGCGACCGAGCTCATCCACACGGCCACCGTGGCCATCGTGGGTGAGGTCCCCCTGGAGCGCCTGTGGCACGCCGTGCCCGCCTTTCCGACGGTGAGCGAGGTCTGGCTCCGGCTCCTGGAGGCGTACGGCCTCTGAGGCCTGGTTCCCTTCTCCCGCGCCGGGTCCCGTCCGCCCGGCTGGCGCACCCCTCCGCCCGAGCGGCGCACCCCTCCTGTTCGACCGAGCACACCCCCACGCTTCCCCATCCGACAAGGAAACACCCACCCATGCAGCTCACGAGGCGCACCCTCGCCCTCGCCATGCCCGCGACGCTGGCCGCCCTGATCGGCGCCGCACCCGCCGCACCCGCGAGCCGCCCGGCCACGGCCGACACCGACCGGCACGACCCGAAGCCGACGATCGTCCTGGTCCACGGAGCGTTCGCGGACGCCTCCAGCTGGAGCGGCACGATCCAGCGGCTGCAGCACGCCGGCTACCCCGTCCTGGCGCCCGCCAACCCGCTGCGCGGTCTCGCCGCGGACACCGACTACCTGCGCAGCGTGCTGGCCGCCGTCGACGGGCCCGTCGTCCTGGTCGGCCACTCCTACGGCGGCGCCGTCATCAGTGGCGCCGCAGTGGGCAACAGCCGTGTGAAGGCCCTCGTCTACATCGCCGCGTTCACCCCGGACAAGGGGGAGAGCGCGGCCGAGCTCGCCGCCAAGTTCCCGGGCTCCACCCTCGGCGACACCGTGAGCCCGCGGTCGTACCCGCTGCCCGGCGGTGGCACCGGTACCGAACTCGTCATCGAACGAGCAAAGTTCCACAGGCAGTTCGCCGCCGACGTACCCGCCGCCGAAGCGGCGGTCATGGCCGCGACCCAGCGCCCGGTCGCCACCGCCGCGCTGGAGGAGAAGGCCGGGGAAGCGGCCTGGAAGACGATCCCGTCCTGGGCGCTGATCGCCACCGCCGACAAGAACATCCGGGCCGCCGCCGAACGGTGGATGGCCCGGCGTGCCGGTTCGCACATCACCGAAGTGGACGCGTCCCATGCAGTGGCGGTCTCCCGCCCGGCCGTGGTCACCCACGTGATCCTCGCCGCCGTGCGAGCGACCCGCTGACGCTCCGACCCGCCCCGTACATCCTCTGAAGGAGAGCCCCTCATGAACAACCGTCCGGTCCTCGAACCCGCAGCCCAGGCCTTCGCCGACGCCACCGCCCAGCCGCCGTACCTCTACCAGATCCCCGTCGCCGAAGGCCGTAAGGCCGTGGACGACGTCCAGAACGGTGAGGGCGTCCCCCTGCCGGACGTCGACGAGGAGTGGACCACCGTCCACGGCGGCCCGACCGGCGACGTCCGCGCCCGGATCGTCCGCCCCCGCGGCGCCACCGGCCCGCTCCCCGTCATCCTCTACATCCACGGCGCGGGCTGGGTCTTCGGCAACGCCCACACCCACGACCGGCTCGTCCGCGAACTCGCCGTCGGCACCGGGGCGGCCGTGGTCTTCCCCGAGTACGACCTGTCGCCCGAGGCGCGTTACCCCGTCGCGATCGAGCAGAACTACAGCGTCGCCCAGTGGGTCGCCCGCGAGGGACACCACAAGGACCTCGACGGCACCCGGATCGCCGTAGCCGGTGATTCCGTCGGCGGCAACATGAGCGCCGCCCTCACCCTCATGGCCAAGCAGCGCGGCGATGTCACGCTCGTCCAGCAGGTCCTCTTCTACCCGGTGACCGACGCGAGCTTCGACACGGATTCGTACCACGCCTTCGGCGAGGGCTACTTCCTGCGCCGCGACGCCATGAAGTGGTTCTGGGACCAGTACACGACCGACGAGGCCGAGCGGGCCCAGATCACCGCCTCCCCGCTGCGCGCCTCCACCGAGCAGCTCACCGGCCTGCCGCCGGCCCTGGTCATCACTGCCGAGGCCGACGTCCTGCGCGACGAGGGCGAGGCGTACGCGGCGAAGCTCCGTGCCGCCGGCGTCCCCGTCACCGCCCTGCGCGTCCAGGGCGTCATCCACGACTTCGTCATGCTGAACGCGCTGCGCGAGACGCGGGGCGCGGAGCTCGCCATCGGCCTCGCCACCGACATCCTGCGCAAGGCCCTCGCATGACCGGGCCGTCGACGAGCATGCCGGTGGCGGGCCTCGTCCCCGCCCCGCGTCGGGAGCACGAGCACGCCGACCTCCTCGTCCGTAACGCCAAGGTCTTCACCGGTGACCCCGACCGGCCAAAGGCCCGTGCCGTCGCGATCCGCGACGGCCGGGTCCTGGCCCTGGGCGACGACCACGACCTCGCCCACCTCGTCGGGCCGGGAACGAAGGTCGTCGACGCCCTCGGCCGCCGGGTGATTCCCGGCCTCAACGACTCGCACCTGCATGTCATCCGGGGCGGCCTGAACTACGTTCTGGAGCTGCGCTGGGACGGCGTACGAAGCCTCCGACACGCCCTCGCGATGCTGCGCGAGCAGGCCGGCCGCACCCCGAAGGGGCAATGGATCCGGGTGGTGGGCGGCTGGACCGCCGAGCAGTTCGCCGAGCGCAGGATGCCGACCGTCGCGGAGCTGAACGCCGCCGCCCCCGACACCCCGGTCTTCGTCCTGCACCTGTACCAGTCGGCGCTGATGAACCGGGCCGCGGTCAAGGCGGCCGGGTTCACCCGGGAGACCCCCGACCCCCGGGGCGGGCAGATCGTCCGCGGCCGGGACGGCGAACCCAACGGCGTGCTCCTCGCGGCGCCGAGCGCTCTCGTCCTGTACTCGACGCTGGCCAAGGCGCCTGCCCTCGACGAGGCCGACAAACGGACGTCGACGCGCCACTTCCTGCGCGAGCTGAACCGCTTCGGCCTGACGTCCGCTGTCGACGCCGCCGGCGGCTTCCAGAACTTCCCCGACAACTACGCGACGGTCACCGACCTCGCCAGGTCCGGGGAGCTGACCCTCCGGATCGCCTACCACCTCTTCCCGCAGACGGCCGGGCAGGAACTCGCCGACCTGAAGCGCTGGACCGAGATGGTCAAGCCCGGGGACGGGGACGAGTGGCTCCGGCTGAACGGCGCGGGCGAGAACCTGACCTGGGCCGCCGCCGACTTCGAGAACTTCTCCGAGCCCCGGCCCGAGCTCGCCGCGGGCTACGAGACCGAGTTCGAGAGCGCCGTACGGCTCCTGCTCGAAAACGGCTGGGGCTTCCGGCTCCACGCGACCTACGACGAGACCATCCGCCGCGACCTGGCCGTCTTCGAGAAGCTCGCCGGGGAGGGACTCTTCCCCGGCGGCAACCGCTGGCTCTTCGACCACGCGGAGACGGTCTCGGCCGACAGCCTGGACCGGATCGCGGCCCTCGGCGGCGCCGTGTCCGTGCAGAACCGCATGTCCTTCCAGGGCGCCGCGTTCCTCGACCGTTACGGCGCCGAGGCCGCCGCCCACACCCCGCCGGTCCGGGCCATGCTCGACCGCGGCCTGACGGTCGCCGCCGGAACCGACGCGACCCGCGTCTCCTCGTACAACCCGTGGGTCGCGCTGCACTGGCTGGTCACCGGGCGCACCGTCGGCGGCACGGCCCTCTACCCGGCCGGGAACCTGATCGACCGGGAGACCGCCCTCGGCCTCTACACCCGGGGCGGAGCGCAGCTCACCGGCGAGCAGGACGTCAAGGGAACGCTGCGAGAGGGGACTTATGGCGACCTCGCGATCCTCTCCGACGACTTCCTCACCGTGCCCGAGGACGTCATTCCCGACATCGAGTCCGTCCTCACTGTCGTCGGCGGCCGGATCGTCTACGCGACCGCCGAGTACGAGGGGCTCGATGAGGCCATCCCCCCGGTGGCCCCCGAGTGGAGCCCGGTGGCCCACTTCGGCGGGTACCAGAGCGGTGCCCGCCAGGCCTCGGCCGTGGCTGAGGCCGTCGCCGAGTCCGAGCAGCACCGCCGCTGGCGCGTCGCCCGCGGCTCCGTCCCCGACACGACGCCGTCCTTCGTCGACCCCTGCTTCGAGCACTGAAAGAGAGATCCACCCGATGTCCGCAGCCTCCCCCGCCGCCGACAGCGGCGACACCCCGGCGACCTCGCCGGACGCGCCCCAGGGACGCCGTTTCGAACCGGACCTCCGGTCGATGACACGGATCAACCTGCGCCCCATCGCCTCACCCATGCCGCTCGGCTTCTTCACGATAGCCATCGCCTCCGTGATGACGGGCTGCCTCCAGCTCGGGCTCTTCGACGAGGCGGCCCGCGCCGCCGTCGCCTTCACCGTGCTTCCGGCCTTCGTCCTCCAAATCCTGGTGAGCTTCCTGGCCTTCGGCGCCCGTGACGTGATCGCGGCGACGCTGATGGCGGTCTTTGCCGGCAGCTGGCTGCCCTACTCGCTCATCATGCTCAGCGGCGCGGCCGACGGCCTTCAGGTCCTAGGCGTGTTCAACCTGGCGCTCCTCTGCTTCGGGGCCCTGATGACCGCCGTGACCCGGCCCAAGCGCGCGCTGTGGCTTGTCCTTGCGGTCTCCCTCCCTCGCTGGGCGGCCACCGGCCTCTCGGGCATCACCGGTGCCGAATGGCTGACGCGCACGTCCGGTGCGCTCGGCCTCGTGGTGGCGCTCGTCGCGATGTACACGGCGTTCGCCCTGATGCTCGAGGACATGCGCAGCGAGCAGGTCCTGCCCATCGGCCGCAGCGGCCCCGCCCACCTCGCCGTGGAAGGCGACCTGTCCGTCCAGCTCCGCAACCTGGAACGGCAGGCAGGCGTACGCCGCACGCTCTGACCGCGCGCACCCACCCCGTCACACCACGACCGCACAGGAGCACCCATGGAACCGCAGGTGACGGACCGGCCCCAGAAGTCTCGGTACGAGATCCTCGCCGGCGACGACGGCACCGAGACCGCGGGCTTCGCCGAGTACCACTTCTCGGAGGGTGAGATCGCCTTCATCCACACCGAGATCGACAGCCGGTTCGCCGGCCAGGGCTTGGGCGGTCTCCTTGCCCGGGGAGCGCTCGACGACGCCCGGGCTCGTGGGCTGCGCGTCCTGCCGTACTGCCCCTTCATCCGGGGCTGGATCGGCAAGCATCCCGAGTACACCGACCTGGTGCCCGAGGCGAGGCGCGCCCGCTTCGGCCTGTGAAGCACCACACGAACACCACATATCCGCCTCCCGCATCCCCAGCCCCATCACCCGTCACGCACCAAGGAGTTCCCCATGCCCCGACACGCCCGCCCCACCGTCGTCCTGGTCCACGGCGCCTTCGCCGACGCCTCCAGCTTCGCCCGCGTCATCCCCGAACTGGCCGCCGCCGGTATGGAAGTGGTGGCCCCGGCCGTGCCCAACCGCAGCCTCGTCGACGACGCCGCGTACATAGCCTCGGTGATCCGCGCCGTCGAAGGCCCCGTGATCCTGGTCGGGCACTCCTACGGTGGTGCCGTCATCACCCTCGCCGGCGCGGAGGACAACGTCCGCGCACTGGTGTACCTCGCGGGATACGCACTGGAGGAGGGCGAGAGCCTGGGCGAGCTGCAGGGCCGCTTCCCCGACTCCGGTCTCGCCGACGCGCTCGTCTACACCCCGTTCCCGGTGGCCGGCTCCACCGAGACCGGCACTGATGTCTCGGTGGACATCGAGAAGTTCCCCGCCCTCTTCGCGGCGGACGTCGACCCCGACCTCGCCGCGGTGCTCGCCGTCTCCCAGCGCCCCCTGGCAGCACGTGCCTTCTCGGAGGCGGCGCCTGTCGCGGCGTGGAAGACCAAGCCCTCGTGGGGCCTGGTCGCCTCCTCCGACCGCACGATCAACCCCGATGTGGAGCGCTACGGGTACGAGCGCGCCGGCATGACCACCGTCGAGGTCGACTCCTCCCACCTGGTCATGCTTGCCCAGCCCAAGGCCGTGGCAGAGCTGATCCAGGACGCGGCCCGGTCCACCGCCCATTGACCCGATCGTTCAGGATCGAACGATTAGTCGATAATGTTCGAGCGCTGGTAGCTTCTGATCGCCCCTGAGAACCCCTCGGCGGGCGATCGGAGGAGATACACCCATGAGGTTCGGCGCGAGGCTCGCGCTCGCCGGCATCGCCCTCGCCGTCCTTGCCACCGCCTGCGGTGTTCCGCAGGACAGCGGTTCGCAGTCGCACACCGCCGTGGACTGTGGGCCGTACGCCAGGTACGGCGAACACCCCGGCACCAAGGTCACCGTCTACGCGGAGAACCGGGACCGGGAGGCCGACCTGTTCGAAGAGACCTGGGCGGACTTCGCGGACTGCACGGGAATCGACGTCCGGTACGAGGGGGACGGGGAGTTCGAGGCCCAGATCCAGCTCCGGGTCGACGGCGGGAGCGCACCGGATGTGGCGTTCTTCCCCCAGCCGGGGCTCCTGGAACGCTTCGCGCGGGCGGGGAAGCTCAAGCCCGCGAGCGCCGGGGTCGTGGCCCTCGCGAAGAAGGGCTGGTCGGCGGACTGGAACAGCTACGCGACCGTGAACGGCACCCTCTACGGCACGCCGCTGGTCGCGAACGTGAAGTCGTTCGTCTGGTACTCCCCGAAGTTCTTCCGCGACAGGGGACTGAACGTTCCCCGCACGTGGTCCGAGCTGATGGCCGTGACGGAGAAGGTCGCGGCGTCGGGCGTCAAGCCGTGGTGCGCGGGCATCGAGTCCGCCGAGGCAACCGGCTGGCCCGTCACGGACTGGATCGAGGACGTCCTGCTGCGTCAGCAGGGCACGGACGTCTACGACCAGTGGGTCGCTCACCAGATCCCGTTCAACGACCCGCGGGTGATCAAGGCCATGGACACCGTCGGGTCCCTCCTCAAGAACGACCGGTACGCCAACGGCGGTTTCGGTCCGGCCCGTTCGATGGCGTCGATCTCCTTCCAGGAGGCCGGCACACCGGTTCTCTCAGGCGACTGCGCGATGCACCGCCAGGCCTCGTTGTATGCCGACATGTGGCCGAAGGGCACCGAGATCGGACCGGACGAGGACGTCTACGCCTTCCTCCTGCCGGGGGCCGACCCGGCCGACCGGCCCGTCCTGGGCGGTGGGGTGTTCACCGCGGTGTTCGCCGACCGTCCCGAAGTGCGGGCGTTCCAGGAGTATCTGGCCTCCGCGGACTTCGCGAACGCGCGCATGAAGAAGGGCCCGTTCGTCTCGGCGAACAAGGGCGTGGATCCGGCGAACGCCGCCACCCCGGTCGACAGGCTTTCGATCCAGCTGCTCCAGGACTCAGGCACACAGTTCAGGTTCGACGGTTCGGACCTGATGCCCGCTTCGGTCGGCGCCGGGACGTTCTGGAAGGGAGCCGTCGACTGGATCGGCGGCGCGAGCACCCGACAGGTCGCCGACTCCGTCGAACGGTCCTGGCCGAGCCACTGATGCCGTTCGACGCCGTCGCCCAGCAGCCCAAGCTGCTGTACCTGCTCCAGGGCGTCGCCGCCTTCGCGGCGGTGGTCTCCCTGATCCTGCTCGCGCTGCACCGGGGGCCGGTTCGGAGAAGGGCCGCGGCCCTGATCCTGCTGACCCCCGCGCTGCTGCTGCTCACGGTGGGTCTCCTCCTGCCCGGTCTGCGCACCCTGGCGCTGTCGTTCACGCAGAACGGGGGAGACGCCTGGGCCGGCCTCGACAACTACGTGTGGATGGTCACCGACCCCCGGGCGCTGGTCGCGCTGCGCAACACCCTGGCGTGGGTGGTGCTCGTGCCGCTGCTGGCCACCTCGGTTGGTCTGCTCTACGCGGCGGCCGTCGTACGGTCGCGGTTCAGAGCGTTCGCGCTGCTCCTCGTCCTGATGCCGATGGCGATCTCCTTCGTCGGCGCGGGCGTCGTCTGGAAGTTCGTCTACGCCTACCGTCCCGCGGAGGCCGGGCAGATCGGGCTGCTCAACCAGCTCGTCGTCGCGTTCGGCGGCGAACCGAGGCAATGGCTCGTGGACTCTCCCTGGAACGTACTGTTCCTCATCGTGGCGATGGTGTGGACACAGGCGGGCTTCGCGGCCGTCCTGCTGGCCGGCGCGATCAGGGCCGTTCCCGGCGAGCTCACCGAGGCGGCCCGACTCGACGGCGCGTCCCCCCGCCAGATCTTCTGGCGGATCACCCTGCCGTCGATCAGACCCACGCTGCTCGTCGTGGTCCTGGCCCAGGCGATCGGCACCTTCAAGGCCTTCGACATCGTCAAGACCATGACCGGCGGGCAGTTCGACACGGGCGTCATCGCCCACGAGATGTACGACCAGGCCTTCCGCCACGGCGAGACGGGCCGCGGCGCCGCTCTCGCCGTGCTCCTCTTCATCCTCGTCACCCCCTTCGTCGCCCACCAGGTCCGGGCACAGCGGAGGGCAGCGTGAACGGCGTCCGGGAGCGTCTGGCCTCCCGCGCCTTCACGTCGATCGCCGTGGTGATCGCGATTCTCTGGACGACACCGACCCTCGGTCTGCTGCTCTCCTCCTTCCGTCCCGAGGAGGAGATCAAGACGACGGGCTGGTGGACCGTGTTCGGTACGCCACACCTCACGCTCGACAACTACGGCGAGGTGCTGTCCGGCGGCGGGAACGGGTCGGGGCGGTTGGCGGAGTACTTCGTCAATTCCGTCGTCATCACCCTTCCCTCGGTGCTGTTCCCGCTCGTGCCGGCGTTCTTCGCGGCGTACGCCCTGGCGTGGATCGACTTCAGAGGGCGGGACGCGCTCGTCGTCGGCATCTTCGCGCTCCAGGCCGTGCCGCTCCAGATGGCGCTCGTCCCCCTCCTGAAGCTGTTCTCCCAGGGCTGGCTGTTCCTGCCCGCGTGGCACCTCACCGGTCCCGCGCGTTTCGGCCAGGTCTGGTTCGCCCACACGGTCTTCGCGCTGCCGTTCGCGGTGTTCCTCCTGCACAACTTCCTGGCGGGACTGCCCCGGGACCTGATCGAAGCCGCCCGCGTTGACGGCGCCTCGCACGGGGCGCTGCTGCTCCGGATCGTGCTGCCCCTGGCCCGCCCGGCCCTCGTCTCCTTCGCCGTCATCCAGTTCATCTGGGTGTGGAACGACCTCCTCGTGGCACTGACGCTGTCGGGCGGAACGGCCGAGACCGCGCCGATGACGGTCAGACTGGCGAGCCTGGCTGGGACGTACGGCAACGAGTGGCAGCGGCTCACCGCAGGAGCCTTCGTGGCGGCGTTCGTCCCGCTGCTCGTCTTCATCGCCCTCCGTCGGCACTTCGCACGGGGACTGCTCGCCGGATCGGTCAAGGGATGAGCCTCGACCGGCCCGAGGGAGAAGGCACGGCGGTGCCCGGGAGCGCGGCGCTGAGCCGGCCCGGGCTGCGGGGCCGCGAAGCCGAGCTGGAGCGGCTGCGCGCCCTGGTCGAGGCGGTGCGCGACGGCGAGGGAGGAGCGGTCGCGCTGCTCCTGGGCGAACCCGGGATCGGGAAGACCGTACTGCTCCAGGAGACCGTCTCTATCGCGCGGGCTCACGGGTTCGTCGTCAGCCACGGGCGCGCCGAGGAACTGCACGAGCTGGCACCGCTCGCCTCACTGGCCTCCGGCCTCCTGCGCGGTGACCCGCCGCTGCTTTCCAGCACGGACTTCGCAGACCTCGCGGGCCATCACGACCAGCGCATCTGGCTCGTCGAACGACTGGCCCAGCTGATCGAGGAACGCTCGGCGGGCGCACCCGTACTGATCGCGGTCGACGACGTCCAATGGGCCGACCCGCTCAGCCGGTTCGCCCTGAGCGTCATGCCGGCGCGGCTGCTCAGCTCCCCGGTCCTCTGGCTGCTCACGGGCAGGAACGACCCGGAGCCGTACGGGCAGGGGCCGCTGGCGACTACCCTCCCCCTCCGACCGCTGTCCGACACGGCCCTGGCCGAGCTGGCACGGGACGTCCTCGGCGGGGACGTACCGGAGCAGGTCGCGGAACTCCTCGACGGGGCGGGAGGCAACCCCTTCCTCGCGGCCGAGCTGCTCACGGGCATCGCGGCGTCGGGCGGGGACGCGGACGCGCCGGAGCCGCCGGAGCGGCTGGTCCTCGGTGTACGCGACCGGCTGGCCGGCCTCCGGCCGGGCACCCTCCACTTCCTGCGGATCGGCTCGGTCCTCGGCCGCGCGTTCTCGCTCGCGGACGCCGCCGCGCTGTGCGGCCGGCCCGCCTCCGGACTCAGCGCCGAAGTGGACGAGGCGATCGCCGCCGCCCTCCTCCACGACGATGGCGAACGCCTCCTGTTCCGCCACGACCTGCTCCGCCAGGCGGTGTACGCCGATCTCGCCCCCTCCGTACGCCGGGCGCTCCACCGTGAGGCCGCGAGCCGGCTCGTCGCGGCGGGCCGGAGCTCCACCGACGCGGTCCCGCATCTGCTGAAGAGCGCCGAACCCGGCGACCAGGAGGCGATCGGGCTGCTCGGCACGGCCGCCACGGACGTGATCGCCGTGATGCCCGACCTCGCCGCCGACCTGGCCGTACGCGCCCTGGAACTCGTACCGCCCCATGCGCCCATGGTGTTCGACGTGGGAGAACGGGCCATCGTCGCGCTGACCCGCGCGGGCCGGTACACCCAGGCACGGGATACCGGCGACACGCTGCTCGCCCGGCAGCCGCCCCTTGACGTCTTCGCCCGTCTGCAGTCCGTACTCGGCGACACGCTGTGGCACCTCGACGACATCCACGAGCTGACCCGACGTTCGACGGCAGCACTGGCCGCAGTCACCGACCCGACAATCCGCGCCCGGCTCACCGCCCGGCAGGCCCTCGCCCGGTCCCGCGGGCGCGACCTCGGGGCCGCTCGCGAGACCGGCGAACGGGCGCTCGCCGAAGCGGAGCGGTCCGGTGATCGGGAGGCCCGTGTCCTCGCGCTGTGGGGCCTGGGCGAGATCGCCCTCAACGCGGGCGATTGCGCCGCCGCCGCCGAACACCACACGGCGCTGAGCGTGTTCGACACGGCCTTCCTGCCCGAGGAGGCCGTCGCCCGGATCCACATGGACGACTTCGATACCGTACGGCGACTGCTCCGGACGGCGGGCGACGCTCCCCTGCGCCCCGCCATGCTGAGTTGGGCCCAGGGAACCCTGAACATGGGGCTCGGCCGGCTCGACGACGCGGACGCCGACCTCGTCACCGCCGAGCGGCTCGAAGCGGACCTCCACGTGCCCGGCAACCTGGTCAACATCCGCGTCAACCGCGGCCTCCTCGCGATGCTGCGCGGCGACCGCGAAGCCGCGCGGGAACACCTGGACGTCGTGCGGGCGACCGTGGCCGAGCGGCCGAACACGGGCAACCACGCCACGCACCAGTATTTCGAGGCCGTCGTCGCCGACGCCGACGGCGACCACGCGGCAGCGGCCGAACTGGTCCGATCCGTGCAGCGTGACCATTCCTTCCTCCGATGGCGGCTCCTGCGCCCCCATGTCGTCCAGGCCGTGCGGATCGCCCTGCGCGGCGGGGACCGGAACCTGGCCGAGGACCTCGCGGCCCAGGCTGTCGAACACGCCACCCGCAACCCCGGCGTGCCGACCGCCCAGGGGGCGGCCGCCCACGCATCCGCCCTGGCGAACGCCGACCCCGGACTCCTGGAGCGATCGGTCCGCATCCTCCTCACCGGCCCCCGGCCGCTGCCCCTCGCCGCCGCATCCGCCGACCTCGGGCGCGCTCTTCTTGTGGCAGGCGACCCCGCTGCGACACCCACTCTGACCAGGGCCCACGACATCTACGCCCAGGCGGGGGCCGATGTCGAGGCCGATCGGGTCCGGGCCGATCTGGAACGGGCCACCAGCCGCCCCGGCCGGCGCACCGGAGGCCTCCGGCCGCGCCCCGGCCAGGGCTGGGACGCGCTCACGGCCTCGGAACGCAAGGTGGCCCGGCTGATCGCCGCGGGCCACACCAACCGGTCGGCCGCGGAGGCCCTCGTCGTCTCCCCGCACACGGTCAACACCCATCTGGCGTCGATCTTCCGCAAGCTCTCGGTGCGCTCCAGGGTCCACCTGGCCCGGATCGCGCTTGCGGAGGGCGACGCCGGAACAGTCACCGGCGGCTGAGTGACCTCTGCGCCCCGGTGCAAGGTGTGGTGCGCGGTACGGCAACAGGAGATGCAGGACCGGTCCTAGCGTGACGGGCATGCCGCGCCGCTTCGACGCGCGGACCAGCCGACCCGAATCGAGGAAGCATCCCCATGCCGTACATCACCGTGGGCCAGAAGAACACCAACCCCATCGAGCTGTACTTCGAGGACCAGGGTGGCGGGCAGCCGGTCGTCCTCATCCACGGCTTCCCGCTCGACGGCCACTCCTGGGAGCGCCAGAGCGCCGCTCTGCTCGACGCCGGCTACCGCGTGATCACGTACGACCGCCGCGGTTTCGGGCGGTCCTCGCAGCCGACCACCGGCTACGACTACGACACCTTCGCGGCCGACCTGAACACCGTGATGGAGACCCTCGACCTGAAGGACGCCGTCCTGGTCGGATTCTCCATGGGCACCGGCGAGGTCGCCCGCTACGTGTCCACGTACGGCTCCGGCCGTGTCGCCAAGGTCGCCTTCCTGGCCTCGCTCGAGCCCTGCCTGCTGAAGAGCGACGACAACCCGGAGGGCGTCGCCCCGAAGGAGTTCTTCGACGGCGTCGTCGCCGCCGTCAAGGCCGACCGCTACGCCTACTACACGGCCTTCTTCAACGACTTCTACAACCTCGACGAGAACCTGGGCACCCGCATCAGCGAGGAGGCCGTTCGCAACAGCTGGAACACCGCTGCCCGCGGCGGCTCCTTCGCCGCGTCCGCCGCGCCGGCGACCTGGTACACCGACTTCCGCGCCGACATACCGACCGTCGACGTGCCGGCCCTGATCCTGCACGGCACCGCCGACCGCATCCTGCCGGCCGAGGGCACGGCGCGCCCGTTCCACAAGGCGCTCCCGTCGGCCGACTACGTCGAGATCGAGGGCGCCCCGCACGGTCTGCTGTGGACCCACGCCGAGGAGGTCAACACCGCCCTCCTCGCCTTCCTGGCGAAGTGACGCCGCACCGCCCACCCGCCGGGTGACGCCGGAGCCCCCGGCGTCACCCCGGCCCCCGGTTCCCCGGCGCGGAACCGGACGAGCTCAGGAGAGCAGACACCCCATGCAGTTCGGCATCTTCACCGTCGGGGACGTGACCCCCGACCCCACCAACGGTCGCACTCCGACCGAACGCGAGCGCATCAAGGCGATGGTGGCCATCGCGCTCAAGACCGAGGAGGTCGGCCTGGACGTCTTCGCGACCGGCGAGCACCACAACCCGCCGTTCGTACCGTCGTCGCCGACCACCATGCTCGGCCACATCGCCGCCCGCACCGAGAAGCTGATCCTGTCCACGTCCACGACGCTGATCACCACGAACGACCCGGTGAAGATCGCCGAGGACTACGCGATGCTCCAGCACCTGGCCGACGGCCGGGTCGACCTCATGCTGGGGCGCGGCAACACCGGTCCGGTCTACCCGTGGTTCGGCCAGGACATCCGCCAGGGCATCAACCTCGCCAAGGAGAACTACACGCTGCTGCGCCGGCTGTGGCGCGAGGACGTCGTGGACTGGGAGGGCACGTTCCGGACGCCGCTCCAGGCCTTCACCTCGACACCGCGGCCCCTGGACGGCGTCCCGCCCTTCGTCTGGCACGGCTCCATCAGGTCCCCCGAGATCGCGGAGCAGGCCGCCTTCTACGGAGACGGCTTCTTCCACAACAACATCTTCTGGCCGGCCGACCACACCCGGCGCATGGTGCAGCTCTACCGGCGCCGGTTCGCGCACCACGGCCACGGCCGGCCGGAGGACGCCATCGTCGGCCTGGGCGGACAGGTCTTCATGCGGAAGAACTCCCAGGACGCCGTACGGGAGTTCCGTCCCTACTTCGACAACGCTCCCGTGTACGGCCACGGCCCGTCGCTGGAGGACTTCACCGAGCAGACCCCGTTGACGGTGGGCTCTCCCCAGCAGGTCATTGAGCGGACCCTGTCGTTCCGGGAGAGCGTCGGCGACTACCAGCGCCAGCTGTTCCTGATGGACCACGCGGGCCTGCCCCTGAAGACAGTCCTTGAACAGCTGGACATCCTCGGCGAAGAGGTCGTGCCCGTGCTGCGGAGGGAGTTCACGAAGGGACGTCCGGCCGACGTGCCGCAGGCCCCCACGCACGCGTCCCTCCGAGCCGTCCGGGAGGTGTCCGCCGCATGAAGCTGATCGTCGTCTCCGCGGGGCTGAGCACCCCCTCCTCCACCCGCCTGCTCGCGGACCGGCTGGCCGAGGCGGCCCGCGACGAACTCGCCGCCCGGGGGCAGGCGCCGTCGACCGAGGTCGTGGAGCTGCGGGAACTGGCCGGCGACATCGCCAACCACCTCGTGACCGGCTTTCCGCCGCCGCGACTGAGCGCCGCGATCGACGCGGCGACGGCAGCCGACGGCCTGATCGTGGTGACTCCCGTGTTCGCGGCTTCCTACAGCGGTCTCTTCAAGTCCTTCTTCGACGTGATCGATCCGGACACCCTTTCCGGGAAGCCGGTCCTGATCGCGGCGACGGGCGGTACCGCGCGCCATTCCCTGGTCCTTGAGCACGCCGTGCGCCCGCTCTTCGCCTATCTCCGCGCCGTCGTCCTCCCCACCGCCGTGTTCGCGGCTTCAGAGGACTGGGGCTCGGGTGGAGACGAGTACACCGACGGCCTTCCCGGCCGCGTGCGCCGGGCGGGCGTCGAGCTCGCCGCGCTCATGGCGGCGCGCCCGGTCGGTGAAGAGCCCGAGGACGACGTCACCGTCCTCGAACGGCAACTCGCCGACCTGCGCTTCGACTGAGACGGGCCCCTGGGCCGGGCGACGGCGGGGTGGTTCATATGGTTCATACTGTTTCGCCGTATGAGCGTGAACCGAGTGACGACAAGGACCGTGCCCGAGGAGCTCGACGGCGTACGGACACCCCTCCGGGGCAGGGACGCCGAAATGGCGTTCATCGAGGAGCGGCTCGACGCGCTCGGCCGGGGCGAAGGCGGGATCGTCCGCGTCGAGGGCCCCGCCGGCATCGGCAGGTCCAGGATCCTCGCCGAGGCCGCGGCGTCCGCGAGGCGGCGCGGGACGCGGGTGTTCGAGGGGGCGGCTGACCCCGACGAACAGTTCGTACCGCTCGGCCCGCTCCTCGACGGTCTGCTCTCCGACGAGGAACCGCTGTCGGGCGCCGTCCGCCTCAGGGACCTCGCCACGGCACCCGGCCAGCGCTTCTGGCTGCTCCAGGAACTGGGGGACCGCCTGCGAGAGGCGGCTCGGAACGGCCCCCTGCTTGTCGTCCTCGACGACCTCCAGTGGTGCGACGACCTGACCCTTCTCACCTTCAACACCCTCGCGGCCGGACTCTCGTCGCACGCCATCCTGTGGCTGGTCGCCGTGCGCGGCGGCAGCGTGCCGTCGGGAGTGCGCACGACCCTGGACCGGATCCGGCAGGCAGGCGCACACGAGCTGGCGCTGGGAGCGCTGGACGACCAGGCCACCACACGGATCACCGAGGACATCCTCGGCGCCGCTCCCGACCCGGACGTCCTCCGCGTCGCCCGCCGCGCCGAAGGAGTCCCGCAGCTGCTGGTCGAGCTGCTCGGGTCGCTGCGGGAGGCGGTGACGATCGACAACGGCACGGCCGGGCTGTCGGCCGGACCCCCCGCCCCACGGGCACTCCCCTCTGTCGTGGGCCGTATCGACCAGCTGTCCGACGAGGCACGGGAACTGGTGCAGACGGCGGCCGCCGTGGGCGGCCCGGTCACCGTCGCGGTGCTGGCCGAACTGCTCGGCAGGTCCTCGGCGGCGCTCATCACAGCGATACGGGAATCCCTCGACGCCGATCTGCTCACCGAGAGCGGCGATCGCCTCGCCTTCCGCCACGACCTGATCCGCGAGGCGGTGGAAGCCGGCCTTCCCCTGCCCCTGCGTCTGGCCCTGCGTGATCAAGCCGCCGAGCTGCCGGCGGGGAGCGCGGTCTTCGCTGTCGAGCATCCCGGGCCGTCGGCCGGGAGAGCACCGGCAGCTGCGGCGGAGGCCGGGACGGGAGACGGGGCGGAGGCCGACCGGCTGCGCACCGCCGCGGCGGAGTACGCGGCCACGGCTCCCGGACCCGCTGCGGAACGCAGCCTCATGGCCCTGGAACTCACCTCCGCGGACGCTTCGGAGCGGCCTCGGGTCATCGCCGAGACGATCCCGCTGCTCTGGCAGACGGGCCGGGCCGCCCAGGCGCGTGAACTGGGAGCCACCGCCCTGGCGGCCGGCGGTCTCGGACCCGAGGACGAGGCGCTCATACGCCTGGCCCTGGCACGCCTCGCCGTACAGTTCGACTTCTCCGAGGCGGTCCGGCAGGCCCGAGCCGGGGCGGCACTGCCCGGGATCTCCCTGACCGCGAGGGGGCGACTGCTCGCCATGCTCGCCGTCGGCCTGTCGATGTCGGGCGAACACGCGGCGGCCGAGCAGGTCGCCGCGCAGGCGTGGGACACCGCGGCGGCAGCGGGAGACCGCACCGCCGAGGCCACGCTGACGACGGTCCGCTCGGCCGTGAGCTTCCACCGCATGGACCTGGCCGAGGCGTTCCGGCAGGCCGAGAGGGCCGCCGCGCTGGCCGACGCCCTGGGCGTCAGCACCTCGCTGTGGCTGCCGGAGGCCTTGTGGCACGCCCTCCTGTCGAACACCACCGGACGCACCGCGGAGGCGCTCGCCGTCGCGGAGGAGGGCATCCGGATCACCAGGGAGCAGGGCCGGACGGCCGCCACCCGCATGTGGCTTATGACCCGCACCCGCATCTATCTGGAGACCGGACGGCTGTCGGACGCCCGGGCCGACGCGGAAGCCGCGTCCCCGGCGACCGACGAACCCGGCCCGGGCAACCTCGCCGATGTCACGCTCCGGTACGTGATGCTGCGCGTCGCCCTCCACACCGGCGACCGGCAGACCGCGGAGGCGTACGCGGCACAGGCGCGGCGCATGCGGAGCGACGACGCACCCGTCGTCCGGCACTTCGGCACCTGGATGCTGGCGCTGATGGCCGACTACGAAGGCCGGCCCGACCGCGCCATGGCCGAGCTCGACGCGGTGATGACGTCGCCCGCCGCGGACCGGCCCGCCTACGCCGGCCTGATCGACCCTGCCGACGCCCCGGTGCTCGTCCGCCTGGCGCTGCGCGCGGGCAGGCACGAACGGGCCGTGCAGGCGGTCGCCATGGCCGAGAAGCGAGTCGTGCTCAATCCCGACCTCCCGTTCCTCGCCGCAACCGCCGCGCACGCCCGGGGGCTCCTCGACAACGACCTCGCCCCTCTCGTACGCGCCGTTCGGCTGTACGAGAACTGCTCTCGGGTGCTGGCCCGGGCGTCGGCGCTGGAGGACGCCGGACGCAAGCTGGCGGTCACCCGCAAGCCGGAAGCGGTCCCGTACTTCGAGACGGCCCTCACGCTCTATGTGCGAGCGGGCGCCGAGAGGGACGTCGCACGCGTCCGCCGGCGTCTGCGGGCCGCTGGTGTCCGCCGCCGGCCCTCGACGGCCGGGCTCTCCGGGGCATGGCCCGAGCTGACGGCCGCGGAGATACGGGTGGTACGGCTCGTGGCACAAGGGCTGACCAACCAGCAGGTGGCCGAGTACCTCTCCCTCTCGCCGCACACGGTGAGTTCGCATCTGCGCCGGGCCTTCACCAAGCTGGACATCACCTCGCGCGTGGAACTGACCCGGCTGGTGAAGCATCGCGACAGCGGAGAGTAGTCACTTCGTATCCCCCGTGGGTGTCATGGCAATGGACGATTCGTGTGATGTGCCGACGTCGTCGCTTCCTCAGAATGATCAAGAGCCGCGGAATGGAGAAGTCCGCGGGGAACCGTTGATCGAGAGAGGAACAGCGCGTGACCGTAAGGCTCCTGCGAGCCCGCCCCGGCAGCCCCGAGCTCCAGGCGCTTGTCGACGAGCTCGCGGAGCGGCTCGGCCGGTCCGTCGCCGTCGACGACCCGCTGGTCCGCATGGTCTGCACGAGCCGCCACTTCGGCGACGAGGACCCGGTCCGCATCGGCACCCTGTTGCAGGGCCGCGCCGACAACGCGACCATCCGCTACGTCCTCGCCCAGGGCGTGACCCAGTGGTCCCGAGCCGGATTCATCGACGGCCGTGACGATCTCGGACTGCTGCCCCGTTACGTCGTGCCGCTGCGCGAGCGCGGGCACCTCCTCGGGCTGCTCATGGTGGTCGTGCCCGAGAAGGCGCTAGGAGAGCGGGAGACACATGCCATCGCCCGGGCCGCGGACGCCATGGCCGCCCAGATGTTCGGAGAGTACATCGCCGCCGACACCCGGAGGGTCGACGAGCGGGACCTGGTCCTCGCACTCGTCGGTACCGACGTCGCCGCCCGTACCACCGCACGGCGGCGAGGCAAGGAACTCGGACTGCTCGGAGCGGCGGAGCACGTCCTTGTCACCGTCGTCCAGCTGAGCTGCGCGACGGAGTTCGTGCGGCAGTCCGAGGCTGCCCTGTGGGGGGCGTTGGAGGGGTTCCGGCAGACGCGCTCTGCCCAGGGCCTCATCGCGATCGGCAAGGAGCGGGCGACGCTGCTCCAGCTGCGCGACCGCCCACCCGGCCAGGACGAGGTCACGGCACAGTCCGCTCGCATCCTGGACGAACTCCGCACCTTCCTGGGCCCGTCGGCGGACCCGGTGATCGGCGTCGGTGGCCGACACCCCGGCCTGGACGATGCATGGACGTCGTACGAGCAGGCGCTGGTGGCGGCGCGCGCGGCACGCCGACTGCCCACCCTGAAGAGCGCCGGTGACTGGGAGCTGCTCGGGGAACTCGCCGTGCTGCTCCAGCTCCCTGAGCACGCCCTGAACGCGTCCCTGGTCCCGAAGCCGCTCCGTACCCTGAGCGAGGCTCATGCCGGCGACCGCCTGCGGGACACGCTGCGCTGCTTCCTCGAACACGCGGGATCGATTCCCCGGACCGCGGACGCGCTGGGAATCCACCGCACCTCGCTCTACTACCGCCTGCGCCAGATCCAGGAGATCACCGGACTGGACCTCGACGACGGCGCCCACCGGCTCACTCTGCACCTCGGCCTCAGGATCGAGGAACTCCTCGCCCCCGGCGGCGACGGGGCCGTCTGACCACGGACTCGCTTCGACAAAGCGAGGAGGATCCACGGCCCGATTCCTACAGCTCGCGGTGGTGCGGGCGGCGGGCCCCATTCGATGATGTTCGGGACGGGCGGGAGCGATGCACCGCCTCTGACCAGGGGAGAGGTCATGAAGGAACTGATCACGACGGACGGCGCACGGCTCGCGTACCAGGACACCGGCGGCGAGGGCGTCCCGCTGGTGATGCTGCACGGCTGGGGGCAGACGCAGGCGATGTTCCGCCACCAGATCGAGGGGTTGGCGCCCGGCCGTCGCGTCGTCACCGTCGACCTCCGCGGCCATGGGAAATCCGGCAAGCCGCGGCACGGCTACCGCATCGCCCGGCTCTCCCGCGATGTGCTCGAACTCGTCGACCATCTCGGTCTCGACCGTTTCGACGCACTGGGCTGGTCCATGGGTGTCTCGGTGTGGTGGAGCTTCATCGACCAGTACGGGACCGGACGGATCCGGCGCTTCGTCGCCGTCGACCAGCCCGCGGCGGTCGCCGCCGTGCCCTGGATGACCGAGCGGGAACAGCGGGACTCCGGTGCCATCTTCGATGTGTCGGGGCTGTTGTACCTGGGTGCGGCCCTCGCGGGGCCGGAGGGCGACACGGTCCGCGCCGAGTTCGTGCGCGGCATGTTCTCCGGCGAGCCCGACCCCGAGGTGCTGGCCTTCGTCGGCGAGGAGATCCGGTCGACACCCGCCTACGCGGGCGTACCGCTGCTGTTCGACCACTGCGCGCAGGACTGGCGCGACGTGCTTCCCCGGATCGATGTGCCGACCCTGGTGATCGGCTGTGAGGGAAGCCATGTGCACCCCAATTCGCAGCGCTTCGTCGCCGAGCGGATTCCCGGCGCACGCCTGCACGTCTTCGCCTCCGACGTGGCGAGCTCGCACTTCCCCTTCCTGGAGAACCCGCCGGCCTTCAACGCCGTGGTGGAGAAGTTCCTGGCCGAGGAGCCGGCGAACGGGGCGTGAATCCGCCCTCCGCCCGCACGCACCTACGGCTAGGAATCCCCATGACCCCCACACTGATGTCACGTGCGCCCGAACGGGTGCCCCGGCGAGCGCCCGATCCGGCCTCGCCCTCCTCCCGCTCGGGGTGGCTGGTCCAGATGCTTTCCGAGATGCCGGAGACGAACGACCGGACCCACGTCTACCTCGGCGTCCATGTCCGTGGGCCCGTCACCGTCGTCCACGAGCGCGCCAAGAGCCTGTTGGAGCCGAACGACCTTGTCTTCTGCGACCCGGCCCGACGGCATCTGCTGCAGTTCGGAGAAGACTGCCAGATGATCTTCTTCCGGGTGCCCCGGTGCTATCTGGGCGTCACGGAGTCGGAACTGAACCAGGTGCTCGGCGTACCCGTACGCGGCGGGAAGGGGATCGGGGCGCTGGCGTCCGACTTCCTGACCGCGCTCGCCGCCAAGGCGGAGTTCCGCCGGTCCACGATCGGGGACCGGCGTGCCCGGACGGCCGTACACCTCCTCTCCGTCCTGGTCATGGAGCTCCTCGAAGCGGACACGACGGACGAGGCCGACGACGCGTCCGGGGCCGTCAACGAGATGCTGTCCCGGATCCGCGCCTACATCGAAGAGCATCTGATGGACCCGGACCTCTCACCGGAGTCGATCGCACGCGCCCACCACATCTCCGTCCGGTACCTGCAGAAGCTCTTCCAGAACGACGGCAGCACGGTGAGCCAATGGGTGCGGGAACGCAGGCTCGATTTCTGCCGGCTCGAACTGGGCCGCTCCAGCCGGAGAATCACCATGGCCGCGGTGGCCCACCGCTGGGGCTTCAGCAGCCCCTCGCACTTCAGCCGCACCTTCCGTGGGGCCTATGGCATGAGCCCCAGCGAATGGCAGGCGCTGGCGACCTCGGCCTTCGCGCCGACGACTGCCGACGCCCAGAACGAGCGAAGTCGCTGAGCCGCGTGTGCGCCGTCGTGCCAGTGCGGATGCGCGCACGGACAAGAGGTGCCGCTTCCACGGCTCTACCGTGAGTAACGGTCGCACGGGCCTCCAGTCGAACTCCGGGCCGCACCCACACCCTGACCGTCGTGACGACGCCCCCCACGTGGCCCGACACCGAGAAGAGAACTCGCATGACCCACCCCACCGTCGTCCTGGTGCACGGTGCCTTCGCCGACGCGACAGGCTGGATAGGCGTCATCTCGGAACTGCGGAGCAGCGGTATCCCGGTGATCGCTCCGTCGAACCCGCTGCGAGGCCTGACGTCGGATGCCGCCTACCTCGCCTCCGTCCTGGCCCAGCTCGACGGCTCGGCCGTACTCGTCGGCCACTCGTACGGCGGTGCGCTGATCACCGTGGCCGGCACCGCGGAGAACGTCGTGGCGCTCGTCTACGTGGCCGCCTACGTGCCCCACGAGGGCGAGAGCCTCGGCCAGCTCCAGGCGGGCTTTCCCGAATCCCCCCTGACGGGCAACCTGAAGGAGTGGACGTACCCGCTCCTCGACGGTGACTCGGCGGTCGAGGTCACCATCGAGGAGACGGCCTTTCCCTCCGTGTTCGCGGCGGACGTGCCCGAGGACATCGCCGGCGTCCTGGCAGCGGCCCAACGCCCGCTCGCCACGGCCGCCTTCACCGAGACCGCATCCGCGGCGGCGTGGCGGACCAAACCGTCCTGGGCCCTGGTGGCCGGGTCGGACCGCACGATCAGCCCCGAGGTCCAGCGCTTCGGCGCCACACGGGCCGGCGCCGTCGTCGTCGAACTTCCGGACGCCTCCCACGCCGTCGTCCTCTCCGAGCCCGCACGGGTCGCCGACGTGATCAGGGACGCGGTACGGGCGGCGAGCTGACCCACCGACCTCCGCGACGACAGGAGCGGGACCCGGCCGGTCGGGGTGCCACCCCTCGCTCGGGCCGGGCTCGGACCGGAAGGCCTCCACACCTGGCCGCGCGAGGGCAAGTAGCGGTAGCGGTACATCGGTGCCCGGCGCTGCCGCAACGGATCGAAGGGGCGTGACGGCGGCGGACGGCTGTCCGGGGTGAGGGTGTGGATCAAACCTTCTCGATGGCCACACGGCTGTGAGAGGTGGTGAGTATTCCGATGTCTTTGGCCGTCTTCAGAAGGCCGCAGCGGTCGCCCAGACGAAGGGCCTGCCCGACCTCAAGGACCAGGCCACGAGGGAGCTGCAGAAGATGAAGTTCGAGGATCTCGGGATGCAGAAGGTGGGCGGCACGCTCCGCCTGCCCACCGAGGCGTTTTCCCAGCGGGCGGCGCGGATGACACGCCCGCCACGCTCCCCGAGGCACTCTGGCTCCTCGCTCGCGACCCCTCTCCAGCAGGTACCGCTGACGATGCCCGGCGCGCCGCGACCGTGATGCAGGAGGCTGGGCCCGTGCCCGCCAGTCTGCCCAGTGCCCGGGTCAACGATAACGGCCCGGTCCTGGTGACCGAGGCAACCGCCGATCCGCAAAGGCGTCTCGAAGCGAAGGCCCGCGTCGATCGGATACAGCTCATTGGCCACTTGCTTGTGGGCGTCCTTCTCCGGCTCCGTGACCGCTTCAACCCCGACGAGGCTGAACTACTGGAGATCTTCTTCGCCCCTGGGGCGCCCGAGACCTCAGCCGCGGGCATCGCCGAGCGTCGGTGTTGGGTTGTCGGGTGGTGTAGCGGCCAGGGTCTGCTGGTAGCCGGGTGGTCCGGAGGTCGCCCTGGCCCATGTATGGCCCGGATCTTTCCTCTGGAGTGGGATATCGGAGAGAAGTGACTCTGGAATCGAACGGTTTTTATTGCTTCCCCGAGGCCAAAGAACGGTGCCCGACCGTGGCGTTTATGCAGGTCAGGCACCGTTCTCGGCTTCTTAGAAGAAGCCGAGCTTCTTGGGGGAGTAACTTACTAAAAGGTTCTTCGTCTGCTGGTAGTGCTCCAGCATCATCTTGTGGGTCTCCCGGCCGATGCCCGACTGCTTGTAGCCGCCGAAGGCCGCGTGCGCGGGGTAGGCGTGGTAGCAGTTCGTCCAGACGCGGCCCGCCTGGATGGCGCGGCCCGCGCGGTAGGCCGTGTTGATGTCGCGGCTCCAGACGCCCGCGCCCAGGCCGTAGGCCGTGTCGTTGGCTATGCGGACGGCGTCGTCGAAGTCCTGGAAGGAGGTCACCGACACCACCGGGCCGAAGATCTCCTCCTGGAAGATCCGCATGCGGTTGTCGCCCTCGAAGATGGTCGGCTCCACGTAGAAGCCGCCGGCCAGGTCGCCGCCGTGGTCGATGCGGGTGCCGCCGGTCAGGATCTTCGCGCCCTCCTGCTGGCCGATCTCCACGTACGAGAGGATCTTGCGCAGCTGCTCCTCCGAGGCCTGGGCGCCGATCATCGTGTCCGTGTCCAGGGGGTGGCCCGGGACGATGAGTTCCGTGCGGGCCACCGCCGCGTCGAGGAAGTCGCCGTAGCGGCCCCGCTCGATGAGGGCGCGCGACGGGCTCGTACACACCTCGCCCTGGTTGAGGGCGAACATGGTGAAGCCCTCCAGGGCCTTGTCGCGCAGGTCGTCGTCCGTCGCCCAGATGTCGTCGAAGAAGATGTTCGGACTCTTGCCGCCGAGTTCGAGCGTCACCGGCTTCAGGTGCTCCGCCGCGTACTGCATGATCAGGCGGCCCGTGGTCGTCTCCCCGGTGAAGGCGATCTTGGCCACGCGCGGGCTGGAGGCGAGGGGCTTGCCGGCCTCCTCGCCGAAGCCGTTGACGACGTTCACCACGCCCGGCGGCAGCAGGTCCGCCACCAGGCTCAGCCAGTAGTGCACGGAGGCCGGGGTCTGTTCCGCCGGCTTGAGGACCACCGTGTTGCCCGCCGCCAGTGCCGGGGCCAGCTTCCACACGGCCATCAGGATCGGGAAGTTCCACGGGATGATCTGGCCGACCACACCCAGCGGCTCGTGGAAGTGGTAGGCCACCGTGTCGTCGTCGAGCTGGCTGAGCGCGCCCTCCTGCGCGCGCAGGGCACCGGCGAAGTAGCGGAACTGGTCGATGGCCAGCGGCAGGTCCGCGGCCAGCGTCTCGCGGACCGGCTTGCCGTTCTCCCAGGTCTCCGCGACGGCGAGGGCCTCCAGGTGCTGCTCCATCCGGTCCGCGATGCGCAGGAGGATCGTGGAGCGCTCGGTCACGGACGTACGCCCCCAGGCGGGGGCCGCCGCGTGGGCGGCGTCCAGGGCCCGTTCCACGTCCTCCGCCGTGCCGCGCGCGACCTCGGTGAAGGGCCGGCCGGTGACGGGGGAGGGGTTCTCGAAGTACCGGCCGCGGGCCGGCTCCACGTACTCCCCGCCGATGAAGTGGCCGTAGCGGGACGCGTACGACATCAGCGCGCCCTCGGTGCCGGGTGCCGCGTAACGGGCCATGGCTGTCCTCCCCTTGCCGGGCGCCGGCCGCCGTCGGACAGCGCTCGGCGAGGAGGCTAGGGGCGGGCAGGTTGCGGGTACGTTGCACGCCCGCCGCCGAGCTCCTCGTCGAGGGAGCGTACGCGGGCCAGCGCGGCCGGCCGGCCCTGCGGCGGCAGGGCTTCGGCCAGCGCCCGCCACACCGCGGGATCCTCCGCGCCCCACGGGCTGCACACCCAGTCGGCCAGCAGCCCCGGATCCGCCCGGGCGATCACCGCCGCCCGCGCCTGCTCCTCGATCCGCCGGCGCAGCCGGACGACACCCGGCGCCGAGGAGGCCGGCAGCAGCGGGCCCGGGTAGCGGGTGAGGGCGGCGGAGACGGCACCCGCCGCCAAGTGCCGGGTCACGGCCGTGAAATCGGCCTCCAGGGGGACGGCGGTGCGGTACGGGCGGGAGAGCAGGTTCCCGGCGCCGAGCAGGGCGCGCAGCCGGGACATCTCCGCCCGCAGGGTCACCGCCGCAACCGACTCCTCCTCGTACAGGGCGAAGGCCAGCTCCTCCCCGGACAGCCCCTCGGGGTGGTGCGCGAGCAGCGTCAGGATCTCGCTGTGCCGCCGCCCCAGCGGGATCCGCCGGCCGCCGAGCACCAGCACCGCCTCGTCCCGCCCGAGCGCGGCGAGGGTGTCCCGGGGCGGCGGTTCCGGTGCCAGCAGCGCCAGCTGGGCCTCGGCGGCCCGCGCCACCGCCTGCACGAACGCCAGCGAATGGGGGTGGGCCAGCCCGTCGCCGCCGGTGATGTCGACCGCTCCGAGCACCCGGCCGGTGCCGGGGTCCCGCACCGGGGCCGCCGCGCACGTCCAGGGGTGCACGAGGCGGCTGAAGTGCTCCGCGCCGAAGACCTGTACCGGCTCCCCGACGGCGACCGCCGTGCCGGGGGCGTTGGTCCCCATCGCCGACTCCGCCCAGCGCGTGCCCGGTACGAAGCCGAGCCGCTCGGCGCGGCGCAGGGTGGCCGTCTCCCCCTCGACCCACAGCAGCTCGCCGCGGGCGTCGCACACCGCGAGCAGATGGGCCCCGCGCGCCGCGAACGCCCCCACCAGGTCCCGGAACAGCGGCATCACCGGGGCCAGCGGATGCTGCTCCCGGTAGGCCGGCAGCTCCGCCTCCGGCCGGGCCTGCCGGGGCGCGGACTCCGGGCTGACCCGCGCCCGCGCGCACCGCCGCCAGGACTGCGCGATGACGGCCCGGACCGGCGGCTCGACGCGGCCGTCCCGGGTGAAGGCCTCGTGCGCCCGCCGCAGGACGCGCGTGCGCTCGACGGGATCGGCCCCGCCCGGCAGCGCCAACGACGGATCGCCCATGTCACCCTCCCGAGGGGTCGTGGAGCCGGGTACGCGGAGGGCCCCATCGTCATGCGGCTCCCGGACCCCGGCAAGCGTCGCGTCGGCCAGTCCGTCCCGGAACCCGGCCGGGAACACACGGCCGCGCCCGCACGTTGACCACGGCGGAAGCAGAAGTTCGGCCGCCAGGGGCGGCAGGGGGGACACAGGACTTTCTCATGAGCACCACCACGGGGCACGGCACGGCGGCGAACGGCGCCACGGCGAACGGCGCGACCGTCGCGGCCGTCAGCAGCAACGCCGATTACTCCTTCACCAAGCCCAACCGGGAGAGCATCACGCTCCTCGCCGGCCTCGGCGTCGAGGGCGACGTCCACGCCGGGGTCACGGTCAAGCACCGCTCGCGCGTGGCGCAGGACCCGACCCTGCCCAACCTGCGCCAGGTCCACCTGATCCACCGGGAGCTGTTCGACGAGGTCGCCGAAGCCGGCTTCAGCGTCGCCCCGGGCCAGCTCGGGGAGAACGTGACCACCGAGGGCATAGACCTGCACGCCCTGCCGACGGGCACGCTGCTGCACATAGGCGAGGAGGCGGTGGTGGAGGTGACGGGCCTGCGCAACCCGTGCCCGCAGATCAACGCCTTCCAGGACGGCCTGCTCAAGCAGGTCGTCGGCCGGGACGAGGAGGGCCGGGTGGTCCGCAAGGCCGGGATCATGGGCGTGGTCCGCCGGGGCGGCACGATCCGCCCCGGCGACCCCATCACCGCCACCCTGCCGCCCCTCCCGCACGTCCCGCTCGAACGCGTGTGACGGGGGCGGCGCGGGTGGCGGCAGAAGGCCGGCCCTGGCTGCACCTGGTCGAGAAGCGGGGCCGTGCCCGTCGACCAGTACGTGCTGATCGTCGAAGACGCGGACGAGGTGCTGGCGGGCGACGCCCGCGCGCAGCGGCTGCTCTTCGACGTCCTGCCGCGGGCGGGGCGGCACTGGTCCCGGACACAGCGGCCCGAGGGCGTCGAGAGGGGCAGGCTCGCAACACCCTTCAGTAGTAGTCCCGCATCAGGGCCGTCGCCCACGGGGGCTGGCGGGTCTCGCCGCGGGGGGCGAACTCCGTCATGTACGGCTTCAGGTCGAGCACGGGGGTTCCGTCCACCGCGTCCAGGCCCTCCACGTGCACGTCCAGGCCGTTGACCGCGAGCACCCTGCACCGGGACAGGCCGATGCGGTTGGGCCGGTTCTTGCCGCGCTGGGCGAAGATCCCGACCAGGGGCCAGTCCTGGTTGCCCCGCGGATGCCGGGCGCCCGTCTCGATCTTCTCCACCGGCACCCGGTCGAAGTGGTACACGACCTCGACGTGGGAGAAGTCCTCCAGCCCGTAGAGGGCTTCGGGGCCGAAGCGTTCGGCGTCCAGCCGGATCACCGCCCGCTCGCGTCCCCAGTCGTCGTCGAAGACCTCCGCCCGGCCGCCCACGACCACACCCACCGGCCGTGACTCCACCGGCTCCGTCGATCCCGCCATCACGTTCCCCCGTACTCCGATTGCAGATTGCAGATTGCAGATTGCGCTTTGCAGATTCCGTGTTCCGGTCGCCCTCAGCCGTGACCGGTGCGCCGCGACCCCGTGCCCGGCCGCTCAGGCCGGCCGGGCCGCCACGCCGTCCAGTGCCGCCAGCAGGCCGGACAGTTCCGGCAGCCCGGCGTCCCCTTCGCGGGGGACGGAGAGGACCCCGCCCGGTTCCTCGTCCAGCAGGACGAACGCCGGGCCGCCCGTCCGGGCCACCAGCGACCAGCCGGGCCCGTCGGCCCGCAGGGTCCGTACGCCCTCGCCCGCGAAGGCCGACCGGACCCGCCCCGGCGGCGGGGCCTGCCGCCCGTACGCGGCGGCCTCCTCCAGCGCCCGCGCGAGCCCGGGGTGCGCGGCCGCCGCCACACCGCCGTCCTCCGCGACCCGCTCGCGCCAGTCCGCCCACTCCCGGGCGATCTGGTCCGCGCCCAGGCGCCGCTGCACCGGCCCCCACGCCTCCGCGGACGGCGGCGCCAGCGGCACCCGCCCCGTGCCGTCCGCGCCCTGCTCCGGGTCGTGCGGCTCGGGCACGCCCGCCGTCGACACCGTCAGCTCCAGCGGCCAGCCCGCCAGCGAGGCCACGATCGTGCGCTCGTCGGGGGACAGGTCGTACTCCATGCCGCAGTCCCAGGAGGCGATGGCCGCGGCCACGAGCGAGACGTCGTCCACGACGACCGTCCACCGCGCGCCCTCCTCGTCCTGCCCCAGCACCAGCCCGTAGCCGTCGGCGGCCGGCTCCACGCCCAGATGCGCGCACGCCTCGGGGAAGTCGTCTCCGAGCACCGCCGGGAACTGCGCGGGGGTCAGCAGCACGGCCGTCAGCACGTACAGCGAGCCCCCGTCCTCCTCGTCGGACACGTGGCCTCCCGGTGCATCCCGATCGCGTTCTCGTCGGCGCACCTTAACCAGCGGGTAACTCGTCCGTCGAGACCCGACGGGCATCGATTTCCAAGCCCGCTACCTGCACGTAGAGTTGGGGACCCGCCACAGAAAGGGAGACCGGTGCAGCGTTACGACCGGCTGAGGGAGATCCTCCGGCTCGACCCCGACAAGGACTTCCTCGCCATCTACCGGCTCACCGCCACCTACGAGTTCCCCTGGGACTTCACCCGCGCCCTGGAGCTCGCGCTCTTCAGGACCTACGCCGTCCCCTCCATCGGGGCCCTCCTCGCCGAAACCGCCGAGTTCACCGAGCGGGCGCAGAAGCGGTACGACGACACCTCCCTGCTCCTCGACGCGGTCGTCGAGCACGGCTTCGAGAGCGACACCGCGCGCACCGCGATCCGCCGCGTCAACCAGATGCACCGCAGCTACGACATCTCCAACGACGACATGCGCTACGTCCTGTGCACCTTCGTGGTGATCCCGGCGCGCTGGCTCGACCTCTACGGCTGGCGCCCGCTGACCCACCACGAGCGCCGGGCCTGCGCCAACTACTACGCGGCCCTCGGCCGACACATGGGCATCACGGACATCCCGGGCACCTACGAGGAGTTCGAGACCACCCTGGACGCCTACGAGAAGGCCCACTTCGGCTGGGACGAGGGCGGCCGCGCGGTCGCCGACTCCACGCTCGACCTGATGGCCTCCTGGTACCCGGCGCCGCTCGCCCCCGCCGTGCGCCGCGCGAGCCTCGCCCTGCTCGACGAGCCGCTGCTGTCCGCGTTCCGGTACGACACCCCGGGCCCCGGCCTCCAGCGCCTGGTCCGGGGCGCGCTGCGGCTGCGCGGCCGGGCGGTGCGGCTGCTGCCCCCGCGCACCGCCCCGCACTACGCCCGCCAGAACCCGGAGATCAAGGGCTACCGCGACGGTTACGACGTCGGCGAGCTCGGCACGTTCCCGGTGCCCGGCGCAGGCGGTTGCCCCGTGCCGCACCCGCGCCGCCCGACCGGAGCGGAGGCCCAGCCCCCGGCGTAGCCCCGGCCCGACCCCGTGCGTGCCGCGCTCAGTCCGTGCGCACGGCCAGGACCAGGAAGCGGGCGTCCTCGTCGGCGTACGAGGTCATCCGCCAGCCGGAACCGGACAGCAGCGGGCCGAGGTTGTGCTCGGGCCGCAGGTCGTCCGGGGTCAGCTCGCGGCCGTGGCGGGCGGCGAGCGCGGCTCGCCCGATGGGGTGAAAGAGCGCGAGCCGGCCGCCGGGGCGGACCACGCGGGCGAGCTCGCGCAGGTTCTCGGCGGGATCGGGCAGGTGGGCGATCAGTCCGGCGGCGAAGACCGCGTCCAGCGCCCCGTCCCGCAGCGGCAGCCGGGCCACGTCGGCCCGCAGCAGGGTCCCCTCGCGGTCGCGGCCGGCCCGTCGCGCCTCGGCCAGCATCTCCGCGGTCAGGTCCACGCCGAGCACGGTTCCGGACGGCCCGACGGCCGCGCGGAGCGGGACCAGCGCCCGCCCGGTACCGCAGCCCGCGTCGAGCACCCGCTGCCCGGGCCCCACGCCGAACTCCGCCACGGCGGTCGCGAAGGCGGGCCCGTCCTCCGGGAACTTCCCGTCCCAGGCGGCTGCGCGTGCCCCGAAGAACTCCTGCACATGCGTGTGGTCTTCGTTCGTACGACTCATACGGCTCATGCGCACATGATCCCGCACCGCCCCGACCCCAGCGGACCGTGCACAAGGTGACACGTGGGGTGATCGGAGATGAACGTCTCTCTGTCATATTCCAGCAGTTGCAGCGTCTTTCGAAATGCGCCCCTTGTTCGCGCCCTCACCCGCACTAGCGTCCCGTGGCCATGGGACACCTGGACCACGCCGCCTATGGCTGGCTGACACCCGCACTGTCGTACGTGATGGCGTCGATCGGCGCCGCCCTCGGCCTGCGCTGCACCGTCCGCGCGCTCGCCGCCACCGGCGCCTCCCGCCGCAACTGGCTCCTCACCGCCGCCTCCGCCATCGGCACCGGCATCTGGACGATGCACTTCATCGCCATGCTCGGCTTCCACGTCACCGGCACCGAGATCCACTACAGCGTGCCGATGACCCTGCTGAGCCTGCTCGTCGCCATGGTCGTCGTCGGCGCCGGGGTCTTCGCCGTCGGCTACGGCAGGGACCGCGGCCGCTCCCTCGTCCTCGGCGGCCTGACCACCGGACTCGGGGTCGCGAGCATGCACTACCTCGGCATGGCCGCCCTGCGCCTGCACGGCCGGATCGCGTACGACCCGCTCACCGTCGGCCTCTCGGTCGCCATCGCCGTCGTCGCCGCCACCGCCGCGCTGTGGGCCGCCCTCAACATCAAGTCGCCGGTGGCCGTCGCCGTGGCCTCCCTCGTCATGGGCGCCGCCGTCAGCAGCATGCACTACACCGGGATGATCGCCGTCTCCGTCCGCGTCACCCCCTCGGACGCGGCCCTGCCCGGA
>NZ_GG657750.1:1015358-1036509 GCF_000158895.1 Streptomyces sp. C | reverse complement strand
GACCCCGCAGCAGACCGGAAGCCGCGCCGTTCACGGCTCCCCGAACCCCCGTCGCGCGGCCGCCGCGCCCACGCCGGTCCCCCCGCCGCCGAACCGCCGGAGCCCGCACCCCGCCCCGCCCCGGCCGGTGGCGCCGGCAGCGGCCGGACCGGCGGGCCGTGGGAGCGGCTGCGGCCCGCCACCGTCCGGGCGAAGATCGTCTGCCTGCTGATGGTCCCGGTCGTCTCCCTGCTCGCCCTCTGGGGCTTCGCCACCGTCAGCACCGCCCAGGACATGGCCCGGCTCAGCAGGGTCCGCCAGGTCGACGCCGAGATACGCACCCCCGTCGCCGCCGCCCTCACCGAGATCCAGGCCGAGCGCCGGGCCGCCGTCCGCTTCCTGGCCGACCCCGCCTCCGGCGAGGCATCCGCCCTCGAACAGCAGTCCCGCCGCACCGACGAGGCCGTACGCCGGCTGCGCCTCGGCGACCGGCACACCGTCGCCGACTCCGGCGACTACCGCACCGACACCGTCGCCCGCCTCGGGGCCTTCGTCGCCGCCGCGGAGGCCCTCGGCCCCGCCCGCAAGGACGTCGCCGCCCGCCGCGCCACCCCCGAGGGCGCCTACGAGACCTACACCCGCGTCGCCGACTCCGCCCTCGCCGCCGAGGGCGCCCTCTCCGGCGGCTCCGACGCCGAACTCGGCGCCGACGCCCGGGTGCTGCTGGAGTTCGCCCGGGCAGGCGAGCTGCTGTCCCGGGAGGACGCGCTGCTGGCCCTGCCCGGCCCCCGCACCGCCGACGCGCAGCGCCGTCTGGCCGGAGCCGTGGAGGCCCGCCGCACCCTCACCGCCGCCACCGCGCGGGACCTGCCGGCGGCCCAGCGTTCCGTCTGGGAGGCCGTCTCGAAGGGCACCCCCTACGCCGAGCTCACCGCCGCCGAGGACCGGGCCCTGGCCGCGGCCCCCGCACCGGCCCCGAACCCCGTCCCCGCCGCCGCGACCTCCGCCCCAGCGGCGTCGGCGGCCGCATCGGCGGCGCGCGAGGTCCGCGGCGTGCCCGCCGGCTGGGACTCCGCCCACGCGGCCGTGAGCGGCTCGATGCGCGAGGTGCGGCAGGCCGCGCACGCCCGGTCGGCCGGGCGCGCCGACCCGCTCGCCGACGGCGCGTTCAGCCCGGCCGGCGCCGCGGTGCTGCTGGGCCTGGCGGCGGTGGCGGCCTCGCTGGTGATCTCCGTGCGGATCGGCCGGTGCCCGGGTGGGTGGGAGCTGGGTCTCGCTGCGCAACACCGCACTGGAGATCGCCCACCGCAAGCTCCCGCATGCCATGGAACGGCTGCGCGCCGGACGGGCAGCGGACATCGACGTCGAGGCCGAGGCCCCGTCCGGGCCGCCCGCCGAGGACGAGATCGCGCAGGTCGGCGAAGCCCTGTCCACCGTCCACCGGGCCGCCCTCAGCGCCGCCGTCGAACGCGCCGAACTCGCCAGCGGGGTGAGCGGGGTCTTCGTCAACCTCGCCCGGCGCAGCCAGGTCCTGGTGCACAAGCAGCTCGACCTGCTCGACTCGATGGAGCGCCGCGCCGACGACCCGGGCGAACTCGGCGACCTCTTCCGCCTCGACCACCTCACCACCCGGATGCGCCGCCACGCCGAAAGCCTGATCATCCTCTCGGGCGCGGCCCCGGGGCGGGCCTGGCGGATGCCGGTGCCGCTGACCAACGTGGTGCGCGCCGCCGTCTCGGAGATCGAGGACTATCCGCGCGTGGAGGTCCGCCGGCTGGCCGAGGCGGCCGTCGGGGGCGGATCCGTCGCCGACCTCACCCACCTGCTCGCCGAACTGATCGAGAACGCCACCCAGTTCTCCCCGCCGCACACCAGGGTCCGCGTCAGCGGCGAACCCGTCGGCGCCGGCTACGTCCTGGAGGTCGAGGACCGGGGACTCGGCATGGGCCGCGAGGCGCTCGCGGAGGCCAACCGCAGGATCGAGCACTGCGAGGACCTCGACCTCTTCGACAGCGACCGGCTCGGCCTGTTCGTGGTCAGCCGGCTCGCGGCGCGCCACGGGATCCAGGTCCACCTGCGGCCCTCGCCGTACGGGGGCACCACCGCCGTGGTGCTGCTGCCCAACTCCCTGCTCCAGGGGGCGATCGAGGCCCCGCCCGCGGCCGCCGCCGGCCCGGAGCCCGCGCCCTCGGTCGCGCCCGCGCCGTCGGTCGTGCCCGCGCCTTCGGCCGCTCTCGCGGCGGAGTCGGCGCCCGGGCCCGGCGCCGGGACCGCGGACGGCCCCGGTACCCGCCCCCGTGGCGCCGCTGCGGGCCGCGCGGCCCCGGCGTCACGGTCGTCCGTACGCACCGGCAGCCGCACCGGCAGCCACGCTCCGCGGGCCGCGCCCGCGCCGGTCGCTCCGGCCGCCTCGGTGACCGAACTGCCGCGCCGCATACGTCAGGCCAGTCTGTTACCGCAGCTGCGCGAGGGCCCCGCGGCCGACTGGGCCCCGGCCGGCGCACGGCCCCCCGCGGACCCCCCGGACCGCAGTCCGGAGCAGGCGCGCGACCGGATGGCCGCCTACCGGGCCGGGTGGGCGCGCGGCTCCCGGGACGATTCCCCCCACGCAGGCACCGAAGGAGACGTGTGATGACCGAACACCACAGGACCGCCCTCGACGGCATCCGCAGATCCGGCGAACTGGACTGGCTGCTCGACGAACTCGTCGTGCGGGTCCGCGAGGTCCGCCACGCGGTGGTGCTGTCCAACGACGGGCTGGCGGTGGGCTCCTCCAGCGCCCTCGGCCGGGAGGACGCCGAGCACCTCGCGGCGGTCGCCTCCGGCTTCCACAGCCTCGCCAAGGGCGCCGGACGGCACTTCCACGCCGGGACCGTGCGGCAGACGATGGTCGAGATGGACGAGGGGTTCCTCTTCGTCGCGGCGGCCGGGGACGGCTCCTGCCTGGCCGTCCTCAGCACCGCCGGCGCCGACATCGGGCTGATCGCGTACGAGATGGCCCGGCTGGTCAAACGGGTCGGCGAACACCTCTACACGCCGCCCCGGTTTGCGGCCCGCCCCCCGGCGGCCGGGTGAGGACGGCGGTCCGGCACATGGACGGCCAGTGGTACGACGCCGAGGCGGGCCCGCTGGTCCGCCCGTACGCCATGACCGGAGGGCGTACGAAACCGGGCCCGCACGGCGTCCGGTTCGACCTGATCGCCCTGGTCGTGGTGGATCCGGAGGCGGCCGGCGCGCGGGACGAGGCCCTGCTCGGCCCGGAGCACCGGACCCTGCTCGGGCTCTGCCGCTCCGAGACGCAGTCGGTCGCGGAGCTCGCCGCCGAGGCGGACCTGCCGGTGGGCGTGGTGCGGGTGCTGCTCGGCGACCTGCTGGAGGCGGGACACGTGCGGGTCAGCCGGCCGGTGCCGCCCGCGCAGCTGCCGGACGAGCGGATTCTGCGGGAAGTCATCGAGGGATTGCGAGCACTGTGATGGGACTGCACGACAACGGCCCGACGGGTCCCGGGAGTTCCGGCGCGGGCGCCGCGTCCGAGGAGGAACTCGCCGCGCTCGCCCTGAAGATCCTCGTGGCCGGCGGCTTCGGCGTCGGCAAGACCACGCTCGTGGGCGCGGTCAGCGAGATCAGGCCGCTGCGCACGGAGGAGCTGCTGAGCGAGGCGGGCGAACTCGTCGACGACACGGGAGGGGTGGACCAGAAGACCACGACCACCGTGGCCATGGACTTCGGCCGGATCACCATCCGGGCGGGCCTGTCGCTCTACCTGTTCGGGACCCCCGGCCAGGACCGGTTCTGGTTCCTGTGGGACGAACTGTCGCAGGGCGCGCTCGGGGCGGTCGTCCTCGCCGACACCCGGCGGCTGGAGGACTGCTTCCCGGCGGTGGACTACTTCGAGCACCGGCGGATCCCCTTCGTGGTGGCCGTCAACTGCTTCACCGGCGCCCGCAGTTACGCCTCGGACGAGGTGTCGCGTGCGCTGGACCTGGAGCAGGGGACCCCAGTCGTGCTGTGCGACGCGCGGGACAAGGACTCGGGGAAGGAAGTGCTGATCAGGCTGGTGGAGTACGCGGGCCGGGTGCACACGGCCCGGCTCCTCGACGCCGTCGGCCCGTAGGCCGCCGCGGTGCGGACCGGGCCGTCAAGGGGCCGGATTCCGCCCCTTGACGGCCTTCTCGCCGGTGGTGAAGACGACGGCACCCGCGGTCGGAACGGAGCAGATGGGAGCGGTGTGCGGCCTTCCGTCCCCGCCGGCCGCGGACGGCGTCGGGGCGCGGGCGCGGCGGCGGCCGAACGCCCGCCATTCCTCTTGAGTCATCTTCCGTGCCATGCGTCCATCCTCCTTGCCGGAAAGCCCCTGGTGGGGAAGGCTTGCGGCACGACCAAGCGGGGCGGGCCGCGGCCACGTCGGCCGGGTCAACGGGGAGGGGCTGGAAATGGCACTGGACAAGCAGCTCGACTGGCTGTTGGACGATCTGACGCGCAGGGTCCAGCAGGTCCGGCACGCGGTGGTCCTGTCGAACGACGGGCTGGTGACGGCCGCGAGCGCGGGGCTGGCACGGGAGGACGCGGAGCACCTGGCGGCCGTCGCCGCCGGTCTGCAGAGCCTCGCGAAGGGCTCCGGCCGGCACTTCCGGGCGGGCGAGGTCCGTCAGACGATGGTCGAGTACGACGAAGGGTTCCTCTTCGTGGTGGCGGCCGGCTCCGGCAGCTGCCTGTGCGCACTGAGCGCCGCGGAGGCCGACATCGTGCAGGTGGCGTACGAGATGACGCTGCTGGTCAACCGGGTCGGGGAGCACCTGGGCGTCGCGGAGCGGCGGATCACGGGGGGCTGACGGCGGGCCCCGGTCAGGGTTTTCCACAGGCCTCGCGCGCCGACTTCACTCCCGGTTACGGTCTTCACACAGAGTGATCGGCGCTCGTGGGGGAGGACTGTGATGAAGGTGGAGACGTCGGCGTGCGCGCCGCTCAGCGGGATCCGCGCCGCTGGAGAACTGGGGCTGAGCCGGGGCGAGTTCGCCCGGGCCGTCCAGCTGGGGCTGGTCCGCTCCGGCCCGCGCTCGGCGGGCGGGGCCGTCCGCTTCACCCGGGCCGAGCTGGACCGGGTCAGGGCGGGGGAGGGGTTCCCGCGGGAGCTGCGCGCGCGGGTCGAGACCACGGCCGGCGCCGACGCGGGGGCGCGGGTGCTGGAGGTGGGGCCGAGCCGGTTCACCCGGCTCGCGCGCTGCGGGCACCTCACGCCCGTCGGCTACCGGATCAACCGCTACCGGGCCGTCGTCTGGCTCTACCTGGCCGCGGAGCTGCGGGAGTTCGCCGCCCGGGAGCCGGGGCTGCTGAGCGGGGCAGCGCCCCCGGAGGACCGGGAGCTGATGGCGGCCGGGGCGGACCTGCGGCCGCGCAGGTGGCGGGAGCGGCACGTGGGGCTGCTGCTGAGACGGACCGCCGACCCCTGGGCGCGGGCGGCGGTACTGGCGTCCGTGCTCCCGGAGGAGGAGGTGCGGGCGGCCGTGCCCGACCCGGCGGAGCGGATCGTGCTCGCCGCCCTCGCCCCGCCCCCGCCCTACGGCCACCCCCGGGTTCCGGCGGCCGAGGCGGTGGCCCGGCGGCTGCTGCTGGCGGAGCCGCCGGAGGAGGTGCGCGGCTACCGCGCCGGCCTGGACTCCGCCCTGGCCGGCGCGCGCGGTCAGTCGAACTCGACGGGGGAGAGGGGGCCGACGTAGACCCAGGCCCCGCCCTCGCGGGAGAAGGAGCTGTGCTCGTGCAGCGAGCCGGTGTGGCCGCCCTCGCGGTAGTGGGCGCGGAACTCCACCGACCCCTCCGTCTCGAACATCCCGCCGCGCTCGGTGGCGAGGATCTCCAGGCGCTCCCAGCGCTGGTCCGGATCCAGGTCCAGCCGGCCCGGGCGGGTCGAGGGGTGCCAGGAGCGCATGAGGTAGGCGGTGTCGCCGACCGCGAAGGCGCTGAAGCGGGACCGCATCAGCAGCTCGGCGGTGGGCGCCTGCCGGGCGCCGGAGTGGAAGCGGCCGCAGCAGTCCGCGTAGGAGGCGGGCAGCCCGCAGGGGCAGGGGAGGGCCGGGGTCGGCATCGGTGCGATCAGCTCTTCGGTGAGGCGGGCGGTCGGGCGGGTGGTCGGGACGGAGCGGGTGCTCAGGAGGGGGACGCTCAGGAGGGGGGCGGGTGCCCGGGACCTCGCCGGCGTCCCGGGTGTCACTGGGGCGAAACGGCGGGCCTGGCCTTCTCCGCCGGGTACGGGCGGAAGAGGCCCTCCTGCACCACGGACACCAGCAGCCTGCCCTCCAGGTCGTAGATGCGGCCGCGGGCGAGCCCCCGGCCACCGTGGGCGATGGGCGACTCCTGGTCGTACAGGAACCACTCGTCGGCCCGGAACGGCCGGTGGAACCACATGGCGTGGTCCAGCGAGGCCATGTCGAAACCGCGCATGCCCCACAGCGGCTCGACGGGAATGCGCACGGCGTCGAGGAGGGTCATGTCACTGGCGTAGGTGAGGGCGCAGGTGTGCACGAGCGGGTCGTCACCCAGCGGGCCGACCGCCCGCATCCACACCGCGCTGCGCGGATCGGCGTCCTTGAGCTCCTCGGGGGTCCAGCGGAGCCGGTCCACGTACCGGATGTCGAAGGGCTGGCGGCGGGCCATCCGCTCCAGCGCCTCAGGCAGGGTGCCCAGGTGCTCGCGGATCTCGTCCGCGACCTTCGGGAGCGTGTCCGGGTGCGGGAAGTCGAGGCGGGGAGGCAGCTGGTGCTCGATGCTGCCCTCCTCCGGGTGATGGAAGGAGGCGGTCAGGTTGAAGATGGTCTTGCCCTGCTGGACGGCGGTGACCCGGCGCGTGGTGAAGGAGCGCCCGTCACGTACCCGCTCCACCTGGTACACGATCGGTACCCCCGGAATGCCCGGGCGCAGGAAGTACGAGTGCAGGGAGTGGACCGGCCGGTCGCTCTCGGTGGTCCGGCCGGCGGCCACCAGCGCCTGGCCGGCGACCTGCCCGCCGAACACGCGCTGGAGGGACTCCTGGGGGCTGGCCCCCCGGAAGATGTTGACCTCGATCTGCTCCAAGTCGAGCAGATCGACCAGTCTCTCGGCGGGGTTCGTCATCACAGGTTCTCCACTGTCGGGTCCGGCGGGCCGGGCGGGGCCGCCCGCGGTGGCGTGCGGATTGCGGTCAGAGCTCGCCGAGCTCGCCGACCGAGGTGACCCGGATGACGGCCCGGCCCTCCTCGTCGGACGCGGCGAGGTCGACCTCGGCGCTGATGCCCCAGCCATGGTCGCCGTTCGGGTCGGCGAAGGTCTGGCGGACGCGCCACAGGCCGTGCGCCGGGTCCTCCTCGATCTGCAGGAGCCTCGGGCCGCGCGCGTCGGGGCCGGTGCCGAGGTCTTCGTACTCGTCCCAGTACGCGTCCATGGCCTCGCCCCAGGCATCGGCGTCCCAGCCGGACTCGGCGTCCAGCTCGCCCAGCTGGTCGACGTGGTCCAGGGCCGCCAGCTCGACCCGGCGGAACATCGCGTTGCGGACCAGCACGCGGAAGGCGCGGGAGTTGGCCGTGACCGGCTTGACCTGGTCGGCCTTCTCCTGGGCCTGCTCCGCCGTCTCCACCTCCGGGTTCGCCAGCTGCTCCCACTCGTCGAGGAGGCTGGAGTCGACCTGGCGGACCAGCTCGCCCAGCCAGGCGATGAGGTCTTCCAGGTCCTCGGACTTCAGGTCGTCGGGGATCGTGTGGTCCAGCGCCTTGTACGCGCTCGCCAGGTAGCGCAGCACGATGCCCTCGGTACGGGCCAGCTCGTAGAAGGAGGTGAACTCGGTGAAGGTCATCGCGCGCTCGTACATGTCGCGGATGATCGACTTCGGGGAGACGGGGTGGTCCCGCACCCACGGGTGGCTCTTGCTGTAGACGTCGTAGGCGTGGACGAGCAGCTCTTCGAGGGGCTTGGGGTAGGTCACCTCCTGGAGGCGCTCCATCCGCTCCTCGTACTCGATCCCGTCGGCCTTCATCGCGCCGACCGCGATGCCCCGCTCCTTGTTCTGCTGGGCCGCCAGGATCTGGCGCGGGTCGTCCAGCGTGGACTCGACGACGGAGACCATGTCCAGGGCGTAGGAGGGCGACTCCGGGTCCAGCAGGTCGAACGCGGCCAGCGCGAAGGTGGACAGCGGCTGGTTCAGCGCGAAGTCCTGCTGGAGGTCGACGGTGAGCCGGATCGTGCGGCCCTCGGCGTCCGGGGTGTCGAGCTTCTCGACGACACCGCCGTCCAGCAGCGAACGGTAGATCGCGATGGCCCGGCGGATGTGGCGCAGCTGGGCCTTGCGCGGCTCGTGGTTGTCCTCCAGGAGGTGGCGCATCGCCTGGAAGGCGTCCCCGGGCCGGGCGATCACCGACAGCAGCATGATGTTGGTGACCTTGAAGCGCGAGGTCAGCGGCTCCGGGTCGGCCGCGATCAGCTTCTCGAAGGTGGTGTCCGACCAGGCCACGAAGCCCTCGGGGGCCTTCTTGCGGACCACCTTGCGGCGCTTCTTCGGGTCGTCGCCGGCCTTCGCGAGGGCCTTCTCGTTCTCGATGACGTGCTCGGGTGCCTGCGCGACCACGAAGCCGGCGGTGTCGAACCCGGCCCGGCCGGCCCGGCCGGCGATCTGGTGGAACTCCCGCGCGCGCAGCGTGCGGACGCGGTTGCCGTCGTACTTGGTGAGCGCGGTGAACAGCACCGTGCGGATGGGGACGTTGACGCCGACACCGAGGGTGTCGGTGCCGCAGATGACCTTCAGCAGGCCGGCCTGGGCCAGCTTCTCGACCAGGCGCCGGTACTTGGGCAGCATGCCCGCGTGGTGGACGCCGATGCCGTGGCGGACGTAGCGGGAGAGGTTCTGGCCGAACTTGGTGGTGAAGCGGAAGTTGCCGATCAGCTCCGCGATCTTGTCCTTCTCCTCGCGGGTGCACATGTTGATGCTCATCAGCGACTGCGCCCGCTCGACCGCCTGGGCCTGGGTGAAGTGCACGATGTAGACCGGGGCCTGCCGGGTCTCCAGCAGCTCGGTGATGGTGTCGGTGATCGGCGTGGTCACGTACTCGTACGAGAGCGGCACGGGCCGGGTCGCGGAGCGCACCACCGAGGTCGGGCGGCCGGTCCGGCGGGTCAGGTCCTCCTCGAACCGCTTCACGTCGCCGAGGGTCGCCGACATCAGGACGAACTGCGCCTGGGGCAGTTCCAGCAGCGGGATCTGCCAGGCCCAGCCGCGGTCCGGCTCCGCGTAGAAGTGGAACTCGTCCATCACGACCTGGCCGATGTCGGCGTACTTGCCGTCGCGCAGGGCGATGGAGGCCAGCACCTCGGCGGTGCAGCAGATCACCGGGGCGTCGGCGTTCACGGACGCGTCGCCGGTCAGCATGCCGACGTTCTCGGTGCCGAAGAGCTTGCACAGGTCGAAGAACTTCTCCGACACCAGCGCCTTGATGGGCGCGGTGTAGAAGGTGACCTTGTCCTGGGCCAGCGCGGTGAAGTGCGCGCCGGCCGCCACGAGGCTCTTGCCGGAGCCGGTCGGGGTCGACAGGATCACGTTCGCGCCGGAGACGACCTCGATCAGCGCCTCCTCCTGTGCCGGGTACAGGGTGATGCCCTGGTCCTCCGCCCACGAGGAGAAGGCCTCGAAGAGGGCGTCGGGGTCGGCGGTCGGCGGGAGCTGATCAATGAGGGTCACGCCCCCCATCTTGCCTGGCTTCCCCCCGGAAGAGGGAACCGGCGGACGGAACGAAGATCACCGCGGGTACGCTGGGCCGTCGCGGCGGCCCGACCGGAACCCTCCACAGGGCCCCACCACGACAGGACCGGGGCGGGGAACGACCATGATGGGGCCGGCACACTCACTGTCAGGGGCGGCGGCCTGGCTGGGGGTGGGCGCGGCCGCGGCGGCGTTCGGACACCCGATGCCCTGGCCCGTGCTGGTCGTCGGCGCCCTCATCTGCGCCGGAGCGGCCCTCGCCCCCGACCTCGACCACAAGTCGGCGACGATCTCACGCGCCTTCGGCCCCCTTTCCCGGGGCCTGTGCGAGGTGGTCGACAAGCTCTCCTACGCCGTCTACAAGGCGACCCGCTCCCCGCGCGACGCCCGCCGCAGCGGGGGCCACCGCACCCTGACCCACACCTGGCTCTGGGCCGTGCTGATAGGCGCCGGTTCCTCGGCCGTCGCGGTCGGCTTCGACCGCTGGGGCGTGCTGGCCCTGCTCTTCGTCCACCTGGTGCTGGCCGTCGAGGGCCTGCTGTGGCGGGCGGCCCGGATGTCCAGCGACGTCCTGGTCTGGCTCCTCGGCGCGACCAGCGCGTGGATCCTGGCCGGGGTGCTCGCCGAGCCGGGCAACGGCGCGGGCTGGCTGTTCACCGGCCCGGGTCAGGAGTACCTCTGGCTCGGCCTGCCGGTCGTGCTCGGCGCGCTGGTCCACGACATCGGCGACGCGCTGACGGTCTCCGGCTGCCCGGTCCTGTGGCCCCTGCCCATCGCCGGGAAGCGCTGGTACGCGGTGGGCCCGCCGAAGATGATGCGCTTCCGCGCCGGGAGCTGGGTCGAGCTCAAGGTGCTCATGCCGGTCTTCATGCTGCTCGGCGGCATGGGCGGCGCGGCGGCCCCTCGGCTTCATCTGAGCCCCGGCCGCCGCCGCCCCCGGCCGCCGCGCCCGGCCGCGCCAACCGCGCCCCGGCCGCCGCCGCCCCCGGCCGCGTCAGCCGTGCCAGGACCGCCACAGGGCCGCGTACGCCCCGTCGGCCGCCACCAGTTCGTCGTGCGAGCCGAGTTCGCTGATCCGGCCGCCCTCGACCACCGCGATCACGTCCGCGTCGTGCGCGGTGTGCAGCCGGTGCGCGATCGCGATGACGGTGCGGCCGTCCAGCACCCGCGCCAGCGAACGCTCCAGGTGCCGGGCCGCACGCGGGTCCAGCAGCGAGGTCGCCTCGTCCAGCACCAGCGTGTGGGGATCCGCGAGCACCAGCCGCGCCAGCGCGACCTGCTGGGCCTGGGCCGGGGTCAGCGCGCTCCCGCCGGAGCCCACCTCGGTGTCCAGTCCCGCCTCCAGGGCCCGCGCCCAGCCGTCGGCGTCCACCGCACCCAGCGCCGCCCACAGCTCGGCGTCCGCCGCACCCGTCCGGGCCAGCCGCAGGTTGTCCCGCAGGGTCCCCACGAACACGTGGTGCTCCTGGTTGACCAGCGCCACGTGCTCGCGCACCCGCTCCGCCGGCATCCGCGACAGCCGGGCCCCGCCGAGCGTGACCTCGCCCGTCCGCGGCGCGTAGACGCCCGCCAGCAGCCGGCCCAGCGTGGACTTGCCCGCCCCCGAAGGCCCCACCAGCGCCATCCGGGTGCCCGGCGGCACCGACATCGACACCCGGTGCAGGACGTCCACGCCCTCCCGGTAGCCGAAGCGGACCTCCTGCGCCCGCACGTCCCGGCCCTCCGGGGCGACCGCCCGGTCACCGGCGTCCGGCTCGATCTCCCGCACCCCCACCAGCCGCGCCAGCGACACCTGCGCGATCTGCAGCTCGTCGTACCAGCGCAGGATCAGGCCGATCGGGTCGACCATCATCTGCGCCAGCAGCGCCCCCGTGGTCAGCTGGCCCACCGACATCCAGCCCTGCAGCACGCAGTAGCCGCCCACCAGCAGCACCGCGCCGAGGATCGTCACATAGGTGACGTTGACGACGGGGAACAGGACCGTCCGCAGGAACAGGGTGTACCGCTCCCACGCCGTCCACTCCTTGATCCGCCGCTCCGACAGCTCGATCCGCCGCCCGCCCAGGCGGTGCGCCTCGACGGTGCGCCCCGCGTCGACCGTCTCGGTCAGCACGGCCGCGACCGCCGCGTACCCGGCGGACTCCGAACGGTAGGCCGAGGGGGCCCGCCGGAAGTACCAGCGGCATCCGACGACCAGCACCGGCAGCGCGACCAGCGCGGCCAGCGCCAGCGGCGGCGCGGTGACCGCGAGCGCGCCGTACAGCAGCCCGGCCCACACGACGCCGATCGCCAGCTGCGGCACGGCCTCGCGCATCGCGTTGGCCAGCCGGTCGATGTCGGTGGTGATCCGCGACAGCAGGTCGCCGGTGCCGGCCCGCTCCAGGACGCCCGGCGGCAGGCCGACCGACCGCACCAGAAAGTCCTCGCGCAGGTCGGCCAGCATCTCCTCGCCGAGCATCGCCCCGCGCAGCCGCACCAGCCGCACGAAGCAGGTCTGCACGGCCAGTGCCACCGCGAACAGCAGGGCCACGCGCCCCAGGTGGAGTTCGCGCGCCCCCGCCGAGAGGTCGTCCACGACCTGCCCCAGCAGGTACGGGCCGGCCATGGAGGCGACCACGGCGACGGCGTTGACCGTCACCAGCAGGACGAAGGCCCGCCGGTGCCGCAGCAGCAGCCCGCGCACGTAGCCCCGTACGGTCGCCGACGTGCCCACCGGCAGGGTGGCGGCCGTCTCGGGGGCCGCCGGGTCGTGTTGCGGCGGAGCCACGCCGATCATGCGGATTCCTCGATCCCTGTGAGTTCCTCGGCCGGTACGGACGCGCCGGACGCGGCCGACCGCTGTTCCTCTTCCGTCTCCCGGGTGACGACCTCCCGGTATCGGGGTTCGCCGCGCATCAGCTCCCGGTGGGTGCCCGCCGCCACCGCCTTCCCCTCGTGGACCAGGACGACCCGGTCCGCGCGGTCCAGCAGCAGCGGCGAGGAGGCCAGCACCACCGTCGTGCGCCCGGCGCGCAGCTGCGCGATCCCCTGGGCGATCCGCGCCTCGGTGTGCGAGTCCACCGCCGACGTCGGCTCGTCCAGCACCAGCACCTCCGGGTCGGTCACCAGGGACCTGGCCAGCGCGAGCCGCTGGCGCTGCCCGCCCGACAGGGACCGGCCGCGCTCGGTGATCCGGGCGTCCATCGGGTCCTCCACGCCCTCGGGAGCCGACTGGAGCAGGGCGTCCAGGACGTCCCCGCACCGGGCGGCGGCCAGCGCGGCGGCCGCCGTGACCGACCCTGAGGCCGGTACGTCGAACAGCTCCCGCAGCGTCCCGGACAACAGCACCGGATCCTTGTCCTGTACGAGGACCAGCCCGCGCGCCGCGTCCAGCGCGAGTTCGTCCAGCGCGACCCCGCCCAGCAGCACCGGGGCCGCCGCGCCCGCGCCGTCCACCGGATGCCCGCCGAGCCGCTCCGCGAGCCGTCCCGCCAGGTCCGGGTCCCCGCACACGACCGCCGTGAACCGCCCGCCCGGGGCCAGCAGCCCCGTCCCCGGGTCGTACAGGTCCCCGCCCGGCGCCGGAGCGGCCGCCGGTACGGCCGAGGGAGCCTCCGCCCCCTCCTCCGTACGCGTCAGCGACAGCACGCGCGCCGCACGCGCGGCCGACGGCCGCGAGAAGGAGTAGGCCTGCGCGATCTCCTCGAAGTGCCGCAACGGGTACAGCATCGTGGCCACGGCGCTGAAGGCCGCGACGAGTTCGCCGACCGCCAGCCGGCCGTCCCGCACCAGCACCGCGCCGTACCAGACCACGGTGATCAGCAGGGCGCCCGGCAGCAGCACCTGGATCGCGGAGATCAGCGCCCACATCCGGGCGCTGCGCACGGCCGCCTCGCGGACCTCCTGGGAGGCCTCCCGGTAGCGGCCCAGGAACAGTTCCTCACCGCCGATGCCGCGCAGCACCCGCAGGCCCGCCACGGTGTCCGAGGCCAGCTCGGTGGCCCTGCCCGCCTTCTCCCGCTGGAGGTCGGCGCGCCGCGTGGCGCGCGGCAGCAGCGGTAGCACCGACAGGGCGAGCACCGGCACGCCCGCCGCGACGACCACGCCGATGGCCGGCGCGTAGAAGAGCAGGCCCACGCAGAGGGCGACGACCGCGAAGGCGGCGGCGAGGAAGCGGGACACCGCCTCGACGAACCATCCAATTTTTTCCACGTCACCCGTTGAGACGGTGGTGACTTCTCCCGCCGCGACCCGGCGGGTCAGCGCGGAGCCCAGCTCGGCGGTCTTCCGGGCGAGCAGCTGCTGCACCCGGGCGGCCGCGGTGATCCAGTTGGTGACGGCGGTGCGGTGGAGCATGGCGTCGCCGGCCGAGATGGCCGTACCGAAGAGCAGCAGCAGGCCGCCGGCCAGCAGCAGTCCGGCCCCGTCGCGGTCCACGACGGCCTCGACGCCCACCCCGACGGTGTACGGGAGCCCGGCGACCCCGCAGAAGTGCACCAGGCCCCAGGCCAGGCTCCGGGCCTGGCCGCCGAGCTGTCCCCGGCCCAGCCACCAGAGGAACCGGGGACCGGAGCGGGCGTCGGGTACCCCGGGATCCGGATAGGGAAGATCGCTGATCTGCATGACGCCCCATGAGTGGTCGAATGAGTGCAACCCGCGCAAGGTTCGTCTCATGGACCGGACCCCGGCAATCGATTTTCCGGCCCGGGGGCGCGCGCACGGCGCCTGTTCCGGCGCACGCGCCCCCTTGTGCGCCGGGCTCGTTCAGGGGCGCGTCGCGCGCTCCAGCTCGACCAGCACCGAGTGGTAGGGGCGGCCCGTGGCCCGGTCCATGCCCACCTCGCACATCCGGTTCGCCGACAGGTACGCGTCGAACTGGCGTGCCGTCACCTCCGCGGCCTCCCGCGCCGTCGCCGCGGCCGTCAGCTCCGGGTGCAGCATCCCCCGGTCGCCCGCGAAGGCGCAGCAGCCCGCGTCGTCCGGGACCACCACCTCCGCGGCGCAGGCCCCGGCCACGACCCGCAGCTGCGCCTCGTCGCCGAGGTGCCGCGTCGAGCAGGTCGGGTGGAGGACGGCCGAGCCGACGGCGCGCCGGACCTCCAGGTGCGGCAGCAGTTCTTCCGCCGCCCAGACGACGGAGTCGACGATCCGCAGCCCGGCGTGGAGGGCGAGGTTGTCCGCGGTCAGGAACGGGACCACCTCGCGGGCGAGGCCCAGGGTGCAGGAGGACGCGTCGACCACCAGCGGGAGCCGGCCCCCGGCCGTCCAGCCCCAGGCGGCCTCGACGATCCGGTTGGCCATCAGCCGGTTGCCGGCCTCGTAGCCCTTGGAGTGCCAGATCGTCGCGCAGCAGGTCCCGGCCACGTCGCGGGGGATCCACACCGGCTTCCCGGCCCGTTCCGACACGGCCACCACCGCCTCCGGCAGCGACGGCCCGGGGTCTCCCGGGGGCCCGCCGAAGATCCGGTTGACGCAGGCCGGGTAGTACACGGCGGCCGCGCCCACCCGCCGGGTCGCGGGCAGCCGCCGCGCGGCGGCCCCGGGCACCTGCGGCAGCCACTCGGGCACCAGGTCGGGTCGTACGGCCCTGCGCGCCGCCCCCGTGACCGCCTCCAGCACCCGGTCCCCGAGGGCGTGCGTGATCTTCCCGGAGGCGGCCACGGCCAGCCGGGCACCGGCCTCGACGACGCGGAACCGCCGGGCGGCCAGCTCGGCGGCCCGCTCCTCGGCCGCGCCGTGCCGGCGGTGGCGGAAGTCCCGCATCAGCGCGCCGGTGTCGATCCCGACCGGGCAGGCGAGCATGCAGGTGGAGTCGCCCGCGCAGGTGTCGACGGCGTCGTAGCCGTAGGCGTCGAGCAGTTCGGCGACCACCGGGGAGCCCGGACGCTGCCGCGTCATCTCGCGGCGCAGCACGATCCGCTGGCGCGGAGTGGTCGTCAGGTCCCCGCTGGGGCAGGTCGGTTCGCAGAACCCGCACTCGATGCAGGGGTCGGCCACGTCCTCCACCCGCGGGATCGTCTTCAGCCCGCGCAGGTGGGCCAGCGGGTCCCGGTCGAGCAGGACGCGCGGGGCCAGCACCGAGTCCGGGTCGAGGAGCCGCTTGGTGCGCCACATGAGGTCGGCCGCCTTCGCCCCCCACTCCAGCTCCAGGAAGGGGGCCATGTTGCGGCCGGTGGAGTGCTCCGCCTTCAGCGAGCCGTCGAACCGCTCCACCGTGAGGTGGCAGAAGGCGTCCATGAAGGCCGCGTACCGGTCGACGTCGGCGGGTTCGGCGGCGTCGAAGGCGAGCAGGAAGTGCAGGTTGCCGTGGGCGGCGTGACCGGCGACGGCCGCGTCGAAGCCGTGCTCCGCCTGGAGCGCCAGCAGCGCCTCGCAGGCCTCCGCCAGCCGCGACGGCGGCACCGCGAAGTCCTCGGTGATCAGGGTGGTGCCGGGCGGGCGGGCCCCGCCGACGGCGGTGACGAAGGCCTTGCGGGCCTTCCAGTACCCGGCGATGGCGGCCGGGTCGCCCGTGAAGGCGTTGGTGACGGAGGCGACCGGCGCGACCAGCTCCAGCGCGGGCAGCACCGCGGCCGCGCGGCGCTCGTACTCGGCGCGGGCCGCCGCGTCCGGCGCCCGGAACTCCACCAGCAGCGCGGCGGTGTCCTTCGGCAGCTCCGCCCAGTCGGCGGGTACGCCCGCGACGCTGACCGAGGCGCGCAGGGTGTTCCCGTCCATCAGCTCGACGGCGATGGCTCCCGCGTCGTTGAACAGCGGCACGGCGGCGGCCGCGGCGGGCAGGGACGGGAAGAAGAGCAGCGCGCTCGTGAGCTCGCGGTCCAGGGGCAGCGTGTCGAAGACGACCTCGGCGATGAAGCCGAGCGTGCCCTCCGAGCCGACCATCAGGCCGCGCAGGATCTCGACGGGCGTGGTGCCGTCCAGGTAGGCGTCGAGACGGTAGCCGGTGGTGTTCTTGATCTCGTACTTGGCCCGGATCCGGGCGACGAGGGCCGGATCCGCCTCGATCTCCCGCTTGAGCTCCATCAGCCCGTGGCACAGGCCCGGTTCCGCGCGGGCCAGCTCCTCGTCCGCGAGCGGGTCGGCGGTGTCCACGACGGTGCCGGTCGGCAGGACCAGGGTGAGGGAGGACAGGGTGCGGTACGAGTTCCTCGTGGTCCCGGCCGTCATGCCGGAGGAGTTGTTGGCGACGACCCCGCCGAGGGTGCAGGCGACGGCGCTGGCCGGGTCGGGGCCGAGGATCCGGCCGTGCCGGGCGAGGGCGGCATTGGCCCGGAACACGGTGGTGCCGGGCCGGATCCGGGCGCGCCGGCCGTCCTCCAGGACCTCGACGCCGGCCCAGTGGCGGCGTACGTCGACGAGGATGTCCTCGCCCTGCGCCTGGCCGTTCAGGGAGGTCCCGGCCGCCCGGAAGACCACCTCGCGCTGCTTGCCGTGGGCGTACGAGAGGACCGCGGAGACGTCGTCGATGTCCTCGGCCACCACCACGACCTGCGGGACGAACCGGTAGGGGGAGGCGTCGGTGGCGTAGCGGACCAGGTCGGAGACCTTCCACAGCACCTTCTCGGCGCCGAGCAGCTCGCTCAGCTCGGCGCGCAGGGCCGGCGGGGTGCCGCCGGCCAGGTGCTCGGGGACCCGGTCGGGGGCGGGGGCGCCGGTGCCGCGCGGGCGCAGGGCTCCCGGCTTGGGTTCCAGCAGCGGCATGAGCAGCCCCTTCGTCCGTCGCGGTCCGGTGCGGGCGCCGGGTCCGGTGCCCGCACCGCCCGTCTCAGCAGCGGCGCTCGGCGGGAGCGTCCGTGAGCGCGTTCAGCAGGCCGCCGAGCACCTCGCGCTGTCCGGCGGTCAATGGAGCAAGGATCTCCTCTGCGGCGTCGGTCCGCGCGTTGCGCAGACGGCGCAGCGTGGCGCGACCGGTTTCGGTGAGCTCGATGCGGATCACGCGGCGGTTCGCGGGGTCGGGCACGCGGCGCACGCAGTCGGCCGTCTCCAGCCCGTCCACGAGGGTGGTCACGGCACGGGGCACCACCTCAAGGCGCGTCGCCAGGTCGGCCATTCGGGGCGGCTGGTCCCCGCCGTAGTGGGAGACGAGGCGCAGCAGCCGGCCCTGGGCGGGGGTGATCCCGAGGGGCTCCATGTGCCGCTTCTGGATGCGGTGGAGCCGGCGCGTGAGGCGCAGCAGCTGCTCGGCGAGGACGCCGTCGGTGGAATCGCGGGTGTCGGTCTCGGAACCGGTGCTCATACTGGGAACAGTATCAGGACCGGATTCATTGTGAGTATAGGTAACAATGAGCTAGGCTCATCACAGTCCCGCCTGAAGGAGGCCCATGCCCCACGACGAACCGAAGTGGACCCCATCGAACGAAGCCCTCGACCCCACCCGCCCCGCCCCGGCGGACCGCCCCCGCGAGCTGCGCCGCATCCTCGGCCTGTTCCGCCCCTACCGCGGCCGGCTCGCCGCGGTCGGAGCGCTCGTCGGCGCCTCCTCGCTGGTCGGCGTGGCCTCGCCGTTCCTGCTCAAGGAGATCCTGGACGTCGCGATCCCCCAGGGCCGGACCGGGCTGCTCAGCCTGCTCGCGCTCGGCATGATCCTCACGGCGGTCGTGACCAGCGTCTTCGGCGTGCTCCAGACGCTGATCTCCACCACGGTCGGCCAGCGCGTCATGCACGACCTGCGCACCGCCGTCTACGCCCAGCTCCAGCGGATGCCGCTGGCCTTCTTCACCCGGACCCGCACCGGCGAGGTGCAGTCCCGGATAGCCAACGACATCGGCGGCATGCAGGCCACCGTCACCTCGACCGCGACCTCGCTCGTGTCGAACCTGACCGCCGTGATCGCCACCGTCGTCGCGATGCTCGCGCTCGACTGGCGGTTGACCGCGGTCTCCCTCCTGCTGCTGCCGGTGTTCGTGTGGATCAGCCGCCGCGTCGGCAACGAGCGCAAGAAGATCACCACGCAGCGGCAGAAGCAGATGGCCGCCATGGCCGCGACCGTCACCGAGTCCCTCTCGGTCAGCGGCATCCTGCTCGGCCGCACCATGGGCCGCTCCCAGTCCCTCACCGACGCCTTCGCCGAGGAGTCCGAGAAGCTCGTCGGCCTGGAGGTGCGCTCCAGCATGGCCGGGCGCTGGCGGATGTCCACCATCGGCATCGTCATGGCCGCCATGCCCGCGCTGATCTACTGGGCCGCCGGAATCGCCCTGCAGACCGGTGCGCCCTCGCTCTCCGTCGGCACCCTCGTCGCCTTCGTCACCCTCCAGCAGGGCCTGTTCCGGCCCGCCGTGAGCCTGCTGTCGACCGGTGTGCAGATCCAGACCTCGCTCGCGCTGTTCGCCCGGATCTTCGAGTACCTCGACCTGCCGGTGGACATCACCGAGCGGGAGGAGCCCGTGCGGCTGGACCGCGCCCGGGGCGAGATCCGCCTGGAGGACGTCCACTTCGCCTACGAGGCGAAGACCGGCCCCACCCTCACCGGCATCGACATCACCGTCCCGGCCGGCGGCTCCCTCGCCGTGGTCGGCCCCACCGGATCCGGCAAGAGCACCCTCAGCTACCTGGTGCCGAGGCTCTACGACGTGACCGGCGGACGGGTCGCCCTCGACGGGGTCGACGTGCGCGACCTCGACTTCGACTCGCTGGCCCGGTCCATAGGCGTCGTCTCCCAGGAGACCTACCTCTTCCACGCCTCGGTCGCCGACAACCTGCGCTTCGCCAAACCGGACGCCACGCAGGAGGAGATCGTCGAGGCGGCCCGCGCGGCGCAGATCCACGACCACATCGAGTCCCTGCCCGACGGCTACGAAACCCTGGTCGGCGAGCGCGGCTACCGTTTCTCCGGCGGCGAGAAGCAGCGCCTGGCCATCGCGCGCACGATCCTGCGCGACCCGCCGGTGCTCATCCTCGACGAGGCCACCAGCGCCCTGGACACCCGCACCGAGCACGCCGTGCAGCGGGCCATCGACAACCTCTCCAAGGGCCGCACCACCATCACCATCGCCCACCGCCTCTCCACCATCCGCGACGCCGACCAGATCGTGGTCCTGGACGCCGGACGGATCGCCGAGCGCGGGACCCACGAGGAACTGCTGGGGGCCGGCGGCCGCTACGCCGCACTGGTCCGCCGGGACCGGGACGCCGCCGCCCATGCGCCCGACCGGGAGCGCGGCGACTCCGGGAGAGGGCCCGCGGGGGAGTCCGCGGGGGACCCCGTACCCACTCCGGTGAACGTGTGATCGTACGACTGGAGCGGGGTGTGACGCCCGAAAGGTGCTGGTTCGCCGGTTAACGTGCCCGCATGCCTGACGAGCACCGGCCGTACCGGCCCTACCAGCCGCACCGGCCTCCACCGCGCCGCTCCCGGCTCACCCGGCGGGGCCGCCTGGTGCTCCTCCTCGGCGCGCTCCTCGGCATCGGGCTCGCCGCGCTGGTGATCGGGCCCCTGCTGCCGGAGGACGAACCGCCCGAGAAGCCACGCCAGTTGCTGATCCCCGAAGGCTGGCGGGCCGCCCAGGTCTACGCCGCCGTCGACCGCGAACTGCGGCTCCCCGCGGGTACCACCAAGGCGGCCGTCGCCACGGCGTCCCTGGACCTGCCGGCGGAGGCGAAGGGCAACCCGGAGGGCTACCTCTTCCCGGCGACCTACCCGGTGACCAAGGAGTCCACCCCGGCCTCGCTGCTCTCGTTCATGGTGCGCACGGCCCACCGGAAGCTCGCCACCAAGGCTGTCGCCGACGGCGCCAAGGCGCACGGGATGACCCCGTACCAGACGGCCACCCTCGCCAGCGTCATCGAGGCGGAGGCCGACGACCCGGCCGACATGGGCAAGGTCTCCCGGGTCGTGCACAACCGGCTGGCGAAGTCGATGCCGCTCCAGATGGACTCCACCATCAACTACGCCCTGGGCCGCACCACCGTGGACACCACGCTCGGCGACACCCGCATCGACCACCCCTTCAACACCTACGCGCGCCAGGGCTTGCCGCCCACCCCCATCGACAGCCCGGGCCTGCGGGCCCTGGCCGCCGCCGTCGCACCGACACCCGGCGACTGGCTGTTCTTCGTCACCGTCAAGCCCGGCGACACCCGCTTCTCGGCGACCTACGAGGAACACAGACAGCACGTCGCGGAGTTCAACCGGCTGCGCGCCGCCGCCGGCCCGCCCGCGAAGGCCCCCGCCGCGAAATGAGCGGGCGCCGCCGCCGCGCCCCGGCCTACCATCGGCCGCCTGACGGGACGAGCGGACGGACAGGGGGCGGCGACACATGAGACGGCCATGGACCACACGTCGTACGAGGAACCGCGCGCCCGCACCGGCCGCGTCGGACGGCACCGCACCGCGGGCGGAGGAAGCGCACGAGGACCGGGAGGCGATCGCCGCCCGCAAGCACCTGGAGGAACTCTGGGGCAGTGACGTGGCGGACTGGCAGGAGTGGCTGGCCCGCTCCCCGGAAGGGGTCGACCTGCTCCTGTGGTGGCAGCGGC
>NZ_GG657750.1:1006051-1014938 GCF_000158895.1 Streptomyces sp. C | reverse complement strand
CTGGCTCCACAGGATCGTCTCGCTCCTGGTGTACGACGCCGAACGGGCCGTGGAGCACGTGTTCGTCCCCGGGCCCGACGAGGAGTGGACGGACCCGGTGCTTGCCGTGCGCGACGGCGTCCTCCGCGTCTACGCGACCGAGGAGGCCCGCGAAGCCGGCACCGCCGACCGGGAGCTCCCGCTGGACGCCTTCGACTCGGCCCCGGCCGGGACCCCGGCTGCGGCTGCGGTCCCGGACCCGCCCGCGGGCTGAGCCGCCGCCGGCCCCCGGGCCAGCAGGCGGCGTATCCCGCGCACCGCGGCGCCGCCCGCCCGGTTGGCGCCGATGGTGGAGGCCGACGGGCCGTAGCCCACCAGGTGGACCCGCTCGTCACGCACCGCCCTGGTCCCCTCCAGCCGGATCCCGCCGCCCGGCTCGCGCAGCCGCAGCGGCGCCAGGTGGTCGACGGCCGCCCGGAATCCGGTGGCCCACAGGATCACGTCGGCGTCCACGCTCCGCCCGTCCGCCCACGCCACACCGGACGGGGTGATCCGGTCGAAGACGGGCAGCCGCTCCAGCACCCCGGAGTCCAGCCCCGCCCGCACGGCCTCCGTCAGGGCCAGCCCGGTCACGCTGACCACGCTCCGCGGGGGCAGTCCCCGCCGGACCCGCTTCTCCACCAGCGCCACCGCCGCCCGGCCCTCCGCCTCCCCGAACGCCCCCTCGCGGAACACGGGAGGCCGCCGGGTGACCCAGGTCGTCCCGGCCGCCACCTCGGAGACCTCCAGCAGGTGCTGCACCGCCGACGTGCCGCCGCCCACCACGACCACCCGGGCCCCGGCGAACGCCCCGGGCCCGGGGTAGCCGGCGGTGTGCAGCTGGCGGCCCCGGAACAGCTCCTGGCCGGGGTAGCGCGGCCAGAACGGCCGGTCCCAGGTCCCGGTGGCGTTGACCAGCGCCCGCGCCGACCAGCTCCCGGACGCGGACTCCACCAGCAGCCGCCCGCCGCCGCCCTCGCGCACGGCCGTCACGTCCACGGGCCGCCGCACCCGCAGCCCGAACCGCTCCTCGTACGCCGCGAAGTACTCCCCGATCACCTCGGACGAGGGCCGCAGCGGATCGGCGCCGGTCAGCTCCATGCCGGGCAGGGCGTGCATGCCGTGCACCTTGCCGTAGGTCAGCGAGGGCCACCGGAACTGCCAGGCCCCGCCGGGCCGCGGCGAGTGGTCCAGCACCACGTGGTCGATCTCGGCCCGGGCCAGGTGGTAGGCGCTGGACAGCCCCGCCTGGCCGGCCCCGACGACCACCACGTCCACGTCCGCCGCACCCCTCAGCATTTCGTTCACGGTTCTACCAACTCGCGGGGGGCGCGGGATCTTCCCGGATGATCCGAAGCCCCTGCGCGGGGCGGCGGGCCGTCGCTAGAGTCGGCTGCGTCACAGGGGACGGCGGCTTGGGGGCTCGGTGGGGCGGCGCTTCTTCATCGGCATGGGCACCGGCAGGTACTGCCACCTCCCCCAGGAGGAACAGCTCGACTCGGTCCCCGCGGACACCGCCGCCATGGCCCACCTCTTCGAGGGCTTCGGCTACGAGCGCGCCCTCTCCGGGCTGGGCGAGTACGACGGCGCCGAACAGCTGCGCCAGAAGCTGAGCCACTGGTCCGCCGACACCGCGCTCTCGGGCGACGACGTCGTGGTGGTGTACTTCGCAGGCCACGGCGCCGTCGAGGAGCGCGACCGGCACTACCTGCTCTGCTGGGACACCCGAGACACCGACCTCGCCGCCACCGCCCTGGCCACCGAGGACCTCGTACGCATCCTCTGCAAGGGCGGACTGCGCCACGTCCTCCTGATCCTCGACACCTGCTCGGCCGGAGCCGGTACGGCCGACGCGGCGGCGGCCGCACTCCAGACGATCATCTACCGGGGCGTCGCCGCCGACTCCTCCGCCGGACTCTGGTTCCTCGCCTCCGCCCGGCGCAAGGAGATCGCCCTCGACGGCGCCTTCGTCCCCGTGCTCGGCGCGGCGATCGAGACCACGACCGAGCGGACCGGACAGCGCCAGCAGTACCTCGACCTCACCGAGCTGGTGAAGGCCGTCAACGAACGCTTCGACCTCGCCGGCCGGGGCCAGCGCGCCGAACTGGCCAGCGCACTGGTCACCGGACTCGCCCCGTTCCTGGCGAACTCCGGCTACCGCGAGGAACTGCCGCCGGCCGGCACCGACCTGGAGGTCCAAGGGCGGGTCGCCGCGAGGGAACTCGCCGAGCACTTCGGCCCGCGCTCGCGCGGGGTGGAGTTCGAGTCCGAACAGGGCCTCTACTTCAGCGGCCGGGTCAACGTGCTCACCGACATCGCCGCCTGGCTGACGGCCGAGGAGGGCGACGGCCGGGGCCGCGTCGTCACCGGTGTCCCCGGCTGCGGCAAGTCCGCGGTCCTCGGCCGGATCGTCGCCCTCTCCGACCCCGCCTACCGGGCCCGCCTCGACCTCAGCGGCGTCGACCCGAACACCGTCGTCCCGGTGAACTGCGTGACGGCCGCCGTCCACGCCCGCCACAAGCGCCTGGAGGAGATCGTCGAGCGGATCGCCTCCGCCCTCGGCACCGAGGCCGACGGCGTCGCCGCCCTCCTCCAGGAACTCACCCGGCGCGGCCGCCAGGGCCCCCCGCTGGTCATCGTCGTCGACGCCGTCGACGAAGCCGGCTCCGACACCGCCGCCGACGCCGGCGGACACGGCGAACCCCGCCGCATCACCCGCGAACTGCTGCGCCCCATGGCCGAGATCCAGGGCGTGCGCCTCCTCGTGGGCACCCGCCGCGAACTCGTCACCGCACTCGGCCCCACCTTCACCTGCCTCGACCTCGACCGGGAGGAATACCAGGCCGGGACCGAGGACGTCACCGCGTACGTCGCCCGGGTGCTGCTGGCAGCCGAGGAGCCGGAGGTCCGCACCCCGTACCGGAACCGCCCGCCCCTGGCCCGGACCGTGGCCCGCGGGGTCGCCGAGAAGGCGGCCGGCGTCTACCTCTACGCCAGGATGACCGCCCGCACGCTGCGCTCGGACGCCGAGCCGGTCGACACCGGCCGGCCGGGCTGGGAGGACAACCTGCCCAGCGAGGTCGGCGAAGCCTTCGACGACTACCTGCAGCGCTTCGGCCCCGACGAGCCCCGGGTGCGCCGCATGCTGCTGGCGCTGGCGTTCTCGGAGGGCAAGGGGCTGCCGCGCGGGCGGGTGTGGACCGGACTCGGCTCCGCCATCTCCGGAGTCCCCTGCTCGGAGGAGGACGTCAGCTGGGCCCTGGACGTCGCGGCGGCGTACATCGCGGAGGTCACCGACGACGACCGCCGCTCGGCGTACCGGCTCTACCACAAGGCCCTCGCCGAGCACCTGCGGGCGACGGCCGCCCAGGACGCGCACGACATCCAGCACGCCGTGGTCGACGCGCTGTTGGGCCTCGTACCCCAGGCGGAGGCGCAACAGCCCGACTGGTTCGCCGCCGTGCCCTACGTACGCCAGCACCTCGCCACCCATGCCGTGGCGGCGGGACGGCTCGTGGAGCTGATGGAGGACCCGGGGTTCCTGCTGGCCAGCGAACCGCTCACGCTGCTGCGGGCGTTCGCGGCGATGGAGGGCGAGGGAGTCCCCGGGGTGCGCGGCGCGTACGAGCAGATCGCCCACCGGCTCACTCCCGACACCCCGCTCGGGGAGCGCGCCGCCGACCTCCAGCTGTCGGCCCGGCGCTGCCAGGCCGACCGGCTGGCCGACCGGGTCGGCGAGCTCGCGGTGACCCGCCCCTGGTCGACCACGTGGGCCTGGTGGTCCAACAGCGGGGCCCACCGGCTGCTGAACGGTCATGACCGACCGGTCACGTGCGTGGCGACGGGCACGCTCGACGGCCGGCCCATCGCCGTCACGGGCAGCGAGGACTCCACGGCACGCGTGTGGGACCTGACGACCCAACGCCCCATCGGCGAGCCGCTCCCGGTCGGAATGCCCGTCAACGCCCTGGCCATCGGCGAGCTCGGCGACTACTCGGTCGCCCTCACCGGCGGACACGACGGCACGGTCCGGATCTGGGACCTGTCGGCCGGTCAGGAGTACGGCGAGCCGCTCACCGGCCACACCAACAGGGTCCTGTCGATCGCGATCGGGGAGGTGTTCGGCAGACCCCTCGCCCTGACCGGGAGCGCGGACGGCACCGCACGCCTGTGGGACCTGACGGACCGGCGCCAACTGGGTCAGGAGCTCGTCGTCCACCGCAGTGCGGTGTACGGCGTGGATCTCGGCTGGCTGGACGGCCGGCCGATCGCCCTCACCGGCGGGGACGACAGGTCCGTATGCGTATGGGACGTGCGCGCCGCGCTGGACGGAGGGAACGCCCAGGTCCACGGTCGGCCGTTGGTCGGTTCGGTCGGCCAGGTACAAGCGGTGCGCGCCGTGGAACTGGACGGGCGCTCGCTGGCCCTGGTGTGTGACGCGGTGGGGATGCTCGGCTGCTGGGACCTCGCTGACCGACGCCAGATCGGAGAACCGGTCCAGGCGCACACCGACGACAGGCTGACGGGCCCGTATTCGGTGGTGACCGGTGAAATCGCGGGCCGCCCCGTTGTGCTGACCTGCGCTTCGCGCTGCGCGAGGCTCTGGGACCTGCGGACGCTCCGCCCGCTCGGCCACCCCCTGCGCGGACACCTGGATGCCATGACCGCCGCCGCCCTCGCGGTACACGGGGACACGGCCCTCGCCGTCACCGTGGGCGCGGACCACACCGCACGGATCTGGGACCTCGCGGCCGATCGGCCCGACGACGGGCTGACCAGGTCGATGGCCACCACGGCCTACTCCCAGTGGGAGGGGCGCCCCGTCGTCGTGACCGGTGGGGAGGACGGCGCCGTCCGGGCCTGGGACCTGCGGACCCGGCAACAGCTGGGCCCGGCCTTCGAAGGGCGTTCCGCCAGGGTGAGGACCCTGGCCGCCACTGTGGTCAAGGGCCGGCTGACCGTGGCGACCGGCGGAGCCGACACCGTGGTGCGGCTGTGGAGCACGACCGGGGACCGTGCCGTTCACCTGGAACTGGAGGGGCACACGAACGCCGTCGTGTGCACCGCGTTCGGTGCTCTGGCGGGCAGGACGGTACTGGCCAGTGGAGGGGCCGACGGCACGGTCCGCGTCTGGGACGTGGAATCCGGCACGATGATCGGCCGTCCGCTCGCCGGCCATGTGGGGGACGTCGAGCACCTCGCCCTGCGCTCGGAAGGAGGCGCGCTGGAGGTCGTCCTCGCGACGGACGCGGACCACGCGTACGCGTGGCGGATCGAGCAGGGCGAGGACGGGCCCGAGGCGCGCTGCTGCGGGCACCGCGCCGTGCGGGACGCGGAGCAGTTCGCCTCGGTCGAGAGCGTGGCGTTCCACCAGGGCAAGGCGGTGGTGCTCACCGTCGCCGGTACCGGCAACCTCCAGGTCCGGGAAGTGATCAGCGGGGCCGTGGTGGCCGGACCGTTCCCCATGCTCGGAGCGGTGCTGGCGGCCACCCTCGCACAGGTGGGCGGCGAATCCGTCGTGGCGGCCAGCGGCGGTAACCAGCTCCGGATCTGGCGCCTGGATCCACGGGAAGCACCAGGGACGCGCACGGAACCGACCTGGTGCCTGGAGCCGGCGACGGTGCACGCACCCCCGCTCTTCGGCAGGGTGGACGGCATGGTGGTGGTCGTGACCACCGGCAGTTCGGACGTGCTGATCTGGGACCTGAACGGAGGTCACGTGGTCGGCGAGCCCTTGTGCGGTGGCACGAAGAGGCTGGCGTCAGCCGAGATCATGGAGGGCCGCGACGGCCGGACGCTGGTGGTGACGGGCGGCAGCAACGGGGTCGTCCGCCAACACGATCTCGGCGACGGCAGCCAGGTGTCGCCACACCTGACGCACGACGGCTCCTTCCAGCCCATCACCATGGTGCAGATGGGCGGCCAGGTCCTGGTGGTACGCAGCAGTTGGGCGGCGACGTCCGTCTGGGACCTGGAGACCCGTCGCCAGTTGGCGAGGCGGCAAGGCAGCGGAGACACCAGCCACATCCTCCGCTTCGGCGACCGTCGGATCGTCGTGTCGGCGACGGGTGAGAACGTGCTGGAGGCCTGGGAGCTGGACACCCAGGGGGCCCTCTGCGGGCCGATGATGGGCCACGTGGGTCCGGTGTCGGCCCTGCGCGACCTGTGCATCGGCGACGTCCACACCCTCGTGAGCGCCTCGCGCGACGGCACCGTGCGGCTCTGGGACCTGGAGACGGGGAGCCCCGTGGGCGATCCCCTGGGCGGCTATGCGCTCGGCGTGACCGCCTTGGAGGTGGTGCGGCTCGAAGGAGCGCCGCTCGCCGTCGTCGGATCCGGTGACGGCCACGTCCACGTCCGCAGGCTGGACGCCGACCGGCCGGTCGTGGGGGAGTTCCCGCGCTTCGCCTCAGGCGTCAGGGAGATCCGCTTCGCCGGAGTCCGCGGCGTGCCCACCCTCGTCGCAGCCGACCGGCACGGCCTGCTGCGCGTCGGCCGGATGAACACGTTCACCTGGACGTCCGAGATCGACGTCGGCAGCACCATCAACGGCTTCTCCATCGACCGTGACGGCCACATCTGCGTGGCCACCGACATGGGCGTCGTCGCCCTCACCCTGGCGGAGGTGCGGCCGTGAGCCGGATCGTGTTCGTGCACGGGATCGCCCAGGAGGTGGTGGGGCCCGAGTCGCTGCTCGCCGAGTGGTACCCCGCGCTCTGCGACGGGCTCGCCCTCGCCGGCGGGGACAGGCCGGCGCGGGACGAGGTCGCGATGGCCTTCTACGGGGACCTCTTCCGCCCGGCCGGACACCGCGGCACCGGCACGCCCGAGCTCGACGCCTCCGACGTGGAGGAGGGCCTCGAAGAGGAACTCCTGCTCCAGTGGTGGGAGTACGCCGCCCGGATCGACCCCCGGCTGCCCGGGCCGCAGGACCGCGTCCGGCTGCGGACCCCGTACCCGGTGCAGCGGGCGCTGGACGCGCTGAGCCACTCGGCGTTCTTCGCCGGGGCGGGGGAGCGGCTGATGATCGGGGCGGCCCGGCAGGTGCGGCGGTACTTCACCGAGCCGCGGACGCGCGCCGAGGTACGGGAGCGGTTCGAGCGGGCCCTGACCGACCGCACCCGGGTGGTCGTCGCGCACTCGCTCGGCTCGGTCGTCGCGTACGAGGCCCTGTGCGCGGACCCCGCCCGGCCGGACGTGGTGCTGGTGACCCTGGGGTCGCCGCTCGGGGTGCGCAACCTGGTCTTCGACCGGCTCGTCCCGCCCCCGCACGCCGGCCGCGGCCGCTGGCCCGCGTCCGTGCGGCAGTGGGTGAACATCGCCGACCGGGGTGACCTCGTGGCGCTGGCCAAGGACCTGGCGCCGCTGTTCGGGGACCGGGTCCGGGACGTGCCGATCCACAACGGGGCCAGGGCGCACGACGTACGGCCCTACCTGACGGCCCGTGAGTGCGGCGCGGCGATCGGCGGGGCGCTGGCGCACGGGAGCCACGGGAGTTGCTGAACGGTGCCGGTCAGGCGGTGACGGGGGACAGGGCCCGGAGCCGTTCCAGGCCCCGGCGGGACTCCTCGTCCAGCGGGACGAAGGTCGTCAGCCGCGGCCCCGAGGCCGGGCCCAGCCACATGCTGGTGTGCTCCAGGCGCAGCGGCCCCACGTGGGCGTTGCGGATGTACTTGGTGTTGCCGCCCGCCGCGACCACCTCGTGCCGGGCCCAGATCTCCCGGAACTCCGGCGAGGCCGCCTCCAGCCGGGCCAGCAGCGTCTTCCACGCGGGCTCCGCCAGGTGCCCGGCCATCGAGGCCCGGAACTTGGCCGCGAGCAGCCGGTTCACGCCCGGCGTGTCGACGAGGGAGGCCCGCCAGTCGGCGTTGGTGAACGCCAGCCACACGCAGTTGAGGTCCTCGGGCGGCAGGGCGTCCAGGTCGCACAGCAGCCGGGCGTAGGTGCTGTTGTAGGCGAGGATGTCGTAGCGGCTGTTCTGCACGCACGCCGGGATCGGGTCCAGCTGGTCGAGGACGGCCCGCAGCGCCGGGGTGACGCTCGGGCAGCGGGTGTTCGGCGCCGGGTCGGTGCTGCCCGCCAGCGCGAACAGGTGCGCGCGCTCGCTGGAGTCCAGCAGCAGGGCCCGTGCCAGCGCGTCCAGCACCTGGGGGGACACCTGGATCTCGCGGGCCTGCTCCAGCCAGGTGTACCAGGTGACGCCGACGGCGGAGAGCTGCGCGACCTCCTCGCGGCGCAGCCCCGGGGTGCGCCTGCGCGGTCCCCGGACCAGCCCGACCCGCTCGGGTGTGATCCGCTCGCGGCGGCTGCGCAGGAAGTCGGCGAGCTCGTGGCGGCGCAGGTCGCTCGCCGGGGCGACGGTGGTCATGACACCAGGATGGGGTACGGCCCATCCCGTTGCCAGGTACTCCTGGTACCAGGATGGAGAGACTCTGGTACCAGGCTGAGCGGAGGTGGATCGTTCCCTCCGTGAGCGAAACAACCGTACGCACGACCCACCCGTCCCCGTCCGTCCCCGCGGCCCCGCCCGTCCCGGCCACCGCCGGACCCGCGGCCGCGGAGCCCGCCGTCCTCACCCCGCTCGGGCTGTTCACCGTACTGCTGGGCGCGGCCCTCCCCCTGATCGACTTCTTCATCGTCAACGTGGCGCTGCCCGCCATCGACGCCGACCTCGCCGCCGGCCCGGCCATGCTGGAACTGGTCGTCGGAGGCTACGGGGTCGCCTACTCGGTGCTGCTGGTGCTGGGCGGGCGGATCGGCGACACCATCGGCCGGCGGCGGCTGTTCGTCATCGGGATGGCGGCCTTCGGACTGACCTCCCTGGCCTGCGGCCTGGACCCGACCGCCTGGACCCTGGTCGGGGCGCGGG
>NZ_GG657750.1:1004604-1005951 GCF_000158895.1 Streptomyces sp. C | reverse complement strand
CGAGACCCGCTCGGACCGGCCGGCGTCCGTGGACGTCCCCGGGACGCTGCTGCTCGGCCTCACCCTGGTGTCGCTGCTGCTGCCGCTGACCGAGGGGCGGGCGGCCGGCTGGCCGCTGTGGACCTGGGTGGCGCTGGCCGTGTCCCCCTTCGCGGCCCTGGCCTTCTACCTGACGGAGCGCCGCGCCGACCGGCTCGGGCACACCCCGCTGGTGCCGCCGAGCCTGCTGCGGCTGGTGTCGTTGCGGCGCGGACTGGTGATGCTGGCGCCGTTCTCGGTCGGCTTCAGCGGCTTCATGTTCGTGGTGGCCGTCGCCCTCCAGCAGGGCCTGCGGATGGGTCCGGTGGAGGCGGGGGCCGCGCTGGTGCCGATGGCCCTGGGCTACTTCGGCGCCTCCCTCGCCGGGCCCCGGCTGACCGGCAGGTTCGGCAGCCGGGTCGTCATCGCCGGCGGGCTGGTCCAGGCCCTCGGCATCGCCCTGGTGCTGGCGGCCGTCCGGTACGGCTGGCCGGACCTCGGTATCGCCGGGCTGGCTCCGGGTGTCGCCGTCGCGGGCCTCGGCCAGGGCCTCCAGCAGCCGGTGCTGATGCGGCTGATGCTCTCGGACGTCCCGGCGGACCGGGCGGGCGTGGGCAGCGGGGTCATGATCACCACGCAGCAGTCCTCGCTGACCCTGGGTGTGGCGACCGTCGGCAGCCTCTTCCTCGCACTCGTCGCCCCGCTGGGGATGCGGGACGCCCTCGCCGTGACCCTGCTGGTCCAGCTGGGCCTGATCGCCGTGACGACGGCCCTGGGCCTGCGCCTGCCGCGCGTGGTGCGCTGAACGGACCTCCGGAAGCCCCCCCCGCAGGAGCGTGACGGCCCCCGCTCCCCGGCCCCCCGGCGGCCCCGCGCTCACCGGCCGCCGTCAGGCGCGGGCGGCATCCGCCCCGCGTGCGAAGAGCCACTCCTCGGCGGCGTCCGCGTCGAACTCCCGCTGGCCGCCCGCGAAGAGCAGCCCCGCCGCCGCGAACGCCGGGTCGCCCGCGGTCTCCGCCACGTACGGGACCGCCACGCAGCGCATCCCGGCGGCGTGCGCGGCCAGCGCCCCCGGCGCCGCGTCCTCGACCACCACGCAGTCGGCGGGCCGGGCGCCGAGCCGACGGGCCGCCTCCAGGAACACGTCCGGGGCGGGCTTGCCCCGCTCGACAAAAAACGGCGGAGACGGCCGTCGTCAGCAGCGCGGCCAGCCCGGTGCCCTCCAGCACGGCGTCGATCGCCTCCCGCGTGGGGCCGGAGGCCACCGCCATCGGCACGCCCCGCTCTTCCCGCCGCTGCACGAAGGTCCGCATCCGGGGGAAGGCCTCC
>NZ_GG657750.1:1000961-1002371 GCF_000158895.1 Streptomyces sp. C | reverse complement strand
CCGCTGGGTGCCCGAACTGGCCGGACTGCCCGCTGCCCCGCGTCCACGAACCCTGGCGGCTGCCCGGGACCGAGCGGGCCCGCTACGACTACCCGCCGCCGCTCGTCGAACTCGCCGACGCCCTCGACCGCTTCCGCCAGGCGCGGCCCGGCGCCGCACCGGGCGGCGTACCGTAGGCCGGTGGACCCCGAACCCGCCCTGAGCACCGGCGCCGTCGCCCGCCGCCTCGGGGTCTCCCCGACCACGCTGCGCTCCTGGGAGCGCCGCTACGCCATCGGCCCGGCCCACCGCGAGGACGGCCGGCACCGCCGCTGGACCCCCCGGGACATCGCCCGCCTGGAGGAGATGTGCCGGCTCACCGCACGGGGCGTGCCCCCGTCCGAGGCGGCGCGGGCCGCGCTCGGCGCAGCACCCGCCGCCCGCGCGGGCGGGAGGGCGGCGGCCGTGGTGCCGGGCGGGCCCGGTGCGCTCCCCCTCGGGGAGGCGCGGCCGGAGGGACGGGGGCTCGCACGGGCCGCCGTACGCCTGGACCAGCCGGCGGTGGCGGAACTGCTGGAGGCCGCCCTGACGGAACACGGCCTGGTCACGGCGTGGGAGGAGGTCATCGCGCCGACCCTGCACGCGGTCGGCCGCAAGTGGGCCTCGGCGGGGGAGCGTTACGTCGAGGTGGAGCACCTGCTGTCCTGGCAGGTCTCCGCCGCCCTGCACCGGATCCGCCCCGCGCCGGACCGGGCGCGGGTGCCCCCGGTGCTCCTCGCGTGCGTGCCCGGGGAGCTGCACAGCCTTCCCATCGAGGCGCTGGCGGCGGCCCTCGGCGAACGGGGCGTGCCGGTACGGATGTTCGGCGCCGCCCTGCCCGCCGGGGCGCTGTGCGACGCGGTACGGCGTACGGGTCCCCGTGCCGCCGTCCTCTGGGCGCACTCCCGCACCACCGCGGACCGGGCCCTGGCCCGCTCGGTCGCCGGCATCGAGTGGGGGCTGCGCGGCGCCCGCGGCCACTCGGCGGTCCTGCTCGCCGGACCCGGCTGGGGCCCGGAGTCCCAGGGGCCGCGCACCGGGCGGCTGTTCGGGCTGCGCTCCGGCGTCGGCGTCATCGCGGACCTGGTGGCCGGGCAGGCTCCAGCGACTGCCGCAGGGCGTGCAGGGCCCGCCGCATATGGCTCTTGACGGTCCCCAGCGGGAGCCCGGTGCGCTCCGCGATCTGGCTCTGGCTCAGATCGGCGTAGAAGAAAAAACACAGCACCAAAAAAAAGGGGAAAGGGGGAGCCGGGTCAGCTCCCCGAGGACCAGCACCCGGTCCACGGCCTGGTCCGGCGGCGGCCCCTGCCCCCCCTCCCGCGGCTCCCCGGCGCGCCGCGCGGCGGCCCGCACTCGCCTCACCCAGCCGCACCCGGGCCTCCAGGGCGTCGG
>NZ_GG657750.1:990455-1000861 GCF_000158895.1 Streptomyces sp. C | reverse complement strand
CCTTGTGCCGGGTGATGCCGGTCAGGAGGAACCGTCCCGCCGGGCCCCGGACGGTACCCGGCCCGGAAGAGAAACGCGGCGAGGAACACCTGCTGGGCGACGTCCTCGGCCTCGCGCGGATCCCCCAGCGCGCGCAGGGCCAGGGCGTGCACCATGGGCCGCCAGCGCCGGTAGACGGCCTCCACCTCGGCCTCGTCACCGGCGCCGAACCCGGGCTCCGCGGCGGGTGCGTCGTCCTGCGGGGGAACGGTGTCCATACGCCGAGCCTCCCGATCCGCCGCCCCCACCTCCACTCGCACCGTTTCCGCATCGATTCCGCACCCCCGCTCCGCGCGACCCGGCTCCAAGCCCGCTCCGCCCGGGCCTCCTACCGAGCGGCCCGTTTCCGCTCCTGCGCCCGCGCCGCCGCTCCTGCGCCCGCGCCGCCGGGCCTGCGCTTGCACCGCGGGTCCGCGCCCGCGGCGCCCTGGCCTCCGCCCAGGTCCGCCTGCGGTTGCGCCGCCGGGTCCGCGCCCGCGCCGCCCTGGCCTCCGCCCCGGGTCCGCCCGGCTCCGCGCTCGCGCCGTCCCGGCCCGCCTCCGCGCCGCCGGGCCTGCGCCCGCGCCGCCGGGCCTGCGCCCGCGCCGCCGGGCCTGCGCCCGCGCCGCCGGGCCTGCGCCCGCGCCGCCGGGCCTGCGCTCGCGGCGCCCCCTTCGCCCCGGTCCGCCTGCGCTCGCGCCGCCGGGTGCGCGTCCGTGCCGCCCTGGCCTCCGCCCCGGGTCCGCCCGGCTCCGCGCCCCCGGGCCTGCGGCCGAGCCGCGGCGCCCGGGCGTCCGGTCCCGTTCAACAGGTGCCTGGGCGCAGTTCCGGCTGGCGGACGTAGGCGAGGCCTACCGCGCACACCACCGCCGACGCCGGCAGCAGCAGCCAGTTCACCGTCCACCCGGCCCGCACCAGCAGGGCCCCCGTCAGCCCGCCCGCGAACATCGCGGCGACCGCCCACGCCCGCCGCCCCCAGGCCCCCGTGCCGTAGCCGAAGGCGCTGTCGTGCCCCAGCGCCGAGCCGCCCAGGAGGGCCGTCATCGACCGGGTCACCAGCGTCGTCGGCACCCCCGGCATGTTGACCCGCATGCTGGTGACGTTGCGGAAGCCCATCGCCACCGCGAGGACGGCGGCCGTCATCAGGTGCCGCGCGGCCGGGTTCCCGTACCGCGGCGGCACGCCCCACCCGACGCAGGCGGCGGCCAGGACCAGCGCCGCCTCCACGGCCAGCCCGATCACGAACCAGTGCCGCCCCCGGGCCTGCGCGGCCCCCTCCAGCCGGGCCGCGCACACCGCGCCGACCGCGAACGACAGCAGCGACACACCCGACGCCAGTGCGGGCAGGCTCCCTTCGTGTGCCGCGCCGAAGGCGAGGAACAGCACGTTGCCGGTCTGCATGGCGGTGAACACCGGCCCCAGCGCCAGCAGGCTGACGGCCTCGATCAGCCCGGTCACCCAGGTCAGCACCAGCAGCAGGACGGTCAGCCGCCTGCACTCACGCACGTCCATGACGCCCGACAGTGACACGCCCGCCCGGCTCCGGCGGCCCGACATGCCGGGCGGTGGCCCCCCGCCATAGGGTCCGGGCATGAGTGAACTGCTACTGGTGAGGCACGGGGAGACGGCGTGGAGCGCGAACGGGCGCCACACGGGGCTGACCGACGTGCCGCTGACCGCGCGGGGCGCCGACGAGGCCCTCTCGCTGGCCCCCTTCTTCCACGACCGGGAACCCGCCCTGGTGCTGACCAGCCCCCTCAGCCGGGCCGTCGCCACGGCCGAACTCGCCGGGCTCACCGGCGGGGTCCCCGAGCCCGACCTCCACGAATGGGACTACGGCGGCTACGAGGGCGTCACCACCGCCGAGATCCAGCGCACCCGCCCCGACTGGTCGCTGTTTTACCGACGTTTTTTCCCCCGGGCGACGTCTTTTCTCCCCGGCGAGCAGGCCGCCCAGGTGGGCGCGCGCGCCGACCGGGTCCTCGCCCGCGTCGCCGGGACGCTGAGCGCCGGCCGGGGCGACGTCGTACTCGTCGCACACGGCCACTTCCTGCGCGTCCTGACCGCCCGCTACCTCGGCCTGCCCCCGCAGGACGGCCGGCTCTTCCTGCTGCGCACCGGCACGGTCAGCGTGCTCTCCACGGAGCACGGACTCCCGGTCATCGCGGGCTGGAACACCCGGCCCTGACCACCCCTCAGGCCGCCTCCGGACCCGCCGGCGGCGGCTCGGGCAGGGCCAGGCACAGGGCGTCGAGCGCCGCCGCGAACGCGTGCTCGGGCGGGGTGCCGTAGCCCAGCACCAGCCCGTCCCGCGGGGCCATGACGCTGTCCGGGTGCAGGTACGGGCCCAGCCCGTCCAGCGCCAGTCCCGCCCGCCGCGCCGCGCGCAGGGCGGCCGCCTCGGTGTCCGGCGGCAGCTCCAGCACCGCGTGCAGCCCGGCCGCGACCCCGCTGACCCGGACGTGCGGGGCCTCGGCCGCGAGCCGCGCCGCCAGCAGGTCCCGGCGGCGCCGGTAGACCTGCCGCATCCGGCGCAGGTGGCGGTCGTAGCCGCCCGAGGAGACGAACTCGGCCAGGGTGAGCTGGTCCGTCACCCCCGACCACATCTCGCGCTCGCCCTTCGCCTCCAGGACCTCGTCCACCAGCCGGCCCGGCAGCACCATCCAGCCCATCCGCAGCGCGGGCGACAGGCTCTTGCTGACGGAGCCGACGTACACGACCCGCTCCGGGTCCAGGCCCTGCACGGCGCCCACCGGCTGGCGGTCGTAGCGGAACTCCCCGTCGTAGTCGTCCTCGACGAGGAGCCCGCCGCGGGCCCGCGCCCAGTCCACCACCGCCGCCCGCCGCTCGGGGTGCAGCGGCCCGCCCGTCGGGAACTGGTGCGCCGGCGTGAGCAGCACGGCCCGCGCGTCCACCCCCGCGAGCTCCCCGACCCGCGCGCCCCGGCCGTCCACGGTCAGGGGCACCGTCGCCCGCCCGGCCCGCTCCAGGAGCTCCCGGTGGAACGGCAGCCCGTACGACTCGACGGCGACCGGGCCCGTCAGGACCGAGCCCAGCAGTTCCAGCGCGTGCGCGAACCCGGAGCAGAGCACGATCCGGTCGGGGGAGGTCCGTACGCCCCGCGCCCGCGCGAGGTACTCCGTCAGCGTGCGCCGCAGCTCGATCCGGCCGCGCGGGTCCCCCACCCCGAACGCGTGGTGCGGGGCGGCGGCCAGCGCCCGCCGGGCCGCGCCCAGCCAGGCCGTACGGGGGAAGGCCGAGGCGTCCGGGGAGCTGGGCAGCAGATCGTGGACGGTACGCCGCCGCACGGGCCGGGCCGGACCCCTCGGCCGCTCCGGCTCCAGCGGCACGGCCCGCTCGGCGACCCGGGTGCCCGACCCCTGGCGGGCCGACAGCCACCCCTCCTCGACCAGCTCGGCGTACGCGTCGGCGACGGTGTTGCGGGCGATCCCCAGGTCGGCGGCGAGCGTCCGGTAGGGCGGCAGCCGGGTCCCCGGCGCCAGCCGCCCCGAGTGCACCGCCTCCCGCAGGGCCCCCATCAGCCGGGCGCGCAGGCTGCCACCGCCGCTCAGGTCCAGGTGCAGATCACTGCCGTTGCCGTCGCCACCGCCACCGCCGTCGCCGCCGGAGGGACGCTCCTCCGCCGGATTGACCCAAGATCCCCGCATGGAAATGAACCCTACGCCCGGTCGATCACGCCCATAGGTTCTTCACATGACAACTTTTCAGGTTCCCGAGCGCATGAACTTCTCCGCCGTCGCCCCCCGGGTCTTCAAGGCCGTCCTCGCCCTGGACGCCGCCGCCCGCAAGGGCCTGGACCCCGTCCTGCTGGAACTGGTCCAGATCCGTGCCTCGCAGATCAACCGCTGCGCGTACTGCATCGACTACCACACCGGCGACGCCCGCAAGGGCGGCGAGTCGGAGGAGCGCATCTACCAGCTCTCCGCCTGGCACGACTCCAGCCTGTTCACCGAGAAGGAACGCGCCGCCCTCGCGCTCACCGAGGAGATCACCCTGCTGCCCGGCGGCGTCTCGGACGCCGTCTACGACGAGGCCGCACGCCACTTCGGCGAGGAGGAGCTGGCCCACCTGATCGCGCTCGTCTTCACCGTGAACACCTGGAACCGGATGAACGTCACCACCCGCAAGACCCCCGGCACCGAGTGACCCGACCCGCCCCGCCCGCCTCGCGCGCGGCCGCCGTGTGCGTGACGATGCGTACATGAACGACGGCGACCGCGCCGGGGCGGGCAGCACCATCGGCGACGCCGGCCCCGAGGAGGGCCTGAAGGCCAACGCGATCGGCTTCCTCGACGCCCTCGTCATCCGCCCTGAACTCCACCTCGCCGGCCTACTCCCTGGCCGCCGTCATCGGCCCGATCGTCGCCCTGGCCGGCATCTACGCCCCGGGCGTGATGCTGGCCTCGTTCGTGCCGATGCTGCTCATCGCCGCCGCCTTCTACTACCTCAACAAGGTCGACCAGGACTGCGGCACCACCTTCTCGTGGGTGACCCGGGCCATGGGCCCCTGGGCGGGCTGGCTCGGCGGCTGGGCCATCACCATGACCGGGGTGCTCGTCATCGGCTCCCTCGCCGACGTCGCCGTCCACTTCGGGCTGCTCGCCGCCGGCCTCGACGACTGGGCCGCCAACCAGGTGGTCCGCCAGGCGCTCACCGTGGCCGTCATCCTCGCCATGACCGCCGTCTGCGTCATCGGCACCGAACTCTCCGCCCACCTCCAGGACGTCCTGATCCTCGCCCAGGTCCTCTTCCTGCTGGTCTTCGCCTTCGTCGCCATCTACCGCGTGTATGCCGGCACCAGCACCCTCGACGAGATCGAACCCTCGCTCACCTGGCTCAACCCCTTCGGGGCGGGCGGCGCCGCCCTCACCGGCGGGCTGCTGCTCGGCGTGTTCATCTACTGGGGCTGGGAGTCCGCCGTGAACCTCACCGAGGAGGTCGAGGACTCCGCCACCGCTCCCGGCAAGGCCGGCATCTGGTCCACCCTGGTGCTGCTGGTCACCTACCTCTCCGTCGGCTTCGCCATCGTCGCCTACGCCGGAACCGAGTTCCTCGCGAAGAACGCCGGCGAGGAGGAGGCGGTCTTCGCCGTCCTCGCGCACGAGGTGATGGGCGGCTGGGACTGGATGGTGCTCCTCGCCGTCTGCACCTCCGCCCTCGCCTCCACCCAGACGACGATCATCCCCGCCTCCCGGACCGCCCTGTCCATGGCCCGCCGGCACGCCCTGCCCCCGCACCTGGCCCACATCCACCCCCGCTTCCACACCCCTGAGGTCAGCACCTGGTGGGTGGCCGGCATCGCCATCGCCTGGTACCTGATCGTCAACCAGATCAGCGAGAACGCCCTCCTCGACTCCCTCACCGCGCTCTCCCTGCTGATCGCCTTCTACTACGCGCTCACCGGCGTGGCCTGCGCCGTCTACTACCGCCGCCACCTGCTGGAGAACGCCCACAACTTCTTCCTCATCGGCGTGGGCCCGCTGGTCGGCGCCGGACTGCTGGCCTGGCTGCTGGTGGAGTCCGTCGCCGACATGTCCGACCCGCGCAACTCCGCCGGCGGGACCTCCTGGTTCGGCCTCGGCCCGCCGCTGGTCATCGGGATCGGCATCGCCGCCCTCGGCGTGCTCCTCATGTGCTTCTGGCGGGTCCGCGACGGCAGGTTCTGGCAGGAGCGCCGCAGCGTGGTCGACCCGGCCCTGGTGCGCGGCGCGAAGGGCTGAGGAGGCCGGATGTCCGTGGTCCTTGGTTACGACGAGTCCCCCGGCGCCGAGCGGGCCCTGCGGGTGGCGCTGGAGGTGGCCACCGCCTTCGGGGAACCCCTGGTCCTCGTCTACGGGGCCGCCGCGCCCGGAGCCACCGGCGAGGAGTACCGCGCCCACCGCGAGGCCGTCCTCCAGGCCGGCCGCGCCGCGCTCGCCCGGGCCGTCGAGGCCGCCGACGAGGCGGGCGTCCCCTCGACGGTGGAGGTGGTGGACGACAAGCCGGCCCAGGCCCTGCTCGCCGCCGCCGAACGCCACTCCGCGCGGGTCATCATCGTCGGCAGCTGGGGCGACAGCCCGATCCGGGGCGCCCTGCTCGGCTCCACCCCGCACAAGCTGCTGCACCTCTCGCCCGTCCCGGTGCTGTGCGTGCCGACCGAGGACGGCCCCTGACGCCTCCGGCGGCCGGAGCCGGGCGCGGACCGGGCGCGGACCGGGCGCGGACCCGCCGCGGACCGGCCGCGGACCGCCCGGTCCGTTGGCCTCCCGGTGGCCGGAAAAGGTGCTTCAGCGCTGTGCCAACGGTCCAGCGTGACGGACGTCGCTTGAGCCAATGCCCCTGCGGATGCTTATCTGTGTCATATCCATGTACTTTCGGCGCCGCGCAGCGCCGGACGGCAACGAGGCCGGTCCGGAGCGCGGTGCCTTCGCCGTGCCCGTGCTCCGCCCACCACCCCCGGGCGGATCCGGGCCGGCGCGCTTCACTCCGAGGGGGGCGGCACACCGCCATGAAGAGGATGTTCGTGGCTCCGGATCCGGGGCGCACCAGACTGCGGAACTCGCTCCGTGCGGTGATCGGCACCGGCCTCGCCGTCGCCGTCGCCGAACTGACGGGGCTCTCGCTCACCGCCTCCATCACCGGCGGGCTCGCCGCGCTGCTCGCGCTGTTCACCGTCCTCGACGCGGACGTCCGCGCCCAGCGGGTGACCACCGCCCTGCTGCCGGCCACCGGCTTCCCCGTCCTGGTGCTGGCCACCGGACTGCACGGGATGCCGACCGCCCGCGACGCGGCCTTCCTCGCCGTCGTCTTCGCCGGGGTCTACGCACGCCGCTGGGGGCCGCGCGGCCACGCCCTCGGCATCTTCGGCTTCATGATGTTCTTCGTCACCCAGTTCCTGCACGCCCGGCCCGCCCAGCTGCCCGAGCTGTTCGCCGCCGTCGCCCTGGCGCTCCTGTCGGCCGGGGCCGTGCGGTTCGTGCTCTGGCCCATCGAGCGCCGCACGCCGCCCGCCGCACCGCCGCCGCCGCTGCCCGGCACCGGTCTGGCCCGTCCCACAACCCGCCAGGCCTTCCAGGCCACCGCCGCCTGCGCCTTCGCCCTCGCCGTCGGCCAGGTGCTGTCCGAGGACCGCTGGTACTGGGCCGTCGGCACCGCCTGGTGGATCTTCGTCAACACCGCCTCGCGCGGCGAGACCCTGGTCCGCGGCTTCCGCCGGGTCCTGGGCACCGTCGTCGGCATCGCCGCCGGCCTGCTGATCGCCGTGCCGCTGCACGGCGCGCCCGCGCCCACCGCGGCCCTCGTGGCCGTCTGCGTCTTCGGCATCTTCTACACGGCGGCGCCCTCGTACTCCTGGATGATGTTCTTCGTCACCGTCATGGCCGGGCTGCTCTACGGGCTCCTCGGCGTGCTGCACCCCGGACTGCTGCTCCTGCGCTTCGAGGAGACCGCCGTCGGCGCCCTCGGCGCGGCCCTCGCCGTGGTGCTGATCCTCCCCGTGACCACCCACGGCGCCAACGACGCCTGGATCCAGCGCGCCCTGCACTGCGTACGGGCCGCCACCGCGGCCTCCCTCGACCGCCTGGCCGGAGACCCCGCGGCCGACCCCGCCCCGCACGCCGCCGAACTGGAACTCCTGCTGGTCCGCGCCCGCGTCGCCCTCGCGCCGCTCGTCCACCCGCTGAGCCCGCTGCGCGCCCGCAAGGCCCGCGCCCGGCAGGTCATGGCGCTGCTCGACGACTGCGCCCGCGAGGTGCGCGGGCTCGTGGCCGTCGCCGCCGACCCGCAGGCCTCCCACGACGCCCGGCTCGCCGCCGCCTGCTGGCGGGTGGAGGCGGCCGTCGAGGCCCTCACCGCCCCCGAGGGGTCCCCGGAGCCGGCCGCGCCGCGCACCGCGGCCCGGGAGTCCGGCACCGAACCGGCCCTGGCCCACCTGCACGGCCTGGAGGAGGCCCTCGTCGCCCTGGCCACCCCGCTGCGCACGGACCCCCGGGCCCCGCTGGTCGTCACCGCCTGAACCGCCTGGACCGCCTGGACCGCCTGAACCGCCTGGACCCCCCTGCTGCTCAACCATCCGGAATGCGGCGGATGATAGGCCCGCGGAGCGCCTCGCCGCAGGCCGTTGCGCCGACATCACCCGGAGGGGTGTTCCGGGAGCCGCATCCCCGCCGGGCTGAACTGCGCCGTGTACAACGGGTGATTGTTCATTGCACATTCATCCGGCATGTACAGGGTGGATCTGGTCGGACAGGGGGTAACCGCCCGGAATGGAAATTCTGCAGAAGCACTCGAGCACCGCTCAGGTGTGGGAGGAAGCCGAGGAGTTCATCCGGCTCTTCCACCGGGAGAATCCGCAGGCCGGTGATCCGCGTGCCCGGCTCGCCGCCGTACGGGCCGAGCTCGCGGAGACCGGCACCTACCGGCACACCCCGCAGGAGCTGGTCCACGGCGCCCGCGTGGCCTGGCGCAACAGCAACCGCTGCATAGGCCGGCTCTACTGGAACTCCCTGCGGGTCCGCGACCGGCGCGGGCTGACCGATGCCGAGGACATCGCCGCCGAGTGCTTCGAGCACCTGCGCGAGGCGACCAACGGCGGCCGGGTCCGGCCCACCATCACGGTCTTCGCCCCCGACACCCCGGACCGTCCCGGCCCGCTGATCTGGAGCGAGCAGCTGGTGCGCTACGCCGGCTACGGGGACCACCACTCCATAACGGTCGGCGACGCCCGCAACGCGCCGCTCACCGAGGCCCTGCTCGGCCTCGGGTGGTCCGGCGGCGCCGGCACCCCCTTCGACCTCCTCCCGCTGGTCGTGCAGGGGGTCGACGACAAGCCCCGCTGGTTCGACACGCCCGCGGACGCCGTGCTGGAGGTCCCGATCCGGCACCCCGACGAGCGCGACGACTGGAGCGAGTGGGGGCTGCGCTGGCACGCCGTGCCCGCCATCTCCAACATGTGCCTGGAGATCGGCGGCATCCACTACCCGGCCGCCCCGTTCAACGGCTGGTACATGGGCACCGAGATCGGCGCCCGCAACCTCGCCGACACCGACCGCTACAACCTCCTCCCGGCCGTCGCCCGCAGACTCGGCCTGGACACCTCCAGCGAGCGCTCGCTGTGGAAGGACCGGGCGCTGGTCGAGCTCAACCGCGCGGTGCTGGACTCCTTCGACCGGGCCGGGGTCACCATCGCCGACCACCACACCGAGTCCCGGCGGTTCCTCTCGCACCTGGAGCGCGAGGAGCGCAAGGGCCGCGAGGTGGGCGCGGACTGGTCCTGGATCGTCCCGCCGATCTCCGGAGCCGCCACGCCCGTCTTCCACCGGACCTACGAGGACCGGCCGAGCTCCACGGCGTACGTCCACCACCCCGGCGCCCAGGAACGGGCCAGAGGACGGGACTTGGTCTAGACCTTCTGTTACCGTCGGCTCCGGAGACGGATCCGGGACGGCGGAAAGAGGCACCAGTGGGCGGCGCGCACAGCACGGACCAGGGCGGCGGACACCGGGCCTACATCGGCTCGTTCACCTCGGGGGGCGGCCGCGGTGTCACCACCGCGGCCGTGGATCCGGCCACGGGAGCGCTGACCCCGCTCTCCTGCGCGGACTCCCTGGCCGACCCCTCGTTCCTCACCGTCGACCGGCACTCCGGCGTGCTGTACGCGGTGAGCGAGACCGGCCGGGGAGCCGTCGGCGCCTTCCGCGCCACCGCCGCGGGGCTCGCCCCGCTGGGAGCCCCCGTGCCCGTCGACGGCTCGGGACCCACCCACCTCAGCCTGGCCGGAGGCCGGCTGCTCACCGCCAACTACGGCTCCGGCAGCGTCAGCAGCCTGCCGCTCACCGCGGACGGCGGCGTCGCCGGACCGGCCGCGGTCCTCGCCCACAGCGGATCCGGCCCCGACGCCGAGCGGCAGGCCGGCCCGCACGCCCACCAGGTGCTCCCCGACCCCACCGGCCGCTGGGTGCTCACCGTGGACCTCGGCGGGGACGCCGTACGCGTCCTCGTGCTCGACCCGCAGACCGGAGCGCCCCGGGAGCACGCGAAGGCCGTCCTGCGCGCCGGGACCGGGCCGCGCCACCTCGCCTTCCACCCGGCGGGCGAGCTGGTCTACGTACTCCACGAGCTGGAGCCGCAGCTGACCGTCTGCCGCTGGAACGCGGCCGACGGGCGCCTCGAACCCGTCGGCGAGGTCCCCGTCGCCCCCGGGACCGCTCCGGGCGGCGCGCGGGCCTACCCCTCGGCGGTCACGGTCTCGGCCGACGGCCGCTTCCTGTGGGCGGCCGTCCGCGGGGCCGACACCCTGGTCACCTTCTCCCTCGCCGGCGGTCCCGAGGAGCCGCGGCAGGCCGGGACCACCGGATGCGGCGGGCCACTGGCCGCGCGACCTGGCCGCC
>NZ_GG657750.1:985814-990355 GCF_000158895.1 Streptomyces sp. C | reverse complement strand
GTGGGACCCGCTGACCCGGCCAACCCGCGCCCGGGCCGGAATCGCTGGGCCGTCCCCGCGGCCTCCCTGCGTGGTCTTTCGGCTAGCGGCCCCCGCGGAAACGGGCGAAAAGGACGCCCCGGAAACGGGGGAGAGGACGCCCCGGAAACGGCGAAAGGGCGCCCCCGGAAACGGGCGAAGGGGCGCCCGGAACGGCGAAGGGCGCCCGGAACGGCGAAGGGCCCGCCCGGAACGGATTCCGGCGGGCCCTGCGCCACACGTGCGGGCGGTCCTACTGCGCGGCGGCGCCCAGCTGGATGCCCAGGGCGGCGCTGTACGCCGCCACGGCCAGCTTGCCGAGCGCCGGGTAGGCCCCGAGCACCTCGGCGGCCGAGCAGTCGGCCTCCTTGCAGGCGGTGTCCAGCAGGCCGTCGGCCGCTTCCGGGCCGATGAGGTACGGGGCCAGCGCCAGCTGGAGCGAACCGGAACCGCGCAGCTCGGCGGCGACCGCCGCCACCGAGCCCTCCTGGTCCAGCGCGGCGGCGATCACGGGCACCGCGAGGCGGGCGGCCAGCAGCATGCCGGTGATCCCGGCCGCCTGGACGGCCTCCTCGCCGCCGGTGGTGGCCAGGATGATGCCGTCGGCGGCGGTGGCCACGGTGAACAGCCGGGCCCGGTCGGCGCGGGCCAGGCCGGCCTCCGACAGCCGGACGTGCAGGCCCTCGGCGAGCAGCGGGTGCGGGCCGAGCACGTCGGCCAGCTCGGCGGCGGCCGAGGAGTCCATCAGCGCCTGGCGCATCCGGCGCAGCAGGTCCCCGTCGGGACCGGCCAGCAGGGGCACGACCACGGCGTCGGGGCCGGTCGGCGCGGGCACGTCCAGGCCGGCCGCGCGGGCGAACTCCGCGCGCGCGGTCCGCTCCTGCGCGACGGCGTTCAGGACGCCGGACAGCGAGGGGAACTCGCTCTCCTCGCCGTCCTCGCCTTCGAGGTAGCCGATCCGGGCGTCCAGCCCCGGCAGCTCGGAGCGGCCGATGCTGAGGACCTCTTCGGCCAGCCCCCGCGAGGCGGCCGAGGGGGCACCGGGCACGGCGAGCACCAGCGCGGGCGCGCCCTCGGGCGCCACCGCGGGCTCGGGCCGGCGGTGCCGTCCGGTCTGGCGGGGTCGCGGCATTCGTACGGGCAGGCCGTTTGCGGGCCCAGTGGGGGAGCTCATGGCGCCGCATGCTACTGGTTTATCGGAACCACGTGTTCGGGCAGGGCCCGCTCGGGCGGCATCTGTCCGTATTTATCCATTGAATGTCGTAGTTCAATGTCATATACGGTTCAACTGACGGCCGGCAGGCGCCAGTCGACGGGCTCCGCTCCCTGCCCGGCCAGCAGCTCGTTGGTCCGGCTGAACGGCCGGGAGCCGAAGAAGCCGTTGCTCGCGGACATGGGCGAGGGGTGGACGGACTCCACGGCCGGCAGGTCCCCCAGCAGGGGGCGCAGGTTGCGGGCGTCGCGGCCCCACAGGATGGACACCAGCGGCTTCCCGCGCGCGGCCAGCGCCCGGATGGCCTGTTCGGTGACGGCCTCCCAGCCCTTGCCCCGGTGGCCGCCGGTCTTGCGGGGGGCGGTGGTGAGGGCGCGGTTCAGCAGCAGCACGCCCTGCCGGGTCCACGGCGTCAGGTCGCCGTTGAGCGGCTTGCCCGTACCGATGTCGGCGTGCATCTCGCGGAAGATGTTGTCCAGGCTGGGCGGCCACGGGCTCACCTCGGGCGCGACCGAGAAGGACAGGCCCATGGCGTGCCCCGGCGTCGGGTAGGGGTCCTGCCCGACGATCAGTACCTTCACCTCGTCGAAGGGCTGCTGGAACGCGCGCAGCACGTTCGCCCCCGCCGGGACGTACGTTCTGCCTGCCGCGATCTCGGCGCGCAGGAAGTCGCCCATGGCGGCGATCTGCCCCGCCACCGGCTCCAGAGCACGGGCCCAGCCCGGCTCGACGATCTCGTTCAACGGTCGTGCTGCCATGGGTGATCACTCTACTGGCCCACACCGACAGCCGGTCCCGTCCGCGGCCTCAGGGCAGTACGGCCGCCCGTACGCAGAGCACGTCCGGCAGGTGGTCGGCGAGCAGCTGCCAGCTGTCGCCGTCGTCGTGGCTGGCGTACAGCTCGCCGTTGCGGTTGCCGAAGTAGACGCCCGCGGGGTCGGCGTCGTCGGTGCACAGGGCGTCGCGCAGGACGGTGCCGTAGTGGTCGCCGGCCGGCAGCCCCTTGGAGAGGGGCTCCCAGGTGGCGCCCGCGTCCCGGGTGCGGAAGACCCGGCAGCGGTGTTCCGCCGGGACCCGGTCGGAGTCGGCGTTGAGCGGGAAGACGTACGCGGTGTCCGGGCGGTGCGGGTGGGCGGCCACCGCGAAGCCGAAGTCGGAGGGCAGTCCGGAGCCGATGTCGGTCCACGCGGCGCCCGCGTCGTCGCTGCGGTAGACCCCCCAGTGGTTCTGGAGGTAGAGCCGGGAGGGGTCCCCGGCGTCCTGGGCGATCTTGTGGACGCACTGGCCGAACTCCGGGTCCGGGTCGGGCAGGAACACGGCCGAGACCCCGTGGTTGGACGGTGCCCAGCTCGCCCCGCCGTCCCGGGTGCGGAACACCCCGGCGGTGGAGACCGCCACGGTCACGGCGTCCGCGTCCGCCGGGTCGGTGATCACGGTGTGCAGGCCCTCACCGCCGCCGCCCGGCACCCACTCCGAACGGGTCGGGTGCTCCCACAGCGGCCGGACCAGCTCGAAGGACTCCCCCCGGTCGGTGGAGCGGAAGAGCGCGGCCGGCTCCGTCCCGGCGTAGACCACGTCCGGGGCCTCCGGGCCGGCCGGGTGCAGCTGCCAGACCCGTTCCAGCGAGGCGCCGGTGTCCTTGGGGAACTTCACGGCGGGCGCGGCGGGCTCCTGCCAGGTCGCGCCGAGGTCGTCGGAGCTGAAGACGGACGGTCCCCAGTGCGAGCTGTCCCCGCCGACCAGCAGCCGGGGCCGCGGCCCCCGGGTGTCGACGGCCACCGCCGAGACGGCCTGGGCGTTGAAGTGCGGACCGTCGAACTCCCAGGGGCCCTCGCCCCGGCGGCGGCCGATGAAGAGGCCCTTGCGGGTCCCCGCGAGCAGTACCACGTCGGTCATGGCCGACACCTCCGGACGTCGTTGTCCCTCACGGCAGGGTTCCAGCCAGTCTGCACCCGACCGTCGGCGGCGGTCGGGCAGGCCGGGCCGCCGAAGACCCGTTCGACCCTTCGGCATGGTTGTACGAAGAGGCTCGTACTACGGAGGTTTTCGTAGTACGGTGTTTCTCGTACTTAGCGCCGATCCCGGTGCGCGTCCGGTCACGTCTGGAGAGCCCCATGAGTGCTGCACCCGCTGCCTTCGCCGCCCTGTTCCAGCCCTACACCCTGCGTTCGGTCACCATCCCGAACCGCGTCTGGATGGCCCCGATGTGCCAGTACAGCGCCGAGGCCTTCGGCCCGAACGCGGGAGTGGCCCTGGACTGGCACTTCGCGCACTACGCGGCCCGCGCCACCGGCGGCACCGGCCTGATCATCCAGGAGGCGACCGCCGTCGCGCCGGAGGGCCGCATCAGCCCCTACGACCTCGGCATCTGGAACGACACCCAGGTCGAGGCCCTCCGCCGGATCACCGCCTTCGTCAAGTCCCAGGGCTCCGTCCCCGGCATCCAGATCGCCCACGCCGGCCGCAAGGCCTCCACCGAGCGCACCTGGAAGGGGGGCCGCCCCGTCGGCCCCGAGGGCCACGGCTGGCAGCCGGTCGCCCCGAGCGCCGTACCGTTCGACGAGGGGTACCAGGTGCCCCACGAGCTCACCACCGAGGAGATCCGCGAGATCACCGCCCGGTTCGCGGCCGCCGCGGGGCGTGCCCTGGACGCGGGCTACGAGGTCCTGGAGATCCACGGTGCCCACGGCTACCTCATCGGCGAGTTCCTCTCCCCGCACAGCAACCGGCGCACCGACGAGTACGGCGGCTCCTTCGAGAACCGCACCCGCCTCGCCGTGGAAGTCGTCGACGCCGTACGGGAGGTGTGGCCCGAGGAGCTGCCCCTGTTCTTCCGGATCTCCGCCACCGACTGGCTGGAGGAGAACGGCTGGACCGCCGACGAGACCGTCCGGCTGGCCCGGCTGCTCCAGGAGCACGGCGTGGACCTCCTCGACGTCTCCACCGGTGGCCTCGCCCCGCACGTGAGGATCCCGGTCGGCCCCGGCTACCAGGTGCCCTTCGCCGCCCGGGTCAAGGCCGAGACCACCCTCCCGGTCGCCGCCGTCGGTCTGATCACCGAGCCGGAGCAGGCCGAGAAGGTCCTCGCCAACGGGGAGGCGGACGCCGTCCTCCTCGGCCGCGAGCTGCTGCGCGACCCGTACTGGGCCCGCCGCGCGGCCGCCGAGCTGGGCGCGGAGATCCCCACGCCCGACCAGTACCACCGCAGCTGGTGATCCGGGTGCGGCGCCGGCCGCCCCGGCGCCGCACCCCGCCCCCTTCCTACGACGCCTCTCGTACGATGGGAATCCGAGCGGAACCCCCAGCCCAG
>NZ_GG657750.1:973508-985180 GCF_000158895.1 Streptomyces sp. C | reverse complement strand
CGCCACTTTGCGGACACCCCCTAGGAGCCGCTCCGGCCCGCCGCCGTGCGCAGGCCCGTCCAGTCGGGGATCTTCACCGAGCGGCGGCCCAGGGAGCGGCCCAGGGCCTCCTCGGCCGCCTCGATGGACAGCCAGCCGGGCCACTCCACCGGGTGCAGGCCCGCCGCCCGCAGGGCGTCCAGCGGGTCCTCCGGGAGGTCGCGGCGGGCCAGCGCGCCCGCGTCCTGGAGCAGCGAGGACACCGTCTCCTTGGCGCAGGGCCGGTTGGTGCCGATCACCCCGGTCGGGCCGCGCTTGATCCAGCCCGCCACGTACTCGCCCACCGAGGCCCGGCCGTCGCGCACCACCCGGCCCGCCGCGTGCGGCACGGTCCCGGTGGCCGCGTCGAAGGGCAGCCCGGGCAGCGGCACGCCCAGGTACCCCACCGAGCGCAGCACCAGCTCGGCCTCGACGTCCTCGTACGCGCCCGTCCCCGTCACCCCGCCCCGGCCGTCCGGGGCGGTCCGCTCGAAGCGGAGCCCGCGGACCCGGCCGTCGGGCCCGCCCAGCACCTCCACCGGCCGCAGGTAGAAGCGCAGCCGGATGTCCCGGGCGGCGGCCGCCGCTGCGCCGCCGCCGTCCGGGCCGGCCTCGGACCAGCCGCGCAGCACGTCCAGGTTGCGCCGGACCGCCGCGGGCAGCGCCGCCGCCGCGCCCTGGTCGTCGTACGCCGGGTCGAGGGCCAGCTCGGCGGGGTCCACCCGGGTGCCGACCCCGGGCAGCGTGCCCAGTTCGCGGAGCTCCTTGGTGGTGAACTTGGCCTGGGAGGGGCCGCGCCGGGCCACCATCGACACCGTCCGCACCCCGCTGGCGGCCAGCACGCCCAGCGCGGGCTGGGGCATGTCGGTCGGCTCCAGTTCGGGCACGCCCCGGGCCAGGATCCGCGTCACGTCCACCGCCACGTTGCCTGCGCCGACCACCACCGCCGAGCGGACCCCGCCCAGGTCGAAGGGGCCGGCGTCCGGGTGGCCGCTGTACCAGGACACGAAGGCCGTCGCGGAGTGCACCCCGGCCAGGTCCTCGCCGGGGATGCCGAGCATCCGGTCGCGGGCGGCGCCCACGCAGTAGACCACCGCGTGGTACAGCTCCAGCAGCCGCGCGGTCGGCAGGCCCCGGCCGCCGACCTCCACGTCGCCGAGGAAGCGGATCCGCTCGTCCTCCAGGACCGACCGTAGATTTCCGGTCAGCGATTTGATCTTCTCGTGGTCGGGGGCCACCCCGTACCGCACGAGGCCGTAGGGGGCCGGCAGCCGGTCCAGTACGTCGACCCGCACGCCCGGCACCTCCCGCTGCTGGACCAGCGTCTGGGCGGCGTAGACCCCGCTCGGGCCCGAACCGACGACGGCGACACGAAGCACGGCGGTACTCCTCCCGCAGGTGCTCCCAGGATGCCACCGGCCCCCGTACCCGTCAGCCCAACGCGCGCATCCGTTCGATCTCGGCGCTCTGGGTGGCCACGACCTCGTTCGCCATCTCCTCCACGGCGGTGTTGTTGCCCTGGGCGAGGGCCTCGCCCGCCATCTTCAGCGCCCCCTGGTGGTGGGCGGTCATCAGCCGCAGGAACAGCCGGTCGAAGTCGGCGCCCTTGGCCGCGGTCAGCTCCGCCAGCTGCTGTTCGGTCGCCATGCCGGGCATCGCGGCGTGGTCGTGGCCGCCGGAGCCGCCGCCCGGCGCCGGGTACCGGGAGAGCCACTTCTCCATGGCCCCGATCTCGGGCCCCTGCGCGGCCGAGATCCGCTCCGCCAGCCGTTTCACCCCGTCCGCCGAGGCCCGGCCGGGGGCGAGGGCGCTCATCGCGAGGGCCTGCCGGTGGTGTTCGACCATGTGCCGCACGTACGCGTGGTCGGCCGCGTTGGGGCTGTCGTCGGGGCGTTCCTCCGCGGCCTGTTCGGGGGTGAGCGTGCGGGCCGGGCCGCCCGGTTTCCCGGGGGCGACGACCACCGGCGAGCCGTCGCCCGCCGCCCGCGAGCCCGCGTCCTCGTCCTGGCATCCGGTGACGGTGAGGAGGAGGCCGGCGGTCAGGGCCGCCCCCAGGAATCGGCCGACTAATGCGTTTGCCATGTCCATGAAAAGCACGATACTGCCGGGGTCCAGGTTCCGTTCCCAGGAGGAGCGAAACGTACGGGCCCCCACGGGAGGCACAGTGACCTCGCACCGCAGCGTCAGAGTGCGCCACCGGAGTCTGGGGGCGGCGCTGGCCGCCGCCGGACTCCTCACCACGCTCCTGGCCACCGCCGGACCGGCGGCCGCCACCCCCGACCCGGGCGACCTGACCCCGGGTCCCGGATCCCGGCAGAACGCCGCCCCCGCTCAGGACCGCGAACTCGCCCCCGGGGAGATCCCCGGCAAGGACGAGATCGTGCACAGCGCCAACCTCAAACCCCTGGCCAACATCCCCAGCGCCAACCCGGCCGGGATCAACTCCGACCTGGCGTTCCAGGGCGACTACGCCTACGCCGGCAGCTACGACGGCTTCACCATCTACGACATCGCCAATCCCAAGTCGCCCAAGGTCGTCACCCAGGTCCTGTGCCCGGGCGGGCAGAACGACATCTCCGTCTCCGGCGACCTGCTGTTCCTCTCCACCGACTCCTCCCGCAGCGACGACTCCTGCAACAGCGTCTCGCAGCCCGCGACGGAGAAGTCCTCGTGGGAGGGCATCAAGATCTTCGACATCAAGGACAAGAAGAACCCCAAGTACATCAAGTCCGTCGAGACCGCCTGCGGATCCCACACCCACACCCTGGTGCCCGGCGGCCGCGACATCTACCTCTACGTCTCCTCGTACTCGCCCAACGAGGCCTTCCCGGACTGCAAGCCGCCGCACGACGGCATCTCCGTGGTCAAGGTTCCGAAGAAGGCCCCGACCCGGGCCGCCGTCGTCGGCTTCCCGGTGCTCTTCCCGGACGGCGGCAACCCGGGCGCGCCGACCAACCCCGGCGTCTCCAAGACCACCGGCTGCCACGACATCACCGTGCTGCCGTCCAAGAACCTGGCCGCGGGCGCCTGCATGGGCGACGGCATCCTCTTCGACATCAGCAAGCCGGAGCAGCCGAGGGTCATCGACCGCGTCCAGGACAACGTCAACTTCGCGTTCTGGCACTCGGCGACCTTCAACGAGCGGGCGAACAAGGTGGTGTTCACCGACGAACTCGGCGGCGGTGGCGGCGCCACCTGCAACGAGGCCACCGGACCCAACCGGGGCGCCGACGGGATCTACGACATCACCGGCCGCGGCGACCAGCGCAAACTGGTCTTCAAGGGCTACTTCAAGATCCCGCGCCACCAGGCCGACACCGAGAACTGCGTCGCCCACAACGGCTCGTTGATCCCGGTCGGCGGCGGCCGCGACATCATGGTCCAGGCCTGGTACCAGGGCGGCGTCTCGGTCTGGGACTTCACCGACTCCACGGCCCCCAAGGAGATCGGCTACTTCGAGCGCGGCCCGCTCAGCACCGACCAGCTGGGCCTCGGCGGCTCGTGGTCGGCGTACTACTACAACGGGCACATCTACTCGAACGACATCGTCAAGGGCCTCGACGTGCTGAGGCTCGACGACTGGCGCACCGAGAGCGCCAAGTGGGTGCGGATGGACCGGCTCAACGTGCAGAGCCAGCCCGAGTACCACTGACGGCCGTCACCCCGCACCAGGGGGAAACGTTCCGCCGGGCGGCCCCCCGTCCGGCGGGACACCCAGCTCCCAGTCCAGCCCGTACCGCTGGAACAGCTCCGCCCGCAGCCGGGACGCGGGCATCGGCGCCCCCGGCAGCAGCACCGCGACCACCGCCCCCATCAGCAGCGCCCGCAGCAGCGGGTAGTCGGTGTCCACGTCCGCCGAGCCGTACGCCGCGACGGCCCCCCGCAGCAGCTCCGCCAGGCGCTGCTGCTCCGGACACCGGATGAACCCCTCCGCCTGGAGGATGCCCGCCATGTGCGTGCGCATCAGCCGGGGCTGGTCCCGGGCCAGCCCGAGGATCGCGTCGATCGCCCGGGCCAGCAGCTCCCGTCCGTCCTCGGAGCGGGGCTCGCGCTCCAGGGCCGCCTCCAGCGTCAGGTGCATCAGCCGGTGCACGGCGGACTGGAGCAGCTGGCGCTTGCCGGGGAAGTAGTACGAGACCAGGCCGCGCGCCGCGCCCGCCCGGTCGGCGATGTCGCCGAGCTTCGTCGCCTCGTACCCGCGCTCGGCCACCAGTTCGACCGTAGCCTGCAGCAGCCGCTCCCGGGAACGTCTGCGCAATTCTTCATTGACCGACGGGCTGCGCGGGACCATGCTTACTCCTGCGTTGACTGGCTCCGAGCCAATATACTCAGCGCGCGGGACCGTCTGCTCGGGGCGACGCGGGGGATCGCCCCGAGCAGGCATGCCGAAACGCCGCGAGCGACACCACGGCCACGCCCAGCAGCCAGCCCGCGAGCACGTCCGTGAACCAGTGGACGCCCAGGTAGAGCCGGGTGAAGCCGACCCCGAGCACCGAGACCGCCGCCATCGTCCAGGCCGCGGCCACCGCGCCCGCCGGCGCCTTCGCGGGCAGCAGCCACAACAGCAGCCCGCACACCACCGTGGCCGTCACCGCGTGGCCCGAGGGGTACGCCGAGAAGTGGGCCGTCGCGACCGGATCCGGCCACTCCGGGCGGGCCCGGCCGGTCAGCGCCTTCAGCCCCTGCTGCACCGCCGCGGCCACCAGCACCGCCGCCCCCACCCGCACCGCCCGCGAGCGGTCCCCGCGCCACCAGAGCCACAGGCAGGCCAGGGCGGCCAGGGCGCGCATCGTCCACGGGTCCCAGACCCAGTCGGAGAGGACCCGTACGAGGTGGGTGACCCCGCGATGGGTGACGGCATAGGCGTGCAGGTCCCGCGCGAGCCGGTCGTCGTACGAGATCAGGGGCGGCCGGCCGGCCACCACGAGCACGGTCAGCACGGCCGCGAGCAGCGCGCAGCCCACCCCGGCCCTCGAAAGCCACGTGTTCCGCATGCCCTTGATCCTGTCAGCACGCGGGCCGCGCGTTTCAGGCCAGCGCGCTCAGCCCCGGTACGAAGGCCACCAGCAGCGGAACGGCCGGAACCAGCGCGGCCAGCGCCGCCAGCCTCAGCCGGCGCGCCGGCGACAGGCGCGGCGGGGCCGACAGCAGCCGCCGCACCCGCTGCGGGACGTGTGCCTCCTCGGGCCCGCACGGCCCGAACACGCCCCGGTCCTCGTTCAGTCCGACCAGGGCCAGGGCGACGGTCAGCCGGCCGTAGCGCCGCGAGGCCACGTCGTCGGCCGCCAGCTCCACCAGCCGGTGCATCTCCGCCTCGAACGCGGCGAACACCGGCACCTGCGGGAACCCCTGGGCCAGCGCCCGCGAGCAGTGCAGCAGCCAGTCGTGCCGGGCCGCCACGTGCCCCTGCTCGTGCGCGAGCACCGCGTCGAGCTGGCTGCCCTTGAGCCGGCCGAGCGCCGCCGTGGTCACCACCAGCCGCGGCGCCGCCCCGGGCTGCCACCAGGCCTCCGGACGCGGACCCTCCAGCACCACCAGGCGCGCCGCGGCCGGGTCCTCGCCGGGCAGCAGCGGGGCCCGGACCAGGAGTTCGGCCCCCCGGGCGCGCCGCCGGGCCCGCGCCCGCAGCACCTCCCGCGCCAGCATCGCCCCGGTCCACAGGCCCCCGCAGGCCAGCGCCAGCGCCGTACCCGCGGCCCAGGCACCGCCCTCCGCGCCCAGCGCGTACGCGTCGGCCACCCCGTGCGGGGCCACGGCGAACAGCCGGCCCCGTACCGCCTGCCAGGCGGCGGCCGCGCTCAGCAGCATCGACAGCGCCAGGCACAGCAGGGTCGCGGCCACCACGCACTGCCACACCCACAGCGCGACCACCGGTTCGCGTTCGGGCCACTGGGCCCGGGCCAGCAGGCGGGGCGCGAGCACCGCGGTCAGTGCGCCGAGCAGCAGGAGAGCGGCGGGGACCATCATGTCCGCCAGCCTATGAGCGCGGCCCCGCCCACGGTACGGGCCCGGGGCATTGGTGACGCAGGACACGTCACCGCCGCGGCCCGACACCCGTACCAGCGGCCTCACATGGCCAGCAGCATCGCCAACATCCCCGTCCCCATGGCCAGTCGGCAGGCCCGCGTCAGCTCCCCGGCCCCGCCCGGCGCCCCGCCCGGGGCCCCCGCGGGGATCGCGGCCACCGGCTGCGCCGCACCGCCCGCCGTCACCAGCCGGGCCCCGCCCAGCAGCACGTACCCGGCGTAGTAGAGGAGCAGCGCCCCCGTCACCACGGGCAGCCCCGCCCGGCCGTGCCCGTGCCCGGCGGTCATGGCCAGGGCCATGTACACCATCGCCAGCGAGCCGACCAGGTGGTGCGCGTGGTGCACCCCGCCGCGCAGCAGCCACAGCGCGTGCAGCGCCGCCCCGCAGAAGACGGCCAGCAGGACCGAGGGGCCCCACGGGCCGGTGTCCGCCGGCAGGGCCATCGCCGCCATCCCGAAGCCCATCACCGCCTCGCCGGCGGCCGCCCCGCGCGTGCGCCGGTCCGCTCTGCGCGACCGCAGCAGGCAGTACCCGCCGCTCGCCGCGCACAGCGCCACGAGCATCCAGGCCAGGGTGAGGGGCATCGCGGATCCGTGCACGGCGGAACCTCCCGGTTCGTCGGCGTCAGCAGAAGGGATTCCCTGCTCACGCCGCCCTCACGCCGACCCGGGTTAGGCTCTGCTTGCCGTACCCGGCATGTCATATGCCGCCGCGATGAACGGAGCCCCCGATGCCGACCGCCCAGCCCGCCGCCGCCCTCAGCTTCCGCAGCGCCGTGGAGGCGGACGTACCGGACCTGGTGGCCCTCGTCGAGTCGGCCTACCGCGGCGACGCCAGCCGGGCCGGCTGGACCACGGAGGCCGACTTCCTGGACGGGCAGCGCACCGACCCGGCGGGCGTGGCCGCGATCATCGCCGATCCGGACGGCGTCCTGCTGGTGGTGGAGCGCGCGGGCGAGCTCGTCGCCTGCTGCCAGCTCGAACACCGCGGGGACCACGCCTACTTCGGCATGTTCGCCGTGCGCCCCGGGCTCCAGGGCGCGGGCCTCGGCAAGGAGGTCCTGGCGGAGGCCGAGCGCCGGGTCCGCGAGACCTGGGGCGCCCAGCAGATGCGGATGACCGTGGTGAACGTGCGGGAGGAGCTCATCGCCTACTACGTGCGCCGCGGCTACGAACGCACGGGCGAGCTGAGCCCCTTCCCCTACGGCGACGAGCGCTTCGGCGTGCCGCTCCGCGACGACCTGGCCTTCGAGCTGCTCGTCAAGGCGCTGTAGTTCGCAGTACGCGGTACGCCTATGCGGTGAAGCGGCCGGTGCTGCGGATCTCCGGGAAACCGGTGGCCGCGCCGTCCAGTTGCAGGGCCCGCGCGAGCCGCAGCCGGTCCAGGGTGTCGACCGCCAGGCCCGTCACCCGCAGCCCCGCCGCGTGGGCCGCCTCCACCGTCTCCAGGGTGAGCCGGCGGATGTCCAGGGCCACGGTGCGGGCGCCCGCCGCCAGCGCCAGGTCCACGAGGTCCTCGGCGCCCGCTCCGGGCCGCTCCGGGTGCAGGGCCGTCCGGACGCCGGGGGCGTGCCGGGCGACCGCCGCGAGCACCTCGCCGTCACCGGAGGCCACCTCCACCCGGGTGGCCAGGTCGCGGCGCACGATCAGCTCCGCCAGCGCGGTGGCCGCCGCCCGGTCCCGCACCGCCACCTGCAGCGGGATCCGGACGGCGTCCAGGACCTCCTCCAGGACCGGGACGCGTTCGCCCTGGCCGGCGTCCAGTGCGCGCAGCTCGGCGAGGGTCAGGTCGGCGACGGCGCCCGTGCCGTCGGTGGTGCGGTCGACCTCGGCGTCGTGCAGCACGACCAGGGCGCCGTCCTTGCTGAGGCGCACGTCCAGCGCGATGACGTCCATCCCGCAGCGTTCCGCGCGGACGAACGAGCGCAGGGTGTTCTCCGGCTCGACACCCATGACCCCGCGGTGACCGATGGTGAGGAAAGTCAAGGTTCTCTCGCTTCCGTCGAGGGCGGCTCCCCGCGCGGTCGCGGTGTCCCGACCGGCCGCGCGCGGTGAGGACGCATGCTAGTGCGCCCCGCGCGCGATGGGACCGGTCGTGCAGGGCCCCGCGGAAGCCCTCCGGCCGCTTCCCGCCAGGGGTGCGCGCCGCCCGGCGGGCCCGGGGCGCCGTGTCGCGTCACCCCTGCGTGGGCGCGTCCCCGCCGGCTTGACGGGCGGCCCGCTCCCCGGCTTCGGGGGCCGCGTCGGCGGCCCGTGCCGCGGCCTCGCGGAGGTCGTCGAGCAGGGCCCCGGCCAGGTCCAGCTCGGCCAGGTGCTGCCGCTCGCTCCAGCGCAGCGCGAGTACCGGGAAGGCCCATTCCGGTACGTCCGCTGCGTGTTCCATGGCCTCCCGTACGGCGGCCAGCTCGCCCCGGGTCCGCTCCACGTGGTCCTCGACCATCGCGCGCAGCCGTTCCGGCTCGGCCAGGTGCCCCAGCCAGATCCGCAGCAGCAGCCCGTGCTTGAGGACGGGAGGCCCGGCGTCCGCGGTGTCGCAGGCCCAGCCCGCGAGGGCCTCGCGGCCCGCCTCCGTGATGGTGTAGCGGCGCTTGGCGCGGACCTCCTCGGGCCCCGAGCGAGCGGAGGCCGCGTAGCCCAGCTCCTCCAGGCGGCGCAGTTCGGCGTAGATCTGGCTGATCGCGGGCGACCAGTAGAAGAAGCGCAGGGACGAGTCCGCCCACTTCTTCAGTTCGTAGCCGGTGCGCTCGCCGGGGAACGACAGCAGGCCGAGCACCGCCCACGCGGTCGGCGGGAGCTCTTGCTTCTTCGAGGTCTGACTACTAGTCATATTTCTAATCGAAGCAAGACCGGGCACGGGACGCATCCCTGGAGGCATTGTGAAATTCTCCGTGATCTTCGAGGCTCAGCTGGCCGATCCGACCGTGGAACGGGAACACCAGGTCATCCGGGACTGCGTCGAGCAGGCGGTCCTTGCCGAACGCATGGGATTCGACCGGATCTGGGCCGTCGAGCACCACTCCTTGAAGTGGTACGCACACATGAGCGCCCCGGAGGTTTTTTTGACCTGGATCGCGGCCCGGACGCACACGATACGCATCGGCCACGGCGTCGTGTGCATGCCCTTCAACTTCAACCACCCGGTGCGCGTGGCCGAACGGGCGGCGATGCTCGACCTGCTCTCCGGCGGGCGGCTCGACCTCGGCGCCGGGCGCGGCGGCACGGAACAGGAGACCTCGCTGTGCGGGGTGGACCGGGAGCGCACCACCGCCGAGGTGGAGGAGGCGCTGCGGATCATCGGGAAGGCCTGGCAGGAGGAGGAGCTGGAGTACCACGGCGAGCTGCTGGACATCGACCCGCACCCGATCCTGCCGCGCCCGGCCCAGCGGCCCCATCCGCCGCTGTTCCTGGCGTGCAGCCGGAGCGAGACCCTGGTGCAGGCCGCCGAACTGGGCGTCGGGGCCCTGGTGATGGGCTTCGCCGGGCCGGAGTCCATCGCGGGGATGCGGGCCGTGTACGACGCCGCGCTCGCGGCCCGCGACGGCAGCCGGTTCGTCTCCACGGCCGTCAACGACCACTTCTCGGTGCTCTGCCCGACCATCGTGCTCGACGACCCCGGGGAGGCGCGCCGGATCGGCGTCCGGGGGCAGCGGTTCTTCGCGCAGTCCATCGGGCACTGGTACGGCGGCGCGGGGATCCCGGACGAGGCGGTGGTGGCCGGCGCCGACGAGGCGGCGGAGATGCGCCGGGCCGCCGAGCAGGTGGTGGCCCGGCTGCACGAGCTGGACATCCCGGTGCGGCCGACCTCCACGGCCACCTTCCACGCGGACCACGCCTACGGGAGCGCGGACGAGGCCATCGCGTACGTGGAGCGGCTGCGGGCGGCGGGGGCGGACGAGGTGATGTGCCTGGTGCAGATGGGGACGGTGCCGCAGGAGGCCTGTCTGGAGACCCTGCGGCAGTGGGGGGAGAAGGTCATCCCGCACTTCCGGGAGGGGCGCGGCGGTGCGGACCCCGCCTGAGCAGGGGAGTTCCCTGATTCTTTTCGCCGTGCCGCCGGTGGGGGCCGAACGGGTCAACTACTAGGCGGAGTGGTGGATTCCACCGTGAGTTACGGGAAGACTTCCGGTGGAGTGGGGGGTCCCACAGGATAATTTCCTTAGATTCCTCTTGAGCAGGGGAGCCTCGCATGCATACGCTGTCTTAACGCGAGGTTCTCCTGTGGAGGAAGTGACATGACGGAAACTCTTGTGCCGGGCTCCGGCGGTGCCGTGATAACCGCTGGCGCGCGGGTGGTCGACCACCCCGCCTGGCCCGTGCTCAAGGCCGCCGTGGAGGAGATCCGCCCCTGGCAGGCCAAGGACGGATCGATCGACTTCGACGCCGAGGGCGCCCCCGCCCGCGCCGACGTCGAGGCCGCCGTCGAGCGGGTCGCCGGTGCCGTCGAGGAACTGTCCCCGCTGCTGCCGCACGCCACCGCGTACCACGCGGCGCTCGTCGCCGACCTGCGCAAGTGGGTCGCCGAGGGCTTCGGCGTGCCGGACTTCCTCGACTCCCTGCTGGCCTTCCACCCGGCCGCCCAGCGCGCCGACGGCCTGCAGCACCTCGTGGTCTTCCCGATGTACACGCAGAACGGCAACCCGGACCGCAACTTCGAGGCCGTCGTCCTGAAGATGGTGTGGCCCGCGTGGCTCTCCGAGCTGGAGCGCACCCGGTACGACAACCCGCTCTTCCTCGGCATCACCCTCGAGGACTTCACCCCGGGCTACGACACCCACTCCGCCGTGCTCTTCCCGGAGACCATCGCCGTGCGCGAGGCCCCCGAGCGCTTCACCTGGGGCGGCATCTTCTGCGACCGCGAGGCCGCCCGCTACCGCAAGGTCACCAGCGCTGCTGTGGACATCCTGGGCATCGAGCTGCCCGAGGACATCGCCCGCATGGTCGAGGACCAGGAGCGCTGCGAGAAGGCCTTCGTCCTGTGGGACATGGTCCACGACCGCACCCACAGCCACGGCGACCTGCCGTTCGACCCCTTCATGATCAAGCAGCGCCAGCCGTTCTGGATGTACGGCCTGGAGGAGCTGCGCTGCGACCTCACCGCCTTCAAGGAGGCCGTGAAGCTGGAGTCCGAGGGCAACGAGCACGGCCGTGACGTGCAGTACGCCGTCCTCTTCGACCGGATGTTCCGCTTCCCGGTCTCCGGTGACCGCAACCGCAACTACGACGGCCTCGGCGGCCAGCTGCTCTTCGCGTACCTCCACAAGCACGACGTCGTGCGCTGGACGGACAACAAGCTGAAGATCGACTGGATGCGCGCCCCGCAGGTCACCAACCAGCTGTGCGCCGAGATCGAGGACCTCTACCGCGCGGGCATCGACCGCCCGAAGCTGGTCCACTGGTTCAAGGCCTACGAGCTGGTCTCCACCTACCTCGCCCCGCACCCGGGCTCCAAGTGGGCCAAGGGCCCCGACGCCCTGGACCTGACGCAGCCGCCGCGCAAGCTCGTGGACGACGTGCTTCCCGACGAGTTTCCCCTCAGCATGTTCTACGAGGCCCTCGCCAAGAAGCTCAAGGGTGTGATCGCCTCCACCAAGGGCATCACCCCGGCGAACGCGGACGACACCGAGCGGG
>NZ_GG657750.1:956966-972552 GCF_000158895.1 Streptomyces sp. C | reverse complement strand
CCTTCCCGGTCTTCAACGGCACCGGCGCGAACGTCACCGCCCTCCAGGCGATGACCGACCGCTGGGGCGCCGTGATCTGCGCCAAGACCGCCCACATCAACGTGGACGAGGGCGGCGCCCCGGAGCGGATGGCCGGCCTCAAGCTGCTCGCCGTGCCCACCCCGGACGGCAAGCTCACCCCCGAGCTGATCGACCAGGAGGCCTGGGGCTTCGAGGACGAGCACCGGGCGATGCCCCAGGTCGTCTCGATCACCCAGAACACCGAGCTCGGCACGGTCTACACCCCGGACGAGATCAGGGCGATCTGCGAGCACGCCCACGGCCTCGGCATGAAGGTGCACCTCGACGGTGCCCGGATAGCCAACGCCGCGGCCTCGCTCGACGTGCCGATGCGCACCTTCACCAACACGGTGGGCGTCGACGTGCTGTCGTACGGCGGCACCAAGAACGGCATGATGTTCGGCGAGGCCGTGGTCGTGGTGAACCCGGACGCCGTCCGGCAGATGAAGCACATCCGCAAGATGTCGATGCAGCTCGCCTCCAAGATGCGCTTCGTGTCGGTGCAACTGGAGGCCCTGCTCGCGAAGGACCTGTGGCTGCGCAACGCCCGCCACGCCAACGCGATGGCGCAGCGGCTCGCGGCCGGTGTGCGCGAGACCGACGGGGTGGAGATCCTCTACCCGGTGCAGGCCAACGCCGTCTTCGCGAAGCTGCCCCACGAGGTGTCGCGCCGGCTCCAGGAGCGGTACCGCTTCTACTTCTGGGACGAGGCCGCCGGCCACGTCCGCTGGATGTGCGGCTACGACACCCAGGAAGAGGACGTGGACGGCTTCCTCCAGGCGCTCAAGGAGGAGCTGTCCCGCTAGCCGCTCCCTCTCGCATAGCTGAATAAATATGCCTCCGACCGTAAAATTATTGATCTACGGTCGGAGGCATGCCTATGCTCCCGCCCATGCAGCTCATCCAGCAGGACCCAGACATCCATGCCTACTTGGCCTCCAGTGAGGTCATCGACCACTGGCACCCCCTGGTGCAGGAGACCGCCGACGCCCTCTGGTCGGCCACCCAAGACGCATATTCATACGCCAAAGTGGCCTTCGAATTCGTCCGGGACACCATCCCGCACTCGGCCGACTCCGGCGACCCGCGCGTCTCCTGGCGCGCCTCCGACGTGCTCGCCACCCGCAACGGCATCTGCTACGCCAAGTCCCACGCCCTCGTCGCCCTGCTGCGCGCCCAGGGCATCCCCGCGGCCCTCTGCTACCAGCGCCTGACCGAGGACGACGGCTCGGACCCCGCCGTCCACGGCCTCGTCGCCGTCCGGCTGCCCGGCGCCGCGAACTGGTCCCGGATCGACCCGCGCGGCAACAAGCCCGGCGTCGACGCGCAGTTCAGCCTCGACCGGGAGCGGCTCGCCTTCCCGGTCCGTCCCGAGCTCGGCGAGATCGACTACCCCGAGCTCCACGCCGCCCCGCACCCCGCCGCACTCAGGGCGCTCCAGGGGTCCGCGGACCGGCCGGAGCTGTGGCGGAACCTTCCGACGGCTCTGTGACCCCCTCGGCCGGTACGGGCTTCCGTCCCGCCACCAGCGCGTGCAGCGCGGCGGCCGCGAGCTGCAGTACGGCGATCCCGAGCAGCAGCGTCCACGGCGGCGCGGCGGCGGCCAGCCCCACGAGGGCGGCGCCGGTCGAAGCCGCCGTGATCTTCAGCCCCGCCCCCAGCGTGAACACCTGCGGCCGCACCGCCGCCGGGGCGTTCTCCGAGCGGATCCGCAGCGTGGCCGTCAGCAGCGGCCCGTCGCAGTAGCCGGCCACCGCGAACGCCACCGCCGTCAGCGCCACCGACGGCGTGAACGCGGCCGCCGCGAGGGCCACCCCGGTCCCCGCCATGCCCCAGCGGGCCAGCCGGCCCGGCGCCACGGCCGTCATCCGGCCCAGCGTCAGGGACCCGGCCAGCGCACCCGCCGCGAAGGCCGTCATCAGCACCCCGCCCGCGCCGGGACTGCCGAGCCCGGTCGCCAGCAGCACCGAGGTGGTGGTCAGCGACCCGATGCCGACGAAGGCCAGGGTGGTCGCCGAGGTGATGGCCCTCAGCTCCCGGACCCGCCACAGGGCGGCCAGCCCCGCCCCCAGCCCGGCGCGGGGCCCGTCAGGGGAGCGGCCCGCGCCCGGGTCCGCGTACGGCAGGGACGCCGCCAGCAGTGCCGCCAGCGCCGCCGAAGCCGCCAGCGCCGCCATCGCGGGCCCGGCCGAGAGCACCGCCCCGACCACGCTGACCGCCGCCGGGGCCGTCACCGCCGCCGCGTTGTAGGTGGAGGCGTCCCAGCCGTACGCCCGGTCCCGCGCGGGGCCCGCCGGCAGCAGTCCCGCGACCAGGCTGGAGAGCCCGCCGGTCACCACGGTGCAGGTCCCCACAACAAAAAACGCCGCCGCCAGCACCACCGGCACCGGAGCCCGGCCCAGCAGCGCCGACAGCGCCGCCACCGCCACCGTGAACCCCGCCAGCGCGCCCGCGTAGAACAGCCGCGGCCGCCGGGCCCGGGCCGCCGCGGTTCCCGCCAGCGGCGCGGCCAGCACGTGCGGCGCCAGCCAGGCGGTCAGCACGAACGCCCCGTGGGCCGCGCTGCCGGTGCGCTCCACGGCCAGCAGCACGACCGCCATCCCCATGCCCTCGGACGCGAAGCGCGCGGCCAGAGCCGCCGCCAGATACCGCCCGAACCCGCCCATCGGCGAACCCCCTCCGCGTTCGGTAACGTGTTAAGCGGAAAAGACGTTACGTCAGACGAGTGCAGGATGAAAGGATCCGTGCATGGCGGACCGGCGGAACCCGAGCGGCGGCTTCGCGGCGGCCGACAGGCTGATCGAGCTCGCCGAGGCGGTCCGCGCGGACCCGGCGCTGCCGCGCGCGGCCCTGGCGCAGCTGCTCGCCCGGCACGGGGAACGCCCGGAGGAGCTCGCCCCGGAGGTCTTCACGGAGGCGGAGGCGGACGAACTGCGCGCCGCGGTCCGGCGCATGGCGGAGGTCCTCGCCGAGACCGACGAGGACCGCGCGGCCGCCGCCCTCAACGCCCTGCTGGAGGAGTGCGCCACCCGGCCCCGGCTGACCCGGCACGACGGCCACCCCTGGCACCTGCACGTGGACCGGGGCGACGGGGCGGACTGGGGGGAGTGGTTCCTCGCCTCCGGCGCCCTCGTCCTCGCCCGGCTGCTCACCGAGTACGGGCGCCTCGCCTGGGGCGCCTGCGCCGCGGCCGGCTGCGGCCGGCTCTTCCTCGCCACCGGCCCCGGCAGCGCCCGCCGCTACTGCACCCCGGCGTGCGCCACGCGCGCCAGGGTCGCCGCCCACCGGCGCCGCAGGCGCGACGGCACGGCCCCGGATCCGGCGGGCACCCGGGCCGACAGGCCGGCGGACGGGGCGGCCGGGCCGTAGCTAGTTGGCCTCGCGCTCCTTGACCGGCGCGGCCGTCGGGGCGGTGCCGCCGAGGTGGGCCGGGAGCCACCACGAGTCCGCGGAGCCCTGCGGCTTGGCCGGATAGGCGCTCTGCGCCGCCTCCAGCAGCTCCTGCACGCGCTCGCGCAGACGGCGGGTGATGGCGCCCGCGAACTGGTCCTTAGGCGCCTCGATCGGCTCGCCGACGCGCATCGTCACGGGGATGTGGCTGCGCTTGAGGTCCTTCGGGCGGCCCTTGGTCCACAGCCGCTGCGTACCCCACAGGGCCACCGGGATCAGCGGGACACCGGCCTCCTGGGCCATGCGCGCCGCACCCGACTTGAAGCTCTTGAGGGTGAACGACTGGGAGATCGTCGCCTCCGGGAACACCCCGATGATCTCGCCGGAGCGCAGCGAGTCCAGCGCGTGCTGGTACGCGGTCTCGCCCTGCTGGCGGTCCACCGGGATGTGCTTCATCGCGCGCATCAGCGGCCCCGAGACCTTGTGCCGGAACACCGACTCCTTGGCCATGAAGCGGACCAGGCGCTTCTGCGGGCGCGCGGTCAGGCCGGCGAAGATGAAGTCCAGGTAGCCGATGTGGTTCGACACGAGGACCGCCCCGCCCTTGCGCGGGATGTTCTCGGTGCCCTTCATGTCGATCCGGATGTCCAGCGCACGGAAGAGGGTGTGCGCGGCACCGATCACCGGGGGGTATACGAGCTCAGCCATGATGGGGAGACCCCGCTTTCTGCCTGGGGAGGTGCTCCCGGCCGGAAGTTACGGCAGCGTAGGTACGCGGCCATTGGGGATCGTGCCCCAAACGCGGCCCGCTGGCCAGCCCAGACGCCCGCGCCGGGCGAGATTCTCGTCACGCGGGGAATGCCGGGCGCCGGACGGGTGCTCGGACCAGGGTACGTACATGCGAACAGGGCGGACGGGAGCGGGTGTGCGCGGGCACGGAGAAGGAACGCCGGGGACGGGCGGGCAGGGAGCCCTCGGCGCCGCCGAGCTGGGCCGGGAGCCGGGGGAGCGGGCCAGTCTGGTCCAGTTCTCCACCGCCTTCTGCCAGCCCTGCCGGGGCACCCGCAGGATCCTCGCCGAAGTCGCCGAAATGGTGGACGGCGTCGAGCACATCGAGATCGACGCCGAGCGCAACCTCGAACTCGTGCGCGCCCTCGGCATCGAGAAGACCCCCACCGTGCTCGTCCTGGACGCCTCCGGGCGCGTCGTCCGGCGCGCGGCCGGGATGCCGCGCAAGGCCGACGTGATCGCCGCACTGGGGGCCGCGGTGTGACGGACGCGCCGGTACGCGCGCCCGCACGCAGCGTGACGCGCCTGACATCTGCCCGCTGCGGCTTGACTGCGCGCGCGTGAGATCGCCAGGCTGGCCGCATGCGGTATGAACTCCTGCTTTACGGGCGGCTCCACGTGGACCTCGTCCGCCATGCGAGCGCGCGCTGTCGGGACCGCTGAAGGCCCCCGTCCAGGCCCGTCCAGGCCCCCGGCCCCCGGTCCCCCCAGCACGCCCGCGACCCCGCGGCAGAAGGAAGCATCCCCCATGACGGCCCCCACGGCCCCGCCCGTGTCCCTCGGTTCCGCCGACGGCCCCCTGCCCGGCTCCCCCGAACTCCTGCGCTCCGTCTTCCGGCGGCACGCCGCGGGCGTCGCGGTGATCACCGCCGAGACCGGGGGGCGGCCCGCCGGGTTCACCGCGACCTCGCTCAACTCCGTCTCCGCCGACCCGCCACTGCTCTCGTTCACCATCGGCACCGGCGCCTCCAGCTGGCCGGCGGTGCGCGACAGCGCGTACCTCGGCGTCCACATACTCGGCGAGCACCAGCGGGAGCTGGCCGGCCTCTTCGCGCGCAGCGGCGCCGACCGCTTCGGGGCGCAGACCGAGTGGGCCCCCGGCCCGCACGGCGTGCCGCTGCTCGGCGGGGTGCTGGCCTGGATGGTGTGCCGGGTGGTCGCGCGGGTGCCCGCGGGGGCGCACCGGGTGGTCATCGCCGAGGCGGTCGCCGGGGACCCGGCCGGGGAGGGCCGCCCCCTGCTGTACCACCAGGGGCGCTTCAACGCGTTGCGGGACTGAATCGTCCCTGCTGGGGCGGGTTCGGGCGGCGTTGGACAGATCACAGTTCAGCGGCCTTGCAACCGGGGAAGACCCACTGTGTACTGACGAGTAACATTCCCTTCGGAGCGCGGGCCGCCCCGACCGGGACCCGCCCTACAAGGCGCCTATGCTGCCTGCACAAGGCGGTTTCAGAAAAAGACGATGCGGTAGGAGAGCCGGCGTGAGCCTGAGGATCGTTGTCTGTGTGAAGTACGTGCCCGACGCCACCGGTGACCGGCACTTCGCCGATGACCTGACCGTCGACCGCGACGACGTCGACGGTCTGCTGTCGGAGCTCGACGAGTACGCCGTCGAGCAGGCGCTGCAGATCGCCGACGAGGCGGACGAGGCCGAGATCACCGTCCTGACGGTGGGCCCCGAGGACGCCAAGGACGCGCTGCGCAAGGCGCTGTCGATGGGTGCGGACAAGGCCATCCACGTCGAGGACGACGACCTGCACGGCACCGACGTCATCGGTACCTCGCTGGTCCTCGCGAAGGCGATCGAGAAGGCCGGCTACGACCTGGTCATCACGGGCATGGCCTCGACCGACGGCACCATGGGCGTCCTCCCGGCGATCCTGGCCGAGCGCCTGGGCGTCCCGCAGGTCACCCTGCTCTCCGAGGTCAAGGTTGAGGACGGCACCGTCACGGGCCGCCGCGACGGCGACTCCGCGAGCGAGCAGCTGGAGGCCTCCCTCCCGGCCGTCGTCTCGGTGACGGACCAGTCGGGCGAGGCCCGCTACCCGTCCTTCAAGGGCATCATGGCCGCCAAGAAGAAGCCGGTGGAGTCCTGGGACCTGTCGGACCTGGACTTGGAGGCCGAGGAGGTCGGCCTGGAGGGCGCCTACACCGCGGTCGACTCCGCGGCCCAGCGTCCGGCCCGCACCGCCGGCACGATCGTCAAGGACGAGGGCGAGGGCGGCAAGCAGCTGGCCGAGTTCCTGGCCGGCCAGAAGTTCATCTAAGAGCTTCGGCCACCCCTCTCAAGCCCCCAGACACTTCGCAACAGCAGGAGAGCAGTCCCATGGCTGAAGTTCTCGTCTACGTCGACCACGTGGACGGTGCCGTCCGCAAGCCCACCCTCGAGCTGCTGACGCTGGCCCGCCGCGTCGGCGAGCCCGTCGCCGTCGCCCTGGGCGCCGGTGCCGAGGCCACCGCCGCCGTGCTCGCCGAGCACGGTGCCGTCAAGGTCCTCACCGCCGACGCCCCCGAGTTCGCCGACTACCTCGTCGTACCGAAGGTGGACGCGCTGCAGGCCGCGTACGACGCCGTGTCCCCGGCGGCCGTGCTCGTCCCGGTCTCCGCCGAGGGCAAGGAGATCGCCGCGCGCCTCGCCGTGCGCATCGGCTCCGGCATCATCACCGACGCCGTCGACCTGGAGGCCGGTGACGAGGGTCCGGTCGCGACCCAGGCCGCCTTCGCCGCGTCGTTCACCACCAAGTCCCGCGTGTCCAAGGGCACCCCGGTCATCACCGTGAAGCCGAACTCGGCCCCGGTCGAGGCCGCCCCGGCCGCCGGCGCCGTCGAGGCGCTCGCCGTCACCTTCGGCGCCCTGGCCACCGGCACCAAGGTCGTCTCCCGCACCCCGCGCGAGTCGACCGGCCGTCCGGAGCTGACCGAGGCCGCGATCGTGGTCTCCGGCGGCCGCGGCGTCAACGGTGCCGAGAACTTCGCGATCATCGAGGACCTCGCGGACTCCCTCGGTGCCGCCGTCGGCGCCTCGCGCGCCGCCGTCGACGCCGGCTGGTACCCGCACTCCAACCAGGTCGGCCAGACCGGCAAGTCGGTCTCCCCGCAGCTGTACATCGCCTCCGGCATCTCCGGCGCGATCCAGCACCGGGCCGGCATGCAGACCTCGAAGACCATCGTGGCCATCAACAAGGACGCCGAGGCCCCGATCTTCGACCTGGTCGACTACGGCGTGGTCGGCGACCTCTTCGAGGTCGTCCCGCAGCTGACGGGCGAGATCAAGGCGCGCAAGGGCTGACACCGGGCCGACCCGGCGCCTGGTCCCTGACCTGCGCATCTCTTGGCCTACGGGGCCGTGTGGTGATTGTCACCGCACGGCCCCGAGTCGTTTGTCCCAGGCGGTGGAGGGACCATTGACTGAGCGGAACCCCGTGACTAAATTCTGCTATGCGGATCTAAGCTTCCGTGAAGCGGAAAAGAGGAGAGTGCACGATGGGTCAGCAGGAGAAGGTGGCGACGAGCCTCGCAGGCGCGGTCAGCGAGGGCATCAGCGCCTCCCTGGCGCCGGTGGACGCGGAACTCGCGCGTCACTACCCGGGCGACCCCGGCACCCGCCAGCCCATCCACACCGTCTACGTCCCCGGTGACGTCTTCGCGGCCGACACCGTCCGCTCCTGGGGCGACCAGGCCCTCGCGGCCATGGACGAGCACGCCCCGGACGCCGCCACCTTCGCCAAGGTACTCGGCATCTCCGACGAGCTGGCCGTACCGGTCTACGACCGCGTCCGCGCCAAGCTCGCCACCGAGCCCATCGAGGACCTCCGCGTCGACTTCGAGGACGGCTTCGGCGTCCGCTCCGACGAGGAGGAGGACCAGGCCGCGGCCCGCGCCGCCCGCCTGATCTCCGAGGCCTACTCCAACGGCACCAACGCCCCGTACATGGGCATCCGCATGAAGTGCATGGAGTCCAACGTCCGCGACCGCGGCATCCGCACCACCGACGTCTTCCTCTCCGGCCTGCTCGCCCACGGCGGCCTCCCGGACAACCTGGTCCTGACCCTGCCCAAGGTCACCTACGCCGAGCAGGTCACCGCCTTCGTGCAGCTGCTGGAGGCCTTCGAGTCGGCCCGCGGCCTGCGCACCGGCCGGATCGGATTCGAGATCCAGATCGAGACCAGCCAGTCCATCCTGGCCTCCGACGGCACCGCCACCGTGGCCCGGATGATCGAGGCGTCCAGGGGCCGCGCCACCGGCCTGCACTACGGCACCTTCGACTACAGCGCCTGCGTCGGCGTCTCCGCCGCCTACCAGGCCAGCGACCACCCCGCCGCCGACCACGCGAAGGCGATCATGCAGGTCGCCGCGGCCGGCACCGGCGTACGCGTCTCCGACGGCTCGACCAACGTGCTGCCCATCGGCACCACCGAGAAGGTCCACGAGGGCTGGAAGCTGCACTACGGCCTCACCCGCCGCGCCCTGGCCCGCGCCTACTACCAGGGCTGGGACATGCACCCGGCGCACCTGCCGACCCGCTACGCCGCCGTCTTCACCTTCTACCGCGAGGGCCTGGAGACCGCCGCCGCCCGCCTGAAGGCGTACGTCGCCAAGATCGAGGGCGACGTCATGGACGAGCCCGCCACCGCCAAGGCCCTGGCCGGCTACCTGGTCCGCGGCCTCGACTGCGGCGCCGTCGGCGCCGACGAGGTCACCGCCCTCACCGGCCTCACCCGCGCCGAACTGGACGCCTTCGCGATCCCGCGCCGCTCGGCCACCCTGACGGCGACCGCCTGATCCCCACGCCCGCGCCCGGCCCGGCCCCGGATCACCGGGGCCGGGCCGTCGGCGTGAGCCAGCAGCGCAGGGTGCCGTCGCTCCCGGCCGAGGCCAGCAGGCTGGAGTCGGGGGAGAAAGCGACGCCCCGGACGGCGCCGGTGTGCCCGGTCAGGGGCAGGTCGGTGGCGGGCTCACCGGTGGCGGTGTCCCAGACCTGCACGGTGCCGTCTTCGCTCGCGCTGGCCAGCCGGTGCCCCTGGGGCGAGAAGGCGAGGTCGTGAACGGCGCCGGTGTGCCCGGAGAGGCGGCGGCCGGGGGTGCCGGGCGCGGTCACGTCCCACAGTAGGACTTCCCCGTCGGCGTCACCGGTGGCCAGCCGGTGCCCGTCGGGGGAGAAGGCCAGGGCTCCGACGGAGTTGAGGTGGCCCTCGAGCTCCGGCCCCGGCGGTGCGTGCGCCGTGGGATCCCACACCACCACCCGCTCGTCCATCGCGGCGGCGAGCAGGCTCCCGTCCGCAGCGGCGGCCAGGGCGAACACGTCGGCCACCCCGGCCGGCACGTGGCCGGCGTTCCGGCCGTCGGTCGCGTCCAGGACGGACACCCGCCACTCCGCACTGATGAAGGCCACCCTCCGGTCGCCGCAGAAGGCGACGCGCGACACCAGCGAAACACCGCGGCCGAGCGGCCTGCCCCGGGTCCACAGCTCGGCCGGGCCGCCCTCGTGCGGGAAGTCCACCCCCCAAGGGGCCGTCCCGGTCGGCGCGGTCAGGGTCTCGGGCAGCCGGAGGCGTGCCGCCGGGTCCCAGGTGTGGACCTGGCCGTCCTGCGCCCGGACCAGGAGGCGGGCCCCGTCCGGCGAGAAGGCGAGCCGGTGCATGGCGGTTCCGCCTGCCCCGGCGAGGGGCGGCAGGGACACGGCCTGACGCTGCTCCAGGGCCGCGTCGAGGGCCCGTACGGCGAGCGGCCGGGGCGGCGTGGCTTCCGCCTGAGGTGTCTCGTGGTAGACGATCAGGCTGTCGCTCTCGCCGCAGACGACCAGCACCCGGCCGTCGGGGGACAGCGCCGGCGAGCTGAACGGACCCTTGTGCACGGTCAGCGGCCGACCCAGGGGCTCACCGGTCGCGGGGTCCCACAGGCGTACGGTGTCGCTGTTGTCCACGGAGGCCAGCCGGCGGCCGTCCGCGGAGAACGTCAGCCTGCCGCCGTGGTCGGCGGATTCGGGCAGGCTGCGCACGAGGGCGTGGGTCGAGGTGTCCCACAACGACGTCGTCTCGCGGCCGGTCGCGGCCAGCAGGGCGCCGTCGGCGGAGAACGTGGCTCCGAACCCCGGACGCAGGTTCTCGGCGAGGCGCGTACCAACGCTCGAATCGGTTCCGAAATCCCACAGGAACAGCGACTGCTGGTGGCCGAAGGCGGCCCGGACCCGGCCGTCGGAGAGACAGACCAAGGCCTTGACCTCTCCGTTGGGACCGATCAGCGGCGGTCCGACCGGTTTCCGGGTGGCCACGTCCCAGCGGATGATGACGTTGACGTCGTCTGCCGTGACCAGGATCTGGCCGTCCGGCGTGAAGGCGACGGCGTCGACGGATCCGTCGTGGCCCAGCATGGGCGGCCCCGCCGGCTCGAGGGTGGCGGTGTCCCACAGGCGCACCGTGCCGTGCATGTCTCCGACGGCCAGGACCCCGCTGCTCGGGGAGAAGGACAGCGAGAGGGCGGCGGTCTCTCCCTTGAGATCGCCGAGTCGGACCCCGCGGACGGGGTCCCACAGGTGCACCACTCCGTCGTGGTTCTCCCTCACTCCGGACACGGCGAGGATCCGGCCGTCGGGGGAGAACGCCGCGCAGTAGTTGTTGTCCATCCATGTGACGAGTACGTGGGCCATGTCGAAGCCCGTCCCGCGGGTGGGAACGCGGAGTTCTGCCGGTGGGGGGCGCCGGACCGGCTCCAGGGCGGCCAGTTCGCGCCAGCGGCGACGCCAGGGCTCCAGCTCGGGGGAGTTGTGGGGCGGCACGGGCCGCTCCGCTCCGAACGCGTCGTACGCGTGGAGGATCCGCACCAGGCCCATCAGCCGGTCCAGCCCCAGCAGCCGTTCACCCCGGAAGGCCTCGCTCTGGGTGGCCACCGGCAACCGGATCCCGGTCGCGGACCTCGCCGCGCGTGCTGCGAGGTCACGGTACGAAGGCTTGCCGCGCTCGATCCGCAGATGCCGCAAGTCAGCGGCGAGCGCAGCGAGTTCTTCCTTGAACGTAGGCACGCTTCTCATTACCGGCCAGGTTATGCGGGTACGGACGGGTCCGCCGGACGATCCCGAACAGTGCCGAACGCGCCCGTGTCCGGCGCCGGTTCCGGATTCGTTCGGCGGAGGCCGTCCCCCCGTGCGCGGCACGCTGCAATCGGAGCATGACCACAGCCCCGGACACCGATCCGCCCCTGCTCACCCTGCACGCCGCCGTCGTGCTGCTCGGCGCCGTGCTCGCCGCGCTCGTCACCGGCGGGCTGAGTTACCTCGGCGGGGTGCCGGTCCCGCTCGCCGTGCTTGCCGGGCTCACCGCCGCCGGCGGGGCCGTGCCCGTGTTGCGGGCGCTCATCCGCTGACCGGCGGGATCTCGCCCGAGCCGCGGGGGACCAGGCGGGTGGGGAGTTCGATGCGGGTCGGGGGGAGGGGGGTGCCCGCCAGGCGCTGGAAGAGGCGGTCCGTGGCCACCCGGCCCAGCGCCGCCGGGTCCTGTGCGACCACCGTGACGCCCGGGCGCAGCAGGTCGGCGAGCTCGAAGTCGTCGAAGCCGACCAGGGCCACCGGCCGGGGGAGCGCCGCGAGGACCCGTACGACGGTGACGGTGACCCGGTTGTTGCCGGCGAAGACGGCGGTGACCGGCTCCGGGCCCGCCAGCATCGCGCCGGCCGCCGCCGCCACCCGTTCCGGGGCCGTCGAGCCGAGGGACACCCAGGCCCGCGACACCGGGAGGCCCGCCCCGGCCATGGCCTCGCGGTAGCCGCGCAGGCGTTCCGTCGCGGTGTGGATGCGGGGGTGGTCGCCGATGAACCCGATCCTGCGGTGCCCGGCCGCGATCAGGTGCGCCACCCCGTCCCGGGCGCCGCCGAAGCTGTCCGAGAGGACGACGTCCGCCTCGATCCCGCCCGCCGGGCGGTCCACGAACACGGTGGCCACCCCCGCCCGGATCTCGGGTTCCAGGTAGCGGTGGTCGTCCCCGGCGGGGATCACGATCAGCCCGTCCACCCGGCGGGCGCACAGCGCGAGCGCCAACTCCCGCTCGCGGTCCGGGTCCTCGGCGCTGGAGCCGTTGATGAGCAGGGCGCCGTGGGTGCGCGCCACCTCCTCGACGGCCCGGTTGAGGGGGCCGTAGAAGGGGTCGGCGAGGTCCTCCAGGACCAGGCCGACGGTGGCGGTGCGGCCCTTGCGGAGCACCCGCGCGCTGTCGTTGCGGCGGAAGCCGAGCTCCTCGATGGCCGTCTGCACCCGCCGCTCGGTGTCGGGGGTCACCCCCGGCTCGCCGTTGACGACCCGCGAGACCGTCTTCAGGCCGACGCCCGCCCGGGCCGCCACGTCCTTCATGGTCGGCCGGTTGCCGTAGCGGGGCTCGGACGGGTGGCGGGTCTGCGGCACGGCGGGGGAACCTCCGGAGGCGTCGGGCGTCGGGCGTCGGGCGTCGGGCGGCGGGCGGCGGGCGGGACGGAAGGGCTCCCGCCCCGGCGGTGATCCAGGCTCGCCCCCGAGCATAAGCACTCGGCCGGCGGGCGGGTTTCCATGGCAGGGTGGGGCGGGCAAGCCACCGGGGGGCTTCGAGGCGAGCCACAGGGAGAGGGGTAGACGTGATTGTCTGGATCAACGGCACTTTCGGTGCCGGGAAGACCAGCACGGCCCGTGAACTGGCCGGACTCCTTCCGGACAGCAGCCTGTACGACCCGGAGCTCATCGGCGACGCGCTGCGCCGGCTGCTGCCGCCCAAACGCCTCGCCGAGGTCGACGACTACCAGGACCTCCCGATCTGGCGGCGGCTGGTCGTGGACACGGCGGCGGCGATGCTGGCGGAGCTGGGCGGGGTCCTGGTCGTGCCGATGACGCTGCTGCGGCAGGAGTACCGCGACGAGATCTTCGGCGGCCTCGCGGCGCGCCGGATCCCGGTGCGGCACGTGCTGCTGGCCCCGGAGGAAACGATCCTGCGGGAACGCATCGCCACCCGTCAGGAGCCGGGCGCGCCCGAGGTGGTGGACGTACGGGTCCGCCAGTGGGCGTACGACCACATCCCGGCGTACCGGCAGGCCCTGGGCTGGCTCAGCGCCGACGCGCACCTCGTCGACAACGGGCGCCTGACGGTACGGGAGACGGCGCAGCGCATCGCCGACGCCGTACGCACCGGCACGGCGGCGGTCTGCGACATCGTGCAGACCCCGGAGCCGACGCGCGAGACGGTGGCGGCGGGGGTCCTGCTCTTCGACGACCGGGACCGGGTCCTCCTGGTGGATCCGACGTACAAGCCGGGCTGGGAGTTCCCGGGCGGCGTGGTCGAACCGGGCGAGGCCCCGGCACGGGCGGGCGTGCGGGAGGTCGCCGAGGAACTCGGCCTGACGCTGGAGCAGCTCCCCGGGCTGCTCGTCGTCGACTGGGAGCCGCCCCGCCCCCCGGCCTACGGGGGACTGCGGCTGCTGTTCGACGGCGGGCGGCTGTCGGAGCCGGAGATCGCGCGGCTGCGGCTGCCCGGACCGGAACTGCGGGCCTGGCGCTTCGTCACCGAGTCCGAGGCCGCCGACCTGTTGCCGCCGCAGCGCCGGGAACGGCTGCACTGGGCCCTGCGCGCCCGCGAACGCGGCCACCCCCTCTACCTGGAGTCGGGCCGCCCCACCCCCTGACCCGGCCCGGACCCCGGTGGCGCGCACCGGGGTCCGGCCGTGCTCAGGCCGCCGCCGCCCGCGCGGCCTCCTGGAGGGCCTTCGCGGTGTCCTCGGTCCACGGGTCGCCGTGGCCGAAGCAGGCCACGGAAGGGGCGAGGGCGGCCAGCCGGCCGAAGGAGGCGATGGCCCGGTCCCGGTCGGTGTTGAAGACGCCCAGCATCACCTGGCCGACGCCCGCCACGCAGTCCCCCGTGAACAGGACCCCGTGCTCGGGCAGGTGCACGCCGATGCTGCCCGGCGTGTGCCCCGGGGCGTGGACCACGACCGCCCCGCCGCCGAAGTCCAGCACCTCGCCGTCCTCCAGCTCCCGGTCCACCCGGGTCGGCGGGGCCTCGGGGGTCGTCAGCCCGTGCGCGTAGAGCGGGACCTCCCAGTCCAGGAGCACCGGCTCGGGGACCGGCTGCTCGCCGCGCACCACCGGGGCGTCCAGCCGGTGGGCCAGCACCTGCGCGCCCCGGCGGGCGGCGAGTTCTCCGGCGGCGCCGACGTGGTCGCGGTGGCAGTGCGTCAGGACGATCCGCTCCAGCCGTCCGGGCTCCAGCCCGAGGGAACGCATCGCCTCCTCGATGGCGTCGGCGGAGCCGGCGTGCCCGGCGTCGATCAGGGTGAGGGCCCCGCCGTCCTGCCAGAGGTAGGCCTGGCCGATGGCGAAGCGCAGCATGTGGAGCCGGTCCGGGATGACTTCAACAAGATCCATGACGGCGACCGTAAGCGCCCCGCCCCGCCGCCGACGCCCGGCTTCGCCAGGAGCGGAGTACGCCCAGGGCGCACTGCGCCCTGGGCGTACAAAGGGGGTACCGCCGGCCGGCTTCGGGCCGTCAGACGCTCTTGGAGGCCGCGTAGTTCACCAGGAACAGGGCCTCGGCGACCGACAGCCGCTCCAGCTCCTCCGGGGACACGCTCTCGTTCACCGCGTGGATCTGCGCCTCGGGCTCGCTCAGCCCGATCAGCAGCATCTCCGCCTGCGGGTACAGGGACGTCAGCGTGTTGCACAGCGGGATGGACCCGCCCATGCCGCTGATCTGCATCTCCTGGCCGTCGTACGCCTCGCTGAGGGCCGCCGCCATCGACGCGTACGCCGGGCTGCTCGTGTCCGCCTGGAAGGGCTGGCCCTGACCGACGACCTCCAGCTCCAGCCGCGCCTTCCACGGCGTGTGCGCCACCAGGTGCGCCTCCAGCAGCTTGATGGCCTCGGCGGTGTCCACGCCCGGCGGCACGCGCAGGCTGATCAGCGCGCCGGCGCCCGCGTGCACGGACGGGGTCGCGCCGACGACCGGCGGGCAGTCGATGCCGAGCACGGTGACGGCGGGACGGGCCCACAACCGGTCGGCGATGGTGCCCTCACCGATCAGCTCGACCCCGTCGAGGACCTTCGCGTCGGCGCGGAAGTCGGCCTCCGGGTACTGCAGGCCCTCCCACACCGCGTCCGAGGCGAGACCGTCGACGGTCGTCGAACCGTCCTCGGAGCGCAGCGAGTCCAGCAGCCGGATCAGCGCGGCGAGCGCGTCGGGGGCCACACCGCCGAACATGCCCGAGTGCAGGTTCCCGCCCAGGGTGTCGATCCTGACCTTGATCAGGGTCATCCCGCGCAGGGTGGCCGTCACCGTCGGCAGGCCGAGGCGGAAAGTTGCCCGCGTCGCCGATGACGATCGTGTCGGCGGCCAGCAGCTCC
>NZ_GG657750.1:949204-956675 GCF_000158895.1 Streptomyces sp. C | reverse complement strand
GAACGGTCGGGGCGCCCTCGGGGCCGGGCAGGAACCCGTACACGGACTGGGTGCCGTCCGGGGTGTCGAGCAGCGCCACGTCCCGGAAGCCCTCGGCGCGCAGCGCGTCCGCCACCCAGTTCGCGGCGGCCTGGCTCTCGCTCTGCGGGAACTGGGCCCAGTCCGCGACCGACTGGAAGGCCACCAGCTCGGTCAGCTCCGCCTTGGCGCGGGGCATGAGCGAGGCGACGGTCTCGGCGATCGGATTCTGGGACATGGGCACGCTCCTCGTGGGTGCGACGTTGTTGTGGGTGCCGGGGTACGGCGAATGCAAGGCGAAAGGCTGTCACGATCCTCGCACAGAGGGACGAGGCGGCGGCTCGCCGTAGGATTTCCACGGCATCGGAGCAACCGGGTGATCAGGAGCAGCAGCACATCGTGAGCAGCGACGACGACGTGAACGGCGCGAACGCAGAGCAGGCCGCTCGGGGGGCGGACGAAGGAACCCCGGCGGAGGCGGTCGGGGAGACGGCCGAAGGGGCGGGCGGCACCGCCGCGGACGGCGCGGCGGAGGTGTGGGACGTCGTCGTGGTCGGCGCCGGACCGGCCGGGGCGTCGGCGGCGTACGCCGCGGCCTCGGCGGGCCGCAGCGTCCTGCTGCTGGAGAAGGCGGAGCTGCCCCGGTACAAGACCTGCGGCGGCGGCATCATCGGCCCCTCGCGGGACGCCCTCCCGCCGGGCTTCACGCTGCCCCTCAAGGACCGCATCCACGCCGTCACCTTCTCCCTGAACGGCAGGCTGGCCCGGACCCGGCGCTCGAAGAACATGCTGTTCGGGCTGATCAACCGGCCCGAGTTCGACGCGGCGCTGGTCGCGGAGGCCGAGAAGGCCGGCGCGACCCTGCGTACGGGCACGGCCGTCTCCCGGGTCGAGCAGCACGGCGCGGCAGTGCCGGACCGGCGCACGGTCGCCGTGGTGCTCGCGGACGGCGGGACCGTCCTGGCCCGCGCCGTGGTCGGCGCCGACGGCAGCGCCAGCCGGATCGGCGCCCACGTCGGCGTGGAGATGGACCAGGTGGACCTCGGCCTGGAGGCGGAGATCCCGGTGCCGGAGACGGTGGCCGAGGACTGGAAGGGCCGCATCCTGATCGACTGGGGCCCGCTGCCCGGCAGCTACGGCTGGGTCTTCCCCAAGGGCGATACGCTCACCGTCGGGGTCATCTCGGCGAAGGGCGAGGGCGCGGCGACCAAGCGGTACCTCGACGACTTCATCGCCCGGCTGGGCCTGGCCGGCTTCGAACCGGCCCTCTCCTCCGGCCACCTGACCCGTTGCCGGAAGCCCGATTCCCCGCTCTCGCGCGGCCGGGTGCTGGTGGCGGGTGACGCGGCCGGGCTGCTGGAGCCGTGGACGCGGGAGGGCATCTCCTTCGCGCTGCGCTCGGGCCGGCTCGCGGGGGAGTGGGCGGTCAAGGTCTCCGAGGCGCAGGACGCGGTGGACGCGCGCCGGCAGGCGCTCAACTACGCCTTCGCGGTCAAGGCCGGGCTGGGTGTGGAAATGGCCGTCGGCAAGCGGATGCTGACCGTCTTCGAGTCCCGCCCGGGGCTCTTCCACGCGGCGCTCACGGGCGTGCGGCCGGCCTGGATGGCCTTCGCCCGCATCACCCGGGGCTCGATGACGCTGCCGGACCTGGTCCGTACGCACCCGCTGGCGCGCAGGGCCCTGCACCTGCTGGACGACCGCCAGGCGCGCGCCCGCCGCGGATAGCGGCCGGAGCACGGCGGACGACGCGGAGCGCCGGTTCCCCTCGGGGGGGCCGGCGCTCCGCCGTGCCCGGGGTGGGAGGGAGGCGGGAGAGCGGCCCGGGGCGGCGGGGGGTGGGCCGAGCGGGCGGCCGGGCCGGCGGGGGGTGGGCCGGACCGGCTGGGGGTGGCCGGGCCGGTCAGTGGGACACCGTGATGCGGAAGACGGGGTGGTCCCCGGCGGCCGCCCGGAGCTCGGCGTCGGTGGACTGGGCGGTGACGCCCTGGAAGAACCGGTTGACCTCCCACCCCCACTTCTCCAGGTAGGCGCGCAGCACGGCAGCCTTCTGCTCCGGGTCGGTCAGCTCCTCGGCCGTGAAGACGCGGACCTTGCGGCCGACGCGCAGCTCGCCGCCGCCCGCCACGCGCATGTTGCGGACCCACTGGGAGTGGCCGCGGGCCGAGACGAGGTACTGCCCGCCCTCGTAGGGGTGCGGGTTGACGGGGATGCGCTGCATCGTGCCGGAGGTGCGCCCGCGCACCGAGAGCTCGGCCGTGCCGGCCAGGCTGATGCCGAGGCGGGCCAACTTGCCGAAGAGGGCGTTGAAACGGACGGCGAAGGGGCCGGCCTGGACGTAGTAGGGGGCGGGCGCGTTCATGAGGGTCCTCCGGGCGGTGTTTCGAGAGCACTGCTCTCGCTTGAGATCAGTGTGCACGGATCGGTGCATCAAAACAAGAGCAGTGCTCTCGATATGGATTGCTGCTCTTGTTTTCGTGCACTGCTCCGACCGCGTGGCACACTGATCCACATGAGCACCGTGCGAGGGGCCAGGGAACGGGCCCGTATCGAGGTCACCGCCGCCATCAAGGACGAGGCGCGCCGCAGGCTCGCCGCCGAGGGCGCCGCCAAACTCTCGCTGCGCGCCGTCGCCCGCGAGCTGGGGATGGTCTCCTCCGCCCTCTACCGCTATTTCCCCAGCCGCGACGACCTGCTCACCGCGCTGATCATCGACGCCTACGACGGCCTCGGCGCCGCCGTCGAAACCGCCGACGCCACCGCCCTGGCCGCCGGCGCCACACCCCGCGCCCGCTGGACGGCGGCCTGCGGCACGGTCCGTACCTGGGCGCTGGCCCACCCCCACGAGTACGCCCTCGTCTACGGCTCCCCGGTCCCCGGCTACAGTGCCCCGATCGACACCGTCGGTCCCGCCTCCCGCGTGGGGAACGTCCTCATCGGCATCGTCCGCACCGCCTACGAGGGCCGTGGCCTCGCCCTGCCGCCCCTGCCCGACGCCCTGCGCCCCGAGGCGCAGCGGATGACCGCAGACTTCGCCGAAGGCCTGCCGCCGGCGGTGACGGCCGCCCTGGTCGCGTCCTGGGCGCAGCTCGTCGGCCTGGTCTCCTTCGAGCTGTTCGGCCAGTTCAACCGGGTCGTCGAGGAGCGGGAGGCCTTCTTCGCGCACGCCGCCGGGCAGCTGGCGCACTCGGTCGGACTGCCCGCCGTGTGACCGGACCGTGCGGGGCCGCGGTGACGAGTCGTTCGTCTGTTCTTCATACCGATCCGGGTGGTTCGGCTCTCACCGGGTTCCCGCGCGTCTAGTGTTCCTCGGGACCCCGCCCCCGCCCCCGCCGCAGCCGGAGGAACAGCCGTGGCCCCCGCCCGCGTACTGAAGGCCCTGTACGCCGTCGCCCTGATCGTGCTGCTCGCCGCACCGGCGCCGGCCGTACCCGCCTCCGCGAGACAGGCGGAGCCGTCGCCGGCTCCCGCTCCCCGGACACCCGGCGTGCGCGGCCTGGAGATCGGCGTCCCCGCCTACGTGTGGGCCGCCGACCCGATGCTCACCGCCCTCACCGCCGCCACCCCCGCCGCCTCCGTGGTCGTCCTCAACCCCGGCAACGGCGACGCCGCCTTCGACGGCCCCTGGCGGGCCCGCGCCGACGCCCTGCGCGCGGGCACCACCGCCACCGGCGAGAAGACCAGGGTCCTCGGCTACGTCCACACCGACCACGGCAACCGGGACCTCGCGGCCGTCAAGGCCTCCGTGGACAACTACCTCAAGCCCGCCGGGGAGGACGACGGCCGGCTCCACGTCGACGGCATCTTCTTCGACGTCGTCAGCCGCGACTGCGGCCCCGGCAACGTCACCCGCGACCACTACGCCGCCCTGCGCCGCTACGTCCAGGACGCCATGCACGCCGTCGACCCGGACGTCGACGACCTCGTCGTGAACAACCCGGGCACCGCCATCGCCGACTGCTACCTCGAACCGGGCCACCGCACGGCCGACGTCTTCGTCACCTACGAGGACACGTACGCGGCGTACACCACGGGCGGCTGGCAGGGGAACGTGTTCGACGCCCGGGGCGGCTACCGCCCGGGCACCGAACTCGACCCGAGCGGGACCGCGTTCTGGCACCTCGTCCACGAGGTCCCGGACAGCGCCGCGATGCGCACCACGCTCCGTACCGCCTTCGACCGCGGCGCCGGGTACGCGTACGCGACGAGCGCGGCCATGCCCAACCCCTGGAACACCAGCCCCTCCTGGAAGTACCGCCCCCAGACCGCCTACGCGGCCACCCTCGGCGGCACGGACCCGTCCGGCTGACCCGTCGGTCCGACTCGGCCGGCCGAAGAGGCCGGCCGAAGAGGCCGGCCGAAGCGGCTACGGGGCGCCGAAGGGGCCGTCGGGCGCGAAGGCGCGGTCGGCGAAGCGCGTGCCGATCAGGCGGTGGGTCTCCGGATCCGGGTGGAGGCCGTCGGGGAGGGGGAGTTCGGCGAAGTCGGCCCCGCCGTAGAGGTCGAGGCCGTCCAGGTGGTGCAGGTTCGGGTCGTCGGCGGCGCGCTCCCGCACGATGCGGGCCAGTTCCTCCCGGACGGCCTTGAGGGTCAGCTTGCCCGCGGCCGCCTCCGCCGGGTCCCCCGCGGCCCGGAACCGGAGCCTGCCGGCGGCGAGTTCGGAGTAGTCGGGGGCGCTGGGCCCCGGGGTGTCCTCGTGGATCGGGCAGAGGATCGGTGAGACGACCAGCAGCGGGACGCCCGGGTGGCCTTCGCGGACGGTGTCGAGGAAGCCGTGGACGGCGGGACCGAAGGCGCGCAGCCGCATCAGGTCGTGGTTGACCAGGTTGATGCCGATCTTGACGCTGATCAGGTCGGCCGGGGTGTCCCGCAGGGCCCGGGCGGTGAACGGGTCGAGCAGGGCGCTGCCGCTCAGGCCGAGGTTGACCAGCTCCACCCCGCCGAGGGAGGCGGCCAGCGCCGGCCAGGTCGTGCTGGGGCTCGCCGCGTCGGAGCCGTGGCTGATCGAACTGCCGTGGTGCAGCCATACCCTGCGGCCCCGCTCCGGGGCCGGCTCGACGGGGGCGTCGGTCCGCAGGGCCACCAGCTCGGTGACCTCGTTGTGCGGCAGCCAGATCTCCACGTCCTTGACCCGGTCCGGCAGGCCGGAGAAGCGGACCGTGCCGACCGGGCCGGGGATCCGCTCCTCCTGCCCGGTGGCCATGTCCACCATCAGGACGTGCCCGCCGGTCACCGTGCCCTGGCCGGCGAGCCGGCCGTCGACCAGCAGGTCGTACACGCCGTCGGGGCGCGGCGGCGCTCCCCGGTAGGCCGTCTTGGTCCGTACGGCGTCCAGTTCGACGGTCGTCGCCCGGGTACGGAAGACCAGCCGCACGCCGGAGGGCTGCGCCTCCGCCTTGGCCAGCTGCCCGTCGGTGCACTGGGCGCGGGCCCGGGCGGGCAGCCGGTGGGGCAGCAGTCCGAGCCCGGTGCGTTCCACCTCCAGGGCGCCGCGCAGGAGGCGTTCCTCGACCGGGGTGGTGATCCAGTCGGGGGAGTGCGGGGAGGAAGGGGAGTGCGGGGAGGAAGGGGAGTGCGGGGAGGAAGGGGAGGACGGGGAGACACCGGAAGCCATGGTGCCCACCCTGCCAAGCCGCCCCCCGCCGCGCACGCCCATTTCTGCCGGCCGCCCGCAGCCGGCCGCCCGTCGCCCGTCGTCGGCCGGCGGGATCCCGTAGCCCGGCGTCCGCGGCCGCCGCCGTCAGATGCCCGCCGTCTCCTGCCACAGCCGGGCCAGGGACTCGTCCCCGCGTACGCCGGGGCCGGCGAGCGGGAGCCGGTTCCACAGGGCCGCGTACAGCCAGGACGCCTCGCCGGTCACCTCGCAGTGCGGCTCCTCGCCGGTGTCGCCCCGCACCGTACGGGCAGGCTCCTTCGACAGGTGCACCGTCCACACCGCGCCCGTGTCCGCCGCCCGGACCCGCAGCACCCGGGGCTCCTCGGTCCGCACCCGGCTGCTCGGCCGGGCGTGGAAGCCGGTCAGCAGCTCGTCCACCCCGTCCTCGGCGAACTCCGGGGCCACCTCCGAGAAGGCGGTCCCCCGCGCCGACTCGGCGTCGAAGCGGTGCACGGTCGTCTCGTGCGCCTGCCGCCGGGCCCAGAACGCCAGCGGCGACGGCGGCGACGTCGGCAGGAAGGTGAAGCAGGCCACCCCCTCCGGCGCCTCCGCCAGGGTCCGGACCAGTTCCGCGTGCCCCTCCCGGAACCAGGCCAGTAGCTCCGCTCCCGTCAGCTGCGGCGGCTCCGGGAACGGCACCCGCTCCACCAGGCCCTCGCGCACGAACCCGGCGGCCCAGCGGTGCACGGCACCGGTGTGCCGCAGCAGGTCGGCGACCCGCCACTCGGGGCAGCTGGGCACGAGGGCGTCCGTACCCGCCCGTTCGGCCTGGTCGGCGAGGAGTTCGCCCTCCCGGGCCAGGGTCTCCACGTATTCGGTGATCTTCATGCCGCGAGTGTGCCAGCCGCCCCCGACAATGGAAGGGTGGACGGGAAACTCCCGCCGCACGGGACACCGTCGCCGCCCGGGAAACCCTTCCCGCACGGTGAACTCTTCCCGCGCGAGCGCACCGAGATCGCACCCGGCGCCGTGCACCTGCCCGAGTGGCTCGGGCCCCGGCGCCAGCGGGAGCTGCTCGCCGCGTGCCGGGAGTGGGCCCGGCCGCCCGCCGGACTGCGCACCGTACGCACCCCCGGAGGCGGGACGATGACCGCCCGGCAGGTGTGCCTGGGCCTGCACTGGTACCCGTACGCGTACGCACGCACCGCCGTCGACGGGGACGGGGCGCCGGTCAAGCCGATGCCCGCCTGGCTCGCCGAGCTGGGGCGGCGGGCCGTCACCGCCGCGTACGGGTCGCCCCCGCCGCCCTCGGAGGCGTACGACATCGCGCTGGTGAACTTCTACGACGGCGACTCCCGGATGGGCATGCACCGCGACGCCGAGGAGCGCTCCGGGGCCCCGGTGGTCTCGCTCAGCCTGGGCGACTCCTGCCTCTTCCGCTTCGGCAACACCGCCTCGCGGGGCCGCCCGTACCGGGACGTCGAGCTGCGCAGCGGGGACCTGTTCGTCTTCGGCGGCCCGAGCCGGCTCGCCTACCACGGCGTGCCCAAGGTGCTGCCGGGCACCGCCCCGCCGGGGCTGGGGCTGACCGGCCGCCTCAACATCACCCTGCGGGTCGGCGGCCTCGGGACGTAGCCGGGGCGAGGGGCGGCCCCCGATCATGCGAGGATCCCCTCATGAAACGGCAACGGGGCCCCGCTGGGGGCGGAGGACGGGAGCACGGCGTCGGCGGCGTCCGCGAGGACCAGGCTGGAACGCGGCCGCGGCGCACTCGGCCCGGCGCTGGAACTCGTCCACACCGGCCGGGCCCCGACCCGGGCGGTGCTCACGGCCGAGCTCGGCGTCACGCGCGCCACCGCC
>NZ_GG657750.1:946166-948889 GCF_000158895.1 Streptomyces sp. C | reverse complement strand
CCTGAACCCCGCTGCACCTTGGCCTGGCCCGCCCGGGCTCCCCGGTGCGGGCCATCTTTCGCCCGAGCGCGTGAAGGCGGCCGGCATCGACGGGCCGGCCCTGACCGGCAACGACGTCAACCTGGCCGCCCTCGCCGAGCACCGGCACCGGCGCGGGCCGCAGCGCCCAGCACCTGCTCTGCGTGGCCACCGGACACCGCGGGGTCGGCGGGGCGCTGGTGCTCGACGGCCGGCTGCACAGCGGCAGCGCGGGCCTGGCCCTGGAGGTCGGCCACCTCACCGTGAACCCGGAGGGGCGGGCCTGCCACTGCGGCAGCCGGGGCTGCCTGGACGTCGAGGCCGACCCGCTGGCCTTCCTCACCGCCGCCGGCCGCACGCCCGGCCCCGAGGTGTCGCTGCTGGCGCAGGCCCGGGACCTGCTGCGCGCCGAGTACGCGCAGCCCTCGGTCCGGGCGGCCGCCGAGGAGCTCATCGACCGGCTCGGGCTGGGCCTCGCGGGCCTGGTGAACATCCTGAACCCGGACCGGATCATCCTCGGCGGACTGCACCGGGAGCTGCTGTACGCCGACCCGGAGCGGCTGCGGGCGGTGGTCGCCGACCGCAGCCTGTGGGGGCGCAGCGGGGGAGTGCCGATCCTGCCGTGCACCCTCGACCACAACAGCCTGGTCGGGGCGGCGGAGCTGGCCTGGCAGCCCGTGCTGGACGACCCGCTGGGGACGCTGGGCGCGGCGGCCTGAGCCGCGCGGGCGTGCCCCGGCCGGGTGGCGGGGGCGGGCGGCTGCGGGGAGTCAGCCGGGCCTGGCGCCGAGGGTGAGCGACGCGGGCACGCCGGTCACGACGGCCTGGGCGTCGACGGCGGCGAGCACCGGGCGGGCGGGTTTCCGTACGGTCTTCTTCACGCCGATACTGACCGTGCGCGTCGGCGCCGCCGGTGCGGGGGCGGCCCGCATGGAGAACCAGACCACCTTGCCGGGCCCGTCCGGCCGTTCCCGGACCCCCCAGGCCTCGCTGACCGCCTCGACGAGCGCCAGGCCGCGCCCGCAGGTCTCCAGGTCATCGGCGGTCCGGCGGACGGGCAGCCGCGGATCGCTGTCGTGGACGGAGACGGTCAGCCGCCCCAGGCGGAGTTCGATCTCGACCGTGCACACCTTGTCCGGCTGCGCATGGCGGTGGACGTTGCTGAGCAGCTCCGTCACGCCGAGCGCAGCCCGGTCTATGAGCGGGTCGAGCTGCCAGTGGCGCAGTTGCGCGGAGATGATTCTGCGGACCTGACCGATCCGCGCTGGCAGGGCCTGCAGTTCGACGACGCAGTGCCTGCGGGAATGACTGATCACGGCTGCGACTCCCCGACATCATTGTTACGGGTGCTGCACCCTCGGTGACGCAATCACCAGGGTCACCCACAGTGGCGCCGCTTGCAACCGAACGGCCGGGGACGCGACCGAAAGCGATCCGCATGGAAACCCAAAGTAATCATTTGCGCAGGTGAGGGGGGTACATTTCGAAAGGAGGGGGCTTTGGAAACGACAAAGGAGCAAGGCGCATGAGCACCACCGGCACCACCGGTACACCGGCCTCGAACACGGCCGGGAGCACGGCGGCGACGACGGTCGACATCGACCGCAGCGACGCCGACTACCGGGCCTGGCTCAAGGAGGCCGTGCGCAAGGTCCAGGCGGACGCCAACCGCTCCGCCGACACGCACCTGCTGCGCTTCCCGCTGCCCGAGGCGTGGGGCATCGACCTGTACCTGAAGGACGAGTCCACCCACCCGACGGGCTCCCTCAAGCACCGCCTCGCCCGGTCGCTGTTCCTCTACGCCCTCTGCAACGGCTGGATCCGCCCCGGCCGCCCGGTCATCGAGGCCTCCAGCGGCTCCACCGCGGTCTCCGAGGCGTACTTCGCCAAGCTGATCGGCGTCCCGTTCATCGCGGTCATGCCGAGGACCACCAGCCCGGAGAAGTGCCGGCTCATCGAATTCCACGGCGGCGAATGCCACTTCGTCGACGACCCGATGAAGATGTACGAGGAGTCCGCCGACCTGGCCGCCCGCACCGGCGGCCACTACATGGACCAGTTCACCTACGCGGAGCGCGCCACCGACTGGCGCGGCAACAACAACATCGCCGAGTCGATGTACCAGCAGCTGCGCCTGGAGCGGTACCCCGAACCCGCCTGGATCGTGGCGACGGCCGGCACCGGCGGCACCTCCGCCACCATCGCCCGCTACGTCCACTACATGCAGCACGACACCCGCGTCTGCGTCCCGGACCCGGAGAACTCCTGTTTCTTCGACGGCTGGACCCACCACGACCCGCACGCGAGCAGCGACTGCGGCTCGCGCATCGAGGGCATCGGCCGCCCCCGGATGGAGCCGAGCTTCGTGCCCGGCGCCATCGACCGCATGATGAAGGTCCCGGACGCGGCCTCCGTCGCCGCCTGCCGCGCCCTCGAACAGGCCATCGGGCGCAAAGCGGGAGGCTCCACCGGCACCGGGCTGTGGAGCGCCCTGAAGATCGTCTCCGAGATGGTGGCGGAGGGCCGCGGGGGCAGCGTCGTGACCCTGCTCTGCGACCCGGGCGACCGCTACCTCGACAAGTACTACTCGGACGAGTGGCTGGCGGCCCAGGGCCTCGACATCGCCCCGTACGCCAAGACGCTCCAGACCCTGCTGGAGACCGGCGAGTGGCGCGAGCCCCAGGCCTGAGCCCTAGGGGGCGGTG
>NZ_GG657750.1:938837-945848 GCF_000158895.1 Streptomyces sp. C | reverse complement strand
CGGGCCAGGGTGACCGCGCGGAACCAGGCGGGCCAGCCCGTCACCTCGTCCGCGAGCGCCCGGTACACGGCCTCGGGCGGGGCCGCGGCCCGGGCCGTGAAGGCCAGCCGGGTCGGGGCGTGCTCGATGAAGTCCAGCCCCACGGGGCGGAGTCGGCGGGCCATGGCGTTACCCCCTGGGGTGCGTCTGCTGCGGCGCCGCGCGGGTGCGCGCCGCGCCACCATAACTGACTCCTTGTCAGAAGTCCCCGCCGGGCGGCGGATCAGCACTCCGCCGGCAGCGCAGGCAGGTCCTCCGGGAACAGCAGGGTGAGCTCGTCCGTGCCCGGGTCGGCCAGCTGCGCCACCCGTCCCGCGTGCCGCTCCACCATCGCCTCGAAGGTCTGGCGGGCGGTCCGGCCGTTGCCGAAGGCCGGGCCCTTGGGCAGCTCCGTGAAGTACTTCAGCAGGGCCTCCCCGGTGCCCTCGCCGAGCCGGTACTCGTGCTCCTCCGCCTGCTGCTCCACGATCCGCAGCAGCTCCTGCGGCCCGTAGTCCCCGAAGGTGATGGTGCGGGAGAACCGCGAAGCCACCCCCGGGTTGACCGTCAGGAACCGCTCCATCTCCTCCGTGTACCCGGCGACGATCACCACCACCGCGTCCCGGTGGTCCTCCATCAGCTTCACCAGCGTGTCGATCGCCTCGCGCCCGAAGTCCCGGCCCGAGTCCTCCGGCGCCAGCGCGTACGCCTCGTCGATGAACAGCACCCCGCCCCGCGCCCGGTCGAAGGCCTCCTGCGTACGGATCGCCGTCGACCCGATGTGCTCGCCGACCAGGTCCACCCTCGACACCTCGACCAGGTGGCCGCGCTCCAGCACCCCGAGGGCGGCCAGGATCTCCCCGTACAGGCGGGCGACCGTGGTCTTGCCCGTGCCGGGGGAGCCCGTGAAGACCAGGTGCCGGCGCACCGAAGCCGCCTTCAGGCCCGCCTGCTGCCGGCGCCGCCCGACCTCGATCATGTCGGTGAGGGCCCGCACCTCGCGCTTGACGCTGTCCAGCCCGACCAGCGCGTCGAGCTGCCCCAGCACCTCGCCCGAGCCCCGCGCGGCTCCCGCCCCGGCCGGGGCCGGCACGGCCTGCGCGGCGGCGGAGCTCCCGGCCCCGGTGCCGGTTTCGGCTCCGGCCCCGGCGTCCGGCCCGGCCCCGGTCCGGGAGGCCGGCACCCGGTCCGCCGGATGCCCCGCGGAGTCCCGCGCGGCCGTGGCCGTACGCGGACCCGTGCCGCCGGGCCGCGCCCCCGCGAGCACACCGCCGGCGGCCCCCGCCGCCGGGCCCGTACCGTCCTCGTCACCGGTGCAGCCCTCGGCGAGCGGGCCGTCCTCCGCGAACTCGTAGCCCCCGCGCGCGCACCGCTCGGTGTGGCACCGGGTCAGGGTCGTGCGGCAGCCGTCGATGACGTGGAAGCCGAAACCGGAACTGCCCGTCACCCGGCAGGCCGTGAAGGTCCCCCGGCCGCCCGCCGACACGTAGAACCCGGCCTCGGCGGCGGAGGTGACCGTGCACCGCTCCAGGACCGGATCGGCCCCCTTGGTGACGATCACACCCGTCTGCACGGCGTCGACGGTGCAGTTGGCGAGGGACCCGCCGCTGCCGTGGTCGCGGAACCACGCCCCGGTGCCCGCCTCCCGGATCCGGCAGTCGTCGAGCTGCGCGCTCGCCCCGTCGCTCACCGAGACGGCCGTGTTGCGCACCTGTGAGAGGTCGCTGTCGACCACGTCCACCCGCGAGCCGCGGTCCAGCACGAACAGCGCGTCCGGCACGTCGTGCAGCCGGCAGGACTCCAGCGAGGCGGTGGCCCCGTCGCTGACCCACACCGCCGGATAGTCGCCCGTACTGTCGTGGATCTCGCATGACTCGGCGTCGACCCGCGTCCCCGGGTCCCACACCGACAGGCCGTTGCGCCCGAACCGGCGGACCGTGGTGCGGCTGAGGGTGAGCACCGAACGGGAGCGCAGGTCGACGGCGTTCTCCGGGATGTCGTGGATGTCGCAGCCGGTGAGCGTCAGCACCGCGTCCGTGTCGAGGGTGACCCCGTCGGCGGACGTGCGGTGCACCGCGCAGTCGGTCAGCCGGGCCGCGGCCCGCGCGGCGACCTGCACACCCGTGCCCTTGACCTCGTACACCTCGCAGCCGAGCGCCTCCAGCCCCGAGCCCTCACCGGTGACCGCGATGCCCGCGCCGACGGCGTGGTGGATCCGGCAGCGCTCCAGGCGCGGGTGCCCGCCGCGCACCGAGACCCCGGCCTGCCCGGCGACGACCACCTCGCACTCCTCGAACACCCCGCCGCCGCCGTCCAGGACGGAGATCCCGACCCCGGCCGGATTCTCCACCGTGCACCGGCGCACCAGGGGCCGGGCCCCGCCGCGCACCTCGATCCCGGACGCCGAACGGGTGTGCACGCGCAGGTCGGTGAGCTCGGGCGAGCCCTCCTCGACCAGCAGCGCGGGCGCCGCCCGGTCCGCGCCCTCCAGGTACAGGTCCTGGACCACGGCGGAGGCGCGCACGGTCAGCGCGATCCCGTCGAGCGGGGCGATGCGCACCGACCCGGCGACCGAGCCCTCGGGCCCGCGCAGGGTGACGGCATGACGCAGGACCAGGTTCTCCCGGTAGGTACCGGGGGCGATGGACAGCACGTCCCCGTCGACCGCCGCGGCGAGCGCGGCGGTCAGCGTCGGATACTCCCCGGAACGCCGCCGCCACCGCGAGGTCCCGCCGTGCGTCACCTGGACCGTGCCCTGAACCATCGTGCTGTCGTGCCCCCACCCTGGTACTCGCGCTGCCGGACCCGCGGCAGCGACCGGGGAGCCGGGAGCGACCGAAGAGACCGAAGAGACCTGAGCGACCCGGCCTCCGGCTCCACGGTAGCGCGCGAGGGGCCGGTGAGTGGCCAGGTCAACTGCCCGCGCCCGCCCGGCCCCAGTCCGGTCCCGCCGCCGCCCACGCCCGGTCCAGACGCGTGTACCGCCGATGCATGAGCCGGCGTACGACCAGCCGCCGGACCGTCTCCGCCAGCGCGGCCGCGGTGAGCGCGGCGGCCAGGCCCGCGGCACCCGCGTGGAACGAGGCGGCGGTGGGGTCGAGGGGCTGCCCCACGAGCCGGCCCCGGATGTCGGTCCATATCCGGAACCGGTCGCCCGCCCGTGGCGGTTCCTCCGCCGCCGGAACCGTGCCCTCGTGGCTGCTGCCGTCGGGCGCGGTCCACGCGGCCACGATCCGCGTCCGCTCGGGCGCCTGCCGCTGCGCCGACGGATCGGCCGCGCCCGGTGCGGGCCGCACGACCACCGCCGGGACCAGGTACCGCTCGTGCCGCTGCTCGCTCGCCGCCCGCTGCAGGGTCCCGTCCACCTGGAGGCCCGCCACCCAGCCGACGGCCGGCGCCACCAGCAGGACGCACACCAGCGCGGCGAACGCCACCCACGCCTCGAGGAGATCGGTCGTCCTGCGCAGCGGATTGCGCCGCCAACGCCATACACCCATTGCTGTCCGCACGGTCCGGCTCCCCCTGCCCCATGCCCGGTCTACGTCTTCGTCTGCCGTCCTGAATGCTCCAACGGCCCCGTGCGGCCCGTTGGTTCCAGTGGACGCCACGAGCCCCTCGAAGGTGTCATTCCGTCTGCCCGCCGTGGTCAGCGGCGGGGTCGGGACCTCCGGATGCGGCGGCCGCGCTCACTCCAGGACGCGCACCTCGTCGCCCACCCGGACCGTGCCCGTGACGACCGGCACCAGCTGGCGTCCGAAGGCCAGCGACTTCCCGATCCGCCGGTGCCGGGCCAGGGTCTTCAGCGGCTCCCGCCCGCGCTCGGACGTGTGCTGGTCGGTGGTGGTCACGATGCAGCGGCCGCATTCGCGCACCCCGCGGAAGACCGCGTCGCCGATCGCGATGCGCCGCCAGCCGTCCTCGGCCCAGGGGGCCGCGGGACCGCCGACCACCAGATTGGGCCGGAAGCGGTTCATGGGCAGCGGGCCCTCCTCCGGGTGGTCGCCCTGGGCGATCAGCTCGTTGAGGGCGTCCAGCGAGGCGCTGGTGGCCAGCAGCAGGGGGTAGGCGTCGGCGAGGCTGACGGTCTCCCCGGGCAGGGCGTAGTCGGGGTCCACGGGCCGCCGGACGGCCGGGTCGTCCATGTGCACGAGGCGTGCGGGCTGCCCGAGGTAGGCGGTGAACCACTCGGCGGCGGCGGACGCCGCGACCACCGTCTCGATCTTCTTGCCGAAGAGCACGACCGGCTCCAGCGGGCCGGGCTCCGGAACCTCCACGACGAGGCCGGGCATGCCCGGTCCCGACAGCTCGATCCGCCCGCCCGGCAGCGGACGCGCGGCGGCCAACGCCAGCCGCGCCTGCTGGCGTTGGGTGATGACCGCGCCCGTCGTGTCGATCACGGCCCAGCGGCGGTCCCCGGCCGGTCCCCATGGCTCCACGACGATCTCGTCGGGTGCGGTCCCCGCCACCGACTTGACGGGGTGGACGTGCAGCGACTGGACGTACAAGTTCGACATGGGGGCATTGTGACAGCTGACCCGCCGGCCCCCGCCGGCCCCCTGACGACCGCGTGCACGGTGCGCGGGACGCCGGCGGAGTCAGCGCCGGCGTCAGCCGGGGTCAGTAGGCGCCCTGCTGGTACGGGCGGCCGTACGGGTCCTCGTACGAGGGCACGCCCGCCGCGGAGGCCACCGGCGCCATGGTGGGGGCCATCGTGGGGGTCATCGGCGCCACCGGAGCCATGGGGGCCATGGGGGCCATGCCCCCCATGGGCGACATCGGGCGCGGAGCCGCCGGGCGCATGGCCTCGTACCCGGTGCCCATGGCGGCCGGACGGGGCTGCTGGGGCTGCGGCTGGGGCACGTACCCGGCCCGGGCCGCGACCTGCTGCTGCGGGATGTACGGGGCGGGCGCGTGCTGAAGCGGAACCGGCATCTGCTGCGGCTGCGGAGCCGCCTGCTGCGGATACCCGTAGCCGTACGAGGGCGCCGGCAGCTGCGGTGCGGCGGGCGGCAGGGCGGGCATGGACGAGGCGAGGGCCGGCAGGAAACCACCGCTCGAGTAACCGGCACTGGGGGATTCGTAGGCGGCCGGAACGCGGATCGGGGCGATCTGCGGAGTACCCCGCTCGGCGACGAGGGAGTCGTAGATGGGGGTGTCCGGGAAGGAGGGCGCGGAGTAGTAACCGCCGCCATAAGTGGAGCGGGGGGAGGTCATGGGAGACAAGTTAAGCCCACGGCTTCACCGGGTCCATAGCCAGGTGGCGCCAACACCGCGCTGACCTGCATATTCGCAGGTCAGCGCCACAGCTTTCACTAGACGTTCACCTGCACGATTCGTCACTTCCGCCCCGTCTTGCTGCCACTCGTACTCGCCGGTTGGCCTTTGCACGCACTTCGCGCTGACGCTCCGTCACAACGCGGTGACCTCGGATGACGTCCCCTCAGACGGGAGAATTCCGCGCCCGCGCCGCCCGGCCGGTTTCAGGCGTCGCTGGGACGGGCATAGGTACGGCCCTTCCAGGCGGCCCCGCGTCCCCGGTAGTGCTGGACGGCGGAGTCGACGGTCATCAGCAGGTAGAGCAGCGCGGTGAACGGCAGCAGCGGGGCGAGCGCGGCCGGCTGCCGGTAGTAGCGCAGCATCGGCAGGTAGGTCCCCGCCATCAGCAGCCAGGCGAGACCCCCGGCCCAGGCCGTGGCGGCGCTCCCGGCCGAGGGCCGGCCCGCCAGCCCCGCGAACAGGGCCGCCGGCGGGACCAGGTACACCAGCGCCAGCCCCGCCACCGTCCCGGCCAGCAGCAGCGGCTGGTGGCGGAGTTGGGCGTACGCGCTGCGCGACACCATCCGCCACAGGTCCCCGAGGGCGGGGTACGGGCGCACGCTGTCCACGCGCTCCGCCAGCCCCAGCCAGATCCGCCCGCCCGAGCGCTGGACGGCGCGGGCGAGGGAGACGTCGTCGATGACGGCCTGCCGGATCGAGTCCGGGATCCCCGCCCGGACGGCCGCGTCGGTCCGCAGCAGCACGCAGCCGCCGGCCGCCGCGGCCGTCCGGGAGGCAGGGCGGTTGATCCGGCGGAAGGGGTACAGCTGCGCGAAGAAGTACACGAAGGCGGGTACGACGAGCCGCTCCCAGAAGCCGGCCGTCCGCAGCCGGGCCATCTGGGAGACGAGGTCGAGGCCGGCGCTGGTCGCGGCGGCGACCAGCTCGCGCAGGCTGTCGGGTTCGTGCGCGATGTCGGCGTCGGTGAGCAGCAGGTACTCGGGCCCCCCGGCCGCGGCGGTACGGGCCTCGCCGATGCCGTGCCGCAGCGCCCAGAGCTTGCCGGTCCAGCCGGGCGGCGGGTCCCCCGGCGAGACGACGGAGAGGGGGAGGCCCGGCTGCTCGGCGGCCAGGCGGCGGGCGAGGGCGGCCGTGCCGTCGGTGCTGCCGTCGTCGACCAGGACGATCCGCGCCTCGCCGGGATAGTCCTGGGCGAGGAGCGAGGGCAGGCTCAGCGGGAGCACCCCGGCCTCGTCCCTGGCCGGGACCACGATGGCCACGGAGGGCCAGCGGGCGGGGGCCGTGCGCGGGGGGAGGCGGACGTCGGTGCGCCAGAACATGCCCTGGGCGAGGGTCAGCCAGAGCCAGGCGGCGAGGGACGAGCAGGCGGCGATGAGGAGGCCCATGGCGGCAGTGTGGCCGAAGCGGCGGGGCGTGTCCCGGTCTTCCGGGCGAGTCGGACGGAGAGTCGCGGCACGCGCCGGACCGGGCGGGCGCCGGGCCGGGTGGGCCGGGCAGGCGGGCGGGTCGGGCGCGCCGGGCGGGGCGGTCCGGGGCGGGGCAGGGCCGGCGCGCGCCCGGGTGGCCCGGGTCGGGTTCGCGGGGCGGGGATCGTGGGCGGGACGGGCGCGTCGACTAAAGTGACCGGGTGAAGATCGCGCTCATGGACTCGGGAATCGGCCTCCTCGCTGCGGCCGCCGCGACGCGTCGGCTGCGGCCCGACGCCGATCTGGTGCT
>NZ_GG657750.1:917611-934712 GCF_000158895.1 Streptomyces sp. C | reverse complement strand
CCGCCGGGTGGCTTCGGTCTGGAGCTCCAGGTAGGCCAGCACGCGCGGGCGCCCCGGGCCGGCCACGTTCCGCAGCAGCCCCGCCAGCAGCGCCGCCAGGCCCGCCCGGTCCGACGGCCCCGGTCCGCCCCCCGCCAGGGCTGCGGCCACGGCCCGGTACTGCTCCAGACAGCGTTCGGCCACGGCCCTCAGCAGCGCGTCGCGGGTCGGGAAGTAGTTCTTGGCCGTGCCCAGCGGCACCTCGGCGGCGGCGTCGACGGCCCGGTGGGTGAGCCCGCGCCCGCCCGCCTCGGCCAGCACCGCGATGGCCGCGTCGCGCAGCCGGTCCCTCCGGTCGTGATTCACCTTGCCAGGATAACCACACCCGTGGTACCACGGATGGGGTACCACGGGGGTGGTGGTGGTGCGGTTCTGTTCGTCCGACGGATCGAGGGGGCACGGCACGTCATGGCATACGACCGGCACGGCGAGAACAGCGGGAACGGCGAGAACAGCGAGAACGGCGACAACGGCAGAAGCGGCGAGAACAACGAGAACGGCACCGCCGTCGTCGTCGGCGCGGGCGTCGGCGGGCTCGCCACCGCCATCGGGCTCCGCCGCGCCGGCTGGTCCGTACGCGTCCTGGAGGGCCGCGCCGCCCTGGAGAGCTACGGCACCGCCTTCGGCATCCACCCCACCGCCCAGTCGGCCCTGGACCGCCTCGGCGTCGGCGAAGCCCTCCGCGCGCGGGCCCTCCCGTACCGCCGGGCCCACATCAGGCGCACGGACGGCAGGGTGCTCGCCGCCCTCCCCCTCGAACGCGTCGAACGCAAGGCCGGCCGCCCCGAACTGCTCGTCGCCCGGCCCCACCTGATCGACGCGCTGCTCGCGGAACTCGGCCGGCTCGGCGGCGTCGACGTCGAGTACGGGCAACGGCTCAGCGACCCCCGCACCCTCGACGCCGACCTCGTCGTCGGCGCCGACGGCATCAACAGCGTCGTCCGCACCGCCCACTTCGGCACCCGCAGCGGGGTGCGCGCCGTCGGCACCGTCGCCTGGATCGGCATCGCCGGCTTCGAGACCGGGATCTACGGGGAGACCTGGGGCGACGGCCGCTTCTTCGGGATGACCCCCGTCGAGCCGGGCCGCACCAACTGGTACGCCGCCGTCCCCGAGGCCACCACCGCCGGCGAACTGCGGGCCGCCTTCGAGGGCTGGCACGACCCGGTCCCGCGCCTGCTCGCCGAGACCGACCCCGCGACCTGGATCCGGTACGAGATGCGCCACCTCCACCCGGCGCTCCCCGCCTTCGTCACCGCCGGCCGCATCGCCCTGGTCGGCGACGCCGCCCACGCCATGACCCCCAACCTCGGCCAGGGCGCCTGCACCGCCCTCCTCGACGCCGAGGCCCTCGCCCGCGCCGTCGCCGCCCACGGCCGTACGGGCCTGCCCGCGGCCCTGCGCGCCTACGACGCCGAGCGCCGCCGCAGCGCCCAGCGGGTGGCCCTCGGTTCCAGGACCCTGCACCGCTTCGTGACCACCCGCCGCCCGGCCCTCCGCGACGCCCTGATCGGCCTCCTCACCCCCTAGGACACCGTTCAGGACACCGTTTCGCCGGGCCGGGCGCGGGCAGGCGCCAACCGGGCAGGACGATGCGCCGACTGGCGCAGAGGTGGTGGCGCGGATGCGGAACGTGAGTACGCTGCTGCTCATGACGGGTCACCCACCGGGCCCCCTCTGGACGGGCCGGGCTTCCAACCGCGCGCAGTGGCTGCTGGCCGCGGCCGGTGCGGCCTGCCTGGCCCTGGGGGTGGAGCTGGCCGTCGACAACTCGTGGACCGCCGGGTTCGTCCCGCTGCTGATGTCCGTGATCGGCTGCCTCGCGGTCGGGCTGCTCATCCTCTACGGCACCCTCGCCTTCGTGCACGTCGCGGTCACCGTTGACGCGGAGGCCCTGGAAGTACGCTGCGGCCACATCGGACTGCCCCGCCGCAAGATCCGCCTCGCGGAGGTCGCCTCCGCCGAGTTCCGCCCCCGCATCACCCCCCAGCAGTGGGGCGGCTGGGGCTACCGCTGGCGCCCCGAGAAGGGCACCGCCGTCATCGTCCGGCGCGGCGAGGGCGTCGAGCTGCGGCTCGGCGACGGCAAGCTGTTCACGGTCACCGTCGACGACGCCGAGAACGCCGTCCGGGTCATCCGCACCCACCTGCGCGCCCTCGCCCAGTAGCGTCGAGCGGCTCCTTACCGGCCCTTGGGGCCCGGGGACGTACACTCCGCCAGATGAGCAGCAGTGTCACCCGAGCCGCCGAGAGCGAGCCCTCGCAGCCCGCCGGAGCAGCCGCGGCCGTCGCCCCGTCCGAAGCCGAAGCCGCAGCCGCCGCCTCCCCGCGCCGGGAGGACCACAAGGCCGCCTGGCTGGTGCGCTCCGCCCTGGCCCCGGCCGCCGGGGTGCTGCTCTACCTCAGCTTCCCGCCCCGCCCCCTGTGGTGGCTGGCCCCCTTCGCGCTCGCCCTGCTCGCCGGCTGCCTGCGCGGCCGCCGCGCCCGGGCCGGCTTCGGCCTCGGCTTCCTCTTCGGGCTCGGCTTCCTGCTGCCGCTCCTCGTGTGGACCAGTGAGGGCGTCGGTCCGGTCCCGTGGATCGCCCTCGTCACCCTCGAATCCCTCCTCATCGGCCTCACCTGCCTCGGCATCGCCCTCGTCGGCCGGCTGCCCGGACGGCCCCTGTGGGCCGCCGCCGTCTGGATCGCGGGCGAGGCCCTGCGCGCCCGGGCCCCCTTCGGCGGCTTCTCCTGGGGCAAGCTCGCCTTCGGGCAGGCCGACGGCGTCTTCACCCCGCTCGCCGCCGTCGGCGGCACCCCGCTGCTCTCCTTCGGCGTCGCCCTGTGCGGCTTCGGCCTGTACGAGGTCCTGCGCACCTCCCGCCGCGACCCCCGGCGCGGCGCCGCCGCCCTCGCCGCGCTCGCCGTCGCCGCCCCCGTCGGCGCGGGCCTCGCGGCCCGCCCGCTGGTCTCCGACGCCGCCGAGGACGGCACGGCCGTCGCCGCCGTCATCCAGGGCAACGTGCCGCGCGCCGGCTTCGACTTCAACGCCCAGCGCCGCCAGGTCCTCGACAACCACGCGCACCGCACCGTCCAGCTCGCCGAGGACGTCAAGGCAGGCCGTGTCCCCAAGCCGGACTTCGTCCTGTGGCCGGAGAACTCCTCCGACATCGACCCGTACACCCAGCCCGACGCCCACGCCGTCATCGACAACGCCGTCAGGGCCGTCGGCGTGCCCACCGCGATCGGCTCCGTCCTCGCCCCCGAGACCGGGCCGCTGCGCAACACCATGATCCTCTGGGACCCGGTCAAGGGCCCCACGCACACCTACGACAAGCGCAAGATCCAGCCCTTCGGCGAGCGCATCCCCATGCGCTCCTTCGTCCGGCTCTTCAGCTCCGACGTGGACCGCGTCCGCCGCGACTTCGGACCCGGCAAGGAGCCCGGCGTCTTCGACATGGCGGGCACCGGCGTCGGCATGGTCACCTGCTACGAGGCCGCGTTCGACGACGCCGTCCGCTCCACCGTCCGGGCGGGCGCCCAGGTCATCGCGGTGCCCAGCAACAACGCCACCTTCGGCCGGACCCAGATGACCTACCAGCAGCTGGCCATGGACCGGATCCGCGCGGTCGAGCACAGCCGCACCGTCCTCGTCCCCGTCACCAGCGGCGTCAGCGCCGTCATCCAGCCCGACGGCAAGGTCACCCAGCAGACCGAGATGTTCACCGCCGACGCCCTCGTCGCCGAGATCCCGCTGCGCTCCGGACAGACCCCGGCCACCCGCCTGGGACCGCTCCCCGAACACGCGCTGCTCCTCGTCGCGGCCGGCGGGCTCGGGTGGGTCCTGACCCGCCGGGTTCGCGCCCGCCGGGCCGCATGACGACGGCGGCCGCGACCGGGCCCCGTAGGGTCTGGGCATGACCACACCCGAGTACATCCGCGAGATCAGGGAGAGCGGCGCCGGCCACCGGCTGCTCCTGCTGCCCGGCGTCACCGCCGTCGTCGTCGACGACCTGGGCCGGCTGCTCCTCGGGCGCCGGGCCGACACCGGGAAGTGGTCCCTGGTCGGCGGGATCGCCGAGCCGGGGGAGCAGCCCGCCGGAACGGCGGTGCGCGAGGTGTACGAGGAGACGGGCGTGCGGTGCGTCCCGGAGCGGGTGGTCCTCGTCCAGATGCTCGAACCGATCACCTACCCGAACGGCGACGTCTGCCAGTTCCAGGACATCACCTTCCGCTGCCGCGCCACCGGCGGCGAGCCCCGCTCCGCCGACGGAGAACTGCTGGAGGCGGCCTGGTTCGCACCGGACGCCCTGCCCCCGCTGGACCCCTTCGCCCTGGCCCGCATCCGCCGCTCCCTGACGAACGAGCCGACCTGGTTCGAAGCCGCCTAAAGGGTGTTGCAAAATGCCCAAGTCTCATCCTTCTGCAACACCCCCTAGCCCGCCGCCCGGCGGTACAGCTCCAGGGCCGTGGTGCCCATGAGCGCGCTGTAGGAGACGTCCGGGACCGTGCCGCCGCCCTCGTGGCCGCCCAGGACCCCGGTCAGGGCGCCGCCCGCCAGCCAGGGGCTGCCGCTCGTGCCGCCGCTGAGGGCGGGGCACTCGATCCGGCGCTGCGTGGCGGAGAACAGGCTCGTCGCGTTCGCGCAGCGCAGCGGGGCCTCCTCGGTGCTCGGGTAGCCGACGACGGTCACCGTCACGTCCCCCGGCTGCCCGGCGGCCACCGGGAAGCCGCCGACCACGTCCTCCACGTTCCCCGTCACCGAGCCGTCCGCCGGGGCGACCGTCGCGAAGGCGATGTCCGCGTCCGGGTCCTCCCCCTCGGTCCACGCCGGGGCCGTGAACACCCCGGTCACCCGCCACAGCCCGTAGGGCGCCTCGCCGTCCCGGTAGCCCGGGGCGAAGACCGTGCCGTCCGGGTGGCCCAGGCAGTGCGCGGCGGTGGCGATCACGTCGCGGCCTGCGCTGCGCACCACGGAGGCGGTGCAGAAGTGCCCGCCGTCCGTGCCGCCCGCGAACAGGGCGCCCACCCGGGCCGCCGTGGCGTCGGCATCGGCGCGCACGGTCACGCCGAGCGGCGGCAGCGCCTCCGCCTCGGGGAGGTCCAGGCTCAGCAGGGCGGCCATCGAGGTCAGCGCGAGCAGGATCCGCCCCGCCCGGCGGGCGCGGGCACGGGAGCGGGGGCGGCCGGCCGGTCGGGGGAGGGTGCGGGGGATCATGCGTCCGAGCCTCCCCGGCGAAACTGTGTCCGGAGCCCGGTGTTCCGTATGAATCCCCTGTGAATGTGGATCCGCTGCGAACGGGGGACGTGTCGTGGACGTGTCGGAAACCCCCAAGGTGCGGCCGTCCCCGGCGGTCCGCTTCGGCGGAACGCACCGGTCTATGGACGCCGCGGCGGACTTCCGGACCGGCTGTTGTGCACCGTGGTGCGTGATCGCCGGGCCCGCCCGCACCTAGCCTCGCCGCAGGAGCACGAACGAGGGGCGGTACCGAGTGAACTGGCTCATCCACGACTACCGCGAGAGCGATCTCGCGGCGGTGGTCCATCTCATAGACACCACGGCCGAACTGGGCCAGGAGTCCGTCTTCTCGCTCGCCGAGTGCATCAGCGCGCTGACCGACCGGCAGCCCTGCGTCGTCGCCGTCCACCAGGGCGTGCCGATCGGCGCCGCCCTCGCCAGCGTCACCGGCGAGCGGGCCTGGGTGATGCGGATCGCGATCGCCTCCGGCTGGCGCGGCCGGGGCCTGGCCAGCGCACTCCTCGTCGAACTGGAGCGGCGCCTGGTCGCCGCCCGCGTCGGCCGGATCGCCTACGTCCTGCCCGAGGAGGACCTGCTCGGCGAGGGCCTGCTCAACGCCGGCTACACCCGCCAGCCCGCCGTCGCCTACTTCGAGAAGACCGAGCCCCTGCACGGCCCGGCGGCAGGCCTCCTGGACGACCTCGGCGGCCGCTTCCTGCCCAACGACCTGTGGGCCAAGGTCGCCGGCATGGAGACGGAGAAGGAACTCATCGAACGGCGCGTGGTCCTCCCGCTCGCCGAACCGGAGCGGGCCGCCGCGCACGGGGTCCGGCCGCCGCGCGCGATCACCCTCTTCGGGCCGCCCGGCACCGGCAAGACCACCTTCGCCCGCGCCATCGCCTCCCGGCTGGGCTGGCCCTTCGTCGAGCTGCTGCCCTCCCGCCTCGCCGACGAGGGCAACCTCGCCGCCGCGCTGCGCGTCGCCTTCGCCCGGATCGCCGAGCTGGAGCGGGTCCTCGTCTTCATCGACGAGGTGGAGGAGATCGCACCCGTACGCACCGAGCCGGCGCAGCCGGGCGGCATCCACGGCGTGACGAACGAGCTGCTCAAGCTGATCCCCGGCTTCCGGGAGGGCGACGAGCGGCTGCTGGTCTGCGCGACCAACTCCATCCGCTCCCTCGACCCGGCCTTCCTGCGGCCCGGCCGCTTCGACTACCTGATCCCCATCGGCACCCCCGACGCCGGGGCGCGCGCCGCCATCTGGTCGCGCTACACGGCCGGGCGGACCGGCGTGGACGTGACGGCGCTGGTGGCGGCGACCGAGCTGTTCACCCCGGCCGACATCGAGCACGCCGCGCGGATCGCCGCGCAGGTGTCCTTCGAACGGGACCTGGAGGCGGTCGGCGCGCGCGGCGCGTCGGCCGCGCAGCTCGGCGCCACCACGGAGGACTACCTGGCGGCCGTGGCGCAGTGCAGGCCGACGGTCACCCCCGCGATGACCGGCGAGTTCCAGGCCGACATCACCGCCCACGCGCGGTTCTGACCGCGAGCACGAGACCTCCGGACGGGACACCGTCCGGACCGGGAGCCGACCGGCGCCGTCCCGCCGGCCGCTCCCCACGGACACCGTCCCCCGGTTGCGGCGGGGGACGGGAACGCGAAACGGCCCGCGGCCGCTCCCCAAAGCGGCCGCGGGCCTCCCGCGCGGACTCGGCATCCGTGCGGGACGGCCGCGTTCCGTTGGGGTGTCGCATGCTGGAACGCGGCACGCAGGGGTGCCTGAGGGGCGTCCTGCACGCCCTCGTCTACGTTCCCGAGTCAACCAGTGCGGCCCGTGCCGCGGCTTCGGCCGGACGGGCCACACCCGCCCCGGCCGGAAGTACGGCCCCGGGTCCCCGCCCCTTAGGGGGTGTCCGCAAAGTCTCGCCTGCCCCGCGACGCCCGGCACGCGCTCTCGCCGCACCGGACGAAAGCCCAAGTACGTCCAGTACGCGGGCTTCCGCCCGGCACGCCGAGAGCACGCACCGGACGCCGCGGGGCCCGCCCTCCGGGCGGACGGCGCCACTTTGCGGACACCCCCTAGGGCCGAACGCCCCGGTGGGCTACGGTCGGGCCATGGGCTTCGTCCTCTTCATGACCCTGCCGGGACTGGCGCTGCTGCTCACCGCGACGGCCTTCCTGGACTTCGCGCTCGTGCGCGCCGGCCGCGCCGGTCTGCTGCCCTGGCGGTGGAACGGCCGCCAGGGGCAGATCTCCGCCACCGGCTTCGAGCAGCTGCACGCCGGCTTCTCGCCGGGCAAGCAGAACGAGCTGAAGGAACGCCAGAGCGCCCTCCTGATGCGCGACGACGAGGAGGACGGCGCCCCTCCGCACTCCCGCGTCGACCTCGACGGCGGACGTGCCGTGATCAGGCTCCCCGCTACCGGGGGCACCGGTAGGTGAACTCGGCCGCCGCCGTCCGCTCGACCGGCGAGATCAGCTGGAGTTCGGCCCGCGCCGGGTAGCTGCCCGTGCCCTGGAAGGTCCACAGCAGGTGCAGCGTGGCCTCCTTCCGCCCGGCCGGCACCCGCTCCGTCAGCTCCTCCGACCGGGTGCCGTCGCTGCGGACCCAGCGGTAGGTGAGGGTTCCGGGGCGCCCGTTGGTGCGTACGACGGCCACCACATCGGCGGCCGCCCCGCACCCGGGACCCCCCGGGTCAGTGGAGACCGCCACCTCCCGCACCTCGACGGCCGGCCCGAACCGCTGCCAGGCCAGGTAGCCGAGCACCGCCGCCAGCACCACGGCCGCCAGGGTGTACCGCCGCCAGCCCCCGCCGCGCCGCGCGGCCGGCGCGGCCCGGGCGGAGCGGCGGCCACCACGGGGAACGGCGGCGCCATGGCCGCCGTCACCCCCGGCCCGAACCGCAGCACGGAACCCTCGACCCGGTCGGGCGCGGCGTCCGCCGGGGGCGGCGGGCCGCTGAACCAGTGGCTGCCGAGCACGGTGGCGCTGTACTCGTCGTCGGCGGGGTCCTGGGGGACGCGCGGGCCGGTCATCGCGGGACCTCCTGGGGTTCCTGGATCTGGCAGCGGGCGAGCAGTTCGGAGGTGGAGGCCGAGCCGTTCGACGCGGCCGGCTTGGTGGTGACCCGGACCCCGCCGTAGCAGCCGTGGCCCCGGCTGAAGGTGTGCGCCTGGACCACGGAGGCGAGGGAGCCGGCCTGGACGACGACGGTGTCGGTGCCGTCGGGCACGGAGTACGCCCCCTGCGTCTCACCGAGGAACCACTGCAAGGTCACGGTGACGGGCCCGCTGCCCTGGGCCGCCAGCGAGACCTCCGCCTGCCCGCGGTAGACGCCGGGCTGGAGCCTGACGCTGAGCTTGTCCACCCGCAGCGTCGGCGACGGAGTCGGTGTCGGCGAGTGGCTGACCGTCGGCGTCGGCGTCGGCGTCGGCGTCGGGCTCGGCGACGGGCTCCAGCTCGGGGAGGGGGAGTGCGTGGGCGTCGGGGAGTGCGAGGGGCTCGGCGAGGACGACGGCGAGGGGCTCGGCGAGGCGGACGCCGAGTGCGAGGCGGACGGCCCCGGGCGCGGGGCGTGGCCGGCCCCGGCGTGGCCGGGGTCGTCGTCGCGAGGTCGCTGAGCGCGGAGGCCCCCGGCGGGGTGCCGGCGCCCGCGTCCGTCGTGAGCACCAGCACCGCTCCCAGTACCAGCGCCAGGCCCGTCGCCAGCCAGCCGCCGCGCCCCGGCGCCCAGCCCGAGCCGCCGCCCACCGAGGTGGTGGCCACCGCCGTGGTGCCCGCCGCCGCGCCGGCCGCCGACGGGAACAGCAGTGGCAGCAGGGCCGCCAGCGCGGCGAGCTTGCGCTGCCCGCGCTCCTCCCACTGGGGCCCGTACGCGGCCACCGCCACCGCTTCCAGCTCCGCCACGAACGCCTCGGCGTTCTCCGGGCGCTGCTCCGGCCGCTTGGCCAGACCCCGCCGGATGAGGGGGCGCACCGGCTCGGGAGCCTCGGTCTCGGGTACCGGGGCCTCGATGTGCTGGACGGCGAGCTCGGCGAAGCTCGCCCCGTCGTACGGTTTGCGGCCGGTCAGGAACTCGAAGAAGGTCGCGGTCGCCGCGTACACGTCGGCCGTCGGCGAGGCGGGCTGCCCCTGCCACTGTTCGGGCGCCATGTACGCGGGCGTGCCCGCCACCCCGGGGGTGGTGCCGCGGCCCGCCGCGATCCCGAAGTCCACCAGCTTGGAGGAGCCGTCGGGCGCGACCAGCACGTTCTCCGGCTTGTAGTCGCGGTGCACGACCCCCGCCCGGTGGGCCGCGGCCAGTCCGAGCAGGGAGCCCTTCAGCACCACCAGCGCGGCCTCGGCGTCCGCCCGGCCGGTCTCCCGCAGCACGGCGCGCAGGGAGATCCCGTCGACCAGCTCCATCACGATCGCCGCGCCGGCCGGCGCCTCCACGTACTCGTACAGGCCCACCACGTACGGCGACACGAGCCCGCCCAGCAGCCGGGCCTCGGCCCGGAACTCCCGGACGAAGGCGGGGTCCTCGCGCATCCGGTCGCTGAGGTACTTCACCGCGACGGCCGTGCCGGTGGCGTCGTGGAGCGCGAGTACGACCCGGCCGCTGCCGCCCGCGCCGAGCTCACGGACCTCGGTGTAACCGGGTACCGTCCAGCCGTTGCCCATCATGCGCCCCCGTCCGTGGCGTCACCGGCCGCCCGCGGGCGGCCGGCCGGTCGTCCCCCGACCGGCCACCTGCTGGGACACTTTTCCGCCACGGCCGGTTCCCAATCCGGCGCGTGTCCCGGGTGCCGGTCAGGCCGCCGCCGACACCGCCCCGATCATCGTGTGCAGCCGGTCGGCCGCCGCCCGCCCGAACGACGGGTCGTTGATGTGGGTGTCGTAGTCGTGGAGCCGGGCCGCACTGCCCCGCAGCCCCTCGCGCAGCGCCGAGAACAGCGCCAGGTCCGCACCGGGGTCGTGGTACGGGCCGCCCGGCGCGCCGAGCGTGGACAGTCCGCGCAGCGGGACGCAGACCGCCGTCGGCCCGGTCGCGGCGCGCAGCTTCGCGGCGACCCGCCGGCCCAGCTCCGCGCACTCCGACTCGGTCGTACGGATCACCGTGATCGAGGGGTTGTGGACGCGGACCCGGCGGTAGCGGGCCCGTTCGGGCAGGGTCTCCAGCGGCCCGAACTTCACCATGTCCAGCGCCCCCAGGCTCACCACCTGCGGAACCCCGGCCCGCCCGGCCGCGGTGAGCCGGTCGGGGCCGGCGGTGAGGATGCCCCCGCACAGGTCGTCGGCGAGTTCGCTCAGGGTCAGGTCCAGCACCCCCGCGAACACCCCCTGCCCGGCGAGGGTCTCCAGGGTGCGGCCGCCCGCGCCGCTGACGTGGAAGACCAGGACCTCGTACCCCAGCTCCTCCAGCCGCTCACGGGCCGCGTCCACGCCGATCGTGGTCACCCCCGCCATGCTCGCCGCCACCAGCGGCCGCGAGCCCGAGCCCAGGCGGGCCGGCCGGCTGCGGTCCAGCGCGGCGCGGGCGAAGCCCTTCGCCATCCCGGCGGCGGCCTCCGCGGCGTTGGCCAGCACCGGGGCCGAGACGCTGTTGATCCCGGCGATGTCCACCACGCTGTACATCATCGTGATGTCCGCCGAGCCCACGTACGGGGACACGTCCCCGGACGCCATCGAGGAGACCATCACCTTGGGCACGCCCAGCGGCAGGGCCCGCATCGCCCGGGTCGCGATGGAGGTGCCGCCGCTGCCCCCGATCGCGAGGACGCCGTGCAGCCGGCCTTCGGCGTGCAGGCGTAACAGGGTCGCTTCGGCGCCCCGGGCCATCGTGGTCACGGCCGCGCCCCGGTCGGCGGCCGCGCGCAGTTCCGACAGTTCCGTGCCCGCCGCCCGCGCCACCGCTTCGCGCGGCACGTCGGCGGGCACCCGGGGTTCTCCCATGATCCCCGTGTCCACCAGCACCACTTCGACGCCGGCGCGCAGCAGCCTCTCGCGCAGCCAGCCGTACTCGACACCCTTGGTGTCCAGGGTTCCCACCAGCACGACGTTCGTCATATGTGCAATGTCCATGCAGGTGGGGTTTGTTGGCAAGTAAAGGTCAGGTCAATCCGCCAATAGCACCAGCAGGCGCTCCAGGAACGGAATTTGACTGACAATCAGCTTGTTTCGTGCGATCGGGGGAGTGAACCAGGACACCCGGTCCAGCTCGGGGAACTCCCGCTCGACCCCCGAGTGCGGGGGCCACTCCATCGTGAAGGTGCCCGGCACCGTCAGCGCCGGGTCGAGGTCCGCCTCCACCGCCCAGATGGTCACGAGCTTTCCGCTGCTCAGCCGGACGTCCCCCAGCGGCAGGTAGTCCCCCTCCGGCGGGGGCACCCCCAGCTCCTCGGTGAACTCCCGGCGGGCCGCGTCCCGGGGCGTCTCGTCCGGCCCGTACTCGCCCTTCGGGATCGCCCAGCCCCCGGCGTCCCGCCCGGCCCACAGCGGACCGCCCATGTGGCCGAGCAGCACCTCCACCCCCTGCTCCGCCGTCCGGCGGAACAACAGGAGGCCGGCGCTCTGCCTGTACCTCTTCGCATCCGTCACGGAGGCCATACATGCCCCGCCGGAGCCCCGCTCAGTGATCGGGCCGTCGGCGGACGTGCGCCGGTGCGCGCGTCAGTGCGCGTGCGGGCCCTCGCGGTGCACCGGACCGTGGGCGTCCGCGCAGTGCGGGTCCGCACCCTCCGGGTCCTCGCCCGGCCGGCCCACCGACAGCAGGGCGTCCTGGACGTGGTCCACCTGGAGGGTGGTGTGCGTGATCCCGTACTCCTTCGCCAGCAGCAGCTCCAGCTCCCGCCGCACCGCGTGGCAGTCGCCGTCCGGCTCCACCAGCACGTGCGCGGACAGGGCCGCCTGCCCCGAGGTGATCGTCCAGATGTGCAGGTCGTGGACCTCGGTCACCGGCACGTGGGCGACGAGGCGGTCGCCGACCGCGTCCGGGTCCACGTGCGCCGGCGCGGCCTCCAGGAAGATCCGCCCCGACTCCCGGACCAGCCCGTAGCCCGCCTTCACCATCAGCGCCACCACCACCAGCGTGGCGATCGCGTCGGCCTGCACGAAACCGGTCGTGAGCACGATCAGACCGGACACCGCCGTCCCGATGAACGCGAACAGGTCGTTCAGGATGTGCTGGTAGGCACCCTCCACGGCCAGCGAGGACCGGTTGGCCCGCGAGATGCACCAGGCCGCCGCCACGTTCACCACGATCCCGGCCAGCGCCGTCACCAGCACCAGGCCGCCCTCCACCGGCGGCGGATCCAGCAGCCTGCGCACCGCCTCGTACGCCAGCCACACCGCGAGCAGCAGCAGCGTCAGCCCGTTCGCCTGCGCGGAGAGTATCTCCGCCCGCTTGAGGCCGTACGTGAACCCGCCCCGCGCCGGACGCGCAGCCAGCCGCATCGCGATCAGCGCGAGGACGATCGACACGGCGTCCGTCAGCATGTGCGCGGCGTCGGAGATCAGGGCCAGCGAATGGGCCATCACGCCGATGACCACCTCGACGGCCATGAAACCGCCGATCAGGGCGAGCGCGATCGCCAGCCAGCGGCGGTCGGCGTCCGGGTCCACGCCGTGGCTGTGCCCGCCCGGACCGTGGCCGTGCCCGTCGTGCCCGTGCCCGGCGTGGTCCGCCCCGGTGTGCTCGTGCGCGTGGTCGTGCCGGCTCATCGCTTCCCCCGTTTGTTCGGTTCCGACGCGTGAAGTGAAGCGCACCGCGCCGAGATCGGCAAAGGCTGCAACGGGGACCGTTGTCATTCCCCATAAGAACCCTCTGACCTGCGGCGATGTCCCTCCTGCCGGTTGCGGCGGTTCGTGGGAAAATCTGTCCATGGTCCAGCGGCCCGGTGCGGCGACCGCGCCCGAACTCGTCCTGGAAACCGCCAGGGGCTCCACCGAGATGAGCCCGGGCCGGAGCTACCGCGTCGGCCGCGACCCCCTCTGCGAGATCTGCCTCGACGACGACCGCGTCTCCTGGCACCACGCCGTCCTGCGCCCCGAGGGCGACCACTGGACCCTGGAGGACGAGGGCAGCACCAACGGCACCTGGGCCGACGGCCACCGCGTCCACGAATGGGCCGTCGGACCCGGCAGCGAACTGCGCTTCGGCAGCGCCCAGGACGGCCCGCGCGCCCTCCTCAGCAGCCGTACGCCGCCCCGCGCCGCCGCCTCCCGCCCCTCCCGGGTCGCCGACCCGGCCCTGACCGGAACCTTCCGCAGCCCCACCAGCATCCGGCCGCTGCCCGCCCGGACCGGCGTCCGCATCGGCCGGGACCCCGGCAACGACCTCGTCATCGACGACCTCGTCGTCTCCCGCAGGCACGCCGAACTGCGCGCCCTCCCCAACGGCGGCCACGAGATCGCCGACCTCGGCAGCCACAACGGCACCTACCTCAACGGCACCCCCGTCGACGTCGCCCCCGTCACCGACGGCGACATCATCGGCATCGGCCACAGCGCCTTCTGCCTCGTCGGCGACCAGCTCCAGGAGTACACCGACACCGGCGAGGTCTCCCTCGACGTCCAGGACCTCGCCGTCGCCGTCGACCACGGCCGCAAGACCCTCCTCGACCACGTCTCCTTCCCCGTCGCCTCCCGATGCCTGCTCGCCGTCGTCGGCCCCAGCGGCGCCGGCAAGTCCACCCTCCTCGGCGCCCTCACCGGACTGCGCCCCGCCGACCACGGCACCGTCCTCTACGACGGCCGCGACCTCTACCGCGACTACGCCGAACTGCGCTCCCGCATCGGACTCGTCCCCCAGGACGACATCCTGCACGCCCAGCTCACCGTCCGCCGCGCCCTCGCCTACGCCGCCGAACTCCGCTTCCCCCAGGACACCGGCAAGGCCGAACGCCTCGCCCGGGTCGACGAGGTCATCGGCGAACTCGGCCTCGAACAACGCGCCGACCAGCCCATCCACAGCCTCTCCGGCGGCCAGCGCAAACGCGTCTCCGTCGCCCTGGAACTGCTGACCAAGCCCTCCCTGCTGTTCCTCGACGAACCCACCTCCGGCCTCGACCCCGGCATGGACCGCTCCGTCATGCACATGCTGCGCAGCCTCGCCGACGACGGCCGCACCGTCATCGTCGTCACCCACAGCGTCCTCAGCCTCGACGTCTGCGACCGGCTCCTCGTCCTCGCCCCCGGCGGCCGCGTCGCCTGGTACGGGCCGCCCGAGCAGACCCTCGGCTTCTTCGGCTTCGACCAGTGGCCCGAGGCCTTCGAGGCCTTCGAGAACCAGCGCGACCGCGACTGGGCCGGCCAGTACCAGGCCTCACCGCAGCACCGTACGTACGTGGCCGGCCCCGGCCGCCGCCCCCGCACCCCCGACGCCGCGCCCCCCGGACCGGCCGACTTCGCCGAGCCGCCGCCCCAGCCGCAGAGCCGGCGCGCCCAGCTCTCCACCCTGATCCGCCGCTACGCCACCGCCCTCGGCGCCGACCGCACCTTCCTCGTCATCATGGTCGCGCTGCCGTTCGTGATGGGCGCCATGACCCGCGCCCTGGCCGGCAGCGCCCTCACCCAGGAGACCGCGATCAACGCCCTGCTCATCCTGTGCGTCGGCGGCGTACTGACCGGAGCCGCCAACGCGGTCCGCGAACTCGTCAAGGAACGGGTCATCTACCAGCGCGAACGCGCCGTCGGCCTGTCCAGGGGCGCCTACCTGATGTCCAAGGTGGCGGTCCTCGGCGCGATCACCGTCGCCCAGGCCGTCGTCCTCACCCTCGTCGGCCTGTTCGGGGTGCGGCTCGGACCACCGGGCTCCACCGGGGTCTTCCTGCCCCGCCTCGCCGAGATCACCCTGGCCGTCGCCCTGCTGTCCTTCACCGCCATGACGCTCGGCCTGCTGGTCTCCGCCCTGGTCAGGAAGGAGGAGGTCACCATGCCCCTGCTGGTCCTCCTCGCCATCGTGCAGGTGGTCTTCTGCGGGGCGCTGCTCCAGCTCGACGGCGTACCCGTCATCGGGCAGCTGGCCTGGCTCGTGCCCTCTCGCTGGGCGCTCGGCGCCATGGCCGGAACCATCGACCTCGGCCGGACCGTCCCCGGCACCCTCACCGACGACCCCCTCTTCGCCCACTCCGCCGGGGTCTGGCTGCTGGACGTCGGCATGCTCGCCGCCCTCTCCGTGCTCTTCACGGTGCTCGTCGCCCGGCTGCTGCGCCGCCACGAGCCGGCCGTGATGCGGAAGTAGGCCCCGGCGATGACCGACTCCCCGGAACCCGCGGCCTTCCGCCCCACCCACGTGGTCCCCCAGGACGGGCTGCCCGCCTGGGAGGCCCCCGACGTCTCCCGGCCCACCGCCGCCCTCGACCCCTTCCTCCCCGTCCGGCTGCTGTCCCGGCGCGGCGAATGGGGGGAGATCCTGTGCGCCAACGGCTGGTCCGCCTGGGTCGACGGACGCCTCCTCGTCGCGGTGCCCCAGCCCCCGCCGACCACCGGCCGGCCCCTCGAACGCACCGAGGACCCCGAACCGCTCCTCACCCGGACGGCCGACACCCTCGACCGCTACCGCCGGGCCCTGCGCGAGACCGTCCCCGGCGCCGCCGGCGACGGCTTTCCGGGCAGGCCGTACGGGGCCTTGCGCGCGGGATCGTCATCGACGGTGAGTCCGTGTGGCTGTACGAGGAGGCGGAGGGACGGTGGCTGTACGCCGACGGCGGCCGCCCGACCACCTACGCGGTCGTCTCGGAACCGGGAGCCCCCGCCCGAGCCGGAGCCGGAGCCGGAGCCCGAGCCCCGAGCCAGGAGCCCGGCGAGGCGGACACCGGCGCACGGGCCGGCGTACCGGAGACACCGCACGATCCCACGCGCGTCGCCGACCGCCCCGACGGGGAGAGGGAGCCCATGACGGACCCCGGACCACCCGCCGGCCGGACCCCGGAACCGACCGGCACGCGGTTCGCCGGCTACCTCGTCGAGGACGAGATCGGGCGCGGCGGGATGGCCGTCGTCTACCGCGCCCGCGACCTGCGCCTGGACCGGACCGTCGCCCTGAAGCTGCTGGCCCCCCAGCTCGCCCGCAACGACACCTTCCGGCAGCGCTTCACCCACGAGTCCAAGGTCGCCGCCGCCCTCGACCACCCCCACATCGTCCCCGTCTTCGAGGCCGGCGAGACGGACGGCATCCTCTACATCGCCATGCGCTACGTCGCCGGCCAGGACCTGCGGGCCCTGCTCGACCGCACCGGCCCGCTGCCCCTGGAGACGGCCGCCCGGATCGCGGCCCAGGTCGCCTCCGCACTCGACGCCGCCCACGCCCACGACCTCGTCCACCGGGACGTCAAGCCCGGCAACATCCTCGTCGCCGAGGGCACCGACAGCGAGCACCCCGAGCACGTCTACCTCACCGACTTCGGCCTGACGAAGAAGTCCCTCTCGCTCACCGGGTTCACCAGCGTCGGACAGTTCGTCGGGACCCTCGACTACGTCGCGCCCGAGCAGATCGCCGGGAAGCCGGTCGACGGGCGCTGCGACGTCTACAGCCTCGGCTGCGTGGTCCACGAGATGCTCACCGGCGGCCCGCCCTTCCGGCGCGAGGACGACATGGCCCTCCTCTGGGCCCACCAGTACGACCCCCCGCCCGCGCCGAGCGAACGCCGCCCGGAACTCCCGGCGGCCGTGGACGAGGCGCTGGCCAAGGCCCTCGCGAAGCAGCCCCGGGAACGGTGGGGCAGCTGCCTGGAGTTCACCGCCGCGCTGCGCCGGGCCGCCACCGGGGCGCCCCGCGAACCCCGGGAACGGGCGGAGCAGGGCCCGCCGCCCCCGCCGCCGCGGTGGGCGCTCCCGGTGTTCCGGGGACGCTAGGGGGTGTTG
>NZ_GG657750.1:916565-917511 GCF_000158895.1 Streptomyces sp. C | reverse complement strand
CCCCTAGCGGATCAGGCCGGGCCCGGATGGCGCAGGGGGCGGGCCAGGAGGGCGCCGAGGAAGCCGGCCACCGCACCCCACAGCACCGCGAGGCCGGTCGTGCGCCAGAGGTGAGGGGTGAGCTCGACACGGCCGCCCAGCCCGGAGACGTCCCCGAGCCCCAGCAGTGACAGCCCGAACCGGGCCTGGACCCCGGCCAGCAGGCACACCGTCAGTGTGGCCAGGCCCAGCGCCGCCGCCAGGTGCACCGCGTGCTGCCAGGGCCGGACCCGCCGGGGGGAGCGTACGGCGGCCAGCACGCCCGTGCCGAGCAGCGCGACGGCGGCCGACACGACCAGCCACCACGCCCGGGAGTCGCGCTGCGCCAGCGAGGCCACGTCGACGGTGGACCCGCCGGGGCCGCGCAGCACCTGGTCCAGCAGCTGCGGCACCGGCAGGCCGAACGGCCCCTCGGCCACACCGCGCCAGGCGCCGCCGAAGCCGACGGTGAGGGCGAGCCAGGCCAGGTTCGGCAGGCCGAGCAGCAGCACCGCCAGGGTGCGGGCCGCGTGTCCCTGGGTGGCGGCCGTCACCAGGCCGGCGCCCAGGCCGAGGACCACGTACGCCAGGAGCAGCACGGCCGTCGCGTGGGCGGCCGGCCGCACCGCCGTGTGGAAGCGGAGCAGCCCGGGCGGGAGCGGCGTGCGGCGGGAGACCAGCAGGGCGATCAGCAACAGGCCCAGCAACCAGAGCAGTCCGTACCCCAGGGTGGGCCCGAGCGCGGCCCGGAAGCCCACCGTCGGGGAGGAGTCGAGTAGTTCGCCGATCTCCCCGAGCGGGGAGCCGTCCGTGGTCAGGCCGAACGTCTGGCGGGCCAGGAGCGCGAACAGGGTGAGCAGGGCCAGCCACAGCACCCCCGTCCGCCCGGCCCGGCCGAGCAGTTCGCCGGTCCCGGCCACTGCCCGGT
>NZ_GG657750.1:915430-915908 GCF_000158895.1 Streptomyces sp. C | reverse complement strand
TCCCCCCGGCGGGCCCGGCGTCGCGGAGCCGCCCCGGGGGCCCTGGTGGCGGTCGGTGCCCGGCGTCGCGACGGCCGCCGTGGCGCTCGTCGCGGTGGTCACCCTGGTGGTCGTGCTGACCAGGCCCGGCGGTGGCGGGGGCGGTACCCCGCAGGTGGCCGCGGCCGAGGTGTTCCTCCAGCCGGCCGCCGAGCCCGGACGGGACCCCTTCACCGAGTCCAGCGCGGCGAAGCAGGCCACCCCGCCGCCCGAGAGCCCGCCGCAGGGCACGGCCGCGCCCACCGCGCCGGCGGGCACCCGCAGCGTCAGCGGCTCCTCGCCCGGGCTCTACGGCGGCACGAAGGACGTCGCCAGCTGCGACGTGGAGCAGCAGATCACCGCCCTGACCTCGCAGCCCGCCAAGAACGCCGCCTTCGCCTCGGCCCTGGGGCTGCGGCCGGGCGCCGTCGCCGGCTACCTGCGGGCCCTCACCCCCGTG
>NZ_GG657750.1:913101-914761 GCF_000158895.1 Streptomyces sp. C | reverse complement strand
AGCACCTCCACCCCGCCGCCGGGCGCCCCGACGTCGCCCTGAGCCCGTCAGACCCTGCGCGGAGACGACGGCGTGCACGGCCCGGAGCCGGCCGAGGTGAGCGGGGCCGGCCGGTGAACCACCGGCCCGGCCCCGAGCACATGCCGAGCCGGGGTGAACAGTGAGACCCTGGCTGCATGGACCAGCGGGGACGGACCCCGGAGGTCGACTGGCCCGCGCGGCCCGACCTGAGCCTCGCGCTCAACCGGATGGGCACCTTCGACTGGGACCTCGACAGCGGGCGCCTGTACCTGGACGACACCGCCCTCGAGGTCCTCCACCTGCGCCCGGAGCAGTTCGACGGGACCCCCGCCGGACTGCGCCGCCGGGTCGTGCCCGGCGACGGGGCACGGCTGGACGGCCGGGTGAGGCGGGCGCTGGAGGACGGCCGCAGCCACTACGGGGCGTACTTCCGCACCCTGCGCGAGGACGGGACGGCGGGCTGGACCCACCTCCAGGGGCACATCCTGCGGGAGCCGCACGGACGCGCGTACCGGGTCATCGGCATCCTCCGCGACGCCGACCAGGACCCCGGGGAGCCCGGCGCGGCGGGGGAGCGGGACGAGGGACGGCGCCGGATGACCGGGGTCGTCGAGCGGACCACCGCGATCCTCGCGCACGCCCGCACCGTGAACGACGTCACCGACGTCCTCAAGGACCCCGAGGCCCTCGGCCACCTCGGCGCCGTCAGCGTCATGCTCGGCATCGTCGACGGCGGCCGGATCCACCTGGTCGCGGAGGGCCAGCTGGGCTCGTACGTGCCCGAGATCGAGTACACCCGCATCGACGCGGAGTTCCCGATGAGCGAGGCCGTACGGAGCCTCCAACCGGTCTTCATCGCCTCCCGGGAGGAGTTCCAGCGGCGCTACCCGCTGCTGTGGCCGTACATCGAACCGCTGGCCGTGCGCAGCGGGGTCTACCTGCCGCTGATCGCGCAGGGCCGGCCCGTCGGCGCGCTCGGTCTCCTGTACACCCGCGACGGGGACTTCGACGCGGAGGAGCGCAACCTGCTGGTGGCGCTCGGCAGCGGGATCGCGCAGGGCCTCCAGCGGGCCATGCTCTTCGAGCAGGAGCACGACCTCGCCGAGGGGCTCCAGCGGGCCATGCTGCCCCGGGTCATCCCGGAGGTGCCGGGCGCACTGATCGCCGTACGGTACCGGGCCGCCCGGGTCGGACGGGACATCGGCGGCGACTGGTACGACGTCGTCCCCCTCGGCGAAGGCCGGGTCGGGGTGACGATCGGCGACGTCGAGGGCCACGACACGGACGCGGCGGCCGTCATGGGACAGCTGCGGATCGTGCTCCGCGCCTACGTCCTGGAGGGCCACACCCCCGGCACGGCGCTGGCGCGGGCCTCCGCCTTCCTCCGCGACCTGGCGACGGAGCGCTTCGCCACCTGCACCTACGCCGAACTGGACCTGAACACCGGGATGCTGCACGTCGTGCGGGCCGGCCACCTCGACCCGGTCGTGCGGCGCGGGGACGGCAGCTGCCACCGGATCCAGGTGGCGGGCGGGCTCCCCCTCGGCGTGCCCCCGCACGAGCAGCGGGGCAGCGGCTCCGGCTACCCCGTCACCACCCTCGAACTGCACCCCGGGGACACGCTGCTGCTGTGCACCGA
>NZ_GG657750.1:909956-910521 GCF_000158895.1 Streptomyces sp. C | reverse complement strand
GGGGTTTCGTCGGGGGCGGCGGGAGCGGGGGCTTGCGGCCCGTCCGCCGCGCGGGTCTTCGCGGCCGCGGGCGTGCCCGTCCAGCGGCCGCGCAGGGCGACGAGCACGCCCATGGCGATGGCCAGCAGCAGCAGCGACACCGAGGTGGCCGCTTCCGGCTGGTCCTGGAGCAGCAGGTAGACCTGGAGGGGCAGGGTCTGGGTGGTGCCCGGCAGGTTGCCGGCGAAGGTGATGGTCGCGCCGAACTCGCCGAGCGCCCGGGCCCAGGTGAGCGCCGCGCCGGCGATCAGGCCGGGGGCGACCATGGGCATGGTGACCGTGAAGAACACCCGGACCGGCGAGGCGCCGAGGGACGCGGCGGTCTCCTCGTAGCTGTGCTTCAGCCCGCCGAGCGCCCCCTCCAGGCTGATCACCAGGAAGGGCATGGCGACGAACGTGGCCGCGACGACCGCCCCGGAGGTGTGGAAGGGCAGCGTGACGCCGAAGGTGCCCTCCAGCCAGGGGCCGAGCAGTCCGCGCCGCCCGAAGCCGAGCAGCAGCGCGACACCGCCGACGGTCGGCGGCA
>NZ_GG657750.1:903611-909856 GCF_000158895.1 Streptomyces sp. C | reverse complement strand
ACCGCCCCGCCCGCCGCGATGCCCCGCGCCAGCTCCGCCACCGTACCCGGCGACCCCGGCGCTGTGCGACACCAGCACGATCCCGACCAGCGCCCCGCCGCTCACGCGTCCCCCTCCGCCGTGTCGGCCAGCGCGCCCAGCAGCAGGGCGGCCGAGGTGGCTCCCGGGTCCTGATGGCCGACGCTGCGCTCCCCGAGGTAGCTGGCGCGGCCCTTGCGGGCCAGTATCGGAACCGTCGCCAGCGCCCCGCCCCGCGCCGCGTCCCCGGCGGCGCGGTAGGACGTACCCAGCGCCGCGACCCCCGGGACCAGCGCGTCCAGCATCGTCTTGTCGCCGGGGGCCGCCCCGCCCAGCCGGGCCACCGCGTCCACCCCGGCGTCCAGGGCCCCGCGCAGCTCCTCGTCGGAGACCTCGGCGGCTTCGCCGAGTTCCTTGCCGGTGCGCCGCAGCAGCGTCCCGTACAGCGGTCCGGACGCGCCGCCCACCGTGGAGATCAGGGTGCGGCCGGCCAGCTGGAGCAGGGCCCCGGGCGCGGCCGCCGGGTCGGCTCCGGCCAGCGCCGCGCGCACGGCCGTGAAGCCCCGTAGCAGGTTGGCCCCGTGGTCGGCGTCGCCGATGGGGGAGTCGAGCTCGGTCAGCCGGTCCGCCTCCCGTTCCACGGCCGCCGCGGCGGCCTCCATCCAGCGCCGGAAGAACTCCGCGTCCCGCATCCTCAGCACCCCCAGCGCAGGGCGGCCGTCCGCACCGGCGCGTCCCACAGCCGCAGCAGTTTCTCGTCCGCCCGGCACACGGTCACCGAAACAGCCCGCCATGTCCAGGGAGGTGACGTAGTTCCCGACGAGCGCCCGCGCCACCTCGACGCCCCGCGCGGCCAAGGCGGCGGCCGACCTCCGCGTGGAAACCCGGTACAACTTCCAGCAGCGGGGTCGCACCCATCCCGTGGAACAGCAGCAGCACCGGGACGGCCGGTGGTCCGGGCTTCCGCGAGGTCGTCAGCACGGCCGCACCGCCCCTCCGCGATCTCCCGCGAGGTCATCATCGCGCGCCGCTCCCGGCCGGGCTCGCCGTGGATCCCCACGCCCAGCTCCAGTTCCGCGTCGGGGAGGTCGAAGGTCGGACTGCCCTTCGCGGGCGTGGTGCAGGCGCTGAGCGCCACCCCGAAGCTGCGGGAGGCGTCGTTGACCCGCCGGGCCAGGGCGGCGACCCGCTCCAGCGGGGCGCCCTCCTCGGCGGCAGCCCCGGCGATCTTCTCGACGAAGAGGGTGCCTCCCGTGCCGCGCCGGCCGGCCGTGTAGAGGCTGTCGGTCACGGCGACGTCGTCGTCGACGAGCACCCGCTCGACCCGCAGGCCGTCCTCCTCCGCCAGTTCGGCGGCCATCTGGAAGTTCAGCACGTCGCCGGTGTAGTTCTTGACGACGAACAGCACCCCCTGGCCGGCGTCCACGGCACCGGCCGCGTGCAGCATCTGGTCGGGCACCGGCGAGGTGAACACCGCGCCGGCGCAGGCGGCGGAGAGCATCCCGGGCCCCACGAACCCGGCGTGCAGCGGCTCGTGCCCGGAGCCGCCCCCGGAAACCAGCCCGACCCGCCCGCCGGCCCGCGCGTCCCGCCGCACGACGACCTGCCGCTCCACGTCGACGTCGAGTTCGGGGTGCGCGGCCGCCATGCCGCGCAAGGCGTCGGAGACCACGGTGTCGGGTGAGTTGATGAGCATCTTCACGAAGAACCTCCCGGTGCGGTGGAGTCGTGTGCTGTGACCTGCTGCCGACCGTAGGGCAGAGCGCCCCGCCGAGGTGGCGGAACGCGGACGCGGCGCGGCCGGGGCGCACCTGCCCTGGCATGATCGGGTCATGGGTCTGAACGTGGTCGTCGGGGTGCTCGCCGACGCGGAGGATGAGTACGCCGACATGGTCCGCGCCGACTTCGCCGCGATCGGCGCGCTGCTGGAGCGCGCGGGTGCGCGGCCCTGGCGCGAACCCGACGCGCTCGCGGGGGAGCCCGCCGAGTTCGAGTCGTGGGGCTACTCGGGGCTGCACGCACTCCGCCGACTCGCGGTCCACCTGGCTGCGGGCGAGCAGCTGCCGCCGCCGCTGGAGGAGCACCACCGCGCGTCCGCCGACCCGCTCCTGGAGGCGGTGTACGAAGCCCTCCCCACGGCCCCTCCCGGCCCGTTCGACCACCTGGTCCACCACTCGGACTGCGAGGGCTACTACGTCCCCGTGGACCTCGATCACGTCATATGCGACGAGCGGGCTCCGGGCGGCTACCTGGGCTCCTCGGTACGGCTGCTGGCGGAGACCCGCCGGCTCGCCGGAGCGCTCGGTCTCCCCGAGGGCCTCGACCCGCACTCCGAGGAGCTCTTCGAAGCGGCCGACGCGGAGGAGCCCGGCGCCGCAGGCTGGCAGCGCTACGGAGTCGAGTCCTACGTCTGCCTACAGCTCCTCCGGGCCGCCGAGCTGTCGGTCGCCAACGGGGCGGCCATCGCCTTCACCTGAGCCGGCGGTCCGCCGCCCGGGCGGAGGCCTCGCGGGCGGCGTACGCTCGACGGCGGGGCCGGCCCGCCTCCGGTGGCTCCGCGGGAGGAACCGTGACCGTGCTGGGCGAGCTGATCGGGATCGACGAGCGGACCGTACTGGTCGCCGGACAGGCGCTGGACCTCGCGCGGGGACGGCCCGACGTGGCCAACGCCCTCGTCCACCGGACCGGCGACACCCTCGTCCTGGTCGACACCGGCGTCACGGAGCCGTTCCGCGCGGCGCTGCGGGAGGCCGCCGACCGGGTCGGACCCTGGTCCCGGGTGCTGCTGCTGACCACCCACGGGCACCTCGACCACGTCGGCAACAACGACCTGGCCGACGTGCTGGGCGTACCGGCGGAGCACTACGTCCCCGCCCCCGACCTCGGCCAGATGCGGGACCCGGTGGCGTACTGGGTACGGGCCTTCGAGCGCGTGGCCGGGCTGGGCGTGCTGCCCGGGCCGCCCCGGGAGGCCGCCGAGAAGGTGGTCTCGCTCTTCCGGCCGCTGCGGCCCTTCGGCGCGACGACCCGGACGTACGAGGAACGGCCGCCGGAGCGGATCCGCATCGGCTCGCTGCGGCTCGGCGGCTGGACCTTCGCCGGCGGGGCGGTCCGGGTGCTGCGCAGCCAGGGCCACTGCGCCGGGCACGTGGTCGTGCACCTGCGGGACTGCGGGGTCCTCCACCTCTCCGACGAGGCCAACGGCCCCTGCGGCCCCATGGCCGACGCCGACCAGCTCAAGCTCCAGACGGCGCTGGGCTCCGCGGCCCGCCTCCTGGAGGAGGGCGAGGCCGAAGTCCTCACCGACGGGCACACCTTCGCCCTGCGCCGCGGCGCCGGGGCGGTGTCCCACCTGGACCGGATGCTGGACCAGGCCGCCGCCCTGCACGCGGCGGCCCTGGAACTGACCACCGGCCCCGGCCCGGTCCGGCCGGACGCGTTCACCGCCGCCTGCGCGGAGGCCGCCACGGCCCTGGGCGTCACCGGCGCCAACCCGAACCCGCTGTTCACGGCGATGATGGCGGTGAACCTCCTGCACGCCCTGGGCCTGCGCCCCGAGTCCCCCGCCCCCGACGCCCCCTGGTCCCGTCCCGGGCCGCCCCGCGCCTGACGGGGCGCCGTGCGGCGGAGGCCGGCCGTCAGGCGCCCTGTTCGCGCAGCCGGCGGCTGACCTCGCCGAGGCCGTCGGCGAGGGCGTCGAGCTGTTCGGGGGTGAGGACGTCGACGAGGGCCTCGCGGACCGCCGTGACGTGGCCGGGGGCGGCCTCCTCCAGGCGGGAGCGGCCCGCGTCGGTGAGGACGGCGAAGACGCCCCGGACGTCCGAGGGGCAGCTGCGGCGGCGGACCAGGCCGGCCTTCTCCATCTGGCCGACCTGGTAGGTCAGGCCGCTCTTGGAGTTGATCAGCCCGTTGGCGAGCTCCGTCATGCGCAGCTCCTGGTCGGGCGCCGCGGCGAGCCGCACGAGGATCTCGTACTGGGGGTGGGAGAGTCCGGAATCGTCCTTGAGCTGCTGGTCGAGCCGACGGTTCACCAGGGCGGAGGCGGCCAGGAAGCCCCTCCAGGCGCGCATCTCCCGGTCGTCCAGCCATCTCGGTTCGTCCATGACGCCAGGGTACACGAATTGTTCGAATTTGAATCAACGGCTCGCGGGTCGCTATGGTCGGACTCAAGCAGGTTCGAATTTGAACTAATCCCTCGGGCCGCCCGACCGGAAGGACCCCCATGAGCAGCGCCACCGCCCCCGCGACGAAGACCCCGGCCGCCGCCCCGGCCGCCCCCGCCGCCGACACCTCCGCCCACGACGCCGGACTGCTCCTGCTGCGCGTCGTCCTCGGTCTCACCGTGGCCGCCCACGGCACCCAGAAGCTCTTCGGCTGGTTCGGTGGCGGCGGGATCAGCGGCACCGGCCGGTTCTTCACCGCCAGCGGCTACCCGGCGGGCGACACCATGGCCGCCCTCGCCGGCCTGACCGAGACCCTCGGCGGCCTCGGCCTCGCCCTCGGACTGCTCACCCCGCTCGCCGGGGCCGCCGTCACCGGCACGATGATCAACGCCGTGGCCGTCCACGGCGCCGGCGCCTTCTTCGCCCCGAAGGGCATGGAGTACGAGCTCCTGCTCGCCGCGGCCGCCGCCGCCCTCACCCTGACCGGCCCCGGCCGCCACGCCCTCGACCGGCTGCTGCCCGTCCCCGCGCTGCGCGCCCACCGCCTCGCCCTCGGCGCCCAGGCCCTCGCCCTCGGCGTGCTCCTCGCCGTCGTGACGCTCCTCGTCCGCGGTTAGACGCCCGCCGCCGGGCGGGCCGCCGGCTGATTGACCCCCGGGGTTTGGGGGAAAAGCGGATGAATGACACAACCCATCGAAGACTACGCACTCATCGGCGACCTGATGACCAGCGCGCTGGTCGGCCGTGACGGGTCCATCGACTGGCTGTGCCTGCCCCGCTTCGACTCCGCGGCCTGCTTCGCCGCCCTCCTCGGCACCAAGGAGAACGGCCACTGGCGCATCGCCCCGGCCGCCGCCGAGGACGGCGAACGCTGCACGCGGCGGGCCTACTTGGACCGCTCGCTGGTCCTGGAGTCGTACTGGGAGACCGACGAGGGCACCGTCAAGGTCGTCGACTTCATGCCGCAGCGCGACGAGGCACCCGACGTGATGCGGATCGTCGAAGGGGTCTCCGGCCGGGTCACCGTCCGGAGCACCCTGCGGCTGCGCTTCGACTACGGCCACGTCGTCCCCTGGGTCCGGCGCAGCGAGGGCGACCGGGTCGCGGTCGCCGGACCCGACTCCGTCTGGTTCCGCAGCGAGCCTCGCGTGCGGACCTGGGGCGAGGACCACAGCACCCGCTCGGAGTTCACCGTCGGCCCCGGCGAGAAGGTCGCCTTCGTGCTGACCTGGCACCCCTCACACGAGCTGCGCCCCGAGCCGGTCGACCCGTACGGGGCGCTGGAGCAGAGCCTCGCCGACTGGCGGGAGTGGGCCGGCCAGTGCCGCTACGAGGGCCCGTACGAGGAAGCCGTCACCCGCTCGCTGATCACCCTCAAGGCCCTCACCTTCGCCCCCACCGGGGGGATCGCCGCAGCCGCGACGACCTCCCTGCCCGAGGAGATCGGCGGGGTCCGCAACTGGGACTACCGCTACTGCTGGCTCCGCGACGCCACCCTGACCCTGGGCGCCCTGCTGTCCACCGGCTTCCTCGACGAGGCGCGGGCCTGGCGGGGCTGGCTGCTGCGCGCCGTCGCGGGCGACCCGGCGGACCTCCAGATCATGTACGGCATCGCCGGCGAGCGCCGCATCCCCGAGACCGAACTGCCCTGGCTGCGCGGCTACGCCCGCTCCGCCCCGGTCCGGGTCGGCAACGCCGCCGTCGACCAGCTCCAGCTGGACGTGTACGGAGAGGTCCTGGACGCCCTGCACCTGGCGCGGGCCTCCGGGCTGGCCTCGGAACGGCACGCCTGGAAGATCCAGCTCTCCCTGCTCGACTTCCTGGAACGCAACTGGCACCGCCCGGACGAGGGGCTGTGGGAGGTACGCGGCCCGCGCCGGCACTTCACCCACTCCAAGGTGATGGCCTGGGTGGCCGCCGACCGGGCCGTGCGGACCCTGGAGAACGCCCCCCACATGCCGGGCGACGTCGAGCGCTGGCGGGCCATGCGGGACGAGGTGCACCGCGACGTCTGCGACAAGGGCTACGACCCCGAGCGGGGCACCTTCACCCAGTACTACGGCT
>NZ_GG657750.1:899948-902999 GCF_000158895.1 Streptomyces sp. C | reverse complement strand
AGCAGGTACTCGGTCTCCTGCTGGGTCAGGATGTACGCGAACACGAGGACCAGCGCGATCGGCACCGCAGGCCACAGCGGCATCCGCCAGGCGGCCTTCTCGCCGTGCGCGCCGCGCCGGCTGAACAGCGCGGCCACCGCGACCAGCAGGTACATGCCGGTCACCGACACGCCGGTCACCCCGTACAGGGTGTCGAGGTTGACGAAGCACATCGCCGCGCCCGGCAGGCCGACCAGCAGCGTGGCCACCCAGGGGGAGCCGAAGCGGCCCAGCCGCGACAGGCCGCGGTTGACCGGCTCGGGCCAGGCCTTGTCGCGGGCCGAGGCGAAGAGCACCCGGGAGTTCTGGATGACCATGACGATGCCGGCGTTGACGATGGCCAGGGCCACGCACAGGCTGACGAAGGTACCGACGGCCGAGTTCGACCAGGCCGTCACCATCGCGCCGAGGTCGCCGGAGGTCAGCGCCTCCAGGTCCGGGGCGCCCAGGGTGATCGCGATGACCGGGACCAGGATCACGGCGGAGGAGATCGCGAGGGTCGCGAGCACGGTCCGCGGGACGTTGCGGCGCGGCTGCTCCAGTTCCTCGGAGAGGTAGACGGCGGTGGAGAAGCCCTGGGTGACGAAGAGCGCGATCGCCAGACCGGAGACCACCATCATGGCCGTCACCGTGGAGACGCCGCCGCCCTCGGCGGCCACCGAACCGTGCACCAGGGCGTCGGCGCCCCGCTCGCTGTGGGCGAAGCCGAGCACCGCGACCAGTGCGGCGGCGACCACCTCCAGCACGAGGAAGACGCCCGTGATCCAGGCGTTGGCGCGCAGGTCCAGCAGACCAGCGAGGGTGGCGAGCAGCATCACGGCGCCGCCGGCCACCGGAGCCGGTACGTCGATCACGGGGGAGAGGTAGTCGGCCGTGCCCATGGCGATCACGGGCGGCACGATCATCACGACGAGCAGGGACAGCACGAAGACCAGCCAGCCGGCGAGCCGGCCCGCGAGGGTGGAGACCATGGCGTACTCGCCGCCGGCGCTGGGGATGAGCGTGCCCAGCTCCGAGTAGCAGAAGGCCACGCCGACGCAGAGCAGCGAGCCGATGGCGATGGTGAGCGCGGTCCAGGTGCCGAGACCCGAGAAGAGGTCGGGCACGACGACGAAGAGGGTCGAGGCGGGCGTCACGCACGACAGCGTGAGCAGGGTCCCGCCGACGACGCCGATGGAACGCTTGAGCTTCTGCGGGGTGGGACCGGTGGCCGGGGCGAGGGCCTGGGGTGCGCTGATCGTGTCAGTCATCGGTGCGGGGTTCCGATCGGCAGTGTGGTGAAGGAGTGCGGGAGCGGTATCGCCTCCGGGGCGGTGGTGGGCACTTCGTTCGCGTGGCTCCCGGGCCGCTATGCAAGCTCCACGAGATCCGCAGGTCAATAGGTGTTCACCTGCGGAATCCATCGTGGATCACCCCTCTGGCGCGCCGGATGCGTGTTAAGGCCGCGTAAATATTGGCCGGGTGGGGGGTGCGGGAACCGCAGCGAGATCCAATGAATTTCCCTCCGCTTTGCCTGGCCGGGCCTGGCCTGGCCTGGCCTCGCCTGGCCGGGGCGGGCGGCCGGGACGTCAGGCGGCCGGGCCCGCGGTGCGGGAGGCCAGCAGCAGGGCGATGTCGTCCGGGCGGTCCGGCGTGCGGGCGGCCTCGGCGACCAGCCGGTCGGCCGTCTCCGTCAGCGGGGACGGCCGGGCCGCGGCCAGCGCCGCCCGCAGCTGCTCCACCCCGTCGTCGATGTCCGCCCCCCGCTTCTCCACCAGCCCGTCCGTGTACAGGGCCAGCACCTCGCCGGGCGCCAGCGCCAGTTCCGTCACCGGGTACCGCGCCCCCGGGTCGATGCCGAGCACCACCCCGCCCGCCAGGTCCAGCACCTCCGCCCGGCCGTCGGCCCGCCGCAGCAGCGGCTGCGGGTGCCCGGCGCGGGCGGCCAGGGCCCGGCCGGAGCCGGGGTCCAGCAGCACGTAGCAGCAGCTGGCGAACTGGCCCGGATCGAGGTCGATCAGCAGCTGGTTCGTACCCCGCACCACCTCGTCCGGGGCGTTCCCGCTGAGTGCGAAGGCCCGTACGGCGCTGCGCAGTTGGCCCATGGTCGCGGCGGCCGCCACCCCGTGGCCCTGGACGTCCCCGATGACCAGCGCCAGCCGGCCCCCGGCCGTCTCGATGACGTCGTACCAGTCGCCGCCGACCTCCATGCCGTCCGACCCGGGCAGGTACCGGCCGACCGTGGCCACCTCCTTCCGCACGGGCAGCCGGTGCGGCAGCAGGGCCGCCTGGAGCCCCCGGGCCAGCGCCGCCTCGCTGTCGTAGCGCCGGGCCCGCTCCAGGGCCTGCGCGATCAGGCCGGCCAGCGCGGTGAGGACCGTACGCTCCTCGGGGCTGAAGCCGCGCCGCTGGTCGAAGCCGAGGATGCAGGAGCCGACGGGGCGGCCGGAGGCGATCAGCGGCAGGAAGGCGCGCGCCCCGACCTCGGCGTCCAGCGGGATCCCCGGATAGGCCGCGGCGAGGTGCTCCATCGACTCGAAGAACAGCGGCCGGCCCGAGGTCAGGGTCTCCACCCCGGGCAGCCGCTCGTGCAGCGAGACCCCGTCGAAGCGGTCCAGGAACCCCGTGGGGAAGCCGGTCTCCCAGGCGAGGTACAGGTGGCGCTCGTCGAGCATGTAGATGGCCAGCTGCCGGCCGCCGAAAGCGGGCAGCAGCTCCTCGGTGACCACGGCCGACACCTGGCGCGCGGTGACCGCCTCGGTCAGCGCGATGGCCAGGGCCACCGGCCGGTACAGGGAGGAGGCCCGGTCCGCGGGCGAACCGAGGCCGCCGCCCGGCCGGAGCACCGACCCCGGCGCGTAGGCGGGCGGCTCGGCGGCCTTTTTTTGTCACCGTCACCCCCGAGACGCCCGGGTACAGACCCACCGACAACCACTCCCCGCCGCCCCGCCCCGCCCCGCGCCCGGCCCCGTCCCCGGCATCCGCCCTGTTTTTCGGCGTCCGCCGCGTCCCTGGGGTCCGTCCCGGTCTCGG
>NZ_GG657750.1:894679-895916 GCF_000158895.1 Streptomyces sp. C | reverse complement strand
TCCCGGTCTCGGTGTCCCGCGCGGCCCTGGGGTCCGTCCCGGTCTCGGCCTCCGCCCCGGTTTCGGTGTCCCGCGCGGCCCTCGGGTCCGCCCCGGTCTCGGCGTCCGCTCCGGTCCCGGCGTCCGCCGCGGCCCTGGCGCCGGTCCAGGCCCTGGCGTCGGTGCCGGCCCTGGGGTCCGCCGCGGCCCTGGCGTCAATCCCGGCCTCGGCATCGGTCCTGGCCCTCGCGCCGGTCCCGGCCCCGGTATTCGCCCCGGCCCTGGCGCCGGTCCCGGCCTCGGCGTCGGTCACGCCTCCGGCATTCGTCCCGGCCCCGGCGTCCGTCCCGGCCCCGGTATTCGCCCCGGCACTGGCGTCCGGCCCGGCACCGGCATTCGTTCCGGCCGCGGCATCCGTGTCGGCGGGCCCGCGCCGGGCCGCGAAGCGCACCGGCTCCCCGGAGACGAACACCCCGCGGAGATGGTCCTCGTACGCGGACTGGCCGAGACACGGCAGCACCTCCCACAGCGCGCGCCCGCGCAGCACGGCGGCGGGCCGCCCGAGCAGCTCCTCGGCGGCGGTGTTGGCGAAGGCGACGGCACCCTGCCGGTCCACGGACAGCACCGCCGCCCCGAGCCGGTCCACGGCCTCCCGGGCCGCCTCCGTACCGGTCGCGGGCCAGGGCACGCACAGCGGATCCCCGTCCCACAGCACCGCCTCCCCGGCGGCCCGCAGCGCCTCCAGCTCCCCGGCCAGACCGGCGGCCGCCTCCCGCAGCCGCTCCCGCTCACCGGCCCCGAGCACCGCCCCCGGCGTCGCCGGCCGCAGCACCAGCAGCACCCCGAACCGCTCCGGCCCGGCGCCGACCGGCTCGTAGAACGACCCGAAGCGGAAGGGCAGCCCGGCCATCAGCTGGGGGAACCGCCGCATCGCCGCCTCCGCGTCCGGCAGGTGCACCGCCTGCCCGGTGCGGTACGCCTCGGCGACCGGGTACGGCCGGTTCACCTGCATCCGCCCACCACGGCCGGAACAGCCGCCCCGGCAGGCCCGTGACCACCGCCATCCGCAGCAGACCGTCCGTGCCCGAGCGCAGGTAGACCCCGCCCGCGTGCCCGCCGACGGCCTCCACGGCGCCCGCCACCGCCCGCGCGAGCGCCCGGTCCCTGGCGGCGGCGGTGGCCGGGCCGCAACCGTCCGCTCTCGCCGTCACACAGTCAGGATGCGCCCTCGGCCCCGGCCGCTGCACCCGTTCGCCCC
>NZ_GG657750.1:891352-893609 GCF_000158895.1 Streptomyces sp. C | reverse complement strand
GGAGCGGGTACCCGTGCGGCATGCCCGGCTCCTGGGGGCACTCCACCGGCGCCAAAAAAACACGGCGGCCCGCCGCAATCTTTTTTTTTTTTTATCGGTGGCCAGCACGTCCCGGGTCCCGGTGAACACCGTCAGCGGCGCCAGCCCCTCGAAGGAGCCGCTGCAGCGGGCTCACCCGGGGGTCGTCCGCCGCGAGGGTCCCCGCGTACAGCCGTCCCGCCTCGGCCAGTCCCGCCCGGGCCAGCACCGGATCGGCCGCCTCCAGCGCGGCCTGGCCCGGGTGGCTCATGCTCACGTCGAGCCAGGGGGAGATCAGCACGATCCGCGACGGCTGGGCCCCGGTCCGCTCCCGCAGCCGCTGCGCGGCGGCCAGCGCCAGCCCGGCGCCCGCGGAGTCCCCGATCAGCACCGTCCCGCCGGCGCCGCCGCTCTCGATCAGACCGCTCAGCAGGTCGGCGGCCACCGGGACGTTCCGGTCGGCGGTGCCGCGCGGGGCGAGCACGTACGCCGGGACCACCACCCGGGCCCGGGCCCGCGTCACCAGGGTCCGGATCAGCGACCAGTGCGGCCGGACCAGCTCGCCGATGTACGCCCCGCCGTGCACGTACAGCACCCGCGCCACGGGCTCCTGCCCGCGCGGCGAGGCGTCGTACACCGGCCAGGCCCCGACGAAGGTCCGCGACAGTTCCGCGACCCGGCCCAGCGAGCGCGGCGGCAGATGCGAGGCGGGCCTGCGGGCCGCCTGGGCCACGGTCGCCCGGACCGCTTCGGCCGTCGCGAACCGTCTTCGCCGCCCCGTCGCCACCAGTGCGGCCGAAAGCGCCCTGCTGCGCAGACTCGGCACGCCCCTCACCTCCCCTTTTCCCCGGTGACGGACCATAGCGCGGCTTCCGCCCCCGGGCCCCGTCCCCGTCCAGGGAGGAGCATAGGCGTGAAGCTGCGCTGTCGACCCGCTTAAGAAAGTCTCGATGGACTGATCACCGCGACGATCGGCAGATTGGTGCCCGTCACCAACGCCACCCGCGTACCGGCGGGAGCGGCAACACCCTTCGCACGCCTGGAGCCACCGCCATGAAGGCACTCGTCAAGCACAAGGCCGAGCCCGGGCTGTGGCTCATGGACGTCCCCGAGCCCGAGTACGGCCCCGGCGACGTGCTGATCAAGGTGCTGCGGACCGGCATCTGCGGCACCGACCTGCACATCCGCGCCTGGGACGGCTGGGCGCAGGGCGCCGTCAAGACCCCGCTCGTGCTCGGCCACGAGTTCGTGGGCGAGGTCGCGGCGGTCGGCGCGGACGTCCGCGACATCGAGACCGGCGCCCTGGTCAGCGGCGAGGGCCACCTGGTGTGCGGCAAGTGCCGCAACTGCCTGGCAGGCCGCCGGCACCTGTGCCGCTCCACCATCGGGCTCGGGGTCGGCCGCGACGGCGCCTTCGCCGAGTACGTGGTCCTGCCCGCGCAGAACGTGTGGGTGCACCGGACCGCCGTGGACCTGGACGTCGCGGCCATCTTCGACCCCTTCGGCAACGCCGTGCACACCGCGCTGTCCTTCCCGCTCGTCGGCGAGGACGTCCTGATCACGGGCGCGGGCCCGATCGGCATCATGGCGGCGGCCGTCGCCAAGCACGCCGGCGCGCGGAACGTGGTCATCACCGACGTCAGCCCCGAGCGGCTGGAGATCGCCCGCAAGGCGGGCGCCACGCTCGCGGTGAACGTCGCCGAGTCCTCCATCGCCGAGGCGCAGACGCGGCTGGGGCTGCGCGAGGGCTTCGACGTCGGCCTGGAGATGTCGGGCCGCGCGGAGGCGATGCGCGACATGATCGACAACATGACGCACGGCGGCAGGATCGCGATGCTCGGCCTGCCGGCCCAGGAGTTCCCGGTGGACTGGGCGAAGGTCGTCACGTCGATGATCACCATCAAGGGGATCTACGGCCGCGAGATGTTCGAGACCTGGTACGCGATGACGGTGCTGCTGGAGGGCGGGCTCGACCTGTCCCCGGTCATCACCGGCCGCTACTCGCACCGCGACTTCCAGGCCGCCTTCGACGAGGCCGCGACCGCCCGCAGCGGCAAGATCATCCTCGACTGGACCGCGTAACCCCTCCGGGGGTACCCGGCGCCGGGCCCCTGCCCGGGCCCGGAGTCCGGCCCCCTGGGCGGGTCCCCGCTCCGGGCCCGGATCCAGGATCCGGACGGGACCCGGCCCGGGACCCGGCTCGGGACACTGGGCGGGGCCCTGGCTCGGGACTCCGGGG
>NZ_GG657750.1:888078-890926 GCF_000158895.1 Streptomyces sp. C | reverse complement strand
CACCACCCTCGACGAGATCCGCGCCGCGGGCCTGCACAAGCCCGAGCGCGTCATCGGCACCCCGCAGAACGCCGCCGTCGCCGTCACCGCGGGCGGCGCCCCCGGCGAGGTGCTGAACTTCTGCGCCAACAACTACCTCGGGCTGGCCGACCACCCCGAGGTGGTCGCCGCCGCCAAGGACGCCCTCGACCGCTGGGGCTACGGCATGGCCTCGGTCCGCTTCATCTGCGGCACCCAGGAGGTGCACAAGGAGCTGGAGGCCCGCCTGTCGGCCTTCCTCGGCCAGGAGGACACGATCCTCTACTCCTCCTGCTTCGACGCCAACGGCGGCGTCTTCGAGACGCTCCTCGGCGCCGAGGACGCGGTGATCTCCGACGCCCTCAACCACGCCTCGATCATCGACGGCATCCGCCTCTCCAAGGCCCGCCGCTTCCGCTACGCCAACCGCGACATGGCCGAGCTGGAGGCCCGCCTCAAGGAGGCCTCCGAGGGCGGCGCCCGCCGCAAGCTCATCGTCACCGACGGCGTCTTCTCCATGGACGGCTACGTCGCCCCGCTCCAGGAGATCTGCGACCTCGCCGACCGCTACGACGCCATGGTCATGGTCGACGACTCGCACGCCGTCGGCTTCGTCGGCCCCGGCGGCCGCGGCACCCCCGAGCTGCACGGCGTCATGGACCGGATCGACATCATCACCGGCACCCTCGGCAAGGCCCTCGGCGGCGCCTCCGGCGGCTACGTCGCCGCCCGCGCCGAGATCGTCGAGCTGCTGCGCCAGCGTTCGCGCCCGTACCTCTTCTCCAACTCCCTCGCCCCGGTCATCGCCGCCGCCTCCCTCAAGGTCCTCGACCTGCTGGAGTCCGCCGGCGACCTGCGCGAGCGCCTCGCGGCCAACACGAAGCTCTTCCGCACGAAGATGACCGAGGCCGGCTTCGAGATCCTGCCCGGCGACCACGCCATCGCCCCCGTCATGATCGGCGACGCCGCCGAGGCGGGCCGGATGGCGGAGCTGCTGCTGGAGCGCGGCGTGTACGTGATCGGCTTCTCGTACCCGGTCGTTCCGCTCGGCGCGGCCCGTATCCGCGTCCAGCTCTCGGCGGCCCACTCGACGGCCGACGTGGAGCGCGCGGTGGCCGCCTTCGTGGACGCCCGCGCGGCGCTTTCCGCTGCTCAGGGCTGACATCATGGGGGTGTGATCGACCCCCGCCGGCTGCGTGTCCTGCGGGCCGTGGCGGACCACCGTACGGTGACCGCCGCGGCCGCAGCGCTGTACCTCACCCCCTCCGCCGTCTCCCAGCAGCTCGCCGCCCTGGAGCAGGAGACCGGCCACGCGCTGCTGACCCGCAGCGGCCGGGGCGTACGGCTCACCGCGGCCGGGGAGATCCTGCTGGGCCACGCCCACGAGGTGCTGGCCCAGCTGGAGCGCGCCGAGGCGGAACTCGCCGCCTACGCGGGCGGTTCCGCGGGCGAGGTCACGGTGGCGGCCTTCGCCACCGGCATCGCCGAGGTGCTCGCCCCCGCCATCGCCCGCCTCGCCCTGGACCACCCGGGCATCCGGCTCCGGGTGCGCGACGCGGAGGGCGACCAGAGCCTGCCGCTGCTGCTCGACGGGGAGGCCGACCTGGCCCTCGCGGTGGAGTACCGCGGCGCGCCGGGCGCCGACGACGGACGGCTGTCGGTGCTCCCGCTGTACGCGGAGCCCTTCGACGCGGTGCTGCCCGCCGGGCACCCGCTCGCCGACCTGCCCGCCGTGGCGCTGGCCGACCTCTCCGACGCGGACTGGGTCGGCCAGTACCCGGGCAACCCCTGCTACGACGTGACCCTGCTGGCGTGCGAGCTGGCCGGCTTCCAGCCGCGCTTCGTGCACTCCTCCGACGACTTCCGGGCGGTGACCGCCCTGGTCGGCGCGGGCGCGGGGGTGGCGCTGGTGCCGCGTTCGGCGCTGCGCGGCATGGACCTCAAGGAGGTCCGGGTGCGCCCGGGTCGCGGGCCCGGCCGCCACCCGCCGGGTCTTCGCCGCCACCCGCCGCGGCGCCGAGTCCCACCCGCTGATCGCCCCGGTCCTGGCGGCCCTGGCCCGGGAGGCCCGGCGGGTCCCGGCGCACTGAGGACGCCCGGGCCGAAATCCGCTGTCCAACGGGCCGGCGGCCGCCCTACGGTGGCGCGATGACCATTCGGATGATCGTTCTCAACGGCGCGTCCAGCTCGGGGAAGTCCGGGATCGTGCGCTGCCTACAGGCCGAACTGCCCGACCCCTGGCTGGCGTACGGGTGCGACTCCTTCGTCGACTCGCTGCCCGCGAGGATGCGGGGTGCGGACGGGGGCATCGTGTTCACCGAGGACGGCGGCGTGGACGTCGGGGCGGACTTCCGGGCGCTGGAGGCGGCCTGGATGGAGGGCGTCGCGGCGATGGCCCGGGCCGGCGCCCGGATCGTCGTCGACGACGTGTTCCTCGGCGGGGCCGAGTCCCAGGGGCGCTGGCTGCGGGCCCTGGACGGCCTGGCCGTCCTCTGGGTCGGCGTCCGGTGCGACCCCGCGGCCGCCGCCGGTCGGGAGATCGCCCGCGGCGACCGCATCCCGGGCATGGCGGCCTCCCAGGCGGCGGTGGTCCACGAGGGCGTCGCCTACGACCTGGAGGTCGACACCACGCACACCGAGTCCATGGCCTGCGCCCGCGCGATCGCCGCCCGGCTGCGCCAGGGGGTGTCCGTCCGGCAGGTCTGAGCGCGGGCCTCCCGGGGCTTGGTGATCGGGCGCCCTAACGTGGCCGCATGACGAGCAATCAGGACAGGGGACGGCGAGCGGCCGTGGTGCTGTGCGTGGCGGCGGCGCTGCTGGGAGCGGCGGG
>NZ_GG657750.1:885265-887121 GCF_000158895.1 Streptomyces sp. C | reverse complement strand
CCGTACGGCCGGGGAGTGCTGGTCGGCGCGGGCGACGAGGCCGAGCCCGGGCGTGCGTGGCGGCGTCGGTGAGCGGGACCCGTCCGCAGGCCCGGCGCCCCAGCGCGGAGGAGGCGCTGAGGACGGCGACGCCCCGCGCCGCGCCCGGCGAGGCGGAGCAGGGCGGCGGGCGAGCTGGCGTCGAGGTCCACGCGGGGGTCGAGGCCGAGCCGGCGGCAGGAGTCCTCGTAGGCGGCGCGGATGCCGGTGCCCCGGGACAGGCAGAGGATCTTCTCGTCCCGGAGGCCGGCGAGCCGCAGTGCCGGCCGGTCGAGCGGGTGCCCGGCCGGGACGACGGCGGCGAGGGGCTCGTCGATGACGACGTCCGCCTCCAGGCCCGGGGCGGTCTCGCCCGCGTAGCCGATCAGGGCCAGGTCGAGGGAGCCGGCCAGGACCTGGGCCTGGAGGGCGTCGGAGTGGTCCTCGTGCAGGCTGAGTTCGATGCCGGGGTGGGTGCGGCCGAGGTCGGCGACGGTGTCCAGGAAGGGCGCGATCGAGCAGCCCGCGATCATGCCGAGCCGGACCCGGCCGCGGACGGCGTCGGCGAACTCGGCGGCGGTGTGCCGGATGGCGTCGAGAGTGGCGAGGGCGTTCTTCGCGAGGGGGAGGACGGCCTCCCCGGCCGGGGTGAGGGCCACCCGGCGTCCGCCGCGGTCGAGCAGCTGCTGCCCCAGCTCGCGCTCCAGCTTCGCCACTTGGGTGCTGATGCCCGACTGGCTGACGTGCAGGCGGTGGGCGGCACCGGTGAAGGTGCCCTCGTCGACGACGGCCGTGAAGTAGCGCAGCTGGTGCATCTCCATGTCCCAGGATGATAGATCCCATCACGTCCATCTGTTGGACGGATGGCGGAGCCCGGCCGGAGGATGGGGGCATGACGACGACGAAGACTCCGCGAGAACTTGCCGAGACCTACTTCACCGCCTGGGAGGCGGGCGACTTCGAGACCGTGCGGGGGCTGCTGGCCGATGACGTCGACTTCGTCGGGACGCTGGGGACGGCGTCCGGGGCGGAGGAGGCGCTGGCGGGGCTGCGGCGGATGGGCCGGGTGCTGGAGCGCATCGACGTGAAGGCGCGGGTGGCGGAAGGCGGCGAGGTGATCACCTGGTTCGACCTGTGCACCAGCATCGCGCCGCCGGCGCCCACGGCGAACTGGATGCACGTGGAGGACGGGAGGATCGCCCGGATCCGGGTCACCTTCGACCCGCGCGAACAGCTGGCGGGGTTCGCGAAGCAGCGCTGAGGGGAGGGGGCGCCCCCCGGGCGCGGGGGCGCCCCTCCCGGCGTCCTTCCCGCGCCGCGTCAGACGCGTACGACCTCCACGCCCGCGTCCCGGAAGGGCCGGGCGGCGGCCTCCGACAGGGCGGTGTCCGTCACCAGGACGTCCACGGCGGAGGTGGCGCAGATGCGGGCGAAGGCGCGGACGCCCAGCTTCGTGGAGTCCGCCGCGACGACCAGGCGGCGGGCCCGCTCGCAGAGCAGGGCGTTGACGGCGGCCTCGTCCTCGTGGCGGGTGGCCGCGCCGTCGGCCGGGTCGAAGGCGTCCACGCCGAGCACGGCGGTGTCCATCGACAGCATGCCCAGCGTCCGCTGCGCCAGCGGGCCGGTCAGTTCGTACGACTGGGGCCTGGCCACCCCGCCCGTCAGGACGATCTTGAACTGCGGCCGGATCACCAACTCGCCCGCGATGTTGAGGGCGTTGGTGACCACCGTGAGCGCCGGCGGGCCGCTCGCCGGCCCGTTGAGGTCGGGGCGGGCTGCTTGGTCGCGGGCGACCTCTGTCGTGGTGGTGCCGCCCGTCAGGCCGACACCTCGCCCGG
>NZ_GG657750.1:864959-885149 GCF_000158895.1 Streptomyces sp. C | reverse complement strand
GAGAGGTGCGGTAGCGCAGGGGGAGTTCGTACGACACCCCGTGCGGCACCGCCCCGCCGCGCGTGCGGACCAGCAGCTGCTGCTCGGCGAGCCGGTCGAGGTCGCGGCGGATGGTCGCGGCGGAGACGCCGAGCGCCTCGGCGGCGGCCTCCACCTCCAGCCCGTCCCGCTCCACCAGCAGGTCCAGCAGTCTCCGCCAGCGTTCCTCGCGGGTCATGGCGCCCCTCCCTGTCGTCCCCCGGCGTGCCTCCGGGCCCCGCCGTCGAGATTAACCCAGCGGATCGCCCCGTAGATGCTTGAAGTTGCGCGAAACGGCCCGCTACCTTGCAGGAACACGCAGGGAAGTCCGGTCGGTTCGCAGCCGACGTACGCATCACACGCGCAAGGAGCCCGCATGAGTCACGTCGCGTACGAGTTGGCCACCCAGCCCGACACCTGGGAGCGGGCCGCCGAACTGGCCCCCGCCCACCGGGCCGTGCTGCCGGGGGCCGGCGAGCGTACCGCGGTCATCGGCTGCGGGACCTCCTACTACATGGCACAGGCCGCCGCCGCCCTGCGCGAGGAGGCCGGCCACGGGGAGACCGACGCCTTCCCCGCCTCCGAGTTCCCCCGCCACCGCCGCTACGACCGGGTCGTCGCCCTGACCCGGTCCGGGACCACCACCGAGGTGCTGGACCTGCTCGCCGGACTGCGCGAGGCCGGGATCCCGACCACCGCCGTCATCGGGGACCCGGACACCCCGGTGGCGACCCTCGCGGACGACCTCGTCGTACTGGACTTCGCCGACGAGCGGTCCGTCGTCCAGACCCGCTTCGCCACCACCGCCCTCACCCTGCTGCGGGCCCACCTCGGCGGCCACACCCCGGACGTGGTCGCCGACGCCCGCACCGCCCTCGAAGTGCCGCTGCCGAACGGGCTGGAGGCCCGCGGCCAGTTCACCTTCCTCGGGCGGGGCTGGAGCGTCGGCCTGGCCCACGAGGCCGCGCTGAAGATGCGCGAGGCCTCCCTGTCGTGGGCCGAGGCCTACCCCGCGATGGAGTACCGGCACGGCCCCGTCAGCGTCACCGGGCCCGGCTCCGTCACCTGGTCGCTGGGCGGCACCCCCGACGGCATCGCCGAGCAGGTCCTGCGCACCGGCGCCGAGTGGGTGGACGGGGAACTCGACCCGCTCGCCGAGCTGGTCCGGGTGCAGCGCCTCGCCGTCGCCGTCGCCGCGCACCGGGGACTGGACCCCGACGCGCCCCGCAACCTGACCCGCTCGGTGATCCTCACCGCGGGCGAGGGGGCGGTCCGATGAGCCTCTCCCCCGCCGGGACCCTCGTCGCCGAGGCGGCCGCGGCCGGCGGCGCCGTCGCCGCCTTCAACATCATCACCCTGGAACACGCCGAAGCCGTCGTCGAGGGCGCCGAACGGGCCGGCCTGCCCGTCATCCTGCAACTCAGCGAGAACGCCGTGAAGTTCCGCCGCGGAGCCCTGCTGCCCATCGCCCGGGCCGCCGCCGCCTGCGCGGAGGCCGCCCGGGTGCCCGTCGGGCTCCACCTCGACCACGTCAAGAGCCCCGACCTGCTGCGGCAGGCCGCGGACGCCGGCTTCGGATCGGTGATGTACGACGCCGCGCACCTGCCCTACGCCGAGAACCTGGAGTCCACCCGGTCCGCCGCCGACTGGGCCCACGCCAACGGCCTGTGGATCGAGGCGGAGCTGGGTGAGGTCGGCGGCAAGAACGGGGCCGCGCCGCTCGACCCGCACGCGCCGGGCGCCCGTACCGACCCGGACGAGGCCCGGCGGTTCGTCGCCGACTCCGGGGTCGACGCCCTGGCCGTGGCCGTCGGCAGCAGCCACGCCATGACCACCCGGACCGCCTCCCTCGACCACGCCCTGCTGGCCCGCCTCGCCAAGACCCTGGACGTACCGCTGGTCCTGCACGGCTCCTCCGGCCTGCCCGACGGGGAACTCGCGGCGGCCGTCGCCGGCGGCATCCGCAAGGTCAACATCGGCACCGCCCTCAACCTGGCCATGACCGACGCCATCCGCACCCACCTCACCCCGGCCGACCCCCGCCCCTACCTCACCGCCGCCCGCACGGCGATGGCGGCGACGGCCGAGGCGATGATCGGCGTCCTGGCCCGGCCCTGACAGCGGACCGGGAGGGGGACCGAAGGGCCGGGAGTTCCACACGGAACCCCCGGCCCTTCCCTATTCCTGTAACGGGTTCTACTCTGACCGCCGCCACCACAGCGACCGGCAGTGCCGCCAGACCTCCGGAGGGGCCGTGCACCTCGAATACACGCCTGAGCAGCAGCAGTTGCGCGCCGAGCTGCGCGCCTACTTCGCCGAGCTCGTGCCCGAGGACGTCCACGCCCGCTACGAGGACCCGGCCGCGCAGAAGCGCTTCTACCGGGAGACCATCCGCCGCCTCGGCGCGGACGGCCGGCTCGGCGTGGGCTGGCCGAAGGAGTACGGCGGCCGCGGCATGTCGGCCATGGACCAGTTCATCTTCTTCGACGAGGCGGCGCAGGCCGTCGTCCCGCTGCCGCTGATGGCACTCAACACGGTCGGCCCGACCCTCATGCAGTTCGGCACCGACGAGCAGAAGGCGTACTTCCTCCCCCGGATCCTCTCCGGGGAGATCGACTTCGCCATCGGCTACAGCGAGCCCGACGCCGGCACCGACCTGGCCGCCCTCAAGTGCAGGGCCGTCCGCGAGGGCGACGAGGAGACGGGCACGTACGTGGTGAACGGCCAGAAGATCTGGACCACCAACGGCGACACCGCCGACTGGGTCTGGCTCGCCGTCCGCACCGACCCGCAGGCCCCCGCCCACAAGGGCATCACCATGCTCCTGGTCCCCACCTCCGACCCCGGCTACTCCTGCACCCTGATCAACACCCTGGCCTCGCACGACACCACCGCCAGCTACTACGAGGACATCCGCGTCCCCGCGAGCCGCCGCGTGGGTCAGGAGAACAAGGGCTGGCGCCTGATCACCAACCAGCTCAACCACGAGCGCGTCACCCTCGCCGCCCACGGCACCATGGCCGTCCGCGCCCTGCACGACGTGCAGCGCTGGGCCGCCGCGACGAAGCTCGCCGACGGGCGCCGCGTCATCGACCTGTCCTGGGTGCGCGGCCGCCTCGCCCGCACCCACGCCCGCCTCGACGCGATGAAGCTGCTCAACTGGCAGATGGTCAACGCCGTCGAGTCGGGCACCCTCACCCCCCAGGACGCCTCCGCCGTCAAGGTGTACGGCTCGGAGGCACTTTAGGAAAAGCATACGCGTGGCTGATGGAGGTGTTTCTGCGCGGCCGGCTCCCTCAAGGACGGCTCGGCGGGCGCGGTCCTGCACGGCGAGCTGGAGCGCGGCTACCGCAGCGCCGTGATCTTCACCTTCGGCGGCGGCAACAACGAGATCCAGCGCGAGATCATCTCCTGGATCGGCCTGGGCATGCCCAGGGTCCGCCGCTGACGGCCCGGGCCCGGAAGCGGCGCCCGCCGCTGACGTGCGGCGGGCCCGACGGCCGCCGTCAGACCAGCTCGGGCTGCGGCTCGCGGCGCTGGGCCGGCACCCGGGCCGGCCCCGGCTGCCGGTCCCACAGCCTGGTGGTGCGTACGTAGCCGTAGACCACCGAGGCCGTGGCCAGCAGGAGCAGGGGCCCGAACACCCACGGGTGACCGGCCATCTCCAGCGACAGGAAGCGGTACGACACCAGGAGCGCGGTGAAGACCGCGGCCCCGTGGGCGACGAGCAGGGTGGCCCGCCGGTCCCAGCCGCGGGCGAGCCCGCGCAGCGCCGCCTCGATCGTGAGGGTGAACACCACACCGGAGATGATGTCCGCCCCGTAGTGGTAGCCGAAGCCGAGCGTCGCGCCGAGCGTGGCGACCAGCCAGAAGGCGCCCAGGAAGCGCAGGGCCCGGGGCCCCTTGCGGGAGTGGATGAAGATCGCGGTGGCCCAGGCGGTGTGCAGGCTGGGCATGCAGTTGCGCGGGGTGACCTCGTCGAAGGGCATCGGCTGCGGGATGCCGAGGGGCGGCGCGGTGTGCGGCCACAGGTTGGCCACCGCCCACTGCCCGCCGTCGACGCCGTAGGCGAGGATCGGCCCGACCACCGGGAACACCATGTAGATGCCCGGCCCGAGCAGGCCGACGACCAGGAACGTGCGCACCAGGTGGTGGGCCGGGAAGCGGCGCTCGGCGGCCACGCCGCGCAGCTGGTACAGGGCGACGAGGACCGCGCCCACCGCGAGCTGGATGTAGACCCACTCGAGGACGTGGTGGCCGATCGGCCCGGTGGCCTCCACGATCCGGCCCGCCACCCACGAGGGGTTGCCCAGCGCGTGGTCGGCGGCCGCCACGTACGGGTCGAGCACCATCGGCCGGGTCTTCGACGTGATCAGCAGCCAGGTGTAGCCGGTCTTGCGGCCGGCGACCAGCAGCAGGGCCAGGCCGACGCCCTTCAGCAGCAGGGCGCGCTCCGCTCCGGTGCGGCGCACGAGGGCGAAGACGGCACAGCCCAGGGTCACCCACAGGGCGCCGCTGCCGACCATGTTCTCGGCGCCGACCGCCGACCGGACGAGCCAGAACACCAGGTCGATGCCGATCGCGGCGCCGAGCGCGACGAAGCGCTGGCGCCAGGTGAGCACGACCATCATCAGCGCCATGCTCGCGTACAGCACCGTGCCCGACCGGGGGGCGTAGACGGCCTCCCGCGCCTGGCTGACGATCGGACCCGGCACGCCGTAATGGCGCGCGGCGATCTCCAGGGCGACGAGGAACCCGAGGCCCGTCAGGCCGACCGCGGCCCACAGGAGGACGAGTGGCCTGCGCCGGTGCCCGGACGCGGGGGCGCTGTTCTCGCGCGGAAGCGCTCGTGGTTCCTCAGATATCAATTTTCAGCCGATGTTCATATTTCAACCGGTCGGTGTTGGCCCGAACATGTTAGCCGAGGGGGCCGTGCCGACCGGAAGAGTGTGCGAAGCGGTGGGTCCGGGGTCGGCGGGCGGCCGTACTGATCGCCAGGACTGGCTGCTCCCGGGCCTGCGGGAGGCGCCATGGGGGACATGGACCCCAGGGGGGGCAAGGGCCCGGCGGGTGAGCGCTGCGGCGGGGTGAGCGCTTTCGCGCGCGCGGCCGGGGGAGGAGAATCGAGGTGATGGCCCGCGCCGCCGAACGCCCCCGGCGATGTCCGCCGGGGAAATGCCGGCCATGTGCGTCCCGCCGCGCGGCGCGGGGTCACGTGGAGGCGATGAGATGTCCGAGACCACAGCCACCACCGTCCCGGCCTGGCACGCGGCCGGGGACTGGTTCGACACGTGCAGGTGCGATGTCCCCTGCCCCTGCTCCTTCGCCCAGCGGCCCACCTACGGCGAGTGCGACGGAGTCCTCGCCTGGCACATCCGCGAGGGCAACTACGGCGAAGTGGTGCTGGACGGCCTGAACGTCCTGATGCTCGGTTCCTTCGTCGGGAACGTGTGGGCGGAGCACAGCGACACCTACGCGGCGGTCTTCCTCGACGAACGCGCCGACGACGCCCAGCGCCAGGCGCTGGGAATGATCTTCGGGGGCCAGGCCGGCAGCTGGCCGGCCGAGATGGTCGCCATGATGAACGCGGAGATGCGGGGCATGGACTTCGCCCCCGTCCACATCGAGGTCGACGAGGACCTCGGTGGCTGGCGGGCCGCCATCCCCGGCCGGGTCGAGGCCGCCGCGGTGGCCCTCACCGGCCCCACGACCCCGGAGGGCGCACGGGTCCAGTCGACGAACCTGCCCGGCTGCGAGACGGGCCCGGGGCAGGTCGCCACCTGGGGCCGCTCCACGGCCGACCGGGCCGACGCCTTCGGCTTCCACTGGAGCCGGGAAGGCCAGTCCAGCAAGCACATCACCTTCGACTGGACCGGACCCGACGGAGCGGCCTGAGCCCACCGCAGGGCCCGGCGCGGACCGCCGAGGGGTGGTCTGTGCCGCTATGCCCGTAATCCGGCCCGCTGCGCAAAGGTGAAACGCACGGTTATGAAGCCGCCCGGAGCCGCTGGAGGCCGAAAAGGCACCCCTCCGTGGGACAGGATTCAGGTGCAGGAGCTGACGCCCTCCCCGCCGCAACACCCCGACTGACCTGGGGTTTCGGCACCATTCCCCTTACCCGCAGCGGGCTTCGCGCTGCCCTGGCGCGGGTGGGGGAGAAGGGGGCGGGCGGGCCCGAATCCGACCTTCCAGGAGACCCGACGTGTCCACCGCCGCACCCGAAGCCACCGCACCCGAAGCCACCGCACCCGAAGCCGCCGCACCCGAAGCCGCCGCCCCCGAAGCCTTCCTCGCCGACACCCACACCGGCCTGCCGATCCCGGCCGACCCGGTGTTCGCCTCCGTCGGCGACGAGCGCCGCCACCGCAAGCAGCGCCTGGCCGCCGCCATGCGGCTGTTCGGCAAGGCCGGCTACGCCGAGGGGATCTCCGGCCACATCTCGGTCCGTGACCCCGAGGACCTGGACACCTTCTGGGTCAACCCGTTCGGCGTCTCCTTCAACCGCGTCCGCGTGGCCGACCTGATCCGCGTCGACGCCGCCGGCCGCGTCGTCGACGGCACCGGCAAGGTCAACCCGAGCGCCTTCACCATCCACTCCAAGATCCACGAGCGCCCCGAGGCCAACGCCATCGCGCACGGCCACACCGTCCACGCCCGCGCCCTCGGCGCGCTGGAACGCCTCCTGGAGCCCTACGACCAGGAATCCGCCGCCTTCTACCAGGACCAGGTGCTGTACGGGGACTACGACGGCCCCGCCATCAAGATCGAGCACGGACAGGACATCGCCGACCGGCTCGGCGCCAAGCGGGCCATGCTCCTGCGCCACCACGGCCTGATCACCGTGGGCGGCTCCCTGGAGGAGGCCGTCCACTGGTTCTTCACCTACGAGAGCTGCGCCCAGGTCCAGCTGCTGGCCCTCTCCGCCGGACGGCCCGTCCCGATGTCCCACGAGCAGGCCCTGCTGGCCCGGGACGGCTTCGGCGACGAACAGCTCGGCCGCTACAGCTTCCAGATCATGTGGGACGAGATCACGGCCGAACAGCCGGACCTGCTCGACGAGTAGGGCCGCCCGCGCCCACGTCCGCGCCCCCACGTCCGCGCCCCCACGCCCCCGGCCACCGGATCCCAGGAAGCAATCATGAGCTCAACTGCCTCACCGCGCGCGGAAGCGCGCACCATCCTCGTCATCGTCGCGATCGTGCAGTTCGTGATCGGCGGCTGGTTCTCCCTGGACGGCGTCCCACGCCGCGCCGCGGGACCTGCCCGTGCTCGTCGTCTCGGCACCCGGCGCCGCGCAGAGCGCCGAACAGCTCGCCGACCGGCTGCGCGAGGCGGCCCCCGGCGCGTACGCGGTGAAGACCGCCGCCGGCGTCGAGGAGGCCGACGCCGCCCTGCGCGACCGCACGGCGTACGGGGCCCTGCTGCCCACCGCCGGCGGACTCGAACTGCGCCTGGCCTCCGCCGCCTCGCCCACCGTCGCCCAGACGCTGACCGGACAGGCACAGGAACTCGCCGGCGGCCCGGTGCTCGTCACCGACGTGGTGCCCGCCGACGCCGACGACCCGCACGGCGCGGGCCTGGCCATGGGCTTCCTGCCCCTGCTGATCACCGCGGTGATCGCCGCCCTGCTCTTCGTCCTCAAGGTGCGCGCCGCCGGAGCCAAGTTCCTCGGCGTCATCGGCTTCGCCGCCGCCTCCGGACTCCTCAGCTCCCTCATGCTGACGCACCTCAGCGGAGTGGCACCCGGCAACTACTTCGTCAACGCCGGGATCGTGGCCCTGCTGGAGCTGGCCATGGTCTCCGTCATCACCGGCCTCGGCTCGCTGGTCGGCCCGCCCGGCATAGCCGTCGGCGCCGTCCTGATGTTCGTCGTCGGCAACCCGCTCTCCGGACTGGCCTCGGCCCCCGAGATGCTGCCCCAGCCGCTGGGCGCCATCGGCCAGTTCCTCCCGGCCGGAGCCGCCGCGACCCTGCTGCGCACCTCGGGCCCCTTCGACGGCGCCGGCGCGGCCGGCCCGGTCCTGGTGCTCACCGTCTGGGCACTGATCGGCCTCGGCCTGCTCTACGCGAGCTCCCGCCGCCGGGCCGCCGCCGCCCCCGCGGGCGCCGCGGCCGAGCCGCAGCCCGCCGCCGCGCACTGACACCCCCCGCGGGCGCCCCTCCCGCCGACTCCCTCTCATGAAAGGCCGACCATGACCACCGACACGAACGACCGCCCGCCGACGCGCATCGGCCTGGTCGGCGGAGGGGCCGCGGCCGTCTGCCTGCTGGACCGGCTCTCCCGCACCCAGGGCCGCGGCCGGGGCTCGGTCACCGTCTTCGAACCCTCCGGCAACCTCTGGCGCGGCCGCGCCTACCAGCACGACGCCGACGCCGTCCTCGCCAACATCATCCCGGCCGAGATGAGCGCCCGCACCGGCGCCCCCGACGACTTCATCGACTGGCTGCGCGCCTCCGGACTCCCCTACGGGCAGGGCGACTACGCCGCCGACGGCTACTTCCCGCCCCGCCACGTGTTCGGCGGCTACCTGGAACGCACCGCCGAGAACGCCGTCGCCGAGCTCTCCCTCGGCGGCTGGCCCGTCGGCGTCGTCCGCGACGCCGTCGTCGCCGCCCGCGAGGCGGGCGAGGAGGTGGTGCTGACCACCCGCGACGGCCGTACGCACACCTTCGACTACGTCATCTGCGCGGTCGGCGCCGGCCGGCCCGCCGACCACTACGAACTCAGCGGGAACGCGGGCTACTTCGGCGACCCCTACCCGCTGCGCGACACGGCCGCCGCGATCCCCGCCGACGCGGACGTCACCGTCCTCGGCACCGGCCTCGCGGCGGTGGACACCGTGGTCACCCTCGCCGCCCGCGGCCACCGCGGCCGGATCACCATGGCCTCCCGCAACGGCGCCCTCCCGGCCGTGCGGCAGCGGCCCGTCTTCCCCGAGATCCGGCACTTCACCCCCGCCGCCCTGCACGCCCGCGCCGCCACCGGCCACGACGGCCGGCTCGGCCTGGACGACGTACTGGAGCTGCTGGAACGGGAGCTCGCCGAACACGGCGCCGACCCCTCCGCGGTGGTCGCCGAACTGACCTCCCTGGGCGGCGAATCCCCCCTGGAGCGGCTGCGCCGCCAGTACGCCCGCATCGACGAGCCCGACACCGGCATGCGCGTCATGCAGCACGCCGTCCCCGAGAGCGGCCCCGACGCCTGGACCCTGCTGCGCACCGCCGACCAGGACTTCGTCCGGGAGCACCACTACCGGGCCGTCATGAGCCTGTGCTGCCCGATGCCCCCGGCCAACGCCCGCAAGCTGCTGGAGCTGCACGAGGGCGGCCGGCTGCGCGTCCTGCGCGGCCTGTGGAACGTCAAGCCGCTGGCCGGCACCGGGTTCCACATCGGGGCCGACGGCGGCGACTACGAGAGCGACGTCGTCGTCAACGCCGTCAGCGCGCCCTCCCACCGGGTCCCCGCCCAGGCCCGCCCGTTCGTCGACTCCCTCGTCGAGGACGGCATCGGCGAGTACCACCCCTACGGCGGCCTGCACATCGAACCGTCCACCAGCCGGGCCGTGGGCGGCGGCGGCCGGGCCCACCGCCGGATGCACGCGATCGGCGACATGGGCGCCGGGACGCTCTTCTTCACCTCCGGCATGCCCTCCGTCCTCGAACGGGCCGACGACATCGTCCGGGCGGTCGTCCAGGACATCACCACCCCTCAGGAGCAGTACGCGTGAACACGATCACCCGCCGGGACATGATGCGGGCCGCGCTGACCACGGCCGTCGTGGTCGGCACCAGCGCCGCCGTCGCCCCGATCGTCCTGGCCGACCCCGCCCGCCCCGAAGCCCCCGCCGGGACCGGCACCGCCGCCGGGCAGGGCCCGCTCCCGGGCAGTTTCGACGAGGTCTACCGGGGCCGGCGCATCCAGGGAGGCCCCGTGGGCGTGCGCTACGCCTCCGCCCGCAGCGCGTCGGCCCCGGCCCCCGGGCCCGGCATCGAGATCAGCATCGACGGCCGCCCGCTGCACGTCATGCGCCGCGCCGACGGCAGCTACCTGAGCCTGGTCAACCACTACCAGTCCTTCCCCACGCCGCTGGAGGTGGCCCGGGCGGCGGTGGACGAGATCGGCACCGCGCAGCTCTCGACGGCCCGGCTCCACCACCACTGACGTCCCGCGGGGCTCCGACAGATCGAGGAACAAGCACACGTGTACACGCGCAAGAACCAGAAGGACCTGGACGCCGGCGAGCGCGCGAGGTTCGTCACGGCCCTCCTGGAGGTCAAACGACGCGGCGTCTACGACGAGTTCGTCCGGCTGCACGGCCAGTACTTCGTCTCCGACGGCGAGGGAGGTCAGCGGGTGGGCCACATGTCCCCCTCCTTCTTCCCCTGGCACCGCCAGTACCTGCTGGAGTTCGAACGGGCCCTCCAGCAGGTCGACCCGAAGGTGACCCTGCCCTACTGGGACTGGACCACCGACCAGTCGCCCACCGCCGCCCCCTGGACCGACGACTTCCTCGGCGGCAACGGCCGCCCCGGCGACCACCGGGTGATGACCGGACCGTTCGCCTTCGACCGGGGCGGCTGGCCGGTGGACGTGGGCGTCACCGAGGAGAGGTACCTCATGCGCGACTTCGGCCGCCCCGCCGACCCGGTCGCCCTCCCCACCCCCGCCGAACTGGCCCGGGCCGTCGACGACCCGGTGTACGACTCCGCCCCCTGGGACTCCACCTCCCCCACCGCGGGCTTCCGCAACAAGGTCGAGGGCTGGACGGTCGGGGAGAAGGAGGGCTGGCACAACCACAACCGGGTCCACCTGTGGGTCGGCGGCCAGATGACCGGCGGGACCTCGCCCAACGACCCCGTCTTCTGGCTCCACCACACCTTCATCGACCTCATATGGGCCCGCTGGCAGGCCCGTCATCCCGGTTCGGTCTACGAGCCGCGCCGGCCCCTGCCCGCCTCCGACCCCCAGCACGGCCGCGTCATCAGCCTCGACGAGCCGATGTCCCCGTGGCAGGTGCGGCCCTCGGAGCTGCTCGACCACACCCGCTTCTACCAGTACGCGCAGTGACGCGCCCCGCGCGCCCGCTGCCCACGTTTCGTCACCACCACCGAGAAGGAACCGTCATGCGCCTGCGCACCACCGTCCCGGCCCTCGCCGCCGCCGCCCTGATCGCCCTCGCCGCCGCCCCCTCCGCCCAGGCGGCGGCCCCGGCCCCGGCTCCCGCCCCGGCGGCGGCCTCCGTCGCCGCCGCCGTCCCCGCCTTCGCCGGCCACACGTACGTCCTGACGCTCGACAACGGCGCCGTCCTGCGCAACTCCTACTCCGCCGACGGCACCACCCTCGACTGGACCGCCCTGGAAGGCCCCATGGCCGGCCACGGCGGCCGGGAGAAGCTCTCCGTCCGCGCCGTGGGCGAGGGCCTCTACTTCGTCAACTGGGTCGAGGCCTCCGGCATGACCGTCAGCCACGTCATGGACCTCGGCGGCGGCACCGTCAGCATCTACTGGACGTACGCAACCCCCGACGGCGGCCGCGCCGGCGAGCTGCACACGGCGACGCTCCAGCGCGTCTCTTCTTGACCCGCACGGTGACGCGGGGCCGGCGCCACGGACGCCGGCCCCGCCCGCCTCTGCCCACGGGGGAACCGCACATGCCCGCTCCACTCACCCAGACACCACCCGCGCCCACCGCGCCCACCGCGGCCGCCCCGGCCGCCGGGGAACTCGCCGGCGCCCTGCGCCCCCGCCACCTCACCATTGCTGGCCCTGGGGGGCGTCATCGGAGCCGGCCTGTTCGTCGGCTCCGGGACCGGCCTGCGGATCGCCGGCCCGGCCATCATCCTGTCGTACGCGCTCGCCGCCGCCCTGGCCCTGCTGGTCATGCGGATGCTCGGCGAGCTGGCCGCGGCCATGCCCGCCAGCGGCTCGTTCTCCGTCTACGCCGACCCGGGCCCTCGGCCGCTGGGCGGGCTTCACCGCGGGCTGGCTGTACTGGGCGGTGACCGTCATCGCGATCGCCATCGAGCTGATCGCCGCGGCGACGATCCTGCACCAGTGGATGCCGGCCGTACCGCAGTGGACGATCGCCCTCGTTGCCCTGGCCGTCTTCACCCAGTCCAACATGTTCTCGGTCTCCTCGTTCGGGGAGGCCGAGTTCTGGTTCGCGGGCATCAAGGTCGCCGCCATCATCGCCTTCCTCGCCCTCGGCGTCGCCGCCCTGTGCGGGGCCGTGCCCGGCGTCGACCCGCCCGGCATGGACAACCTGACCGGCCGCGGCGGCTTCCTCCCGCAGGGCTGGGACAGCGTCGTCGCCGGGCTGCTGACGGTGGTCTTCGCCTTCGGCGGCATGGAGGTCGTCACCATGGCGGCCGCGGAGTCCGGCGACCCCGCACGCTCCGTCACCAAGGCGGTCAGCAGCGCGATCTGGCGGATCAGCCTCTTCTACCTCGGCTCCATGGCCGTGATCGTCACCCTGCTGCCCTGGGACGCGGCCACGCCCGGCCGCAGCCCCTACGTCGCCGTCCTCGACCGGCTCGGCATCCCGGGCGCAGGGCGGCTGATCGAGGTGGTCGTGCTCATCGCCCTGCTGTCCGCGATGAACGCCAACCTGTACGGCGCCTCCCGCATGGCCCACTCGCTGGCCGCGCGCGGCGAGGCCCCGAAGGCCCTGCTGCGCACCTCCGCCCGGGGCGCGCCGCGCCTGGCCGTCGCGGCGTCGGCGGCCTTCGGCTTCGTCGCGATCGCCCTCGACCACCGCTGGCCGGAGCGGATCCTGCCGTTCCTGGCGAAAGGCCATGGGCGGTTCCATGCTGTACATGTGGCTGACCGTCGCGGCCGCCCACCTCGTGCTGCGCCGCCGGCTGGAGCGGGAGTCCCCGCACCTGCTGGTGGTGCGGATGCGCGGCTTCCCGTACCTGTCGTGGCTGGCGGCGGCCGGCATCGTGGCCGTGCTGGTGCTGATGGCCTTCGACCCGGAGGCGCGCGGCCAGCTCGGCTGGTCGACCCTGCTGGTCCTGGTGCTGCTGGCGGTGGCGGGCGTACGCGCGCTGCGCACGCGACGGGACCGGGTCCCCGCGCGCTGAACGGCGCGCCCGGCCGGGGAGGTTCCCGGCCGGGCGCGGGGTGCTGGAAGGGGCGGTGGTCAGGCCGAGAGCCGGGTGCAGTCCGTCTCGGTGTGCTCGTCCACGGGCAGCAGCCCGCTGGTGGCGATGAGGTAGCCGAGCTGGGCTCGGCTGCGGCTCTGCAGGGCGGCGGCGATCCGGCTGACGTGGGCGGCGACGGTCCGCCGGCTGGTGCCGAGGCGGCGGGCGATGGCCTCGTCCGTGTAGCCGGCCACCAGCAGGCGCATCACGGCCCGCTGGATCTCGTCGGCGATGTCGGGCTCCACGGTGCGGGAGGCACCGGGGTCGATGGTCGAACCCCGTTCCCAGGCCTCCTCGAAGACCTGCACGAGGAAGGAGACGATGGAGGGCTGCCTGATCTCCAGCACCGAGGTCCGGGCCTCCCCGGGGCCCGGGACGTAGGCGACGGCCCGGTCGATGACGATGAGCCGGTCGAAGACGTGGTCGAGGGTGCGGACCTCGCAGCCGGCCTCGGTGAGCCGCTCGATGTGGCGCAGCGTCGCCGCGTGGGTCCGCGCGGCGTGCGGGTAGAGGGTGCGGTGCCGGGCGGTGCCGCGGACGTGGTCGAGCTCGTCCAGGTCGTAGGAGACGCGCGCGCCGCCGGGCTGCACCGTCATCAGCTCCTCCCGGCATTCGCGGACCGCGTGCGCCAGTGTGGAGTGGACGACCTTCTCCCCGTCGATCGCGGTGGCCCAGCCGGTGTGTTCGCGCTTGGCGGCGGTGTAGATGGCCGCCACGGGCACGAAGCTGCCGGCGATGGCGTGCGCGTCCAGCCGCTGCCGCTCCAGCGACTCCTCGATGGGCCGCACCAGTTCGGCCTTGGCCACGTCCGGTGCCACCGGCACGAGGACGGTCGGGTCGTCCGGCGGGGCGACGAGCAGCCCCATCCGCAGCAGACAGGCGGGTGCGCCCTCCCTGGGCGTACACCCCTTCACCACGGCCCGGCGGTAGACGGTCAGGCCGTCACCGCATGCGCCGCCCCCCTTTTCTGCAGAGTCGTCACGTTCACAACATTCCCCCGGGTACTGCCTTGCATGATCCTGCATGACCCAATTATGCACTTGGAAAAGTAGCCAGTATCGGTACGTAGGCTGCCAACATGGTGTCTTAACAAGGTATTGACCATGGAACCGGAGGTAACGGGCGCATGTCGAACGGATACGGGGTACTGGCGGACATCCTGGAGGAGTGGCGCGCAGCCTTCGACGGGCGCCGCGTGGACGACGTCGTCGCCCTCTTCGCCGAGGACGCCCTCTTCCAGGGGCTGTCCCCCCGGCTGCTGAACGGCCGCGCGGAGATACGCACCTACTACGAGAACGTCCCGCCCGGCACCACCGCCGCCGTGGAGGTCCTGCACTCCCGCCCCCTCGCCGCCGAGGCCCTCGCCGGCTTCGCCACCGTCACCTTCCGGACACCCACCCCGCAGGACCCCGCCGGGGCCCCGCTGCCCGTCCGCCTCTCGCTCATCGCCCAGCACACCGGAGCCGGCTGGCGCATCCGCCAGTACCACGTCTCACGGCTGAGCTGACGTCGGCCGGGGTAGGAACCCCGACGGGAGGCACCGATGAGCGACGAGGACGCCGACCCCGGGCTCTACGGCCCCGGGTCCGTCACCTGGCACTGCCACGGCGACCCGGTCATGTGGATCGCCGGGGTCCGCGCGCTCTACCTCCAGGCCCTGCACCCGCGCGCCGTCCGCGCCGTCATGGAGAACTCCACGGCCTTCGACAGCGAGCGGGGCCGCGGCGACGCCTGGGGCCGCCTGCTGCGCACCGCCGATTTCGTCGGCACCCTCACCTACGGCACGGCCGGAGCCGCGGAACGGGCCGGGGCGCGGGTCCGCGCCGTCCACCGCGGGCTGTCCGCCACCGACCCGGACACCGGGGAGTCCTTCCCCGTCGACGACCCCGACCTGCTGCTGTGGGTGCACTGCGCCCAGATCGACAGCTTCCTGCACGTACTGCGCCGATCGGGCGTCCCCCTCACCCCCGCCCAGGCCGACCGGTACGTGGACGAGAACCGGACCAACGCCCGCCTCGTCGGACTCGACCCGCAGGACGTGCCCGCCACCGCCGGCGCCCTCGCCGCCTACTTCGACGAGGTCCGCCCCCGCCTCGCCGCCGGGCCCGACGCCCGCGCCGTCGACGACTTCCTGCGCGCCCCGCCCGTCCCCCCGTACCTCGTCCCTGGCCGAAACCTGCTGTGGAGACCCCTAGTTGGGCTCGCCTACGCAACCCTGCCGGGCTGGGCGCACCAGCTGTACGGACGCCCCGCACCACCCCCGCGCGCGGTCACCCGGCGCCTGCGTCTCACGGGTCGCGTGCTGCGCACCATTCCCGCAGGTCTACGCTGGCAGCTGCCTCCAGGTCACATCTTGAGAGCGATGCGCCGACTGGGCCCCGGCAGCCGCCCCTCCGCGTACACACTGCGAAAATCAGCGGCCATACTTGACCGGCCGGGGAGGGCGCGGCACGACGACGGGGGCGGCTTTAAGACATGGCGGAGTCCAGACTGATCCAGGGCCGGTACCGGTCACTCGATCTGATCGGGCGCGGCGGCATGGGCGAGGTGTGGCGCGCCCGCGACGAGTCGCTGGGCCGGCAGGTCGCCGTGAAGTGCCTCAAGCCGGTCGGCGCCGAACAGGACGCCCACTTCACCCAGGTCCTGCGCGAGCGCTTCCGGCGCGAGGCGCGGGTCGCCGCCTCGCTCCAGCACCGGGGCGTCACCGTCGTGCACGACTTCGGCGACGACAGCGCCTCCGGCGGTCCCCTCTACCTCGTCATGGAACTCCTGGAGGGCCGCAACCTCAGCCAGCTCATGGAGGAGAACGAGGCGCGCCCGCTCCCCGTCGACGTGGTCCTCGACATCGCCGAACAGATGGCCGCCGCCCTCGGCTACACCCACGACCAGGGCGTCGTCCACCGGGACCTCAAGCCCGCCAACATCATGCGGCTCACCGACGGCACGGTGAAGATCTGCGACTTCGGCATCGCCCGCCTGGCCCACGACATCGGCTTCACCGCCAAGCTGACCGGCGGCGGCATGGCCATGGGCACCCCGCACTACATGTCGCCCGAGCAGATCGCGGGCGGCGAGGTCGACCACCGCAGCGACCTCTACTCCCTCGGCTGCGTCCTCTACGAGATCGCCACCGGTGCCCCGCCCTTCGACCTCGGCGACTCCTGGTCCGTGCTGGTCGGCCACCGCGACACCGCGCCCGTACCGCTGCGCGAGCACCGGCCCGAACTTCCCGGCTACTTCGAGCAGCTCGTGCTGGACCTGCTGGCCAAGCGCCCCGAGGACCGCCCCGGCGACGCCCGCCACCTGCACCGCCGCCTGGTCGAGGCCCGCTTCGGCCCCGGCGGGCGGCCCGCCGCGCAGCCCCCGCTGCCCGCCTGGGCCGAGGGGATGACCGCCGGGCGCAAGGCCGGTGTGGACGCCCGCCCCGCCAGCGGGGAGTGGGCCCTGCTCACCGGCTCCTGGACGGCGGCCCGCCGGGCCCCGGCCACCGGCTCCGGGTACGTGGCCGGCTCCCTCCCCGCCTCCGGCGAACACCGCATCACCCGGCCGGCCCCCGCCGATGACCCCCGGCTCACCGCCGCCTACGGGCTCGCGCTGCGCACCCCGGCCGCCGGGGAGCCCGACGCGCTCGCCGCCGGGCACACCCGCGCGTTCGCCCTCAGCCGCGCGGGCCGGCCCGAGGAGGCCCTCGCCGTGTACGTGGCCGTCGCCCAGGGCCGGGCCCGGGTGCTCGGCCCCGACCACGCCGAGACCCTCGCCGCCCGCCAGGAGGAGGCGTACGAACTGGGACGCCTCGGCCGGCACGGGGAGGCGTACGAGATGTACCGCGCCGTCCTCGCCGCCCGCGTCCGCACCACCGGCCCGCTCCACCCCGACACGCTGCGCTGCCGCCACAGCCTCGCCTGCGCCCTGAGCGCCCTCGGCCGGCACGCCGAGGCCCACGCCACCGCCGCCGCGGTGGCCGCGGACCGCGCCGCCGTCCTCGGCGCCGAACACGCCGACACCCTGCAGAGCCGCTACGAGGCCGCGTACGCCCTGGGCCGGCTCGGCCGCTGGCAGGAGGCGCTGACCGGCTTCCGCCAGGTCGCCGCCGCACGGGACCGCGTACTCGGCCGCGACCACCCCGACGCCCTCGCCGCCCGCTACGAGACCGGCATCGCCCTCGGCCGCACCGGTCGCGCCGCCGAGGCCCTCGACCTGTTCCGGTCCCTGGTCCGCGACCGCACCCGCGCCTACGGCGCCCGCGACCCGGAGACCCTGCGCGCCCGGCACGTCGTCGGCGTCAACCTGGGCCGCCTCGAACGCTGGGAGGAGGCCGTCGCCGAGGCCCGCGAGGTCGGCCGGCTCCGTGCCGGGGCCCTCGGCGCCGAACACCCCGACACGCTGGTCAGCCGCCGCGAACTCGCCGTGGGCCTCGGCCGGCTCGGCCGCTGGGACGAGGCGCTGCCCATATACCGGGACCTGTCCGGCATCCGCGAACGCTCCCTCGGTGACGAGCACCCCGACACGGTCCTCGCCCACGCCGACGAGGCGCACTGTCTGGAGCGGCTCGGCCAGGTGTGCTACCAAGAGCCATGACCGCCAACTCAGGCTCCCGGGGCTTCGCACAGGACGTGTACGACGCGGTGATCGTGGGAGGCGGCCACAACGGCCTCGTCGCCGCCGCCTACCTGGCCGGGGCCGGCCGCTCGGTACTGGTCCTCGAACGGCTCGGCCACACCGGCGGCGCCGCCGTCTCCACCCGGCCCTTCGCGGGCGTCGACGCCCGCCTCTCGCGCTACTCCTACCTCGTCTCGCTGCTCCCCTCGAAGATCGTCCGAGACCTGGGCCTGCGGTTCGGGACGCGCCGGCGCACGGTCTCCTCGTACACCCCCTACGAGCGCGACGGCCGCCCCGGCGGGCTCCTCGTCGGCGGCGGCGAGGACCGCACCCGGCGGTCCTTCGCGGAACGGACCGGCTCCGACCGGGAGTACGAGGCCTGGCGGGCCTTCTACGGGACCACCGGCGAGCTCGCCCGCAAGGTCTTCCCCACCCTCACCGAACCGCTGCCCACCCGCGCGGAACTGCGGGCCCGGATCGACGACGAGGCGGCCTGGAGGATGCTGTTCGAGGAGCCGCTCGGCCGGGCGGTGGAGGAACGCTTCGCCGACGACCTGGTCAGGGGCGTGGTCCTCACCGACGGGCTGATCGGCACCTTCGCCGACGCCGACGACCCCTCGCTCGTCCAGAACCGCTGCTTCCTCTACCACGTCATCGGCGGCGGCACCGGCGACTGGGACGTGCCCGTCGGCGGCATGGGAGCCCTGACCGACGCCCTCGCCGAAGCCGCCCGGGCGGCCGGCGCGGAGATCGCCACCGGCCACGAGGCGCTGCGCATCCACACCGACGGCACCGCCCCCGCCGAGGTCACCTTCCGGACGGCGACGGGCGAGGGCGCCGTCGCCGGGCGCGACGTCCTGGTCAACGCCTCCCCGCGGGCCCTCGCGGAACTCCTCGGCGAGGACCCCGGTGCCGGCGGCCCGGCCCCGGAGGGCGCCCAGTTCAAGGTCAACATGCTGCTGAGCCGGCTGCCCCGGCTGCGCGACTCCTCCGTCGACCCCCGCGAGGCCTTCGGCGGGACCTTCCACATCGCCGAGGGGTACGAGCAGCTCAGGCGCGCCCACGGCGAGGCGGCCGCCGGGGAACTGCCGTCCGTCCCGCCCTCGGAGATCTACTGCCACTCGCTGGCCGACCCCTCGATCCTCGGGCCCGAACTCGCCGGGCAGGGCTACCAGACGCTCACCCTCTTCGGGCTGCACACCCCGGCCCGGCTCTTCGAGAAGGACAACCGGCAGGCCCGCGAGGTGCTGCTGACCGCCACCCTGGCCCAGTTGGACGCCCACCTGGCCGAACCGCTCACCGACTGCCTGGCCTTCGACGGGGACGGCCGCCCCTGCATCGAGGCCAAGACCCCGCCGGACCTGGAGCGCGAACTGCGGCTGCCCCGTGGGCACATCTTCCACCGCGACCTGTCCTGGCCGTACGCGGACGGGCAGGAGGCGGGGCGCTGGGGCGTGGAGACCGCCCACCGCAACGTCCTGCTGTGCGGCGCGGGGGCGGTCCGCGGCGGCGGGGTCAGCGGCATCCCGGGGCACAACGCGGCGATGGCGCTCCTGGAGCGGCGCTGAACCGTCCCCGGTGCCGGGCCGGTCCGCGCCCCGTCTACCGGCCCCGACGTCCCGGGCCGCGGCCCGCGTTCCCGGCCGGCTCGCCCGGAAGGGTGAATCCGTCGAAGAGGTCGTCGAGCGCGCGCCGCGTCGCGCTCGCGGGGGTGGCCCGGAGGGCGAGGTCGCGCGCGGCCACGGCCAGCGGGTGGGTGAGGGCGGCCACCCGGCCCATCCGGCGGGCCCGGATCCGGATGGCGTCGGTACGGGCGAGCCTGGCCCGGGTGTAGGCGGCGAGGGCGGCCGGTACGTCCGGGCCGCGGAGCAGGTGCGCCAGGACGACGGCGTCCTCGACGGCCTGGCAGCCGCCCTGGCCGAGGTTGGGCGTCATGGCGTGCGCGGCGTCCCCGATCCACGCGGTGCGGCCGTCGTGCAGCCGGGGGAGCGGTGCGGCCAGGTCGTACAGGTCGTGCTGGAGCACCGCCTGCGGGTCGATCCGGTCCAGCAGGGCGGGGACGGGGTCGTGCCAGGTGCCGAACCGCCGCAGCAGTTCGGTGCGGACGTCCGCGGGCCGGTACCCCTCGGGGACGACGGCGGTGGCGTACAGGTAGACCCGCCCGTCGGCGAGCGGGACCGTCCCGAAGCGCTCGCCCCGGCCCCAGGTCTCGGCCGCTTCGGTGGCCGGGCCCGACGGGAGCACGGTCCGCCAGGCGGTCTCCCCGCTGTAGTGCAGGCCCGGGTGGTCCGGGAAGCGGCGGCGGCGCAGCGGGCTGTGGATGCCGTCGGCCGCTATGACGGCGTCGGCGCGGAGGTCCCCGGCGGCGGTACGGGCCACCGCGCGGCCGCCGTCCTCCTCGACGGCGGTGACCGCGGCCCCGTACACCAGG
>NZ_GG657750.1:860669-862101 GCF_000158895.1 Streptomyces sp. C | reverse complement strand
CGGTCCCGTCCGCGGAGGCCTCCAGGTGGAAGGCCCCCGCGCCGGGCACCGTGTCCCACCACACCGCGCAGCGCAGCCGGGCGCGCGCCGTCGCCGGGGTCAGCGGGGGCAGGGCGAGGGTGCCCGAGCCGCCGGTCTCCATGCCGGAGAACCAGGCCGCGCCGCCGTGCCTCGTACGCACCGGTACGGCGCGGGCGAAGCGGTTGCCGGTCGCGACCCGGGGCGCGCTGCCGGCCCGCCAGGTCCGCACGGGGTGGACGGAGTTGCCGAGCAGGACCAGGAAGGAGTCGGTGGAGGGGTCCAGCACCAGGGAGGTACCGGTGAAGCCGGTGTGCCCGGCGGAGTGCGGGGTGGCCAGGGCGCCCATGTACCAGTGCTGGTAGAGCTCGAAGCCGAGGCCGTGGTCGTCGCCGGGGAAGGCGGTGTTGTAGTCGGTGAAGAGCAGCTCGACGGAGGCGGGGCGCAGGATGCGCCGGCCCGCGTAGGCCCCGCCGTCGAGCAGGGTGCGGGAGAGGACCGCGAGGTCCCAGGCGGTGCCGAACACGCCAGCGTGGCCCGCGACCCCGCCGAGGGCGTACGCGTTCTCGTCGTGGACCGCGCCCCACACCAGCCCCCGGTCCAGGCCCGACCACGGCGGGCGCTGCACCTCGGTGGCGGCGGTGACCCGGCGCCAGGAGAGCGGCGGGTTGTAGCGAGTGCGGTGCATCCCGAGCGGAGCGGTGATCTCGTCGCGGAGCAGGACATCCAAAGTGCGGCCGGTGATCCGTTCCAGGAGCAGCTGGAGCGCGATCAGGTTCAGGTCCGAGTACCGGTACACCGTCCCCGGCGTGTCCTGCGGCCGCACCGACCACAGCAGCCGCAACTGCCCCTCCCGGGTGGGCTCCTGGTAGAACGGCGCCCACGAACGCAGCCCCGAGGTGTGCGTGAGCAGCTGGCGGACGGTGACCTGTTCCTTGCCGCCCCCGGTGAACTCCGGCAGGTACCGGTCCACCGGCGCCTCCAGCTCCAGCCGGCCCCGCTCCATCTGCTGCACCGCCAGGATGGAGGTGAACAGCTTGCTGAGGGAGGCCAGGTCGAAGACGGTGTCCTCGGCCATCGCGATCCGCTCGGCCGCCGGGAACTCCGCCGGCCGGTCGGCGCGGCCGTCGTAGTCCGCGTACCGCACCGCGTACCCCATCGCCCGGTGCAGGGCGACGGTCCGGCCGCGTCCCGCCAGCACCACGGCCCCGGCGTAGTACGGGTGCTCGGGGGAGGGCCCGAGGAAGCGCCGGGCCTCCTCCGCGACCCCCTCCAGGTGTCGTTCCAGCAGCCCGGCCTGCCGCGCCGACCCGTACCGCAGCCGCAGCCCCTGCAACGCCCGCCGCTCGGCCGCACCGGCGCCCGGCCCCGGCAGCGCCGCGTGCAGCACGAGCACCCCGCCCAACGCCAGCAA
>NZ_GG657750.1:846036-859181 GCF_000158895.1 Streptomyces sp. C | reverse complement strand
GACGCCTGGGACGACCCGGAGGGGCCCGGCGCCCTCCCCATGCCGCTCCAGGGCCTGCTCGTCGCAGAGGCCGTCTCCCGGATCCAGAAGTACGAGGTCCAGCCGCTGCTCGGCACCCCCGTCGGCCAGATCGTCGGCCGGATGAACAGCGAGCGCAGCGTCCAGGCCGTGTTCGACGAGCTCACCGCCGGCTTCGAGCGCGCCATCGACCGCATCACCCGTATCGCCGGCCGGTCCCGAGAGGCGTGATCGACATGACCGACCACCAGCTCCCCAACGGATTCTGGGCCCAGGCCGCCACCGACCCCGCCCGCACCGTCCTCGTCACCCCCGAGGGCGAGGAGTGGTCCGCCGGCCGGCTGCACGCCGACGTCAACCGCCTCGTCCACGGACTGCGCGCCGCCGGACTGGAGAAGGGGGACGCCTTCGCCGTCGTCCTGCCCAACGGCGTCGAGTTCTTCACCGCGTACCTCGCCGCCTCCCAGGCGGGCTTCTACCTGGTCCCCGTCAACCACCACCTCGTCGGCCCCGAGATCGCCTGGATCGTCTCCGACTCCGGTGCCAAGGTCCTCATCGCCCACGAGCGCTTCGCCGACGCCGCCACCGCCGCCGCCGAGGAGGCCGGGCTCGACCCCGCCCGCCGCTACGCCGTCGGAGCGGTCCCCGGCTTCCGCCCGTACGCCGAACTCCTCGACGGGCAGAGCGGCGAACCGCCCGCCGACCGCACCCTCGGCTGGGTCATGAACTACACCTCCGGCACCACCGGTCGCCCCCGCGGCATCCGCCGCCCGCTGCCCGGCAAGCTCCCGGAGGAGACGTACCTCGGCGGGTTCCTCGGCATCTTCGGCATCCGCCCCGCCGACGGCAACGTCCACCTCGTCTGCTCGCCGCTCTACCACACGGCCGTGCTCCAGTTCGCCGGCGCGTCCCTGCACATCGGGCACCCGCTGGTGCTGATGGACAAGTGGGGCCCGGAGGAGATGCTGCGCCTGATCGACCGCCACGCCTGCACCCACACGCACATGGTCCCCACCCAGTTCCACCGCCTCCTCGCGCTCCCGCAGGAGACGAAGGACGCCTACGACGTCTCCTCGATGCGGCACGCCATCCACGGCGCCGCCCCCTGCCCCGACCACGTCAAACGGGCGATGATCGACTGGTGGGGCCGGTGCGTGGAGGAGTACTACGCGGCCAGCGAGGGCGGCGGGGCCTTCGCCACCGCCGAGGACTGGCTGAAGAAGCCGGGCACGGTCGGCAGGGCCTGGCCCATCAGCGAGCTCGCGGTGTTCGACGACGACGGCAACCGGCTGCCCGCCGGGGAACTGGGCACCGTCTACATCAAGATGAACACCGGCGGCTTCAGCTACCACAAGGACGAGGGCAAGACCCGCAAGAACCGCATCGGGGACTTCTTCACCGTCGGCGACCTCGGCCTGCTCGACGAGGAGGGGTACCTCTTCCTCCGCGACCGCAAGATCGACATGATCATCTCGGGCGGGGTGAACATCTACCCGGCCGAGATCGAGTCCGCCCTGCTCACCCACCCGGCCGTCGCGGACGCCGCCGCCTTCGGCATCCCCCACGAAACCTGGGGCGAGGAGGTCAAGGCCGTCATCGAACCCGCCGAGGGGTTCGAGGCGGGCGACGCGCTGGCCGCCGAGATCCTGCACCACTGCGAACGGCGGCTCGCCGGCTACAAGCGGCCCAAGTCCGTCGACTTCATCGAGACGATGCCCCGCGACCCCAACGGCAAGCTCTACAAGCGCCGGCTGCGCGACCCCTACTGGGAGGGCCGCGAGCGCGCCGTGTGACGGCCCGGCCCGGCCCCGGCGGCCCCCGCCGCCCCCGGGGCCCGGCGGGTCGGCCGCCGCCACGCCCTCCTTGTCCACAACAGGCGCATATTTCGTGAGAAGTGCCACTCCACGGCTCCGGATGGGCGCCTCACGGCGCACCCCGGCCCCGGTTCTGGCAACTTGGCTGGCATGAGTACGGCAACGCGCAGATCCCCCCTGACCGACTGGACCCTCCTCGTCCCCGTGGTGGCGCTCGTCGCGCTCGTGTTCAGCTGGGGGCGCGACCTGCCCGGCTTCGCCGTGGCCCTGGTCGCCCTCTGCCTCGCGGGAGCGGTCCTCGCGGCCGTGCACCACGCCGAGGTCGTCGCCCACCGGGTCGGCGAACCCTTCGGTTCGCTGGTCCTCGCCGTCGCCGTCACCGTCATCGAAGTGGCCCTGATCGTCACCCTGATGGCCGATGGCGGCGACAAGACCGCCTCCCTCGCCCGGGACACCGTCTTCGCCGCCGTGATGATCACTTGCAACGGCATCGTCGGCCTGTCCCTGCTCGTGGGCGCCCTGCGCAACCGGGTCGCCGTCTTCAACGCCGAAGGCTCCGGAGCCGCCCTGGCGACCGTCGCGACCCTCGCCGTGCTGAGCCTGGTGCTGCCGACCTTCACCACCAGCAAGCCCGGCCCCGAGTTCTCCTCCGCCCAGCTGACCTTCGCCGCCGTCGCCTCCCTCGCCCTCTACGGGCTGTTCATCGCCGTCCAGACGGTCCGCCACCGCGACTACTTCCTGCCCGTGGACACCGGGAACACCGGCCAGGGCCCCGGCAGCGGCGACGGCGACGGCGACCACGCCGAGCCGCCCACCGCCCGAGCCGCCCTCATCAGCCTCGGCCTGCTCTTCGTCGCCCTCGTCGCGGTCGTCGGGAACGCCAAGGCCGTCTCCCCGACCATCGAGAAGGGCGTCTCCGACGCCGGACTGCCCCACGCCGTCGTCGGCGTGATCATCGCCCTGCTCGTGCTGGCCCCCGAGACCCTCGCCGCCGTCCGGGCCGCCCGCCGCGACCGCGTCCAGACCAGCCTCAACCTGGCCTACGGCTCCGCCATCGCCAGCATCGGCCTGACCATCCCCGCCATCGCCCTCGCCTCCGTCTGGCTGACCGGGCCCCTGGTACTGGGCCTCGCGCCGCTCCACATGGTGCTGCTCGCCCTGACCGTGGTCGTCGGCGCCCTGACGATCGTTCCGGGCCGCGCCACCCTGCTCCAGGGCGGCGTCCACCTCGTCCTGCTCGCCGCCTACCTCTTCCTCGCCGTCAGCCCGTAGCGGGTGCGGTGACACCGACCGGGGAGCGCGGCGGGGCGCGGACCGGGCCCGTGAAACCGCCGCCGACGCGTCACTCCCGCCCGGGATCGTGCCCGTGCCCGTGCCCGTGGCCGTCCGCGGGCGGCAGGACCCCGTCGGCGCGCAGCCGGCGCATGGTCAGGTGCTCGTGCACGAGGCGGCCGACCATGGCCCCGCCGTAGACCACGAAGCCGACGCCGACGAGCCAGGACTGGACCACCAGCAGCGTCCCGAACGGGCCGTAGGTGACGGCGTTCGAGGCGATGAGCGGGGAGAACACCAGCTGGGAGAAGACGCGCAGGCCCAGCAGCCCGAGGCTCGTCGCCACCGCGCCGGGCAGCAGCGCCCGCCAGCGGACCCGGCCGCCGAGCAGGAGCCGCCCGGAGCTCCAGAAGAACAGGCAGGTCCCGACGGTGTCGCTGAAGGTCCCCACCACGGTGCCCGCCACGTTGTCGGACGGGGCCGGGATCCCCACCAGCAGCCCGAGGTAGCAGACCAGCAGCGCCAACCACACGACGTGCCGCCACATGGTGTGCCAGCGGGCCGTGGGCAGGTCCCACACCTTCTCGTAGCCGGTCTGCACGGCGGAGCCGAAGGTCAGCCCGAACACGGCGAGGGCCGCCAGGCCGAAGGCGGTGGTCCGTTCCAGCGCCAGGTCCGCCGCCCCGAACAGCATCTCGACCCGAGCCCGCGAGGAAGCCGTCACCCCGAGGGCCTGGCCCAGCCAGCGGCCGAAGTTGGAACCGCTGCCCGGCGCGGCCGCCGCCACGACCACCAGCAGCGGTACCAGGGTGAGGAAGCCCAGGGCGGCGAAGCCCATCGCCCGGTGCATCAGTTCGATCTCCCGGCCGCGGCTCCAGGCCAGCCCGGCCGGGGAGCCGAGGAGCCTGTCGTGGAGGCGCCGGGGAGTCGAGGTCACACCTGATCCCCTACCCGGGCGGGTCCGGCCGCTCCCGGAAGCCGCACCGAAATGGGCCCGAACGGGTGGTTTCGGCCGTCCATCGGTGTGCCCGTCGGCCCGGGAGGCGTGCGGTGCGGCTCCGGTCAGGAGGGGCGCGCCTCCCGGAGGTCTCTCACCCGCTTGATCTTGCCGACCGATCGCTCCAGGCTCTCCGGTTCCACCACCTCGACGGCGACGGACACCCCCACGGACTCCTTGACCGCCCGCACCAGCTCCGCTGCCGCCGCCCGCCGCCTGTCGGCGCCGGCCTCCCGGCGCGCCTCCACCAGCACGGTGAGGGCGTCGAGGCGGCCCTCCCGGGTCAGCCGCAGCTGGAAGTGCGGTGCGAGGCCCGCGATGCGCAGGAGTATCTCCTCGATCTGGGTCGGGTAGAGGTTCACCCCGCGCAGGATGATCATGTCGTCGCTGCGGCCGGTCACCTTCTCCATCCGGCGGAACGCCGGCCGGGCCGTCCCCGGAAGCAGCCGCGTCAGGTCCCGGGTGCGGTAGCGGATCACCGGCATGGCCTCCTTGGTGAGGGAGGTGAACACCAGCTCCCCGGGCTCCCCGTCGGGCAGCACCGCCCCGGTCAGGGGGTCGACCACCTCGGGGTAGAAGTGGTCCTCCCAGATGTGCAGGCCGTCCTTGTGGGAGGCGAACTCCTGTGCCACGCCCGGTCCGATCACCTCGGACAGGCCGTATATGTCCACGGCGTCGATGCCCAGCCGGTCCTCGATCTCCCGCCGCATCTCCTCGGTCCAGGGCTCGGCGCCGAAGATCCCGGTGCGCAGCGAGGTCCGGCGCGGGTCGATGCCCTGGCGCTCCATCTCGTCCAGCAGGGTGAGCATGTAGGAGGGGGTCACCATGATGACCTCGGGGCGGAAGTCCTGGATCAGTCTGACCTGGCGGTCCGTCATGCCCCCGGAGGCGGGCACCACCGTGCACCCCAGCCGCTCCGCCCCGTAGTGGGCGCCCAGGCCCCCGGTGAACAGGCCGTACCCGTACGCGACGTGGACGATGTGACCGGGCCGGGCGCCGGCCGCGCGCAGCGACCGGGCCACGACATCGGCCCAGGTGGCCAGGTCCCCGTCGGTGTAGCCCACCACCGTGGGCCGCCCCGTGGTGCCGCTGGAGGCGTGGATGCGGCGCACGTCCGCGCGCGGTACGGCGAACATCCCGAAGGGGTACTGGTCCCGCAGGTCCGCCTTGGTGGTGAGGGGGAAGAGGGACAGGTCGGCCAGCGAACGGCAGTCGTCGGGATGGACCCCCGCCTTGTCGAACGCCTGCCGGTAGAAGTCCACCCGGTCGTAGGCCCGGTGCAGGGTCGCCCGCAGTCGCTTCAGCTGGAGCGCCGCCAGCTCATCGGGGCTGAGCCGCTCGCCTTCGTCCTGGAAATCCCCGAGGTCCTCAAGACCCGTACGCGCCGTCATCGCCGCCACCTCATCGCCATCGTCATCATCGTCGTCGAGAGTCGTACCGCCAAAGCCCAACCGAACGTTCATTCGGTAGATTGCCGGACCCCGCCGGGTAAATCAATGACTCGAACGAGTGATCGTCTGATCTGATGGCCCGCATGCCTGTATTCACCACCTATGACGGAACCGAACTCGCCTACCACGCGGAGGGGGAGGGTGAACCGCTCGTCTGCCTCCCCGGCGGTGCCATGCGGGCCTCCCGCTACCTGGGCGACCTCGGCGGGCTCTCCGCCGGCCGCCGGCTCATCCTCCTCGACCTGCGCGGCACCGGCGACTCCGCGGCTCCGGCCGACGAGTCCACCTACCGCGTCGACCACCAGGTCGCGGACGTCGAGGCGCTCCGCCTGCACCTGGGCCTGGAGCGCATGGACGTCCTGGCCCACTCCGCCGCCGCCAACCTCGCCCTGCTGTACGCCGCCGCGCACCCCGAGCGGATCCGCCGCCTGGTCCTCGTGACCCCGACCGCCTGGGCCGTGGACCTCGGGCCGACCCCCGAGGAGAGCCTGGAAGTGGTCCGGTCCCGGGCGGGCCGGGAACCCTACGACACGGCCATCGCCGCCTACGAACGGCTGTGGAAGGCCGGCGGCGACCCCTCCCCGGAGGACCGGAGCCGGGCGATGGTCCTCGCCTACGGCCGCTGGGACGACCGGGCGCGCGCCCACCTCGCCGCGGGCGACCACGAGCGCAACCAGGCGGCCGCCCTCGTCTTCGCCGGCCCCGGGGCGTTCGACCCGCCCGCCACCCGCGCGGCGCTCCGCCGGTTCGACGGCGAGACGCTGGTCCTGGCGGGCGAGCTGGACGGCTACCCGACCGTCGCCGTCGCCGCCGCTCTCGCCGGCCTCCTGCCGCGCGGAACCTCCGACGTCCAGCCCGGCGCCGCGCACTTCCCCTGGCTGGACGACGCCGACTGGTTCGCGGCCCGCGTGGAACGCTTCCTCACCACCGGGGCCTGACCCGGCCGGGCCTGCCCCGAACGGCCCCGCGGCGGTCCTCCGTCCGGGCAGGCTCCCGGGCGGCCCGTCGCGTACGGCCGGGCCGAGCGGATGTGACGGCCGGGGACACTCCCTAGGGGGTGCCCGCCCCCGCGTCGGCCTCCGTCGCCACCGCCTTCGCCCAGCGGTAGTCCGCCTTCCCGCTGGGGGAGCGCTGCACCGCCGGTGCGATCACCAGCTGGCGCGGGATCTTGTAGCCGGCCAGCCGCGTCCGGCAGTGCCGCTGGATCTCCTCCAGCGTCGGCTCCGGCGCACCCTCCCGCACCTGCACCACCGCGGCCACGTGGTTGCCCCACGTCGCGTCCGGGACGCCGGCCACCAGGGCGTCGTACACGTCCGGGTGCGACTTCAGTGCCTGCTCGACCTCCTCCGGGTAGACCTTCTCCCCGCCGGTGTTGATGCACTGCGAGCCGCGCCCCAGCACGGTGACGATGCCCTCCTCGTCGACCGTCGCCATGTCGCCGAGCAGCACCCAGCGTTCGGCGCCCTTCCGGAAGAAGGTCTCCGCGGTCTTCGCGGGGTCGTTGTAGTAGCCGAGGGGCACGTGCCCGCGCTGCGCGAGACGGCCGGGGACGCCGACCGCCACCGGCTCGTGCGTCACCGGGTCCACCACCTGCGTACGGTCGTTGACCTGGAGGCGGAACCCCTTCTCGGGGCCCGAGTCGTCCGTCGCCCGCCCGTTGGAACCGGACTCGGACGAGCCGAAGTTGTTCAGCAGCACGACGTTCGGGACCAGGCGCTGGAACTCGGCGCGGACGGTCTCCGACATGATCGCCCCCGAGGAGGAGACGCTGAACAGCGAGGACAGGTCCGTCCCCTTGAGCGGACCGTTCAGGGCGTCGATCAGCGGCCGCAGCATCGCGTCTCCGACCAGCGAGACGCTCGACACCTTCTCCTTCTCTATGGTGCGCAGCACCTCCTCGGGCGCGTACTTGCGGTGGATGACCACCCGCTGGCCGTAGTTGAAGGCGATGAACGAGGTCAGCGTCGACGTTCCGTGCATCAGCGGGGGAGCGGGGAAGAAGGTGAGCCCGGCGCCGCGCGCCGCGACCCGCTCGGCCAGCTCCTCCGGCCGCTTCACCGGCTCGCCCGACGGCTCCCCGCCGAACAGCCCCGCGAAGAACAGGTCCTCGGCCCGCCACATGACGCCCTTGGGCATCCCGGTCGTGCCGCCGGTGTAGATGATGAACAGGTCGTCGGGGCTGCGCTCCGGGAAGCCGCGCTCCGGGGACCCGGCCGCCTCGGCGTCCTCGTACGCGACCGGCTCCACCGCCGGCTCCGGCGCGCCGGCGGGCGCCCGCCCGACCCGGACGAGGTGCCGCAGCTTCGTCGTCTGCGGCAGCGCGGCGGCCACCCGCTCGGTGAACTCGCCCTCGAAGACGAGCGCCGCGAGGTCGGCGTCGTTGTAGAGGTAGACCAGCTCCTCCTCCACGTACCGGTAGTTGACGTTCACCGGCACCAGACGGGCCTTGAGGCAGGCCAGCACGGTCTGCAGGTACTCGATCCCGTTGTAGAGGTGCAGCCCCACGTGCTCGCCGGGCCGCAGCCCGCTGTCCAGCAGGTGGTGCCCGACGCGGTTCGCCGCCGCGTCCAGTTCCGCGTACGTCAGGCGGCGTTCGGCGCCGGTCCCGGGGTGGTCGACGTACACCAGCGCCTCGCGGTCCGGGACCACGTCCACGACCGATTCGAACAGGTCGGCAAGGTTGTACTCCACCGTTCCTCCTGACCCGAAAGTGCTCACGGCTGGGCTGCTCGGCGGTCATTAGAGCGCCGCCCGGTCCAAGTGGGAAGGGCGCATGGCAAGAAATCTGACTGGGTGTCAGAAAACTATTGAACTGCACCCGGCCCTCCTGCAACCTGTTCTAGGTCTTGAGACGGGAGGACGGCAATGGGTGGGACGGAACACCTGACCGTGGAGCGCCGGGGCGCCACGCTGGTGCTCACCATGAACAGGCCGGAGGCGAAGAACGCGCTCTCGCTTCCCCTGCTGGTGGGTCTGTACGACGGCTGGCTGGAGGCGGACGCGGACGACACCGTCCGCTCGGTGGTCCTGACGGGCGCGGGCGGCGACTTCTGCGCCGGCATGGACCTCAAGGCGCTGGCCGGCAAGGGCATGGCGGGCGACCAGTACCGGGACCGCCTCAAGGCCGACCCCGACCTGCACTGGAAGGCGATGCTCCGTCACCACCGGCCGCGCAAGCCGGTGATCGCGGCGGTCGAGGGCTACTGCGTCGCGGGCGGCACCGAGATCCTCCAGGGCACCGACATCCGCGTCGCGGGCGCCGGGGCCACGTTCGGGCTGTTCGAGGTCAGGCGGGGGCTGTTCCCCATCGGCGGCTCCACGGTCCGCCTGCCCCGGCAGGTCCCGCGCACGCACGCGCTGGAGATGCTGCTGACGGGGCGCCCGTACTCGGCGGAGGAGGCGGCGCGGATCGGGCTCGTGGGGCGGGTGGTGCCGGACGGGACGGCGCTGGAGGCCGCGCTGGAGACGGCGGAGCTGATCAACGCGTGCGGGCCGCTGGCGGTCGAGGCGGTGAAGGCCTCGGTGTACGAAGCCGCCGAGCTGACGGAGACGGAGGGCCTGGCGGCCGAACTGGTCCGCGGCTGGCCGGTCTTCGACACGGCCGACGCGAAGGAGGGGGCGCGGGCCTTCGCGGAGAAGCGGCCGCCGGTCTACCGCCGAGCCTAGGCGCTGGCCGCGCATGCACCACACCCCCTCGGGCCCCACCCCGAGCCCCCGCCCCGCCGGCCCGAACCCGGCCTGGGCCTGGGGCCCGAACCCGCCCCGGGCCTGCGGCCCGAACCTGCCCCGGGCCGGGCTCCCCGGGCCGGGCTCCGGGCGGGGCTCCGGGCGGGGCTGCCTGGGCGGGGCTGCCCGGGCCGGGCCCCGGGCCGGGCTCCCCGGGCCGGGCCCCCGGGGCGGGGGTGGGTCGTTGTCGTCAGAGGTTTCGTACCGCGTGGATACCCCTTCCGAGAATCGGAGAGACAGCCATGACAGCCGCGTCCCCGCCCGAGGTGCTGCGTGCGCCCCTCGTCGTCGAGTTCCCCTTCACCCGGTCCCTCGGGCCCGTGCAGAGCGCCTTCCTCACCGGGCTCCGGGAGGGCGTCGTGCTCGGCGTCAGGACCTCCGACGGGCGGGTCATGGTGCCGCCCGCCGAGTACGACCCCGTCACCGCCGAGGAGATCCGGGAGCTCGTCGAGGTCGCCCCCACCGGGACCGTCACCACCTGGGCCTGGAACGGCGAACCCCGCCCGCAGCAGCCCCTCGGCACGCCCTTCGCCTGGGTGCTCGTACGGCTCGACGGCGCCGACACCGCCCTCCTGCACGCCCTCGACGCCCCCGGCCCGGACGCCGTGTCCACCGGGATGCGGGTGCGCGTCCGCTGGGCCGCCGAACGCACCGGGGCCATCACCGACATCGCCTGCTTCGAGCCGTACGAGGGCCCGGAAACCGGCGGAGCCGCCCCGCACGACGGGGTGTTCGCCGAGCCCGTCACCGGCATCGTCGCCGAGGCCCGCCTCGACTACACCTACAGCCCCGGCCGCGCCCAGACCGCCTACATCAACGCCCTCTCCGAACGGCGCACCGTCGGCGAACGCTGCCCCTCCTGCCACAAGGTGTACGTCCCCCCGCGCGGCGCCTGCCCCACCTGCGGGGTGGCCACCACCGACCGCGTCGAGGTCGGCCCGGCCGGGACCGTCACCACCTTCTGCATCGTCAACATCAAGGCGAAGAACCTCGACATCGAGGTCCCCTACGTCTACGCCCACATCGCCCTCGACGGCGCCGGCCTCGCCCTCCACGGCCGGATCGGCGGCATCCCGTACGACCAGGTCCGCATGGGCCTGCGCGTCGAACCGGTGTGGACCGACGGCGGCCGCTACCCCGACCACTACCGCCCCACCGGCGAGCCGGACGCGGACTACGACGCGTACAAGGAGCTGCTGTGACGACCCGACACGCCCGCGAGGTGGCCGTCGTCGCCTTCGCCCAGAGCGACCACCTGCGCCGTACCGACGAACTCAGCGAAGTCGAGATGGTGATGCCCGTCCTGCACCAGGTGCTGGCCGCCACCGGCCTCAAGGCGGGCGAGATCGGCTTCACCTGCTCCGGCTCCAGCGACTACCTCGCCGGCCGGGCCTTCTCCTTCACCATGACCCTCGACGGGGTCGGCGCCTGGCCGCCCATCTCCGAGTCGCACGTCGAGATGGACGGCGCCTGGGCGCTCTACGAGGCCTGGGTCAAGATCCAGACCGGCGAGGCCGACACCGCGCTCGTCTACTCGTACGGCAAGTCCTCCCCCGGATCCGTACGCGACGTCCTCACCCGGCAGCTCGACCCGTACTACCTCGCCCCCCTGTGGCCCGACTCGGTGGCCCTCGCCGCCCTCCAGGCACAGGCGCTGATCGACGCGGGGGAGACCGACGAGCACGCGCTCGCCGCCATCGGCGCCCGCAGCCGGGCCGCCGCGGCGTCCAACCCGCACGCCCAGCTCAGCGGAGCCGTACCGCAGGGCGCCTACCAGGTCCGGCCGCTGCGCACGGGAGACTGCCCGCCCATCGGGGACGGCGCGGCCGCCGTCGTCCTCGCCGCCGGCGACACCGCGCGGCGGCTGTGCGAACGGCCCGCCTGGATCACCGGCATCGACCACCGCATCGAGGCGCACGGCCTGGGCCTGCGCGACCTCACCGACTCCCCGTCCACGCGGACCGCCGCCGAGCACGCCGGGCTCTTCGACGCCCCCGTCGACACGGCGGAACTGCACGCGCCGTTCTCCTCCCAGGAGGTCGTGCTCCGCAAGGCGCTCGGACTCGGCGACGCGGTGGCCGTCAACCCCTCGGGCGGGGCGCTCGCCGCCAACCCGATGATGGCCGCCGGCCTGATCCGGATCGGCGAGGCGGCCGCCCGCATCCACCGCGGCGAGTCCCGCAGGGCCGTCGCGCACGCCACCTCCGGCCCATGCCTCCAGCAGAACCCTGAGTCGCCGTCCTAGAAGGAGGACCCCCTCATGAGCGCCTCCGAGCACACCGAGGCAAAGGAGCCCGTGGCCGTCGTCGGGATCGACCAGACCAAGCACGTCGCCGCCCGACACGACGTCTCCATCGCCGGCCTGGTCCGCGAGGCCGCGGCCCGCGCCCTCGCCGACGCGGAGCTGACCTGGGCCGACGTCGACGCGGTCGTCATCGGCAAGGCCCCCGACTTCTTCGAGGGCGTGATGATGCCGGAGCTCTACCTGGCCGACGCCCTCGGGGCGGTCGGCAAACCGATGCTCCGCGTCCACACCGCCGGGTCCGTCGGCGGGTCCACCGCCCTGGTCGCCGCCAACCTGGTCGCGGCCCGCGTCCACCGCACCGTCCTGACCCTGGCCTTCGAGAAGCAGTCCGAGTCCAACGCCATGTGGGGCCTCTCGCTGCCCGTCCCCTTCCAGCAGCCGCTGCTGGCGGGCGCGGGCGGCTTCTTCGCCCCGCACGTGCGCGCGTACATGCGGCGCACCGGAGCCCCCGACACGGTGGGCTCGCTCGTCGCGTACAAGGACCGGCGCAACGCGCTGAAGAACCCGTACGCGCACCTGCACGAGCACGACATCACCCTGGAGAAGGTCCAGGCCTCGCCGATGCTCTGGGACCCCATCCGGTACTCCGAGACCTGCCCGTCCTCGGACGGCGCCTGCGCGATGGTCCTCACCGACCGTGCGGGAGCGGCCCGTTCGCCGAAGCCCCCGGCCTGGGTGCACGGCGGGGCGATGCGCAGCGAGCCGACGCTCTTCGCGGGCAAGGACTTCGTCTCGCCGCAGGCCGGCAAGGACTGCGCGGCCGACGTCTACCGGCAGGCCGGGATCACCGACCCGCGCCGGGAGATCGACGCGGTCGAGATGTACGTGCCGTTCTCCTGGTACGAGCCGATGTGGCTGGAGAACCTGGGCTTCGCGCAGGAGGGCGAGGGCTGGAAGCTCACCGAGGCGGGGGTGACCGAACTGGACGGCGACCTCCCCGTGAACCCCTCCGGCGGGGTGCTGTCCACCAACCCCATCGGCGCCTCGGGCATGATCCGCTTCGCGGAGGCGGCCCTCCAGGTCCGCGGCCGGGCCGGGGAGCACCAGGTCCCGGGGGCCCGCCGGGCGCTGGGACACGCGTACGGCGGCGGCGCGCAGTTCTTCGCGATGTGGCTGGTGGGCGCGGAGCCGCCGCGCTCCTGAACCGGGCCGGTGCGCCGGACCGGCCGCGGGTCACGCCCGCGGCCTGTGCGGCGCGCGCCCCGATGGCTACCCTGGGCCCCCGGACGACGACGTACCGTACCGGGAGGAGCACGCACGTGGCGGAGAGCACGGTTTCGCAGCCCGTTGCCGGCTGGGGCACGCCCAGGCCCAGGCCCGAGCTCGATCTCAGCGGGGCCGACTGGCAGGCCGGCAGCCGGGGAGTGGGCGACGTCCAGATCGCCTTCGTGGAGGGGTTCGTCGCGATGCGCAACGGCGAACGCCCCGACGGCCCCTCCCTGGTCTTCGCGCCGCGCGAGTGGCGCAAGTTCGTCCTGGGGACGCGGGGCGGCCGCTTCGGTCTGGGCTAGGGGGTGTCCGCATGTCCCACCCGCCCGGAGGGCGGGCCCGCGGGCGTGCGG
>NZ_GG657750.1:844716-845591 GCF_000158895.1 Streptomyces sp. C | reverse complement strand
GATGCTCGGAGCCGCCGCGGCTCCGCCCGCCCGCTCCGGGACCGGCGGGGCCATCCCGGGGAACGCCTCCGCCAGGACCCCGAGGACGGCGTCGGCGCCCGCCCGGTCGCAGTGGCTGACCAGTACGTTCACTTCCGCCTCGGCGGCCCGTACCGCGTCCACCCGGGCCGGATCGGCCGCGGGGCCCGCACCCGTCCCGGTACGGGAGGCCGCGCCCGGCGCGCGGCCGTGCTCGTCCACCATGGCCCCCGCGTCCGGGAGCAGCGCGGCGCGCCGCTCCGTGGCGTCGTGCCCGCGGTTCGTGTTCATCGTTCGCCTCTCCGGGTCGGGGTGCGGCCCCGCGCACAGCCGGGGGCCGACCGTGGACCGGCACGCGAGGTGCCTCACCCGGCGGCTGTCCACGAACGCCCGTCCCAAACCCGCCCGGGCCCGCTCCGCCCGCGCCATCACGCCCCGTGAAGCACCTCCCACTCCCCGTGGACCTTTCGCGACGGTCGGTCCACCCGGCGAAGGCCGAGACCGGCGTCCGGCATGCCGCGCACCCCGCTCCGGCGGGGCGGCGTCCACGGTCCTGCTCCGGCGGCCGGTCCCCGGAGGACGACGTGATCGAAGGCGGACCCGGTGCGCCCGCCTCGCCGCCCTCGCCCCGGCCTCCGGAAGCGACCGCCCGGAACAGAAGATCGGATTCTTTCCCGATAGTGGGATCCATCGACTCGTGCGCGGGCGTACGCTGATCTCCCGAGCCGGCCTGGGGGGTACGAGCCATGACGGAACGCCGGACCCGCACACGGCGCGCACTCTTCGAACGCGAAGCCGAACTCCTCGCCGTGGACGAGGCGCTGGCCGGCTCACCGGATCCGGCCCCGACACCGGCG
>NZ_GG657750.1:841151-842668 GCF_000158895.1 Streptomyces sp. C | reverse complement strand
CCTTCCCCGCCGCCGTGGTCTTCCCCGACTCGCAGACCGTGTACGCCGAACTGCTCCTGGCCGGCGGCGACCGCAAGGCCGCCGCCGCCGAACTGGAGGCCGTCGGACGGCGCCTGACCCCGCGCGGCATCCAGAACCCGGCCTGGTGCCCGTGGCGGCTGCTCCTGGCCCGCGCCGTCGCCCCCGAGGACCCCGCCAGGGCCCGCGCCCTGGCGGCCGAGGCCGTACGCCGCGCCCGCGCCTTCGGCGCGCCGTCCGCCATCGGCCAGGCCCTGCGCGTCGCGGCGGAGGTGGCCGCCCCGCAGGACCGCGCCGACCTGCTCCGCGAGGCCGTCGCCCTGCTGGAGGACTCCCCGGCCGCCTACGAACTGGCCCGGACGCTGGCCGCGCTGGGCACCGAGCTCCAGGACCCCGGGCTGCTCGCCCGCGCCCACCACACCAGCCGCGAATGCGGCGCCGGCGCCCTGGAGGCGAGCACGGCCCAGGCCCTGGCGTCGTTCGCCCAGCGCGCAAGCTGAGTCCCCGGGGACACCAGGGGGCAGGGTGACCCCATGGACCACCTCACCCTGCTCTACATCCTCCAGCACGAGGCCGACCGCTTCGACGAGGCCGTCCGGCGGGCCGCCGACGGCGGACGGGAGGCACCACCGGTGCCCTCCTGCCCCGGCTGGTCGGTCGCGGACCTCGCCGGACACCTCGGCAGCGTCCAGCGCTACCTCACCCACATCCTCCGGGAACGGCTCGCCGAGCCCTGCGACCCCACCGACCCGGAGCTCTACGCGCTCCCCGCCGACCCGGCCGTACGGGCGGCCTGGCCGATGCCGGACCGGACCCCGCACCGCGGGCCCGTGCCCGAGGAGCTGTTCGACTGGTCGGCCGCCGCCGCCCGGGACCTGGTGGCGGTCCTGCGCGAACTCGGCCCGGACGTACCGGTGTGGACCTGGTCGCCCGACGGGGACCGCACCAGCGGCTTCTGGATCCGCATGCAGACCATCGAACAGGCCGTCCACCGCTGGGACGCCCAGGCCGTCACCGGGCACCCGAACTCCTTCGCGCCCGCCCTCGCGGTGGACGCCATCACCCACACCATCGAGGTGATGGCCCCCGCCCGGCGCGGCTGGAAACAGGCCCCGCCCGGGACGGGCGAGCGCTACCGCTTCCGCCGCACCGACGCCCCCGAATCCTGGACGGTGGAGTTCGACGGCGACGAGGTCCGCTTCGACCGCCGCGGCACCGCTCCCGTCCACGTCGAGGCGGCGGGCACCGCCTCCGACCTGATGCTGTTCCTGTGGGGGCGGCTCCCCGCCGAGCAGCTGCACGTCACCGGCGACGGCGCACTGCTGGAGCACTGGTTCACCCTCGTGCCGCCCGCCTGAACGGGACCGCGCCTAGGGCCTGTCGCCAAACCCCCGTCTGCCCCGCGACGCCTGGCACGCGCTCTCGCCGCACCGGGCGAAAGCCAAGTACGTCCAGTACGCGGGCTTCCGCCCGGCGCACCGAGAGCACGCACCAGACGC
>NZ_GG657750.1:839748-841051 GCF_000158895.1 Streptomyces sp. C | reverse complement strand
CAGGGCCGCCAGCAGCACCGGCGGGGTGAACAGCCGGGACGCGGGCCGCTCCAGGGTCATCACGTCGGTCACCGCCCGGGCCACCCGCCCGTTGCCGGTGCTCGTGCGCATCAGCCGCCGTACGTACGCCGCGACGGCCCGCTCGGCCGCCGTCGGGCCGCCCTCCGTCGCACCGGGATAGAAGACGTCGTTCCCCGTGGACTGCGTCCAGGCGGCGGCCACCGGCCCGGCTAGCGCCCGCTGCGCCCGGGCGGCGAGCCGCGGGTCGGCCAGGCCGTACCGGGCGACGGAGTCCCGCAGGGCGAGGGCGCTCTGCGCGGCCACCGACATCCCGTGCCCGTACACCGGGTTGTACGCGGCGACCGCGTCCCCGAGCACCAGCAGCCCCGCCGGGAGCGCGGCCTTCTCGTAGTGGTGCCTGCGGTTGACGGTCGTACGGGTGAGCACCCACGTCCGTCAGCGGCTCCGCCCCGGCGATCAGCTCGCTCACGATCGGGTGCCGCAGCGCCCGGGCGAAGTCCCCGAAGGCCTCCGGGTCCGTGCCGGGTTCGCCGCCGCGCGTCCCCGACAGGGTGACGAGCCAGCGGTCGCCCTCGATCGGGACCAGCGTCGCGGACCGGCCGGGACCGGCCCGGCGGGGATCGGCCGCCTGGACGTTCACCACGACCGGGAAGGTGTTCCCGAGGTCCTTCGGGGCCCGGAAGATCCGGCTGGCGTAGACGAGCCCGGGGTCGACGGTCCGTACGGCGGGCAGCGGCACGCCGAACTCCTCCAGCCACAGCGGCGTGCGCGAGGCCCGCCCGGAGGCGTCCACCACCAGGTCCGCGTCCAGGACCCGTGTCACGGCGTCCGCACCGCGCACCCGGACCCCGGTGACGCGCCGGGCGCCGCCCGTCAGGCCCAGCACCTCGGTGCGGTCGGCGACGGTGACGTTCGGGAGCGCCGCCACGGCCCGGCGGACGTGCCAGTCGAGCAGGTCGCGGCTGGCGACGAGCACGTAGTGGGACTCCCGCGCCCAGCGCCGGAACCAGCCCTCGGGGGAGAGGCCGACCATGTTCGTGGGCAGCGAGATCCGGTGGGCCCCGTCCTTGCGCAGCGCGCCGACGGTGCCGGGCAGCAGGGAGTCCACGGCCGTGGCCCCGCCGGACCACAGCAGGTGCGCGTGGTGCGCCTGCGGGAGCCCCTTGCGGGGGAACGGCCCGTCGGGCAGCACGTCCCGCTCGACGACGACGACCCCACCGGAGCCGGCCCCGGCCCCGGAACCCGCCCCGGCGAGCGCGGCGGCCGTGAGCATGCCGGCCAG
>NZ_GG657750.1:837109-839183 GCF_000158895.1 Streptomyces sp. C | reverse complement strand
CAGCGGTAGTGGTAGTAGTCGGTGCAGAGCCCCTGGAGCGCCTGGCCCAGGTGGGGCAGGATGAACCCCACGGCGATGAACAGGGCGCACACGGAGGCGATGGGCGGGGCCACGTACGTGCTGAGCCAGTCCAGGTCGCGGCCGTTCCAGCGGGCGAACACCGCCGTGAGCTTCACGGCGTCGTAGCAGAGGTTCAGGACGAACCCGATGACCAGCAGCACCAGGCCCGCGCGCAGCCAGCCCGCCACCTCCCGCAGCCAGGACCAGGTGACGACGGCGGTGATGGCGCAGGCGGTGGTGTGGGCCCCCAGGTAGAGCATGATGTGCTCGCGCATCCAGGGGGTGTTGGCGTAGTACGTGTCCAGGTCCCGCAGCCGTTCGACCGGTACCTCGGCGAACGCGAAGGTGGTCCACAGGCCGGCCACCACGGCCGCGTAGAAGACGCCGATGGTCCAGGTGGCCCGGCGCACCCGCCGGGGATCGCCGCCCCGCCAGTGGATGATCATGACCAGGCAGGAGGCGCAGAACATCATGAGCAGCGTGTAGACCAGCGGCGCCGCGAAGTTGCTGATGCCCGTCGCGCTGTTCAGCAGCACGAGGGTCTTGGGCCGGCCGAGGTAGAAGACCGCCGACGCCAGCAGGAGCAGGCCTCCGACCGAGCGCACGTTGGGGTCGATCCGCCAGAACCTCATCATGACCGGGAGGCGGATCGCGAAGGCCAGGGTGAGGATCACCGCCGGTATGAGGTACGGGATGTAGTACTTGTCCGAGGTCACCGTCAACCGATCGGTCCGCGGTAGCCCAGGGCGTTGCCTATCCGCCCGGCCACGTCGCTGCGGCGGGCGGCCCCGGCCGCGTCGCCGCCGGTCAGCCACGGCCGGCACCGGTCCCCGAGCATCAGCCCGAAGGTCTCGGCCTCGATCTCCTGCGCGTCCTCGTAGTGGGACCGCGCGGCGACGCTCGCGTACGTCAGGTCCGAGGCGTCGGGCAGGGAGCGCGCGGCGTCGTCCGCCGCCCCGCCGCCGTGGCCGGTGCAGTGGCCCGCCTTCATGTGCCACAGCTCGTGGCCGAGGATGACCAGTTGGTGGTCCGGCGTCGTGTACTTCTCCACGACGACGATGTCGTAGTCGTCCATGTTCAGCCACAGGCCCGAGGTGGTCAGCCCGGACGGGAAGCGCTCGAAGCGCAGCACGATCGGGCGGCCGCCGCGGCTGCGGCTCATCGCGTCGCACAGGGCGCGGAAGAGGGTCTGCGGCTCGACCGGCGCATCCAGGTCGAGCGAGGAGGTCAGGGCGGTGCACAGCTTGCGCATCGAACGGGACAGGTTCACCGGGCCACCTCGGAGGAGAGGATGCCGGTGATCATGCCCAGCAGCAGGGTCTCCTGCGTGCGGGTGAGGGCTCTTCCCCGGGTGGAGATGGAGACCAGCCCGTACTGGTTCGTGAGGTCGGCCATCAAGTCGCCCGATCGGTAGTTGAGGGATTCGACCGCGGGCCACAGGGCCCTGTTCACGGCCTGGGCCGGCGTGTCCGTCAGGAAGGTGAGGTCACGGCCGAAGAAGGCCGCGAACTCCGCGCAGTGCCGCAGGTGGGGCGGTCTCCCGCCCGACACCAGCTGACCGACCCACCGGGGGTCGGCGCCGATCGCCGCCGCGATCTCCGCGACCGCGTACGGCTGCCCCTGGGGGTCGCGCGAGACGGCGTACAGGAAGGCCGCGCGACGGCGGACCGTCTCCTGCGTCTCCTCGGGCGTGGGGTCGGCGAACTCCTCGCCGCGCAGCAGCGCCGCCGTCACCGCCACGGGGACGCCGGTCCGCTCGGAGAGGGACACCGCGTCGAGGATCTCGTCCACGTCCAGTCGTCTCTCCGCGGGCGAGCGCCCGGAGCCGGGCGAGCGTCGTGTTGAGGGCAAGCGGCGGACCCGCCAACGGGGACAGTCATCCTGTCTTGTGCTCCCATACGTCCGAAGGGCAGATCCGTCTGCGCACCGGGGACGACGGTAGGCCCCCCCCGGGCCAACAAGAATCCCCCGGCACCGGGACGATTCGTTGTCGAAATCGAAAAACGATCGATGA
>NZ_GG657750.1:834747-836956 GCF_000158895.1 Streptomyces sp. C | reverse complement strand
GCCCCCGCCCGCCGCCCCCGCGCCCCGCCGCGCCGGGCGGGAGCTCCCGGCGGAGCCCCCGGCGCCGGAAAACCCGCGCGGCCACGTACCATGGCGGCATGTCCTTCCTCCGCCGCCACCGCGCCGCCACACCCGCGGGCCCGGACTTCGACGTCCTGGCCATGGACCCGGGGGACTGGCCGGGCAACCTCGGGGCCGGGCTGCTGCCCGCGCCCGACGGCAGCTGCCAGGGCGTCTTCCTCCGCTACGACCTGTTCGGCGGCCGCGGCCCCGCGATGATCATCGGCAACCTGCCCGAGGGGTCCCCGGCGCGCGAGCTCGCCGACGGCCAGGTCCCCTTCGAGGTGGCGCAGCTCCTCGAGGCCCTGGAGAACGACGAGGACGTCGAGGTCACCGGGACCGAGGACTGCCCCGTCATGCAGGGCGACAACCTCCTCATCGTCCGCAAGATCAAGCTCTCCGAGAGCCGCATCTCCTGCGTGCAGTTCGACCGCAGCGACAACGTCCTCGTGACGATCGCCAGCTGGGACCGCCCGATCACCGACGACCTCTACGCGCTGCTGAAGCCGCTCCCCGCCGAGCTCTTCCAGCAGGGCTAGACCGTCTAGGGGTTGGTGTCCGCGATGTCGTTCGCCGCGACGTAGCCGAACGTCATCGCGGGCCCGATCGTCGATCCGGCCCCCGCGTAGCTGTGGCCCATCACCGCCGCGCTCGCGTTGCCCGCCGCCCACAGGCCCCGGATCACCGATCCGTCCGCCCGCAGCGCCCGCGCCCGGGCGTCCGTGACGATGCCGCCCTTGGTGCCCAGGTCACCCGGGACGATCCGGAACGCGTAGAACGGCGGCGCCCAGACCGGTGCGAGACACGAGTTCGGCACCACGTTCGGGTCCGTGTAGTAGTGGTCGTACGCCGTGTCCCCCCGGTGGAAGTCCGCGTCGTTCCCGCTCCACGCCTGCGCGTTGAAGCGGTTCAGCGTCGCCCGCAGCGCGGCCGCCGGCACCCCGATCTGCCCGGCGAGCGCGTCCCAGGTCCACGCCTTCCTCGCCGTCCCCGACTCGAACCACGCGTCCGGGAAGGGCAGGGTCGGCAGGATGTCCTTGAACAGGTACTTGTTGCGGTAGTTCTGGTCCACGATCAGCCACGCCGGGATGTGCGAACCCGTCTCACCCCGGTCCTTCTCGTACATGACGTGCACCACGTCGCTGTACGGGGCGGCCTCGTTCACGAAGCGGGTCCCCGCCCGGTTCACGATCAGACCGCCCGGCAGGGTCCGCTCCGCCAGGCAGAAGTACGGCTCCCCGGGCAGCGGGATCGACGGCCCCCACCAGGCGTCCTCCATCAACGCCAGTGCGGCGCCCGCCCGTTGCCCGGCCCGGATGCCGTCCCCGGTGTTCTCCTTCGCGCCCACCGACCACTGGGTGCCGATCGGCTGCTGCTGGTACTGGGCCCGCATCTGCGCGTTGTGCTCGAAACCGCCCGAGCCGATCACCACGCCCCTGCGGGCCCGTACGACACCCCGTACGCCCTCCTTCTCCACCACGACCCCGGTGACCGCCCCGCCCTCCTGGACCAGGTCGACGAGCGGGCTGTTCAGCCACACCGGCACCCCCGCCCGCAGCAGCCCGGCCCGCAGTCCCGCGGCCAGCGACTGGCCCATCGTCAGCGGCTTCTCCCCGCGCAGCGCGGCCTTCGTGCCGCGCGCCAGGCACTCCGTGGAGACCGCGAGCCCCTTCGCGCTGACCGCCGCGAGGTTCAGCCACTTGTAGTCCTGGCTGAACACCACCATCCCGGCGGGCACCGGCATGTACGCCGGGTTCAGGCGCGCCAGTTCGGCGCCCAGGAGGTTGCCGTCGAGCTGGTCGGGCTCGATGGAGCGGCCGTTCGGCAGGCCGCCCGGCAGGTTCGGGTAGTAGTCGCTGTAGCCGTCCATGAAGCGGAACCTCAAGGGGCTGTTCGCCATCACGAAGTCCAGCATCCGGGGCCCGTTGTCCAGGAACGCCCGCTGCCGGTCGGCCGGCACCTCGGGCCCCACCGCCGCCGACAGGTACGCCGCCGCCTTCGCCGGGGTGTCCGGCACCCCGGCGGCCAGGATCACCGAGTTGTTCGGCAGCCAGATCCCGGCCCCGGAGCGCGCCGCCGAACCGCCGAACGTGGGGGCCTTCTCCACCACCAGCACGCTCAGCCCCCGCCCGGCGGCGGTGAGGGCGGC
>NZ_GG657750.1:823596-833892 GCF_000158895.1 Streptomyces sp. C | reverse complement strand
GCAGCAGGTTCGACAGCAGCGCGTCGCCGTGGTTGAACTGCCACTGGACACCCGCCGGCCGCAGCCCGTGCAGCAGCTTCTGCAGGTCGCCGAAGTCCCGGTCGGTCAGCAGGCCCAGCTCGTGGTCACGCGCGATGCGCCGCACGTAGTCCACCGGGTGCCCGAACAGGTCGGCCGGCGGCCGCCACTGGTTGACCCGGCACACCGCTCCCAGCGCCGCCCGTACGTCGGTCCGCGGCGGCGCCTCCACCGGGTGCCGCTGGAGCGCGGCGACCCGGCCCGCCATCCGCTCCACCACCAGTACGCAGTTCTCCGGGTCCGCGGCGATCAGCCGGGGTACGCGGACCGGCGGGCGGTGCCGGACGAAGGTCCGGTACGTCCCTATTTCGTGCCGGTACCGCTCGCGCCACTCGGGCGAGTGGTCCAGTAAAACCTTCGCGACCGCGGTCATCCGCCCGGTCGTCCCCACGAGGAGGACCGACCGGCCGCTGCGCCGCAGGACCTGCACCGGCGCGAACTCCGGACAGATGCGCTGCACCGACGCGAGCGCGGTGCGCAGCTGCGCCCCCTGCGGCCCGGAGAGGTCGATCCTTCCGCTGAGCGGCTGCGATCCGACGCCCGGCATCCGCCGTGCCCGTACGGCGCCCTGCGCCGGTACCGGCTGGCGGCCGGGTTCGAGGTAGGAGCCGCCCCCCGCCTGGAGGGTGCGGTGCGGGCGGACCGGGGCGGACACGGAGGACGTTGCTGCGTACATGGCGTTTACGGTTCCCTTCGTGCGCCGACGAGTGCGTACGCCGCCCCGCCGGATCCCGTACTTCACCCTGGGGAGTTCCGCCGGTGAACCGGGTCGGGGAGGCGCATTCCTACCTGACACCCGCCCGCAGGTGGCGAACCACGGGGCGGCGGGTGGCGAACCCTGGCGAATAGTCCACGGGGATCTGACAGGGGGTTACTGTCAACTCAGCCGAGAACCTGGGGGCTTGACGTGAGCAAAGGTCCAAACACCCGTCTGAACGACCTGTTCGGCCTGGCCGGCTGGTCCAAGGGCGAACTCGCGAGGATGGTGAACCGGCAGGCGGCCGCGATGGGCCACCACCAGCTGGCCACCGACACCTCGCGGGTGCGGCGCTGGATCGACATGGGGGAGACCCCGCGCGAACCGGTGCCCACGGTACTGGCAGCACTGTTCACCGAGCGGCTCGGTCGTGTCGTGACCATCGAGGACCTCGGGTTCGTACGGCAGCGGCGCACCACCAAACGGCAGCCGGACGGGGTTCAGGAGAACCCCGACGGAGTGCCCTGGGCGCCCGAACGCACAGCCGCGGTCCTCACCGAATTCACGGGAATGGACCTCATGCTCAACCGTCGCGGCCTGATGGGCGCGGGAGCCGCGCTCACCGCCGGCTCAGCCCTCAGCAACGCCATGTACGACTGGCTGCACACCGAGCCCGCCGGCGCCGAGAACGCGAAGACCTTCGGTGACCCCTACCAGGCCGCTCCGGCCGGCTACGACCGCTACGAGGCCGCGCCCATCGGCTCCCAGGAGATCGAGGCACTGGAGCGCTCCGTCGAGGTCTTCCGGGCCTGGGACGCCTCCAGAGGCGGCGGGCTCCAGCGCAAGGCCGTCGTGGGCCAGTTGAACGAGGTCGGCGGCATGCTGGCCTACCACCACCCGGACCACCTCCAGCGCAGGCTGTGGGGGGTCGCGGCCAACCTGGCCGTGCTGGCGGGCTGGATGTCGCACGACGTGGGCCTCGAACCGACGGCGCAGAAGTACTTCGTCATCGCCGCACACGCGGCCCGCGAGGGCGGCGACCGGCCCCGCGCCGGCGAGGCCCTCTCCCGCGCCGCCCGCCAGATGGTCCACCTCGGCAAGCCGAACGAGGCCCTGGACCTGATGAAGCTGGCGCAGTCCGGCTCCGGCGAGCAGACCCTGCCGCGCACCCGCGCCATGCTGCACACCATCGAGGCCTGGGCCCAGGCCGCCATGGGCAAGGGCCAGGCCATGCGCCGCACCCTGGGCGAGGCCGAGGACCTCTTCGTCTCCGACAAGGGCGACGTGCCGCCGCCCTCCTGGATGCAGCACTTCGACGAGGCCGACCTGCACGGCATGCAGGCCCTCGCGTACCGCACCCTCGCCGACCACGACGCCTCGGCCGCGCCCATCGCGGCCCGGCACGCCCGGGAGGCGCTGCGGCTGCGCGGTGACGGCTACCAGCGCTCGCAGATCTTCGACTACATCTCCATGGCGTCGGCCTGCTTCATCGCCGACGACCCGGAGCAGGCGGACCGCTACGCCCGGCTCGCCCTGGTGTCGATGAACGAGACCTCCTCGCACCGGACGTGGGACCGGCTCCGCGAGATGTACCGGCTGACCGGCCAGTACGCCGGGTACGCGGGCATCGAGGACCTGCGCGAGGAGATCAAGCTGGCCCTCCCGGACAGCCCCGCCCCCGTCGCCCGCGGAGCGGAGGTCTAGGGACCAGGTGCCAGGTGTCGCAGAGGGCCGGAGGCGTGGGGCGGGGCCGGAAACGACGGAGAACGGAAGGAGGGGCCGCGCCTCACCGGCGCGGCCCCCTGCGTTTCCCGGCCCCCCGGGCTTCCCCTGCCGCGGTCAGCCGCCGATGCGGGCGACCAGGACGCAGGCGTCGTCCTCGCGCTCGCTCTCGCCGAACTCCTCCGTGACCATCCGTACGCAGTCCCGCGCCGACCGGGCCTCCGAGAACCTCGGCGCGAGCGCCAGCAGCCGCTCGGTCCCGTCCGCCCGGCTGAACTCGATGCTCCGCGGGGTCAGTCCGTCGGTGTGCAGCACGAGGACGTCGCCCAGTTCGAGCCGTTCCTCGGCCTGCCCGTACACGGCGCCGGAGGTGGCTCCGAGCAGCACCCCCTCCGGGGGCTGCAGGGCCCGGCCCTGGCCGCGCCGGAAGAGCAGGGGGGCGGGGTGCCCGGCCTGGGCCCAGGAGAGCACCCGGCGGGCGGGGTCGTAACGGCAGCAGACGGCCGAGCCGAGGGCCGGCTGCACGGAGGTCTCCAGCAGCTGGTTGAGCCAGCCCATCAGCGGGCCGGGCTCGATCCCGGCCATGGCCATCCCGCGCAGGGCGCCGAGCATCATCGCCATCCCGGAGGTGGCGCTCACCCCGTGCCCGGTCAGGTCACCGACCGTCAGCAGGGAGCGCCCGTCGGGGAGTTCGAGGGCGTCGTACCAGTCGCCGCCGATCAGCGCGCTGGTCGCGGAGGGCAGGTAGTGCGCGGCCACGTCCATCGTGCCCGCGTTCTCGTGCGGGAACCGCAGGGAGCCGCGCCACGGGGGGAGCACGGCTTCCTGCAGCTCGACCGCCAGCCGGTGTTCGGTCTGCGCGATCTCCCGCTGGCGCTGGAGCGAGTCCCGTGACTCGCGCACCGCCCGCTGGCTCCGGCGCAGTTCACTCACGTCCCGGAGCACGGCCCACATGGAGGCCGTGCAGCCGTCGGAGTCGAGCACCGGCTCGCCCCTCATGTGCAGCGTCCGGACCCGGCCGTCGGCGCGGACGATGCGGAACTCGCCGTCTATCGGCTTGCCGTCGACGAGGCAGTCCGTGACCATCGCGGTCATCAGGGGCTGGTCCTCGGAGAACAGGGTGGAACCCAGCTCGTCGAGCGGCAGCGGGCCGGCCTCGGGCGGCCGCCCGAAGATCTGGAAGAGCTCCTCGGACCAGGTGACCTCGTCCGTCAGCAGGTTCCACTCGGCGCTGCCGACGCGGGTCTGGCGGTCCTCCTGCGCGGCCTCAGGGGCCGCCGCGGGGAGTTCGGCGGGCTCGGGAGCGGGCGGCAGCCCCTCCTTGAGCTGGCCGAGGTGCTGGCCGAGGTCGTCGAGGTGGTGCACGGCGAGGTCGCACAGCGCGCGCTGCCAGCGGCCCTGGGCGTCGTCGTCGTCCACGACGGTGTCGCGGCGCACGGCGTCCACCTCGCCGCGCAGCCGGCGGGTCTGCGAGATCAGTGCGTCCACCGATCCCGGCTCGGGCGGCTGCGCGGGACGGTCCGCGTACAGGTGGGACGGCATGATGACTCCGATGCAGGCGCGGCGATACAGGCGGCTCGGCCAGGGTCCCGGAGGACGACCGGTGACGGCTGTGGACCGACTACGACTGTGGCACAGCCGCAGAGTGCCTGTAAGGCGTTTGGCAACATCCGTAACGGCCTTGCTCGGGGCATATGCCGAAGGCCTCCCGGTTGCCTCCCGTCCGTACGAACATTTCCGGTCAGCCGTGGTCTTCGTGTCCGTGCCGTTCCTGCCCGCTCCGGGCCCTGTCCACGCCGCGCCCGGCCGGAGTCCGGCGCCGCGTCACACCATCAGCGGCACCGGGTGGATCTCGTCGGCGGGGTGTCCCGCGCGCTCGTGGATCCGGCGGACGGCGTCCGCCGAGGGGGCCTCGGACAGGCAGTAGACCTCGCCGGAGGCGGGGTCCGCCCAGGCGCGCTCGAACTGCACCTTCTCGTCCGCCTGGATCGCCAGGTCCGCCCGGTGGGCGGCCATCAGCTGGTCCGCCGTGATGCCCTTCATCCCGTGGTGGACATCCATGTACTTGGCCACCGCGAACACCTCCTCACGTGTCGCGCCGTGTACGGGTCTGCTTCCATCGTGCGCCCGCGGCCGGAAAAGGGCCCTCCGGCGGGCGGCGGTCGATCGTACGGTCGACGTGTACGAGCCGCGCGCACCCCGGATCCCCTCCGTCACCGCGGTCGCCGGCCCGTCCGGGGCACCACTCGAACGAAGGACCCCGTTCGGCACCGCGCTTCCCACCTCTCCCGGTGATCGCTACCCTACGTGTCGGTAATGAGCCGGGGGAGGTCCGTTCTCGCGGGCCCGGGGAGCGGTGGGGGACACGACCTGATGACCGAACAGAGCAGCGCGCCGGCGGGGCGCAGCCGCCGCTCCTTCCTGACCCACCTGGTCGCGGCGCCCACGCTGGCCCTGGTCACCCGGGCCGGGGCCGACCTGCTCGCCCCCCAGGCCGCGCACGCCGTCATACCGACCCTGCCCGCCATCGCCGACATCGTGGACCTGGGCGACCTGTTCATCCTGGCCGGCGCCCCTACCTCCGCCCTGCTGGCGCTGGCGGTGGAGACGGACGGCACCGTCCGCTTCCGGCTGCCGCGCGAGGAGGTCGGCCAGGGGCTCACCACCGCCGTGGCCATGCTGGTCGCGGAGGAGCTGGACGCGCCGCTGGACACGGTCCGGGTGGAACTGGACGACGCCCGCCCCGAGCTGCTGTTCAACCAGCTCACCGGCTCCTCCAACTCGATCCGCTCGCTGTACGGGCCGGTCCGCCAGTGCGCCGCCACCGCGCGGGCCCGCCTGGTCGCCGCGGCCGCCGCCCGCTGGGGCCTCTCCGCCGCCCGGCTGACCACCGCGAACGGCGCGGTCCGGGCCCCCGACGGCCGCACCGCGAGCTACGGGAGCCTCTCGGCGGCCGCCGCCTCGCCCGGCCTGCTCGTCCTCGGCGCCTCCCCGAAGCCGGCGGCCGAGCACGCCCTCGTCGGCACCCCGACCCCGCGGATCGACGCCCGCGCGATGGTCACGGGCGCCCAGAAGTACACCCTCGACCTCGACGTACCGGGCGCCAGGCCCTGCGTGGTGCGCCGCCCGCCCTCCGTCGGCGGCACCGTCCGCGCCGTCACCAACCTCGCGGCGGTCAAGGCCATGCCGGGCGTGCTGGACGTGGTCACCGTCAGGACCGGCGTCGCCGTCGTCGCGGAAACGTTCGGGCAGGCCCTCACCGCCAAGGCCGCCCTCACCGTCGACTGGGGCCCGGGCCCGGCCGACCAGCTCTCGGACGCGCAGATCCGTACGAAGCTGCGCGCCGCCACCCCGCCGCTGCTGGTGCCGCCGCTGCTCACCCCGTACGTGGACGCCGAGTTCGACTTCGCCTTCGTCAGCCACGCCCCGATGGAGACCAACTCCGCCGTCGCCGACGTCCGCGACGACCGTGCCGAGATCTGGTCCGGCCTCAAGTCCCCCATCGTCGCCCGGGAGACCATCGCCGCCGAGCTCGGACTGCCGCTGGACAAGGTGAAGGTGCACGTGGTCCAGGCCGGCGGCTCCTTCGGCCGGCGGCTCTTCTTCGACGCGGCCCTGGAGGCCGCCCGGATCTCCAAGGCCTGCCGCCGGCCGGTGAAGCTCATGTGGACCCGCGTGGACGACACCCGGCACGGCCGGATGCGCCCCGCCACCCACCACCGGATCCGGGCCACCCACCTGCTGGGCGAGGTCCTCAGTTTCGAGCACCGGGTCGCCGCCGCCGAGACCGACTTCCGGCACGGACTCGGCGAGATCATCACCGCCACCGCCGCGAGCCTGCCCTCCGGAATCGGCAACGCCACCCTCGCCCAGACCCTGTTCCTCACCACGGTGAAGTCCCCGTACCACTTCGGGCTGACCACCCAGGCCCTGACCGAGGTGCCCACGGGCATCCCCACCGGGTCCTGGCGCTCGGTGTACTCGGCCAACACCCGGGGCGCCGAGGAGATCATGGTCGACGAACTCGCCGCGGCCACCGGCAAGGACCCCTACCGCTTCCGCCGCACCTTCCTCAAGACCGACGCCCAGCGCGCCGTGCTCGACAAGGCGGCGGCCGAGGGGCAGTGGGGGCGCGCCATGCCGGCCGGCTGCGCGCAGGGCATCGCCTTCCACGAGGAGTACAAGTCGCGCACCGCCTGCCTCGTGGAGATCGACACCCGCGACCCGGAGCGCGTCCGCGTCACCAAGGCGGTCATCGCCGTCGACGTCGGCCTGCCCGTCAACCCGCGCGGACTGGAGGCCCAGATGATCGGCGGTCTCACCGACGCGATCTCCACCACCCTGCGGGCCGGGCTGCACCTGGACAAGGGGCTTCCACTGGAGGGCAGTTACAGCCAGTTCCACTGGGCGCAGCAGCGCGACACCCCGCGTGACGTACGGGTCTTCGTGCTCCCGGCCACCGGCACGGAGCCGGGCGGCGCGGGCGAGCTCGGAGTGCCCGCCGCCGTGGGGGCCATCGCCAACGCCTGGGCCCGGGCCACCGGTTCCAAGCCCCGCAGCTTCCCCCTCGACTTCGACGTCGACTTCACCCCCTACCCGCGCTGACCGCTGGAGTACGCCGCCGTGCCTCTGCACACCTTCATCGTCAACGGCCGGAGCGTCACCGTCGACGCCCCCGACGACCTGCCCCTGCTGTGGGTGCTCCGGGACATGCTGGGCGTCACCGGCCCCAAATACGGCTGCGGGGTGGACGTCTGCAAGGCCTGCACCAGCCACCTCGACGGGGTCGACGTCCGCCCCTGCGTGGTGCCCGTGTCCGCCTGCGCGGGAAAGCGGGTCACCACCATCGAGGGGCTGGCCGACGGCGACCGCCTGCACCCCGTCCAGGAGGCCTGGCTCGAACAGGACGTCGCCCAGTGCGGCTTCTGCCAGCCCGGCCAGATCATGGCCGCGGTGGCGCTGTTGAAGCGGACCGCCGAGCCGACCGACGAGGACATCGACGCCATCGCCAACATCTGCCGCTGCGGCACCTACTTCCGCATCCGCGAGGCCATCCGCGCCGCGGCCGCCAGGATGTGACGGCCGCGGAGAGGGCGAGGGGGAGGCGGAGGGGGACGGGCCGCCGGGTCAGGCCAGCAGCTTCTGCTTGGCCCGCTGGAACTCCTCCTCGCTCAGCTCGCCCCTGGCCTTGAGCTCGGAGAGCCGGAACAGGTCGTCCGCGCCCGCCTTGGCGGGAGTCACCGAGCCGGCCGTCTCCCGGATGTAGGCGTTGAAGGCCTCCTGCTGTTCCTGCGCGTGCTTGATCTCCCGCCGGCCCATGTCCCGGCCGCGGGCGATGACGTACACGAGCACGCCCAGGAACGGGATCAGGAACAGGAAGAGCAGCCAGGCGGCCTTGACCCAGCCGCTCATCTCGTGGTCGCGGAACACGTCGACCACGACCCTGAAGAGCAGGATCAGCCACATGACCCACAGGAAGATCCACATCACGGTCCAGAACGCGCCCAGCACCGGGTAGTCGTAGGCCAGGTCGACAGCTGCGTGCACGGCCGTCTCCTTCCGTCGAGGCGGCTGCCGGGTCCGGGAGGACCGCGCGGCGGCCGACCCGATCACCATCGCAGCGCCCCCGCAAGATCGCCACTGGGCCGTACGGCGTAACGCCCCGCCCTGGGACACAGACCGGAAGCACCCGTTATCCGGCTGAAATGGATGATCATGCCGTAATGAGGCGAATCAATGCGAAACGCGTGCTGGTCGGGGAACCCCTCGACACCGCGCGCCTGGGCGAGACCCTGCTGCCCAAACGGCTCGCGCTGCCGATCTTCTGCAGCGACCCGCTCTCCTCCGTGGCCTACGCCACCGAGGAGATCCTGCTGATCCTCGCCCTCGGCGGAGTGGCCCTGCTCCACCTGACCTGGTACGCGGCCGCCGCCATCGTCTTCCTGCTGGTCGTCGTCGTCGCCTCCTACCGGCAGACCTGCCACGCCTATCCCGGCGGCGGGGGCGCCTACGTCGTCAGCTCCGAGAACCTGGGACCGACCGCCGCCCTCACGGCCGCCAGTGCCCTGCTCGTCGACTACGTCATGACCGTCGCCGTCTCCGTCGTCTCCGGCGTCGCCGCCATCACCTCGGCGATCCCCTCCCTCAGCGACCACGAAGTCGCCCTGTCCGTCGGCTTCGTGGTGCTGCTCACCCTGATGAACCTGCGCGGCGTACGGGAGTCGGGGCGCGTCTTCGCCGTCCCCACCTACGGGTTCGTCCTCGTCATCTACCTGATGTTCGCCGTCGCCGCCGTCCGGCTCGCCACCGGGGACACCATCAGGGCCGAGTCCGCCCACCTCCCGATCACCGCCGCCGGCACCTACACCGGCCTCGCCGTGGTGCTCCTCGCGATGCGCGCCTTCGCCTCCGGCTGTACGGCCCTCACCGGCGTCGAGGCCATCAGCAACGGCGTCCCCGCCTTCCAGAAGCCCAAGGCCAAGAACGCCGCCACCACCCTGGCCGCCATGGGCGCGCTCTCCGTGACCATGTTCGCCGGCATCACCGTCCTGGCCATGGTCTACCAGGTGCACGCGGCCGCCGACCCCACCGAACTGGGCCTCCCCCCGGGCACCCCGATGTCCACCGCGCTCGCCCAGATCGGCCGCGCCACCTTCGGGAGCTGGCACTTCCTCTTCTACCTGCTCCAGGCCGTCACCGCCGGCGTCCTGATCCTCGCCGCGAACACCGCCTTCAACGGGTTCCCGATGCTGGCCTCGATCCTCGCCAAGGACCGGTACGCGCCCCGCCAGCTCTTCAACCGCGGCGACCGCCTCGTCTACTCCAACGGCGTCGTCCTGCTCGCGCTCGCCGCCATCGCGCTGATCGTCGCCTTCGACGCCGAGCTCACCCGGCTGATCCAGCTCTACATCATCGGCGTCTTCGTCTCCTTCACCCTCTCCCAGTCCGGGATGGTCCGGCACTGGCGGCGCGAACTCGCCTCACCCGCCACGCCCCGGTCCGAGCGCGTCCACGTCCACCGCCGCCTCGCCATCAACGCCGTGGGCGCCGTCATGACCGCCCTGGTCCTCGTCATCGTCCTGATCACCAAGTTCACGCACGGTGCCTGGCTGGTCGTCATCGCGATGCCGGCCCTCTTCCTCGGCATGAAGGGGGTGCGCCGCCACTACGACCAGGTCGCCCGCCAGGTGGCCGTGGCCCCCGGGGTCAGACCCCGCATGCCCTCCCGCCACCACGTCGTCGTCCTCGTCGCCAACGTGCACGCCCCGACCCTCAAGGCCCTCGGCTACGCCCAAGGACTGCGGCCCGACACCCTCACCGCCCTGTCCGTCGCCGCCGACGAGGAGGACGCCCGGCGGCTGCGCGAGACCTGGGCCGAACACGACCCGGGCATCCCGCTCAAGGTGCTGCACTCCCCCTACCGGGAGGTCGTCGGACCGGTCCTGGAGTACGTCGAGGAGGCCGCGGCCGCCGAGGGGACGGACGCGCTCTCGGTGGTCATCCCGGAGTACGTGGTCGGGCACTGGTGGGAGCAGCCCCTGCACAACCAGAACGCGCTGCGGCTCAAGGCGCGGCTGCTGTTCACCCCGGGGGTCGCGGTGATCGACGTGCCGTACCTGCTGGAGTCGGCCCGCCACGGGGAGCCGCCGGCGCCGTAGTCCCGGCGGGGGAGGGGGCCTGGGCCGCCGCCGCGTGCGCCAGGGCCAGTTCCACCACGTGCGCCGGGTCCGAGAGGGCGCGGCCGGTGACGCCGCTCCAGGCGGCGCAGCCGGTTCGAGCGGTGTTGCGGTGGCAGTACA
>NZ_GG657750.1:808797-823240 GCF_000158895.1 Streptomyces sp. C | reverse complement strand
GCGGCTGGTGGCCCAGGTCGGCGAGGCCCGTCTCCCCGTCGGCCCGCACCCGCCAGAGCAGCCGGGGGGAACCTCCCGCGCCGGCCCCCGCCCCTGTTCCGCCGTCCGGCCCGCCCGGACCGAGCGTGACCACCGCGAAGCGCCCCCGCTCCGGGAGCCCCAGCTGCGCCGCCGCCTCCGCCACCGGGCCCGAGCCGTCGAACAGCGCGTCCAGCAGCGCGGCCCGGCGCTCGCGTTCGCGTCCGCCCCGCTCGGCCTCGGCCGCCCGGTACGCCTCCGAGGCGGCCTCCGTCATCTGGTCCAGTACGTCCCACAGCGCGCCCGCCCCCGGCAGCAGCCGCGGCAGCGCGGCCCGGTCGTGCGCGGCCACCGCCTCGGTCAGGCTCTGCCACAGCAGCCGCCCCCCGTACCGGTAGGTCCGCCGCAGCGAGTCGAGCGGCAGCCCCTGCCCGGCGCGCAGGGCGCCGGTGGCCCGGGCGCCGGCCAGCTCCACGGGCAGCCCCCGGGAGCTGCGGACCAGCCCCTCGACGGCCTGGTGGAGGGTGTGGTGGATCCGCTCGCGCAGCTCGGCCCGCCCGGTCAGGGCGGCGTAGGCGGGATCCTCGGTCAGCGTCCGGTCGGTGAGCCGGTCCGCCGCCACGGCGAGCCGGCGGCTCAGGTCCTCGCGTATCTCCTCGATGATCCGGTCCATGACGGGCAGGGTGACACGGGAGACGGCGCCGTGGGGAGGCTTCGGAGCCCTGCGGTCCGGTCCGCGGACCGACGCGGAGTACTGTGGGTGCAGTGCTCACGGGCACGCCCCCGCCGCCGCAACCCCCGGGAACGCACATGCGCCAGAACCCGCAGCGCCGAGCCGCGCTGCTCGACGCCGCCATCGAGGTACTGGCCCGCGAGGGCTCCCGCGGCCTGACCCTGCGCGCCGTGGACGCGGAGGCCGGCGTGCCGACCGGCACCGCCTCCAACTACTTCGCCAACCGGGGGCAGATGCTGGTGCAGATACTGCACCGCACCCGCGAACGCCTCACCCCCGGACCCGGGGAACTGGCCGGCCCCCTCGACACCGAGGTGCTGCTCGGCCGCCTCCTCGGGCGGATCCGCCGCGAACGCAGCGTCCACACCGCCGTGCTGGAGCTGCGCCTGGAGGCCACCCGCAGGCCCGAACTCCAGGCGGAGCTGTCCGCGTTCCTCGCCAAGGAGCTGGAGGAGAACATCGCCTGGCACCTGGACGCGGGCCTGCCCGGGGACCGGATGGGCGTGGCGCTGGTCTACTTCGCGATGCAGGGCCTGATCGTGGACGACCTCACCATCCCGGCCCTGCTCGAAGCGCACCCGGTGGAGGACCTGCTCCGGGTGATGGTGGAGCGTCTGCTTCCGGAGCGGCCGGCCGGCTGATCGACCTGGCCGGACCCGGTGGAACGGATGTTCGGCGGAGGTCGGGCGGGCGCCTGATTTACAGGCTTGATCAAAAACGAGCGGGTTCCGGCCAAGGTGTCGCGCGGTACCGCGCATGTTCCAGCGGAAAATGCCAGAACCCCCGTCCACAGTGTGGAACTTGAGTAAGTTCCCTCCTGTCACGCCGTACGACCGTGCGACCAGCACGTCCGGCCGGGAGGGGAGCCCGCGTGCCTGGGATCGACGAATGCCTGCTCGAAGCCATGGCCCTGCCCGGTGCGCGGGGCGCCGCGCTCGTGGACTGGAGCAGCGGACTCGCCCTGGGCACCGCCGGGGACTCGCCCGTCGGGGACCATGAGACCACGGCCGCCGAGACCGCGGAACTGGCCCGGGCGGCGGCCGAGTACGAGTCCTTCGCTCCCGGCCCGGACGACGAGGGCACCCCCGGCCCGCCCGTGGAGGACCTGATCGTCACCACGCGCACCGGCTACCACGTGCTCCGCTTCGTCGAGACCAGCTTCGACAGCAGCGTCTTCCTGCACCTGTGGCTCGACCGCACGGACGGCAACCTCGCCCTCGCCCGGCACCGACTCCGCGCCCTCGCCGAAGGACTGGTCCTGAGATGACCGCCGCCACCGCCGCCACCGCGGTCTCACCGCTCCTCACCCGCCTCGCCGCCGAACGCGCCACCGGAGCCCTGCTGCGCGACCGGGGCACCCTCTTCCTGGAGGACGGCCGCGTCGTGCACGCCGAGAGCCCCTCCACGCCGGGGCTCGACGTCCTGCTCACCACCGGCGGGGGCCTCGCCCCCGAGCGCTGGACCGAGGCCGTGAACGAGGCCGGCGCCCGCCGCCAGGTCGGCCGCTTCCTCGTGGACAACGGCCGGCTGGCCGGTGGCGAACTGGAGATCTGCCACCTCGCGGCGATCTTCGACGCGGCCTTCTTCGCGCTCTCGCCGGGCAGCGGCCCCTCGCGGTTCCGCCGCGGAGCCACCCACTGGATCGGCTCCGTCCGCTCCGTCCCGGCGGCGGCGGTGGAACGGGAGACCTGCCGCCGCCGCGAACTGCTGGACTCGGTGTGGCCCTACCCGCTGCTCGACATCTGCCCGGTGGTGCCGCGCCCGGCCGCGCCCGGCCAGACCGTCACCGCCCGCCAGCGGATCCTGCTCGAACAGGCGGACGGCGTGCGGACACCGGCCGACCTCGCGTGGGTGCTGGGCCGGCCCGCCTTCCACACCCTGCTCGAAGTGCGAAGACTCGCCGCCGCCGGCCTCGTGGAGACCCCGAACCCGGCCGCGCCGGCCCCCGCGCCGCCGCCCCCCGAACCCCTGCCCGACTGGATGACCCAGGCCCAACCCCCGGACGTGGCACTGCTCCGCCGGTTACGCGACGCACTGGAGGCAAGCCTGTGAGGCTCCCGCTCCGACCGGTCCTGCGAGCCGACCGCTCCGAGCGGAGGCAGCCCGAGGAGAGGCGGCCCGAAGAGAGGAAGGCCGACATGAGCCCGCCGATGGTGCCCGCCGAGGCGGAAGCCGACATACTCGCCGAACTCCGCCGGCTGCGGGCCCGCGTCCCCCAGCTCACCGGGGTCCTCGCCGCGAGCGCCGACGGTCTGGTGCTCGCCCAGGAGAGCGCCGCCGGCGAGGCCGAGTCCCTCGCGGCCCTGACCGCGGCCGCCCTCGGTGTGGCCCAGCGGCTCAGCGACTGCACCGGGCAGGGCGGCTTCCGCGAGCTCCTCGTACGCGGCGAGCACGGATACGTCGCCACCTACGCCGCGGGGGACGCGGCCGTCCTCACCCTGATCGCCGAGCCGCGCGTCAACGTCGGCCGCCTCCACCTGGAGGCCCGGCGCTCCACCCTGCGCATCACCGAGCTCATAGACCACAGCCTCGGCCGCCGCGTCGCCGAGGTCCCGCCCCCGGGCGCCGCACCCCCCGGGCCGCGAGCCGGACCGTCCCTGACGTTCTTCAACACCACACAGGCAATACGCGAAAGCAAATCAGCCGGTCCGTGTCGGTACGGGCCACTGCGGAAAGAGGAAGATTCCATGATCAACGTGGAGACCGCTCTCAAGGAAGCCGCCGGCATCGAGGGCACCCTCGGCGCGGCCCTGGTCGACTACGGCAGCGGCATGCCCCTCGGCACCGTCGGCGGGAACAAGGACCTGGACCTCTCGGTGGCCGCCGCCGGCAACACGGACGTGGTCCGGGCCAAGGTCCGTACGATGGAGATGCTCGGCCTGAAGGACGAGATCGAGGACATCCTGATCACCCTCGGCAACCAGTACCACCTGATCAGGCTGCTGAAGGGGCGCAGCGGGGAGGGGTTCTTCCTCTACCTCGCACTCGACCGCGGGCGGGCGAACCTCGCGATGGCCCGGCTCCAGCTGAAGAAGATCGAAGCCGATCTCGACATCTGACCGCGGCCCCGGGGTCGTGACGGCGCGGTGGCGGGCGGCGGAATTCTTTGCCGTCCGCCCCGGCGGACCTAGGCATATGTCCGAGATGGGCCGACTTTATCATCCTGTTACAGAGTAAGATGCTGTAATCAGCTGATCTTCAAACCCGTCGATAAAGCCAAAAACGCTGGAGAACCCGTCACCCATGCCCCCGCGCCTGAGCATCGTCGTACCCGTCTACAACGTCGAGCTCTATCTCGACGAGTGCCTGGAATCCATAGCAGCTCAGACGTTCGCCGACTTCGAGGTCGTGATCGTCGACGACGGGTCCACCGACACCAGTGCGGTGATCGCCAAGGCCTTCGCTGAGCGTGACAAGCGCTTCCGCGTGGTCCTCCAGGAGAACGCCGGCCTCGGTGCCGCGCGTAACGTCGGCTTCCGCCACGCGACGCCGGGGAGCGAGTACATCGCCTTCGTCGACAGCGACGACACCATGCCGACGTACGCCTACCAGCGGATGATCGACTCGCTCGACGAGACAGGCTCCGACTTCGCCGCCGGCAACGTCACCCGTTTCCGGTCCGTCGGCATGCAGCAGTCGTGGGGCCACCGAGTCGCATTCGCGAACGACCGGCCCAAGACCCACATCTCGAAGTTCCCGGCGCTGGTCACCGACCGCACCGCGTGGAACAAGGTCTACCGCCGCAGCTTCTGGGAGGAGCACGGCTTCCAGTACCCGGAGGGCATCCTCTACGAGGACGCCCCGGTCAGCATCCCCGCGCACTACTTCGCCGAGAGCGTCGACGTCATCAGCGACGTCGTCTACCACTGGCGGGTCCGCGAGACGGGCGAGCGCTCCATCACCCAGCGCTCCACCGACCCGGTCTCCGTCATCGACCGCGTCACCTCCGTCCGTCTGGTCCGCCAGGCCCTGCTCGCCAAGTCCGGCGAGAAGTACGCCCGCTACCTGCGCGACTACGACCACAACGTGCTCAGCGAGGAACTGCCCCTCATCTACAAGTACGTCGGCGAGGGCGGCCCCGACTTCCGCGCCGCCTTCGTCAAGGAGGTCGGCGGCCTGGTCCGGGAGATCGGCACCGAGCCCTGGTCCGAGCTGACGGTCGCCGACCGGCTCAAGGCCTACCTGGCCCGCGAGGGCCGCGTCGAGGAGTTCATCGCCCTCACGCGCCACCAGAGCAAGTTCAGCTACAGCGTCCCGGTCAAGGGACTGGCCCGCCCGCAGGCCGACTACCCCTTCCTCAAGGCGCCGGTGCCCCGGGAGCTGCTGACCCTCGGCACGCGCGAGCGCCGCGTCGTCAGCCGCCTGGAGCAGGCGGTCTGGAACGACGGCAAGCTCTACCTGCGCGGCTACGCCGTACCCGGGCACATGGGCGCCGAGAGCCGCCTCGGCTCCCGCAAGGTGCTGGTCTTCCGCGAGCAGGGCAAGCGCCGCCGCACCGTCGTCAGCACCCGCACCGTCGCCTCCCCGATGGCCACGGTGAACACCCCGCACCTCGCCCTGCGGCACGCCGACTGGGCCGGGTTCACCGCCATCGTCGACCCCACCGTCTTCCAGTCGGGCGGCAAGTGGCACGACGGGATCTGGACCACCTCCATCGCCGTCACCGGTGCCGGCGGCCTGCACCGCGCCCGCCTCAAGGGCGGCGAGCACGACAGCGGCATGGCCCCGCCGGCCTACTGGGCCACCCCCGACGTCCGCATCCTGCCGACCGTCGCGAGCTCCCTCACCGTCCACGTCGAGGTCGTCCGGGCCCGGGTCCTGGACGTCCGCCGCGGTGACGGCACCCTGGAACTCGTCGGCGAGCTCGCCGCCGAGGTCGGCGCCGGCGCCACCCTGCACGCCCAGCACACCCGCACCGGCACCGCCGTCAGCGTCCCGCTGACCACCGGCGGCGCGGCGGCCGCCGGCCGGACCGCCTTCACCGCGGTCGTCCCGCTCGCCGAGCTGGCCGCCGTCCCGGCCGCCGAGACGAAGCCCGGCGTCTGGACCCCCGAGCCGTGGGAGCTCTCGGTGGTCCGCGCCGACGGCACCCGCCACCCCCTGGCCCACGACGAGCGCGGCGGCTTCGCCGGCCTCGTCGCACCGCTGCCCGGCAGCGCGGGGGAGCGCGCCGTCTTCGCCAAGCGCGGCGCCACCGGACACCTCGTCCTCTCCGTCCAGCCCACCCCGCCGCTGGTCGACACCGTCACCGCGCACGACGGCACCCTGACCCTGGCCGGCGTCTTCCACGCCCCGGACGCCCACGCCGACGAGCCGTACGAGCTGGTCTTCCACGACCACCACGGCACCGAGTTCTGCTACCCCGTCACCCGCGACGGCGACCGCTTCGAAGCCTCCTTCGAGCCCGTCCTGCCCGAGGCGTACGCAGGCCGCACCACCATCCCGGCCGGCCGCTGGTGGCCCACCCTGCGCCCCGTCGCCCAGGGCGGCACCACCGCGGGCCTCCTCGGCGTCGACCGCGGCGCGCCCGTCCAGCTGATCGCGCCCGCCGTGAACTCCGGCCCGTACGCCGTCACGGTCCTCGGCCGCCGGATGCGCGTCGAAGCGCGCCTGCGCGACCGCATGGTCCTGGTCAGCGACCCGCTGCTGAGCCCGCACGACCGCTCCCGTTACGCGCAGCGCATCGCCCGCGACGAGACCTACCCGGCCCAGCGCCGGCTGCCGGTCAAGGACATGGTCGTCTACGACACCTTCCAGGGCCACGCCGCCGGCGACTCCCCCCGCGCCATCCACGAGGAGCTCGTGCGCCGGGGCGAGAAGCTGGACCACGTGTGGCTGGTCCGCGACGGACGCGCCGAGGTCCCGGCGACCGCGCGCGCCGTCCAGTACGACAGCCTGGAGGCCTGGGAGGTCCTGGCCCGCGCCCGCTACTACGTCGTCAACGACAGCGTGCCGTCGCACTTCCTGCGCCGCCCGGGCCAGACCGTCGTGCAGACCTGGCACGGGACGCCGATCAAGCAGATCGGCTACGACTACACGCACGACTACTACACCAGCCCCGAGGTGCTGGAGGGCCTGGAGCACGACAGCGCCCAGTGGACGCTGCTCGCCTCCCCGAGCTCGTACGCCACGCCCGTCCTGCAGCGCGCCCTCGGCTACAAGGGCGAGGTCATCGAGGTCGGCAGCCCGCGCACGGACGCCCTCGTGCGCCCGGACGCCGAGCGGATCGCGGAGGTCCGGCGGCGCCTCGGCCTGCCGGAGGGCAAGAAGGTCGTCCTCTACATGCCCACCTGGCGCGAGAACCGCGAAGGGTTCTCCGGCGGTTACAAGCTCGACCTGCGCATCGACCTGGACGCGGCCCGCCGCGAGCTGGGCGAGGACCACGTCCTGCTGGTCCGCGGCCACTACCGGGTCAACGAGCAGCTCCGCGACGGCGTGCGCGACGGCTTCGTCGTCGACGTCTCGCGCTGGCCGGACACCACCGATCTGCTGCTCGTCGCCGACGTCCTGGTCTCGGACTACTCCTCCGCGCTCTTCGACTTCGCGCTGACCGACCGGCCGATCCTGCTGTTCACGTACGACCTGGAGCACTACCGCGACACCCTGCGCGGCTTCACCTTCGACCTGGAGGAGAAGGCCCCCGGCCCGCTGCTGGCGGACTCGGCGAGCCTGATCGCGGCCGTGCGCGACGCGGACGCCCTGGGCGCCGAGTACGCCGAGGCGCGTGCCGCCTTCCGCGCGGAGTTCTGCGACCTCGACACCGGCCGGGCCGCCGAGCAGGTCGTCGACCGGATGCTCGGGATGTAGCCCGTACGGGTGAACGTACAGACCGGTCCCGCGCCCCCCGATGAGTTTCGGGCGCGGGACCGGTCTGTATGTGAGGACGGCGTTCCCGCCGCCCCACCCCACCGCCCGGAGGCAGTCATGACCACCCAGGGTTTCACCACGTGCCTGTGGTTCGACGGAGAAGCGGAAGCCGCCGCCGACTACTACCTGTCCGTCTTCAAGGACGGCCGGATCCTGCGGACCGGCCGGTACACCGAGGCGGGGCCGGGTCCGGCCGGGTCGGTGCTGGTCGTGGAGTTCGAGATCAACGGCCAGAAGTTCGTGGCGCTGAACGGCGGCCCCGAGTTCCACTTCACCGAGGCCGTCTCCTTCCAGATCCACTGCTCCGACGAGCAGGAGGCGGACTACTACTACGACACGCTGACCGGCGACGGCGGCCAGGAGTCCGCCTGCGGCTGGGTCAAGGACAGGTTCGGGCTCTCCTGGCAGGTCATCCCGCCCGGCGCCATCGAGTTGATCAGCGACGAGGACCCGGGCCGCGCCGCCCGCGCCACGGCCGCCATGCTCCGCATGAAGAAGCTGGACGTGGCCGAGATGCGCCGGGCGGCGGACGCGGGCTAGCGCACGCGCGGGACGTGCTGCGTCACGCAGTGGACGCCCCCGCCGCCCCAGGCGAGGGTGCGGGCCGGCGCGCCGACCACCTGGCGGCCCGGGAAGAGCGCGGCGAACTGGGCGAGGGCCGCGGCGTCGGCCGGTTCGCCCGCCGTCGGCACGACGACGTTGCCACTGGTCTCGTAGTAGTTGGTGTAGCTGAACGTCCGCACCAACAGCCCGTTGTGCCGGAACTGCGGCTGGTGCTGCATCTCCACGATCTGGAAGGGCCGCCCGCAGGCGTCGGTGGCGGCGTTCAGCACCGCCTTGTTGGCGGCCATCCGGTCGTGGTTGGGGTGGGCGGGGTCGGGCTGGGTGTGCAGCAGCAGTCTCGCCGGGCCGAGGTAGGCGGCGACGAGGTCGACGTGCCCGTTGGTGATGTCGTCGCCGGCCAGGCCGTACGGCAGCCAGACCACCTTGCTCGCGCCGTACGAGGCCAGCAGTGCGGCCTCGATCTGCGCGCGGGTCATGCCCGGGTTGCGGTTGGGGTTGAGGAGGCACTCCTCGGTGGTGATCAGGGTGCCCTGGCCGTCGGTGATGACGGATCCGCCCTCCAGGACCATGGCCACGGGCTGCCGGGGGACGCCCAGGTACGTACAGACGCCGACGGGCAGGAAGTCGTCCTTGTCGTACGGGTACTTCCCGCCCCAGCCGTTGAAGCCGAAGTCCAGGCCGGCCGAGCGGCTCCGCGCGTCGTCCACGGTGAGGACGGGGCCGGTGTCGCGGGCCCAGCAGTCGTTGACGGGGTACTCGGTGACGGTGACCGAACCGCCGCAGCGGGCCCGGGCCTGGGCCGCCTGGCCCGGTTCGGCGAACATCACGACCGTTTCGAAGCGGGCGATGGCACGGGCGATGCCCGCCACCTCGCCCTGCACGTCGTCGAGCAGTGCGCCCCAGCCCACGTTCCTGTCCCACGGCCAGGCCATGACGCAGGCGGAGTGCGGCTCCCATTCGGCGGGTGCGTGGTAGCGCTCGCCGCCCTTGGCCTGCGCCTCCGCGGCGAACGCGGGGACGGGGCCGCCGAGGACGGGGTAGGCGGCGGCCGCGAGGGCGGCGGCGCCGAAACCGCGCCGGCTCATGCGTGGCAGGTGCATGACATTTCTCCTTCTGTGGGTGGGAGGGTGGCGGAAGCGGTGGGTGTCCGGCGGCGGCCCGCCGGACACCCACCGGGGTCAGGGGGCTTCGGTGACGGGGGCGCCGACGGGAGCCGCCGCGCGCAGCGTCTCCTGCGGCTTCTTGACGGCGAGGTAGAGCAGGCCGGCGCCGATCACCGCCCCGATGCCCAGCAGGCCGGCCCAGATCTGGTACCACGGGGCTCCCGCCGGGGCCAGGATCGCGCGCGGCCAGCAGACGTTGGCCACCTCGAAGGCGGTCCAGAGCACGGCCAGCACGTTGAGGAAGGTGCCCTTGCGGCCGAGCCGGATGTGCCCGGAGGGGACCCACGTACCGCGCAGCCGGGCGATCAGCGCGGCCAGGGTCACCAGGAAGAACGGCAGGAAGGTGGCCGCGGTGCCGAAGGCGATCAGGCTGCCGATGGCGGTGGCGTTCAGGCCGAGCAGCAGGCCGGTACAGCTGACGAGGGTGGAGGCGACCAGGCCGCCGATGGGAGCCTGGCGCCGGTTGACCCGGCGGACCTGGCGGGAGAAGGGGAACACCCCGTCCCGGGCCAGCGAGTACACCCCGCGGGCGGCGCCGCCCTGGGAGGCCATGGCGCAGGCGAGGAAGCCGACCAGGACCACCGCGACGAAGGGCTTGTCGGACCAGGAGCCGAAGGCCGTGACCACGGCGGTGGTCACCGGGTCGAGGTCCTCGCCGGCGACGACGGCCCGCGGGTCGGGGTGGGCCAGGGCGACCGCCATCGCGTTGAGGATGACGACCAGTCCGACGCTGAGCAGGGCCCACCACATGGCACGCGGCACCTGGCGCCCGGCGTCCTTGGTCTCCTCGGCGGTCGAGACGCAGGCGTCGAACCCGATGAAGCCCCAGCCGGCGACGGCGAGGACGGCCAGGAAGGCCATCGCGGTCGACCCGCCGGACAGCTCCTCGGCGCCGAGCGTCTCCGTGAACACCGAGAAGCCGTGCTCGCGGAAGAACAGCAGCAGGGTGAAGCCGACCAGGACGGAGGCGACGGCCTCGGCGGCGATGCCCAGCGAGACGAACCAGCTCAGGATCCGGATGCCGTACGCGTTGACCAGCATGCACGTCACCAGGATCCCGGCGGCGACCGCGACCAGGGCGCCCGGCGAGGGGACCACCCCGATGAGGGCGAAGACCCAGGGGGACGCCAGGTACGCCACGGTGGTGTTGCCGAACATCACCGCGAACTGCCAGACCCAGCCGCTCATCCAGCCGAACGACGGGCCCAGCAGCCGTCTTCCCCACTGGTACGGGCCGCCGGCCAGCGGCCACTGCGAGGCCAGCTCGGAGTAGACGTTCACCACCAGGCACTGCCCGAGCAGCACGATCGGCAGCGCCCACACCCACGCGGGCCCGGCGATCATCGTGCCGACCATCGAGACGGCGTAGAGGGCGACCACGGGCGAGACCACGGCGAAGCCCATGGCGATGTTCCCGAGGACGCCGAGGCTGCGGTTCAGCTCCTGCTCGTAGCCCAGGGCGCTCAGGCGGGCGGCGTCGGTGTCCCCCGGGGCGTCCGGGCCGGGGGCGAGGGGGGAAAGGTCTGGCATGCGCACCTCTGGGGGAGGGGGAGCGCCGACGCCCGCACCCGGGCGGGCCCGGAGTGCTCCGGAACGTAAATCTAACGTCGTTAGGTTTCGGGAATGCGGGGACCTTAACCCGCCCCGGACCTCTTGGGAACCCCTCCCTCCCGGTAATCTGGCGGCGGAGAACGAGGGGGATCACCGTGGGCCGACCCAACCAGCCGCTGCTCAACCGCGGGAACATCGCGCGCGCGGCCCTGGACCTCCTCGACGAGGAAGGCCCCCAGGCCCTGAAGATGCGGACCCTGGCCGACCGCCTCGGCGTGCGCGGGGCCTCGCTCTACCACCACGTCGCCTCCAAGGACGACGTGCTCGACGCGGTCTCCGAGCTCATCAACGAAGAGATCGACCTGAGCCCGCTCCAGGACCCGCACTGGCGCGAGGGCATCGCCGCGTACGCCCGCGGCTACCGGCGGGTCTACCTCCGCCACCCGAACGCGATCGCCCCGGCGGCCCGGCGCCAGGTCGCGGCCCACGAGGCGCTGCGCGGCTACGACGCGCTGCTCGCCGCCCTGGTGCGGGCCGGCTGCACCCCGGCCCGGGCGGCCGAGGCCGCGGCCGCGGTCGACTACCTGGTGCTCGGCTCGGCGCTGGAGACCTTCACGGCGGGATTCGGCCGGGCCCCCGCCGACTACCGCCCCGACTACCCGGCCCTGGCAGACGCGCTGACCGGCGCCGCCGCCGCGGACTCCGGCCTGGCCGGGCTCGACGACCGCGGCTTCGAGCTCGGCCTCGGCCTGCTCCTGGACGGCCTCGCCGCCCAGCTGGACCCTCGCTGACGCGAACCGCTACGCGAACCGGGCCAGCAGGGCCGGGAGGGCGGTGCCGATCGGCTCGCGGACCACTTCGGCCGCCAGCGGGTCGTACGGGGTCTCCTCCGCATTGACGATGATCAGCCGCGCTCCCGCCTCGGCCGCCATCCCGGCGAGCGAGGCGGCCGGCTGGACCTGGAGGGTCGACCCGACGGCGATGAAGACCTCGCACCCCTTGGCCACGGCCACGGCCCGCGCCAGCACCTCGGCGTCCAGGCGCTGGCCGAACATCACCGTCGCCGTCTTCAGGATCCCGCCGCACGCCAGGCAGGCGGGATCCGGTTCCCCGGCGGCCACCCGGGCCAGCGCCTCCTCCGTGCCCGACCGCGCGCCGCAGCCGGTGCAGACCACCTCGCGGGCCGTCCCGTGCAGCTCGAACACCTTCCGCGCGGGCATCCCGGCGAGCTGGTGCAGGCCGTCCACGTTCTGCGTGATCACCCGCACCGGGGTGCCGGAGCGCTCCAGCCCGGCCACCGCGAGGTGCGCTGCGTTCGGGCGGGGAGCGAGGGCCCAGAGCTCGGCGCGCATCAGCCAGGACCGGCGGCGGATCTCCGGGTCGGCCATGTAGTACTCGTACGTCACGAGCTTCTCGGCCTCGGGATCGGCGCGCCACAGCCCCTGCGGGCCCCGGTAGTCCGGAATCCCGGAATCGGTCGACATCCCGGCCCCACTGAACACTGCGACGAGCGGCTTCCCCATGCGGCGACCCTACGCACAACCGCCCGGGCACGGCGAACGGATTACCGCCCCGGCCGGCCCCCGGGCCGCGGGGGGCCGGTCGGCGCAGGGGGAGGGTCGTTTCTGCGGTGAATCTCCAGGCCCACCGGAGTGAGCCCGCGCCGCGCCCCTGACAGCCGGTGGTAGCGGGCGGCTACAAACCGGACATGACGCTCTTCCCCTCCCGCCCGGGCACCCTGCTGCTCGCACTGTCCGCCGCGCTGTTCCCCCTGGTCGCGTCGTCGGTCCCGGCAGCCGCCCTCGCCGACCCGGTGCCGCGATGGCCCCTCCGGCACCACGGCCACCACCACCACACCGCCGAGGAGATCACCACCTTCCTCACCGCCTTCTACGGCGAGCACGGCCCCTCCGCACGCGACCGCAGCCAGCGGATCTCGCAACAGCTGAAGGAGAAACAGGCCCACAGCCCGGACGCGGACGTCGTGCTCTGCGCCCAGGGCGCCCCGCGGGACATCGCCGTCGGCCCGGCCACGGTGGCCCAGGCGGCCGGCGTCGGCTGGGCCACGGTCACCACCACCTGGGACTCCGGCGCCACCGACACCTTCACCGCGTACGTCCGCCTCGACTCACGGCCGATCGCGCTCGACGACGTGATCTGCGCGGGCTGATCCCTATCGTGGGGGAGTGAACACGACCACCACCGTCCTCTACTGCCACGACCCGCTGCACGACCGCCGGGCCGACTCCCACTTCGCGGCCGAGGCCCGGCAGTTGCGCGCCGCCGGCGGGGCCGTCGCGCTCGTCGACCACGACGCCCTGCTCGCAGGGGACGCCGAGCGGGCGGTGGCCCGGGTCCCCGCCGGGGCCGGAGCCGTCTGGTACCGGGGCTGGATGGTCCCCGCCGAGCGGTACGCCGGCCTCGACGCGGCCCTGCGCGGACGCGGCGCCCGGCTGGCCGTCACCCCCGAGGCCTACCGGCGGGCCCATGAACTCCCCGGCTGGTACGAGACGTTCGCCGCGCTCACCCCCGCCAGCCGCTGGCTGCCCGCCGCGCCGGGCGAGGCCCCGGACGGGGAGCGGCTCGCGGCCCTCGCCGCCGCCCTCCCGGCCGGGGCGGGCATCGTCAAGGACTACGTGAAGTCCCGCAAGCACGAGTGGCACGAGGCCTGCCACCTCCCCGACCTCGCCGACCGCCCCGCCGTGCACCGCGTGGTCAGCCGGTTCGTCGAACTCCAGGACGAGTTCCTCGCGGGCGGGATCGTCCTGCGGGCCTTCGAGCGCTTCACCGGTCCCGAGGTCCGCGTCTGGTGGCGCGACGGGGAACCCCGCCTGGTCAGCCCCCACCCGGACCACCCCGAGCCCGCCGCGGCGCTCCCCGCCGCCGCGCTCGAACCGGTCCGGTCCGCCGTCGGGGCGCTCGGCTGCCGCTTCGTCACCACCGACCTGGCGCTGCGCGAGGACGGGGTCTGGCGGGTCGTCGAGGTGGGCGACGGCCAGGTCAGCGACCTGCACCCGGCGGTCGACCCGGTCGTCCTCGCCGGGCTCCTGACGGCCGGTTAGCGCTCCTGTGCACGCCCCCGGCGTTCTGGTACAACACCGCCCATGACGGGATTCGAGATCACCGGCGCGAGCGCCGCCGACATGGAACTGCTGCGCACCTGGGCCGACGTGGAGGGCTGGAACCCGGGGGACAGCGACCGCTTCGCCTTCGCGGTCGCCGACCCGGACGGGTTCCTGGTCGGGCGGCGCGACGGGGAGCCGGTGGCCTGCATCTCCGCCGTGCGCTACGGCACCGGGTTCGGCTTCATCGGCTTCTACATCGCCCGGCCCGACGTACGCGGCCAGGGCTACGGCATCCGGCTGTGGCAGGCCGGGATGGACCGGCTCAAGGGGCGGCTCGTCGGACTCGACGGGGTGGTCGAGCAGCAGGACAACTACCGCAAGTCCGGCTTCCGTTCCGCCTGGACCAACATGCGCTACGAGGGGGCGCCCCGGCCGCCGGGACGGGTGCGGACCGCACGGACGGCGGTGTCGAGATCGTGGAC
>NZ_GG657750.1:796096-808697 GCF_000158895.1 Streptomyces sp. C | reverse complement strand
CTCGCCGCCTGGACCTCGCTGCCCGGCCGGACCGCGCTCGCGGCCGTCCGGGGCGGCCGGATCGAGGACCTCGGCGTGGTCCGCCCCTGCAGCGGGGCCTCCCGGATCGGCCCGCTCTACGCCGCCGCCCCCGGAGGTGGCCACCGCCCTCGTCCGGCGGCTCGCCGCGCACGCCCCCGGCGGGGAGGTGGCCGTGGACGTGCCCGACGCGAACCCGGCGGCGGCGGCGGTGGCCACCGGCCTGGGGCTGACCCCGTCCTTCGAGACCGCCCGCATGTACACGGGCCCGGCGCCGGAGGCAGAGCTGGCCGGGCTGTACGGCGTCACGAGCCTCGAACTGGGCTGAGCGGCCGGGGCGGGGGCCGGGGCCGGGGTCCGGGTCTGGCTTCGGGGCCGGGGCCGGACGGCGGTCGCACGGCGCCGCCCGGCCGGGTCCGGGGTTCCTCAGATGCCGAAGAGCACCCCGGTGGTGCTGCGCAGCCCGCAGGGGTTGCCGAAGGTGTACGTGTAGCTCAGCCGGCGGCCCTCCCACACGCCCTCGGCGGTGACGGTCACCGGGTTCCACTCCCGGGTACAGGCGGTGTCGGGCCGGGGAGCGGCGAGGGCGTCCAGCGAGGCGCCGGTGGCCCGCAGTTCGGCGCAGGCCGCCGCCGGGGCCGGGTGCGTGCCGCCCGGCCGCGGCGCGCACACCAGTGTCGCCGCGCGCAGCACCGTCCCGTTGGCGGTGTCCTCCCCGGCCGTCACGCTGACCACGAGCGCGGACGGCGAGTAGAGGCTCTGCGTTCCGGTCGGCGCCGCGTCGGCGGCTCCGGTCCCGGCCAGCGCGGTGAGGGCGGTGAGGGCCATTGCTCCGGAAGCCAGTCCCAGACTCCTGGTGATGGACCGCATTTCGAACACTCCTCGGGTCGGCGTTTCGGATAACGGACGGGAGTCTTGCCGATCCGGAGCGTGAACGCCCGTTCGTACGGCCGTTTCTCGTCACCGATCGTGAGCGCATGCGCGCAGTCCGCAGCCGTGTCCGTCCGTCCGCCGCCGCCGTGACCTGTGGGGGAGGGATTCCGGGAAACGGCCGAACACCCCTCCCCGAAAGGTTTGGAGCGCCCCTCAGCGGTCCGTCCACGAACGCGGGGAGTAGAGGTCGAGCAGCCGGGTGCGGGTCTGGTGGAGCCGGACGGCGAGGACCCGCCCGACCCAGTGCCCGATCGCGGAGCCGAAGGCGGGATCGGCGTCCATCAGCATCCGGACGGTCGCCCCGTCGAACTCGTAGGCGCGCACCGGGGTCATGGCCTCCGCGCTGAGCTGCCACGCGTACGGCGGGAACAGCCACGACCAGCCCACGAGCTCCCCGGGGCCGAGGCTCTCCACGGGAGCGGGGCTGCGGCGGCCGGGCAGCGGGATCTCCAGGGTCACCGTGCCGGAACGCACGATCCAGAACGTCTGGGCCGGCCCGCCCTCGTCGAAGAGCCGCGCGCCCTCGGGGAAGTTGACCTCACGGGCGTGCGCCATCAGCCGGCCGCGGTGCTCGGCCGACAGGACGGCGGCGATCCGGATGGCGGAAGGTGTGCTCACGACGGCCTCCGATCACGACCCCCCACGAGCCTCTGGTCCCCCCAGTGTCGCCGACCCGGGCCCGGATGAGGGGGTGCCGCGGCACGGGAACCGTCGGTCGTGCGCCGTTCACCGAGGGTGGCGGACGACGGTCCGGGTCGCCCGGAGCGTCGCCCGTACCCCGGCGGACGAAACCCTTCCGCCGGCTGCCGGGTGCTACTCCTCGGCGTTGGCCTCCAGGCAGGCCAGCTCCATCGCGTCGAGCACCGCCTCGTGACTGCGCCCGCTCAGCTCCGCCACGTTCTCGATCTGCGCCGTCGCCCAGGCGGCCAGCGTCATCACCAGCACCCGCAGCCCGTCCGTACCGTGGTCGTCGAGGATCGCGTCGGCGACCGTCATGGCGTCCTCCGGTACCTGCTCCGGCGGCTCCAGTCCGGCGAGACCGCGCAGCATCGCCAGGGTGCGGCGGGAGATCTCCGGCGTGATCCTCGCCAGCCGCATGTCCTCGTCGTCGTCCATCAGCCCCACCCTCCCGTTGCCGGCTGCCCCTCAGGGCACGGTAGAGGCGTACCGGCCCGCGCGGGGCGGTTTTGCCCGGGTGGCCGGGTGTGAAGGGATGGCCCCTGCTTGCCGGAATTGACGCCTCCGCGGCAGGCGGCGTGCGCCGGGGTGCTCCCGTGCCTTCCGCCCGGGGCGACCGGCCGGTAACTTGTCGGCCGCAGCCGTCCGGAGCGGGCGGCCGGAGCGGGCGGGAGCGAGATGAAGAGCCTCGTACGGGTGCTGCTGAGCGTGCTGTTCCTGGCGGCCGGAGCGCTGCCGGCCGCCGCCGCCCCCGCGGCGTCCCCGCCGGGCCCGGTCACGGCGAGCGCGTCCGCCACGGCAGCCGCCCCGGCGGCGGACACCGCCTGGACGCCCCCGCTCTCCACCCGGGGCCGGTACGTCGTCGACGCCCGGGGCGAGCGGTTCCGGCTGCGCTCGGGCAACTGGGACGGCGCGCAGGGCTCCTGGAACGGCTCAGGCGACCGGACCGACCCCGCCACCCACCACAGCGGTCAGGACTCCCACGGCATCCCGCTCGGCCTCGACCGGGTCCCGATGCCCGCGCTGCTCGCGGACTTCCGCGCACTCGGCCTCAACAGCATCCGGCTGCCCTTCTCCAACGAGATGCTCCACACCACCACCCCCGTCCCGGACGGGGCCGTCGCCGCCAACCCGGCCCTGCGCGGCCGGAGCCCGCTCCAGGTCTTCGACGCCGTCGTCGCCGCCCTGACCGACGCGGGCTTCGCCGTCATCCTCAACAACCACACCGGAACCACCCGCTGGTGCTGCGGGTCTCGACGGCAACGAGCGCTGGAACAGCGGCCGTTCCACCGCCCAGTGGGCCGACGACTGGGTCTCGATCGCCCGCCGCTACCGCGACAACCCGCGCGTGGTCGGCGCCGACCTCTACAACGAGGTCCGCCGCGACACCTGGGACGACCCGAACTGGGGCCTCGGCGACGGCCACGACTGGCAGGCCGCCTCCCAGGAGGCCGCCGACCGGATCCTCACGGAGGCCAACCCGGACCTGCTGATCGTCGTCGAGGGCATCAACTGGACCGGCATCCCCCTCGACGGATTCCCCCACGAGCGCCCGACCCTCACCCCCGTGCGCACCCTCTCGCACACCCTCGCCGTCTCCGGCAGGCTCGTGTACTCCGCCCACTTCTACGGGTACACCGGCCCCCGGCACAGCGGCGCGACCGGCCTCGGCGAGACCCACGACCCCCGCTACCAGGACATGACCCGGGCCCAACTCGAACAGACCCTCTACGACCAGGCCTTCTTCGTCTCCGCCGAGACCGGCACCCATTACACCGCCCCCGTCTGGATCAGCGAGTTCGGCATCGGCGCGGACGAGACGGGCGCCGCGCCGCGCGCCTGGTTCCAGAACCTCACCGCCTACCTGGCCGGCTCCGACGCCGACTTCGCGTACTGGCCGCTCGTCGGCTGGAGCACCACCGCCCAGGGCGCCCCGGGCGGCGACAGCTGGGCCCTGCTCCGCTACGACTCCACCGGCCGCCGCACCGGAGTCCTCGACCCCGCCGACTGGCGCACCGCCCCCTTGACCGCCCTGACCACCGCCCCCGGCCGCACCGGGCCCGTCTCCGCCACCCCGGCCTGGTACCAGCTCAGCACCGACCACCGGGACCACAACGCCTCCCTGCGCACCCGCGCCGCCGGCGACTGGGACGGCGGCGCCCGCAAGGCCGTCTGCCCGGACGGCGCCCGGCTGACCGGCCTCGGCCACACCGGCGGCCGCGGCCTGTGCACCACCTCGGACCTGCGGGCCCCGGCCGGCGGCCACACGGTGGTCCGCGACGAGGCGTACGTCCCGCCGGGCGGCGACTGGGCCACCGGCTACACCAAACTCCAGTGCCCGGCCGGGCAGTTCCTGATCGGGTACAGCCTGCGCGGCGAGCGCGTCTCGGCCGCCCTGTGTGCCCCGGCCCGCACGGCCCTCCCGGCGTCGGCCGGCCGCACCCTCTGGTTCGACCGCGGCGACAACCGCCCGGTGGGAGCCGGCGGCGGGGACTTCGCCCGGGGCCACTACAAGGGCCAGTGCGCGCCCACCGAATACGCGGCGGGCATCGCCTTCACCACCCGCGCCGCCTCCCGCCCCTCACCGGCCGCCCTCCTGTGCCGCCCGCTGCCCTAGGGTCCGTCGTCCGTGGTGCACGTGCTCCAGCACCTGCCGGAGCAGGGCGGTGACGTGTTCGTCGTGCAGCTCGTAGACCACGCTGCGTCCGTCGCGCCGCCCGGCCACCAGGTCGAGGTGGCGCAGCAGGCGCAGGTGGTTGGAGACGGTGGGCTGGCCGAGGCCGAGCGCCTCGGCCAGTTCCCCGACCGAGCAGGGCGCGTGCAGCAGCCGGGCCAGGATGCGGATCCGGGCGGGTGAGGCGAGGCCCTGCATGACCTCGGCGACCGCGGCGGCGTCGGGCTCGGTGAGCGTGGGCTGCGGTTCCGGGGCTGGTTCCATGGGGCCACCTTAGATCGGGAGATCAGGATGTGCACACGTCTATATATTTCGATGTGCTGATATATTGATGTCATGAACGTCGTGATGCGTGACGCCATGCGTGACGTGGCGCAGAAGGCCCAAGAGCGCGCGGAGCTGGTCAGCGCCCTGCTCGCCCTCACCGTCTACCTCACCGGGCTGGCCCTCCAGCTGACCGGGAACGGCGGCCCCGCCGCCCGGGCGCTCTTCGTGGCCGCCTACGCCGTCGGGGGGTTCTTCACCCTCCGCGAGGCGGTCGCCACCCTGCGCGCGGGCCGCTTCCAGGTCGACTTCCTGATGCTCGTCGCCGCGGCCGGAGCCGCCGCGATCGGCCGCTGGGAGGAGGGCGCCGTCCTCCTCGTGCTCTTCAGCCTCGGACACGCCCTGGAGGAGTACGCCATGGGCCGCGCCCGGCGCTCCATCGAGGCCCTGGGCGCCCTCGCCCCCCGCACCGCCCTCCTCCGGCGCGCCGCCGCCGCGGAGCCCGTCGAGGTGCCTGTCGGGGAACTGGCCGTCGGGGACACCGTCCTGGTCCGCCCGCACGCCCGGGTCCCGGCCGACGGGTTCGTCGCCGCGGGCAGCAGCAGCGTCGACCAGTCACCGATCACCGGCGAGAGCGTCCCCGCCGACAAGACCCCGGTGGCCGACCGCACCGCCGCCCTCGCCGACCCCGCCGCCACCGACCCCGGCAGCCGCGTCTACGCCGGCACCGTCAACGGCTCCGGCTCCCTCGACGTGGTCGTCACCCGCCTCGCCGCCGACAACACCCTCGCCCGCGTCGTCCGCATGGTCCAGGACGCCGAGGAACGCACCTCGCCCACCCAGCGGTTCACCGACCGCTTCCAGAAGGTCTTCGTCCCCGGTGTCCTCGTCCTCGTCGCCGCCCTGCTGGGCTTCGGCGCCCTCTCCGGCGAGCCCTTCACCGACACCTTCTACCGCGCCATGGCCGTCCTCGTCGCGGCCAGCCCGTGCGCCCTCGCCATCGCCACCCCGGCCGCCGTCCTCAGCGCCGTCGGCCGCGCCGCCCGCGGGGGAGTACTGGTCAAGGGCGGGGCGCCGCTGGAGGAGTTCGGCCGCCTGAACACCCTCGCCTTCGACAAGACCGGCACCCTCACCGAGGGCCGCCCCCGCCTCACCGAGGCCCTGACCGCCGACGGAGCCGGCCGCGAGGAACTGCTGCGCACGGCCCTCGCCACGCAGCGGCTCAGCGACCACCCCCTCGCCCAGGCCGTCGTACGGGACGCGCCCGCCCTGCTCGCGGACGCCCCGGCCGAGGCCGGGGCCCCCGGGGCCGTGAACCTCCGCGCCGTCATCGGCCGCGGCGTCAGCGCCGAACTCGACGGCGAGGCCGTCCACATCGGCAGCCTCTCCTACGCCGACACCCTCGCCGGCCCTCCCGTACCGCCCGCCCTGCGCGAGCGCACCGAGGAGCTCGCACGCACCGGCCGCACCACGATGCTGGTCCGCCGGGGCGACCGCTGGCTCGGCACCCTCGGCCTGATGGACGCCCCCCGCCCGGAGGCCGCCGGGACCGTCGCCGCCCTGCGCGCGCTCGGGGTCACCCGCACCGTGATGCTCTCCGGCGACGACCAGCGCGTGGCCGACGCGGTGGCGCGCGAGGTCGGCATGGACGAGGCCCTCGGCGGCCTGATGCCGCAGGACAAGGTCACCGAGGTGGCCCGGCTGCGCCGCACCGGCCGGACCGCCATGATCGGCGACGGGGTCAACGACGCCCCCGCCATGGCCGGAGCCACCGTGGGAGTGGCCATGGGCGCGGCCGGCTCGGCCGTCGCCCTGGAAACGGCCGACATCGCCCTCATGTCCGACGACCTGCGCCGGCTCCCCTTCATCACCGGCCTCAGCCGCCGGGCGAGCCGGATCATCCGGCAGAACCTCTGGCTGAGCCTGGGCATCGTCGCCGTCCTCGTCCCGGCCACCGCGCTCGGCCTGGGCATCGGCCCGGCCGTCCTGGTCCACGAGGGCTCCACCCTGGTCGTCGTCGCCAACGCCCTGCGCCTCCTGCGCCACCGGGACGACGGCTGAACCCGGGCGCCGCACCCGCCGCGGCGGGGCGCCCGGCTCAGGGGCGGCGCTCCACCTCCAGGAAGCGCCGCCCCCGCGGCCCGCGGTACAGCAGGCACTCCCAGCCGTGGCGCTCCAGTTCCGCGGCGCAGGCCTTAAGGCGCTCCTGCTCCTCCCCGGCGGCGCCCCCGCCCGGCGGGGCCGGCCCAGGTCACCTCCACCCGGTCCGCGACGCCCGCCACCCGGTAGCCGGTCCGGGTGCGCCGGCCGGCGGGGTCGACCGCCGACGGCGGGAAGCCGGCCGCCTCCAGCACGAGGGCCACCGCGCGGGGCATCAGCCGCAGCTCCCACGGGGCGGGCACCTCCGCCCCGCCGGCCAGCAGCCGGCGGATCTGCAGCAGCCCCTCGTACGCCGTGCGCACCTCGCCCGCCCGGCCCGCGCCGGCTGCCTCGGGGCCGTCCCCGGTCGCGGGCTCGAAGCCCTGGGGTTCCGTCTCCACCGCAGCCCCTCCACCGTCTGAGTACCCGTGCCGGGCGGACTGAGTATCCGCCCCGATCCACCGCCGCGGCGCCGCTGCTGGAATGACGCCATGGACACCACGGCACCCGCAGCCCCCCGCCCGCGCCTCGGGCACGTGACCGCCGCCGGCTCCGCGCTGGCGGTCGCCCTGGTCCCGCTCGTCGTCGGCGTGCTGATCGCCAAGGGCGTCGCCGCCGACCCGCACGCCCCCGTCAACGCCCTGATCACCGGCGGCGGCCAGCGCGCCGGGCTGCCCCGCGCCGAGTGGAGCCGGCGCGGGCACGGCGCGGTGCGCCGGCTGCGGACGGCCCCGCCGCGGCACCGCCCGGTGCTGCGCCGCCGTCCGCGACCGGGGGCGGGCCCTCAGGGTGTCCGGCGGATCGCTAGCCGGCCAGGTCAAGGGGCTCGTCGTCCCGGCACGCCCGCTTCCTACGCAGGCTGAGGTGAACACCCTGGGCCAGAGGCTCTGGTTGCATCCTGGTCCTGTCAAACGGATCCAGTGAGGGGGAGCGCCAAGTGTGGTCAGGGGTGTCAACGCACAAGGTTCCAAAGGGAGATCGGTTCGACTGGTACTCCGACATCGTGTCGAGCGAGGTGATGCCCGCCAGGCTCAGTTGCGAGCGGCCCGCCGAGTTCCAGGGTGAGGCCGCGGTGCTGGATCTGGGGGAGATCCGCGCATCGAGGTTCTCCTTGTCACCGCTCCGATCGCGGCGTACGGCCCCGATGATCCGGCGCGGCGACCCGGAGGAATACCAGCTGGCCCTCCTGCGCAAGGGAGCCACGTCGCTGTCGCAGTACCGGAGCGAGTGCACCATCGGAGCCGGTGACCTCATGCTCTGGGACACCTCCCGGCCCTCGGACAACCAGATGCTCACCGCGGGCGGGCAAGTACAGGCGACGATCCTGATGCTGCCCCGGAACATCATGCCGCTGCGCACCCAGCGCCTGGACCAGGTGCTGGCACGGCGTATACCGGGTATGGGCATGGCCGCGATCCTGGCGTCCTTCATGACCTCACTCGAAGATCACGGTGCCGAATGCACCCCGGAGGAGCTACGCCGTCTCAGTACGGTCGCCGTCGACCTCGCGGCGGCCTGCCTCGCCCAACAACTGGATGCGGAGGACCAGCTTCCTGCCGAAGTACGGGCGCAGGCTCTGGTACAGCGGATCCACGCCTTCATCGAGCACAACCTCGGCGACCCGGAGCTGAATCCGTCGGCGGTCGCCGCCCGCCACCACATCTCGGTGCGCACTCTCCACCAGCTCTTCCACGGCCAGGAGAGCACCAACGCCCGGATACGCCGTCGCCGCCTCGAGCGGTGCCGCGCCGACCTCGCCGACCCCGCCCTCGCCGGTCGCCGTGTGGGCGCCATCGCCGCTCGCTGGGGCTTCAGCGGACCGGTGGTGTTCAGCCGTTCCTTCCGCGAGGCGTACGGAGTCACCCCGACCGAGTTCCGTGCGCTGAGCATCAAGGGTTTCCGCGCCGAGCGTTCAGCAGACGGATCGCCTTCGGCCTAGATTCGGTGTTGCCGGAGCGGGAGGGAACTGGCCGGTAGCCCCGGGATTACGGGCCCAGGGCGCGTTGCTCCGGCCGCCGCCCCGCACTCTGCCCTCGCCGTCCCTTCGACCATTGTGGAGAACACGCACGTGAAGCGCACCCTGGCCGTTCTGACCACACTTGCCGCAGCCGCCGGAGGCATCCTGGCCACGGCCCCCGCCGCTGCGGCGGCCGACGGCTACTGCACCGTATCCAAGAGCGTCAGCCGGGGCGGGTACTGGACCGCGGTCCCCGCGACCAGCGGCGGATCCACCTCCTGCGTCATGGGCCGGGGTTCCAGCGGTCCGGCGGTCGGAGAACTCCAGCTCGCCCTGGCCATCTGCTACGGCATGGACACCGGGGGCAGCGACAGCATCTACGGCGCCAAGACCGAGGCGGCCGTTCGGTCGCTGCAGAGCGCGACGGGCCAGACCGCCGACGGGATCTACGGCCCCAACACCCGCAACGTCGTGGAGTGGCGCTGGTACACGACCATCGGCGCGAAGTGCGATCGCCTCTGACCTTGAATCGAGTTCCGCTCGACCGGTGAGCAGGCATCCGCGCTCCAGCGCGTGCTGTCGATCCGTCACTGAGCCACTACGTACGTAAGGAGTTCCCTCCGTGAAGTCCCTTGCAGCGCTCGGCATTGCCTCCGCTTCCCTCGTCAGCCTGATCACCCTGGCTCCGCCTGCCAGCGCCGCGGACGGCTGGTGCAGCACCACGACCTCTGTGTGGAAGAGCAACGGCCGTTTCATCCATCCGGCCACAAGCAGCGGCTCGACTTCCTGTCTCATGGGACCGGGATCCAGCGGTCCCCAGGTGGCGGAGCTCCAGCGCGCGCTGACGATCTGCCAGGGCCTCGACACCGGTGGCGTCGACGGGGTCTACGGCCGGAAGACCGAAGCCGCCGTGAAGACGGTCCAAGCCCGAAGGAGCCTGAAAGTCGACGGAATTTATGGCCCCGACACGAACCTGTTCGCCATTATGTGGCGTTACTACTGGAACGACGGCCAGGTGACCTGCTCCTGGCAGTGAGCCCGCGCCAGGTGCGCATGGCGAACACCAGGCACCCGGTTCCCGGCCTGCACCACGCCCGGGGCAACTCCGGCGACAACGCCCGCGCGACCTTCGACGCGGTTCCTTCGTCACCGACGGTCCTCTTCCCCAGCGCGGATTCTCCACTCGCCGACGTCCAATCCGGCGGGCAAACGCTGCTGTCGAACGTGAACGAAACCCACCCCCTAGAAGCCACTGAAAGCAGAAGAATGAAGCGCATAGTCACCGCTTTCTGTATGACCGCTGCCGTGATCGCAGGCGTGATCAGCACCGCTCCCGGCGCCGCAGCCGCTGACGGCTGGTGCGGCAAGACCGTCGAGGCGCACCGCGGTGGCTACTCGACGCAGGTCCCCGCCACGAGCGGCGGCTCCACGTCCTGCGTCATGGGCCGCGGCTCGTCCGGTGAGCACGTCTCCGAGCTCCAGCGCGCCTTGGCGGTGTGCCACGGTCTGGACACCGGAACCATCGACGGTGTGTACGGGGCGAAGACCGAAGCCGCCGTCCGAACCCTCCAGTCGTGGAATGGCCTCAACGCCGACGGCATTTACGGCCCCAACACCCGCAACGTCGTCTCGTGGCGCTGGTACGCCTACGCCGGCGTCGGCGCAACCTGCAGCCGCATCTGAAAGGAACGCCGTTCCATGAAGCCTGTACTCGTCGCGCTCGGCGCAACGGCCGCCGTGACTCTCGGCCTGATCGGCAACGCCCCCACCGCAGCAGCGGCAGACGGGTGGTGCAATGACACGACCGTTGTGAAGAAAGGTGCTTTTTCCGCGATATTGCCTGCCACCAGCGGGGGCTCCACTTCCTGCCTCATGAGCCGGGGAAGCAGTGGCGATCACGTCTTGGCGCTGCAGCATGCACTCCAGGGCTGCCAGGGACTGGACACCGGTGGCCTCGACGGCATATACGGCGCGAAGACCGAAGCCGCTGTCCGGACTCTACAGTCCAGGAACGGTCTGAGTGTCGACGGCGTCTACGGCCCCAGCACCCGCAACGTCATCTCGTGGTGGTGGCACAACTGGACGATAAGCGACGACAGGTGCGCCCGGCTGTGACCTTGAGTCAGCCCCGCACGCGGTCGGCCCTGTGCATCACGGCGGCAGGCCGCGTGCCGGCGTTTCAGAGGTGGGGCCGCCCTGTTCCGCGGTGTCCCCCCTCTTCCAACCGCACCGGCCAAGGAGCCCCCGCACCCATGGAACCCCGTTCGCTTCTCCTGCCTCGTCACGACGGCTCGGCCATGGTGGTCGGCGGCCCCACGACCGTACTGGACCTCGGCGGGCTGCGCATCGTCACCGACCCGACCTTCGACGACCCGGGCCGGCACGGTTTCCTCACCAAGACCGAAGGCCCCGCCGTCAGCGAGGAGCGGCTCGCGGACGTGGACCTGGTCCTGGTCAGCCATGACAACCACGCGGACAACCTCGACGACCGCGGCCGCGCCTTCGCCCTCGCCGCCCCTCTGCTGCTCACCACAACCAGCGGCGCCAAGCGCCTCGGCCCGCCCGCGCTGCATCTGGCCGCCTGGGACAGCCACACCCTCAGGCGCCCGGACGGCCGCGAACTGACCGTCACCGCCGTGCCGGCCGTCCACGGCCCCGAGGACGGTGAACGCGACCCGGACGGCGAGGTCAACTGCCAGGTCATCGGCTTCGTCCTCACCGGAGACGGCCTGCCCACCGTCTACGTCAGCGGCGACAACGCCTCCATGCGGACGCTCGCCCGGATAGCCCGCCGCTTCCCTGTAGTCGACGTCGCCCTCCTGCACGCCGGCGCGGCCCGCGTCCCCGGGAGGTTCCGTGAACGTGCTCTCAGCCTCGACAGCGTCCGCACCGCTGCCGCCGCCGCGATCCTGGGCGCCCCCGTCAACATCCCTGCCCACTACACCGGCTGGGCCCACTTCACGGAAGGCCGCCAAGCCCTCGAGCAGGCCTTCGACGACGCCGGCCTGACCTCCGTCCTGCACCTCGTCGACCACGGCACTTGGGTCCCGCTGAAGCCCTGACCGTCATCCTGGTCCCACCCCGCCCTCGTAACGCGTGCGCAGAAGCCAAGGGCGCATGGTTGCCGACCGGCACGACCACCCTCGGCCAGCCGCCCATCGCCCCCCTACCGGCCACAGGCCAACGGCAAGTCGAACGCTTCAACCGCACACTCCTCGACGAATGGACCTACCGGCGGCCCTACCGATCGAACGGCAACCCACCCATCAGCCGCGTGGACAACGCTCCGGGTCAACACACCTGGGAGGCCAGCGGCTCCTGGAGTTCGGTGACCCACTCCCGCGGGTCCTCCGGGCAGGCCAGGGTCAGCTCGCGGGCGTAGCCGGCCGAGCGGTGGCCGTGCGCGTCGATCCACCGGGCCAGCGCCTGCGCCGTCGGCAGTACCCCGTCCATCGGGCCCCGGTGCACCACGGTCGCCGCCCGCTCGACCCCGGGCAGTTCGACGATCCGCACCCCGGCCCCGAGGTCCTCGGCGCGGACCGCCGGCGCCACCCGGGAGCCCGGCGTGCACCAGGACCGCTCCCGGCTCGCCGCCCGGTGTTTTCTTCTTTATTAGGCCAGACCCGGACCGGCCGGAACCACCCCGGCGGTCTCGACGCGGCGGCACAGGTCCTCGTACAAAGGACCGATGACCGGCCCGATGTCCTGCGGGGCGAAGCTCGCGGCCACCCCGGTCAGTTCGGCCAGCCGCACCGCCGGCAGGCTCTTCACGACGATCTCGTCCGTGGACATGGTTCCCTCGCTCTCGATGGTCCGGAGCCTCGTCTCGACCTGGAGCAGCCGGGCCGCCGCCTCGGCCGCGGCGGTCTCCAGTTCCGCCCGGCGCAGCCGCAGCATGCCGCGCAGCTCCTCCGCGCCGACCTTCTCGTCGAGCACCG
>NZ_GG657750.1:793297-795510 GCF_000158895.1 Streptomyces sp. C | reverse complement strand
GTGGGCGTGGCGCGCGCCGGTGACGTCCGGGGCGTCGGGGGAGTCCGGCGCGTCCGCGGGTGGTACGGAGCCCCGTGCCGGCTCCGGACCGCCGGACTCCGCACCCACGGACACGCAGCCGGCGCTCGCGAGGAGCGCGAGGAGGGAGAGGGGCAGGGCGGCCCGGCGTAACTGCATCCGACCACCATGCCGTAGTCCGGGACCCCGCGGATCCGGGCGGTCACGCGTCCGGGTGACGGGGCGGACCGGGCCGGGCGTTGCCGAATCGATCCTTCGGGAGGCGGCCGGAAACGGCCCCGGCGGTCGCAGAATGAGCGGGAACGCGATCGGCACGGCACGGCAGTGCGGGCGACGGGGGAGGCGCGACCCCCGGGGCCTGGTGCCGCCGTGCCCCGTTCACCGTCCGCCCGCCTGCCGTACGGAGTGCCGAGCATGACCGAACCAGCCGCGTCCAGCGTTCCCGGACCCACCCCGCCCCCCGGGCCGTCCCCGTCCGGGCACGGCCCCCTCAGGGCATGGGCGGCCGTGACGGCCGTCTCCCTGGGGATCTTCTGCCTGATCACCTCCGAGCTGCTGCCCGTCGGCCTGCTCACCCCCGTCGGCGCCGACCTCGGGGTCTCCGACGGCACCGCCGGGCTCATGGTCACCGTCCCCGGTCTCGTCGCGGGCTTCTGCGCGCCCCTCGTCACCGTCGGCGCCGCCCGGCTGGACCGGCGGCACGTGCTCTGCGTGCTGATCGCCCTGATGGCAGCCGCCAACCTCGCCGCCGCGTTCGCGCCGGACTTCACGGTGCTGCTGGCCGCCCGGATGCTCGTCGGCGTCAGCGTCGGCGGATTCTGGGCCGTCGCGGGCGGACTCGCCGTCCGGCTGGTTCCCGGGCACCACGTCGGCCGGGCCACGGCCCTGATCTTCGGCGGGGTCCCGACCGCCTCCGTGCTCGGCGTCCCCGCCGGGACCCTCCTCGGCGAACTGGGCGGCTGGCGCACCGCCTTCGGCGCCGTCGGCGTCCTCGGCGCCCTCACCACCGCCGCCCTGCTCCTGCTGCTCCCCGCACTCCCCCCGACCGGGCCCGTCACCTTCCGCGAACTTCCCGCCCTGCTGCGCCGCAACCGCGGCGTCCGGGCCGGAGTCGTCGTCACCTTCCTGGTGGTGACCGGCCAGTTCGCCGCCTACACCTTCGTGCGGCCCCTCCTGCGGGACGTCTCCGGCGTCGACTCCGGCCTGGTCAGCACCCTGCTCCTGGGCTACGGCCTCGCCGGGGTCGCGGGCAACTTCCTGGCCGGGCCGCGCGACGCCCGCCGTACGCTGCTCACCGTCAGCGCCACCCTCACCGCGGTACTGGCGCTGATCGCCGTCGTACCGGGAGCCGCCGCCGGGACCGCGCTGCTCCTGGTCTGGGGCCTGGTCTACGGCGGGGTCTCCGTCAGCCTGCAGCGCTGGATGCTCCACGCCGCGCCCCGGGCCGCCGAGGCCGCCTCCTCCCTGATGGTGGCCGTGTTCAACTTCGCCATCGCGGCGGGCGCCCTCGCCGGCGGGCTCGCGGTGGACGGCGTCTCCGTGCCGGCGGCCCCGCTCACCGGCGCGGCGCTGATGCTGGCGGCCGCCGTGACGGTGGCGGTCACCTCCCGGTCCGCCGCCGGAGCAGAACGGATGGATGGGGCGGAACGGACACCCGGCTTGACGAAGCGGTCGCGGACGGAAAGAGTCCGCTCAAGAGCCACCGAATGAGCCCTACTTCGGAGAAGTCCCCCATGCCGATATCCGCCCGCGCCCCGCTGACCGTGCAGGCCCCGGGGGCGGGCACGGCCCTCGCCGCCCGGCGGCGCAGGGCCTGACCGGCTGGACGGGGGCCGGTTCCGCACCGCCGCACCGGCCCCCTGTCCGCGCCCGGAGACAACCGTGTCCCCACACCCCCATGAGAACGGGCCCGAGCCCGACGACCGCCACCTCGTACGCCCCTACGTCGCCGTGCCCGAGGACCCCCACGGCCCGGCGTACCCCGACTGGCCGTCGCTGCCGGAGTCCCTGGAGGAGACGACGCAGCCGCTGCCGCTCGTCCCGCCCGCACCCCCGGCCGGCCCCGCGGACCCGGATCACCGGTACGCGCCCGTGCGGCGCGGGAGCCGGCTCGCGCCGGCCGCCCTGGCGCTGGTGGCGCTGGCCGGGGCGGGCGCGCTGGTGTTCCTGCTGAGCGGGCCCGAACCGGAGGCCCC
>NZ_GG657750.1:789073-792601 GCF_000158895.1 Streptomyces sp. C | reverse complement strand
TAACACCCCGAAATCCGCTGGACCAGCGGAAATGGCGACGCCGAGAGTGGGTCGGGAAGTCCGAGTCCGTCCCGTCCCAGGAGGCGCCGATGTCCACCCTGCGTGTCACCGTCGAAGAGCTGACCGTCCACGACCACCCCGATGCCGATGCCCTGGAGCTGGCCCAGGTGGGCCTCTACCGCGCCGTCGTCGCGAAGGGGGCCTACCGCACCGGTGACCTGGCGCTCTACATACCCGAACAGGCGGTGCTCCCGGCCGCGCTGATCGAGGAGCTGGGGCTGACGGGCCGGCTGGCCGGCGGTTCCAAGGACCGGGTCAAGGCGGTCCGGCTGCGCGGGGAGCTCTCGCAGGGCCTGGTCTGCCGGCCCCGCGCCCTGGCCGGCGTGGACCTGGCCCTCGCCGCGAAGGAGGGCACCGACTTCGCGGAGGCGCTGGGCATCGTGAAGTGGTCCCCGCCCGTGCCCACCACGATGGACGGGGACGTCGAGCCGGCCCCCGACCTGCTGCCGTGGGTGGACATCGAGAACCTCCGGCGCTACCCGGGGATCTTCGAGGAGGGGGAGCCCGTCGTCCTGACGGAGAAACTCCACGGCACGGCCTGCCTGCTGACCTACCTGGCCGGGGAGGGGCGCGTCCTGGTCTCCTCCAAGGGGGTCGGCGCCAAGGGGCTGGCCCTCAAGGAGGACGGGCGCAACGTCTACTGGCGCGCGGTACGCGGCCACGGCGTGGCGGAGGTCGCGGCCCGGCTGGCCGAACGGCTGGGCGCGAGCCGCATCGGCCTCTTCGGCGAGGTCTACGGGGCCGGGGTGCAGGACCTGGCGTACGGGGTCCAGGCCGCGACGGCCGACGCGCCTCCCGGATACGCCGTCTTCGACGTGTCCGCCGAGATCGACGGCCAGGTGCGCTGGCTGGACCCGCGGGACGTGCTCCGGGACGGCGAACTCCCGCTGGTGCCCCGGCTCTTCGAGGGACCGTACGCCCTGGACGCGGTACTGGAGCTGGCGAGCGGCCGGGAGACCGTCTCCGGGCGCGGCCTGCACCTGCGCGAGGGGGTCGTCATCCGGCCGGCGGCCGAGCGGTACAGCCCCGTGACCGGCGGGCGGGCCATCGCGAAGGCCGTCAGCCCGGCCTACCTGACGCGCAAGGGCGGCACCGAGTACGAGTGACCGGGCGGCGTTGCGCTCGGCGGTGCGGGGGGCGTTCCGTGGTGGGATGGAGAAAAGGGGCGATTCCCACCGGTTCGGGCAGGCAGACGGAGAGGCCGCATCCATGTCGCAGGACACCGAAGGCACCATGCGGGCCATGGCGTACGGGACGTACGGCGGGACGGAGGTGCTCGCCGAGACCCGGCTGCCCGTGCCCAAGGTGGCCCCCGGCGAGGTCCTCGTCCGGGTCCGCTGCGCGGCGGTCAACCCGGTCGACTGGAAGATCATGTCGGGCGGGCTCGACGGCCTCATGGACACCGTGTTCCCCGTCGTCCCGGGCTGGGACGTGTCCGGCACCGTCGAGCGCGTCGGCATCGACGCCCCCGAGTTCGCGGTGGGCGACGCGGTCATGGGGTACGCCCGCAAGGACTGGGTGCACGGCGGCACCTTCGCCGAGTTCGTCAGCGTCCCCGTGCGCTGCCTCGCGGCCAAGCCCGTCTCCCTCGACTGGCGGCAGGCGGCGGGCCTGCCGCTGGCCGGCCTCACCGCCTACCAGCTGCTGACCCGCCTCGGCACCGGCCGCGGCGACACGGTCCTCGTCCACGGGGCGGCGGGCGGCGTCGGCACCCTCGGCGTGCAGATCGCCGCCGCCCTCGGCGCCCGGGTCATCGGCACCGCCTCCCCGCGCAACCACGACCGGCTGCGCGGCCTCGGCTGCGAACCCGTCGCCTACGGGGACGGCCTGACGGAACGCGTCCGCGCCCTTCGCCCCCGAGGCCGTCACCGTCGTCGCCGACTTCGTCGGGGGCGTCATCGACGTCACCCGCGCCGTCCTCGCCGAGGGCGGACGCCACGCCTCCTCCGCCGACCACACAGTCCTTGGGGGCGGGCGGCCAGTGGATGTGGGTCCGCCCCGTCTCGTGAGAACTCGCCGCCCTGGGCCGCCTCGCCGACGAGGGCCGCTAGGAGGTCACGGTCGCCGAGAGCTTCCCGCTCGCCGAAGTCGCGGCCGCCTTCGCCCTGAACCAGGAGGGCCACACCGCCGGCAAGATCATCATCGAGGTGTGAGCGCCGGCCGGGCGGCCTCCCTCACGGCAGGTCCGGCACCTCGCCCGACGCCGCCCAGCCGACCTCCACCCCCGGCAGTCCCGCCGCCCACGGCGCGGCCAGGGCCGCCAGCGCGGCCGCGTCCGGCGGGGTCGGGCCCAGCCCCACCGCGTAGCGGGCCAGGGTGGCGGTCCGCTCGAACGGGCGGGGCCAGGCGTGCGCGTCGGGGAGCCCGGCGAGCAGGGCCCGCAGCCGCCCCCGCGCCCGGCCCAGCCGCTCCTCGAACTCACCGGCCGCACCGGCCCGTACGGTCACCACCGCCCACGCCGCGTGCCGCCGGTGCAGCGGCGGCGGCGCCGTCAGCCGGCCGAGGCCGTCCGGATCCGCCTCCAGCACCTCCCACGCCCGGTACAGCTCCCGGACCAGCAGGTCCCGCATCCCGGGCCCCACCTGCGCGGTGCAGCTGCGCACCGGCGCCCGCGGCGTCAGGACCGTCACCGGATCCGGCGACGGGGAGCGGCCCGCCCCGTCCGCCGGGAGCAGGGACACCGGCTCGCTCCAGTCCCAGGCGGCCCACGTCCCGAAGAACTCCCGCCGCAGCCCGGCGGGGGAGAGGTCCGCGGCATCCCGGACCGCCTCCCGGACGGTCCGCGCCGCGAGGACCGCCCAGGCCAGCCCCGGCAGCCCGCCGAACGGCGCCGAGTCCAGCCCGCGCGCCCGAGCCCAGGCCTTCGCCTCCCGCGCCAGGGAGGCGAAGGCGGCGTGCGACGCGCCCACGGACTCCCGTACCGCGTCGGCGTCGTCGAGCGCGCTCAGCGCCACCGCCGCCGCCTCGCCGAGCTCCGCCCGCCGGGCCACCGCGAGCCCGGGGTCCAGCGCCCCGGCGCCCACCAGCACGAGGTCCACGTCCAGGCCGTACGCGTGCAGCCGCAGCCCCGGCACCCGGGCCCCCGTCACCTCCCGCAGCCGCCGCGCCCCCGGCAGCGCGGCCGCCACCCGCGCCCGCACCCCCGCGGCGTCCGCCGGCCCGGGCAGCACGGCCACCAGGTCCAGATCGGCGCCCGGCAGCGCGCAGCCCATGCGGCGCGAGCCCACCGTCCGCACCAGCCCTTCGGGAAGCGCGGCCGCGATCCGCGCGGCCACCTCCTCGGCCGCACCCGGCGCCTCGACGGGCGCCGCCGGAGCCTCGGGCCGGGGCAGCCGCACCGCACCGGTGCCCAGCTCCACCACCGCCCGCACCCCGCATCGGCCCGTCCTCGCGCCGGCGACAGCACGGCTCAGCTCCCCGACCCGGGGCCGTGCGCCCGCCCCGCCCGAGGCGCTCGGCGAACTCCCG
>NZ_GG657750.1:787337-788401 GCF_000158895.1 Streptomyces sp. C | reverse complement strand
CTCGGCACCGGAGCGGCCGTCGTTGAAGTCGCCGAGCAGGGCGACCCCGGCGCCGATCCCGGCCAGCCCCTCGGCGAGGCGCGCGAGTTCCCGCTCCCGCCGGGCGGCCCCGTCCTCGGTGTGGTCACTGGTCAGGTGCGTCGCGGCGACGACCAGCGGGCCGCCCGCGGTGTCCACGGTGACGGCGGTGACCGCCTTGTGCGGGCGCAGCTCGTGCATCCCCGCCTCGCGCACCGGCAGCCGGCTCAGCACCAGAAGCCCGTTGTCCGCCACGTCCGTACCCCGCGGATCGGTGCCCAGGGTGTACCCGTCCCGCACCCACGGCTCGGCCAGCAGCAGGGCCAGCAGCGCCGGTTCGACCTCCTGGAGGGCGATCACGTCGGCGTCGGCGACCGCCAGGTCCGCCAGCAGCATCGGCCTGCGCCGGGCGGTGGCGATGCGCGGGGCGTCGTACCGGTCCCACAGGGTGTTCCAGGTCAGCAGCCGCACGCTGGCCGGAGGGTGCGCGGCCGGGCCGGCCTGCACGGGCCGCCAGCCGCCCGCCGCCGGGTCCCAGGCGTGCGGGGTGCGGGCGGTGAAGAACGGGGCGCCGAGCAGCCGCTGTTCGCGCACCCGCCCGGCGAGCGTCACGTCGATCCGGTCGACGCCGGTGGCCCGGTCCCACACCAGCTCCCCGTCGGCCTCCACGAACAGCACGCGGTGCCAGGGGATGTCGCCGCCGGGCACGAAGGAGGGCAGCGGTATCCGCTTGGGCGCGGCGCCGCGCTGCAGCAGGCCGAGGGTGAACCGCGCCGGGTCGAACCGGGGGTCCCAGCGGACCTGGTGGTAGAGCTGCTCACTGGTGCGCATCAGACGTCGTCCCCCTCGTCGGCGTCCCCGAGGGAGCCCGTCGTGTCCTCGACCGCGCCGGCCGCCCCGAGGTACCGGGTGCGGTGCGCCTGTCCGGGGTACGGCGGGCTGAACCGCCGCAGCTGCGCCGCCCAGTACGGCCTCCGGCACGGGGTGCGGGCGCACGGCGTTGCGCCGCGCCAGTTTCCGCCTCCCCGACCAGCGCCACCACCCGG
>NZ_GG657750.1:775042-786659 GCF_000158895.1 Streptomyces sp. C | reverse complement strand
GCGCGTGCAGCACCCCGAGGTCGGCGGCTGCCGCCAGTCCGCACCAGCCCGGCCCGCCGCTCCTCCTCGGGGAACGGCCGCCGCACCGCCGGGTACAGGCCGACCAGGTCGGCCACGCGGCGCGCCGTCCGCATCCCCAGCGGTCCGGCCGCGAGCCGCGCCCCGAGGGCGGCCCGGGGCTGCCGGTGCAACGCGGCGGCCAGTACGCCGGCCAGCCGGGCCTCCCCGGTGCGGCCGGCGCCGTCGAGCCGGACGGTGACCTCGGCGACGGCCCGCTCGGCGACGGCGTCGGCCCGCTCGGCGACGGCGTCGGCCCGCTCGGCGACGGCGTAGGGCCGCTCCGCGACGGCGTCGGCCCGCTCGGCGACGGCGTAGGGCCGCTCCGCGACCGTGTCGGCCGGCTGCGGCATCCCCAGGGCGGCGAGCAGGCCGGCCGGGTCCGGCTCGGAGCCGGAGCGGACCGCCCACAGCGGAGCGGCCGGGCCGAGCCCGTTGGGCACGACGGGCGCGTACATCCAGTGCGTGTCGGTCCGCACGTGCCCGCCCCGCACCCACTTGGCCACGTACCGGCCGAAGTCGGCGCGGTCGAAGCCGGCCGTCGTCCGTACGACGTACCCCTCCTGGCGCGTGGTGTCGACGCGCAGTCTGCGCAGCGCCCGCTCGTCGTAGACCCCGCGCCACAGGACGCGCGGGGCGGGCACGCCGAGCCGGCCGAGGAAGCGCAGCGTGCGGTCCCAGTCCAGGCAGCGGTCGCCGTCCCACACCGAGAACCCGTAGAACCAGCTGTCGAGTTCCTCGTAGGCGAGGGAGTGGCGGGCGTACAGGTTCTCCCCGCACACCCGCCATCCCACCGGTATCTGCGCGCCGATCCGGCCCTGGAGGCCCTTGACCCAGGCGCGGGAGGGGTGGTGGCCGGAGTCGAGGGAGCGGGCGTGCAGCCCGTCCGCGTACAGGGTGGTGTTCTCCCCGTCGAGCTTCTCGGTGACGACCACCTCGCGCCCGGCCAGCGCCGACGTGCCCCCGGCGCGCACGTCGTCCGCCGTGGCACCGGGGGACCACGGCAGGTGTGCCGTGCGGGGGTAGTGCGTACGCATGGCGGGCTCCGGATCGGGTGACGGGGGACCAGGTCACTCTAGGTATCCGGAGTCGGCGCATCCACCCAATTTGGCCCCGGCGGCCGGGACGACGCCCTACCGGCACATGGCCACGATGGCAGGGTCCACCACCCCGTGGGCGGCCTCGCAAGCCGGCTCATGTCGTACGGCTGCGGCGCGGGACGGGTGCGGGGCGGGCGGGCCGCCGCTCGCGGGCGGGCCGGCGCGGGGCGTCGGCCGGCGGCGCCCCGGCCGGCGCCGCGGGAGCGGCCGCCCCGACGGGCGGCGCGGACACCTCCACCGGATCCGGGGCGGGCCCCAGCGGCAGGCCCTCCACCACCGGCTGCCGGGGGGCCCACACGGTCCGGTCCGGCGCGGGCCCGGGCGGCCGGTCCGGCGCACGGACGGTCACGCACCCGGTGGCCGTCACCACTACGGCGAGCAGCAGGGACAGGGACGGCGGCAGCATCCGGCGCGACGGCATCCGCCCACCCTGCCGCAAGCGGGCGCCGCCGGTCGCGCCCGCTCACACGGACGGGTGAGCGTACGTGGTCGGACCGGCCGCTTTCACACCGCAGGTCCGCAGCACGGACGCTAGCAAGATCGACATAATCCGGCCATAAAGAGGTATAGGGGTGGCAAAGAAGATCATCCCGCTCCGGCGGGAACGCCGTAACCCGGCGGCCCGGCCCGCTGTTGCACAGGCGGCTGGTCCACCCACGGTGAACGGAGTACCGATGCCGCAGCTGACCGACGACCACGGACGCGCAGGCACCTGGATGACCCCGGCGGAGTACGGGGCCTCGCGCGCCGCCCTCTGGACCGGAGCGACCGTCCTCGTCACCGACTCCGACGGGCGGGTCCTCGTCCAGACCGTCGACTACCGCCCCGACCGGCTGCTCCCCGGCGGCGCCGTGGACGCCGGGGAGGCGCCCGCGGCGGCCGCGGCCCGCGAGATGCGCGAGGAGCTCGGCGTCGACGGCCACTACCCGCGCGGCCTGGCCGTCGACTGGATCCCCGCCGACGTGCCCGGGATCCCGCCCGAGATGCGCTTCCCCGGCGAGATCCTGCACGTCTACGACGGCGGCAGCTGGACCCCCGAGCGCATCCGGTCCGTCCGCCTGCCCGCCCAGGAGATCACCGGCATCGACTTCGCCGAGCCCGCCGACCTGCCCGCCCTGATGGAGCCGGGCGACGCCCGCCGAGCCCTCTCCGCCCTCCGTGCGAGGATCAACGGCTCCGGCCCCGCCCTGCTGGAGGACGGCCGCCCCACCACCCCCACCGCCCTGGACCGCCTCGGGGTCCTGCGCAGCCGGCGCACCCCCCAGCACGGCACCTGGCACCCCGGCCCCGTCCCGGCCCACCTGCCCGTACGGGACCACCACGGCTGGCTCTTCGCCCCCGACGGGCGGGTGCTGCTGCTCGTGGCCCGCGCCACCGGCGCAGCGCACCTGCCCGGCCCCGGGGCCGAGCCCGCCGCCGCGGCGCTGCCGCTCGGCTACCGGTACGCCGACCGGGGCGCCCTGGCCCGTACGGCGGCCCGGCTCACCTCGGTGTCCCCGGCCCAGGACCCCGCGTACGCCCGGCTCCTGGCCACCCCCGAGCAGGTACGGGAGCTCAGCGACTGGGGACCGGCCGGGCGGGACGAACTCGCCGCCGTGCACGCGGCCCGCGCCCAGCTCGGCCTGCCCGCCCCGCTGCGCACGCCGCCGGTGGAGCTCCCCGAGGAGGGGCTGCGCTGGTGAGGGCCCGGGCCGGCCCACGCCCGGCCCGCCAATGCCGGACGCGCGGCAGCCGGTCCCGCAGCATGGGGCCATGACCGACAGCGTGATCGACTACACCGTGTACATCCAGGCCGACCCCGCCCGGGTCTGGCAGGCCCTCACCGACCCGGCGTACACCCGCCGCTACTGGGGACTGACCTTCGAGACGGACTGGGCGGTGGGCTCCACGATGGACTGGGTCGAGCGCGGGGCCCGCACCCGCGACCCCGAGCAGGTGGTGCTCGACTGCGTCCCGGACCGGCGGCTGTCCTACACCTGGCACACCTTCAGCCCCCAGTGGGCGGCCTCCGCAGGGATCGCCGAGGAGCTGCGGGCCGAACTGGCGGGCGAGCCGCGCACGCGGGTGACGTACGAGATCGAGCCGGTCGGGGACACCCTCGCCCGGCTCACCGTCCGCCACGAGGGGTTCACTCCGGGCGGCGCCCTCATCAGGATGTGCTCCGGCGCCTGGCCGATGCTCGTCTCCAGCATCAAGACCCTGCTGGAGACCGGCGCGCCGCTGCCCGAGCCGGGGCCGGGCCCCGGCTCAGGGCAGTGACCAGAACCGGGTGGTCACCAGGTAGAACACGATCACCCAGAACGTCATCACCGCCACGACGGTCCCCACGCCGAGGAGGTTGGTCCGGGCCGGCGGCTCGTTCGCGGCGGGCCGCAGCCACCGTCCGAGCAGCGGGTTCACGTAGTGCGGCATCGTGAGGAAGCTCATGATGAAGCTCGACAGCAGGTTGCCCACCAGCAGTCCGAGCCACAGCGGCATCCCCAGGGGGTGCAGGGCGAGCGTCAGCAGCACCACGGTCGGGTACAGGCCGACCCAGACGGCGACGGCCGTCTTGGTCTCCGACGGCGGCGGCGCCTCCCTGCCGTTCTCCGCGAAGGCGAACCAGCTGCCGAAGGAGTTGTCGATGGCGCGCAGCTTGAAGTCGTCGAACTTCCGGCCCTCGGCGAGCACCTCCTGACGCTTCGCCGAGGTCAGCCAGGCGTCGAGGTGCTCGGCGTTGTCGTAGCGGTACAGGGTGGTCCAGTCCTCCTGGAGGCCCTCGACCGGCCGGAAGACCTCGCTGCCCCGGTAGCCCTCGAACTTGCTCTCCTCGTGCCTCATGCGGCGCTGCCAGGCGAGGAAGTCGTCGACCTGGTCCGGGTGGACGCGGTGGGTGACCACGACGGTCACCAGCGGGTCGGTCGGCTGCGAGCCGCCGCTGATGACCTGCTGGGTCGCGGGTCCGTCGAAGTACTTCTCGCCGGTGTCCAGGAGCCGCTGCCGGGTCGCCCCGTTCATCCAGGCCTGGAGGTGGGCGATGGAGTCGAACCGGTAGACGATCACCCAGTCGGGCTGGAGCGCCGTCGGCGGGGACACCTCGGCACCGAGGTAGCCGGGGTAGTCCGCCGCGGCGGTGTTGACGCCGTGCTGCCACTCCTCGTACTCCCGCTCCTTCCCGGGCAGCACCTTCCGGCCGATGATCACCGTGGCCGAGGCGTCCGCCCGCGCGCCGGTGCTCATCGCCTCGGCCCCGTCGGCGCCGGACTGCTCTCACCCAGCCGGCTGTAGATCCGCTCCGGGGACAGGGGCAGTTCGCGGAAGCGGACCCCGGTGGCGTCGCGCAGGGCGTTCGCCAGGGCCGGGGCCACCGGATTGATGCAGCACTCCGCCATGCCCTTCGAGTGCATGGCCCCGACGGAGTCTGCCGAGCCCACGAAGAGCACCTCGGTGCGCGGGGCGTCGGCGTACGTGGGGATGCGGTAGTTGCGCAGGTTCGGGTTGGCCATGGCGCCGTCGGCGTCGACCACGTAGTCCTCCGTCAGCGCGAACCCGATCCCCTGCGTGACGCCGCCGTCGACCTGGCCCCGGACCTGCTCGGGGTTGATCAGCACCCCGGCGTCGGCCGCCTGCACGCTGTACAGGATCCGGATCTCGCCCGTCACCGGGTGCACGGCGATGCGGAACCCGTGGGTGTTGGAGGTGACGCTGCGCGGCGAGCCGTACGCCTTGCGGGCCGCCGTGAACCGGATGCCGCGCGCACGCGCCAGGGCGACGAGTTCGGCCAGCGGGACGCGGTCGTCGCCGCAGACGACGTGGTCGTCCTCCATCACGCACATCACCACGTGGACGCCGGTGTGCGCGGCGGCGAACTCCACGATCCGGTCGCGCACCGCGTTGGCCGCCCGCAGGACCGCGTTCCCCGCGACGAACAGCCCGGCACTGGCGAAGGCGCCGGTGTCGAACCCGGTGCGGTCGGTGTCGGACTGCACCAGGCGGATCCGCGACGGCGTCGTGCCCAGCTGGTTGGCCGCGATCTGGACGTGCGCGGTGGAGGTCCCCTCCCCGAACTCCACCGTCCCGACCGCCAGTTCGTAGACGAGGTCGTCGCCGAGGGTGATCCAGGCCTCGGAGATGTGCTCGGTCGGGGGTGCCGTCTCGTGCAGCGAGCTCGCCACACCGGTCCCGACGAGCCACCCGGGTCCCGGAGCGGGCAGTCCGGCCGTACGGGCCAGGGCGCCGGCCACCAGGTCGATGCACTTGCCCAGACCGTCCTCGTTGAACATCACGTCGTCGGGGCCGTCGTGCATCGCGACGAGCGGGTCACCGGGCCGCACGATGTTGCGCCGCCGCAGTTCCAGCGGATCCATGTGCAGGGCCAGCGCCAGCTCGTCCATCGCCGACTCCACGGCGAAGGCCGGCTGGGTCATCCCGTAGCCGCGCAGCGCCCCGCTGGGGACCGTGTTGGTGTAGACGGAGTAGGCGTCGTACTTCTTGTTGGGGCAGCGGTAGATCATGACGGCGGCGCCGCCCGCGTACAGGGTCTCGCCGCCGTGGTTGCCGTACGCACCGGTGTTGGACACGTTCCGCACCTGGAAGGCGGTCAGCGTGCCGTCGGCCTTCGCGCCGAGCCGGACCGTCAGCTTCATCGGGTGGCGCGGCGAGGCGGTGGTGAACTCCTCCTCGCGCGTGAACTCGTAGCAGACGGGACGTCCGGTGTCGATCGCGGCCAGCGCCGCCAGGTCCTCCGAGATGACCTCCTGCTTGCCGCCGAAGCCGCCGCCCACGCGCTTGCAGAACACGCGCACCTGGTCGGGGCGCAGCGCGAACAGGTACTCCAGCTTGACCTTCGCGATGGAGGGGGACTGGGAGCTGGTGCGGACGATCAGCCGGCCGTCCTCCATCCACGCGAGGGAACCGTGGGTCTCCAGGTGGGCGTGCTGCACGCGCGGGGAGGAGTACGTGCCCTCGTGGACGACGTCGGCCGCCGCGAAACCGGCGTCGACGTCGCCGATGTGGGAATGGATCTCCAGCAGCAGGTTGTGGACGCTGTCGCGGACGAAAGGGTCCTCCGAGCCGTGCAGTCGGGGCGCCCCGTCGGCCATGGCCTCCTCGGGGTCGAACACGGCCGGCAGCACCTCGTACTCCACGGCCACCTCGCGGCAGCCCTCCTCCGCCGCACCGGGGGTCTCGGCCAGGACGGCCACGACGCGCTGGCCGACGAAGCGGACGGTGTCGTCGAGGATGTACGTGTCGTCCGGATCGACGAGGTGGTCGGTGTGGATCGCCGTGGTGAACCGCCTGCGGGGTACGTCCTCCCACGTGTAGACGCGGAGCACGCCGGGCACCGCGAGCGCGGCACTCCTGTCGACCGAGACGATCCGGGCGTGGGCGTGCGGTGAGTGCAGCACCTTGAGGTGGAGCACGCCCTCCATCCGGGTGTCCATCGTGAACTCGGCGCGCCCGGTCACCACGTCCTCGGCCGCCGGGGCGCCGACGCTCGTCCCCACCGCCCTGCCCGGCGTGGCCGTCTCCACGTGTGCGACGCCCTTCACCGCGTCCTCGATGGCCCGGTAGCCGGTGCAGCGGCACAGGTTGCCCTTCAGGGCCCTGGGCAGGTCGGCCTTCTGGGCCTCGGTGAAGGTGGCCGAGGTCATGATCATCCCGGCGGTGCAGAAGCCGCACTGGAAGCCCGGGGCGTCGCGGAACCGCCGCTGGACCGGGTGCAGGTCGCCCGGTGACCCGAGCCCCTCGATCGTGGTCACGGCACGGCCTTCCGCGCGGAACGCGGGGGTGATGCAGCTGTGCACGGGGACGCCGTCCAGCCACACCGTGCAGGCGCCGCAGTCGCCGGCGTCGCAGCCCTTCTTCACGCCGAAGTGGCCGAGGGAGCGGAGGAAGGTGCGCAGGCACTGGCCGGGAGCGGGCTCCCGCTCGAATTCCCTGCCGTTGACGAGGTAGGTCATACCGGACCCCCGGTGATCAGTTCGCGCCGGATCTCCTCCGCGAAGTGCCGTGTCAGGTGCCTGCGGTGGTCGGGGGTCCCGTTGGGGTCGGCGAACCAGACGTCGGCGGGGACGGCGTCGATGCTCTGGCGCAGGGTCAGGGCGTCGGGCATGTGCTCGAAGGCGAACCGTACCGGCCGGGTGGTCCCGGCGGTCACGGTGAGCAGCAGGTTGTCCGTCCCGGGGGCGTGCGTACCGATCAGGAACACCGTCGATCGGCCGAGGCGGGTCAGGCTGAAGCGGCGGTGCGCGGCGCGCTTGGCGAGGGCGTGCGCCGGGACGTCGATCCGGCGCAGCAGCTCACCGGGGGCGAGGACGTTGCGGTTGTTCCCGGTCACGAAGTCGAGGGCGTCCACGGTGCGCACCGACCCGTCGGCGGCCCACAGCTCGTACCGGGCCTCCAGGGCGACCGTGAGCGTGATCATCGGGCCGGCCGGGAGGGACATGCAGATGTTGCCGCCGACGGTGGCGGCGTTCCAGACCTTGAACGAGGACAGGAACGCCTCGCAGGCCGTCGGGACCAGTCCCCCCGCGGTCCACTCGGGCGGCGGCCGGAACGCGTACAGGTCGCGCACGGTGCAGGTCGCGCCGATCTCCAGTCCCGCGTCCCCGGGGACGAGGGGCTCCCAGGGCAGCGCCGTCAGGTCGATCAGGCGCCGCAGGTGCGGTTGCTCCGCCGAGTACAGCCAGGTGCCTCCGGCGAGCCAGGCGTCGCCTTCGCGCCACTCCCGGCCCGGCTTGCCGGAGGGGCGGCGGACGACTTCGGTGACGGTGTTGAGATCCATGGGGACCGGTCCCCTCACGACGGAGATCGCGGACGTCGCTCGCGGGGCCGGTGGGCCGTGGCACCGGCGTCCGGCGTCCGTACGCCGTGGCCGGAGGTCCCGGGAAAGGGGGCGGCGGCCCGCGGGCGTGGAGATCCTTTCTCAGGATAGGGCGGCGCGGACGGCCACGCCATGCCGGGTCGGGGGGCCTGCCGGCCGGCCCCGGCGGGGTCCGACGGCCGGGTCCGACGGCCGGGTCCGACGGCCGGAATTTCTTGATCGCCGGCCGGGTTCGTGTGTATCGACCACACAACCAGGAGGCGTGACAGGCATGACACTTGAACACCACCGCGTCGTCATCACGGCGGCCGGGCGGGACTTCGGGCGGACCCTCGCCCTCGGCTTCGCCGCGCGGGGCGCCGAGGTCCACCTCTCCGCCCGCACCGAGGAGGCCGCCCGGCGGGTCCGCGAGGAGATCATCGCCCAGGGCCACGACGCCGCCCGGGTCCACGCCCACGCCTGCGACCTCACGGACCCGGCCTCCGTACGCGCCTTCGCCGGGGCCGTCGCCGCCCGCACGGACCACGTCGACGTCCTGGTCAACAACGGCTCCCGCTACCAGCACGGCACGGACCTGCTCTCCGCCTCCGACGAGGACATCGTCGACACCCTCGCCTCCGGGGCCACCGGCACCGTCCTGGCGACCAAGGCCTTCCTCCCGCTGCTGCTGAAGTCCGCGAAGCCGGACATCGTGACCATGGTCTCCGGCTGCGGCGAGGCCGGGAACCACCGGTCCGACGCGCACGACGCCTTCTACGCGGCCAAGAGCGCCCAGGCCGGCTTCACAGAGAGCCTTTCCCGCCGGCTGCGCGGCCGGGGGGTCCGGGTGATCTCCCTCTACCCCCCGGACTTCGCCAACCACGACCCGCTGTCGCCCGCCTGGGAGGACGCCCCGCGCACCGCGCAGGACCCGCTCACCGCCCAGTCCCTGGTGGACTGCGTCTTCTTCGCCGTCGGACAGCCCCGCGACTGCTTCATCAAGTCCTTCTACTTCGAGCAGACCGGCACCGAGCTGACCCACTGACGCCACCCCACCCCCGCTCCGGGACCGCGCGGGGCGGTCGTGTGGAATGGGTGCCATGGGTAGCCCAGGACACCAGATACGCCGCGCGCCGTCGGCCGGCCCGACGGCCACGGCCCGGCCGCCGGAGCAGGCGGTCGCCACCGACCGGGTGGCGGTACGCCCGCCACCTCTTTTTTGTTTTTTCTCCGCCGGGGCGGCCGGCGTGGTGGGCGAGGCCGCGGTGGTGGCCGAGGTGCTGCGCGACCGCGACCCGGTGATGGCGCAGAGCGCGGTGGTGACCCACCTGGACCGCCGCGCGGTACGGCTGCGGCCCGGCACCGGGTTCCAGGACTGGGCCCGCGCCCTGCACCGCGTACTCGACGGCCACGCCTTCCCGGCCCGGCGGCTGCGCGAGTGGAGCCTGCTGAAGGCCGTCGAGGCGGGCGCCGAGTGGTCCCGGGCCGAACTGGCCGCCGCCTCCGACTGGTGCCAGCGCACCGCGGCGCAATCCCCGGCGCCCGGACGAGGCGCTGGCCCTGCTGGCCGCCTCGGGGCGCACCCGGCGCGTACGCAACGCCGCGGCCCGGAGGCTGGACCGGCGCGCCACCTCCTAACCGGAACGATCACGGCAACGAGTTCTCGCCATAACCCTGTTCGGGGGTTTAGGGTCTGCGTACCCTGCCGGGTATTCAGAGTTGGACCGATGCCGTTCCGCTGGAGGATGACTCTCTGTGTCGCACGTTTCGCAGGCCCCCGTCAGCACCCCCGAGGCCGGGTCGCCCGAACCGCCCGCGCCGCCCGCGCCCAAGGCGTTCGGCGAGGTGGAGGGCTGGTTCTCGGCGTATGACCAGGTCCTCTTCGACTGGTTCCTGACCCGCCAGAACGAGGCCGAGCCGGTGGCGGGCGACATCCTGGAACTGGGCGCCTTCATGGGCAAGAGTGCGATCTTCCTCGCCGGATACCTCCGCGAGGGGGAGGCGTTCACGGTCTGCGACCTGTTCGACTCGCCGGCGCCCGACGACTCCAACGTGCAGGAGGTGCAGGGCTCGTACCCCACCCTCACCCGCCGCGGGTTCGAGACGAACTACCTGGCCTTCCACGAGGCGCTGCCGACGATCATCCAGGCCCCGACCTCCGTCGTCGCCGACAAGGTGCGTGCCGCGAGCTGCCGGTTCGTCCACATCGACGCCTCCCACCTCCACGAGCACGTCGTCCAGGACATAGCCTCCTCGCGGGCCGTCGCCGCCCCGGACGCCGTGGTGGTCTTCGACGACTACCGTTCCGCCCACTGCCCCGGCGTCGCCGCCGCCGTCTGGGCCGCCGTGGCCACCGGCGACCTCCACCCGATCGCCGTGTCCGCCTCGAAGCTGTACGCGACCTGGGGCGATCCGGCGCCCTGGCAGGAGGCGCTGCGCACCTGGCTGGAGGGCCGCACCGACCTGTGGCACGGCGTGGACGTCGTCCACGGCAAGCCGCTGGTGCGCATCGGCGACGAGGGCGTCTCGGCGCCGCCCGCCCCGCAGCTGCTGCACCCGCCGGCCCCCGAGCCCGCCCCGGCCCCTCCCGCCCCGAAGCCCGCGCCCCGGCCGGGCGTGCGCTGGCGCAGGCTGGCCAAGGACCTGCTCCCGCCGGTGGTCACCCGCGCCATAGTGGCCCGGCGGCGGCGCGCCCGGGCCTGACCCGGGCGGCCGTGCCCCGGTGTCCCGCGGGAACCCCGCCGGACACCCGGGGCCCGGGGTCTCAGAGGCCCTTGCGGACCCGGGCCGCGCGGCGGGCCTCGGCGGCCTGGCGCGCCTCGATGGTCTTGCGGGACTCCTTGCCCCGGCCCGTGCGGCCCGGGCGGGTGCCGAGACCCCGGAAACCGAGCTCCGTGCCGCTCGGGCGGCCCTTCGCGTCGGTCGGCAGGGCCCCGGACAGCGGGACCCCGGAGGGCTTCCTCGCGCCGGTGATCCGGCTCAGCGCCGTCTCGCCGGAGCGCACTTGGGTGATGGTGGGCCGGATCTTGGCGTCGGCCATCAGGCGCACCATGTCGCGCCGCTGGCCCGGGGTGACCAGGGTGACCACCTTGCCGGACTCGCCGGCCCGGGCGGTGCGGCCGCCGCGGTGCAGGTAGTCCTTGCTGTCGGCCGGCGGGTCCACGTTGACCACCAGGTCGAGGTCGTCGATGTGGATGCCGCGGGCGGCGACGTTGGTCGCGACCAGGACCGTCAGCAGGCCGTCCTTGAACTGGCCGAGGGTCTTGGTGCGCTGCGGCTGGGACTTGCCGCTGTGCAGCCCCTCCGCGCGTACGCCCATGGCCCGCAGGTGCTTCACGAACTGGTCCACGCCGTGCTTGGTGTCCAGGAACATGATCACCCGGCCAACGCGGGCCGCGATCTCCGTCGCCGCCGACACCTTGTCCGCCGCGTGGATGTGCAGCACGTGGTGGTCCATCGTGCCGACCGACGCCGACTGCGGGTCCACGGAGTGCGAGACCGGGTCCTTCAGGTACCGGCGCACCAGCTGGTCGACGTTGCGGTCCAGGGTGGCCGAGAACAGCATCCGCTGCCCGTCGTGGTGCACCTGGTCCAGGATCTCCGTCACCTTCGGCATGAAGCCCATGTCGCACATCTGGTCCGCCTAGTCCTTCCCATGATCCGCACCCGCTCCAGG
>NZ_GG657750.1:761570-774390 GCF_000158895.1 Streptomyces sp. C | reverse complement strand
CCCTCGGTACGGTCCCCCGGCTCGTCGTACGCGTCCGCACCGGGCGACGGCGCCCCGCGCCTCAAGTTTCCCGGCCATTTTACCAGCCGGTCACCGGCCGGGCCTGGGGTCGAGCTCCCCGGAGCGCACCCGGGCGAGGTGGGCCCGCATCTCGACCGTCGCCCGGCCGAACCAGTCGGCGATCACGGCGACCTCGTCGGGGGTGTACTCGGCGAACACGGTGCCGAGCCGGTCGTAGAAGGGCTGGTAGGTGGCGATGACCCGGGCGGCGGCCTCGGGGTCGGCCACCACCCGTACCCGCCGGCGGTCGGCGGGATCGGGCTGCCGGCGGGCGTACCCCGCCTTCTCCAGCCGGTTGAGCACGCCGGTGACGGCGCCGGTGGTGAGGTTCACCAGCCCGGCGAGGTCGCCGGCCGAGAGGGGTTTGTCGCAGGCGGCGAGGATGTGGGCGAGGCAGGTCAGGTCGGTGACGTTGATCCCGAGGAGCTGGGCCACCTCCTGCTGGCCGACGAGGCCGAGGGCCACGTACTGGTCCATGCGCGCGATCGCCTCCCCGGCCGTGGCCGGGGGGCGGGGCTTGCCGTGCACCGACATTCTCCTTAGTATCTAAGTTACTTAGCTCGTGAGATAAACGACTCTGCTCCGAGCGTACTGCCACCCGTCCGAAGAGGGGGAATCATGAGCGCCCACGGCGACGTCGACCTCGGCCACACCGTGGCCGGCTGGACCGGAACCACCCTGGCCCTGCTGGGATCCGCCGGAGCGGGGGCCGCACTGTGCGCGGCCTGGACGCCGGGCATCTGGCTGGGCCTCGGCCTGGTCGCGGCCGCGGGCCTCGTCACCTGGCTGCTGCACCTCGCCGGCTGGGGCAAGCCCAGCGGCCCCCGCCCGCGCGAGCAGTGGGACTGGCGCGCCCGGGACACCGCGGCCCGGACGGGGCACGCCGACTGCCTGGGCTGCCGGGCGAGCGGCCCGCGCCGCGCGGCGGCCGCGTCCGCGGCCCGTCCCGCCGTCGGCGGCCCGGCCGCCGCCCCGCTGCCCGCCGCGGACGGCGGTGCCTGACCCGGCCGCCCCGGTTGGCCGCGTTCGGCGTGTGGCGCGCGGGACGGGTGGGCAGTATCGAGACGGCCGCGAGCGTGCGGCCCGAGCGGAACGTGGAGAAGGATCAGTACCGATGGCAACTGGCACCGTGAAGTGGTTCAACTCGGAGAAGGGGTTCGGCTTCATCTCGCAGGACGACGGCGGCCCCGACGTGTTCGTGCACTTCTCCCCCATCCCGGGGGACGGGGCCTTCAAGTCCCCGGGAGGAGAACGATCCAGGTCTTGGTACGACGTCCCCCCAGGGGGGCCAAAGGGCCCCGCAGGCGGAGAAACGTCGTCCGCCCAGTAGCCCCCGGCCCCCTCGCGGTGCCCGTCGCCCGGGAGCCCCCCCCCGGTCGTCCGGCGGGGGCTCCCGTGCGCCGCAGGGGGCACCCGATCAGTGCGCCGGGCCCTCCGCGGCATCCCCGGCTTCCCGCACGGTGATCGCCGACACCGGGCAGGCGCGCGCCGCCTCCCGGACCAGCGGACTGCCGTGGCCGTCCTCGCGGCCCGCGAGCACCTCGCCGAGACCGTCGTCGTCCTGGGTGAACACCCCCGGCGCGGTCAGCACGCACTGGCCGGCGCCGATGCACACGTCCCGGTCCACGGAGATCCGCACGCCGCTCACCACGTCACGGGCAGTTCGAGCATGCCCTGGATGGTGTCGCCGGGCTTGAACGGGATCCGGTCCGGGTCGGCCGCCAGGCGCAGCCCCGGCAGCCGCTCGAACAGGGTCCCGAGGGCGATCTCCATCTCGGCGCGCGCCAGGTTCTGGCCCAGGCACTGGTGGATGCCGAAACCGAACGCCAGGTGGTGGCGGGCCGGCCGGTGCCAGTCGAGCGCGTCGGGGTCGGCGAACACCGTCTCGTCGCGGTTGATGACCGAGGTGGAGAACACCACCCCGTCGTCGGGCCGGATGGTCACCCCGCCGACCTCGATCTCCCGCGTGGCCACCCGCAGCATCCCGTCCGCGATGGACAGGTACCGCATCAGCTCCTCCACCGCCTCCGGCATCAGCGAGGGGTCGCACCGCAGCTCCGCCAGCTGCTCCGGGTGCCGCAGCAGGGTGAAGGTGCCCAGCGAGATCATGTTCGCCGTGGTCTCGTGCCCCGCGATCAGCAGGATCGCGGCCAGCGCCACGAGCTCCTCCACGTCGGTCTCGCCCGCCGCCAGCCGGGTCGAGACCAGCTCGTCCAGCAGCCCCTCGCCCGGCTCGGTGCCCTTGCGCCGGATCAGGGCCTCCAGATAGGCCTCCAGCCGCTCCCGGGCCTCCTCCACGTCGGCGGTCGAGGGGCCGCGCAGCAGCCGCCGCGACTGCTCCTCGAAGAAGTCGTGGTCCTCGTACGGGACCCCGAGCAGCGCGCAGATCACCATGGACGGCACCGGCAGCGCGAAGTCGCCCACCAGCTCGGCCCCCGGACCCCGGGCCTCCATCGCGTCGATCAGCCGGTCCACGGTCTCCTGGATCCGGGGGCGCAGGGCGGCCGTCCGCTTCACCGAGAAGCTCGGGATCAGCATCCGCCGCTGCGCGTTGTGCTCGGGGTCGTCCACCCCGAGCAGGGCCGTCCGCCGGTTCCGCAGCCCCTTGAACCGGGCGGTGGGGGAGGGGAAGGACTCATTGGTGCGGTCGGTCGACAGCCGGCTGTCGGCGAGCAGGGCCCGCGCCTCGGCGTGGCCGGTGACCACCCATACGGAACGGCCGTCGAAGAGGGTGACCCGGGAGAGCGGCCGGCCCTCCCGCAGTGGCTGGTAGGCGGCCGGCGGGTGGTAGGGACAGGTTCGGTCCTGGGGGAAGGCAACGGCTTCGGACATGGAAAGCAACACCTCGCAAGCGATGGTTCCGTCTCGCCGGACTCCATTACATGCCTGAGGCACCTATCCCACCTATGCCACTTTCGGCCAGCCTGCCCGGGTTCACCCGCCGGGCCGCGCGGAGCCCGCCCGGGCGGTCCCCGGGACGCCGCCTACAGGTGCTCGTCCAGGAAGGCCCGCAGCTCCGCCCGCCCCACCGGACCCGCGTGCGTCGCCACCGCCTCGCCGGACCGCAGCAGCACCACCGTCGGGGCGCCCGTCACCCCGTGGCGCCGCACCGTCGCGGGACAGCGGGTGATGTCGGCGCGCACGGCGGTGAACCGCGCGCCGTACTCCGGGTCCTGGGCCAGCTCCGCGACCAGGGAGTCCAGCTCCCGGCAGGCCTCGACGGCCTTGGGCCAGGTGCCGGTGAAGTACGCCAGGACCGGCCCCGGCGCCATCCCGCTGATGAAGTCGAATTCCTGGTCCTCCAGGGGCCGGTGTACCCGACTGGCCATGGGTGGTGCTCCTCGGTTCGCGTATGACGTGGCCTATGACGTGGCCGCCAGCCTATGCGGTGCCCGGTGACCCGCCGGTGCCCGTTGTCAGTGGCGGCTGTGAAGCTGGGCCCATGGACGACAGGATGCCGCGCCGCCGCGTCTACGGCGCCGACCACGAAGACCCCGACCCGGGCCCGCGCCCCGGCCACGCCTACGGCGAGCTCGTGGGCGGCCCCCTCGACGGGCTCCTCCTCGACGTGACCGGCTGGAGCGCCGACCGGCTGGCGCAGGAGGCACGCCTGCCGACCGAGATAGGCCGCTACGGGGCGGGCGGGCGCGCCCACTACCGCCGACGCGGCTCGGACCCGGGCCGCTGGGACTGGGCCGGGGACAGCAGGTAGGCCGGGGACAGCAGGTAGCGCCCGAGCGGGACGCCGGCGAGCCCCCGGACCGCCGACGTGTGACCGGGGGCTCTGCCCCTCTCTTCGGCCGCCGGAGCCCGATCGGATGCGGCGGCCGGGCGCCCGGTGGCCGGTTCCGCGCGATCTCCGAAGAATTTTCCGGAGAGCTGTCGATCCGGGCGTCCCCCGTTCGACGCACAGGTGAGAGGCGGGGGAAAGGCCCCCGCCCTCACGACCGAGGAGTCACCATGCCGCGCTTCCTGACGCTGATCCGCATCGACGAGCAGAACCTGACCCCCGACACCCCCTTCCCCGCCGACTTCGAGGAGCGCATGGGCGCCCTGATGGAGGAGATCACCAAGGCCGGCGTGATGCTCGACACCGCCGGACTGCTCCCCACCTCCGAAGGCACCCGCGTCACCTGGTCGGGCGGGAGGACCAGCTTCACCGACGGCCCCTTCACCGAGACGAAGGAAGTCGTCGGCGGATACGCCTTCCTCCAGTGCAAGGACAAGGCCGAGGCCCTGGAATGGACCAAGCGGTTCCTGGAGACCCACCCGGCGGAATGGACCGTCGGCGCCGAGGTCCGCGAAGTACAGGAGATGTGACCCGGCCGCCCCGGCCCGCGCCCGGCGCCGCGTTTGCCAGGCCCCGCAACGGCTGCTCTGATGGGTGGCCGTGACGGCGGTGAGCGCGGCCCGGGCGGTCGAGACGGTGTTCAGGATCGAGTCCCCGCGCATCATCGCCGGAGTCACCCGCATCGTGCGGGACGTCGGCATCGCCGAGGAGATCGCACAGGACGCCCTGGTCGCCGCCCTCGAACAGTGGCCGCGCGACGGGATCCCCGACCGGCCCGCCGCCTGGCTCATGGCCACCGCCAGGCACCGGGCCGTCGACCTCGTCCGCCGCAAGGAGACCTACGCCCGCAAGCTCGCCGAGGTCGGCCGCACCCTGGAGGACGTACCGCCGCCGCCCGAACCCGCGGAACCGGACGACATCGACGACGACCTGCTGCGCCTGGTCTTCACCGCCTGCCACCCGGTGCTCGGCACCGACGCGCGCATCGCCCTCACCCTGCGCCTGGTCGCCGGACTCACCACCCAGGAGATCGCCCGCGCCTACCTCACCTCCGAACCCACCGTCGCCCAGCGCGTCGTCCGGGCCAAGCGGACCCTCGCCCAGGCCGGGGTGCCCTTCGAGGTCCCCCGCGGAGCCGACCGCGAACAGCGCCTGACCTCCGTGCTGGAGGTCATCTACCTCGTCTTCAACGAGGGCTACTCGGCCACCGCCGGCGACGACCTGCTGCGCCCCGCCCTCTGCGAGGACGGCCTGCGCCTGGCCCGCGTCCTGGCCGCCCTGATGCCCGACGAGCCCGAGGTCCACGGACTCGCCGCGCTGCTGGAGTTCCAGGCCTCCCGCACGGCCGCCCGCACCGGCCCCGACGGCGAGCCCGTCCTGCTCGCCGACCAGAACAGGGCCCGGTGGAACCGGCTGCTCATCCGGCGCGGCGTCGCGTCCCTGCACCGGGCGGGCAGCGGCCCCTACGCCCTGCAGGCCGCCATCGCCGGCTGCCACGCGGCCGCGGTGCGCTACGAGGACACCGACTGGCGGACCATCGCCGCCCTCTACGGCAGGCTCGTCGAGCTGCTCCCCTCCCCGGTGGTCGAGCTGAACCGGGCGGTCGCCGTCTCCATGGCCGAAGGCCCCGGAGCGGCCCTGCCGCTCGTCGACGCCCTCGCCCGGGAGCCCGCCCTGCGCTCCTACCACCTGCTGCCGAGCGTACGCGGGGACCTGCTGGAGCGGCTCGGGCGCGGCCCCGAGGCCCGCGCCGAGTTCGAGAGGGCGGCCGCCCTCACCCGCAACACCCGTGAACGGGACCTGCTGCTGGCCCGCGCCGCCGCCCTCGGCAAGGAGAGTCCCGCTCAGGGGGATTGACGACTCGTCACAAGGCTTAGGGTGACGTGGTGATCAACGGCAACGACGACATACTCACCCCGCTCGGCCCCCTCGACCCGCGGGAGACGGCCGGCTACCGGCTGCTGGCCCGGATCGGCGAGGGAGGCATGGGAACCGTGTACCTCTCGCACACGCGCGGCGGCCAGCCCGTGGCCTTCAAGGTGATCCGCCGCGAGTACGGAGAGGATCCGGACTTCCGGCGCCGCTTCGAGCAGGAGGTCCGCGCGGCCCGCCGGGTGCAGGGCTACCACCTGGTGCCGGTCGTCGACCACGACACGACCGGGCTGCTCCCCTGGATCGCCTCGGAGTTCGTGCCCGGGCTCTCGCTCGCCGACGCGCTCACCGAGCACGGGCCGCTCCCCCCGGCCGCCGTCCACCAGCTGGTCGGCTGCACCGCCCGGGCCCTGGGCGCCATCCACGCGGCGGAGGTCGTCCACCGCGACCTCAAGCCCGCCAACATCCTGCTCGGCTCGACCGGTCCGTACGTCATCGACTTCGGCATCGCGCGGGCGGCCGACACCACCCAGCTGACCCGCAGCGGCGGCGTGGTCGGCACCCCGCAGTACATGTCGCCCGAACAGGCCCTGGGCGAGCCCGTCACCGCGGCCGCCGACGTGTTCTCGCTCGGCCTGATCGCGGCCGTCGCGGCGACCGGGCGACACCCCTACGGCGAGGGCGGCGCCACCACCCTCGCCGTGCGGATCGCCAACACCGAGCGGGCGGCTCCCGATCTGAGCGGCTACCCGGAGCCGCTGCGGAGCCTGCTGGAACGCACCCTGACCGCCGACCCGGCGCGGCGCATCACCACCGCCGAAGTGGCGGAGCTGTGCGAACGGGCGGCGGGCAGGCCGCTGCGCGCGTTCGACGGCTGGCTGCCGGCACCGCTCATGGACCGGATCGCCCGCCGGGAGGCGGCCGCCGCACACCCCCCGGAGCCCGCCCAGGTCCCGGGCGCCACCCCCACGGAACCCGACGCCGGCGCGTACCGGTCCAGCGCAGCCCACGGTGACGGCCCGCCGAGGCCCTCCGCGCCGCCTCCCGGCACCGACACCAGCGAGGCCCACTGCACCGGCCCCGGCGCCACCCGCACGGTCCGTCCGTCCCGCGCTGCTGGCCGGCGGGGGAGTCCTCGCCGTGGCCCTCACCGCGCTGGTGACCTGGGCGCTCGTACGCCCCGACGGCGGTACGGCCGCCACCGGCGGCTCCCCGTCGGGCGGCGGGCGGACGGCCGCCGCCCCGGCCGCCCCTCAGGCAACGGCCACCGCCACGGCCACCGCCACGTCCAAGCAACCCGCGTACACCCTCCTCTTCGAGGACAAGCCCTTCACCCTGCGCGCACCCGCCTCCAGCACGGGCACGCACGTCGACCTGGACGCACCGAAGCTGTTCCCCGGCGGCAAGATCGGCCAGGTCACCGGCATGGAACTCACCTACCAGGCCTGGGGAGACGCGGACCTGCGCTTCCTCACCCCCATGGGCAGGAGCAGCGGCACCACTCCCGAGGCGTGCAGGGCCGGGGTCGACACCGACACCTTGCCGGTCGCGCTCCCCGAGAAGGAGCTGAAGACGGGCGGGACGCTCGCCAAGGGCACGGTCCTGTGCACCGTCACCAGCGAACGCAACCTGGCGATGCTGCGGATCACCGACGTCCAGCCCCACTCGGGAGGCGGCCTCTCCCCGGGCATGCCCGACTACGTCACCACGCTGACCCTCTGGAAGATCACCTGACGAGGGTGGTCATCAGGACCTCCTGACGCGCGCCACCGCCGGCTCGGGCCGGCGGGGCGCCGTGAGCGCCACGGGCCTGCGGAACCCGCCGGAGCGGGCCACGCTCTGCACGGTGAGCCGCAGCGCCTCCTGGAAGTCGCCCATCGTGCGCCGCGCGGCCGGGGTGTCCACGTACAGCGAGTTCATGTGCAGGCCGTCCGCGTCCCGCTGGAACCACGAGCAGGTCCCGTTGGCCCGCGCCGACCACACGTGCGTCGCGGGCCGCCACTCGTCGTGCCGGTCGGCGCCCGGGCAGCGGCGCATGTCGATGTACGAGAAGAAGTTCACCGGATACGGCCAGGAGCGGCCGGCGAACTCCTCGGGCGCCAGCAGCTGCCAGGCCCGCACGAACGGCATGTCGAGGTGGCGCATCATCTCGGCGAACCCGGCCCGCACCTCGCCCATGACCTGGACGAAGTCCTTGCCCGGCGAGGCGTCGAACTCGATCGGCAGCGTGTTGACGAACCAGCCCACCGAGTTGTTCCAGTCCTCCCGCCCGCGCTCACTGACCGGCATGAACCCCCGGTACACCCCGGGCCCGCCCGCCTCGCGCAGACACACGCCCACCGAGCCGAGCAGCCCCATGAACGGCTTGCCGCCGGCCTGCCCGCACACCTTCTCGAAGACCTCGGTCTCGGCGGCGTCCAGCAGCGTGGACGCCTCGTTGACGATCGGGTACATCCGGTCCGGCTCCACGCCGAGGTCCAGCGGGAAGCGGGGGAAGAACTCCCCGCCCCGCTCCGTGAACGACCTCCAGTAGCCGAGGCGCTCGTCGTCCGCCCCGATCGACAGGTAGCGGCGGCGCTGCGCGTCGGCGAAGTCCAGGTAGCTGGGCGCGGGCGGCAGCACGGGCTCCTCCCCGCGCCGCAGCGCCTCGTAGCAGGTCAGCACGTCGTGGACGACGACCGGCATCGACATGCCGTCGCAGACGATGTGGTCGAAGGCGAGGTACACCGTCGCGGAGTCCGGGCGCAACACCGCGCCCATCGTGAACAGCGGCCACGACAGGGTGTCGATGCTGCGGGTGAACCGTTCCGCGAGGAACTCGCGCTGCCGCTCCACGTCGTCGAACTCGGCGACGTGGTGGGCCTCCAGGGACAGGACCTCCGGCGCGAGGGGATCGCAGGACAGCTCCCCGGCCAGCCGTCGGAACTCGCAGCGCAGCACCTCGTGCCGGCGGACGAAGCCCAGCAGGGCCCCGGCCAGGGCCGGTTCGTCGAGGACTCCCTCGATCTCGAAGGTGACGGCCACCCAGGACGCCATGGGGTCGTCGTCCGCGCGGCTCTCCTCGGCGACGGTGAAGTGCTTGTCCTGGTTGAAGGACGCCTTCTTGCCCTGCTCGTCACCCCGGTCCGGTCCCTGCGCCCCGGCGGCGGCCCGCAACCGCCACTCGACCAGGCGCCCCGGCTCCATGTGGTGCATCTGCAGAGGAAACTGCCGCATTACGTCATCCCTTCGCCCCCCGGTTCAGCCCCGAGCCCCTAACGACACCCGGGGCGCGGAAGTGACGCCCGAACCCCCGGCGCCGGTCGGGACGGTGAACGCGGGGGCGTCTAGGGTCTGCCGTCCGGCTCCGCACCGGCCGGCCCGTCGGCGTCGTCGCGCCGGACCTCGATGCGGTCGGCGGCCAGGTCGACGGCGACGCGGTGCTCCATGCCCAGCGCCTCCAGGAACTTGTGCGGCAGCTGCACCCGGCCGGTGCGGTCCAGCATCACGTACTCGCGCTCGCTGACCGACTCCGTGCCGTGCTCGTCGGTCACCGTGCGGCGCAGCACCTCGCTGCTGGTGCGGCCGTCGCGGATGGCCACCGTACGGCGCACCTCGCCCGCCACCATCGGGTCGTGGGTCACGATCACCACGGTGGCGCCCAGCTCCCGGTTCACGGTGCGGAAGGCCTCGAAGACGGCCGCACCGGTCTCGGAGTCCAGCTCGCCGGTCGGCTCGTCGGCCAGCAACACCGCCGGGTCGTTGGCCATGGCCACGGCGATGGCCACCCGCTGCTGCTGTCCGCCGGACAGCTCGGCGGGGCGGCGGCCGCCGAGGTCGCCGATCTCCAGCGCCTCCAGCAGTTCGGCGACCCGCGCCGACTGCCGGGCCCGGGCGCCGCGCCCGCCGCCCTTCAACTGCATCGGCAGGGCGATGTTCTGAGCCGCCGTCAGGAACGGGAGCAGGTTGCGCGCGGTCTGCTGCCAGACGAACCCCACCGTCTCGCGCCGGTAGCGCAGCCGGTCGCGCGCGGACATCTCCAGCAGGTCGTAGCCGCCGACGGTCGCGGTGCCGGCCGTGGGCACGTCCAGCCCCGCGAGGATGTTCAGCAGAGTGGACTTGCCGCTGCCCGAGGCCCCGACCAGCGCCACCAGGTCGCCCTGGGCCACCGTCAGCTCCAGCCCCTGCAGCGCCTGCACCTCGACCCCGTCGCTGGTGAAGATGCGGACCAGCCGGTCGCAGGCGATCGCCGTGCCGGCGGCGTGCCGGCGCGGTGCGGCGGCTTCCAGGGCCTGGCGCCGCAGCTCCTCGTACGTGGGCGCTTCGGTGTTCAACGTCGGTCTCCCGCTCTCAACTCGGTGGTGATCTGGCGCCGGCCGTTCACCGCCGCCTCCGCGAGCACGGCTGCGGCCACCAGCCCGGCCAGGCCCAGCGCCTGCACGAGCACCGGCCGCAGCCCCAGCCCCAGCCCGGCCGGCACGGTGGCGCCGACCAGCGTCGACAGGTCGACCGACGGGCCCAGCAGGGCGATCGCGGCGACCGCCGTCAGGGCACCGCCCAGCGGAGCCGCCAGCACCTGCGGCAGCGACTCCGTCAGGACGAGCACCACGCCCTGCCGCGGCCGCAGGCCCATGGTCCGCAGCCTGGCCAGCAGCGCGGCCCGCTCCGGGGCGGCCCGCACCAGGGTCAGCAGCACGGACAGCAGCGCGAAGCCGGCCGCCGCGGCCAGCGAGGTCCAGAACAGCTGCCCCGCCGCGTGCTGGAGGGGGTCGCCGGCGAGCTTCGCGGTGACCCCCGCGCTGGTGTGCACGAAGGTCCGCTCGGCGACGGAGGCCGGCGCGTGGGCGCGGACCAGCCCGCGCAGCCGGTCCTCGTCGACCGGGCCCAGGGCGAACCAGTGGTTGGGGTGCGCCGCCTGGGGCGCCCGGGCGGTGACGGCCCAGGCCGGCACCACCACGACCGCCGCCTCCACGGAGGGTTCCGCCGGGGTGCCCTCGACCAGGCCGGCCGGCCGGGCCCGCAGTTCGACGCCGCCCGCGAGACGGATCCGGAACTCGCCCCCGGAGTCCTTCCCGGAGAGGTTCTTGCTGATCAGCACCGGGACGGGGGCGCCGGCCGTACCGCCCTGGGCGAGCCGGGCCGGGTCGAAGCGCCCCCGCCCGGCGCCCGCGGACAGCCGGGCGTAGGCGGCCGGGTCCGCGACCACCGCCCTGACGTGGGTGCCGGTCGGGTCGTCCGCCGTCAGGAGGGCGTCCCGGTCGGTCCACACCCCCAGGGAACCCCGTACGCCGGGCAGCGCGTCGGCCGCCCGCAGGAACTCCGGCGTCAGCGCCTCCCCCAGCGGGGTCGCCACATGGGCGTCGCCCCCGACGTCGCCCCGCGCCGAACAAAAAGGCGGGCCCCGTCCACGGAAAAACAGGACGGCCGACCCGAACCCGCCCGTGGTCACCGCCAGCAGCAGCGCGACCAGGGGCAGGACGGAGGGACGCGCACCGCCCGCGTTCCCCCGGGCGGCGCGCGCCAGCCCCAGGAAGCCGGTCAGGCCCCGCCCGCGTCCCGCCGCCCGGGCCGCCAGCCGTGCCAGCGGGGGCTGGATCCGGGCCAGCAGCAGCCCCCCGGACAGTGCGATCAGCAGCGGGGCGGCGACGAGCAGCGGATCCAGCCCGGCCCCCGCCGGGGCGACCCCGCGCCGGCGGACCTCGGCGACGGCGGCCGCGGTGGCGGCGAGGACCAGCAGCTCCGCCACCAGCCTGCGCCGGGGTGCGGCCGCGCGCCGGGCCGACAGCAGCACGAAGGCCCGTACGGGGAACGCCAGCAGGGCCGCGAGGGCGACGGCCCCGGCGGCGAGGAGGCCGGGCGCCAGGCGGGGGGTCGGCAGCAGCAGGACGCCGAGGGCCGCGGCGAACACGGCGGCGGGCAGCACGGTGACGGCCCCCTCGCCCAGCAGCCGGCGCAGGACCCCCGCGCGGGAGCCGCCCCGGGCCAGCAGCAGGGCCAGTTCGGCCTCCCGCCGGTCACCGGTGAGCCCGGCGGCCAGGCAGAGCACCACGAGGGCGACGCCCGCGACCCCGGCCGGCCCGATCGCGGCGAGCGGCGCGGCGGCCTGCCGGCGGGCCTCGGCGGCCGCGAACAGCTTCGGCAGCTCGGAGGCGATCAGGATGTCGGTGCGGCCGGTCTCGGTGACCAGCCGGGTGGCCGTGGGGCCGGCCACGTACGAGGCGATCTGTCCGCTGACCTCGGGCAGCCGGTCGGTGCGCAGGGCACCGGTGTCCACCGGGAGCCGCCAGAAGTCCGTGGCGCGGGTTCCCCAGTCCGCCAGCCGCTCGATCCCCTCGGGGCCGACCAGCGCCGCCGCGTCCCACCAGGACGTCTCGTGCTTCTGGTCCCACTTGAGGCAGGCCCGCACGAGGCAGGTGGAGGCGCTGTCGCTCCAGTAGACCTCGTCCGGGTCGGCCGGGGCGAACAGGCCGACGACCTCGACGCTCATCGGCGGGGCGATGCCCGAGGAGCCCTCCAGGACCGATCCCACCTTGGCGCCGATGCTGTCGGCGGCGCTCTTGGACAGGACGACCGGGAGGGTTGCGCCGCCGCTGCCGCCGGACGGCCAGCGCCCCTCGACCAGCCGGCCGTGCGAGGCGACCTGCGGCAGGTGCAGCAGGCCCAGGTTGGGCGCGACGTCCGACGGACGGACCAGTCCGGGCCCCGTCAGGGGCCGTGCGTCCTTCGCGCGGACGCCGTACACGGGACCGGAGTCCGCCAGGCGGTAGCCCGGTCCGACGGCGGCGGTCAGGGCGGCCAGCACGTGGTCCAGGGACGCCGGGAGGTCCCCGCCCGTCGGGCCCCGCCCGGTCGCGGCGGTGGCGGTGAGGCTGGTCCGTTCCGGGCCCTGGTCGGCCAGGTAGGCGCGCAGGGCCCGGTCGGCGCCCCGGTCGAGGGCGCGCGGCAGCGCGGTGGCCAGCAGGACGGAGACGAAGACCAGTACGGCCGACAGGAGCGTGGCCAGGGGAGCGGCCCGCAGCCGCGTCCGCACCCAGCCGGCCCCGCCGCGGTTCCTTGGCGCGGTGGTACGGGGGTCGGTGGTCGGGCCGGTCATATCTCCTCCACGTGGCGCAGGCGGGC
>NZ_GG657750.1:742022-753792 GCF_000158895.1 Streptomyces sp. C | reverse complement strand
CAGCTCCGTCACCACCCCCAGGTCGGGGTCGGCGGCCAGCAGCGCCGTCACCGCGGGCGGCAGATCCGGGCAGGCGGCGAGCCGCTCCCTGAGCGCGGGGTCCGGGTGCCGGGCGAGGAGCCGCGGCCACCCGGGCAGGCCCCGGCCCTCGTCGAGCAGGGTGACGGCGGCCCGCGGCCGGGCCCGCGGGTCGACGTCGGCGGCGTCCAGCCTGCCCCGGCGGGCCAGCGCGACGGCGAAGGCCTCGTGGTGCGCGGCCAGGGCGAGGACCTGGTCGCGGCTCAGGTCCTCGCGGTCCTCCAGGTCGAGGTACGGCGGATCCTCCCCGCCGCCGGGGGTGCGGACGGCGAGGGCGACGAGCCGGGCCAGCAGGTCGGGCGGCAGCGCCGGGTTGGCGGCCAGACCCTGCAGGACGGGGTTCAGCGGGTCGGCTCCGCTCACCGCTCGCCGCCCGGGTGGCGTTCCAAGGGGGTTGCTACCGCCGAGTTGCTCACACTGAAGGTGACGCTCCCGGCCCGGTAGCGGTCGTCGGACCATTCGATCGGGCGTCCCGCGCGGGTGGCCGAGACGTGGCGTTGGCGCAGCAGCGGGCTGCCGCGCCGGATCTCCAGCAGGCGGGCGTCCTCGCTGCCGGCCGGGAGGGCGTCGATGAGGTGCTCGCCGTAGTGGGCGGTGATCCCGGCGTCCGCCGCCAGGCTGTCCATCACCGAGCGGCAGTCGGCCGGAAGGGCCTCGACGGCCGCCGCGACCCAGTCGGCGTACGCCGTCCGCTCCACCATCGTGGGCTCCCCGTCCAGCAGCCGCAGCCGCAGCACGGCCAGCACCTCCGTACCCGGTGCCAGGGCGAGCCGCTCCGCCTCCTCCGCCGTCGCCGGCCGCCGGGTACGGGACAGGAACCGGCTGCGGGCCTCGTGCCCGACCCCCTCGGCCCACTGCGCGAAGCTGTTCAGCTCCCCGAAGCTGTGCCTGCGCTCGTGGCGCAGGACGATCCTGCGGGCGCCCTGGCTGGAGCCGATCAGCCCCTCGGCGGCGAGGGTCGCGACGGCCTGGCGGACCGTGCCGCGCGAGACGGACCAGCGGGCCGCGAGGTCGCTCTCGGAGGGCAGCCGGGCGCCCACCGGGTACTCGCCCGACAGGATCGCCGCCCGCAGGGCCTCCGCGATCTCCAGATACCGGACCGTTCCCATGCCGTTCGCCCCCTGATCGCCGTGTGCTCCTGATCGACTCATGATCATCCCAGCAGGTTCTGTCACGACTTCTTCCGGCCATTCTCGGGTCTTCGTCGAGCCGTGCTCCGCGGTCCAGCCGCCGTTCACCGCCCGGACAGCCGGTCCGGGCGAACTGGAGCCAACTTGTTCAGACAAGTGATGCCTGACAAGTGAAACCCCCTTCGTCTCCGGGAGAGACCGTGTTCAGTTCCTCCGCCCGTCGCGGTGCGGCCGTTCTGCTCGGCGCCGCGATCCTCACCACGCTCAGCGCGTGCGGCGCCGCTCCTGACCAGCCCGCCGCGGGCACCGCGGCCGACGGCGGGGCCAAGGCCCAGCCGGCCACCGCCGCCTCGGTCGCCGACCTCGGCGGCATGGAGGCCCTCGTCGCCGCCGCCGAGAAGGAGGGCAAGCTCAACGTCATAGCCCTGCCCCCGGACTGGGCGAACTACGGCGAGATGGTCAAGGCCTTCCAGGCCAAGTACCCGAAGGTGAAGATCTCCAGCGAGAACCCGGACGCCTCCAGCTCCGACGAGATCGCCGCCGTCAAGACCCGCAAGGGCCAGGACCGCGCCCCCGACGTCCTCGACCTCGGCATCGCCTTCGCCCGCAGCGGAGCCGCCGAGAACCTCTTCGCCCCCTACAAGGTCACCGCCTGGGACAGGATCCCCGCCTCCCAGAAGGACGCCGACGGCCGCTGGTACAACGACTACGGCGGCTACGTCTCCATCGGCTGCGACGCCGCGAAGATCCCCAACTGCCCGCAGACCTTCGCCGACCTGCTCAAGCCCGAGTACAAGGGGAAGGTCGCCCTCAACGGCAACCCGACCAAGTCCGGCTCCGCCTTCGGCGGCGTCTACGCGGCCGCCCTCGCCAACAAGGGCTCCTTCGCCGACATCCAGCCCGGCATCGACTTCTTCGGACAGCTCCGCAAGAGCGGCAACTTCATCCCCGTCGAGTCCACCCCGGCCACCGTCGAGAAGGGCGAGACGCCCATCTCCATCGACTGGGACTACCTCAACGCCGGCTACGCCGAGCAGTTCAAGGGCAAGGGCGTCGACTGGAAGACCATCGTCCCCACCGACGGCGTCTACGCCCAGTACTACTCGCAGGCCATCAACAAGGACGCCCCGCACCCGGCGGCCGCCCGCCTGTGGATGGAGTTCCTGTACAGCACCGAGGGCCAGAACATCTGGCTCAAGGGGCACGCCCGCCCGGTCCTGCTCCCCGGCATGACCCAGGACGGCACCGCCGACAAGGACGCCGTGACCAAGCTCCCGCAGGTCCAGGGCACCCCCTCCTTCCCGGCCTCCGCCGAACTCGACAAGGCCAAGGCCACCCTCGCCGAGAAGTGGGACAAGGCCCTCAGCTGATGTCCGCCCCCACCACCCCCCTCGCGACGGGGACCGCCGGCGGCACCACCCCCCGCCGCCGGCGGCGCGGCCCGCGCACCTGGCTCGCCGCCCTCCCCCTCCTCGCCTTCACCGGCCTCTGCTTCGGCATCCCCCTCGGCGCCATCGCCTTCGGTGCGGTCACCCGCACCGACCCGGCCACCGGCTCCACCGCCTTCACCGGCGAGCACCTCGCACGCTCCCTCCAGGGCCCCTACCTCGGGTCCCTCACCGGCAGCGTCCAGCTCTCCGCCCTCACCGCCCTCCTCGGCGCGGTGCTCGGCGTCCTGGTCGCGCACGCGGTGGCCACCTCCCGCTCCACCGCCCTGCGCTCCGCGGCGCTGACCGCCTCCGGCGTCCTCGCCAACTTCGGCGGAGTGCCGCTCGCCTTCGCCTTCATCGCCACCGGGGGGATCTCCGGGGTCGTCACGCAACTCGCCGACCTCACCGGCCTCGGCTGGAACCTGTACTCCTTCACCGGCCTCACCGTGGTCTACCTGTACTTCCTCATCCCCCTGATGGTGATCGTGACCGTCCCCGCACTGGACGGGCTGCGCCCCCAGTGGCGCGAGGCCGCCCGGAACAACGGGGCGAGCACCTGGCAGTTCTGGCGCCACGTCGGCCTGCCCGTCCTCGCGCCCTCCCTGCTCGGCGGGTTCGTCCTGCTCTTCGGCACCGCCTTCGCCGCCCACGCCACCGCGGCCGCCCTCGTCGGCGGCTCCGTGCCCCTGGTGCCACTGAAGATCGCCGACGCCCTCTCCGGCAACGTGCTCACCGGCCAGGAGAACGTGGCGCTCGCCCTCGGCCTCGACATGATCCTGATCGCCGGCCTGGTCATGGCGGTCTACCTGCCCCTCCAGCGACGGAGCGCCCGATGGCTGCGATGACCGAGACCGCCCCGCAGACGTACGCGGCCCAGGGGGCGGACGCCCGCCGTCGCCCCCGGCCGCGCGTCTGGCGCGGAGCCGTACTCGCCCTCGCCGGCGCGTACTTCCTGCTCCCGCTCATCGCCTCCTTCGTCTTCACCGTCCACGTCCCCGGCCAGGGGATCACCTTCGAGGCGTACACCCGGCTGCTCGGCGCCGAGGGCTTCACCGAGAGCCTGCTGCTCTCCCTCGGCCTCGCCGCCGCCACCATCGCGCTGTGCCTGCTGCTCGCCGTGCCCGCGCTGATCGCCGTACGCATCGGCTCGCCGAGGCTGCGGCCCGTCGTGGAGGTGATGTGCACCCTGCCCCTGGTGGTGCCGCCCATCGCCCTGGTCACCGGCATCACCACCGTGCTGCGCTGGGGCCCCGAACACCTGTCGCGGACCCCGCTCTACCAGACCTTCCTGGCCGTGCAGAACGAGAAGTTCCCCGTCGTACTGGTCCTCGCCTACACCGTGCTGGCCCTGCCCTTCGTCCACCGTTCCCTCGACGCGGGCCTGCGCGCCGTGGACGTCCCCACCCTGGTCGAGGCCGCCCGCAGCTGCGGCGCGAGCTGGCCCCACGTGGTCCTGCGGGTGCTGCTGCCCAACCTGCGGGCCTCGCTGGCCGGCGCGGCCTTCCTCACCCTGGCGCTGGTCCTCGGCGAGTTCACCATCGCCTCGCTGCTCGGCTTCAGGCCCTTCGCGGTGTGGATCGTCTCCGTCTCCGGGGCCCAGGCCCGGATGTCGGTGGCCGTCTCCATCCTCAGCCTCCTCGTCACCTGGCTGCTGCTGCTCGCCCTCTCGCGGGCCGGTACCACTGCGTCCACCGCGGCCGCCGCCCCCGCCACCTCCCGCAAGGAGCCCTGACCCACATGTCCACCACCCTTCCCGCGACCGGGAAGCCTGCCGGAACCGAAGCCGCCGCCGAAGCCGCCGCGGAAGCCGCCGCCGAGGCCGCGGCCGCCGGGGGCGCCCGCGTCGAGTTCCGCGGACTGCGCCGGGCCTTCGGCACCACCGTCGCCCTCGACGGCCTCGACCTCACCGTCGAACCCGGCGAACTCCTCGCCCTGCTCGGCCCCTCGGGCTGCGGCAAGACCACCGCCCTGCGCGTGCTCGCCGGCTTCGAACAGCCCGACTCCGGCGAGGTCCTGGTCGACGGAGCGGACATCACCCGGGTCCCGGCCAACCGCCGCGACGCCGGGATGGTCTTCCAGTCGTACAGCCTCTTCCCCAACCTCAACGCCCGCGAGAACGTCGCCTTCGGCCTGCGCGTACGCAAGGTTCCCGCGGCCCGCCGCCGCGAACGGGCCGCCGAACTCCTCGACCTCGTCGGCCTCCCCGAGCACGGCGACCGCTACCCGCACCAGATGTCCGGCGGCCAGCAGCAGCGCGTCGCACTCGCCCGCGCCCTGGCCCTGCGCCCGCGCGTGCTGCTCCTCGACGAACCGCTCTCCGCCCTGGACGCCAAGGTGCGGGCCGGCCTGCGCGAGGAGATCCGCAGGCTCCAGCTGTCCCTCGGCATCACCACGGTGTTCGTCACCCACGACCAGGAGGAGGCCCTGTCCATGGCCGACCGGGTCGCCGTGCTCAACGCCGGGAAACTGGAGCAGTGCGCCGCGCCCGCCGAGCTGTACGAGCGGCCCGCGACCCCCTTCGTCGCCGAGTTCGTCGGCACCATGAACCGGATCCCCGGCCGGCTCACCGGCTCCGGTGACGTCGAGGTCGCCGGCGTCCGGCTGCCGGTCGACGGCCCCGCCCCCGTCCCGGGGACGTCCGGCGTGCGGGTGCTGGTCCGCCCCGAGAACCTCACCGTGGCCGCCGACCCCGAGGGCGGGGCCACCGTGGTCTCGGCCTCCTTCTTCGGCGCCGTCACCCGCCTCCACCTCGACCTCGCCGACGGCACCCGGGTCAAGGCCGACCTGCCGTCCCGGGAGGCCGCCGAGCTGGCGCCCGGCGCGCGGGCCCGCGTACGCCCGGTCGAGCGGCCCGTGCTCGTCGAGGCGGGCACCGCGTGAGGGCGGCGCCGGCCGCCGTCCTCTTCGACATGGACGGCACCCTCGTCGACACCGAGGTGCTGTGGTGGCGGACCACCGAGGAGACCGCCGCCCGGCTCGGGCACCCGCTCGGACCGGCGGACGCCCCCGAAGTCGTCGGCCGCGCCGTCGAGGACACCGCCGCGCACCTCGTTCGGACCGCCGGAGCCGGCGCCCCGGCAGCCGGGGCCGTGGCCGCCGAACTCACCGAGGGGTTCTTCCGCAGGGTCGCCGCCGGAGCTCCCGTCCGCCCGGGTGCCCTGCGGCTGCTGACCGCCCTGGAGGCCGAGGGCGTGCCCTTCGCCCTGGTCAGCGCCTCACCCAGGCTGGTCGTCGACCAGATCGTGACGGGCGCGCTGGCCGGGGTGCCCTTCGCCTTCACCCTGTCGGCCGACGACACCGACCGGACCAAGCCGCACCCCGACCCCTACCGGGCGGCCGCGGAGCGCCTGGGACTCGCGCCGGGGGAGTGCGTGGCGGTGGAGGACTCCCCGGACGGCGCCGCCTCGGCCGAGGCCGCCGGCTGCCCGGTCCTGGTGGTGCCCTCGCTGCTCGGCGTGCCGTCCTCGCCGGCCCGGACCTTCGCGGCCTCCCTGGAGGAGGTCACCCCGGCCCTGCTGGGCGGCCTCACGCGCACAGCGCGATGAGGTCCACGATGCCCTCGGCGTAGGCCGCCGACACCGAACCGGGCCGGCCCGCGAGGCCGCCGCGCAGCAGCGGCAGGCCGGCCCGGACGTGGGCGGCACACTGGCCGTACAGCCCCGCCTCGTACGGGGTCCCGTCGTCCTCCGAGTTCAGCAGCGCCAGCAGCGTCCACAGCAGGGCCTCGCGGGTCGCCAGCCGGGGCGGCCCGGCCGACCAGACGGCCATCAGCACCGCGCAGGCCGCCGGGGCCGGGGGCCACAGCCGCGACCGGGCGAAGACGTGCCCCTCCAGCGCGTGGTAGGCCGACGGATGCCCCTCGGCCGCGTCCCACAGGGTGCCCTCCAGGTGCCCGGCCGAGCGGCCGCAGCCGCAGACGACGGACTCCCAGTCGTACCGCGCGATGGTCTCCAGCACGGCCCCGGGCACCAGCGGGCTGGTGCGCGGCTGTTCCTTCCCTCTCATGGGGCCCAAGTATGGGATCGGGGCCCGGCCCCGGTCGAGGAGGGTGTTGACGACACCCCTTCCGGCGGGCGGTCCACCGGGACGAACTGCCCACGGCGGGCGGTGTCCCGGTCCGGCCGCTGACCGGCGGCGTCGTCCCGGCCACAGCGGCGGCCGCCGTCCTCCTCACCGGGCGCGGTCGCCGGCCCTCTCGGACGCGCGTCCGGGCAAACCGGCTTGACCTGCCGGAACGCGGCTGGCACGGTCCTCACCGTGATCACCTTCGCCGGCCACGACGGAACCCGCCTCGCCTGCCACGCCAGGGGGGAGGGGACGCCGCTGGTCTGTCTGCCCGGCGGCCCCATGCAGGACAGCGCCTACCTCGCGGGCCTCGGCGGCCTCTTCCCGCACCGCCGCCTGGTCCGCCTCGACCTGCGCGGCACCGGAGGATCCGCCGTCCCCGGGGACCCCGCGAGCTACCGCTGCGACCGGCTCGTCGACGACGTCGAGGCCCTGCGCGAGCACCTGGGCCTGGAGACGCTCGACCTGCTCGCCCACTCCGCCGGCGCCAACCTGGCCGCCCTGTACGCCGCCCGCCACCCCGGACGCGTGGGCCGGCTGCTGCTGGTCACCCCCAGCGTCTTCGCCGTCGGCATCCCCGTCACCGGCGACGAGCGGCTGGAGACGGCCCGGCTGCGCGCCGCGGAGCCCTGGTTCGGCCCGGCGTACGCGGCACTGGAGGAACTCGTCGCGGGCCGGGCCACGGCCGACACCTTCGGGGCCGTCGCCCCCTTCTGGTACGGGCGCTGGGACGACGCGGCCCGCGCCCACCGGGCCGCGGAGGCGGGCCAGAAGAACCAGGAGGCCGCCGCCGCGTACGGGGCCGAGGGCGCCTTCGACCCGGACGCCACCCGCGCGGCCCTCGCCGGACTCGCCGCCCCGGTGCTGCTGCTCGCGGGCGGGTCCGACCTCGCGGCCCCGCCGCGCGCGATGGCCGCGTACGCCGCGCTGTTCCCGAACGCCGAACTCAGCGTCCAGCCGGGCGCGGGCCACTTCCCGTGGCTCGACGACCCGGCCGCCTTCAGCGGCGCGGTCGCCGCCTTCCTCGCTTAGGACCCGTCATCGGGCAGGGGCCGGTCAGGCCGACGGCTCCCAGGATGAGGTCAGGCCGTCGAGCCACGAGGGCGGCAGTTCGGCGGCGTCCCACTCCTCGCGCAGCGCCGACGGCGACGCGGTGAGGCGTTCCAGTACGGCGAGGCTGGTGGGGGAGTGCAGCAGGGAGTAGCGGCCGTGGAGGGTGATGGCGCTGCCCGGCCCGTACCGCTCGTACAGCCGGGTCAGGTGGGGGCGGTGGTCGGCGGCGAACCGGGTGAGGCGGCCCGCGTACCCGGCCCGCTGCCGGGGGCTCATCGTCCCGAGGACGGCGGTGAGCACCTGCTCGGAGACCTCCGGGTCGAGGTCGGAGACGGTGCTGAAGGAGAGGTAGAGCGGCGTCACCGCCACCTTCGCCCGTTCCACCTCCATCCGGCGGACGGGCGGCCAGGCCTCGGGCGAATCCTCCGCCGGACCGGCGCCGACGGCCCGGGCCAGGGCCCGTTCGGCGATCCCGCCGAGTTCCTCGGTGAGGGCGCGGGCGCCGTCGAGCCAGCCCGACGCGTAGAGCTCGCCCTTCCCGGCGGGGGCGGTCCCCGCGGTGTCCTCGGCCTCACGGTGGGCGGCGGCGAGGACCCCGGCCTCGACGAGCCCGATCAGTTCCTCGGCGGAGCCGGCGGGAACCCCCGCCCGGCCGAGGAGCTGGACGATCGTCGTCCTCGCGTTGTGGAGGCTGGCCGGGTCCAGCCGCTGCGGGTCTTCGTCGGCGGGGTGCATGGATTCCTCGTCGTCATGGGTCGCGCCGATGCGAGTCTACGCACACCGCCCCCCGGACCGGCCGTCCTCCGCCCGACCGCCACGGCCGCTACGCCGGCCGTCCGGCGCGGCGCAGGGCCAGGGCGGCGAGGGCCTCGGGGGCGCCGGACTGGCCGCGGATGCCGGGGAAGGCGTTGACGTCGACGATGAGGGGCCCGCCGCCGTCCGTGGCGATGACGTCCACGCCGTACACGTCCAGGGAGAAGACGGCGCCCACCTCCAGGGCGAGTTCGGCCCAGCCGTCGGGCAGCGGGCCGAGCGGGCGGGCCCGCTCCTTCCCGCCGACGGCGAGTTCGGAACGGCGCAGGCCCGCGAAGACCCGGTCGCCGATCACCCACAGCTTGTGGTCCCAGCCGTCGTTGGGGGCGAACGGCTGCACCACGACCGGCTCCCGTTCCCAGCCCGCGGCGGCCAGTGCGCGCAGTTCCCCGGGGCCGTCGACGCGGGCGACCAGGTCGTGCTTGCGGCTGAGCCGGCTCTTGACCACCACCGGCCGGCCGGGCCGGACCTCCGCCTCCAGCCCGGCGAGCGAGGCGTAGGTGCGGGTGGCGGCGAAGGGCAGTCCGGCCCGCAGCGCCAGCTCGGCCATGCCGGTGCGGTCCTGGCAGTGCTCGGTGGCCGCCGCGGAGTTCAGTACGGGCGCCCCGCGCCGTTCCAGTTCCCGGGCGAGGGCCAGGGCCGAGGGGGTCCGCGCCTTCAGCAGGTACACGTCGGCCCGTGCCCCGGCCGCCGCGGCGGGTCCGGCTCCCGGGTCCAGTACCCGTACCTCGTGCTCGGGCGCGAGGAGCGCGGCGGTGGCGGCCAGCAGCGGATGCCCGGCGTCGGGGGTGATCAGGCCGACTCTCACGCGCCGTCCCCCGCCCCGGCCGCCGCCTGCGCGGGAACGGGCACCGGGCGGGCGTACGGGCGCGCCGGCGGGAGGGGCGCGGCGGCCGGGTGTCCGCCGCCCGAGCGGGCGAGGTCCAGTACGGCGCGCGCGACCCGCGCGGCCGCGTCCGGCATCTGGCGGAAGCTCGGGAAGTCGTTCACGTCGACCACGACGGGCCCGTCGGGACCCAGCAGCACGTCCACCCCGTAGAGGTCCAGCCCGTACACCTCGCCCACGCGGGCGGCGATCCGCGCCACCTCGGCCGACAGCGGAACGCGGCGTTCGCGGACGGGGGAGTCCGGGTGCAGCGGGGAGCGGCGCTCGGTGGCGTAGAGCTCCCCGCCGACGCCGTACACCTTGAGGTCGGTGCCGGAGTTCGGGACGTAGGGCTGTGCGACGAGCATGCCCTCGCCGGCGAGTTCGGGCAGCAGCGCGGCGAGCCGGTCGGGCGAGGGCACCAGGTGGACGCCCCGCCCGGAGCTGCCGTCCGCGGGCTTGACCACGAGCGGGTACGCGCTGTCCGGTACGCCCGCCAGGAGTTCGGGCCGGGCGAGGGCGTAGGTGGGCGGCAGCGGCAGGCCCCGGGCGCTGCCGAGGGCGGCGGCCAGCGCCTTGTCCCTCACCCCGCGGATGGAGCGGGCGTCGTTGACGGTGGTGGTGCCCGCGGCGGCCGCGGCCTCCAGCAGGGTGAGCCCGGGGCCGCCGGACACCGTCTTGAGCACCCAGGCGTCGTGCGCGCCGGCCCGGACCAGGCCGTCCATGCGCAGCAGGGAGCCGCCCGGGCGGACCACGTCCACCTGGTGGCCCCAGGCGGTCAGTTGCCGGACGACCTCGTTGGGCATGCCGTCGTGGCGGTAGTGCTCCTCCACCAGGAAGCAGAGCCTCATGGACCTTCCCCGTTTTCCCGGACGTCCGCCGATTCCGTCCGGCGAGTGGTGACGTCACAGGATGCCATGGGATAGCCCCGAAACCGCTCCAGAAGCAGCCTAAGTGGGCACTACTCAACGTGATGTTTATCAAGACCTTTCCTAAACGATCAACAATCCTCTTATAGTTGTGCCCCGTTGCCACAGGAACCTTCTCTTCCATTTACGCCCGGTTTGAGGCCTTGATTGATGACGGCGTCGCCCTCCCCCCTCCGCCCCTCCGCGCTCGCCCTGCTGGTCACGGCAGCGGCCGCGGGTGCTCTGTCCACGGCGGCGGTGGCCGCGGCCCCGTCGGCCGTCCAAACCCCCCTCGCCTGGTTCTCCTTCTCCGGCTCGCTGCTGCTCGCGGTCGCCGCCGGCGCCGTCACCTGGTGGGCGCGCAGCGCCCGGGAGCTGCGCGGCCGCCTCTCGCACCTGACCGGCGAACTCCGCACCCGTGAGGCCTACATCGCCCGGCTGACGGCCGACGGCGCCCGCGACGCGGCGGCCCGCACCGCCGACCACGACCGGATCACCACCGCCCACGCCGCCGAGGTGGAGCGCCTGATCACGGCCCACACCGCCGAACTGCACCACCTCACCACGGCCCATACGGCCGAACTGCACCACCTCACCACCGCCCACGCCACCGAACTGGACCGGCTCGCCGCCGCCCAGCAGGCCACCCGCGAACGGCTCGGCGAGGAGTTGCGCCGCGCCCGCTCGGGCCGGGCCGCCGCCATGGCCGCCGCCGCCAACGCAGCCGGCCGGATGCAGGCCCTCGCCACCGGAATGCTGGCCGACCTGCGGGAGATGGAGCACCGGCACGCCGACGAGGAAGTCCTCGGCGACCTGCTCCACCTCGACCACCGCACCGCCCAGGCGGGCCGCCTCGCCGACTCCATCGCCGTCCTCACCGGAGCCCGCTCCGGCCGCCGCTGGGCCAAACCCATCGTCATGGAGTCCATCCTGCGCGGCGCCATGGGCCGCATCGGCGGCTACCAGCGGGTCCGGCTGCACTTCACCAGCGAGGCCGCCGTCGCCGGGCACGCCGCCGAGGGCGTCATGCACGCCCTCGCCGAACTCCTCGACAACGCCGCCAACTTCTCGCCGCCGAACGCCGAAGTCCACGTCTACGTGGAGGAGGTGCCGGCCGGGGTCGTCATCACCGTCGAGGACAGCGGCCTCGTCATGAGCGAGGTCCAGCTGCGCCGCGCCGAACAGGCCGTGACCGCCGAGTCCCTGGACCTCGCAGGGCTCTCCGGCACCCGCCTCGGCCTCGCCGTCGTCGGCCGCCTCGCCCGCAAGCACGGCCTGACCGTCTCCTTCCGCCCCTCCGCGCGCGGCGGCACCGGCGCGCTGATGATGATCCCGGAAGAGCTGATCAGCCACGCCCCCGCCGAACCCCTGCCCGCCCCGGCCCTCCTGACTTTTCCCTTTTTTTGGCCCCCGCCCCCGCCCGGGCGG
>NZ_GG657750.1:738598-741067 GCF_000158895.1 Streptomyces sp. C | reverse complement strand
CTGGGCCTGCCCGTCTCGATCGTACGGATCCTCCTGGCCGACCTCCTCGCAGCCGGGCGCATCAGCGCCCGGCACCCGCGCGTCACGACGTACCGCCTTCCCGACCCCGACATCCTGGAGCAGGTGCTCGTTGGACTCCGCAACCTCTGACCCGGGCGAGCCCCGGCAGAACCTCAGCAGCACCGCCGACAACGGCCTCAAGATCGTGATCGTGGGCGGTTTCGGCGTCGGCAAGACCACCATGGTCCGCTCGGTCAGCGAGATCCGCCCGCTGAACACCGAGGAGACGATGACCCAGGCGGGCGAGGCCGTGGACGACACCGACGGCATCGGCACCAAGAGCACCACCACCGTCGCCTTCGACTTCGGCCGGATCACCCTCGACGCCCACAACGTGCTCTACCTGTTCGGCGCCCCCGGCCAGGAGCGGTTCTGGTTCCTGTGGGACCGGCTCTTCTCCGGCACCCTCGGGGCGGTCGTCCTCGTCGACACCCGCCGCCTCGCGGACTCCTGGTACGCCATCGACCGCCTCGAACACCACGGCACGCCCTTCGTCGTCGCCTGCAACGACTTCGGCGGACCCGCCCACACCCCCGAGCAGATCCGCACCGCCCTCGACCTCCCCTCCGAGGTGCCCCTGCTGTTCTGCGACGCCCGGTCCCGCGCGTCCAGCAAACAGGTGCTCATCTCGCTCGTCCAGCACCTCCAGCACCTCCACAGCCACCGGCCCGACCGGCCGGACGCCGTCCCGCACCCCATCCCGGAGCCCACCCCGTGACCACCCCCGAGCCGCAGCCCGTCTACCTCGGCGGCCCGCGCTTCCAGAGCGACCCCGCCGAGCTGTACCGGGAGATGCGCCGCGACCACGGACCCGTCGCCCCGGTCGTCCTCGACGGCGACGTCCCGGCCTGGCTGGTCCTCGGCTACCGCGAACTGCACCAGGTCACCAGCGACCCCCAGCTCTTCTCCCGCGACTCCGACCTGTGGAACCAGTGGGACCGCATCCCGGCCGACTGGCCGCTGCTCCCGATGATCGGCCGCAAGCAGCCGTCCATCCTCTACACCGTCGGCGAACGCCACCGCGAGCGCGCCGCCGTCATCTCCGACGCGCTGGAGTCCGTCGACCCCTTCGAACTCAAGGGCCACGCCGAACGCTTCGCCGACGAACTGATCGACGGGCTCTGCTCCAAGGGCAGCTGCGACATCGTGGGCGAGTACGCCATGCTCCTGCCCCTGCGCGTCCTCGCCCGCATCTACGGGTTCTCCGACGAGCAGGGCCCCGGCCTCGTCACGGCCATGAACGACATGATCAACGGCCGGGAGGGCGCGCTCGACGGCCAGCGCCACCTCGCCGAGTCCATGTACGCGCTCCTCGCCGCCAAGGCCGCCGAGCCCGGCCCCGACGTCGCCTCCCGGATGCTGGCGAACACCGCCGGCTTCACCGTCGACGAGATCGCCCAGGACCTGATGGTGATGATGGCCGCCGGCCACCAGCCCACCGCCGACTGGATCGGCAACTCACTGCGCCTGATGCTCACCGACGACCGCTTCGCCGCCTCCCTGGCGGGCGGCCGGCACAGCGTCGGCGAGGCCATGAACGAAGTGCTCTGGGAGGACACCCCCACCCAGAACGTCGCCGGCCGCTGGACCACCCGGGACACCCACCTGGGCGGCCGGCGCATCGGCAGCGGCGACCTGGTCCTCCTGGGCCTGGCCGCCGCCAACGGGGACCCGCACGTACGCACCGACGCGGGCGCCCTCACCGGCGGCAACAACGCCTTCTTCTCCTTCGGCCACGGGGAGCACCGCTGCCCCTTCCCGGCCCAGGAGGTCGCCGAGGCCATCGCCCGGACCGGCATCGAGGTACTCCTCGACCGCCTCCCCGACGTCGACCTCGCCGGGCCCGCCGCCGAACTCACCCGGCGACCCTCGCCGTGGCTGCGCGGCCTCACCGCCCTCCCCGTGACCTACACCCCGACCCCCGCGCTTGGAGCCACCCCGTGACCTGCCCGATCGACCACCCCGGCCCCGCCCCCCTCGCCCTCGACCCCTTCGTCACCGACCTCGACGCCGAGAGCGCCGCACTGCGCGCGGCCGGCCCGCTGGCCCGCGTCGTCCTCCCCGGCGGCGTCGCCGTGTACGCCGTCACCCACCACGCCGAAGCCCGCAAGCTCCTCACCGACCCCCGCGTCGTCAAGGACATCAACGTGTGGGGCGCCTGGCAGCGCGGCGAGATCCCCCTGGACTGGCCGCTGATAGGCCTCGCCAACCCCGGCCGCTCCATGCTGACCGTCGACGGCGACGAACACCGCCGGCTGCGCACCCTCGTCGCCCAGGCCCTGACCGCCCGCCGGGTGGAGAAGCTGCGCGCCGGCATCGAGGCCCTCACCACCCGCTCCCTCGACGCCCTGGCCGCCCTTCCGGCCGGCGGCGCCGGTCGACCTCAAGGCGCACTTCGCCTACCCGCTG
>NZ_GG657750.1:735165-737229 GCF_000158895.1 Streptomyces sp. C | reverse complement strand
TACCCGCTGATCGTGCTCTCGCCCGGTTTCACCGTGCCCCGCGCCACCCTCAGTGCGCTCGCCGAGGACCTGGCCTCCCGGGGCTACGTGGTCGCCGCCGTCGACCACGCCTACGAGAGCGACGCCACCGCCTTCCCCGGCGGCCGGATCCTGACCTGCCTGGCCTGCGACCGGTCACAGGGCCCGGGGGGCCACGCGGCCGTCGCGAAGGTCCGGGCCGCGGACGTCTCCTTCCTCCTGGACCGGCTCGCCGCCCACCACCCGGCCTGGCGCCACGCCGGGCTCATCGACCAGCGCCGCATCGCCATGGGGGGCCACTCCATGGGCGGCTCGGCCGCCCTGGCGGCCATGACCGCCGACCAGCGGATCCGTGCGGGCTTCGACATGGACGGGGGCCTGCCCGAGCCCCTTCCGGCCGCCGGGACCGGCGGCCGGCCCTTCATGCTGTTCGGCTCCGCCGCCAGCGTGCCCGGGAGCCCGGTGAACGGCGACTGGCCGGGGGCGTGGCCGCACCTCGACGGCTGGAAGCGCTGGGTCACCGTCGACGGAACCGACCACTTCGGCCTCACCGACTTCCCCGTCATCCGCGACCAGCTCGGCGTGCCCCACCCCGGGGCGCCGCTGTCCGGCCCCCGCACCGTCGAGCTGACCCGCACCTACGCCGCCGCCTTCTTCGACCAGCACCTCAAGGGGCAGCCCAGGCCGGTCCTGGACGGCCCCCGCGCGGACACGCCCGAGGTCCGCTTCCACAACCCGTGAGAGGCCGGTACGGGGACCCGCGCGGGTCCCCGTACCGCACCCGGCGGCTACACCGGGACGGACACGAACGTCCGGCCCGCCTCGTTCACCACCAGGACCTCCTTGACGTCCGAGGGGTCCACGGCCGCGGAGCCGTCCAGGGACGCGCCCTTGCCCTCGCCGTGCTCCGCCGTGCCCACCACCCAGCCGCCCGCCGTGGCGCGCGTGCCGTCCCGGGAGACCACCACCAGACGGCACCGCTCGCCCGCCGGCACCCCGGTCACCGCCGCGCGCAGCCGTACCCACTTGGCGGCCGGCGTCAGCTGTACGGTCATCCGCGCGCCCGTCCCCGCGTCCGTCGCGGAGGCCACCCGGGTCCCCGCCACCGGCGGCGACGGCGCCGCGGACACGGTCGGCGACGGCGGCGGAGGCAGCGCCCCGGTGCTCCCGTCGTCCGCGCCCACCCGGGCCCCGGCCCAGAACACCGCGGCCAGCGAGGCCGCCGCGGCCAGGCCGGCCACACCGGCCCGCCACCGCGCGGCCGCCGCCCGCTCCCCGCGCACCTGCCGCAGGGTCCGCTGGAGCATCAGGTCCCCGCCCTGCGGGGGTCCGTCCAGGAAGGCCTCCGCGGGTACCTCCCCGAGCACCCTCTCCATCTCGCGCAACGCGGCCACCTCCTCCCGGCACCGTACGCAGCCGCCGAGGTGCTCCTCGACGCGCCGCGCCTCGTCCTCGTCCAGGACGCCGAGCACGTACGGGCCGAGCAGTTCCACTTCCTCCTCGTGCCGTTGCCGGTTCACGCCACCACCTCCCGCAGTCCGCCGGGCTGCTGGGGCGGCCGGCCGCTTCCTCTCCTCCTGGCGCCCTCACCGGCGCCGTCCCCGAACACCTCGCGCAGGGCCTTCAGCGCGTAGTGCGAGCGCGACTTGACCGTGCCCGCCGGGATGCCGAGCCGGTCGGCGGCCTCGGCCACGCTGTGCTGGCGGTAGTACAACTCCGTCAGCACGTCCCGGTGTTCCGGCGACAGCCGGTCCAGGGCGCCGAGCACCGTCATGGTGTCCACCACCGCGTCCGCGTGGTCCCCCTCGACGGGGGGAGCGGCCGCGGAACCGGAGACCTCCGGCGGCCGCGCGGCCTTGGCCCGGTACCGGTCCGTGATGATGTTGCGGGTCACGGTGAGCAGCCAGCCGCGCACCGAGCCCTTCCCGTTGACCAGGACCTCGGAATGCCGCCAGGCCCGGATCAGCGTCTCCTGGACGACGTCCTCGGCGGCGGCCCGGTCCCCGGTCAGCCGGGTGGCGTAGGCGAGCAGGGCGTTGCCGTGCT
>NZ_GG657750.1:732553-734905 GCF_000158895.1 Streptomyces sp. C | reverse complement strand
TCACGTCGACGAACATCGCGTGGTCCGTCTTAGGGCTGTGCAGTTGCTCCGGGAAGGAGTCGAGGGCGAGCGGCACCCGCGGCGGCACCGCGTAGGCGAGCGACAGCCGCAGCTCGGGGATCGGGAACGTGCCCTGCGGGCAGATCCCCCGGTCCGAGGCGAACGCGAGGTGCGAGCGGTGGTCGGCGGAGGCCTCCTCCAGCCCGTTCCAGCAGCCGGGGAAGACGAGCGTACGGGTCACCAGCTCGCCCGCCGGGCAGCGCGGGTAGTCCGTCGTGGACCGGTCGGGGGAGCCCGAACAGCCCCAGCGGGCCCGGACCCGGGCGTCCGTCCCCGCCGTGTACGCCACGGCGTCGCCGGTCATCGCGCGCAGGAACCGGGGCATCGGCACCACCTTGCCGGCGGGGCTGCCCCGGAACTCCACGCGCACCGAGGCCTCGCGCAGGATCTCGCCGGTGTTGCCGTGCCCGGCGGCCCCCTCGTGGGAGCGGTCGCCCGGCCGGTCGGTGCGCCGCAGGACCGGCCAGTAGTACGTGGAGCGGTCGCCGCCGACGCAGCTCGTGGCGGCGCCGGCCAGGGAGGCGTCGGTGGACATCGCGTCGGTGGACAGGTTGCCGACGTACGCGTGGGTGTGGTGGGCGCCGGCCCGCAGGCCGGGCGAGACCACCAGGTTGTCCTCGTTCCAGTGGCCCTCCTCGTTGCGCCCGCAGTCCACCGTCACCGTGCCCGTGGAGGCGTCGGGCCCGGCCGGGGGCGGGGCGGGAGCGGGCGGTACCCGGGCGATGTCCACGCGGTCGGCGGCGGGGTCGTGGCGCGACCCGGCCGCCCGAGAGGCGCCCAGCACGGCGGCGGCCAGCCCGGCGCCGAGCACCATGCACACGAGCAGCGCCAGCAGGCGGTTTCCGTTCCCCATGACGGTCACGGTCGTCGGTGCCCCGCCGGACCGTCAACCGGGCGTCCGCACCAGGGCGCTGCCGGGCGTTCGGAGGTGTACCGCCGACCGCTGCTCAGCGGCCCGGTCCCGGGGTGCGGGCCTGGCGTCCGCGCAGGCCCGGCCGCGGCATCCGGTCCGGGCGGTGTCCCCGGTCCCGGTGTTCCGGGCCGGTGCCGGCCAGGTTGGCGCGTCCGGATCTTGTCCGGCCGCGGGGCCGCCCCCGAGAGTTCTCGTATGACACCGGAAGAGCTCCTGCACGCCTTCGCCCGCACCCGCGCCTCCCTCGACGGCGAGGAGACCGTCTTCTGGTGGACCGGCGACGTCCACTCCTGGGCCCCCGGCGAGCCCTACCGCCGCCTCTTCGGCTTCGAGGGCCTCAACGTGGCGCGCCTGGAGGCCGACGAGGAGGGCGGCGGCTACCGGATGCTCTCCCGCGAGGCGGCCTTCTACCTCGACCCCGGCACTCGGGAGATCCTCGAGACCTGGCAGGACAAGCCCGTGGTCCACGTCTGGAACGATCCGGCCAACCAGCGGTGGAGGCCCTTCCCCGTCCCGCGCACCGAACTGGGCGACCAGGTCTGCTTCAGCCTGGAGATCCCCCTCGCCTACCCCTCCCCGCTGCCGGTCGCCGACTACCCGCTGAACTCCGCCGACGACACCTACCGGGCCCTGGAGCTCTTCCAGTTCTTCACCCCGGCCGCCGCCCTGGCCGGCGACGCCCCGAGCGTCCCCGCCACCATGTCGTGGACCCGGATGTCCCCCTGGCTGCCCTGGATGGAGCAGGGGCAGCGCCCCGGCGGCCTCACCTTCCACTGCCGCGGCGTCAAGCTCGCCTCCTACGCCGAGGTCCCCGAGCGCACCCGCGCGTACATCGCGGCCCGCCACCCGGAGTTCGCCCGCGCCCCGGAGAAGTGGGCCGAGCCCAACGAGTCCAGCTGGACGTACTTCCGCCGGCTCAACCCCCGCTGACCCTGCGGATCCCGCGGATCCCGCGGGTACCACCGACCCCGCTGACCCCGCAGGTACCACCGACCCCGCTGACCGCACGGGTACCGCTGACCCCGTGGGTCCCGCGGGCCTGCGCCGACCCCCGGTAACCCCCGGGCGGGGAGGGGCCCCGCAGGGTCCGGACAAGGGTTTTCCCCGTATCGGGTTCACTCCCGCGTTGCCTACTGTCTGCCCACCGGCGATCTTCCGCGCCCCGGGCGGCCCCGCACCAACCCCACATGGTGTGAAACGACCGCGGACGCGCTGATCGCCGGGGTACGCCGTTGCCCTGCCCCGCCGTTGCGGCCGGGCGACGTGGCGCGCGGCGGTGCCGGGGCGGGTTCGACCAGCCCGTCCAGGCCCGCTTCCGCCGGTTCCACCTCCCACACTGCACCGACCGGCCGCTCCGGCATGCCCGGAACCGGCCCGTA
>NZ_GG657750.1:728433-732084 GCF_000158895.1 Streptomyces sp. C | reverse complement strand
CGTGCCCGCCGCCTGGGACAAGACCACCGGCTCCGGCGTCACCGTCGCCGTCATCGACACCGGCTACGTGGCCCACTCCGACGTGGCCCCCAACATCGTCGCCGGCTACGACTTCATCAGCAGCTCCACCGCCGCCCGTGACGGCAACGGCCGCGACAACAACCCGGCCGACCAGGGCGACTGGAGCGCGGCCGGCGAGTGCGGCACCGGCTCCAAGGCCAGTGACTCCTCCTGGCACGGCACCCACGTCGCCGGCACCATCGGCGCCGCGACCAACAACGCCAAGGGCGTCGCGGGCATCGCGTACAACGCCAAGATCCAGCCCGTCCGCGTCCTCGGCAAGTGCGGCGGCGCGACCTCGGACATCGTCGACGCCATCACCTGGGCCTCCGGCGGCACCGTCGCAGGCGTCCCGGCGAACGCCACCCCCGCCAAGGTCATCAACATGAGCCTGGGCGGCTCCGGCGCCTGCACCACCAGCTACCAGAACGCCATCAACGCGGCCGTCGGCCGCGGCACCACCGTCGTGGTCGCCGCCGGCAACAGCAACGCGGACGCGGCCGGCTTCACGCCCGCCAGCTGCAACAACGTGATCAACGTGGCCGCCAGCAACCGCACCGGCGACCGCTCCTTCTACTCCAACTACGGCGCGATCATCGACGTCGCCGCCCCGGGCGGTGAGACCCGCCGCGCCACCGACACGCCCGGCACCGTCACCACCCCCGAGAACGGCATCCTCTCCACGCTGAACGGCGGCACCACCACCCCCGGCGCCGAGATCTACAAGCCGTACCAGGGCACCAGCATGGCCGCCCCGCACGTCGCGGGCCTCGCCGCCCTCCTCGTCGCGGCCAAGCCCTCGCTGACCCCGGCGCAGATCGAGGCGGCCATCAAGGCCAACGCCCGCCCGCTGGCCGGCACCTGCACCGGCGGCTGCGGCGCCGGCCTCGCCGACGCCACCGCCACCGTCAACGCCGTGACCTCGACGCAGCCCACCCCGGCCTTCGAGAACACCACGGACGTCGCCATCGGCGACAACACCACGGTGGAGAGCGCGATCACCGTCACCGGCGTGACCGGCAACGCCCCGGCCACCCTCAAGGTCGGCGTGAACATCGCGCACACCTACATCGGTGACCTGAAGGTCGACCTGGTCGCCCCCGACGGCACCGTCTACACGGTCCACAACCGGGCCGGCGGCAGCACGGACAACATCAACCAGACCTACACCGTCAACGCCTCCTCCGAGGTCGCGAACGGCACCTGGAAGCTCCGTGTGAACGACAACGCGGGCGGCGACACCGGCAAGATCGACTCCTGGAGCATCGGCTTCTGACCCCGGTCCCGCACCGGTCCAGGCGGAGTCCCCCAACTCCGTTCTGACGGACCGATGGTACGGACCAATCCAGTGCGCGGGTCTGCCGGTACCTCCCGTACCGGCAGACCCGCCGCGCATTCCTGCCGCCTGACTGAATTCTGCGTCACAATCCGGGTCCGTCGGGGGGCTGACCTCGTATTGTCGCGTCTCACAGGAAGGGCACAGGAGCAGGGGCGCGAAAGGCTGGTGGCTGTGCGTGGCGGCGACGGGTAACGCTGACACCAACGTCGGACACGGTGCACTCATCGAGGCGGTCGACCGCGCGCTGACCACGCACGGCCGCGCCGTCCTCACGGGCTGCGCGGGGTCGGGGAAGACCGAGGTGGCGCGGGCCGTCGCGGCCGCCGCCGCCCGGCGGCGCGAAACCGTCCTGAACCTCGCCCCCGAAGCCTGCGACCGGGAGATACCCGAGGCCGCCGCCGCGGCCCTCCTCGCCTCCGTCCCCCGCACCGCCCTCGACCGGCTCGCAGGACCCCAGCGCACCGCCGTCGCCCTGCTGCGCCGCGAGACCCGACGCCCCCCGCGCCGGCCGCGACCACGTTCGCCCTGCGCCCTGGCCGTCGTCGAAGTGCTCCGCGGCCTCGCCACCGCCGGCCCCGTCCTGCTCGTCCTCGACAACGCCCAGTGGCTCGACCCCGAGAGCACCGACCTGCTCCGCTTCGTCCTGCGCCTGACCCCGCCGCGCGTCCGGGTCCTCGCCGCCGAATGCGTCCAGTCCGCACCCGTCGCCGAATCCCTCTGCGGCCCCGGCACCCCCGTCGTCCACGTCCCCCCGCTCGGCGCCGACGAGGTCGCCGAACTCCTGCTCCGCCACGGCCTGCCCGCCCGCCTGGCCGGCCGCATCCACCAGGCCAGCGGCGGCAACCCGCGCCTCGCCCTCGCCCTCGGCCACTCCCTCGCCGAAGCCGCAGGCCAGGGCGGCGGCGCCCACCACGCCGACACCCTGCCCGTCACCGGCCAGGCCCGCGAGGTCGCCCGCCGGCTCCTCGCCACCGCCCCCGGCCGGACCCGCCCCACCCTGCTGCTCGCCGCCCTCGCCGCCCGCCCCACCACCGCCCTGCTCCGCCGGGCCGGACGCCCCGACGCCGAGGCGGAACTCGCGCAGGCCGAACGGGCCGCACTGGTCACCGTCGCCGAGGACGGCACCGTCGCCTTCACCGCCGGCGCGCTGCCGGCCGCCCTGGCCGCCGACGCCGGCTGGCCCGAGCGGGCCGTCGGCCACGCCGCGCTCGCCGCCGCCGTCGACGACCCCGTCCAGGCCGTGCGCCACCGCGCGCTCGCCGTCGACACCCCCGACGCGGACCTCGCCGCCGACATCACCCGGGCCGCCGACGCCTGCCGCCGCCGGGGCCAGCGGGCGCTCGCCGCCGAGCTCGGGCTGCTCGCCGCCGAACGCACCCCCGTCGCCCTCCCGCAGGAGGAGCTCGCCCGCCTCGTCGGCGCCGCCGAGGACGCCGGCTGGGCCGGCCGCGCCGACCTCGCCCGCCGAGCCACCCGCGCCGTCCTCGCCCGGGACGCCTCGCCCGCCCAGCGGGTACGGGCCCGGCTCGCGGTGATCGACGCCGCCGGGCAGGCCCTGGCCGACCTCGACGAGACCATCGCCCACGCCCTCGCCGACGCCGCCGGGGACCCCTCCCTGCAGGCCGCCGTCCAGCTGCGGATCGCCTGGAAGCACAACATCGGCGACGGCGACCCCGTCCGCGCCCGCGACGCCGCCGCCGAGGCCGGAGCGCTCGCCAAGGCCGGGGGAGACCAGGTCGCCGAAGCCATGGCCCTGACCGTCCGCGCCCGGATGGGCCGCATCCTCGGCGACCCCGACGCCGAGGACATCCTGGCCCGGGCACTCGCCCTGCCCGCCCCCGAGGTCCCCCTCGGCATGCGCAACGCCCCCCAGTTCCTCGCCGTCCGCCACGCCCTCTTCGACGACCGGCTCGCCGACGCCCGCCGCCAGCTCCTCGTCCTGCTGCCGGCCGTCCAGCGCACCGGCTCCGCCGAGGACGTCTTCGAGGTGCTGCGCAGCATGACCGAGACCGAACTGCGCCGCGGCCGCTGCGTCCGCGCCACCGCCCACGCCCGCCGCGCCCTGGAACTCACCATCGAGGCGGGTCTCTCACCCGGGCCGGCCTGGTACGTGGCCGCCACCGCCGAGGCCGCCGCCGGCAGCTTCGCCCGCGCCGCCGCGTACGCCCGCCGGGGCATCCGGGCCTCGGAGGAGGAGGGCGACCAGGTCTTCCTGTCCCGGGGGCTGTACGCGCTCGGCACCGTGGAACTCG
>NZ_GG657750.1:724039-727763 GCF_000158895.1 Streptomyces sp. C | reverse complement strand
CTGGCCACGGCGCTGCGCGGCCTTCTCTCTTGAGGCCGGCGGGCGGGTCGGGGCCTCCCGCCGCGCCGTCAGCAGCTCAGGTTGCTCCCCGGGGTGACACCCAGCAGCTGGGTGAAGCTCTGGTACTTGCTCACCCGGCTCTGCACCTGCGCGGGGTTCCCGCCGTTGCACTCCAGGGCCCCGTTGATGGAGCGGATCGTCTCGCCGAAGCCGGCGCCGTTGACCATGGCGGCGTGCGCGGTCATCGTGCCGGGGCCGTTCTGGGTGTTCCAGTACCAGAGCGCCGTCTTCATCGCGACGGCCGGGTCCTGCTCCACCAGGTAGGGGTTGGCGAGCAGGTTGATGCCGAGGGCGTCGCCCGCCGCCTTGTAGTTGAAGTTCCAGCTGAGCTGGATCGGGCCGCGGCCGTAGTACGCGGCCTGGCCGGCGGGACAGCCGTAGGGCTGGGTGGCATCGCAGTAGTGCGGGTAGTTGGCGGTGTTCTGTTCCACTATGTACACCAGCCCGCCCGTCTCGTGGGAGACGTTCGCGAGGAAGGCGGCCGCCTCGCGCCGCTTGACGGTGTCGTCGCCGGTGTTGGCGAAACCGGGATACGCGGAGAGCGCCGCGACCAGGCCGTTGTAGGTGTAGAAGGGGTTCCGGTTCGGGAACATCTGGTTGAACTGGGCCTCGCTGACCACGAAGCCGGACGGGTTGCCGGTGCCCGGGTCGGGCTCCTGGCCCCCGCCGCCGCAGGCGCCCTGGTCAGACCAGACGCCCCACTGGCCGGTGGTGCCGGGCGTTTCGCCCTGGGTCCACCACTTGGCCTGCCAGTTGTGGCCGCCGTACGAGACGCCGGCGCCGCCCGTGTAGACGGCGGAGGAGCTCCAGGCCCCGGCACAGGCGGGGGCCGCGGCCGCGGGGGAGGCGGGTAGGGCGACGGCCAGGCCGAGGGTCGCGGCGGCGGCCGCGGCGAGGGAGAGGGCTCGGCTTCGAAGCGTGCGTATCACGTAACTGCTCCTGGGGTGGGGGGAATTGTCGCGTGAAGGTGGGGGCGACAACTACCGCCACTGAACCGATAATGGTCTGGACCTGTCAAGGTCTAGACCAAATCCTTTGCCGTGGGCCCAGGACACGCCGGAGCGGCGTGGCGGTCGGACCGCCACGCCGCTCCGGGGCCGCTGGGTCAGCTGCCGGCCGAGAGGTTGCCCGACAGGACCGGAATGTTCTCCACGAGGTGCGAGAGCGTCTCGTCGCCCTTGGCCTGGGTGGAGTTCTCGGCGCACTGCTGGTTCTGCGGGTTGGAGGCGATCGGGATGTCCTGGACGCCGACGTTGATCAGGGCCAGAACCGACTGGACGTTGACCTTGGCGGGCAGGCCGATGCAGAGCTTGTTCAGCGAGCCCTGGACCGCGGAGAGCTGCGGGCTCAGCTTGCCCGAGGTCTCCTGGTTGCCGTAGATCTGGTCGGCGTTGTTGCCGTTGACCGTGTTGATCCCGTTGTCATTGCCGATCGCCATCGCCGGGGAGGCCGCGAGGGCGCCCGCACCCAGGACGGAGGCGGTGACGGCGGCGGTGGCCATGAACTTCTTGAGCATCGTGAGGATCCTTCTGTCGCATGTGCTGTCCCCGGCGGGACGCACTGCCCAACTGCCGACCGCCCCAGGAGTTATCGCCCGTCACCCGGGCGGCCCAACGGGTCCGCCGGCGCGCAGGCGCCGCCGCCGGTGCGGATCGCGCGGAGGGCGGCCGCGTGGAGGGTGCCCGGGTCGCCGTGGGGCACGGGGCTGCCGGTGAGCGTGTACCACTCGTCCGCGTCCGTGTACTGGATGTCGAAGCGGACCTCGCCGCCCGCCCCGCCCGTGGTGCGCAGCGTCAGCGGGCCCGTGATGACGCCGACCTCGTCGGTCATGGCGCCGCCGGGACCCGCGAGGACCTCGTCCTGCCACTGCCGGGGGGCCGTCATGAGGCGCAGGTGTCGATCATGGTGGTGAGCACGGCCCTTTCGGCGTCGGTGACGGTCAGACCGTAGTGGGACTTCACGGTGGTCCAGGCACGCCCGTACTGGCACCAGCTCGCCTTGTCCGGCGGCTGCCACAGGTCGGGACTCTGGTCGCCCTTGGAGCGGTTGGACGCGGCCGAGACGGCCAGCAGTTGCGGCCGCGTCAGGTCGTTGGCGAAGGCCTTGCGCTTCGCGGCGTCCCACCCCGAGGCGCCGGAGCGCCAGGCCTCGGCCAGCGGCACCATGTGGTCGATGTCCAGCTTCGAGGCCTCGTCGACCGCGACGCCGTCGTACAGGCTCTTCCAGCTGCCCGACACGGCGCGGCACTCGGAGTCCTGGGTGACCTCCGCCCCGTCGCGCTTGAGGACCGTCTCGCGGGTGTCGCACTTGTTGCCCTGCTCGGCCCAGTGCGTGAACTTGTCCCGGCTGTACCCGGCCATCGTGCCGGGCTTGCCGGTGGTCAGCGAGGCGAGCTGGGTCCGGGCGACGGCCGCGCTCGCCATTCCCGGCAGCACGTCCCCGGAGGCCGGCTTGGCGTCGCCCGCGGAAGGGGAGGGCGCGGGAGCCGACGCCCGCGCGGAGGGACTGGCACCGACGGGTGTCCGCGCCGGCTTGCCGTCCCCGGGACTCCCCGTCCCCCCGCACCCGCTCACCCCGAGCAGCAGCGCCACGGCCACCACCCCGCCGCGTACACCTGTGTGACGATCCATGACCCCACCCCGGACGAGACGCTTCGCGAACTGACCCGGGAAGACTACCCATAACCGGACATCCAACCACGCACCGGTCCCGGTCGCCGGGTCAGCACACCTCGGTGGCCGTCCGCCGGCAGGTACTGCGGCGGTCCTCGATCTGCCTCCAGCGGTCGCCGTGGACGGTGGTGACGACCTGCGGCTCCCGCAGGAAGTCGTGGGGGAAGCCGAGCGGTACGGCGCTCACCTCGTCGAGCCGGGCGACGGCGTCGGCGTCGAGGCGGACGTCGAGACAGCCCAGGTTGTCGGCGAGTTGGGCCTCGTTCGTGGCCGCGATGATCGGAACGATGTTGCCCGGGCGCCCGAGGAGCCAGGACAGCGCCACCTGGGCCGGGGTCCAGCCGCCCTGCTCGGCGATCTCCAGCACGGCGGTGATGACGTCCTCCTCCTGAGGGGACGCCGCCGTGTCCCAGGAGTCCAGCCGGCCCCCCTCGCCCCGGCGGTACTTGCCGGTGAGCTTCCCGGCCGCCAGCGGTGCCCAGGCCAGTACGGCCTGGTCGAACGCCCGCGCCTGCGGCAGCAGTTCACGCTCGGGCGTCCGTTCCAGCAGGTTGTAGCGCAGCTGCGAGCCGGCGAACGCCGTCCAGCCCCGCAGCTCGGCGAGGGTGTTCGCCTGCGCGATTTCCCAGGCGGGCCAGTCCGAGACGCCGACGTACAGTGCCTTCCCCGTGCGGACGAGGTCGTCCAGTGCGCGCATCACCTCGTCGACCGGGGTGAAGTTGTCGCGGGCGTGCACCCACAGGACGTCGACGTGGTCGGTCCGCAGCCGTTCCAGGCTGGCCTCCACCGACCGCACCAGGCTCTTGCGGTGGTTGCCCGCCGCGTTGACGTCGCCGTCACGGGTCGCGCAGGTGTACTTGGTCGCCAGCACGAACCCGTCGCGCCGTCCCTGGAGGAGTTCGCCGAGGATCCGCTCCGAACCCCCGTCCCCTAGATGTTCGCCGTGTCGACGAAGTTCCCGCCCGCTTCTCGTAGGCGTCGAGGAGGCGGGA
>NZ_GG657750.1:714522-715742 GCF_000158895.1 Streptomyces sp. C | reverse complement strand
GTCGTCCTTGCGCACCACGCCCAGCAGGTGACCCGGCAGCAGGTCCAGCACGTCACCGCCCGGCAGGTACGCAGCGGACACCCCCAGGGAGGCCGCCACCTGGACGGCCTCGGCGGTGGACATGACCGTGCCGGGCCGCTCCACGTCCCAGCCCTCGGCGCTGCGCCCCGAGCGCAGGTCCCGGAAGACGGTGACGAGCGCGTCGAGGACGGAGTCGTCGACCCCGAAGGCGGCGCCGGCCCGCTCGACGGCGGCGACGGCCTGCCGGCGGATCAGCTCGGCCTCGGCGTCCGGGTCGGCGATCGGGCCGACCGTCTCGAAGTTGAAGCGCCGCTTGAGGGCGGCGGACATCTCCGAGACGCCCCGGTCGCGCAGGTTGGCGGTGGCGATGACGGTGAAGCCGGGGGCGGCCGAGACCACCGCGTCCTCGGTGGCGGTCAGTTCGGGCACGCTGACCCGCCGGTCGGACAGGATCGACACGAGCGCGTCCTGCACCTCGGGCAGGCAGCGGGTGATCTCCTCGACCCGTGCCACCCGGCCCGTCCGCATCGCGCGGAGCACGGGGGAGTCGACGAGGGCCTGCGGGGTGGGGCCCTGGGCGAGCAGCAGCGCGTAGTTCCAGCCGTAGCGGAACGCGTCCTCGGTGGTGCCGGCGGTGCCCTGGACGGTGAGCTCGCTGGTGCCGGACACGGCGGCCGACAGCAGCTCGGACAGCATCGACTTGGCGGTGCCCGGCTCACCGGTGAGGAGCAGCCCGCGCTCCCCGGCCAGGGTGACCACGCAGCGTTCCACCAGGGCGCGTTCGCCGACGAACTTCGGGGCGATCACCAGCTTCGACGGGAGTCCCGCACGGCGCCCGGGCAGGGCCAGCTCCTCGCCCGCGCTGCCGCACACGAAGGTCACCACCGCGCGCGGGGTGAGCGCCCAGCCGGGCGGGCGGGGTCCGGTGTCCTGGGCGGCGAGGAAGGCGAGTTCGGCGGCGTAACGCTCCTCGGCGGGCATCGCCTGCCGGGCGGGGGCGGACTGTTCGGTGACGGTCATCGGGTATCAGGTCCTCTGGTTGTCAAAGGTTCGGCAGTACGGAGGTTCGGCAGTACGGAAGGAAGGGCCGGCGGGGGCGCGGCGGCGGCACGGTCGCGCCCCCACCGGGCGGTTCAGCGCCGGCGGGCGCCGGTCCGCTTCACCTTCAGCTCCTCGAAGCGCGGTACGTCGCCCTCGCG
>NZ_GG657750.1:690458-712613 GCF_000158895.1 Streptomyces sp. C | reverse complement strand
CCGGGGCCGCCTCGGCGGCGGTGTCGGCGACGGCCGCCGCCAGAGCGCGCAGGAAGCGGAACGTCCCGTCGGAGTCCCCGCCGAAGTGGCGGTGGTACGGGGTGCCGGTGAGACCGTGCAGCGCGCGGTCGACCAGCTGGTCGAGCGGACCCCGCTGGACCGGTGCCTTCGGGCGCTCCTGGGAGGGCTTCAGCGCCTCCGCCACCTTCGCCAGGGCCTTGCGCTGGGCCAGTGCGGAGCGGAGGGTGTCGACCACGCCGCCGAGCAGCGCGGGCGCGGTGACGCCGGGCAGGGCCGCGGCGACGAGCGCCGGCAGGTCCGTGCGCTTCTCCGCCTGGGCGGCGGCCGCCAGCAGGGCCCCGGCGGCTGGCCCGTCCATGGCGCGCAGCACCGCGGAGCCCTCGGGGTCGCGGGGCCGCAGGCAGTACCAGTAGGCGAGCTTGGGGAGTTCGGTGTGGCCGGTCCAGTAGAGGCCGCCGTTGTGGTCGGAGGTGACCCGGCAGGTGACGGCGCCCTCGGGGTCGGTCAGGGCCAGGGTCCGCCAGTCCTGGGAGACGGCGCGGGGCCGGTCGTCGCCGGGGAAGGCGACCGCGGCGCGCGGGAGGGGGCCGCCCTCGCGCACGGTGACGGCGCGTCCGGTGTTGTCGGAGCCGTGCCAGCCCTCTCCGCGCCGGTACACCACCCGCCAGCCGAGCAGCCCGTCGACGGGCGCGCCCAGCACGGAGCCCTCGACGGCGGGGGTGGGCCGCAGCCAGTTCTGGCCGACGTGGTCGTTCAGCACGCTGCCGGCCGGGTGGCCGTCCAGGGCGTCGGCGAGGAAGCCCGGCAGGGAGCGGCGCCCCGCCGCGCCCGTGGCCGGGTCGTACTCGGCCCAGCCCCAGTCGCCGGGGCGGCCGCCCTGGTCCCACACCCAGTACGAGGTGCCGTCGGTGATGACGGCCCGCTCGGCGGGCAGCCGGCTGTCGCCGGCGTGCAGCGGGGCGGCGCCGCCGGTGGTGCGGCCGCCGCCGGGCAGCGCCAGGGTCACGTGTTCGGAGCGCACCGACCAGTAGGTGGCGGCGGAGTCCAGGGTGAGGACCTCGTCGGGGGCGCTCAGCCAGTAGCCCTGGACCGGGCCGTCGTAGGAGGCCCAGAAGACGAGCAGGTCGCCGTCGGTGTAGTGGAAGCCGTGGTTGTAGCGGTCGCCGGTCGGGACTCGCAGGTCGTGGGTGAGCACGGTGGAGTCGGCGCCGATGACGCGGACCTGCGTGGAGTTGGCGACGATGACGTACGGCCAGGCGTCCATCACGGTCAGCCGGGTGCGGCCGCGGCCGGGCGACAGCTCGGTGACGGCGGCCTCCCAGGCCGGCCAGACCAGCTCCTCGAAGAGGCCGCCCCGAAGGGTGCGGGCCAGGATCTCGCCCAGGTCGGCGGAGGCGGCCCGGGACACCTCCTCGGGGGCGAGGGCCAGGGCCTCGGACGGCAGCCAGGTGAGCCGGCGCAGTGCCTCCGGCAGCTCCGGCAGCGCCGCCGCCGTGGACTCGCCGGCCACCCGGCGGACCCACTCGGCCACCAGCGGGGCGCTGCCGGGCGCCTCGGCGAGGTGCCGCACGGTGTCGCGGTCGCCCGACATGTGGGTGTTGAAGCGGTCCAGGGTGCGGAAGAAGGCCGGACGCATCCGCTCGTCCGCGCACAGCGCCCGCAGGTCGCGCCGCCCGGCCGAACGGGCCCAGCCGTCCAGGCCCAAGACCTGGTTGGTGCCGGGGGCGGCCACCGTCAGCCCGTACGAGAGCAGCAGGTCGAGCAGGTCCACGTCCTGGGGGCCCAGGCGCAGGCCCTCCTCCCGCCCCGGCAGGGCGAGTTCGGCGCGCAGCACGCCGGCGCAGCGGTCGACCAGCGGGAGCAGCGCGGGCAGCGGGGGCGGGGTGCCCCAGCCGGTGTGCCGGGCGGTGTGGAAGCGCTCCAGCCAGCCCGCGGAGCCGTCGGCGGGGCGCTCCTCGGCGGGCAGGCCGGTGTCCGCCAGCCCGGCGGTGGCGCCGGACTCCTCCAGTACCTCCAGCCACAGGGCGGCCAGTTCCCCGGCGTCGCCGCCGCCGGAGGGGGTGATGCCGAGCAGGGTGCCGCGTACGGCGGGCACGCGCTTGGCGAGGGCGACGAGCGCCGTGCGGTGGGCCTTCCACCAGCCGGCCGCGGCGCGCAGGGTGGCGGGCAGCGGCAGCAGCTCGGCGAGGTAGTCCTGCTCGGGCACGCTGCCGGTGAGTCCGGCCGCGCGGGCGAGCCGGCGCAGCTCGACGGCGGCCTGCGCCGACGGCGCGAGCCCGCCCGCGGTGCGCCGCACGCACAGGCGCCGGAAGCGCTCGAAGGCCTCGGCGGGGGAGACGCGCTGGGCCAGTTCCTTGCCGTAGCCGGTGAGCACCTTCACCGGCAGGGCGCCGGCCAGGGCGAACTCCAGGAAGACGGCGTCGAGCCGGTCCTCGTCGACGGCCAGGCCGTAGCGGGCCTCGCTGGTGCGGGCGCGGCCGAACAGCTGCGCCGCGTAGGTGGTGTTCTCGACGGCGAGGAAGACGCGCGCGGCCTGCTCGTAGAAGACGGGCAGGAAGTGCGGGACGGCGGCGGCGAGCCGGTCGGCCAGCTCGGTGCAGGCGTCGAGGGCGGCCTTGGGCTTGGTCTTGGCCTGCCGGGCCAGCCGGTCCAGTTCGGGCACCACGGCCAGCGCGTGGTGCCCGTCCTCGGGGTGGTGCACCAGCACCCACTCCGGGAAGCCGAGCGCCTGGCGCCGGCCGAGGCCGACCACCTGCGGCTCGCCGTCCGGTACGAGGCCCAGGAAGCCGGCGGCGAGGTCCTCGGCGGCCCCGAGCTCGGCCGCGGCGAGGCGGACCACGACGCGCTCGTCCCCGAGGGCCGGGTGGCGGTACGCCCGGGCGGTGAGGGGGACGGCCGAGGCGCCCGCCCCGGTGGTGCCGGCGGGCAGGACGGCGCCCGCCGCCAGCAGTTCGGCGGCGTCGCCGACGGTGTGCCCGGCCGTGCCCGTGGTGCCCGTGGTGCCCGTGGTCTCGGTGGTGCCCGTGGTGTCGGTGGTGCTCACGCTTCGTCCCCGCCCTCTTCGATCCTGCGCCCGGCGTACAGCGCCGCGGCCATCCGCATGCCCTCGGACCAGGCCACCGGTCCGACCTCGCCGAGGCGTACCGCCCGGCCGTCCTCGTCGTGCCAGTTCAGCGCCCCGGTGGTGGTCTCGTCGTCCCAGTAGGGCTCGCCGATCCACACGGCCGCCTCCACGGCCCGGCCGGAGTCGCGCACCTTGCAGGCGGCGTAGCCGCCGGAGACCCGGTAGCCGAGGCCGGTCGCGCGGGCCGCGAGGCCGAACCGGGTGGGGAACACCCCGCCCGCGTAGTCGCGCACCTCGGTCGCGGCCGGCTCCAGGTCCGCGGGCTTCGCCCAGGTGGGCCGGTGGATCTGCTCGACCCGCTGGGTGATGTCCAGCTCGGCGGCGAACTCCCGTACGTCGTCCAGGTCGGGCAGCAGCACCGGGTGCGGCAGGGTCACCGTGCGCGGGGAGAGGCGTACGGTCTCGCCGTCGAGGTTGACCACCTTCAACTCGCCGCCGGGGGTGGCGTCGCGCAGGAAGCCCACCTCGTCGGGGTCGTCGTCGGGGACGACCGCGAGGTCGCGCAGCGCGGCCTGCCACGCCCCGTCGGGCCAGACCCGGGCGAGGAGTTCGGTCGGCACCGGCAGCGAGGACACCATCCAGGTGTCCACCTGGGCCGCGCAGGCCGCCTCGTGCCGCTCCAGCCACTCGGCGAGCCGGCGCAGCCGGTCCACCTCGGGGTGGTCGCGCAGCGCCTTCGGCAGTGCCTTCAACTGCCGTCCCCCGGGCCGCCGTACCGCGACCTTCCCCTCCACGAGGGAGATCTCGTACCCCTCGTCCAACGCCAGCCAGCCCATCAGCGCGCGCCCCTCCGCCTGTCCGAAAACGGTATTGCGCAGCCCGGAAGAAGGCGCGAGCGCCTGTCGAGCTGCGGTATGCGGGGAGACTAGCGAGCCCCACTGACAACGCGGACGGGAGGGCTGCGGATGAACGTCCCGAACGCGCCGCCGCCCCCGGTCCGACGGGACCGGGGGCGGCGGGGGAGGGGCTTGACGACAGGTCAGACGGCTTCGGCGGGTTCCGCGGCCTTCGACGGCGCGGGCTCCGCAGCGGCCGAGCGGACCACGCGGGGGCCGTGGCCGGAACGCAGTCCGAGCCAGCTGATCAGCGCGACCAGGGCGAAGGCCGCGGCCCCGATCCAGAAGGTGAGGGTGAATCCGGACTCGGCGGGCAGCGGCGGGACGCCCTGGGGCAGGTGCTCGACGGTCTTCGACGCCAGGATCGTGGTGACGATGGCGCTGCCGATCGCGCTGCCCGTGGAGCGGGAGATGGAGTTGATGCCGTTGGCGATGCCGCTCTGGTGGTGCGGGACGCTCGACATGATCACCGCGGGCATGGCGGCGTAGCCGAAGCTGACGGCCGCGCCGACGACGAGGCCGGCGCCGATCACCGAGAAGGTGTGGCCGTGGTCGAGCGCCAGCCAGCCGAAGCCGACGGCGCCGAGGGCGGCGGCCATGGCGAGCGCGAGGCGGGGTCCGCGGTGGCGCACCAGCTGGCCGCCGACGGGGGAGGCGAGCAGCGAGACGATCGCGCCGGGCAGCAGGAACTGGACGGAGGCGCGCAGGATGGAGGCGTCGAAGCCGTAGCCGGTGAGCTTCTCGGGCATCTGGACGAGGTAGGAGACGCCCAGGAAGTTCGCGAACATGCCGAAGCCGACGAGGATGCCGGCCAGGTTGGCCATCAGCACCGGGCGGTGGACGAACATCTTCATGTCCACGAGCGGCTCGGCGACCTTGCGCTCGACCAGCACCCAGACGGCCGTCATCACGGCGGCGCCGGCGAAGCTGCCCAGGGTGCGGGCGGAGGACCAGCCCCACTCGTGGCCCTGGGAGATGGGCAGCAGGAGCAGCAGCAGGGCGATGCCGAGGGTCAGCGCGCCGAGGAAGTCGGTGCGCCCGCCGGTCTTGTGCCGGGTGGCGGGGACCAGGAAGACCACGGCCAGCAGGGCCACGACGGCGAAGCCGGTCGCCATCCAGAAGGCGTTGCGGTAGTCGGCGCCCTCACCGGAGGTCAGCAGGCCGGTGGCGACCAGCGCCAGGCCGCTGCCGAACGCGAGCGTGCCGCTGACCAGCGCCATGGCGCCGGGCAGCTTCTGCGGCCGGACCTCCTCGCGCAGCACGGACAGCGCCAGCGGGAAGATCGCGGTCGCGGAGCCCTGGAGCACCCGCCCCAGGATCAGCAGGGGCAGGGAGGTCGCGAGCGCGGCCACCACGGAACCGGCCACCATCACGCCGAGGACGGCCACCAGGGTGGGCTTCTTGCCGTGCTGGTCGCCGAAGCGGCCGAGCAGCGGGGTGAAGACGGCGGCGGAGAGCAGGGTGGCGGTGGTCACCCAGCTGACGTTGGCGGTGGAGGTGGCGAGGTCGGTGCGGATCAGGCCCAGGATCGGTACGGGCAGGGTCTGCATCATCGACACGACCATGGCGGCGAGGCTCAGGGCGAAGACGATGACCGTCTCGTTGCCCTTCCTCGCTTCGGCGGGGGCGGATGCGGCGGAGCTCATGGCGGGAGGACCTTCTCAGTGTTTCAGGACGCAGATGTTTTATGTCATCAAGTACTTCGACGAAGGTAGCCAGAGATAGTTAAGGTGGTCAAGTAAAAGGTTGATAATGTCAACGATTCTCGGCTAGGCTCGCGGGCCATGAGCACCACCGCACCGCAGCGCCCCACCAAGCTGGAGCTGCTGGAACTCCTCGCGGCCATCGGCACCGCCCAGTGGCGCGACTTCGCCGCCGCGGCCGCCCGCCACGGGCTCACCTCCACGCAGGCCAAGGTCCTCGCCCAGCTGGACGGGCCCGTGCCGATGCGCGGCCTCGCGGCCCTGCTGGCCTGCGACGCCTCGAACGTCACCGGGATCGTGGACCGGCTCCAGGCGCGCGGACTGGTGCGGCGCGAGCCCGAGCCGCGCGACCGCCGGGTCAAGAACGTCGTGGCGACCGGCGAGGGCCGCGACGTGATGCGCCGGGTGCGCGAGGAGATGCAGGCCACCCACGGGGCGCTGGACGAGCTGGACGCGGCGGAGGGTGCGACCCTCTACGCCCTGCTGGAGCGGCTGCGCCCCGCCATGGAGCGCGACGCCGCCTCCTGATCCGGCCGGCGGCCGGTCCCGGCCCCGGGCGGTCAGTCGCGGGGGGCGGCCTCGGCCGACTCGACGGCGGCGTCCAGGGCGGCCGTGAGGCGGCCCAGGCGCTGCTGGAGCTCGCGGATCTCGGTCAGCTCGAACCCGGTCGCCCGCGCGATCCGGCGCGGCACCTCCACGGCCCGCCCGCGCAGGGCCGAGCCCTCCTCAGTGAGCACCGCGTGTACCGACCGCTCGTCCTCGCTGCTGCGCTCGCGCCGGATCAGTCCGGCCGTCTCCAGTCGCTTGAGCAGCGGCGAGAGCGTGCCCGAGTCGAGCCGCAGGTGCTGTCCGAGCTGCTTGACCGGCATCGTGCCGTGCTCCCAGAGCACCAGCATCACCAGGTACTGGGGGTAGGTCAGCCCCAGGTCCTTCAGGACGACCCGGTAGAGGCCCCCGAAGGCGCGGTTCGCGGCGCCCAGCGCGAAGCAGACCTGTCCGTCCAGGCGGAGGAAGTCCTCGTCGCGAAGGGGGTCGCGGAGGAGGTCGGCGGGCTGCTCGGTCATGCGCCCAGTGTACCGGAGCCGACTTGCGAGCCATTGAGTTGTGCACAACTGAATTGTGTGCTCTATTTGTGGTCGAGGGTCGGCCACCGGCCGCCCCGCCCCTCTGAAAGGACCTCCCGATGGACGCGCTGTACACCGCCGTCGCCACCGCCAACGGCCGCGAGGGCCGCGCCGTCAGCTCCGACGGCCAGATCGACCTGCCCCTCGCCATGCCCCCGGCGCTCGGCGGCAACGGCCAGGGCACCAACCCCGAGCAGCTCTTCGCCGCCGGCTACGCCGCCTGCTTCGCCAGCGCCCTCGGCCTGGTCGGCCGCCAGGCGAAGGTGGACACCGGCGACGTGTCCGTCACCGCGGAGGCCTCCATCGGCCAGGACGCCGGCGGCTTCGGCCTCGCCGTCACCCTGCGCGTCGAGCTCCCGGCCCACCTGGAGGGCGAGACCGGCACCCTGCTGGTCAAGCAGGCCCACGAGGTCTGCCCCTACTCCAAGGCCACCCGGGGCAACATCCCCGTCGAGCTCGTCATCGAGTAGTCGAGTAGTCGAGTGATCGGGTAACCGATTTTTTTTACCCCGGCCGCCCGTCAGGCGGTGCGCCGCGCGGCCACCACCGCGCAGGCCACCGCCAGCGGCAGCTCCGCGGCGAGCGCCATCAGCACCGCCGCGCCCTGCCCGGCCGTACCCGCCGAGGTGGCGACGTCGAGCCAGGCGTCCGCCACCAGCAGCGCGGGCCGTCGCCCCCGCCACCGCCGGGACCCGGGGGTCGCCCCTGCGCAGCAGCAGCCCCGTCCCGGTCAGGCCGGCGGCCAGCAGCGCGTCGAAGCCGACCCAGGCGGTGGACCAGTTGGACACCTCCGCCGTCCGCGGCAGCGTCCGCGCCAGCACCACCATCCACGGCAGCAGCGCCAGCCCGGCCCCCGTCAGCACCGCCCCGAGCCGCGGCGCGCGTCCGCGCACTCCCCCGGAGCGGGGGCGGGCCTGGAACTGCGGGGCGATGACGGCCATGGCTGCGGGTCTCCTTCCGGTCCGGCGGTCCGTCCGCCGGGCACACCACAACCCTGTTGGCCCGCGAGGAGAAGATCAGTAGCCCCACCGTCCCAGGTGGGGGTGGTGCCAGGTACACCACCGGCCGGATGCCAGGGGGGTGGTAGCCCCGTGATCCATCCGATTACCGTTGCGGACATGGCAACTCCCGGCGCGCTGAGGCGTACGTACACCCGGATCGCGTCGCACGCCCCCTGGTCGGCATGGGCCTGGCGCAACACGGCCTTCGCGACGGCCGCGATCCCGCCCGCCCTGCCCCTCCTGCTCGGCGCCGCCGCCCTCGTCGCCCTCCCCGGCCACAGCGCCCTCCCGCTGCTCCTCGTCCTCGCGCTCCGCCCGCTGCTGACCCTCCTCCAGCGCAGCCGCTTCCGGACGCTGCTCGGCCTGGACGTGCCGCCCGTCGTCCACGAGCACCGCTGGGCGACCGTACGCGGCCTCGCCGAGCGGCTGCGCTCCGAGTCGACCTGGCGCCAGTACGGCTACCACCTCCTCGTCAGCCCGCTCACCGCCGCCGGAGCGGCCGCACTCGTCCTCACCTGGGCCGGCGGCGCCGCCGGGGCCTGCGTCTACGCCTGGTACTGGCTGCTCCCCTCCGACGGCGAACTCCCCTCCCCGGGCTGGACGGCCCAGTACGACGCCATCACCGGCCTCGGCGTCCTCGCCCTGCTCGCCGCGCCCTGGCTGGCCGCGGCCCTCACCCGGATCGACGCCACCGCCGCGGCCGCCCTCCTCGGCCCCAACCGGGCCCGCGAACTGGAGCGCCGCGTCGAGGACCTCGCCGAGAGCCGGGCCGGCGTCCTCGACGCCGCCGACCTCGAACGCCGCCGCATCGAACGCGACCTGCACGACGGCGCCCAACAGCGCCTGGTCTCCCTCGCCATGAACCTCGGCATCGCCCGCGCCACCCTCACCGACCTGCCCCCCGAGGCCCGGGCCGTCATCGACGAGGCCCACCGCGAGGCGAAGGAGGCCATCGAGGAACTCGGCGACCTGGTACGGGGACTCCACCCGGCCGTACTGGAGGACCGCGGCCTGGACGCCGCGCTCTCCGGCATCGCCGCCCGCGCCCCGCTCCCCGTCGAACTCACCGTGGACCTCCCCCGGCGGCCCGGCTCCACCGTCGAGGCCGTCGCCTACTTCGTCGTCTCCGAAGCCCTCGCCAACGTGGCCAAGCACGCCCGTGCGCGGCGCTGTTCGGTCCACGTCGGCGGCGTCGCCGACGGCCGCCGGGGCGGCGACCTGCTGCGCGTCGTCGTCACCGACGACGGCGTCGGCGGCGCCGACCCGGCGGGCGGCACCGGACTGACCGGCCTGCGCAAGCGCGTAGGGTCGGTCGACGGAACGATTCTGATCAACAGCCCCTTCGGGGGCCCGACCACCGTCACCGTGGAGCTGCCGTGCGGGCTGTGATCGCCGAGGACTCCGTCCTGCTGCGCATAGGTCTTGTCAAAGTCCTGGAAATGGCCGGATTCGAGGTGGCCGCCGAGACCGGCGACGCCGAAGGCCTGCTGACCGCCGTCGAGGAACACCGTCCCCAACTCGCGCTGGTGGACGTCCGGATGCCGCCCGGATTCACCGACGAGGGCGTCCGGGCCGCCCTGGTGATCCGCAGCCAGTACCCCGGCACCGCCGTGCTCCTGCTCTCCCAGTTCGTGGAGGAGCGCTACGCCGCCGACCTGCTCTCTTCCCGGAGCGGCGCCGGCATCGGCTACCTGCTCAAGCAACGCGTCGCCGATGTCGAGGAGTTCGTCGACGCCCTGCGCCGCGTCGCGGCCGGCGGCACCGCCCTCGACCCGCAGGTCGTCGCCCAGCTCCTGCTGCGCCGCGGCGGCCCCGACCCGCTGGAGCGGCTCACCCCGCGCGAGCGCGACGTCCTCGCCCTGATGGCCGAGGGCCGCTCCAACGCGGCCATCGCCGCCGGACTCGTCGTGAGCGAGAGCGCGGTGGCCAAGCACATCAACAGCATCTTCGCCAAGCTCGACCTGCCCCCGGCCGCCGAGGCCCACCGCCGGGTCCTCGCCGTCCTGCGCTTCCTGGACGGAACGCCGTGACCGGTTCCGCCGCCGGGGGAAGCGGGCAGCGCCTCGCCTGGTACACCGCCGCCGCGCTCAGCGCCGTCCTGGTGGTGTCGGCGGCCGCCTGGCAGGTGGGGACCGGCGTCGGCGTCCGCACGGGCACGGCCGTCGGCGGCAGCGGCGGCCGGACGGTGACGGCCGTGGAGGTGGTGGCGGGCCCGTCCGACGTGTCCGTCACCCCGCGCGGGGACGCGCAGGTCGGCTACCGGGCCGACCTCGCCTGGTCCTTCGGGCGGCCGGAGGTCGAGGAGAGCTGGCTCGGCGACACCCTCAGGCTCACCCCGCACTGCCCGGACGGCTCCCTCGGCTTCGCCGCGGGCGCCGGCTGCTCGGTGCGGCTGGCGGTGACCGTGCCCGCCGGGGTCCCGCTGAAGGTCTCCGGCGGCTCGGGCCGGATCAGCGTCAGCGGCATGGCCGCGGCGGTCGACGCCGAGACGGGTGCCGGCACCCTCGTCCTGGCCGACCTGCGCGGGCCCCTGCGGGCGCGGGTCGGCGACGGAACCCTGCGGGCCAGCGGCCTGACCGTGCCGCAGGCCGACATCCGTGCCGGAGCTGGCCGGGCCGACGCCCGCTTCGCGGCACCGCCGGAGCAGGTCACCGCACGCGCCGGCGCCGGCCGCCTGGAACTCGTCCTGCCCACGGACACCCGCTACCGCGTCGACTGCCGCGCGGGCCTGGGCCGTTGCGAGGCGGCGGACGCCCTGAACGACCCCGCGGCCGCCCGCACCCTGGACATCGCCGTCGACGTCGGCCACGCCACCGCGTCCTACCGCCCGGACGGCCCCTGACTCAGCGCCGCTCCAGCAGCCCGCGGACGTAGGCGGCCTGGCCCGCGTGCTGGAGGTCGTCCGTCAGGACGCTGACCAGGCGGACGCCCAGGCTGACCGGCGGGTCCCAGCGCTCGTCGACGATCCGTTCCAGGTCGGCGGCGGCCAGACCCCGCACGAAGCGCAGGCTCTGCTCGTGGACCGCGTCGTAGTAGCCCAGCAGCAGCTCGGGGGAGTCGACGCGGACCGTGCCGACCTCGGCGGCGGTGTGCCCGTAACCGAGGCCGTCGACGGGCAGCGGCAGGGCGAAGCGGTCGGACCAGCCGCCCGACCGCCAGACCTGCTCCAGCCCCGCGACCTCGGCCACGTGGTCGTCCTGCACCCGGGTCAGGTGCCAGACCAGCCAGGCGATCGGGTTCGCCTCCGGGTCGAGCCGGGCGTTCAACTGCTCGGCCGTGAGCCCCTCGACCGTCTCATGCACCACCTCCCGGACGCGACCGAAGCCGTCCGCCAGCACCTCCGTGGCCTTCATCAGCAGTCCCCAGCCCGTCTCTCTCGTCGCACGCCGTCCGGCCGTTCCGTACGGCCGTTCCGTATGGCCGTTCCGGGGACCACCTTGCTCGCCCGCCGCCGGGCCGGGCGGGCGACACTCCGTCAGCGGCGGGAGCGGCGCAGGAAGACGCCGGCCGCCGCGCCGACGTGGGCGATCCCGGCGACGCCGGCCGTGGTCCACCAGGCGCCGGAGCCGCCGGAGTCGCCGGAAGCGCCGGACGGCGCGGGCGCCGGGGAGGAGGGGGACGAGGGGGAGGCGGGAGAGGCGGGGCTCGCGGGGGCGGACGGGGACGCGGGGGCTCGGGGAGGGGGGGTGCCGAGGGGGACGGAGCCGACGGTGCCGGGTCCACGGCGGGTACCGCGACCTCCTTCTGCGCGTGCCCCAGCGAGGGGAAGCCCGCGTCGACGGTCACCTTCCACGTGCCGGGCGGCAGCGCCTCGGCCGTCACCCACCCCGCGGCCCGGCCGGCGTCGCGCACCAGCCGCCACGGGCCCTCGGTGCGGCTCCCGTCGGCGCTGACGGCGTTCACGGTGGCGGCCACGGCCTCCTCGACGGCGTCACCGTCGTTCTCCCAGGTGACGTCGGCGGTGACCCGGCCGTCCCGCTGACCTGTGACGACCACCTTCAGGGTGTCGCCGTGGGCGTGGGCCGGCCCCGCCGCGCCCATGGCGAGGACGAGGCACAGCAGGGGGAGGGTGAGTGCGGCGAGGGCCAGGGCGGGGAGGTTCGGGAGGTGTCGGCGCATCGGCACGGTGCTCCAGGTGAGGGGAGGTGCGGGAGGGGAGACGAGGGGGCGGGCGGCCGTAGGGGAGTACGGCCGCCCGCCGGTTTGGAGGGGGCTGGGTCAGCCGGCCTTGCGGGCCGTCCAGACCTGCGCCGGACGGCCGTCCGCGCGCTGGAGGTCGAGCAGCCAGGTCCCGTAGTAGGGCCGGGTGCTGACCGTCAGGGCGAAGCCGCCGCTCGGGTCGGTGATGGTCACCGCGCCGTCGCGGGAGGCCACCCGCCACTGCTGGGCGGCGGAGTTCCCGCAGGGCTGCTGCGCGACCCACATGCCCGCGGCGACGGCGCCGCCGGGCTGGAGGCACTTGCCGGACGCCGCGGACTTGATCCGCACCGTCCCGTTGCCCGCGTCGTCGAAGTACCACTGCTGCTGCGCGTAGCCGTTGCTGCGGTTCGCGACGAGGACGGTGCCGTCGGCGGTGCGCCCGCCCCACAGCTCGGCGGCCATGCCGCTGCTGCCGTTGCCGAGCACGTAGCGGGTGCCCGGGGTGGTGGCGCCGCCGCCCGTGTCGGTCGTGCGGAACGACGCGGCCTTGCCGGGGCCGCTGTCACGGCCGGAGCCGTCGCGGACCGACACGGCGGCCGTGTACGCGGTGCCGGGCTTGAGGTTGTAGACGCGCAGGGAGGTGGACTGGACCCAGGTCAGGTGCTTGTCGTTCAGCAGCACCTGGTACCAGGCGGCACCCTCGGCCTTGGGCCAGCTCAGCACCACCGAGTCGGACTGGATCTGGCCCGCCGTCACCGCCGGTGCGCCCGAGGGCTTCTTGGTCGGGGACGGGCTGGGCTTCGCCGTCGGCGACGGGTTCGGACCCGGGTCCGGGTTGGTGCCGCCACCGCCGGCGTTCCGCATCAGGAACTGGTTGTCGGCGATGTTCCAGTGGGTGGCCAGGTAGCTGCCCGGCTTCGGACTGGTGTGGAAGTAGTCGTCGTGGTTGCAGTCGAGGATGTTCTCGGACGCCTTGTTGGTGCAGACGTTGCGCATCTGCGGGTAGTACGGGGTGTCCGAGTAGCACATCACGTCCCACTCGTCGGTGCAGTGCGCGCCCCGGCTGGTGTTGGGCGCGCTGTTGTTGACCGCGCCCAGGTTGTGACCGAGTTCGTGCGCGGCGGTGTGGCCGCCCCAGCAGCCCGAGTCGGTGCGCCCGTAGGACGGGCCGAAGTTGCTCAGGTTGTTCTGGCCGGGCCGCTCGTCGCCGTTGAAGGTGCCGATGCCGCAGTACACCTGCGTGTCCGCGAAGATCATGTACTTGCGGTCGCGGCGGTCCAGGCCCTTGGCGGCCAGCGCGTTGTTGGTGGCGCTGAACTCCGAGAGCGCGGAGTCGGGGAGCTCGATGTTGAGCACCGAGGGCGTGCAGTCGGCGGCGGTCACGTAGCGGATGTGCCGGACGCCGCCGGTCTCCTTGGCGCTCGCCGCGTAGATGAGGTCGGCGTCGGCGGCCCACTTGCGGAACGAGGCCACGTACTCGGCGTACCGGTCGCGGCCGGGACCGTGCGCGTACACGACCTGGACGCGGTTGCCGGTGCTGCCGTCGCCGTCGCACTGGACGGTCTGTCCGGCCGGCCCGGCGGCGACGGCCTGGCTGCCGGAGGCCGGCGGGGCCGGGGCCTTGGCGCTGGCGGCGGTGCGGGCGTCGGCGGCGGGCGCGTCCTGAGGACGCCCGCCGCCCTCGCCGGCCGCCGGGTCGGCACTGGCCGGTGAGGCGGGGTCGGCCGCGGGGGCCTTCGTGCGGACGACGGGCTCGATGTCCTTCTTGATGTCGACGCCGCCGGGGGGAGCGTCGGGCCCGTGGGTGCACAGGCCGTCCTTCGTGCGGTAGACGCCGACGCAGCGGTCGCCCTTCGGGGCCGTCTCCAGCCCGTCGTAGACCATGCCGCGCGCGCCCTCGTTGGCGGGCGCCTTCGCCAGGGGGGCCGGTTCCGCGTCCCGGGCCGGTGCGGCGGCCGGTTCGGCGGCCGCGGCGGGTGCCTCGGCCAGCGCGGTCGTGGTCGCCTCGGCGGAGCCGCCTGTGCGGGAGTAGGCGATGCCCCCCGCGAGAACCGCCGCCGATGCCATGGCGGCGGTGAGGAGTATCAGCTTCCGGGGTTTGCGCCGGTGGCCGGGCTTGCGGCGCCGGCCGGTGGATCGTGCTGTCATGCGCACCTCAAGTCCGTGTCAGGAGAGTGGGTGCGCCGCAGCTTGCCAGATGAGCGGTTCGGAGAATTCGGACAAACGGGAGACCGGTCCGGGAAATCTATCCGTTACCTTGTTTTCTGATTTGATGAACCGTCAATTTGCTTTGCAGATAGGCGAGTTACGCGCGTTGCGGATCAAAGGTCCAGGCCTTTTCCGGGATCTCGTTATCGAATCGAGATATAAGGCGGAACCTTGTTGACGGGAATTCAGTCAGGTATTCATTCAAAAACTACCTGCCGAATTCCCCCCGTCACGAGCCGTGAAGCGGACGCGGCCGGCGCGCGGCCTCGGGTGCCCAGGCCGCCCGGAAGGTGCGGCGCCGGCTTGGGCACCCGTACGGACTACCGGGCGGCGTCCCGCTCCCAGACGTAGAACCGCTGGGCCATGGCGTCCTTCGGGCTCCGCCACGTCTTCGGGTCGTGCGGACTGACGAAGGCCGAGAGCCGCTCGCTCAGGTCGACGAACTCCGGGTGCCGGGTCACCTGGGCGATGGCCGGGCCCGGGTCCCGGTCGGCCTCGATCAGGTGCATGTAGACGTCCCCGAACTGGAAGAGGCTGCGGCGGCTGACCCCCACCAGGTGGGGCAGCTCACCCGCGTCCGAGGCGGCGAACAGGCCGGCGATGTCGGGCGCCGAACCGGGTGCCATACGGGCCACGATGAGGGCTTGGTGCATCGGGAGGTGTGCCTTTCGGGTGGGGGAGCGGGTGGACGTGGAGGAGCCCTCAGCGGTGGCCGGCCGGGGCCTTGCGGCCGCCCCGCCCCTCGATCTTGTCCCGGATGAGCTCCATCTGGATCCGGGAGTTGAGGTTGATGCGGTCGGTCATCCCCGCGTCGTCGATCGGCGCGTCCGGCTTCATCGCGAAGTCCTGGACCCACCGCATCCGGGTCCCGCCCGGCACCTCGCCGTACTCCCAGTGGATGTCCATGTGCGCGAACGGACCCGTCTCCACCCGGCGGGCCTTCACCGTCAGGCCCGCCCGGTCCACCGTCCGCTCCGATACCCAGCTCCACACCACGCCGTTCTCGTCCGGGTGCATCGCCAGCCGGAACCGGGTGGTGTTCCCGGTCTTCTCCAGGATCTCGATCGAGGCGTACTCGCTGAACAGCTTCGGCCAGTTGGGCAGGTCGTTCGTCACGTCCCACACGACGTCGACGGGCGCTTTGACGACGATCTCGTTGTCGGTGTGTCCAGGCATGTCAGGCTCCGGTCATGAGGCTGTTGTTGACGAGGTCGACGAACTCGCGCGGGCTCTTGCAGCGGTCCGCGTCCGTGGGCAGCGCGCGGCCCCGCCGGTTCTCCAGCTCACCGACGATGCCGAGCAGGCCCAGCGAGTCCAGGCCGTAGTCGTCGAACCGGGAGTCCGGGCGGCTCGCCAGCTCCGTGGGGTCGACGGTGATGCCGGCGGTCTTCATGAGCGTCGCCAGCTCTTCCAGGGTCAGTCGGTCGGACATGGTGCCTTCTCTCTTTCCTGCTTCCGGGGGCCGGGCCCTTGACCGCGCCCGGCCCTGACGAACGGGGTCCCGGTCACTGCGCTGCGGATCCGGGCCCCTTGCGGAGGACGAGGGCCGCGTTCGAACCCATCCGGCCCCGGCTCAGCACGAGCGCGGTCCGCAGGGGGGCGACGCGGGCGCTGCCGGTGACCACGTCGAGGTCGTGGCAGACGTCGAAGACGTTCGGGGTGGGAGGGACGACGCCGTGCTCAAGCGCCAGCACGGCGGCGGCCGCGTCGAGGGTTCCGGCCGCGCAGTACGCCCGCCCGGTACCGGTCTTGGGGGCGGTCACGGGCACCTTCGCGCCGTGCGTGCCGAGCGCCTCCCGGATCGCCCTCGCCTCCGCCGCGTCCGCCTCGGGCGTGCCCAGGGCGTCGGCGAAGACCACGTCCACCTCCTCGGGAGCCAGCCCCGCCTCCCGCAGCGCGCCGCGGATCGCGTGGGCCAGGCCCTCTCCCGACTCCTCCGGCCGGCCCGGCCCGGTGAAGGTGGCGGCGTGCCCGGCGAGCAGGGCCCGCACCGGCGCGCCCCGCCGCTCGGCCGCCGAGGCGTCCTCGACGGTGAACATGGCGCCGCCCTCCGCCGGGACGAACCCGCAGGCCTTCGCGGTGAACGGCCGGTAGGCGCGCTCCGGGTCCTCGGCGGTGCTGAGCCCCTCGTACCCGAGCTGGCATACCACCGAGTACGGGGCGAGCGGCGCCTCCGTGGCGCCGACCAGCATCGCCCGGCTGCCCTGGCGGATCCCGCGGGCGGCGTGCGCGAAGGCGTCCAGCCCGCCCGCCTCGTCGCTCGCCACCACCCCGCAGGGACCCTTGAACCCGCGCCGGATGGAGACCTGGCCGGTGCTGGCCGCGTAGAACCAGGCGATCGACTGGTACGGGCCGACGTAGCGGGGGCCCTGCCCCCACAGCCGCTGCAGCTCGCGCTGCCCGAACTCGCCTCCGCCCGAGCCGGCCGCGGTCACGACGCCCACCGCGTACGGATCGTCCTCGTAGTCCGCCCGGCCCAGCCGGGCGTGCTCCAGCGCGAGGTCCGCCGCCGCCAGCGCGTAGTGGCTGAACCGGTCGGTCTGCACGAGGAACCGGTCCTCGACCAGCTCCCCGGGCTCGAAGCCCCGTACCTCGCCGGCGACGCGCACCGGAAGGTGCTCGCACCCCTGCCGGGTCACCCGGTCCAGGACGCTCTCGCCCGCCTGGGTCGCCTTCCAGAAGGCGGCGGCGCCGATCCCGTTGGGCGCGACGACCCCGATGCCCGTGACGGCCACCGGCGGGCCGGCCGTAGGTCTGGTCACGCGCGTACCTCCTTGGGCTGGGTCATGACCACGGCGGACTGGAAGCCGCCGAAGCCGCTGCCGACGGACAGCACGCTGCGCAGGGTGTGGCTGCGGGCGGTGCGCGGCACGTAGTCCAGGTCGCATTCGGGGTCGGGGGTCTCGTAGTTCGCGGTCGGCGGCACCACCTGGTGCTCCATGGCCAGCACGCAGGCCGCGAGTTCGATCGCGCCGATGGCGCCGAGCGAGTGCCCCACCATGGACTTGATGGAGGTCATCGGCGTCTTGTAGGCGTGGTCGCCGAGCACCCGCTTGACGGCCGCCGTCTCGTGGCGGTCGTTCTGCTTGGTGCCCGATCCGTGCGCGTTGACGTAGTCGACGTCCCGCGCGTCGATCCTGGCCTGGGCCAGGGCGGTGGATATCGCGCGTGCCATCTCCAGGCCCTCGGTGGTCAGCCCGGTCATGTGGTGGGCGTTGCCGAAGGTGGCGTAGCCGCCGATCTCGCAGTAGATCCGCGCCCCGCGGGCCCGGGCGTGCTCCAGCTCCTCCAGGACCAGCACCGCGCCGCCCTCGCCGAGGACGAAGCCGTCCCGGTCGGCGTCGAAGGGGCGGGAGGCGTGCGCCGGGTCCTCGTTGTTCGCCGAGGTCGCCTTGATGGCGTCGAAGCAGGCCACGGTGATGGGCGAGACGGGGGAGTCCGACGCGCCGGCCACGCACACGTCCATCCGGCCCTCCTGGATGGAGTGCACCGCGTACCCGACGGCGTCGAGCCCCGACGTGCAGCCGGTGGAGACGGTCTGGACGGGGCCGCGCGCCCCGGTCTGCTCCGCCACCGCCGAGGCGAGGGTGGCGGGGGTGAACGCGCGGTGCAGGAAGGGGGAGGAGAGGCGGTGGTCCACGTCCCACCACGCGCCCCGCTGGCTGACCGCGACGTAGTCGTGCTCCAGCCGGGTGGTACCTCCGACCGCGGTGCCGAGGGAGACGCCGGTGCGCCAGGCGCTCTCGCCGTCGAGCTCCAGCCCGGCGTCGGCCATCGCCTCGCGGGCGGCGACCAGGGCGAACTGGATGTAGCGGTCGGCCCGGGCCGCCTCGTCCTCGGTGAGGCCGTGCTCACGGGGGTCGAAGTCGACCTCGGCGGCTATCCGGGAGCGGAACCCGGACGGGTCGAAGAGGGTGATGCCACGGGTCGCCGTACGCCCGTTGGACAGCAGGTCCCAGAACGCGGCGGTGCCGATGCCGCCCGGGGCGACGACGCCCACCCCGGTCACGGCCACCCGCCGGCGCGTCACGAGACCACCCCGGAGCGCTCCGGCGGACGCTCCGCCCATGCGGTGGCGTCCGGGTTCGGCGCCTCCTCGGTGTCCACGTGCCCGAGCTTCGGATCCGGGGCGAGCGGGCCGAGGTGGAACACCATCCGGGCCTCGGTGCCACCGACGTTGCGGAACCGGTGGCGCACGTTCAGCGGGACCAGCAGGCCCTGGTCGACGCGCAGCGGGTGGGTCTCGCCGTCGAGGTCCACCTCCAGGGAGCCGGCGACCACGTACACGAACTCCTCGGAGTACGGATGGTAGTGCTCGGCGATCGACTCGCCGGGGGCCATCACCGCCAGACCCATGAAGCCGCTGGTCGAGCCCACCGAGGTCGGGGTGAGCACGGCGCGCAGGTCCCCTCCGCGCCTGCGGTTGGGCTGGGTCTCGCTGAGGTCGACGATGCGCGGCTGATGTCTGGTCATGCTGACTTCCTCCTGGCGGATCGGAGCCTTGGCGTGCGCGTGGGCTGCCGGGTGGTGACGGGGTGGTGCGGGGGCCGGTCCGGGCGGGGCCCGGGCGGCCCGTCCGGATCAGGACTCCACCGGAGCCCGGCGGTCGGTGATCAGGTCCATGGGGTGGGGGGCGGCGGCCGGCCCGGTGCCGGGCGCTCCGGCCAGCAGGCGGTTCAGCACCGCCGCCCTGCGGGGCCCCTCGATGCCGAAGCCCGCCGCGAAGCGGCCGTCGGCCGGGCCCCTGACGTCGAGGAGGCGCACCACCACGTCGTCGCGCTGGAAGACGGTGCTGCTCAGCACCGGGGAGGTGGGGACCTTGGCCGCCGCCTCGTCCTGGCGGGCCAGGAAGCGGGCGACGAGCGGACCGCAGCCCGGCTTCGCCGGGTAGAACAGCGCGTGCCGCGTCACCTCGTCGGGCCGCGGTCCGTGCGGGGCCACGTGGTGCACGGCCGGGAGGCCCGCGCGCATGAAGAACATCCGCGCCGACTCCGGGTCCGACAGGTCCCGGTCCTGCTCCAGGTACGGGTTGATGGCGTGCTCGACGGCCCGCACCTCGGGCTGCTCCGACACGTGCCGCAGCGCCGCCGTCAGGTCGCCCTGCACCTCCACGCACCGCACCACCCGGTTGCCGTGCATGAAGAGGGAGGTGCGCAGGAGCCGGGTGTGGTCGTCGACCCGGGCGGCCGGGGACGTGTACGAGGAGAGGATCCCGGCGACCTTCTCCTCGCTGCCCGGCTTCACCGTGAAGGTCAGCGCGTGCCGGACGATGCCCTCGCCCAGCCGGGGCGCGCCCTGCAGCCGGCCCGACGCCCGCTGCGCGGACTCGTACCGCTTGCCGGTCTCGCGCAGGACGGTGAAGGTCAGCGGCCGCATCGAGCGGGCGCAGGCGCCGAGCGGCTTCACCTGGGCCACGTGCTCCTCGCTGTTCACCCACGCGAGGTACTGCGGGGCGCTCTCCCACTCGCTGGTGATCAGCCACTGGGAGGGGTTCGCGAAGGACTGGCAGAGCTGGTCGCCCAGGTGGCCCGGCACGGACGCGATGTCGTGGCGCAGCCGCTCGTAGGCGTCGAAGAACCGCTGCTGGGCACCCTCGTGGAGGTCCATCAGCAGGACGACCCGCAGCATGGAGCCGTCGAACGCGGACTGAGACACCCGTTCGGACAGGGTGGTTGTCATCTGCTCACTCCTTCGTGAGGGCCCGGGACCGGCGCGGGGGCGGCCCGGTTCCCGTCGGCGGCGACCGCCGGTGGCGCGGGCCCGGCGGGCCCTGCGGGCCTGCGCGGTAGGGAACGGCGGACGGTGTGGCCCAAGTGGGTCCGCCGCTGTCGCTCATCGTCATCCGGCCGGGTACGGATCGCGACATCTCCGGATCAAGCGGGTGACAAGACGCGACTCGCCCGGGCAACAACCCTGATCGGGGGCATAAGGCGTCCACTGCCCCCCCCACACGAAACAGGAGTCCGCAGCCGATGGAAGAGCATGCCGATGTCCGCGTACCGGTCCTCGTCGTGGGCGGTTCCCTCGTAGGCCTCTCCACCTCGCTGTTCCTGAGCCGCCACGGCATCAGGCACATGGTGGTCGAGAAGCACGCCGGGACCTCCGTCCACCCGCGCGGACGGGGTATCAACGCCCGGACGATGGAACTGTTCCGGACGGCGGGCGTCGAACCCGCCATCCGAGAGGAGGCCTCCGCACTGGAGGCCAACCAGGGCATCCTGCAGACGCAGGCCCTCGTCGGCGGCGACCACAAGTGGCTCATCAAGGCCGTCGACCCGTCCGGTGCGCTGGCCCGCTTCAGCCCCACCGGCTGGTGCCTGTGCAGCCAGAACAACATCGAGCCGGTCCTGGCCGCGCACAGCCGCGCCCAGGGCGCCGACGTGCGGTTCGCCACCGAACTGATGAGCTTCGACCAGGACGCCACCGGAGTGACCGCCCTGGTCAAGGACCGGGAGAGCGGCGAGCACACCACCATCCGCGCCGACTTCCTGATCGCCGCCGACGGCCCGCGCAGCCCCGTGCGCGAGGCGCTCGGCATCCGCCAGACGGGCAACGGCGAGCTCTTCCACAACGTGAGCATCGTCTTCCGCTCGGAGCACCTCGCCGAAGCCCTTGGCGACCTGCGCTTCATCGTCTGCTACCTGATGCGGCCGGGCGCCGACGGAGCCCTGCTGCCCGTCGACAACGAGACCCAGTGGGTCTTCCACGCCCCCTGGCACCCGGAGACGGGCGAGACCCTGGAGGACTTCACCGAGGAGCGCTGCGTCACGCAGATCCGCGAGGCCATCGGCCTGCCCGACCTGGACGTGGAGATCGGCGGCAAGGCCCCCTGGCACGCCGCCGAACGGGTCGCCGAGCAGTACTCCGTCGGCCGGGTCTTCGTGGTCGGCGACGCCGCCCACGAGATGTGCCCGACCGGGGCCTTCGGCTCCAACACCGGCATCCAGGACGCGCACAACCTCGCCTGGAAGATCGCGGCCGTGCTGAACGGCTCCGCCGGCCCCCGCCTGCTCGACAGCTACGAGGAGGAACGCCTGCCCGTGGCCCGCGCCACCAGCGAGCGCGCCTCCGCCCGTTCGGCCGAGCACAGCCACCCCGGCTACGTGCCCCCGCCCACCATGGGCGGCGGCCCCGGCAGCGGGGTCCTGACCACGGCCATGGGCTACTGCTACCCGAGGGGCGCCGTCCTCGGCGGCGACCCCACCCGGCCGGTCATCCCGGAGGAGATGCGTCTCAAGGGCGACGTCGGCACCAGGGCACCGCACATGTGGCTCAGCCAGGCCGGCCGGCGGATCTCGTCGCTGGACCTGTACGAGACCTCGTTCGTGCTGCTCAGCAGCCCGGGCACGCCCTGGCAGGAGGCGGCCGGGCAGGTCGCGCGGGAACTGGGCGCGCACCTGGACGCCTACACCGTCGGCGCCGCGCCCGACGCCGACCTGGTCCAGCCGGACGGCGCGCCCCACTGGGCGCAGCTCCACGAACTGCCCGCCGACGGCGCCGTCCTCGTACGCCCCGACGGGTTCGTCGCCTGGCGCTCCGAAGGCCCGGCCGCCGACCCGCGCGGGGAGCTCGCGGACGCCATGACGCGGCTGCTGCGCCGTTCCTGAGGGCGCCGCTCCGGGATCCGCTCAGCGGCAGGCCCAGCACCCCGCCCAGCAGCCGTGGCCCGCGGGCCGCGGGGGCGGGCGGTGGTGCGCGCCCCGGCCCGGCCGGGGCGGGGGCTGGGCGGTCCGGCCGGCGAGGCAGGCGACCACGACCGTGATCGCGGCCAGTTCCTCGGGTTCGGCGCTGCCCCGGTCGATCCGCAGCAGGCCGGCTATGGAGACGTCGCTTCCCATCGGTACGGCCTCTCGTCGGGAGACCCCCCTGACCCGGTCCACCGGGTCCGTCCGGGCCTGCGGCCCGGGTGCTGACGACGCTACGAGCCTTTTTTTTTTGCGTGTCGTGCCGGGGGGCTCGTCGCGCACCCATTTCGGGGGACAGGCCCGGCGGGTGCGC
>NZ_GG657750.1:687068-690157 GCF_000158895.1 Streptomyces sp. C | reverse complement strand
CCCGGGGCGCGCGGTCCAGGGCGGGCCGGGCGCCGCCCTGGTGCAGGTACGGGGGCTCGTAGATCTCGATGCTGCCGTCCATCGAGTCCCGGATGTCGGGGTCGTTGGCGATCTGCTGGAGCTCGTCCCCGGTCACCATCACCCGCCCGTCGGGCATCACCAGGGCGTTGGAGTGGTAGCCCCGGGGGAGCCGCTGGGACGGGCCCAGCCGCCAGCGCCCGGCGGCGTCGCGCAGCTCGGTCTGCCGGTACTTGAGGTCGGCCTTCGGGTTGAAGGGGCCGTGGCCGTAGTCGCGGGTGCTCAGCGCCCCGTTGACGGTCAGCAGGGTCGCGTCCGGCAGGATCAGGGTGTCGTCCTGGGTGCGGCCGAAGGCCCGGGGCCGTTCGGTGGTCCAGCGGCCGCCCGCGAGCCGGTAGGTGTTGGGGTCGTGCGGGTCCCCGCCGAGCACCAGCACGGAGTCCGGCCCGCGCAGCCCCGCCGGCAGCGGCACGGCGGATCCGTAGCCGCGGAAGTCCGCCGGGCGCCGGGGCAGGTCGCGGCGGGTCTCCTTGACCGGGTCGAAGAGCCACTGCTGGTCGGCGTCCCGGCCCAGTCCGTAGACCATGCCGTCGCGCAGCGAGAACAGGTGGGGGTAGTCGTTGCGGAAGGGCGCGTCGGCCCGGAACCGGTCGACCGCGATGTTCAGCGGGATGTCGAACGGCCGCCAGGGCACCGGCAGCCCCTTCGCCGGGAAGCGCTCCACCACGGGCGTGGGGGTGCCCGTCCCGCGCTCGGACTGTCCGGACATGATGATCTGGCGGCCGTCGGCGCCGGTGACGGCCGACGGGTACCAGCGGCCCACCGACATGTCCCGGTTGCGGTACCACAGTTCGGTCCACGGGTCGAAGACGAAGGACAGCTTGGCGCCGCTGCCGCCCTTGCCGCCGGTGTTGCCGCCGAAGACCGCGAGCATCCCGTTGGGCAGGAAGGCGTGTCCGGCGCAGAAGAACGGGGCGGGGCGCGGGGCGTACGTGCCGTCGGGCATCAGCACGGTCGGCGGCCGGACCTCCTTGAAGGCCCGTGCGCCGGTGCCCCTGGCGGGGTCCCAGAGGAAGGCGCGGCCCGCGTTGGTCCGGCCGATGCGGTCGGTGGGGCCGGTCTCCTTGGTGGGGTCGGTCTCGACCCGCTCGAAGGAGAAGAGCAGTACCTTGCCGGTCGGCAGCTGGGCGAGGTGGACCCCGAAGTCGGGGGAGGGGAAGAACTCCGCGAACCTCCCCGACTCCGCCGGGCGGAAGGCCTTGTTGGCCCGCTCCTGCGACGCGGTCAGGGCGGCCAGGCTCGCGCTCCGGGTGGCCTGCGGGTACTCGCCGGCGCCCCGGGCCGCTCGGCGCCGCTCGGCGTGGGCCCGGGCGTGCTCCTCGCCGATCAGGGCCGCCTCCCCGGCCGTGGCCCCGGCGTCGGTGTCCGCGCGGTCGTGGACCGGCACGGCCGGGGCGGCGGCGGCCGGGGCCGTCAGGAAGACGGCCGCGGCCAGCGCGGCGGCCAGGGCGGCGGACCGGTGTGCTGCTCGGGACATGCGACTCCTCGGTGTGCGAAGACCGCCGGGACGGGAGGGTCGCCATGCTAGAAGATCAGGTGCAAATCACCTCATATGACGCGCGCCCGGATGCGGAGACGGCATACAAAAACGCCCCGGACGAATTGACGTCCAGGGCGTGCTTCCGCGTATATTCAATAGTTCACACTCTCTATTGGACGAGGGCGTGACGAAGCTTTACGGGGACATCGTATCGCGCTGGGAGCGAAATTGTCAAACACCGAATTTCAGAGCGAGCAGGAATTCATCACCGAGCTCTACGCGCGCCTCGAAGACCTGCGAGACCAGGCCGAACGGGCGGTTCAGGGCGCCCTGGGCGAGGCGGGCACCGGCTTCCAGGCCCGGCTGGAAAGGGACGTCCTGGTCGCCGAGCAGTCCGGCCTGCTTTCCGCCCTGAACTCCGCCGAACACGGTCTGTGTTTCGGCCGGCTGGAGTTCTCCGACGGCCGCGACCACCACATCGGCCGAATCGGGATCAGGCAGGACGACGCCGAACGCACCCCGCTCGTCCTCGACTGGCGCGCCGAGGCGGCCCGGCCGTTCTACCTGGCCACCGGCCACGTCCCGATGGGCCTGCGCCGCCGACGCCACATCACCACCCAGGGGCGCCGGGTCACCGCCCTGCACGATGAGATCCTCGACCTCTCCGACACCGAGCGCACCGGCTACGAGGGCGCGGACGCCGACGCCGTGCTGCTCGCCGCCCTCGACGCCGCCCGCACCGGCCGCATGCACGACATCGTGCGGACCATCCAGGCCGACCAGGACCGCATCATCCGCTCCCCGCACCAGGGCGTCCTCGTCGTGGAGGGCGGCCCCGGCACCGGCAAGACCGCCGTCGCCCTGCACCGCGCCGCCTACCTCCTCTACGCCCAGCGCGAGCTCCTCGCCAAGCGCGGCGTCCTGATCGTCGGCCCCAACCCCGCCTTCCTCGGCTACATCGGCGAGGTGCTGCCCGCCCTCGGCGAGACCGGGGTGCTCCTCGCCTCTCCCGGCGACCTCTACCCGGGCCTGCGGGCCACCGGCACCGACCGCCCGGGCGCCGCCGCCGTCAAGGGCCGCGCGGCCATGGCCGACGTCCTCGCCCGGGTCGTCGCCGACCGGCAGACGCTCCCCGAGGCCGTGCCCGCCGGCAGCGGAGAGGACAGCGCCGTCGTCCCCGAGCCGGCACTGGAGATCGACCACGACGACTACGGCACCCTCCTGCTCGACCGGACCATGGCCCACGCCGCCCGCGACCGGGCCCGCAGCACCGCCCTGCCCCACAACCTGGCCCGCCCCTACTTCGCGTTCGCGGTCATCGACGCCCTCACCGAGCAGCTCGCCGACCGGCTCGGCGCCGACCCCTACGGCGGCCCCAACCTGCTGGGCCCGGACGACGTCGCCCAGCTCGGCAAGGAGATCGCCACCAGCACCGAGGTGCACGCCGCCATCGACACGCTCTGGCCGGACCTGACCCCCGAGCAGCTCGTCACCGACTTCCTCGCGGACCCCACCCACCTCCCCGCCGAGG
>NZ_GG657750.1:684225-686728 GCF_000158895.1 Streptomyces sp. C | reverse complement strand
ACGAGGCGCAGGAGCTGTCCGAGATGGCCTGGCGACTGCTGATGCGCCGCTGCCCGACCCGCTCCATGACCCTGGTCGGCGACCCCGCGCAGACCGGCGACGAGGCGGGCTGCGGCTCCTGGAAGCAGATCCTCGACCCCTACGTCGGCGACCGCTGGGAACACGTACGGCTCGGCGTCAACTACCGCACGCCCGCCGAGATCATGGAGCTGGCGGCCGGAGTGCTCCGCGCCCACCGGCCCGGTTTCGAACCGCCCCGCTCCGTGCGCTCCACCGGCGTACGCCCCTGGGTGCGGGAGGCGGCCGGCCTCCCCGGCGCCGTGGCCGAGGCGGTCCGCGACGGCGCGCCCGCCGAGGGCCGGCTCGCGGTGATCGCCCCGCGCCCCCTGCACCCGGCCCTCGCCGCGGCGCTGCCCGGCGTACGGGCGGGGGAGCAGCCGGACCTCACCCGGCCGGTCGTCCTGCTGGACGCCCGCCAGGCCAAGGGACTGGAGTTCGACACGGTGATCGTGGCCGAGCCCGCGGACCTCGACCCCAGCGACCTCTACGTCGCCCTCACCCGCGCCACCCAGCACCTCGGGGTGGTGCACACCGGCCGCCTCCCCGAAGGGCTGACCGGCTGACCGGCGGGATCCCCGCGGACGGGACCCGGCCACGGCCGCACGGTGGCACGTGGCCGGATTCACCCCCCACCAGGGGGCCTTGGCCGTCGTAGGGTGATCGGATGGCCCTCGTCGACATCACCTCCAGCGCCCTCGACTTCGACTCCGACCCGCACTCCTTCTACGCGGCCCTGCGCGCCGCCGGGCCGGTCCACCAGGTCAGGGGCCCCGGGCCCGAGCAGGACGCGTACTGGCTCGTCGTCGGGTACGAGGAGGCCCGCCAGGCCCTCACCCACCCGGACCTGCTCAAGGACTGGCGCAACTCCGGGCTGTATCCGGACACCGAGCCCAGCGCCGCCAGCTCCAACATGCTGGAGGCCGACCCGCCCCACCACACCCGGCTGCGCCGCCTGGTGGCCCGGGAGTTCACCGCCCGCCGGGTGGAGGCGATGCGCCCCCGCGTCCAGCGGATCACGGACGAGCTGCTGGACGCCATGGCCGCCCGCCCCGAGCGCTCCGCCGACCTGGTCGAAGCCCTCGCCTTCCCGCTCCCCATGACGGTGATCTGCGAGCTCCTCGGCGTCCCCGACCTCGACCGCGAACGCTTCCGCCGCTGGTCCAACGAGATCGTCGCGCCCCGTCCGGAGACCACGAACGAAGAGGCGTTCGCCCAGCTCACCGGCTACCTCACGGACCTCGTCGCCGAGAAGGCCAAGTCCCCCGGCGACGACCTGCTCAGCGCCCTGATCCGCACCCGTGACGAGGACGGCGACTCCCTCTCCCCCGACGAACTGATCGGGATGGCCTTCCTGCTCCTCGTCGCCGGCCACGAGACCACCGTCAACCTCATCTCCAACGGCGTACGGGCCCTGTTCGCGCACCCGGACCAACTGGCCGCCCTCCGCGCCGACTTCGAGGGCCTGCTCGGCGGGGCCGTGGAGGAGATGCTCCGCTACGACGGCCCCGTGCAGAACGCCACCTACCGTTACGCCGCCAGGGACCTGGAGCTCGGCGGCGTCCGCATCCCCTCCGGGTCGGTCGTGCTGGCCTCCCTCGCCGGCGCCGGCCGGGACCCGGCCCGCTTCGCCGAACCCGACGTGTTCGACATCCGCCGCGCCCCCGGCGGCCACCTCGCCTTCGGGCACGGGCTGCACTTCTGCCTGGGCGCGCCGCTGGCCCGGATGGAGGGCCGCATCGCCGTCCGGAGCCTGCTGGAACGGTTCCCCGCCCTGGAGGCCGACCCGGCCGGCGGCCCCCCGGAGTGGCTCCCGGGCACCCTGATGCGCGGCGTGACCCGGCTGCCGGTGCGCTGGTAGCGGTTCCCCCGGTTCCCGCGGAAGGACGGATACCGCCTGCCGGGACGCGTTTTGGCATGGCGCCGGATCCTCAATACGATCCGGCGATGATCACAAGAAAACGACTGGCGGCAGGGGCCTGCGGCCTGTTCGTCGCCTTGACCGCGGGATTCCTCCCGTCGACCGCGGCCGCCGCCGACGGACCGGCGAAGGAGCCGCCGAAGGTCGAGCTCGTGCTCGACGTCAGCGGCTCCATGCGCGCGAACGACATCGACGGCCAGTCCCGCATGGCCGCCGCGAAGCAGGCCTTCAACGAGGTCCTAGACGCGGTACCCGACGAAGTCCGCCTGGGCATAAGGACCCTGGGCGCCACCTACCCCGGCGACGACCGGGCCCTCGGCTGCAAGGACACCAAGCAGCTCTACCCCGTCGGCACGGTGAACCGCACCGAGGCGAAGACCGCCGTCGCCACCCTCGCGCCCACCGGCTGGACGCCCATCGGACCGGCCCTCCAGGCCGCCGCCCAGGACCTGGAGGGCGGCAACGCCACCCGCAGGATCGTCCTCATCACCGACGGCGAGGACACCTGCGCCCCGCTCGACCCCT
>NZ_GG657750.1:670240-671811 GCF_000158895.1 Streptomyces sp. C | reverse complement strand
GAGGTCAATAAATTGACGACGCTTATGAACAGGGTGTTGCAGCAGTACGAAACCTCCCGGGCCCACCCGGCCGCCGGAAACCCATGGGGTACGTTCACCAGCGTGTCCCGTCCCGAACCCACCCCCGAAGCCATAGAGGTCGGCCGCGCGATCCGCGAGTGCCGCACGGCGCGCCGGGTCTCCATGGCCGTGCTGGCCGCCCGCTCGGGCCTCTCGCAGCCCTTCCTCAGCCAGCTCGAACGCGGACTGGCCACCCCCAGCCTCAGCTCGATCTACCGGATCGCCGAGGCCCTCGACGTGGCCCCCGGGACCTTCCTGCGGCCGCCGGGCCGGCCGGGCGTGGTCAGCCACGAGAGCGACCCGCAGGTGATCCGCGTCAGCGAGGCCGCCGGGCAGGTGGCCCGGGTGCTCATCCCGGGCGGGCGCAGCGCGCTGATGGAGGCCTACGAGCACCACTTCGAGCCGGGACAGGGCGAGCGCGGCTGGTTCGAGCATCCCGGCGAGGACTTCCTCTACGTGCTGGAAGGGTCGGTCGTCCTCGAAGTGCGGGGCGAGGAACCCCTGTTGCTGACCGCCGGCCAGAGCGCCCACCACCGGGGCGACCTGCCGCACCGCTGCGTACTGGCCGACGGCGGCACGGCGGCCGCGCGCACCCTGCTCGTCATCGCCAGTCCGTAGTCCGCGGTCCGTAGTCCGCGGTCGGGGAATCCGGAGCGGGACTCCGTGACTCTGGACCGGAACGGCGGTCTCCCCTTCCGTGTAAGGCTTGTGCTGGAATGTCCCCACACGGTCCGTACACGGCAGTGGGGTGGACACGATGCCTCTTGAGGGCGAATACGATCCGAGCCCGGCGCGGTGGGTGCGCGAACAGGTGGAGCTGTACGAGAGTTCTGGCGGCACGCGGGGCACGACGCTCTGGGACACCGGCCTGCCCGTCGTCATCGTCACGATGCGCGGCGCGAAGAGCGGCAGGATCCGCAAGATCCCGCTGATGCGCGTGGAGCACGAGGGGCGCTACGCGGCGGTGGCCTCCAAGGCCGGCTTCCCGCGCCACCCGGTCTGGTACTTCAACCTCAAGGCCCACCCGCGGGTCGACCTCCAGGACGGCCCCGAACGGCGGGTCATGACGGCGCGTGAGATCGCCGGGGACGAGAAGGCCCGGTGGTGGCGGCGCGCGGTCGCCGCGTACCCGCCGTACGCCGAGTACCAGGAGAAGACCGACCGCGTGATCCCCGTCTTCGTGCTCGAACCCGACCACCCGAAAAAAAAGCCGCGGTACGAGCTGACGGAAAGTCAGGCGCCGCGCACGGGGGCGTCCTGCGGCGCCGCGTAACAGCGTACGGAAACCAGCCGGTCCGGCGCCCAGCGCTGCTCGACGGTCGCCAGCGGGATCCAGCCGAGGCGCTCGTACAGCGCGGCGGCCGCGGTGTCGGAGGCCACCACGTCGAGCACCGGGTGCAGCCCGAGCTCCCGCGCCGCGTGCACGGCCCGCGCCCTCACCAGGGCGCCGATGCCGTGCCCGCGCGCGCCGGGCGCGCCCCTCCGGCTGACGACGGCCGTGCCCGCGACGG
>NZ_GG657750.1:666837-668513 GCF_000158895.1 Streptomyces sp. C | reverse complement strand
TCCCGCGCCGCGTGCACGGCCCGCGCCATCAGCAGGGCGCCGATGCCGTGCCCGCGCGCGCCGGGCGCGACGAACAGCCGGCTGACGACGGCCGTGCCCGCGACGGGCACCCCGGTCCGCCGGCTCCACAGCTCCGGCGCCGAGTCGCCCGGCCCGCTGCGGCACAGCCCGACGTGGCCGGCCACGCGGCCCTCCCGCTCCGCCACCCAGCTGCCGAGCAGCGCGGGAGGCGACAGCCAGTCCCGCGGCCGCTCGGGCCAGTCCACCGGGTAGCCGTCGCCGTGGTGGACCTCGGCGAGTGCGCGCACGCAGGCGCCGAGGTCCTCGGGTTCACGCGGCCGGACGTCCATCCGGCCATGCGACCACAGGTGATCCGGCCTCAGGACAGGCGGGTCACCCTGGCCCCGAACGAGGGCTCGACGAGATCGGCCCCCACCGCGACCGGCACGCTCTTCGCGCCGTCCCCCTCGCCCACGGTCAGCACGCCGACCTCCGTCCCGGCCTTGGCCTCGTGCGGCAGCGGCTTCGCGCCCGCTCCGAGGGAGAGCCGCAGCTGCTGCCCCGGCACGCCGATCACGGTGAGGTCCTTCGTGGCCACGAGCGGGGTCGAGCCGCCGAGCCCGTCGGAGACGTGGCCCACCAGCTGCCCCTTGCGGATGACGGTGGCCGGGGCGAGGGCCTTGCGCACCGCCTCGATGACCTTGCGGCTGTTCTCCTTCACCAGGTTCAGGCTGTTCCCGCCGTCGGGGTCGGGGCCGTCCACGTGCTGGTCCATCATCGTGCCGAGGATCAGCGGGGTCTCGCCGCCGACCGTCTTGTACGCGGCCCACGACAGGGTGCCGCCGGCGGGGGTGCTCGATCCGGTCTTGATGCCGTTGATGTTCAGACCGGCGAGGAGCAGGCTGCCGTTGTTGTTGATGAGCGGCTTGGACAGTCCCTCGATCGGGGCGCTGGGCATCGCCACGACCGTGCGGAAGGCGTCGTCCTTCATCACGGCCTCGGCGAGCTTCAGCTGGTCGACGGCGGTGCTGACGGTGCCGGCGTCCAGGCCGCTGGGGTCCGTGTACGTGGTGTTCGTCATGCCGAGTTCCTTCGCCGCGGCGTTCATCTTCGCGACGAACGCGGCCTCGTCGCCGCCGGTGTCCCAGCGGGCCAGCAGGCGGGCGATGTTGTTGGCCGAAGGGATCATCAGCATCTTGATCATGTCCAGCTGGCTGAACTTCTGCCCGGCGGTGAGCCCTTCGATCCGGGACTCGCTGCTGGCGTTGCCCTCGGCCACCGCCTTGGCGTCGGCCTCGATCTTCGGGCCCGGCTCGTTCTTGCGCAGCGGGTGGCCCTTGAGAATCACGTACGCCGTCATGATCTTCGCCACGCTGGCCGTCGGCATCGGCTTCTGCTCGCCGACCGTGCCGATGGTGCCGGAGCCGACGACGCGCACGGCGGCCTGGCCCTTGGCCGGCCAGGGGATGGAAAAAAGAGCCCTCGATGGTGTGCGAGGTCTGCGTGGTGACGAACTGCGGTGCGGGGAGCGGGCGTAGCATCTGGGCCCCCGCGACGGCGGCGCCGAGCAGCAGCACGATCGGCGTCCAGACCTTGACGCGCCGCGTGAGGGTGCGGCGCGGGGTCTCCGGCGGGGGAGTGGTGTTAGTCAGCTCGGCCAGCAGTTCGAGCGGCGG
>NZ_GG657750.1:663788-664898 GCF_000158895.1 Streptomyces sp. C | reverse complement strand
AACGTGTTAGTGGAATGAGGTGGAGGGATGGAGTTCCGAGTAGACCGGCGCAGCGGCGTCGCCACCTATCTGCAGATCGTCACGCAGGTCAAACAGGCCCTGCGGCTGGGCGTGCTGGAGCCGGGGGACCGGCTGCCGACGGCCCGGGAGGTGGTGGCGGCCACCGCCATCAACCCCAACACCGTCCTCAAGGCGTACCGCGAGCTCGAACGCGAAGGGCTCGTCGAACCGCGCCCCGGCGCGGGCACGTTCGTCCGCCGCTCCCTCTCGCACCCCGGCGCGGCCCCCGATTCGCCGCTGCGCCTGGCCCTGGCCGCCTGGATGGCGCGCGCCCGCGAGGAGGGGCTGGACCGCGAGGACATCACGGCGCTGATCGCGGCAGCCGTGGACGAAAGCTTCAACCCCTCCGGGCCCGGGCGGCCCGGACAGTCGAGAGAGGAAACGGCGTGAGCGATCCGACCCACGCGCCGGCACTACGGGCCACCCGGCTCGGGCGGGAGTTCGGCGGCCGACGGGCCCTGCACGCGTGCGACGTCGAGCTGCCCCCGGGCCGCGTCACGGCCCTCGTCGGCCCCAACGGCGCCGGCAAGAGCACCCTGCTCCAGCTGGCGGCCGGCCTGCTGCGCCCGACCAGCGGGGGGATACGCGTCTTCGGCGAGGCCCCCGGCACCCCCGGGGCCCGCCGCCGCACCGCCTTCCTCGCGCAGGAGAAGCCGCTGCACGCCGGCTTCACCGTCGCCGACACCCTGCGCATGGGCCGCGCCCTCAACCGCGGCCGCTGGGACCAGGACACCGCCGAGCAGCTGCTCACCGGCTCGGGCATCCGCCGCGGGACCCGGGTCGGGTCGCTGTCCGGCGGCAACCGGACCCGGGTCGCGCTGGCCCTCGTCCTCGGCAAGCGCGCCGACCTGCTGCTCCTGGACGAGCCGCTGGCCGACCTCGACCCGGTGGCCCGGCACGACGTGATGGCCCTGCTGATGACCGAGGCCGCCGAGCGCGGCACCGGCATCGTGATGTCCTCGCACGTCCTGGCCGAACTGGAGGACGTCTGCGACCACGTGGTGCTCCTCAAGGACGGTGCCGCCCGGCTACTGCGGCGACGTCCAGGAG
>NZ_GG657750.1:660571-661763 GCF_000158895.1 Streptomyces sp. C | reverse complement strand
CCGGCTGGGGCGGCGGCAAGACCACCCAGTACCTGGCGCGCGGCGCCGACGAGCAGTTCTACGGCACCGGCCTGCGCCTCGGCGAGTGGGCGCTGCGCGGCAAGACGGTGCCCGTGGCCGTGGACAACAAGTGGCGCGAGAACGACAACGCCAGCCCCGCCCCCTTCTACATGTCCACCAACGACTACGGCGTCATGCGCAACACCTGGGCCCCGGGCTCGTACTCCTTCGACGCGCCCACCGCCCTCACCCACGACGAGACCCGCTTCGACGCCTGGTACTTCACCGGCGACTCCCTCAAGTCCGTCCTCGACGCCTACACGGACGTCAGCGGCAAACCCTTCATGGCGCCGATGTGGGGCTTCGAACTCGGCAACGCCGACTGCTTCAACGCCTCCAACCCCGCCTACCAGGGCGACCACGACCGGCCGCGCCACCAGACCACCCCCGACGTGGCCGGCTACGCCGCCGACGCCCGCGCCGCCGACATGCCCTCCGGCTGGTTCCTGCCCAACGACGGCTACGGCTGCGGCTACACCGCGCCCCTGAAGTCCACCGTCGACGCCCTGAAGGCCAAGGGTTTCCAGACCGGCCTGTGGACCTCCACCGGACTCGGCTCCATCGCCGACGAGGTGGCGGGCGCGGGCAGCCGGGGCGTCAAGACCGACGTGGCATGGATCGGCGGCGGCTACAAGACCGCCTTCCAGGGCGTCCAGCAGGCCGTGGACGGCATCGAGAAGAACTCCGACGCCCGCCGGTACGTGTGGACCGTCGACGGCTGGGCCGGCACCCAGCGCAACGCCGTCGTCTGGACCGGCGACACCTACGGCACCTGGGACGACATGCGCTGGCACGTCCCCGCCATCGCCGGCGCGGGCCTGTCCGGCCTCAACTACGCCTCCGGCGACATCGACGGCATCTTCGGCGGCAGCCCCAAGACGTACGCCCGCGACCTCCAGTGGAAGGCCTTCACCCCCGCGTTCATGACGATGTCCGGATGGGGCGCCGTCAACCCGTCGGCCGGCTACCAGGACAAGCAGCCCTGGCGCTTCGCCGAGCCCTACCTGTCCGTCAACCGCAAGTACCTCCAGCTGAAGATGCGGCTGATGCCCTACCTGTACACGATGAGCCGCACCGCCCACGAGACCGGAGTGCCCAGCACCCGGGCGATGGTCCTGGAGTACCCCGACGA
>NZ_GG657750.1:657507-658540 GCF_000158895.1 Streptomyces sp. C | reverse complement strand
AGCACCACCAGCGCCGTCCCCGCAGGGGCGACCGCCGGGGCCCGTACCGGCGCAGCGCGGCCCCCGAGACGGCGCCCCGGCCACCATCAGCGCGGTCAGCGGCAGCACCCGGATCCCGGTGGCGAGCGGACTGAGGCCCCGTACGTCCTGGAGCAGGAACGTGGCCGTGAACAGCGCCCCGAACATCCCGGCCGACACCGCCAGCAGCAACGCCACCGCCGCCGCCACGGGCCGCGACCGGGCCACCGCCGGCGGCACGAGGGGCAGTTCCGCCCGCCGCTCACCCCGGACGAAGAGCGCCCCGAGCCCGGCCGCCGCAGCGAACCCGAGCAGCACCGGCGCGGCCGTCCACCCGTCCTGCGGTACGCCGGCCAGCGCGTGCACCGCCGACGCCAGGGCCACGGCGAGCAGCACCGGACCGGCCGGCCCCAGCCGCCCAGGCTCCCGCGGCTCCGGCGCGGGCAACCGTACGGCGAGCGCGAGGGCGGCGATCAGCAGCGCGGCCGGCACGTTGAGCAGGAACACCGCCCGCCAGTCCAGCAGCGCCACCAGCACCCCGCCCAGCAGCGGCCCCGCCGCCGCGGCCGCCCCGATCGCGCCGGTCCGCACCGCCACCGCCCGGCCCAGCCGCTCCGGCGGATACGCCAGCCGCAGCAGGGCCAGCGTCGCGGGCTGCAACAGCGCCCCGAACACCCCCTGCACGGCGCGCAGCGCGATCACCCAGCCGACCCCGGGCGCCAGCGCGATCCCCGCCGACGCGGCGGCGAAGCCGAGCACCCCCGTCAGCAGCAGCCGGGTGTGGGCCGTAGCGGTCCCCGAGACGTCCGGCGACGACCAGGAACGCAGCGACGGCGAGCAGGTAGGCCGTGCTCGTCCACTGGACCTGCGCGACCCCGGCCCCCAGATCGCGGCGCAGGGCGGGCTGCACCACGACGAGCACCGTGCCGTCGAGTGCGACGAGCATCGCCCCGGCGGCGCTGACGAGCAGCGCGATCCGCTCCCTCACGCGGGCCCCGTCCCCAGGTGCGCGTCC
>NZ_GG657750.1:655391-656637 GCF_000158895.1 Streptomyces sp. C | reverse complement strand
TCTTCGGCCGCAAGGTCGTCATCCCCGCCGGCGTCGTCTCCCGCGTCGACATCGAGGAGGAGACCGTCCACCTGACCTGCACCCGCGACCAGGTCAAGGACTCGCCCGACTACGAGCAGAGCGGCCGCCACGAGGACGAGCCCACCTTCGTCCGGCTGATCGAGACGCACTACTCCGACCCCCACATGTGAGGTGTACGGCACAGCGGAATCCCCTGGCGGCGGATCCTCCCCGCACGTGATCATCCTCGGATGACCACAGAGACGATCACCGCATCCGCATCCGGAACCTGGACCCTCGGCGACCTCGAGGTCAACCGCATCGGCTTCGGCGCCATGCGCCTGCCGCAGAACGGCGCGGCGCTCCAGGCCGACGCCGCCTCCGGAGACCGGGACAAGGCGATCGCCGTCCTGCGCCGCGCCGTCGAACTCGGCGTGAACCACATCGACACCGCCGCCTTCTACTTCTCCCCGCTCCGCTCCGCCAACGAGCTCATCAACAGCGCCCTCGGCGGCCCCTACCCCGACGACCTCGTCATCGCCACCAAGGTCGGCCCCGCCCGGCACGCCTCCGGCGAGTGGACGGCCCACGCCGGGCCGGGACAGCTGCGCGGGCAGGTCGAGGAGAACCTGCGCCAGCTCGGCCGCGACCACCTCGACGTCGTCAACCTGCGCGTCCTGCCCGACCACACCGAATTCGCCGAGCGCTTCGGAGTCCTCGCCGAACTGCGCGAGGCCGGCCTCGTCCGCCACCTCGGCGTCTCCAACGTCACCCCCGAACAGCTCGCCGAGGCCCAGGCCATCGCGCCCGTCGTCTGCGTGCAGAACATGTACGGCATCGGCGTGCGGCCGGAGTACGACGCGTTCGTACGCTCCTGCGGGGAGCAGGGCATCGCCTTCGTCCCCTTCTACTCGATCGCCGCCGCCGGCCGGGAGCACGGCACGGCCGGCTCCGAGAGCGAGGAAATCCTCACGGTCGCCCGCGCCCACGGGGCCAGCCCCGCCCAGGTCCGCCTGGCCTGGACCCTCCACCGCGGACCCCACGTCCTGGCCATCCCCGGCACCGGCAACCCGGACCACCTCGCCGACAACGTCGCCGCCGGCGCCCTGCGCCTCACCGAGGAGGACCTGGCCCTCCTCGAAGGCCTCCACCAGCAGGCCGCCGAGTAGCCCGGCGGACGCGGGCGGGCCGGGGAGTCCCCGCCGGCCCGCCCGCTTCCGGTACTTTCGGCGGATGAGCGAACAGA
>NZ_GG657750.1:651449-655121 GCF_000158895.1 Streptomyces sp. C | reverse complement strand
GGCGCACCACCCTGGAGGAGTACCGCACCCGAGCACCCGGCCTGGGAAGACCCTCCTCGACCTCGACGCCCTCGCCGACGCCGAGGACGAGAAGTGGGCCTGGGCCGGCAAGCACCGTCCTCGGCCCCGAATACCGCCACGGCCCTGGTCAATGCTCTCCCGCGACGGCGCCGACGCCTGTGTGGTGCGCGAGTTCGACCTGCACACCCTGGAGTTCGTCGAGGGCGGTTTCGCCGTAGAGGAGGCCAAGACCCGCGTCGACTGGATCGACGCCGACCACCTCTGGATCGGGACGGACTTCGGTCCCGGCTCCATGTCCTCCTCCGGCTACCCCCTCCAGGTCCGCCGCTGGCGCCGCGGCACCCCCCTCGCCGAAGCCGAGAAGGTCTACGAGGGCCGTCCCGGGGACCTGTCCGCCAGCGGCTGGCACGACGACACGCCGGGCTTCGAAAGGGACTTCGTGTCCCGGCAGATCGACTTCTGGAACAGCGAGCTGTTCCTGCTGCCCGAGGACCCCGCCGCGGCACCCGAGAAGATCGACGTACCGGACGACGCCGGAGCCGGCATCCACCGCGGATGGCTGACCGTCCAGCCGCGCACCCCCTGGCTGGGCCACCCCGCCGGCAGCCTGCTCGCCTTCGACTTCGAGGACTTCCGGGCCGGCGGCCGCGAGCACGAGGTGCTGTTCACCCCCGACGAGCGCACCGCCCTCGCCGGCTACAGCTGGACCCGCAACCACCTCCTGCTGAGCACCCGGGCCGACGTCTCCTCCCGCCTGGAACTCCTCACCCCCGGCCCGGACGGCTGGACCCGCGCCCCGCTGGAGGGCGTACCCCCGCTGTCCACCGCCTCCGCGTGGGCGACCGACCCCAACGAGAGCGACGAGTACTTCCTCGACGTCACCGGCTTCCTCCAGCCCTCCACCCTCTCCCGGGGCGAGGCCGGGACCGCCGGAACCGAGGTGCTCAAGCAGGCGCCCGCCCTCTTCGACACCGCCGGGCTCCGCGTGAGCCAGTACTTCGCCGCCTCCCCCGACGGGACCCGGGTCCCGTACTTCGTCGTCGGCCCCGAGGACCGGCCCGGCCCCGGCCCCACCCTGCTCTACGGCTACGGAGGCTTCGAGATCTCCATGGTCCCGGGCTACAGCGCCGTCACCGGCCGGACCTGGCTCGCGCGCGGCGGCACGTACGTCCTCGCCGGCATCCGGGGCGGCCACGAGTACGGGCCCGCCTGGCACCAGGCCGCCCTCGGCGCCAACCGGGTCCGCGCCTTCGAGGACTTCGCCGCCGTCGCCCGCGACCTGACCGCGCGCGGCATCACCACTCCCGCCCAGCTCGGCATCGAGGGCGGCAGCAACGGCGGCCTCCTGATGGGCGCGGTGCTCACCCGCGACCCCGGGCTGTTCGGCGCCGTCGTCGCGCACGTGCCTCTGCTGGACATGCTCCGCTTCCACAAGCTCCTCGCCGGAGCCAGCTGGACCGCCGAGTACGGCAACCCCGACGATCCCGCCGACCGGCCCCACCTCGAACGGATCTCCCCCTACCACCGGATGACCGCCGACGGCCCCGCCTACCCGCCCCTGCTCCTGCTCACCTCCACCCGGGACGACCGCGTCCACCCCGGCCACGCCCGCAAGGCGGCCGCCCGGCTGCGCGAACTGGGCCACCCCGTCCTCTTCCACGAGCACATCGGCGGCGGCCACGCGGGCGCCACCGACCACCAGCAGACGGCCTTCAACGAAGCCCTCGTCGCCACCTTCCTCTGGGAGCGGCTCACCCCCGCGAGGTGACCTCCGGCGCGCGCGCTCAGCCGAGGGCGCGGGCGACGAGGAGGGCCACGTCGTCGTGCGTGTCGGGGCGGCGCAGCGCCGACAGCAGCAGGTCGCAGGTCTCCTCGATGGGGCGGTGGGGGCCGGCGAGGAGGTCGGTGAGGGTCAGCAGACGGGCGTCGATGTCCTGGTCGCGGGTCTCGACCAGCCCGTCGGTGTAGAGCACCAGCTCGTCGCCCTCGCCGAGGGTCACGGCGGTGTTCCCGAAGGGGACGCCGCCGACGCCCAGCGGCACCGCCGTCGGCAGCCGCAGCAGCCGGGGCGGGCGGCCGGCGCGCAGGTGCACGGGCGGCAGGTGGCCCGCGGTGGAGATGTGGCACAGCCGGGTGTGGGGGTCGTAGACGGCGTAGACGCAGGTGGCCATGGCCTCGCCGAGGTCGCCGGTGGCCGCGTCCAGGTGGGTGAGCACCGTGGCCGGGTCGAGGCCGAGGCGGCCCAGTGCGCGGGCGGTCGCGCGCAACTGGCCCATGGTGGCCGCCGCGTTGATGCCGCTGCCCATGACGTCGCCGACGACGAGCGCGGTGCGGTCGCCGGTGAGCGGGATGACGTCGAACCAGTCCCCGCCGGTCTCGTCGGCCGCGCCGGCGGGCTGGTACCGGTAGGCGATGTCCAGGCCGGGAGCCGCCGGCGGGTGCTGGGGCAGCAGGTGGCGCTGGAGGGCGAGGGCCGCGTGGCGCTGGCGCTGGTACCAGCGGGCGTTGTCGATGGACACGGCCGCGTGGGCGGCGAGTTCGGAGGCCAGGAGAACGTCGTCGGGGCCGAACGGCACCGGGTTGCGGGCCCGTTTCAGGTCGAGGGTGCCCAGGACCTGGCCGCGGGCGATCAGCGGCACCGCCAGGTACGAGTGCACCCCCGCCTCTCCCAGCAGCCGGGCGGCGGCCTCGTCGCGCGCGATGCGGGGCAGGTCCTCGGGCCGCACGTGCGGGACGAGTTCCGGCCGCGCGGTACGGGCGCAGCGGGCCACCAGCCGTTCGGGGCGGTACGAGGCGACGTCGCCGACGGGGTCGGCCGCCGCCTCGGCGGGGGTCCGGTACGCCGCCTTCACCGCGAGCGCGCGGAAGCGTACGGCCCGCTCGTCGGCGTCCTCGCCGGGCCGGGGTCCGGTCAGGATGGTGTCGAGGACGTCCACGGCGGCGATGTCGGCGATCTCCGGGACGGCCACGTCGGCCAGCTCCCGGGCGGTGATGTCGAGGTCCAGGGTGGTGCCGATGCGCACGGAGGCGTCGGCGATCAGGGCCAGGCGGCGCCGGGCGTGGGCGGCCGACACGGCCGCGCGGTGCTGTTCGGTCACGTCCACGACCGACACCGCGACGCCGATCACCCGGGCGGCCTGGTCCTCCAGCCGGTAGATCGACACCAGCCAGGCCCGTTCACCGGAGTCCTCGGAGATCTGGCCGGTGGTGAAGTGGTCCAGCACGGGAACGCCGGTCAAACATGACCTCCCGCATGCCGGTCTAAAAACGCCGAAAAAGTCCAGGAAAGGCAGGACGTCGGCGATCCGGTGCCCGATGTGCCGCTCGGACGACACCCCGTTGATGCGATCCAGGGCCGGGTTGACCAGGACGTACCGCAGATCGGTGTCGAGCACGGCCAGCCCGATGGGGGACTGGTCGACCATGCGCAGGGACAGGGCCAGGTCCCGTTCGACGCGGCGCAGGGTGGCCTGCTCCGAGGCCAGGCCCAGGGCGTAGAACTGGCCGTTGGCGGCCTGGAGGCGCATGTTGCGGAACTCCACGAGGACCATGTGGCCGTCGCGGTGGCGCACGGGGAAGGACCCCGCCCACGCCCCCTGGCCCCACATCACGCGGTCACAGCTCCAGGACCTCCTCGCGGTCCCGCTCGTC
>NZ_GG657750.1:650042-651278 GCF_000158895.1 Streptomyces sp. C | reverse complement strand
TCCTCACCCGGGCGGACTCCCCACCATGCTCATGCCCGCGGGCCGACCCGGCGACCGGTCGCGGGCATCGGGTGGTGCGCCCGGAACGTGGCACGGCACCGCCGGCCGGTGCGGGACGGCGGTGCCGTGCCGGCGGTGCGTGCCGGCGGTGCCGGGCCGGCGGGTGCGTGCCGGTCAGTGGAAGAGCATGGACGCGCCGCCGGCCTCCGTGGTCACGGATCCCGGGCACAGGAAGCTGCCCGAGGTCTTGGTGGCGGTGAAGGCGCGGTTGACGTACTTCCCGGTCGCCGCGTCGCGGTCCCACAGGATGTTGGTGGCCTTGTAGCGGCAGGAAATGAAGCTCTGCTGGCCGGTGATGTCGATCACGTCGGTGAGGGCGTTGGCCCCGGTGGAGCCGAAGGTGAACGACGGGTTGTTGTTGAGGGTGGCGGTGATGCCGCCGCCGCAGGCGAGGTTCCCGCCCGGCCTGTTGATGCTGGTGCGGTCGACGGTGAGGGCGTTGGGGGGATTGGCGCTGGTGCGGGCGTTGGTCCAGGTGCAGGTGTTGCCCGCTACGACGATGACGCCGTCGACCTTCTGGTCGGCGGTGGTGCCGAAGGCGGCGGCGCTCGTGACACTGCCGGCCGTGGCCGCGAGGGCCAGTGCGGCGACGGCGAGCTTCGCACGGTGCATCATGTCGCTCCTCTGTGACACGTCCTTGTGGGGGTGTGGTGCGAGGGCGGTGCGGAGTGCGCCACGGAATGTGTCACAGCCGTCTTGAAATGTCATGCACGTGTCATGCATTGGCCGGAATGAGGCCCTGGACAGGGGGAGGAGGACGGTGTCAGGGGACGTCGGTGTCCGTCGGCTCCGCCTCGTACACGTGCGGGGCGTCCCCCTGCCACTCGATCAGCGCCGGCCCGCCGCCGAGCACCACCTCGTCGGGGTCCGGGACCTCCGCGCGGCGCAGGAACTCGATCACGTCCGCGTCGGTGTGCGCCGTGCCGAGGGCCGCGTCCCGGTCCCGGACGCGCAGGGTGACCCGGCGGCCGCCCGAGGGGGAGATGCGGTGGACGACGATCGGCGCGTGCTCCATGCCTCCACCCTGGAGCCGCTCCGCCGCGGGCGCATCCGGGCACCGACCGCCGGGGGCGGTACCCCGGTGTACTACCGGGGGAGTACGCCGGGAACGCTACGCAGGGGTGACGCCGGTGACGGGGAGCCGGTCTAGCGTGACGGTATGGAAACGCTGAGCGG
>NZ_GG657750.1:602181-648731 GCF_000158895.1 Streptomyces sp. C | reverse complement strand
CGGCGAGGCGGCCGACGGGGCGCAGGCCGTCCGCCTCGCCCGCGAGCTGCGCCCCGACGTCGTCCTGATGGACATCCGCATGCCGCTCCTCGACGGTCTCGCCGCCACCCGCGCGATCAGCGCGGACCAGGACCTGGCCGACGTCCGGGTGGTCATGCTCACCACCTTCGAGCTCGACGAGTACGTCTTCGAGGCGATCCGCGCCGGAGCCTCCGGCTTCCTGGTCAAGGACACCGAACCGGAGGAACTGCTGCGCGCGGTACGGGCCGTGGTCGAAGGGGACGCGCTGCTCTCCCCCGGGGTCACCCGCCGCCTGATCGCGGAGTTCGCCGCCCGCTCCCGCCGCCCGGCCCCCGCGGAGGGGCTGGAGCGGCTCACCGACCGCGAGCGCGAGGTCATGGCCCTGGTCGGCACGGGCCTGTCCAACGAGGAGATCGCCCGCCGCCTGGTCGTCAGCCCCCTCACCGCGAAGACGCACGTCAGCCGGACGATGGTCAAACTCGGCGCCCGCGACCGCGCCCAGCTCGTCGTCCTCGCCTACGAGACGGGCCTGGTCCGCCCCGGCTGGCTCGGCTGACCCCCACCCCGGCGGGGGTACTCCCACGGGAGTACCCGGAGAGCAGCCGGCCGTACGACGACCCGGAACCCTTCCCGGAGCCAGTCTCGGAGCAGCAAGGAGAAGCCCACCCTCCGAGGAGCTGAACCGAGATGGACACCTTCACCACCCTCGCCTTCGACGTGCCCGGCCCCTGGATCCTCTTCCTCCCCCTGATCTGGGCGGCGGTCGTGCTCACGGTCGTCACCGTGCTGCGCCGCACCGTCTGGCGCGGGGGCCGCCCCGGTCCCCGGCGGTCCGACCGGGGAGCCGCGTACGGGGCGCACTCGCCGCTCGCGGTCCTGGGACGCCGCTTCGCCTCCGGCGAGATCGACGAGGACGAGTACTGGCGCCGGCTGTCGGTCCTGGACGAGCAGTTCGGCCGTTCCCTCAAGGACGGCGCCGCCTGAGCCCCCGCCCTGCACGGGGGCGGCTCCCGGACCCGTGAAATGATCACGAGGCAGTCGCACGGGACCAGGGGTTCCCGGTCCCCGGCCGGGGGACACCCTCCGCGTCAACGGCCGGGCCCGGCTGCTGCGCGACGGCCCGTTCTTCGACACGATGACCGTCAAGGGCCACCGGCCCCCGCTGGAGGAGCTGGAGCACTACTACGGCCCCGCGTACGCGCGGACCGACCCGTACAGCTGACACACCCGGCCCCGCCCGGCACCCCCGCGTCCGGCCCGCGTGGCAGGCTGGAGGGCATGTGCGGCCGATACGTCTCCACCCGCGGTCCCGAGGACCTGGCGGGGCTCTTCCAGGTCCCCGCTCCCGCCCCCGACCTGGTGCTGCCGCCCAGCTGGAACGTCGCCCCGACGGATCCGGTGTGGGCGGTGCTGGAGCGCGCCGACCGGGACAGCGGGGTCCTGGAACGGCAGCTGCGGGCGCTGCGGTGGGGGCTGGTGCCGTCCTGGTCGAAGGGGCCGGAGGGCGCGGCCAGGATGATCAACGCCAGGGTCGAGACGGTGGGGGAGAAGCCGGCCTACCGCCGGGCCTTCGCCAAGCGCCGCTGCCTGCTGCCCGCCGACGGCTTCTACGAATGGGAGGCCGTCCCCGCCGCCGGGTCCGCGAAGGCGTACAAGCAGCCCTATTTCATCAGCCCCGAGGACGGCACGGTGATGGCGATGGCGGGCCTGTACGAGTTCTGGCGCGACCCCGCCGTCAGCGACGGGGACGACCCGGCCGCCTGGTGGGCGACCTGCACCGTCATCACCACCGAGGCCACCGACGCCGCCGGCCGCGTCCACCCCCGGATGCCCCTGGCCCTCGCCCCCGCCGACTTCGACGCCTGGCTCGACCCCGCCCACCAGGACCCCGACGCCCTGCGGGCCCTCCTCGCCACCCCCGCCGGAGGCCGGCTGACGGCCCGCGCGGTGAACACGGCGGTCAACAACGTGCGCAACAACGGCCCCGAACTCCTCGAAGACGCCCGCCCCTCCTGAACCGGCGGCCCCCGATTCTAGCCGCAGCTCCGGTCGCCGTCCCCCGGCAGCACCACCACCGGCACCCGTTGAACGAGGTTGTTGCCGAAGCCCCCGCGGTTCCAGGGCTGTTCGAGGGGCTGGGCGCGGCCGGCCGCGTCCGTGGCGCGGACCGCGAGCGTGTGGCTGCCGGGAACGGCCGTCCACGGGGCGCTCCAGGCCTGCCACGCCCAGCCGCCCGGCTCCCGCGCCGCCACCTCGGCGTCCGCCCACGTAAGGCCCCCGTCGCCGCTCACCTCGACCCGGGTCACCGGCCCGTACCCCGACCAGGCGCGCCCCTCCAGCCGCACCTGCCCCGGCCGCACCACCCGGACGCGGGACATGAAGTCGGGGAACCCCGGCGGGACCATCAGCGCCCTCGGCGCGATCCGGGTCACCGGCTCGCCGGGGTCCTCGGCGGTGCGCCGGTAGCGGTAGGCCACGGCCTGCTGGAAGCCGGTGAAGGGCCCGTCGGCCAGGGTGATGTCCCGCAGCCACTTCACGTGGGCCATGCCGTACCAGCCCGGCACCACCAGCCGCAGCGGGAAGCCGTGCTGCGGCGGCAGGGGCGCGTCGTTCATCGCGTACGCGAGCAGCACCTCGGGGTCCGTCCCGGCGGCGACGTGCAGGGGCAGGCTGCGCCGGTAGTCCTGTTCCACGCCCCGCTCCACCCCGTGGTCGGCGCCGGTGAACACCGCCTCCACCGCCTCCGGCAGCACCCCGGCCTCCGCGAGCACGGTCCGCAGGGGCACCCCCGTCCAGTCGGCGGTGCCCACGGCCTCGACCAGCCACGGCTGGCTCACCGGCCGGGGCGTCAGCCGTGCCCGCCCGTTGCCCGCGCACTCCATCGTGACCCGGCGGGTGACGCCCGGCAGGGCCCGCAGGGCGGCCAGGTCCAGCGACAGCGGAGTCCGCACCCGGCCGCCGACGCCGAGCCGCCAGCCGTCGGCGCCGGGGCCGGGGCCGGCGTCGGGGATGTCGTAGTGGACCAGGACGTAGTGCAGCCCGGGCGGCGTGACCTCGTACCGCAGCGCCTCCAGCGGCAGGCCGTGGTTGCGGGCGGCGAGGGCCAGTTCCTCGATGCTGATGCCCTCGCCCTCGGCCGCCACCCGCCCGGGGGTGCTGACGCCGTTCAGGGGCGCTTCGTCCATCCCCTCATGGTCGCGCGCCGGGCCGGTGGCCGCCCGGCGTGCGTACGTCTCACACCGTCCGTACGGTGACGCCGGCCGCGGCCAGGGCGTCGGCCTCGGCCTGCGGCGCCCCCTCGTCGGTGACCACGGCGTGCAGCGCGGAGGCGGGCAGCACGTGCGCGAGGGCGGTGCGCGAGAGCTTCGCGGACTCGGTGACGGCGATGACGCGGCGCGCGGAGGCGATCGCGGCGCGCTTGACGGCCGCGTCGGCCAGGTCGTAGGCGGTCAGGCCGTGCTCCGCGCTCAGGCCGCAGCAGCCGATCACCGCGGTGTCGAAGCGCAGGGCGGCGAGGGAGGCCTCGGTCAGCGGCCCGGTGAGGGCGAGCTCGCCCCTGCGCGGCGCTCCGCCCGGCAGCAGCAGCGTCATGCGGGGCGCGTCGGCGAGGGCGTTGGCGGCGTGCAGAGACAGCGGCACGACGGTGAGCCGGCGGTGGTGCAGGGCGCGGGCCACCTCCAGGCAGGTGGTCCCGCTGTCCAGGACGACCGATTCCCCGTCCGCCAGCAGGGCCGCGACCTCGGCGGCGATGCGCCGCTTGGCCTCCAGCCCGTCGCGGGCGCGCAGCGGGAAGGGCGTCTCCTCCCCGCGCAGCAGCAGGCTCCGCGCCCCGCCCCGGTAGCGCTCCAGCACGCCCTGCTCGGCGAGGGCCTCCAGGTCGCGGCGGATGGTCATCTCGGAGGCGCCGGTGAGCTCCGCGAGCTCCGTGACGCTGCGGCTGCCGCTCGCGCGGACGGCATCGGTGATCTGCCTCAGGCGGTCTGCACTCATACCCGGATTGAACATCGCCGATGTTCGAAAGGCAAGTTTCGAACATCGAATGTGTTTGTTATGTTCGATCTCATGCAGCGAATCGCACACGGAACCGGACTCGGACTCCAAGGGCCGCCCCCGTCCGCACGCCTGCGGAACGGACGGCGCGCCACCTTCGCCTACTTCGCCCTCAACGGCTTCCTCATGGGCATGTGGATCGTGCACATCCCGGTGGTGCGGCAGCACACCGGCGCCGACCACGCCCTCCTCGGCTGGCTCCTGCTCCTCCTCGGGGCCGGCGCCTTCGCCGGGATGCGGCTGGCCGGACCGCTCACCGACCGCTTCGGCGCGCCGCTGACCGTCCCCGCCGGCGCCGCCCTGTGCGCCCTCGCGCTGGTACCGCCCGCCTGGGCGTCCGACGCGCCCTCGCTGGGTGCCGCCCTGCTGCTGCTGGGCTTCGGCAACGGCTGCCTCGACGTCGGCATGAACACGCACGCCGTCCAGGTGGAACGCGGCTATGGGCGCCCCGTCATGTCCGCCTTCCACGCCGTCTTCTCCGTCGGCGGCGCCCTCGCCGCCCTCGCCGGCGCCGCCGCCCTGGGCCTCGGCCTCCCGGCCGCCGCCACCCTCGGGGCCACCGCCCTCGGCGGCCTCCTCCTCGCGCTCCTCGCCGCCCCCGCCCTGCTGGACCCGGACGCCGCCCCGGCCCCCGTCCCGGCCCCCGTCCCGGCCGGTGCCGCGGCCGCGCGCCCCGCCCGCGGGTCCTCGCCGCGCGTGCGGACGCTCGCCGTACTCGCCTTCCTGCTGATGCTCTGCGAGGGCGTCGCCAACGACTGGAGCGCCCTCCACCTGGAGGGCTCCCTCGGCGCGCCCGCAGCCACCGCCGCCCTCGCGTACGGGGCCTTCGCCACCGCCATGACCGCCGGGCGGTTCCTCGCCGACCGCCTGACGGCGCGTACCGGACCGGTCGCCGTCCTGCGCTACGGAGCCGCCCTCGCCGCGGCCGGCCTGGCCCTGGCGGTGGCCGCGCCCGGCGTCCCCGCGGCCCTCGCCGGCTGGACCCTCTTCGGCGCCGGCCTCTCCGGCTGCGTCCCGCAGCTCTTCAGCGCGGCCGGCCACGCGGACCCGGAGGCCGCCGGGGCCAACGTCGCCCGGGTCGCGGGCCTGGGCTACCTCGGCATGCTCGCCGGCCCCGCGGTGATCGGCCCGCTGACCCGCCTCGTACCGCTCGGCCCGGCCCTGCTGCTGCCGGTGGCCTGCTGCGCCTTCGCGGCCCTCGCCGCCGGCGCGCTGCGGCCGGAGGCTCCGGCCCGGCCCCGGCCGATGGTGTCCGAGGGGTAGCCGCGCAGCGCGCGCTTGAGCTCGCGCGTCATCCGCCGCCCGCTCCGCGCCCTCGGCGGCCACGACCAGGGGCACCATGGCCCGAGCGCGGGTAGCGGGCCCGGCAGCCGTGTCGCGGCACCGCGCGGCACGCGGCGCGGGTCGATAGTGGGGCTGTGAGCGACTCGGAGCGGGATTCGGGGGACCAGGGCGCCGCCGAGGCGGCCGCCTGGTCCGGGAGTGAGGGAGCGCGGGCCTTCGCCGCGCTGGAGGCGGCCACGGACTGGCTGCTCGGCTACCCGTTCGTCTTCCGGGCCCTGGCCCGGCGGGGGATCGGCGCCGGGGCGGTCCTCGTGGACTACGGATGCGGCCCCGGCAAGGTCGCGGGGCACGCCGCCCGGCAGCTGGGGGCCCGGGTGGTGGGGGTGGACACCTCGCCCGAGATGCTGGCCCTGGCCCGCGCCTCGGACACCGGAGCGGCCGAGTACCACCTGGTCGACGGCGGCCGGGTGGCCGGCCTGGCGGACGGCGCCGCCGACGCCGTCATGTGCAGCCACGTGCTCGCCTCGCTCCCGGACGAGGAAGCCGTGCTGGCCGTGTTCCGGGAGGTCCGCCGACTGCTGCGCCCCGGCGGCCCGTTCGTCCTGCTGGCCACGGACCCGGGCTGCACCGGCACGGAGTACGCCTCCCTCCGCATCGGGGAACCGGGCGCGGTGTACGCGCCGGGGCAGGAGCTGACCGTACGGCTGAGGCGCACCGACGGTTCCTGGCAGGAGGTCCGCAACCACGCCTGGCCCGTCGGCCTCCTGCCCGGACTGCTGGAGCGGGCCGGCTTCCGCGACGTGGTCCAGCACCGCCCGACGGTGGCGGAGGCGGGGGAGACGGCGGACCCGGACCTGGTCGGCAGCCGCCCCTGGGCGGCGGAACGCGAGAGGCCGCCGCTGGTGGTCACCACGGCCGTGGCCGTCTGAAGGGCGGCCGCGGGCAGCCTTGATTCGAACAGGCTTATTTCATCCAATAGTTCGACTTTACGGTTATCAAGCCGAAAGTCAGACAATCCTGTGACTCATATGGCAGCCTGCTGCGCACGGCAGGAGGTGCGAAGGCACCCGGCCGTGACCGGGGAGGTCACATGCGTGGATCACTGCTGCGTAAATCCCGTGCGGTGCTGACGGGTTCCCTGATGGCGCTCGGCGTCGTCGGCCTGAGCGCCGCTCCGGCCAGCGCCTGGACGGGAGGGAACGTCTGGGTCAACTTCGGCAGCTGGAACTGCCCGGCCGGCGGCTCCGTCGTCGGGGTGTACTGGGGCGTGGACGCCTATTCCAGCGGCCCCGCCTCCGGGGACTGGGGCGACAACGTCATCTACCCGCGCGTCCGGGTGGGGTCGGGGGCCTACAACACCCTGAGCTACCAGACGATGTGCAAGAAGTGGGGCTGGTACACGTACCGCGGCGTGGTGGGCCAGCGGACGCTGACCCCGTACAAGTCGGGCCTGAGCTACACCTACTGAACGACGGTGGCGCCCCGCCCGTGCGAGGGGGGGGGAGGGGGCGCCGCCGCTCGGAGTGACCGGGGTCAGCGCCTCAGGATCCGGCGCGAGAGGCGGTCGCCCGGGAACTGGGCCGGCCGCACCATGCCTGCCTCTGTTTCAGGGGGCGGGCGGGTAGTACTCGCCGAGCACCGCGCCGAAGAGCGTCGACACGTCGCGGGCGCTCAGGCCCTGCTCCCGGGCCTCGCGCATCCACTCCCCGAGACCCGTGCGCAGCGGGGACTCCGGCGCCGTCTGCGGGGTGGCCAGCGAGCGGGTGATGAAGGTGCCGGAGCCCTGGCGCACCTCGACGAGGCCGGAACGCTCCAGCTCGCGGTAGGCCTTGAGCGTGGTGTTGGGGTTGACCTTCGTGGTGGCCGCGACCTGCGCCGCCGTCGGCAGCTTGTCGCCCTCGGCCAGCGCCCCCATGCGCAGGGCCTGTTCCACCTGCTGCACGATCTGGAGGTAGGCGGGCAGGCCGCTGCGGCGTTCGATGCGAAACACGACCACCGTGCCCGCCTCCTTGCTGCTTCTCGGTCCAACGGGGTTCCCGGGTTCCCGGGTTCCCGGGTTCCCGGGTTCCCGGGTTCCCGGGTTCCCGGGTTCCCGGGTTCCCGGGTTCCGGGGTTCCGGGGTTCCGGGGTTCCGGGGGTGACGTTCCAGCCTAGGCCGTCCGCGAGGGTGGTCCGGCTCAGAGCGCCCCGTGCCGGGCCCACCGCAGGAAGGCGCCCACCAGCAGTGCGGTCAGCCCCAGGAAGATCCCGGCCGAGGTCCACTGCATGCCCGCCATCTGGTCCTGTCCGAAGTACTCCCAGACCGAGTTGACGATGCCCAGCGAGGCCCGGCAGCCCTCCGGCGAACTGTCGTGCACGCAGGTCCCCCAGCCGTAGAGCTCGCCGGAGGCGGTCCCGACCCACTGGTCCACCTGCACCACGTGGTCGAGCGCGGCCGGCTGGGCGGAACCCAGCGGATAGGCGAGCGTCCGGGGCGTGGCGAGCCGCCCGCGGAGCAGCTCCGCCGCGAGGAGGGCGGTGTACGAGGCGAAGAACGTGGCCACCATCGCCGGCAGCGACCGGCGGGCCAGGGCGCCGATGGTGATGCCGAGCGCGGTGCAGAACAGGGCCGAGGCCGCCAGGACCGGTCCCGTGGCCCCGAACGCCGGGCCGCTCAGCCAGTCCCGGGGGGCGAGCGGGCCGACGGACTCCAGCCACCAGGAGTAGAGCAGGCTCAGGACCACCGACGGCACCGCCGCCAGCGCCAGGGCGAAGCACAGCTTCCCCACCAGCCAGCGGCCGCGCGGGACCGACTGGGTGGCGACCAGCCGGGCTGTCCCGTGCTCCCGGTCGGCGGAGATCAGCGGGGCGCCGAGCAGGACGCCGAACAGCACGGGGAGGAAGGCGAGCGTGCTGCCGAAGGAGTCCAGGTCGCTGGTGGCCCGGTCGTGGGCGGCCCGGTCGACGGTGCGGGCGGAGGCGACCGGCCAGCCGGTGGCGTGCAGGGCGTCCAGCATCGCGGCGCGCTGGTAGACGATCCAGGCCGCTCCGGCGACCGTCAGGGCGGCGCAGGTGATCACGGCGGTGCGGTGCTGGCGTGCCATGAGCCAGGCGAGCCCGCGCAGCCGGCGCGGGCGGGAGCTGCTCGCGGGGGCGGTGGCGGTCGGTGCGCTCATGCCGCGCACTCCTCTCGGTGCAGCGGGGCGGCGGTGGGGGAGAGCAGCGCGGGGGCGCCGGGGGAGCGGAGGTAGGCGAGCAGCACCTCCTCCATGCTCGGTTCCACCTGCTGCCACGCCCCGTCCAGCGGGCCCTGGCGCCGTACCAGCGCGGTGAAGTGGCGCCCCGAGGTCCGTACTTCGATGACGGTGTGGTCGTTCAGGGAGGCGGGCGGCCCGGTCTCCGTGCTCACCCCGCTGACCAGGGTGTGCATGGGGACCAGCTCGTCGGCCTCCCCGGCCATCCGGACCCGGCCGTCGGAGAGCACGAGTACGTAGTCGCACATCGGCTCGATCTCGCTCAGCAGGTGGGAGGACATCACGACGGTGGTCCCGTGCTCGGCCGCCTCGGACAGCAGCAGGGCGCCCATCTCGTCGCGGGCCACCGGGTCCAGATCGGCCATCGGCTCGTCCAGCAGCAGCAGTTCGGGACGTTTGCCGAAGGCCAGCGCGAAGGCCACGCGGGTGCGCTGGCCGCCCGACAGGTCGCCCACGCGGGCGTCCGGCGGGACCATCCCCGCGCGGATGATCCGCTCGGCCACCGCCTGGTCCCAGCCCGGGTTGAGCTCCCGGCCCAGCCGCAGGGTCTGCGCCACCGTGAACCGCTTGAACAGCGGCTTGTCCTGGGCGAGATAGGCCCACAGCGGCATGGAGGCCCGGGAGCCGGCGGGTGTGCCGAAGACCCTCAGGTCGCCGGCCGAGGGCCGGGCGAGGCCGGCCGCCAGGCTCAGCAGGGTGCTCTTGCCCGCCCCGTTGGGCCCCACCAGGGCGGTGACGCGGCCGGCGGGTATCCGGAAGGAGCAGTCCCGCAGCGCCCAGCCCCGCCGGTACTTCTTGCCCAGCCCGCGCGCCTCCAGGGCCCATCGGCCGGCGGCCGCGCCGGAAGTGGTCGTGTCGCGCACAGCCTCCCCCTTTTCACTGAATCCACTAGATGAGTAATGGAATGATGGGGTGAGGGTGCGGCCCTGTCAAACGGCGCCGGCCGTGATCAGGGCGAAGCCGGACCCTTGGCCGCGGGCGTCCCCGGAGCCGACACCTGGTGCAGGCGCAGGGCGAGTTGGAGCTCCAGCGAACGGTCCGGGGACTGCCAGTCGGGACCGAGGAGCCGGCCGATGCGGTCGAGGCGCTGTACCACCGTGTTCACGTGCACGTGCAGGACCTCCTTCGCCCGCGCCTGGCTCATGCCCGTCGCGAAGTAGACCCGCAGCGTCCCCACGAGGTCGCTGCCGCGCCGGGCGTCGTAGTCCAGCACCGGCCCGAGCACGGTCCGCACGAAGCCCGACAGGTCGGCCCGGTCGCCCAGCAGCACCCCGAGGAACCCGAGGTCCGCCAGCGTGCTCCCGTCACCGGCCCGGCCCAGCGCCCGCAGCGTCGACAGGCACCGCAGCGCCTCCGCGTGCGCGGCGTGCAGCCCGCCCGCGCCGTCGCCGGCCCGCGCCGCACCCACCGTGACCGGCGCGCCCACGCTCCGCCCGAGGGCCGCGGCGAGCCGGGCCGCGTCGGCGCCGGCCGCCTCGGAAGGGGCCAGCAGCACGGCGTGGTCGTGATGGACCCCGGCCAGCCCGCGGCGCTCGCGGGCGTGGTGCGCGGCGGCCGTGAGCAACCGCGGCCGGGGAGCGCCGTCGCTGTGCAGGACGAAGAGGGCGTGCGGGCGGGCCAGGTCCACGTCCAGCCGGCGGGCCCGCACGGCCAGGCCCGCCGGATCGGCGGACGGGCTCAGCAGGTCCCCGAGCAGCTCCCCGCGGATCCGGTCCTCGGTCTGCGCCACCGAACGGCCCAGGAGCAGCAGCAGGGCCGTGACCGTCGCCGCACGCTCGAACAGGCGCCGCCCGGCCTCGTCCAGGCCGGGCCGGCCGGTCAGCGTGAGGCTGCCGAGGAGTTCGGGACCCGCCAGCACGGCGCACACCCAGGTGCCGCCCTCCGCGACGGCCCGGCCACCGGACCGGGACGCGGCCACGGCCCCGGCCGGCGGCGGGCAGGGCCCGGTCTGCGCGCGGGCCAGCTCCCTGCCCTCGGGGTCGTGGACCAGGGTGCCGCCCTCCAGCAGCGCGCCGATCGCGGCCGCCACCTCGGCGACGTCGCCGCCGCGCAGGACGAGGCCGGTCAGCCGGTCGTGCGCCCGCTCCGCCCGGCGCAGCGCGTCGCTGTTCTCCTGGATGGTCCGGGAAGCGGCGCCCAGTTCGGCCAGGGCCCGGCGGGTCTCCTCCAGCAACCGGGCCCCGTCGATGGCGATGGCGGCGTGGTCGGCCAGCGAGGACAGCAGCGCCACCTCCCGCGGGCTGAACTCGCGCGGGCTGCGGTCGGCCGCGAAGAGCACCCCGATCACCTTCGGCCCCAGCCGCAGCGGGACGCCGAGGATGGCGTGCAGGTCCTCCTCGCCGACGGCGCTGTCGATGGGCCCGGTGTGCTGGAAGCGCGGATCGCGCTGGTAGTCCCCGGTGGCGTACGGGCGGGCGGTCTGGGCGACGAGCCCGCCGAGCCCCTCGCCCATGCCCAGGCGCAGCTGCTGGAAGGCGGCCGACACCGAGCCCTCGGTCACCCGCATGAAGGTGTCGCCCGCGGCCTCGTCGATCAGCGAGAGGTACGTGACGTCCGTGTGCAGCAGCTGCTTGGCCCGGTGCGTGATGGCCCGCAGTACCGCGTCCAGGTCGCGCAGCGCGGCCAGGTCCCCGGCGGTGTCGAACAGCGCGGTCAGCTCCGCCTCGCGGGTGCGGTGCCGGCCCAGCGTCCGGTGGACCTCCAGCGCCACCCCCGTCGCCTCGTCCAGGGCGGCCAGTTCGGCCCCGGAGACCCCGGCGGCGCGCGCGGCCGCCGCGGGCCGCGCGAACTCCTCTGCCGGCGCCCCCTGGGCCAGCAGTCCGAGCAGCTCCCGTATGCCTTCCGTCACGGTGGTCACGCCGGTGAGCATACGGGCGCGGCCCCGGTCAGCCCTTGACGGGGACGGGCGCGGCCGTACGGGCAGCCCGGTCGAGGCTGCGGCCGCGGGTCTCCCGGGCGACCAGCGCGGTCACCGTCGTGATCAGCGCGGCCGCGCAGAGATAGACGGAGACCGGCACGGAGGACCCGTACTCCTTGAGCAGCTCCACCGCGATGATCGGCGCGAGGGCGCCGCCGATGATGGAGGCGACCTGCGAGCCCATGGAGGCCCCCGAGTAGCGGACGCGGGTGTCGAACATCTCCGAGATGAACGCCGCCTGGGGTCCGTACATCGCCCCGTGCAGCAGCAGCCCCGCGGTCACGGCGGCGGCGATCACCGGGAAGGACCGCGAGTCCAGCAGGGCGAAGAAGGCGAACGCCCAGCCCGCCATCCCGACCGACCCGATGAGGGTCACGGCCCTGCGCCCGATCCGGTCCGACAGCGCGCCCCACAGCGGGATCGTCACGAAGTGCACCGCCGAACCGATCAGCACGGCGTTCAGCGCGTCCCCCTTGGGCAGGTGCAGATGCACGGTGACATAAACGAGCAGAAAGGCCGTCAGCACGTAATAGGAGACGTTCTCCCCGAGCCGGACCCCGATCGCGGTGAGCACCCCGCGCCGGCCCGACCGCAGCACCTCCACCACCGGCGGGCGCTGCCGCACCCCGGCCGCCTCCTCGGCCTCGGCCCGGGCCCGCGCCTCCAGGAACGCCGGCGACTCCGACACCGAGACCCGAATCCACAGCCCGACCACCACCAGCACCCCCGACAGCAGGAACGGCACCCGCCACCCCCACGCCAGGAACGCCTCGTCGGACTGGACGGTGGCCAGCAGCGCCAGCACCCCCGTGGCCAGCAGGTTCCCGCCGGGCGCACCGGCCTGCGGCCACGAGGCCCAGAACCCCCGGTGCCGCTCGTCCCCGTGCTCGGCGACGAGCAGCACCGCCCCGCCCCACTCACCCCCGAGCGCGAACCCCTGCACCAGCCGCAACACGGTCAACAGCACGGGCGCGGCTCCGCCGACGGCGGCGTGCGTCGGCAGCAACCCGATCGCGAAGGTGGCCCCGCCCATCATCAACAGGCTCACCACGAGCAACCGCTTCCGCCCGATCCGGTCCCCGAAGTGCCCGAACACCACCCCGCCGATCGGCCGCGCGGCGAAGCCGACGGCGTAGGTGAGGAACGCGAGGAGGGTCCCGACGAGGGGGTCGCTGGCGGGGAAGAACAGCGTGTTGAACACCAGGGCGGCGGCGGAGCCGTAGAGGAAGAAGTCGTACCACTCGATGGTGGTCCCGATGAGACTCGCGGCGACGATCCTGCGTATGCCGGACGGACTGGTTCTGCTCGCTGCGGGGGAGACCATGTGCACCACTTCCAGGGGGTCTGCGGGGACGTCGACTGTCGCCACAACGTAGAAGTCCCCAGGTCAGCGGCATATGTGGAGGACCATCACAATCAGCCGCCACCTTGTGTGCCGGACCACCACACGACCACCTCTGGCTGATTGCCCCTTCGGAGGAAGCCCCTCCGGATCGCGCCGGATTTGCAGAATTCCGCCCGTTTTGAAGGGGCGGTGCTGGCTCCCGTGCTGGTTCGGTGCTGACCCAAAACCCCACGTCAGCAGCCATCGTCATCGTTCCGGTGCTGGTTTGGTGCTGGTTTGGTGCTGGTTTGGTGCTGGTCACGGAGACCAGAGCTGATGCTGAGGGGTGCGGTACCGAGGGGCGCGTCTAGAGGAGGATAGCTGTGAAGGTGCGTGGAAGTTACTAGCTGCGGTGTTACCGGGGTTGGACACGGGGAATGCGCTGCGCTGCTGCTGCAGCAGCCCGGCGAGAGCTGAGCGGGACCGGCCGCGCCCAGCACGACAGCAGGGCCTGGGCCGCGCGTAGCGGTTGGGGCCCTGCCCCATGCGGTGTCGCCTTGTGGCGGCGGTGCGTCAGCTCTGTGGGGTGTCGTCGTCCGCCTGCCCGGCGTTCTCGGCCGCGCGTGCCTTCTCGCGCATCTTGCGCACGAGCTCCGCCTTCCGGTCGGCGGCGCCCTGGCGGTCGAGGTTGCGGTGCGGACCGTTGTTCTGCCGTTCGGCGCGGGACAGCTTCTTGCGGTGGCCGCCGCCCTGGCCCACGGGGTTGTTGATGTTCTTGCTGTCGGGCACGGGTTCTCCCGGTGGTGATGTGAAGTGGTCTACGGATTCATCGATGGGGGACGGGTGCGGCGCGTCGGGGGACGTCAGCGGGGCCCCGTCCCGCCCTGGGAGGGACATGACAAAGCAGCACCCGGTTCTGTCGGCCCCGCAGACCAACCATTTCGCCGCCCCAGTACCGGCCGGGCCCTCGGCGAGCGCCTGGACCAGCCGTTTCCCTGCCCCTGGAACCGCTGCCGCGGGTGCCGGGGTCCTGCATCGCGGGTACCTTCGTGGGCGCCATGGTTGAGGTCGGAGCACGACCTATGAGGGCGTCGAGGTGATGGACGTTACCGGCCCTGCGGGCGTACTGGCTGGGGCCAACACCCAACTCGCCGCTACCGCCTGGGACAGATCGGATATCGCCTCGCGACAGCATCCCCCGGCGGGTTTGCCGTGGCGTCGCTCAGCGGCGTGTCCCCGATGCCCGACGCGGACCTGGCGGGATCTGAGGTTCCCCACATGCTGCTCGTGCCAGGCGATGCTGGAGGCGGGAGCAGGTCATCCCGAAGTCGTCTCGTGGCTAGTGGTCAGGCTATTCTTCGAACCTGCCGCCAACGCACAAGGCTGGCCGTATGAACCGGAAGCCGCGGCCGCTGGCAGCCCGTCAACTTCGACGGGCTGATCTTTTCGGCTCGCTGCCAAAAGCGACTAAACGAAAACAGCCACCTGGACCGAGAAACCCCCAGCTCAGTAAGTGTCGACCCCGCGCCCGCGGGGATGGTCCGGTGACCTACCAGTGCCTCACGGCCCCGCGCGAGTCGACCCCGCGCCCGCGGGGATGGTCCGTTCAGCTCCGCGTACCGAGCCGGAATGCCGCCGCCAACCCGGCGAGCACTGGGATCGTCCGAAGGCCGAAAACGTCATGAAGGGGCGCGACACGCCGCCCTGCCTCTGCGGGGAAGGTCGAGGGTGGCCTGTTCGTTCGCGCGCTGGGGGAGTCGACCCGGGCCTACCCAGTGTGGACACACGAGGCAGGTGGAGCGCATCAGCCCCGGGACGGTCGAGAGTTCAGGGTTGGGGACCGGGGCAGTGCGCTGCACTGAGTGACCCTTTTACCGCCTGGCGGTAGCTTTGCAATCGATTCCGGTTCAGCCTGCTGCTCCTGTCTAACCAGCACGAGATGTTCCGGTGCTGGTTCGGTGCTGACTTCCGCGTCTCGGTATGGGTAAAAACCAAGGTCATAGCTCTGATCGGATGAGTTGTCGTACCACTCGATGGTGGTCCCGACGAGGCTCGCGGCGACGATCCTGCCTATGCCGGACGGACTCGTTCTGCTCGTTGCGGGGGAGACCGTGTGCTCCACTTCCAGGGGACTTCGGGGACGACGGGTGTCGCCACAACGTAGGAGTCCCCAGGTCAGCGGCATATGTGGCGGGCCATCACAATCGCGGGCCATCTTGTGTGCCCCACCACACGACCACCGCCGGCTCGTTTTCGCCCGTCAGGTGAGGGGGCTCCCTGCCCCCCCCCCGTCAGACGTCGGTGTTCCACAGCTGGACGGTGCCGTCGTTGCCCGCGGCCGCGAGGGTCTCGCCGTCAGGGCTGAAGGCCACGGAAGAGACCCCCGCCACGTCGTCGGTGTCCACACTGAGGACGGCGGCGCTCTCGCGTCTCCGCACGTTCCACACGCCCACGGAAGCGGTGCCGGACCCCCCTTTCGTGGCACACGCGAGCACGCTGCCGTCGCGGTTGAACGCGAGGGCCTGGATCCCGGACGCGTCCGCGTCGAGGTCGGCGATCACGGCGCGCCCTCCCGCGTCCCAGAGCCGGATCCTGCCCTTGCTCAGCACGGCGGCGAGCATGGAGCCATCGGGGCTGAACACCGCACCGTTGAAGTGCTGGCCCTCCATGGCGAGGACGGCCGTGGTGGTGCGAGTCTTCATGTCCCACAGTCGGGTGGTGCCGTCCACGCTGGCCGTGGCCAGCGTCCGGCCGTCCGGGCTGAAGGCGACCGAACGGACGTAGTGGGTGTGCCCCTTGAGCGTTGCCGTGCCGGCTCGGGCGGCGACGTCCCACAGCCGGACGGTCGCGTCGGAGCCCGCCGTCGCCAGAACCCTGCCGTCCGGGCTGAACGCGGCTCCCTCCACGGCGTGGTCGTGTCCGGTGAGCGTCGCCCGGTGGGAGCGGGCGGCTACGTCCCACAGCCGAGCGGTGCCGTCCTGACCGGCCGTGGCCAGGATCGCGCCATCGGGGCTGAACACGGCCTGGTTGACCACGTGCCCGCTCAGGGTGGCGATGATGGCCCGCGACGCCACGTCCCACAGGCGCAGACGGCCTCCGGTGGCGAGGAGCTTCCCGTCCGGGCTGAAGGCCACCGTGTAGAGCTCTCCCGCCCCGAAGCCGTCCTTGCGGGCGTTCAGCGTGGCGATCGGCCGGCGGGGAAGGAAACGGGTGAGGTAGATGCCCGTGGGAACGGCCGCGGCCGCGGCGGCGCTGAGCAGCACCGCCCGGCGGGTGAGGTGGCGGCGCCGGGGCGAGGCCGTGCCCCGGCGCGGGGTGTCACCCGGTGCGCCGACCCCGTCGAAGGGCGTGTTCAAGGGCGCCCTCGCGGATGCCCCGGGCCGGGGTGCGACGGTCGGCGGATGCGTTGAGCCTTCGCCCGGGGCCTCGGGGCGGAGGAGCTCGGCAGCGGAGACGGTGGGGGCCGCCGCGGTCGCCGGCCCGTGCTGCGGGGCTTTTGATGCGGACTCCGGACCGTCCCCGTCCCCGTCCCCGTCGCCGCCGGCCGTGGCCGGCGCTCCAACGGACCTGTCGTCACCCCCACCGGATCCGAGCGAGCGGAGGGCATCACGGGCTCGGGCGCCGGTGTACCGATGGGCCGGGTCCTTCTCCAGCAGACCGTGCAGCAGCGGTGCCAGGGACCCGGCGTGGACGACGGGCAGAGGGGGTTCGTCGACGACGGCCTGGATGAAACCCGCGGCCCCCCGCTCCGGGTCGAACGGAAGACGCCCCTCCGACATCTGGTACAGCATCACCCCCAGCGACCACAGGTCGCACTCGGGTCGGCTCGCCCCGCCCCGTAACAGTTCAGGAGCCATGTAGGACATCGTCCCCGGAGGGCCGTGAGGAGAAGTCAGCGTCGTGGCACCGGGCAGATGAGCTACCCCGAAATCGCTCAGCACCACCCGTTCCCCCTCCAACAGGACGTTCCCCGGTTTCACGTCCCGGTGCACGATGCCCACCGCATGGGCCGCCCCCAGCGCATCCACGAGCGCCAGCCCGATCCGGATCACCTCGATCCGCCCCAGCCGCCCGCGCTCGCGCAACACCTTGTCGAGCGAGGGACCTTCGACCAGTTCCATGACGATGACCGGCGTGCCGCGCCACTCGACGGCGTCCAGGACCGAGATCACCCCGGGATGCTTGACCCGGGCCATCGAGCGGGCTTCACGCTGCGACCAGGCGAGTAGCTGTTCCGCCGTGGCCATGTCGGACGGAAGGACCACGGTCTTGAGGGCGACAGGGCGGTCGAGCCGCTCGTCCAGGGCCCGCCACACCTGCCCCATGGCGCCCCCGCCCAGGTGCTCGATGACGCGGTAGCGGCCGCCAATCACCCACGGAGTGTCGTAGATCACACCTGAGACGATACGGCGATTCCTTCCGCCGTGCCCCGGCCCACGAGAACGTGTGGGACAGGGCAGGGCACCGATTCTCCTCATCCACGACACGACGGCCCCGGCAACCCGACGCCCAGGTCGGTCGCCGGCGGGACCGTGCGGAGCCGGGGTGGTTGCGACGGCGGGGCGTCTTCTTCGGGGTCACGGTGATGTCCTGACCTTGTGTCGGACGTTTCAGTCGTCTGGTGATGCTGGTCGGTTCCCATCGACCCGGAGCGGCCGCAGGCCGCGCTCGCTGATCTCGCTCGGGTCGGTCCGCGCACCGTGGTGTGGTTGAACGAGGCCCAGCACTACCTGCTCAGCGAGCAGCACGGCGAGGCGATAGCCGCAGGGTTGCGTGAGCTGCTCGCCGACACGTCGCGCGGTCCGGTCCTGATCCTGGGCCTGATCTGGCCCGGCCCCGACTACTTCGACAAGCTCACCCACCAGCCGACCGCCGGTGCCCCCGACTCGTTCAGCCAGGGAGGGGGAGAAGCCGCGACTTCCCCTCCCCTTCGGCCCACCCCCAGCCTTCGCCGTGCCGTGAGCCGCAACGCCTCCGAGCGCTGCCGGGCAGCCCGAGCCTCCCTGATCACGATCCGTTGGTGGCCAGGCGGAGAGCAGGACCAGCGCTGGACCCGTGTCTGCACCGGCCGGCTTCACCCAGGGCAGAAGGCCACCCCCTTCCCCCCGCGCCCCGGATCCCTAGGGTGAGGGGGGTGAGTACTCATGCGCCGAACGAGTCCCGCGTCATCCCCCTGCGCCCGCAGGCCCCGTCGCCCGGTTCCCGCGGGGCGGCCGGCGCCCCGCGGCGACCCGTGGGGGGTCCACGGCCACACGCGCCGAGGGAGCCCCTGTGGCGTGACCTCGTCGGCGCCGTGCTCCGGCGCGAGCGGTCCGCCCAGGAGCGCACGCTGAAGGACGTCTCGGAGGCGGCCCGGATCTCGATGCCGTACCTGTCGGAGGTGGAGCGCGGACGCAAGGAGGCATCCTCCGAGGTCCTCGCGGCCGCCGCCCAGGCCCTCGGGCTCAGCCTCGCCGACCTGCTCCTGCTCGTCGGTGACGAGCTGGCCCGGCACGCCCGGAGCCGGGGGGTCCGGGGCCGCACGTCGCCCCCGGCTCAGTACGACGGCTTCTGCCTCGCCGCCTGACCGGCCGGGCATACGGCCGGTACGACGGGGCGCGCCCGCCGTACCGGCCGGCTCGCCCCGCCCCTCGGCCACGGCCGACGCGGGCTCAGACGAACGCGGACCGTCGGCTCAGCACCTCGTCGGCGAGCCCGTAGGCCACGGCCTCCTCGGCGGTGAACACCTTCTCCCGGTCCATGTCCGCGCGCAGCGTCGCTGCGTCGTGGTGCGTGTGCCGGGACAGGACCTCCTCCACCTGCGAGCGGATGCGGACCATCTCCTTGGCCGCGAGGCTGAGGTCGGAGACCGTCCCCTGCCGGCCGCCGCTGGCCGGCTGGCCGAGCAGCACCCGCGCGTGCCGGAGCACGAACCGTCGCCCGGGATCTCCGCCCGCCAGCAGCACCGCCGCCGTGGACGCGGCCTGACCGACGCAGAAGGTGGAGATCGGCGCCTGCACGAACGTCATCGTGTCGTAGATCGCCATCAGCGAAGTGAACGATCCGCCAGGTGAGTTGAGATAGATCGAGATCTCCTGCTCCGGGTTCGCCGACTCCAGGTGCAGGAGCTGCGCGATGACCACGTTGGCAACCCCGTCGTCGATCTCGGTGCCGAGGAAGATGATCCGCTCGTTCAGCAGCCGGCTGAAGACGTCGTAGGACCGCTCGCCCTGCGTGGTCCGCTCGATCACGTAGGGAACCGTGTACGACCCCATGTCACAGCCCCGTCCGTCGGCGCGGCGTGGCCGGGCGGATGTCGGCGAGCGACTCCACCACCCGGTCCACCATCCCGTACTCCCTGGCCTGTTCGGCCGTGAACCAGCGGTCCCGGTCGCCGTCCCGCGCGATCGTCTCCTCGCTCTGTCCGGTGTGCTGGGCGGTGATCCGCTCGACGGCCTTCTTGATGAACCGGAGGTTCTCCGCCTGGATCTCGACGTCTGCGGCGGTACCGCCGATGCCCGCCGAGGGCTGGTGCATCATGATCCGCGCGTTCGGCAGCGCGAACCGCTTGCCGGGCGTCCCCACGGTGAGCAGGAACTGGCCCATGCTGGCGGCGAAGCCCATCGCCAGCGTCGAGACGTCGTTCGGGATGAGCCGCATCGTGTCGTAGATGGCGAGACCCGCGGTGACCGACCCGCCGGGGCTGTTGACGTACAGGCTGATGTCGGAGCGCGGGTCCTGTGCCGACAGCAGCAGCAGCTGCGCGCACACCCGGTTGGCCGACACCTCGTCGACCTGGGTGCCGAGGAGGACGATCCGCTGGTCGAGCAGCCTGGCCGCGAGGTGGTCGTCGAAGTGGCCGGGCGGCGTGTCGCCCTCTTCCGCGCGGGGCGCGAGCATGGTGAGGGGAGTCATCTCTTCTCCTTGTCGAGGCGGGATGTCGTCGACTCCACTCTTGCCGCCCGGAACCCACCGAACGTCGTTCCTCTGCCTCCGGCAGATCCGCCACGGGCGGACACGACGCCATGGCACCGCCAGTCGAATCCGATCAGCTCGTCACGCACGCTGGAGTCGAACGATCTGCCCCACGTCTTCGGCTGCAGACCAACGGCAGGTAGGGGAGCGCGGACCAGCGCTCCCCTTCCGCGATCCGTCGCCGAACCCGGTCCACGGCGTCCGCGCGTGCTTCGAGAAAGACCACCTGGCGCGGGGGCATGGTCGCCGGCGGCTACCGGCCCGGCCGCTACGACGTTGTCGGCGCCCCGGCGCCCGTGAACGCGCGGCTCGAGTGTCACTGGCGTCGGGTCACAACGCCCGCGTGAGTCTGGAAGGGGTTGGCCCGGCGCCACATCCTGCGCCCGAACGCGTACCACCTCCATCGACCGGGAGAAGAGCATGACCATCAAGGACGCCGGGACCGAACCTCAGCACTTCAAGGCCGATGTCGGTGGCACAACGGCGCAGCGCTCCCCGTCCTCGCAGCGGCCGCCTGCTCGGCCCGCACGTGGCCACCCCGAGCAGCAGCGCGTCGCGTGAGCCGGCCGCTGGTCGACCGAGGCCGGCAGGCGCCGCGGAGGGGAAGGATTCCAGTGGCCGAAACCCCTGTCTGACTGCGGCTGGGGATGGCAGTCTCTACTTCTCGGAAACGTCGTCCCGGGGGGGATCAAGCGTGATGGAGCCGGGTACGGGCATGGGCCTGCGAGGCCGCAGCGGCATCCTGTCGCTGGTCGACGCATGCCTGAAGGAGGACCCGGCGGCCGAGCGGCCCCTGACCGTACTGCTCGGCCCCGCGGGCAGCGGAGCCAGCGAGGCGCACAGCGCCCTCATGGAGCGCTTCGGGCCCGACTATCCCTTCGCCTTCGTCAACTTCGGCGGGGCCCAGTCCCTGCTGCCGCGTTACGCCCTCGGACTCCTGGCACGCCAGCTCGAACGCAAACTACCCCGCTACGGCCGTTCCCACTTCCCGCTGCTCAGCCTCGGCCTGCTCGCCTCCGACCAGGAGCTGCGCATGCGCAGTCTTCCCGACGGCCGGCGTGTGGTGCGGCGGCAGCTCGACCGGTTCCAGGAGGAGAACGAGGCCCGGCATGGCGACTACCTGGCCGCCTTCTTCGAAGTGGCCATGGGTGCGGTCGGCATGCCCGAAGGTGCCTCCACCGCCGCGCACGCCCTCTTCCAGGACGCCCTGCGGCGGGGCCGCCGCACCATGCCCGGACTGTTCGGCGGCAGACCGGGCAGCCGGCTCACCGCCGGGGCCACCTGGTACGGACGCCACCCCATGACCCGCAGCGCGGACCCCATGGAGGCGCTCGTGGAGCTCAACCTCTGGCGCCACGAGGGCGACGAGAACGAGCAGGAGCGGCTCGACCTCGTCCTCTTCTCGGCCTTCCTGGAGGACCTCAGACGGAACACCGCCCGCAACTTCATGCCCCGCTCCTACCTCCTGCTCCTCGACAACTCCCACACCGAGTACGGCCGCCGATTCCTCGACCTGCTGCTGCGTGCCCGGCACGATGAGACGGTCGTCGCCGGTCACGCGAGTGACCCGCTGACCGTCGTCGCCAGTTCCAACCGCTGGCTGCCCCGCTGGGGCCCGGCCACCGGCGAGTCCTGGCCGTGGCAGCTGCGGGGCCCCGACCGGGCCTCCCTGGCCGACTGGAACGCCCATCGGCCGACCCGCGACAGCGAGGACTCCTGGTGGTACCCGTTACGCCTGCGCGACCTCAACCTGGACGAGGTGCGGATCCGGATAGAACTCCAGCTCGGCGGCAACAGCGACCTGGCCCCGCTGACCCGGCTCACCCCCTTCGTGCACCGCCTCACCGGCGGACTGCCGCGCGCGGTCCACCAGGTACTCGACGTACTCCGCCAGACCGGGCCCCCTCGGGAGTCGGGCCCCCAGCAGGACCGCTGGCTGCGCACCCTGCCGGACAGGCCGCTGCGCGCCGGGGAGGACTCCGCCTCCCTCGCCGACACCGCCCTCGGGCACCTCTTGCGCGACTTCGACGGGACCCAGCGCGCCACGCTCGCCGAATGCGCGGCGGCCCGGGACTTCTCGGTCGCCACCCGGCTGCTCAGTCCGGACGATTCCCTGTTCGGCGATGTCCGTTCCCGCTGGCTGCTGAACGGGCCGGTCGCAGTCGTCCCCGTACTCCACCCCTGGCTGCGCCGTCTGCTGCTGTGGCGGCTCGCGGCACGTCCGGACAGGTGGGACGCCGTGCACGAACTCCTCGCCGAGTACTACCGCGGCGAGGGCAAACCGGTGCAGGAGATGTACCACCAGCTCGCCCGCGGGCGGACCGAGGAGGTCACCGCCCACCTGGCGCGACGCTTCATCGCCGTACCGGCCGCGCAGTGGATCTCCGAGCTCGACGCGATCACCGCCGCGCCGAACCGACTGCCCCCCGACAGCGGTCCATTGGAACTCCTCGCCGGGCTCGTCCAGCGCAGGCCCGGGCGCGTCATGGACACCGAGTCCGTGATCCACACCCTGGTGACCACCCGCTGGGTGTGGAGCGATCCGCTCGCCGACCCGGCCATGCGGCTGGGCGACCTGATGGCCGACGGCTACACCCAGCTGTCCCAACTGCGGAGGAACGACATCGTGGCTCTGTTCAACGAGGCGGAACGGTACCGCCACTGGCGTGATCCCCAGACCGCGGGCTGGGAGGGCTGAGCGCGTGCCCAGACTCGAATGGCCCCTGCACGTCGTACGCCGTGTCGTCCTTGCCGCCGCGGCCGCCGTGGTACTGGTCGCCGCGTTCTGGCTGGGGGCCGGCTGGCTGCAGGAACGGCAGGCGAGATGCGGGGACGGAGTCGTCGAACAGGGACCGGACGACGAGTGCGTCGGAGTGACCGACGGCTCCTACGTCTTCGCCCCGCACCTCGACGCCGTCAGCAAGAGGATCGAGGAGGAGAACAGCAGGGTCCTCGCCAACGCCGACAAGGAACCGTACGTCAGCGTCGCCTACTTCACCTCCTTCACCACGACGGCCGAGGACAGCAACTCGGCCGAGGGCGTCCGCCACGAACTCCAGGGCGCCTACCTCGCCCAGTACCGTCACAACCAGGGCGACCTCGCCGCCACCCCCAAGATCCGCCTGCTGATCGCCAACCCGGGCAGCAGGTCCGCGCGGTGGAAGCACACCGTCGACGAGCTGATCGCCCGCAAGGACGGCCCCGACCGGCTCGTCGCCGTGGCCGGCCTGGGCCCCAGCACCAAGGAGAACCTCGCGGCCATCCAGCGCCTCTCCGAGAACGGCATCGCCATGGTCGGCGCCACCATGACCGCCACGAACATCCAGAACATCAACGGCTTCGTGCGGATCGCCCCCACCAACGAGGACGAGGCGTACGCGGCCGCCGGCTACCTCAAACGGCGCGGCGTCGCCACCGCCGTCGTCCTCCAGGACGTGGCGGAGGGAAACCTCTACGCCTCGACCCTCGGCACGGCCTTCACCAAGGCCTTCCAGGAGGGCGACAAGCACAGGCTCGTCTCCGAGCGGATGACCTACGACTCCTCCGTCAGCAGCGCCTGGCAGAACGAACTGCGCTACATCCCGGGGCAGCTGTGCCAGCAGCGCCCGCAGCTCGTCTACTTCGCGGGCCGCGGCAGGCACCTCACCCACTTCCTCGACGCGCTCTCCAACCGCAGCTGCACCGACCAGCAGTTCACCGTGTTCGCCGGGGACGACACGACCAACCTGAGCGCCGAGCAGCTCGCCCACGCCGCCGAGACAGGTATCGAGGTGCTCTACACGGGCCTTTCCCACCCCGACATGTACCGCTCCGCGCCACAGGCGGTGTCCGCGCCGTCCGCGAAGAACTTCCAGCCGGGCGGGCTGCTGGACCAGTGGTTCCCGCACGACCCCCGTGCGGACGGCGGGGCGCTGATGGGCCACGACGCGGTCCTCACCGCGGCCCACGGAATCCAGATGGCCGCCCGGTGGCAGGGGCAGGTCGCCGGTGACGCGGTGGCCCGGATGTTCCACCAGATGGACGGCACCCAGCAGGTGGCCGGGGCCAGCGGCTTCATCTCCTTCCAGAACAACGGCAATCCGCGCAACAAGGCCGTCCCGATCCTGCGCCTCGACGGCAAGGGCCAGGTCGAGTTCGTCGAGGTGTCGGCGGCGGAGGGCAAGCCGCCGCAGGAGCAGTGACGCCGCCGATCGGGGCGGCCGCCTGCTGCCCGAGCGCCGTCGATTCCAGGAGCGGAGTCCAGCGGCTGCGGCCGGAGCATTCGGGTGAATGTACGTGCGGCCCGTGTACCCGTCGGCGAGGAGGCCGGGATCCTTGGCGGATGATCACTGCTTCTTTACAGAGGGTGGCCGTGCTGGTCGCTGTCGTGGCGCTGCTGGGAGCCGCCCCGGCGGGCGCCCCACTCGAGTCCTGGGACACGACGGAGAGGTGCGTGCAGACGGATTGGGACAGCCGTCGCATCCCCACGCGAACAGGCAACTCCGAGCTCGGGTGGCAGCACTTCTCCCGGCCGCACGGCATCACGAGCTGCAGGCTGATCAACGCCGCCCTCAACGGCAAGCCCGACAAGCTCTCCGACCAGCAGCGCAACCTCGAATACTGGGGATCGGCCATCAAGAACGGCCGCCAGGTCGACTTCGTGGTCAAGGTCCGCTACGCCAGGACCACGGACGACGGCAGGTACGAAGCACCCGGGGCGAAGGGGAAGGTCGGAGTCATCACGGCCTATTGCCGGGGGATGCAGAAATGTCCGTCATGGGTCAACTGACCTGCTCCGAGGGCTGCCTCACCCGCGCACAGCGTGCTGTCTCTGCCGCCCTCTGGCACTACACGGACACTCCGATTGCCAGGCCGTACTACGTCCGCGGCTGTGTTCCCGAGCCGCAGGACGCGGCAGTGGTCGTTGCGCTGTGGACCGGCCCGAGCGCACGGGAGAAGAGGAACCTGTTCCTACTTGTTCCGCTGGTGTCGGGCGGACTGCCCGTCCCGCCGTGGCGCGTGGTCGCGGGGCTGATGCGGCTCGGCCGCGGTACGCACCTGTTCGGCTCTGTCGGGCGGCGCTTCGACGGCAAACCTGTCCTTGACGGTAGCGCGCTGGTGGAAGGCGGGGGCCGGCGGTCCTGCCTGTGTGGCGGTTCCCCGGAACCTGAAGGGCCGCGGGGCTTCTACTTCGAGCGCCCCGGCGAGCCGAGGCGCTACTCATGAGCGACGGGCGGGGGTGAGACCGCCCCCGCCCTGCGGAGGCTGCACATCCCAACCCCACGGCGCCCGGCCCGGCGCGACGGGGCGCTCCCGCTCCGAGGATGCGACGCTGGGGAGAGGTGTGAGCCCGCCGGGACGAGCCGCCGTTCACGGAGCGTCGCCAGGCGGTCTTACCGCGTGGACCGGCCCGCTGGGGCCGGGACCGCGCGACCGACCCGGAAGGCAGGTGCGTCCCCATGCGCACGTCGACCCGTATCGCCGGTGCCCTCACCGGCCTCACCCTCGCCCTCAGTGGAACGGTTCTAGCCGCTCCCGCGGCCCGCGCGGACATCCCCGCCTGCACACAGATGGCAGAACAGGCCGGCGCCACCGACTCCGGCTCCGTCACAGCGGCCTGTAGCCGAGGCGTGAGCGGAGACCTGCAGGGTTGTGTGTCCGGGCTGACGGGGGCCGGAGTGGCGGGCGGCGCCGCGACCGGCGCCTGCCGGGCTGCGGCCCACGAACCGCGTTAGCCGAAACGAAGGCGCCTGAGAGGAGGAGGAAGTCATGCGCCTGCGAAGAATCCTGGGCCTCCCCCTGGCCGCGGCGACCCTGGCCGGCATGAGCGCCATCGGCGCAGTCAGCGCCGGGGCCGCCTCGTCTCCGGACATCTCCAGAGACGACTGCACGGCCGCCGGCGGACAGATCGTCGGACGCCCCTACGCCGGCGACTACTGCACGCTGCCTGACGGGACCACGTCGCCCATCACCTGACCGGTCCGCGGTATCAGCACGACCAGAGAGCCGACTGCCGCAGCACTCGCCGGTCGGCTCCGTCGTGCGCCTCTACGCCCCCGGAGCCGACTCCGTCGTTCGGCCCATCAAGAGCTCCGGCCGCAACGCCGAAAAGGATCAGGCGGAGTCGCCCCACCCTCGCGCTCGACGCGGTATGCCTCCGTGCCCAAGGCCGCCCCGACCACGGCGGTCCCGCATCCCGGCCGACAGGCCCGGAGGAGATCCCGCATGCGCGTCCGCCTGCCCCTGACAGCCGCCACCACCGCCGCGCTCCTGCTCGTCACGGTCACCGGCGCGACCCCTGCGCCAGCAGACCGGAACCCCGACGGCACCCCCTTGGTGAAGGTGTCCCAAGGCGACCCGTACGCGAAGTGCACCATCGGCGCCAGGTCCCCCGACAGCGTCGTCTACCCGGGCACCGAGGTCGAGCCGTACCTGTCCGTCGATCCGCGCGACCCCAAGCGCGTGGTCACCGTGTTCCAGCAGGACCGCTGGAACGACGGTGCTGCCCGTGGCCTGGCGGCCTCCTGGTCCGCGGACGGCGAGACCTTCCACCGGAGCACGCTGCCGTTCAGCCTGTGCGCCCCCGGCGGCGCGGACTACGAACGGGCCTCCGACCCCTGGGTGAGCACCGGGCCGGACGGCACGGTCTACGCGAGCGGGGAGGGGGTCGACTTCACGAAGAGCACGCGCAGCGCCCTTCTGACCGCCACTTCCCGTGACGGCGGCCGCACTTGGCAGAACCTCACCACCACGCACGTCGACGAGCAGCCGTTCTTCAACGACAAGCCCTCACTGACCGCCGACCCGATCCGCGAGGGCACCGCCTACCAGGTCTGGGACCGCCTCGACAACGACCCGCCCGGCCCCGGCGGCATCGACGGTCCCGGCTACATCTCCCTCACCCGCGACGGCGGCCGCACCTGGAGCGAGGCCCGGCGGTTCGTCGACACCAGTGCCGTGCCCAACACCCAGACCATCGGCCACCTCATCGTCGTCGACCGGCGCACCGGCACCCTGTACGACTTCTTCGACATGATCACCGTGGCCGACGACCTGACCACCGTCCTCGACGCCCACTACGCGATGGTCACGTCGACGGACGCCGGAGCGACCTGGAGCTCACCGGTCACCGTGGCACGGGACACCGCCGTGCCGGAAGTCGACCCGAACGATCCCACCAAGCCGCTGCGCGCCGCGTCCACCCTGCCCAGCCCGGCCGTCGACCCCGGGACGGGCACGCTGTACATGGCCTACGAGGGCGCGGACTTCTCCGGCGGCGCGTTCAACTCCGTCCAGCTGGTGCGCTCCACCGACGGCGGGCGCACCTGGGGGAGCCCCGAGCTGATCAGCCCCGACGGCGTGCCGGCCTTCTCCCCGTCGATCGCGGTCGACGAACGGGGCACGGTCGCGCTCACCTACTACGACCTGCGCTTCCTCGAGCCGGGGGACACCACCACCCTGCCCACCGCGTACCAGCTGGCCACACTGCCGCACGGAAACCCGAGACTGCAGACCGAACGACGGATCTCGCGGGTCTTCGACTGGCTGCAGGCGCCGTTCGCCGGCGGCTACTTCCTCGGCGACTACCAAGGCCTCGTGGCAGACGGCAAGGGAGTGCGGGCGGTGCTCACCGAGACCCACTCCGGCGCACCACAGAACCGCACGGACGTGTACACCGGCAGTTTCCGCACCGGCTGACCGGCACACGTGCGGGAGCGCCCCGCGGCGCGTGGCTGCGGGGCGCCTTGCGGGGTTCAGTCGATCTGCTTCAGTCGATCTGCTCCCCGTCGTACATGCCGCCCGTGCAGACGTTGGTCGTCAGATCGGCGGTTCCGCCGCCCTGCTTGCACTCGGAAGGGGTGACGGAGGATGGCACGCCCTGAGTGGTGGCGGCGGTGGCGGCCGCGGCGCCTGTGAGGCCGAGCCCGGCGAGGGCTGCCGTGGCGAACACGGCGGCGATCATTCTTCGAATGCGCATGTGGTTCCCCTTTCACGCATTGCCTCGGTTGGGGCACTAGCCAGCCTGATCTTCATCCATTCGGGTGGCGCATTATGTTGCGCCATTCGGGTGAAACCTCGCGCCCGCCCCGGACCGCTACTCCTCCAGGAGGCGAGACGCGTTCCACGGCCTCAGAGGCCCGGCTGCGGAGGGCGGCCTTCGGTGGCCAGGGTGCGGTTCTTGTAGGGCTTGGCTCCGGTGACCTCCGGGCCGAACCACGACGGCGGGGCGAAGCGTTCGGCCGCTTCCAGCGAGGGGAACTCGACTTCGGCGGTACACAGGCCCGCGAGGGACTCCGCGTAGACGTCGACGGAGGCCACGGCGGTGTCCAGGGGAACGGTGTAGCGGGTCTTCACCAGACGGGCGGCGGCCGTCGCCGGCCAGAGCTCCTCGAACTCCGCCCGGCTGAGCGGGCACTCGACCTCGGTGCGGGCGAGCGAGCCGGTGCCGCGTTTGACGCCGAGGACGTAGGCGCCGTCGATGCTGCGTAGCCGCACCTCGGTGCCGTCCGGGGTGATCGCGATGTAGCCCTGCTCGATGGGCTGCGCGTGCGCGCCGGGCGGCGGCGTGAAGCCGTCGAGAAGGAACTTGCGCTCAATTTCCAGGGGCACGGCCGTTCTCCTCCTGCCGGGGTGCGGGAATCAGCGCCGGAAGCCGGCGCATGTCGGTGAAGACGACCGTGTGAGGCGCCGTCAGCCACGCGGCGGGGGTGAGGCCGCCCGCGTAGCCGAAGCCGCGCATGCCCGCGGCCCCGGCGGCCTGGATGCCGAAGCGGCTGTCCTCGACGACCGCGCAGCGCGCCGGTTCCACGCCCATGGAACGGGCGGCGTGCAGGAAGAGGTCGGGAGCGGGCTTGCCGCGTTCGACCTCGTGGGCGCTGAAGATCCGGCCGTCGAACCGGTCGTAGAGGCCGACGCGGCCCAGGGTGTGCCGCATCTTGTCGTGGCTGCCGCTGGAGGCGATGCACCACTGCTGTGGGCCGAGCCCCGCGGCGTGCAGGCCGTCGAGTGCTTCCTCGATCCCGTCGACGGCCTGCAGGCCGGTGTCGACGGCCTGGGCGTGCATCTCGCGGAAGCGCTCGTCCCAGATCCGGGCGGTGGCGGGGCCGACGCGTTCGGCGATCTGCTCGCCGATGGAGGTGGTGGAGCGGCCCACGAAGCGCTCCATGACCTCGGCTTCGGTCAGCGGCCAGCCCAGCTCCGCCCCGAGTGCGACATGGGTGCGGACGGCGATGGGCTCGCTGTCGACGAGGACGCCGTCGCAGTCGAAGATGACGAGTTCGACCGGTTCGACCGGTTCGGCCGGTTCGGCCGGGTGCGCGTTCAACGGATGCATCCCTGGCTGATGAGGAGGCGGCGGATCTCCTCGACCCGCTCCGCCCCGAGCTGCCGCTTGGCCTGGTCCTCGGGCTTCTCCGCCTTCTGGCCGTACTGCCACCAGGCCTCGCCGGTGTCGCGGTTCATCACCACGAAACGGTCCTTCTCCGCGGGGCCGCGGACGATCAGCGAGGTGGTGCCGGGCGCGGAGCTGACCGTGTGGACCATGGTGTGGCGGATGACGTAGCCGGATCCGGCGGTCTCCTCGCGGACCAGAGCGGGGGCGCCGATGCGGGTGGAGGTGTCCAGGTTCTCGTAGTCGCCGAAGAGGTGGTGCTGGTAGCTGCCGTGGAGGATGCGGCTGCCGAAGCTCCACCGGTGGTTGTGGGGGCGGTCGAAGCCGCTGCCGGTGAAGACGTGCAGCCGTACGCGTACGTCGCTGGCCTTGTCGTTGACGAGGACGACACGGTCGAGTTCCTGGAGGCGCTCGCACTGGCCGAGGAGTTCGGGGGTGCGCAGCACGTGGTCGAAGGCGTCGTTCAGCCAGGTCGGGGACGACACCAGCTCGCCGAGGAGCTCTTCCATGGGGCCGTGCAGGGCCGGCATGTCGTTCCAGTCCAGCGCGGCCAGCCGGGCCGGGTCGATCAGCGGCTGCGGGGTGGTCGTCGTCATCGCGTCACACTTTCCGTCTCGTGGTGGGCGGCCAGCCACTGGCGGGCCTTTTCGTGGTGTTTGGGAAGCATCTGCGGGGCGTCGAGGAAGCGGGGCAGCAGGTGCCTTTCGGTGGTCAGGGCGCGCAGCATCAGCCCGATGGTGACGCCGTGGCCCGGGCGCTTGACGATCTCGATGGGGTCGCCCGCACCGACGGTGCCCTCCTTGAGCACGCGCAGGTACGCGCCGGGGGCGCCATGGGCGATGAACCGGGTGACGAGGTCCGGTACGTCCCAGAAGCCGGCGAAGACGCGGCAGGGCTTGCGGGCTCTGATCACCTCGAAGACGGCGTCCCCGATGGCCCACTGCTCCCCGACTTCGGCGCCGGTGATGTCCAGGCCGGTGGTGGAGAAGTTCTCGCCGACGTTTCCGGGGAGGACCTCGCGGCCGAGCTCGTGTTCCCAGAAGACGGCGTCCTCGCGGGCGAAGGCGTAGACGGCCTTGTCGGGGCCGCCGTGCACCTTCGGGTTGGCGACCAGATCGCCTTCCAGGCCCCAGGTGCGTGCCGTCACCCGGTGCGGGACGGGGCGCTTGTCGATGCCGCTGCGGCCGACGTCCGTCCAGGATCCGGTGCGCTCGACGCCGAGGTTGACGGTGGCCAGCACGGCGCTCACGAGGCGGCTCCCGCCGGGTGGCCGGCCGGCTGCCATGCCTGGGTGACGTTGGGGACGGTGGGCGTCACGCCGGGGGTGTTCATCCGGGTCAGCTGGTGCGTCAACACGGTCAGCAGGTCCCAGCGGTGGGGGCTGTCCACGGGCGTGGCGCGGGTCAGTTCGAGGATTTCGGCGAGTGGCGGCGGTGTGCCCTGGGCGCGTCGGCGGGCGGGTTCCCCGAGCGGGCCGGGGGCCTCGGCGAGCCGCCCCCAACTGGCCTCCAGGTCGAAGTCGTGCGCGGGGTGGCGGCTTTCGAGGTCCTGGAAGGCGGTGAGCACCTCGACGCGGGCGTCGTGCCCGTCCAGGATGCGGCGGCGCATGAGTTCGCGCCGGGGTTCGTCGCAGATCACGGCGATCTCGCGGAGCACGTCGGCCGGTTCGTCGGAGATGTGGGTGAAGTTGAAGAGCCCGTTGACGACGCCGAGCCGGTGGCGCAGGTGCTCGGGTCCGCGCAGGGCCGGGTCGGCCGGTCCCTTGAGCGCGTTGAGGCGGACCGCGGCGGGCAGGGCGCCCGGGGTCCACCGCTCGTCCCGCAGGACCAGGGCGATGGTGTCAGTGCTCGGCAGGATGACGTCCATCGCCTCGATGCGCTCGCGGGAGGCGATGTTGAACTGGTAGCGCCACACCTCGCGGATCGTGAGCCGGTCGTGCCGGAATCGCACCATGTCGACGGGGTGGAAGCCCTCTTCCCGCAGGATGCGCAGAGCGGGCCGCAGTCGGCGTCCGGCGGTGGCCTCGGACTTCAGCATGCACAGCGCGACGCCGAGCATCTGTTCGGTCATGTCGCCGAAGGTCCAGCACGCCTCGCGGAAGTACTGGTCGACCGCGTACAGGTCGGCCTTCTCCCGGGACCAGGTGACGGCGTCGCGGATGTCGGCGCCGACCTCGGTCAGCCTGTCGACGGGCGGGCTGTCGGAGCGCAGCAGACTCATGTCTGGTCGTGTCCTTCCTGCCAGAAGGCGGGGGTGCGGGCCCCGGCCTGAGGCCGGGAGAAGACCGATGCGAGGAACCGGGCCTCGGCCAGTCGCAGCGGGGTGTTGGGAGCGGCGTGCTCGGCCGTCGGCCAGGTCAGGAGCTCCTTTTCGGCCGGGTAGTTCGCGTGGGCGGCGTACCCGGTTTCCGGTGCGCAGCGCAGGTCGCGCCCGGCCACGGAGAACAGCGCCGGGCAGCGGCCGTGGGCGGCGAGCCGGGCCACGTCGAACAGGCCCAGGGTCCGCAGGGCGCGCGGGGCGAGGTCGGGGTAGGACTCGGCGAAGCGCAGGAGCTCGCGGTAGGGCTGCCGGTCGGGCAGGCGGCCCAGGTCGGTGACGGCGGAGAGGAACGGTGATTCCACGAGCGCCGCGGCGACCAAGGGGCTCAGCACGGCTGCGGCCAGGGCGAGCTGGCCGCCCTGGCTGCAGCCGGCGGTGGCGATGCGTGCGGGGTCGACGGCGGGGTGGGAGGCGGCGGCCTCGACCGCTCGTACCGCGTCGGTGTACGCGTCGCGGTAGTAGTAGGAGCCGGGGTCGAGGACGCCGCGCGTCGTGAAGCCGGGGACCTGCGGGTGGGTCAGGCCGACCGGGTCCGGGGTGGCGCCCCGGCGGCCGCCGGCGCCGCTCTGGCCGCGGGTGTCGACGACGAGGGTGGCGTAGCCGAGGGCCGGCCACAGCAGCCGGTCGAGCGCGTGGCCTCGGCCTTCGCCGTATCCGAGGTACTGCACCACACAGGGCAGGGGACGGGGGCTGTCGGCGGGCAGGAGGAGCCAGCCGCCGATCCGGTGGCCGTGGGCGCCGGCGAAGGAAAAGTCGTACACCGCGGTGCGGGGCAGCGGGGTGGCTTCCTTGACGGCTTCGGTGGCGAGGGAGAAGACCGCGGCCTCTTCCAGCGTGGTGCGCCAGAACGCTGCGGGCTGCTCGTGGTCGTCAGTGGCGGGCACCGGTCACCGCCCGCGCGTGCTCGTGGCTCCCGTGGCCGTCCGTCGTGGCAATGGCGAGGCCGGCCTCCCGGGCGGAGTCCTCGGCCGGGTCCGGGCGGAGGTCCTCGGCCAAGCCGTGAGTGACGTCTTCGGGCAAGCCGTCGGCGAGGTCCTCGGCGAAGTCCTCGATGAGCTCGTCGAGCATCTCGCGGCAGTCTCCGCAGCCCTGGCCGGCCCCGCACTGCTCGCCGATGCCGTCGGCGGTGGTGATCCCGCGCCGGATCAAGCCGATGATCTCGTCCTCGGTGACGCGGTGGCAGACGCACACGTGGGGGCTGGTCATCGCGGGTCCTCCTCCCAGGCGCTGAGCAGGACGTTGGGGAAGAGCCGCTCGATGCCCGGGGTGTTGAACCGCACGCTCGTGGTGAGGACGGACAGCAGGTCCCACAGGTCGGCCGGGTCCGCGTCGGAGTGCTGGGCGGCGCGCAGCAGTTCGGTCGCGGTGACGGTCCGGCCCGCCGCCCTGGCGCGGGCGGTTTCACCGGCGGGCGCGGCGGACCGGGTCAGCCGCTGCCAGCTGCGTTCCGGGTCGAGGTCGTGCGGGGGCGTCGCGCTCTCGATCGCGTCGAAGACCCGGCGCGCTTCCTCGCTCGCGTCGTGGCGGGCGAGGATCCGCGTGCGCACGCGGATCCGGTCGCCCTCTTCCAGCAGCAGTCCGAGGTCGCGCAGGACGTCGATGGGTTCGTCGGCGGTGTGCACGAAGTTGAACAGGCCGTTGAGCGCCCCGAGCCGCTCGCGCAGGTGCTCGGGGCGGCGCAGCTCAGCGGTGGCGGGGCCCTTGAGGGAGGCGAGCCGGACCGAGGCGGGAACGGCGCCCGGCCGGTGGCGTTCGTCGCGCAGGACCAGCAGGACGCTGTCCAGGGACCGCAGGTAGAGGTCCATGGTGGCGATCCGCTCGCGGTCGGCGAAGTTGAGCTGGAAGCGCCAGGTCTCGCGGATCGTCAGCCTGCTGTGGCGCACCCGGAGGACGTCGACGGGCCGGAAGCCGTGGTCGCGCAGCGCTTCCACGGCCGTGCCGTAGCGGCGTCCGACGGCGGCGTCCGGCTTGAGCACGCACAGGGCGGTGCCGAGCACGTCGTCCACGTGGTCGGCGAAGGTCCAGGCGGCTTCGCGCAGATAGGTGTCCGCGCCGAAGAGCCGGGCCTTGACCGGTGAGCGGGTGATCGCCGCCAGCAGCCGCGGCGGTATGTCGTGCATGCGTTCGCCGGGGTTCCCCGTCGTCCCCATCATGGTGCTCCTTGCTGTGCTTTCACTACGGTCCGCGGTCGCGTCGTGCTCAGAGCAGGGCGATGCGACGGCGCTCGGCGTCGACGTGGCAGCCGCGACCGAACTGCGTTCCCGTGAGGTCGATCTCCGGGAAGAAGGTGCGGTAGGCGGTGAAGGAGACCAGGTGCCAGATGTCGCTCTCGCCGACGCCCAGGGCCCTGACGTTGGCGATCTGCTGGTCGATCGGCTGGGTGCCGGCGGCGACGACGCCCTGTTCCTGGTACCAGAGGTCGCTGCCGGCCTCCTGGTGGAGGTCCTGGCCGGCGAGGCGCGCGGTGTCGCTGCGGTCGGTCATCAGCATCATGTTGTGGGGGCCGACGATCTCGATGGCGCGCTTGGCGATGGCGAAGTCGACGTGCTCGCCGTCGAAGTTCAGGCAGGCCGCGATGCGGCCCTGGTGGGCGCCGCGCATGATGGCGGCCGGGACGGGGCCGACCTGCTCGTGGAGGTCGGCGAGGTTCCACGACGGCAGGTCGTAGCTCGCCAGCAGGGCGTCGCGGTTGGCGCGGGCCCTGGAGGTGCGGAACGCGTGCTTGATGAGCAGCGGCATCTCGTTGAAGAGGTGGTCGGTGACCACGCGGACGCCGGTGTGCGGGCAGTCGGCCGCTTCGGCCGCCGCGAGCACCTCCTCGATGCAGTCGGCGCCGATCTGCGGGTTTTCCTTGGCGAAGTGGCCGAGGGCCGGCCGGATGCCGTTCTCGACGAGGCGGGTGACGATCCACTCCAGCGGGGGGTGGTCCGGGGTGAACTGGGCCGCGAGGTAGGAGCTGGACTGGAGGGCGTCCGGGGAGATCATGATGTAGACGAGGCCGAGGGGACCACAGCTCGCGAGCTTCTCCCACTCCTCCTTGGAGGGCGCCCACACCGAGGAGGCCGGGGTGCCGCCGAAGCTGGCGACGAGCGGACCTTCCAGGGCGATGGCGGGGATGAACGGCAGCTGTCCGTCGGCCTTCAGGGCGGCGAAGCCCCGCATGAACTCCACGAAGCCGTCGAGCCGCTCCTGCTGGAGGTAGAGGGTGGGGATGCACAGCAGGCCCTCGGACGCGGCGTGCTTGTCGACCGCGTGGAGGTCGATCTCCGCGAAGTTGGAGAAGTCGACGTCTCCCAGCCCGTGGCAGTGCACCTCGACGGGCAGGGAGGGCACGAAGTAGGGCTCGTCGGCGCCCAGCGGACGGGGGGTCAGGCCGTCCCGGACGATCAGGCCGTCACGTCGGCCGGCGGTGGCCGCGAAGGATCCGCGCGGGTCGATCCAGGCGTTCGCCGAGGGGCTGAAGGTAGACATGTCGCTCACTTTTCTCTCTTGGGTGTTCTCAGGGCCTGTCTTTCGGATCAGGCCGGGCTCGGCAGGCCCTAGGCGTTGCCGAGCGCGGTGCGGGCGGACGCGCGGCGCACCGCCAGGTGCAGGAAGAGCACGCCGACCGCGAACCAGACGGCTCCGACGAGCAGTTCGGCCGGCAAGGCCGCCCCGTACGCCCGGCCCGCGAGGCTCCGCTCGACCGCGCTCATGACGTGGCTGAGGGGCATGGCCTGGCTGACGGGCACCAGGAAACCGGGCAGCCGGTCCTGCGGCACGAGGGTGCCGGACAGGATCATGAGGATCAGCTCCGCCGTGTTCGGCCCCACGAACAGGTCCTCGACGACCAGGGCGAGCGCCGACAGCGACAGGCCGAAACCGGCGGTGGTCAGTACGCCGACGGCCAGCAGGCCGGAGAACTCCGCCACTCCCATCGGCAGGGTGGTGTAGAGCAGACAGCACACGAGGTACGTGCACAGTCCTCCGACGATTCCGTCCACGATGTGCGGCAGCGCCCGCTGGCAGGCCGAGGCCAGCTTGTTCTGGGGTGAGGCCAGCCAGATCCCCAGCGTCCCGAACGAGCGCTCGTTGCCGATCGACAGGGCCATGCCGTACACGACGGCGCCGGCGCCCGCCAGCAGGCTGCAGGCGATGAGCATGCGCCCGGCGGCCGCCCCGTAGTGCGTGGACAGGGAGATGAACGCGATCGCCGTGCCGATCGGGCGGACGATGCGGGAGCTGAGGTAGCCGAGCGGGTTGAGCCAGGTGAACAGGGCGCGGTACGAGAGCGCCGCGCCGTGCAGGGCGGCGCCGGCGGCGCTTCCCCGGCGGTCCTCCGTGAGGGGGGCCATGGGTCACGCCTCCAGGGGTAGGGCCTGGCGGCGAGCGGTGCTCTCCAGCCGCCGGACGGCGAGGACGACAAGTCCGCAGAAGACGCCGGTCAGGGCGAGGGCGGCGAGCAGTTCGCCGGTACCGCCGCCGCGGACCCAGGCCATGACGTGGGACTGCGGGATGACGAGCGCGAGCTTCTGGACGGGGCCCGGCAGGGCGGACTGCGGGACGATGAGCGCGCTGAGCGCCATCACCAGGCCGGTCAGTCCGTTCGTCATGCCGGCCGAGTAGGGGAAGCGCAGCACCGCGAAGCCGAGCAGGCCCACCACGGAGGCGGTCGCGAAGGCCAGCAGGACTCCGCCGGCGAGCCAGCGCGCCCAGTCGAAGCCGTCGCCGAGGCCGAACAGCAGCAGCAGGATGACCAGCGTGCCCGGCAGAGCGGTCAGCGACTGGACGGCGGTGCCGGTCAGTCTGCCGAGGACCACCGGAACGAGGCCGCCGGGGCTGCCGAGGGCCGCGTAGAGCGTCTTCCACTGCTTCTCGCCGAGCAGGCTGACGACGACGAGCACGATGATCGAGTCGAGCATGCCGATGCCCGCGGAGCCCACTGCCATGTCACCGGAAGTCTCGCGGGCGGCGCCGGTGGCATTGGCGTGCACGACGAACGCGAAGACGCAGGGCATGGCCAGCGTGGAGAAGACGGCCATGGGGCTGGAGGCGTGCATCCGCAACTGGTCGGCCAGGGCCCGCAGGAAGGTGGGCAGGGGCCAGCCGAGACGGCCGGCGGCCTCGGCCGACTGGGGGGTCAGGGCCGTCATGAGGTCGCCACCATGTCGAGGAAGACCTCTTCTAGGGTGGGCGGGGTGACGGCGACGCTGCTGGTCATGCCCGGGAAGGTGGCGAGCAGCCACTGGACGGCGGCGGCCCCGTCGGACACCCGCAGGGTGAGGGCGGCGCCGTTTTGCTCGGCGGACATCAGCCCGGGGCAGTCGCCGGTCCCGTCGGGGACCCGCGCGGCGGAGAAGACGGTGTTGACCACGTGTCCCAGGCGTTCGGCGGCGGTCAGCCGCAGTTCGGCGGCCGTGGACTCGGTGTGGACGCGGCCCCCCTTCATCAGCACGATGCGGTTGCTGAGTTCCTCGGCTTCGCGCATGTCGTGGGTGGTCAGCAGAATGCTGCGGCCCTCCCCCGCCAGCCGTGCCACGAGGGCGCGCATGGCGGCGGCGGACTGGGGGTCGAGACCGGCGGACGGCTCGTCCAGGATGAGCACGGCCGGGTCGTGGAGCAGGGCGCGCGCCAGGTGCAGGCGCTGCTTCATGCCACGGGAGAAGGAGCCCACGAGGTCACCGGCGCGGTCGGCGAGGCCGACCTCGTCGAGCAGCAGCCCGGCCCGGGCCTCCAGCCGCGCGCCGCGCAGGCCGTACATCAGCCCGAAGAACTCGAGGTTCTGCCGGGCGGTCAGCCTCGGATACAGGCCGGTGTCGCCGCCGAGGCTGAATCCGCAGGCCAGGGAGGCGCGGCGGCGGGAACGCACGACGTCGTGCCCGTTGATCAGCACGGTGCCGGAGGTGGGCAGCAGCAGGCCGGTGAGCATTTTGACGGTGGTGGTCTTGCCCGCGCCGTTGGGGCCGAGGACGGAGACCAGTTCACCGGGGCCGACGGTCAGCGTGACGTCGTCGACCGCCCGGCGCGCGGTGCCGTCCTTGGCCGTGAACTCGCGGACGAGCCCCCGGGCTTCGAGGCCCTTGCCGGGTGTGTTCATCGTTCTCTCGCTTTCGAGGTGACCCGGCTGAGATCCATCTCCAGGTATCCGCCACCGGCGGAGATCTGTCCGGGGAAGTACGACACGTGTTCGCCGACCGCCGTGACGGACGCGAGGAAGTCGATGGCCTCGCCCTCGACGGACATAGGACGGAAGGCTTCCTGAGGGACGCCGTCCACCGCGCGGGCGGCCAGCAGGCGGAAGGCGAGCTGTCCGCCGGAGCGGAACTCCTCGACGCCCAGGGTGCGGGCGTCCACGACCACGCAGCGTTCGCCGTCCAGCAGGCCGGCGCCCGCGCCCGCCGGGGTCAGGCGGACGTTGCCCGCGCCGAGCTGGGGGAAGTTCTTCAGCGGGTTCCACCAGGCGTGCCCGGTGAGCAGGCCGGCCGTGGCCGCTTCGGCGCCCTCACCGCCGGCGTGCGCCTTGCGGGTGGCGACGGTGTGCTGGACGCCGTCCGGGCCGACGAGGGCGGTGGCTCCGGTGGCCGTGCCCTCGCAGTCGAAGGAGCGGGCGCCCCACGCGTCGGGGCGGGGGCCCTCGTCCACGAGCGACGTGATCAGGGGAGCCGGACGGGTGAGGGGGTTGAGCAGGAGCGTGCTCGTCAGAGCGCGCAGCAGCTGGGCGGTGGCGGTGGGGGCGAAGACGACGCGGGGGCCTTCGTAGGGGCGCTCGCCCGCGCCCATGCCCGTCTCCATGAGGCTCAGTTCGCGGCCCAGGCAGGCCGGGTCGATCGCGTCGAGCCCGGTGGCGTACCGGGAGGCGGAGACCGCGCGGGCGCCGTCGGCGCTGGTGGCGACGGCCGTCAGCTCGACCCCGTAGCACTGGTCCCAGGCGGGGGCGGCCGCGGTGTGGGCGTGGACCGACTCGCGCAGCTGGTCGCAGATCTGCAGGGCTCCGAGGTGCTGTCCGGCGCCCAGCCGGGCGGCGACGGCATCACGGAGGTCGGCCGCGCCTGCGGCGGCGGACGCCATGTCGAGCCGGCCGGTGGTGGTCTGCCAGCCGCCGTCCGGGGCAGCGGCGCGGTGGTGGGCCGGGATCCGCTCGGTGGCGGGCAGGGGGCTGCCGAGGTGGAAGAGCCGGCGTCCTGTGGCGAGGAGGGCGGCCGTTCCCCGTTCACTGAGCTGCCCGGCGTTGAGGTACAGCTCCCGGCCGGCGTGGCCGAGGCGGACGAAGCCGCCGAAGCCGGCGTCGTCGTGGAAGAGCCGCTTGCGGCCCGCCGGGTCGACGGTGAGCCGGCGCCGGGTGGTCCGTTCGAGGTGGGTGGACGCGTGCTCCCCCGTGCGCAGAGCGGCTTCGACGGCGGCCGTGGTGGCCAGGGCCTCGGCGGTTCTGGTCTCCAGCACTCTCATGCCGCGCTCCAATCCAGGGCGGAGTAGCGCATCGAGGGCGAGAAGAGACCGATCCCGATCATCTGGCCCTGCTTTCCGCAGGTGATGCTGTCGCCGCCGAAGTCCGAACCGACCGCCTCGGCCCGGCGCAGCGTGTCCAGGGCGTCACCGAACAGGCTGACGTCGCGGACCGGGACACGGTGCCCGTCAGGGGTGAGGTAGGTGCAGTTGAGGGCCGCGAAGGAGAACTCTCCGGTGGCGAGGTTGATCATCCCGGCGCCCAGGCAGCCGACGTGCAGCAGGCCCTCGCGGGAGGCTTCGGCGAGCGCGGCCGGGTCTTCGGTGCCGGGCGGAACCACGGTGTTGCTGGCCCGGGGCAGCGGAAGCTCGCGGTAGTCGCGGCGGCGGCCGTTGCCGGTGGGGGTGTAGCCGTGGCGCTGGGCCGCGCGTACCGAGGTGAGCGGCGAACCGATCTCCCCGTTGGCCACCAGGACGGTGGTGCGGCCTTCGACGCCCTCGTCGTCGATGGCGTAGGAGCCGTAGCCGTCGGCGAGGGTGGCGTCGTCGTGCAGGGTGAGCAGCTCGGGGACCGCGCCGGGCTTGCGCAGTGCGGTGACGTAGTCGCTGGTCATCGCGAAGTTGTCGCCCTCGAGGGCGTGCCCGACCAGCTCGTGGAGGAAGCCGACGGCCGCGGTCGGGCCGAAGACGACGGGGGTGCGGTGGCGGCCGCGCAGGGCGGCTCGTGCGGGAGTCGTGCGCATGGCCGAGGGCCACGCGGGCGACGTCCTGCGGGGTGGTGGCCCCGTTGTCCGCGCCGTGGCCGGCCGCCGGGCCGCGTTCGAGCCAGCGGTTGAGGCCGCGGTAGCGGCCACCGCCGGTGGTGACGGTGGCCTCGACGCGGCGGCGGACGAGGCGGGAGGCGGAGCTCGCCCGCACGCCGTCGGTGTCGGCGACGGCGATGGTGCGTGCGGTGAAGTCCTCCATCGTGCGCAGGGAGTGCGGCACGGAGGCCTCGTGGACGAGCCAGTCCTGCGCGGCCACGGGTGTGAAGCGGATGTCTTCGCGCTCCGGCCACCACGCGGTGGACCCGGTGGACCCGGTGGGGCTCACGGGACCGGCGGCGGAGGACTGCGCTGCGTCCAACCAGGAGGGAAGCGCGTCGAGTTCGGTCACCGGGAAGGCACGGTGGCGCCAGCGGTCGCCGGTGCGGACCATCGCGCCGAGCCCGTCGCGCGGCTCGGCGCAGGTGGCGAGGACGTCCCCGTCGAGGCACTCGACGCGTACCTCCAGGGTGCTCTCGGCGTAGACCTGCACGTAGTCCGCGGAGCCCCGCAGCCGTTCCACGGCCCACTGGGCCAGCTCCAGGAGCTGCCCCGCACCGTCGTCGTGCCCCGCCGCGGGCCCCCCGGACCTCCCCGGCTGCCCGGGTCCTTCACTCATCACGCTTCCCATCGCCGTGCGCCCCGGTCAGATCGAACGCAGGACGGAGTACGGCTGCGGCTGCACCAGGTCGCGCTCGCGCAGCGACGCCAGGAGCTTCTCGACGCGCTCGGCGGTCATCGTCTTCAGGGCGGGAACGTGCTCGGCGAGCTGTTCCACGGCCTTCACCACGTCCTGCGGCCCGCGGCCGTCGCACAGCGCCCAGACGAACGCGGCCGGGTCGCGCAGCATCAGCTGGCGGCGCAGCTCCCAGTGGAGGAGGACGCCCTCGTCCTGGCCGAGGACGTTGTACGAGGGGTTGCGCCACAGGCCGTCGGCGGCGGGCACGGCGGGGGCGGTCCAGGCCGGCCAGACGTCGAGGGAGACGTTCTGACGGCTGAGGAGCTGGCTGGCGGCGATGCAGGTCTGCACGAAGAACACCAGCTCTTCGGCGGCCGCGGTGCCACGGTCGGTCCAGGTGCCGCGCTGGAAGTCGGTGAACGCGGCCTTCGGGAAGCCTGCGACGGGGGTGCGGGCGAGCTGCTTGTAGACCCACTTCTTGCTGTGGTACAGGTCGCCCGAGGCGGCCGCGACGGCCTTGCCGGCGTAGGCGGTGAGTTCCTGGCCGACCAGTGCGGCCGTCTCCAGGTCGCCGTCGACGGAGGCACCGAGGAAGTCCTCGAGGTGGCCGTTGATCGCGATGGCCGAGTGGTTCACCGCGACCTGGCGGATGGCGCCGATGGACTCGTCGATGCGCTGCTGGAAGGCCGCGAGCGCCGGGGAGGAGAGCAGGATCTCCGAGGTGTACAGGCGGCAGACGAAGTCCAGCTTGGACGGCAGTTTGTGAAGATCCGTCAGGTTGTCGCGACGGAGGCGGAACGACGTGATTTCGCCTACGGCCTCCTCGACGAAGGCGAGGGTGTAGCGCTCCACGTCCACGCGGTGCCCGTCGACGTTGTACTGCGAGACGTCATCGCCCATGGCCGCTTCGTCGGCATAGAGGACGAACAAATCGGCATCACTGGTGGGATTCCCGAGTCCGGCCGTCAGGCTTCCCGCTATGTAAATCGAGTCGATTGACCCGTCATTCTGGTCGGAAAGCACGCGGGCCAGCTTGCGCGCCGCTTCCATCTTTTCTTCTATGACCGAGCGCGCCACGTCCGGTACATCCCTTCCGTAATGTGGCGGGGGCCGGGAGGCCCCCGCCAGCCAGCTTCATCAGATGTTGCCGATGTTGCCGATGTTGCCGATATTTCCGATGTTGCCGATGTTGCCGATGTTGCCGACGTTGGCGGCGTTGTCCTCGGCGGACTCGAACTCGACGATGTCGTCCTCAACCTCGATGACGTCCAGGTTCTCCATGTTTTTCACCTCCTTGAACACGTAGTCGCCCACTTGGGCGCTCAGGAGCCTGCGAGCTGCAGGACTCCCATCGGGCACACCCCATTGCTGCGCACAGGTGCGCAGGCAGGGCGATTCCGAAGTTCTGTGGAAGGACTCACGCCAGGTGAGAGGAAAAGAAGGGGATGAAAACAGCATGCAGGTATGCCGAAATCACCGCGCGGCCAAGAAAAATGCACAGACGTACGGCCGTGCCCGAAGAAACCGCGAGTCACTGCGGTACATGGGCTGAATCAGCCGCGAACTCCCCGACTCCCCGTTCTGATGCGGCGCCTTCAGGCCCGCATCCGCTCCCCCGTGTAGGTCGACTGAAACTTATCCACGGCCTGGAGGAACGTCAAGATCTTTTGGTGGTTCACAGGGGTAGTACAACAAAGTGTCTAACCCGCCGCACGGACCAGCTTCTCACCGGCGGCCAAATGGGTTAGTCGCCGTTAACCGGCTATGTGGCCGATATCCGGACAGGACCCCCGTTACGGCAGCCTGGCCTGCGGCCCTGCCCTTCTCCTGCGGAGAGCACGGGAGTTGCACGCTGGGAGGCCGGGCGCGCGAGCTCTGCGTCGGGGAGGTTCTCCCGGGCGATACTTGCCCCGCACCTGCATCGCACCCGCGCCGTCGCCGGCAGCGACGGGAGATGGTTCGGCCGACCACGAGGGAGCCCTTCATGACCACGGCGCAAGACCTGTTCATCGTCGCCCTGGAGTCTGCGCCCGAGCGCCCTGTGGGACAGGGCGACCTGTCCCTGGCCCTGGCCGGTGCCGAACTGATCGATCTCGTCGCGGCGGAGGCCGTCACCCTGGACGACGACCTCATCCTGCCCGGCCCGCAGCCGGCGCTGGACGACCGACTGCTCGGGGTGGCGGCGTCGGCGCTCGGACGGCAGGAGCCGTACGAGCGCGTCGACGACTGGCTGTGGCGCAGGGGCCGCGACCTGTCCGCGGCCTACCAGGCGGTGTTCGAGGAGGACGGCCTGCTGTCCCCGGCGCGGCGCGGGTACCTGTCGTTCGGGGCCGGGCACCTGGAACTCGTCGACTCTCCGGCCCGGCAGCGGGCGCGCAGGCGCTGGGAGGAGGACGAACCCGTCCTCCGGGCCCTCGCCATGGCCGTCGGCATCCGCCGCGGACCCTCCGCGGACGCCCCCGGCCCGGACGGCGAAGCGGTGACCACCGTGCTGGCCGCCGTCAACGACGCCGTGATGGAACTGGAGGCGGTGCGCCAGCGGCGGTCCATCGAGAACGCGGCCTTCGCCAACGTCTGGCGGGCCCCCTGAGCCCTGCCCCCGCGGGGGCAGGGCTGGGCTCGGGAGAGGCGCGGAGGGCCCGCACGGAACCCTGCGGAGCCGGGGGTTCACGTGCGGGGCCGCGCTCACGGGGTGGGGGTCGTCAGACTCCGGTCAGGGTGTAGGTACCCGTTCCGTCGGGCCGGCCGCTGGAGTACTGGCGGATGAGTTCCCCGTCGGCGTACCGGTCGTGGCCCATCATGGAGCCGGTGTACTTGTTCTGCAGACCGATCTTCGTGCTGCCGGGAACGTCGCGGTAGATGTAGAACCGCTGGAGGTCGTCCTCCCCGCAGGTGGCCGTCGTCAGGTAGGCCTGCTCCTGGTTGGCGATGTCCGCCGGGATGGTCGCGCAACCGCCGTTGCCCCAGTTCCACAGGGACGCCTCGAGGACTCCGTTCTTCTCCGTCACGTTGCACAGGCGCCAGTTGTCCAGGTGGGCGCTGAAGAACGTGGATTCGCGCAGGCGGATGCCGTCGTTGGCCAGGAGCGGTGCGCTCCAGTTCAGGGGCTTGCCCGGGACGTCGATCTTGTAGGCGCCGGGCTGGCAGTTCAGGGCGGCGCGCGGGGCGGGCCTGGCGGCCTGGGCGGCTGCTGCTGCGGCGGCGTCGTCGGCGTCGTGCTTGGCCTGGTCGGCCTTGGCCGAGGGGACGGGACCTGCCGCGTGCTTCGCGGTGGCGGCGGGGGAGCCGCAGTCCAACAGGACCTGGGCCTTGGCCATGATGCTGTTGGCGGGGACCTTGTCCTCGCAGCGCACCGCGCCTTCTTCGAGGGCGGTGTAGGTGGTGTAACTGCCGCTGTCAGGGCCCTCGGTCCACTTCAGTGCCCAACTGCCGTCTCCCCGTTGGGCGCGGTTGCAGTTGAGGCTGCCGTAGGTGCCGGTGACCTTCTTGGTGCCCTTGTAGAGGCCGTAGTAGCCGGGCTGCAGGAAGTTCCAGGAGACGGAGTTCGACTCGCTGCTGGTGGAGGAGTAGTTGACCTGTACGTTCAGGCCGAGGCTCGCGCCGACACTGCCGAGGGCCTCGACGGCGAAGCTTCCCTGAACGGTGCCGTTGAGGCCGACGGACACCGAGATGGTGGTCTGGGTGCTGGTGGTGACGGTATGGCTGCCGGTGGAGCCCTGGGTGACGTACCAGCCCTTGAAGTGGGTGATCGTCGGGGTGACTTCGGTCGTCTTGATGATCGGGTGGCGGGTACCGAGATCGGCCGCGGTACAGGCTTGGCCGGGCTGGACGGCCTGCCCGGAAGCGGCCGGGGTGGCGGCGGCGGGCGCGGCGGCGGCCGGCGTGGCGGCCAGGCCCACGGCGGCCGTCGCGGTGGCTAAGAGCGCTCCGAGCCCTCGGCCCGGGCGGGTTGTCGTGCGGCGCATCGTTGCCTTCCTCTGCTGTGCGTGGTCTGTGAGGTGAGTGTGAGGGAAACTAGCGCCGCCGGAAACGGCAGGTCTATACCACAACTGGCCAAAAGGGATCAAAAACTGTCGCGTTCTGGAGTGATATGCCTCCATCTGCGCCAGGAACCGTGGACCGACTGGAAGAAGGACGGCCTGCTTTCGGCCGTTCAGGCGGGCCGGGCGGGAGCTCGTAGGTCGACCCCGTACCCGCCCTCCGGGGTGGGGCCGGCGGTGAGGGTGCCGTGGAGGAGGTCGGCGCGTTCCTTCAGGCCGATGAGGGCCCTGGCGGGCGCTGGGCAGGGCGACGGACGGGCGGGTGGGGGCGGTGTTGGTGACGGTGACGCCGAAGTGGTGCGCGTCGTGCCACAGCCGTACGTCGGCTCGGGCGCCGGGGGCGTGTTTGCGGACGTTGGTGAGGGCTTCTTGGACCGTGCGGTAGACGGTGCGCTGGGCGGTGGTGCTGATGCCGGGAGGGAGCTCTCCGGTCAGCGTGGTCTGGATGCCGCTGTTGGCGATGAGCTGCTGGAGGTCGGCGAGGGTGGGCTGGGGCGTGAGTTCGGTCGCCTTGCCGCCGGAGGCGCGGAGCAGGGTGACCATGTGGCGGAGTTCGTCGAGGGTGTTCGCGCTGAGGGTGCGGATGGTGCGGGCGGCCTCGCGGGTGTCGGGGTTCTTCGAGGCCATCTGCAGGGCTCCCGCCTGGACGGCGATGAGGCTGACCTGGTGGGAGACGACGTCGTGCATCTCGCGGGCCAGTTGGGCGCGTTCGCGGGCGAGGACGGTCTGGGCGTACAGGGCGCGTTCGTGTTCCCGGGCCTCTTCGACTTCGACGAGCTGGCGGGCCACGTCGCGCCTGGCCTGCACGAGCTGGCCGAACAGCACGGGGGCGAACGCCGTGGCCAGCGTGTAGACGAACTGGACGAGCGTCCAGGTCCGGTCGCCCGTGAACGTGTGGGACAGGGGCCAGGACAGGGTGTCCGCGGCCGCGTTCAGCAGGGCGCAGCCGGCCGGCAGGGGGCGGTTGCGGGTGGACGCGGCCAGTGTGTACAGGGCGGCGATCGGGGCGACCGCCACGTCCATGAACAGGGCCATGGGCATCGTCAGCAGGAAGACGGCCAGGGGGAGGCGCCTGCGCAGGAACAGTCCGGCCGAGCCCACGGCGGCGCAGGCCCACATCAGCGGGGTCGCGTCGCCGAAGAGGTTGATCCATGCGTCGAGCGCGGCCAGGGCGACCAGGCCCGCGTCGACGGCCCAGGGCGGCACCCGCCGCCACAGTTCCCGGCCCGTGCTCACCGGCCGTTGTCCCGGGTCGTGTCGCCGTCGCTGCGGCTGAGCAGTCCGGCCCGCTCGGCGAGCAGGGCGGCCTGGACGCGGCTGGTGACCCGCAGTTTGGTGAGGATCGAGCTGACGTGGTCCTTGACGGTGCCCTGGCTCAGGTGGATGCGGGTGCCGATGTCGGCGTTGGACAGTCCGTCGGCGATCAGGACGAGGACGTCGCGTTCCCGGTCGCTGAGGAGGCCGACGCGTGCGACGTCCGCGTCCTGGGGTGCTCCCGCTCCCGGGTGGCCGCGCAGCAGCGCGCGCGAGGCCTTCGGGGACATCACCACCCCGCCCGCGGCCAGGGTGCGGACCAGTTGGGCGAGCTGTTCGGGCTCGGTGTCCTTGAGCAGGAAGCCGGAGGCTCCCGAGCGCAGTGCGGTGAGGATGTACTCGTCGGTGTCGAAGGTGGTCAGCATGGCCACGTGCGGCGGTTCGGGGAGTTCTTGGATCTGCCGCAGTACCGTCAGGCCGTCCACGTCCGGCATGCGGATGTCGAGGAGGACGACGTCCGGGAGCTCCCGCCGGATCACGTCGGCGGCCTGCGCCCCCTCCGCGGTCGCCACGACCTCGATGCCGTCGGACGCGTTCAGGATCATCTGGAAGCCCGACCGCACCAGGGCCTCGTCGTCCACCACCACTACCCGGATCACCGGCGTTCCGCCTCACGCTCTCGTCTGCCCTGTCCCGCTTCTCGGCGACCCGTACAGCCGGGCGCTCCGCGCGCTCGTACGGTGCTCGCCTGACGTCGACCGTACGCCCGGCAGGGTACGCGGTGGCTTGATCACCCCCGCACTGTGGACACCCGGCGGGTCGGCTCCAGCCGTTCGGGGGGTGCGCTCCGGCCCGTCGGCGGGCCGGCGGGCGGGGCGCG
>NZ_GG657750.1:561250-602081 GCF_000158895.1 Streptomyces sp. C | reverse complement strand
TCGGGCCTGCGGCCGCGCCCGGGCGCAAGGGTCAGGACGGGTCGCCGTACTGGAGGCCGCGTCCGTTGGTGCCGACGTACACGCGGCCGAAGACGTCGGGGTCACCGGTGATGACGCCGGTGCCGCCGATGCCGCCCCACTGGTGCGCGTCGTCGTTCACGCGGAGCCAGGTGGCGCCCTGGTCGGTGGAGCGGAAGACGCCCGTGACGTCCTTGACGGTGCCGATCAGGTACAGGGCCTGGTAGGAGGCGCCCGGCGCGGCCTTGCCGAAGCCGAGGGCGGAGACGGACTTCACCGCGGCGAGCCGGGTGAAGGTGCGGCCACCGTCGGTGGAGTGCAGGAGCCCCTGGCCACCGCCGGCGATCCACAGGTCCCCCGCGACTCCGGGGACGGCCTTGAGCCGGCCGTCGGCGGGCAGGTTGGCGGCGCGGGCGGTGAAGGTGGCCCCGCCGTCGGTACTGGCGTACAGGGTGCCGCCACGCCAGGGAGTAGAACGTCCCGGCCGAGGAGCGGTCGGCGACGACGGGGGTGTCGGTGCCCAGCCCGTTGACCCTCGACCAGCTCGCTCCCTTGTCGGTCGCCCGGTACGGGGCCTGGCCCGCCTGGGTCCAGACGATGGCCGAGCAGTCGGCGGAGAGCGCCACCCGGCCGCTGTCGGCGCCGGCCACCGGTTCGGACGCGAAGCCGTTCCAGTTGCGGCCGCCGTCGGTGGAGTAGGCGCCGTCCTGCGCGCCGCCCCGGCCGACGCGGACCATCATCGAGGGGTTGGACTGTGCGAAGTCGATGGACGTGCTGTTGCTCATCATCGGGTTCTTCAGCCGCCCGGGGGGCACCTCGGTCAGGGAGTCGTGGCGGAATCCGCCCAGGTCGCCCATGGCCGTGATGACGTGGGCGCCGCCGGGCGGGGCGATCGCGTCCAGCAGGGCGGTCTCCTTCCAGCCCGCGGGGCGCCCACGCTCCAGTGGCTGGTGCCGCCGCCTGTCGGAGGCGTTGGCGTCCTTGCTGCGCAGGATGCCGCTGCCGGTGCCGTACAGCACGTGCCCGGAGTCGAAAGGGATCGATGGCAGGGCGGTCATCCAGTGCCCGGTGCCGGTGCCCCACGTACGGGGGCGGCGGGAGGAGTCCCGCACCGACTTTTCGGCCAGGGCCTTCCACGTCGTGCCGCCGTCGGTGGTCCGGTAGACCTCGTCCTCCCGGCCACCAGCGGTTGAGGGTGGTGACCATCACCGTGGAGGGCTTGCGCGGGTCGACGGCCAGTCCGGAGAACCCGTAGTTGCCCTGGGACGGGGAGATGTTCTTCCACGCCCCGGCCGTCGGCGTGTGCTTCCACACGGAGCCCCCCGTCACGCCGTTGGGGCCGAGGGCGTTGGTGTACGTCAGGTACAGGGAGCCGTCACCGGCGAGAACGCCGTGCTGCGGCATCTGTCCGGTGGGCTGACCGGGGACGGCCTGCCAGGTGCTGCCGCCGTCGGTGGAGCGGTAGAGGGATGTGGACCTGTCGGCGACGCCGACGTAGACCGTCTTGCTGCCGGCCGGGCCGTACGTCACGAAGGAGATGCCCGCGCCGCTGCCCGCCCCGTCCTTGACGGGGAACGACGAGACCTGGCTCCAGGTCGCGCCGTGGTCGCCGCTGCGCCACAGGCCGTTCTTGCGCGTGCCCAGCAGCAGGGTGCCGTTGTCCGAGGGGTCGACCGCCAGCCGTTCGCCCGCCCCCCGGCCGTCCTCGTTACCGCCCAGCTTGAAGGGCAGGTCGGTGCGCTGGAACGTACGGCCCCGGTCGGTGGAGCGCAGGATCGCGCCGTTGCCCGCCCAGTCGTTGGTGTAGGTGCCGGTGGCGAGGTAGAGCCGGTTGGCGTCGACCGGATCGGTGGCCAGCGCGTCGATGCCCAGCAGGTTCCAGTCCTTCTCGCCGAGCCAGTCGGTCAGCGGGATCCACTGCTCGGCCCCGGTGTCCCAGCGGTAGGCGCCGCCCATGTCGGTACGCGCGTACAGCAGGCCCTTCTCCCGGGGGTTGAACACGAGTCCGGTGACGTAACCTCCGCCCACGACCTGGGCGTTGCGCCACGTGTACGGTCCGGATCCCGGAGTCTTGGTCTCGGCGGTCCTCACCAGCTTCCACTGCTGGTTGGTGCTGCCGTGACCGTGGTACTGGATGACTGCCGCGCCGTCGGCCGTGGAGCCACCGGACACGTCCAGGACCTGGCCGCTCCTGCGGGAGGTGAGGACGACGGCGTCGGAGCCGCTCACCTCGTCCATCCGCCATTCCTGGGAGGTGGAAGAGCTGTCGGTCTGCTGCTCGGCGGCGGCCGCCCGGGCGGTCGAGTCGCCGGCTATGCCCAGTACTTTGCCGCTGTTGCGGTTCACCAGCTCGTAGTAGCCGTCTCCGGTGGCCCGCAGTCTCCACTGCTGGTTGGCGGTGTTCTGGTCGGTCCACTGCTGGATGCGGCTGCCGTCGGCGGTGGAGAAGGCGTTGACGTCCAGCACCTTGCCGCTGCGTACGGAGACCAGCCGGTAGTAGGCGTCGCCGTCGACCGTCGCGGCCTGCGAGTCGTCCTGCACGTAGAGGAGGTACGGCACGAGGACGGCGGGCACACCGAGCAGCAGTCCGGTCCCGGTCCAGCGACGGCGGTGGCGTCCGCGGCGCCCGGCGTTCGGGGGGTTCTTCACGGGGGTTGTTCTCCTTGCGCGTTTCTGTGGATCGGGGCGGGTCAGCGCTGCAGGGTGAGGAGACCCGGCCGGTACGGCAGCCGGTCGTAGGGGCCGCCTGCCCCGGGCGCCTTGCCCTGGTACAGGAACCGCAGGTTGCAGGGGTCGATGGTCATGGTCTGGTCGGGGTTGTCGCGGACCAGGTCACCGTGGCTGATGTCGTTGGTCCAGGTGGCACCGCTGTTCGCCCTGCCCGCGAAGGGGTTGTTCTCGGCGGCGGCCTGCGGGGTCCACGGACCGTTCAGGCTGGAGGACGTGAAGGAGCGGAAGTAGCGGGCCTCGTTCGCGCCCCTCGCCTCGACGATCATGAGGTACTGGTTCTGGCCCTGGACCTTGTAGACCTGCGGGGCCTCGAACAGCTTGTCGGGCGTGTCGCTCATGACCGTCGTGTACGAGGAGCCGAAGTTGCCCGGGAAGTTCCCGATCGGCATGCTCGCCCGGTAGATCTTGCCGTTGTCACCGGCGAAGAAGAGGTACATGTTCCGGTCGTCGGCGATCAGGGTCTGGTCGATCGGGCCGGTGGGGGAGTCGGTGCGGGGGATGCTGCCGGTGAACAGCGGCTGCGGCGCGGACCAGCCGTCGGGGTTGGCCGGGTCGCTCGACGTGCGGTAGACGAAGGGCCACGCCCCCCACTGGTACGCCAGCACCCAGATCTTCTTGGGCGCGAAGTAGAACAGCGTGGGAGCCACCGCGGCCTGGCTCATCCCGGTCTGGCGGGCCGACGCCATGTCGGACCAGTTCGTGAAGGGCCCGGACATCATGGAGCCGTACGAAGATCCCGAGAAGTTCGACCCGTAGACCAGGTGCTTGCCGTTGTGCGTCACGTGGGTGAAGTCCTTCAGGGAGGTCCACCCGTTCGCCGGCTGCGCCAGCGCACCCGTCGACGTCCACCGGTACGTGGAGGGGAGAGCACACGTGCCCGACGGCGCGGGCGTTGCCGGGGTCGGCGCCCCGGACGGGCCGGTCCACTTCTGGTTGCCGCCGGACCAGCAGGAGTGCAGCTGGATCCCGGTGCGGTTGGCGGTGGCCGCGCCGACGGCGTCGAGGCACAGCCCGGACTGGACCCCGGAGATCGTGCCGTCGGTGTTGACGTTCCACTGCTGGCCGGCGCCGCCGGTGCAGTCCTCGATGACCACCGCGGTGCCGTTGCCGGTGCCCTTGTCCTTCGCGGCCAGGCACTTGTTGCCGTAGACCATCAGCTGCTTGCCGGAGGTGAGGGTCCAGCGCTGGTTGGCCCGTCCGTGGCAGTCCCACAGCTGCGCCTGGGTTCCGTTGGCCGTGGTGGAGCCCTTGATGTCGATGCAGCGGCCGGAGGCGACGCCCTTGATCGTGCCGGTGCCGGTCCCGGGGGTGGTACCGGGGGCGGTCTTGAAGGCGTTCACGACGGCGGTGTGGGCGGCCTTGGGGTTGCCGTTGCCGTCGAACAGCAGGGGGTTCTCACCCTTGCGCCAGGAGTCGCTGTCGCGGATCCCCCAGACCGTGATGCCGGTACACCGAGCCACGGAGAGGCAGGCCTTCACGGCGTTGGTGTAGTGGGCCGGCGACGCCTGGGCGATGTCCAGCTCGGTGATCTGGACGTCGACGCCCAGTGCGGCGAAGTTGGCCAGGGTGGTCTGGAAGCTCGCCGGGGGGCCGCCGGCGCCGAAGTGGCTCTGGAACCCGACGCAGTCGATCGGCACGCCACGTGAGGTGAAGTCCCTGACCATGCTGTAGACGCCCTGGGTCTTGGCGTCCGACCAGTTCTCGATGTTGTAGTCGTTGTAGCAGAGCTTGGCGGAGGAGTCGGCCGCCCGGGCGGTGCGGAACGCTTCCTCGATGAAGCCGTTGCCCAGCACGTTCTGGAACACCGAGCCGCGGTGCTGGGTGGAGCCGTCGGCGAACGCCTCGTTGACCACGTCCCAGGAGTGGATCTTGCCCTTGTAGCGGGTCATCAACGTGGTGATGTGGTTGTTCATCACGCCGCGCAGCGTGTTCGCGTCACCGATGGAGCTGACCCAGGACGGGAGCTGCGAGTGCCAGACGGCGGTGTGGCCGCGCAGGCGCTGACCGTGCGCCGCGGCGTGGTTGACGACCTGATCGGCCGGGCCGAAGGTGAAGGTGCCGCGGGACGGTTCGGTGGCGTCCCACTTCATCTCGTTCTCCGGGGTGATCATGTTGAACTCCCGGTCCAAGATGGCCGCGTAACTCGGATCACCGAGCCGGCCGGCGGCCACGGCGGTGCCGAAGTACCTGCCCGAGGGCGCCGCCTGCGTGCCCAAGGGGGTCACGGCTCCGGCAGAGCTGGGGAGGAGCGTCAGGACACCGGCCACCAGCGCCGCGGCCGACAGTCCGACCGTCAGTGTCCGACGACGCCGACCGCGCCGGTGCAGGCCCTTCATGCTGCTCCTCGGTGGTCTCGCTCCTGCGTGCCGGGCGTGCGGCGTTCACGGGTATCTCGCGTCATGGGGCGCCTTCTTCCGGGGATGTACCGATGGGTGGTGGGGCACCCGTCACGCCGGCTCGCATGGTGAGCGGCGGAAAGAACCCCACGAAGTGGAGGCTTCCGAAAGCGGGACCGCGTAACGAAAAAGGCGCGCGGTTCCGGCGATCACCCCGTGATGCATCTCGCAGGAGAAAAGTGTTACGCCCGGCCCGCCGGTCCGGTCGTCCATGGGGAAGGGGAGGCCGTGCCGCTCGACGGTGCTGTTCGTAGGGGCACCGGCCGGCGGTCGGCCTGCTGCTCAGCGAGCGGTGCTCAGGACCGGGCCTCGCGGACGACGAAGGAGGCCTGGCCGGCGAAGGCCCGGGTGCCGTCGGAGCCGTCGAGCCAGATGCCGCCGTCGCGGTGGCGGATGACCGATTCCGGGTAGTTGTGGGAATGCAGGGTCACCGACCCCGCGACCACCCCGGGGCGCGGACAGAAGGTGGCGTCCTTGCGGAACAGTTCGCTGCCGTCGTCGGTGCTCAGCCGCAGCCGCAGGTAGTGGTGCCGAAGGTAACGGCCGTCGGCCGCACGGAAGGTGACGCACCGTGTGTCGGCCAGCCCCCGGACCACCGTGAACGTGACGCGCTGCCGAGCCGGCGCGCTGCCGGACGCGGAGACCGGGCCCAGCGTCGCGAAGTCACCGGAATACGTCACGTAGAGGTCGGGCTGGTCCACGGACTCCAGTGACTGTGCGCCCAGCGGAACGGTGCCTCCTGCGACGGCGGACGGACTCGCCGACGGGGGTCCGGCCGGCGTGGGCGTGCCCGAGGGGATCGGTGTGGGGGCGCCGGCCGTGGGACCGACCGCGGGAGCGGCGCTGACGTCGGGCACCCGGGGCGCCGGTTCCGGCCAGGTCGCGTAGGTGGCGGCTCCCGTGACGAGCACCGCGCCGACGGCGAGGCCGGCCAGCTGATGGGCGGTCAGTGCGTGGAGTTTGCCGGCCACCGCGCCGTGCAGACCGCCTCCCTTCACCGCCGCGCCGGCGGCCACGGGGACCATGGCCGTCCCGGCGGCACTCGCGGCCGCACCCGACAGCAGGCCCTTGGCGGTCAGCGTGGCGATGAGTCCGGCAGGGACGGCCAGGGGTGCGAGGCTGAGGAGCAGCAGCTCGGCAGGGACCCGGTTCGTCGCCGTCGCCGTGCACACCGGGCAGTCGCGGGTGTGCCGCGCGATCCGCTTCCGCCACACCGACGTCCGCAGACCGTCCCATCCGGCGACGGTCTCCTCCAGCTGCCGGCATCGCGGGTGGGCCGCCAGCGCGGAGACGATCGTCCGGCTCAGTTCCAGCTGCTCGCGCATGCGTTGCAGGCGCACGCCGGCGTGGGCGACGGTGAGGCCCGTCGCGGCGGCGATGTCCTCACGGCTCAGCAGTCCGGCGCGCTCCTGCCACCACAGGGAGAGGAGCACTCGGTGGTCCGGGTCGAGCCAGCGGCCGGCTTCGGCGATCTGACGGCGCTCGTCCGACACGTGGAGACGCAGGATCGTCGCGTCCTCGGGTTCGGGGCCGGCGTCCGGTAGGTGGAGTGCCTCGTCGATGACGGCTGTCCGGCCGGCGAAGACGCGCTGCCGCTGCCAATGGGTCTGTATCTGGCGGAGCGTGATCGACACCAGCCAGGAGCGGAAGCTGTCGGGAGCGCGCAGGGCAGGCAGATCGCGCACCACGCGCAACAGCGTCTCCTGGACGACGTCGTCGACGTCGGCATGTCCGCTCAGGGCTCGCCGGACGATGTTGTAGATCAACGGCAGGCAGGCGGCGATCAGCTCTTCGCGCGCCCGGTCGTCCCCGGCCTGCGCCGCGATGACCAGGTCCGCGTGGTCCGCGTCCATGAGCCCCATGCCCACCCTCCTCGTTACGGCGTCAGACCCTAACGCCCGCGACGGCGTGCGGCCAAAGCCCGTGCCCCGCCCCCGGGTACGTCGGGCCGCGAGATCGTCCGTCCCGGCCCGCCGGTCGGCGGGGCGGTCCCGGCCGGTCGGCGGGGGTGGCACCGAAGCCTGCCGGATGGTCCCCTCCCCGCGGCGCCGGGAGATTCTTCGTATGACACAGACACAGCCGTCGCAGGAGAATTCGCCTCCACGGCACGCAGCCCCGCCCGAGTCCGCCGGGAAGGCCGCGGGCGGCCCCTCGTTGGGACGCCTGGTCGGGGTGGATCTGGCCCGTGCGCTGGCGGTGTTCGGCATGTACGTCGTCCACATCGGCCCGGTGCTGTCGGCGACGTCCGGCGTCGGCACCTGGGTCCGGTACCTGGCCGACGGGCACTCGTCGGTCCTGTTCGCCACCCTCGCCGGGTTCTCGCTGATGCTGATCGCCGGCCGCCGTGAGCCGAAGACCGGCCTGGCGGGCCGGCAGGCGAAGGCCCGGATCGCGATCCGCGCCGTGGTCCTGCTGGCCCTGGGCACCGTGCTGGCGATGGAGTACGGGGGCGTGATCATCCTCGGCTTCTACGGGGTCTACTTCCTCCTCGCCCTGCCCCTGCTGCGGCTGCCGGTCAGGACTCTCGCGATCGTCGCCGCGGGGCTCGCGCTCGTCACGCCGCAGCTGGCGTTCGTCCTGAACGCGCTGCTCAGCGAGTCCGTCCAGCAGAGCGTCAACGCCTACGACCCGCTCAAGAAGCTCAGCGAGGTGGGTGTGCTCGATCTGCTGCTCACCGGCTTCTACCCGGCGATCACGTGGACGTCGTTCGTGGTCGCCGGGATGGCGCTCGCCCGCCTCGACCTGTCGGCCGTCTCCGTCCAGCGGCGGCTGGCCGCGCTCGGTGCCGCCCTCGCGGTGGGCGCGTACGGGCTGTCCCTGCTGCTGGCGGGCAAGGACGCGCTGCGGAGCATGGCGGAGGACGGGAAGTCGTCCGCCGGGTCCGAGACGGCGTCCTCCTTGGGCAGCGGGTCCTTCCAGACCACGCGGTCGGCCTCGGAACTGCTGTCCGCCGGGCCGCACACCGGCACGACGTTCGACATCATCGGCAGCGTCGGCGTCGCGATCCTCGTGATCGTGGGCGCGACGGTGCTGATGGACCGGCTGCCCCGCCTGCGGCGCCTGGCGAAGCCGGTCGTCGCCGTGGGCACCATGTCCCTGACGGCCTACGTCGGCCACTTCCTCGTGCAGACCCCGCTCGGCATACCGGCCGGTGAAAGCACCCAGGTGTCCTGGGTACCCGTGCTCACGTTCATCCTCGGGGCGATCGTCTTCGCGGCGCTCTGGTCCCGCTTCTTCCGCCGCGGACCGCTTGAGGCGTTGCTCAACGCCGCCACCAAGCCGGCGAAGCACATCCGGTGATCCCGGGCCGGGGCGGGGGGCCTTCACGACCCGCCCCGGGGACGGCTGCCGGGATCCGGCTGTGGGCACGGGCGGCCCGCCTCCTGGGGGAGGCGGGCCGCCGTACCGCGTTACGGGCCCGACTGCCGGCCTCAGCAGCCGAAGTCGACCCGCTTGAAGGTGGCGTAGTGGTCGGCCGTGTAGTAGTCCTCCCGGCTCTGCCGACCGGTGACGATGCGGCGCGCGCCGCGGGTGGGGGAGCCCGGGGTGATGACCGTGTACTCGTGGTAGTAGCCCCTGCTCTGGCTGGGCAGCAGGCGCTCACGGTTCTGGAAGACGACACCGTCCTGCCGGTACGGGAAGGGGCCGCCCGCGTCGATGAGTCTCAGGGTGTCGTGCGCCTGGGAGGGCAGCGCGGAGGAGCAGGTGCTGCCAACAGCCTTTATGGCGTCGGGAGTTGCCGCGGCGGGCGCGGCGTTGGCGGTGGGCCCGACGAGGAGGGCTGCGGCGACGGCGACTGCGCCGCCGAGGGCGAGGATGCGTGGGGGAATCTGCATGGCCACATGATGACGCGCGTAGACATGGGCACGTCAACGCCAAGTCCGTTAATTCTTGAACCAGTTGGCTCGGCGGACGGTGTGCGCAACCAGATGGCCACCTCCCCTTCACTCCTCGGCGTGCATGGCGCATGCCGCGCGCTGACAGGAGGGCCACCGGTTCGGCGCACGGCGCACGGCGTCCCTCAAGCGGCGGCCTCGCGCCCGGTCAGTTCCTGGCGCAGCACCAGGAGCGCCCGATGCAGGGTGCTCTTGACCGTGCCCGGGGAGACGCCCAGTGCCCCGGCGGTCTCCTCGATGCTGAGCTCCGCCCAGTACCGCAGCACCACCACGGCGCGCTGCTTGGTGCTGAGCACCGTCAGGACCTCCAGCAGTTCGGCCCGGTCCAGAAGCTGGACCGTGCCGTCTTCTCCGGGGAGCTCGGGCGGGCGCTCCATCGGCACCTCGTCCGTTCTGCGGGCGCGCCACCAGTCGGTCCGTACGCTGATCATGACGCGGCGCAGGTAGCCGTCGGCGAGGGACTTGTCGGCGATGCCGTCCCAGCGCACATGGGTGCGCAGGAGCGCCGCCTGAACCAGGTCCTCGGCGTCCGCGGGGTCGGGGACCAGGCGCCGGGCGGTGCGGAGCAGGGCGGGGCGCCGCATCCGGACGTACGCCGTGAAGTCCTCCTGCCACTCGTGGCCCCCGGGAGGCGGGCAGTGGCCGGGGCGGCGCGCGCCGGAGTCGGTCCGCGATGGTGCGCCGCCTCCGGGGAGCTCGGCCCCGGAGGCGAGCTCGGTGTACGTCATGAGGCCCTCCCGGGTCGTGAGCGTGGGTCGCGGCGGCTGATGGCTTCACCCTCGCAAACCGCCGGGCCGGCCTGAATCCGTCAGGTGTCCGGCCGCACCCCGTCAGGTGGCCGCCGGACACCCCGCCACCTGACGGGGCCGTGAGACGCCCGCGGCCACCCCCCACCGCCAAGGAGGGAGCCGAGGAAAGCCAGCGCGACCGGCAGGATCCGCAGGATGGTGAGCGCAGCCGCACACAGCAGAAGGACGGGCCAGTGGATGCCCTCACTCAGGGCGAGCACCACCGCGTTCCCGAAGAAGAACCACATGACCATGGTCATCATCGAGTTGGTGTCCTCGATGAGCTGGAAGTCCGAGGCGGCGGGAGCCTGGGCACCGTGCCGACGGACCGGTGCCTGCCGTACGTACCGGAAGGCGATTCCGCACACGAACGCCGCCACGAAGCCGTTCCCGTCCACCGCCACGGTCGTGGTGTAGGTGAGGAGCGGTGCGATCAGGCCAGGGTCCGCCTCGACTGCCCGGTCATCCAGTAGGCACGGTCGGCTCCGAGTTGAGCGCGGCAGCGATCTGGCTCTGCGTGAACACGCCGGTGACGACACCCGCGAGCACCAGGACTCACCCGGCGGGACGCCCCGCCGGCAGCAGGAGCTGGGTCGCGGCGAGCCGTGCGTACAGCTCGTCGCGGTCCACCAGCTGGTCGTGGGTGCCGATCGCTCGGACCCTGCCGGCCTCCATGACGACGATGCGGTCCGCGTCCGTGACCGTCGACAGGCGGTGCGCCACCACCAGGACGGTGGTCTCCCGTGCCGTCTCGGCGATGGCGTCCCTCAGCGCCAGCTCGTTGACGGCGTCGAGCTGCGAGGTCGCCTCGTCCAGGAGCAGCAGCCGAGGTGTGCGCAGGAGCGCGCGGGCGATCGCCACGCGCTGGCGCTCGCCGCCGGACAGTTTCGACCCGCGGTGCCCGACCAGGGTGTCCAGGCCGTGCGGGAGACGTGCGACGAGGGCGTCGAGCCCGGTCCGGGCGAGGACGGCGTGGACGTCGTCGTCCGTCGCGTCGGGCGCGCTGAAGACCAGGTTCTCCCTCAGCGTGCCGGCCAGAACCGGCGCGTCCTGCTCGACGTACCCGATGGCGGACCGCAGCTCGGCCAGCGGCCATCGGCGAATGTCCTCGCCGTCGACCAGGATCCGGCCACCGGTCGTCTCGTAGAACCGCTCGAGGAGCGAGAAGACCGTCGACTTGCCCGCACCGGAGGGCCCGACGAAGGCGGTCATCCCGGAGCCCGGCACCTCGAAGTCCACCTGCTGGTGGATGTACGGCAGCCCGGGCGCGTAGCGGAAGGACACACCCTCGAAGCGGACCGAAGCCGGACCCCGCACGGCCTCCGGGGGCTGGGCCCGTACGGGCTGCCGCGCGGTCGGCGGCTCCGCCGCCAGGCGGTCCACCTCCTCGATCCGGGCGATCGCCGCCGAGCCCTCCTGGTACGCGGTGGCGGCCTCGACCAGCTTGTACACCGGCTCCATCAGGTAGAAGAGGTACAGCAGGAAGGCGATGAGCGTGGAGACGGGGACGTCCCCGGACGCCACCCGCGCCCCGCCGACCGCGAGCACCGCGAGGAACGCCAGCTGGACGGCGAGGTTGTCCGCCGTTCCCAGCAGGGCCTCCCACTTCGCGCCGCGCACGCCGTGGTGCCAGGCCCGCCGGGCCGACGCCTCGACGCGAGCGGTCTCCCGCTCCTCGGCGCCGGACGCCTTCACCGTGCGGAACGCGCCGAAGACCCGCTCCAGGCCCGTGGACATCTCCCCGACAGCCTCCTGCGCGCGCTCGGCGGCCCGTCCGATCTTCGGCATGACCAGGGCCGCACCGGCGGCGACGACCGCGACCACGACGAGGGTGACGCCGAGCAGGACGACGTCCAGGAAGGCCATCACCACGACCGCCGCGACCAGCGTCAGCGTGCCGGTCGCGGCGTTGACGACCGCCCGGGTGCTGACGGCCCGCAGCAGCGTGGTGTCGGAGGTCACCCGTGACATCAGATCACCCGGCTGCATCCGGTCCACCGCCGGGAGCCGCAGCCGCAGCAGCCGGCCGATGAGGCCGCGGCGAGCGGCCAGGACCACCGACTCCGCCGTCCGCTCCAGCACGTAGGCGCCGCACGCCTCGGCGACGGTGCCCAGCAGCACCAGCACCGTCAGGGCCACCAGGATCGTGGCGATCGTGCCGCCGGACGAGAGCCGGTCGACCAGCGCCTTCGTGGCCAGGGGCTGGAGCAGCCCGCCGGCGGCCCCGGTCAGCGCCAGCAGCAGACCGAGCACGACGGCACCTCGGTGGGGGCGGACGTACCGGTACAGCGCCTTGAGCGTCTCGCGGACGTGCGGTTCCTGTGCGGGCTGTGTCATGCCACCAGCCTGGGAGCCCAGGCCGTCCGCCGGCCATCCGGCGATCGTCGGGTACACCCCCGCCAAGTGGCCGGGAGCTCCTGCGGCGCAGGCGGGGACGGCCCGGGAGATGTGCCGGCTCAGTCCCGGTCAGGGACGGGCGGGGCCGGTTCCGGCGAGCACCTCGGGCCGCAGCAGGGCGGTGAGCCGCTCGGCCGGCAGCAGCCCCCGTTCCAGGACCAGCTCGGCCACGCCCCGGCCGCTGACGAGGGCCTCCTTGGCGATGTCGGTCGCGGCGGTGTACCCGATGTGCGGGTTCAGGGCGGTCACCAGGCCGATGGAGTTCTCGACGGTGGCGCGCAGCATCTCGGTGTTGGCGGTGATGCCGCTCACGCAGCGTTCCGCGAGGGTGAGGCAGGCCGCGCGCAGGTGGGTGACGGACTTCGACAGCGAGTGCAGGATGACCGGCTCGAAGGCGTTGAGCTGGAGCTGCCCGGCTTCGGCGGCCATGGTGATCGTGATGTCGTTGCCGATGACCTCGAAGGCGACCTGGTTGACGACCTCGGGGATCACCGGGTTGACCTTGCCGGGCATGATGCTCGACCCCGCCTGGACCGGCGGCAGGTTGATCTCGCCGAGTCCGGCGCGGGGCCCGGAGGACAGCAGGCGCAGGTCGTTGCAGGTCTTGGACAGCTTGACGGCGATGCGCTTGAGGACGCCGGACATCTGGACGAAGGCGCCGCAGTCCTGGGTGGCTTCGACCAGGTCGGGAGCGGTGACCAGGGGCAGGCCCGTGATGTCGGCGAGGTGACGGCGGGCGGCCTCGGCGTAACCGGCCGGGGCGTTGAGACCGGTGCCGATGGCGGTGGCGCCGAGGTTGATCTCGTGGATGAGTCCGAGGGCTTCCGCGAGCCGGCTGCGGTCCTCGTCCAGCATGACGGCGAAGGCGGAGAACTCCTGCCCGAGCGTCATCGGCACGGCGTCCTGGAGCTGGGTACGGCCCATCTTCAGGACGTCGTGGAACTCGGCGGCCTTGCCGGCGAAGGCCTTCTGCAGGACGGCCATGGCGTCGAGCAGTCCGCGCACCGCGAAGACGGTCGCGATCCGCACCGCGGTCGGGTAGACGTCGTTGGTGGACTGGCCGAGGTTGACGTCCTCGTTGGGGTGCAGGTGCCCGTACTCGCCCCTGGTGTGGCCCAGCAGCTCCAGCGCCCGGTTGGCGATGACCTCGTTGGCGTTCATGTTGGTCGAGGTGCCCGCGCCGCCCTGGATGACGTCGACGACGAACTGGTCGTGGAGCTTGCCGCCGCGGATCTCCTGGCAGGCGGCGACGATGACGGCTGCCTTCGCGGGCTCCAGCAGGCCGAGTTCCCCGTTGGCGAGGGCGGCGGCCTCCTTGACGGCGGCGAGGGCGTCGATCAGGTGCGGGTAGGCGGAGATCGGCGTGCCGGTGATGGGGAAGTTCTCGGTGGCGCGCAGGGTGTGGACGCCCCAGTAGGCGTCGGCGGGGATGTCGCGGTCTCCGAGCAGGTCGTGTTCACTGCGGCTGGAGGCGGTCATGGGTGTGCGGTCCTCTTCCTGAGGTGGGCGGATCAAAGGTGGTGAAGGGGGCGAACGGGAGTCAGGCGGTCGGGGTGGCAGGGGGGCCGGGCGGGTCCAGGGCCGCCACCGGGCGGATGGCCCCGACGGTCCGGCCGCCGCCGGTCACCGGCTCGCCCGCGAACCCGGCGAGCAGCCGGGGCTCGACTCCCGCACGGGCGAGGGCGGCGGCCGTCACCGCGATGCGCGCCCGGCCGGCCCCGTCGGCGATCTTCACGGCGACGGCCCGGCCGTCGGGCAGCGCGGCGACCTGGACGCCCTCGAAGCCGTCCTTGGCCAGCAGCCCGGGCACCGCGCGCATCAGTGCGGCGGTGTCCCGCCCGGTACCGGAGGCCATCTCCGGGTGGAGGCGCAGCGCGTTCGCCACGCGGTGCTCGGCGGTGTCCGGCGCGGCCGTGGCGATGCGGGCCGCGGCGCGGGCCAGGCCGTGCAGGGACACCGCGAACAGCGGGGATCCGCAGCCGTCGACGGTGACGTTCGCGATGTGCTGGCCGGTGAGTTCCCCGACGGTCTCGGCGATCGCCCTCTGGAGCGGGTGGTCCGCATCGAGGTAGCTCTCCAGGGGCCACCCGGACAGCTTGCACAGGTACAGCATCGCCGCGTGCTTGCCGGAACAGTTGTGGGCGAGCCGGGACGGCCCTCGGCCCTCACGCACCCAGGCGTCCCGGACGGCCGGGCCGTAGGGCAGGTCGGGCACGTTGCGCAGGTCGGCCTCGGTGAGACCGGCCAGCTCGAGGATCAGCCGGGTACCCGCGAGGTGGTGCTCCTCGCCCGAGTGACTGCCCATCGCGAGGGAGAGCAGGCCCCCGTCGAGCGGCAGTCCGGCCCGCACCATCGCGACGGCCTGGACCGGCTTGAGCGCCGAGCGCGGATAGCAGGCGGCCTCGACGTCTCCGACGCCCGTCCGGACCTCGCCCCCGCTGCCGAGGACGACGACGGAACCGTAGTGGACCCCCTCGATCACACCGCCCCGCACGACATGGGCGACGGGGACGTGCCCGGGCTCGCGGATCGCGGGCGCGTCCGCGAGGAAACTGCTGCGCATCACTGCCTCGTTCTGTGGTGGGTCGCTGCTGACCGGGGGCGGCGACCGCCACCCCCGGCGCGGGGGGAGGGGTGGGCGCGCCGGCTCAGCCGTCGCTGCCGGCAGCGGCGCGCGCCACGCGGCCGCGGACCGCGTACCAGCCGGCGACCAGCGCCGCGGCGATCAGGGGTACGCACAGCACGGTGGTGCGCCCCGCGCCTCCGTCGGCGTACATGAGGACCAGGACGGAGGCGAGGAAGGCCAGCGTCACGAGTTCGGTCCACGGTGAGCCGGGCAGGCGGTAGGAGGGGCGCGTCAGTTCACCGCTGCGGGTCTTCCGCCAGAAGAGGAGGTGACAGACCATGATCATGCCCCAGGTGGCGAGGATGCCGATGGCGGCGAGGTTGAGGACGATCTCGAACGCGTCCGCGGGGACCACGAAGTTGAGCCCGACGCCCAGGACGCACATGCCGCTGGTGAGGAGGATGCCGCCGTACGGGACCTGGGTCCGGCTGAGCCGTGCGGTGAACTGCGGGGCGGAGCCGTTGACGGCCATCGAGCGCAGGATGCGGCCGGTGGAGTAGAGGCCGGAGTTGAGCGAGGACATGGCCGCGGTGAGGACGACCAGGTTCATCACGTCGGCGGCCGCCGGGACGCCGATGTGGGAGAGCACGGTCACGAACGGGCTCTGGCCCGCGCTGTAGCTGCTCCAGGGCATCAGCATCGACAGCAGGACGACCGAGCCGACGTAGAAGAGGCCCACGCGCCACATGATCGAGTTGATCGCCTTCGGCATGATCTTCTCGGGGTTCTCGGTCTCGCCGGCCGTGACGCCCACCAGCTCGACGGAGGCGTACGCGAAGACGACGCCCTGGACGATCAGCAGCATGGGCAGCAGGCCGTTGGGGAAGATCCCGCCGTTGTCGGTGATCAGGGCCGGGCCCGGGACGGTGCCGTCGACGGGGTGCCGGGTCACCAGGAGGAAGACCGCGATCCCCATGAAGACGACCAGGGCGCCGACCTTGACGATGGCGAACCAGAACTCCAGTTCGCCGAAGATCCGCACCGAGATGAGGTTCACGGCGAGGACCACGGCCAGGGCTATGAGGGCGATCACCCACTGGGGGACGTCGGAGAACAGGTGCCAGTAGTGGGTGTACGTGGCGACGGCGGTGATGTCGGCGATGCCGGTGGTCGCCCAGTTGAGGAAGTACATCCAGCCCGCGGTGTAAGCGCCCTTCTCCCCGAGGAACTCCCGGGCGTAGGAGACGAAGGCACCGGAGGACGGCCGGTAGAGGACCAGCTCGCCGAGCGCGCGCACGACGAGGAACGCGAAGATCCCGCATACGGCGTAGGCGACGAACAGGGAGGGACCGGCCTCGGCGAGGCGTCCGCCCGCGCCGAGGAAGAGCCCCGTCCCGATCGCACCGCCGATGGCGATCATGTTGACGTGCCGGGGCTTCAAGGACTTGCTGTAGCCGGTGTCGCCGGCGTCGACGTGACGGGTCGTGGGGCGCTTCTCGTCTTTGAGGAACTGCTCGCTCACGCCTCGGGTCTGCCTTCCGTAGGGGCGGTGGTGCGCTGGGGGCGCACGATGTCGGTGAGGGTCGTCTCGACCCGTAGCAGGTGGTGGGACATGGCTTCCACCGCGTCGTGCTCGCTGCCGTCGACCAGCGCCTCCAGGATCGCCCGGTGCTCGCAGTTGGACTGCTCGCGCCGGCCGCCCAGCTCGTTGAGGAAGGTCGACTGACGCGCCAGTGCGTCGCGGATCTCCTCGATGACGCGGCGGAAGACGGGGTTGCGGGAGGCCTCGGCCACCGCCAGGTGGAAGACGGTGTCCATCGCCACCCACGCGGTGGTGTCGGTCTCCCGCTCCATCCGGTCCAGCAGATGGCCCAGGTGGTCCAGGTCCTCCGGCGTACGGCGCAGTGCGGCGTATCCGGCGACCGGGATCTCGACGTGCCGGCGCACCTCCAGCAGGTCGCTGGCGGCGTAGTCGCCGAAGGTGGGGTCCTCGACCGTGTTGGCCAGGACGAACGTGCCCTTGCCGCTCTTGGACACGGTCAACCCCATGGCCTGCAGGGCCCGCAGGGCCTCCCGCAGCACGGGCCGGCTGACCTCCAGGGTGCGGCACAACTCGGCTTCGGAGGGGAGCTTGTCGCCCACGGCGTACTCACCGCGCTCGATGGCGGTGCGGAGGTGGCCGAAGACCGCTTCCATGGCGCTGACGCGCCGCGGAAGGGGGCCACCTGTCTGGCTGTCTGACAGGTTCACGCTGTGATCCTGCGGGGTGGGCCCCGGGGTGTCAAGACACCTGTGTCGGGAAAATCTGGTCCGGCGTGCTTCGCGGCATGCGTGTGTTCCATCCGGCCGTCCGGGCGGGATCCGTGGCTCCGGCGGAGCCCGCGGCGGCCACCAGAGCCTGCACGACCGGCGCGTCGGCACCGATCTCCGGGTGCCACTGGACGCCCACGGCGAAGCGGTGCCGGGTGCTCTCGATCGCCTCGACGGTGCCGTCCGCCGCACGGGCGGCGACGACCCATCCCGCGCCGAGGCGGTCCACCGCCTGGTGGTGGTGCGTGGCGACCTGGTGCGTCCCCGGCAGCAGGGCGCCGACCCGCGTCCCGGGGACGGTGGTCACGGCGTGGGCGCAGAAGTGGCCCCGGTAGGGGTTGTGGCCGTCGTGGCCCACGCTGTCGGGCAGGTGCTGGATCAGGGTGCCGCCCTCGTGTACGTTCAGCAGCTGCATCCCCCGGCACACCCCGAGCACGGGTACGCCGCGGGCGAGGCCGGCCGCCAGTACGGCCCGCTCCCACTCGTCGCGCTCGCGCACCGGCGGCCCGGTACGAGGATGGGGCGCGGCCCCGTACAGTGCGGGATCCAGATCCTCGCCTCCCGCCAGGAGGATGGCGTCCAGACGCTCGACCACGTCGGCCGCGGCCTCCGGCGCGTCCGGGGGCAGCAGAACGGCGCGGCCGCCGGCCGCCCGGACGCAGTCCGCGTAGGCCGCGGGCAGCACCGCGGCGGGCAGGTCCCACTCACCCCACTGCGCGTGGGCGAGGTAGGTGGTGATTCCGATGAGCGGTGGCTGGGGCATACCACTTCCTTTCGGGGCACGAGGGGTGACCGTCGACAGCCGGAGCCGAACCGTCCGCCCCCGCCACGGCGGGGGCTGCCGCGGATGGCGCGGTGGTCCGGCGGAGGTCACCGGGACGGCGGGAGAGGGGAGTTCGCGGGCCGAGGGCGCAGGCTTGCGTTTTTCTTGCCGCTGGCAAGAATCCTCCTGGCGTTCATCTCCAATCACAAGAAAACACATCTTCGCGACAGATAAGTGAGCCTTAACCCCGTGCACGGACTCGACCCCCGCCTGCTCGCCACCCTCGAAGCCGTCGTGCGGCACGGCTCCTTCAGCGCCGCCGCACGCGAACTCGGCTACAGCGCGCCCGCCGTCTCCCAGCAGATCGCCGAACTCGAACGCCGCGCCGGCCTGAGGGTGCTGGAGCGCCGCCCCGTGCGCGTCACACCGGCCGGCGAAGTCCTCCTCGGCGCGGAGCAGGGCGTCCGCAGTGCGCTGGCGGCGGCGTCGGTCGAACTCGGCGCCATGCGTGCCGGGACGGCCGGACGGATCCGGCTCGGCGCCTTCGCCTCGGCCGCCACCGGCATCGTTCCGCAGGCCCTGGCCCGACTCCACGCGGCCTACCCCCACGTGCAGGTCAGCCTCAGCCAGTTGGAGCCCGAGGCCGGCTACAACCGGCTCAAGCGGGGGGACATGGACCTGGCCCTGAGCTACGACTACGACTTCATCCCCGTCCCGCCGCCGCGGATGCTGCGCCGGACGCTGGTCGCACGGGATCCGGTGGTGGCCGTCGTCCCGGCCCACCACCACCTGGCCGACCGGCAGGTCATCGACCTGGCCAGCCTCGCCTCCGAGACGTGGATCGCCGCTCCGGAAGCCGCGCTGCGCCTGGAACTGCTCTCGCAGATGGCCAACACGCCCGGTTTCCAGGCCCGGTTGCAGTACGAGGGGGACGACTTCAACACCGTGCTCGGGTTCGTGGCCGCGGGCCTGTGCGTGGCCGTCATGCCGAGACTCGCCCTGCCCCGGACCCACGCCCAGGTCGTGGCGCGTCCCTTGGCCGAGCCCCAGCTGACGCGCTTCATCTACGCCGTCCGCATCGACACCCGGCACGCCCCGCGGGCCGTCCTAGACCTGGAGGAGATGCTCGCCGCGCAGGCGCTGGCCGCGCTCTCGTGAGGAGCGGGCATCCCGGGGCCGCGGGGGTGAACGGATCGCGGAGGCTACGTGAAAAGCGGCCAACTTGGCGGCCGCCGCACGCGCGTAGACCCCACCGGCACACCGGACTTCCCCTCGTGTCCGACTACCGGACACGATGGCTGAAAGTTAAACTATGGTGTGACGGGCACACTACGTTTGCCGCGGTTGACGTTCCACCGAGAGGAAACCCCTCATGACCGCAGCCGATTTCGCGCCCGGAACGGCGCACGTCCTCACCGGCTACCGCCCCGAGGACGGCTTCATGGCCGCAGAGCTGGACCCGCCCCCGGCCGAGTACGTATGGCACGACGAGAACGCCGAACAGCAGGACCAGCGTTACGGCCCGGGAGTCGGCTACCAGCAGTGGCTGGCGGTGGACGCCCGCGACGGCGCCGTCTGGTTCGGCGACACCGACTGGCGGGCCCCGCAGGAGTCCCCTGGCAGTCGGCTCCCCGGCATCCCCCGCAAGGCACTCGGCGACGGGGCCGTCCCCGGCCCCGGAATCATGGTGCAACTGCTCGGCCACCTGAGCCACGACGAACAACGAGGCTGCACCTGGCGCTTCTTCGACGCCGGGGAACTGCACGCGCTCGCGGTGCGCGTCCTGGCCGCCGTGCAGCGACTCGTGGACTCGATCCACCGGATCGGGCCCGAAGGCGAGCTGGAATGGTCGGCCGAGGCGGCCACCGCATGGGACGACATCGAGCAGGCCGCGACCCCCGCGTTCGACCCCTCCGGGGATCTCCGCTGGCCCCGACCGCGCATGACGCCGGTCCCGGCCTGGCGCGTCGAAGTCGGCGCCTTCCTGGACGCCAACCCCGAGCTGTGCGACCCCTCATGGGCCGTGGCCTCCGACGCCGAACTCGACGCCTACGCCGACTACCACCCCGCCACCGGCTACGGGGGAGTACCGGGCAGAACCTGCCACATCGCCGACCGGCACATCGAGGACGGCTTCACCTTCTACGGCCACCGCGCCGCCCTGTACGCCTACCGTGCAAGGGCGTCCGGCGACCGCACCCCCACGGACGCCCGCACCTGGCTGGAGACCACGGAGACCGGCAAGAGCACCTGGGAAGCGGCCAGACCCCCCGGCGCCACCCTCGCCGACGTCCCCGACTACGTGCTGACCGACCTGACCGACAGGTTCCAGAACTCCGCGCGCGAACACGGAATCGTCCTGACCGGCCTCGACGCCTACCTCTGGAAGCTGCGCGCCGAGGAACGCGCCGGCGTCGACCAGCAGCTCCGCTTCGAAGGCGCGGAAGTCGAACGCCTGGAGAACCTGCTCAAGGAATTCCGCGCCGGACGGAACCGCACCGTGACACGGATCCTGGCCTGGTCCGACGGACGCAGCGACGCCGAGATCGCCCGCTTGGCCTCCCTGCCCGACGAACACGTCAGCCAGTGGCGGGCCCGCCTGAACGACGAACAGACCACCACGACGCCCGAACCGTGAAGCACCCGCGGCCACGACCAGAGCGTCAGGCTCCGGCCCTGCGCTTGTTGTAGACGTCGAAGCCGACGGCCGCCAGCAGGACCAGGCCCTTGATCACCTGCTGGTAGTCGGTGCCCACGCCGACCAGCGACATGCCGTTGTTCAGCACGCCGAGCACCAGACCGCCGGTGAGCGCACCGAGGACCGTCCCCACACCGCCGCTCGCCGAGGCGCCGCCGATGAACGCGGCGGCGATCGCCTCCAGCTCGAAGTTGATGCCGGCCTGCGGCGTACCGGCGTTGAGCCGCGCGGCGAACACCATCCCGGCGAGGGCCGCGAGGACGCCCATGTTCACGAAGGCCAGGAAGACGACCCGCTTGCTCTTCACCCCGGACAGCCGCGCCGCCGCCTCGTTGCCGCCGATGGCGTAGGTGTGGCGGCCGAGGACCGAGTTGCGCATCACGTACCCGAAGACGACCAGCAGGACGCCGAGGACCAGCAGGACGATCGGCACGCCGTGGTAGCTGGCCAGCAGCAGGGTGAAGGCCACCACAGCGGCGGTGATCGCGCCGAGCTTCACCAGGAACAGCCCGGCCGGCAGCGGCTGAAGCCCGTACGAGGCGGCCCGCCGCCGCCCGCGCACCTCTTGCAGGATCGCGACGGCCAGTACCGCGAGGCCCAGCAGGAGGGTGAGGTTGTGGTAGTCGGTGTGGGGGCCGACCGCGGGGAGGAAGCCGCTGCTGATGTTCTGGAAGCCCTTGGGGAAGGGCGCCACCGACTGGCCCTGGAGGAGGATCTGGGTCCCGCCGCGGAAGAGCAGCATGCCGGCCAGCGTGACGATGAACGAGGGGATCCCGACGTAGGCGATCCAGAATCCCTGCCAGGCTCCGGCGAGTGCCCCGATCAGCAGCGCGGCCGCCAGTGCCAGGGGCCAGGGAGTCCCGTGCTCGACCATCATCACCGCGGCGGCCGCCCCGACGAAGGCGGCGAGCGACCCGACCGACAGGTCGATGTGCCCGGCGATGATGACGATCATCATGCCGATGGCCAGGATGAGGATGTAGCCGTTCTGCTGGATCAGATTGGTGACGTTGAGCGGCTGGAGCAGGATGCCACCCGTCCAGAACTGGAACAGCAGCACGATCAGCGCCAGCGCCAGCAGCATCCCGTACTGGCGCATGTTGCCGCGCAGCGCGCGTGCCAGTACGGCACCGCCCGAGGCCCGTCGGCCGGTCTCCTGGGTGCCCGGTGTGGGATCCGGGGTGGTCTTGGTCTGCGCCATGCCTCACACCTGCTTGTCGGGGGATGCCGCGCTCATGGTCATGAGCCGCATGAGGGATTCCTGGGTGGCGGCCGCACGGCTGACCTCACCGGTGATCCGGCCCGCGGCCATGGTGTAGATCCGGTCGCACAGGCCCAGGAGTTCGGGGAGTTCCGAGGAGATGACGAGCACCGCCTTGCCCTGGGCGGCGAGGTCGGCGACGACGGTGTAGATCTCCGCCTTGGCGCCGATGTCGATGCCCCGGGTGGGCTCGTCGAGGATCAGCACCTCCGGCTCGGCGAAGATCCATTTGCTGAGGACGACCTTCTGCTGGTTTCCGCCGCTGAGCTTGCCGGTCTGCGCGAACACCGAGGGTGCCTTGATGTTCATGGTCCGCCGGAACGATTCGGCGATCCGGGCCTCCTCGTGCCGGTCGACCCAGCCCCTCCGGGCGACCTTGCCGAGGGCGCTCAGCGAGATGTTGCGGCTGATGTCGGCGGTGAGGTCGAGGCCGAGCTGCTTGCGGTCCTCGGTCACGTACGCGATGCCGTGTCCGATCGCCTCCGGCACCGTCCGGGTACGGATCTCGCGGCCGTCCAGCCGCACCCGGCCGCCGGTCCAGCTCCCGTAGGAGCGGCCGAAGACGCTCATGGCGAGTTCGGTGCGGCCGGCGCCCATGAGGCCAGCGATGCCGACGATCTCACCTCGCCGGACGTTCAGCGAGACCCCGTCGACCACCTTGCGCCGGTGGTCGATCGGATGCCGGACGCTCCAGTCCTCGATCTCGAAGGCGACCTCGCCGATCTGCGGGGAGCGCTCGGGGTAGCGGTGCTCCAGGTCGCGGCCGACCATGCCGCGGATGATCCGCTCCTCCGAGATGCCCCCGGGGCCGATGGCGAGGGTCTCGATGGTCCGCCCGTCGCGCAGGACGGTGACGGCATCGGCGACCCGGGCGATCTCGTTCAGCTTGTGCGAGATGAGGATGCACGAGATGCCGCGGGCCCTGAGCCCGAGGATCAGGTCGAGCAGCTTGCGGCTGTCCTCGTCGTTGAGGGCGGCCGTCGGCTCGTCCAGGATGAGCAGCCTGACCTTCTTGGCGAGCGCCTTGGCGATCTCGACCAGCTGCTGTTTGCCCACACCGAGGTCGGCGACCCTGGTGTGCGGACTCTCGTCGAGTCCGACCTGCCGGAGCAGGTCGGCGGCGTGGGCCAGGGTCCGGTGCCAGTTGATCACGCCCCGGGAGGCGTGCTCGTTGCCGAGGAAGATGTTCTCGGCGATGGACAGGTAGGGCACCAGCGCGAGCTCCTGGTGGATGATCACGATGCCGCGCTGCTCGCTGGCCCGGATGTCCTGGAACCGGCAGGGGGTGCCTTCGAAGTAGATCTCGCCCTCGTAGCCGCCGTGCGGGTACACCCCGCTGAGCACCTTCATCAGGGTGGACTTGCCGGCGCCGTTCTCACCGCAGACGGCGTGCACCTCGCCGGCGGCGACGGTCAGGCTGACCTCGGAGAGTGCTTTGACACCGGGAAACGTCTTGCTGATCGACCGCATTTCGAGAACGGGTCGGGCCATGGCTGTGCGTCCGTATCGTCGGGGCGGCGCGGTGCCGCGGGTCTCCCCGGGCACCGCACCCGCCGGCTGCTACTTGAGCTGGTCCGCGGTGTACTGGCCGCTGTCCACCAGGACCTTCCGGTAGTTCTCCTTGTCGACGCTGACCGGCTGGAGCAGCTGCGCCGGAACGGTCTTGACTCCGTTGTGGTACTGACGGGTGTCGTTGACCTCGGGCTTGCCGCCGGTCAGCAGCGCGTCGCCCATCTGGACCGCGGCCTTGGCCAGTTGGCGGGTGTCCTTGTAGACGGTCTGGGTCTGCTCGCCCGCGATGATCGACTTCACCGAGGCCAGCTCGCCGTCCTGACCCGTGACGACGGGCAGGGGCCGGCCCGGTGTGCCGTAGCCGACGCCCTTGAGCGAGGAGATGACGCCGATCGAGATGCCGTCGTACGGCGAGAGGACGGCGTCGACACGGGCGGCCGTGTACGACTTGCTCAGCAGGTTGTCCATCCGGGACTGGGCGAGACCGCCGTCCCAGCGCAGCGTGGCGATCTGGGCGAGGGAGGTCTGGCCGCTCTGTACGACCAGCCTCTTTTCGTCGATGTACGGCTGGAGGACGCTCATCGCGCCGTTGTGGAAGAACGCGGCGTTGTTGTCGTCCGGAGAGCCGGCGAACAGCTCGATGTTGAAGGGGCCCTTGCCGTCCTTGAGGCCGAGCCTGTCGACGATGTAACTGCCCTGGAGGACGCCGACCTTGAAGTTGTCGAAGGTCGCGTAGTAGTCGACGTTGCCGGTGCCGCGGATCAGCCGGTCGTAGGAGATCACCGGGACGTGGGCGTCGGCGGCCCGCTGCAGCACATTGGTGAGCGAGGAGCCGTCGATGGCGGCGATCACCAGCAGCTTGGCCCCCTTGGTGATCATGTTCTCCACCTGGGAGACCTGGTTCTCCACGACGTTGTCGCCGTACTGGAGGTCCGTCTTGTAGCCCTTGGCCTGGAACTCCCTGACCATGTTGGTGCCGTCGTTGATCCAGCGCTCCGACGACTTGGTCGGCATCGCGATGCCGATGAGGCCGCCTTTGGCGTCGCCGCCGCCCCCTCCGTCGCCCGCTCCGTTGGCGCTCTGGCCGCAGGCCGCCAGCGCCAGAGTCATGCCCAGGGCGGCGAGGCCCGCTGAAAGCTTCCGCACAGTTCCTCCAGTGATGGTCCGCGACCGGCACGGCGCGCCCCGGCAGGGACAACCGGAATCGGCCGGGCGGGGCCGGCCCGGTGCCGCGTCCTCGCACGGTGCGAAGGGGTGCGTGCGGCGCCTCCGGCCTGGCGAACCTGAGTGTTAACGCTCACAAGGGCGCCGTCAAGGGTCTGCGCGGATCACTCTGCGGGGCGACTCGGCTGGGGGAAAAGTGCTGTCCGGGAGGTGAGTTGCCGCAAGGGGTGGCGGAGGGGGCCAGGAGACCGCGCTTCCGCGGGGATGGCGGCGCAGCGGTCCTTGACGCGCGGATTGTTAGCGCTAACATCCTCTGGGGGGCCGGGCGCGCAAGGGCGCGCCCGGCCCGTGGGCGCCCCGATCTCAGCGGGCGCCGAGAAGGTGTTCGAGGGCCAGCTGGTCCAGCTGCTCGAAGGCCATGCCGCGGCGGGCGGCCGCGTCGACGTCGAACCCCTCGAACGCGGACCGGTCGGCCAGCAGCCCGGCCAGGCCGTCCTCGGCCGTGGGCCGGGCGAGTTCGGGCAGCCGGGAGGCGGCGAGCGCGGCCCGGACCTCCGGATCCGACCGGAAGGCGCGGGCCCGCTGCGCCAGGAGCAGGTAGTTGCGCATGCAGGCGGCCGCCGAGGCCCAGACGCCCTCGCCGTCCTCCGTGCGCGGAGGCTTGAAGTCGAAGTGGCGGGGGCCGTCGTAGCCCGCGGACTCCAGCAGGTCGACCAGCCAGAAGGCCTGGCGCAGGTCGCCGGCGCCGAAACGCAGGTCCTGGTCGTACTTGATCCCGCTCTGGCCGTTGAGGTCGATGTGGAACAGCTTGCCGTGCCACAGGGCCTGGGCGATGCCGTGCGGGAAGTTCAGCCCGGCCATCTGCTCGTGGCCGACCTCCGGGTTGAGGCCGACCCGCTCCGGCCGCTCCAGCCTGTCGATGAAGGCCAGGGCGTGACCGATGGTGGGCAGCAGGATGTCGCCGCGCGGTTCGTTGGGCTTGGGCTCGATCGCGAAGCGCAGGTCGTAGCCCTGCTCCTCGACGTACTCGCCCAGCAGGTCGAAGGCCTCCTTCAGCCGGTCGAGGGCCGTGCGCACGTCCTTGGCCGCGCCCGACTCCGCGCCCTCGCGGCCGCCCCAGGCGACGTAGACCCTGGCGCCGAGTTCCGCGGCCAGGTCGATGTTGCGGATCGTCTTGCGCAGCGCGTACCGGCGCACGTCGCGGTCGTTGGCGGTGAACGCGCCGTCCTTGAACACCGGGTGGGTGAAGAGGTTCGTGGTGGCCATGGGCACCTTCAGCCCGGCCGTGTCGAGCGCGGTGCGGAAGCGCTTGACCGCCTGCTCGCGGGCGGCGTCGCCGGAGGCGAAGGGGATGAGGTCGTCGTCGTGGAACGTGACCCCGTACGCGCCGAGCCCGGCCAGCCGGTGCACGCTCTCGACCGGGTCGAGGGCGGGCCGGGTGGCGTCGCCGAAGGGGTCCCGCCCCTGCCAGCCGACGGTCCACAGGCCGAAGGTGAACCTGTGCGCGGGGGTGGGGACGAGCGGGTCGACGGTCATGAGGCGCTCCGGATCGGGCCGAGGTCTATTTGTAATGTCGAAAAACAAATTAGTATGCCGGGACGCCAGAAGGAACCCCACCGGAGGGACCCCATGCCCGCACAGCGTGTCGTGATCGGTGTCGACAGCTCGACCCAGTCCACCAAGGCCCTCGCCGTCGACGTCGGGACCGGCGCCGTCCTGGGCGAGGGCCGCGCCGCGCACACCGTGAGCGCGGGCCCCGGACGCGAGAGCGACCCCGAACAGTGGTGGCGTGCGTTCTGCGAGGCCGCGGCGGCCACCGGCTGGGCGGACCGGGCCGCCGCCTGCTCGATCGCCGGCCAGCAGCACGGCCTGGTCACCCTCGACCCGGCCGGCCGGCCCGTGCGTCCCGCACTGCTGTGGAACGACGTCCGCTCCGCCCCGCAGGCCGCCGCACTCGCGGCCGCCTTCGGCCCGGCCGAACTGGCCCGCCGCACCGGCAGCGTCCCGACCGCCGCCTTCACCTCCGCCAAATGGGCCTGGCTGCGGGCGCAGGAGCCTGCCGCCGCGGACCGCGTCGCCGCGGTCCGGCTTCCCCACGACTTCCTGACGGAACGGCTGACCGGCGAGGCGGTGACCGACCGCGGTGACGCGTCGGGAACCGGCTGGTGGGGCCCCGACGGCTACGACCGGGAGGTCCTCGCCCGGATCGGGCTCGACTCCGCCCTGCTGCCGGAAGTCCTCGCGCCCGGCGCCCGGGCCGGCCTCGTCCGCGCCGGGACGCCCCTGCGCGAGGGCGTGCCCGTGGCCACGGGGACCGGCGACAACATGGCCGCCGCCCTCGGGCTGGGCCTCACCCCCGGACGTCCGGTGCTGAGCCTCGGCACCTCGGGCACCGTCTACGCCGTCGGCCGGACCCGGCCCGCCGACCCGACCGGAACCGTCGCCGGCTTCGCCGACGCCCTCGGCGGCTGGCTGCCGCTCGCCTGCACGCTCAACTGCACCCTCGCCGTCGACCGCTTCGCCGCCCTCACCGGCCGCGACCGCGAGGACGTCGAGGGCGGCGGCACGGTGGTGGTGCTCCCCTACCTCGACGGCGAGCGCACCCCGGACCTCCCGGGTGCCTCCGGTCTGGTCCACGGCCTGCGCCACGACACGACCCCGGGCCAGCTGCTCCAGGCCGCCTACGACGGCGCCGCCCACGCCCTGCTCACGGCCCTGGACGACGTACTGCGCGCCGGAGGCGAGGACCCGGCCGCGGCGGACGAACCCCTGCTGCTGATCGGCGGCGGAGCCGCGGGCAGGGCCTGGCAGAAGACGGTCCTGCGGCTGTCCGGCCGGGCCGTCCAGGTGCCCGAGGCCCGGGAACCCGTCGCGCTCGGGGCCGCCGCTCAGGCCGCCGCCCTGCTCACCGGCGAGCCCGCCGACGCCGTCGCCCGGCGCTGGCGGACCACGGAGGGCCGGGTGCTGGAGCCCGTACCCCGTGACGACGACACGCTCGAACGGATCACCGGTACGCTGCGGCGGGCGCGGGCCCTGCAGGAGGCCCCGCCGCAGGAGCGAGGGGAAGGACGGCGGCGATGACCGCGCTCGGCAGGCCCGGCGGGGGCGCGGAGACCGCACCCGCCTCCCAGCAGGGGATGCGCCGGCAGAACCTCGCCGCGGTGCTCGGCGCGGTCGCCGCGCACGGCCCGCTCTCCCGGGCGGACGTCGCCGGACACACCGGCCTGACCAGGCCGGCCGTCTCCTCCCTGGTCGACGAGCTGATCGGCCGCGCCGCCCTGACCGAGACGGAGACCGCCCCCAGCGGACGCGTAGGCCGCCCCGGGAGGTCCCTGGCCCTCAACGACCGGGGCCCCGCGGGACTCGGCCTGGAGATCGGCGTCACCCACCTCGCCGCGTGCGTCGTCGACCTGCGCGGCGAACCCCGGGTGTGGCGGCGCGTGGAGCGGGCCAACGCGGGCCGGCCGGCCGCACGGGTACTGGAGGAGGCCGCCGCGCTCGCCGCCGACGCGGAGTCCGAGGCCGCCGCCCTCGGCCTGCGCGTCGAGGGCCGCGTCCTGGCCGTCCCGGGGGTGGTGCCGAACGCCCCCGGCGGACTGGTCGCCAACGCCCCCAACCTCGGCTGGAAGGACGTCCGCCCCGCCGACCACTGGCCCGACCCCGCCGCCGTGCCCGAGCCGGAGAACGAGGCCAACCTCGGAGCGCTCGCCGAGCAGCGGCAGCAGGGACATCCCGCCGAGACCTTCGTCCACGTCTCCGCCGAGGCCGGAATCGGTGCCGCACTGGTCATCGGCGGCCGGCTGTTCCGGGGCGCCCGCGGGTTCGCGGGCGAGCTCGGCCACCTGCCCGTCCACCCGCAGGGCGCACCCTGTCCCTGCGGGGCCCGCGGCTGCCTGGAGCAGTACGCGGGCGAAGCCGCCGTCCTGCGCGAGGCCGGGCTGGCAGACACCGGCGACCCGGTGGCCGTGCTGGCCGAGCGGGCGGGCGCGGGGGACGCGGCGGCCCTGCGCGCCCTGGACCGCGCCGGCCGGGCCCTGGGGCTCGCCCTCGTTTCGGCGGTGGACCTGATCGACCCGGACGGCCTCGTCCTCGGCGGTGCCTACGCCGAACTCGCCGACTGGCTCCTCCCGCCGATGCGCTCCGAACTGGCCGCCCGGGTCACCGTCCGGCCCTGGCACCCCGAGGCGGTACGCCCGTCCGCCCTGGGGCGCCGCGGACCGGTACTCGGAGCGGCGTGGTCGACCGTCCAGCGGATCATCGCCGACCCCACCCGGCTGCCCGCCCGCCAGGCCGTGTGAGCCCTCCGCGGCCTCCCCGGGCTACGCCCCGCCCGGGGCGTGCAGCCGTCCCGTCCGGGCCACGCGGGAGTACCAGAGCGCGCTCGATTTGGGCGTGCGCTCCAGGGTCTCGTAGTCGACGTGCACGGCGCCGAAGCGCTTCGCGTAGCCGTAGGACCACTCGAAGTTGTCGAGCAGCGACCAGAGGAAGTAGCCGCGCACGTCGGCACCGTCCGTGATCGCCCGGTGCACGGCTTCGAGGTGCGCGTGGACGTAGGCGGCGCGCTGCGGGTCGTGCACCGTGCCGTCGGGCCCGACCTCGTCCTCGTACGCGGCGCCGTTCTCGCTGATGACGAGCGGCAGGCCGGGGTAGCGGGCGGCGGTGCGGGTGATGAGGTCGTAGAGCGCGTCGGGGTCGACCGACCAGCCCATCGCGGTGCGTTCACCCGGAGCCCGGTGGAAGGCGACGTCGTCCGCGCCGGGCCAGGGCGAGTGCTCGCTGTCGCCGTGGCCGTCGTCCTGCGGCCGCTCGGCGCCCGGCGCGACGTGCGAGACGACGGTCGGGGTGTAGTAGTTCACCGCGAGGAGGTCCAGCGGCTGGTGGATCGTCGCCGCGTCACCGTCCAGGACGAAGGACCAGTCGGTCAGGTGCGCGGTGTCCGTGAACAGGTCCCGCGGGTACGCGCCCTCCAGCATCGGCCCCAGCCAGATCCGGTTCCCGACGGCGTCGATGCGGCGGGCCGCCTCCCAGTCCTCCAGGCGGGGGTTCAAGGGACGGACCGCGTGCAGGTTGAGGGAGACCGCGAGCTGGGCGTCGCCGGGGAGCGAGGCGCGCAGGGCCTGCACCGCGAGGCCGTGGCCGAGGTTGAGGTGGTGGGCCGCGCGCAGGGCGGCGACCGGGTCGGTCCGCCCGGGGGCGTGGACGCCGGAGCCGTATCCGAGGAAGGCGCTGCACCAGGGCTCGTTGAGCGTCGTCCAGCGCTTCACCCGGTCTCCGAGCGCGTCGGCCACGAGGCCCACGTACGCGGCGAACCGCTCGGCGGTCACGCGCTCCGGCCAGCCCCCCGCGTCCTCCAGGTCCTGGGGCAGGTCCCAGTGGTAGAGCGTGAGCGCCGGCTCGATGCCCGCGGCGAGCAGCTCGTCGACCAGCCGGCGGTAGAAGTCCAGGCCCCTCTGGACGGCGGGGCCCCGGCCGGTCGGCTGGACGCGGGACCAGGAGACGGAGAACCGGTACGCCCCCAGACCCAGTTCGGACATGAGGCGGACGTCCTCGGCGAACCGGTGGTAGTGGTCCACGGCCACGTCACCGGTGTGGCCCGCGAAGACCTTGCCGGGGGTGTGCGAGAAGGTGTCCCAGATGGACGGGGTCCGGCCGTCCCTCACGGGCGGCGCCCTCGATCTGGTACGCGGCGGTGGCCGTGCCCCAGAGGAAACCGGACGGGAAGGTACGGGAGGCGGTGAGTGGCCGGGTCTCGGGCACGGTCATAGGAATGTGCTCCCAACGCAGGCTTGGACAGAGGGGTGCCGGAAGAAGTCGGACGGCACCGTCAGTTCTTGACGGCACCCGCGGTGATGCCGCCCACGATGTGCTTGCCGAGGACGGCGAAGACCACCAGCAGCGGCAGCGTGGAGATGAGGGCGCCGGTCAGCACCACGGCCTGGTCGACCGTGTGGTTGCCCGCTCCGAGGCCGGCCAGGGCGACCTGCAGGGTCGGGTTGCCGTCGGGGGTCAGCGCGATGAACGGCCAGAAGAAGTCGTTCCAGGCCTGGACGAAGACGAGCATCCCGAGGACCGCCATCGCCGGCCGCGCCACGGGGAACACCACGTGCCAGATGATGCGGAGGCTGTGCGCTCCGTCCATCCTGGCCGCCTCCACCAGCTCCACCGGGAGCGCCTCGATCAGGTACTGGCGCATGAAGAACACGCCGAAGGCCGCCACCAGCGAAGGCAGGACGACCGACTGGAGCTGATCCACCCAGCCGAGGTCCGTGATGATCTGGTAGAGCGGGATCACGCTGAGCTGCGGCGGGATCGTCATCGTGGCCACCACCAGGGCCAGCAGGGCGCCCCGGCCCCTGAAGGGCAGTTTGGCGAAGGCGAATCCGGCCAGGGTGGAGAACAGGACGGTGGACAGGGCCACCAGGCCGGCCACGATCGTCGTGTTGACCAGCGCCTCGCCCATGTCGACCTGGTTCCAGGCGAAGGAGAGGTTGTCGAGCAGCCGGGGTCCCGGCAGCAGCGGCGCCGGGGCCTTGACCACCCGCTCGCCCGTGTGGGAAGCGGCGACGAGGTTCCAGTACAGGGGAAAGAGGGAGATCAGGGCGGCGAAGCCCAGAAGGACGTAGGTCAGCGGTCCCGCGTGGTGCTGACGGCCGGCCGACGGGCGGAGGCGCCATACGCGCGCCCCGGAGGCGGTCGAGTCGGGTGTGGGGGTCATGGGCTCAGCTCCCCGCCTTCGGGCGGACTCGGGAGATCAGGATCCGGAGGCCGCCGATGAGCAGGAGGAGCAGGAGCATGACCCAGGCGATGGCCGAGGCCTGGCCCAGGGCGCCGGTCACCCAGCCCTTCTCGTACATCAGCAGGCTCAAGGTCTGGAACTGGTTTCCGCTGCCGCCGCTGATCCCCAGGCTGCCGCCGAAGAGCAGCGGCTCGCCGAACAGCTGGGTGGCGCCGATGGTCGAGACGACGGCAGTGAAGAGGATCGTCGGCCGGATGGAAGGGACGGTCACGCTGAGGAACTGGCGCCAGCGCGAAGCCCCGTCCAGCGCCGCGGCCTCGTACAGGTCCTGCGGTACCGCCTGCATCGCCGCCAGGTAGATCAGCGCGTTGTAGCCCGTCCACCGCCAGGTCACGATCGTCGATATCGCGATCTGCGCGGGCCACTTGGAGGACTCCCAGTCGACCGGCGCGAAGCCGGCCCAGCCCAGCACCGTGTTGATCAGACCGTAGTCGGTGTTGAAGAGCTGGGCGAAGACGAGCGTCGCCGCCGCGATGGAGGTGGCGTACGGGGCGAGGACCGCGACCCGGAAGAACCCGCGGCCGCGGAGCTTGTAGTTGAGCAGATGAGCCAGGCCCAGGGCCATCAGCAGCTGGGGCACGGTCGAGAGCAGCCCCATGGTGAAGGTGTTGGCCAGCGCGTTCCAGAAGAACTCGCTGGTCGCCAGAGAACCGTAGTTCTCCATTCCGTTCCACTGGGCCTCCCCGCCGAGCTCGACCCGGTGGAGCGAGAGCCAGCCCGTGTAGATCAGGGGGAAGAGGCCGAAGGCGGCGAAGGTGAGGAAGAAGGGGGCGACGAAGACGTACGGGACGGCCTTCAGGTCGAGGCGGTAGAGGGTGCTGCGCCGGCCGCTGCGGCCGGGCGGCCGCCGACGGGGGGAGCCGGGGCCGGCGCTGCGGCCCCGGACTGGTGCGGCGGGCGGCGCGGAGGCGTCGTCCGCCGCCCGTGCGGAGGTGGCCACGGGGGCTTCCTTCCAGGTGGATGCGTGCGGTGCTGTCAGGGCGGTGTGATCGACGGCCCGCCCCGACCCGGGGGAGGTGGCGGGCGGCGGGCCGTCACCAGCGCCCGGGTTACCGGTCGATCTTGTCGGCTACCAGCTTCCTGACGTTCTCCCAGGCCTTCGCCGGATCGGTGCCGCGCTGCTCGATGTCGAGGATGCCGTTGTCGGTGAGGAAGGTCTTCACCTGGCCGTCCCAGCGGCTGATCGGGGCGGGCGTGATGCCGGCCGCGGCCTGCGAGTAGATCCTGCCGACCGGGGTGTCCCCGAAGTACGGCAGCTTCGCGTCCTGGACGGCGGGGGAGGCGAGGGTGTCCTTGGAGGACGGGATGTTGCCGTTCACGCCGAAGACCTTGGCGTGCTGGGCCGGAGCGGTGAGCCAGGCGGCGAGTTCGGCCGCCTCCTTGACGTGCTTGCCCGCCTTCGGCACGGCGAGGAAGGAGCCGCCCCAGTTCCCGGCCACGGGCGGCGCGGCGATGTCCCACTTCCCCTGGTTCTCCGGGCCCGCCTGTTCCTTGATGATGCCCGTCATCCAGCTGGGACAGGCGACCGTGGCGAACCTGGAGTTCTTGAAGGCCGCGTTCCACGTGCCCTTCTCGTCGAACTGGCGCAGCTTGGCCGTCAGTCCGCCCTGCGCCGCCGCCACGGCGGTGTCCCAGGCCTTCTTCACGCCGGGGCTGTTCTCGTAGTCCAGCTCCCCCTTGGCGTTGGCGTACTGCACGGCCTCGCTGGAGATCACCGCGTTGAACAGCCCGCCGGCGGAGTCGTGGAACGCGGTCCCGGCGGGGGCGTTCTTCGCGTACGTCTCGCCGGCCGCCAGGAACTTCGCCCAGTCACCCGCCCAGAGCCGGGCCACCTCCGCACGCTCGGTCGGCAGCTTGGCCCGGGCGAACAGGTCCTTGTTGTAGCAGATGGCCATCGGGCCGACGTCCGTGCCGAGCCCGATGACCTTGCCGTCACCCGTGGTGGCCTGCTTCACCTTCCAGTCCAGGAACGCCCCGAGGTCCGCGCCGCCGGTCCTGCCCAGGTCGGTCCACTTGCCCGCCATCGCCGGGCCGGTCGCCTCGGCGACGTATCCCACCTCCAGGGCCTGGATGTCCGCGAGGCCGCTGTCGCGGGAGAGGCGCAGCTTGAGCGTGTCCCAGTACTTCTGGCCGTCCGCGACGTTCGATTCCTCGATCTTGACGTGGGGATGGGACTTCTCGTATTCGGCGTAGAGCTTCGCCCCGGTGGCGTTGTCGTAGCCGAAGGAACCGAAGGTCCCGATCCGCAGCGTGATCCGTCCGCCGGCGTCCGCGCCGGCGTCCCCGTCGTCGCCCCCGCAACCGCTGAGCAGGGCCGCGGCGGTCGCCACGGCGACGGCCGTGATGAGCCCGGTGTGGCGGCCGCGGCCGTGTCTGCTGCTGGAAATGCGCATTCCACTCTCCTCGTCCAAGGCGGTGCTGGTTGTGCGCCAGGGGTCCGGCGGCTCGTTCGCTCGCGGCTCGGCCAGGGCCCGCGCGGACCGGAAGCGACGCTGTGGCGCCCCCATGTATGGGAGCGCTCCCACGCTGCTGCCGGAAGGTTCCTGCCTTGCAGGCGCAAGTGTCAAGAGTCGAACGCCAATTGGGGCGTGACGCGTTCAGGCAATCAAGGGTAGTGTGGGAGCGCTCCCATGGTGTTCCCCGGCGTAAGGTGTGCCGCGCGACGCGGCGGGGTCCACCATGCGCGCCGGATCCACCGGATCGGGACCGACGCGGAGAGCGATGCGCGAGGGGAGTTCGAGAGGCGTGAGCGGACAGCGGAACGGCAGGCCCACCCTGGAGGAGGTCGCTGCCCTGGCCGGCGTCGGCCGGGGCACGGTGTCCCGGGTCATCAACGGCTCGCCGAGTGTCAGCGAGCAGGCCAGGGAAGCCGTCGCCCGCGCGGTCGCCGAGCTCGGGTACGTACCCAACCAGGCGGCCAGGGCGCTCGCCGGCAGCCGGACCGACGCGGTCGCCCTGGTCATCCCGGAGGCCGAGGCCCGGGTGTTCTCGGAGCCGTACTTCCTGGACCTGATCCGCGGAGTGAGTGCCGAACTCTCCCGGGCGGACAAACAGTTGCTGCTCACCCTCGTCCGGACCGAGGCGGAGCGCCGGCGGTTCGAACACTACCTGGCCGCCCAGCGGGTCGACGGCGTACTGCTGGCGTCCGTCCACGGGGACGACCCCCTGCCCGACCGGATAGCGCGACTGGGCCTGCCGGTCGTCATGAACGGACGGCGCTCCGAGGCCGAACCCGTCGACTACGTGGACTCCGACAACGTCGGCGCCGGCCGCGCGGCCGTCGCCCACCTGGTGGGCCGGGGCCGCGGCCGGATCGCGACCATCAGCGGCCCGCTCGACATGTACGTGGCCCGCGCCCGACTCGGAGGCTACCGCGCGGGCCTCACCGAGGCCGGGATCGCGCCCGATGAGTCGCTCGTGGAGGTCGCTGACTTCACCGAGGAGGGCGGCAGGCTGGCGATGCGGGCACTGCTGGAGCGCGCCCCCGGGCTGGACGCGGTCTTCGCCGCCTCCGACGTGATGGCCGCCGGAGCGCGGGGGGTGCTGCGCGAGGCCGGCCGGCGGGTCCCCGAGGACGTGGCCCTCGTCGGCGTCGACGACTCGGTCGGCGCGCGCCTGATGGATCCGCCCCTGACGAGCGTGCGCCAGCCGATCGAGGAGATGGGCCGCACGATGACGCGGCTGCTGCTGCAGAAGATCGCCGAGGGTCCCGGAGCCGCCCCGGCGGCGGGGGAGGAGAAGCGGCGGGTCCTCCCCACGGAGCTGATCGTGCGGGATTCCTCCTGAGCGGTGGGGGACGCGGGCCGGTTCGGCTCGCCGCCGGGGCCCGAGCGCGTACGGGCCGGAGCCGTACGGCAGCCAGGTGGCTCCGTACGGCTCCGGGTCCCTCACCGGCGGTCCGTCACAGGGCCGGGTGGGCGTTCTTCATGAGTTCCCGGAACTGGGCGGAGAACCACTGTCCGGCGAGCGGTGCGTCCGGGAGTGCGCCCGACATGCTGTTGCCGTTGCGGACGTTGCCCGTGTAGCTGGGGTCGCACATCCGGTCGAAGCCCTTGCCCTCGTTGTTCGGGATCTCCTTGCTCGCCCCGTCCGACTCGCCCGGCGGCTTCATCCACACGTAGGCGTCGATGCCGGGGGCCGGTGCCGCCTGCGGCCGTTCGCCCAGCCCGGCTCCCGCCTGGTTGCACCAGTTGCCGAGGTGGATGCGCCGGTCGTAGCGGCCGCCGTTCACGTAGGAGTCCACGCTGGTCGTCGCGCCGGGTCCGGTCGGGCGGGCCGTGCCGCCCCAGCCGTTGCGGGACGTGTCGACGAGCATGCCGACGCCGGCGTCGAAGCCCAGCGAGACCACCTTGGCGCGCATGGCCTGGGCGTAGGACAGCTCGTCGGTGTAGCGGTTCCAGTCGACCCACTTCGACTGGCGTACGGAGGTGCCGTTGACCGAGTCCTCGATCTTGAAGTTGTCCTCCTTCAGCGCGCTGAAGTTGGCCGTGTTCACGATGAAGCCGTGCACCTTGGAGAGCGTGGAGCCCTCGGCGGTCGCGGCCTGCTTGAACATCTCCGCGGAGGCGGTGAAGTTGTCGTCCCAGCCGAGCCAGCCGTGGTGGCCGGCGTCCACGTAGTTGTAGACGTTGGCGATCGAGCCCAGCTTGTTGAGCGCGTAGCCGACCCCCTTGACGTAGTTGCCGTTGGCCTTCATCACGTCGCAGGCCGGGGTGGCCGTCGGGCGGCCCGAGACGTTGGTGACGAGGTTCGGCAGCGAGTCGATCTCTACGGCGGTGACGATCCGCAGACCGGCGTACTTGGGATCGGCGAGGATCGCGGCGATCGGGTCGATGAACTGCGTCTTGTACCTGTCGATCTCGGTCGGGCCCAGCTCCCCGTTGGAGGCGAGCGCGGAGCAGTCCCGTCCGGGCAGGTCGTAGACCACCAGCTGGACGACGAGTTCGCCGCTGCCCTTCTGCGCCAGGGCCGCGTCGAGGTGGTCGCGCAGGCCCATCTTGCCGCTGGTGCCCGTGACGAGGGCGATGCGGTCCAGCCAGACGGCGGTGGGCTGGTTCGACACCCTCGTGCCGCCCGGCTCGGCGGCCGCCTTGGCGGACCACTCCGGATTCACGTACACCTTGGCGCCGGCGTAGGGGTTGTCGACCTTGCCGCCCGAGGGCGGAGGCGTCGTGGGCGGGGTCGTCGGGGGAGTGGTGGGGGGCTGGGTCGGAACGGTGGCGCCGTTGCAGGCGACGCCGTTGAGCTTGAACGTCGCGGGCACGGTGTTCGTGCCGTTGTGGGAACCGTTGAACCCGAAGGACGTCGAACCGCCGGTGGCCAGCGACCCGTTGTACGAGAGGCTCTTGGCCGTCACGGCCGCCCCCGACTGGGTGATGGCGGCGTTCCAGCCCTGGGTGACCTGCTGGCCGTTCGCGTAGGTCCACTCCACGGTCCAGTCGGCGACGGGGTCACCGGTGTTGGTGACGACCACGTTGGCGCCGAACCCGTTGTTCCACTGGTTCGTGACCTGGTATTCGATCGTGCAACCGGCGGTGGCGGCGCCGGCGGGCGCGCCGAAGACGGTGGCGGTGGCGCCCGCGGCCGTGACGAGGCCGAGGGCCGCCAGTAACGCGGTGCGGGAGATGATGCGGCTCATTTCGCGGGGTGCCTTTCAGGTCGGGGCGCAGGCGGAGCCCGGCGCCGGTGGGCGGCGTTCCGTCGTACGGGGAGGACACGGGCGTCGGAACCGGGCCCCAGGGCCTGGCCGGAGAGCGCACGCCCGTGGGTGGGAGCGCCGTCCTGGTCGTGGCACGGCGGGACCGTGCACAAGCCGTGAACGAGTGGGAGCGCTCCCACTGTGCGGACGGCGCCCAGTCGCGTCAAGGTATGCGGAGGGTCGAAAGCATTTCGCTCGGGAATCCCTCCGAACCGTCTTCTCTTGTCCGCCGGTTGCCGCTACCGTCTGCCCTCACCTACTGGGAGCGCTCCCAGATCCCCTGGTTCACAACCCCAGAGCCAGCCGCTGGTACGCCTGGTTCCAGCGCAGATCGCGCCGGAACTGCTTCGGGGTGGTGCTCTCTTCGATGAGGAGGAGCTCCACGCGGAGCATTTCCGCGAGGTCGTCGAGGTGGTCGGAGGTGAGGGCGGTGCTGAGGACGGTGTGGTGGGGTCCGCCGGCCGTCAGCCAGGATTCCGCGGAGGTCCGCAGGTCGGGGCGGGGCCGCCAGACCGCGCGGGCGACGGGCAGGGCGGGCAGGGGGTGCGGGGGTGCCACGACGTCGACGTCGTTGGCCACCAGGCGGAAGCGGTCGCCGAGGTCGGCGAGGCCCACCACCACGGCCGGGCCGGGGGCGGCGTCGAACACCAGCCGGACCGGGTCCTGCCGCCCGCCGATGCCGAGGGGGTGGATCTCGCAGCTCGGCCTGGCGGTCGCGAGGGTGGGGCACACTTCCAGCATGTGTGCGCCGAGGACGAGTTCGTTGCCCGGTGTCATGTCGTAGGTGTAGTCCTCCATGAAGGAGGTGCCGCCGGGGAGGCCGGTGGCGGCCGCTTTGAGGGCGCGCAGCAGGACGGCGGTCTTCCAGTCGCCCTCCCCTCCGAAGCCGTACCCCTGGGCCATGAGCCGCTGGACCGCGAGGCCGGGCAGCTGACGGAGCCCGCCCAGGTCCTCGAAGTTGGTGGTGAAGGCCCGGAAGCCGCCCGTTTCGAGGAAGGTGCGCAGGCCGGCCTCGATGCGGGCCGCGTAGCGCAGCGACTCGTGCCGTTCGCCTCCCCGCCGAAGCTCGGGCGCCAGGTCGTACAGGTCCGCGTACTCCTCGACGAGGGACGCCACCTCGCTCTCCTGCGCGCTGTCGACCACCTCCACCAGGTCGTTGACGGCGTAGGTGTTCACGGAGACGCCGAGGCGCAGCTGGGCCTCGACCTTGTCCCCTTCGGTGACGGCCACGTCGCGCATGTTGTCGCCGAATCGGGCCGCCTTGAGGGTGGTCAGTTCGGAGCGTGCGGTGGCCGCCCGCGCCCAGACGGCCACCCGTGCGATCGTCACCGGGTCGCTGACGTGTCCGGCCACGGTCTTGCGGGGCACCCCGAGTCGGGTCTGGACGTGCCCGAACTCGCGGTCGCCGTGGGCGGCCTGGTTGAGGTTCATGAAGTCCATGTCGATGGTGGCCCAGGGCAGGGCCAGGTTCGACTGGGTGTGCAGGTGCAGCAGCGGCTTGCGCAGTGCGTCCAGTCCGGCGATCCACATCTTCGCCGGCGAGAAGGTGTGCATCCAGGCGATGAGACCGGTGCACCGGTCATCGGCGTTCGCGTCGAGGCACACGCGGCGGATGGCGTCGGCGTCGGTGAGCACCGGCTTCCACACGACACGTGCGGGAATGCCGGAGGCGTCGTCCAGGGCGGCGGCCAGCTGCCGCGACTGTTCGGCGACCTGTTTCAGCGTCTCCTCGCCGTACAGGTGCTGGCTGCCCGTGAGGAACCAGATTTCCTGGGCGGGAGACGTTCGGCTGGGCACATGGACTCCTGGGGGGTGACGTCCCGCGACGCGTCGGAGCGGGCGGGCGGGGAGGGTGGACGGCGGCGCGGATCAGCTCGCCGTGCGGGTCGTGTCGCGGATGCGCCTCAGGCGGTGCAACTGGCCGTCGGTGCCGAAGCGGTCGTGCAGGAGCCGGTATTCGGCGTAGAGGGCGTCGTAGGCGTCGGCCCGGGAGGCGTCGGGCGTGTAGACGGCCGGAAGCCGGCGGCCCATGGCGGCGCCGGCCGTCCGTACGTCGCTGTACGCGCCGGCGGCCACGGCGGCGTGGATGGCCGACCCTAGGGCGGGTGCCTGGTCCGACGCGGCGAGGGAGACGGGGCGGCGCAGCACGTCGGAGTAGATCTGCATCAGCAGTTCGTTCCTGGCCAGTCCGCCCGCGACGATGAACTCGCGCACCGGTACGCCGCCCGTCTCCAGGGCCTCCACGATGACGCGGGTGCCGAACGCGGTGGCTTCGAGCAGCGCGCGGTAGACGTCCTCGGGGCGGGTCGCGAGGGTCAGCCCCGCGATGACTCCCGAGAGGTGGTGGTCGACGAGGACCGACCGGTTTCCGCCCAGCCAGTCGAGGGCGACCAGTCCGTGGCCCCCGACCGGCTGGCCGGCGGCCTTCCGGGTCAGCAGGGTGTGCAGGTCCTCGTCGCGCTCGGCCGCTTCGGCGAGGTAGTCCGGTGGGACGCCCTGGTCCAGTACCCAGGCGAAGACGTCGCCGACCGCGCTCTGCCCGGCCTCGTAGCCGTAGGCTCCCTCGACGATCCCGCCGTTCACGACACCGCAGATGCCGGGGACGTCCGCGAGGACGGGGGCGTTCACGACGTGGCAGGTGGAGGTGCCCATGATGGCGAGCAGCTGACCGTCCTCCACGGCCTGGGCCGCGGCCGCGGTGACATGGGCGTCGACGTTGCCCGCGGCCACGGCGATCCCGGGGCGCAGCCCGGTCCAGGCCGCCGCCTCGGTGCCGAGCGTGCCCACGCGTGAGCCCAGTGCGGAGAGCGGGAATTCGAGGCGGGTGCGGGCGAAGTCGGCGAACCGGGGGTTCAGCCCGGCCAGGTACTCCTCGCTCGGGTAGGCACCGTCCTGGTGGATGCCCTTGTATCCGGCGGTGCAGGCGTTGCGGGACTCGCTTCCGGTGAGCTGCCACACGATCCAGTCGGCTGCCTCGATCCACCGTGCGCAGGTGTCGTACACGAGCGGATCCTCCTCCAGGACCTGGAGGGCCTTCGCGAACTGCCACTCCGCGGAGATCCGGCCGCCGTAGCGGGTGATCCACTTCTCCCCGCGGGCGTGGGCGAGTTCGTTGATGCGATCGGCGTACGGCTGGGCCGCGTGGTGTTTCCACAGCTTGGGCCACGCGTGCGGCCGTCCGGCGAGCTCGGTCTCGGCGAGGGGGGTCCCGTCGGCCAGGGTGGGCAGGACGGTGCAGGCGGTGAAGTCGGTGGCGATGCCGATCACCGCCGCGGGATCGATCCCCGCCGCTGCCACGGCCTCCGGGACGGCGCGGCGCAGTACGTCCCGCCAGTCCTCGGGGTGTTGCAGGGCCCAGTCCGGGGGCAGCTGCGCACCACCGTGGGGCAGGTACCGGTCCATGACGGCGTGCCGGTAGGTGTGGACCGCCGCCGCCAGCTCCCGCCCGTCGCGAACCCTCACCACCACGGCGCGGCCCGACAGGGTGCCGAAGTCGACACCGACCGTGTACTGCTCCGGATCCCCGGAGCCGGGGGAGGGCGTGAGGAGGTGGGGTGACGTCAACTGAGTGCCTTCCGAAGGTGTGGTGGTGTCGGATGCCATGCAGTGTGAGCGCTAACAATGCAGAAGGGCAAGAGGGTGCGCCCAGATCGCGCGACGAGTCACCTGTGCCCCGTTCGGCCGCGATAACAGACAGGTAACGTGAGCAAGAGGGTTGAGAACCGCACTTGTTAGCGCTCACAATGCGACGGCTCCCCTTCTCGACGGCGGCGCCCTGCCGCCGCACTCGGCCCCGCCGCACCCACGGCCGTGCGGAGCCCCTTCCGCACGCCCCGAA
>NZ_GG657750.1:525458-560971 GCF_000158895.1 Streptomyces sp. C | reverse complement strand
GCAGCAGAAGCAGGAGAACCAGATCAAGGCCATCCGCACCTTCATCCAGCAGAAGGTCGACGTGATCGCCTTCTCCCCGGTCGTGGAGTCCGGCTGGGACACGGTGCTGAAGGAGGCCAAGGACGCCGGCATCCCGGTCATCCTGACCGACCGGGCCGTGGACACCAAGGACACCTCCCTCTACAAGACCTTCCTGGGCTCGGACTTCGTCAAGGAGGGCAAGGCCGCGGGGGAGTGGCTGACGGGTGCGTACGCCAACCAGCAGGGTCCGGTCGACATCGTCGAGCTCCAGGGCACCACGGGCTCCGCACCCGCCAACGACCGCAAGGCCGGATTCGGCGAGGCCATCCGGGGCGACGGCAAGTTCAGGATCGTCGCCTCGCAGTCGGGCGAGTTCACGCGCGCCAAGGGCAAGGAGGTCATGCAGGCGTTCCTCAAGTCCCAGAAGCACATCGACGTCCTCTACGCCCACAACGACGACATGGCCCTCGGCGCCATCCAGGCCATCGAGGAGTCCGGCAAGAAGCCCGGTACGGACATCAAGGTGATCTCGGTGGACGGGATCAAGGACGCCTTCGTCGCGATGACCGAGGGCAAGATCAACGTCGTGGTGGAGTGCAACCCGCTCCTCGGCGACCAGCTGATGGACCTGGCCAAGAAGGTCGTCGCGGGCGAGAGCGTGCCCGCCCGGGTCGAAACCGAGGAGGGCGTGTTCCCGCAGGACAAGGCCGCGGCCGCACTGCCTTCCCGCAAGTACTGACGGGCGGCGGCCCCCGCCGCCGCTGGACTCCCGGCGGGCCCGGCCGTCCCCTGCCGATCCCGCCGGCCCGCGAGGCCGGCGACCGAGCCCGCACCACCCCCACACGAGAGGAGGGCGGATGACACCTCCGTCCACGCAGCCGCCCACGGGCACCGGCGGCCCGCGGCCGGTCCTGGAAGCCCACGGCATCCGCAAGCGGTTCCCGGGCGTACTCGCCCTCGACGGAGTCGCCCTGCGGCTCTTCCCCGGCGAGGTGCACGCCCTGATGGGCGAGAACGGCGCCGGGAAGTCCACCTTGATCAAGGTGCTCACCGGTGTCCACCCCGCCGACGGCGGCACCGTCCTCGTGGACGGCCGCCCCCACGCGTTCACGGACCCCCTCCAGGCGCAACGGGCCGGAATCAGCACCGTCTACCAGGAGGTCAACCTCTGCCCCAACCTCTCCGTCGCCGAGAACATCCTCATCGGGCGCGAACCGCGCCGGTTCGGTCTCGTCCGCTGGTCCGAGATGCGGCGGCGGGCGGCCGAGCTGCTGACCGAGCTGGAGCTCGACCTGGACGTCGCCGGCCCGCTCGACGCGCATTCCCTGGCGGTACAGCAACTCGTCGCCATCGTCCGGGCGGTCGACGTCTCGGCGAAGGTGCTCGTGCTGGACGAACCCACCTCCAGCCTGGACCGCGAGGAGGTGGCCCAGCTCTTCAGGCTGGTGCGGCGCCTCAGGGACCGCGGTGTGGCCATCCTGTTCGTCACGCACTTCCTGGACCAGGTGTTCGACCTCTGTGACCGGGTCACCGTCCTGCGGGGCGGCCGGCTGGAAGGCGAGTACCCCATCGCCGAGCTCACCCCCGTGACGCTCGTCCAGCGGATGATCGGCGGAGAACTGGCCACCCTGGACCAGCTGTCGGACCGTGCCCACGGACCCGGGGCCGGGCGGGCGGCCGGCGAGCCGTTCCTCCGGGCCCGACGGCTGACCCGTACCGGCTCGATCGAACCCTACGACCTCGACATCCACGCCGGCGAGGTCATCGGACTGGCCGGCCTGCTGGGCTCGGGCCGCACCGAGGCGGCGCGCCTGCTGTTCGGCGCTGACAGCGCGGACGCCGGAGAGGTGAGCATCGAGGGCCGGAAGGCGCTCCTGCGCAGCCCCCGCCACGCCATCGCCCGGGGCATCGCCTTCTGCTCCGAGAACCGCAAGTCCGAGGGCCTGGTGGGCGAGCTCACGGTCCGCGAGAACATCATCCTCGCCCTGCAGGCCGCCCGCGGCTGGACCAGGCCGCTCACCCGTGCGAAGCAGGACGAACTGGCGCGCCACTGGATCGAGGCCCTGGACATCCGTCCCGCCGACCCCGAAGCGCAGGTACGCCACCTCAGCGGGGGCAACCAGCAGAAGGTCCTCCTCGCGCGCTGGCTGCTCACCGAGCCCCGCCTCCTGATCCTCGACGAACCCACCCGGGGCATCGACATCGGGGCCAAGGCCGAGATCCAGAAGCTCGTCGCCCGCCTGGCGGGCGAAGGCACCGCCGTGCTGTTCGTCTCGGCGGAACTCGAAGAGGTCCTTCGCCTGAGCCACCGCATCGCCGTGCTCCGCGACCACCGCATGGTGGCCACCCTGGCCAACGACGACTCCGTCACCCCCGAACGACTCCTGACGACCATCGCCACCGGAACGGACTCATGACCCCCCAGCCCGCCACATCCGGGGCCGCCGGCGGCCCCGGGCGGCGAACGGCCCGCCACCGCCTGCTGTGGCCCGCGCTCGTGCTGCTCGCCCTGCTCCTCGGCAACCTCGCGTTCCACCACGACTTCCTCTCGGTCCGGGTACGTGACGGCCACCTCTACGGCAGCCCCGTCGACATCCTGCGCTTCGGCGCGCCCCTCGTCCTCGTGGCGCTCGGTATGACCCTCGTCATCGCCACCCGGGGCATCGACCTCTCGGTGGGTTCCACCGTCGCCATCGCCGGCGCGCTCGCCTGCGGACACATCTCCACCGCGGCGCGTCCCGGCAGCGTCGCCACCACGCTCACCGCCGTCGCCCTCGCGCTCGGGGTCGCCCTGGTGCTGGGCCTGGCCAACGGACTGCTGGTGTCCGGTCTGCGGGTGCAGCCCATCGTGGCCACCCTGATCCTCATGGTCGCGGGCCGCGGCGTCGCCCAGCTGATCACCGACGGCCAGATCATCACGGTGACCAGCGCCCCCTACAAGATGATCGGCGGCGGCTACTGGCTGCTCCTCCCGTTCGCCGTCCTGCTGGCCGCCGTCCTCGTCGCGCTCACCGCCTTCGTCACCCGCCGCAGCGCCCTCGGCATGCTGATCGAGTCCGTCGGCGGCAATCCCACCGCCAGCCGCCTGGTGGGCATCCGGGCCGGTGGCCTGCTCGCCCTGGTCTACGTCTTCAGTGCCCTGTGCGCCGCCGTCGCCGGGCTGATGATCAGTTCGAACGTCTCCAGCGCCGACGGCAACAACGCCGGCCTGTGGATCGAGCTCGACGCGATCCTCGCCGTCGTGGTCGGCGGGACCGCCCTGACCGGAGGGCGCTTCTCCCTCGGCGGGACGGTCCTGGGCGCCCTGATCATCCAGACCCTGTCCACCACCGTCTACACCCTCGGCGTCCCTCCCGAGACCACCCTCGTCTTCAAGGCCTTCGTCGTCGTCATCGTCTGCCTCGTGCAGTCCCCGGCCTTCCGGGCGAGGGTCGTGCGCCGCCGGGCGACCACCCCCCGATCCGCCGCCACGGCGGGCACCACCCCGCAGGAGCAGGAGGTCCGAGCATGAGTACCGGCACCGTGAACGCCGCCGCGCGGACGGCCCGCTCCTTCGCGACCGTTTCCCCGCGCGCCCGGACCCGTATCCCACTGGTCGTCACCGCGGTCCTGCTGGTCGTCATGTTCGGCGTCGGATCCGTGCGCTACGAGGGCTTCCTCTCCGCACAGGTCGTGCTGAACCTGCTGATCGACAACGGATTCCTGCTGGTCGTCGCGGTCGGCGCGACCTTCGTCATCCTCACCGGGGGCATCGATCTGTCCATCGGCTCCATGGTGGCCCTCTCGACCATGATCACGGCCTGGCTGGTCGAGTCGCACGGCTGGCCCCTGGCCGCCGTGATCCCCCTGGTCCTCCTGGTCGGCGCCGGGAGCGGGGCGCTCATGGGCTGGATCATCCACACCTTCGAGATCCAGCCGTTCATCGTCACCCTGGCCGGCATGTTCCTCGCCCGGGGGCTCTGCTACACGATCAGCACCGAATCCATCACGATCAACGATCCCGTCACCGCGGGAGTCGCCCAGACCAGGCTCTACGGCCCGGGCGGACTGTTCGTCTCGGTCCCCGTGCTCATCGCGCTGGCCGTTCTGGTGACCGCCTTCGTCGTCCTGCACCACACCCGCTTCGGCCGCAACGTGTACGCGCTGGGAGGCAGCGAATCCTCGGCACGCCTGATGGGTCTGCCGACGGGCACCACGAAGATCGCCGTGTACGGCGTCAGCGGCCTGTGCTCCGCGCTCGGCGGCGTGCTGCTGACCTTCTACACGCTCTCCGGCTACGCCCTCCACGCCATGGGCATGGAACTCGACGCGATCGCCGCCGCCGTGATCGGCGGCACCCTGCTGACCGGAGGGTCCGGCTTCGTCCTGGGCACCGCGCTCGGGGTGCTGGTCCTCGGCATGATCCAGACGATGGTCAACTTCCAGGGCACCCTCAGCTCCTGGTGGACCAGGATCGTCATCGGTGCCCTGCTGCTCGTGTTCATCGTGCTGCAACGCCTGATGGGGGGCCGCCGGGCCGCCGCGCGCTGACGGCGGTCCGCGGGCGGCGCCTCCCGGGGGTCGGCGCCGCGACCGTGTACGCCGTCCGGTGCCGGGGGGCTCCGGAGGGTTCCGCGACCGCTGCACCTGCCCTCCGGGCAGGCCCGGCTCCTCGCAGGAGGGGCCGGGCACCGGCCGTGCCGGGGGTCATTCGCCGGGGAGGGCGATCCTGCGGGCGGTGCTGGCGCGCACGATGAGCTCGGGGACCACCACCAGGTGCGTCGGCTCTTCGGCCCGGCCCTCGATGTGGTCCAGGAGCAGTCCGATGCTGTCGCGGCCGAGCGAGGCGAAGTCCTGGCGGATCGTCGTGAGCGGAGGCGGGAAGAACTCGGCCTCGGGGATGTCGTCGAAGCCGGCGACCGCCACGTCCTCGGGCGTGCGCAGGCCGGCTTCCCGCAAGGCCCGCAGGACGCCGAGGGCCATCTGGTCGTTGGCGACGAACACCGCCGTGAGCCCCGCTCCCCCTCCTCGTGACGCCCGGACCCGCCCCGCGAGCTGCTGGCCGGCCTGGTATCCCGAAAGGGGGCTCCAGTCGCCGCGCAGCAGGGGCGGCACCTCGGCTCCGGCGTCCCGCAGCGCGTCCTCCCACCCCTGGGTGCGGGCCTCGCTCTCCAGCCAGTCGGAGGGGCCCGCGACATGCCACACGGTGGAGTGGCCCGAGGCGAGGAGGTGTTCCGTGATCATGCGGGCGCCGAGGTTCTGGTCCAGCGACACCCCGGGCAGGGCCAGGGTGTGGCCGCCTTCCACGGTGACCACCGGGCACGGTGCCTCCAGCGCCGCCAGGGCCCGCACCGCGGCGCGCTGCGGGGTGACGGCGACGATCCCCTCCACCCCCCAGCCGGCGAGGTGCTGCATGGCCTCGGCGAGGGCCGTCTGCGTGGCCGTCCGCAGCGTGACGGCGGACGTCAGATAGCCGCGGTCGCGAGCCGCCTCCTGAACCCCCGCCACGGTGCTGGCGGGCCCGTGCAGGGTGGTGTTCACCGCGATGACGCCCAGCGTGTGGGTCCGGCGCGTGGCCAGGGCCCGGGCCGCCGAGTTCCGCCGGTAGCCCAGCTGCTCGATGACCTGTGTCACCGCGGCCCGGGTCTTGGCGCTGACGTTCGGGTGGTCGCTGAGCACCCGTGAAACGGTCTGGTGGGACACGCCTGCGACGCGCGCGACGTCCGTCATCGTGGGCGCTCGCGAGACGTCCGGGAGCTGGGTCAACTCTCTTCCTTTCCTCATCGAGCGGCCTTCCCTCAAGGTACCGAACCGGCCGCGGCCCGCACACATCCCGGGCCCGCCGTGCGGGGTCGGCGAAGTATCGATGTTGGCGCTCACATTATGCAGCCTTCATCGGAGGGTGTGAGCGGGAATCTCCTCGCAATCTCTTGAGCTTTTCGCTTGTTAGCGTTCACAATCTGGAGCGGCAGCAACCGCAGCGTAGCCGCGGTGCCGACGCGTCCCGCGATCGGTCCAGTGGCGGAAAGACGGTGAGAGCGCAGTGAGCGAGACCGATCTCAGGGAGCTCCGCCGCGAGGTCCTCGCGGCCAACCTCCGGATCCCCGACGCCGGGCTGGCCACCCTCACCTGGGGGAACGTCAGCGGAGTGGACCGGGACGCCGGTGTCTTCGTCATCAAGCCCTCCGGGGTCTCCTACGCCGACCTCACCGAGGAGGACCTGGTCGTGGTGGCGCTGGAGGACGGCAGGGTCGTCGACGGGCGCCTCAGGCCGTCCACCGACACCGAAACCCACCGGTGCCTCTACCGGGCGTTCCCCTCCATCGGGGGCGTCACCCACACGCACTCGGCGCACGCCGTCGCCTTCGCCCAGGCGCGCCGGCCGATCCCGGTGTTCGGCACCACGCACGCCGACACCTTCAACGGGCCCGTCCCCGTGACGGAGGACCTCACCGCCGAGCAGTGCGCGAAGGACTACGAGTACAACACCGGCCAGGTGATCGTCGCCCGCCTCGGCGGCGATCCCCGGCGGGCCGAAGAGGTCCCCGGAGCGCTCGTCTCCCGGCACGGCCCCTTCACCTGGGGCGCCACCGCGAAGGCCGCACTGGAGAACGCCGTCGTCTGCGAGGCCGTGGCGGAGATGGCGCTGCACACGCTCGCGCTGGGGTTCCGCCTCGGGGGCGTCTCGGACCCGCCGAGGCACCTCCTGGAGCGGCACTTCACCCGTAAGCACGGACCGGACGCCTACTACGGCAACCCGGCCCCCGCGCCGGGGACCTGAGGCCGCGCACCGCCCCGCTACGCGCGGGGAGCGCCACCGCGCCGGCGTGCCGCCGACGTCCGGACGGTACCCGCGCGAAGCGCGGCAGTTCCCGTCCGGGCGGGGAAGTAGGAGCAACTCCCTTTGCCGCAAGGCCACTTGACGGGCCGGTCCGGCTGCTGGCTTGATTGGGAGCGCTCCCACACCCCGCCTAGGAAGGCTCCACCCGTGCCTCCTGTCACCCCCGCGCGCGGCGGGCCCCGCCGCGCGGCCGCCGTACTCGCCGGCTTCGCGCTCGCCGTCGGCGGCCTGTCCACGACCCCCCTGACCGCTCCGGCAGCGGCCGCCCCCGTCGCCGCCGCCGACACGTCCGTCCGGGTCAACCAGCTCGGCTACCTGCCCGACGGCCCCAAGCGGGCCACCGTGGCCGGCGCCGCGACCGCCCCGCTCGGCTGGCAACTGCGCGACGCCGCGGGCACGGTGGTGGCCTCGGGAACCACCACCGTGCGCGGCGCCGACCAGGCGTCCGGACAGTCCACGCACCTGGTGGACTTCGGCGCGTACACCGGCACCGGCTCCGGCTACACCCTGGGCGTCGACGGCCGCACCAGCCACCCGTTCGACATCTCCCCGTCGCTGTACGACTCCCTGCGCGCGGACAGCATGTCGTTCTTCTACCAGCAGCGCAGCGGCATCGCGATCGACGCGGCCCTGGCCGGCGGCAGCGCCTACGCCCGCCCCGCCGGGCACCTGGGCGTCGCCCCGAACAAGGGCGACAGCGACGTCCCCTGCCATGCGGGGGTGTGTGACTACCGCGTGGACGCGCGCGGCGGCTGGTACGACGCCGGCGACCACGGCAAGTACGTCGTCAACGGCGGCATCTCCGTCTGGGAGGTGGTCAACTCCTACGAGAGGGCCCGCCGTTCAGGCGGTGACGCGGCGCTCGGCGATGCGACGCTGCGGGTGCCGGAGCGCGGCAACGGAACGCCGGACGTGCTGGACGAGGCCCGCTGGGAGCTGGAGTTCCTGCTGCGGATGCAGGTCCCGGCCGGCAAGCCGAGGGCAGGGATGGCCTTCCACAAGATGCACGACGCCCGGTGGACCGCCCTGCCGACCCGGCCCGAACTCGACGCCGAGCAGCGCGAGCTGCACAAGCCGTCCACCGCCGCGACACTGAACCTGGCGGCCTCGGCCGCACAGTGCGCCCGGGTGTACGCGCCGTACGACGCCGCGTTCGCCGCGCGCTGCCTGGACGCGGCCCGCCGCGCCTGGACGGCCGCCAGGGCCAACCCGGACGTGCTCGCCCCGGCGAGCGACAACACCGGGGGCGGCGCTTACGAGGACGCCGACGTCTCCGACGAGTTCTACTGGGCGGCGGCGGAGCTCCTGGCCACCACCGGAGAGCCGCAGTACCGGGACGCCGTCACCTCCTCCCCGCACCACGCCAGGCCGGTCGACGGGTTCTGGTGGGGCGGCACGGCCACCCTCGGCCGCATCACCCTCGCCACCGTCCCCGGCGTGGGCCTGCCCACCGACGACATCGCCCGGCTGCGCGCTCTGCTGACCTCCGCCGCCGACGGCCATCTCGCCACCATGGCCGGACAGGGCTACCCGGTGCCGCTCCCGGCCGGCGGGTACGCGTGGGGCTCCAACAGCTCGGTCACCAACAACGCCATGGTGATGGCCGTCGCGTACGAGCTCACCGGCCAACAGCGCTACCGCGCCGGAGCACTGGAGTCGCTGGACTACCTGCTCGGCCGCAACGCGCTCGACCTCTCCTACGTCACCGGCTACGGCGAACGCCACTCCGAGAACCAGCACCACCGGTTCTGGGCGCACCAGAACGACGCCTCGCTGCCCCACCCGCCGGCCGGCTCCCTCGCGGGCGGGCCGAACGCGGCGCTGGAGGACCCGGTGGCCAGGGAGAAGCTCGCGGGGTGCGCGCCGGCGGCGTGCTACGTGGACGACATCGGCTCGTACTCCACCAACGAGGTGGCGATCAACTGGAACGCGTCGCTGGCCTGGCTGGCGGCCTTCGCCGCCGAGCGGCGCGGGGCGCCGGCGGCGCCCTCGGTCCAGGTGGCACCGGCGGCCGTGACGGTCCCGGAGGGCGGTTCGGTTCAGGTGGGCGTACGGCTCTCGGCGGCGCCCGCGCGGGACGTCACGGTGACCGTGGCCCGCAGCTCCGGCGACCAGGACCTGTCGGCGGCCGCGACCCTGGTCTTCACGCCGGTCAACTGGGCGACGGCGCAGCAGGTTGCGGTTGCCGCCGGGCAGGACGCCGACACGTCGTCGGGCACCGCGACGTTCACGGCCGGCGGTCCCGGCGTGCAGGCGGCGACGTTCACGGCGACGGAGGAGGACGACGACACGGCGGCGGCCCCCTGCACGGTGACCTACCGGATCGACAACGCCTGGAGCAACGGATTCACGGCGACCGTGAGCGTGCGGAACACCGGCACCTCGGCGGTCTCCGGGTGGACCCTCGGCTGGAGCTTCGCGGGTGACCAGCGGATCGGCAACGCCTGGAACGCCACGGTGAGCCAGTCGGGCAGCACGGTCACCGCCCGGGACGCCGGTTGGAACGCCACCCTGGAGCCCGGCGGCAGCGCGAGCTTCGGCTTCCAGGCGACGTATTCGGGTACCAACGCGCCCCCGACGCGCTTCACCCTCGCAGGGTCGGTCTGTTCCTGAAGGAACGGTGCCACGGCGAGGGTGTCGCCACCCTCGCCGTGGCCGGCTTCAGCTGCGGGTCCAGCGCTGGTTGCCGCCGTTCGAACAGGAGTGGAGCTGGATCAGGGTGCCGTTGGCGGTGCCGTTGGCCGCGGCGTCCAGGCAGAGCCCGGACTGGACGCCGACGATGGAGCCGTCGGGGTTCAGGCGCCATTTCTGGTTGTCGCCACCCCAGCAGCCGTAGATCTGGACCTTGGTGCCGTTGCCCGTTCCGGCGGCGTCCAGGCACTTGTCTCCGTAGACCCTGAGCTCGCCTGCCGCGGTGTGGGTCCACTGCTGGTTGGTGCGGTTGTTGCAGTCCCACAGGTTGACCTGGGTTCCGTCGGTGGTCACGGCACCGGGCACGTCCAGGCACCGGCCCGAACCTGCGCCCCTGATCGGCCCGGAACCGGGTGAGGGGGCCGGGGTGGAGGAGCCGGCGGCGTTGAGGGCGCCCAGCACGGAGGTGTAGGCGGGCTTCTTGTTGCCGTTGCCGCCGAACAGCAACGGCGACTGCTCCGCTCGCCACGAATCGGTGTCGCGCACCCCCCAGACGGTGATGCCGAGGCAGCGCGGGACGGCCAGGCAGTCGTTGGTCACGTTGGCGTAGGTCGCGGCCGGGGCGCCCTGGACGTCGAGTTCGGTGACGGCCACGTCGACGCCGAGGGCGGCGAAGCTCCGCAGGGTGGTGCGGAAGTTGCTGTCGTAGGGGCTGTCGTTGTTGAAGTGGGACTGGAAGCCGACGCAGTCGATCGGCACGCCGCGCTGCTTGAAGTCCCGGACCATGGAGTACACGGCCTGGGTCTTGGCCCACGTCCAGTTCTCGATGTTGTAGTCGTTGTAGCAGAGCTTGGCGCCGGGGTCGGCGGCACGCGCGGTGCGGAAGGCGACCTCGATCCAGTCGTTTCCGGTGCGCTGCAGGTTGGAATCGCGCCGGGCCCCCGAGGTGCCGTCGGCGAAGGCCTCGTTCACCACGTCCCACTGGACGATCTTGCCCTTGTAGTGGGCCATCACCCCGTTGATGTGGCTGGTCATCGCCTGGCGCAGCGCGCCCCCGCCGAGGTTCTGCATCCAGCCCGGCTGCTGCGAGTGCCAGGCCAGCGTGTGGCCGCGGACCTGCTTGCCGTTGCGCGTCGCCCAGTCGTGGACGCGGTCACCGGCGGAGAAATCGAACCGGCCCTGCTGGGGTTCGGTGGCGTCGATCTTCATCTCGTTCTCGGGCGTCACCGAGTTGAACTCGCGGCCCGCGATCGTGGTGTACGCGGGGTCGCCCAGCCGGCCCGAGGCGATGGCGGCGCCGAAGTAGCGGCCGCTCTGCGCCGCCGCGGCGCCGAGCGTGCCCTCGGCGGCCCGCGCGGTCGGCGGAGCCGCCAGCACGGCGGCCGAACCGAGGACGGCGACGGCGAGGGCCGCGCGCAGACCCGCCGTCTTCCGGCGGACGAGGGGCGGGGCAATGGCGTTCGATCCCATGAATGAGCCTCCAGGGCAGAGAGCAGGGAAGGAAGAGCACGGAAGAAGAGGAGCGCGGCGGAGTGAACCCGCGGGCGGGCTCAGTAGCCGTAGATCATCTTGTAGGCGACCTCCGGAAGGAACTGCCCGGCCGAGGAGCCCGCCCCGACGCCGCAGTTGCCGTCGGACTCGCCGGGGATCTTGATCCACAGCAGCATCTCGGCACCGCCCCCGCGCCGGCTGGGGGTACCGGTCCGGCGGCCCGCGGGGTTGCACCACTGGCCGTTGGAGCCGTTGCCGTTGCGGCTGGTGTCGATGACGAACGGCTTGGTGTAGCCGTAGGAGCGCAGGGCCGAGTTGACGGCGTTGCCGTAGGAGGTGCTCTGGTCGGTGGTGAAGTAGTTGGAGACGTTCAGCGCGAAGCCGTGCGCCCCGTCGACCCCGGCGGCGGCCAGCTGCTGCGCCATTTCCGGGGCGCCGATCCAGCCGGCGTTCCCGGCGTCGAGGTAGACCCAGGTGTTGGGCGCCTTCGTGTGGAACTGGGCGATCGCGTTCTTGAGCATGGCGTTGCGCTCGGCGATCTGGCCGGCCGTCATGCAGCTCTCGTGGCCGAGCGCGTCGGGTTCGAGGATGACGACGGCCGGACGGTTGCCGATGCCGGTGGCGAAGGCGGCGATCCAGCTCTCGTAGGCGGCGCGGCTCCCGGCGCCGCCGCCGGAATGACCGGCGCAGACGTCCCGGTCGGGGATGTTGTACGCGACCAGGACCGGCAGCTTGTCGGCGGAGTCGGCGCGGCCGGTGTAGGAGCCGGCGGCCGTGGCGATGTCACCGCTCCAGTTGCCGAACCAGCGGGCCGCCGGGGTGTTGGCGATGGACGTCCGGATCGCCGCCGCCCGGCCGTCGCCGGGGTTCGCGGCGGTCCACCGCAGGGCGGAGTTGTCGGGGTCGGTGTAGAAGCCGCTGGTCATGGTGGTCGGGTCGGCGGCGTACGCCGGGCCGGCGGGGAGCAGGGCGAGACCGCCGGCGAGGAGACCGGCCAGCAGGGCGGATGCGGCTCGGACGGACTTGCGCATGGTTGGTCCTCCGGTGGGGGAAGGGGGGGAAAGCGCCCCGGCTGCGGGAATGCGCTCTCCCCGGGGCGGGGGCAGTGGGCCGCGCGTCACGTACCCCGGTGTCCGGGCGGTTCCCGCCGGTCCGGGTACGTGATGTCGAACCACGTGAAGTGCGCCTGGCTGGTGGAGGGGCGGCCGTTGGAGGTGGCGTAGAGGCCGAGCTGGACGCTGGTGAACAGCGGGGTGAGGAAGGTGGCTTCGACGGCGGGGAGGTCCTGCCAGGGGCCGCCGGGTGCCGCATGGCCGAAGGTGTGGTGGAAACCGCGGATGCGGACCCCCAGGCGTACGGGGCCCTGGGGGACGGGAACGCGGGCCAGCACCTCGGGCCCGTGGCGGAGGCTGAGCCCTTCCGTGGTGCGGAGGAGCAGGAGATGGGTGTCGTCGTCGAGGACCACGGCGAGGCCCGCCTCTTCGCCGGGTGCGCCGGGGGTGAAGCGCAGTTCCGTGGAGACGTCGCAGTCGGGCTGTTCCTGGGGCCGGGCCAGGAGGGACGGGGTGGTGCGCTCGCCGAGGCGTTCGGGCCGGAGCCGGAGGCGGAGGCCGTCGCCGGTGGTCCAGAACGCTGCCGGTGGGGTGCGCAGGGTGCTCCAGTCGGCGGAGAGGGTGGCGAACGTGTCGTGGAGGGGGCGGCGCGGGCCCGTGTGGCGGACGGGGGAGAACACCGGCCAGCCGTCGTCCCAGGTGATCCGGCTGAGGAAGGTCTCACGGCCGAGCGCGGAGCCCGGCCGGACACCCAGCAGGACGGCCCGCCAGTCGCCGTGCGGGGTCCGGACGAGGTCGGCGTGCCCGGTGCAGGTGACCGGGCCCGCGGCGGGTGGCAGCACCGGGTTCCCGGCGGCGCCCTCGTAGGGGCCGGTCACGTGCTCGGCACGGGCGGCCACCACGCTGTGGTCCACATCGGTGCCGCCCTCGGCGGTGAGCAGGAGATAGGTGCCGTCGATCCGGTAGAGGTGCGGGGCTTCCGACCACCGGGCCCCCGGGCGGCTCCCCGACCACAGGACGTACTCGGGTCCCGTGAGACGTCGTTCGCGGGGAAGGTACTCGCGCATCCAGATCTCGGTGCGGCCGGCGGCCTCGTCCACCACACGGGCGGCGGTGAACCAGGCCCGGACGTCGTTTTCGCCCGGTCCGTCGTCGAAGAACAGCGACGGGTCGAAGCCCTCGCCGTCCAGCCACTGCGGCTGCGACCACGGTCCCGCCGGATCCGTCGCCGTGACGACGAAATGACCGGGACCGTCCATCAGCGTGCAGACGAGATGGAAGAGCCCGTCATGGTGCCGGATCGTCGGTGCGAACAGGCCCCGTGAGGGAGCGCAGCCGGCGAGGTCGAGCTGGGACGCCCGGTCGAGCGCGGATCCGATGCGCCGCCAGGCCACGAGATCACGGCTGTGGAAGACGGGGAGGCCCGGGAACCATTCGAAGCTGGACGTCACCAGGTAGTAGTCCGCTCCCACCCGGCAGACGGACGGGTCGGGCCGGAACCCGGGCAGTACGGGGTCACCGGAGAAGCCATTCATGGAACCGGGACGATCTCGGCCGGCACGGACAGCACCCGGCCGGCGGCCGGATGGCGTACCGGCCCCCGCAGGGTGAAGGAGCCCCGGAGCGGAAGGTCGCCGCTGGACCGTCCGACGGCCACCCCGATCTCCCCGGGCTCCACGCGCCTGCGCAGGTCGAGCCCGGTGAAGGAGGTCCGGTCGGCATGGACGGAGAAGGCGACCCGGGCGGCCGCGCCCGGAGGGAGCTCGACCCGGGCGAATCCGGCGAGCCACTGCTGCGGCCGGACGACGGACGCCACGGGGTCGGAGAGGTACAGCTGGACCACCTCGGTCCCGGCCATCCCGCCGACGTTGCGCACCGTGGCGGAGACGGTGACGGTCCCGTCCGTCGGGGCCTCGGTATCCACGGAGAGCTCCGAGAAGGCGAACCTGGTCCAGCTCAGCCCGTGTCCGAAGGGGAACAGTGGGGTCGGGTCCACCGAACTCCAGTCGGTGCGCCCGCCGAGCCCGGCGTGCAGATAGGTGCCGGGCTGGCCGCCGGCCCGGCGGGGGAGGGAGACGGGCAGCCGTCCGGACGGTTCCGCCGCCCCGCTGATGATCCGGGCCAGCGCCGTCGCTCCCTCCTCCCCGGGGAGGAAGGCCTGTATCACGGCTGACGCGCGCTCGGCCGCCGTACCCAGCGCGTAGGGCCGTCCGGAGACGACGACCAGGACCGTCGGCAGCCCGGAGTCCAGGACGGCGGAGGCCAGCGCGGCCTGGTCGCCGGGCAGGTCGAGGGTCTCGGCGTCGCAGCCCTCTCCGGAGGTGCCCCGGCCGAACAGGCCGGCCCGGTCCCCGAGCACCAGTACGTTCACGTCCGGGTCGTCCGCGGTGACCGTGAACCCGGCGGCGCCGAGCGCTTCACCGAGCGTGGGGATCTCCAGCCCGGGCTCGCCGGGAGCCGCGACGTGGTTGGGGAAGGCGTAGCAGCCGAGGAAGGAGCGGGGTTCGTCGGCGTGCGGCCCGTGGACCGCGACCCGGCAGGGCCGCAGCGGCAGGGTGCCGTCATTGGCGAGCAGCACGGTGGACCGTTCGGCCATGAGCCTGGCCAGGGCCCGGTTCTCCGGCGGGTCGAGGTCGACCGCCTCGGGCGCGGCGGGTTCCCAGTCCGGGTCGAGCAGGCCGAGTTCTGCCTTCTGGAGCAGGACCCGCCGCGCGGCCCGGTCGACGAGCTCCTCCGGTACGCTCCCCGACCGCACGAGTGCGGTCAGCGGCTCGCCGTAGCAGCGGGCCGTGGGCAGTTCGACGTCGATCCCGGCGGTCAGCGCCAGCGCGCCGGCGGCGCCCCGTGAACCGGTGACGCCGTGCCGGGTCTCCAGGAAGGAGACGGCGTAGTAGTCGGCGACGATCACACCGGTGAAGCCGAGTCCGCCCCTGAGCAGCCCGGTCAGCAGCCGTTCGTCGGCGGCCACCGGGACGCCGTCCACGTCGGTGTAGCTGTTCATCACCGACCGGGCGCCTCCCTCGCGCAGCGCCCGTACGAAAGGCTCGACCAGCACGTCCGCGAACTCGCGCGGCCCCACCGCGACGGGGGCCATGTTCCGGCCGCCCTGCGAGGCCGAGTACCCGGCGAAGTGCTTGAGCGTCGCCACGATCCCAGCGCCTTCCAGGCCCTGTACGTAGGCGGTGCCGATCGCTCCGACGAGAAAGGGGTCCTCGCCGATGCACTCCTCGGTCCTGCCCCACCGGTAGTCGCGGACCACGTCGAGGACCGGAGCCAGGCCCTGGTGGACACCGGCCCGCCGCATCCCCGTACCGATCGCGGCGGCCATCCGGCGCACGAGCCCGGGATCGAAGGACGCGCCCCAGGCGAGCGGCGTGGGGAAGACGGTCGCCCCCCACGTCATGAACCCGGTCAGGCACTCCTCGTGGACGACCGCCGGGATCCCGAAGCGGCCCGACGCGGTCACCTCGCGCTGGAGCGAGGCGAGCCGCTCCATCCCGGCCTTCGTGGTGGTCGGAGCGGTGCCGAACACCCGGGTGAGCTGGCCGAGTCCGTGGGCGGCGAGGTGGTCGAGCCCGGGGGCGGCCTCGCCGGAGTCGTCCTCCACGGGCGCCACCGGTGCCCCCGGATCCGAGGGCCGCGCCCAGAACGCGGTGAGCTGGCCGGCCTTCTCTTCGAGTGTCATCCGTTCCAGCAGATCGGCGACGCGCACGGACACGGGCAGCAGGGGGTCGCGCCAGGGCTCGGTCAAGGAGTTCTCCTAGAGACGGGGCGGGGCGGTGGAGAGGCGGACCTTGAGCTCGGTCGAGAGCTCCATCCGGGGGCTGACCAGAGGCTGGCCGTCCAGCAGCTGGAACAGTGTGCGGGCGGCGAGCCGGCCCATCTCCTCCAGCGGCTGGCGCACCGTCGTCAGCGGCGGCGACAGCCATCCGCACATCGGCAGGTCGTCGAAGCCGACCACGCTGAGGTCTCCCGGGACGCTCAGTCCGCCTTGCCGGGCCGCTTCGTAGACGCCCATCGCCTGCTGGTCGCTACCGGCGAAGACGGCGGTCGGCGGCTCGGGGAGGGCGAGCAGTTCCCGGGCGCACCGGAACCCGCCCTCGTGCTGGAAGTCACCGAACCGGATCAGGTCACGGCGGACCTCGATCCCGGCCCGCTCCAGCGCGGCACGGTACCCGTCGATGCGGGCCTGGCTGCAGAGCATCTCCTTGCGCCCGCCGATCGCGGCGATCCGGCGGTGCCCGAGTTCCAGCAGGTGCTCCGTGGCCGCGAGGCCGCCCGCCCAGTTGGTCGCGCCGATGCTCGGCACTCCGTTGCCCGGCAGGTCGATCGGGTCGATGACGACCAGCGCCACCCCGGCCTGTTCGATCTGGGCGCGCTGGGCCCGGGTGACCGAGGCGGTGACGAGGATGACGCCGTCGCTGTGGTGCAGGACCGGCAGTGCGGCCCAGCTCGACGGTGTCGCCTCGCCCGGCGGGACGAGCGACACGACGGTGCCGACGCTGCGCTGGGCGCATTCGGCTTCGACGCCGCGCAGGATCTCAACCGCCCACGCGCTGTCCAGACCGCCGATGATCAGGTCGACCAGGCCCGATCTGCGCGCCCTGCCCTGCCGCTGCCCGGGGTGGAGGTAGTGGTGGGACCGCAGCAGGCCCTCGATCCGTTCGCGTGTCGAAGCCGCGACATCGGCGCGGCCGTTGAGCACCTTGGACACCGTGGCCTGGGAGACCCCGGCCTCGGCGGCGATGACGGCCAGGGTCGGACGCTGCTCGCTCAACTTCTCTCCTCCGCGCGGACGCCTCGGGCTGTCGACAGGTATCGCAAACTTTCGAGGAGTTTCCGGTCGGTGCGACCCGATTGTCAAGCAGTAAGAGGGCTTCTGTGAAAGGCAATTCGGCGAGAAGGCTTGACCGGAGGGCCCCGTGTTCCTAGTTTGTGGCAGCGCTAATTCGAGAAAGTTACGAAACATTTCGAACTCGAACCGGCTTTCCTCACCCCGGAGGTCCTATGGCGAGCACACCCCCGAGCCGACGGAGTTTCCTCGCGCTCTCGGGCCTGACCGTTCTGTCCGCCTCGCTCACCGCGGCCTGCGGCGAGGGCGGCTCCGCCGGTCCGGTGTCGGCGGCCGACGGCAAGGTGACCTTCGCCTGGTGGAACATCGCCACCACGGAACCGGGCAAGTCCCTGTTCCCGCAGCTGTCCACGGCGTTCACGGCCACCCACCCGGACATCGCGATCAAGACGACCTCGTTGGAGAACGAGGCGTTCAAGTCCAAGCTTGCAGCGGTCACTTCGTCGGGACGGCTGCCCGACGTCTTCCAGACCTGGGGAGGCGGCGTGCTGCGGCAGCAAGTCGACGCGGGGCTGGTCGAGGACCTCACCGACGCGTTCGGCTGGGCATCCGACCTCACCCCGGTCTCGCTGCAGGCCTACCAGTTCGAGGGCCGGACCTACGCGGTGCCCTACGACGTCGGCATGGTCGGCTTCTGGTACAACAAGACGCTCTTCGCCAAGGCCGGCATCACCGCTCCGCCGGTCACCTGGGCCGAGTTCCTCGACGACGTCAGGAGGCTCAAGGCGGCGGGCGTCACTCCGATCGCCCTCGCGGGCAAGGAGAAATGGCCGGGTCACTTCTACTGGGCGTACCTCGCGATGCGCGTCGCGGGCCTCCCCGCCCTGGGGCGGGCCGCTGCCGCCAAGGACTTCACCGGCGCGGGTTTCGTCCGGGCGGGCGGCCACCTCAAGGAACTCGTCGGCCTCCAGCCGTTCCAGCCGGGCTTCCTCGGCGCCGGCTACTCCACTCCCGGCGGCCAGGCCGCGACCATGGGCAACGGCAAGGCGGCCATGGAGCTGATGGGCCAGTGGGCGCCGTCGGTCCAGAAGGACGCGGGCGCGGACCTCGGAGCGGACCTGGGCTTCTTCCCCTTCCCGACGGTCGACGGCGGCGCCGGCCGGGCCACCGAGGTGTTGGGCGGTGGCGGCGGTTTCGCACTGCGCAAGGGCGCGCCGAAGGAGGCGCTGGACTTCCTGAAGTTCTTCGTCCTGGAGAACCAGTCCAGGCTGCTGGCCTCCGACGGCTACCTGCCCGTGGTCAAAGGCGCGGAGAGCGGGCTCACCCACGCCAACCGGAGGGCGGTGGCCGACACCCTGGCCCGGGCGACGGGCTTCCAGCTCTTCCTCGACCAGGCCTACCCGCCGGCGGTCGGCCAGGAAGTCAACGACAGCGTGGCCGACCTCATCGCGGGCGAGAAGAGCCCCGAGCAGGTCACCCGGTCGATCACCGCGGCGGCCAAAAGTGCCTGAACCGGTGTCCACCTCGCCCCGGGCACGGGTGCGGGACGCCGCGCCGACGGGACCGCCCGGTCCGGCACGCCCGGGTCCGCGCGGGTTGCGGAGCTGGGCGTCGGTGACCTGGTTCCTGGTCCCGGCTCTGGTCCTCTTCCTCGTCTTCGTCCTCGCCCCGATCGCCGTGGCCGTCTACACGGGCCTCTTCAAGTGGAGCGGGACCGGCCCCGTCGACGACTTCGTCGGCCTGGGGAACTACGCCAGGCTGTTCCACGACCGGGTCTTCCTCGGGGACCTGGAGCGGGGGCTGTACCTGATTGCCCTGTCGATCACGGTGCAGTTGCCCTTCGCGCTGTTCACGGCCGTCCTGCTCAACCAGAGGCTGCGCGGGCGGGCCGTCTACCGGATGCTGTTCTTCGCGCCGTACGTCCTGTCCGAAGTGGTCACGGCGGTCCTCTTCACGATGGTCTTCCTCCCCGGGGCCGGCATGGCCGACCACATCGCAGGCGCCTTCGGCCTGGAGGGGTTGCGGGGGAAGTGGCTCGCCGATCCCTCGACGGTCATGCCGACCCTGTTCGTGGTCATGACCTGGAAGTACTTCGGCTTCCACATGATGCTCTTCCTCGCCGGCCTGCAGAGCATCCCGGGAGAGGTCCTCGAGGCCGCCTCCATCGACGGTGCCGGCCTCTGGCAGCGTTTCCGGCACGTGACGCTGCCGCTGCTCGGCCCGACGATCCGGATCAGCGTCTTCCTCTCGATCATCGGAGCCATCCAGCTCTTCGACCTCGTGTGGGTCATGACCGCGGGCGGACCCAACCACTCCTCCGAGACGATGGCGATCTCGATGTTCCAGTTCGGGTTCAAGCGCTACCAGGTCGGCTATGCCAGTGCGATCAGCGTGGTGCTGTTCATGATCAGCCTGGTCTTCTCCCTCTTCTACCAGCGGTACGTGCTCCGCCGGGACCTGAGCGGCGCCGTCACCTCGGGAGGCGGCTGATGACGGCCCGCAGGACGGCACGCTCTCTCTCCCTGCACGCCGTGGTCTGGCTGATCGGCGCGTTCGTCGCCGTGCCGCTCCTCTACGCGGTGGTCTCCGGGTTCAAGAGCACCGGCGAGCTGACGACCAACCCGTTCGGAGTGCCCGAGCGGTGGAAGGCCGGCAACTACACCGGCATCCTCGGCGACGGCATGTTCTGGCGGCAGATCGCCAACAGCGCGGGCATCGCGATCGGCACGACGTGCTGCACGGTGGCGGCGTCCGCGATGGCGGCGTTCGTGCTGGCCCGCTACGCCTTCCGGGGCAGGGAGCTCTTCTACACGCTGTTCACGATCGGGCTGATGTTCCCGTTCTCGGTGGCCGTCCTGCCGTTGTTCCTGCTGCTGCGGACCTTCGGCCTGCTGGACAACCCGCTCGGAGTGATCCTCCCGCAGGCGGCCTTCGGGCTCCCCACGACGATCATCATTCTGCGGGGCTTCTTCCGGACCGTTCCGCCGGAGGTCGAGGAGGCGGCCGTCATGGACGGCTGCGGCAAGTTCCGCTTCTTCTGGCGGATCCTGCTTCCGATGGCGCGTCCGGCGCTCGGCACGGTGTCCGTGCTGGCGGTCGTCGCGAGCTGGAACAACTTCTTCCTGCCGCTGCTGGTGCTCGACGGCCCGACATGGCAGACGGTCCCGGTCGGAGTCCAGCAGTTCCAGGGCCAGTACTCCACCGACTACGCGCTCGTCCTCGCCTACGTCGTGCTCGCCATGGTCCCCGCCCTCGCGTTCTACGCCGTCGCCGAGCGGCAGTTGATCGGCGGCCTCACCGCGGGCGCCACCAAGGGCTGACCCGTCCGCAGGTGACCTCCCCTCCCGAGGAGCCGCAGTGAAGCGGACGGGGGGACCGGCCACCACAAAATTGTTAGCGCTAACATCACCCGTCCGCCGGAGGGTCCGGCGGCCGCAGACCCCTCTCGTCACCTCTGGCCCCCGCCCACGAAGGAGCTCTCCGATGCGCTTCCGCCATCCGTTCCCAGCCCACCTGACACGACGCCTGCTCGCCCTGCTGGCGCCCTTGCTGCTCCTGACCGCGTTCCTCGGCGCGCAGCCCGCCGGCGCGGCGCCGGCCGTCGACCCCAACGCCTCGTACGCGCTGGTCAACCGCAACAGCGGCAAGGCCCTGGACGTCTACAACCTGGCAACGGGCGACGGGGCCCGGATCACCCAGTGGACCAGGAACGACCAGAACCAGCAGCTGTGGCGGTTCGTCGACTCAGGGGGCGGCTACTACCGCATCACGTCCCGTCACTCCGGCAAGGTGCTGGACGTCCGGGACGGGTCCACCGCGAACGGCGCCCCGATCGTGCAGTGGACCGACGCGAACGGCACCAACCAGCAGTGGCGGCTCGCCGACAGCCCCGACGGCTACGTGCGGCTCATCGCGCGCCACAGCAACAAGGCCCTCGAAGTGCAGGGCGGCTCCACCGCCGACAACGCGAACGTCGTCCAGTACGACGACTGGGGCGGCACCAACCAGCAGTGGCAGCTCGTCCGGGTCGGCGGCGGCACCCCCGGCACGTGCAGTCTCCCGTCGTCGTACCGCTGGACGTCGACCGGTCCGCTGGCGCAGCCCAAGCCGGGGTGGGCCTCGCTCAAGGACTTCACCGTCGCGCCCTACAACGGCCGGCAGCTCGTCTACGCGACGACGCACGACACGGGGTCGAGCTGGGGCTCGATGAACTTCGGCCCGTTCGCCAACTGGTCGGAGATGGCCTCGGCCGCCCAGAACGGGATGTCCTCCTCCGCGGTCGCGCCCACGCTCTTCTACTTCGCCCCGAAGAACATCTGGGTGCTCGCCTACCAGTGGGGCAGGACCGCGTTCTCCTACCGGACGTCGACCGACCCGACCAACCCGAACGGCTGGTCGGCGGAGCAGGAGCTCTTCTCCGGGAGCATCGCCGGGCCGGGAACGGGGCCCATCGACCAGACGCTCATCGGTGACGGGACGAACATGTACCTGTTCTTCGCCGGCGACAACGGCAAGATCTACCGGGCCGCCATGCCGATCGGGAACTTCCCGGGCAGTTTCGGCACGACCTCGACCGTGGTGATGAGCGACACGACGAACAACCTGTTCGAAGCCCCGCAGGTCTACAAGCTCCAGGGCCAGAACCGGTACCTCATGATCGTCGAGGCGATCGGCGCGCAGGGCCGCTACTTCCGCTCGTTCACGGCCACCAGCCTGGACGGTTCCTGGACCCCCCAGGCCGCGACCGAGGGCAACCCCTTCGCCGGCAAGGCCAACAGCGGCGCCGGCTGGACGAACGACATCAGCCACGGCGAACTGATCCGCACCAGCGCCGACCAGACCTTCACCGTCGATCCCTGCAACCTGCAGTTCCTCTACCAGGGGCGCGACCCCAGGGTGGGCGGCGACTACGGCCTGTGGCCCTACCGGCCCGGTCTGCTGACACAGCAGCGCTGACACGGAGGCGGCGGGCCCGGCCGAAGACCGGGCCCGCCTCGCGTGGTATCGCTCGGCCGCTCAGCGGGCCGGGCGGGGCCGGGGGCTCAATGCGCCAGTCCGGCGCCCGCCGCGGCGACGGTGTGCACCGCTGCTTCGAGGAGTTCGGGGCGGACCACCGCCAGGCAGAGGCCGCCCGCCGCCACCGCCATGCCGAGGCACTCCCACAGCGCGCTCCCGCGCCGCCCGGTGCAGCGACGGCCCGCTGTTTCGGCCGGTGTCCGACGGGCCGTGTCGGGTTCTGCCTCAAGGGTGCGACGTGTCATGCCACCAGGCTGGAGGTCCGGGTGCTCCGGCGGCCATCCGGCGGTCGTCGGGTACACGCCCGCCGAGTGGCGGGGGCTGCCTGCACGGGGGATGCCGTCGCGCCCCGGCTGGCTGGTCTGCTGTACGCGCTCACCGGCTCCTCCCGGCGTCCGTGGCCGCCCGGCTCGAGTGTCACTGGCGCCGGGCCACAACACCCCGGCGAGTCTGGAAGGGTTGGCCCGGCGCAAAATCCGCGCCCGAACGCGTACCACCTCCGTCGACCGGGAGAGAAGCATGACCATCAAGGACATCGGGCCCGAACCCCAGAGTTTCGACCTCGAGCAGGCGACGCTGGAGAACACCAACTACCGCTCGGTCGCCTGGTCCGGGAAGTACCTCCAGCTGACCCTCATGTCGATCCCGGTGGGCGAGGACATCGGCCTGGAGGCACACCCGGAGACCGACCAGTTCCTCCGGCTCGACGCGGGCCGCGGCCGCGTGCAGATGGGCAGCGCGAAGGACCGCCTCGACTTCGACCAGGAGGTCACGGACGGCTGGGCGGTCTTCGTTCCCGCCGGCACCTGGCACAACGTCACCAACACCGGTGACGAGCCCATGCAGCTCTACGCCGTCTACGCCCCGGTGCACCACGCCCCGGACAAGATCCACGCGACCTTCGCCGACGCGGAAAGCGACGAGGACTCGGGCAACGACGAACCCCCGACCTGGTCGGTCCAGCCCACCCGCCACCACGCCGACAAGCACGCCTGACCACCGTCATTTCGGCAGTGGCGGCCGTGGCGCCCCTTCGCCGGGGGAGGGGGTGGTAGATGAATATGATTGTCGTCGGCTAGTGTGTGCCCGCTCGCGCCGGGCCGCCTCCGGCCGGGCCGGCGCGGTCCGCCGCGGCGCGGACGAAGATCGAGGGGCACAGCGTGGTCGAGGGCTCGGCGAGCACCGGGACGGTACCGCCGCCACCACCTTCCTCCGGCCCCTCTGCCGGAGGGGCCGGCTCGGAGCGGCGGAGCAGGCCGGTGGCCGTCGCGGTCGGCTCCGCCCTGGTCGGGGCAGTGGTGGTCGCGGTACTCGCAGGACCGTGGCTTGAGCGGCGTTTCGGGCTGACGGCGTTCGGGGCGTGGCGCACGCTCCTGATCGCCATCGTCATCCAGGGCGTTCCCTTCCTGATGCTCGGCACCGTCGTCTCGGCGGCCATCGCCGCCTTCGTCCCCCCGCAGGTCTTCTCCAAGGTCCTGCCCCGCAACCCCGTCCTCGCCGTGCCGGTGGCCGGTGCCGCCGGAGTCGTGCTGCCGGGCTGCGAGTGCGCCTCGGTGCCGGTCGCGGGCAGCCTGATGCGCCGGGGCGTGGCTCCCGCGGCGGCCCTGACCTTCCTGCTCGCCGCGCCCGCGGTCAACCCGGTGGTGCTCGTCGCGACGGCGATCGCGTTCCCCGGCAAGCCGGAGATGGTGGCCGCGCGGTTCGCTGCCTCGCTGGTCACGGCGGTCGTCATGGGCTGGCTGTGGATCCGGTGGGGGCGCGAGGAGTGGCTGCGGCTGCCGGCCGCACGAGCGGAGCGGGTGCCGGGCGCGGGCCGGCCGGAGGCCTTCCGGCGCGGGGTGCAGCACGACTTCCTGCAGGCGGGCGGCTTCCTGGTGATCGGCGCCATGGCCGCCGCGACATTCAACGTCCTCGTACCGCCGTCCGTCCTGGAGACGTTCTCAGGGTCTCCGTGGCTCGGCGTCCTCGCGGCGGCCGCGCTCGCGGTGCTCCTGTCGGTGTGCTCGGAGGCGGACGCGTTCGTCGCGGCCTCGTTCACCGGTTTCTCGCCCACCGCCCGCCTCGCCTTCATGGTGGTGGGCCCGATGGTCGACATGAAGCTGATCGCCCTGCAGTCGGGAGCCTTCGGGAGGGCGTTCGCCGTGCGGTTCTGCGCCGGCACGTTCGCCGTGGCGGTCTTGTGCTGCGCACTCGTCTCAGGGGTGCTCCTGTGACCGGACGACCCACCGCCGACGCGGAAGACGAGCCCCTGCTGGGCGGACTCGGTTCGCCCCTGCTGCTGGTCCTGACCGGCGCGGGCCTGCTCCACATCACCGTGCCCAGCGACGTGTACCTGCGGTACGTGAAGGAAGGCATGTGGCCGTACCTCGTCGTGTCCGGGGTCCTGCTGGCCGTCCTGGGCTTCGCGGGACTGGGAGTCGAGCTGGTGCGCCGCCTGAAGGAGACCACGGGCGACGACACGGAAGGACACGAGGTCCACGGCCACGACCACCAGCATGACCACGGGCACGACCACGCGCACGGGGGAGGCAGGCAGGTCACCTGGCTCCTGGCCGCACCCGCCCTCACCCTGCTGTTCGTCGCCCCGCCGGCGCTCGGGTCGTACACGGCCTCGCAGGACGGGGCCGCGTCCGGTGTCGAACGGAGCGCCTACGAGGACCTGGGTGACGCGCCGGTCGCCCCCATGGCCCTGGAGGAGTTCATCGGGCGCTCGGTTCACGCGCCGAAGACACTGCGCGGCCACGAGGTCCGGCTGCTGGGGTTCGTCTCCGCCGGGAAGAGCCCGGACACCTGGTACCTCAATCGCCTGAAACTCAGCTGCTGCGCTGCGGACGCGAGGACCCTGCGCGTGGAGGTGCACGGAGCGCAGGCGCCCGCCAGGGACACCTGGGTCGAGGTCACGGGCGTCCTGGGCGCCGAGCACGTCCCCGTCGAGAACCCCGTCCCGACCGTGGAGGCAGGCGCCCTGAAGCCCGTCGCCGCACCGCGCAACCCCTACCACGACGCGCCGCCCACGGACGGCTGAGCCGCCGTCCGCGACATGGCGCGTCGCTACAGCGTCCTCGACCTCGACTCCGCCTGGCCGTCGCCCGTGGTGTCCGTGGTCATGGCGTGCATCAGGTGGTCGACGACATCGGTGAGGTCACGGCGGCCCCGGTGCGCGGCCCGTTGGCGGTCGGCGCCGCTGCCGATGGCGCGGAGCGCCGCCCGGCCCGCCGTCACGGTCTCCAGGTCCCCGTGCCGCCGCAGCGACGGCCGGACGTCTGCCAGCAGTTCGTCCAGGACGGCGGTCGCGGGGACGAGGCGGTGACTGCGCAGATCGACGGCCTCGCCGGCCAGGCCGTCGCGGGCGGCCCGCCAGCAGGCGGCGCGGAGGATCTCGGCGGACGGCCGGAAAGCGGGCCGTCCGGCTTCGACGTCGGCCAGGGCGGTGTCGACCAGGGCCCTGACGATCGCGGCGAGCAGTACGGTGTCCTGCGCGGTGGCGGCGGCGTCGGCGACCCGGACCTCAAGAGTGGGTGCGTGGTGGGAGGGCCGGATGTCCCAGTACAGTCCGCCGCGGTCCAGGATGCCGCCGGTCGCGGTGAGACCGGCGACGAGGCTCTCGAAGTGGGCGCGCGACTCGACGTACGGGGGCGGACCCGCGGCCGGCCAGCGGGCCCAGGCCATGGTGCGCCAGCTCGCGTACCCGGTGTCCCGGCCCTGCCAGAACGGGGAGTTGGCCGCCAGCGCGATCAGGGCCGGGAGGCGGGGCCGCAGATGGTTGCCGGCCTGGAGGGCCGTTTCCAGGTCGGGGATGCCGATGTGGATGTGGCAGGCGCAGATGCTCTGCTCGTCGTCCAGGGCGCCGAACGCGGCCACGCTCCTGGCGTAGCGGAGGCCTTCGGTCATCGGGGGCGGAAGCGGCTGCGGCAGGACCGGTGTGCCGCTGGAGATCACGCCGAGGCCGTGGCGGGCGGCGGCGCGCACCACGGCCGCCCGCATCGAGCGGACCTGCTCGGCGAACAGGTCGAGTCGCGAGTGGGGGTCGGTGCGCACCTCGACCTGGTAGGCCGTGATCTCGGTGGTCACCCGGTCCCCGAGCTCGCCGGCGGCCTCCGCCACCACCTTCGGTGCCTCCGGCCGCACCTCCCGGGTCACCGGGTCGACCAGGAGGTACTCCTCCTCCGCGCCGACCGTCAGCGGTCTCCTGTCCTGCCCCGCCGGGGGCGATGCGACCGCCGTGGCGGTACCGGGGGCCTCCGGGATCGGCTGCGGCGACGCGTCACGGGTCACGCACCCCATCGTGGCACGGACGGGGCCGGTGGGGGAGGCGACGTTCGGCCGGTTCAGACGTGGCCGAGGATCTTGTTTCCGGGGGCCTTGGGGTCGGCGGAGGTGAAGAACTCCATGGCGGCCGTGAGCCATTCGTCCAGGGTGAGTTCGCCGTCGCCGTCCCGGTCGAGAGTGCGGAAGGTCTCCTCGGCCTGCGGCTGGGGTACGCCGAGGGCGCGGTAGAGGCGGGTGAACTCGCCGACGTCGACGACCCCGTCGTCGTTCGTGTCGGCGAGGGCGAGGTCGGCCTCGACGGAGGGGCGGACCATGGCGGAGATCTGCTTGGGGTCGGGTGACCGGGTCAGTTCGGTCACGAAGGCCTCGCGGGAGATCCGTCCGCTGTCGTCGGTGGTGACGAGCCGGCGGAGGGAGGTCCAGTAGTGGGCCTTGGAGTCGCGCAGGGCGCGGACCTTGCGCGCGTCGGCCCCTTCGCCGGTACCGGCGATGACCTGGTCGGCGAGGGAGGTGAAGTCCCTTTCGCAGATGTAGCCGTCCCCGTCGGTGTCGAGCAGGTCGAAGCGGTGCTGGAACTTGCGGCGCAGCAGGTCTGCGGTCATGGGTCTGCTCCCTCGGTGGTGGGTCATGCGTACGGCAGTGCACGGGTGGTCTATCGGATTCGGACGCACGGGGGCCGTAACAGCACGCCCGTGTCACCTGCCTGGCGGCGCCGGTTCCCTGCAGGACCGATTCGCCGGAGGCGGTCTTCCGGCGTGCGCCGTCACGCTGTTCACTGACCGAGCCATGCACTCCCTGACGGCAGGAGGCCGCCGTGCACGACGGACAGCCGCCCGTGGAGACGGACGTCCTGGTGGTCGGTGGCGGCCCGGCCGGCGCCACGGCGGCCGGGCTGCTGGCCCGCCAGGGGTTCGGCGTCGCGCTGCTGGAGAAGGCCCGCTTCCCCCGCTACCACATCGGTGAGTCCCTCCTCCCCTCCCTGCTGCCCCTGCTGGACCTGCTGGGGGCGCGGGAAGCCGTCGAGCGCCGCGGGTTCGTCCGCAAGAGCGGCGCGTACTACGACTGGGGCGGCCAGGAGTGGGCCCTGCGCTTCGACGGACTGGACCCCGGCGCGCCGTACAGCTTCCAGGTCGTACGGGCGGACTTCGACCAGGTACTGCTGGACCACGCGCGGGACCAGGGCGTACTCGTCCACGAGGAGACCGCGGTAGGGGCGGTCGACTTCGAGGAGGGGCGGGCGAGGGCCGCCGCGTGGACCACCGCGGGCGGCCGCCGGGGCCGGACCGGGTTCCGGCACCTGGTGGACGCCTCCGGCCGGGCCGGGCTGCTGACGGCACGGCAGTTACGGACGCGCCGGTTCCACGACGCTTTCCGCAACGTGGCCACCTGGGGCTACTGGCGGGGTGCCCATCCCGCGCCGGACGTGCCCGAGGGCGCCATCCGCCTGCACTCGCTGCCCGACCACGGCTGGTTCTGGGCCATTCCCCTGCACGACGGCACCCTCAGCGTGGGCCTCGTCACCGACCGGCACTCCTTCGCCCGGGGCAGGCAGGCCCTCGGCGGGACCGACGCGCTCTACGCGGACCGGCTCGCGCACACCCCCGGGCTGGCCCGCCTGCTCACGGGCGCTGAGCGGGTCACCGGGCTGCGGGTGGAGAGCGACTACTCGTACGTGGCCGACCGGTTCTGCGGACCCGGCTGGTACGCGGCCGGCGACGCGGCCTGCTTCCTCGACCCCCTGCTCTCCACCGGGGTCCACCTCGGCATGCACAGCGGCACGCTCGCCGCGGCGTCCATCGCCGCGGCCCTGCGCCAGGACGTCGGCGAGGCCGAAGCAGAGGCCTTCTACCAGGGTGCCTACCGGCACGCCTACGAACGGCTGCTCGTCCTCGTCGGCGCCTTCTACGACATCCACCAGGGCCGCGAAGCCCACTTCCGCCGCGCCCAGCGGCTCAGCCACCGCGACCAGCGGCCGCTGCGGCTGCACGAGTCCTTCCTGAACATCGTCACGGGCGTCGAAGACCTCCACGACACCCGGGGCGACACGGTCGCCCACCTGTTCGCCGCGTTGCGGGAACCCCTCGCGGGCCACGACCGGGTCGGCTTGGGAGGACACGGCGCGAGCACCATGACGCCGTGGCCCACGGGCCCCGACCGGGCGGTCGCCGGCCTCCGCCTGATGCTGGAGCCCCGCCTGGGCCTGCGTCCGGCCGACGGTTGATCTCCGTGGGCACCCGGACGGTGGCAGCGGCGGCCGGGCCCCTCCGGCGGGACCCGGCGCGAACGCGGTCCGCAGCGGTGCGTGTGTCGAACGGGGCGGGGTAGGCGCCGGGGGAGAGCGCCGGCGGTGGGCAGCCGCCCCGGTGTGCCGCGGTTCCCGGCAGCAGGGTGAGGAGCGGTGACGTTGACCGCAACGGACCGGAGACAGCAGAGGGCGCGTCGCGGCGAGGACGTGGAATGAGCCCCCCGTCGACCGCCGGCGCGCGCGGCGCCGTGCCCGACGAGAACGCTTTGGCCGAGCTGGCGGAGTGGGTGGCCATCGCGTCCGTCTCCTCCGACCCGGACCGGGCCCGGGACGTCCGCCGATCCGCCGGCTGGCTCGTCGAGGCGCTGCGCCGCACCGGCTTCCCGCGCGCCGAACCCTGGGAGACGGACGGCCTGCCGGCCGTCTACGCCTCCTGGCCGGCGGCCGATCCGGGTGCGCCGGCCCTGCTGGTCTACAGCCACCACGACGTGCACGCCGTCGATCCTTCCGAATGGCGGGTCGCCGAGGCGTTCGTGCCGCTCGTGCGGGACGGCCGGCTCCACGGCCGCGGGGCGTCGGACGCCAAGGGCCAGGTCATGAGCCACTTGTGGGCCGTGCGCGCGCACCTCGCGCGGCGCACCGCGCCCGCCGTGACGGTGAAGTACCTGATGGAGGGCGAGGAGGAGGTCGGCTCGGTACACCTGGCCGACCTGCTGTCGGAGCACGCCGAGGACCTGAGCGCCGACGTCGTGATGGTGTCGGACTCGATGCTCTGGTCCCTGGACGAGCCCACCGTGTGCGCCGCGGTCCGCGGGTCGGTCACCGCGACCCTCGGCATCCGCGGGGCCGAACGCGACGTCCACAGCGGTGCCGTCTCCGGCGCCGCCGCGAACGCGGCGGTGGAACTGTGCCGCCTGGTGGACCTGCTCAGTGACGCGTCGGGCCGCGTCACCCTGCCCGGCTTCTACGACGCGGTGGCCGCCCCGGCCCCCGACCTGCGAGCCGGCGTGGGCGCCGTGCCCTTCGACCTGGCGGACTGGCAGGCGGCGACCGGCACGTTCGGCACTCCCGGCGAAGCGGGTTTCACCGCTCCCGAGCGCCTGTGGGTCCGGCCCTCCGCCGAGGTCGCCCGCCTCACGGCCGGTCGCACCGATGCACCCGCACTCGGCCTCATTCCGGCGGAAGCCAGCGCCGACCTGCTGTTCCGGCTCGTCCCCGATCAGCGGGCCGACCACGTCGCGGACCAGCTGCGGGCCTGGCTGGACCTTCACCGGCAGCCCTGTTTCACCTACGACCTGGAAATCCCCCCGACCATCTCCGACCCCTACCGGACGCCGCCCGACGCCCGGGCGCTCACGGCTCTCACCCGGGCCGTCGGCCACGCCTACGGGGCTCCGGCGGGGCACGTCGGCAACGGAGGGGCGGCTCCCGGCGCGCAGCTCGCCCGTGCCTGCGACGCGCCGGTGCTGTTCTTCGGGACGGGACTCCCGGGAGACCGCTGGCACGGCCCGGACGAACGGGTGGAGGTCGGGGCGCTGCGGCTCGGCGTCAGCGCGCTGGCCAGGTTCCTCGACGAACTGTCGGCCCCCGGAGGGGCAGGCACGCCGAGCTGAGCCGTGCGCGCCGCCTGGTGGCCTAATTCCGCGCGCCGGGTGACCCGTCCCTGTCCAGAGTGGGTCCCACGAGGCGCGATGGCACCTGCCCCTCCCCTGCGCGGCGGGTGGGCGGTGCCGGGCGCCGGAACCGAGGGAAGGCGAGGCAGGCATGAGCAGCGCGGCACAGGTCGACCTGACGGGCAAGCAGGCTTTGGTCACCGGCGGGGCCCGGGGGCTGGGCGCCGCCATCGCGCGGCGGCTCGCCGCGGCCGGTGCCTCCGTCCTGGTCGCCGACGTACGCAAGGACCTCGCTCAGGAGCTCTGCGCGGACCTCGTCGTGGCGGGCGGCCGTGCCCGCTTCGTGGAGATGGACGTGTGCGACCCCGACGCGGTCGCGGCCGTCCTCGGGGACGTCGAGGCGGACGGCGGCCGGGTGGACGTCCTGGTCAACAACGCGGCGGTCGACGTGTCCAAGTCCGTCGAGCACCTGACCGCGGAGGAGGTCAGGCACGTGGTGACCACCAACCTGCTCGGGCCGATGTACCTGTGCCTGCAGACCTACCGGCGCATGGTGGCCGCGGGCGGGGGCCACATCGTCAACATCCTCTCCACCGCGGCCAACCGGACCTGGACGGAAGCGGGCCCCTACGCGGCGAGCAAGTCCGGGCTGCGGGCCTTCACCCACACCCTGTTCAAGGAGGCCCAGCGGGACTGCACCGGCATCGGTGTCACCGGGATCATCGCCGGCGGCATGGAGACCGCCTTCATCATGGACCGGTTCCCGGACGCCGACACCGCTCTGCTCCAGAGCCCGGAGATCGTCGCCGACACGGTCATGTACGCGCTGTCCGTGCCCGCCGGGAGCGTGGTGGGCGAACTGGTCGTGGTGCCCCGTCGGGAACCCTCCTGGCCCTGACGCGGGGCTCGGCCGTGATCAGCGCCGGCCGCCGTCCGGGCGCCTCCCCCCGGCGGCCGAACCCGCGGTCGCGTACCGGCCCGGTCGAGGCGGGTGCCCGGCGGCCGGCTGTTAGCCTCGCCCGGGGGCAGCGGACCGACGGCGGAAGGACCACCCGGTGGGCGGCGCGGGAAGCACGTACCAGGGCGCCGGACAGCGCGCTCACATCGGTTCGTTCGCCTCCGGCGGAGGCCTGGGGATCACCACGGCGGCCGTGGACCCCGTCACGGGCGCGCTCACCGTACTGAGCGTCGTCGACGGTCTCGGGGACGCCTCGTGCCTGGCCCTGTCCGCCGACCGGCGGGTGCTCTACGCCGCCGGCGGGAGCGATCAGGGGCTGGCGGCCGCGTACCGGATCACCGCGGACGGTCTCGCTCCGCTCGGCCGGCCCGTCCCCGTCGACGGCCGCGGTCCCGCGCACGTGAGCGTCGTCGGGGACAGGCTGCTGACCGCCAATTACACCTCCGGTGACGTGAGCTGCCTCCGGATCGCGGGTGACGGCAGGCCGGAGGGCCCCGCCGCCGTCCTGGGCCCACAGCGGCCGCGGGCCCGACTCCGAACGGCAGGCAGGCCCGCACGCCCACCACGTGACGCGCGATCCGAGCGGCCGCTGGGTGCTCAGCGCGGACCTCGGTACCGACTCGGTGCGCGTGTGCGCGCCCGATCCGGCCGGCGGGCCCCTCCGCGTGCACGCCGAGACGCCGCTGCGTGCGGGGAGCGGCCCCCGGGAGGTGGCATTCCACCCGCGCGGGGACGTGGCGTACGTGATCCACGAGCTCGAACCGCAGCTGACCGTCTGCCGGTGGGACGCCGGCCCCGGACGCCTGTACCCGACCGGTGAGGTCGCGCTGGGCTCGGACGGCGCCCCGCCGGACACCAGGGAGTACCCGTCGGTCGCCCTCGTCTCGGGGGACGGCCGCTTCGTGTGGGCGGCGATCCGGGGCAGCAACCTCATCGCCACCCTGTCGCTGTCCGACGGCCCCGAGAAGCCGCGGCTCACGGATGCGGCCGGCTGCGGCGGTCAATGGCCGCGGCATCTGGCGGCCGGTGCGTCGGGGCGTCATCTGTACGTGTCCAACGAGTGGTCCGGCGACGTCACCTGGTTCGACACCGATCCCGAGAGCGGACGCCTGCACCCGGCGGGCAGGCTGGACGTCCCGGCCGCCGCCTGCGTGGTCCTCTCCTGAGCACGGCCGCCGTCACCCGACTGCCCGATCCCGCGTGCCGATCCGCCCGGGCCGCAGGAGGCTGGGGGCACATCTGAGGGGATTTCCCGGCACGAGCGGCCCCCAGGCGGCCTCTTGCGGCTCCTGCCTCCCCGTTTCCCTATCGCACGAGGAGGCCCTCCCATGGGCTCATCGCATGCGCCGCGCTGGGAGCACGCCGTCGTCACCGGCGGAGCGGGCTTCGTCGGCTCGCACCTGTGCTCCGCCCTGCTGGCCGCGGGGACCGCCGTCACCTGTGTCGACGACTTCAGCACGGGGCGGCCGGAGAACATCTCGGAACTGGTGGACGACCCCGGATTCGTCCTGCTGGAGACGAACGTCTCGCGGCCCTTCAGCGTGGGCAGGGACCCGGACCTCGTCCTGCACCTGGCCTCCCCGGCCTCCCCCGCCGATTACCTCCGGCTTCCGCTCCACACGCTGGAGGCGGGGAGCCTCGGCACGCGCAACGCCCTGGAGCTGGCGCATCGCAGCGGGGCCCGCTTCGTCCTCGCCTCCACGTCCGAGGTCTACGGTGATCCGCAGGAGCACCCGCAGAACGAGCGGTACTGGGGCCACGTCAACCCCGTCGGCCCGCGGAGCGTCTACGACGAGGCCAAGCGTTTCGGCGAGGCGCTGAGCAGTGCCCACGCCTCGGCCCTGGGTACGGACGTGTGCATAGTGCGGCTGTTCAACACCTATGGTCCGCGCATGCGGGGCCATGACGGTCGCGCCGTTCCCACCTTCATCCGCCAGGCGCTCGCGGGTACCCCGTTGACCGTCACCGGTGACGGCCTGCAGACGCGTTCGCTGTGCTACGTCGAGGACACCGTCGCCGGCATCCTCGCGGCGGCCGACCACGGGATGCGGGGGCCGGTGAACCTCGGCAACCCCGACGAGCTCACCATGCTGGAGCTGGCCCGCTGGATCGTCGAACTGACCGGTTCCTCCTCGGAGATCACCTTCATCGAGCGGCCGACCGACGACCCGACCGTGCGCTGCCCCGACATCACGCTGGCGCGGGACAAGCTCCAGTGGGAGCCGCGGGTGGCGGCCGAGGACGGGCTGCGCCGCACGATCGCCTGGTTCCGCGCGGAGAGCGGCTCCTGACCTTTCGGTGCTGCCCCGTGTCCACCGGCGGCCGCACCCCTGCCGGCCGCCGCCCGGCCCCCTCAGCCGAAAGGTCCGTCCGTCATGCGCATCCTCGGAGTCAACGCGCTCTTCCACGACCCGTCCGCCGCCCTCGTCATCGACGGCCGTACGGTCGCCGCCGCCGAGGAGGAACGATTCTCCCGCCGCAAGCACGGCAAGCGGCCGGTGCCCTTCTCCGCCTGGGAGCTGCCGGAACAGGCCGCGGCCTGGTGTCTGAAGCGTGCCGGTCTGCGTCCGCAGGACCTCGACGCCGTGGCCTACTCCTACGACCCCGCCCTGGCGCGGCCTGCCGACGCCATGGGCCTGGACGACCCGTGGGACCACCTCCGCCAGACGTACGCCCGCGAGGCGCCCCGGTTCCTGGCCACCGCCCTGCCCGGCCTCGATCCCGGCCTCGTGCGCTTCGTTCCGCACCACATGGCCCATGCCGCGTCCGGCGCGTTCGCGGCCGGGGGAGCGGACCGCAGTTCCGTCCTGGTCCTCGACGGACGCGGAGAGCGCGCCTCGCACCTGGCGGCGCGCCGGATCGGCGACAGGCTGGAGCCGCTGCACGCACAGGACCTCCCGCACTCGCTCGGACTCGTCTACGAGGAACTCACCGAGCACCTCGGCTTCCTGAGGTCCTCCGACGAGTTCAAGGTGATGGCCCTCGCCTCCCACGGGCGTCCCCGGATGCTGGCCGAGCTGCGCCGCTACGTGTACCCCACGGGTGACGGCGGCTTCCACGCCACCGGCGTCCCCTGGAGCGAGTTCTGCCCGCCCCGCGGCGCGGACGAGCCGTGGACCGGGGCCCACGCCGATCTCGCCGCCGGCGCGCAGGCCGTCCTGGAAGAGACGCTGCTGGACCTGGTCCGCTGGCTCCACGGCCGCACCCGCGACGACGTGCTCACCCTCGCCGGCGGCGTCGCGCTGAACTGCGCGGCCAACTCCCGCATCGCACGCGAGGGTCCCTTCTCCCGCGTCTGGGTCCAGCCGGCCGCCGGAGACGCGGGAACGGCGCTGGGTTCCGCGCTGCTCCTCGCCGCCGGGGCCGGGGACGACCCCGAGCCCATGGCCGGCGCGGACCTGGGCCGCGACTGGTCCGACGCGGAACTGGGTGCCTGGCTCAAGACGGCGGGAGTCCCCTTCGAACAGCCCCCGGACATCGCGGCCACCGTCGCCGAGGCACTCGCCGACAACGCCATCGTGGCCTGGTTCCAGGGGCGTTCGGAGTTCGGCCCGCGCGCCCTGGGCCACCGCTCGTTGCTCGCCCATCCCGGCCACGCGGGCAACCTGGAGCGCCTCAACGACGTCAAGGGCCGTGAACAGTTCCGCCCCGTGGCCCCGATGGTGATCGCCGAGCGGGCGCCCGAGATCTTCGACGGGCCGCTGCCGAGCCCGTACATGCTGTTCGTGCACGACGTGGCACCCGACTGGCGCGAGCGCATCCCGGCGGTGGTCCACGTCGACGGCACGGCCCGCATCCAGACCGTGGATCCGGAGCGTGAGCCCCTGGTGGCACGGATGCTCACCGAGTTCGAACGGCGCACCGGACTGCCGGTCGTGGTCAACACCAGCCTGAACACCGCCGGCCGGCCGATGGTCGACGACCCCCGGGACGCCCTGGAGTGCTTCGGCTCGTCGCCGGTGGAACTGCTGGCCATCGGGCCGTACGCCGTGCGCCGGGGCGCCATCTTCCGCTCCGGAGAGGAAGGCTGACGCCATGCGCGAGGCACCCGCGCCCCCGCCGCCGTACGCGATCGTCGTGCCCACCCTCGGCCGGACCAGCCTGAGGGCCTGCCTGGACGCCGTGGCCGCCGCGACCGCCTCCGGGCACGGCCCCCAGCGGATCGTCCTCGTACACGACCGCCCCGGCCCCGACGGGACCCCGCCGGCTCTGGACGTCCCCCCGGTGCTCCGGCCGATCACCACCGTCGTGGCCGGCCGGGCCAGAGGCCCCGCGGCCGCCCGCAACACGGGAGCACGGGCGGCGGGTCACGTGCCCTGGATCGTGTTCCTCGACGACGACGTGGTCCCGGGACCGGGCTGGGGCGAGGAACTGGCGCGTGATCTGGCCTCGGCCCCACACGACACGGCGGCCGTCACGGCCCGCATCGAGGTTCCCCTCCTGCCGGGCCGCCGTCCCACGGACTGGGAGCGCAACACGGCGGGACTCGCCACCGCCCGCTGGATCACCGCCGACATGGCCTTCCGCCGGGTGGCGCTGGACGCCGCCGGAGGCTTCGACGAGCGCTTCCGGCGCGCCTTCCGCGAGGACGCCGACCTGGCCCTG
>NZ_GG657750.1:523260-525046 GCF_000158895.1 Streptomyces sp. C | reverse complement strand
TGCGCGGCACGGTCGTACACCGCCGCGTCCGCCCAGCCGGTCCGGCCGACCCTCCCGGGAGCCGCCCGGCGGCCGCGCAGGAGGCTCCCCGCGAGCCGGTGCGGTCATGAGGCACCATCCCGTCACCGGCACGTCCGCCGGCACGTCCTCCGGCACGTCCGCCGGCACCTCCTCCGGCACGTCCGCCGGCGGGGCCCCGGCCGCAGCCGTCCCCTGGCTGTGGGACCGCCCTGCCGCGCCCGGGACCCCGCACCGGCCCGGGCCGGCCGGCCGGCTCCCGGAAGCGGTCCTCTTCGACCGTGACGGCACGCTCGTCGCAGACGTCCCGTACAACGGCGACCCCGCCCGGGTCTCTCCCCTGCCCACAGCGCTGGCCGCGGTGACCGCGCTGCGCGAGCTCGGAATTCCGGTCGGTGTCGTGAGCAACCAGTCGGGCGTCGCCCGCGGGCTCCTGACGCGGGAGGACGTGCTGGCGGTGCGCCGACGCGTCGACGAGCTCTTCGGCCCGTTCGACGTGTGGGCCGTGTGCCCGCACGGCCCCGCGGACCGCTGCGGCTGCCGCAAACCAGCGCCCGGCCTGATCCTCGCCGCCTGTCAGCGGCTGGGCGCCGCCCCCGAACGCACCGTCGTCGTCGGGGACATCGGAGCCGACGTGCGGGCCGCCTCCGCCGCGGGCGCCCGCGGGGTGCTGGTGCCGACACCCGTGACCCGCCCCGAGGAGGTCGCGGCCGCCGCCGAGACGGCGCGCGATCTGCTCACCGCCGTCCGGCTCGTCTCGTACCCCTCCGCCTCCGGAGCCGGACGGGCCGGGGCCCACGCGACCCCCGGAGCCATGGGGGCGCGCCCGCCCGCTGTCGGCGGTGGCCGATGAACGCCCCGCGCAGTCTCGTCGTACGCCTCGACAGCGCCGGGGACGTGCTGCTGGCCGGGCCCGCCGTGCGCGCGGTGGCGGCCGGCTCCTCCCACACCACGCTGCTCTGCGGGCCGCAGGGCGTCGCCGCGGCGCGGCTGCTGCCCGGCGTGGACCAGGTGCTGGTGTACGAAGCCCCCTGGGTGGGGCTGGAGCCCGGCCGCACCTCGCGCGAGGAGTGCAGCCTGCTCGTCGACGCCCTGGCGGCCGGCCGGTTCGACCGCGGCGTGATCCTGGTGTCCCACCACCAGAGCCCGTTGCCGGCGGCCCTGCTGCTCGCGCTCGCCGGAGTCGAACAGGTCGCGGCCGACTGCGAGGACTACCCGGGGTCCCTGCTCGCGCTGCGCCACCACCGGCTGCCGGACCGGCACGAGGCGGACGCGGCCCTCGACCTGGTGCGCGACTTCGGCTTCGCGCTGCCCGACGGCGACGACGGCGCCCTCCGCGTGTCCGTACCGCCCGACACGACACGGCTGACCGGTCCCGAACCCTACGTGGTGCTGCACCCCGGAGCCGCGGTGGCCGCCCGCGCCTGGAGCCCGGCCAGGGCGACGCGCGCCGCGGCCGCGCTGCACGGGGCGGGCCACCGGGTGGTGGTCACCGGCAGCCCCGCGGAGAAGGAGCTGACCGCCGCCGTGGCCGGCCGCCACGGACTCGACCTGGGCGGCGGCACGGCCGACCTGCACGAGCTGGCCGGGGTCCTGGCCGCCGCGCGGGTCGTGGTGGCGGGCAACACGGGGCCCACCCATCTGGCCGCGGCCGTGGGCACACTCGTGGTGTGCCTGTTCGCACCCGTGGTGCCGGCGGGCCGGTGGCGGCCCTACCGGGTGCCGCACGTACTGCTCGGCGACCAGCGGGCCTCGTGTGCGGGGAGCC
>NZ_GG657750.1:520169-522262 GCF_000158895.1 Streptomyces sp. C | reverse complement strand
CGGCGACGTGCCGCGCACCCGCCATCCCTGCGCGGACCGCGAGGACCTGACGCTCGTCCACGTCACCCACTTCAACCGGCTCTTCTGGGACAACGGCACCACCCGCACCGAGGTCATCGAACACGGAATCGTCGACCCCGGGCACCTCTACACCGGCGAGCTGCCCCGCGCGGCCGTGGTGACGAACGAACCGATCAGGCGGGGCCGGCACACCGGAACCGACCTCCTGCCCGAGCTGGCCCGGGCGGCGCCGCTGGACGTCTTCGGCATGCGCACCCAGGGCATCGCCCGGCACCTGGGCCTGCCCGAAGAGCGGTGCCGCGCCTACGAGCTGCCCCAGCGCGAGCTGCACACGGCGATGGCCGGGCGCCGCGTGTACCTGCACCCCGTGCGCTGGACCTCGCTGGGACTGTCGCTCCTGGAAGCCATGCACCTGGGCATGCCCGTCGTGGCACTGGCCGCCACGGAGGCCGTGGAGGCCGTGCTGCCGGGCACCGGGGTGCTGTCCACCCGGCCCGAGGTGCTGGCCCGGGCGGTCGTCCACTACCTCAACGAACCCCAGGCCGCCGCCGAGGACGGCGCGCGCGCCCGGCAGGCCGCGCTCGAACGGTACGGCCTCAAACGCTTCCTGGCCGACTGGGAGCGCCTGATGACGGAGGTACGGTCATGACCCCCACCACCGCCCGTCCGACGCGGCCGCCCCACCGGCTCCGGCCCCTGTCGCTGGCCCTGGTCTCCGAGCACGCCAGCCCCCTGGCGACGCTCGGCGGCGTCGACGCCGGCGGCCAGAACGTGCACGTGGCCTGCCTCGCCGGGGCACTGGCCGACCGCGGTCACCGCGTCACGGTGTACACGAGGCGCGATGCCCGGGACCTGCCGGCGACCAGCCGGCTGCGCCCGGGCGTGACGGTCCACCACGTGCCCGCCGGACCGGCCGAACAGCTACCCAAGGACGAACTGCTTCCGCACATGCGGGAGTTCGCAGACCACCTGAAGCGCCACTGGCAGGCGACCGGTCCACCCGACCTGGTCCACTCCCACTTCTGGATGTCCGGGATCGCCTCGCTGGCGGCCGCCCGGGAGCTCGGCCTGCCGATGCTGCACACCTACCACGCGCTGGGAACCGTCAAGCGGCGGCACCAGGGAACCGCCGACACCAGTCCGCCCGCACGCATCGACTGCGAGCGGGAGGTCGGATTCGGCTGCGACCGGGTCGTGGCGACATGCCGCGACGAGGTCGACGAACTCGCCAGGATGGGCATCCCGCAGGACAAGGCCGACGTCGTCCCGTGCGGCGTGGACACCGAGCGGTTCCAGCCGGACGGACCGCTCGCCGAGCGCGGCACCGCCCACCGCCACCGGCTGCTCCAACTCGGCCGGCTCGTCCCCCGCAAGGGGGCGGCCCTGTCCATCGCCGCCCTCGCACGCCTGCCCGAGACGGAGCTCGTCATCGCGGGCGGCCCCCCTCCCGGCCGTCTCGACTCCGACCTCGAAGTGCGGCGGTTGCGCGCCATCGCCCGCGGGGCGGGCGTGCTCGACCGCGTGCGCTTCGTCGGCGCGGTGCCCTGCGACCGCGTGCCGGCCCTGCTGCGCAGCGCCGACGTCGTGCTGTGCCCGGCGGACTACGAGCCGTTCGGCATCGTGCCGCTGGAGGCCATGGCGTGCGGCAGGCCGGTCGTGGCCAGCGCCGTCGGCGGCCAGCAGGACACCGTCGCCGACCGCGAGACCGGACGCCTCGTGCCGCCCGGGGACGTCCTCGCGCTCGCTGCGGCCACCGCCGAGCTGCTGGCCGACGACACGGTACGCCGTGCGTACGGGGCTGCCGGGCGGCAGCGCGTCCTGAGTCTTTTGTGGGTGGACCCAGGTCGCCGCGGCCACGGAACGGTCCTACCGCTCCGTGCTCGCCGGACGCCTGGTGGCCGCCGGAACGACGACGTGAGCCCCCTGCCTCGTCCGCCTGCTCCGTCCGACGAACCCCTCCGGTCCGTCACCACCGGACCGGTCTCCGCGCAGTACCGATCGCCCGAAGGAGGTGGGGGCGCGGACCGTTTCTCCCGAGCGGGCCCGCACCCGACGCGATGAGCCGGACTTCC
>NZ_GG657750.1:519141-520069 GCF_000158895.1 Streptomyces sp. C | reverse complement strand
TCCTGTCGACATCGGGGCGCAGCGGCAACCTGCTGTCCGCCGCGATGACGGCCCGCGCCGCGGGCGTGGAGGTCTGGGCCCTGACCGGAGCCGCCCCCAACCCGCTGGCGGAAGCCGCCGACCAGGCCCTGTGCATCGACGCCGCCTCGACGGCGACCGTGCAGGAGGCCCACCTGGTGGCCGTGCACCTGCTGTGCGAGTCCTTCGACGCGGCCCTCGCCTCCGCCGGCGCCGCCGCCGTCGGGACGGCGCTCCGGCGCGCCGTCACCACCGTCGGGAGGACCCGGTGACCGGCCGCGCACCGCTGGTCGTGGTCGGAGACGTCCTGCTGGACCGCGACATCCGCGGGGCCGCGTCCCGTCTCGCCCCCGACGCCCCGGCGCCCGTGGTCGACGTCGAGGACGACCTCTCACGACCCGGGGGCGCGGGACTGGCCGCGGTGCTGGCGGCCCGCTCCGGCCGGGAGGTCGTCCTGGTCACGGCACTGGGCGAGGACAGGGCCAGCAACCGCGTGCAGGAGAACACTGCACGACCGTGTCCGGCTGGTCGAGCTAAAAACTGGAAGGCTCCCTGCCGGTCAAGACACGGGTACTGGCCGATGGCCGTCCCCTGGTCCGGATCGACCGGGGCGGCGGCCGGGTCGGCGCCCCCGACGCGGCCGTGGGCCGGGCCCTGGCCGACGCGAACGCGGTCCTCGTCTCCGACTACGGCCGGGGCACCGCTCAGGCGCTGCGGCCCCTGCTCGCCGACAGCGCGCGCCGCGTACCCCTGGTGTGGGACCCGCACCCGCGGGGCGGACCACCGGTGCCAGGAGCCCGCCTGGCCACGCCGAACGCGGCCGAGGCGGCCGCGCTGTGCCCCGACGAGGGGGACTCCCTGGCCGCGCACGCCCGCGCGGCGCGGAGCTGGCGGAGCGCTGGGGCGCCGC
>NZ_GG657750.1:516818-517760 GCF_000158895.1 Streptomyces sp. C | reverse complement strand
CCCGGCCGGTAGGCGCGGGGTCCCGGCCGCGAAGTCGACGCGCGCGGCGTGCCCGGCGCCGATCAGGCGGCGGTGCCCAGCCGGGCCCGGGCGGGCAGGGCAGCCTCCGGCATCGGGACGAGAGCCGCGCCGCGGGGCGTGCGGCCCTTCAGCAGGTACCCCGCGGTCACGAACGCGGCGATGGCCAGCCCGCCCGCGATCAGCGTGACGCGTACGCCCGCCAGCTCCATGAACAGTCCCAGCATCAGCGGTGCCGCCAGGCCCCACAGGGTGCGGATGCTGGACCAGGCACCGAGCACCCGGCCCCTCATGTGGGCGGGCGGGTCGGTCTGGAGCACCGTGGACTGTGCGGTGTCCCCGACGGATTCCGCGACGGCCATGGGCAGGACGAGGACCAGGAGCACCAGGAGCGAGGGCGCCACGCCGGCGAGGACCTGCAGGAGGGCCCCGGCCAGGGTGAGGGCGGCCACCATGCGCACGCTCGGCCTGCGCAGCCGTGCGCCCAGGACGGCACCGACGATCCCGCCGACGGCCAGCACCGTGGAAACCTTGCTGAAGGAACCCGCGTCACCGGCGAGGGGCCCGGTGACCAGCACCACCAGGGTGAGGGAGTAGTTGCGGCCGAACAGCGCGCTGACCCCGTTCAGCGCGGCGAGTGCGACCAGCCGGGGGCGCCGCATGAAGAACGCGAGTCCCTCCCGGGCGCTCATGCTCTTCGCCGCGACCGGTTCGGGCGCCGGCGGCGCGGCGGGAGCGGATGCCGGGCCGGCTTCCCCGGAAGGGTGCGCCGCCCTCAGGAACGGGATCACGCCCGCCACGAAGAGGAACGACAGGCCGTTGGCCGCGTAGGCCGCCGCCGTGCCCAGGAAGCCGACGGCCACGCCGGCGAGCGCGGCGCCCGTGAGCCGCCCGAGCGAATGTGGACGAGCGAGCCCACCCCGA
>NZ_GG657750.1:501768-516523 GCF_000158895.1 Streptomyces sp. C | reverse complement strand
TTCGCGAAGGCCCACCAGCGCATGCTGCGGTAGCGGAGGCACCGCCACGGAGAGCGGTCGACGGAGCGGTCGGGAGGGGTGGTGGGAGAAGGCGCGGAGACGGCGGCAGACACAGCGGCAGACACAGGAAGGACCCAAGACGGAGCGCGGAGCGCGAGAGGCGGCAGGTGTGGCGGGGAACAGCGCTCCGCACCGCCGACGCGCACGGTCGACGCCCGGCAGCGGAAGGAGGGGGAGGAACGGTCCCGCAGGCCATGGTGGCAGAACCTCCCGCCCGAACCGGTGGCCCGGGGCGCCCGAAGGCCCGCCGACAGGGCCCCTCGCCCTGGCCCGCCAAGGCCGACGGGGCAGCTGGTGTGATTGCTCACAGCGGCCGCCCGGAACAGGGGCGGACACCTTGCGGCCCAACCCGGCGTGCCCCGCGAGAGCGTCCTCGGGACAGTGGAGTGCATGAGCGTGCACGAGCGGACAGGCCACGTGCCGGCCGACCGGGTACCGGCGGGCGGCCGCCCACAGGTACTGGTCCTGCGGGCCCTGGGCCTCGGCGACCTGCTGACGGTGGTGCCCTGCCTGCGGGCGCTGCGGCGGAGCATGCCGGACCGCGACATCGTCCTGGCCGCGCCCGGCCGGCTGGCCGCCGTCGCCGCCGCCACCGGCCTCGTGGACCGCGTCCTGCCCACGACCGCGCGAGGACGCGGCGTGCCCGCCGGACTGAGCTGGCAAGGACCGCCGCCGGAGCTGGCCGTGGACCTGCACGGGAACGGGCCGCCCAGCCATCTCCTCCTCCAGCGGCTGCGGCCGCGCCGGCTCCTCGCCTACCGGCACGAGGAGACCCCGGACGTCCCCGGACCCGAGTGGCGCGACGACGAACACGAGCGGGAACGCTGGTGCCGCCTGCTGCGCTGGTACGGCATCGAGGCCGACCCCGCCGACCTCTCGATCACCGCCCCTGCCTGCGCCTCGCCCGCCCCGGGTGCCGTCGTCGTCCACCCCGGCGCGGACGCCGGCTCACGCCGGTGGCCCGCGGACCGGTTCGCGGCGGTCGTACGCGCCCTGCGCCGAGCGGGCGAGGAGGTGGTCGTCACCGCCGGCGCGGGCGAAGGGGCGCTGGCGCGGCGGGTGGCGCAGGACGCCGGGCTGCCCCGGGAGGCGGTCGTCGGCGGCTCCGGTGACGTGCCCTTCCACGAGCTCTGCGCGCTGGTCGCCGGCGCGCGCTGTGTCCTGGTCGGCGACACGGGTCTGGCCCACCTCGCGACGGCCCTGGGCACCCCGTCCGTCGTCCTCTTCGGCCCGGTGGCCCCCCGCCTGTGGGGCCCGCCCCCTTCCACGAAACACCGCGTGTTGTGGTGTCCCCGCCCGGGGGAGGACCCCTTGCGGCCGGGGGACGCCCACGCGTCGCTGCCCGACGCCCGGCTCCTGCGCATCACCGTCGGCCAGGTGGTCGAGGCGGGGCTCGGCCACTGCCCTTGACCAGCGCGATCCCCTCCCGGCGAAGCCGTTGTGCCACGGCCTCACCCCTCGATACCGGTGGCGGTGTGGGCGGCGCCGACCGGCTTGGATTCGGGAGATCCCCGCTGGCGCAGGTAGACGGAGAGGATCACCATGGCGGCCACGGCCAGGAGCTCCGACTGCCAGTTCTGCAGCGTCCTGTTCCAGAAGTCCGGTGAGACCACGTAGGCGCCCCAGCCGATGGGGTCCTGGAGCTGCCGCAGCTGCTGCTCGTCGTAGGCGGCCACTCCCGTGATGGACTGGGCCAGCCAGGACAGGACGAACAGACCGCCCATGACGAGGCCCAGCGAGCGCGAGTACACCAGCTGCCGCCAGTCCTTCGTGCCCGCCCAGCGCGGCGAGTCCTTCCCGGCGTGGTCACCCACGCGCTGGTCACGGTCCGACTCGGAACCGATCTTGTGGAGTTCCTTGGATTCCGGTGAGCCCCGCTGGACGAGCCAGACGGTGCCGAAGATGAACAGGAAGAACTGCAGGAACTCCGACTGCCAGTTCTCCGTGACGTCCACGGCGAAGTCCGAGGACGTCATGTACTCGCCCAGACTGAGGGGCTGGAGACCGTCGTCGGTGAGCTGACCGTTGAACTCGGCGTGCCCGGCCAGCGCCTGCCCCAGCAGGACCAGCAGGAACGCCGAACCGAAGGCGAGGGTGAGGCTGTTGTCCCTCCAGAAGCTCCCGTGCTGCCGGCTCCCTTGCCGGTTTCCGCTCATCGGTACATCGCTCCGATCGCGATGAAGTAGCCCAGCCCGCCCACGATCACGACCAGGCAGGCGACGAAGAGTCCGCGCATCCTCATCCGCCCTTCACGGTGCACTTGTAGGGCTTGTCCTCCTGCGGCGTGCAGCCTGCCGCGACGACCCGCCATCCGCCGGTGAGCTGGGACAGGAACAGCGTCTCGCCCTCGGCGCGGACCAGAGCCTGGTGCCCGTAGACCTCGACGCCGTCCACCGCTCCCGGCGCCGGCAGCTGCTGCCCCTCCAGCGCCTTCGCGCACACCTGCGCCTCGTCCTCCTCCAACTGCGCGCGCGTCTCGGGGGCCAACAGACCGCACGCCGCCCCGTAGTCCTGGGCGCCGAGCGCCTGCTCGAAGGCGCGGCCGGCATCCCGGGCACCGTCCACGCGCGCCCCGGACGCCCCGCACCCCGTCAGCAACACCGCGAGCGTCCCCGCCAGGGACACGGCCCCGGCCGCCCTCAGAGCCGCCCCGCCGCGGGAGCCCGCCGCCGGTGTCATCGGCTGCCGGCGCCGGGAGTGGCCAGTGGGTCCCGCGGCGCGTTCGGCTTCTCGCCCGTGTCCTCGTCCTCGGTCCTCTCGAACTGCGGGAACGGCTTCTCGACCGCCTTGCGGTCCTCGCGCAGGAGCACGAACGCGTCCATGGATGTCCTCCGAGTATGCGGATTACGGAACAGGCGCCCCACGTTTCCCTACCCCGGGGGAAGAGGTTCTGCCACGCAGCCGGGCCGATGTCGCCCGAGCGGACCAGCCGGGCCGTCAGGGGCAGCTGATGCGGGTGTCGCCCGGGTCGGTGGTGCAGGTGTCGGTGTTGAAGCCGCCGTTGGCGCTGTCGTTGCCGGAGACCGCGTCGACGGTGTCGAGGCGGTCGTCGCCGTAGTAGCCGGTCAGGGTGTCGTTGCCGGGGCCGCCGATGAGGATGTCGTTGCCGAAGCCCCCGTCGACGTTGTCGTTGCCGGGGCCGGCGTGGACCGTGTCGTTGCCGTAGCCCGCCCGGACGGTGTCGTTGCCGCTCAGGGCGCAGATGACGTCGTTGCCGAAGCCGCCGGTGAGGGTGTCGGTCCCGCTGGTGCCGATGATCGTGCAGCCCCGGGCGTTGTTGACGCTGGTGGTGGCCGTCGCCGTGTTGTTGGCGGTCGCCGGGTCCGTCTGGGCGGCGGAGGCGGTGGCCCGGTCCGAGAGGGTGCCGGTGGCGCGGGGTTCGGCGACGAACCTGACCGTGGTCCGCGCGCCGGGGGCGAGGCTGCCGAGGGTGCAGTTGGCGGTGGTGGCGGAGAGGGTGCAGGTGCCCTGGCCGGGGGTGGCGGACAGGAGGCCGCCGGGGCCGGTGAGGGTGTCGGTCAGGGCGACTCCGGTGGCCGTGCTGGTGGTGCTCGTGTTGGTCACCGTCACGGTGTACGTGGCCTGGTCGCCGATGCTGACGGAGCCCGGGCCGGTCTTGGTGACGGCCAGGTCCACGCCGGGCGGGGGCGGCGGGGTGGTGACCTGGTAGCGGACGAGGCCCCGGTCGTCGCCGGTGTTGCCGGAGACGACGATCTTCCCGTCGGCCTGCAGGGCCACCGCGTTGGCGGTGTCGAAGTAGCCGAAGGAGACGTCGGTGCGGACCTTCCCGCCGGTGCCGAAGCCGCTGTCCAGGGATCCGTCGGCGTTGTAGCGGGCCACGCCGAAGTCGGCCAGGCTGATGCCCGCGGCAACGATCTTGCCGTCGGACTGGAGGGCCAGGTCGGCGGCCCCGTCCAGGGTGTTGGTCCCGAAGTCGGTGGTGACCTTGCCGTCGCCGTCGAAGGTGCCGTCCAGGCTGCCGTCGGCCGGGTTGTAGCGGGCGAGGGCGAAGTCGAAGCCGCTGTGGCCCGCCGTGACGATCTTCCCGTCGGGCTGGACCTCGACCCCGTTGGCCACGTCGGCACCGGCGAAGGGGGTGGTGACCCTGCCGCCGTCGCCGAAGGTGGTGTCGAGGCTGCCGTTCGTCTGGTAGCGGGCGAGCGCGAAGTCGGAGTCGTTGGAGGGGTAGTTGTACCCCGAGCGGCCCGCGATGACGATCTTGTTGTCGGACTGGAGGGCCACGTCGAACGCGGTCGCGGAGCCCCCGGCGAAGCCCGTGGTCACCGTGCCGCCGTCGCCGAAGGTGGTGTCGAGGCTGCCGTCGGCGGCGTTGTAGCGGGCCAGGGCGACCTCGGTGCCGCTCCCGCCCGCCGCCACGATGGCGCCGCCGGGCTGGATCACGACCGCGTGGGCCTCCTGCGGGCCACCGGTGCCGAAGTCGGTGACGGTGAAACCGCTGCCGTCGAAGGTGGTGTCGAGGCTGCCGTTCGTGGTGAAGCGGGCGACGGTGAACGCCCCGCCGCCGCCGTCGGGATCCGCGCTGTAGCCGGCTACGACGAGCTTCCCGTCCGGCTGCACCGCCACCGCGTCGGCCGTGTCGTCGCCGCCGCGCAGGTCGGCCGTGATCCTGCCGTCGTTGTCGCCGTCGCCGTTGAAGGTCGGGTCGAGGCTGCCGTCGGTGTTGTAGCGGGCCAGCGCGAAGTCGGAGTAGCCGCCCGCCGCGGGGACGGTCAGGCCGACGGTGACGATCTTGCCGTCCGCCTGGATCACCATGCCGCGGCTCTCGTCGTAGCCGCCGCCACCGAAGTCGGTGGCGACCCTGCCGTCGCCGTCGAAGGCCGGATCGAGGTCGCCCGGTGCGCCGAGCGCGGGGGCGGGCAGGGCCAGGACGAGCACCAGACCGGCGGCGACGGCCGCGGCCGCGCCCCGGCGCGGGACTCTGCGGGGGCCGAGGACGGAGGTGGACGCGGCCGCGCGCGTGGACGCGTCGGTGGAGGTGGAGGATGCGGACGGGGACGTGGACATGGAGACCCTTCGTCTGTTCACCGCCGCCATGCAGCGGGCCGGCGGCTCCCACTGGACAGGCCACAGCCTGTTGTGGACGCCGCGACCGGGCACGTACGGCGGGCCGCGCTGGGCTCACTGGACGGTCGGGATTCACCCCGTCGGACGAGCCGACCCTCCGGCGCGGGGCCCGCGCCGCCGCCGGCTCTTCCACCGGGTACCACCCCTCCCCGGGACGCCCGCCGCCCCGAACAACCCCGCCCGGCTGCGCCCCTGACAGCTCACCGGAGCCGGCCTCCGGCCGCGGTCAGCGCTCTGACCGGCGGCCGGCCCCGTGCCGCCCGTCAGGGCGCGTCGACGAGGACCCGGCCGTCGGCCGGCGCGACCGCCGCGAGCCCGCTCGCGTACGCGTACTGCACGCGGGACCGTTCCGTGGCGTTCGGCACGGCGTTGGTGCAGGCCGTTCCGGCGCTGGATCCGGACATCAGCTGGGTGCACGGCCCCGGCTTGGTGTCCGGGAGGCCCAGGCTGTGGCCCAGCTCGTGCGCCGTGATGCGCGTCTTGTCGTACCCCTGGCTCACGGCCTCCGCGCCGAGTTCGACCCGCACCTGCCGCCCCGGACGGACCGGTCCGAGGGTGGCCTGCGGCCAGCCGGTGGTGGCCACGATGACGATCTCGGCCCGGACGCCCGGTGCGGCCTTCACCAGCCGCACGTTGCTGACGTTCGCGTTCCAGGAGGCCACGCCGGCCGCGACTGCGGCTTCCCAGCCTCCGGCCCGGCTGTCGTCGTACCGGAGCGTCACTGCCGCCGCAGCGGTGCCGGGCAGGGCCGCGGGCGCGGGTGCCGCGGTCGCGGCGGTCGCCGCGGCGAGGACGAGCGCGGCTGCGGAGGTGCCGATTTTCACGCAGGTGCCCAGGAACATGGCGTGCTCCTTCAGGTGTGGGGGCCCGACCCCTGGGGCGGAGCCGGGGTGTCGGAGGCGCCGCCACCGCCCGCCAGTGGTCCGGACGTTCGGACAGCCGCCCCTCCGGAGCTCTAAGAAAGTAGCCCCGCACCCCGGTGACTCGTCATGCACCTGCCAGCCATTTACGCGCGGCGCTCCGGCCGGTGCCCGGTCAGCGGGCAGGACCCGCGTCCCCGTCGGCCGGCTGCGCGAACGGAAGGGCTGACGGTGGCGTCCCGTGCGGCCTCCCGCCCGGCGCGGGCGCTCACGTCACCAGGCGCAGCGAGGTCTCCGCGATGCCCAGCCTGACGCTCTGACCCCACGTCAGTTCCAGGGCGTCGGCCTCCATGCCGTCGCCGAAGACCACGATCCGGTCCGACTCCACGGTCAGCCGCAGCCCCTGCCCCCGCCCCAGCTCACCGGCGACCCTGCCGGTACCCGTCGCGGGTGACGGCCAGGCCTCGCGCACGAACCACAGGAGCCGCCGGTCGCACGGCGCGGGCAACTCGGCGGTGCTGCCGCGCTCCAGCCACAGGGAGCGCAGCCAGCCCGTCGCTCCCGTACCGGTGCCCACCAGCAACCCGGAGGACGCCTGGGCCTCGCCCGGGCCCTCCTCGCCGTCGGGCCCCAGGCGGTAGCGGGCGGTCTGGTGTCCGGGCGGGCCCAGGTAGATCTCGTTGAGGGCGACGAGGCGCTGGGTGTCGTCGGCGACGGCCTCGACCATGGTCAGCTCCTCCGCCCGGCCCCCGCCGGCGGTCGCGGCGCCCAGCAGGGCGGCGGCGTCGGCGCTGCGGTGCCGGACGAGGACCCCCGGGTTGCGCCCCGGGTCGGTGTCGATGCCCACCACCGGCTGGCCGCGGGGGTACTTCGCGGTGTTGGCGACCAGGCCGTCCTGCCCGACCACGACCACGACGTCCTCTTTTTTCGTACAGGAAGCGGTCCAGGTCCGCCCGCTCCACCCGGGTGGACCGCCAGGTGAGCGGCACCGCCGTCGCCACCTCCCGCATCGCCTGCCGCGCGTGTTTTGTGGCGGCGGGCCACCTCGTCGATCGAGCGGCCGCGGCTGGAGAGGAAGAACGCGGCCTGCCCGTGCGTCCCGTGCCGCGCGAGCAGTTCCTCGTACTCGGTCCTGCGGTGCACCAGCACCCGCCCGCGGGGCCAGGCTCACTCGCCCGCTCCGCCGTCCGGGCGTCCGAGCCGGGCGAGGAGTCCGGTGAGGACGTCGGGGGAGAGGGTAACGCTCTCGATCCGCGGCAGGTTCTCCGCCAGCCGGGTCGCCGCCAGGGCGTGCAGCGTGGCCGGGCCGGCCTCGCCGTGCACCCGCAGCCAGGCCGCCTGGGCCTCGGCGCGCGCCGCGCCCGTCTCGCGGGCCGCCTCGGCGTCCGCGCGGGCCAGCCGGACCTTGCGGGCCGCCTCGGCCTCGGTCCGGACGGCGTCCGCCGCCGCCTTCTCCTCGGCCTCGCGGCGGGAGTTGGTGCCCCGCTGGTCGACCAACTGCTCCTCGCGCCGGGCCAGTTCGATCTGGCTGGCCAGCTCGTTCTCGGCGATGGCCCGCTCGCGCTCGACGGCGACCGCCCGCCGTTCGTACGTGGCCCGGTCCGCCTCCTGCTGGATCTGCTCGCGGGCCGGGGTGCGCAGGGCGCGCTCCACCTCGGCCTCGGGGCGGATCGCCACGACCCGCACGGCCACCACGTCGATACCGGTGGCCGGGAGCCGGGGCTCGGCGGCGAGACCGTCGACGACCCGCTGCCGCACGGACGCGACGCCGTCGACCAGGGCGGCGGCCAGCGGGGTCCGGGCCAGTACGTCCAGCGTGTGCTGCTGCGCGGTCTCGGTGAGGAGGGTGGCGATCTGCTCCAAGGGCGCACCGCGCCAGCTCCCGGTGTCCGGGTCGACGGAGAAGTCGAGCCGGTCCGCGGCGGCCGCCGGGTCGCTGATCCGGTAGGTGACGGTGGCCTGCACCGTCACGTCCTGGAAGTCGGCCGTGCGGGCGTGGAAGGCCATGGCCAGTTCCCGGTCGTCGACCGGCACTTCGGAGAGCGCCGCCGACAGCGACCGGTACCAGAAGCTGAGCCCCCGGCCGTCGTGGACCAGCCGGCCGCGCTTGTGGTGGCGGATGTGGGCGGTGGGTGCGGAGCGCAGGTGGCGCCAGCCGAGGCGCCGGGTGATGTCCGCCATGGCGAACCCCCTTAATTTCGTCAGTGCGACGATAAGGGGGCGCGCGTCATATCGTCAAGGGGACGAAAAGGGCTCGGTCCCTTGCCGGAGCGGGTGGATCCCGCCCCGGTCAGCGGCGGTAGAGCCAGCCGGCGACGGCGTGGCCGATCAGGAGGTAGACCACGGCGGCGATGCCGTAGCCGACCACCACCTGGATCCATTCGCGGCTGAAGGTGAACAGGTCGTACGACCAGCCGGCGAGCCAGGCCGCGGCGTCGTGGACCGCCCCGACCAGGCCGTTGGCCTGGTTCGCCTCCAACAGGTAGAGCAGGATCCAGAGTGCGATGACGAAGGCGAGCACGTCCGCCACCGCTGCGACGATCCGGCCCGCCTGACTGCTTCCTCGGCTGCGTACTCGCGAGTGAGTGCTCATGAACCGCGTGTTGCCGCGCACGCGCGACGTAAACCGCCCGCCGCGCGCGGCCCGCCCGCCGCCCGCCGCGCCCCGGGCGGCGGGCGGCGGCGACCGGCCCGACAATGGGCGGGAACGCTCGCCGCCGGCCGCCCGCACCGGGCAACCGCGGGTACGCGGTCCTGGCCGGCCTGAGGAGGTCCAGCCCATGAAGCGCAACCTGTACGTCTCCGCGGCCGTGGCCGCGGCCGTGGCCCTGCTCGCGGGCGGCCCCGCTGCCGCCGCCGTCGCGACGCCCGCCGACGCGGCACGGACGGCTCCCGCGGCCGCCCCCGCCGCCCCCGCCGACACCACGGCGGAGGGGGCCGCCGCCGCGGCCCTCAAGGACTACCCCGGGGTGATCGAGTCCCTCGACCGGGACGGCAACGTCTGGCACGTGGACGTGGTCACCAAGGACGGCAAGGGCCACGCCGAACTGAAGGTGGACGCGGCGAACGGCAAGGTGACCCGGGAGAACGTCGACACCGACGAGGACGCGGGCGAACACAAGGACCTGCTGGCCGCCAAGGTCACCGCCGAGAAGGCCCTCAAGGCCGCCGTGGCCGCCCACCCGGGCGAGGCGTGGGCCGTCGAGTGGGACTCCGACGACAACGGCAAGTCGGCGTCCTGGCACGTCGAGGTGCGCGGATCCGACGGCAAGACCTGGGACGGCTCCGTGGACGCCACGACCGGCAAGGTCACCGCCCGGTCCGACTCGGACGACGACTACGACAACGGCTGACCGGGCCGGAACAGTGCGGCAACACCACCCGCCGGCCGCGGAAATGAGTAGCGGTACGGGTCGGGGTGAGTACCCCGACCGTGCCACCCGGGCCGGGGACGCGGGTTCACTGGGGGCATGACCACATCGAACCCCGAGCAGGAGCAGGGACGTTGGGACCGGTTCCGGTCATGGTCCTGGTCCCGCTTCCCGACGGCCCGCCGCACCCGCCCCTGCCAGTGGTGCGGCCGGCCGGTCCTCCAGCCCTTCCCGGGCGCGGCCAAGACGACCTGCTCCGCCGGCCACTGGCTGCGCGACGTCCGCGGCGACTTCTGGCGCAAGCTGTGGAACAGCCTCTGACCGGCGCCGCCCGAACGCCGTGTGCATAGGGTGAGCCCATGTCTGTCACCTTGAGTTCCACGAAGGCCGCCGCCGCCCTCCGGCGATCGGCCCGGGTATCCGCCGAGTTGCTGGTGGTCCTGGTCATGGCGGCGGCGGTGCTGTGGGTTCTGGGCCGGATGTGGTCGGTCATCTGGCCGCTCATCGTGGCCCTGCTCCTCACCACCCTGACCTGGCCCCTGGCCGCCTTCCTGCGTCGGCGGGGGTGGCCGCCCGCTCTGGCCGCCTCCGTGGTGACCGTGCTCTTCCTCCTCGCGGCCGCCGGCATCGTGGCGCTCATCGCGGTTCCCGTGGCCTCCCAGTCGGGGGAACTGGTCGACGGCGTGGCCGCGGGCATCCAGCAGCTGCGCGAGTGGGCGGCGGGGCCACCGCTGAACATCGGCAACGACCAGATCACCGGCGCCTTCGACGCTGCGGTGGCCCGGCTCCAGAACAGCGTCGGCAGTGCGGTCTCCACCGTCGCCACGGGAGTGAGCACCGTCTTCAACGGCCTGGTCACCGCCGTGCTGGCGGTCTTCCTGATGTTCTTCTTCCTCAAGGACGGCCCCCGCTTCCTGCCGTGGCTCACCCGCCAGCTCCCCGGCCGGCTCGGCACCGACGTTCCGGTGGTGGCCGCGCGCGGCTGGCAGACCCTGGGCTCGTTCGTCCGGTCCCAGGCCTTCGTCGGCCTGCTGGACGCCGTGTTCATCGGCCTGGGCCTGTGGATCGTCGGCGTACCCCTGGTGCTGCCGCTGGCGGTCCTGACCTTCGTCTCCGCGTTCGTGCCGATCGTGGGCGCCCTGTTCGCCGGTCTGGTGGCGGTGCTCATCGCGCTGGTGTCGAACGGCCTGACGGACGCGCTGATCGTGCTGGCGATCATCGTCGCGGTGCAGCAGCTGGAGGGCAACGTGTTCCAGCCCATGATCCAGAGCCGCGGGCTCGGCCTGCACGCCGCGGTCGTCTTGCTGGCTGTCACGCTGGGCGGCAGCCTGGCCGGGGTCGTGGGCAGCCTGCTCGCCGTACCGGCCGCCGCCCTCGTCGCCGTCGTCTGGAACTACCTGCGCGACCAACTCGGCGAACCGCCGCACGATCCGGCGGCCGCCGAGGGGCTGCCCACCGCCCCCGCCCCCTCGTAGGCCCGCTCCGCCGCTCCGCCGCTCCGCCTAGGAAGGGGGCGGGGTGGGGTCTTCAGCCCCCGCGTCCGGGCGCCCGTCCGCCTCCAGACCGGCGGGGTCCCGCCGCTCCAGCGGCCGCAGCGCCGGGCCCTGGAGGACCTCGCCGTCGACGTCGAAGCGGGAGCCGTGGCAGGGGCACTCCCAGGTGCGCTCGCCGTTGTTGAAGGCGACCAGGCAGCCCATGTGGGTGCAGACGGCGGAGACGGCGTGCAGGCCTCCCCGGTCGTCACGATGGACCGCGCAGGGACCGCCCGCCGCCCGGACCACCGTGCCCTCGCCCGGCCGCAGGGCGCCGACGGGACCGTTCGTACCGCCGCCCAGCGCCTCCAGGCGGTCCTTGACGAAGTGCTTGCCGGTGTCCCACTGGGCCTTCAGGAACTCGGACGCCGACCCGAGGACGGCACCCGGACGGCCGGGGGCGTACAACGCCGCCCACGGGTTCTCGGCGTCCGTCACGAGGGAGGCGATCAGGAGTCCGGACAGCACCCCGCCGGTCATGCCCCAGCCCGCGAAACCGGTGGCCACGTACACGTTCTCGCCGCCGCCCGGCATCCGGCAAAAAGAGGGGGAGGCCGTCGGTGGCCGCGTTGTCCTGGGCCGCCCACCGGTGGCTCACCTCGAACCCGGGGAAAGCGCTCCCGCGTCCAGGACCGCAGCCGGGCGTACCCGGCTTCCGTGTCCTCGCCGGTGCCGGGCTTGAAGGCCTCTCCCGTGACGATCAGGAGCCGCCCGCCGTCGCCGAGGGGCGTGGTGCGGACGGACCGCTTGCCGCCCTCCCGGGTGATGTACATCCCCTCCGGATCCCGCCCGGAGGGCAGCGGCCCCGCGATCACCAGGTCACGGTGCTGGGTGAGCCGGGTGGCGAGCCGGGCGTGGTCGAAGACCGGGTGGTGGGTGGCCACGACCACGTGGCGGGCCGAGACGGTGATGCCGGACGAGGTGGCGAGACGGCACGGATCACCGCCGTCCAGGTCGGTGACCCGCGTGTGCTCGTAGACGCGTCCGCCGCGGGCGACGAGGTCCTCCGCCACCCCCCGCAGGTACGCGAGGGGGTGGAACTGGGCCTGGTCCTCGACCCGGACCGCGCCCGCGACCGGATAGGGCAGCCCGGTCTCGGTGACGAAGGAGGCGTCCAGCCCGGCCGCCCGGGCGGCTTCGGCCTCGGCCCGCAACGCCTCGACCCCGCCGGGGTCCTCGCAATAGGTGAAGGCCGGCCGGTGCTCCAGGTCGCAGTCGATGCCGAGGTCCCGGGCCACCTCGCCGACGTGCTGCATCGCGGCGCTCTGGGAGGCCGCGTAGAGGCGGGCGGCGTCCTCCCCGTGATCGGTGCGCAGGCTGTCGTAGACGGTGGTGTGCAGGGCCGTGACCTTGCCCGTGGTGTGGCCCGTCACGCCTCCCGCGAGCCGGCCGGCCTCCAGCAGTACGACGCTGAGACCGGCCCGGGCGAGTTCCCGGGCCGCGCTGAGCCCCGCGATGCCGCCGCCGATCACGGCCGCGTCGGCCTCGGTGTCGGCGGTCAGCGGGGGGAAGGTGGGCATGCCGGCCGTCTGCATCCAGTAGGACCGGTTGTGGTCGGATATCGGGTTCATGTCCGGCGACTGCCCGGGAAGCGGGCCGCGATGCACCGGCGCGGAAGACGGCCACCGGACCCGCCCGGGGGCGTTCACAGAGCCAGCACGATTCCGTACGCGAGGAAGAAGAGCGCCACCAGCACCGCCAGGGCGATGATGATCGTGAGCGGACCCTTGCCCCACCCGCGCTTCAGCGGGCGGTAGGGTCCGGCGCCGGAAGTGGTGCTGGCCTCGCCGGGCGGGGTCTCTCCGGGCGGCACCGAGCCGCCTCGTTCCAGACCGGGGGTGGTGCGGGGATCAGGATCCGGGTTGTCGGTACTCATGTCCGGCGTGTCCCCGCAATGACGCCCGGCATGCCCGGAGAGGGGGACTTCCGGGACACCCCTACCCGCTCCTCGGTGAGAGGCATCGGGGGCGGGTGGGGGTCAGGGACCGGGGACCCGTACCGCGAGCAGGACGGCGTCGTCGCGCGCATCCGACGCGCCGGCGGTGCGCAGCAGGGAGCGGAGCAGGGCGTTCAGGGGGATGCCGGGCGGGGCGCCGGCCAGGTGCCCCGCGAGCCGCTCGATCCGGGCCTCGATGTCCTGTCCGCGCTCCTCGACGAGGCCGTCGGTGTAGAGGAGGAGGGTGCTGCCGGGGGGAAGCACGCGGCTGTGGCTGGTGCGCGGCTGGGGCGGCAGGGCGGGGTGGAGGAGCACGTCGTGCTCCTCCAGGCGCTCCACGGCGCGGTCCGGGCCGGCCAGGAGGGGCGCCGGATGGCCGGCGTTGCTCCACCTCAGCAGCCAGTGTCCGGCCGCCGCCGGATGGAGGTGGGCGTGGACGACGGTGCCGCCGGCGGGGAGGCCCAGGCGCCGGCAGGCACGCTCGAGCGCGGCGAGGGCCTCGTGCGGGCCCCCGCCCGGATGGTCCTGATCGGCCTGGCGCAGCATGCTGCGGACCTGCCCCATGATGGCGGCGGCCCCCATGTCGTGGCCGGTGATGTCGCCGACGGTCAGGGCGAACGCCCCCGTGCCGCCCGTGCCGGGGACCTCCGGCAGCGGGTAGGCGTCGTACCAGTCGCCGCCGACCATGTCCTCCCGGGCCGCGGGCCGGTACAGGGCGGCCAGTTCCAGGCCCGGCACGGCCGGGAGTTCGGTGAGCATGGCCTGCTGCAGCCGGCGGGCGACGGTGACCCGTTCGTCGAGGTGGAGGGCGCGTTCGACGGCCTGGGCGGTGTAGACGGCGAGGGTGGCGAGCACCGCCCGCTCCTCCACGCCGATCTCGTAGGGCGTGTCCCAGGCCAGGACCAGCACCCCGAGGGCGTCGCGGGTTCCGCGCAGCGGGAGGCAGACGGCCGTGTGGAGGTCCACGCCGACGCAGCCGGGGGCGGCCGGGGGGCCGGAAGCGGCTCCGGCGCTCCCCGGCGGCCCGGCCACCACGAGCATCCGGTCCTCGCGCAGCGCACGCGCGGCCGGCCAGTGCGAGGCGAGGGAGATGGACCCGGTGCCGGGCGGTGCGGGAGGGCCGTCGTCGGCGGCGGCGTTCAGGGGGCGGAGCATCCCCTCCCGCACCAGGAGCAGGTCCATGCGGGCCGGCTTGAGGTCTCCGCTGACCAGGTCCGCGACCCGCTGGCGGACATCGTCCAGGCTGCTGGTGTCGGCGAGGTCCTCCGACGCGCGCAGGAGCAGTTCGGACCGGCTGAGCAGCTCGTGCGCGCGGGTCGCCTCGCCCTCCGCCGCCTGAGCGGCGTCCTCCGCCGCTTCGCGGGCCTGGCGTCCGCTCTCGGAACGGGACCGCATCCGCATCTGCGCACTGCACGCCGCGGCGAGGTCCGACAGGTCCCGTACGTCGTCGTCGCTCCAGGCGCGCGGACGGTGGTCGACGACCGCGAGGACTCCCACCAGCTCGCCGGAGGTCCCGACGAGGGGAACGCCGGCGAACGCGAACGCGGCGGCGCCGTGCCTGGTACGGGGCACGAACCAGGGCCGGGCGGTCTCCGCGACCCGCCGGCAGCACTCCAGCACGGCCGCACCGGGTTCCGTGCCGGCGGGCCAGTTCTCGGAGACCGCCTCCGCGGCCTCGCCGTCCGGCTCCAGCCACACCAGGCCGTGCCGGGCCGAGAGGAGGCGGGCGGCCAACCGGGCGAACCGATCCACTCCGCCTCCTAGTCCGACGCGTCCGGGAAGGGCCGTGGCCGGCCCTCGGGCTCCGCCGACGGACGGCAGGGGCTTCGCGGAACCGGCGGGCACCGGTTACGCGCCATCGTAGGCCCTGCCGGCCGGCGGAGGGGGTGAGCCGGGCAGGCGCGTGTGCGC
>NZ_GG657750.1:493547-501529 GCF_000158895.1 Streptomyces sp. C | reverse complement strand
ACGTAGAGGAGGACCAGGTCCCCGGCGCCGGAGACCACCGCGCGCCGGGCGCCTGCGCGGGCAGCCGGGCGCCGGGCATCTGCGCGCCGGGCACCCGCGCGGGCGGTCGGCGGCGGGTGCTGTGGCGTCGGCCGGGTCGGCGAGCCGGTGGCCGTCGGGGCATGCCACGTCGAGGAGGACCAGGTTCCCAGCGCCGGATTCCACCGCGCGGCGGGCGCCTGCGCGCGGGCAGCCGGGCGGCGGGCATCTGCGCGCCGGGCATCTGCGCGGGCAGTCGGCGGCGGGTGCTGTGGCGTCGGCCGGGTCGGCGAGCCGGTGGCCGCCCGGGCATTGCACGTAGAGGAGGACCAGGTCCCCGGCGCCGGATTCCACCGCGCGGCGGGCGCCTGCGCGCGGGCAGCGGGGCGGCGGGCATCTGCCCGGCGGGCATCCGCGCGCCAGGCATCCGCGCACCAGACATCCGCGCGCCAGGCAGCTGCGCGCCGGGCATCCGCGCGGCGGGCCGCGGTGGGTGCCGCGGGGGTTCAGGTTTTCGCGCGGGCGAACTCGGCGGCGAACCCGCACCGCTCCGCGATCACCCGCAGCTGGTCGTCCGGGAGGGCGTGCGGGCCGGCCAGGACGGCGGCCATCCCGTCGGCCGCGAGCCCCAGGGCGGAGACGACGTCCAGGTCCCCGGCCGGGAGCGCGCCCGCCGCGTCCCCGTCGGGCGGGGCGGCGCCCGTGGCGTCCAGGGCCTGCGCGGCGAGCGTGTGCCGCCGGGCGGCCCGCGCGTCCGACAGCAGCAGGGCCGTCCCCGCCGGGGTGACCCGCAGGATCAGGAAGAACGACTCGTCCGCGTTGAAGAAGCCGTACGACACGTCCGACGTCGCCGCGCCGCGCACCGCGGCGACCGCCTCGTCGAGGCCCGTGAGCGCGGTGCGGTCCAGGCGGGTGCACTTCCGGGGGCCGTCCTCGTGGGATACGGCGACCGCGTACCGGTGGTTCCTTCGTTCTGTCACGGCCCCACAGGTGCCCCGTCGGTGCGTCAGATAGCCATCGGGCGGCCCGCCGTGGCCCGCACGGAGCAAGCCGCGCCCGCCCGGCCGGCGTTTCCGCACCCGTGCGGCGGGCAGGCGGGCCCGTATGGATCAGTCGAGGACACCTGTACTGGACGCCCTGGCCGCCTACCACGAAGCCGCGCAGACGCCGTTCACCCCGCCGGGACACAAGCAGGGGCGGGGGGCCGACCCCCGGGTGCGCGCCGTGCTCGGCGACGCCGTCTTCCGTTCGGACGTCCTGGCCACCAGCGGGCTGGACGACCGCACCTCCTCGCAGGGGATCGTCGAGGAGGCGCAGGCGCTCATGGCCGAGGCCGTCGGCGCCGATCACGCCTTCTTCTCCACCTGCGGCAGCTCCCTGTCCGTGAAGTCCGCCATGCTCTCGGCCGCCGGGCCGCACGAGAAGCTGGTGGTCGGACGGGACGCCCACAAGTCGGTGGTCTCGGGGCTGATCCTGTCCGGCATCCGGCCCGTATGGGTCGACCCGCAGTGGGACGCTGAACGCCACCTGGCCCACCCGCCGTCCGCCGCGGCCTTCGAGCAGGCGCTGGCCGAGCACCCCGACGCACGCGGTGCGCTGGTCACCACTCCCACCCCCTACGGGACCTGCTCGGACCTGGCCGCCATCGCCGAGGTCTGCCACCGCCGCGGCGTCCCGCTCATCGTCGACGAGGCGTGGGGCGCCCACCTGCCCTTCCATCCCGACCTGCCCACCTGGGCGATGGACGCCGGCGCCGACGTGTGCGTCACCTCGGTGCACAAGATGGGCTCCGCACTCGAACAGAGCTCGGTCTTCCACCTCCAGGGCGACCTGGTCGCCCCCGAAGTCCTGAAGAGCCGCGAGGACCTGCTCGGCACCACCAGCCCGTCCGTCCTCGTGTACGCGGCCCTCGACGGCTGGCGGCGCCAGATGGCCGAGCACGGCAAGGCCCTCTACGACGACGCCCTCGCCCTCGCCGGCCGGGTCCGCGACCGCCTCTCCCGCACCGACGGCCTGCACGTCCACGGCCGCGCCGACTTCTGCGGCCCCGGCAAGGCCTCCGACCTGGACCCCCTCCAGGTCATCGTCGACATCAGCGCCCTCCGCGTCACCGGCTACCGCGCCGCCGACTGGCTGCGCCGGCACCACCGCGTCAACCTCCACGTCTGCGACCACCGCCGCATCAGCGCCCAGCTCACCCACGCAGACGACGACCGCACCGCAGGCCTCCTGCTCGACGCCCTCACCGACTTCGCGGCGCACGCCCCGGAACTGCGCACCGGCCAGCCCGTGGAGGTGCCCTCCCCCTCCGGCCTGCGCCTGGAGCAGGCGGTGCTGCCCCGGGACGCGTTCTTCGGACGCACCGAGCAGGTCCCGGGCGGAACGGGCCGCAGGTCGCATCGCCGCCGAGATGCTCACCCCCCTACCCACCGGGCATCCCCGCCGCCCTGCCCGGGAGAACGCCTGACCGCGGAGGTCCTGCGCTACCTCCGCACCGGTGTCGAGGCCTGGATTCTCCTACCCGACGCCGTCGACACCGACGCGACCAGCATCAGGGCTCCAGCGCGAGGAGGGCTGAGTGGGCCGCCGCTCACCGCCGGCCGCTCCTGCCCTCCAGCAGCCGCCCGAGCGGCCAGGTCGTGATCAGCCGGTCCGCGCCCAGGCCGATCCGGGCCGCGCGGGCGTAGCCCGTGCTCTGCCAGCGCAGCTGTTCGGGGGCGTGGGCGTCGGTGTCCACGGCGAAGCGGCAGCCGGCGTCGGCCGCCTGGAGGAGCAGGTCGTCCGGGGGGTCGCGGCGTTCGGGCCGGCAGTTGATCTCCACGGCGGTGCCTGACTCCGCGCACGCGGCGAACACGGCCTCGGCGTCGAAACGGGACTGCGGGCGGCCCCGGCCGGTGATGATCCGGCCGGTGCAGTGCCCGAGGACGTCCACGCGCGGATTGCGCACCGCGGCCAGCAGGCGGGCGGTCATCGGCCCAGAAAAAAGAGCGGAGCCTGGAGTGCACGAACGCCACGAAAACGTCGAGACGGCCGAGCAGGTCTTCGTCCTGGTCGAGGGAGCCGTCGTCGAGGATGTCGCACTCGATAAAAAGACAGCAGCCGGAAGCCCGGGCCCAGCCCGGCGTTCACGGCCGCCACGGCCCGCAGCTGGCTCCTGAGCCGGTCCGGGCTCAGCCCGTGGGCGATGGTCAGGCGCGGCGAGTGGTCGGTCAGCACGGCCCACTGGTGGCCCAGGGCGCGGGCCGCTTCGGCCATGTCCTCCAGCGGGCTCCCGCCGTCCGACCAGTCGGAGTGCAGGTGGCAGTCCCCGGTGCTCGCGGCCGCGAGGTCCCAGCCGGCGCGGGCCTCCGGGCCCGCTTCGGCCTCCAGGCGGGCCAGGTAGCGCGGTACCGACCCGGTCGACGCCTGGGCGATCACCTCTGCGGTGACCGGGCCCACCCCGCGCAGCCGTCCGGCCCGGGCGGCGTCCACCGGCCCCGGTTCCAGGGCGCGGGCGGCGTCGGCCGCCGTGTGGAAGGCCCGCACCCGGTACGGGGACGCCCCGCGCCATTCGAGCAGGAAGGCGATGCGGCGCAGGGCTTCGTCCGGGGTCATGGCAGGCCTTCCCGTCTGATGCCCGGCGCCTACCCGTGCTGCGCGAACCATGCTCCCGATCCAGGGGGCGGGAATGCGTGGGGGCCGTCAGCTCCCGGTCCGGCCGGTGCCGTGGGCGGGGGTCGCGGCCGGCAGGAGGGCCGCCCAGTCGACGATGCGGACCGCCGCGCCGGCGGCCTCCGTTCCGCGGCACCGGGCGTGGTGGCGCAGGGCGATGCCGTCCAGGTCCAGGTGGGGCGCGAAGGCGGGGTGTGCCGCCAGGCGCCGGGCGTACGACCACACGTACGGGTGGTCGGTGAGGCGGTACACCGCGGCCGCGTCCAGGTGCCAGCGGTGCACGGTGTCCAGCTGTACCAGCGTCACCCACAACCGCACGTCGGCGGCGGTGAGTTCGGTACCGAGCAGGTACTCGGCGCGGGAGAGCCGGCGTTCCAGCGCGCCCAGCGCGCGCAGCAGGGTGGTGAGCGCGGTGTCCCGTACCGCCGGGTCGGTGCCGGACTGCCCGGCGCGCTGGGCCGCCGCGTCGATGCCCTGCGCGCAGAGCCGCTCGACGGCCTCGATCCGGTCGTCGGTGCCGGCCGGGTGCAGCTGCCGACCGCCGGTGTCCAGGAGCCGGCCCATATCCTGGAGGATGTCCGGGGCGTGCGTGCTGACGATCCGTCCGGTCCAGCCGTCGGCGAGTACGGGGGCCACGGCCGGTCCGGGGTACCGGTGGGAGCTGGCCTGGTAGAGGGGGCGCAGGGCCAGGTGTCCGCCGTCGGGCGCGTCCGGCACGGCGGGGAGCAGCGTCATCGGGAGGGCGTCCTCCAGGCCGAGCAGGCTGTGGGTGACCGCGATGCGCAGACAGGACGGGCCGGACGGGGAGAGGTGGAGCCGGTAGCGGTGGGGGACCGCGGGGTAGCCGCTGTGCGCGTCACGGCCGATCCTGCTCCGGAAGGACGGGGCGGCTGTCGGGCGGGTGGTGGTGGACATGCTTCTCCCTGGGATTGCTCGGGCACGGGGCATGCGACGACGACAACGACGGCCGGGGCCGGATGGGGCGCGGCCGGGACCCTGGGGGTGAGGGGGCGCGGGTCAGCGGTGGGCGGGCGCGGGGCCGCCGGGGTGCGGGCAATTCGCCGCACTGCACACGCGCAGCAGGTCGATGTGGCGGCGGGAGGTGAGCAGCGGGAGCGCGGGCGCGGCGGCGCGGACGCCGTCGGTGCCGCGGTCCAGCGCTGAACAGCCCATGATTCCCCACCGGTTCACCAGGATTCGCCGTTCTGGAGTGTCGGCGCGCGTCCGGGCGGGTGTCAAGACCGCCGTCCCCGCCCCCGTCCGCCGTCCCCGTCCGCCGTCCTGTCCGCCGCCCGTCCGCCACGCACGACGGCACCGGCCCCGGGAGGCCGTTGCCTCGGTGGAGCCGGTGTCGTCGTACGCGGTGTGCCGGGGTCTACTTGGCGCCGAGGCCGGCGTCGGAGACCTCGGGCTTGCCGGCGGCCTTGAGGACCTTGTTCAGGAGCGTCAGGTCGTAGATGCCGGCCAGGTCGGGCTTCTCCAGGAGCTTGGCCTTGACCGCCCACTCCGACTCGGTCTTCAGGGTGCCGGCGAGCGGGTCGTCGGTGACGAGGATGCTCTGCCACGCCGGGTCGAGGATCTTCGCTTCGAGTTCCTTGCCGCTTTCGGCCTTGAGCTTGGCGTTGGCGGAGGCCTTCGCCTTGTCGGGGTTGGCGTTGATCCACTCGTTGGTCTTGACGGTGCCCTTCAGGACGGCCTCGACGACGTCCGGGTGCTCCTTGAGGAACTTCTGGGACACGATGACGTTCGTGATGACGAACTTCTTGTCGGGCCACAGGGCGGTCTCGTCGAGGAGGACGCTGCCGCCGTCGGAGACGAGCTTGGAGGCCGTGGGCTCGGGCACCCAGGCGCCGTCGATGGAGCCCTGCTTGAAGGCGTCGGGGGTGACCTTGTTGTCGGTGCGGACGACGGACACGTCGCCCTTGCCGGACTCGGGGTCGACCGACCAGCCCTTCTCCGCGATCCAGTTGAGGAACGCGACGTCCTGGGTGTTCCCCTTCTGCGGGGTGGCGATCTTCTTGCCCTTGAGGTCGTCCAGGGTCTTGATCTTGTCCGGGTTCACGACCAGCTTGACGCCGCCGGAGGCGGAGCCGGAGATGATCCGCAGGTTGGAGCCCTTGGACTTGACGTAGCCGTTGATGGACGGCGAGGGGCCGATGAAGCCGATGTCGAGGGAGCCGCCGTTGAGGGCCTCGATCTCGGAGGGGCCGGCGTTGAAGGACTGCGGCTTGACCTTGGTGCCGTTCAGTTCCTTCTCGATGAGGCCTTCCTGGAGGCCGACCAGGGCGGTGGCGTGGGTCAGGTTCGGGAAGTACCCGATGCGGACCTCGGACGCCGAGAGCTTCTGACCGCCCTCGGACGCCGTGGCGCCGGCCGGCTTCTCGTCCTTCTTCTCGGCCTCGGAGCCGTAGCCGCAAGCGGTGAGCAGCAGGGGGAGCGTGGCGGTGACGGCGACGGCGCGCAGGGCGTTGAGCGATCTTGCGGCAGACACGGAGGTGTCCTTTCACGGGATGGGTTCAAGAGCTGAGACGGACGTCTCAAAGCCACCGGTACACACGGCACCCGCGCGCGGCGGTCGGTGGCCGGATCACGGTCGCAGGCTGGGGAACGGTGGGCCGTCGGGCGGCCCCGGGAGGGGGTGAGGTCCGGCCGGCGTGACGGGCGGGCGGCACGGCACCGGCTGTGCGCGGCCGCCGGGTCAGGCCCGGAGGGCGGTCAGGCAGGCTGACAGATGGCGCTGGAGGTGCGGACCAGATCGATGTGCCGACGGGAGATCAGGGACGGCATCCGGTGTACGTGTACGTCTACGTGATGCAGCGTGCGCACGGCCGTCCTCCCTGGATCCCTAGTTTTCCCACCTGGTTGGTAGGCATCTTGGCAGACGGGGGCACCCGCCCCAAGAGGTTGACCAGATCGTGGACGCCGCTGTCTCGTCTTGCGAGAAACCGCAGGTCAGAGGCTAAGGATTGGTCCAGGCGCCGGGGGCCTGGGTCAGTGCGGACACCGGGGCGGGCAGGTCCGACGACGCGACGTCGGCGAGCGACACCCCGTCGAGGATCTCGCGCACGTTGGCCCGCAGCGCGATCCACAGGGGGAGCAGCGACTCGGCGGGGCCGGTGTAGGAGAGGTCGGGCGGGCGGACCCCGCGGACCGAGACCAGCGGCCCGTCCACGACGCGGATGACGTCCGCGATGCTGATGGAACGGGCCGGCCTGGCCAGCCGGTAGCCGCCGTTGCCGCCGCGCTGGCTGAGCACGAGGCCGCCCCGGCGCATGTCGTTCAGGATGCCTTCGAGGAACTTGTGCGGGATCTCCTGGGCGTCGGCGATGGCCTCGGCCTTCAGCGGCCCGTCGTCCTGCGACGCGGCAAGCTGCAGCGCGGCCCGTACCGCATAGTCCGCCCTGGCTGAGATCCGCATGCGGACATTATCCCGTACCGCGCCGGCCGGCGTCCCGCGCGGGCTCCGCGTCAGCGGAAGGCCGCCGCCACCGCGCGGTGGGAGCCGTTGAGGTAGTGCTCGCCGATCGAGCGCAGCCGGTGCGCGACCGGGCGGTGGGCCGTCAGCACGCGGGCGTTGCGCCAGAACCGGTCCAGGCCCGGGGCGTCGGCGAACTCCAGCACCCTGGCGGTGATGTGCAGGGCGGCATCCGACGTCACCGTCTCGGCGGTCGCGACCAGGGCGGCGACCCCCGCGGGGTCCTCGGCGTCGAGCTGCTCCCCGGCGTCGAGGGCCTGCGCCATCACGTCCGTGGCCCGGTCGACCACGGCGGTGGCGGTCTGGGCGGCGGAGGCGAGCTCCCCGTACGCGAGGAAGAGGTCCGGGTCGTCGCCGGGCAGCCGGTGCGCGCGGCCGCCCCTGCTGAGGTCGCGCGCCTCGGTGAGGGCGCCCTCGGCGATGCCGAGGCCGACGTGGCAGAGGGCGAGCCGGAGCGCGGGCTCGGCGAGCGCCGTGAACGGTGCGGTCGACTCCTCGTCGTGCGGCCGGCGGCCCAGCACCTGCCCGGGCGCGACGGCGACGCGGTCGAACACGACCGCGCCCGCGCCCGCGACGCGCTGGCCGAGGCGGTCGTGGGCGGGTTCGAGGGACACGCCCGGCGCGCCGGGCGGGATCCGCACGACCAGGACGTCGCCCGTCACGGCGCAGACGGCGTCCACCGCGATCTGGTCGGCGGCGGCCACCGCCGTGTCCACGGGGCGGCGCCCGCTCAGCACGTAACCCGGGCTGCGCGGCTTCAAGGTGAGGTCCGGCCGGTCGGCTTCGCCGCCCGGCGCGGGAGCGCGCACCGCGCCGGTCCACAGCCACTGCTCGCGCG
>NZ_GG657750.1:491814-493410 GCF_000158895.1 Streptomyces sp. C | reverse complement strand
CGAGGCGAGCAGGCCCGCCTCGCGCAGCCGGGCCGTCTCGTCGACCGGCGGCCGGCCCGCCTGCTCGCGGGCCACGGAGTCGGCGGCCAAGTCCTCCGCCACGTCGCGGGCGGTACGCAGGGAGCGCGCGGCGCCGTGCGGCGTCGGACGGCCGGCCCGCGGTGCTCGGGGGTCGTGGACACCGGCGTCACCGACAGGCCCGGACGCCGCGGCACGGCACGGGGGAGGGGCGTGGGGTGTCGCCGGGAGGGAGGGCGGTGGTCATGTCGGCTGCTCCGGGACGTTGTCGGTGGCGCCGGCCGGTTGCCGGGAGGCCTGGGCACGCGCGAGGGGTGGGAGCCGGGCGGCGCCGATCCCCACTTTTCCCATCGGATTGATAGGAATACTTGCCCGGAAGCGCCCTCCCGGCAAGACCACGACCGGATCGTGGACAAGACGGTCTCGGGATGAAAGACGGCGCAGGTAAGCGCCTTGCTGCGACCGCCGATTGACGGAGCGGCAACACGACTGCCAACTTCCCTTAACAAGGCGGTCATTGTATGGCGCAACGGCCGGACATAGCGTTTTCGGCGGATAACGCAACAGGAATCGGCCGCCCTTCGCGCGGCCGACCGGAAGGCGTATCCGGAAAGGCGTGATTCGACGTGCCGGCATCCGCATCCCCAGCCGCATCCCGATCGGCGGCTTCCGAACAACTGCACCTCGCCGTCGCGCTCGACGGTGCCGGCCGGCACCCGGCCGCCTGGCGCGAACCGGGTGCCCGGCCCGGCGAACTCCTCACGGCCCGCTACTGGGCCGACGTCGTGGCCGAGGCCGAAGCCGGCCTGCTCGACTTCGTCTCCTTCGACGACGCCCTCACCCTCCAGTCGTCCTCCCCGGACGGGCCCGACGGACGCACGGACCAGGTCCGCGGCCGGCTGGACGCGGTGCTCACCGCCGCCCGCGTCGCCCCGCTGACCCGGCACATCGGACTCGTCCCCACCGTGACAGCCACCCACACCGAGCCCTTCCACGTGTCCAAGGCCATCGCCACCCTCGACCACGTCAGCCGGGGCCGCGCGGGCCTGGACGTCCAGGTGTCACAACCGGCCCACGAACTGCGGCACTTCGGACGCCGCACGGCCGCCCTGCCCGAGGCGGAGGCCTACGGCGAAGCCGCCGACCACGTCGAGGTGGTCCGGCGGCTGTGGGACAGCTGGGACGACGGCGCCGAGATCCGCGACGCGGCCACCGGCCGCTTCGTCGACCGCGACAAGCTGCACCACATCGACTTCGAGGGCCGCCACTTCAGCGTGCGGGGACCGTCGATCACCCCCCGCCCGCCCCAGGGCCAGCCCCTGGTCACCGCCGCGGGCGCGGCCGGCGCGGCGTACGGTCTCATCGCCCGTTCCGCGGACGCGGGTTACGTCCCCGCGCACGACACCGACGCCGTGCCGGCGCCGGCGTTCGCGGAGAATCCGGCGGGCCCGGGAGGCCGCCGGACCCGCGGCGGAGCCCCTGCACCTCTTCGGGGACCTCACCGTCTTCCTGGACGAGACGCCCCCGCGGCACGCGCGCGCAAGGAACGCCTCGACGCCCTCGCGGCACCCCGTACGG
>NZ_GG657750.1:456503-491278 GCF_000158895.1 Streptomyces sp. C | reverse complement strand
CCGTCCTCGCCGCGCTCGCCGCCGTCACCGACCGCCTCGGCCTGACCGGGACGATCAACTCCACCTTCAACGAGCCCTACGAGGTGGCCCGGCAGTTCGCCAGCCTCGACCACCTGTCCGCCGGACGCGCCGCCTGGAACGTGGTGACCTCCTGGGACGCCTTCACCGGGGAGAACTTCCGCCGCGGCGGGTTCCTGCCCCGCGAGGAGCGCTACTCCCGCGCCAAGGAGTTCCTGGCCGCCGCGACCGGGCTGTTCGACTCCTGGGACGGCACCGAGATCGTCGCCGACCCGGTCTCGGGCACCTTCCTGCGGGACGCCAGGGCGGGCGCCTTCACCCACCGCGGACCGCACTTCGACATCGAGGGCCACTTCAACGTGCCGCGCAGCCCGCAGGGCCGGCCGGTCGTCTTCCAGGCCGGCGACTCCGACGAGGGGCGCGAGTTCGCCGCCGCCCGCGCCGACGCGATCTTCGGCAGGTACGGGACCCTCGACGAGGGGCGGGCCTTCTACGCGGACGTCAAGCGCCGCCTCCCCCGGTACGGGCGCACCCCCGACCAGCTGAAGATCCTGCCCGCGGCCACCTTCGTACTCGGCGACACCGACGCCGAGGCGCACGAGACCGCCCACGAGGTGCGCCGCCTCCAGGTCAGCGGACAGACCGCGATCAAGTACCTGGAGCACGTCTGGAACCGCGACCTGTCCGCCTACGACCCCGACGGGCCGCTGCCCGAGACCGACCCCGAACCCGGCGAGAACACCATCGCCCTCGGCCGGGCCAGCGTCCGCCAGTTCCGCGACCCGCGGGAAACCGCCCGGCAGTGGCGCGAGCTCGCCCGCGCCAAGAACCTGTCGATCCGCGAGCTCGTCATCGCGACCACCGCCCGTCAGACCTTCGTCGGCTCCGCCGCCACCGTCGCCCGGGCGATCGACGACCTGGTGCAGGCCGACGCCGCCGACGGCTTCATCCTCGTCCCCCACATCACCCCCGGCGGCCTCGACGTCTTCGCCGACACCGTCGTCCCCCTGCTCCAGGAACGCGGCGTCTTCCGCACCGAGTACGAGGGCACCACCCTCCGCGACCACCTCGGGCTCTCCGTGCCCGCCCCCACCCGCCCCGGCCCGTAAGGAGCGCGGCATGTCCGGCATCCCCCTCGGGGTCCTCGACCTCGTCCCCGTCCCGTCCGGCTCCACCGCCGCCGAGGCCCTGCACCACAGCATCGACCTCGCCCGGCAGACGGAGGCCTTCGGCTACGCCCGCTACTGGTTCGCCGAGCACCACCTCAACCCGGGGGTGGCCGGGACCTCCCCGGCGGTCGTCCTCGCACTCACCGCCTCCGCGACCACGACCATCCGCCTCGGCTCCGGTGCCGTGCAGCTCGGGCACCGCACCGCCCTCTCCACCGTCGAGGAGTTCGGCCTGATCGACGCCCTGCACCCCGGCCGCCTGGACCTGGGCCTGGGCCGGTCCGCCGGCCGGCCGCCGCAGCGCGACCCCGCGGCGGCCGAGCCCTTCGAGGGGTGGACGCCGAACGGGCTGCGCATCCCGCCCCGCTTCTCCTTCGCTCACCTGCTGGGCCACCCGAGGGTCGCGCTCCAGCAGCGCCTGCTGAACCTGCCCGGGGCACGCCCGCAGGACTACGCCGAGCAGGTCGGTGACGTCCTCGCGCTGCTGCGGGGCGACTACCGCTCCCCGGAGGGCGTGGAGGCGCACGCCGTCCCCGGGGAGGGGGCCGACGTACAGGTGTGGATCCTGGGGAGCAGCGGCGGGGCCAGCGCGGAGACCGCCGGCCGCAACGGGCTGAGGTTCGCGGCGAACTACCACGTCAGCCCCGCCACCGTGCTGGAGGCGGCCGAGGGCTACCGGGCGGCCTTCAAGCCGTCGGCCGAGCTGGACCGCCCGTACCTGACGGTGTCCGCCGACGTCGTGGTCGCCGAGGACGACGCGACCGCCCGCGAACTGGCCGCCGGATACGCGCCCTGGGTGCGCGGCATCCGTACCGCCGAGGGCGCCATCCCCTTCCCCACACCCGCCGAGGCGCGCGCCCTGCCCTGGACCGAGGCCGACCGGGAACTCGTCGCCGACCGGGTCGACACCCAGTTCACCGGATCGCCGCGGACCGTCGCCGACCACCTGGAACGGCTCCAGGAGGCCACCGGAGCGGACGAACTGCTGATCACCACCATCACGCACGACCACGCGGACCGGGTCCGCTCCTACCGCCTGCTCGCCGAGGAGTGGCAGCGCCGCCGCCGACCGGCCGACCGGCGCCTGGTCGAGGCATCGCCCGGGGGCTCGTAGACTCGACGGTTGTGGCGGACACCCAGTACGAAGACCTGTTGCGGCATGTGCTCACCTCCGGGACGGCGAAGGCCGACCGGACGGGCACCGGCACCCGAAGCGTGTTCGGGCACCAGCTGCGTTACGACCTCTCCCAGGGGTTTCCCCTGGTCACCACCAAGAAGGTGCACCTGAAGTCGATCGTGTACGAGCTGCTGTGGTTCCTGCGCGGCGACTCGAACGTCGGCTGGCTCCAGGAGCACGGCGTCACCATCTGGGACGAGTGGGCCGACGCGGACGGCGAGCTCGGACCGGTCTACGGCGTCCAGTGGCGGTCCTGGCCCACCCCCGACGGCCGGCACGTGGACCAGATCACCGAGGTGCTCGACACGCTCCGGCGCGACCCGGACTCCCGCCGGATGATCGTCTCCGCCTGGAACGTCTCCGAGCTGTCCCGGATGGCACTCGCCCCCTGCCACGCCTTCTTCCAGTTCTACGTCGCCGACGGCAAGCTCTCCTGCCAGCTGTACCAGCGCAGCGCGGACCTGTTCCTCGGCGTGCCGTTCAACATCGCGAGCTACGCCCTGCTCACCCACATGGTGGCGCAGCAGACCGGCCTCGAACCGGGCGACTTCATCTGGACCGGCGGCGACTGCCACATCTACGACAACCACGTCGAGCAGGTGACCGAGCAGCTCTCGCGCACGCCGTACGAATTCCCCCGGCTGAACCTGCGCCAGGCCGACTCGCTCTTCGACTACGCCTACTCCGACGTGGAGGTGCTCGACTACCGGCACCACCCGGCCATCAAGGCACCGGTGGCGGTATGACCGTCGGACTGATCTGGGCGCAGACCCTCGACGGCGTCATCGGCGCCGGCAACACCATTCCGTGGCGGCTGCCCGAGGACATGGCGCACTTCAAGGCCACCACCCTCGGCCACCCCGTGGTGATGGGCCGCAAGACCTGGGACTCGCTGCCCCCGCGCTTCCGTCCGCTCGCCGGCCGGCGCAACATCGTCGTCACCCGCGACCCGCACTGGCAGGCCGGGGGCGCGCTGCGCGCCGGCTCGGTCGCCGAGGCCCTGGAGCTGGCGGCCGGCGCGGGCGAGACGTGGGTGATCGGCGGCGGCGAGATCTACCGGGCCGCCCTGGAGCACGCCACGGTGCTCTCGGTGACCGAGATCGACACCAAGGTGGACGGCGACACCCACGCCCCCGAGCCCGGCCCGGAATGGACCGCCGGAGCGGACGACGCCTGGCACACCTCGACGTCCGGGCTGCGCTACCGCGTCCGCCGGTACACCCGCTCACCGGACCCGCGGTCCACCCGCTGACCGGACCCGCCCGGACCGGCGGCCCCCCGGCCTAGAGCCGCGCGGCCTCCTCGCGCAGGGCCCGGACGAGGGCCGTGACGGGGGGCCGGCCGCCGCCGCGGGTGGCGGCCCCGATGTGCCGGACCGGGCCCGGCGCCGCGACCGGGACCGCACACAGGCCCGGGACCTCCGGGCCGAGCGCGATGGAGGGGATCAGCGAAACCCCCACGCCCGCGGCGACGAGCGAGCGCGCGAAGAAGTAGTCGGTGGTGGTCCCGCGCACCTCGGGATCGAAGCCGGCGATCGAGGCGTACCGGCGCAGGTACGCCTCGGTGCGCAGGCAGCCGAGCACCCAGGGTTCGCCCGCCAGCTCGGAGAGGTCCAGGGCCCCGCGCCCGGCCAAGCGGTGCTGCCGCGGCAGGACCACGTACAGCGGGTCCTCCATGAGCGGAGTCCACTCCAGACCGGAGCCGGCCCCGGGCCCGCCGGGCAGCGGGCCGTCGAAGCGGTAGGCGAGGGCGAGGTCCACGGCGCCCTGGCGGACCAGCGGCAGGGTGTCCTCGGGTTCGCCCTCCCTGATGTGGATCACGGTACGGGGATGTTCCGCCGTCAGCCGGGCGAGCGCGGCCGGCAGCAGCAGCCTGCCTCCGCTGGTGAACGTGGCCACGGTGAGCCGGGTACGGCCCGTGCCGAGCCGGTCGACCTGCTGCCGCGCGTGTTCGAGCTCGGCCGCGACCGTCTCCGCGGCGCCGACCATGATCCGGCCGGCCTGCGTCAGGGTGACGCCGCGCGTGCTCCGGTCGACGACCTGCGCGCCGAGGCCGCGCTCCAGCGCGGCGATCTGCTGGGAGACGGCAGAGGGGGTGAGGTGCAGGGCCGCGGCGGCCCGGTTGAAACTGCCGTGCTCCGCCACCGCCCGCAGGACGCGCAGCCGCTGTACGTCGATCAACAGTTTTCCTTCACACACGATCAGCAGATCATGACTTCCGCTGGTGACGATAGGCCTCCACGATGAGGGCATGCAAAAGATCATCGTCATCGGCGGAAGCCGCTACTTCGGAAGGCTCCTGGTCGAGCGCCTGCACGCCGCGGGGCACCGGGTCACCGTGGTCAACCGGGGCTCCACCCGACCGCCCGAGGGGGTCGAACACCTCGTCGCCGACCGGAACGACGAGCCCGCGCTGAGGGCCGCGCTCGACGGCCGGACCTTCGACGTCGTGATCGACCAGGTCTGCTACACCCCGGTGCAGGCCGCCATCGCCGCCCGCGTCTTCGCCGGCCGTACCCGGCGCTACGTCATGACCTCCACCATCGAGGTCTACGACCCCGCCACGGCCGCCCTCCCGGCCGTACCCGCCGGGACGCCGGTTCCGGAAACGGCCGTGGACCCGGCCGCCTGGCGGGTGGCCCCGGACCTCCCCTGGCACGACCCGGCGTACCAGGAGGAGCACTACGCCGAGGGCAAGCGCCAGGCGGAGGCAGTCCTCGCCGCCGCCGGCGGCTTCGGGTTCGCGAGCGTACGCAGCGCCCACGTGCTCGGCGGCGGCGCACGGGAGTTCACCGGCCGGCTGGCGCACTACACCGGCCGCATCCTCCGGGGCGAGGAGATCGCCGTGCACGCCGGGCCGCTGCCCACGGTCTTCATCCACCACGAGGAACTGGCCGACCTGCTGCTGTGGGCGGCCGCCGCCGACTTCACCGGCCCCGTCAACGCCTGCTCCGACGGCCCGCTCGACGTGCACGGCCTCACCGCCGTCATCGCCGCCCGGACCGGCCGGGAGCCCGTCCTGCGGACCGTCCCGGCGGGCGCGGCCGCCTCCCCGTTCTCCTTCGACCGCCACTACGCCATGAGCAACGCCCGCGCCAAGGAGCTGGGCTTCCGCTTCTCCCGCACCGCCGACTGGCTGCCCGGAGCCGTCGCCGAAGCCCTCGCCGCCTGAGCGGACGGAGCCACCATGCGGTACCGCACCATCGGCGCCGTGCCCGAACCGGCGCTGCCGGACGCCTTCAGGAGTGCAGGCGGCTCGTCCAGTCCTGCGGGACCCGCTCGGAGGGGCCCGGCGCCGGCTGGGTCGGCGGGTGCTCGGACGGCGGGGTGAGCTCGGGGCCGCCCTGGAACAGGGCGTTCGTGTCGTAGTTCCAGTACCAGTCCTCGCCCGGCTCGAAGCTCTGCACCAGGGGATGGCCGGTGGCCTTCCAGTGGGCGGTGGCGTGCTGGGCCGGCGAGGAGTCGCAGCAGCCGATGTGGCCGCACTGGGCGCAGCGGCGCAGGTGGAACCACCAGCCGTGCACCTCCTCGCACTCCACGCAGCCGGTGCCGGAGGGCGCGGCGCTCGGGTCGATCCCGTCGATCTCGGTCATGCGGTCTCCTCGGGGGTGTGCGGGGTGTCCGGGGTGCCCGGCGGTGTCAGCGGCAGCAGCACCTGGAAACGGGTGTCGCCGGGGACGGATTCGACCTGGAGGCTGCCGTGGTGCTTGCCGACCACGATCCGCCAGGAGATGTCCAGGCCGAGCCCGGTGCCCTCGCCGACCGGTTTGGTGGTGAAGAAGGGGTCGAAGATGCGGCTGCGGATCTCGGCCGGCACCCCGGGCCCGGTGTCGCGGAACTCCACGAGCAGCCGGTCCCCCTCCCGCGCCGTGCGGACCGTCAGCGTGCCCTCGCCGCCGGTCTCTGCGATGGCGGACACGGCGTTGTCGATCAGGTTCGTCCACACCTGGTTCAGCTCGGCCGGATAGGCGGGCACGTCCGGCACCGAGCGGTCGTACTCCTTGACCACCCGCACCCCGGGCCCGATCTTCCCCGACAGCATCACCAGCGTGCTGTCCAGGAGCTCGTGGACGTCCACGACCCGGTGCGGTGCCCGGTCGAGCTGCGCGTACTGCCTGGCCGCGTCGACGAGGTGGGAGATGCGGGCCGTGGAGTCCTCGATCTCGCCCATCAGCAGCTCGGTCTCGACCGTGTAGCCGAGCCAGCCGATCGCCGCAGGCAGCAGATCGTCCGCCACGGCCGCCGCGACCCGGTCCAGCCAGTCCGTGTCCAGGCCGGCCTGCACGAAGGCCGGCGCGACCCGCCAGCCCTCCGGCAGGCCGTGGTCCTCCAGCCAGTCCGCCAGCTCGTCCTCCCGGTCGGAGGCCTCCAGCGGGCTCAGCGCCGGGGCCTTCGCGACCCGCTCGACCGTACGCTCCTGGATCTCGATGAGATCGGCGATCGCCTCGCCCGAGTAGCGGCCCTGGGAGATGTGCGCCAGCTTGTGCCGCATCTTGCCGACCCGCTCGCGCAGCGCCGCAGTGGCCCGGACGGCCGCCGCGGCCGGGTTGTTCAGCTCGTGGGTGAGCCCGGCGGACAGCGAACCGAGCGCCAGGAGGCGCTCGCGCTGCCCGATGGCCCGCTGGGTGTTCTTCGAACCGAAGAACAGCCCCTCCAGCAGGTGAGCGGCCATCGGGAACCACTCCCGCATGACGTCCGCGAACGACTGCGCCGGCAGCACGAAGAACCGGGTCGGCTCCGTCACCCGCATGGAGTTGGTGTACGTCTGCGGCACCCGCTCGCCCAGATAGGCCTGCATCGCGCCCGAGTACACCCCCCGCTGCGAGGTACGGCTCACCTCGACGTCGTCGCCGCCCACCCGCCGCGACAGGACGACGGTCCCCTCGATCATCACGTAGAAGCAGGTGGCGGGCTCCCCCTCGGTGTACACCGGACCCGCCTCGAAGCGCTCCACCCGCCCCTCGGCGCACAGCCGCCCCAGCTGCTCCGGCGACAGCTTCTCGAACAGGAACAGGGACGCTATCTCGTGCGGCGCGCAGGGCAGGACCTGTCCGCCGCCGGGCCCGTTCACGACTGCTCCAGGTACCGGTGGACGAGCATGACGGCCATGGCTCCCTCTCCCACGGCGGACGCGACGCGCTTGGCCGACTCGGCGCGGGCGTCGCCCGCCACGAACACGCCGGGAACGCTGGTCTCCAGGTGGTACGGCAGCCGGTCCGGCTCCCACCCTTCCGGCGGCCGGCCGTCCGCCGTGAGGTCCGGTCCCGCCAGGATGAAGCCGTGCCCGTCGCGCAGCACCGTTCCGTCCAGCCAGTCGGTCAACGGGGCCGCGCCGATGAACACGAACACGTACTGGGCGTCGACCGGTTCCGTCGCCCCGCTGTCCACGTCCCGCAGCACCAGCCGCTCCAGGTGGTCGTCACCGTGCGCCGCCTCGACGACGGTCCGGGTGCGCACCGAGATGTTCGCGGCCTCCTCGATCTGCTGGACCAGGTAGTACGACATCGACGCGGTCAGCGACTCCCCGCGCACCAGCAGCGTCACCGACTTCGAGCCCCGCGCCAGGTACATCGCCGCCTGCCCGGCCGAGTTCGCGCCGCCCACGACGTACACGTCCTGCCCCGCGCAGGACGCCGCCTCCGTGAGGGAGGAGCCGTAGTACACCCCCCGGCCGGTCAGCTCGTCGCAGCCGGGCGCCCCCAGGTGCCGGTACGAGACCCCGGTCGCCAGGATCACGCTGTGCGCGGCGACCGCCGATCCGTCGGAGAAGCGGACCACCCGGGCCGGCCCCCTGACCTCCAGGCCGGTGACCTCGCGGGCCGTGAGGATCTCGGCGCCGAAGCGGGCCGCCTGGCGGCGGGCGCGCTCCGTGAGCTGGGCGCCCGAAACGCCGTCCGGGAAGCCGAGGTAGTTCTCGATGCGGGAGCTCTGGCCGGCCTGCCCGCCCGTCGCCGACCGTTCGACCAGCACGGTGCGCAGCCCCTCGGAGGCCCCGTACACCGCCGCTCCGAGCCCGGCGGGGCCGCCGCCGATGACCACCAGGTCGTAGAACTCGGCCGCCGGGGTGGTGGCGAGCCCCACGTGGGCGGCCAGCTCGGCCGGCTCCGGCTCGATCAGCGCCGTGCCCTCCGGGGTGACCACCAACGGCAGGCGGTGCCCGTCGGCCCCCGCCGCCTCCAGCAGCCGCCGGCCCTCGGGCTCGTCGCAGGAGTACCAGCGGTACGGCACCTGGTTGCGGGCCAGGAACTCCCGCACCCGCGAGGACGGCGCCGACCAGCGGTGCCCGACCACCTTGGTCGCGGGCACCGGCCGGTGGTCGCTGGACCGCCAGGCCGCGAGCAGGTCGTCCAGGACCGGGTAGAGCTTCTCCTCCGGCGGGTCCCAGGGCTTGAGGAGGTAGTGGTCGAGGTCGACCACGTTGATCGCGTCGATCGCCGCGCCCGTGTCCGCGTACGCGGTCAGCAGCACGCGCCGCGCGCCCGGGTACACGTTCAGGGCCTGTTCGAGGAACTCGATGCCGTTCATCCGGGGCATGCGGTAGTCGGCGAGGATCACGGCCACCAGGTCGCCGCGCAGCTTCAGCTCCCGCAGCGCCTCCAGCGCGGACTCGCCGGACTCGGCGCGCACGATCCGGTACCCGCCGCCGTAGCGGCGCCGCAGGTCACGGGCGATGACGCGGGAAACGCCCGGGTCGTCGTCCACGGTCAGGATGACGGTCCGCGCGCTCTCCACGGCCTCTGCCATACGGCCCATCGTAGGGTCGGCGGGCCGGGACCGCTCCGGAACCGCTCCGGGGACGCGGGCGGGCGCCCGGAGTCGCTGGCGCGGGTGCCCCCGACACCCCGCCCCGGCTCCGGGCGCCCCGGGACCCCGGCCCGCGGTTCCCCTGCCCTCAGGGGCGGGGCGGGCAGGCCGAGGGGGTCTCCAGCCTCACGGCGGTCACCGTGTACTCGGGCAGCACCGGGGCCCAGGTCACCCGCGCGTCGAGGCAGGCCGTGTACGTGCGCCCGCCGGTGAGATAGCGGATCTGAACCCGGCCGCCGCGGTTGTTGACGACGGCCTTCGCCCCCTTGGCACGCGCCCCCAGGGTCTGGAAGCCGCTGGTGGCGTCCTTGTACGTCGCGGTGGGGCGGTTGGCGTCGTAGTCCGTCTTCTTCAGGTAGAAGCAGACACTGGACGAGGCGCAGCCGTGGGGCGCGGCGGCCGAGGCCGGAGCCGCGGCGAGGGCCAGCAGGCCCGCGGCGGCGGCGATGCCTGCCGCGGCGACGGTGGTGGTGCGGATGGTGTTCACGACGGTGTTCTCCTCCGGAAGGTCACGGTCAGCACCGGTAGGCGGCACTGGGGTGGGCGGGCTCGCAGTAGCGCACGTGCAGGTGGTTGTCGTGGCCCGCCCACGAGGTGGTCAGGCCCTCGGAGATCAGCTGGGGGTCGTTGAAGAAGACGGTCTTGACGTGCCCGGGCGCGGCCCGCCGGATCTCCTGGACCAGCCGGCGGGTGGCCGCCCGGTCGTAGGCGGCGGACTTCCACGTGATCCGGGCGGCCGTGCACTGCGCGCCGTCGTCGCGGACGGGCCACAGGTCCGCGTCCAGGCCCTGCTCGTGGCTGGCGTGGCCGGGGATGTTCCCGCCCAGTTCGAGCCCGAGGTCGCCCACCGGGATCCGGCCGCGGCCGGCGGAGGCGAAGGCGCGTCCGGCGGCCTCCAGCTGGGCGACGGCCGCGGCCGTGCCCCAGTTCGCCGTCTTGTTCCCGTCCGGGTTCTGGTCGCACAGGTTGTTCCCGGAGAAGGTGACGCGCTCGTAGTGCCAGAGCAGGTTCTTCCAGGTCGCCGGACCCACGACGCCGTCGGCCGTCAGCCCTGCCGCGGTCTGGAACCTGCGCACCGCCGCCTTGGTCCCGTCGCCGAACTTCCCGTCCACGCCGAGTCCGGCTCCGGCCTTGGCGTTGAGCTCGCCCTGCAGGGCGGACACGGCCGGCCCCGAGGCGCCCTCCTTCAGCGTGGGGGCCAGGGCCGCCCAGGTGGCCGCGCCGACGATGCCGTCGGCGGCGAGCTTGTGCGAGGCCTGGAAGCGCTTGACGGCCGCCGTGGTCGACGCCCCGAACACCCCGTCGGCCGGGGCGGACTGCCCCTTCGAGACGAGCAGCCGCTGGAGGGCCAGGACGTCGGTGCCCCGGTTGCCCGCGGACTGCGCGGGGTACTGGGCGCGCCCGTAGGCGAGGGACTCCTGCGCGGGCCCGGCCAACGCCATCAGCACGGCGGCCGGGACGACGAGGGCGGCCGCCCTCCGGGAGGTGCGGGACCAGCGCGTCGCCGTCACCGGCTCGCCTCGGCCGTGCAGGCCGCGACGCCGTCGCAGAAGGTGATGTCCCAGTGGTTCTTGCTCCTCTCCAAGGTGTAGACGTTGCCCGCCGAGGACCGGTAGCGGGGGTCGCCCTTCCTGGGGGCGATGCGCGTGAAGCTGCGCGTGATGTAGTTGCTGATGCAGTCGGCGGGGTTGATGTCGACCTTGTAGCCCTTCTCGTGGCTGTACTTGAAGGTGCGGTCGTGGCCGACCTCCGTGGCTCCGGTGACGTGGACCGCGCACTTGCTCGCGCTCTTGAGGGTCTTGAGACCGGTGACGGAGGCCTGGTTGATCTGCTCGAAGGAGGTGCAGGTGGGGTTCTGCCGGTCCGTGCAGTTGCCGCTGGAGGACCAGGTGACGCCGGCGGCCCGGAGCTGGGAGGCCGCCTGGGACTGGGAGAGCTTGGAGACGGCGAACGCGTTGCCGGGCAGGGCCAGTACGGTGGCCGCGCCGATGGCGCCCGCGGTCAGGGCGAAGCGGTGCAGGGTGCGCATGGTGACTCCTCGGATGCTGTGTTCGGGGTTCGTGCGGAGAAGAGAAGGGCTAGTACCAGTGCGGTGAGCGGGACTTCCAGGCCTTGTACGCGTTGCAGGGCGTCCCGTACCGGTCGTCGATGTACTTCAGGCCCCACTTGATCTGGGTGGCGGGATTGGTCTTCCAGTCGGCGCCGGCGCTCGCCATCTTGGTGGCCGGCAGTGCCTGCGGGATCCCGTACGCACCGCTGCTCGGATTGGTGGCGTACACCCGCCAGCCGCTCTCGCCGTTCCAGAGGTCGTTCAGGCAGCCGAACTGCGCCGCCACGGTCCAGCCGTGCGCGCCGAACTGCTTCTGCGCCGCGATCCTGACGGTGCGGGACACTCCCATCGCCGACATCGTGGCCGGCCCCGCGGTCCCGTCGGCGCCGACCCCGTGGGTGCTCTGCCACCGCTTGACGGCCGACCTGGTGCCGGCCCCGAAGAGCCCGTCGGCCGCGACGCCCGCCTTGGCCTGGACGGCCTTGACCTGGCCGTGCAGGGCGAGTTCGCTGCGGGCGCCGTACTTGCCGTCCGCGTCCAGGCCGTTGTCGCCCTGGAAGTCCCGCAGCGCGGCCCGGGTGGCGGGGCCGTCGACCCCGTCCACCCGGTCCGCCGCCAGGTACCCCAGCCCCGCCAGGTTGGACTGCTCCACGCGGACCTGGTCGACCGCGTTCGCGTCGTGCGCGCCCAGCATCGTGACGAGCAGGGCCGCCGTCGCACCCCCGGAGGCCAGGAACGGTATTCGGGCAGCGGAAATCGGTCTCACTCCAGGCTCCTCGGGAAGTCGCCCGGGACCTTCGGCCCCGGTGGCTGCCGGACTTGACGGTGAGAAGGCTAGGAGCGGGCCCCCCGCCCGGACGTCCGCTGACGGATTGAGCTTCCCGACGCCCGCCGTCAGCCGAGGAGTTGACGTCCGGGCCCGTCTCAACCCGGCGGTTGACGTCCGGGGCACACCCCCGGGTTGACGTGGCAGGCACGCCCCACCGCCCTCGCGGAGATCAACCCCACGGTGGACGACGCCCCCGCCGGATCCGCATACCTTCCAGCGATGAGCACCCGGTCACGCCTGCGGCAAGCCCTTCTCGACAGCGCGCTCCCCGTCGTCCTGGCGGTGGGCGGGTGCGTCGCGGGGGAGGAGTACCCCCACGCCGCCTGGGCGCCGTTCGACGTCCCGGCGTACCTGCTCACCTGCCTCACGGCACTGCCGCTCGCCGTCCGGCGGGCGCGGCCGATGACGGCCCTGACCGCCTGCTGCCTCGGGTACTCGCTCTACCTCGCCGCCGGCTACCAGCCGTCGCTGAACTGGTGGGCGATCCCCGTCGCCCTGGTCAACGCGGCGTCCAGGTGCCCGCTGCGCATGTCGGCGCCCGGTGCCGGCCTCGCCGCGGCGACCGTGCTGTTCAGCGGGTTCGCGGGCGGCCTCAGCCCGCTGCTGGTCCTCGGACAGGCCGTGATCGTCCCCGTCATCTGCCTGGTGTTCGGCCGCGGACGGCGCCAGGTCGCCCTGCAGAACCTCGAACTGGTCCGGCTCGCGGAGGCGCTCGCCCACGAGCAGCGCGAACGGGCGCGGCGGGCGGTGGTCGACGAGCGGATCCACATCGCGCGCGAGCTGCACGACGTGGTCGCCCACCACATGTCGGTGATCTCCGTCCAGGCCGGACTCGCCGACTACGTCTTCGCCTCGGACCCCGCCACCGCCCGGGCGGCGCTCACCACCATCGCCGGCGCCAGCCGCGACGCCCTGGGCGAACTGCGGCGGCTGCTCACCGTCCTCCGCGTCGACCTGGGCCGGGAGGACGACCCCTCGTCCGCGCCGCTCGGCCCGCTGCCGGAACTCAGCCGGGTGGAGGAGCTCGCCCGGCGGGTCGGAGCGGCGGGGGTGACCGTCGACATACGGACAACGGGAGTGCCCCGGAAACTCGATCCGGGCCTGGAGGTGTGTGCCTACCGGGTCCTCCAGGAGGCCCTCACCAATGTGGTGAAACACGCCCGTTGCGCCCGTGTGGAGGTGCGGATCGCCTATCTGGCCGACCGGTTGACCATCTCGGTGCGCGACGACGGCGGCGAGGGGAAACCGGCCATCGCCGCTCCGGGTTCCGGACACGGGTTGATCGGCATGCGGGAACGGGTGAGGATCTGCGGCGGCAGGCTGTCCGCCGGGCCTCTGGGTGAAGGGGGATTCGAGGTCCGCCTCTCCCTTCCGACCGGCTCGGAGCTCCCGGAGGACGCATGGGGCCCGGCCGCGACCGGACATGAGGGGGACGACAGTGACGGACGTGCTCGTTGTCGATGATCAGGACCTGATCCGCGGAGGCATCGCCGCACTCCTGCGCGCCGCACCCGGGTTCGCCGGGGTCGCGGAGGCCTCGGACGGCGAGTCCGCCGTGGCCGCCGCACTGGCCCACCGGCCCGACGTGATCCTCATGGACATCCGCCTCCCGGGCATCGACGGCATCACCGCGGCCGAACGCATCCTCGCCGGCCAGCAGGGCACCCGGTCGCGCATCATCGTGCTCACCACCTTCGACGTGGACGAGTACGTGTACGCGGCGCTGCGCGCGGGCGCGAGCGGCTTCCTCCTCAAGGACACCCCGCCCGAGCGGCTGATCTCCGCGGTGACCACGATCGCCGGCGGCGACATGCTGTTCGCGCCCGCCGTGACCCGGCGCCTCATCGAGGCCTACAGCGCGCGCACCGAGGGCCCCGGCGGCGACGACCGCACCCTCTCCCGGCTCACCAACCGGGAACAGGACGTGCTGCGGCTGGTGGCCAGGGGACTGGGCAACGACGAGATCGCCGCGGAACTCGTCGTCACCGAGGCCACCGTCAAGACGCACCTGCACCGCACGATGACCAAACTCGGCCTGCGCAGCCGCGCCCAGGCGGTCGCCGTCGCGTACGAGGCCGGACTGGTGGTTCCGGGGAGGCCCGTCGGCCACCCCTGCTGAACGCCCTGCCGGGTCCTTGAAGCGGAAGGGCGGGGCGGCTCGCACCCCGCCCCGCTCCTTGATCACCGGAGCGGAAACGGAAGCAGGCGGGTGCCCCAATCCGGTTACCCCGCCGGTCCGTTGGGGGCGGGCGCCTTTGTGCGCACCTCGGTGACGTGACCAGCAGGTTCGTGTGTTCCGCCAGTACGAAGTCCCGTCGCCCACGCAGCAGACTTCCCGCCGAGGGCCGCGGCTCGTCATGGGAGCCGACGCCACAGAACGATGGGGGAACCACTGCGATGAGTGGTCAGCTGTACGACGGAATCGGCGAAGCGTTCGAAGGCTTCAAGACCCTGCCCATCATCCGCTACGCCGAGGTACCGGGCTTCCTCGGCCTGGTCGGCGACGTCACCGGCAAGTCCGTGCTCGACATCGCCTGCGGCACCGGCTTCTACAGCCGCGAGCTCAAGCGCCGCGGCGCCACCCGCGTCCTCGGCTTCGACGTCTCCGGCGCGATGATCGACGCGGCCAAGGCGATCGAGGGCGCCGAACCCCTCGGCATCGACTACGAGGTCGCGGACACGACCACCCTGCGCGAGTTCGACGAGCCGTTCGACGTGGCCATCGCCGTGCAGGCGTTCAACTACGCCGGCGACGTAGCCGAGATCGAGCGGATGATGCGCAACATCCGGCGCAGCCTCGTCCCCGGCGCCCCGTTCCACCTGTTCGTGCAGGACCCCGGCTACGACTTCGGCGGCCCGTCGCTGGAGAAGTACGGGTTCCTGCTCGAACCGACCGGCAAGGACAACGAGATCGGCGTCGGGATCCGGCTCACCGCCCTGCTCGACCCGCCGGTCTCCTTCGAGGCCACCGTGCCCTCGAAGGAGACGTACGAGCAGACCCTGAAGGCGGCCGGGTTCACCGGGATCGAGTGGGTCACCCTCGAGGTCTCGGACACCGGCCTGCAGAAGTACGGCGAGGAGTACTGGGCGGACTACACCTCCAACCGCCCGCTGACGATGATCCGCTGCACCGCCTGACCGAGGTGCCGGACACCGGCCCGGCCCCCTCGGGGGCCGGGCCCGTCCTCCGTTCTAGGCTGGTCCGGTGACCATGGAGCTGACCACCCTGACGACGGTGGCCTTCCGGGGCCGGGAGATCACGGCACCCCGGATGCGGGCACTGATCGCCCTCCTCGCCCGCGAGTTGCGCGCCGGATGCGGTACCGCGCGGCTGATCGACGGGCTCTGGCCGGACGAGCGGCCTGCGCATCCGGTCAAGGCGCTGCAGGTCCTCGTCTCGCGGGCGCGCACGCAGCTGGGGCCCGAGGCCATCGCCGGTACCCCGGGCGGCTACCGGCTCGCCCTCGGGGCGGAGCGGGTCGACGCCTCGGCCGTCCTGCTGCACACCGCCGCCTGCGCGGCGAAGTCCCGCTCCGGCGACCACCCCGGGGCCCTCGCCGAAGCCGAAGCGGGGCTGGCGCTCTGGGGTGCGGGCGGCCCCGGGCACGGGGAACCCGTACCCGGCGATCCGCTGTCCGCCCTCAGGGCCGAACGCCGCCCGGCGTACCGCTCGCTGCTCCGCGCCCGGGCACTCGGACTGGCGCGCACCGGCCGGGAGCCCGAGGCGCTGGAGCCACTGACGGAACTCGTCCGGGAACTGCCCCGGGACGAGGAACTCCTGCTGGAACTGGTCCGCTGCGAGGCCGCCACCGCGGGCGCCCCCACCGCCCTGGCCACCTACGACCGCCACCGCCGCGCACTCCGCGACGACCTGGGCACCGACCCCGGGCCGGCCCTGCGCGCCCTGCACCGGGAACTGCTGCGGACCGGCACCCCGGCGGTACGCCGCGGAGTACCGCACGAGCCCAACGAACTCCTGGGCCGCGCCGACGACATCGCCGCCGTGGCGCGGCTGCTGCGCACCTCCCGCGTCACCTCGATCGTGGGACCCGGCGGGCTCGGCAAGACCCGGCTCGCCGCCGCCGTCGCCCGGGACGCGGCACACCACACCGTCCACCTGGTCGCCCTCGCCGGCGTCACCGGCGACGCGGACGTCGCGGGCGAGGTCGCCTCCGCCCTCGGCGTCGCCGAACCCCGTCCCGGGCCCCCGGGCCGCCCCGGCCCGCGCGCCGACCTGCCGGCCGGCATCGCCGGCGCCCTCGGCCCCGGCCCGGCCCTGCTGGTGCTGGACAACTGCGAACACGTGCTGGACGGAGCCGCCGAACTGGTCCGGGCCCTCGTCGCCATCACCCGTGACCTGCGGATCCTCACCACCGGCCGGGCACCGCTCGGCCTGTCCTCCGAAGCGGTCCACCCGCTGCCCGAGCTCGATCAGGCCACGACGGTCCGGCTGTTCGAACAACGGGCCCGGGCCGCGCGCCCCGGCGTGGAACTCCCCGCCCAGCAGGTCGCGGAGCTCTGCCGCCGCCTGGACGGGCTGCCGCTCGCCGTGGAGCTGGCGGCCGCGCGGGTACGGGTCATGTCGGTCGCGGACATGACCCGCCGCCTGGACGACCGGTTCGCACTGCTCCGCGGCGGCACCCGGGACGCGCCCCCGCGCCACCGCACCCTGCACGCCGTCGTCGACTGGAGCTGGAACCTCCTCGAACCCGCCGGGCGGACGGCCCTGCGCGCCCTGTCCGTCTTCCCCGGCGGCTTCACGGCCGAGGCCGCCGCCCACCTGCTCGGTGACGGCCTCCCCCCGGCCCCGGACGCCCTGGACGTCCTGGCGGACCTCGCCGACCAGTCCCTGCTCAAGGTCGCCGACACCGGCACCGGCACCCGCTTCCGGATGCTGGAGACCGTACGGGAGTTCGCCGCCGCGCACCGGGACCGGGCCGGCGAGACGGAACGCGTCACCGGGCGGTTCCTGCTCTGGGCGCGCGGCTTCGGCCGCGCCCGGCACGACGCGCCCTTCGGCCCCGACCCGTACACCGCGTGGCGGGGGATCAAGGCCGAGCACGACAACCTCGTCCTCGCCCTGCGCCTCGCCCTCGCCCGCCGCGACGCGCCCACCGTCGCGGCGGCCGGCGCCGTACTGTGCAGCCTGTGGGCCACCGAGGGGAACTACGCACGGCTGATCCCCCTCGCGGCCGAAGCCGGCGCGGCGCTCTCGCACCACCGGCCGGAACCCGCCCACGTCGAGGCCACCCGCACCGCCGCGGTGCTGCTCGCCGTCGGCCCGCTGCTGGGCGGAGCCCCCGCACCGCCCCGCCTCCTCGCCCTCCTGCGCCGCCTGCCGCAGGCCCCCGCGGACACCCTCCCCAGGGCCCTCGCCACCCTCCTGCGCGCCGCCCCCGAGGTGTTCGGGAGCGACCGCAGGCGGCTGGACGCCTTCCGCGGCAGCGGCGAGCCCCTGCTCGCCGGGGTGGCCGAGGGACTGGCCGGATACCTGTGGGAGAACGACCACGAACCGGAGCGGGCCCTGGCGGCCGCCCGGCGGACGCTCGCCGCCGTCGAGGAGCACCGCATCCCCTGGCTCCAGGTCATCGCCCGGTCCCGGCTGGGGGAGCTGTGCCTGCGCGCGGAGCGGGGGGAGGAGGCAGTGCGCCACCTGAGCGAGGCCGTCCGCGTCCTCGACCCGCTCGGCGACTGGCCCGACACGCTGGGCCTGCGCTGGGGCATGGTGCTGGGCCACCTCCAGACGGGGGACGTGGACGAGGCGGAACGGTGGCTGGAGCCGGCCGCGCGGAGCCGGCCGGAGGAGACCGGAGACGTACCGACCCCCGAACTGGGAGCCCGTGCCGAGATCGAGCTCGCGAGGGGCGGGACGGAGCGGGGCCTGACGCTCTGGCGCCGTGCCGCGGCCCTCCCCGAGCGGCCCGGCGAACCGGTCCTCGGCCTCGACGTGGACCTGGCGCCCTGGGCCCTGGAGCTGCGCGCCGCCGCCGTGGCCGCACACGCCCACCACGGCCGGCTCGCCCCGGTCGAGGAGCTCACCGCCCGCCTTCCGGAACGCGCGCGGTCCCGGCTGGAGCGGGGCGCCCCGGCGGACCTCCCCCTCTGCGGCGCGCTGCTGCTCGCACTGGGGACGGCCGACCTCGTCAGGGGAGCCGCGGACGGCAGCGCGGCCACGGTCGGCGTCGGCGTACGGCTGCTCGCCCTGACCGAGTCCCTCCGGTGCCTGCGCACCTTCCAGCCGACCATGTCCTCCACCCGCGCCCGGGAGGCGGCCCGCCGCGCCGACCGGGCGGCGTACGAGGACGCACGGTCCGGGTACGCCGCCCTGGACCGGGACGGACTGCGGCGGGCCGCTCCTCGGCCTGCTGCGGGAACGGGAACGGGAACGGGAGGGGGAGCGCGGCTGACCGGCTCACCCGGCCGGGCTCAGAGCCGCACCGGCAGCCGCAGCAGGTGGAAGCCGTCCCCGGGCCAGTGGCCGAACTCCAGCTCCCCGCGGGCGACGGCCAGTTCCGGCACCGGCCGCCGCACGAGCAGCCGCTCGAACACCACACCCGTCACCAGGCTCCCGAGCGCGGCGCCGATGCAGTGGTGCGCACCGTGCCCGAACGCGAGGTGGCCCCGGCCCCGCGCGGCCTCCCTGGTGACGTCGAGCCGTGCGGACGCCTCTCCGTACACGGCCGGGTCGTGGTTCGCGGCCAGCAGCGCCACGGTCACGGAATCGCCCCTGCGCAGGCCGGTGCCGGCGAAGACGAAGTCCTCGGTGGCGTACAGCGTGGCACCGATCCGCAGGAGCGTGACGTGGCGCAGGAGTTCGGGCACGGCCCGGCCGAGGAGTTCCGGTTCCGCGCGGAGCCGGTCCAGCTGGCCGGGGTGGTCGAGCAGGGCGAGGACCGCGTGGGCGAGGAAGAGGGCGGGAGGGGTGATCCCGGTGTTGATGAGCAGGAACACCATGGCGGTGATCTCCTCCTCGTCGAGCGCGCCTGCGCCGCCCTCGCGGGCCCCTCCGAGCAGGGCGCTGATCAGGTCGTCGGCCGGGGCGGCCGTCCGCCTCGCGATCAGCGCCTTGACGTACTCGACGACGCCGGCGAGCCCGTCGCCCATCCTGCTGCCGTCGCCGTAGGCGAAGTCCCGGATCCAGTCGCAGACCCGGGCCCGGTCCGCCTCGTCCACACCGACCAGCTCGCAGATGACGGAGGTGGCCAGGGGATACGCGAACTCGTTCAGCAGGTCGGCCTCCTTCCGGCCGGCCAGCTCGCCGATCAGCCGCGCGGCGCTCTCCTCGACGAAGGGCCGCAAGGACGCGACGCGCCGGGCGGTGAAGGCACGGGTGAGGGGGGTCCGGAGGCGGGCGTGCTCCGCGCCGTCGAGGAAGGCCAGGTGCGCGGAGACGTAGCGCGCGTACTCGGGCGGGAGGTCGCCCAGCGGCGCCAGCAGCTCGTCCTGCGCGTCGGGCCCGTCCGTGGCGCCGGGCACCTTGGTCCGGTCCCGGATCAGCCGGGGTTCGGTGAGCGCGGCCTTGACGTCCGCGTAGCGGGTGACGAGCCGCACCGGTGTCCGCAGGCCCGGGAGGACGACGCGGGGCAGGCCGTCCCCGTCGCCGAGGCCGGCGTACCCGGTCGCGGGGTCCTGGAGACGGTCGGGGGACAGGTGGTGGACGGTCTCGTTCATGGCGGCCCTCTCGTGGCGTTCGTCGGGTGTCCACGGAGCTTGCGGCCGGCCGGCTTCAGGCGGGCTTCACGCCGGTTTCAGCGATGCCGCCCGGGGGAACGCGGCGTTGGTTAGGGTTTTGGCGTGTTTGGAATCCTGCGGAAGGACCGCGGCCCGGCGCCCGCGGTGGTGCCCCCGTCGTTACGCGCGTGGCTCGGGCTGATCGCCGTCCTCGCCGCCCTGGTGGTCCTCGGGCTCGGGGTGCTGTACGCCGACGCCGGCGAGCCCGGCGCGGTGGACGAGCGCATCGGGACGGCGGTGTACGGGGTGGGGCCGTCCTGGCGGTACGTCGCCCTGGCCACCGACTTCCTGGGGGAGCCCGCCGGAGCCGCGGTGCTGACCGGGGCCGCCGTGACCGGCTGCCTGCTGCTCCGCAGGCCCCGCGCGGCGGTCCTCGCCGTGGCCGGCGCCGCGCTGGCCGTGGGGACGGCGACGCTCCTCAAGTCCGTCGTGGGACGCACCATCCACGGCGACAACCTGTCCTTCCCGAGCGGCCACACCGCCTTCGCCACCGCCCTCGCCCTCGTGGCCGCACTGCTGGCGACCGGCCGGCTCGGCCTCGGCAGAACGGCCGGCACCTCGCTCGTGCTCGCCGCGGCACTGCTCGCCGGCGCCGCCATGGGCTGGGCGCAGGTCGCCCTGGGCGCCCACTACCCGACCGACGTGCTGGGCGGCTGGTGCACCGCGCTGGCGGTGGTCCCGGCGACCGCGTGGCTGGTCGACCGGACCGCCGACGGCGGCCGGCGCGAGCGCCGCTGACCCCGCGCCGCTCCCGCCGCCCGCCTCACCTCACGACCTCACACCAGGCGGCGGAACACCGGCTTCACCGGCCGTCCCCCCAGCCAGGGGCCGGGGTCGCCGGCGTCCAGCGCCTTGCGGTACACCGCGCACGCCTGGGCCACCACGTCGACGGTGTGGTCGATGTCGGCGTCACTGAGCGCGCTGCTCACCACGAACGACGGGGCCAGCACCCCGCCCGCCAGGAGCCGGCGCAGGAACAGGGTGCGGTACTCCTGCGACGGCCGCCCGTTCTCGTCGAGGGTGGCGAAGACCAGGTTGCTGGCCCGGCCCCGGACGACCACGTGGTCGCCGACGCCCATGCCGGCCGCGGCTTCCCGGACCCCGGCCGCCAGCCGCTCGCCGAGGGCGTGCAGCCGCGCCGTGACGCCCTCCTCGGCGTAGGTGGCCTGTACGGCCATCGCGGCCGCCAGGGAGTGCGTCTCCGCGCCGTGCGTGGTGGACAGCAGGAACACCCGGTCGCCCGAGTGGCGCAGCCCGCCCCGCTCCATCAGCTCGCGGCGCCCGGCCAGCGCGGAGACGGCGAAGCCGTTGCCGAGCGCCTTGCCGAACGTGGAGAGGTCCGGGACCACGCCGTACAGGCCCTGGGCGCCCGCCTCCGACCAGCGGAAGCCGGTGATCATCTCGTCGAAGACCAGGACGCAGCCGTGCCGGCCGGCCAGTTCGCGCAGCCCTGCGAGGTATCCGGGCGGCGGCTCGCCGTGGGTGGCGGGTTCGAGGATCAGACAGGCGACCTCGCCCCGGTACCGGCTGAGGATCTCCTCCGTGGCGGCCAGGTCGCCGTACGGGAACGTCACGGTGAGCTCGTTGACCTCGTCCGGGATGCCGGCGGACATCGGCGTGGTGCCGATGAACCAGTCGTCCGTGGAGAAGAACGGGTGGTCGGCGCAGATCGCCACCCGCCGGCGCCCGGTGGCGGCGCGGGCGAGGCGCACGGCGGCGGTGGTGGCGTCGGAGCCGTTCTTCGCGAACTTGACCATCTCGGCCGTCGGCACCGTCGCGAGGAAGCGCTCCGCGGCCTCGACCTCCACGACCGACGGGCGTACGAAGTTGCCGCCCCGGTCGAGTTCGCGCCGTACCGCCTCGGTCACGCGCGGGTGGGCGTGCCCGAGGCTGACCGACCGCAGGCCGGAGCCGTACTCGACGTAGCGGTTGCCGTCGACGTCCCACACGTGGGCGCCGCGGCCGTGGCTGATGACCGGGGCCAGGCCCTCGGGGTACTGGTCGTCGCCCTTGGGCGTAGGTGTGCGCGCCCCCGGGGACCAGGGCGTGCAGCCGCTCGTTCGCCGCCCGCGACCGGGGCAGGGCGAACTCTCGGGTGTCTTCGGTGTCCACGCCGGCCTCAGCTCTCGTTCTGCTTCAGGATCTCGGAGAGGCTCGGCGCCTCCCGGTCCCGCTGGGACATCAGGGTCACCGGAAGCGGCCACGGAATGGCCAGCTCCGGGTCGTCGAAGGCGATCGTCACGTCCTCGGCGGGATCGTGCGGGCGGTCGATCCGGTACGAGGTGTCGGCCGTCTCGGTCAGCGCCTGGAAACCGTGCGCGCACCCCGCCGGGACGTACAGGGTCGCCTGCGTCTCGCCGGACAGCTCGAAGAAGGCCCGGTTGCGGAACGTGGGGGAGTCCGGCCGCAGGTCGACCACCACGTCGAAGACGCTCCCGTAGGAGCACCGCACCAGCTTGGCCTCACCGGCGCCGGAGCGCAGGTGCAGGCCGCGCAGCACGCCCCGCACCGAACGGGACACGCTGTCCTGGACGAAGGCGTGCGGGTCGAGGCCCACCGAGCGCAGCACGTCGGCGTCGAAGGTGCGGCAGAAGAAGCCGCGCTCGTCGGCGTACGGCGTCGGTTCGAACAGGTACGCGCCGGCGATCGCCGGGACTTCGGTCGCTTTCATCGGGTCTCCCGCGTGGCGTGGGCGTGGGTGGTGTGGACGGGGCCGGGGGTGCGGGCCCGGCCCCGGGCGGCGCGGCCGGCCGCCGGGAACAGCGCCGCGGTCAGGGCGGAGAACTGGTCCTCCAGGAGCCGGGCGGCCGCCAGGTTCCGCTCGGCGAGGGTCCGCCGCAGCTCCGCCGACCGCGCCTCCAGCTCCCGGAACTGCCCGAGCAGCCGGTCGGCGTCGACCTCGCGGGCCGGGTGGCGGAACGCGTCCAGCCCCATCCGGGCCATCAGCGCGTCGCTCTTCGCCGCGTAGCTCAGCGCGAGCGTCGGAGTACCGGCCTTCAGCGCGCAGACCAGGTTGTGGTAGCGGGTCGCGACCACGGCGTCGGCCGCCGCCGCCTCCTTCATCAGGCCGTCCAGCGAGGTCGCCCCGGCGGCGGTGACCAGCGGCGAGTCCACCGCTTCGAGGATCGCGTCGACCACCGCGGCGTCGCACGCGTCGCCGGTGAGCAGCCGTACCGCCCTGCCCTCGGCGGCCAGCGCGCGGACGAACCGGGTGGTCCCGTCCAGGTAGCGCCGGTGGATCTCCTCGGCCCGCGCCCGGTCGTCGTTGCCGCCGTGGAAGTCCATGACGCCCACGCAGACCACCCCCGGCGCGTCCGGGGGAGCGTCCGCCGATGTGTCCGCCGGCGGCGTCGGCAGGGCGAACGCGAGGTCCGGGTACACCTCGTCGTGCGAGGTGTCCACCCCCATCCCCCGCATCGCGTCGCGGGACAGGCCGTCCCGGTACGACCGGTACGCGGCCAGCCGCGCCGACCAGCGCACCACCGCCCGGGTCGCCCGGTCGCCGATCGGGGCGGCGCCCACGCCGACCAGCGCGACCGGGGTCCCGAGCAGCCGCCCGCTCGCGCACAGCAGCAGCAGCGCGTACGGGAAGCCCCACGGCCGCAACGGCAGGGTGGCCTCCAGGACGCCCATGCCCGGCACGATCACCACGTCGTGCCGGCGCACCCAGGCGGCGGTGCGGAAGACGTCGACCAGCTTGCCCAGCCCCTTGCCGGCGACCGCCCCCGCCCGGGACGCGGTCCGGTACTCGCCCCGGTACCAGTGCAGCCGCGTCGCGGGGATCCCGTACCGGGCCGAGACGACCTCGGGCCCGCCGCACAGGGCGTCCACGGCCGCCTCCGGGTGCGACCCGCGCAGGTACCCGAGCACGGCCTCCAGCGACCCGTCGTTGCCGAGGTTCCCGGAGCCGAGCAGCCCGAACACCCCGACCCGCACCGGGGATCCGTCCGCGGCGCTCACGCCCCCCTCCCCTCGCGCCCGGCGACGAGCTCGTCGACGGAGACCGCGAGGCGGGCCGGGACGACCGGGGCCCGGTCCTCGACCCGTTCGCCGGCGCCCGGCCGGGCCCGGCTGGCCATCCACACCGCGAGGTGGCGGTAGCAGGCGCGCCGGTCGGCCGCCGACAGCGGAGCCCGCCCGATCGCCCCGAGGAACCCCAGGACGTACTCGGCGAGCAGCCGGGGCGTGGGGTGCAGCACGCCCGCCCGGCGCGGGTCCAGGTTGACGCACCGCGAGCGCTTGCCCGGGTTGGCCCGCTCGGCACGCGTGGGGTGGTCGCGGCGGAAGTACAGCAGCTCCGGCACCTGGTGGAAGGGCCCGTTCAGGACGATCTCGGCGACGAACGTGCGGTCCGCGTGGTGGTAGCTGTCGTGCGGCTTCACCCGGCGCAGCACGTCGGCCCGCATCACCCCGTAGAAGTCGTCGCCGCCGGGCTCGAACAGGAAGCTGCGGAAGCGCTCCGGCGCGCTCGGCGAGTCGGTGGCGATCCCGTACTCGTACGGGACCTTCACCCGGCCGTCGCCGTCGATGACGGCCTGGCCGCTGTGCGCGAGGATCACGTCCGGCCGCTCGTCCAGCGCCTCCACGCAGCGCTTGAGGAGGTCCCGGGCGTACAGGTCGTCGTGCGAGGCCCACTTGAACAGCTCGCCGCGGCACTCGGTGAACACGTGGTTGTGGTTGGGTGCGGCGCCGATGTTGCGGGGCAGCCGCAGGTAGCGGACGCGCGAGTCCCGCGCGGCGTACTTGAGACAGATGTCCCGGGTCCCGTCGGTGGAGGCGTTGTCGGAGATGACCAGCTCGAAGTCCTCGTAGGTCTGGCCGAGGAGGGCGTCGAGCGACTCGGCGAGGTACTCCTCGCCGTTGTAGACGGGCAGGCCGATGCTCAGCCTGGGACGGTCGTTCATGAGGTCCTCACTTCGCGGATCGAATGCGTGCGCTCGCGCAGGGCGGACCGCAGGTGCACCCACCACACGGCCGAGCCGCAGGCGGTCGCGGCGGCGACCCCCCAGGCCGAGCCGACCGTGCCGGCCAGGGCGGCACCGCCGAGCCCGCCCGCGGCGTAACAGGCGGAGGCGAACAACTGGCTGCGCAGGCTGCGCCGGGCCGCGCCGAGCGCGCGCAGCCCGGCCGCCGCGCCGGTGCCCAGGCCGGCGCCCGCGACGCCGAGCGTGGCCGGCACGATCAGCTGCGAGGCCCCCTCCCAGACGTCGCCGAGGACGAGCTCCCCGGGCCCGTCCGGCACCAGCAGCAGGGCCGCGCCCCAGAGCAGCGCGGCGACGGCCTGCACGCCGCCGAGCAGGAGACAGAACACGCCGAGGCGGTGCGGGGCCCGCCGCAGCACCCGGGCCGCCTCGGCGACCGTGACGAGCGACAGCCCCATCAGCACGGCGAGGAACGGTCCGAGCAGCAGCTCGGCGCCCCGGACCACGCCCACCGCGCTGACCCCGACGATCGCGCCGAGCCCGTACGCCCGCAGCTGGCTCGCGCCGCTGACGCAGGTGTTCTCGACCAGGTACCGGTAGCCCAGGTCGCGGTGGTCGCGGACCCATTCGCGGACACCGGCCAGGCGGGGCCGGATCCCCGACTGGAAGCAGCCGTACGCGGCGGCCACCGCGGCCGAGACGCCCCAGGCGAGCACGAACGCGGCCACACTGCCCACCCGCGCCGCGACCACCATGGCCGGGACGAGCGCGACGCCCCACACCACGTCGTTGACGAAGGCCTTGCGCCCCGTCCCGGCGGCGAAGAACGCGTACCGCCAGGCGTCCTGGAGCAGCAGCCCCGGCAGCACGACGCCGAGGCAGGCGAACGCGGTCCCCACGAGGCCGCCGACCACCGCACCGGCCACCAGGCAGACGGCGCCGATGGCGGCGCCGACGCCGAGCGCGGTACCCGACGACCGGGCCACCGCCCCGCGCCAGGACGCCTCCGGCACACCGCTGAAGCGCACCACGAGCGGGTCGGTGGCCAGCCCGCGGGAGACGCTGAGCACCACCCCGTACGTCACCCAGGCCAGGCTGAACACGCCGAACGCGGCCAGCCCCAGCGAGCGCGCCACGTAGATGCCCACCGCGAAGTTGGACACGCTGGAGGCCGCCTGGTCGGCGAGCCCCCAGGACAGCCGGCCGAGGACCGCCCGCTTGGCGGTCCGCGGGGCGGTGTCCGCGTCCGGTGCCGTCGCGGCCTCCCGTGCCACCGGTGCCGTCGTCCCTTCCCCCTCGGTGGGCACCGGCGTCATGCCTTGATCAGTCCGGCGCCGTGCAGCGCGCCGGCCGCCGCGGCCACGGTGTCGAACGCCAGCCCGGACCGCTCGGCGACGTCCAGCAGGCTGTGCTCGCCGTCTGAGAGGCTGAGCACCCACAGCATGGCCATCTGGGCCTCCTTCGCGTCGCTGCGGCCGCCGAGCGAGTCGTACAGCCCGCGCCGGCCCAGCTGCGGTTCCCCGTACGGGCTGAGGTTCTGGTACCGCCGGTTGCGGTCCAGCACGGCGAACGCCTCCTGGCACAGGGCCAGGGTGTCCTCCATCGCCTCCGGGGTGACGAAGTCCGGGTTGTCCGCCGAGGTGTGGTACTCGGGGTACCCGGCGTACGGGGTACGGCTGAGCGAGCCCACCCCGAGGTCGAAGCCCGGCGAGCAGAACTGCCGCTCGTCGTAGCCGTACGGGGTGAACTCCTTCACGCTGTGCGGGCGTCCGGAGGCGCCCAGCACGTGCCGCAGCACCCGGTCGATCTCCGCGTCGCCGCGCCGGCTCTGCTTGTACGTCAGTTGCCCCCGGTCGCCGGCGCAGGCCAGCACCAGGCCGTGCTTGACCTGGCCGATCCGCTCCGCGTTGCGGGCCAGCCAGGTGATCGCCCCGATGGTGCCGGGCGCGAACAGGAACCGGTAGGTGTAGTACGGGTTCCGCTCCGCCAGCGCCCGGGCCAGGAACACCGCCACCGCGATGCCGGCCAGGTTGTCGTTGGCCAGCGACGGGTGGCAGACGTGGCAGGAGACGATCACCTCGTCGGAGACCTGCCCGGGGACCACGTGCTCGGCGTAGGTGAGGTGGCCGTCCGCGAGCGTGGAGTCGATCCGCACCTCGTACTCCCCGTCCGGCAGCGCGTCCAGGGTCTCCTGGGCCAGGCAGAACCCCCACTCCGGCTGGTAGTAGCTGGTGCGGTACGGCACCCAGGACGGGTGGTCGGGCAGGCTGTGCAGGTGCGGGCGCAGCTCGGACAGCGGCATGACCGCCGACACCGGCACGCTGTAGCCGAGCACGTGCAGGCTGGACGCGGCGAAGTCGACGACCCGCTTCCCGGACGCGTCGGCGACGTACGCGTCCCGGATGTTCCACTCCTGCGGCACCGTCCAGTCCAGGACCTGCGTCCCGGTCGGCACCTCGTGCACCTCCAGCGGCACGTACTCGCCGACGATGTCCAGGGTCGCGCGCACGCCGTCGCCGGTGATGCTCCGGCACAGCGGGTAGAGCCGCTCCACCAGGGCGTGCATCCCGCGGCCGGGCGCGGTCACCGGCGCCACCGCAGGGTGTCGTCGACCGCGCCGGCCTCGGACGCCGCGCGCAGCACGGCCAGCCGGGTGAAGCGCTGCTCGAAGGACTCCCGGGTCAGCCCGTGTTCGCGGTAGGCGTCGGCGAGTTCGAGCGCGCCCTGCTTCACCGTCCACGCGCACGCGAAGCCGGGCACCGCGGCGCGGAACCGGGAGAAGTCCACCCGGTACGAGCGCGGGTCGGCGCCGGTCTCCCCGGTGATCACCACCTTGGATCCGGCGACCGCGTCGGCGACCTGCCCGGCGATCTCGGCGACGGTGACGTTGTTGCCCTCGCTGCCGATGTTGAAGGCCTCGTCGTGCACCGCCTCGCGCGGCGCCTCCAGCGCGGCCGTGAAGGCCCGCGCGATGTCCGCCGCGTGCACCAGCGGCCGCCACGGGGTGCCGTCGGACATCACCAGCACCTCGCCGGACAGCAGGGCGTGGCCCACCAGGTTGTTCACCACGATGTCGGCGCGGAGCCTGGGGGAGTAGCCGAAGGCGGTGGCGTTGCGCATGTACACCGGGCTGAAGTCGCCGTCGGCCAGCTCGTGCAGGTCGTCCTCCACCCGGACCTTGGACTCCGCGTACGGGGTCACCGGGCGCAGCGGGGCGTCCTCGGCCACCAGGGCGTCGCCGCCGGCGGCGCCGTAGACCGAGCACGTGGAGGCGTACAGGAAGCGCCGCACGCCGGCGTCGCGGGCCAGCCGGGCCAGCTGCACGGACGCGTGGTGGTTGATGTCGTACGTGAGCTGCGGTGCCAGCGATCCCAGCGGGTCGTTGGACAGCGCGGCCAGGTGGATCACCGCGTCCACCCCGGCCACGTCCTCGGCGGTGACGTCGCGCAGGTCCACCCGCCGCCCCGGCGGGTCCGCGGGCCGCGGGCCCAGCAGGCAGTCGGCGAACAGGCCGGAGTCCAGGCCGACGACCTCGTGGCCGGCGGCCGTGAGCACCGGGGCCATCACGGTGCCCAGGTAGCCCTGGTGTCCGGTCAGCAGTACGCGCAAGGTTCAATCCCCCAAGTCGAGAGTGAGTTTGGTGACGGCGAAGGCCTCGGCGTAGCGCGCGTGGCATTCGATGCCGCGGATCCGGGCCAGCCCGAGGAAGGCCTCCCGGTCGTACCAGGGGCGGTGCCGCTGCGAGGGGTAGTGCTCCTGGAGCAGCCGCACCTTCCGCTCGGCCGTCTCCGGCGACAGCGGCTGGTACGCGGAAGGACGGCCGAGGTCGCCGTCCCACTTGACGATCTCGTAGCCGAGGACGAGGTGGTCGCGGAACGCGGTGGGCACCAGCCGGGCCAGTCCGCGGTGGTCCTGGTGCGCGTCGTCGGTCCGCGGGGCGAGGACCAGATCGGGATCGGTCCGCCCGCGCAGCTCCTCCACCGCGGCCTTGGCCTCGTCCCAGTGCGTCGGCATCCGGCCGTCGGGCAGCTTGAGCACCGTCAGCCGCAGGTCGGCGCCCGGACAGAACGCGGCGAGCGCGGCCCGCTCCTCCTGCTCCCGCTCGCCGCCGCCGCCGGAGAGCACCAGCGCGTCGACCTGGACGCCCGGCCGGGCCCCGCACAGCGTCAGCAGGGTGCCGCCGGCGCCGATGGCGATGTCGTCGCAGTGGGCGCCGACCGCGACGAGCCGGTCCACGCGCCCGGCACTGAGCCTGATCACGCGGCACCCGCCCCCGCGCCGTCGCGCTCCCACACCGCCCACGGGCGGTCGCCGCGGGCGTACGCCTCGTCGAGCGCGGCCCGTTCCTTCACGGTGTCGGTCGGCTTCCAGAAGCCCCGGTGCTGGTGCGCCACCAGCCGGCCGCTCTTGGCCAGCGCGGCGCAGCCGTCGGCGACCAGGTCCCCGTTCTCCGGGATGTGGTCGAAGACCTCCTGGCGGAGCACGAAGTAGCCGCCGTTCTCCCACAGCGGCAGTTCGCTCACCGGGGTGATGCCCCCCACCAGGCCGTCCTCGCCCAGGTCCACGCAGTGGAACGAGGACTGGGGCGGCACCACCATCATCGAGGCGCCGGCGTCGCGCCGGGAGAACCGCTCGATCATCTCCGGCAGCGGCGCGTCGGTGAGCACGTCGGCGTAGTTGGCGAGGAACATCTCGTCGCCGTCCAGGTGGTGGCGCACCCGGCGCAGCCGCTCCCCGATCGGCGACTCCACGCCGGTCTGCGCGAACGTGATCGTCCAGTCGGATATGTCGGTGGACAGCAGCTCGGTCCGCCCGCCCCGCAGGACGAAGTCGTTGGACGTCGTCTCCTCGTAGTTGAGGAAGAAGTCCTTGATGTGGTGGGCCCCGTACCCCAGGCACAGGATGAACTCCTTGTGCCCGAAGTGCGCGTAGTAGCGCATGACGTGCCAGATCAGCGGCCGCGGACCGACCATCGCCATCGGCTTGGGCACGTCGTCCGCGGCCCCGCTGCGCATCCGCATCCCGTAACCGCCGCAGAACAGTACGACCTTCACGACTTCACCTCGACGATGCTCAGTTCCGGGATGGGGAAGACCAGCCGGCCGCCCCACTCGTGCACGAAGGACAGCTGCTCGACCAGCTCCGCCCGCAGGTTCCACGGGAGGACCAGGACGTAGTCCGGGCGGTCGGCGGCGATCTGCTCGGGCGCCAGGATCGGGATGCGGGTGCCCGGGGTGAACCTGCCGTGCTTGTAGGGGTTGCGGTCGACCGTGTAGGCGAGCAGGTCGGGTCGGACGCCGCAGTGGTTGAGCAGGGTGTTGCCCTTGCCGGGGGCGCCGTAGCCGACCACCCGCTCACCGCGCTCGGCCGCCTCGATGAGGAACCGCAGCAGGTCCCGGCGCACCTTCGCCACCCGGGCGGAGAACTCGGCGTACCCGGAGAGCTCCTGGAGCCCGGCCGCCTTCTCCCGGTCCAGCACCTCGGCCACCCTCCGGGTCGGCTCGCCGGCCGCCTCGGCCGGCCGCGCCCACAGCCGGATGGAACCGCCGTGCGTGGGCAGCAGCTCCACGTCCACCAGCGAGAGTCCACCGCTCGCCAGTGCCCGCGCCGCGGACGCCACCGTGTAGTACTGGAAGTGCTCGTGGTAGATCGTGTCGTACTGGTTCTCCTCGATCAGGGTCAGCAGGTGCTGCACCTCGATCGAGACCCAGCCGTCGTCGGCGACCAGCGAGCGCAGCCCCTGGGTGAACCCGACCACGTCCGGGATGTGCGCGTACACGTTGTTGGCCACGACCAGGTCCGCGGGCCCGTGCTCGGCGCGGACGGCGGCGCCGGTGGCCGGGTCCAGGAACTCCGTGAGCGTCGGCACACCCGCCTCGCGGGCCGCGGCGCCGACGTTCACCGACGGCTCGATGCCCAGGCAGCGGATCCCCCGGTCCACCACGTGCCTCAGCAGGTACCCGTCGTTGCTCGCGACCTCGACCACGAAGGAGTCCGGGCCGAGCCCCACCCGCTGGGCGGCGTCCGCGACGAACGTCCGCGCGTGCTCCACCCAGGAGGTCGAGAAGGAGGAGAAGTACGCGTACTCCTTGAACGTCTCCTCCGGCGTGATCAGCGGCGGGATCTGCGCCAGCCAGCAGTCCGTGCAGACCCGCAGGTGCAGCGGGTACGCGGGCTCCGGCAGGTCCAGCTGGTCCGCGGCGAGGAAGCTCTCGCACGGCGGGGTCGCCCCCAGGTCGACGACGCTCGCCAGCGCCGCCGAACCGCAGAGTCGGCATCGTGTCATCTACTGCCCCCATCCCGCCCGCGGCGGGTTGCCCCGCCCCGAGCCAGTCCCTTGTTCCCCAACCGGCGGCGGGACCTCCCCGCCGCCGGACCGGGCCGCGACCGCGGCCCGGTACTCGTCCAGCAGGCGCTCCAGCCCGACCTGCGGGCTGAAGTCCTGCTCGTAACGGCGCCGGCCCGCCCGCCCCATCTCCTGGTTCCGGGCCGGATCCGCCGTGATCCGCCGTATGCACGACGCGAGCGAGGCGGAGTCGCCCGGCCGGTGGAGCAGGCCGGTCACCCCGTCCTCGACGAGTTCCGTGAAGGCGCCGTGACCGGCGGCCACGGTCGGCACCCCCGCCGCCATCGCCTCCACGACCACCAGGCCGAACGCCTCCAGCCAGGTCGAGGGGGCCAGCACGGCCACCGACCGGGCGACGGCCCGCCGGCACTGCTCCGGGTCGTACAGGCCGGCGTAGCGCACGTCGTCCCGGCCCGCCGCCCAGGCGGTCACCTCCGCCTCCAGCGGCCCCGTCCCGGCGATCACGAGCGGTACGCCCGCACCGCCGTCCGCGGCCAGCTCGTCCCACGCCGCCATGAGCAGCCGGACGCCCTTGGCCTCGGCCAGCCGGCCCAGGTAGAGCAGCTGCTCGCCGGCGCCCTCCCGGCGGACGCCGGGCTCGGGCACGAAGTTGTGCTTCACCGCCAGCCGCCCGGCCGGCATGCCGGCCCGCACCAGGACCTCGCGCTGCGCGGCGGAGATGCACAGGAACCGCTCCACCCCCGACCACCACCGGCGCCGGTTGACCGACAGGCTGACCGCCAGCGGCACCGTCGCCGCCCGGGATCCCCGGTAGCAGCCGTGCCGCACCGCGGGCAGCGGCGTCGCCCCGACGCACTCGGTGCACGGCCGCCCGTCCCGCTGGAGCGTGCCGGGCGGGCACACCTGGGTGTAGTTGTGCAGCGTGGCCACGGCGGGCACGCCGGCATCGGCGCAGGCGGCCAGCACCGCGGGCGACAGGAGCGGGAAGACGTTGTGGACGTGCACCACGTCCGGCCGGCCGGCGCGCAGCCGGGTGGCGAGCTCCTTGCGGACCCCCGGGTTCCACGGCACCAGCAACGGCAGTGCCGCCTTGGCCGGCAGGGACATCGCGCCGATGTCGTCGCTGCGCCGCTCGAACAGCTCGACCCGGTGGCCGGCCGCCCGCAGCAGCTCCACCTCCTGGTCGACGACCTTGTTCTCCCCGCTCGGCTGCGCCGAGGCGTAGCGGTTGTGCACCACGAGGACGTGCATGTTCAGGTCACCTCCCGGTTCGGGGTCCATCGGGGGACGGGGACGCGCCGTGCGGGGCCGCCGGCCGCCGGGAGCGGCCCGGACCCGGCCGGCGCCGCCAGCAGCGAGGCGGCCACGGCCAGGTGCAGCAGGTAGGGCGAGGCGTCGCCCAGTCCGGCCTCGGTGTACGAGGCGATGGCGCAGTAGCTGATCAGGAAGATCGCGCACGCCCGCTCCAGCGACGGCGGCCGCAGCAGCGCGACGCCGCCCAGGACGACGAAGACCGCCGCCACGATCGCGGTGCCGGCCAGCCCCTGCTCGTTGTAGACGGCCAGCCAGCTGTTGTCGATCGGCAGCCCGCCGAACGACTTGTCGCCCAGGCCCATCCCGAACAGCTCCTCCGAGGCCGACCGGGGGGCCGCCAGCAGGGCGTCCCACACCTTGGCCCGGCCGGTGAGGTTGGAGAAGTTCTCCTGGCTCTGCCCGCGCAGGAACCACGCCTGCAGCGCGGAGGCGAACCCCACCGCCGCCACCGTCGCGACCAGCACCGCCCAGGCGAAGAACCGGCGGGCGGCGGAGCTGGTCAGCATCAGCGAGCCGATCGCCAGCGCCAGCCCGGCCAGCAGGCCGAGCGTCGCCGTCCGGGTGTGGGTCAGCGCGAGCAGGACCAGCGACGGCACGATGACCACCGCCGCGCCGGCCCGGTCGGTCCTGCGGCCCAGGACGAGCAGCACGGTGAGCCCGATGATCACGGCGGCGTACTGCCCGATCTGCGGCGGCGTCAGCGGCCACAGCGCGCCGACCAGCCGCCCGCCGTAGAGATCGGGCATGGCCGCGCCCGGCGAGACGAGCAGCCCCGCGGCCACCGACCCCAGCACCGCCAGGTACAGCCTGATGTGGTGCCGGACGAACGTCAGGCCGCCGTCCCACCAGCGGGTGAGCAGCCACAGCGTGCCGATGAAGAGGGCCAGCCGGGCGCAGCGGAACAGCGCGCCGAACCCGGACTCCAGGTGTGCGCTGGAGATCACGCTCGGCACCAGCAGCAGGGTGAGCAGGAACACGTAGGCACTGGGCCGGACGCGCAGCCGGAGGTTGACCGAGAGCGCCAGGACGAAGGCGGCGACCAGCGCGCCCATGGTCGCCATCTGGATGAGCGACCGGGGGAGCGGGACGATGGTCTTCGCCCCCGCCGAGCCGAGCGTGTTGAGGATCAGCAGTCCCCAGACGATCCCGACGATCCTCTTCTCGCCCACCTCAACCACCGGCCCGCGGGCCGAAGGTGCTGCCCTGGTCCTGCTGGTACGGCGGGCCCTGCCACTGGCCGGAGTCGAGCACCCGGCTGGGGTCGTGGGCGACGAACTTCCACGGTCCGACGTAGACGTTGTCGTGCCAGCGGTTCTGCTGCTTGAGGGAGACGTCCTCGGCCACCTGCTCGCCCTGGTACGGGGACCAGTCCGGGTAGGTGCCGTAGTTGGCCAGCACCGCCATGCGGTCGCACTTCGCGGTGCAGCCGACGACGGCGGTGTCCAGCACGAAGCGGTTGTCGTGGATGTCCACCCGCTGGGTCTTCCACCGGCAGTCGGCGTACAGCGGCGCGCCGGAGATCCCCGGCGCGGAGCAGCGGTCGGGGCGGTCCACCAGCAGTGTGCAGACGCCGGACGAGGTGTTGGCCGGGCTGTTGCAGAACCGGTCGGCGTTCTCCCACAGGGTGATGCCGTTCCAGTTGTTCTCCAGCACGTTCCGGTAGACCTCGATCCGGTCCGTACGGGCGCGGACCCGGGGCTCGCCGCCCGACTCGGACAGGTAGACGGTCGCGAACGGGAAGTCGTCGCCCCGCTCGGCCGACCTGCGGCCCTCGACCCAGTTGTTCTTTCGGATCACGTTGTTCCGGATGACCGCGTTGTAGCTGATCTCGTAGATCAGCGCGGCGCCGTCGTTGGCCTCCAGGACGTTGTCCTCGATGCGGAAGTCGTTGTTGTTGGTGTCCGCCCACAACCCGGCCCCGCGGTTGTCGTGCACCCAGTTGCCGCGCACGTCGGCGCCGTTGACCGCCCAGAACTTGACGCCGCCGGTACACCCGCAGCCCGGCTTGCGCCGCTCCCAGTCGTCCTTGTTGTTGCCCGTGATCTCGTTGCCCTCGACCACCAGGCCGCCGAGGGGCCCGCCGCCCTTGTACGCGTTCATCCCGTACTGGCCGTTGCCCTTCAGGCAGCTCGCGCGGACCTGCTGGCGGGCGCCGGCCATCAGCCCCGCCCCCGAGTTGTCCTGGATGGTCGCGTGCTCGATCACCCACCCGTCGGCCGACTCGTGGTTGACCACGCCCTCGTCCGGCGGCGCGACGAAGTTCTGCACGGTCAGGTGGCGGATGGAGACGTCGGGGGCCGCGCCGCCGAACGCGTACTGGTTGGTCTTCCCGCCGTCGAGCACCGCGCCCGGCGCCCCGAGGTAGCTGTCGCCCTCCTTCGGGATGACCTGGGCGAAGCGGTCCGGTTCGAGCCGGTGCGTGCCCGGCAGGAGCCAGAACGTGGTCTTCGGGGGG
>NZ_GG657750.1:448050-456116 GCF_000158895.1 Streptomyces sp. C | reverse complement strand
GAGTACCAGCCCAGCGGCGGGTCCGTCTCGCCGCGGTGCGCCCGCCAGGAGAGCTGACCGGGCAGGTCGAGCACCGCGGACCGGTCCTCGCCGTCCCGGCTCCAGCTGAGCACCGCCCGGTCGCCCTCCAGCTCCGCGGTGACCGCCGGGCCGAGGTGGAACGCCAGCCGCACGGCCCGGCGCGGGCCGCTCACCTCGTCGACCACCCGCAGCTCCCGGCGGCCGGGCATCAGCTCCACCCGGCGCCGGTGCACCGAGGGCCGGTAGCCGTCGTGCTCGGCACACCAGCGCAGCACCCCGGGGTCGGAGGTGTCGGCGACCAGGACGCGGGTCTGGGCGTGCCGGGTCCACAGGAACGGCCCGCCGGAGACCGACTGGTCGCCGCCGTCCAGCTGCAGGGTGTTGTGCCCCAGCGTCGACCGGAAGTACTGCCGCCACTCGGGCTGCCCGTGGTAGCAGAACGTCCCCGGGTCGGCCAGCACGTCGACCCCGTCGTGCCGCACCTCCACGGACAGCGCGTCCGCGTGGGCGTGCGCGGCGATGGACAGGAAGCCGTGCGGACCGCCGTCGCAGCGGACCCACAGCTCCCCGGACCCCCCTGACCCCACAGCACCCCCGGCACCGCGCAGGACCGTCATGCCGGCGTCCGGGAAGTGGACCGGACGGCGCCCCGGGCGGGCCACCGCCGGCGCGCCGGGCGAGTGCGCCAGCAGCGCGGTGCGCACATCGTGCCGGTCACCTCGGGCACCAGTCGAGCCGGCCGACACGCGTCCCGGTGGCCAGCAGCGACCCCCAGCGGTCGGTGCCCGCACCGTCCACGAACCAGGCCGTGCCCGTCGTCCGAGTCCCCCTGGCGCGGCGGCCGCAGCCGGCCGTCCACGACGGCCGCGAGCGCGTCGGTCATCCGCAGCAGCACCAGCCGCACCGACACCGGGACCGGCACGCCGGCGGCGTCCGCCTCGGCCAGCGCGGCCAGGCCCAGCTCCAGCACCAGCCCGTGGTACTCCGAGGCCAGCTCCCGGTTGAGGCCGGAGAGGAAGGTGTTGCCGCGCAGGTGCCGCTCCAGCGACCGCAGCGCGCCGGACCGCCAGCGCTCCGAGGCGGGGAACCAGCCGAACGCGCAGGCCGCGGCGAACTGCCCGGCGGCCTCGGCGATGACGTGGTTGTTCGCCGACGAACCCCGGCTGGGGAACGCCGCCAGCCAGCGCTGGTGGTGCCAGACCTGCTCCCGGGCCACCGGGTTCTCCTCGAACAGCCCGGCCGCGCCCGGCCAGCCGTCGAGCAGCCGGCGCACCCACACCCAGGACAGCAGCCGGATCCCCAGCTCGATGCCGCTGGTCCAGTGCACCCCGCGCAGCGGCGGGTTGGCCGCCCACCACGACCGCAGGTGCGCCGCCACCCGCTCGGCGTACCGCTCGTCCCCGGTGACCGCGTACGCGGCGGCGAGGACGGTGAGGTACTGGTGCCGGGACGGCTCCCAGATCTGCTTGATGTCCCCGACCGACTCCTCGTCCCGGTACGGCACGTCGAAGGCGTACCCCTCCGGGGCCCGCCGCCCGGTCTTCGGGTCGAGGAACCAGTCCGGGTCGACCAGGTCGTCGCGGTCCACCCCGAAGAACGTGCCGTGCCCCGCCATCAGCCGGTCCGCCTCCGCGACGAGCCGCTTGGCCGCGTCCGGCGGCACCGCGTCGGCCGTCCCCGCGGGCAGCACCGCGGTGAACCGGGCGCCGCCCACGGCCGGGGCGTCCGGCGGCGCCGACCGCCACCGCCGCCTGCGCACCGTGTCGCCCACCCGGCCGCCGACCTCCTGCGGCCCCATCCGGGACAGCCGCCGCAGGTACCAGCCCGCGCTCATGCTCATCGGCCGTCCGCCAGCGTCACGGGCACGCCGCCGGCCAGGCCGGCCTGCACGGCGAGGGTGGCCGCCGTGGTGGCGACCAGCGACTCCAGCGGCACCGGCATCGGACCGCCCGTCCGCACGGCGCGTACGAACGCGGCCAGTTCGGCGAGCTGGCCCTTGTCCCGGGCCTGGGGCAGCCGCGAGCTGACCCACTTCTTGCGCCCGGCTGCGACCTTCTCGAATACACCGAGGCGCGTACGAAGTCGTCCAGCCGCAGCACCTTGCCGTCCGCGACGAGGTCGAGCGTCTCCTTGGGGAAGCCGGGCGCGCCCGTGGTGACGTAGCTGATGGCGGCGGTGGAACCGTCCGGGTAGCGCAGGACCACCTGGAGGTCCTCGTTGCCGGACGGGGCGGTCGCGTACACCGAGACCGGGTCGGCGCCCAGCAGCCAGCTCGCCGTGTCGATGAAGTGCCCGCCCTCGCCGGCGAACCGCGAGCCCTCGGTGCCCTGCTGGAGGTACCAGCTGCCGTGCTGGAGCCGGCCCGCGTTGACCAGGTACCGCAGGCTCGCCGGGCCGGTCCGGGTACCGAACCGCTTGCGGGCCTCCTGGAGCAGCGGCGAGAACCGGCGGTTGAAGCCCACCTGGAGCCGGTCGTTGCCGGACTCCTCCACCGCCGCGAGGACACCCGCCAGTTCGTCCTCGGTGAGGGCGAGGGGCTTCTCCACGAACACCGTCTTGCCGGCCAGCAGCGCCTGCCGGGTCAGTTCGGCGTGGGAGCTGTGCCGGGTGACCACGAACACCGCGTCGATCGACTTGTCGCCGAGCACCGCGTCGAGGTCGGTGGTCGCCTCGGCGAAGCCGAACTTCCGCTGGGCGTTGGCCGCGGACAGCGCCGTCGTGGTGACGACCGTGGCGAGTTCGACGCCCTCGCGCTCCACCAGGTGCGGCAGCAGCATCGACGTGGCGTAGTTCCCCGCGCCGACGAACGCGAGGCGCACCGGCGTCCCGGCCGTCCGGGACGGCGCGGACACCCCCTCGCCGGAGCGCCTGACCGCGGGCACGGTCAGCACCGGGGCCTGCGCCTCCCGCTCCTGTCCGGGGTAGCGGAACAGCACGGCCACGGCCTTGAGTTCGCCCTCCTCCAGACTCCGGTACGTCTCCACGGCGTCCTCGAAGTCGGCGATGTGCGAGACCAGCGGATCCACGTCGACCTTGCCGCGGGCGGCCAGGTCGAGGAAGCACGCCAGATTGCGGCGCTCGGTCCAGCGCACGTAGCCGATCGGGTAGTCCCGCCCGTCGAGCTCGTACTCCGGGTCGTAGCGCCCGGGGCCGTAGCTGCGGGAGAACCGGACGTCGAGCTCCTTCTCGTAGTACGCGTTCCAGGGCAGGTCCAGGCGGCACTTGCCGATGTCGACGACCCGGCCGCGGTCCCGGCAGAGCCGTGCGGCCAGCTCGACGGGCTGGTTGCTGCCGCCGCCGGCCGCCAGGTACACCTGGTCCACGCCGTGCCCGTCCGTGAGCTCGGCGACGGCGGCCTCCACGGCCGCCGACCCGGGGTCGCCGCAGGCCGCGGCGCCCAGGCGCTCGGCGAGCTCGCAGCGCGCCGGGTCCGGGTCGGCGCCGACGACGCGGACGCCCGAGGCGGTGAGGAGCTGCACCACCAGCTGCCCGATCAGCCCGAGGCCGATGACCAGCGCCACCTCGCCGAGCTGCGGCTCGCCCTGGCGCACGCCCTGCATCGCGATCGACCCGACCGTGCCGAAGGCCGCGTGCCGCGGTTCCAGACCGTCCGGCACCCGCGCGTACAGGTTCTTCGGCACCCAGTTCAACTCGGCGTGCAGCGCGTGCTCGTTGCCCGCGCAGGCCACCACGTCACCGACCGCCACGTCGTCGATCCCGGCGCCGACCTGCTCGACCACCCCGCACAGCGAGTAGCCCAGCGGCGTGTAGGAGTCCAGCTTGCCCATCACCTTGCGGTACGTGGCGGGCACCCCGTTGACGGCCACGCTCTGCATGACCTTGGCGACCTGGTCCGGCCGGGAACGGGCCTTGCCCAGCATCGACATGCCGGCCTCGGACACCTTCATGAGCTCGGTCCCGGTGGAGATCAGCGAGTAGGCGGTGCGGACCAGCACACCGCCCGGCTTGCACCCCGGCACCGGCACGTCCAGCACCGCCAGCTCACCGGTCTTGTAGTTCTGTACGACTTGCTTCACCCGAACTCCTCTGAAATTGCTAAGCCGTGAACCCGGCGCTCTGACCGGACCCGGAGGTCGCGCCGCGGTACCAGTACTCGAGGGTCAGTACGTGCCACAGGTGCTTGGAGAAGTCCTGCTGCCCGGCCGCGTCCTCGGCGGCGAGCCGCGCCAGCGCGTCGCGGCGCAGGAACCCGGAACGGACGAGCTCGCCGTCGTGGATGACCTCGCGCACCAGCGGCGCCAGGTCCCGGCTCATCCAGGCGCGCAACGGGGCGCTGAACAGGCCCTTGGGCCGGTAGACGATCTCCCGGGGCAGGACCGAGGCCGCCGCCTCCTTGAGGACGGCCTTGCCCTGCCGCCCGACGATCTTGCGGTCGCCGGGGAAGGTGAAGGCGGCCTTGACCACCTCGACGTCCACGTACGGCACGCGCACCTCGGTCGACGCGGCCATGCTGGAACGGTCCGTGTAGGCGAGGTTCAGGCCCGGCAGGAACATCCGGGAGTCGCCCAGGCACATGCGGTTGACGAAGTCGTCGAGGTCGTTGTCCCCGTACACGTCCGCGTGCTCGGTCAGTACGTCGTCGACCGTCCCCGCCAGGTCCGGATCGATCAGGTCGAGCAGCTCGCCGCGGTCGTACATGGTGTAGCTGCGCCGGAAGGCCGTCTCCTCCGGAAGATCGGCGAAGGACAGGAACCGCTTCGCGAAGCGCACCGACCGGTACCCCCGGCGGGCGGAGGCGACCGGCAGCCGGTCCACGGCGCCGGACAGGCCGCGCCGCACCGGCCCCGGGACGCGCTGGTAGCGCAGCGCGAGCACGTTGGCCAGGTGCTTGCGGTAGCCGGCGAACAGCTCGTCGGCACCCATCCCCGAGAGCATCACCTTGACCCCGGCCTCCCGGGCGGCCGAACAGATCAGGAAGGTGTTGATCGCGGCGGGGTCGCCGATCGGCTCGTCCAGGTGGTAGGTCATCCGCGGCAGCAGGTCGAGGACGTCCGGGGCGATCTCGATCTCGTGCAGGTCGACGCCGAACCGCTCGGCCACCGTCCGGGCGTAGCGCAGGTCGTCCGGCATCGCCTCGAACCTGGCGTCCTCCGCCCGGAACCCGATCGTGTAGGCGGACATCCCCGGCTGGTGGCGGGCGGCCAGGGCGGTCAGGTAGCTGGAGTCGAGCCCGCCGGAGAGGAAGGTCGCCACGGGCACGTCGGACAGCAGGTGCCGCCGGGTCGACTCCTCGACGATGGCGGCCAGGTCGGGCAGCTCACCGGCCCGGGCCCGCTCCCGGCCCTCGGCCGCGACGTCCCGGAGGCTCCAGTACGAGCCGCGCTCCACACTGCCGTCGGGCCGGCACCGCAGCCAGCTCCCCGGCGGCAGCTTCTCCGCCTCGCGGTACGCGCACCGCGAGTCCGGCACCCAGTAGTACAGCAGCGAGGCCACCAGCGCCGCGTGGTCCACCTCCAGCGTGCCCCCGGTCGCCGCGGCGAGCGCCTTCAGCTCCGAGGCGAACACCAGGCCCCCGCCGCGCCGGAGCAGGAACAGCGGCTTGATGCCGAGCTGGTCGCGGGCGAGCACCAGCTCACCGGTCCGCTCGTCGAAGACCCCGAACGCGAACATGCCGCGCAGCCGGGGCAGGCAGTCCGTGCCCCAGCGCCGCCACGCCTCCAGCAGCACCTCCGTGTCGGAGGTGCCCCGGAAGCGCACCCCGGCGGCCGCCAGCTCGGCCCGCAGCTCGGGGGCGTTGTACAGCTCGCCGTTGTACGTGAGGACCAGCCCGTCCGAGACCATCGGCTGGGCGCCGGTCTCCGAGAGGTCGATGATGGCCAGCCGGCGGTGACCGAGCTGCACCTCGCCGTCGCCGACGGGGTGGCCGTACCGGCCCGCCCCGTCCGGACCGCGGTGGGCGAGGGTCTCCGTGAGCCGGTCGGTCACGGCCTTCCCGTCCGGCCACCGGTACGTGCCTGCGATGCCACACATGTCCTACCGTGCCTCCTGGTCGCTGTCCGGAACGCGCGCCGCCCACGCGGGCGGCCGTTCCGTCTGCCGCCCGCGCGTGCTGTCTTCGCGGGCCGGCCGCTCGTTCTGCCCGCGCGGCGCGGTGCGCGGCCCGTCCCACAAGGTGCCGTCCGTCCGGTCGCGCGGATCGGGGTCGATCAGCACCACGCCGAGCACCGTGATGCGCTGCTCGGCGAGCTGCCGCGCCACCGTGTGCAGCCACGCGGCGCTGCCGTGCCCGGCCCGGACGACGAGCACGGCCCGGGTGCCGAGGTACCGGAGATCGGCCCACGCCGTGCCGGGCGAGACCGAGCCCACGCCGAACCGGACCTCCCCGCCGGCCGCCGCCGGGGCGTCCTCGCCGACCACCGTCAGCTCCGCGGGCCTGCGGCGGTGGTGCGTGAGCCGCAGCCCCGGCAGGCCGTCGACGACCGACACCGGCCCCTGCGCCGCCAGCGCCGCGGCCAGGTCCAGGGCGATCAGCGCCGCGGCCGGCGCACAGCCCAGCTCCAGGAGCGACACCGGCTCAGCGGAACCCCGTACCGAGCGGGCCAGGGAGGCGGTGAGCCGCTCGCGCGCCCCCCGGGTGCCGCGCCGCTGCAGGCGGCCGGCCGACCGGCGGGGGAGCTCCGTGATGACGGACGCCCCCAGGTTCGCCGCGACCTCCCGGCGCAGCACCGGACGGTCGGCCACCACCGCGCCGACCGCGGCCACCGCGAGCCCGAGGACCAGCCCGAGGACGAGCCCGATCGCGGCGTCGGTGGCGGCGGCCCTGGGCAGGGAGTGCCGTACCGCGCGCGGTGCGTCCACCACCTGCGTGCCGGCGATGAGCTGGGGCGTGCCGACCCGCGCCTCCGCGGCACGCTGGCCGAAGTCGGTGATGCGGGCCGTCAGTTCGGCCCGTCGGGCGAAGAGCGACTCGGTGTTCGCCGACGCCTTCGGCCCGGACTCCGGTGTTCCGTTCCCGATCGCCTTGTTGACCTGGTCGAGTTCCTCCCGCAACCGGTCGCGCTGGTCGAGCAGGGCCTTGGACTCGGCCTCCGCGGCCTCCCGGATCCGCCGCACGTGGTCCGCGACGAACGCGTCGGCCAGCGCCTTGGCACGGGCCACGGCCTGCGCGTCGCCGGCACCGGTCACATCGATCTGGAGCAGGTTGTTGGTCAGACCGGTGCCCGCGTAGTCCTTCATGAAGTCCTCCGGCTTCTCGGAGGACTTCAGGCTCTTCAGGGCCTGCTCGGCGATCCGCGTGGTCTGCAGCAGCGCGACGTCGGTGCGGATCAGCGTTCCGGGGTCGTTCGGCTGGTCCTGCTGGTGCGCGACCAGCACCTTGGCCACCGCGGTCGGCGGTGGCGGCAGCAGCACCGCCACCGCCGCGCCGATGAGCAGCCCCAGCAGCGCCAGGGAGCTCCAGAGGCGGCGCCGCCTGCGCACCGACACCACGAGCGTCTGCAGGTCCAGCAGCGGAGCGGCGTGCGTCGGCTCCGTAGTCGTACTCATGGTCACCCTGAACTTCCCGTCGCGTCGGCGCCGGCCGCGAGTGCCGGTGCGGCGGCCTCGCGGCCAGGGCCGGCCTTCCCCGCCGCACCGGCCCGGACCGTGCCGACGAGGACGATTCCGACGATCTCGTGCCCGGCGTCCGCACACGCCTCGGCGATCCCGGCCAGCTCCCCGGCGGTCCGGCTGCCGGGGCTGAGCACGACGACGGCACCGGACTCGTCCTCGCGGTCGGCGACCATCGGCCGGGACACCGAGACCCCTGCCAGCCGCAGCCGCGGTTCGCCCTCGGCGCCGGCGGTGAACTGCCCGGCGGCCCGCAGGGCGTTCCCGTCGCCCTCCGGGACGAGCAGCAGGAGCAGCCGGGGGGCCGGCAGCCCGTCGCCCAGCCGGGCGTGCACCCGCCGGTAGCGGACCTGTCGGCCGGTCTCGTCGGACGTGCGCGGCGCAGGTACGTCCCACCGGACGTCGAGGCCGAGCAGCCGGCGGACACCGGCCCGCGGGCCGCGGCCCTCCGGCCGGTCCCCGGGGCGTTCCGCGGG
>NZ_GG657750.1:437056-447847 GCF_000158895.1 Streptomyces sp. C | reverse complement strand
CCCCATGACGACCATGTTGGCCCTTGAGGGCCCTTGCCGGCGGCGGGGTCGGCCTGGTCCAGCTTGTCGACGGCCTCCTGGAGCGTGGTGCGCAGCTTCGCCAGCTCGGTACGGGTCTGCACGCTCTCCACGGTCTGCCCCCGGCCGGCCGCGTCCGCCAGCTCGGTGATCCGGCGGCTGGTCTGCGTCACCAGCTGCCGCAGCGCCTCGGGCCGCGCCGCCGCCTCGGGGTCGGTGTTGTCGCCCGAGATCCGCGCGGCGAACGCGACGAACTGCTGCGCCACCTGGTCGGAGAGCCGCTGCGCGCGCTCCGGGGTGTCCGCCGTGCCCGAGATCTTGATGATGTTGCCGTCCGCCGCCTTGGCGGCCACCCGGTCCCGCAGCTCGGTACGGCTGACCTTGGTCCAGCCCAGCGCGGCGGCCGCGCGGTCGACGACCACCGAACTCGCCGCGATCTCCGCCTGGGTCAGCAGCTCGCGCTCCTCCCACGCCCCCGGCAGCAGGACCGAGGCCGAGGCCGTGTAGCGGGGTGGAAGCAGCAGGGAGGTGCCGTAGCCGACGAGCGCGCCCACGACGGCGAGGACGGTGAGCAGGCGCCAGCGCCGGCGGAGAATCCGCCCGATCGTGACCAGGCGTATCGTGTCGTCGCTCAACGGCGCGGCCTCTTGCCCGTACCGTCGGAGGAGCCCGCCGGCGCCGGCCGGCGGTCACGGCAGGCGGCGGCGTAGGCGGAGAGCAGCGAGGCCTGCGAATTGCGCCAGGCGAGCGGCCCGTTGATCCGCTCCTGGCCGATCTTGCCCATCAGGGCCCGCTTCTCGGGATCGTCCAGCAGCAGCGCGATGAGCCGGGCGAACTCGCCCTCGTCGTTGGCGGGGGCGTAGACGGCGGCGTCGCCGGCGGAGACCCGCGCCTCCTTGAGGTCGAACGAGACGATCGGCCGGCCCATGACCATGTACTCCAGGACCTTGTTCATGGTCGACACGTCGTTGAGCGGATTGCGCGGGTCGGGGGAGAGGCACACGTCCGCGGTGGACAGGTACCGCGCCAGGTCGGCGTCGGAGACGCGCCCGGTGAACTGCACCTGGTCGGAGAGCCCGAGCTGCCGGGACAGCTCCACCATCGCGTCGAAGGTGTCGCCGCCGCCGACGAACACCGCGTGCCAGTCGCCGCGCCCGACCTCGTCGCGCAGCTTCGCCAGGGCGCGCAGGGCGTAGTCGACGCCGTCCTGCGGACCCATCACGCCGAGGTAGCACAGCAGGTGGGGCCTGCCGCGCTTCAGTCCGGGCTCGGGCGGCACGGGGTGGAAGCGGTCGGTGTCGGGCGCGCTGCGCACCACGAACACGTCCGACGGGCGCCGGCCGCCGCGGCGCACCGCGACGTCCCGGTAGCTCTCGTTGGTGGCGAGCACGACGTCCGCGGCCCGGTAGGTGAGCCGTTCCAGCGCGCACACGGCCCGGTAGAGCAGGTCCTCCCCGCGGTCGAACCGGGACAGGTACAGCTCGGGGACCAGGTCGTGCTGGTCGAAGACGAACCGTGCTCCGTGCCGCTTGAGCCACAGGGCGGGCAGGAACAGCAGGTCGGGCGGGTTGCAGGCGTGGACCACGTGGACCGGCCCGACCTTGCGGGCCAGCCGCATGGTGTGCCACAGGGCCGATCCGTACTCCTTCAGGTACCCGGCCGGTCCTCCGGTGGCCGCGCGCAGCGGGTAGCGGTGGATCCGGACCCCGTCGACCTCGGCCTCCGGCTCGGTGTCCCGCTTGGTCCCCTGCGGGCAGATGACGTCGACCGTCCAGCCGGCGTCGCGCAGGGTCGTGCACTCCTGCCACACCCGCCGGTCGAACGGCACGGACAGGTTCTCCACCAGGACCAGCGCACGCCGGCCGGTGGTGCGGCCGCCGCCGGCCGCACCACGCGTCGTCTTACCAGGCAAGGCCCACGTACCCCGGTTCGGTCCGGCGCGCGTCGGCGTCGGGAAGGTGGATGAGGTCGATGATCACCGGTCCGTCGCCGTGCGGCAGTGCCGACAGCACGTCCGGGTCCCTGGACCCGACCAGGCACACCTCGGCGTGGTCGAGCACCTCGTCGACGGAGTCGGCGAGCAGGTGCGCGAGGTGCGGCAGCCGGTTCTCGATGTACTCGCGGTTCGCGCCGAGGAGCCGGGAGAGGCTCACGTTGGCGTCGTAGATCTTCAGGTCGTACCCCTTGCCGAAGAGCCGCTCCGCCAGCTCGACGAGCGGGCTCTCGCGCAGGTCGTCGGTCCCGGGCTTGAAGGACAGCCCGAACAGGCCGGCCCGGCGCTTGCCGGTGCGCTCCACCAGGTCCACCGCGCGTTGCAGGTGGTCGGAGTTGGAGGGCAGCACGTGGGAGAGGATGGGTACGGAGACGTCGGCCCGCTGCGCCGCGTGGACCAGGCTGCGCAGGTCCTTGGGCAGGCAGGAACCGCCGAAGGCGAAGCCGGGCCGCAGGTAGGCCGGGCTGATGTTCAGCTTGCGGTCGGCCAGGAACACGTCGATCACCTGGTGGGAGTCCACCCCGAGTGCCCGGCACACCGCGCCCAGCTCGTTCGCGAAGCCGATCTTGAGGCCGTGGAACGCGTTGTCCGCGTACTTGATCGCCTCGGCCACCGGGACCGGCACCCGGAACACCTCGCCGGGCAGGCCCTCGTACAGGGCGGCCACCACGTCGCCGCTGGCCTGGTCCAGCTGGCCGATGACGGTCTTCGGCGGGTCGAAGAAGTCCCGCACGCTGGTGCCCTCGCGCAGGAACTCCGGGTTGACCGCGACGCCGACCTCCACCCCGGCCGTGCCGCCGACCGACTTCTCCAGGATCGGCAGCAGCAGGTCCAGGCAGGTGCCCGGGAGCATGGTGCTGCGGAACACCACGGTGTGCCGCCCGCCCCGCTCGGCCAGCGCCGCGCCGATCTGTTCGGTGACCCGCTCCAGGTAGGTGGTGCACAGGCTGCCGTTGGGCTCCGAGGGCGTGCCCACGCAGACCAGCGACACCTCACTCTCCATGATCGCCTCGCGGACGTCACCGGTGGCGCGCAAGGCCCCCGTCCGCACGACGCCGGCGACGAGCTCGCCGATGCGCTCCTCGACCACCGGGGCCTTGCCGTCGTTGACCAGGTCCACCTTCACCTGGCTGACGTCCACCCCGACGACCTCGTGGCCCAGTTCGGCCAGGCACGCGGCCGAGACGCAGCCCACGTAGCCGAGCCCGAAAACACTGACCCTCATGACTCGTTCCTCCCCCCACACAGGCCCCCACGGCCTGCGGTCCGCGCGTCTGCCCGACGACGACTCCCGCGCATCAATAGGCCCCCTGCCCGTAGACCACCGCACGCAGCGTCTTCCACAAGATCACTGTGTCCAGGGCGAGCGACCAGTCCTCCACGTACCGCAGGTCCAGCCGGACCGCCTCCTCCCATGACAGGTCACTGCGTCCGCTGATCTGCCACAGTCCCGTGAGCCCGGGCTTGACCAGCAGCCGCCGCCGGATGTCCGGACCGTATTCGGCGGACTCCTCCGGCAGCGGGGGCCGCGGACCGACGAGCGACATCGACCCCGTCAACACGTTGAACAGTTGCGGGAGTTCGTCGATCGAGTACCGGCGCAGCACCGATCCCACCCGGGTCACCCGCGGGTCCCGGCGGAGCTTGAACAGCAGGCCGGCGCCCTCGTTGCGGTCGGCCAGCTCGGCGCGCACCCGGTCCGCGTCCGCGACCATGGTGCGGAACTTGAGAATGGTGAACTCGCGTCCGTCCTTGCCGACCCTCCGCTGCCGGTACACCGCCCCGCCCCGGCTGTCCGCGACCACCAGCAGCGCGACGAACACCATCAGCGGCGCGAACAGCATCAGCAGGACCGCCGCCCCCACCCGGTCGACGACCTCTTTGACGGCCCGGCGGCCGCCGGTGAAGATCGGCATGCTGACCCGCAGCAGCGGGATGCCCAGCACCGCGTCCACGTGCAGCCGCGGCCCGGCCACTTCCATCAGTACCGGGGCCACGACCATCTCGGCGTCGCTGCCCTCCAGGTTCCAGGCCAGCCGCTGGAGCCGGTCCGGCGACCAGTGCGGGTCCGGGGTGACCGCGACGACCCGGTAGCCGTCGCGCCGGACGTGGTTGGCCACGTCGGCCAGCCGGCCGACGACGGGTACGCCGTCCAGCTGGTCACCGTCTCCGTCGAGCCCGAGACCGTCCGTCGTGCACACCGCGTCCACCCGCCAGCCGAGGTGCGGGAACTTGCGGGTGCGGGTGATCAGATCGTGCAGGGTGGCCGGGCTGCCGGCGGCGAGCACCGGTCGCAGGCACTGCCCCTCTTTCCGCTGTTTGTGCAGCCAGAGGCGCAGAAGATACCGCGTGGTCATGGTGACGAGTGCGATCGCGGGGATCGCGACGAAGATCCAGAGTTTGATGTTGCGCGAAGCGAGGGCGATCCCGCCGAGCGCCAGTAAGACGGTCGCCGTGAACAGTGAGCGGCCGAGCCGGCGGAATTCCTCGGCACCCTGGCCGAGAACAGCCGGAGCCCATGACCGGTTGACGGCCAATGCGGCCAATACCAGAAGTTCGGTGCCGAATGCGAGAATTCCCCATTTCTCGTGCCAGTTGGCCGCGTCCCGAGCCCCGAAGAAGTTGCCGATGGACGCCACCACCAGGGCGGTGGCCACGGTATCGCTGGTGATCACGGTACGTCGGTACCGCTGCTCCCAGTCACTCGCGGGACGGCTGATCGCCCCGTTCGCCAGACGCCCGCGCGCAGACGGGAACGGGCTGACTAATCCCCCTTGCCGCACAGAACCCCCCAGGTCCCCAGTGGTACGACGTGTTCGCCACTCACCGTGCTCCGCCGGGAGGCCCCCGCCTCCCGACCGCGCCGTTCCTCCCCGGGATCCCCCCCGGCCGTGTGGAACTGCTTGGACAACCCACCCCGGCGGCAGCGAACGGACGTGCCCCGCCAGACGTGCGACGTGCGCGAGAACCCGCCGAAACCCCGGGTGCTCCCCCGCACCCGAGGCCCTTTCCCGGGCCCCGAGAATTGATCATCCCCCACGCCTCGTGCCGAGGGGGACGTGATTGCAGGCTTTCCGTAGCGCCTGACCTGTAGATCATTTACTGGTTGCTCGTGTACGAACAGCTGAAGCACGGTCAATCTAGACCATGGCGAGCCGGTATGAAGAGCAGATGTGTGAAATTCGTGTTCACGCCTTCAGACGGGTTCCACCGATCGCCGGGCGCCCGGGACTTCACCGCTGTGGAGCACCTCCTCTCACCCCAGGTCAAGCCCGCCGAACCGGCCATCCGGGCGTCGCCGTGCAGCCGTGCGCCCCCTGCTTCCGGTTTGGGCGGAGCCTCTCCCTCCGCCCTCGGCGGGGGCGGAAACGGACCAGCTCCGCTCTTCCCGCCGCCGCGCGGCCGGGCGGGAGGCGGTCTCGGCCACTCTCCCCGGCACCCCTTGCGCCGACGGGGAGGAGGCGTGGTGCACTGGCTGGGCCGGCCACCGATCAGGTGCGTGAGCGGCACCGCGGGTCCGGGACCGGCGCCGCACGGCACTCCGGCCGGCGCACACCAGGTGCACGGCGGCAGGCGTGCGCGCCCCGCGTGACCCCGGCCCGGCGCCCGCCCGATTCCGCCCATCCCCTCGCCCCGGATCCCGTCGGACCCCGCTGGACCACGCAGGACCCCGAATGGAGTGATCGTGCACCACCACGGCCCCGACACACCCGAAACGCACTACGAGGACGTGGCCGTCACCGGCGGAGCCGGTTTCGTCGGCCGGCACCTCGTCACGGCCCTCAGCACGCTGTCCCGGAAGGTCACCGTCGTCGACCACGCCCCGCTTCCCCCCGGCCTCGCGGAACTGCCCGGCGTCTCCCACGTCCGCGCCGACCTGCGCGACTACGGCGAGACCCTGCTGGCGCTGCGGAACGCCGACGCCGTGTTCCACCTCGCCGGCAACGCCAGCGGCACCGAGTCGGTGGCCGACCCCCGCCGCGACTTCCACCTCAACGCCCTCGCGACCTGCAACGTCGGCAACGCCTGCCTGGAACTGGGGGTGCGCCGGCTCGTCTACCTCTCCTCCGCCATCGTCTACGGCACCCCGCGCCGCAGCCCGATCCACGAGGACCACCCCACCCGGCCCTTCCTCCCGTACGGCGCCTCGAAGCTCTCCGGCGAGCTGACCCTGCGCAGCCTGCACGCCACTGCCGGACTGCCCGTCGTCACCGGCCGCTCGTTCGTCGTCTACGGCCCCGGCGAAGACCCCCGCCGGGCGGGCGGAGAGGTCTCGCAGTTCCTGCGCTGGCACCTCAACGAGCAGCCCATCCCCGTCGTCGGCGACATCGACCGCAAACGCCGCGACTTCATCCACGTCGAGGACCTCTGCCGGGCGCTGATCACCCTGGCCGACCGGGGTGCCGACGGCGAGACCTACAACCTGGGCACCGGCACCGCCGTCTCCATGCGCGAGCTCGCCGCCGAGGTGGGCACGGCGACCGGCCGCCCCGCGCTGCTGGACGCCGACCCCTCCAGCCTCGCCGACAGCTTCACCCTCCTCGCCGACACCACCCGGCTGCAAGGGCTCGGCTTCGCCCCGCGGATCACCCTGGCCGAGGGCCTCGCCCGCCTGGCGGACCTGCTCGGACGGTTCCCCGAACTCCCCACCGCCCGGGCGGTGTTCCGCCGGGAGACCCCGGAGCGCCGGAGCCTGGAGGCCAGGACGTGCTAGCCGTCGACGGAGGTACACCGCTGCTCGCCGAAGGGGAGGCGGCCCCCTGGCCCCACATCACCGACGCCGACCGCAAGGCCGTGCTCGACGCGATGGACGGGGCGACCCCGTGGCACTGGCCCATGCGCACGGTGAGCGACCTGGAAGCGGCCTGGGCCGAGTACACCGGCATGCCGCACGTCCTCGCCGCCAACTCCGGTACCGCGGCCCTGCACATGGCGATCGCGGCCGCGGGCGTCGAGCCGGGCGACGAGGTGCTCGTGCCGGCCGACACCTTCCTCGCCTCCGCTTCCTGCGTGCTCCAGGCCAACGCGATCCCGGTGTTCGTGGACACCGACCCCGCCACGTTCAACATCGACCCCGCCCGCATCGAGGAGCGGATCACCGACCGCACCCGCGCCGTCGTCGCCGTGGACCTCAACGGCCTGCCCGCCGACTACGACGCCCTGCGGGCGGTCACGGACCGGCACGGCCTCGTCCTCATCGAGGACGCCTCCCAGGCACACGGCGCCGAATACCGGGGCCGCCCCGTCGGGTCCCTGGGCACCCTCAGCGGCGCCAGCCTCAACGGCTCCAAGACCCTCTCCGCCCTCGGCGAGGGCGGCCTGTTCGCGACCCGCGACGAGGAACAGCAGCGGCTGGCCCGGCGGGTGCTGATGTTCGGCGAGGAACTCCCGGGCCAGAGCCGCGACTACAACGCCCGCATCATGGGCTGGAACTACCGGATCGACGTCCTCGCCGCCGCGTTCGCCCGCTCCCAGCTCACCCGCCTGCCGCGGATGTCCCGCGCACGGCAGGCCAACGGAGCCGCCCTCACGCGGGCCCTGGCCGGCGTACCCGGCATCCGCACGCCTGTCGTCCCCGAGGACCGCACGCACGTGTACTTCTTCTACCCGCTGCTCGTCATGCCCGAGGAACTCGGCCTCGACGGGCTCCCCGTCGCCGCCTTCCGCGACGCCCTCGCCCGGGCGGTGAACGCCGAAGGCCTGCACATCACCCGCTGGCAGCCGCAGCCGGTACCCGGGCAGACCCTGTTCCAGGAGCTCCGCGGCTACGGCCGCGGCTGCCCCTGGAGCTGCGGGCACGCCCGCCCCGGCCACCACTACGACCCGGCGCAGTACCCCGTCAGCGAGGAGGTCTGCCTGCGCCGCCTCGTCCTCGGGCAGAGCCTCAGCTCCTTCGGCCCGCCCAACGACGCGACGACGATGCACCGCTACGCCGAAGTCCTGTACAAGGTCCTTGTCGAGGAACGGGACGGGCTGGTCGCCCTGACCCGGCGGACCGCCGGCCCGGCACACTGACGGGCCGGGACGGACAGCACACGAACGGCAAGGGGACGGACGCAGATGCGCAACGAGCCCGAGACAGCGGGCGGACGCACGGCGCCGCCCGGCCGCGCCCGGAGCCCGCGCCCGCGGACGATGCGGCTGGCCGTCGGCGCGGTCTTCTTCGTCACCGGGGCGGCCTTCGCCACCTGGGCCGCCCGGGTACCCGGCGTCCAGAGCCGGCTGGACCTGTCCGCCGGGGAACTGGCCGTGGCCCTGGTCGGCCTGAGCGGAGGCGCCTTCGCGGGGCTCCCGCTGGTCGGCGGCCTGGTGGCCAGGTACGGCAGCCGTACGGTCCTGTGCACCGGCATGGCCGCCTACCTGGGCGCGCTCGCGAGCCTGCCGCTCGTCCCGGACCTCGCGGCACTGACGGCGGCCCTGGCCCTGTTCGCCTGCGGCAACACGGCCGTCGACGTCGCGATGAACACCCAGGGCGTCCTGGTCGAACGCGCCTACGGACGCCCCGTGCTCGGCGGCTTCCACGCCATGTTCAGCCTCGGCGGCATCGCCGGCGCCACGGCGGGCGGCCTCGCGGCCTCCGCCGGCGTCGGCATCCGGGCCCACTTCACCGTGACCGCCCTCGTCCTGCTGGCGGTCGCGGCGACGGCGGCCACGGCCCTCGCCCCCGAACCACCGCGGACCGGCGGCCCGTCCAGGACCGGACCCCTGCTGGCCCTGCCCGGCCCGGGCCTGTGGATCCCCGGCCTCGTGGCGTTCTGCGCCCTGATGGGGGAGGGGGTCGTCAACGACTGGGGCGCCGTCTACCTGAAGGAGGAGACCGGAGCCTCGGCGGGCGCCGCCGGCCTGGGGTACGCCGTCTTCTCCGCGGGCATGGTCGTCGGCCGCCTCACCGCCGACCGGCTGCGCGCCCGCCTCGGCACGGCCCGCTTCACGTTCCTGTGCGCCGTGGTGGCGGGCACCGGCGCCCTCATCCCGATCCTCGACGCGACGACCACGGCGGGCTTCGTCGGCTACACCCTGCTCGGCCTGGGCATGGCCGCGGTCATCCCGCTCGTCTTCGCCCACGCGGCCGCCCTGCGGCCGGGCCACACCGGCTCCTCCATCGCCGCCGTCTCGGGCCGTGGGCTACGTCGGCTTCCTCGCGGGCCCCCCGGTCATCGGCGCCCTGGCGGAGCGACGACCCTGCTCTGGGCCGATGCTGGTGCTGTCGGCCTGATGGCGGCGATGGCGGCCCTGGCCCCGCGCCCTGCACCGCCCCTGACGCTCACGCACAGAGCCCTGCCGCCCCGGAGGTCCGGGGCGGCAGGGCTCTTGAGGTGTCCTCGGCGCGCGGTCAGACGAGGGCCGACGCCGGGCGGGGGGCCGTCGTCTCCGCGGCGGCACCGGCGCGCTGGGCCAGGAGCCGCTGGGCAAGAACCCCGAAGACGATTCCGAACACGGCCCACAGCACGAGCTGGACGGCGATGGAGGCGACCCGGAAGTCCCACAGCAGGGCCGCCGGGAACTCGGCCTTGACGGCGTCGGTGTTGTCCGGGAGCACCAGGAAGGCCAGCCCGGTGGCGACGACGAAGCCCGCCCCGGCCGCCAGGGTCGCGTTCCAGTTGCCCAGGCGCGGCGCCAGGCGCCGGCCCAGGACGATCGCGCCGACGCCCAGCAGGACGCTGAGCAGGATCATCAGGAAGAACAGCGTGGTGCGCTGGCCGATGGTGTCCGGGTTCCCGACGGCCGGCGGGGTCGCCGGGTACTTCAGGAAGGGCACCAGGTAGACCAGCGTGAACGCGCCCCCGGCGGTGAGGGCGGCCGTGGCCCGGGGGCTGAACCGGCCCACGCGGCCCAGGGCGAAGGAGAACGCGAGGGAGGCGATGCCACCCAGCGCGACCCCGTAGACCAGCACGCCGGTGGCGAGACCGACGGTGGACTGCACGGGCCGGCTGACGAGTTCTTCCTCCTCCTCCGCGGCGGCGGGGGCGTCGCCGCCGCCGTGACCGGCGTGGCCGGCCGCGGGAGCGGCCTCCTCGGCGGCTGCCGCCTCCTCCACGGCGATGGAGCCCCGCACCGGGGGCTCACCGACCACGTAGGCGACGGCGAAGGCGAACAGACCCGCGATCAGGCCCGCGAGCATGCCGCGGACCAGCAGACCTCTGACAGTGGAGGCGTACATGGCGCGCGCCTCTCAGTGGCAGGGGAAGCCGAGCAGGTGACGGCCGTCGTGCACCCACTCGTGGACGCCCTCGCCGGAGAACACGGCGGTGGCACCCTGCTCCGCGCCGACGAAGTACAGGGCCACGAGCATCAGCAGACCGACGAACAGCGCCCAGGGCAGGACGGCCTTGACGGGCAGCGGCGCGGACGGCGCGAGAGCGGGGGCGGATACGGCAGCGGAAGCGAGAGCCTCGGCCATGGGGGAACCTCCTTGGGGAACAACGCGTCCCATGTGGTGGTGCGGTACGACGGTCCTCGGGTCTGACTCGCCGCGCCGCCACCCCCGGAGGGGCGCCGCCGCAGCACACAGTGGCGCGACCATGCCGGATTCACACCGGACTTCCGTCTCGCCGTCGTCGCTATGTCTTTATGTCGCCGCGACGCTACAACCCCGGGGGCCTTCGCACCAAGCGGATGAGTCGCTGATCACACGGGGCGTCCGGACTGCGGACCCCGCCGGACCGCCCCTACCGCGACCGCGGGCCGGTCCGGTCCGTGAGGGCGCCGTACGGCTCGGGGCGGCGGGTGCGCATCAGGCCGAACTCCAGCCAGTCGCGGTGCTGGCCCTGCTGGCCGAC
>NZ_GG657750.1:435377-436859 GCF_000158895.1 Streptomyces sp. C | reverse complement strand
CGGCACGACCGGGCGCGGGAGACCCGCGCCTCCACCCGGCTCGGCGCCTGACGGCCCGCGCGGTACGGCGCCCGCGCGACCGTCTGGTCCCGGCACGCGGACAGGGGACCGCGCGGACCGTCGGCTCGGCGGTCCGCGCAGCCCCGCGGGAGATCACCCGTCAGCAGTCGTCGCCGTACCCTCCGCCCCAGTCGTCATCGTCGTCGTACCAGCCGCCGTGGTCGTCGTCGTCGTCCCAACCGCCGCCGGTCACGTAGCTGACCGAGTGGGTGGGCACCGCCGCCGAGGCCGTACCCGCTGCTCCGATGGCGGCGCCGCCCGCCATCAGGACTCCGATCGCGGACGCCGCGAAAAGCTGCTTCACTCTCAGTGCACGCATGGTTCGAACCCTTCTCGTCACTGCGCCGCCGTGCGGCGCGAAACGCCTTCGCCCTCCTTCCGGTCCAGCACGGATTTCTGCCTTTGCAGGATGGATGTGTGGAAGGAGCGTCCCGCCGTCAACGCGGCTGTTCGAGCCGCGGACCATGGGGCCGGATCGCGCTTTCTCCTGGCCGTGTGACTCACGGCGGGCGAAAGGCCCGTTCCCGCGATGGCGGCCGTCTCCTGCCCATGCTAGTCACCTACGGGTGGGCCGTCACCTCGGGAACGGGGCACGCGGTGCGCGTCATCGACCGGAGGGGCCGCCGCCGTGCGGTATACGTCTCCTCGGGCCGGCCGGAAGTCCCGCGAAGGCGAAGGGGTGTGCTGCTGTGGCTGCTGCTGAGGAACGCACGACGTGCTGTGTGGTGGGGGGCGGGCCGGCCGGCATGGTACTGGCGCTGCTGCTGGCCCGGGCCGGGGTCGAGGTGACGGTGCTGGAGAAGCACGGGGACTTCCTGCGCGACTTCCGCGGCGACACCGTGCACCCCTCGACCCTCTCGCTCCTGGACGACATCGGCCTCGCCGAACGCTTCGCCCGGCTGCCGCAGCGCCGGGTCTCCTCGGTCCAACTGCCCCTCGGGCAGGACCGGTCCCTCGTCACCGTGGGGAACATCGCGGCGCTGCCCGGGAAGTACAACTACATCGCGATGGTGCCCCAGTGGGACCTGCTGGACCTGCTCGCCGACGAAGCCCGCAAGGAACCCTCCTTCCGGCTGCGCATGGACACCGGCGCGACCTCCTTCCTCGTCGAACGCGGACGGGTCGCGGGCGTCCGCTACCGCACCGCCGACGGCCGCACCGGCGAACTGCGGGCCACCCTCACCGTGGCCTGCGACGGCCGAGGCTCGCTCGCCCGCGCCCTGCCGGAACTCGGCCTGGAGGGCTTCCCCTGCCCCATGGACGCCTGGTGGTTCCGCCTGCCGCGCCACGAGGACGACCCCAGCGGGCTCGTCGGCGCCCTGGGCGACCGCTTCTTCACCGCGCTCATCGACCGCGGCGACTACTGGCAGTGCGCGGCGCTCATCCCCAAGGGCACGGACAGCGCACGCCGCGCGGAGGGGC
>NZ_GG657750.1:432276-433611 GCF_000158895.1 Streptomyces sp. C | reverse complement strand
CCACCGACCCGTTCCTCGGCCTGCCCAGCTCCCTGCTCGCGTACCTCAACCCCGGGCCCGGCCGCGCCGAGCGCGCCGACCCGGACCCCATCCTCGCCACGGTCCTCGGCACCTCCCGCAACGACATCGTCAGCTACGTCGACGACATCGCGGCCCTGGGCAACCACGGCCTGGTCCTGCTGCGCCGCGTCGCCTGCGCGGACGGCGCCGTACGGCACGTCCTGCTGCTCCCCGGCACCAGCTTCGGCGGGTTCAGCAACAGCACCCCCCAGGACCTGGTCGGCGCCTTCGACGGCCTCCTGCGCACCGACACCACCTACACCCGGGCGGCGAAGAAGCTCCTGCTGCGGGCCGGCGTGCCGGCGGGATCGGAGCTGATGCTGGTCGGCCACAGCCTCGGCGGTCTGACCGCGATGAACCTGGCCGCCGACGTGGACGTCGCCTCCGAGTACCGGGTCACCCACGTCATCGCGCTCGGCTCCCCGATCGACGGCAAGCGGCCCGCCGACCACACCACCCGCGTCATCAGCCTGGTGAACGAGCACGACGTCATCCCGACGCTCGACGGCCGCGGCCCGGCCTCGCCCCACGACACCCCGGACGGCTGGCTGGAACTGGCCTGGCTCGACGAGTCGTACGACTACCCGCTCTCGCACGCCCCGCAGGCCTACTCCGACAGCCTGCGCGGCGGATCGGCCCACCACCGCGACCGGGTGAACGCGCTGATCCGGAGCTACGACGGCGAGATCACCACCAACCAGCCCTACATGCTGCGCGACAAGTGACGCACCCCTGCCACCCGAGGGAGACCGACCCCCGATGACCACCCCCGCCCCCGCCGGGCCGCTGGAGAACGCGGTGTTCGGCGCGGCCATGCTCGCCCACCGCCTGCCCTGGGCGGACGCCCCCGCCCGCGCCCTGGGCCTGGACTCGCTGACCCGCGAGGGCGTCGCCCGGGGCGTCCTCGCGCACCTGCGCCGCAGCCGCTCCGGACGCCCCGTCCGGCTCCGCACCCCGTTCGGCACGTTCCTCGTGCCCCTCGGCCCGGCCGACACCGCCGCCCTCCTCGCCGAGGCCGCCGCGGCGGACGCGCTCGACCCCGCCGTCCGGCTCGACGCGGCCGGACGGCGCCACGGCCTGCACCCCCACGTCCCGCTCCCGCCGGACGCCGTCCCCTCCGCCGCCGCACTCGCCGGACCGCTGGCCGAGGAACTGCGGCGGGTGGCCCGCGCCCGCCGGGACGACCACACCCTGCCCTGGGAGGCCTGGCGGCCCGGCCTGCTGCGCGCCGCCCGCCGCGTCGTCGCCGGTGCGGCCGCGGCCGACGACACCCTG
>NZ_GG657750.1:428062-430705 GCF_000158895.1 Streptomyces sp. C | reverse complement strand
GCACCGCCGGCCCGTCGGCGGGAATGTTCTCCAGTCCCAGGACGTCCAGCCGGAACCAGTCGTCCATCAGCCATTCGAGCAGCCGCTCCCAGGCGTCCTCCCCGGCGTCCGAGAGGAGCCTGCGCAGGAGGCGGAGCTCGCCCCCGGCGACCTGGATGACATCGGCCAGACTCTCGGACACGAACGCCCCTCTTCCTTCACCGTCATGGTCAGAGCTGCCAAGTGGCCCCTGGAGCAAGGGCCTTCACGGTGAACGGGTCCGGCGGCCGTTTGATCACGAGGACCGCGCGGATTCGGCAATCGGCTCTTTGTTCGCCCCTTCCCCCGCCGCCGGGTCTGGAGGACGCCGGACGGGTCGGCGAAGATGGCACCGTCCCGGCCGATCGAGTGAGGAGCCCCCGCGCAGATGTCCAGTCCCGGTTCCGGCCCCGGCGCCGCTCCCGCCGACGGCGCCCGCAGGCGGCCGCCGACGATCGCCGACGTCGCGAGGGCCGCGTCGGTGTCCCCGACGACCGTCTCCCACGCCCTGAACGGGCTGGGCAAGGTCGACCCCCGGACCCGTGAACGCATCAAGCGGACCGCCGCCGAACTCGGGTACCGGCCCAACCTGCGTGCCCAGCGGCTGCGCCAGGGACAGGCCAAGGTCATCGCGCTCGCCTCCTCCATGCCCTTCTCGGTGGCCGCCGGCCCCTCCCGGCTCGGCTTCTACATGGAGATCGCCGCCGCCGCGGCCGAACGCGCCATGACGCACGGCTACGCGCTCGTCCTGGTCCCGCCCGTGCGGTCCGGATCGGCCCTGCACTCCCTCGACATCGACGGCGCGATCGTGGTCGAGCCCGGCGAGGACGACCCGGCCGTCACGCAGCTGCGCGAGCGGGGCCTGCCGTACGTGGCGCTCGGCCGCGAGGTGGCCCCGCCCGGGGACGCCCCGTACGTCGACCTGCGCGGCGGCCCGGTCACCGAACTGCTGCTGGAACACCTGCGCGAGCAGGGCGCCCGCCGTCCGGCGCTCCTCATCGGCGCGGGCGGCCGCCACTCCTCCGTCGACGCCCGCGCCGCGTACGAGCGCGCCGCGGCCGCCGGGGGCTGGCCGCCCCTCGTCGCCACCGCCCCGGAGGAGGGCGGCGAGCAGGCCGGCTACGACGCCTGCGCCGCCCTGCTGGCCGAACACCCGCGGACCGACGCCGTCTGCGCCCTCGTGGACGTCTTCGCGGTCGGCGCCGTCCGCGCGATCCGGGACAGCGGCCGGCGCGTCCCCGAGGACGTGCTGGTGGCCACCCGGTACGACGGTCCGCGCGCCCGGACCTGCGAACCCCCGCTCACGGCCGTCGACCTCCAGCTGGACCGGGCGGCCACCGACGCCGTGGAACTCCTCCTGGCACGCCTGCGCGGTGCGCAGGCCGCCGTCGCGGTGCCGCCCGAGCCCCGTCTCGTGGCGCGGGCCTCGTCGCTGCGCGTCACGGCGCCAGGATGAGCACCGCACCGGAGACGAGCGCGAACGCGAGCACCAGGGGGCGCATCCGCGCGGCGTCGACCCGGTGGTGCGCCAGCCGGCTCAGCCAGGCCCCCGCCGCCAGGGCGGGCAACAGCAGCACGGCCCAGCCCAGTTGCGCCGGGGTGCCCCGCCCGGTGGCGAGGAGCAGGGCGAGCGAGACCACCTCGCCGATCAGGAAGCACAGGGCGACCGTGGACCGCAGCTCCGCCGGCGGACGGTGCTGGTAGACCAGGGCCAGCGGCGGCCCGCCCACCCCGGTCGCGGTCTCGGTGAGCCCCGTGACCACCCCCGCCCCCAGGTAGGCGGCGCGGCCGGGCACGAAGGCCGGGGCCGCCAGGCTGACGGCCGCCGCCAGGACGGTCGCCACGCCGACGACCAGGCCGAGCCGCCGCTCCGGCACGGCCCAGAGCAGGGCCAACCCCCCGGGGGTAGCCGCGAGCCGGGCCGCCGTGATCCAGCCCGCGCCGCGCAGGTCCAGGGACCGCCGCTCGCGCCAGGCCACGTACACGTTCAGCGGGATCATCGACGCGAGGACGAAGACCGGGAGCAGGGAGGGATCGAGGAGTCCGGCCACCGGTGCGACGACCAGTGCGAAGCCGAGGCCGCTGGTGCCCTGGACGAACGCGGCGGCCGCCACCACCAGGGCGAGGACCGCCACCGCCTGGGCGCTCACCGTCCGGCGCTCCCCGCCCGGGCCTGCGTGGAGGTCGGGTGCGCGCGGGTCACCCGGGCCCGCCCGACGACCTCCGCGGCCAGCTCGGCCGCCCGTTCGACGAGCGCGGAGTCGTCCCAGCCGACGGCCCGGCCCCGCCACATCCGCAGCCGGCCGGCCGTGAACACCGCCGTGATCTGGTCGCGGTTGCCGCGGCGGACCAGTTCCCAGGGGAGGTCCCAGGACGTCCGCATCTCCGGCCCGCTCACGTCGACGAGCAGGAAGTCGGCGGCCGCCCCGGCGGCGATCCGGCCGGTGAGCGCTCCGAGGCCGACGGCGTCGGCGCCGCCCGCGCCCCCGCGGTCCAGCCAGGACCAGCCGGCGCCGCAGGAGGAGTCGCCGGTGGCCAGGCCGTAGGCGAGGCGCTGGGCGAACTCGGCGGCCTCGGCGAGGCGGAAGGGGTCCCCCCGGGTGCCGTCCGTGCCCAGGCCGTAGC
>NZ_GG657750.1:424284-427044 GCF_000158895.1 Streptomyces sp. C | reverse complement strand
CAGGGGGCGGGGGCCGCCGGCGTCGGCGGGGGAGTGCGCCGGCCGTGCGGCGCGGCCGGCGGACGGCCGGGGCCTGACGTGGTGGAAGAGGACGTTGAGGACGGCGGCCGTGAACGCGCCGACGGCGACGCCGCTTTCGAGCAGGATCCGCGCCCCGGACGGCAGGCCCGCGTAGACGCCGGGGACGAGGATCGGCAGCAGGCCCAGGGCGAGGGCGACGGCGCAGACGAAGGCGTGGGAATGCCGGTCGAGGCCGGCCTTGCCGAGCATCTGGACGCCGAGCACGGTGATGACCGCGAAGACCACCATGGCGGTGCCGCCGACGACGGCGGACGGGATGACGCTGATGGCGCGGATCACCGGGGCGAGGAAGCCGACGGCGATGAGCACGACGCCGGCGGCCGCGGTGACGAACCGGCTGCGGACGCCGGTGACCCGGACGATGCCGACGTTCTCGCCGCTGGTCACCATCAGCGGCAGCCCGAGGAAGCCGGCGAGCAGGGAGACGAGGGCGTCACCGCGGATGGTCCTCGGCACGTGCGTGCGCTTGTCGATCTCCTTGCCGACGGTCTCGGCGTTGATGACGGTCTGCCCGGTGGCCTCCGCCATGGAGGCCAGGCCGTACAGCATCAGGGGCAGCGCGGCGACGAGGTGGAACTCGGGCGTGCCGAACGGCATCAGCTGGGGCGCGCTCAGCACCCCGCCGTCGGTGATCCCGCCGAAGTCGAGCCGTCCGAGGGCGAAGGCCAGCACGCTGCCGGCGATCAGGCCCAGCATCACCGCGAGTTGCCGCAGGACGCCGCTGAACAGCCAGTAGAGGGCGACGGTGAAGCCGATCGTCGCCAGTCCGAGCGCCAGGTTCGCGGGGTCGGCGAAGCCGGGCTGTCCGGGGCGTCCGGTGACGAGCAGCGCCCCGACCTTCACCAGGTTGACCCCGACGATCACGATCATCGTGCCGATGACCAGGGTGGGGAAGAACCTCAGCAGGCGGGAGAAGACCGGCAGGACGACGAAGTAGAACGCCGCACTGATGATCACCGCTCCGGTGGCGGTGCGTACGCCGTGCTCCTCGGCGATGGCCAGGAACAGGATCAGCGGAGCCCCGCCGGGCAGCATGACGAACGGCAGCCGGGGCCCGAACTTCCAGGGACCGAGCGACTGGATCAGCGAACCGACCCCGGAGAGCACGAAGGCCGCCGAGAGCAGGTTCACGGTGAGGCCGGGATCGAGGTGGAGGGTCGCGCTCATCAGGAAGATCGCCGAGACGGGGGTGGCGGCCATGACGAGGACGTGCTGGACACCGAACAGGAGGATCCGGCTCAGGGGGCGGGACTGGTCCACGGGGTGGGGGAGAGTGCTGGGACTGGACACGTTCGAGCTCCGTTCGGCTCGCTCCGGCATTCGGCCGCGATCCGGCTCGGAAGAGGAGCCGGATCGAGGGGGCCAAATCGATTTGGCCGCCAGTATGTGAGGGGCCGTGAAACCCCGTCAAGGGTTGCGGACGCACCGATTCCATCCGTCTCGGGGAAGGCAACGTCCCGGCTTCCCCGCCCACTTGGAGGCCGGCGGGGATGCCGGAACGGGGCCTGCCGGGGGCCGCCGGGCGACCCCGTCCCGCAGGTCAGGCCGTGCGCAGGCCGGTGGCGGCCGCCTCGGCCTCCTCTACGACGCGCCGGGTGTCGACGTCGACCAGCCGGCCGCCGAGCTTGAGCGCGCGCCCGTCGACGAAGACGGCTTCGATGTTCTCGGGCCGCCCGTTGAAGACGATCTGCCCGACCCAGTCGAAGCGCGGGGCGAAGTTCAGCGCGGCCGGGTCGACGACCACGACGTCGGCCCGTTTGCCGGGGGTCAGGGACCCCACCCGGTCTGCGGTGCCGAGCACCTCGGCGCCCCCCAGGGTGGCCATCCGCAGCACGTCGGGCACCTGCGGGAAGACCCCCGCCCGGGTCGTGCGGACGCGCTGGAGGCCGACGGCCGCCTTCATCAGCGCGTGGAAGTCGGAGCTGTCGTTGGTACCGCCGTCCAGGCCGAGCCCGACCTTGACGCCCCTGCCCGCCAGGTCGGACAGCCGCATGATGCCGGAGGCCAGCCGCATGTTGCTCAGCGGACAGTGGGCCGCGCGCACGTCGTGCTCGGCGACGGCGGCGATCTCCGCGTCCGTCAGGTGGACGGCGTGGTTGATCAGCAGCCGCGGGCCCATGGCGCCGATGTCGGTGAGCACCCCGACGGGGTCGTCGGCGCGCTGCTCGGGCCGTTCCAGGACATGGGAGTTGAGCATCACCCCCAGCTCCTGGGCGGCCTCCCAGTGGGCGCGGTTGTGGGACTCGGCCGCCCGCGCCGCGTGCGTGGCGACCTGGAAGGAAGCGAGCGGCACCGGGTCGACGAGCTCCCGCTTCACCTTCGTGAGCAGGGCCCCGTCCGGTGCCGGCGGGTACATGGCGTACGTGAACCGCAGCCCGGTGCCGGCCAGCGCCCGCACGTAGCTCTCGATCAGGTCGTACGAGAAGATGTCCACCCAGTCCACCAGCGTCGTCACGCCCGACTGGACGGCGTCCAGCGCGGCGAGCCGCACGATGCTGTGGAGGGCCGCCGGGGTCAGGCGGCCGCGCTGGGGGTCGGTACACCCCCGGAACCAGCCGAATAAGTCCCGGTCGGTACACCCGCCCCGGATCGCCGCCTGCCAGAGGTGGTTGTGGGTGTCGACGAACCCGGGCATCACCAGCCTGCCCGGGACCTCCACCACCCAGGTGCCCGGCGGCG
>NZ_GG657750.1:419587-422513 GCF_000158895.1 Streptomyces sp. C | reverse complement strand
AGCACGTTCCTGCGCCCCGGCACCCTCGACGAGACCCTGCGGCTGCTGCGCGACCGGCCCGACGCGGTCGTCGTCGCCGGCAGCACCGACTGGGGCGTCGAGGTCAACATCCGCGCCCGCCGCGCCGGCTGCGTGGTCGCCGTCGACCGGCTCCCCGAACTCCGTGAACTGCGCGTCGAAGCCGACTCCCTCGTCATCGGCGCGGCCCAGACCCTCACCGAGATCGAACGCCGCCTCGACGGCACCGTCCCCCTGCTTGCGGAACTCTTCCCGCAGTTCGCCTCCCGCCTCATCCGCAACAGCGCCACCCTCGGCGGCAACCTGGGCACCGGCTCACCCATCGGCGACAGCACGCCGGTACTCCTCGCGCTGGAGGCGTCGGTGCTCCTCGCCGACGCCGACGGCGAGCGCGAGGTCCCCCTCGCCGACTACTTCACCGGCTACCGGCAGAGCGTCCGCCGGCCCGGCGAGCTGATCCGCGCGGTGCGCGTCCCGCTGCCCCTGTCACCCGTCACCGCCTTCCACAAGATCGCCAAGCGGCGCTTCGACGACATCTCCAGCGTGGCCGTCGCCTTCGCACTCGACATCGAGGACGGCGTCGTCCGCAAGGCGCGCATCGGCCTCGGCGGCGTGGCCGCCACACCGATCCGCGCCCTCGCCACCGAAGCGGCCCTGGAGGGCCGCCCCTGGACGGCGGAAACCGTCGAGACCGCCGCCGGGATCCTGCGGACCCAGGGCACCCCGATGGACGACCACCGCGCCAGCGCCGAGTACCGCTCCGCGATGCTCGGCCAGAGCCTGCTGAAGCTGTACGCACAGACCACCGAGGCGGTGCCGTCATGAGCCAACTGTCCGAACGCCCCGAAAAGCCCGCGGTCGGCCTTCCGCTGCCGCACGAGAGCGCGGCCCTGCACGTCACCGGCGCCGCGCTCTACACCGACGACCTGATCCACCGCACCAAGGACGTCCTGCACGCCCACCCGGTCCAGGTCATGAAGGCCCGCGGCCGGATCACCGCCCTGCGCACCGGGCCCGCGCTCGGCGTCCCCGGCGTGGTCCGCGTGCTCACCGCCGCCGACGTGCCCGGCGTCAACGACGCCGGCATGAAGCACGACGAACCGCTCTTCCCCGACGAGGTCCAGTTCCACGGCCACGCCGTGGCCTGGGTGCTCGGCGAGACCCTGGAAGCCGCCCGGCTTGGCGCCGCGGCCGTCGAGGTGGAACTCGACGAACAGCCCTCCGTCATCACCCTGGAGGAGGCCATCGCCGCCGGCAGCTTCCACGGGGCCCGGCCCGAGATGCTGACCGGCGACGTCGAAGCGGGCTTCGCCGACTCCGCCCACGTTTTCACCGGCGAATTCCGCTTCTCCGACCAGGAGCACTTCTACCTGGAGACCCACGCCGCACTCGCCCATGTCGACGAGGCCGGGCAGCTGTTCGTCCAGAGCAGCACCCAGCACCCCTCGGAGACGCAGGAGATCGTCGCCCACGTCCTCGGCCTGCACAGCCACGAAGTCACCGTGCAGTGCCTGCGCATGGGCGGCGGCTTCGGCGGCAAGGAGATGCAGCCCCACGGGTTCGCGGCCGTCGCCGCGCTCGGCGCAAAACTGACCGGCAGGCCGGTGCGGCTACGCCTCAACCGGACCCAGGACCTGACCATGTCGGGCAAGCGCCACGGCTTCCACGCCGAGTGGAAGATCGGCTTCGACGCCGAGGGCCGCATCCAGGCCCTGGACGCCACCCTGACCGCCGACGGCGGCTGGAGCCTGGACCTCTCCGAACCGGTCGTGGCCCGCGCCCTGTGCCACATCGACAACACCTACTGGATCCCCAACGCGCACGTCCGCGGCCGCATCGCCAAGACCAACAAGGTCTCCAACACCGCCTTCCGCGGCTTCGGCGGACCCCAGGGCATGCTCGTGATCGAGGACATCATGGGCCGCTGCGCCCCGCTCCTCGGCCTCGACCCCAGGGAACTGCGCGAACGGAACTTCTACCGGCCCGGCCAGTCCACCCCCTACGGGCAGCAGGTCAGGCAGCCCGAACGGATCTCCGCCGTCTGGGAGCGGGTCAAGGAGAACGGCCGCCTGGCGGACCGCGAACGCGAGATCGCCGCCTTCAACGCCGCGCACCCGCACACCAAGCGGGCCCTCGCGATCACCGGCGTCAAGTTCGGCATCTCGTTCAACCTCACCGCCTTCAACCAGGGCGGCGCACTGGTATTGATCTACAAGGACGGCTCGGTCCTGATCAACCACGGCGGCACCGAGATGGGCCAGGGCCTGCACACCAAGATGATCCAGGTGGCCGCGACCTCCCTCGGCATCCCGCTGCACAAGGTGCGCCTCGCGCCGACACGGACCGACAAGGTGCCCAACAGCTCCGCCACCGCGGCCAGCGCCGGCGCCGACCTCAACGGCGCGGCCGTGAAGAACGCCTGCGAGCAGCTGCGTGAACGGCTGCTCCAGGTCGCCGCCACCCAGCTCGGCGCGAACGCCTCGGACGTGCGCATCGTCGACGGCGTCGCTGGCGTCGTCGGCGGCGACAAGGAGCTGGCCTGGGACGACCTGGTGCGCACGGCGTACTTCCAGCGGGTCCAGCTGTCGGCGGCCGGCTTCTACCGGACCGAGGGCCTGCACTGGGACCCGAAGTCCTTCCGGGGCTCCCCGTTCAAGTACTTCTCCCACGGCGCCGCCGCGGCCGAGGTGGAGGTGGACGGCTTCACCGGCGCGTACCGCATCCGGCGGGTCGACATCGTGCACGACGTCGGCGACAGCCTGTCCCCGATGATCGACATCGGCCAGGTCGAGGGCGGCTTCGTCCAGGGCGCGGGTTGGCTGACCCTGGAGGACATGCGCTGGGACACCGGTCACGGACCGGCCCGGGGCCGGGCTGCTGACCCCAGGCGGCCAGCACCTACAAGCTG
>NZ_GG657750.1:412388-419479 GCF_000158895.1 Streptomyces sp. C | reverse complement strand
GAGCCCCCGCTGATGCTGGCCTTCTCGGTACGGGAGGCGCTGCGGCAGGCCGCCGCCGCGTTCGGCCCCGCCGGTACCGGCGTGGAACTCGCCTCGCCCGCGACGCCGGAAGCGGTGTACTGGGCGGTCGAGTCCGCCCGTCGCGGCGGCGCGCGCGGCGTCAGCGGGGTCCCCGCCGACGCGAGCGTCCTGAGCAATGTCTGACATGACCTGGGTGGCCGCGGTCGCGCGGTTGCGGGCCCGCCGGGAACCCGGCGCGCTCGTGACCGTCGCGGCCGTGCGCGGTCACGCACCCCGCAAGGCCGGCGCCAAGCTCGTCGTGGGACGGACCGCGACCTGGGGCTCGATCGGCGGCGGCAACATCGAGGCCGTCGCCATCGACCGGGCCCGCGAGGTGATCGGAGCGCCGGATCCGGAGCCCGAGCTGATGGATTTCGCCCTCAACGACAAGGTCACCGGCCCGCACGGCGTCCAGTGCTGCGGCGGGGCGGTCAGCGTCCTGCTCGAACCGCTGCCGGTGGTCCCGGCCGTGGCGGTCTTCGGCGTCGGGCACGTCGGCATGGAGCTGGCGCGGATCCTGGCCCGCCACGACCTCGACCTGCACCTGATCGACACCCGTCCCGACCAGCTCGCGGACGAGCGCCTCTCGGTGCTCGCGGACGCGGTGGCACAGGTCCACGTGCACCACGTGCCGCTGCTGCCGGAGGAGGTGCTCGGGGAGCTGGCGCCCGGCACGCACGTCCTGATCATGACGCACGACCACGCGGAGGACGCCGCCCTGTGTGACGCCGCGCTGCGCACCCCCGGTCTCGGCTCGATCGGGCTGATCGGCTCGGCCGCCAAGTGGGCGCGGTTCCGCAGCCGCCTGGAGACCGAGGGCGGCCACGAGGCGGCCGCCATCGACCGGATCAAGACCCCGATCGGGATGACCGGGATCACCGGCAAGGAGCCGGCGGTCATCGCGGTCGGGGTCGCGGCGGACCTGCTGCGGACCTTCGAAGGGGACGCGGGCTGAGTCACCCCTGCGCGAAGCGGTCCCGGAGCCAGGCGAGCAGGGCCGCGAAGGCGGGGGACATGGCGCCGTCCGACTGTTCGAGGACCGTCGAGCGGCCGCCGTCCTCCACCGTGATCGCGTAGCCCTTCGCATCCCGGGCGCGGCCGGAATCCTCCGGAGGGGGCGCCGCCGCGGCGGCGGCCACCAGCCGTTCCAGCTCGGCCGCGGCGCCCTCGGGCAGGGCGGCCGAGTCCAGCACACCGGGCGGCCGGCGGAGGTCGGCAGCCGCCGCCAGCCCACCGTACGACTCCAGGGTGACCTTCATCGTCACCTGGAGCCCTTCAGGGTGGCCACTTCCCGGGCCAGCCCCGCCACCTTGTCGCTGAGCGTGGTGATCTGCCGGGTCAGGGCTGCCAGATCGGCGTCCCGGCCCGTGCCGCCGTGCCCGTTGACCGCGAAGGAGCGCGGCCGTGCGAGGCCCGGCGGGACTCCGGTGATCTGGATCTCCACTTCCTGCCAGCCCGCCACCACGGCCGCCTGCTCGGGGCTGCCGACACCGAACAGCCTGCCGGCCTGCTGGAAGGTGGTGTCCGCGAAGTCCTGGAACTTGTCCCGGCGCGCGGACGCCCTGAGCGCCTCGTACCAGATCCGCCCGCTGAGCTCCCACGCGAATCCGCCGATCCCGACGGCGGTCGCGTAGAACGCCTTGTTCGCGATGCCGGAGTTGTAGTGCACCCCGCCGTTGTCCCCGCGCGGTGTGTCGGGCAGGTGGACGAACTTGCTCATCCGGTCCGGCTGCGGGTCCTTGCCGACCAGCGGGTTGTTGTACGCCGTCCCCGGGGCCTTCATGGACCGCAGGGCGTCGCCCTCGATGCCCGGCGTCCACACGTCGGCGCCGATCAGCCAGTCGGCCTCCTCGGCGGTCTGCTTCAGCGACCACTGCTTGACCAGCGAACCGAAGACGTCCGACATCGACTCGTTCAGGGCTCCGGGCTGGTTGTGGTACTCGAAGTTCGAGGTGTGCTCGGTGACCCCGTGCGTCAACTCGTGGCCGACGACGTCGAGGGACCCGGTGAGGTTGCTGAACTCCACCCCGTCCCCGTCGCCGAAGAGCATCTCACCGCCGTCCCAGAACGCGTTGTTGATCCGCACGCCGTAGTGGACGAACCCGTTCAGGCGCATCCCCTGGTCGTCGATCGAATTGCGCTGGAACACGTCCTTGTAGAAGTCCCGGGTCAGGCCGAGCGCCTCGAACGCCCGGTTCACGGCCTCGTCCGGGGACTCCGGGCCGTCCTCCGACCTGGCCGTGACGGCGTCCGCGAGGTCTTCGCTGTGTTCGCAGTCGAAGACGGTGCGCCGGGCGTTGCCGGGGGCGGCGGACACCGCGGCGAGTCCCGCGCGGATGGCCCGTTCGCCCCGCAGGCGGGCGGTGGTCAGCAGGGTGTCCAACGCCGCCTGCCGCACCTCGCTGTCTTCGCTCTCCATGAGCTTGTCGAGGATGTACGGCGGGATGATGCAGTTGATCGGGCGGGTCCTACTCATGGGGCACCTCCTGAGCGAGAGGACCAACGGTTGACGGTTCATCGTCTTCGCCGCAGGATTTGAGATACCGGAACGCAGAGGGACCCCTTGACTTCCAACTGGCCAGGGGAGATCGAAGCGTTGGCGCCGACCAGCCCTGATTCCCGCGGCGGGGCCACGCTGACAACACCAGTCTCCTGCCGCCCGTAGCGGCTGGCAAACGCTCCGGGCCCCTGCCGCCCGCCGGCCTCCGCGAGGCCGTCGTTCTCAGCGCCGGCGTCTCCGGGGGCGCGGTGCCTCGCCGTCTTCCTCGTACTCCTCGTCGTCCTCGGGTTCTCCCTCCGCGGCCTCGTCCTCAAGGGCCTCCTCGTGGGTGACCACGACCTCGCCATCCTGGATCTCCCCGCGCCAGCCCTCCGGCTCCTCGGTGGCCAGGGTGACGAAGCGGTCGAAGTTCTTCAGGTCCAGACGCATCCGGCGGCCCTGTGCCCGCCAGAGGTTGCCCGTCCTCTCGAAGAGCCCGGAGGGGTAGTACTCGACGACCAGGAGGATCCGGGTCAGTGACGGGGCGACCTCGTGGAAGCTCACGCAGCCCCGAGTGGTCCCCTTGGGGCCGTCGGTGGTCCAGACGATCCTCTCGTCGGGCACCTGCTCCTGGACCGTGGCCTTCCAGCTGCGTGTGGACGGTCCCCACTCCGCGCCACGGGCGCCCTGTCGTGTGGTGGCCATGGTTCACCTCACCTCCGCGCGGCCGGCTTGCGACGGGCCGTCGTCTTCTTCGCCGCGGTCTTCTTCGCGGCCGGGCCGGGCGAAGCCTTCTTGGCCGGAGCCCGGCCCCCGGCGCCGGAAGTACCCGAAAGAGCTCGCCATGCAGGGCGTGAAGAAGCTCGGCGAGATGCCACAGGTCGCCGAGCTCGGCGACCGGACGGGCCGCGGAACGCATCGCCGCCACGGCCGGCCGGTACGCCACCCACGTCGTGCGGCACCCCGCCCAGACGGGCCCCCTGGCCGGCGGCGACACCGGCGAGAACGTCCTCAACGACGCCTACCTCGTACCCGACGGCGAAGCCGACGCCTTCCGCGCCGCCGTCCGGCACGCGGCCGACGACCTGCCGGGCGTCCGCGTCGAACTCACCGGCCCCTGGGCGCCCTACTCCTTCGCCGTGCCGCAACCACGGCCCGGCACCCCGTCATGAGCCCCGACGGGCGGGACGAGCCCCTGCCGGGCCGGCAGGTCGCCCTCGTCGACCTCCTCGACCGGTTCCTGGCGGGCGGCGTCGTCATCACCGGCGACATCGTCCTGTCCGTCGCGGACATCGACCTCGTACGCATGTCCCTGCGCGCCCTCATCACCTCCGTCGGCCCCTCCGCCCGGGGCGGCGAGCGGCCGTGACCGCCGAACGCCCCGCGCGGCCGCACCGCCCGCCGGACCTCACGGCCGTCGGCGACACCATGGCCGACGCCTTCCGCCTGCTCCGGGCACCGCCCGAAGCCCCGGACGGGCCCCGGACACCGGCCCGCCGCGTCCGCACCGGCTCCGAGACCGCGGGGGACCTGCGCCAGCTCATCGAACGCCAGGCCCTGTGCCGGGTCGACGCCGGAGACCTCACCGACGCCCAGGAGGAGGAACTCGGAGCCACCCTGCTCGCCCTGCACGAGCGCATGACCGAGCTGTGTGCCGCGTCCTCGATCCCTGACAAGACGAAGGCCCCGCCGGGGGGCGGGGCCTTGACCTGGGCCGCCTCGTGCGCGGCGCCCTCCGTCACCGTGTGGCGCGGCTGAACAACCGGAAGACGACGAGCAGGATGAGCGAGCCGACGACGGCGGCGATCCACGTGGAGATCTCGAAGAACCCGTCGATGGAGTCGACGCCGAATATCACCTTGCCCAGCCATCCTCCGAGCAGTCCGCCCGCGATTCCGATGAGTATGGTGACGATGATTCCGCCCGGGTCCTTCCCCGGCATCAGCATTTTGGCGATGATGCCCGCGAGCAGCCCGATGAGGATCCAAGCGATGATGCCCATAACGCCTTCTTCTTCTCGTCGCGTGAAGTCGTGGTCCATCTCGCTTCTACACGGTAAATGTGATTTCAAACCTGGCCGGTGCGGCCTACAGCGCGGCCCTGAGCGCGCGCCGCAGCGCCAACCGTGCCCCCCGCGTCATCAGGCGCAACCCCCAGACCGCCAGCCGGCCGAAGGCCCGCCGGGCGACGGCCCGGGGTGTCCACCGGGCGAGTGCCCGGCGTCTGCGCCACCGGCGCATCCGATGCCCCCGCGTGAACTTCACGGGTCTCTCCTGAATTCCGTACCGGGAAATGCCGACAGCCCCGGCGGCGTTCGGACGAGCCGTTCGACGGAGGGCGGAGCGAATACCGGCAGGGGTCGCAGGGTGCGGCTACCCCGGATTCCCCGGGCGAAATCCCGGGACCCGGTGGCGTCACCGCCGCGCGTCCGGCCGCGCCGCGGCACCGGCATGGAACGGCGGCTCCGGGGCAGGCGCCCGGTGGAGAATCGCCCGGGTGAAGCCGGCGGCGCCCGTGCAGAGCATGCGAGGCGGTGTGTACCCATGGACATCCGGCCGGCCGCGTTGCGCGGCGAACGCACCCTGGAACCCGAGGAACTCCTGGAGATCGCCTACGACGTGGGCCGCGACTACCACCGCTGGCGGCCCCGGCTCGTCGAACCGGACGGCGAGGGCAGCTGGCTCCCGCTCTACCGGGCGGACGTCCTCGGCGTCTGGGCCCTCGGCTGGGACTGCCTGCCGCCGGGCGCCGCCTACCTCGACCACGAGCGGATGCGGGGAGCGGTGTACGTGGCCCGGGGCGCGCTCACCCACGAACGGGCCCGGCTCGGGAACGCCCCGCACACCGACGAGGTCGGCGCCGGCAACGGCTTCTGCTTCGACGAGACCTTCTACCACCGCATGCGCCCGGTCGGCGAAGCGGGCCCGACCGTCACGGTGCACGTGTTCGCGCTCACCGCATCGGAGGCCGCGGCGGGCGACGACCGCGCGTGCCCCGCCCTCTGGCTGGGGCTGCCGTGACGGCGGCGGTGCGCGGGGGCCCCGGCGGGGGTGCGGCATGCCCGTGACCGTGGGCACCTCGGGCTGGCAGTACCGGGACTGGAAGGGCGTGTTCTACCCGCCGGACCGGCCCCAGCGGCTGTGGCTGGAGGAGTACGCCACGCACTTCCGCACCGTGGAGAGCAACAACGCCTTCTACCGGCTGCCCTCGCCCGAGACCTTCGCCCGGTGGCGCGAGCGCACCCCGCCCGGCTTCCTGATGGCCGTGAAGGCCAGCAGGTTCCTCACCCACGTCAAGCGCCTGCGCGATCCGGAGGAACCGGTCGGCCGCCTCATGGCGCACGCCGCCTGCCTCGGGGACCGGCTGGGCCCCGTCCTGCTCCAGCTGCCGCCGACGCTGCGGTGCGACCCCGAGGCGCTGGACCGGTGCCTGGGCTGCTTCCCCGCCGGCACCCGGGTGGCCGTCGAACCCCGGCACGAGTCGTGGTGGACGCCCGCCGTGCGGTCGGTGCTCACCGGCCGCGGCGCCGCCCTGTGCTGGGCGGACCGGGGCTCACGCCCGGTGACACCGCTCTGGCGCACCGCCGACTGGGGCTACGTCCGCTTCCACGAGGGCCGCGCCGAGCCCTGGCCCCGGTACGGGCGCACCGCCCTGCGGACCTGGGCGGCGCGCATCGCCGACACCTGGCCACCGGACGCCGACGTCCACGCCTACTTCAACAACGACCCCGGCGGCGCGGCCGTGACCGACGCCCGGACCTTCGCCCGGCTCACCGGCGCCCCCGGCCGGCTCAGCCGGCCGGGGCGGTGACGTCGGGATGCGGGAGCGTGGCCTCGCCCCCGGCGCGTACGGCCAGCAGCACGGCGTCGTGCAGGGCACGGCTGGCCTCCTCGCTCGGGCACGGGGCGGGGCTGCCCGCCAGGGTGAGCCACTCCGTCGCGCCGCTGTGCTGGACGGCGACGTGGGCGAGGCGGTCGTCCTCGGTCCAGGTGGTGTGGACGTCGAGCTCACCGGTCAGCAGCACCGACTCGGCGGTCCGCACGCCGCCGCGTCCGGCGAAGACGCCGCGGGTGGTCCATGATGCCCAGGTCATGAGGCCTCCAGGAGCCGTCCCGTACCGCTACGGGACCTAGGGGGTTCGGTCTGGCGTAATACCCGGCCCGGGTGGGATATATGCATGCATATCGCCCCATTTTTACAATGGGCTACTCCGCCGCCCGCTCCACCACCCGGCGGGCGGCCTCGTGCTCGGCGGCCGGCGGCGACAGCTCGTCCAGCGTGTCGAGGTCGGTGTCCCGTTCCAGCTCCCGCTCCCACTCGGCGGCGAGCCGCTCCTGCTCCGCGCGCGGCAGCCCGCCCACGGCCTCCCGGTGGGCCGGGTCGAGAGCGGCCAGGAAGCGTTCCACCACGTCCGAGGACATCCCGTACTCCTTGTCGCTGGGGGAGGGCCCGGTACGCGACGGCCCGCGCCCCCATGCGCGGCCCGGCCCCCCGCCCCGGGCAGGGCTTCCCTCCACTGCCCCGAACGGCGCCGGATCCCCGCCCCCCCCAC
>NZ_GG657750.1:411275-411951 GCF_000158895.1 Streptomyces sp. C | reverse complement strand
TCCCCGTCGAGGCGCATCAGGCCGCCGTGCATCCTCTCCTCCGGAAGGCCCGCCGGGGTGATGAGCGCGTACGTGCCCGCGCCGCCCGGCAGCTCCATGTCGCTGAAGCGCCAGCCGAGGACGGCGCCGTAGAACTCCCGCGCGGCCGCGGCGTCGCTCGTGAACAGCTCGGTCCAGCACAGCGAGCCCGGCGCGTCCACCAGCTCGGCGCCCTGGTCCCCGCCCGGCTCCCAGACGGCGAACTGGCCGCCCTGGGGGTCGCTGTACTGCGCCATCCGGCCCGCGTCGTCCAACGTCATCGGAGCCACCCGGACGGTACCGCCCGCGGCCTCCACGGCCCGGGTGGCGGCGTCCGCGTCGGCGACGCTGAAGTAGAGCATCCACGCCGAGCGCGCGCCCTGCTCGGTGAGCCGGCCGAGCCCTGCGACGGCCTTCCCGTCCCTGCGGAACACCCCGCCCTCCATGCCGCCCATGGACGCGTACGACCACTCGAACACGGCGCCGTAGAAGGCCGCGGCCGACGGGACGTCCGGGGTGCCGAGGTCGAGCCAGCAGGGGGAGCCGGGGACGTAGTCGGTGGTGATCATGGTGCCGGCCTTTCACGGGTCCGCTGGGTCCCCAGCCTGGCACCGGACCCCGCCCCCCGCCCGTCGGCCGTCAGGCCCCGCGCGGGCGG
>NZ_GG657750.1:395164-410329 GCF_000158895.1 Streptomyces sp. C | reverse complement strand
GGAGCGGCGTCCCTGGGCCCGGCCGTCGCCACCGGGACCAGCTCGACCTCGCCGAGCCACCGCTCCGGGCCCGCCACCGGCGTGAACTCCGGCACCGGCACCGTGTACGGCTCGACCGGCCGCGCCGTGAACTCCATCGCCCCGGACGCCGACTTGCGCAGGTCGAGGTGGTGCAGCCAGCCCGCGTCGTCCTGCTCCGGGTGGTCCGTCCGCTCGTGGTAGAGCCCCCACCGGGACTCGGTGCGGGCCAGCGAGGCCCGGGCGGCCATCTCCGCGCAGTCCCGGATGAAGGACACCTCCGCACACCGCATCAGCTCGTGCGCGGTGCGCGCCCCCATCCCGGCGATCTCCCCGGACATCCGGGTGAAGGCCTCCACGGCCAGGGACAGCCTCGCCCCCGACTTCGGCGGTGCCACGTAGTCGTTGACGAACCGCCGCAGCTTGTACTCCACCTGCGGCTGCGGCGGCCCGTCCGGGTTGAGCAGCGGCCGGTAGACCAGCTCGTGGGCGGCGGCGACCTGGTCCCGCGGCAGCTCGCCCCCGTACGCCCGGTACCGCGCCGCGTCCTCGCCGGCCAGGTCCCCGTACACGAACGCGCCGATCATGTAGTTGTGCGGTACGCAGGCCAGGTCGCCGGCCGCGTACAGCCGGGGCACGGTGGTGCGGGCGTGGTCGTCGACCCGTACCCCGGAGGCGGAGTGCCCGCCGCACAGCCCGATCTCCGAGATGTGCATCTCGATGTCGTGGGTGCGGTAGTCGTGGCCCCGGCCCTCGTGGAAGGTGCCGCGGGTGGGCCGTTCCGTGCTGTGCAGGATCGACTCGACGGCGGAGACGGTCTCCTCCGGCAGATGGCTGAGCTTGAGGTACACCGGCCCCCGGTCGGAGGCGAGCTCGGCGGCGAACTCGGACATCATCTGTCCCGACCAGTAGTCCGACTCGACGAACCGCTCGCCGTGCCGGTTGACCTGGTAGCCGCCGAACGGGTTCGCCACGTACGCGCAGGCCGGCCCGTTGTAGTCCTTGATCAGCGGGTTGATCTGGAAGCACTCGATCCCGGTCAGGGCGGCCCCCGCGTGGTAGGCCATGGCGTAGCCGTCGCCCGCGTTCGTGGGGTTCTCGTACGTCCCGTACAGGTAGCCGGAGGCCGGCAGCCCGAGCCGGCCGCAGGCCCCGGTGGCGAGGATCACCGCGCCCGCCCGTACGGTGACGAACGCGCCGGTGCGGGTGTCGAACCCGGCCGCGCCGACGGCCCGGCCGTCGTCCGGGTGGGTGAGCACCCGGACCGGCATCACCCGGTTCTCGATCCGGATCCGCTCCCGCATCTCACGGCGCCGCAGCTGCCGGTAGAGGACCTTCTTCACGTCCTTGCCCTCCGGCATCGGCAGGACGTACGAGCCGGACCGGTGGACCTGGCGGACCGCGTACTCGCCGTGCTCGTCCTTCTCGAACTTCACCCCGTACGACTCCAGCCGCTTGACCATGCCGAAGCCGCGGGTCGCGGTCTGCCTCACCGTGGACTGGTCGACGATCCCGTCGTTGGCACGGGTGATCTCGGCGACGTAGTCGTCCGGCTCGGCCCGGCCCGGGACGACCGCGTTGTTGACGCCGTCCATGCCCATGGCGAGGGCGCCGGAGTGCCGTACGTGAGCCTTCTCCAGCAGCAGTACGTCCGCTCCGCGCCCGGCGGCGGTCAGCGCGGCCATCGTGCCGGCGGTGCCGCCGCCGATGACGAGGACGTCGCAGGACAGCTCGGTCGCGTCGGCGGGGGAGGGGATGACCAGGGTGTCCACGGGGGTGCCTTTCAGAGGAATTCGAGGATGCCGCGCCGCAGTTCGGCCGTTCCGGGGGCGTGCTGCGCGTCGCGCCGGCGCGGGTGCGGCACGTCCAGGACCCGCCCGGAGCCGAGCAGGGCCACCCGGTCGCCGAGGTGCAGCGCCTCGTCCACGTCGTGGGTGACGAAGACGACGGTCGCGCCGGTGCCCGAGAGGATGTCCACCAGCAGGTCCTGCATCTCGGCGCGGGTGCGGGCGTCCAGCGCGCCGAAGGGCTCGTCCATCAGGACCGCCCGCGGCCGGCCGGCCAGCGCCCGGGCCAGCTGCACGCGCTGGCGCTGCCCGCCGGACAGCTGGTGCGGCAGCTTGTGGGCGTGCTCGGCCAGCCCGACCCGCTCCAGCCAGTCGGCCGCCGAGCGGCGCCGCTCGGCGCGCGGCACCCGCCGGATGGCCAGGGGCAGTTCCACGTTGGCGCGTACGCTCCGCCAGGGCAGCAGCGCGTCGTGCTGGAAGACGAGCGCCCGGTCGGAGGCGGGCCGGGTCACGGGTTCGCCGCCCTGGGTGACCCGCCCGTCCAGCGCGGGCAGCAGCCCGGCGAGGGTGCGCAGCAGGGTGGACTTGCCGCAGCCGGAGGGCCCGACGACGGTCAGCAGCTCGCCCGGGGCGATCCGCAGGGTGACGGTGCCCGGCAGGGCCGCGCCGCCCGGATGGCCGAGCCGTACGTCCTCCAGGGCGAGTTCGGTGCCCGCCTGGGCGGGCGGGGCGACGGGCGGGGCGGTGGTGCTCATGCGGCCGGCTCCTTCCGGGGAACGGCGGTACGGGGAGCTGCCGCGCGGCTGCCGGTGCGTGTGGTCGGGCGGGGCAGCCAGGCGGTGGCGCGCCGGCCGAGCAGCTCGACCGCGGTGGAGGTGAGCCAGCCGAGGGCGCCGATGGTGGTCATGCCGACGAACACGCCGGGGTAGTCGACGACCGTGTAGTCCTGCCAGGTGCGGTAGCCCACCCCGTACTCGCCGGAGATCATCTCCGCCGAGATCACGCAGATCCACGAGACGCCGATGCCCACCGACAGGCCGCCGAAGATGCCGGGCAGGGCGCCGGGCAGCACCACCGAGAACAGCACCCGCGCCCGTCCGCCGCCCATGGTCAGCACGGCCTCCTCCCAGACGGGGGTCAGGGCGCGGACCGCGTGCCGGGTCGAGACGGCCACCGGGAAGAAGGCGGCGGCGAAGGTGATGAACACGATGCCCTGCTCGTTGGTCGGCAGCAGCAGGATGGCGACCGGCACCAGGGCGATGGCGGGCACCGGGCGCACCACCTCCACCAGCGGGCCCAGCAGGTCGGCCGCCCACCGGGAGCGGGCCACGGCCGTACCGACCGCCACCCCCAGCACGGCGGCCAGGACGAAGCCCACCCCGATCCGGCGCAGGCTGTGTCCCAGGTCCTGCCAGTACGGTCCCGTGCCGACCCGGTCGGCGAAGGCGGAGGCCACCTCGCCGACCGTCGGGAACTGCTCGAAGCGCAGCCACAGGTTCACGTCCATCGAGGTCAGCAGCTGCCACAGCCCGAGGGCCGCGGCCGGCGAGGCGGCCCGCAGCAGCCAGCGGCCCGCGCTCATGAGGCCAGGCCCACGGCGTCCTGGTAGCCGATGACGCGGGCGCCCGGGTGCTGCCCGACGTACGCCTTCGCGCCGGCCGGGGTGAGGAAGGCGCGCGGCTCGGCGCCGTCCGCGACCCACACCGCCTTGTCGGCGAACCAGAGGGTGCCGGTCACCGCGTCCGGTACGTACGCGGCCCGTACGTCGGCCCCCTTGGCGGCCTTCAGCAGCTCCTTGGGGCTGTCGAAGGAGGCGGTGGTGGCCCGGCCCTTGAGCCACAGCTCGGACTTGGCGGCGCCGGCCTTCGGGTACCCCGGCCCCTGCGCGGCCCGCTTCAACGGCGCCGGGTCGACGAACGCGTCGACGTCGACGTCGCCGACCAGTCCGGCGCCCTTCAGCACCGGCACGTCCTCCTTCAGCGCGGCGATGAGCTCGGGGCGCAGCTCCGGGTCGAAGGTGGCGATGCCGTTCGCGCCGTTGTAGAGGTAGACCACCTCGGCCGGAAGCCCGGTCTCCTTGGCGACCGATTCCGCGGCCGCCACCGGCCGCTCGCGCAGGTAGTCGGTGGCGCGGCGCTGTGCCTTGAGGAAGTCGTCGATCACGCCCGGCCGTTCACCGGCGAACTTCTGCCGGACGGTGACCCCGTGGAAGGTGGGCAGGTTCAGCTCGGCCCCGTCGTACAGGGCCTTCGCCCGGCCCTCGAAGGCCAGCAGGCCGGGCCAGGCCACGAACTGGGAGAGGGCGTCCGCGCTGCCGGCCTGGAGGGCCGAAGCGCCCACGCTGGGCTGCTGGTTGAGCTTCTGGATGCCCTTGTCGGGGTCGATCCCGGCGCGCTGGAGGGCCCGGACGAGGGTCCCATCGGCGGCCGAGCCCACGCTCGTGGACACCTTCCTGCCGCGCAGGTCGGCCAGCGACTCCAGCTTCGAGTCCGGGGCGGCCACCACGGTGTTGAGGCCGCCGCGCAGGTTGTAGCCGGTGACGGAGACCAGCGAGGTCGGCTGCTTCAGCTCCTTGCCCCGGGCGGCGTTGAGGAGCAGCGGGAAGTCGCCCATCGACCCGATGTCGATCTTGCCGGCCGTCATCTGCGCGGTGATGGGGGCGCCCGTCGCGTAGTCCTGCCAGTCGACCTTGTAGGTCACCCCCTCCTTCTTCCCGCGCGCCGCGAGCTCCTCCTCGAAGTAGCCGAGGGAGCGCAGCAGGGTGCCGGCGGTGACCGTGTTGATGGTCTTGGACTGGTAGCCGACGGTCACGGTGACCGTCTTCGAGGGACTGCCGCCCGCCGTGCCGCCACCGCCGCCGTCACCGCCGCCGCAGGCGGCGGCCAGGGGCAGGAGCAGGGCGAGCGGGACGGCGGTACGGACGGATCTGCGGCTCATCGGGGCGGGGCCTTTCATCGGAGCAGGTAGGGCATGTTGACGGTCACCGCGCCGGTGGGACAGCGTGCCGCGCACGGGCCGCAGTACCAGCACTCGTCGACGTGCATGTACGCCTTGCCGTCGTCCTCGCGGATCGCGAGCGAGTCCAGCGGACACATGTCGACGCAGAGCGTGCAGCCGTCGATGCACCGGGACTCGTCGATGGTCACGGGCACGTCGCCGCGCTGGGGGACGAGGGGCATGGCTACTCCAAGGGCCCGCCGAGGCGGGGAACGGGGGAGGGGAACGGGGGAAGGGGAAAGAGGGGAGGGGGAGGTGCTCAGAGGGAGCGGCGCAGCACGCCGCTCATGGTGATGCGGTCACCGCGGAAGCGGATGAACTCCAGGTCCACCGGCCGCCCGTCGGGCAGACAGGTCAGCCGCTCCAGCATCAGCACGGCGGCCCCGCGCGGAGCCTGGAGCACTGCGGCGGAGTGCGCGTCGGCGTTGACGGCCTCCAGTGTGATCTCCGCGTGGCCCAGCGGACCGCCGGTCAGCGCCTCCAGGAGGCGGAACACGTCCGTGTTCTCCAGGTCGCAGCCGAGCAGTTCACCGCCCACGTCCATGGGCAGGTAGGACAGGTCCAGGGACAGCGGCAGTCCGTTCAGCCGGCGCAGCCGCTCGATACAGAGCACGTCGGTGTGCTCGGGCAGGCCCAGCCGGTGGGCGACGGGGCCGGGGGCGGTCACGGGCCCGACGGTGCGGACCTCGTTGGTGACCCGGCCGTGCTCGTGCAGCGTCTCGGCCAGACCCTGGAGGCGGTCCAGTCCGTGCGGGTACTTCTCGCACACCACCACCGTGCCGACCCCGGGCTGCCGGGCGACCAACTGCTCCCCGCGCAGCAGGTCCAGGGCCTGCCGGACGGTGTTGCGGCTGGCCCGGTAGTCGGCGGCGATGACGTCCTCCAGGGGCAGCACCCCGCCCGGGAAGCCGCCCGCCAGGATCTGGTGGCGCAGCAGGTCGGCGAGCTGCCGGGCCTGGTCCGCACGCAGCCGCCGGCGGCGCGCGGCGGCGACCGGGCGGGCGGCGGGGGCGGGTTCGGCTGGCATGGCAAGGAACGTACCGGGAGAGCCCCGCAGGTGGTGTTGCCGCAGTATTGCGCCACCTGACGCCGTATGTGTACGGCTCTGACCTGCTGCTTCTTCGGACGGGTGGCAAGATCCGCCACTACGGCGCCCACCATGTGGAACGCACCTCGGCCACGATGCGAACAGCGGCCCGCCGTCCCTCACCCCCCGGCCGGTACCCGGCCCGAGCCGGAATCCGTGAACGCGCGCGACCGTTCCGCGCGTTCCGCGAGCAGTCTGCGGAAGCCCGGCGTCGCGTACCGGTCGGCGGTGGCCGACCCGGGACCGGGCAGGCCCGCCGTCCGGGCCATCAGCTCCCGGGCCTGCGGCTGCCAGCCGACGACCAGCACCCGCAGGCCCCGGTCCTCCGCGCGCCGGTGCAGGTCCAGGAGGTGCAGCAGACCGCCCGCGGTCATGAGCGGGACCCCGTGCAGATCGACCATGAGGACCCGCTCGCCGGGGGTGACGTGCTCCAGCGCCTGCCGCAGGACCTGGCCCGACTCCTCGTCGAGCTCTCCGCCGGCGCTGACCAGGACGGTGGTGCCGCGGTACTCGACGTCCATGGTGATCAATACGGTCCCCTTTCCATCACCCGCGCGGACGACGGGCCCGCGGGGCCCCATCCTGGCGCGGCGCCGGGCGGAGCGGGTAAGAGGCTCGCTGAGGCGGGGGCCGCGTTTTGTCAGGTTTCGCTCAGGACGGGCCGGGCGGCGACGCGGCCCCGGACGCGGCCCGCGCCGACGGGCGGCCGGACGGCCGCCAGGGTCGTGGTGCCCCGGCCGCGGACCGAGTCGAGGACGCTGTCGTGCAGGCGCCTGCTGGCGTAGCCGTTCGGGCAGGGGACGGGACTTCCCGCCACCGTGTGCCAGGTGGACGTGCCGCCCCGGCGGACGGTCACGTACGCGAGGCCGTCGGACCAGTCGGTCCGGACCTCCAGCTCCCCCGTCAGCACGCCCGCTCCCGTCGTCCGTACGCCGCCCCGTCCGGCGACGACGGAACGGGTCGTCCACGAAGCCCAGCCCATGGTGCTCGCCTTCCTTCCGCTGCGGCCTTCCGCACCCGGCCCGGTGCCGTCACCGGCCCGGTGCCCCCGGGGGAGGGGAGTGCGCTGCCGCTCGGTCGTGCGCTGCCGCTCGGTCGGCGCGTTCCCCCGCCGCCGGGGCACAAACCTCGCGGCGCCGCCGGGCCCGGGCCGCGCCGCAGACCCCCGGCCGGGGCGCGCGCCCCGGCCCGGTCAGAACCGGTCGCGGTGGGCGGCCAGCCAGGTGGCGAAGTCCTGGAGGGCCGGGTTGATCCGACGGACGGCGTCCAGGTCCCGGGCGCCGGTGAAGGAGGCCTCGCAGTCCGCGTAGAACTGGAACATGTTGCCGGCCTCGTCGGCGCCGGGGAAGCCGAGCGCCCGGAACCCGTCCGGGGTCAGGGGCCGGTAGTGGACCGGCCTGCCCAGGGACTCGGTCATGGCCGCGGCCATGTCCGCGAGCAGCAGGTGTTCGCCCGCGATGCTGATGGTGGCGGCGACGTAGTCCGCGCCGCCCTTGAAGACGGCGTGCGCGGTCTTGCCGATGTCGTCGACGGCGATGCCGGAGAGCCGCTTCCCGCCCATCGGGAAGATCAGCTCCAGGCTGCCGTCCTCCGCCCGCCGGGGCGCGAAGGTGCCCAGCAGGTTCTCCCAGTAGAACGCGGTCCGCAGGAAGGTGACGGGCACGCCCGCGTCGAGGAAGTACTGGTCCGCCTCCGCCTTGCCGTCGAAGTGCGGCACCTTGTACTGCCCCTGGAGCGTCGGCATCCGGTCGTCGTCGACCGGAATGCAGTGGCGGGTGTCCTCCAGCGTGGACCAGATCGCGTGCTGCACGCCCGCGTGGCCGGCCGCCCGGGCCAGGGCCGCCGCCTGCCGCTTCTCGTGCGCCGCGTCCATGTCCTGCCAGAAGTCGGTCACCAGGTACGCCCCGTACGCCCCTTCGAGCGCGGGGCCCAGGCTCGCCTCGTCGTCCAGGTCCGCCGCCACCACCTCCGCCCCCAGCCGCTCCAGCTCCCGCGCCCGGTCCGAGCCGGGGTCGCGCGTCACCGCGCGCACGGCGAAGTCGCCGCCCCGGTCCTCCAGGACGGACCGGGCCAGGGAGCCCCCCTGCTGCCCGGTCGCGCCGAACACCGTGATCGTCCGCTTCCCGGTCATCGCCGGTCACCCACTCCCGCACGTTTTCCGCGCCCCCGCGGGGGCGTCCGTGCTGCGAACCTACGGGTGGCGGGCCGGAGCGGCCGACCGCCACACGCCGGGCCCGCCCGTATGGCCGTAAGGCGCTGCGAAGCAAAGTCCCGGAAAGACCCCGGCCCGGCCCGGGCCGCCGCCGGCGCGAATGGGCCACGCCGCCGCGGGCAGGCGCCGGTCGACGGGGGCGAACCGACGTGGAGGGAGCAGCACGATGAAGGTCGCCGACCACTTGTTGCGGCGGTTGCGGGAATGGGGTGTCGAGCACGTCTTCGCCTACCCCGGGGACGGCATCAACGGCATCCTCGCGGCCTGGGGGAGGGCCGGGGACCGGCCGCGCTTCATCCAGGCCCGCCACGAGGAGATGTCCGCCTTCCAGGCCGTCGGCTACGCCAAGTTCTCCGGCCGCACCGGGGTCTGCGCGGCCACCTCCGGCCCGGGCGCCATCCACCTGCTGAACGGCCTGTACGACGCGAAGCTCGACCACGTCCCGGTGGTGGCGATCGTGGGGCAGACCGGCCGCAGCGCCATGGGCGGCGCCTACCAGCAGGAGGTCGACCTGCTGTCCCTCTACAAGGACGTCGCCTCCGACTTCTGCGAGATGGTCACCGTCCCCGAACAGCTGCCCAACGTCTTGGACCGGGCCATGCGCATCGCCGCCGCCCGGCGGGCGCCCACCGCGCTGATCATCCCCGCCGACGTGCAGGAACTCGACTACACGCCCCCCGCCCACGAGTTCAAGCAGGTGCCCTCCAGCCTGGGCACCGGCCCCTACGCCCCCGTACCGTCCGACGACGCCGTCGCCCGGGCGGCGGAGATCCTCAACGCCGGGGAGAAGCCCGCGATCCTCATCGGGCAGGGCGCGCGGGGCGCCCGCGCCGAGGTCGAGGAGGTCGCCGGCCGGCTCGGCGCCGGCGTGGCCAAGGCGCTGCTCGGCAAGGACGCCCTGCCCGACACCCTGCCGTACGTCACCGGCTCCATCGGACTCCTCGGCACCCGGCCCTCGTACGAGATGATGCGCGACTGCGACACCCTGCTCGTGATCGGCTCCAGCTTCCCCTACACGCAGTTCCTGCCGGAGTTCGGCCAGGCCCGCGCCGTGCAGATCGACATCGAGCCCGCTCTGGTGGGCCTGCGCTACCCCTTCGAGCTCAACCTCGTCGGCGACGCCGCCGAGACCCTGCGCCGGCTGGTCCCGCTGCTGGAGCCGCGTACCGACGGAGCGTGGCGCGAGTCGATCCGGCAGGGCACCGAGCGTTGGTGGGAGGTCATGGAGCGGCGCGCCCGGGTGCCCGCGGATCCGGTCAACCCCGAGTACGTGGTCCACGCCCTGGACGGGCTGCTGCCCGGTGACGTGATGCTCACCGCGGACTCCGGTTCCGCGGCCAACTGGTACGCGCGCCACCTGCGGTTCCGCGACGGCATGCGCGGCTCGCTGTCCGGCACCCTCGCCACCATGGGTCCCGGGGTGCCGTACGCGATCGGCGCGAAGTTCGCCCACCCCGGACGCCCGGCCATCGCCCTCGTCGGCGACGGCGCGATGCAGATGAACGGGCTCGCGGAACTCATCACCGCCGCCAAGTACCACGGCGAGTGGAGCGACCCCCGCCTCGTCGTCGCGGTCCTCAACAACCAGGACCTCAACCAGGTCACCTGGGAGATGCGGGCCATGCAGGGCGCCCCGCAGTTCGAGGCCTCGCAGTCCATCCCGGACGTCCCCTACGCCGCCGTCGCCGCCCACTTCGGCCTGGGCGGCGAGCGGGTGGAGAGGCCCGAGGACGTCGTGCCGGCCTGGCGGCGGGCGCTGGCCGCGGACCGGCCGTACGTCATCGACTTCCGCACCGACCCCGCCGTACCGCCCATCCCGCCGCACGCCACCTGGGACCAGATCAAGGCCACCGCCGACGCCGTCCTGCACGGCGACAGCGACCGCGGCGCCGTCCTGCGCCAGGGGCTGAAGGCCAAGGTCCAGGAGTTCCTGCCCGGCAGCGGCGGGGGAGGGAAGGCGTAACCCCGCCAGCGGACCCCGCCCCCGGCCCGGCGGCCCCGGAGGGCGGCGCGCCCGGAATCGGCCCGACGCCCCGCCCCGAGGCCGTCGAGGAGCACGCCCGCCGGCGCCGGGCCCGGAGTCAGCCGGTGAACGAGCCGTGCCGGCCCGCCCCGGACGCGAAGCGCGCCGCCCCGGCACCGGTCTCGCCCGCCTCCAGCGGGACCATGCCGTGCCGCAGCTCGGCCGCCAGCGCCTCTGACTCGGGCAGGCCGTGCTGCTCCCGTACGGACAGCCGGTCGTGGCGCAGGCACAGCTGGGGGAACGCGGCGATCTCCCGGGCCAGTTCCTGCGCCGCCTCCCGGGCCCGCCCCGGCGGTACGAGGCGGTTGGCGAGCCCCATCGCGTAGGCCTCGGCGGCGGGCACCGGACGGCCCGTCAGGATCAGGTCCATCGCCCGGCTCTCGCCGATCAGCCGCGGCAGCCGCACCGTGCCCCCGTCGATCAGCGGCACCCCCCACCGCCGGCAGAACACCCCGAAGACCGCGTCCTCCTCGGCCACGCGCAGGTCGCACCACAGGGCGAGTTCCAGACCGCCGGCCACGGCGTGCCCGGCGACGGCCGCGATGACCGGCTTGGTCAGGCGCAGCCGCGTCGGCCCCATCGGCCCGTCGCCGTCGGGCTCCACCCGGTTCCCGCGCCCGGTGCCGACGGCCTTGAGGTCGGCGCCCGCGCAGAACGTTCCGCCCTCGCCCCACAGCACCGCGACGGCGGCCCCCTCGTCGGCCTCGAACGCCCGGAACGCGTCGGCCAGCCGGGCGGCGGTCGGCCCGTCCACGGCGTTGCGGGCGCCGGGCCGCGACAGCACCACGGTCGTCACGGCCCCGTCGCGTTCGACACGGACGGCGGGGGCGGCAGGGGGATTCGTCATGGCGGCATTCTCACGCGGTCGGGAGTCCGGCGACCAGAGCCAAATAAAGCCAATGGTGCTACTGTCAATGGCACCATGCTGCTGAGACTGAACACCGCGGACGGCCGGCCACTGCACGAGCAGGTGGCCGGCGCCATCCGGCGCGCCATCGCCGACGGAGAATGCGGCCCGGGGGACCGCCTCCCCTCCGCACGGGACCTCTCCCTGGCGTTGGGGGTCAACACCAACACGGTCCTGCGTGGCCTGCGCGCCCTGCGCGACGAGGGCGTGCTGGAGTTCCGGCGCGGGCGGGGCGTGACCGTGGCCGCCGGGGCGGACCGGCGGTCGGCGCTGCTCGACCGGGTGCGCGAACTCGTCGCGGAGGCGGCGCACTCGGGGTACAGCCGGTCCGATCTCATCGAACTCATCAAGGAGTTGCCGTGAAGGGCGTGAAGGGTATGAAGGAACGGGACGGGCGGGGCGGTCCGGCTCCGTGGTCGGCGGTGATCTGGGTGGCGGGGCCGTCCGCCGTGCTCGTCGCTCTGCCCTGGGCCGCGAGCGGCCGGCTGCCGGAGCGGCTCGCGACCCACTGGAGCGGGGGCTCCGGCGCGCCCGACGGCTCGATGCCGCTGTGGGCCGCCGCCCTGTTCCCGGCGCTCGTCTGGGCGGTCCTCGCGCTGCTGACCGTCACCCTCGTGCGGCCGCGCGGGGGTGCGGCGGCGTACGTCGCCCTGCCGGTCGGAGCCGTCTTCCTCGTCGGCGCGCAGGCCGGCGTCGTCCGGGCGAACCTGGACCGCGCCGACTGGCACCAGGCGGGATCGGTCGACCTCGCGCTCGCCGTGACGATCGCGGTGGCCGCCGTCGCGGGGCCGGCCGGTTGGCTGGCGACCCGGAACCGCTCCACCCCGGCGGCGCGCCCGGCGGACACCGCGCCGGGCATGGAGATACCGGCCGGCCAGACCCTCGTGTGGCTCTCCCGCACGGCGAACCCCTGGCTGCGGGCCCTCGCGGTCCTGACCGGCGCGGGCGCGCTCGCCGCCGCACTGGCTGCCGTGGCGGGCCTGGTCGCACCGCCCTGGGCGCTCCTCGCACCCCTGGCGATCGCGTCCGTCACCGTCCTGGCCTGCTCCTCCGTACGGGCGCGCGTCAGCGAGCGCGGCCTCGAAGTGGCCTTCGGCCCGCTGGGCCTGCCGGTCCGCCGCTGGGATGCCGGGGACATCGAGTCGGCGCACGCCGAGCACCGCACCCCCGCGCAGGTGGGCGGCTGGGGGTACCGGCTCAGCGGCAAGGGGGCGACGGTGATGCTCCGGGCGGGCGAATGCCTGGTCATCCACCCCCGCCGGGGCGCCGACTTCGCCGTCAGCGTCGGGGACGCCGAGCGCGGCGCCGCCCTGCTGAACTCCCTGATCGCGCGCGCCTCACGCTAGGGGGTGTCCGCAAAGTGGCGCCGTCCGCCCGGAGGGCGGGCCCCGCGGCTCCCCCAGCTACCGCTGGGAGGTGCCCCCAGGTGCGTGCTCTCGGCGTGCCGGGCGGAAGCCCGCGTACTGGACGTACTTGGGCTTTCGTCCGGTGCGGCGAGAGCGCGTGCCGGGCGTCGCGGGGCAGGCGAGACTTTGCGGACACCCCCTAGGGGGTCACTGCCCCGCGCGGCCGTCCACGCACGCGCGCAGCAGGTCGGCATGCCCGCAGTGGCGGGCGTACTCCTCGATCCGGTGCACCATCAGCTCCCGGACCCCCATGCCGTCCTCGCCCACGCGCGCGCCCAGGTCCGGGAACGCGGCCGGCGCGGGTTCCGTCGCGGCCTGCTCCCGCTCCGGGTCGGCGCCGGGCTACCCCCGGGTGAGCCGCGTCTCACCCGGGGGGCGGGGCTTGTCTATGCAACGAGTTGCATAAGAGGATCGGGGGCATGGCGCTCGACCACGCGATCCTCGTCTCCCTGCTGGAGATGCCCGGCTCCGGATATGAACTGGCCCGCCGGTTCGACCGGTCCATCGGCTACTTCTGGACCGCCACCCACCAGCAGATCTACCGCGTCCTGGGCCGCATGGAGCGCGACGGGCTGCTCACCGCCCGCGCGGTGGCGCAGCAGGGGCGGCCGGACAAGAAGGAGTACTCCGTCGCCGGGCCCGGCCGGGCGGCGCTCTCGCGCTGGCTGCACGAGCCGATCGAGCCCGAGAGCATGCGCCACGACCTCGCCGTCAAGATCCGCGGGGCCGCCTTCGACGACCCGGCCGCGCTGATCCGCGAGGTCGAACGGCACCACCGGGTGCACGGTGAACGGCTCGCGCACTACCTCGCCGGGGAACTGCGCGACTTCACCGGCCCCGAGGCCCCCGCCCCGCTCGACGCCGGGCAGGAGCTCCAGCACGCCGTACTGCGCGGCGGCATCGCGTACGAGCGGATGACGATCGCCTGGCTGGACGACGTCCTCGCCACCCTCCACCGCCTCGGCGCCTGAAACACGCACCACCCACCATCCACACCACGGAAGGCGACCCCTCATGGCCGACTCCCTGCTCTTCAACCCGCGCACCTACGACCCCGCGCACTTCGACCCCGAGACCCGCCGCCTGCTGCGCGCCACCGTCGACTGGTTCGAGGAGCGCGGCAAGCGCAAGCTGATCGAGGACTACCGCTCCCGCGCGTGGCTCGGGGAGTTCCTCGCGTTCTCCGCCAAGGAAGGCCTGTTCGCCACCTTCCTGACCCCGTCCTCCGCCGCCGGACGGGAGGACCAGCGCTGGGACACCGCCCGGATCGCCGCCCTCAACGAGATCCTCGGCTTCTACGGCCTCGACTACTGGTACGCCTGGCAGGTCACCATCCTCGGCCTCGGCCCGGTCTGGCAGAGCGGGAACGCCGACGCCCGCGCCCGTGCCGCCGAACTCCTCACCCAGGGCGAGGTGTTCGCGTTCGGCCTGTCCGAGCGGACCCACGGCGCCGACATCTACTCCACCGACATGCTGCTGGAGCCGTCCGCCGACGGCGACGGCGGCTTCCGCGCGACCGGCTCCAAGTACTACATCGGCAACGGCAACGCCGCCGGCCTGGTCTCCGTCTTCGGCCGCCGCACCGACGTCGAGGGCCCGGACGGGTACGTCTTCTTCGCCGCCGACAGCCGCCACCCGGCTTACCACCTGGTGCAGAACGTCGTCGACTCCTCCAAGTACGTCAGCGAGTTCCGCCTGGAGGACTACCCGGTGGCCGCCGCCGACGTCCTGCACACCGGACGCGCCGCCTTCGACGCCGCCCTCAACACCGTCAACGTCGGCAAGTTCAACCTGTGCACCGCCTCCATCGGCATCTGCGAGCACGCGATGTACGAGGCCGTCACCCACGCCCAGAACCGCATCCTCTACGGCCGCCCCGTCACCGCCTTCCCGCACGTGCGCCGCGAACTGGCCGACGCCTACGTCCGCCTCGTCGGCATGAAGCTCTTCAGCGACCGCGCCGTCGACTACTTCCGCTCCGCGGGCCCCGACGACCGCCGCTACCTCCTCTTCAACCCGATGACGAAGATGAAGGTGACCACCGAGGGCGAGAAGGTCATCGACCTCATGTGGGACGTCATCGCCGCCAAGGGCTTCGAGAAGGACACCTACTTCGCCGAGGCGGCCGTCGAGATCCGCAGCCTGCCCAAGCTCGAGGGCACCGTCCACGTCAACCTCGCGCTGATCCTCAAGTTCATGCGCAACCACCTGCTGGAGCCGGTCGACTACCCGGCCGTCCCCACCCGCCTCGACGCGGCCGACGACGACTTCCTCTTCCGGCAGGGCCCGGCCCGCGGCCTGGGCTCCGTACGCTTCCACGACTGGCGGCCCGCCTTCGACGCGTACGCCGACGTGGCGAACGTGGCCCGGTTCCGCGAACAGGCCGACGCCCTGTGCGAGTTCGTCGCCACCATCGCCCCCGACGAGGAGCAGAGCCGCGACCTCGACTTCCTCCTCTCCGTCGGGCAGCTCTTCGCCCTGGTCGTGCACGCCCAGCTGATCCTGGAGCAGGCCCGCCTGACGGACCTGGACCCGGACGTCCTCGACGAGCTGTTCTCCGTCCTCGTCCGCGACTTCTCCGGCCACGCCGTCGAGCTGCACGGCAAGGACTCCGCCACCGAGGCGCAGCAGGCCTGGGCGCTGGGCGCCGTACGCCGTCCGGTCGTCGACGAGGCCCGCGCGGCGCGGATCTGGCAGCGCGTCGAGGCGCTGTCCGGGGCGTACGAGA
>NZ_GG657750.1:391356-394110 GCF_000158895.1 Streptomyces sp. C | reverse complement strand
CGGCTCCCCGAGGAGCCGGTTCACCACGTGCTTCGGACGGTGTAGGCGTCGGCGCCCGCGTCGATCAGCTGTGCGGCGACGGCCCGCTCGCGCAGTGCCCGGATCCGCTGCGCGTCCTCGGTCGCGCGGCTGCCCTCCACGAACACGGAGGCCCAGGGGCCGGGGCGGGAGAAGAGCGGTTTGAGGAAGCCCAGTTCCATGACGTCCCCCAAGGGGTTCAGGAAGGCAGGAGGGTCCTCCTCCCAGGATGCGCCGCCCGCCGGGCACCCGCCCACCGGCCCGGTCCCGGCCGGCCCGCGGGGGCCGGGCCGGGACGGCGGACGCGGCCCGGCCCGCCCCGGGTCACGCGAGGTCGAAGCGGTCCAGGGTCATCACCTTGTCCCACGCCGCCACGAAGTCGCGTACGAACTTCTCGCCCGCGTCCTGCGACGCGTAGACCTCGCACAGGGCCCGCAGCTGGGAGTGCGAGCCGAAGACGAGGTCGACCGCGGTCGCCGTCCACCTGACCTTGCCCGTGGCGCGGTCCCGTCCCTCGAACACGTTCTCGTCCGTGGCCGAGGCCGTCCACTGCGTCCCCATGTCCAGCAGGTTCACGAAGAAGTCGGTGGTCAGCGTCTGCGGCCGGTCGGTGAGGACGCCGTGCGGGGACCCCTGGAAGCCGGCGTCCAGGGCCCGCATGCCGCCCGTCAGCACCGTCATCTCCGGAGCGGTCAGCGTCAGCAGGTTGGCCCGGTCCAGCAGGAGCGTCTCCGGCGACAGCTTCTCGCCGGCCCGGAGGTAGTTGCGGAACCCGTCCGCCCTGGGTTCGAGCACGGCGAACGACTCCACGTCGGTCTGCTCCTGGGAGGCGTCCGTGCGCCCCGGAGCGAACGGCACCGTGACCGGGTGCCCGGCGTCCTTGGCCGCCCTCTCGACGGCCGCGCAGCCGCCCAGGACGATCAGGTCGGCGAGGGACACCTTCTTCCCGCCGCTCTGCGCGGCGTTGAAGTCCTGCCGGATCCGGTCGAGGGCCGCCACCGTCCCGGACACCTCGGCCCCGGCATTGGCCTCCCAGTCCTTCTGCGGCGCGAGCCGGATCCGACCGCCGTTGGCGCCGCCGCGCATGTCGGTGCCGCGGAAGGACGCGGCCGCGGCCCAGGCGGTGGCGACCAGCTGGGAGACGGACAGCCCCGAGCCGAGGACCCGGGCCTTGAGGTCGGCGATCTCCGCGTCCCCGACCAGCGCGTGATCGACGGCGGGGACCGGGTCCTGCCACAGCTGCGGCTCGGGGATCCACGGGCCGAGGTAGCGCGAGACGGGACCCATGTCGCGGTGCAGCAGCTTGTACCAGGCGCGGGCGAAGGCGTCCGCGAGCTTGGCCGGGTCCTCGTGGAAGCTCCTCGCGATCGGGGCGTAGACCGGGTCCACCTTCAGCGCGAGGTCCGTGGTCAGCATCATCGGGGCGTGCCGCTTGGACGGGTCGTGCGCGTCGGGCACCGTGTCCCGGGCCGCGGGATCCGTCGGCGTCCACTGCTGCGCGCCGGCCGGGCTGCGGGTCAGCTCCCAGTCGTACCGGAACAGGTTGTCCAGGTAGCCGTTGTCCCACTTGGTCGGCTCGGTCGTCCAGGCGCCCTCCAGGCCGCTGGTGATCGTGTCGGCGCCCACACCGGTGCCGGACGAGTTCGTCCAGCCGAGCCCCTGCTGCTCGATCGGCGCGGCCTCCGGCTCGGGACCGACGTACTCGGGATCGACGGCGCCGTGGCACTTCCCGAACGTGTGCCCGCCCACGATCAGGGCGACCGTCTCCTCGTCGTTCATCGCCATGCGCCCGAACGTCTCGCGGATGTCCCTGGCGGCGGCGAGGGGGTCCGGGTTTCCGTTCGGCCCCTCCGGATTGACGTAGATCAGCCCCATCTGCACGGCGCCGAACGGGCCGGTCAGCTCCCTGTCGCCGCTGTAGCGCTCGTCCCCGAGCCAGGTGTCCTCGGGACCCCAGAAGATCTCCTCCGGCTCCCAGATGTCCTCCCGGCCGAACCCGAAGCCGAAGGTCTTGAAGCCCATGGACTCCATGGCGCAGTTCCCGGCGAAGACGAGGAGGTCCGCCCAGGAGACCTTCCGGCCGTACTTCTGCTTGACCGGCCACAGCAGGCGGCGCGCCTTGTCGAGGCTCGCGTTGTCCGGCCAGCTGTTGAGGGGGGCGAAGCGCTGCGCGCCGGAACCGCCGCCGCCGCGGCCGTCGGCGATCCGGTACGTGCCCGCCGCGTGCCAGCTCATCCGGATGAAGAGCGGCCCGTAGTGGCCGTAGTCGGCGGGCCACCAGTCCCGCGAGGTCGTCATCACCTCGAAGACGTCCCGCTTCAGGGCCTCGACGTCCAGACCCGTGAACTCCCTCGCGTAGTCGAAGTCCTCGCCCATCGGGTTCGCCCGGGGCGAGTGCTGGTGGAGAACCTGCAGGTCCAGCTGGTTCGGCCACCAGTCCCGGTTCGCCATGGGACGGCGGGCCGGCGTGGCGGCCGGGGAGGGGATTGCGGGGTTCTCGCTTTCGCTGCCGGACACGTCCGTCCTTCTTCCTGTCTCGGTGTCTCCACCTACGGGCTGCTTGCTCTCGGCGTCCGTATGGTCGCGCACTGTGACCCGTGCGGCTGACAGAACACGCAGGGCACCTCAAGCGGGGCAGGAGCACGGGTATCGCACCACCGGCGCCGAAGGGGCCGAACGGGCGAGACCCGGCGGCCGGCCCCGGCCGCCCGTCCGGGCCGCCGGTTTGCGGCGGGG
>NZ_GG657750.1:386819-389364 GCF_000158895.1 Streptomyces sp. C | reverse complement strand
GTCATCGCCAGCAGCAGGGCCATGCCCGCCGTGACGAGCCGGGACGCCCAGGCGACCGTCTCCGGCTTCAGCCTCAGCCCCGTCACCAGGCGGTGCAGCGCCACCGGCCCCGTCAGCGCCGTCATGGCGCCGACACCGCACAGCACGCACACCAGGTACAGCAGCCGGTCCGTGCCCCGCAGGTGCCCGAACGCGGGGGTGAACGCCACCGCGAGGAGGAACGCCAGCAGGAGCTGCACGGCGGTCAGGACGACGCGCACCTCGTGCATCAGCTCAAGCCACAGCCGGTCGGCGCGCTCGTCACAGGTCTCCTGGCGCTCCCCCACGTTCGAGGCCCGGGCGATCACGGCGCACCGCCGCGGGCCGGGCCCCCCGGAACCATGTCCATCGTGTCCATGGCCGCCACCTGGGACACCTCCTGAGGTTGCGCGTGCCCCCCGGCCGGTCCCGGCCGGGGGGCACGTCGTACGGGGCGCGATGGGTCAGGTGCCGTGGCGGCGGCCGCGCAGCGAGTCGCCGACTCCGCGCACGGTCTGGTCGGCCTTGCCCGCGGCTTCCTCCGCCTTGCCCTTGGCCTGGTCGACCTTGCCCTCGGCCTTCATCCGGTCGTTGCCGGACACCTTGCCGATGGTTTCCTTCGCCTTGCCCTTGGCCTGCTCCATCTTGCCCTTGGCCTTCTCAGCCATCGCGAACTCCTTTCGAGAGCCTCGACCTGCGCCTGCCCAGCTTCCGCCGTCCGAACCCGATCGGGTGGAACCGGACGCCGACGCGTTGCGGCGCACCCCCGGCCGGTTAGACGCCAAGGGACGGGGGATCCGCGAGGAGAGGCAGGCGCTTCGTCATGGACGGCCAGGAGGCCACGCACTCGCAGGTCACGCTCCACGTCAACGGCGAACGGCACGCGCTCGACCTGGACCACCGCACGACCCTGCTCGACGCGCTGCGCGAGCGGCTGGACCTCACCGGGGCCAAGAAGGGCTGCGACCACGGCCAGTGCGGGGCGTGCACGGTCCTCGTCGACGGCCGGCGCCTCAACAGCTGCCTGCTGCTCGCCGTCGCCCAGGACGGCGCACAGGTCACCACCGTCGAGGGACTCATTGGGGACGACGGCCGCCCGCACCCCCTCCAGGAGGCGTTCGTCGCCCGCGACGCCCTCCAGTGCGGCTTCTGCACCCCCGGCCAGCTCTGCTCGGCCCTCGGGATGCTCGCAGAACTCGCGGCGGAGGGCGCGGAGGCGACCCGCGAGGCCGTCGCCGAGCGCCTCAGCGGCAACCTGTGCCGCTGCGGCGCCTACCCGCGGATCGTCGACGCCGTACGGGACGTGATCACGTGAAGCCCTTCCGCTACGTCCGCCCCGCGAGCCTCGCCGACGCGGCCGAGGCCCACGGCGGCCGGCCCGGCTCCGCCTACCTGGCCGGCGGCACCAACCTCGTCGACCTCATGAAGCTCGGCGTCGAACGGCCCGACACCCTCGTGGACGTCGCCCGGCTGCTTCCCGCCGGGGTCGAGGCCACCACCTCGGGCGGCGTGCGCGTCGGCGCCGGAGTCCGCGGCACCGACCTCGCCGCACACCCCCTCGCCGGGGCCCGCTGCCCGGTCCTGGCCCAGGCCCTGCTGTCGGGCGCCTCGGGACAGCTGCGCAACGCCGCGACGACCGGCGGCAACCTGCTCCAGCGGACCCGCTGCGGCTACTTCCAGGACCTGTCCAAACCCTGCAACAAGCGCGACCCCGGCAGCGGCTGCGCGGCCCTCGACGGCGTCAACCGCGAACACGCGGTGCTCGGCCACTCCCCGCTCTGCGTCGCCACCCACCCCTCCGACCTCGCGGTGGCGCTCAGCGCCCTGGACGCCGAGGTGGAGGTCACCGGCGCCGACGGCATCCGCACGGTGCCGCTCGACGGCTTCCTGCGACTGCCCGGGGAACACCCGGAACAGGACACGACCCTGCGGCACGGCGAACTCGTCACCGCGGTCCTGCTGCCGCCCGGAGCCTTCGGCGCGCCCTCCGCGTACCGCAAGGCCCGCGACCGGGCCTCGTACGCCTTCGCGCTCGCCTCGGTGGCGGCGGTCCTGGAGACCCGGGACGGCATGGTGTCCCGGATCGCGCTCGCCTTCGGCGGGCTGGCGCACCGGCCCTGGCGGGCCCGGGTGGCCCAGGAGCGCCTGCTGGGGGAGCGGCCCACGCCCGAGGCCGTCCGCGCTGCCGTGGACGCCGAACTCGCAGCGGCCCGCCCGCTGCGCGACAACGCCTTCAAGGTGCTCCTCGCCGGTAACCTCGCCCGCGACGTACTGGCAGGGCTCGCCGGGCCCGCGCGGGACTGAACCCCGCCGACCGGACCGGTGGCGACAGGAAACCGGGCGGGGAGCGACAGAAGGAGGAGACGGACCATGGAAGGCACCCCCGCGCTCGGCTCGCCCGCCACCCGGCGGGAAGCCGCGCTGAAGGTCACCGGCGCCGCCCGCTACGCCGCCGACCACACCCCGCCCGGCTGCCTGTACGCCTGGCCGGTGCCCGCCACCGAAACCGCCGGCCGGGTGGTGCGCG
>NZ_GG657750.1:384498-386132 GCF_000158895.1 Streptomyces sp. C | reverse complement strand
CCACCGCGCGCCCACCCTGCACCGGGTGCGCCTCGGGGCGCGGCCCGACGGCACCCTCACGGCCCTGGCGCACGAGATCACCACCCACACCTCGCGCATCCGCGAGTTCGTCGAACAGGCGGCCGTCCCCGCCCGGGTCATGTACGCGGCCCCCGACCTGCTGACCGCGCACCGCGTCGTGCCGCTCGACGTGCCCACACCGTCGTGGATGCGGGCACCGGGGGAGACGCCCGGGATGTACGCGCTGGAGTCGGCGATGGACGAACTCGCCGACGCCGTGGGCGTGGACCCCGTCGAGCTGCGCGTACGCAACGAGCCCGCCGCCGAACCGGACAGCGGGCGCCCGTACAGCAGCCGCGGCCTGGTCGCCTGTCTGCGCGAGGGCGCACGGCGCTTCGGCTGGCCGGGCACCCGCGGCCCGCGCACCCGGGACGGCCTGCTGACCGGTGCGGGCGTGGCCGCGTCCACGTACCCGGTGTACCTGGCCCCCTGCCAGGCCATGGCGCACGCCCTGCCGGACGGCAGCTACCGGGGTGGAGGTGGCCGCCACCGACATCGGGACCGGGGCGCGGACCGTCCTGGCCATGGTGGCGGCGGACGCGCTGGGCGTGCCCGCCGACCGGGTGGCGAGCGTGGTCGGACACTCGGACCTGCCCGCGGCGTCGGTGGCGGGCGGCTCGTCCGGCACCGGCTCCTGGGGCTGGGCGGTGCACGAGGCCTGCCGCGCGCTCGCGCTGAAACTCGAACGGCGCGACGGGAAGGTGCCCGAGGGCGGCCTGTGCGCGTCCGCCGACACCACGGCCGCCGTCAAACAGCGCTCCCCGTACGCCCGGCACGCGTTCGGCGCCCAGTTCGCCGAGGTGGCCGTCGACCCGGTCTCCGGCGAGGTACGGGTGCTGCGCATGCTGGGCGTCTTCGCGGCCGGCCGGATCCTCAATCCGCTGACGGCCCGCTCCCAGTTCGTCGGCGGCATGGTGATGGGCCTGGGGATGGCGCTCACCGAGCACTCCCCGCTGGACCCGGCGCACGGCGACTTCACCGCGCGGGACCTGGCCTCGTACCACGTGCCGGTGCACGCGGACGTGCCCGACATCGAGGCGCACTGGGTCGACGAGCACGACAAGCACCTCACCCCGATGGGCAGCAAGGGGATCGGCGAGATCGGCACGGTGGGAGCGGCCGCCGCCATCGGCAACGCCTTCGCCCGGGCGACCGGCCGCCGGATCCGCGAACTGCCCCTCATCCCCGACCGGGTCCTCGCAGCCCTGGCGGCCGGCGCAGGCCCGGACGGCCCCTGAGCCCCGGCCGCGGTCGAGCGGCCGGCGACGGTTGTCCTCGCCCAGCGCGGGTAGCCGCCGGTAAGGAGCCGTCCGGGAGGAGTCCCATGATCCAGGTCTCGATACCGCTGTTTCCCGCGGACGACGGCGGTCTGCTGATCCCCGCGGACCACGTCACCGCGCTGCTGCGGCAGCTGGCCGAGGACTGGCTGCACGCAACCGAGACGGGCGAGATGCCCGCCGACGAGGAGACGGTGTCCGAACTCGCCGACGTCCTCACCGAGCTCGCCGACCAGATCGACGTCGAGTGCATCGGCTGCGCCTCGGAGTAGCCCGCACCCCCCGCCCGTACGGCGG
>NZ_GG657750.1:374497-382734 GCF_000158895.1 Streptomyces sp. C | reverse complement strand
GCGCGAGCACGTACCTCGTCGACCCGGGCCCGCCCGGCCGGCACCCGGCAGCTCCTCGCCGGGCTGGCCCGCGACCTGGCCGGGGTGCAGACCCCTGACGAGGTCGCCGAGCTGCTGCGGTCCGCGCTCTGCGGGCCGGAGGACGTGGACGCCGTGATGATCTACAGCCTCGCGGCCGCCGGGAGCCTGGAGCTGGCCGGGCACGCCGGCGCCACCGACGCGATGGCCGAGCAGTGGAGCCACATCCCGCCGCTCAGCGGGGTCGCCGCCCTGGAGGCCGCCGCATCCGGGGAGGCGGTCTGGCTGGAGGACCCGGACCTCGACGCCGCCCGGTACCAGCTGATCGGCGATCCCCCCGGCCAGTGGCCCTCGCGCGCCTGGCTCCCCGTACCCGGTACCGGCCCGGCGACGACGGTCGTCGGCTTCTTTCCGTACCCGGAGGGGCCCCTTCGACGCCCGCACCCGGACCCTGCTCAGGCGGGCCGTCCGGCTCTGCGGAGGTCTGCTGCGCGAGGACCAGGGCCCCCGGGGCCGCCGACCGCTGCGCGAGGACGTGGAGGCGATCCAGTCGGTCCTGGACGCCACCGCCGGGCCGGCGGTCCTGCTGACACCGCTGCGCTCGCCGTCGGGTGACGTCGAGGACTACCGGATCGAGGCGGCGGCGCCCGATTCGCTGGACGTGGCCGGGCGCAGCGGCAAGGAGCTGATCGGGCGACGGATCCTGGAGACCTATCCGACGGTGGCGGGCACCGCGCTCTGGGACGGGTACCTGGAGACGCTGGCCACCGGAACGGTGTACCAGGGCGAGCCGTTCACCTACGAGGAGGTCACCGCCGGGGTGCCCCAGCAGTCCGTGTACTCCGTGCGCGCGGCCAGGCTGGGGGAGCGCCTGGTGGTGTCGTGGATCCGCCACGACACGAACGAGAGGGAGACCCGCCGGCTCGCGGACATGCAGCGGCTGGGAAACCTGGGCTGGGCGAGCTGGAACCTGGTGACGGACACGATCACCTGGTCGGACCAGGTCTACGCGATCTTCGACCGGGATCCGGCGCTGGGCCCGATGCGGCTGGAGGAGCTGCCCGCGCACCTGCTGGCGGAGGACCTGCCGAGGCTGGCCGCCGCCGTGCGGCGGCTGCTGGCCGACGGGGCGGCGGTCGACCACCCCTTCCGGATCGGGACCGCGCAGGGGGTCCGGCACCTGCGGATCGTGGCCGAGGCGCAGACCGACGCGGACGGCAGCCCGATCGAGGTGCACGGCTTCTTCCAGGACCTGACGGCGCAGCGGGCCACGGAGCAGGCCCTGCTGGACAGCGAACGCACCAATCTCGTCCAGCGCGGCATGCTGACGGCCGAACGCGCCCTCGCCGCCCGCCTCCAGGACACCCTCCTGCCGATCCCCGAGCAGTCGCTGGAGCTGGCGGGGCTGTCCGTGGACGTGGCGTACGTGCCGGCCGACAGCGGGATCAACGTCGGGGGCGACTGGTACTCGGCCATCGGACTCCCCGACGGCAGCGCCCTGTTCGTCGTCGGTGACGTCGCCGGACACGGACTCGGAGCCGTCGGCACCATGGCCCAGCTGCGGTTCACCACCAAGGGGATGACGATCACCGGCTCCGCCCTCCCGGACGTCCTGCGCCTGCTGAACAGCCTGCTGCTGCACACGGCGGTGGACCCGTACGGGGCGACGGCCACGATGGTGATGGGCCGTTACCAGCCCTGGGACCGCCGGCTGACATGGGTGCGGGCGGGGCACTTGCCGCCCCTGCTGATCCGGGGCGGCGGGGCGAGCTTCCTGCCGCAGCCGGAGGGCTGCCTGCTGGGGGCCGCGTTCGACAGCTCGTACGGACAGGACACGGTGGACCTGCTGCCGGGCGACCACCTCCTGCTCTACACCGACGGTCTGGTGGAGGACCCCGGCGTGGACATCGAGGAGGGCCTCGACCGGCTGGCCGAGACCGCGCTGGGGCTGCTGCGGGAAGGCCGCGGCGACACCCTGGCCCGCTCCCTGGCGGCGCTGCGGCCGGGCAACCGCGACGACATCTGCGTCCTCGACATCCACCTCCCCGAAGAGTCCTGACCCCGGGGCGACCCCCGGTGATCATGAAACTCGGGTGATGGGGGAGAATTCCGTCCACCGGACATGACCACCGAAGAAGGACAGGAGCACGCCCGTTGAACGAGGAGAGGCGCCAGCAGGCCCGGCAGTTCCTCCAGCCGGGAGAGCACCTCATAGCGGCCTGCGCCCACGAACTCGGGCCCGGCGTGCCCACCCCGCCCGAGTCGATGCTCGCGCCCCCGGACCCCTCCGACCTCCAGCGGCGGATCGAGGCGCGGCTCCCCCGCCAGCTGCGGCAGATCGCCAAGTCCCGGGTGCTCGACCCGCGGCGGTCCCGGCCGGCCGCCGCGGCGGAGGCGATCGACCGCATGCCCGACGCGGTGGAACAGCTCGGCACGCGCCTGATGCACGGCAAGAACATGGAAGGCGGCTGGGAGAGCGCCGCCGGACACTTCGTCATCAGCCGGGCCAACCTGCGCCGTTCCCACGCCTGCGTACTCGTCCTCACCGACCGGCGCTGGTTCGGACTCGGCGACGTCTCGCCGCTGTGGCAGTCGACGCCGGTGATGAAGCACTACTGGGAGGTGCCCCGTTCGGCGGTGGCCGCCGTGCGGGCCAACCCGACCGGCGTCCTCCAGAAGGGCCGGATGGACATCGAGTTCACCGACGGCTCCTGGGTCGCGCTCCTCGCCACGGCGCCGCAGCACGCCACGCCCTTCGCCGCCGCCTCCGCCCGCTACCGCTGAACCGGACCCCGGCCGGCGGCATCGGGCCGGACCGGCCGCGGGCAGGGCCCCGCGCCGAATCGGTGGGATAATCGTGCTCAGGGGGACAGGTGCGGCGTACCGCGGTTCACGGTACGCGTATCCCGGGCGACTCGAAGGAGGAGCGTCGTGGTGAGCACCCCCGCCGCCGGCAACGAGGACCGGCCGGAAGGCGTTCCGACGCCGCCCCACGACGGTGGTCCAACCGTCAACATCACAGTGGTCTGGGGCGATCTCGTCAAGGTCGCCGCCGATCTGCACGTCACCGGGCACTACCAGTCGGTCGTCCCCGACGCGGCGGAACTCGCACTGGACCGCGCCATATCCGCCGGCCCCCGCCCCCTGATCACGGAGCACAACCGGCTCGGCTGGATCGACGCCCAGCTCGGGGAGGTCACGTACTTCCCGTGCAGGGAGGGTCCGGTACGGTCGGCCGCCGTCGTCGGCATGGGCCCCATGGGCACCCTCACCGAACGCCGTGCCGTTCAGATGTACGCCTCCCTGCTGGGCGAGGCCATCGCCCTGGGCCACGTCGCCACGATGGCGACGGTCCTCGTCGGCGCGGGCGCGGGGAACCTCTCCGTCGGCGGCGCGGCCCGGGCCCTCGTCCGCGGCTTCGCCGCCGCGCTGGCCTCGGCGAGCCCGCCGGCCCCCGCCCCCGGGCTCACCGAGGTGCTCGTCGTGGAGGTCGACCGGCTCCGCGCCGAACAGCTCCTCCTCGCCCTGACCGGCGCCGCCAAGGACCAGGAGCGGCTGCACGTCACCCCCGCCCTGCGCGAGGAGAGCGGCGGCAGGCTGTTCGTCCCCTCGGCCGCCGTGTACGCCCTGGCGGCGCTGTCCGGACTCGTCCGCCCGGCAGCGGCAGGCACGGCCCCGGACGAGGGCGCCGGCCCACCGGACGGTGCCGATCCGTCCACCGAGGAAGCCCTGCGCACCGTCCTGGCCGCATGCGGACCCGGCATCCGCGAACAGGTGCGCGAGCAGCTGGCCCAGCTCGCCACGGTGCGGCACACCGACCTGACCCTGACGGTCCGGGCCCCCATCCAGGCCCAGCACGACTCCGCACCCGTACGGATGTCCGTCCTGACCGGTCCCAACGCCCTGCGCTGGGCGGCCCTGACCGGCGGCGCGACCATACCGGAACGGGTCGCCCTCGTGGACACGGACCTGCTGCGCGAGCTGGTGGACAGGCTGACGGAACCCATCGTCGAGGACGCGGAGGCACTTCCCGAGCTGCTGTCCCGCTTCATCGTGCCCCCGGAATTCCAGCGGCTGCTCACCGACGACGCCACCGTCCTCCTGGAACTGGACCGCGACACGGCTCCCGTGCCCTGGGAGTTCCTGAGGGACGCCCGGCAGCCCGGCGGCAAGGAGCCCGAGCCCCTGGCGATCCGCACCCAGCTCTCCCGTCAACTGCGCACCACGTACGCGCGCGTGCTGGCCGAGACGCCGGCCACCGGCACGCTGTGCGCCCTGGTCATCGGGGATCCGGGAGACCCGGAGAAGGGGCTGGACCTCCCGGGTGCCCGCGAGGAGGCCCGCCAGGTCGCCGACCAGCTCCGGCACCTGGGGGTGACGGTCAACCTGTTCGTCGGCGCGGCGAACTCCGTCCGCAAGCCCGACGAGAAGCCCGCGCGGCGGCTCGACGTCCTGAGGGCCCTGCTGTGCGGCGGCAACGACATCGTCCACTACTGCGGCCACAGCGACTTCGACCGCTCCGGCACCGGACGGCGCTCGGGCTGGGTCTTCGCCGACGGCCTGCTGACCGCCCAGGAACTGGGCCGCCTGGACCGGCCGCCGCTGATCGTCGTGGCCAACGCCTGCTACACGGCCCGCCTGGGAGCCGACGACCCCGCCGGGGCCACGGACGGATCCTCCCTCGTGGCCGACCACAGCCCGTGGGGCAACCCCCAGGCGGCGCTCGTGCCCAGCCTCGCCGACGAGTTCCTGCGCATAGGCGTCGGCCACTACATCGGGTCGGCCTGGCGGATCCCCGACGACCAGGGGATCTCCTTCGCGGAGCAGTTCTACCGGCACCTGTTCACGATCGGACCCCCCGAGGACCCGCCGACGGTGGGGGCCGCCGTCCGGTCCGCGCGCAAGGAGCTCTACGAGAAGCGAGCCGAGAACGAGTGGCCGGACGGCGGACAGGACCCGCAGCGGTGGAGCGCCTGGGCCGCCTACCAGCACTACGGGGACGCCTCCGAACCGTTCGTCCCGCCCGCGAACCCGTCCGACCCGCAAAAGGGCTAGGAGGTCAGCTCATGGGCAAGAACCCGATGCCCGACGTCGTCGTACTGCTTCCCGGCATCACCGGCAGCGTACTGACGCGGAACGGGAAGGACGTCTGGGCCCCCTCGGCCTCGGCGGTACTGGGCGCCCTGACGAGCCTCGGCCGCTCCGTGGCGGAGCTGGAACTGCCGGACGGCCAGGACGACTGGAACGAGGACGACCTCGGTGACGGCGTCGTCGCCACCCGGCTGGTTCCCGACCTCCACACCCTGCCCGGCCTGTGGAAGATCGACGGCTACACGGCCATAGAGGAGTTCCTGCTGGACCGGTTCGAGCTCAAGCGCGGCGAGAACTACTTCCCCTTCCCCTACGACTGGCGGCGCGACAACAGGGCCGCCGCCCGGCAGCTGGCCGAGCGGAGCAGGGGCTGGCTGCGCGACTGGCGGGAGAAGAGCGGCAACCCCGCCGCCCGGCTCGTCCTGGTCGGGCACTCGATGGGCGGCCTGGTCTCCCGCTACTACGTCGAGGTGCTCGAAGGCTGGAAGGACACCCGGGCCGTCGTGACCTTCGGCACCCCGTACTACGGCTCCCTCAACGCCGTCGATTTCCTCTGCAACGGCTTCCGCAAGCGCATCGGCCCCTTCGAGCACGACCTCACCCGGCTCCTGCGCTCCTTCACCGGCCTGCACCAGCTCCTCCCCGTCTACCGCTGCGTGTACGGGCAGGACGGGACGGCCGCCCTCCCGGCGGAGGCCGGCCTCCCCGGCTGGCAGCCGCAGTGGAGCAGCCACCTCACCGACTTCCACAGGGAGATGGAGGACGCGGCCGAGGCCAACCGGAAGGACACCGCGTGGGAATCCGGCCAGGTGGTCTACTACCCGATCGTCGGCATCGACCAGCCCACCCGGCAGTCGGCCCGGATCATCGGGGACGAGGTCGAGATGCTGATGGTCCGCGGAGAGGACGACGAAGGCGGCGACGGCACCGTGCCGAAGCTCTCCGCCGCCCTCTCCGACACGGAGGACGGCCGCACCTTCGTCCCGCAGAAACACGGCAGCCTGCAGAACCACGAGGCCATGCTCGACCACGTGAAGGGCATCCTCCAGTCCCTGGACGACGTCCACATCGCGGATCTGCGCTCCCTGGTGACCTGCTGGTTCACCTACCTCGGCGACGACCTCTACCTCGACGGGGAACCGGTGGTGTGCGAGATCGGGGCCGGCAGCTCACAGAGCGAGAGCGAACTGCCCGAGATCCCGGCCCGGGTCTCGGTGACCAGCCGGACCACCGGCCTGCCCGTCGTCGACCGCGACATCGACGTCCCGCGCGAACGGCAGCGGTTCGACCTCGGTCTCCTGCCCCCCGACACCTACGACCTGCTGATCAGCGCCGGCGCCGACACCTCGCCGCTGTCCGACGTCTTCGTCGTCGCGCCCCCGGAGACGACGGCCGTGGCAGAATGACGGAACGTGACCGAATCCCTCACCTCCGTCCTCATCGTCGACGCGGCGAACGTCGTCGGCTCCGTACCCGACGGATGGTGGCGCGACCGCAGGGGCGCCGCCGAGCGGCTGCGCGACCGGCTCGCGGAGCGGACTGATCCTGGTGGGCGGGGCGGCGAGGAGGTCATCCTCGTCGTCGAGGGCGCGGCCCGCGGCATCGCGTCCGTACCCGGCGTCCGGGTCGACTCCGCACCCGGCAGCGGCGACGACCGCATCGTGGAGCTCGCCGCCGCCCACGCCGGCCGCCCCTGCGTGGTGGTCACCGCCGACCGCGCCCTGCGCGAACGGGTGAAGGCGTACGGAGCCCAGTGCGCCGGCCCCCGCACCGTGCGACCGTCCCAGGGGTGACACCCCCGGGCGGAGTACGCCTTCCGGCCACGCCCGCGGCTTCCACGGGCAGATCCCCGGCGGCGGACTAGGCTGGTGGGTTGTTCTCCGCCGGACCGGAACAACCCGGGCAGACCCGGGCTCCACCGGCACCCCGGACGTGTCCGGGAGCGAGACGCGAGGGCCTATGGCAGCCACACCCGAACGCGCTGAACTCACCCTGACGGCCGACGGTGCCCTGCCCGAGGAGCCGGTGCCCGACGAAGGCGAGCCAAGCGGGGACCCCGGCAAGTCCGCCCGGTTCTCGGCCGGGCCGGCCGCCCCCGCCCGTACCCTCCTCGACGTCTTCGAGGCCACCGTACGGGCCCACCCCGAAGAGCCCGCCCTGGACGACGGCACCTCCCGGCTCACCTACCGGGCACTGGCCGCCCGGGTCGAACGCCGCCGGCGCGCCCTCGCGGCGGCAGGAGTGGGACACGGCGACCGGGTCGGCGTACGCGTCCCCTCCGGCACCAACGAGCTGTACGTGGCCGTCCTCGCCGTCCTCGCCGCGGGCGCCGCATACGTGCCGGTCGACGCCGAGGACCCCGACGAGCGGGCCCGGCTGGTCTTCGCCGAAGCCGGCGTACGGGCGGTGCTGGGCCCCGGCCGGCACATCGACCGCGGCGACCCCGCCGGGCGCCCCCCGGCCGCTCCCGCGCCCGCCGTCCGGCCGGGTCCCCGGGACGACGCGTGGATCATCTTCACCTCCGGCTCCACCGGCCGGCCCAAGGGCGTCGCCGTCAGCCACCGCAGCGCCGCCGCCTTCGTCGACGCCGAGGCCGCCCTGTTCCTCGCCGAAGAGCCGATCGGCCCCGGCGACCGGGTCATGGCAGGACTCTCGGTCGCCTTCGACGCCTCCTGCGAGGAGATGTGGCTGGCCTGGCGCCACGGCGCCTGCCTCGTCCCCGTACCCCGCCACCGCGTCCGCAGCGGGGCCGACCTCGGCCCCTGGCTGGTCGAACAGGAGATCACCGTGGTCTCCACCGTGCCCACCCTCGCCGCGCTCTGGGAGCCCGCCGCCCTCGACGAGGTCCGGCTGCTGATCTTCGGCGGCGAGGCCTGCCCGCCCGAACTGGCCGCCCGCCTGGTCACCGAGGGCCGGGAGGTCTGGAACACGTACGGCCCCACCGAGGCCACCGTCGTCGCCTGCGCGTGCCCGCTGACCGGCGCGGAGCCCGTCAGGATCGGCCTCCCGCTCGCCGGCTGGGAACTGGCCGTGGTCGACGCGTCCGGCGAACCAGTGCCCATGGGCGGCAGCGGCGAACTCGTCATCGGCGGCGTCGGCCTCGCCCGCTACCTCGACCCCGCCAAGGA
>NZ_GG657750.1:370522-373999 GCF_000158895.1 Streptomyces sp. C | reverse complement strand
GCCGAAACAGTGGACCGAGACCCTGGGCGTGCCCGTCACCGGCGCCGGCGACGACTTCTTCGCCACCGGCGGCAACAGCCTCGCCGCCGCGCAGCTCACCACCCGGCTGCGCACCCGCTACCCCGCAGTGGCGGTCCTCGACGTCTACCAGAACCCGACGCTGCGCAAACTGGCCCGGCGGCTGGAGCGGTCCGTCCGCGAGGACGGCGACGCCCGCACCGTCGCACCGGTCCCGGCCCGCGCCAAGGCCGCCCAGTGCCTCCTGCTGCTGCCGCTGTTCACCCTCGTCGGCCTGCGCTGGACCGTCGCCCTGCTGGCACTCGGCAACCTGCTGCACCGCCTCGGACCGTACCCCTGGGCACCCACCGCCTCCTGGTGGTACGTGGCCGCCGGCGCGGCCCTGCTGTTCAGCCCGCCCGGCCGCCTCGCCATCGCCGCCGGCGGCGCCCGCCTGCTGCTGCGCGGGGTACGGGCAGGCCGTCACCCGCGCGGCGGCAGCGTGCACCTGCGGCTGTGGACGGCCGAACGGCTCGCCGAGTGCTCCGGCGCCACCTCCCTCACCGGCCCCTGGCTCCAGCGATACGCCCGCGCCCTCGGCGCCCGCCTGGGCCCCGACGTGGACCTGCACTCGCTGCCCCCGGTCACCGGCATGCTCCGGCTCGGCCGCGGCTGCGCCGTGGAATCGGAGGTGGACCTCAGCGGGCACTGGCTGGACGGAGACCGCCTGGAGATCGGTTCCGTCCGGATCGGCGCGGGCGCCGTCGTCGGCACCCGGAGCACGCTCTTCCCCGGCGCCCGCGTCGGCAAGCGGGCCGAAGTGGCCCCGGGCTCCGCCGTGGCCGGACAGGTCCCGGCCGGGCAGCGCTGGGGCGGCGCCCCCGCCGTCAGGCTCGGCCGGGCCAAGCACGACTGGCCCGGGGAACGCCCGCCGCGCGCCCTGCTCTGGCGGGCCATGTACGGAGCCACCGGTTTCTGCCTCACCGCCCTGCCGCTGCTCGCCGCGCTCCCCGCGCTGCTCGTCGCCGGGCGGTTCGTACCCGCCGGCGCCGGACCCGCCGGGGCCCTGCGCGGGGCGCTGCTCGCCGTCGTGCCCGGTGCGCTCGCCTTCGTCCTGGCGTACGCGCTGCTCGTCCTGACCGCCGTACGCCTGCTCAGCCTCGGGCTGCGCACCGGGAACCACCCCACCCACAGCCGCGTCGGCTGGCAGGCCTGGGCGGTCGTCCAGCTGATGGACCTGGCCCGGGCGACGCTCTTCCCGCTCTACGCCGGGCTGGTCACCCCCGTGTGGCTGAGACTGCTCGGCATGCGCGTCGGCCGGGGCGCCGAGGTGTCCACCGTGCTCGCCCTGCCCAGCCTCACCACCGTGGGCGACGGCGCGTTCCTCGCCGACGACACCCTGACCGCCCCCTGCGAACGCGGCGGCGGCTGGATGCGGATCGGCCGCTCCGAGATCGGCCGGCGGGCGTTCCTCGGCAACTCCGGGATGACCGCGCCCGGCCGCAGCGTGCCGGACGGCGGGCTGGTCGGCGTCCTGTCCGCCACTCCGAAGAAGGCCAAGAAGGGCAGCTCGTACCTGGGCCTGCCCCCGGTGCGGCTGCCCCGGTCCGCCGCGGCCGCCGACGGCAGCCGCACGTACGACCCGCCCGCCCGGCTCCTGTGGGCGCGCGGCCTGGTCGAGGCCTGCCGGCTGGTGCCCGTCTTCTGCTCGGCCGGCCTCGCCGTCCTCACCCTGGCGGCGCTGTGCGCGCTGGCCGCGACGCCCGTGCTGGGGGTGCCGGGGGCCGCCCTGCTGTCCGGGGCGGTCCTGCTCACCGCGGGCGCGGCCGCCTGCGCCGTCACCGTCGCGGCCAAGTGGCTGCTGGTCGGCCGGCACCGGCGGGCGGAACACCCGCTGTGGAGCGGCTTCGTCTGGCGGGGCGAACTGGCCGACACCTTCGTGGAGGTGCTGGCCGTGCCCTGGCTCGCCGGAGCCGTCCCCGGAACCCCGCTGCTGGTCCTGTTGCTGCGCGGGCTCGGGGCGCGCATCGGCCGGGGCGTGTGGTGCGAGAGCTACTGGCTGCCCGAGACGGACCTGGTGACCCTCGGCGACGCGGTCAGCGTCAACCGGGGCTGCGTGTTGCAGACGCACCTCTTCCACGACCGGATCTTGCGGACGGATACTGTGGTCCTCCGCGAGGGCGCCACCCTGGGCCCCGGCGGAATCGTCCTGCCCGGGAGCACGGTGGGGGCACGCAGCACCCTGGGTCCCGCCTCCCTCGTGATGGCCGGGGAGTCCGTCCCCGCCGACACCCGCTGGCTGGGCAATCCGATCGAGGCGTGGCGGTCCTAGCCCGGGGACCGCGGCACAGAGCGGGGAGCGGAACCGGCGATGAGCGGCCAGAGCACGGCGGTGGACCCGTACTTCCCGGACAACGGCGACCCCCGGTACCGGGTGCACCGCTACGAACTCGCCCTGGAGTACCGGCCCGGCCCCAACCGGCTGGCCGGCACCGCCCGCCTCAGCGCCATCGCCGGACCGGCCCCGCTGGCCGAATTCCACCTGAACCTGGCCGCCTTCCGGATCGGCCGGGTTCTGGTGGACGGGCGTGCCCCGCACTACACCCACCGGGCCGGCCGGCTCCGCGTCCGCCCGGCCAAGGCCCTGCGCGCCGGGGCCGCCTTCACCGTCGAGGTCCACTGGGCGGGCAACCCGAAGCCGGTGCGCAGCCCCTGGGGCGGGCTCGGCTGGGAGGAGCTGACGGACGGGGCGCTCGTGGCCAGCCAGCCCGTCGGCGCCCCGTCCTGGTACCCGTGCAACGACCGGCCCGCCGACAAGGCCGCCTACCACATCTCCCTGAACACCCCGTCCGCCTACACGGTCGCCGCCGTCGGCCGCCTCCTCACCCGGACCACCAGGGCGAGCACCACCACCTGGGTGTACGAGCAGTCCGCACCCACCCCCAGCTACCTGGTCGGCCTGGCCATCGGCCAGTACCAGACGGTGCTGCTCGGCGACCCGGGCCTCGGCGGGGTGCCGCAGACCGCGCACGTGCCCGCCCACGTGCTGCCGCGGTTCTCCCGGGACTTCGCCCGGCAGCCCGCCATGATGCGGCTCTTCGAGGAGCTCTTCGGCCCCTACCCCTTCGGCGAGTACGCGGTGGTCGTCGCCGACGAGGAACTGGACGTCCCCGTGGAGGCGCAGGGGCTGTCCCTGTTCGGCACGAACCACGTGGACGGCGCGCGGGGCTGGGAGCGCCTCGTCGCCCACGAGCTGGCCCACCAGTGGTTCGGCAACAGCGTCGGCATCGCCGACTGGCGCCACATCTGGCTCAACGAGGGCTTCGCCAAGTACGCCGAATGGCTCTGGTCGGAGCGCTCCGGGGGCCGCAGCGCGCACGAGCACGCGACCGCCGCGCACCGGCTGCTGGCCTCGCTGCCGCAGGACCTGCGGCTGGCCGCCCCGGGCCGCAGGCTGATGTTCGACGACCGGCTCTACCA
>NZ_GG657750.1:363194-365779 GCF_000158895.1 Streptomyces sp. C | reverse complement strand
GCACCAGCCGGCCCGGGCCGTACCCGGCGAGCTGGCCGTGCTCCACCACGCGGCCGTCGCGCAGGACGGCGAACGCGTCGGCGACCCGGTACACCTCGTCGAGCCGGTGGCTGACGTAGAGGATGCCGTGGCCCCGGTCGCGCAGGGCGTGCAGGACGCCGAACAGCCGGGCGCAGTCGGCGGCGGGCAGGGTGGCGGTGGGCTCGTCGAGGACGATGGCGTCGGCCCGGGCGGCCAGGGCGCGGGCGATGGCGACCAGCGAACGCTCCGCCGGGGCCAGGTCGGCGATCCGGGCGCCGGCGTCGAGGTGCCCGGCGACGATGTCCAGGGCCTCCTCGCAGCGCTCCCGGGTCCGCCGCCAGGAGACCAGGCCGGCCCGGCGCGGGTAGCCCGTGCCCAGGGCGATGTTCTCGGCCACCGTCATCCACTCGACCAGCCCGGGGTCCTGGTGGATGAAGGACATGTGCCGGCCGGCCCCGTGGGAGCCCAGCGGCCGGCCGGCCACGGTCACCTCGCCCGCGTCGGCGTGGTGGACCCCGGCGAGCACCTTGATGAGGGTGGACTTGCCGGCGCCGTTGGGGCCGAGCAGGGCCAGGACGCTGCCGCGGTACAGGTCGAGGTCGACCGAGTCCAGGGCGAGGGTGCCGCCGAAGTGCTTGCGCAGACCGCGCACGCGGACGAGGGGTTCTCCACCGGGACGCGGAGGTGGGCTCATTCCTCGACTCTAGATGACCTCGCCGCCCGGACCGGGTCACGCCGCGTCCAGGGCGAACTCCGCCCATATGACCTTTCCGTCGGGGGTGTAGCGGGTGCCCCAGGCCTGGGCGAGCTGCGCCACCAGGAACAGGCCCCGGCCGCCCTCGTCGGTGTTGGCGGCCTGGCGCATCCGCGGGGCGGTGTTGCTGGCGTCGTACACCTCGCAGATCAGGGTGCGGTCGTGGATCAGGCGCACCCGCACGGGCTCGCCGCCGCCGTACCGGATCCCGTTGGTGACCAGCTCGCTGAGCAGCAGTTCCGTGGCGAAGGAGGACTCCTCCAGGCCCCACCGGCCGAGCTGCTCCATGGCCGCGGCGCGGACGTCGCAGACGCGGGCCGGGTCGGCCGGCAGTTCCCAGGCGGCGATCCGGTCCGGGGGAGTGGCGTGGGTGCGGGCGACCAGGAGCGCGATGTCGTCGGCGGGGTGCTCGGGGGCCAGGGCGTCCAGGATCGCCTGGCAGGTGTCCTCGGGGGAGCGGCCGGGGTCGGTGGCCAGGGTGCGGTGCAGCTCCTCCAGGGCGAGGTCGATGTCGCGGTGGCGGTCCTCGATGAGCCCGTCGGTGTAGAGGACCAGCCGGCTGTTCTCGGGGAGGTGGACCTCGGCGGACTCGAAGGGCAGTCCGCCCAGGCCCAGCGGGGGCCCGGCGGGCAGGTCGGGGAAGGTCACGGTGCCGTCGGGCAGCAGCAGGGCGGGCGGCGGGTGGCCGGCGCGGGCCATCGTGCACCGCTGGGTGGTCGGGTCGTAGACCGCGTACAGGCAGGTGGCGCCGACGATCGCGGTGGTGCCGGCGGCCGGGTCGTCCCCGCCCTCCTCACGGTCCAGACGGACCATGAGGTTGTCCAGGTGGGTGAGGAGTTCGTCGGGGGCCAGTTCCAGTTCGGCGAAGTTGCGGGCGGCGGTGCGCAGCCTGCCCATGGTCGCCGCCGCGTGCAGTCCGTGCCCGACGACATCGCCGACGAGGAGGGCGACGCGGGTCCCGGACAGCGGGATGACGTCGAACCAGTCGCCGCCCACCCCGGACTCGGCGGGCAGGTAGCGGTGGGCCACCTCGACGGCGCTCTGCTCGGGCAGCCCGTGGGGGAGCAGGCTGCGCTGGAGGCTCAGGGCCAGGGTGTGCTCGCGGGTGTAGCGGCGCGCGTTGTCGATGCACAGGGAGGCGCGGGCGGCGAGTTCCTGGGCGAGGGAGCGGTCGTCGTCCCCGTACGGGGCGGGGTTGCGGGAGCGGTAGAAGCACGCCACGCCGAGGACGACGCCCCGCGAGAGCAGCGGCACGGTGATCAGCGAGTGGATGTTGTGGGCGAGGAGCAGCTCGGCGTGGTCCGGGTCCTGCGCGATCCAGCCGAAGGCCGCTTTCAGTTCGGGCTCCAGCACCGGCTGCCCGGTGGCCAGGGAGCGCATGTGGGGCGTGGTCGGGCGGAGCACCAGCCGTTCGCCGACCGGGTAGAAGGGGCAGTCGTCGCGGATGCCGTGCACCACCGTGCGGTGCAGTTCCCCGGTCGGGTCGTTCGACTCCTCGCCGCGCAGCACGGATGCGGGCACGTCGACGGTGACGAAGTCCGCCAGTCTCGGGACCGCGGTCTCGGCCAGCTCCCGGGCGGTGCGGCCGACGTCGAGGGTGGTGCCGATCCGGGTGCTGGCCTCGGCCAGCAGCTCCAGCCGCCGGCGTGCCGCGACGGCGTACTTCCCGACCTCCGGCTCGCCGACCAGCACCAGCCCCCGCACCGCGCCGGCCCCCGGGGCGGGGGCCGCGGGCGCGCTCCCGGACGCGGGCGCAGCGGCGTGGGCGTGCAGGGGCGCGTGGGCGTGGGCGGGCGCGGGTGCCGGTGCG
>NZ_GG657750.1:361381-363039 GCF_000158895.1 Streptomyces sp. C | reverse complement strand
AGCAGCTCGGTGGCCTTCTCCTTGAGGGTCGTGTGGTCGCTCTGCTCCAGCTCGCTCAGCAGCAGCTCGGCCAGGGTCACCGGATGCCCGTCGAGGGCGTCCCCGTGGGCCCGGACCAGGTTCCCGGCCTCCAGGTAGGCCTGGAGCAGCCCGCGTTCACGCGCCGAACTCTGCTCCATCAGCCGCCGTTCGATGGCCTCGGCGGCCCGGCGGACGACGGCGGCCAGCGCCGGGTCCGCGTCGGTGTAGGGGTAGCCCAGGCACAGCACGCCCTCGATGTGCCCGCTGAGCTGGTCTCGGATGGGAGCCGCGGTGCAGGCGCTGGACTGGGAGCGCTCGGCGAAGTGCTCGGCGCCGTTGACCTGGACGAGCTGCCGCTCCGCGAGGGTCAGCCCGATCCCGTTCGTCCCGGCGACCCGCTCGGCGAACACGAAGCCGGGCTCGGTCTGGATGGCCGGCAGCCGGCCGGGCAGGGTCTTGTCGCCGAAGCGGCGCTCCAGCACGGTGCCGTGGCCGTCGGCGAGGCAGATGTTCATCCGGCTGCCCGCGAAGAGCGCCGCCAGCCGGTCGAGCACGGGTGCGGCGGCGCGGACGAAGGGGCCCTCCGCGTCGAAGTCCTCGGTGAACGGCAGCTCGGTCTGGTCCGGTGACAGTCCCAGCAGCAGGCTGCGCTGCCACGAACTCAGGATCGGGCTGCGCACGCTCCGCACGACCGACTCCGCGGACCCGCCGTGCAGGAACCGGTCACGGGACCGCACGGGGCCGGTGCGGTCGTCCACGACCCCCATGTGCACCACATCCCTCGTCGGAGCAGCTCGATGCCCGGATTTGAGTATATTCCTCACACTTTTGAGGCGTCGGGGCGTCGAGGCGTCGGGGCATCGAGGCTGAGGGCATCGGGGCTGACGGCATCGGGGCGCGGGGGCGGAGAGGACACCGCCCGGGCCAGGTCACAGCACCGCGAGGGGGTTGACCGGTGAGCCCGTCCCACCGGGCACGTTGAGCGGCGACACGACGAGCATGAACGCGTGGCGGCCCGCCCCGGCGCAGGCGGCGGACAGCGCCTCCAGGTCCAGGTTGTCCAGGAGGGGCACCCCCATCGCCGTGAGGGCGAGGGCGTGGACGGGGGAGTGCAGGCCCTCCACCGGCGAGGGCCGCACGTCGCTGTCCCCGTCGGCGCCGAGCAGGACTACGCCCCGCTCCGCCAGCAGCGGTACGGCGTCCACGTGCCAGCCGGCGCTGCCCGTCCCCGGGTCCCAGGGCCCCAGCTCCGTCCGGCGGCGGAACCGGCCGGAGCGCAGCAGGACCGCGTCGCCCTCCCCGATCCGCACGCCGAGCGCCTCCTCCGCGGCCAGGAGGTCCCGGGCCCGCACCGCGTGCCCCGGCTCCAGCCAGGGCACCCCCAGCACCGCGGGCAGGTCCAGCAGCACGCCCCGGGTGACCAGCGGGCCGAGGGCCGCCACCGAGCCGAACCGGACGCCTCCGGCGCCGGCCTCCTCGTGCGCCGCGCGGCCGTCGTAGAGTCGCCCCCGGTAGCCGATGTGCGACAGCGCGTCGAGGTGGCTGACCGACTTGCCGTGGTAGTCCGCGCCGAGGAAGTCCTTAGTACGCGGACGGCTCCGGCTCCTCCACGTCGCCGATGTCGGTCATGTGGTGCA
>NZ_GG657750.1:346554-359921 GCF_000158895.1 Streptomyces sp. C | reverse complement strand
CGCGGTGCCAGGCGTCCCGGGCCCGGCCCTGATCCGCCGGACACCCCCTAGCCCGGGTGGGCCACCAGCTGTGTCCACAGGGGGAGCAGCAGCAGGGCGACGACCGAGCTCTTGATGACGAGGGAGGCCGACATGTCGACCCCGACGTCGTAGCGCTGGGCGAAGATGAACAGGTTCTGGGGCGCGGGCATCGCGGCGATCAGGACGAGGTAGCTCAGCCACTCGCCCTCCACCCCGAAGACGAAGCGGCACACGGCGTAGGTGATCAGCGGCAGCGCCACGCACTTGAAGCCGGTGATCCAGACCTCCTCCATGGTGGTGCCGCGGATCTTGATCCCGCTTCCGCCCAGATGCAGGCCGAGGGCGAACAGTGCGACGGGCGAGGCGCTGTCCCCGACGAAGGTGAAGCTGTCGAGCACGACCCCCGGGACCGTGACGGGCAGCAGGTTGAGCACGATGCCCGCGTTGCAGGCGATCACGACGGGGGTCATCAGCGAGGCGGCGACGGCCGATCCGAGCCGCCGGGCCGGACTCCCGACCCGGTCCGGCCGCCCCAGCTCCATGATCGAGATGATGATCAGGGACAGCACGCAGACCTGGAACAGCAGCACCGGGAAGATCGGTGCCGCGTTCCCGAACAGCATGATGAACACCGGCACGGCGAAGTAGGCCGTGTTCACCTGGACGGCGGCCATGATGCGCAGCGCCACGCCGCGCGGATCGCGCACGCCCAGGACCCACGCCACCACGCCGATCAGCGCGGCCGCGGCGCACGCCGCGGCCGCGTAACCGCCGATGGCCCGCCAGTTGAACAGGGCCCCCAGGTCACTGCGGTAGATGTTCCCGAAGAGGAAGCAGGGCACGGCGAAGAGGAACGCGTAGTCCGCGAACACCTTGGAACTCTCGGCCGGCACCACCTTCCGCCGTGCCAGGACGACCCCGCAGCCGAAGGCCAGCACCACCGGTGCGAGTTTTTCCAGAGCATCCACCGCTCCCATGCACGTGCCCTTGCTCCCGCGGCCCCCGGAAGGGGCCTGTTTCCCTGTCGCGACGGCTTCCTACCGGGCCAGGCCGCCGGGGGCGCGCAGTTGGGCGCGCCCCCGGACCAGCTCCCGGTATGCCGTGACGATCCTGCGCGTCACCGCGTTGCCGGCGACGTCGTAGTGATGATCATCGAGGCGGCCGACGGGGAGGATCTCACACGCGGTCCCGCACAGGAACGCGCCGTCGGCCTCGCCCGCGAACGCCGGGGCCAGGTCGGTGACCACGCACTCGATCCCCTCCCGCTCGGCGATGGCCAGCACGCACGCCCGGGTGATCCCGTCGATGGTGCAGCGGGTCGTCGGGGTGTACAGCGCCCCGCCCCTGGTGAAGAACAGGTGCGCACCGGTCGCCTCGACGAAGTTCCCGCGGTCGTCGAGGAGCAGGGCGTCGTCGAAGCCCGCCCGCAGCGCCTCGTTCTTGCTGACCGTGCCGATCATGTAATTGCCGGCGGCCTTGCTCTTGACCGGCGCGTACTCCGGCGAAGGCCTGCGGTAGCGGCCCGTGACCAGGGAGATCCCCTGGTCCACGGCGTCCTCCGCCGCGTAGTAGCCCGCAGGGAGCTCCCACGCGGCCACCGAGGTGTGCACGGACGTCTTCAGCGCCGCGGTCTGGATGATCTCCGAGCCCCGCCAGGCGTTCATGCGGACGTAGCCCTCGGTGATGCCGGCCTCGGCGACCACCGCGCGGGTGGCCTCGTACAGCACCTCCTCGGAGTACTCCAGCTCGAAGTCCAGGATCCGGGCCGACGCGCCGAGCCGCGCGATGTGCTCCCTGAGCATGAACGCCTCACCGCCGTAGACGCGGATGCCCTCGAAGATGCTGGAGGCGTAGTGCAGTCCGTGGCTGAGCACGTGGAGCCGGGCGTCGGCCCAGTCCACGAGGGAGCCGTCGTACCAGATCTTCCCGGTGCGCTGGTCGAAGGGGATCACAGCGGCCTCCTCCTCAGAGCGCGAGGTCGAAGAGCTGCCGCGGCAGGTCCCCGACGAGGGCGACGAAGCGCCGCTGGTGCTCGGTCAGGCTGCGCACCGACACCCCGTGCAGGGCCAGCGGGTTGATCGGGTACAGCACCAGGGTGTTGCTCCGGTACGGGACGGTCGTGACCTCCTCGACGTACTGCGGGTCGATGTCGAAGCGGTTGTCACCGTACTCGGAGGCGCTGGTGTGGAACTTGTGCGCGCCCGGCCGGTACTTGTACAGCACCAGGTCGCCGCCGGTCGCGTCGTCCTCGGGAAGGCGCATGTAGAACAGGCCGCCGAAGAGCTTGTGCGGCTTGTCCACGTGCGGTCCGCGGTAGGCCGAGGGACGGCCGGTGACCGCCGAGTTGATGACGGCCGTGCAGTCCAGCAGGATGTCGTGCGTCTCGAAGGCGTCCCGGTTGCGGCGGCCCACGCGCAGCTCGCGCAGCGGGCCCACCAGGTCCTCGGCCTCCGGGAGGTTGGCGAGCAGGTCCTCCTGGAAGAGGTCGAGGAACTCCTCGTAGAAGGCCGGGGAGGCGTGGTAGGTCACGAAGTCCTTCCACACCTGCGCCATCGTGTCGTCGGCGAGGATCATCTCGGACATGTAGTTGTAGCGCTCGTTCGAGGTGATCGGCTTCCCGATCCGCTCGCCGATGTACTCCGCGGTCGGCATCGACTTCGCCAGGGCGTCGTACAGCTCCTGGGGCAGGGCGTCGCGGATCACCACGTGCGGGAACGGGTCGCGGCGGATGTCGGCCTTGGTGACGCCGGCCAGGAGCGAGGTGATCGCGGGGCGGGACTCGGGCGTGTCGGTCATGTCCTGTCTCGTTTCTCGGGGTGGGGGAAAGGGTTTAGAGGGGTGCGGGGGTCAGACCGCGGGCGGAGAGCCAGGTCTCCAGGACCAGCAGCGACCAGAGCAGTTCGCCGGAGTGCGCCCCCGGGCTCTCGGTCTGGGAGCGGAAGAGTTCGCGGACGGCGTCCCGGCGGACGTAGTCCAGGCAGCGGGCACCGGGGCCCAGGAGGACGTCGCCGACCATGTCGTACAGCGCCTCGCCCGGCCGGATCATCGCCGCCACCGGCAGGGTGAACGGCTGCTTGGGCCGGTCGACGACGCTCCGCGGCACCCAGGGCCGGGCCGCCCGCGCCACCGGCGCCTTCACCGTGTCGCCGGCCACCTTCACGGCGGCGGGCAGCGCGTGCGCCAGGCGCATCACCGACGGCTGGAGGAACGGGATCCGGGCCTCCACCGAGTGGGCCATGCTCAGGTGGTCCACGCGGCGCAGGATGTAGTAGGGGAACCGCTCCGCCTGGTCGTAGCGCAGCAGCGTCTCCAGCTTCCCGTGCGGGCCGGAGCGCACCCGGCGCGCCAGCTCGTCGCCGCTAAGGTCCCCGAAGTGGCCGCCGGCCGCCCGTACCCGCTCCAGGTGGGCGGGCGTGTACAGCCGGCCGAGCGCCGCCGGGCCGGCGACGGCCATCGTGTCCTGGTAGGCCCGGTGCCAGGCGGAGTCGCCGTCCCGGTCCGCCTTGGTGAACCGCGCGTACCCGGCGAACAGCTCGTCCGCCCCGTCACCCGTCAGGGCCACCTTGAACCCGGCCTCGTGCACCGCCTCGAACAGGGCGAAGGTGCTCAGGCTGTGCGGGGCGTTGTTCGGCTGGTCGAGGTGGCGGGTGAACCGCTCCACCAGCTCCGGGAACCCCGCCGGGTCCAGGAGCACCTGGTGGTGCTCGGTGCCGCAGTGGCGGGCCACCTCGGCCGCCCAGTGGCGCTCGTCGGCCGGCCAGTCGCCCCGGTAGGCGATGTTGAACGAGGCCACGTCGGACACCAGATGGGCGGCGAGGGCGGTGGTGTAGCTGGAGTCGAGCCCGCCGCTGGTGATCACGCAGACCGGGACGTCCGCGTCGAGTATGCGGCCCATCTCGGTGCGCAGCAGCCCGTCCAGCAGCTCCGCCGCCGCCTCCACGGTCGGCTCGCCGCCGGGCCAGTCGACCTCGGCGGGCTCCAGGGCCGTGCGGGTGAGGGTCTCGCGGCCGTCCGCGAAGCGCAGCACCGAGCCGGGCTCCAGGGTGCGGACCCGGGTGTACACGGTGCCCGGGCCCCAGACCGCCTTCCCGCCGAGGTAGCGGTCGACCGCGAGCGGGTCCAGCTCGTCGGGGAAGTCCGGGAAACGGGACAGCGCCCGCAGCTCGGAGGCGAAGCACAGCCGGCGGCCGTCGGCGGACACGTAGTAGTACAGCGACTTCATGCCGGCGTGGTCGGTGAAGAGCTTGAGGCACGGCTCCTCCCGCTCGTCGACCACCGCGATGGCGAACATGCCCTCCAGCCGGCTGGTGAACGCGTCCCCGTACAGCTCGTACAGCGGCAGCAGCACGTCGCCGTCGCAGTCGCCCTCGAAGGAGTAGCCGTGCGCGGCCAGCTCGGCGCGCAGCTGCCGGTGGTTGTAGATCTCGCCGTTGAACACGCAGCACAGCGCACCGCGCACGAAGGGCTGGTCGCCGGAGGCTATCCCCTGGATGGCGAGCCGGTTGTTGCCGAGCGCCCAGCCGTCACCGCGCCGGACGGTCTGCGCGTCCGGCCCGCCCTCGAACATCGCCGCCGCGACGGCGTCGAGCACCTCCCGCCCGGCGGGTTCCCCGCCGAAGCAGCCGTGGATGCGGCACATGGCTCACACCTCCGTCCGGCGGCCGGGGGCGGGGACGCTCCCGGCGGCTTCGAGGGACCGGACGGCGGAACCGGCACGGCTCTGCCGGGCCCCGGGGTGGTGCCGGCCGACGAACTCGGTGACCAGCTCGACCTGCCGCAGGATGTCGTCCAGCTGAGCGGGGGACGGGCTGACCCCGTGGCCGTCCAGAGCGCTGTTGCCCGTCTTGAGGTAGACCGGCGCCGCCACCCGGACGATGTCCGGGGCCTCGTAGGTACGGATGAACCCGCCCGAGCTCCGGGGGTTGTCCACGTGCAGGTCCAGCGGGACCGCCACCGCCTGCCGCAGCGCCGCGATCATCGGCAGCGTCAGGTCGCGCACCGGGTTGAAGCTGTTCGCGCCGAGCATCTCCAGCATCTGCGCCGACGCCGGATTGCCCTGCCCGCAGTGCGCGGACACCTTCAGGTGGATCCCGGCGGGCAGCTCGCCGGCCGTCCGCAGCCGCCCCAGCACCCACAGCAGGCCCTCGTCGTAGACGACGAACCCGCGCACGCCCAGGCCGATCCCGCGCTTGACGTCCTCGACGGCGCGCACGATCTGCTCCTGCCCGCGCAGCCGGTAGCCGATCCGGGCCCCCTCGGGGGTCTGCGCCCCGGCCCCGATGTCGTTGACGGCGCGGGGGCCGACCGACATCAGGACCTCGGCGCCGAACTCCTCGCCGAGCGCCACGTACTCGCCGATCTCGCGGGCCGTGTGCCGGTACATGCCGCGGGTCTCGGTGATGCGGTTGATCGTGAAGCCCCGGCGCCGGCTCTCGCGCAGCAGCCGCTCGGCGGCCTCCACCGAGTTCACCGTCGGCACCTCGATGCGGAAGTGCCCGCCGTCGGCGAAGACGGCGTCCGAGTCGGGCGTGAGCTGCGGGTCCCCGTCCGGCAGGCCCAGCCGGGCGAGCTGCCGGCGGGTCTGGTCGAAGAAGGCGGTCGTGGTCGTCGTCCTCACCTCGTCACCTCGAAACCGAGCCGCTCGGCGGTGCCGGCGACGACCTCCTCGGCGATGCGTATCGACGTCGCCCGGTCGGGGTGCACGACCTGGACCTCGCCGAAGTTCCCGAGGTTGCCCCGGCAGGGCAGCAGGGTGCCGCCCTCGGGGAAGCGGAGCGTGAACGAGTGCAGGCTGTCGCCGTACCGCTCGGCGGCCCAGTCCAGGTCCGGTACCCGCTCCGGGGTGGGCACCGGGTCGGCGGCACCGAACCAGCGGACGGTGGCGTACCCGTCGAAGGAGGCCGGGCCGCGCTCGACCGCCTCGTTCAGGTGGATCCGGACGAGCAGCTCGAAGATGTCCCCGCCGCCCGCGAGACGGAACAGGTTCGGCAGGCAGGAGCCCATGATGCGGGGGTTGAGCTCGATCAGCCGGGGCGTGCCGTCCGCGCCCAGCATCACCTCCACGTGGAAGACGCCGAGCCGCAGGCCGACCGCGCCGACGACCTCCTCCGCGAACCGCATCACCCGGTCGTGCTCCTCGGCGGAGATGCCCGCCGGGATCGTCGTACCGGTCTCCAGGGCCTCGTGCCGGTGCCAGGTCGAGCGCTCGCTGACCGCCAGCCGCAGGAACCGCCCGTGCACCAGGCCGATCTCCGCGGAGACGAACCGCCCGCTCAGGTACTCCTCGACGAGGATGCCCGCCGCGTACGCGCCGTCCGGGGCCCCGGCGAGGACACCCGCCAGCTGCTCCTCGTCGGCGACGACGTGGGCGCCCTCGCTCCCGGACCCCCGGGCCGGCTTGACGACGACGGGGTACCCGCCGCCCGCCGCGAAGGCCGCAGCCTCCTCGAAGCCGCCCACGACGGCGTACCGGGTGGTGTCCACCCCGGCCGCCGCCAGCACCTGACGGCAGCGGTCCTTCTGCTTGGCCGTCTCGGCCGCGGCGGCGTCGGTGAACGGCACCCCGATCTCCTCGGCGATCCGCGCGACCGGGACCACCAGCGCGTCGACGGTGGCGACGAAGCCGTCGACCGGCCGCTCCCGGTGGACCTCCAGCACGCACGAGCGCAGCGCCCCGGCGTCGGTGGCGTCCTTCAGGACGTGGACCCGGTCGACGAAACGCGCGTACGGGGAGGCGTCGAAGTCGATGTTCTGCGCCTGCTCCATGAGCAGCGAGCGGATGAGCGTCACGTGGTGCCCGAGCCGCTTGGCGGCCTCGAACGCGGGGGCGTTGCCCGCCTTCCAGGTCACGAAGACCACGTGCCGGGCCTCGGACGCGCAAGGGTGCGGGGGGTGCGGGGGGTGCAGTGGGTCGGTCATCGTGTCTTCCTCGCGAAGCGCTGGCCGATGCGGACGAATCCCGGGACGGCGGTACCGGGGGTGGGGATGAAGGAGATCGAACCGGCGAGGACGTTCTTCTCGGACATCGAGCTGAAGCCGCCGGCGCCGGACAGCACCAGGTCGCCCTCGTCCACGCACAGCCAGGCGCCGCCCGGCTGCCGCTCGGAGTACGCGTAGCGCAGGTGCTCCGTGCCGCGCAGCACCTCCAGCCGGTAGCCGTCGGAGGCGTACAGGCCGGCGCAGTCGTCGAGTTCCATCTCGAACGGGCGGCCGGTGCGGATGAGCCCCTCGCCGGTGAGGGACCGCAGCAGGTCCTCGTAGAGCCCGAACGCCGGGTAGGCGTTGGCGAGCAGCAGCAGGAAGGAGCGCTGCCCGGGGAAGATCTGGATGAAGTTGTGGTGGCCGCTGCCGTTGGAGTTGAAGCCGAAGGCGGAGGGCCCGAACATCAGCCAGCCCAGGCCCCACGCGTGCATGAAGTGGTGGCCGGGGACGGGGATCTGGGGCGTGCGCATCTCGCGCGCCAGCTCGGCCGAGAGCAGGCGCTCGCCGCCGGGGGCGACCCCGTCGTCGACGGCCAGCATCGCGATCCTCGCCAGCTCGTCCAGGGTGAGGCAGACGGAGAACGAACCCGCCGCGTCGTCGGCGATGGTCTGCGGCGGCGGGTCGTGGCGCACGTACCCCTCGACCCGCTCGGTCCACACGTAGCCGGCCGAGACCGTGCCCCCGTAGTGGCCGCCCTCGGTGAGGCTCTCGGGAACCTCCCGGATGCCGAGCGGGGCGAGCAGCAGCTCGTTCACCGCGCGGCGCCACGGGACGCCCAGCAGCCTCTCGATCAGCGCGGCGACGATCGAGGTCCCCACCGCCGAGTACGCGAACACCTCGCCCGGCTCGAACAGCTGGCCGTAGGCGGGCAGCGTGGCGATGTAGGAGTCCAGGTCGGGCAGGCCGGTGTCGTGCCACACCTCGTACGAGTCGTCGACCCCGCTGGTGTGCGACAGGAGGTGGCGCAGCGTCACCTTCACGGTGCCCCCGTCGCGGCGCCGGAACGCCTGCGGCAGCAGCCCGTCCAGCGGCTGGTCCAGCCCCAGCAGGCCCCGGTCCACCAGGCGCAGCGCGACGAAGGCCAGCATCGGCTTGGTGACGCAGGTGACGCGCTGGCGGGTGGCGGGCCCGTACGCGGCGCCGGAGACGGTGTCGGTGACGCCGTGGTAGGTCAGCTCCAGCTCCCCGTCCAGGAACACGGCCGCGCCGGCTCCCGGTACGCCGTGGCCGCGCGCGGGACTCGCGCAGCGTGTCGGGGGACGGGCGCGCCGGCCGCTTCGGCCGGGCCCCCGCCGGACGCCCCGGGCGGCCGGCCCGCCGCCCTCCCCGGCGGGTGCGGCGCAAGCAGCGCGGCCTGCTCGGGCGAGGGTGCGGTGGGCGGTAGATCTCCGCCACCCGGACGGGCCGGCCGGCCGCGTCCGACAGGCGCGCCGCCAGCAGGGGTGGGCGAGCAGCGAGTGGCCGCCCACGGAGAAGAAGTCCACGCCGGGGGAGACCCGCGACAGGCCGAGCAGCTCGGACCAGATGCCCGCCACCTCGGCCTCGTCGGGGTCGTCGAAGACGTCGCCGTCGGTGCCGTCACCGGGCTGCCGCCCCCAGTCGACCTCCCGGGCGGCCAGGGCCTTGCGGTCGACCTTGCCGTTGGGGAGCCGGGGCAGCCGCTCCTCGACGACGATCCGCGCGGGCTGCATGTAGTGCGGCAGCTTGGCCCGCAGATGGACGGCCATGGCCTCGACGGTGACGTCTCCCCCAGACTCCGTCCGGGGGGACCCCCAGCCCTCCAGGCCCACGTAGCAGACCAGCCGGGTGTCCCCGTCGGTGCGCACGGCCAGGGCCGCGACGTCCTTCAGGCCCACGACGCCGCGCAGCGCCGCCTCCAGCTCGCCGAGTTCGATGCGGAAGCCGCGCACCTTCACCTGGTTGTCCCGGCGGCCCAGGAAGCGGAGCTCGCCGTCCTCCGTCCACCGGGCGAGGTCGCCGGTCCGGTACAGCCGCCCGCCCGGTACCTCGCCGAGGTGCGCGGGCGCGGGGACGAACGAGGCCGCGGTGCGTTCGGGGTCGTTGATGTAGCCGGCGGCCAGGCCGTCGCCGCCCAAGTGGAGTTCGCCGGTGGCGCCGAGCGGCACGGGCCGGCCGAGCGGGTCCAGGAGGTGGGCGGTGGTGTTGTGGACGGGCACGCCGATGGTGGGCGCGCCGCCGGTGGGGCCGGTGAAGCACTTCCAGGTGGAGTAGGTGGTGTCCTCGGAGGGCCCGTACAGGTTGTAGAGCCGCTCGACGCCGGTGGAGGCGAAGGCCTCGTTCACCAGCTCCCGGGACAGCGGCTCGCCGGCCACGTTCAGGACGCGGGTGGAGGCGGGCACCGCGCCGCGCTGGAGCAGGACGTTCAGGGCGCTGGGCACGGTGTTGACGAGGGTGGGCCGCAGTCCGTCGTCCTCGGTGAGCGCGAGGACGTTGTCCACGACGACGACGCAGCCGCCCCGGGTGAGCGGGGCCCACAGCTCGTACACCGACAGGTCGAAGTTGAGCGAGGTGGAGAACAGCACCCGCCGCAGGTCCTCGTCCCCGTACGTCTCCTTCGCCCAGGCGAGGAGCGCGGCCACGTTGCGGTGGCTGATCACCACGCCCTTGGGCAGGCCGGTGGAGCCGGAGGTGTAGATCAGGTGGGTGGTGTGCCGCGGGCCGACGGTGACGGCCGGGGACCGCTCGTCCTCGGACCGTGCCTTCTCCGACAGCTCCCGCCAGGGCAGCGCGCGTACGGGCCCGTCGCCGAGCCACGCCGGAGCCTCGTCGCCGTCGTGGACGACGGCTGCCAGGTCGGCGGTGCCGGCGATGGCGGCCAGCCGGTCCGCGGGGTAGGCGGGGTCCAGCGGTACGTACGCGCAGCCCGCCTTGTGCACGGCGAGCAGCAGGGCGACCGCGTGGTGCGTGCGTCCCAGGGAGAGCCCGACGCGCGAGCCCGGGGTGATCCCGTGGGAGGCCAGGGCCCGAGCCAGCCGGTTGGCGCTCCGGTCGAGCGCGCCGTACGTGAGCACGCTGCCCCGCCATTCGACGGCGGGGGCGTCGGGGGTGCGGGCAGCCTGGGCCTCCACGAGGGCGTGCAGCGGGGTGTCGCGGTCGTAGGGGCGGGCCGTGTCGTTGAAGGCGCGCAGCAGGCGGTGCTCCTGCGGGGACAGCAGGGCCAGCCCGGCCGCGGGGGCGCCGGGGCGGGCGGCCGCGTCCGCGAGCAGCGTGTCCAGGTTCGCCGCCATCCGCGCGATCAGCGTCCCGGGGAACAGGGCCCGGTCGTAGTGCAGGGTGAACAGCGGGCCGTCCGGCGCGGGCCGGGCCTCCAGCAGGAGCGCGAAGCCCTCCGGGACCGGGGTGGCGCCGTCCGACTCCAGGAAGCCCGCCCGCAGCCCGCCGCCCAGGTCGGCCGCGGCGCCGGGCACGGAGCCCCGTACCGCCTCCCGGTGGGTGGCGGCGAGCCCCAGCGCGTGGGCGGCGAGGGTCTGCCCCGGCGCGAGCACGGAGCGGACGGCGACCGGCGCGCCGTGCGCGCCGCCCGCCCGGGCCAGCACGATGTCGTCCTGACCGCTGTAGCGGTGCACGAGCACGGCGAACGCGGCGTGCCACAGGTCGGCCGCCGCGACCGCGGCGGCCCGCGCGCCCGGCGCCACCGCGCCGGACCAGGAATGCGTCCCGCTGCCCGCGCCGTCCGGGGCGCCGTGCCCGGCGTCCCGCACGGGCAGTTGCAGGGCCTGCGGTGAGTCGGCGGATATGTCGCCCACGGTGATGGTCCCCTCGTCTGCATTTCGTTCACCTGCCGTGCGGCGGACATGCCGAATACACGCACGGCGCACATCTGCGGACCCCGCGCGATCGAATTGCGCCGCGACAGGGCATTCATACTCGGCGCGACATCACCGGCCCGGAATGCGGAAACGGTGCGACGGCGCGGAAAAACTCCGGAAGTGGAACAGGGAAATGAATGGCGGAGAATTCGGACGGAAATCGGGCCCCGGCTGCGGCGGCCCCGTCACGCCGCGACGGCGTCCGGGGCGGCCTCCCGGCCCCGCAGCGCCCGGTCGGCGATGCGCGGCATGGCGGCTCCGGCCAGCGCGAAGCCGAGGGCCATGGCCAGCCAGCCGGGCCCGCCGTGGTCGACGGCGAGCCAGGTCAGCAGCGCCGGAGCGATCATCTTGCCCAGGTCCGCGCCCATCGCGTACGTGCCCTGGTACTGGCCCTGGGCGTGCTCGGGCGCCAGGGCGAACGACATCCCCCAGCTGCCCGCCGACTGCCGGATCTCGCCCAGCACGTGGGCCAGGGCGCCCAGGAGCAGCAGCACTCCGGCGAGCGTCGCGGAGACCCCGCCGCTGAAGGAGAAGAACACGCAGGCGACCGCGAGGCACAGGGCCCCGGACCGCGAGGCCCGGGCCGCCGCGCTCGGCTCGTCGGTCCCGCGCGCGGCCCTCACCTGGAGCAGGACCACGGCGACCGTGTTGGCCAGCAGGATCGCGGCGATCATCCAGCGGGGCGCGTTCGTGCGGTGCAGCACCCACAGCGGCAGCACGACGTCGAGCAGCAGGTTGTGCATGGACAGCAGGCCGTCCAGCACCACGAACGCCAGGTAGGGGCGGTCGCGCAGGACGGTCAGGGCGGGCCCGGGGCGGGCCGGCTGCGCGGCCACCGCGGGCAGCAGCAGGGTGAGCAGCCCCGTGGCCAGGTAGGTGGACGCGTTGAAGACCACGGCCGCCTGGTACGCCCGGACCGAGTCGGCGGCGAGCAGCAGGCCGGCCAGGGCGGCACCCACCGCGACGCTCACGTTGCTCGTGGCCCGCAGGTGGGCGCGGACGGTGACCCGGTCCTGCGGCGGCACCAGCCCGGGGACCATGGCCATCCGGGCGCTGCGGCTGGCACTGTAGGCGACCGCCTGCGCGCTCACCACCAGCAGGTACGAGGTGAAGTCCTGCACCGCGAGCAGGGCCGCCGTGAGCGGCCCGAGGGCGATGAAGGACCAGATCTGCACGGAGCGCGGGCCGATCCGGTCGGCCAGGTGGCCGGTCGGGGTGCTGACCAGGAGGGCGATGCCGGCGGCGACGCCGACGCCGAGGGCGAACCGGCCGGGCGTCAGCCCGAGCACGGCCGTCGCGAAGATGGCGTTCAGCGCCATCCACAGGCCCTGCCCGAGGGTGTGCACCAGAGTGATGCCGGTGAGGACGCGTGCCGGGCCGGCGGGCGGGAGCAGTCGGCTCAGCATGGGCCTGCCGCAATGCGGTCCGTGCCACCGAGAACGGACGCCGTGATTCTTCCTCTTGCGCACGCCAGGATCACTGACACGCCCCCACTCCTCGTCAAGCGCCGTTGCCGACGACAGGATTCGGGAAATTCCCCCGTGGTCGCGGACCGAGATCGTCGGCCGCGCAGGGCATATCGAAACTTGATCTACGCCGGGCTGTCCAGGAAACGGTCCTGTGACCCCGATCACACGACGTGAACCCCCTAGGGCCGGTAAAGGGCGGAGAAAGAGAATGTGCAGGAACGGTCGACGTTCCGCACTTACCGGCCGGTAAGGCATAGGGGCGGAAGGCTCAATTCCGGGGGTTTGGCCCGGGGAGGGTTGCCCGGCGCGTCCGCCGGGCAGGCGCCGGTGTGGACGAGGGAGGGCCGTGGACGAGGGAGGCCGTATGCCGCGAGTGAGGGCCCAGGGACGCGACGAGACCGCGGACGAACGGGCGGACCGGCAGTGGCAGGAGCTGATCCAGGAGATCCGCGTCGCCCAGACCGGGGTGCAGATCCTCTTCGGCTTCCTGCTCACGGTCGCCTTCACCCCGCACTTCCAGGGACTGGCCGAAACCGACAAGGCGATCTACACCGCCACCGTCGTCCTCGGCGCCCTGGCCACCGGCGCGCTCATCGGCCCCGTCTCCTTCCACCGGATCGTCTCGGGGCGCCGCATCAAGCCGGAGGCCGTGCTCTGGGCCTCGCGCCTCACCTTCGCCGGCATCCTCCTGCTGCTGGCCACCTGCACCTCCGCCCTCTTCCTCGTACTGCGGGTCGCGGCACCCGACGCCCTCGTGCCCTGGCTGGTTTCCGCCGTGGTCGCCTGGTACCTGCTCTGCTGGTACGCACTGCCCCTGTGGGCCCGGATCCGCTACACCTCCGAGGAGGAGACCTCGGAGACGGAGGAACCCCGCGAGACGAGGAGTACGACATGAGCGAGCACCGGCAGCACCGCTGGTCACGGACCCCGCCCGCGGGCCCGCAGGACGGGGGCGGCGACCGCGACCGCGGGACCCGGCGGGCGGGGGACACCGCCCCCGACGACGGGGCGGGCGGCCACACCGCGAAGCAACAGCGCCCGGGCATCGGCCGCGAGGAACAGGCCC
>NZ_GG657750.1:345365-346365 GCF_000158895.1 Streptomyces sp. C | reverse complement strand
GCGGGGTTCCGGACGCCTGGGAGATCACGTGCACGTCCTGCTCGTCGCGAGCGCCTTCAACAGCCTCACCCAACGGGTCCACGCCGAACTGCGGGACCACGGCCACAGCGTGGCATTCGAACTGGCCCTGCCCGGCACGGACCTCGCCGAGACCGTCCGCCGCCACCACCCGGACCTCGTCGTCGCGCCGATGCTCAAGACCGCCCTCCCGCGCGAGGTCTGGTCCGCGTACACCTGCCTGATCGTCCACCCCGGACCCGTCGGCGACCGCGGCCCCTCCTCCCTGGACTGGGCCGTCACCGAGGACCGGACCCGCTGGGGCGTCACCGTCCTGCAGGCCGACGAGGAGATGGACGCCGGCGACGTCTGGGCGACCGCGGACTGCGCGCTCCCGCCCGTCGGCAAGAGCGACGCCTACCGGGGCGAGGTCTCCGACGCGGCCCTCGCCGCCGTCCTGCTCGCCGTCGAGCGCTTCGCCTCCGGCAGTCACGCCCCGGCCCCGCAGGGCCCCGCCACCGCCCGCCCCTACCTGCGCCAGCCGCACCGCCGGATCGACTGGGACCACGACGCCACCGACACCGTCGTACGCGCCCTGCGCGCCGCCGATTCCCGGCCCGGCGTGCTCGACGACCTCCTCGGCGGCCAGTGGTTCCTGCACGGCGGCCACCCCGAGGACACCCTCCGCGGCCGCCCCGGGCAGCTGCTCGCCACCCGTGCCGGAGCGATCTGCCGGGCCACCCGCGACGGCGCCGTCTGGATCCCCGAACTGCGCGCCCGACGCGTCGCCGGCGAACCCGCCCCCGTCAAACTCCCCGCCGTCCTCGCCCTCGGGGACCGGCTGCCCGCCCTCCCCGAGATCCCCGCCCCCCTCGACGGCCCCCCGGTCGGCACCCGCACCTGGAGCGACATCCGCTACCGGGAACAGGGCGGAGCCGGCTTCCTGACCTTCTCCTTCCCCGGCGGCGCCCATGAGCACCGACCACTGCCGCCGCCTGCTCGC
>NZ_GG657750.1:329593-344472 GCF_000158895.1 Streptomyces sp. C | reverse complement strand
GGTAGAGGACCCCCCCGATCCCACATCCTCTGGATCAACGCCGGGACTCAGCTGGGACGGCGACTCGGTCTCCCTGACCGCCGCGATGCAGCCCAGCATCGAGGAGATCGTCGCGGGAGTGCTTCCCGGCCTGCCGAAGATCGCCGTGCACTGGCCGCTGATCGACTTCGAGTGCGGACCGGTCGGCGGCGCCGACACCTTCATCGAATGGTTCTTCAAGGGCGAGCGCGGGGAGATCGACCCCTTCGTCCTGGTCGTCGAGGGCTCGATCCCCAACGAGAAGATCAAGCCCGAGGGCTACTGGTGCGGGTTCGGCGACGACCCCGAGACCGGCCAGCCCATCACCACCAGCGAGTGGATCGACCGCCTCGCCCCCAAGGCCCTCGCCGTCGTCGCCATCGGCACCTGCGCCACCTACGGCGGCATCCACGCGATGGAGGGCAACCCCACCGGCGCCATGGGCGTCCCCGACTACCTGGGCTGGGACTGGAAGTCCAAGGCCGGCATCCCGATCGTGTGCGTCCCGGGCTGCCCCATCCAGCCGGACAACTTCTCCGAGACCCTCACCTACCTGCTCTACCAGGCGGCCGGCTCCGCCCCGATGATCCCGCTGGACGACAAGCTGCGCCCCACCTGGCTGTTCGGCGCCACCGTCCACGAGGGCTGCGACCGGGCCGGCTACTACGAGCAGGGCGACTTCGCCCACACCTACGACTCGCCCAAGTGCCTGGTCAAACTCGGCTGCTGGGGCCCGGTCGTCAAGTGCAACGTCCCCAAGCGCGGCTGGATGAACGGCATCGGAGGCTGCCCGAACGTCGGGGGCATCTGCATCGCCTGCACCATGCCCGGCTTCCCCGACAAGTTCATGCCGTTCATGGACCAGCCGCCCGGCGCGACCCTGTCCACCAAGGCGAGCGGCGCCTACGGAGCGGTCATCCGCAAGCTCCGGGCGGTCACCACCCACACCGTGGACAAGGAGCCCAAGTGGCGCCAGAAGGGCCGGCAGCTCACCACCGGCTACCGCCCGCCCTGGTGACGGCACCCTCCCGCCCGCTCCCCTCCGCTCCGCCGCACAGCACACCCCGCTCCCGTTCACCAGAAGGGCCACGGCAGACACGATGACACCGAAGACGAAAGCGGCCGGCGACGGCAGCGGGCTGGTCGAGATGGCCTGGGACCCGATCACCCGGATCGTGGGCAGCCTCGGCATCCACACGAAGATCGACTTCAAGCAGAAGCGGGTCGCGGAGTGCTACAGCACCTCGTCGGTCTTCCGCGGCTACAGCGTCTTCATGCGCGGCAAGGACCCCCGCGACGCGCACTTCATCACCAGCCGCATCTGCGGGATCTGCGGCGACAACCACGCCACCTGCTCGGTGTACGCGCAGAACATGGCCTACGGGGTGAAGCCGCCCCACCTCGGCGAGTGGATCATCAACCTCGGCGAGTCCGCCGAGTACATGTTCGACCACAACATCTTCCAGGAGAACCTGGTCGGGGTCGACTACTGCGAGAAGATGGTCCGCGAGACCAACCCGGGCGTCCTCGAACTCGCCGAACGCACCGAGGCCCCGCACGCCGCCGAGCACGGCTACCGCACCATCGCCGACATCATGCGCTCCCTCAACCCCATCGAGGGCGAGTTCTACCGCGAGGCCCTCCAGGTCAGCCGCTACACCCGCGAGATGTTCTGCCTGATGGAGGGCCGCCACGTGCACCCCTCCACCCTCTACCCGGGCGGCGTCGGCACCATCGCCTCCGTCCAGCTCTTCACGGACTACATGAGCCGCCTCATGCGGTACGTCGAGTTCATGAAGCGGGTCGTCCCCCTCCACGACGACCTCTTCGACTTCTTCTACGAGGCCCTGCCCGGCTACGAGGAGGTCGGCCGCCGCCGGGTCCTCCTCGGCTGCTGGGGCGCCCTCAACGACCCCGAGTACTGCGACTTCACCTACGCCAACATGACCGACTGGGGACGGAAGATGTTCGTCACCCCGGGCGTGGTCGTCGACGGCAAACTGGTCACCAACGACCTCACGCAGATCAACCTCGGCATCCGCATCCTCCTCGGCAGCTCCTACTACGACGACTGGGAGGGCCAGGAGCAGTTCGTCACCCACGACCCCCTCGGCAACCCCGTCGACCCCCGCCACCCCTGGAACCAGCACACCATCCCCGCCCCCCAGAAGCGCGCCTTCGACGACAAGTACAGCTGGGTGATGTCCCCCCGCTGGTTCGACGGCAAGGACCACCTCGCCCTCGACACCGGCGGCGGCCCCATCGCCCGCCTCTGGTCCACCGCCCTGTCCGGACTGGTCGACGTCGGCTACGTCAAGGCCACCGGACACAGCGTGGTCATCAACCTCCCCCGCACCATGACCAAGCCGGAGACCACCTTCGAGTGGCGCATCCCCCAGTGGAGCAACGCCCTCGAACGCAACCGCGCCCGCACCTACTTCCAGGCGTACGCCGCCGGCATCGCCCTGCACTGCGCCGAGAAGGGGCTCGCCGAGGTCCGCGCCGGACGCAGCCAGACCTGGGAGAAGTTCGAGGTCCCGGACGAGTCCATCGGCTGCGGCTTCACCGAGGCCGTCCGCGGCGTCCTCTCCCACCACATGGTCATCCGCGACGGGAAGATCGCCAACTACCACCCCTACCCGCCGACCCCCTGGAACGCCAGCGTCCGCGACAGCTACGGCACCCCCGGACCGTACGAGGACGCCGTCCAGAACACCCCGATCTTCGAGGAGAACCCCCCGGAGAACTTCAAGGGCATCGACATCATGCGCGCCGTCCGCAGCTTCGACCCCTGCCTGCCCTGCGGCGTCCACATGTACGTCGGCGGCGGCAGGACCGTGAAGTCCCTGCACGTCCCCACCGGCCTGAGCGGACTCGGCGGATGAGCGCCGCGACCACCGACGGCCTCCAGGCCGGCCGCCGCATCGAAGAGGTCCTCGACCGGCTCGCCGCCACCGGCGACCGGCAGACCCACGAGGCCGCCGAGGAACTGGTCCGCGTCCTCATGGAGTTCTACGGAGCCGGCCTCGCCCGCATCGTGGAACGGCTCACCGCCCTCGCACCCGGCGCCGACCCCCTCGCCGCGCTCCTGGACGACGAGCTCACCGCGAGCCTGCTGACCCTCCACGACCTCCACCCCGAGGACGTCCACACCCGCATCGCCCGCGCCCTGGACTCCCTCCCCGAAGCCGAACTCGCCGGATACGACGAGGACGACGGCACCCTGCGGCTGCGCACCGCCACCGACACGGGCTGCGGCTGCGGCAGCACCGCCGAGGACACCCTGCGCCGCATCGAGGACGTCGTGGCCGCCTTCGCCCCCGAGGTCACCTCCGTGGAACTGGCATCCGCCGCACCGGCGCCCCCGCTTCTCCTGATCACCGCCCGGGCCCCCCGCCCCGGCGCGCGTCCCGTGAGCCCCGACCGGCGGCCGTTCCGCCCCCGCATCAGGAACTGCGGCGCTTTACCCGGGCCCCGCGCCCCCCGCCTCGAGACCTGCGAACTGTTGCGGCATGGCCTTGGTCTGTGGAATGCCACCGCCACCTCTTGGCAAACGAATAAAGCCTCCCTGGTCTGCGCCTGCGCCCCCTGCGCCCTCCTCTTCGACCGCCCCGGCGCCGGCACGGGCCGCTTCCGCACCGTCCCCGACCGCTACCTGAGCGACCCCGGCCACCGCTGGGACGACGAAGCCTGGGACCTCCTCCAGATCCCCGTCGGCGTCGCCTTCTTCTTCCGCAACGCCGCCCTCGACCGGCTCGTCGCCCTCTACCCCAGCCCGGCCGGCGCCACCGAGAGCGAACTCGACCCCGCCACCTGGCAGCGCGTCCTCGACGCCGGACCGCTCGCCGCCCTCCTCCAACCCGACGTCGAGGCACTGCTGCTGCGCCGCACGCACGGCCGCACCGCCTGCTACCTCGTCCCCATCGACATCTGCTACGAACTGGTGGGCCGCATGAGACTGCTGTGGCAGGGCTTCGACGGCGGCGCCGAAGCCCGCGCCGCCCTCGACACCTTCTTCACCGAGGTCGAACGGCGCGCCGTACCCGCCGGCCGGCAGCCCGCCACGGCACCGGCCGGGGAGCCGCGGCCATGACCGACCTCACCTTCACCTGCACCGGGGTGCGCGCCGACCCCTACGCGGCCGGCCCCACCCTCCTGCTGCGGCTGCGCGTCTGCGCCCCCTCGGCCACCCGCGTCCACGCCCTCGCCCTGCGCTGCCAGCTGCGCATCGAACCGGCCCGCCGCGGCTACGGCCCCGGCGAGGCCGCCGCGCTCCAGGACCTGTTCGGCGAACGCTCCCGCTGGGGCACCACCCTCCAGCCCGTCCAGTTCGCCCAGGTCGCCGTCATGGTCCCGAGCTTCACCGGCGAGACCGAGACCGAGGTGCCCGTGCCCTGCACCTACGACATGGACATCGCCGCCACCCGCTACTTCGACGCCCTGGAGGACGGCGACGTACCGCTGCTGATGCTGTTCTCCGGCACGGCCTTCACCGGCTCCGGCGGCTTCCGCGTCGAACCCGTCCCCTGGGACCGCGAGGCCTCCTACCGGATGCCCGTCTCCGTGTGGCGGGAGATGATCGAACAGCACTTCCCCGGCTGCGGATGGCTGCGGCTGCCCCGCGACACCATGGACGAGCTCCTCGCCTTCCGCTCGCGGCACGCCCTCGCCTCCTGGGAGTCGACCGTACGCGCCCTCCTGGACGCCGCCGCGACCCCGGCGACCCCCGACGCCGGCCCACAACCCCTGCGGGCCGCCGCACTCCTGGACCGGCTGGCCGGGAGGACCGCCCCGTGACCACCACCTCCCCGCCGGACGCCCGCTTCGCGGCCGCCCGGCAACTCGCCGACGCCGTCCTCTTCGAGGGGTACGTGCTGTACCCCTACCGGGCCTCCGCCGCCAAGAACCGGATGCGCTGGCAGTTCGGCGTCCTCGTGCCGCCCGCCTGGGGCCCCGCGCACGGCGAACACTCCTTCCAGCGGACCGAGCTGGTCATGGAACCCAGGGGCGAGGCAGACCTGCACCTCGAACTCCGCTTCCTGCGGGCCTGGCGGCGCACCGTCGAACAGGCCCTCGGAGACGGCTCGTACACGGCCGTGCCCGAACTGCACCTGCCCGACCGGGTCCTCGTCCCCTGGGACGAGGGCACCGAGGAACGGGCCGAGCTGACCGTGCCCGTGGCCGAGCTCGCCGCGGGCGAGGTGACCCTGCCCCTGGTCCGCCCCGCCCGCGAGGAGACCGAACCCGTCCTCGCCGCCGACGGCCGCGAACGCGGCCGGCTGGTCCGCAGCGCCGAGCGCGTCGACGCCGAGGTCCGCCTCCGCGCCGAGGAACTCGACGTGCCCTACCGGGCACTGAAACTCACCGTCGTCGTCGAGAACACCGCCGCCTGGACCCCGGAGCCCGGCGCCGGCCGCGACAGCGCCCTGCCCCGCTCCCTCGTCGCCGCCCACCTCCTGCTGGGCCTCAGCGCCGGCTCCTTCCTCTCCATGACCGACCCGCCCGAATGGGCCCGGCCCGCCGTCCGCGGCTGCGACAACCGCCACACCTGGCCCGTCCTGGCGGGCGAGGAGGGCCGCGCCGACGTGGTCCTGTCCTCGCCGATCATCCTGGAGGACCACGCCGCGATCGCCCCCGAGAGCGCCGGGGCCATGTACGACGCCCTGAGATCGACGAGATCTCGCACCGCCGCCCTCACCGACCAGGAGAAACGCGAGGCCCGCGGCACCGACCCGCGCGCCGCGGCCGTCGTCGACCTCGCGGACTCGATGCCCCCCGAAGTACTGGAACGCCTGCACGGCGCCGTCCGCGCCCTGCGCGAGATCACCGACCCGGACCGCGCCGGGGTCCCCGAGGACGTGTTCACCCCGGACACCCCCTGGTGGGACCCGGCGCACGGCGCCGCCGCCGAACCCGCCCCGGAACGGATCACCGTCGACGGCCGCCCCGTCGGCCCCGGCAGCCGCGTCCTGCTGCGGCCGGGCCTGCGCCGCACCGACGCCCAGGACCTGTTCCTGCGGGGCCGCGCCGCACGCGTCGAAGCCGTCCTCCACGACGTCGACGGCGGAGTGCACCTCGCCGTCACCGTCGACGGGGACCCCGGCGCCGACATCCGCCGCGAACAGGGCCGCTTCCTGTACTTCCAGCCCGACGAGGTCACCCCCCTGGAGGACGAGTGAACGGCCGGCACGACCGCACCCTGGTCGCCGGCATCGGCAACGTCTTCCTCGGCGACGACGGCTTCGGCGTCGAGACGGTCCCGCGCCCCTGGCCCGCCCAGCCCGCTGCCCGACGGAGTGGAGGCGGTCGACTTCGGCGTGCGCGGCGTCCACCTCGCCTACCAGCTCCTCGACGGCTACGACACCCTCGTCCTCGTCGACGCGACCGCCCGCGGTTCCGCACCCGGCACCCTCCACCTCATCGAGGCCGACGGAACCGGCCCCATCGACCCGGAGAGCGCGGTGCTCGACGGACACGACATGTCCCCCGACACGGTCCTCGCCCTCCTCGACACCCTCTGCGCGGGCACCGGAGCCACCCCGCCCCGGCGCACCCTCGTCGTCGGCTGCGAACCCGCCACCGTCGAGGAGGGCATCGGCCTGAGCCCGCCCGTGGCCGCCGCCGTGCCCCACGCCGTACGCATGGTCCAGGAACTGCTCCCGAGGAGAACCCCGTGAAGAAGGCCGTCGCGTTCACCATGGCCGCCGTGCTCGGCGCCGCGCTCGTGACCATGCTCCCCGACCTCAAGCGCTACCTGCGCATCCGCCGGATGTGACCGCCGGCTCCCGGCCGCCCGAACGGCGTACGGGTCCCCGGTGCGTCGGCGCGCCCGCCCGCCGGGCACCCGCCCCGCCGGTCTAATGAGGCCCGGCAGGACGGAGTCCGATGCACGAGATGTCGATCGCCATGGCCGTCGTGGACCAGGTGGCGGAAGCGGCCCAGGCCGGAGCGGCGCGCTCCGTGAGCCGCGTGGAACTTGAGATCGGGGAACTGGCCGGCGTCGTCCCCGACGCACTGGCCTTCTCCTTCCAGCTCGCCTGCACCGCGACGCCCCTCGAAGGCGCCGAGCTCGTCACCCGTTCCGTGACGGCCCGCGCCCGCTGTGCGTCCTGCACGGGGGAGTGGGCGGTCGGCATGCCCCCCGAACTGCGCTGCCCCGACTGCGGGAAGGCCGACGCCGTGGAGCTCCTCACGGGGCGCGAACTGCGGATCCGCCGCGTGGTCTGGGAAGACGCCCGTGAACCGATCCCCGAGGAGGCCTGAGCCGTGTGCCGAGTGGTCGACCTGCGACAGGCGGTGCTCGCCAAGAACGACGGGGCCGCGCAGGCCCTGCGCGAGGAACTCACCGCCCGCGGAACGGCGGTGGTCAACCTGCTCTCCAGCCCGGGCAGCGGGAAGACCGCCCTGCTGGAACGCGAACTGACCCTCGCCCGGGAACGGGGCGTGCCCGTGGCCGCTCTGACCGCCGACCTGGCGACCGAGAACGACGCGGTACGGCTGGCCCGTTCGGGCGCGCCGGTCAAGCAGGTCCTCACCGACGGCCTCTGCCACCTGGAGGCCCACATGCTGGGCCGCCACCTCGACGGCTGGCTCCCCGAGGACACCCGGCTGCTCTTCGTCGAGAACGTCGGCAACCTGGTCTGCCCCGCCTCGTACGACCTCGGGGAGTCCCTGCGCGTGGTGCTCGCCTCGGTGACGGAGGGCGAGGACAAGCCGCTGAAGTACCCGAGCGCCTTCGGGCTCGCGCAGCTGGTGGTCATCACCAAGACGGACATCGCGGAGGCGGTGGAGTTCGACGAGGCGGCCTTCCGCGCCAACGTGGAGCGGGTCAACCCGGGCGTGGAGGTGATCCGCACCTCGTCCCGCTCGGCCGAGGGCCTGGGCCTCCTCCTGTCCCACGCCCTGCGCACCGCCGAAGGCACCCGCCCCCACACCCCGGTCATGTCCCACCATCCCCACGCCCACGTCCCCGGCCACGCCTCCGGCCCGGGCCACGCCCACGGCCCAGGGCACGACCTGGGCCCGGCGCACACCCACGTCCCCGGCCACACCTCCGGCCCCGGTCACGCCCACGGCCCCTCCCACGCCCACCCCGGCCCCGGACCCGGCCACGCCCCCCGGCACACCCACGGCCCCGGGCACGTCCACGGTCCCGGCGCGGGCTACGTGCACGACCCCGTGGGGTCCGGGGCGGAGCCCCGGGGAACGGAGGAAGGGCGGGTAGGGGACAGCCCCGCAGGGCCCCCGCCCCCGGCCCCCGCCGATCGGCACCCGGCCCCGGAACCCCGCTGATGGACGCCCCCGCGGAACGCCGCCGCGTCACCGTCCGCGGCGTCGTACAGGGCGTCGGCTTCCGCCCCTACGTCTACACCCGCGCCACCGGACTCGGCCTCGCCGGCCACGTCACCAACACCCCCGACGGCGTCGTCGCCGAGGTCGAGGGCGCCCCCGCCGCCGTCGCCGCGTTCTGCGAACGCCTCGCCGCCGAGGCCCCGCCACTCGCGGTCGTGGACACCGTCGACCACCACGCACTGCCCCCGGCCGGGGGAGCCGGCTTCACCATCATCCCCTCCCGCACCGGCGGCGGCCCCGCCCGCACCCTCGTCTCCCCGGACGTCGCCACCTGCGCCGACTGCCTCGCCGAACTCGCCGACCCGGCCGACCGCCGGCACCGCCACCCGTTCATCACCTGCACCCACTGCGGGCCCCGCTTCACCATCGTCACCGGGCTCCCGTACGACCGGGCCCACACCACCATGGCCCGCTTCCCGATGTGCCCCGACTGCGCCCGCGAGTACGCCGACCCCGCCGACCGCCGCTTCCACGCCCAGCCCGTGGCCTGCCCGGCCTGCGGGCCCCGGCTGCGCCTGCTCACCGGCGCGCCGCCCCGCGCGAGCGACACCGCCGACCCCGTCGCCGAGGCCCGCCGGCTCCTCGCCGAAGGGGCGGTCCTCGCCGTCAAGGGCCTGGGCGGCTACCACCTCGCCTGCGACGCCACCCGCCCCGCGGCCGTCGCCGAGCTGCGCCGCCGCAAGGACCGCGGGGACAAGCCGTTCGCCCTGATGGCCCGCTCCCTCGCCGACGTCGAACACCTCGCCGCCCTCGGCCCCGCCGAACGGGCCCTGCTCACCGGCCCCGAACGGCCCATCGTGCTGCTGCGCCGCCGCCCCGCGTCGGCCGCGGCCCTCGCCGCCGACGTCGCCCCGGGCAGCCCCGACCTGGGCGTGATGCTCCCCTACACGCCCGTGCACCACCTGCTGATGGGCCTGCCCGGAGACCCGCCCGGGCCGCGGCTGCTCGTGATGACCAGCGGCAACCTCTCCGGCGAGCCCATCGTCACCGACGACGCCGAGGCCCTGGAGCGCCTGGCCCGCCTCGCCGACGCCTGGCTCACCCACGACCGTCCCATCCACGTGCCCTGCGACGACTCCGTGGTGCGCGTCTGCGACGGCGAACCGCTGACCGTACGCCGCTCCCGCGGCCACGCCCCGCTACCGGTCGCGCTGCCGCTGCCGGTGCCGCCCACCCTCGCCGCCGGGGGCGACCTGAAGAACGCCTTCTGCCTCGGCGAGGGCCGCAGGGCCTGGCTGTCCGCGCACATCGGCGACATGGACGACCTGGCCACCCAGACCGCCTTCGAACGCGCCGAGCGGCAGCTGGAGTCCATCACCGGCGTGGCACCCGTCCTGTTCGCCGCCGACCGCCACCCCGGCTACCGCTCCACGGCCCGGGCGGCCCGCCAGGCAGGTCCCCGCCCCCTGGTCCGGGTCCAGCACCACCACGCCCACGTCGCCTCCGCCATGGCCGAACACGGGCTGGACGGCACCCGGCGCGTCATCGGGATCGCCTTCGACGGCACCGGCTACGGCGACGACGGCGCGGTCTGGGGCGGCGAGGTGCTGCTCGCCGACTACACCCGCGCCACCCGCTTCGCGCACCTCGCGTACGTCCCGCTCCCCGGCGGCGACGCCGCCGTGCGGCGCCCCTACCGGATGGCCGTGGCCCACCTGTGGGCCGCCGGCCTCGCCCGGACCCCGGACCTGCCCGCGGTGGCGGCCTGCCCGCCCGCCGAACTGCCCGTCCTGGAACGCCAGCTGGAGCGCGGCCTGAACTGCGCGCCCACCTCCAGCATGGGGCGCCTCTTCGACGCCGTCTCCTCCCTGGCCGGCGTCTGCCACCTCGCCGGGTACGAGGCGCAGGCTGCCGTCGAGCTGGAGGCGGGCCGCCCTCGCCGCCCCCGCCGGGGACCCGCACCCCGGCTACCGCTTCGTCCTGCTCCCCCCGTCGCCCGGTACCCGGGGCCCGTACACCGCGGACCCGGCGCCCGTCACGCCGCCGTCGTCGCCGACGTACGGGCGGTTACCTGCGCCGGGGACGGTCGCGGCCCGCTTCCACGCCGCGGTCGCCGCCCTCGTCGCGGACGCCTGCCTCGCCGCCCGCACGGCGCACGGCCTCGACACCGTCGCCCTGACCGGCGGGGTCATGGCCAACACCCTGCTCTCCGGAGCCTGTTCACGGCTGCTGCGGGAGCACGGCTTCACCGTACTGCGCCAGCACCGGGTCCCCCCGAACGACGGGGGACTGGCCCTCGGCCAGCTCATGGTGGCGGCGGCCACGGCAGGCCGCGCCACGGACCAACCACAGCAAGGAGGGGCCCATGTGCCTGGCGGTACCCGGCAGAGTGATTGACATCGGGGAGCGGGACGGCACCCGCATGGCCACCGTCGACTTCGGCGGCGTCGTCAAGGACGTGTGCCTGGAATACCTGCCGGACCTGAGGGTCGGCGAGTACGCCATCGTCCACGTCGGCTTCGCCCTCCAGCGCCTGGACGAGGAGTCCGCGCTCAAGACCCTGGAGCTCTTCGCCGAACTCGGCATGCTCCAGGAGGAGTTCGGCGACCCCTGGGAGCAGGCCGCACAGTTCGGCGGCGCCCCGGAACCGGGCACCCCCCACCCCGAAGACGTCCCGCGGGAGGCGGCGCAGCAGTGAAGTACATCGACGAGTTCCAGGACCCCGGCCTCGCCCGCCGGCTGCTCGACGACATCCACGCCACCGTCACCCGCCCCTGGGCGCTGATGGAGGTCTGCGGCGGCCAGACCCACACCATCATCCGGCACGGCATCGACCAGCTCCTCCCCGACCAGGTCGAGCTGATCCACGGGCCCGGCTGCCCGGTGTGCGTGACCCCGCTCGAAGTCATCGACAAGGCCCTGGAGATCGCCTCCCGCCCGGGCGTGATCTTCTGCTCCTTCGGCGACATGCTCCGCGTGCCCGGGACCGGCCGCGACCTCTTCCAGGTGCGCGGCGAGGGCGGCGACGTCCGCGTCGTCTACTCCCCGCTCGACGCCCTGGACATCGCCCGCCGCAACCCGGACCGCCAGGTGGTCTTCTTCGGCATCGGCTTCGAGACCACCGCCCCGCCCAACGCCATGACGGTGTACCAGGCGAAGAAGCACGGCATCACCAACTTCAGCCTGCTCGTCTCCCACGTCCGGGTCCCCCCGGCCATCGAGGCGATCATGAACTCGCCGAGCTGCCGGGTCCAGGCCTTCCTCGCCGCCGGGCACGTGTGCAGCGTCATGGGCACCGCCGAGTACCCCGAACTGGCCGCCCGCCACCGCGTCCCCATCGTGGTCACCGGGTTCGAGCCGCTCGACATCCTGGAGGGCGTACGCCGCGCCGTACGGCAGCTGGAGCGCGGCGAGCACACCGTCGACAACGCCTACGCGCGCGCCGTCCGCCCCGAGGGCAACCCGGCCGCCCTCGCCATGCTGGAGGACGTCTTCGAGGTCACCGACCGGGCCTGGCGCGGCATCGGCACCATCCCCGCCAGCGGCTGGCGGCTGTCGCCCCGCTACCGGGACTTCGACGCCGAGCACCGCTTCTCGGTGACCGGGATCGACACCCGCGAGCCGGCCGCCTGCCGCAGCGGCGAGGTCCTCCAGGGCCTGATCAAGCCGCACGAGTGCGAGGCCTTCGGCAAGGCCTGCACCCCGCGCACCCCGCTCGGCGCCACCATGGTCTCCAGCGAGGGCGCGTGCGCCGCGTACTACCTCTACCGGCGCCTGGAGATCCCGACCGCCAAGACGGCACCGCTGGAGGCGACCCCCGTTGTCTGACACCGCACTGGACGTCTCGGGCTGGACCTGCCCGGCCCCCCTGCGCGACCACCCCCGCGTGGTGATGGGCCACGGCGGCGGCGGCGCGCTCTCCGCCGAACTCGTCCGGCACGTCTTCGCCCCGGCCTTCGGCGGCGAGGTCCTCGCCCAGCTCGGCGACTCCGCGACCCTGACCCTCGGCGGGGCCCGGCTGGCCTTCTCCACCGACTCGTACGTGGTGCGCCCGCTGTTCTTCCCCGGCGGCAGCATCGGCGACCTCGCCGTCAACGGCACCGTCAACGACCTCGCGATGAGCGGAGCGGTGGCCGCCTACCTGTCCTGCGGGTTCATCCTGGAGGAGGGCGTCGAGACCGCCACGGTCGCCCGGGTCGCCGAAGCCCTCGGCGCGGCCGCCCGAGCGGCGGGCGTGGAAGTCGCCACGGGGGACACCAAGGTCGTCGAAGTGGGCCACGGCGACGGCGTGTACGTCAACACCTCCGGCATCGGCCTCGTCCCCGACGGCGTGGACCTGCGCCCGCAGCGGGTCGTACCCGGCGACGTGGTCATCGTCAGCGGCGACATCGGGCTGCACGGGGTGGCCATCATGAGCGTCCGCGAGGGCCTCGGCTTCGAGGCGGACATCGTCAGCGACTGCGCGGCCCTGGGCGGCCTCGTGCAGTCGATGCTCGCCGTCACCCCCGACCTGCACGTACTGCGCGACCCCACCCGCGGGGGGCTCGCCGCCGCCCTCAACGAGATCGCGGCCGCCTCCGGCACCGGGGTGGTCGTCCAGGAGGGCAGGGTGCCGGTCCCCGAGGCCGTGCGCAACGCCTGCGCGATCCTCGGCCTCGACCCCTTCTACGTGGCCAACGAGGGCAAGCTCGTCGCGTTCGTCCCCCGCGAGCACGCCGACGCCGTCCTCGACGCCATGCGGGCCCACCCGCTGGGCAGGCGGGCTGCGGTGATCGGCGAGGCCGTCGAGGACCACCCCGGCATGGTCGTCGCCCGCACCGGCCTCGGCGGCACGCGCGTGGTCGACCTGCCGATCGGGGAGCAGCTCCCGAGGATCTGCTGACGCCGGCCCGCCCCGCGGCCCCGGGGCGGGTGCGCCGGGGCCGGGGCGGCTCAGGGCAGCTCGGGGATGAACGGCAGGTAGTCCTCCGGGCCGCCCCACGGCACCACCGCGTAGCTCGCCTCGGGCAGCTCGTTCCACACGCCGGGGAGGTCTCCGAGCGGCTCGGAGACCACCAGCCGCGTGTCGTCCGACACCTCGCGCAGGTAGGGCAGCTCCGGGTACAGCTGGCGCACCGTCTCGGCCCGGCTGCTGTAGTACAGCGACCGCGACCTGCCCTGGCTGGAGTAGCGGAAGGCCCACACCCGCTCGCCCTCGCTGACCGCCACCGTCATCTGGAGCGGGTCCGGGACGCCGTGCTCCTTGCCGAGCCGCTCCACCAGGCCCGCCATCCGGGCGACCGCCCCGGGCGGGTCCTGGTCGAGGCCGAAGGTCACGGCCAGGTAGAACATCACCTCGGAGTCCGTCGAACCCTCGATGCAGGGGAACAGCGCCGGGTCCACGGCCATGCACAGGTCCCGCTGGAGGCGGTGGAAGTCGGTGATCGAACCGTTGTGCATCCACAGCCAGCGGCCGTGCCGGAAGGGATGGCAGTTGGTCTGCTGGATCGCCGAACCCGTGGAGGCCCGGACGTGCGCGAAGAACAGCGGCGACCGCACGTGCGAGGCCAGCTCCCGCAGGTTCCGGTTGTTCCAGGCCGGGCCGATGTCACGGAACACCGCGGGGGTGCCGTCACCGTCGTTGCTGTACCAGCCGATGCCGAATCCGTCACCGTTGGTGGACTCCACGCCCATCCGCGCGTGCAGGCTCTGGTCGATCAGCGAGTGTTCCGGCTGGTACAGGACGGCGTCGAGGAGCATCGGCGAGCCGGAGTAGGCGAGCCATCGACACATGTGCACCATCCCTCTCGTGCGCCACTCCGTCCGAGCCTAACAACCCACGCCGCCGCCCCGCCTGCCGTCGCGCCGGGCGGGTGGCATCGCCTGGGCCGGAGTGCGCCCGGCCGACGGCGGCCGCGGTGGCGTCGGGACCCCCTCGCCCTGGCCTGGACCCTGAGGGCGCCGGGCTCGGCCCGGCCTCCAGGGCGCTCGCCCGCCCGCTCCCCGCCACCGCCGTACGCGGCCCCGGCGGGGCCCGCGCGGGCTTCCGGCCCGCACTCGGGGCTGCTGTGGGCATGGCCGCGCTGCCGGTCGCCGTGGCGCTCCAGCCGGGGGACGGGCACGGGCGCGCCGGGCCCTAGAGCCGCTCCTCCATCCGGATCGCCGACTCCAGGTCCTCGTGGGCCCTGCCGTCCTTGCCCTGCTGCTCCTCCAGCAGCGCCGCGGCGATGGCGTCGAGCTTGCGCTGGATGGCGTGCTCGGCGCGCCGCTCGGAGTTCTTCAGCAGGGCCAGCGTGAGCAGGGACACCGCGCCGATCGAGTCGCCCGCCAGGTGCTGCCACTCCATGGGCAGACCCAGCACGTGAACGACGATCAAGCAGCCCACCAGGGCCACGCACAGGGCGGAGAAGACGGCGGAGCTGGTGAAGTTGGAGGCGAGCTCGGCCAGCCGCTCGAAGCGTCCGGCCCGCCCCTCCTCGCTCTTCTTCGCGGGATGACGGAAGACCATGGCGGACGCCTGCCCGCCAGGGCCCGCCGCACACCTCCCGTCCGCCGCCTACCGGCCGCCGTCCGAGTCGTCCGGCCAGCCG
>NZ_GG657750.1:328045-329084 GCF_000158895.1 Streptomyces sp. C | reverse complement strand
TGTCGAACGCGTCGGCGCGCTCGTGGCGCCGTTTCGTCGCGGTTGGCCGACCCGTACGCCACCAGCACCGTCGCCCCGGCCGGCAGCCTGGTTCCGCCCAGCGTCACCGGGCGGGTGGTCCTGCGCCGGAAGGCCTGCACGGCCGCGTCGTGGCGTGCGGCCTCCTCCACCGCCGCCGGCACCAGACCCGGGTCGTCGCGGAGCATCCGCCACTGCCGCCGGTCGGAGAGCAGGTGCATCAGGGCGGTGGCGATGAGCGCACTGGTGGTGAGGAATCCGGCGATCAGCAGGTTCTGCAGGTTCGCCACCAAGCTCGTGGCGCTGCTCCACGGTCAGCTCGCCAACCCCCGGCGCCAGGGCCGCGACCATGGCCGAACAGAGGTCGTCCCGGGGCCGCTCGCGCCGGGCCCGGACGTATCCGTCCAGCAGCCGTTGCAGCGCCACCACGTCCTCGGCGGCCGCCACCTGCTCCTGCGGCGACAGCGGCCGGAACAGCAGCTCCTCCGCCCGGAAGCCCCCGTGCACGGCGGCCGGCACGTCCGCCGGGTCCAGCCCGATCAGCCGCCCGACCACCTGCCCCGGCAGCTGCCGCGCGTAGGCCCCCACCAGCTCGACCGGCCCGTACGCGGGCAGGCCGTCCACCAGCTCCCGCGCGCAGGCGCGGGCGTGCGGGAGCAGCGCCGCCACCCGGGCGGCGGACAGCCCCCGGTTCAGCGGGGCCCGGTGCCGGCGGTGGGCCGCGCCGTCCGAGGAGACGACGGTGGGCCGCGGCCCGAAACCGCCCGCCAGGACCGCGAGGACCGCGTCCGGCAGTGCCACGTCGGGGGTCAGGGAGTTCACGGAGGAGAAGTCCTCCGCGCGCAGCAGCACCTCCCGCACGTCCCGGTCGCGCGCCACCAGCCAGGCGTCGAACGCGGGCAGGTACGTCAGCCCCTTGCTCCGGCGGGCCCGGGCGTACAGCGGGTACGGGTCGCGGTACAGGTCGTCGCGCCAGGCGCGTCCCGGCGGCGGCTCGGGCCGGGTCACACGCGCCTCCCGC
>NZ_GG657750.1:318665-327821 GCF_000158895.1 Streptomyces sp. C | reverse complement strand
GATCGCGGTGCGTCAGGAACGGGCAGACCAGCAGGTCCGTCCCCGCCGGGACGGCGTGGCCGGCGACGGTGTCCGCGACGGCCCGCGTGCCGGGGGCAGGGATCCAGGCCGACGGGTAGAGCCGCAGCGTCTCGCTGACCAGCGCCCTGCACCGCCTCCCGGCGCTCCGCAGAGCCCTCCGGGCCGGCGGCCAGGGCCTCCTCGCGAGCCGCGGGGTGGCGGTCCAGGAGCAGGTACAGCCAGGTCAGGGTGGTGGCCGTGGTCTCGTGCCCGGCGACCAGCAGCGTGACCAGCTCGTCGCGCAGCAGCCGGTCCGAGTACTGCGGGTACGTCTCGGAGGCGTCCACCAGCACCCGGAGCAGCCCCGGCCCCTCCGGGCCCGCCTCCCGGTCCCGGGCGGCGGCCACCGCGTGCCGGGCGACCGCGTCGATCCGGGCGAGGTCGGCGGCGACGGAACCCCGCGCCTCGACCTCGTCGGCGGGCAGGCTCGGCAGCACCGCCACGACGGCCGCCACGGCGGTGAGTTCCCGCGCGGTGGCGTCGTCCAGGGGGTGGCCGGTGAGCGCGCGCCAGATGGTGTCCAGGGCGAAGCGGCGCATCTCCTCGCCGACGTCGAAGACCTCCCCGCTCCGCGCGTACCCGGCCCACCGCTGCGCCGCGGTGCGGGCCGCCGCGGCGATCCGCCGCTCGTAGCGGCGCATGCCGGTCCCGGTGAACTGCGACTGGAGGAGCCTGCGCTGCCGCTTCCAGGCGTCCCCCGTCGCGGCCAGCAGCCCGTCACCGATCAGCAGGCGGGCCCGGTGGGAGCGCTTGACGTATCGGTCGGGGTTGCGGGCCAGAACGTGCTGCACGGCCTCCGGCGCGGTCACCAGCACCGTGGGCTCCGGCCCGATCCGCACGGCCGCGAGGCCGCCGAGCCGCTCGCGCGCCAGCCCCAGCAGCTCGATCAGCTCGCCCCCGCCGGCCCGCCACCGCTCCACTTCGGCGGCGTCGAGCTCGGGCACCGGCAGGGCGGACCGGCCGGTAACGGCGTGTGTGGCCAAGGCTGTTCTCCTGTCCGGCAGACGTCGGCAGCACGGACTGTACGCGGGAGCGCGCCGCCGTACGAGGGCGCGTTGAGTCGACCTGGCGTGGCGAACGCGCCGCGCACCGGCCGGTGCGCCCGGCGGTGGCCTTCGCGGATACTTCGACGATGATCCCCGACGACTTCCGCCACATCGGGCGCGACCATCCGGACTTCCCGCCGCTGCCCGAGCGCGTCGACCTGGACGCGGCCCACCTGCGCGGACCGGCCGCCGCCGTCGAGGCGAAGTGGGAGCACATGGCCCGCTCATGGAAGTGGTCGGCCGAGTACGCCGTACTCCAGAGCCCGAGCAGGGTCTACCCCCGCATCGTCGAGCTCGTCGCGGCCGCCCGCGCCGTCCCGGAGCTGCGGCGGCTGTACCCGTTCACCAGCCACATGATCCTGAAGTTCAGCTCGACCACCACGATCCCCTACGAGGTGCGGCTCCCGTCGGTCGAGCCGACGGCCGGCGGGCGCTTCCGCGTCCGTCGCGGCGGCGAGGTGCTCGGCGAGTTCGACAGCACGGGGGAAGCGCTGGCCCTCGTCCTGGCGCACGCCCCGCCCGGCCTCGGCCCGGCCGTCCCGGGCGAGAGCGACCGAGGACGCTGAGCAGGGCGACGCCCCGGGCCGGCCGGCCCGGGGCGTCGCCGTCATACCGCTGGGAGCGCTCAGACCAGGTCGAACCGGTCCAGGTCCATGACCTTGCTCCACGCGGCGGCGAAGTCCTCCACGAACTTCCGCTCCGCGTCGTCGCTCGCGTACACCTCGGCGACCGCACGCAGCTCGGAGTTCGAGCCGAAGACGAGGTCGGCGCGGGTGCCCGTCCACTTGAGGGCGCCGGTCGAGGCGTCGCGGCCCTCGAAGGTGTTCTGGTCCGCCGAGGTCGGCTTCCACGTCGTGCCCAGGTCGAGCAGGTTGACGAAGAAGTCGTTGGTCAGCGTGCCGGGGGTGTCGGTGAACACGCCCAGCTTGGACTGCTGGTGGTTCGCGCCCAGCACGCGCAGGCCGCCGACGAGGACGGTCAGCTCGGGCGCGGACAGGTTCAGCAGGTTCGCCCGGTCGACCAGCAGGTACTCGGCCGGCAGGCGGTTGCCCTTGCCGAGGTAGTTGCGGAAGCCGTCGGCGGCGGGCTCCAGCGCCGCGAAGGACTCGACGTCGGTCTGCTCCTGGGTGGCGTCCACGCGGCCCGGGGTGAAGGACACCTCGACCTCGTGGCCCGCGTCCTTGGCGGCCTGCTCGACGGCGGCGGTGCCGGCCAGGACGATCAGGTCGGCCAGGGAGACCCGCTTGCCGCCGGTCTGGGCGGAGTTGAAGGACTCCTGGACGCCCTCAAGGACGCGCAGCACCGCGGCGAGCTGGTCGGGCTCGTTGACCTCCCAGCCGGCCTGCGGCTGGAGGCGGATACGGGCACCGTTGGCGCCGCCGCGCTTGTCGCTGCCGCGGAAGGACGAGGCGGACGCCCAGGCCACGGACACCAGCTGGGACACCGTCAGGTCGGTGCCGAGGATCCGCTCCTTGAGCGAGGCGATGTCCGCGGCGTCGATCACCTCGTGGTCGAGGGCCGGCAGCGGGTCCTGCCACAGCAGGGTCTCGGACGGGACCTCGGGGCCGAGGTAGCGCACGACGGGGCCCAGGTCGCGGTGGGTCAGCTTGAACCAGGCGCGGGCGAAGGCGTCCGCGAACTGGTCGGGGTTCTCCAGGAAGCGGCGCGAGATCTGCTCGTAGGCCGGGTCGAAGCGCAGCGCGAGGTCCGTCGTCAGCATCGTCGGCGCGTGGCTCTTGGACGGGTCGTGCGCGTCCGGGATGGTGCCGGCGCCCGCGCCGTCCTTGGCGACCCACTGCTGCGCGCCGGCCGGGCTCGTGGTGAGCTCGTATTCGAAGCCGAACAGGTTCTCGAAGAAGTTGTTGCTCCACCGCGTCGGCGTCGTGGTCCAGGTGACCTCGAGACCGCTGGTGATGGTGTCGGCGCCCTTGCCGGAGCCGTACGTGTTCTGCCAGCCGAAGCCCTGGGCCTCCAGCGGGGCCGCCTCGGGATCGACGCCCACGTGGTCGGCGGGGCCGGCGCCGTGCGCCTTGCCGAAGGTGTGGCCGCCGGCTATCAGCGCGACCGTCTCCTCGTCGTTCATCGCCATCCGGCGGAACGTCTCGCGGATGTCGCGGGCCGCGGCCAGCGGGTCCGGGTTCCCGTTCGGGCCCTCGGGGTTGACGTAGATCAGGCCCATCTGGACGGCGCCGAGCGGGCCCTCCAGCTCGCGGTCGCCCGTGTAGCGCTGGTCGTCGAGCCAGGTGGGTCTCGGGACCCCAGTAGACGTCCTCGTCGGGCTCCCACACGTCGGCGCGGCCGCCGGCGAAGCCGAAGGTCTCGAAGCCCATCGACTCTAGGGCGACGTTGCCCGTCAGGATGAGGAGGTCGGCCCAGGACAGGCTCTGCCCGTACTTCTTCTTCACGGGCCACAGCAGCCGGCGGGCCTTGTCCAGGTTGGCGTTGTCCGGCCAGCTGTTGAGCGGGGCGAAGCGCTGCTGGCCGGCGCCGGCACCGCCGCGGCCGTCACTGATCCGGTAGGTGCCGGCGCTGTGCCAGGCCATGCGGATCATGAACGGGCCGTAGTGGCCGAAGTCGGCCGGCCACCAGTCCTGCGACGTGGTCAGGACCTCCTCGATGTCCCGCTTCACGGCCGGGAGGTCGAGGGTCTTGAACGCCTCGGCGTAGTCGAACCCCTCGCCGAGCGGGTTGGCCACGGCGGGGTTCTTGGCGAGGATCTTCAGATTGAGGCGCTCGGGCCACCACTGGCGGTTCCCGCCGCCCTGGGTCGGGTGGGGGGCGCGCTCGTGCGCGACCGGGCAGCCGCCCACACCCTCTGCCTTCGCGTCTGCGACGACTGCGTCATGGTTCTCAGACATGCAAATCCTTCCGGACCAGGCGGATCACGCTGTTCAGGAACGGTCGTTCTCAACCCTTGGCTATCAACGCGTCAGATCCTACGATGGACACAGTCCAAGTCAAGACGTAGACCAAGCCCGGACCTGAGAGGGTGAGCCGACATGAGCGACCTGCTGGAACGGCTGCGCAGGCGCGGCTGGCGGATGACGTCCCAGCGGCGTGTCGTCGCGGAGGTCCTGGACGGCGAGCACGTGCACCTCACCGCCGACGAGGTGCACGCCCGGGCCGTGGACCGGCTCCCCGAGATCTCCCGGGCCACGGTATACAACGCCCTGGGGGAGCTGGTCGCGCTCGGGGAAGTGGCGGAGGTCTCCACCGACGGCCGGGCGAAGCGCTACGACCCCAACGCGCACCACCCGCACCACCACCTCGTCTGCTCCGGCTGCGGTCTCATCCGGGACGTCCACCCCGCCGGGAACCCCCTGTCCGACCTCCCGGCGGGCGAGCGCTTCGGCTTCTCGGTGTCCGGGGCCGAGATCACCTACCGGGGGCTGTGCCCGAACTGCGCCGGCTGACGCCCCGCCCGGCCGGCCCGGCGCTCCAGCGGTGCTCCACCGGGCCTCCGGCGGAGCACCGTCGGATCCCTAGCGGTACGCGGCGAACGCCTTGGTGAAGGCCAGCGGTTCCTGGAGGACGGAGCTGCAGGTGGCGTCGGCGTGACCGAGGGCGCCCGCCGCGCACTGGCGGTCGCGCGCCGACGACCACATCGCCAGCCGCCCGATGCCCTTCGCCTGGGCGAAGCGGACGAGTTCCGCCGCGTCCGCCACGCCGAAGACCTCGCTCGCCACGTCGTTGACGCCGATCATCGGGGTGACCGCCAGCGCCTTCCAGGCCGCCGCGTCGGAGAGCCCGAGCACGCCCTTGAGCTGGGCCTGCGTCGCGGTCGCCGCCTGGACCGCGTACTGGCCCATGTCGCCGGAGTACGCAGGCCCGTAGTCCATGGCCATGATGTTCACGGCACCGATCCGTACGCCGTTCTTCGCGGCGTCCGCCAGCAGGGCCACGCCCGGCTGGGTCAGCCCCTCCGGCATCACCGGCAGGGTGAACGCCACGTCGAGGCCCGGGTGGGACTTCTGCAGCCGGGCTATCGCCTGCGCGCGGCGGGTGTTGGCGGCGGTGTCCGGCAGGGCGGCGCCCTCGATGTCGAAGTCGACCTTGGTGAGCCGGTGGGCGTCGACCACCTTCCCGTATGCGGCCGCCAGTTCGTCGACGGTGGCGCAGTTCAGGGCCAGCTCGCGCCCGGCGGCGCCGCCGAAGGAAACCCGCACGTCTCCGCCCGCCTTGCGCAGCGCGCCGATCTGGGCCGCGACCTTGTCGTCCGCGAGCGGTGTGACCCCGCCCCACAGCGGCGAGCAGCCGCCGCCGGCGGTGACGAAGGCGAGGTGGAACTCCGTGACCCCGGTCCTGGCCGCGGTGTCGAGCAGGTCGTACGCGGGGTACAGCGAGGTGTCCACGTACGGGGCGAACCGCGCGCCGCCGGCGGGGGCGCCGGTCGGCGCGGGCGTCGCCGTGGGGGAGGGCGGGACCACCGGGGTGGCGGTGGCGGTGGCGGTCGCCGTCGCCGTGGCCGTCGGCGCGGCGGTGGGCGCCGCGGTCGGCGCCGTCGTCGGCCGGCCGCTCGGCTGCGGTGTGGCGCCCTGGTCCACCGAGCACTTGACGGCGTTGATCAGGCAGCGCGTGGGGTCGCCCGGCGTCCCCGCGCCCGAGCCGCTCGCCACGAAGCCGACCGTGACGGACGCGCCCGGCGCCAGCACCCCGTTCCAGGCGGCGGGCTTGACGGTGACGCGCTGGCCGTCGACCGTGTGGGCCCCGTTCCACAGCGAGCCGATCCGCACCCCCGCCGGCAGGTCGAACTGGAGCGTCCAGCCCGCCAGTTCCCGGCCGGTGCCGTTGCTGATCACGTACTGGGCGGTGTAACCGCCGCTCCAGGAGCTGGACTTGGTGTACACGGCCCCGACGGACGTGGCCTGGGCCGTTCCGGTGAACGCGAAGGCCGCGCCCCCCAGCACCGCCGCCACCACGACCGCCCCCGCGGCCTTCGCCCCGCCGCTCGCCCTGCGCCGGTGTCCGCCCGTGCTGCTGCCCATGGAGTGCCTGCCTTCGTATGACCGGGAGTGGGTACGGGGCAGCACGCTAGCCGTCCGGAAACGGACATTCGTTCGCTTCGGGGTGCCTGCGGCGAACCTTAGGTTCCGCTTAAGGCGGCGGAAAGGACGGCCTCAGGAAAGGGCCCGGACCTCGAACGTCCTTGACGCGGAGAGCGCGGCGAGATCCACCGAACCCCCGGTCTCCGGGCAGTCCGGGCACCCGGGTCAGGCGGCCGTCCAGCCGCCGTCCATGGGCACCGAGGTACCGGTGACGTGGCCCGTGTGCGGGCCGCAGAGCCACAGCGCGACCGCCGCGACCTCCTCCGGCTCGATCAGCCGCTTGATCGCGGAACCCCGCAGCAGCACCTCGGAGACCACCCGGGAGGCGGGGATGCCGTGCGCCTCGGCCTGCGCGGCGATCTGCCGCTCCACCAGCGGGGTGCGCACGTAGCCGGGGTTCACGCAGTTGCTCGTCACCCCGTGCGGGGCGCCCTCCAGGGCGGTGACCTTGCTGAGCCCCTCCAGGGCGTGCTTGGCGGTCACGTACCCGGACTTGAAGGCGCTGGCCCGCAGCCCGTGGACGCTGGAGATGTTGACGACCCGCCCCCAGCCGCGCCCGTACATGTACGGCAGGGTCCGCCGCAGCAGCAGGAACGGGGCGGTGACCATCACCTTCTGGATCAGCTCGAACCGCTCGGGAGGGAAGTCCTCGATGGCCGCCACGTGCTGGAGCCCGGCGTTGTTGACGAGCACGTCGGCCTCGGCGGGAAGCCGGCCGATGGCGTCCGGGTCGGCGAGGTCGGCGGCATGGGCACGCCCGCCGACGAGCTCCGCAACCGCCCCGGCGGCCCGCGCGTCCACGTCCACGACGTGGACGAAGGCGCCCGCGCCGGCGAGCGCCACCGCGCAGGCCCGCCCGATACCGCTGCCGCCGCCGGTCACCAGGGCCACGCGTCCCGCCAGGACGGAGGCCGTTCCACCGGATGAGGTGCTGATCTCGCTGGTCATGCCCCGAACGTTAGGGACGTGCGCCGTCCCGTGCCGATGTGCGCCGCCGCCACACTCGGCGGCCGCGCGGTGGCGGCGGACACCACCGGAGGACGGCCCGGGACGCGGTGCGTGCGCGCACCCCGGGCCGTCCCTCCTACTGGTGGGGGCGCCAGTTCGGCAGGCCGGCCGACGAGGGACGCCAGGCCATCACCTGAGCCAGGTGGCGCAGGATCTCCTCGGCCTCCCGTCGGACCTGACCGGGTACGTCGCCGCGCTCGCGTACGAGCTGGGCGTAGATCGGCGCATCACTGCTGGTGCTGCTCACTTAGGATTCACTCCCCTGAAGCCGGCACCGCGGGCCGGGCGGCACAAGTGTAGGCGGCGGCCTGGCGGCAGCCGAACAGAGGTCGGTACGGGCGCAGAAGGGTGCTCACGGGCACTGGGTCCCGTCCGCCGGAGCGGTGCCCTCGACGAGGAACGCGTCGACGGCCTTGGTGGCGCAGGAGTTCTTCCCGTAGGTGCCGTGCCCCTCGCCCTTCACGGTGAGGTTGACGCCGACGCCCCGGCCGAGCGACTCGGCCATGCGCTTGGCGCCCTCGACGGGGGTGGCGGGGTCGCCCGTGTTGCCGATCACCACGATCGGGGCCGCGCCCTGGGCGGAGACCTGGGGCTTGTCGGCGGTGCCGCGGACCGGCCACTGCGAGCAGCCGAGCAGGCCCTCGACCATCTCCGGCCCGAACACCGGGGAGGCCGCGCGGTAGGCGGCTTCCTGTGCCTTCGTCTCCTCGACGGTGTACCGGCGGCTGGTGTCGACGCAGTTGATCGCCGCCTGCGCGGCGTTCGAGTTGTCGTAGTGCCCGTCCTCACCGCGCCCGCTGTAGGAGTCGGCGAGCGCCAGCAGGAGGTTGCCCGTGCCGAGCTGGCGCAGCTCGCCGAGGCCCTGGACGAGGTACTCCCAGGTCTCCTTGTCGTAGAGGCTGGCGGCGATGCCGGTGAGCGCCAGGTCGGAGGTCAGCTTGCGGCCGCTCTCCGTGGCGGCGGGCTTCGCCTTCAGCTTCTCCAGCAGTTCGTTGATCCGCTTGTTGCCCTCGGCGTCGCTCGGGCCGGTGGGACAGTTGGCGGTGTACTTGTCACGGCAGTACTTCATGGCGTGCTCCAGCGCCAGCTGGAAGCCCTTGGCCTGGCCGAGACCGGCCTGGACCTGGTCGGCCGTGGGGTCGACGACGGCGTCGAACACGGTGCGGCCGACGTTCTTCGGGAACAGGTGGGCGTAGACGCCGCCCAGCTGGGTGCCGTAGGAGATGCCGAAGTAGTTCAGCTTCTGGTCGCCGAGGACCTGGCGCATCAGGTCCATGTCGCGGGCCGTGTCGGCCGTGCCGACGTGGGGGAGCAGCTTCGCGGACTTCTGCTTGCAGGCGTCGGTGAACTTCTTGATGTCGTCGAGGGTGTTGCCGGATCCCGGGTCCTCGTCGAGCGTCTTGTCGTCCAGGCACAGGACCGGCGCGCTGTTGCCCACCCCGCGCGGGTCGAAGCTGACCAGGTCGTACACCGCGCCCAGCTTCTTGTACTCCGCCGCCGCCTGCGGGAGCGTGGCGACGCCGGAGCCGCCGGGGCCGCCGAAGTTGTAGACGAGGGAGCCGAGGCGCTTGCCGGGGTCGGTGGCCTTCTTGCGGATCAGGGCCACGTCGATGGTCTCGCCGGCCGGCTTGGCGTAGTCGAGCGGCGCCTTCATGCTCGCGCACTCCCAGGCCGCGCCCGGGGCCTTGCCACCGCCCTGGGCGGCCGAAGGCGCCGGGCAGGTCCGCCACTCGGGCTTCTGCCCGGTCAGGGCCGCGGGCAGGGCGGGCAGCGGGGCGGGTGCCGTGGCGCCGGCCGGCCCCGAGGGCTTCGCCTGCGCCGGAGCCTTCGCGTCGCTGCCGCAGGCCGCCAGGGCGGGGACCGCCAGCAGGGAGGCGGCGGCCAGGGCCGCCGCCCGGACGGGGCGGCGTATGAGGTGGGGCATGCGGGGGCTCCTGCGCGGTTCGGAGGGCATGGGTAAACGAAGGACAAAGTGTGGGGGCGGATTCCGGCCAGCC
>NZ_GG657750.1:303936-317956 GCF_000158895.1 Streptomyces sp. C | reverse complement strand
TACTTGCCGCACAGCATCTCACGCGCCGGCGCCGCCGCCCCGCGGCCCGGTCCGCCGCCACGCCGCCCGGACCGACTCGAACGGCACCGCCCGCGCACGGCCCGCGCGTCGGCGGGGGAGTCCGCGATCACGTGCCCCGTACCGTGCGGGAGCAGCACCGCGTCACCCGCGCCCAGCGACACGGGCGGGCCGCCGTCCGGCAGCAGCCAGCAGCCGCCCTCCAGGACGACGTGGAAGCCGGCGCCGTCGTACGGGGGGAACCGCACGCACCAGCTGCCGTCCACCCGCATCCGGTCGGACGAGGGCCTGCCGACCCGTACGGCCGAGATCGCGTCGCTCACCACATCCACCGCGCGAGCCTATCCGGCGCACCCGAGTGAGCCGCTCCCGTATTCCGGAGAGCATCCTGAGCATTGAGCCGCTCACCGGGCCCTCCGTACAGTGATGATCATGGACAACGCGAACGGGAACAGCATGGTGCTCGGCGACGTCGAGGTCATCCGGGTGATCGAGTGGCAGGGGCCCTTCGGCCCCCTGACGGACCTGGTCCCCGATGCGGGGGAGCGGATGTGGAAGGACAACGGGCACTGGCTCGCCCCCGACCACGTGCGGGCCGAGGACGGCCGCGCGGTGATGGCCCTGCAGACCTGGGTGCTGCGCAGCGGCGGCACCACCGTCGTCGTCGACACCGGGGTCGGCAACGGGCGCGAACGCCCCGGCGCCCCGCTCTTCCACCGGCGGGAGGGCGACTTCCTGGGGGCCATGGCCCGCGCGGGCGTCGACCCGCAGGAGGTCGACTACGTCGTCAACACCCACGTGCACGCCGACCACGTCGGCTGGAACACCGTCGAGGACGCCGGGGAGTGGGTGCCCGCCTTCCCCAACGCCCGCTACCTGATCCCGGCCGCCGACGACCACCACTTCGGCCCGCGCGGCGGCTACGCCAAGGGGGCGCGGGAGGACGACCGGCTCATCTACGAGGACAGCGTCGCGCCCGTGCACCGGGCCGGCCAGGCCGTGCTCTGGGAAGGATCCCACCGCATCGACGAGCACCTCACCCTGGAGGCCGCCCCGGGCCACACCCCCGGCTCGTCGGTGCTGCGGCTGGCCTCGGGCTCCGACCGGGCCGTCTTCGTCGGCGACCTCGTCCACAGCCCGGTCCAGATCCTCGCCCCCTCCTGCAACAGCTGCTTCTGCGCGGACCCGCGGCAGGCCGCGGCCACCCGCCGGCAGGTCCTCGGGCGGGCCGCGGAGCTGCGGGAACTGGTGGTGCCCGCCCACTTCGGCGGCGGCGGAGCCGTCGAGATCCACCGGGAGGGGGAGGGCTTCGGCATCAGCCGGTGGGCCGCCTGACCCGAGCCGGATTGCGGTGTCGGATCATCGGACTGTTACGGTCCGGGGCATGCCGCACCTGGTCGCCCCCACCGCCCGCCTGTACTCCTCCTGGCTCGCCGCACAGGAGGAATGGGGACCCGACGCCCACATGGACGGGGCCGGGCTCGGCTCCGACGACGACGTCACGACCGTGCGCGGCTTCGCCGCCTGGACCGAGAAGCTGCGCGCCCGAGCCGACCGCACGGCGCCCGCCGAGCAGGGCCTGGTCCACGCCACCCACTGGTGGATGGCCGAGGGCGACACCTACCTCGGCGCCATCGACCTGCGGCACTACCTGAACGCCTTCCTGCTCGACGCGGGCGGGCCACATCGGCTACGGCGTCCGTCCCTCGGCGCGCGGACGCGGCCTGGCCGGCTGGGCCCTCGGCGAGGTCCTGCACGAGGCGCGGCTGCTCGGCATGGACCGGGTCCTGCTCACCTGCGACCCCGGCAACGGGGCCTCCGCCCGCACCATCGAGCGGGGCGGCGGCGTCCTGGAAGACGTACGGGAGACCCTGGTCGGCCCCAAGCGCCGCTACTGGATCACCCTCTGACGGCAGGGGTGGCGGAGGCGGGGGAGGCCGGTGATCCCTGCGCCAGCCCCGAGAGCTCCAGCGCGCGCAGCATGGCGGGCAGGTCCCAGTGGCCGCAGGTTTAAATATAGGCCAGTTCCTCCAGCGCCCGGGCCGTGAGCTCGCGGCGCACGGCGGCGTCCAGCAGCGCCGCCGCGGCCTCCTGGCGGTCCTCGAACGGGGCGCAGCGGCAACCGTCCCAGGTCCCGTAGAGCAGCAGGTTCACGTACTGCGGGCGCTCCGTGAAACGGCTCATCCCGCAGTCCAGGCCGTCGTCGTCCAGGTCCTCCGGGTAGGGCGCCCGGGCCCAGGTGCCGTCCTCGGACCAGTAGACGCAGCCCAGCTGCCAGCTGCCGAGCAGGTCGCGCAGGGTCTCGTACGGCAGCCAGTCCGGGCCCTGGGCCAGCATGTCCACGCCCGGCTCGTGCCACTTGACGGCGCTCGACTCGTCCTCGCCGTAGAGGACGTACCGGCCCCCGCCCCTCGGGGCGAAGGTCCACCAGGTGCAGCCGCAGTCGTCGAGGTGGAGCCCCTCCCCGTCGATCCAGTGCCCGCTGCGGTGGACGCCCTGGCCCTCCGCCTCGGTGCTTGCCTCCAGTACCGCGACCAGGGCCCAGCGCGCCCACAGCTCCTCGGCGGGCGGCAGGTCCCCGGGCAGGCCGGGGCGGTTGATGGTCATATCGGTGGAACCCCCATGGACGTGACGGGCGTTACGGACGTGACGGCCGTGCGCCGCCCGAGCCTATCGGGCCGGTGCCGGACGGCCGCCGCGGGCCGGGACCCGCGGCGGCCCGCCCTCATCGGGCGTTGCGCTCCGGCAGGTCCACGTCGGCCGGGGCCGGGGCGGACGCGAAGCCGCGGGCGTTCGCCTTCACCGGCTTCTTGCCGCAGAAGGCCCCTTCGAGGGTGCCGCCCAGGGCGGTGTTCGCCGCGCCCTGGTTCGAGGTGTTCGCCATGGCGCTGAGCGTGCGGGAGCCGTCGCGGGTGGCGAAGGCGTAGGTGTAGAAGCCCTGCACGGTGCCCGTGTGCCCGTACACCGACGTACCGCAGGACAGGTCGTAGCGGCGCAGGCCCAGCCCGTAGAAGCGGGTGTTGGTCGCGTCGGTGGGCGTCATCGTCAGCATCTGGTCCAGCAGGGCGGGCTTCACCAGCTTCCCGCTCACCAGTGCCGACATGAAGGTGGCGAGGTCCGCCGGGTTGGAGATCATCGCGCCGGCGGACTGGGCCCACGACACCGTCTGCTCGGTGGAGTCGACCAGCGGGGCGCCGGCCTCGTCCGGGGTGAGGTAGCCGTGCGCGTGCAGTCCCTTGATCTTGGTGTCGGGGTGCACGTACGAGGTGTCGCGCAGCTTCAGCGGCTTGATGATGCGGCGCTCGTACTCCTTGGCCACCGGGCGGGCCGTCGCCTTCTCGATGAGCATCCCGACGACCACGAAGTTGGTGTTCGAGTACTTGTACGCGACGCCCGGCTCCGTCGTGCGGGGCTCGGCCAGGGAGAGCTTGACCAGCTCGTCGTAGCCGAACACCTTGTTCCGCACGGCCTCGAAGCCGGGAACGGTCTTGTCGAACATGGCGTTCGTGTAGTCCGCCAGCCCGCTGCGGTGGGTCAGCAGGTGCCGCACGGTGATCCGGTCGTCGGGCAGCAGCCCGGGCAGGTAGCGGTTGACCGGCTGGTCCAGCTCGATCTTCTTCTCGTCGACGAGCTGGAGCAGCACGACCGTCGAGAACGTCTTGGTGACGCTGCCGATCCGGAAGCGGGCCTGCGGGTCCATGGCCTGACCGGTGACCTTGTCGCGCACCCCGACCTTCTCGACCAGGGTCTTCCTCCCGTCGCCGATGCGGGCCAGCGCGCCGGGCGCCCCCGCTGCGGTGGTGTTGCGCAACGCCTGGGCCACGGCCTCCAGATCGGGGTCCGGCAGGGTGGCGGCGGCCGCTCCGGCGGCCTGCGGGAAGGCGGCCGGCGCGGCCTGGGCGGCGGTGGCGGGCACCACGGCGGCGACCGTGGCCAGCAGGGCGGCGCTGACGGCCAGACGGCGGTTCAGGGGCAGGGGCACGTTGTTCCTCTTACTCGGTCGGTGCGGTTCCCGGGACCCGGACGCCGTCTGCCGAAGGGGTCGAGGGGCAGCCGGCGGTCCGAATCGATCAAGAGCTTACGCAAGATCACGCAAAGCAGGTCATCGCGGTTCCCGGCCGAGACGACGTCACCATCCCCGAGCCGACGGCCCGTTGACGTTCCGTAGGATCGACCGGTGACGACGACCTACGTGCTCGACGGCGCGCTGATCCACACCCTGGACGACTTCTGGCGGGTCGTGGGCGAGGCCGTCAACGGCCCCGGCGGCTATTTCGGCAAGAACCTCGACGCCTTCAACGACTGCCTGCGCGGCGGGTTCGGCACGCCGGAGGACGGCTCCTTCACGCTGGAGTGGCACGACCACCGCCGCTCCCGGCAGGCCCTGGGCCACGAGGAGACCGCCCGGGTGCTGGAGGACCGGCTGCGCCGCTGCCACCCCACCCACCGCGAACGGGTCGCCCAGGACCTGGCGGCCGCCCGCGGGGGCCGCGGCCCGACGGTCTTCGACTGGCTGGTGGAGATCATCGAACACCAGCGCCCGGGCGGCCTCGTGCTCCGCTAGGCCGTGCCTTTCGGACCAGGCGTGCCTCTCGGACCAGGCCGTTTCTTTTTCGGACCAGGCCGAGCCCGCGGCACGGGAAGCCGTCGGCCGGAACGGGGCCGGCACCGGGCGCCCGGCGAAATCCGCCCCGCCGAAATATGATGGCCCTGGATCTTCGCGTCGCGGGAGCAGGGAGCCCATGCACATACCCCGGAGGGGTCCGTGACCCCTCGGCGCCAACCGCACCGGCCCGACAGCGCCGACCTGCTGAGCATGCTGGGCCGGCTCAGCGCCCAGGCGCGGGAAGGGGCGCGGTTCCAGCACGCCCGGGTGGAGCTGGCCGAGGCCCTCCAGCGCGAGATGCTGCCGTCCTCCCTGCCCGTCCTGCCGGGGCTGCGCACGGCCGCCCGTTACGCGCCCGCCCAGCACGGCCTGGAGATCGGCGGTGACTGGTACGACGGGTTCCGGGTGGCCGGGGACGCCCTCGCCTTCTCCATCGGCGACGTACAGGGGCACGACGTGGCCGCCGCCGCCTTCATGGGGCAGGTCAGGGTCTGCCTGCGCGCCGTGGGGGCCGTCGTCGCCGACCCCGGCGAGGTGCTCGGCCGGGCCAACGACGTCCTGCTCTCCCTCGACAGCGAACTGTTCGCCACCTGCAGCCTGCTCCGCTACGACCCGTGCACCGGCGACCTCGCCAGCGCCCGGGCCGGCCACGTGCCGACCGTCTGGGCCACCGCCGCCGGCCGGTACGGACTCGCCGAGGACGAGGGCGGCCCGCCCCTGGGCACGGTCCCCGGCGCGCGGTACTCGGTCACCCGGCGCCGGCTGACCGAGCCGGGCTCGATCGTCCTGCTCACCGACGGCGTCGTCGAGGGCCCGGCGTTCCCGATCGAGGTGGGCCTGGAGCGGGTGCTGCGGATCGTCCGGGAGGCGGCGGGCGGCGACCCCGACGAGCTGGCGGCCGAGGTGATGAAGGTGGCCGACTCCACCGGCCACGCCGACGACGCCGCGGTGCTCGTCCTCAGCCACGGCGCGGCGGACGCCTGATGCCCGCCGGGCGTGTCACGCGCCGTGCCGGCGGCAGGGCTGTTGTCTGATGCTGTGGTGCGCACCGTGCAATGGCGAGGTCCGTCCGAGGCGCTCCTGCGGATCCTCGGGGTCGCCGCCGCCTACTACCTGGGCGGCCGGCTCGGCCTGCTGCGGCAGGTGGTCGTCGAGGGCTCGGTCGTCACACCCCTGTGGCCGCCCACCGGCATCGCCCTCGCGGCCCTGCTCTGGTTCGGACCGCGGGTCTGGCCGGGCATCGCCCTCGGCACGTACCTCGCCATCGAGGGGATCAGCGCGTTCAGCCCCGTCGACCTCCTCATCGTCCTCGGGAACACCCTCGCCCCGCTGTGCGCGTACGCCCTGCTGCGCCGCGTCGGCTTCCGGCCCGAGCTCGACCGGCTGCGGGACGGGCTGGCGCTGGTCTTCGCCGGCGGCCTGCTGCCGACGCTGGTCAGCGCCACCGGCGGCGCCGGGACGCTGCTGCTCACCGGTGACCTGCCGGCGGCGAAGTTCTGGGGGGTGTGGGCGGCCTGGTGGGCCGGGGACACCATGGGCGTGCTGCTGGTGACCCCGCTGCTGCTGGTCCTGCGCGGGGCCCGGCCGCCCCGGGACCCCTACCGGGTGGCCGAGGCGCTCGCCCTGATGACGGCGGCCGGGGTGGTCACGGCCGTCGCCGCCCGGAGCAGCCTGTCGCTGCTCTTCCTCGTCTTCCCGCTGCTCATCTGGGCCGCCGTCCGCTTCCAGCTGGCCGGCAGCGCGCCCTGCGCCCTGCTGGTGTCGGTGCTGGCCGTGGGAGCGGCGATCGACCAGGCGGGGCCCTTCGCCCGCCACAGCCTGCTGGAGATCATGGTCAACCTCCAGGCGCTCAACGGGGCGGCGGCCCTCACCGGCCTGCTGCTGTCGGCGATGGTCACCGAGCAGAACAACATCCGCCTGAAGATCGAGGAGGTGTGCGAGGACCTGGCAGAGGTGGTGGCCCACCTCGCCCCCGGCCGGCGGGACGAGTGAGCCGGCGGGAGGAGTGACGGGACGAGCGATCAGGGCAGCGGTACCCCCCGGGCCGTGGTCCACAGTTCGTACCACTCCTCGTGCGTGAGGTCGGGCGGGTTCAGGGCCGCGTCCCGGCAGGCCCGGATCCGGTCGGGGCGGGCCGTGCCGATCACCGGCGCGATGCCGGCCGGGTGCCGCGTCAGCCACCACAGCAGCACCGACTCCGGGGTGGTGCCCTTCTTCCGCGCCAGCCCTTCGAGGAGGGCGGCGGTGGCCCGTTCGGCCGGTGTCCGCTGCCGGCCCGTGAACCGGCCCTGGGCGAGCGCACCCCAGGCCTGGAGCCGGATGCCGTGGTCGAGGCAGTGCTCCAGCGTCCCGGGGGCGAAGCCGTGGCCGGCGCCCTCGGGGGTGTTGAGTAGCACACCGGACTCCACCCAGGCTCGGCTGTGCAGGCTCATCTCCAGCTGGTTGGCGACCAGCGGCACGTCCAGGCGCGCCTGGAGGCGGGCGATCTGCGGGGCGCCCGTGTTGGAGACCCCGAAGGCGCGGACCAGTCCCCGGCGGTGCAGGGACGTCAGGGCGGCCGCGACCTCGTCCGGGTCGGCCAGCGGGTCGGGGCGGTGCAGCAGGAGCACGTCGATGACGTCGGTCCGCAGCCGTTCCAGGCTCTCCTCGACGCGCCGGAGAAGGCGGGGCCGCGCAGGTCGTACATGCCGGGGCCGCCGTCGCCGCCGGGCAGGCGGATGCCGCACTTGGTCTGGAGGGTGACGCGCTCCCGGAGTCCGGGCGTCCGGGCCAGCACCTCGCCGAAGACCGCCTCCGCCTTGCCGTGCCGGTAGATGTCGGCGTGGTCGAAGACGGTGATCCCGATGTCGAGGGCGGCGTGCACGGCCTCCTCGGCGGCGTCGACGTCCCGGGGGCCGTACGGGCCGGGCTCCCAGCTACCGCCCAGCCCCATGCACCCGTACAGCAGCCGCCCGCCGCCCCTGCCCGTCTCCGCGTTCACCGTCACGGGGCAAGCCTAGGGAGCGGGGCCCGAAGCCCGGGGAGCGGGGTCAGTGGCGGCGGCGGTGGGTGCGGGCCTGGCAGGTCCACCAGGTGACGGCGCCGATCAGTCCGCCCAGCCACCACAGCAGCACCGCCGGGGCCGCCGCGTACGAGGGCCACACCAGCCATCCCAGGGCCCAGCCGGTGGCGACGACCGCCAGCGGCGGGACGGCCGCGTAGGCCCACGGGGGCGCGCGGCGCGCCAGCCGGACGGCCAGGCGGCCGAAGGCGAACGCGGCCAGGGCGAAGCCGTTGAGCAGGAGCAGCCCCATGAGCCCCATGGTCGGTGCCTCCGGTTTCGGGAACGGGAGGACGATACGCCACCGGCGGGGCCGTGAACGAGTGCCTCAGTGCCCCCTGCTCACGCGCGTGGGCGGCGCGGGGCCTGATCCGGGCACCGGCGTACGGGCCGGGGGGATGGTGACCCTCCGGCCCCTACGGCCGTCCGGTGCCTGCGGTGCGGTGCGGTGCGATGCGGTGCCGGGCTTCGGCCCGGCCTACCAATAGTGCCGTCGTCCTCCGACGGAGTGTCCGACGGCTCCCAGGACCCACAGGACAAGACCGATGAGGACCAGGATGAGGCCGATAGTCCAGAGGATGGATATGCCGACGACCCAGCCGACGATCAGCAGAATGACACCCAGAATGATCATGACTTTCTCCGATCTTCGGTGGGCGTCTTCCCACATACCGCGCCGCGATGCATCCACATGCGGTCGAACCGGAACCGGGCCGCCCGCGGCCCCCCGCGGTGACACCGCGACTACTCTGGGGTGAACACGCGGCGCAGCCACGCCGCGACGCATCCGACCCAGGGGGAATGGAATGGCACTTCGGCCTGCCGTCGTCGATCTGCTGGAGCTCAGCCCGGACTTCGTACGGGACCCGTACCCGGTCTACGCCGCACTGCGGGAGCGGGGCCCCGTGCACCACGTACGGACGCCCGACGGCGAGCACATGTGGCTCGTCGTCGGCCACGAGGCCTGTCGTACGGCCTTCACCGACCCGCGGCTGAGCCGCGACTGGCGCCGCTCCGGGGACGTCGGCCAGATCATCAACGCCGAACAGGACCACCCGGCGCTGGCGCACATGCTGATGTCCGACCCGCCGGACCACACCCGCCTGCGCCGCCTGGTGGCCCGGGAGTTCACCCCGCGGCGCATCGAGGCCCTGGCGCCGCGCATCCAGCAGATCACCGACGGACTGCTCGACGCCATGGAGGCGAACGGCGACCGCCGCGGCGACCTGGTGGAGGCCTTCGCCTTCCCGCTGCCGATGACCGTCATCTGCGAACTCCTGGGCGTCCCCGCCCTGGACCGCGAGGCGTTCCGCGGCTGGTCCAACGAGATGGTCGCCCGCACCAGCGCGGAGGCCGAGGCCCGCGCGTACGAGGAGATGCCCCGGTACCTGGGCGGCCTCATCGACGCCAAGCGCGCCGAACCGGGCGACGACCTGCTCAGCGCGATGATCCACGCCGTCGACGAGGGCGGCGACCGGCTCTCGCCCGCGGAGCTGATAGGCATGTGCGTCCTGCTGCTCATCGCCGGGCACGAGACCACCGTCAACATGATCGGCAACGGCATGCGCGCCCTGTTCGCCCACCCCGGGCAGCTCGCCGACCTGCGCGCGGACCTCGGCCTGCTGGACGGCGCCATCGAGGAGATGCTGCGCTACGACGGGCCGGTGGAGACCTGCACCGAGCGACTCGCCCTGGAGGACGTGGAGATGGGCGGGACGGTGATCCCCAAGGGGTCCGCCGTCCTGATCGCCATGGCGGACGCGGACCGCGACCCGGCGCGCTTCGAGGACCCCGACCGCTTCGACATCCGCCGTGACGCGCGCGGCCACATCGCCTTCGGTCACGGCCTCCACTACTGCCTCGGCGCGCCGCTGGCCCGGATGGAGGGGCGGATCGCGCTCCGGTCCCTGCTGGAGCGCTTCCCGGACCTGGAGGGCGACGCCGACGCCGCCAAGCTCTCCTGGGTGCCCGGCATGCTGATCCGGGGCGTACGGGAACTCCCCGTCCGCTGGTGACCGGCGCGCCCTACTCCTGGGCCAGGAGGTGCCGTTCGGCCGCCAGGACCGCCTCGTGGGTGGTGGGGCGGCCCATCAGGACGCACAGGGTGTAGGCCACGTCGTCCATGGCCCGCAGCGTGCCCGGGTCCGTGGGGGCGGCCGCGAGGCGGGCCTGGCAGCCGCGCAGGCGTGAGAGGACCTCCTCGGTCCGCAGGCGGCTCGGCAGGATCCCCACGCCCCGGAAGGCCCCGGGCGGCAGCGGGGTGCGGGCCGCCTGCACCGCCCGGTGCAGGGCGCGTTGCACCCGCCCGGGCACCGGCAGGCCCAGCGACCCGGCCACCATCGCCTCCGCGGCCTGCGCGGCGGTGATCCGGGCCCGCTCGGCCGCCGCCAGCAGGATCTGCTTCGCCTCGCGGGCCGAACACGGGGCGGCGGCCATCACCAGGCCCAGTGCCCACAGCTCGGTCGGCGCCTGCCCGATCGGCCGTTCCGCGAGGGGAGCGGCCTGCGCCGCGAGGGCGGCGGCGGACGGCGGGTCACCAGGAGACGCCACGTGAGGATCCCTTCGGCGGGGCATGTGCCCTCCCACGCTGACACAGCCCCCGGGGTTCCGCACGTCCCGTCCCGCGCGGCCGCCGCCCGTCAGAACGCGGAGTTGGCGGACCAGAGGTCGAGGAGGGCGCCGTCGCCGGTGGTGTGCACGCCCGGTGCGGTGCGGTCCAGCCGGCCGTAGAGCAGGAGCAGCAGGTCCGCCGCCCCCGCCCGGACCTCCGCCGCGGCGGGCACCGGCAGGCCGTCCCCATCGAGGTCCGCGTCGAGGCCGAAACCGTCGGGCCGCAGCCGGACCAGCCAGGTGCCGTCCGTGTCGGTGCACCGGAACCGGACGGCCTCGCCGGACCCGCGCAGCTGTGCGACCTTCGGCGCGAACAGCACCGCGAAGGGCAGGTTGGCGAGGAACTCGTCCACGCCGTCCCGCGCGAGCGCGGGGTCGATGACCGAGGGGAGTCCGAGCGCCCGTTCGGCGTCGACCCGGTGCACCAGCGTCTCGAACAGCATCCGGCGGATCCAGAACCGGGCGTGCCCGTCCGCGCCCCAGACCCACATCGGGGCGTCCGGGTCGGTGTCCGCGAAGACCTCGGCCGCCTCGGCGGCGCCGGCCCTCAGCCATTCGGCGTAACCGTCCTGGCGCTCGGGCAGCCGCAGGTCCACCTCGCGGCCGGCCGGGGGCTGCTGGATCCGCTGCCGCAGCAGCACCGAGAACCAGCGGTGCACGCCGCCGGCGTGCCGGACCAGGTCGGCCAGGGTCCAGCCGGGGCAGGTGGGTACGGGGACCGTCAGGTCGGCGTCCGCGAGCAGGGCCGCGAAGCGGGCGGCCTCCGCCGCCACCGCCGCCCCGTGGTCGATCCGGTCGGCCGTGTGCATGGTGGGGGGAGTCCTTCCGTCCTGTCGTGCGCGCTCGGTCCGCACTCTTTCACAGGCCCGCGGCGGAGGGTCTCACCGGCCCGCGGCCGGCCCCTCCCACAGGCCGCGCAGGTGCGCGTGGAGCACCTCCTCGGCCTCCCGCGGGCCGAGGTGCCCGATCAGGACGTGCGTGGTGAGGCCGTCCGCCAGGGCCAGGACGGCGTGCGCCTCGCGCTGCGGGTCGAGGCGCGCCGGCCCGCCCGCGCCCTCGCAGGCCTCCGCGATGAGCCGGGCGAACGCCGCGTGCAGGGCCGCGTAGTTCGCCCTCAGCGTCTCGGCCAGTGGTGCGCTGACGGCGGCCTGCGCGACGAAGGCCAGCCAGACCCGGGCCTCGGCCCGGTGTTCCTCCCGCAGCAGTGCGACCTCGGTGGCCGCGTGGCCCAGGGCGGACGCGGCCGACTGGGCGGGGCTGCGGACCAGCCGGGCCCGTACGCGTTCGCCGATGGCCTCGCCGACGTACCCGAGGGCGAAGAGCAGCATCTCGTCCTTCGTGGCGAAGCACCGCTGCACGGCGCCCATCGACACCTCGGCGCGGGCCGCCACGTCGCGCAGCGTGACGCCCTCCAGTCCGCGTTCGTCGGCGAGGCGGCAGACGGCCTCGGCGATGAGCCGGCGCCGCCCCTCGTGGTCCACCTGCCGGGGCATGCGCACCCGCCTTTCCGCTCCGGCCCGACCGGGCCGCCCGCCGCACGTTCGTGCACCCCACCACCTTATTCGATGCGAGCGCATCGGTTCCTCGGCTATGGTTCCGATGCAAGCGCATCACAACGACAACGAGCAGGGAGTACGGGGAACATGCGGGAGACACGGGAGACACCGGAGACGCAGGAAGCCCTCTGGCAGCGGCCGGCCGCCGAACAGGCGCGCGCCGTACGCGGCGGAGAGGTCTCGGCGGTGGAACTCGTCCAGAGCCACCTGGAGCGGATCGCCGAGGTCAACCCGGCGGTGAACGCGGTGACCCAGCTGATGGCGGACCGGGCGCTCGAAGCCGCCGCCGCGACGGACCGCCGCCGGGCCGCGGGCGAGCCGCTCGGCCCCCTGGCGGGCGTGCCGTTCACCGTCAAGGAGACCACCCCCGTCGAGGGCGTGCCGACCACGTTCGGCGTCGAGCGCTTCCGCCACTTCACCGCGGCCGCCGACGCGCCCCCCGTGGCCCGGCTCCGCGCCGCGGGCGCCGTACCGATCGGGCACTCCAACATGCCCACCCTGATCCTCGCCGGGATGCACACGCGCAGCGAGCTCTTCGGCGACACCTCCAACCCCTGGGACCCCGCCCGCACCCCGGGCGGCACCAGCGGGGGCGACGCGGCCGCCGTCGCCACCGGCATGGCGGCGCTCGGCCTCGGCAACGACTCCGGGGGCTCCATCCGCGTCCCCGCCCAGTTCTGCGGCGTGGCCGGGCTGAAGCCCACCACCGGGCGCTTCCCCGCCGACCACCGCGTCCTCGGCCCCGACGACCCCGGACCGGCCTCCCAGATGCTGGTGACCGACGGCCCCCTCGCCCGCCGCGTGGGCGACCTCCGGCTCGCCTACGAGGCGCTGGCCGGCGCCGATCCGCGCGACCCCCGCTCGGTGCCCGTCCCCGTGTACGGGCCCCCGCTCCCCGGCCCCGTGAAGGTCGCGGTGGTGGCCGACCCCGGCGGGCGCGGAGTCCACCCGGCGGTCCGCGCCGCGGTCGCCGACGCGGCCGGGGCCCTGCGCGACGCCGGCTACGACGTGCGCGAGGTGACGGACGTGCCCCGGCTGGACGAGGCCCTCGAAGCCTACGACCGGATCACCATGACCGAATTCGCCCCGAGCTGGCCCGCGGTGCGCACGCTCCTGGGCGAGGGCGGGGACCGCTACATCCAGATGGCGATGGAGAAGACCCCGCCCGCCACCGCCGAGGAGCTCGTCCGGCTCATGGGCACCTGGCTGGGCATCCGCCGCTCGTGGGCCGAGTTCCTCGACGAGTACCCGCTGCTGCTCGGCCCCTCCTTCACCGAACCGCCCGTCGAACCGGGACTGGAGTCCCGCGACCGCGCCGGCCGGGACCGCGTGGCCTCGGGCATGCGGCTGTGCACGGCCACCAGCTTCACGGGCCTGCCCGCCGTGGCCGTCCCGACCGGGCTGTACGACGGGCTGCCCGGCGGGGTGCAGATCGTCGGACGGGCCTTCCGGGAGGACCTGTGCCTGGACGCGGCCCAGGCGGTGGAGGACCGGCTGGGAGTCCTCACCCCGCTCGACCCGCGCCCGGCGGGCTGATACCGGCGCGGCACCCCGGAAGATCCACCCCTTAGGGTTTGCCCATGGGTTTGACAGCAGGTCACGAGCAGGGAGCCCCGCCCGGTCCGACGGCGCCGGCGCAGGGCTGGCAGGCACCGAGCGCGGTCGAACGGGGGCTGTACGAGGCGAGGACGCGCGGCGACTGGCCCGCGTACTACGACCTCGTCGCCCGCGCCGACCTGTACATGATGCAGTCGCGGGCGGACGTCGACGCGAGGCCGGGCAACACCCGGTTCCACCCGTACTGGAACCCGGGGACCGGGACCATGTGCCTGGCCGTCTACACGGGCGGCATGCTCCCGCCCCCCGCCGCCGACCCCGTCTACAACTGCTACGACCTGGGCTGGTTCGCGAAGGTCTGGAACCCGGACGACCCGCCCTACCTCGTCGTCAACCCCGGAAGCCCCTGCGAGGGCGTACTGCCGGCCGGACCGGAGGGCCGCGCCCTGTGGCAGCGGCACTCCGCCCCCGTGGACCGGCCCGGACTCGCCCGGGACGCCATCCACACCCTGGAGGTGGGCGGCCCCCGCAGCGGCCAGGTCGCCTTCGGCCTCGGGGTCGGCGCGCACATCAACGTGCGCAACGGCCGCTACTGGAAACGCGATGGCCTACCACGGCTGCGGCTACCTCGAC
>NZ_GG657750.1:302443-303382 GCF_000158895.1 Streptomyces sp. C | reverse complement strand
GGAGGACTTCTCGGCCGCCTACGTGCTCGGCCGCTGCCTCCACTTCGACGAGGAGGAGTTCGGGGAGTGGTACGAGACCGCCCTCGCCACCCACCGCGTCCTGGCCACGGACCCCGCCAGCCCCTGGCGCACCCTCCCCTGGACCTGACCTGACTGACCTGACCTGGCCTGGCCTCCCCCCGGCCCGGAGGGAGGCTCAGCGGTCGGTCTCGGCGCCGCCCGGCACCTCGTAGACCTTCCCGTCCACGCCCGCCCGGTAGAGCCGGCCCGCCGAGAACCCCCGGTCGCCGTGCCCGTAGGCGATCTGCGTCGAGAGGTGCAGCCCCGACTCCACGGAGCAGAGCCGCCCGTCCTCGACCCGCCAGATCTCACCCGCCGCGTGCGTGGCGATCAGCGGGCGGCCCCGGCCGTCGAGGGTCAGCCCGTCCGGCAGGGCGAGGGCGTCGGAAACCCCGGCGGACACCCACAGCCTGGGGTGCGCCGGATCGCCCACGGGGATCCGGTACAGCCCGGGCGCCACCGTGGTCTGCACGACGTACACCTCGCCCCCGTCCGGGGAGACCGCGATCCCGTTGGGCTGCGGGACGCGGGCCCAGGCCGGATCGACCCGGCCGTCCGGGGTGACCCGGCCGATGTTCCGGCCGCCCAGGGTCGTGGTGTAGACGGTCCCGTCGGGCGCCAGGGCCACCCCGTCGATCCCGCCGAGGCCGGCTGCGTACGTACTGACCGCACCGGAATCAGGGTCCACCCGCAGCAGCCGCGAGGTGGGGAACAGGTCACCGGTCAGCGAGTGCGCGAGGTCGTTGCCCGTGCCGACGAGGAGCTGCCCGTCCTCGCGGACGACGATCCCGCCGTTGGCCCCGACGTCCCCGGTCAGGGCCACCGGGGCGCTGCCCGGCGCGTCGATCCGGTAGACCCGGCCGCTGAAGTAGGCGGTGG
>NZ_GG657750.1:299302-301500 GCF_000158895.1 Streptomyces sp. C | reverse complement strand
GCCACGAGCACCGCCGCCGAGCGGCGCGGGCCTGCTGTGTACTGCATGGGATGCTCCTCGATGTCTCCCGGCCGGCCCCGCACCGGCACGTGCACGGACACGGCGCCCCGCCCCGCCCGGGTTCCCGCGCTGCGCCGTTGTGGCAGTCCTGTCACACGACCACGACGTTTCCCCCGTCCCCGGACGCGGGGAGTGCGACGGCGGAGGAGCGGGAACGCCGGTCCGGGGCGGTGGCGGGCGGAGGGGACGCCCCCTAGCGCTGCGCACGGTGGAGCGCCGCGCTGACGGGGACCGCCCCGTACGGTACGCCGTCCCGCGGGAGCCCCGGCGGACGCTGCCCGCCGTGGGCCGGCGTGGCGCCGAGGAGGCCGCCCGGGCCGAGCGGTGGCCGCGGCCCGGAGACCCCCGCGAAGCGGTCGCCCGCTCACCCGTCCCCGGACGGGCGCCGAAGCTCCTCGGCCTGCCGGGCACCGTCGCCCCCGCAACCGGGGTGGTCCTCGGCCGCCACCGCCAATTCGGGGCACGAGTGGCTACGCTGACGCCGTGACGGACACGCGGACCGGCCGCCGGCGGCTGATACGGGCCGGGCTCGGCGCGGCCGCCGCGGCGCTCGCCGGCTGCGCGGCGGACTCCGGGCCGGCGCACCTGCTGCGGCTCGCGACCGGGCCGCGCGGAGGCCCGTACAACGCCTTCGGCCTCGCCCTGGCGCGGGCCGCCGCCGACACCGGGAGCGGCCTGGAGATCGTGCCGGTGGACACCGCCGCGAGCGTGGACAACCTGAGCAGACTGGACGAGGGCTCCGTGGACCTCGCCCTGGCCACGGCCGACGTCGCCGAGGACGCGGTGCTCGGGCGGGAGCCGTTCCCCCGCCCGGCCGCGGTCACGGCCCTGGCCCGGGTCTACGTCAACTACACGCACCTGGTGGTCCCCGCCGCCGGACCGGTGCACGCCGTACCCGACCTCGCCGGACGCCCCGTCGCGGCGGGCGCCGCCGGGTCCGGGGTCCAGGTGGTCGCCGGCCGCATCCTGCGCGCCGCCGGGCTCACCGGGACCGGCGCCGGCCCGACCCCGGCGGACGTGCGCCTGCTGGGCCTCGCCGAATCGGCGGCCGCCCTGCGCACCGGCGCCGTCGCCGCGTTCTTCTGGTCCGGCGGCGTCCCCACCCCGGCCCTGACGGAGCTGGCCCGCGCAGTGCCGCTGCGCTTCCTCGCCCTGGACGGCCACGTGGGCCCGCTGCGCGAACTCCACGGCCCCGTCTACACGGCCGTCACCCTCCCGGCCGGGGCGTACGGACTGACCGCCCCCGTCTCCACCCTCGGCGTCGGCAACTACCTCCTCGCCCGGGACACGGTGCCGGCGGACGCCGCGGGCGCCCTGCTGCGGGTGGTGTCCGACCGGTGGCGCGACCTGCTGCGCGACGTGACCGCGGGCGTACGGCTGGAGCCCCGCTTCGCCATCTCCACCGGGAAGGTCCCCCTCCACCCGGGCGCCGCCGCCCACTACCGCTCCGTGTACGGCTGAACCGTCACGCCGACGGCAGCCGCAGCTCCACCGCCAGCCCGCGCGGCACGTTCCCGCCGACGCCGAGCCGGCCGCCGCTGAGCCGCGCGATCTCGTCCGCGATGGCCAGCCCCAGCCCGCTGCCGCGCACGTTCTGGTGCTGCGGCGCGCGGGCGAAACGCCTCGGCAGCAGCTCCAGCTGCTCCTCGGGGACCCCCGGCCCGTCATCGGCGACCCGCACCACCGCCGAGCCGTCCGCAGCCCGCCGGGCGCACACCTTGACGCGGCCGCCGCGCGGCACGAACTTCACCGCGTTGTCCAGCGCCGCGTCCAGGACCCGGCCCGCCGCGTCCGGCAGGGCACGGGCCGGCAACTCCCCGGCCGGGCCGCGGACCGCCAGCTCCAGACCGGCCGCCCGGAACACCGGCAGCCAGGCGCGCACCCGCTCCCGTACCGCCACGGCCACGTCCTGCTCCCGCAGCTCCGGCGCCGCCGACTCCACCCGGGCCAGCGCCAGCAGCCCGTCGAGCAGCTCCTCCAGCCGCTCCGTCTCCTCCAGCGCGCGGCCGTGTTCGGCCCGGCCGGGACCGGGGGCGACGTGCGGCTCGACGTTCTCCAGCTGGAGCACCAGCGTCGCCAGCGGGTTGCGCAGCTGGTGAGAGGCGTCGGCGACGAAGTCCCGCTGGCGGGAGAGGGAG
>NZ_GG657750.1:284728-298877 GCF_000158895.1 Streptomyces sp. C | reverse complement strand
GAACCGGCCCGCGCGACCGTCGCCCCCGACGGGTCCACGACCACCACCGCGGCCCCGTACAGCTCGGCGTACCGGCCGATCTCCGCCGACAGCTCCGCCCGGTCGGCGGCCGTACCCGTCCGGTCGGCGAGGTCCGCGAAGCGCACGGCCTCCGAACGCCGTTGCAGCAGCAGGTGCTCGGTCCGCCCGCGCGCGTACGCGTCGGCCAGGGGGACGCACAGCAGCAGCGCGGCCGCCCCCATGAGCACCATCAGCACCGCGAGGAGCCTGCGCCTCACGCGCCGGAGCCCCGGTCCGGACACCCGGCGGCGGAGCCCAACTGGTAGCCGAACCCGCGCACCGTGCGGACGAGCCCCGACCGGCCCGTCTTCGCCCGGATCCCCGCGACGTGCACGTCCAGCGAACGGGACGCGGCCAGGAAGGCGTCGCCCCAGATCCGGTCCAGGATCTCCTCCCGGGAGTGCACCTCGCCGGGCCGCGCCGCCAGGAAGGCCAGCACGTCGAACTCCCGCCGCGTCAGCCGGACCTCGGCGCCGGCCACCGTGACGGTACGGCCCGCCGGGTCCACTTCGACGTCCCCGCTGCGCACCGGCCCGCCGGCGTACCGCGCGGGCTCGGCCGCCGTGCGCCCGCCCGACCGGCGCCGCACGCTGTCGATCCGCGCCATCAGCTCGGCCATCCGGAACGGCTTGACCACGTAGTCGTCGGCGCCCGCCCGCAGCCCCTGCACCACGTCACGCTCCTCGCACCGCGCCGTCACCACGATCAGCGGCGCGTCGCAGACCGTGCGCAGGCGGCGCAGCAGCTCCAGCCCGTCGAGATCGGGCAGCCCCAGGTCGAGCAGGACGAACTCGGCCTCGCGGACGTGCCGCAGGGCGTCCGCCGCCCGCGCCGCCCGGCGGACCGTGTGCCCGCGCTGGGCGAGGGCCGTGCCGAGGGCCCGGGCCATGCGGTCGTCGTCCTCGACGAGCAGTGCGTGCATCGGGCCCTCCGGACGGGTTCACGCGTTCACGGCTTCACGGGTTGACGGGTTCAGGGGTTCAACGGGCGGCCCCGGCACCGGCCTTCGCCGACGCGGCGCCACCCCCGGCCGCGCCCGCCCCGGCCGCCTCGGCCCGGCTCAGCGCCGCGTTCCGGGTGTCCGGCATCAGGACGTAGGTCACCAGCGAGACCAGCGCGCAGCCGGACACGTACCAGAAGAACATCTTCTCGTGGCCGCCGCTCTTGAACCACAGGGCCACGTACTCGGCCGTGCCGCCGAACAGCGCGTTGGCGATCGCGTACGGCAGCGCCACGCCCAGGGCGCGCACCCGGGTCGGGAACAGCTCGGCCTTCACCGCCGCGTTGATCGAGGTGTAGCCGGTCACGATCACCAGGGCGAGCAGGGACAGACCCAGCGCCGACCAGTACGAGTCCGCCGAACCGAGGGCCGTCATGATCGGGTACGTGCCCAGCGTGCAGCCCACCGCGAAGGTGATCAGCAGCGGGCGGCGGCCGATCCGGTCGGACAGCATCCCGGCGAAGGGCTGGAGCACGGCGAAGAGGGCGAGGGCGGTGAAACTCACCAGCGTGGCCGTGGTCTTGGGCAGGCCGGCGCTGCCGACCAGGTACTTGGTGAGGTACGTGGTGTACGTGTAGTACGCGACGGTCCCGCCGAGGGTCAGCGCCATCACCAGGCCGGCCTGCCGCCGGTGCTGCCACAACGCCTTCAGCGAGCCGCGCGCACCGGCGTCGTGGGCACCCTCCTCGGAGGACTCCTCCTTGAACGCGTCGGTCTCCTGGAGCCGCCGCCGCAGCCAGAACACCACCACCGCGAACAGGGCCCCCAGGACGAACGGGATCCGCCACCCCCAGCTCGACAGCTGGGCCGCGGTCAGCGTGTGCTGCATCGTGATCAGGATGCCGAGGCCCAGCAGCTGCCCGCAGGTCATCGAGACGTACTGGAAGGACGAGCCCAGCCCGCGCCTGTCGCGGGCCGATGCCTCGGTGAGGTACGTGGCGCTGGCCGCGTACTCGCCGCCGATGCTGAGCCCCTGGAGCAGGCGCGCCAGCAGCAGCACCAGGGCGCCGAAGTACCCGGCCTGGCCGTACGTCGGCGCGACGGCGATCATCAAGGCCGCCACCGACATCATGGTGACGGTGAGGGTGAGCGCGCTCTTGCGCCCGTGCCGGTCCGCGGCCCGGCCCAGGATCCACCCGCCGACGGGGCGCATCAGGAAGCCCACCGCGAAGATGCCCGCCGTGTTCAGCAGCTGGGTGGTCGGGTTGTCGCCGGGGAAGAAGGAGTCGGCGAAGTAGATCGCGAAGCTCGCGTAGACGAACCAGTCGTACCACTCCACGAGGTTGCCGAGGGATCCGCCGATCAGGGCGAGGCGGCGCCTGGCGCGCTCCTCCCGGTGCGGCGACCCGGACGTGACGGCGGACGAGGACATGGCGGCTCCAGACGGAAGTCCCTGATGGGAGGGGTAACAGCCCCGGACGAGGGGGTGCCCAGAGCATGGATCGGGTGCCGGACCCGGACAAGGCCCGGCACCGAGATCTAACGTTCCGCTAAGGAACCCGCGCGCCCGCCCCGTCAGCCGGCCGGCGCCGTCGTCATCGGGGTGTTCCAGCCGGAGACCCGCAGGGTCGGGGGCGCGTCGTGGAGGTCGGCCGTGCGGTAGGTCGCCGTCAGCGTCGCCGATTCGCCCGGCCACAGGGTGACCTGGTTGTCGCTCCAGCGGACGGGCAGTACCGGCGCGCCCGCCGCGCCCAGCAGGTGCACGTCGGTGAGCAGGGCCGGGGCGCTCCCCGTCCCGGTGTGGCGTACGGTCACCGTCGTCGTCGACACCCCCTGGCCGTCGGCCGTCGTGGAGGCCGTCGCCGCCACGGCCGACCGCGGCATCGAGTTCAGCCCCTTGAGGTCGGCGTACGCGGTGGTCGGCGTGTGGTACCAGGTGCTGCCGGAGTAGTCGAGCACGTCGGCCCGGGTCGAGAGCCAGTAGACGTTGCGGCTCACCTCCCGCCCGTCGGCGCCGGTGAGCAGCAGCCGCGCCAGGTGGGTGGTGGCGAGGCCCGGGACGGACGCCGGCAGGGTCAGCGCGGTCGTGCTCGCTCCGCCGCCCGCCACGTCCAGGCCCGTCACCGTCCGGTCGTACCGCTGCGTGCCGTCGGGGTCGAAGAGCGTCACCCGCGCGGTCAGGCCCGAGGCCCCGGACGCGCGGCTGTTGACGACCGACACGGCCCGGTTGTCGTACCCGTACTGGATGTGCAGCGGCTCGTTCGCCTTCTTCGCCCCGAAGTAGGCCCCGCCCTGGTCGAGGTAGCGGTCCACCAGCTGCCAGTGCAGCGACGTCCAGCCGCTGTTGAACATCCAGTACACGACCCCCGTCGACGGCGCCGAGGCGTCCTTCGCGTTGCGGGCGTACGCCTCGAACTGCGCCCGCACGGCCTCGTACTGGGCGAGCTGGGCCTTGCGCACGTAGTCCTCCAGGCCCGTCGGTGGGCCGTAACGGCCCGCCAGGGCCGCGTCGTACAGCCTGAGCGTCGAGAACGTGGACGAGGGCGAGCGGTGGTACTGGGCCGCCGACGGGTCCTTCCACAGGCTCTCCAGCTCCGCCGGCGACATCATCCGGCGCAGGGTGTCCAGGGTCGGCACGTCCGGGCCGGCGCTGGTCTCGGAGTTGAAGCCGCTCGCCCCGCCCTCCCGCTTGGCGTACCAGTAGCCCGGCGGGACCCAGTCGTAGGGCCCGGTCATCTTCATCCCGGAGCGCCCGGTGACCGGTGAGGACCGGGCGGATGCCGAGGGGACCACCGGGGCCGTCCAGTCGGCGGCCGCCAGCGCGTCGAGGTAGCCCTGCTCGATCGTCCGGTTCGGGGCGAAGTCGCTGCCGATCAGGAAGGACGCCACGCTGGGGTGGTGGCGCAGCCGTGCGGCCTCGGCGGCCATGGAGGCCTTGGCGACCGGGTAGTCGGCGCTCTCCCACCGCTCCCCGGCCTCCGAGCCGTTGACCTCCCCCTCCCACTTGTCGCAGCACTCCCATCCGGGCAGGGTGAGGATCCCGTACCGGTCGGCGAGGTCGAAGAACTCGTCGGGCTCGATGTGGCCCTCCAGGCGCAGCGCGTTCAGCCCGAGGTCGACGGCGTACTTCAGGCGGTCCTCCGCGTACCGGGTGTCCCAGCGCAGGAACTCGTCGGGGGACCAGCCGCCGCCCCGGATCAGCAGCGGGCGCCCGTTCACCACGTACTGGCGTGCTCCGTCGGCGTTCAGCGGTGCCCGCACGTCGCGGATGCCGAAGGACTGGTGCGCGGTGTCGGAGGGCAGGCCGTCCACCGTCGCGGTCAGGTCGAGGGAGTACAGCGGCTGTTCGCCCATCGCGGCGGGCCACCACACGCGGGGCGACTCCAGCCGCAGCGCCGGCTGGTCGGCGGGGGAGAAGACCACGGTGCGGCTCTCGTGCGGGGCGAGGGTGACGCTGCGGCTGACGGAGGCCGGGCCGACGGTGCCCGCGACCGTGGTGGTGACGGCGGCCGCCGAGTCGTTGCGCACCCGGGCCTTGACGGTCAGCTCGGCCGAGGACATCGAGGGCAGCGCCAGGGAGGTCACCACGTGCGCGTCGCGCAGGGCGACCGGGCCGCTCCGGCGTACGGTGACGTCGCGGACGATCCCCATGTTCTCGTCGGGCGGCGGCTGCAGCCAGTCGAGCCAGCCCATCGTGAGGCGCTCGCGCGGGTCGTTGGGCTGGATCCGGAACGCGACCGTATTGGTGCCCGCCCTGACCAGGTCGGTGACGTCGAGTTCGTGCCGGGTGTAGGTGCCGGTGACGGTGGCCGTGTCGGCGATCCGGCGGCCGTTGACGTAGACGTCGGCGGCGGAGATCACCCCGCTGAAGTCCAGGTACGTACGGGTTTTCGTGTCGGCGACGAGGAAGTCGGACCGGTACCACCACGGCACGGTGAAGTCCTCGGCCGGGATCCGCTTCTGGTGGGTGGAGTAGAAGGGGTCGGGGTGGACCCCGGCCGCGAGGAGGGCCGCGAGCACGGTGGACCGGGGGCCGGCGGGGTACCAGCCCGTCGCGGCGTAACCGGGGCTGGACACGGCGGCGGCGGTGTCCGCGACCTTCGCCGCCGACTGGATCGCGTACCCGGCCAGGGCCGTCGAGGTCCCCGGCGCCGCCGCGACGGCGGTCGCCCGCGGTGCGGCCGCCGACGCGGGCGCGGGCGGGGGCGCGGGTGCGGGCGCCGCGGGGGAGGCCCCGGCGTCCAGGACGAAGACATGGGAGCCGGCGGCGAAGGCGGCGGTCCGGGCGTACGCGGAAGCGGTGCCGATGCGGCAACGGAGGATCCTCCCGTGGGACGAGAACTGCGGGTGAGGGGATTTCCGCGCAGGAGTCTGTCACGAGCCCGGCGCCCGGACCCGGCACGCCGGCCCCCGTCCGGCGCGGCGCGCGGGGCGGCGAAGGCGCGCCCGGGCGGCGCGGCGGCTCCGCGGCCGCCCGACGCGTGAGCCCGGCCGGCTGACGGCCGGGGCCCCCGGCGGCCGCCCGGTGTGTGAGCCGGCCGGTGGATGCGGCGGGGACGGGCGGCGGCGGCGCCCCCGGGGCATGATGGCGGGGTGAGCCCGCCCCCGGCCGCCGGCGGCCCGGCCGCCGGGGTCCCGCAGATCCTGGACGTCGCCCCCACGCCCCGGACCGCCGTCGTGTGGCTCCCGCCGCCCGGGCTGTGGCCGCCCATCCAGGACGTCCGGGCGGAGCACGACCCCCAGATCCGCCGCTGGCCGCCGCACGTGAACCTGCTCTTCGGCTTCGTGCCGGAGGAGGACTTCCCGGCGGCCGTACCGCTGCTGGCGGGGGCCGCGGCCCGCTGCGCACCCTTCACCGTCCGCCTCGGCGGCGTGCACGCCTTCCGCCACCGGGCGTACGCCACCGTGTGGCTCGACCCCGCGGCGGCGGGCGAACGCCCCTGGACGGCGCTCCAGGAGACCCTGGCGGAGCCCTTCCCCCGGTGCCGGGGGCGGTTCCCGCACTTCACCCCGCACCTGTCGCTCGGCCGCACCCGCGACCCGCGCCGGCTGGTCCCGGAGTGCGCCGCCCGCCTGGGCGGCATGTCCGCCCGGGTCGACGAGGTGGTGCTGCTCTGCCGCCGCGGCGAGGGGCCGATGCGTTCCCGCGTCACGATCGCCCTCGGCACGGGGGAGACGGCCTGGCGGGACGCCTGAGCGTCCGGGTCAGCCCGGCCCGGACGCCAGCAGCCGGGTGCGGAACAGGTCGAGGACGGTGTCCAGGGCCTGCCGCGTGGGCTGTCCCGGCTCGTCGACCAGGTGCTCCGTCAGGACGGAGTGCGGGGGCAGTGCGGCCCCGGGGTTCGCCGCGGCGTCGTCCAGCTCCACGGCGACGAACGCGTCGCCCAGCTCGCGGCGCAGGTGTGCGAACCGGTCGCCGGGCACCAGCCGGTCGCCCCGGAAGCGCAGGCCGAGCACCTGGAGGCCCTCGCGCTCGCAGCGTCCGCGCACGACCGCCAGGTCCTCGGGGGAGATGTCGATGCGGCCCGCCCGGCCGGGGGTGAGGGCCAGCGGCAGCGACGGCTGGGACAGCACCGGGGCGAGCAGGCGCGGGTCGGTGGCCATGGCCAGCGCGAACCCGCCGGTCAGGCACATCCCGACGGCGCCGACCCCGGGACCGCCGCAGCGTTCGTGTTCGGCCGCGGCGAGCGCCCGGAGCCACGACACCACCTTTGACGTGCGCCCGGTGGCCAGCAGCGTGAACTCCCGGCTCACGCACACCCGCAGCATGGTCGATGCCACGTAACCGGCGGTCTTCGGCCGGCCCGCGCTACGGGGATCCGCGTCCCGGCCGGGTTCGCCGAAGAGCACCGGCAGCACGGCGGTACAGCCCGCCTCCGCCACCCGTTCGGCGAACTCCAGGACCTTGGGCGTGATGCCCGGGATCTCCGCGATGACGATCACCGCCGGGCCCGAGCCCCGGCGCAGCAGCCTCCGGGTGGTGCCGTCGTGCGTGAACGTGCCCCTGGTGAAGCCGGTCAGGTCGTGATCTGCCACGGGTCCCGCGTTCCCTCCGGTCGAATCCTCTTGGGCGGCCACCAAGTTACCGGTACGTAAGGGCGTGCGGTCAACGGACCCCCCCGCCCGGCACAAGATCATCCGCGTGCAGAATGGCCCGTATGTCGATGACAAACCTGCCGAAGACGGCCACCGTTGACGATGCCCCGTCGATCAGCCGTGCCCTGGCCCGCGCCTTCCACGACGACCCGATGATGAACTGGTTCTTCCCCGCGGAGGACTCGCGCGAGGAGAACCTGACGCGGTACTTCAGCACCATCTACACGCGCCAGTACGTCCTGCACGGCGTGTGCGAGCGCACCGACGCGGCGGCCGCCTTCTGGGTGTCGCCGGAGGGCCACGAGAAGTCCGTCCCCGACGCGGAGACCATCCGGGAGCTCACGGAGATCCTCGGTGACCGGGCCCACCTGTTCCGCGACGCCGTCGAGCTGGCCGCCCGGCACGCGCCGCAGGAGCCGCACTGGTACCTGGCGCTGATCGGCGCGGACCCGGCCGGCCAGGGCCGGGGCCACGGGTCCGCGCTGCTGCGCTCGGGCCTGGCCAAGGCCGACGCGGCGGGCCTGCCCGTCTACCTGGAGTCCTCCAAGCCGTCCAACCTGCCCGTCTACGAGCACTTCGGCTTCGAGGTCCTGGGCGAGGTGGAGCTCCCGGGCGGCGGCCCGACCCTCTGGGCCATGCGCCGCGCACCCCGCACCGCGTAGCACCGCTGTTCCCGGCCCTCCGGCCGGTCGACCCGCCGGGGCTCCGCCCAGCCGATTCCGGAACGGCGCGCCGCGTCCCGCAACGGATCCACCGCCGCCGCCCGGCTCCGGCGCCCGCTGCGGGTGCGGGGCGCGGCCGGATGCGGAAAGCTGGGCAGTGCCGCGGCAGCGGCGGGACGGACCGGCGAGGAGGGGCGGATGGACGCCATGGAAGCTTCGCGAGGGACCCGGACCGTACGGGTACGCCGGCACGGGGTGCGCAGGGCGGCGCTGCTGGGCGCGCTCGCGGCCCTCGCGGCTGCCGCCGTCCCGGCCTCCGCCGCCCGCACCCCTGATGCCCCGGCCCCGCTCGTCGTGGCCGACTGCTTCGACAAGCCCCAGGTCCGCCCCGAGGAGTACCTGCTGGCCTGCGGCGACGGCAACAACAGGCTCGTCGCGCTGCGCTGGGAGAGCTGGGGCCCGGGCACCGCGACCGCCACCGGCACCGACATGGTCAACGACTGCCGCCCCTACTGCGCGGCCGGGCGCTTCCGCGCCTACCCGGTGACGGTGACCCTGAGCAAGCCGCAGCCCTGGCCCGGGCACCCCGACGTCCGCCGCTTCACCACGATCCGGCTTCTCTACACCGACACGGCGCCCCACCCGGTCCCCAAGGACGTGACGTACAAGCTCGTGTACTGAGCCCCCGGACGTGCCCCGGACGTGCCCGGACGTGTGAAGGGCCGGCCCGGCGCCCCGAAGGCGCCGGGCCGGCCCGTTGCGTCGTTCCGCCCGCCGGGGTCAGTCCGTGCCGAACTCCATCGCGGCGCGGTCCAGCATCTGCTCGTCGGCGGAGACCTCGCCGCGCGAGGCGATCGCCTCGGCGCCGCCCTCCGGCATCTCCGGCATGGTGCCGATCAGCCCGGTCGCGGCCGCCTGGGCGGCGCCGACGGAGGGGCTGCCGGTCCCGATCAGGCCGAGGACGGCGTACTGCTCCAGCTTGGCGCGGGAGTCGGCGATGTCCAGGTTGCGCATGGTGAGCTGGCCGATCCGGTCCACCGGGCCGAAGGCCGAGTCCTCGGTGCGCTCCATGGAGAGCTTGTCCGGGTGGTAGCTGAAGGCCGGGCCCCGGGTGTCGAGGATCGAGTAGTCCTCGCCGCGCCGCAGCCGCAGGGTCACCTCGCCGGTGACGGCCGCGCCGACCCACCGCTGGAGGGACTCCCGGACCATCAGGGCCTGCGGGTCCAGCCAGCGGCCCTCGTACATGAGCCGGCCGAGGCGGCGGCCCTCGTTGTGGTACTGGGCCAGGGTGTCCTCGTTGTGGATGGCGTTGACCAGGCGCTCGTACGCGGCGTGCAGCAGGGCCATGCCCGGCGCCTCGTAGATGCCGCGGCTCTTGGCCTCGATGATCCGGTTCTCGATCTGGTCCGACATGCCCATGCCGTGGCGGCCGCCGATGGCGTTGGCCTCCATGACCAGGTCCACGGCGGAGGCGAACTCCTTGCCGTTGATCGTGACGGGGCGGCCCTGGTTGAAGCCGATCGTCACGTCCTCGGTGGCGATCTCGACGGAAGGGTCCCAGAACCGCACGCCCATGATCGGGTCGACGGTCTCCACGCCGGTGTCCAGGTGCTCCAGGGTCTTTGCCTCGTGGGTGGCGCCCCAGATGTTGGCGTCGGTGGAGTACGCCTTCTCGGTGCTGTCGCGGTAGGGGAGGTCGTGGGCCAGCAGCCACTCCGACATCTCCTTGCGGCCGCCCAGCTCGGTCACGAAGTCCGCGTCGAGCCACGGCTTGTAGATCCGCAGGTGCGGGTTGGCGAGGAGGCCGTAGCGGTAGAACCGCTCGATGTCGTTGCCCTTGAAGGTGGAGCCGTCGCCCCAGATCTGGACGTCGTCCTCCAGCATGGCCCGGACCAGCAGGGTGCCGGTCACGGCGCGGCCGAGCGGAGTGGTGTTGAAGTAGGCGCGCCCGCCCGAGCGGATGTGGAACGCGCCGCAGGTCAGCGCGGCCAGGCCCTCCTCGACCAGTGCCGCTCGGCAGTCGACCAGGCGGGCGATCTCGGCGCCGTAGGTCTTCGCACGGCCGGGCACCGAGGCGATGTCGGGCTCGTCGTACTGGCCGATGTCGGCGGTGTAGGTGCACGGGACGGCACCCTTGTCGCGCATCCACGCGACCGCGACGGAGGTGTCGAGGCCGCCCGAGAAGGCGATGCCGACGCGCTCGCCGGCGGGAAGGGAGGTGAGGACCTTAGACATAGGAAGATTATGCATGCCGCCGCATGGTCATGCAATTCGGCATCGCATCTGCATCGCATCCGGCTCGCATCGGCTCGGCTGCCGGACCGATGGAGCCGCCGGGTGGAGCCCCCGTCAGTTCCCGCCGCCGAACGCCCAGGACTCGATGTCCCGGTAGTGGATCGGCCCCGGGCCCCGGCCGATGTTGCTGCCGACCAGGTGCAGGCGCTCCGTCTCCCACTCCCGCCCGCGGAAGGCGGCGAGCCCGGCGGCGGCCTCCAGGGCGGCCGACGGGTCGCCGCGCCGGGCCCGGGCCAGCGTGAGGTGGGGGCGCAGCGGCCGGTCCGGGAAGCCGATGCCGCACTCCTTGACCGCCGCGCGCACCTCGGAGGCCAGGACGTGCAGCTCCGTCGGCTCCCCGGCTATCCCGCTCCACAGGACCCGCTCGTCGAAGTGCCCGCCGCCCCGCAGGGACAGGCGTAGGGGCCGCCGGGCCGCCGCCAGCTCCGCGAGCCGGGGCCGCAGCGGCGGAACGGCCGCGACCGGCAGCTCGCCGAGGAACGCCAGGGTGATGTGCCAGTCCTCGATGCGGTTCCACCGCATGCGCGGGTGCGCCTCGTACGCGGGGGCGAGTGCCCGCTCCAGCTCCTCCTTCGCCTCGTCGGGCGGGGCGAGGGCGATGAAGACGCGGACGGTCGTGGCCTGGGTGTGTTCCTTCACGTACGCCTTCGTACCGCCTCCCGGCCTCCCGGTCACCTTCCGCCCCGTCAGGTCGGCCCGAAGTCCCGCCGGGTCTTCTATCTCCAATCCCGGTTGTTCCTAGAATGGGGGAATGGAGGACCTCGATGCGATCGCGGTGCTGCAGGACCCCGTGCGGCGCCGGCGGGAGAGTACGTGGTGGCGCAGGGCCGCGAGGTCTCCCGGAAGGAGGCCGCCGAGGCGGCCGGGGTGGCGCGGACCCTCGCCGCGCACCATCTGGACAAGCTGACCGGTGCCGGTCTGCTGGAGAGCGGCAGCCGCCGGCTGACCGGCCGCTCGGGGCCGGGGGCGGGCCGGCCCGCCAAGGTGTACACGCGGGCCCGGACCGAGTGGTCGGTGTCGCTGCCCGCCCGTGACTACCTCACGGCCGCCGAGCTGCTGGCCGAGGCCGCGGAGGGGGCGGGGCTGGACGCCGGGCTCTGCGCCGCGGCGCGCCGCCGCGGTGAGGCCCTGCGGGGTCCGGGGGCGCCCTGCGGCGGGCTCGACGAGGCGATGGCGGTACTGGCCGCCCGCGGTTACGAGCCGCACCTGGAGGGGGGTCGGGGGGAGGGCGGTGGCGAGCCGCCCGTCGTCCGCATGCGCAACTGCCCCTTCCATGCCGTCGCCGAGCGCTTCCCGCCGCTCGTCTGCGGCATGAACCTCGCCCTGCTGGAGGGGCTGATCGGCACGGACGGCCCGGTCCGCGCCCGGATGGACGCCCGCCCGGGGGAGTGCTGCGTGGTGGTCGAGGATTCTAAAAACAATATGGATTGACATAGAAATGGGCGCCGTGCTGGGATGAGGCCATGACCGCATCCCCGCACGCCCCCGCCGCCGTCCACCTGGCCCAGCTCAACGTCGCGAGGCTCCGCCACCCCCTCGAAGATCCGCGCCTGGCCCCGTTCGTCGAGATGCTCGGCCCGGTCAACTCGGCGGCCGACGGGGCGCCCGGATTCGTGTGGCGGCTCACGGAGGAGGGGGAGGGCGACGCCACCGCCATGCGCCCCCTGGGCGAGGACGTGATCGTCAACATGTCCGTGTGGGAGAGCCGGGAGGCGCTGTGGGACTTCACCTACCGCAGCGGGCACCTGGAGGTGATGCGGCGGCGCCGCGACTGGTTCGAACGGCACGTCGAGGCGCACATGGTCCTCTGGTGGGTCCCCGCCGGCCATGTCCCGGGCGTCGCGGAGGCCCTGGAGCGACTGGCCGACCTCAGGGCGCACGGCCCGTCCCCGCGCGCGTTCACCTTCACCTCCTTCCGTGCCGCCTCGGCCGCGGCGGTGCCGTCCGGGGCCTCGGACACTCCGGCATGACGCCCGTCCGGGGCGTCCGCGGGCGACGCATCGCATAGGTCGGCCATCGACATGTGCCGGTCGCCGAGCTGTCGTCGGAGCCGTGAACGATCAAGCTCTGCGCGAGCCGACCCTGCTCGTCCTCACCGCGATCGCCGACGCCCCGCGGCACGGGTACGCGATCGCCCGGGAGGTCGAGAAGATCTGGGAAGGCCGCACGAAGATGCGTACCGGAACGCTGTACGGGGCCCTGGAGCGGCTCCTCGAACAGCGGCTCATCGCCGTCCACGACGAGGAGGTGGTCGAGGGCCGCAGGCGGCGCAGCCACGCCCTCGCCCCCCTTTTCGGCCGCGAGGTCCTCGCCGCCGAGGCGGCCCGGATCGCCCGCACCGCCCAGGAGGCCACCCGCCGACTCGGCCCCGGCGCGCCGACCGCGGCCGGCCTGCTCGGCTCCTCCGACGGGACGGTGACGGCACGACCGCCCTGCTGAGGCTCTACCCGGCCGGTTTCCGGCGGGAGTTCGGCGACGAGATCGCCATGGCGTACCACGAGGCCACCCGGGACGCGGGCCGGGCGGCCCGGGTGCGGGAGGCGCTGGACGTCACCGGGCACGCGCTGCGGATGCGGATGCGGCCCGGACTCGGCTCGGCGGGCCGCCGCGGCCGGCTCCTGGCGGCGGTGGCGCCGTTCGCCACCGTCGCGGTGGGCGCGAGCGCGCTCTGGTGGGCCGGATCGACGGTCCCGGCCGCCAGGGCCGCCTGGCTGCCGACGGAGGTGGCGCTGCCGTTCCTGCTGCCGGCGGCGGCCCACTTCGTGATGGTGCTGGGCGCCGCGGTCACCCTGGCCGGCCGCTGGAGCGCGGGCACTTGGACCGTGCTGGCCGGCTGCGCGGCGACGACCGTGGCCGACCTCGTGCGGGGTGCCGGCCTTGAGGGTGTGCTCCTCATCAGGTCCCCGCTGTTCCTCGACGCGCTCGTGGCCTGCTCCGCCCGGCGGACCTCCGCCCGCAGCCGCGCGTCCGCACGGCGGCCGGGCTGGGTGCCGTGGTGCTGTGGGCGACCGTGCTGACCGGCGTGCTCAGCATGGGCGCGCTCGCCGGACGCGGGGCTCCGCTTCGCCGTACCGGCGGCAGCCGGACTGGCCCTGGCCGGACGGCCCGCGTTCGCCCGGCTGCGCACGGCGCCCGCCGTGCTCCTCGCGGCCCTGCCCCTCGCCGTCCTCGGCACGTCGTTCTGGACGCGCGGCGCCTACACGGGCCCCGTCCTGCCCGTCCTGCTCCTCGCGGCGGCGGCCGCGGTGGCCGTCCGCCGCCGCAGGGGCGGGGACCCGCTGGGCGGTTCCTGACACCGCGCACCGTACGGTGTACGGCGGAACGCCGCACGACCGGCGGCGGCCGACGGGAGCGACGGGGGAAACGTGTTGGCGGTGATCTACCGGTGGCGGCTGCGACCGGGCAGGGAAGAGCAGGGCCGCGAGGGCTGGCACCGGGTGACGGAGGCGATCCTGCGGGACTGCGGCAGCTACGGCTCGCGGCTCCACCGCGCGGACGACGGCACCTGGGTCGCGTACGCCCGCTGGCCCGACGAGGAGTCCCGCGCGCGCTGCGCGGTGCCCGACCCGGAGGGCGTCGCGATGATGGCGGGAGCGATCGAGGAGCGGATGCCGGAGACGCGGCTCAGCCTCGTCGACGACCTCCTCGCAGAGCCGTACGTCCCGGCGGCGGCCGCCAAGCCGCCGACGCGGTCAGCACACTGACCGCGCATCAGCCGTAGGCAGGGGCGGGGCCCGCGGACCGGAGCGCCACCGACCCGGCCGACGGGCGCCACCCCCGCTCGCCGCTCGGCCGAGCGGGGACCCCTCCGCTTTCCCCCGCGCCGACGCCCGGCACACCGAGGGCACGCACCGGCCGCCGCGGGCCCGCCCTCCGGAGCGCCACTTCGCGGGCACCTCGCGGCTGCGATCCCGAGCGGCGGGCGGTGCGGGACGGCCGGGAGCGGTCCGGCGTGCCGGGGCCGGTGGTCTCCTCGGTGCGCCCCGGCCCAGTCCCGCGCTGCCCGGCATGCCGTCGGCACGCGCCGAACGGCTGCGGGCCCGCCCTGCGGGGTGCCACCTCGCGGCTGCGATCCCGAGCGGCGGGCGGTGCGGGA
>NZ_GG657750.1:277122-282362 GCF_000158895.1 Streptomyces sp. C | reverse complement strand
GCCACCGCCCCCTTCCGGGCCTGACCCGGATCCGGCCGCCGCGCCCGCGGTCCCGCGGGGCCGCCGGGCCGCTCACCCCCGCGGCCGCGGCGGCCGGACCAGGCGGCGGACGGACTCCACCACCGCCTCGCGGTGCCGGGCCAGCCGCGCCGCCGCCCAGGGCTCGCCCGGGCCGCCGGTCGCGGGTCCGCCCACCGCCCCGGTCCACGCCTGCGCCAGCCCCATGACCAGCGTGAGCACGTCCGCCGGATCGAGACCCGGGTCGACCAGCCCGGCATCCTGCGCCCGCTCCACCGCCGCGATCTTGCCCTGGTAGGACTCGGCCACCAGCTCGGTGCTCTCCGGCCGCTCCAGCTGCTTCCACTGCACCAGGCGCATCAGGTCGGGATGCGCCACGAAGTGGTCGAAGACCGCACCCGCGTACCCCGGCAGGTCCTCCGCGTCGAACGGCACGGACTCCGAGCCCGTCTCCAGGGCGCGCTGGAGCACGGCATCGAACAGCTGCTCCTTGTTGCCGTAGTAGACGTAGATGAGCCGCTTGTTCGCCCGGGCGGTCGCCGCGATGCGGTCGATCCGGGCGCCGGCGATGCCGTACGCCGCGAACTCGGAGAACGCCGCGTCGAGCAGGCGCGCCTTGGTTGCGCTGGAATCCCGTGCCATGCCGGGCAGCCTAGCAAGTAACTATCCGGTTATTGACATCCTCCGCACCCCCGGTGCAGACTCAAACTATCCAGTTAGTTACTTACCCCGCCCCCACCCCCCCGGAGGACACCATGGAGATCCGCGCACTCGGCGGCCAGGGCCTGGAAGTCGGCGCCGAAGGCCTCGGCCTCATGGGCATGAGCGCCCACTACGGAGCCACCGACGAGACCGAGTCCCTCGCCACCATCGACCGCGCCCTGGCCCTCGGCGTGACCCTGCTCGACACCGCCGAGGGCTACGGCCCCTTCCTCAACGAGCAACTCCTCGGCAAGGCCCTCCGCGGCCGCCGCGACGCCGCCGTCATCGCCACGAAGACCGGCGTCGAGTTCACCGACGAGGGGGCCTTCCGGGGCCACAACGGCACGCCCGAGTACATCCGCCGCTCCGCCGACCGCTCCCTGCGCCACCTGGGCACCGACCACATCGACCTGTACTACCTGCACCGCGTCGACCCGGCCGTGCCCGTCGAGGAGAGCGTCGGTGCCATGTCCGAGCTGGTCGCCGCCGGCAAGGTCGGCCACATCGGGATCTGCGAGGCCGCCGCGGGCACCATCGCCCGCGCCCACGCCGTGCACCCGCTGGCCGCCGTACAGACGGAGTACAGCCTCTTCGAGCGCGGCATCGAGCACGACGGCGTACGCGAGACCCTGCGCGAGCTCGGCATCGGCCTCGTCGCGTACTCCCCGCTCGGCCGCGGCTTCCTCTCCGGGGCCGTGACCAGCCCGGACGGCTTCGAGGCCGACGACTTCCGGCGTACGGACCCCCGCTTCCAGGGCGAGAACTTCGACCGCAACCTCGCCGTCGTCGACCGCGTCCGGGCCCTGGCCGCCGAGAAGGGGGTCACCCCCTCCCAGCTCGCGCTCGCCTGGACCCTGCGGATGGGCGCCGTCCCGATCCCCGGCACCAAGCGCCGCCGCTACCTGGAGGAGAACGTCGCCGCGACCGCCGTCACCCTCACCGACGCCGACCTGGCCTCCATCGACGCCGTCGCGCCCCACGGCGTGGTCTCGGGGGACCGGTACGCACCCGAACTCATGGCGTCGCTGAACGGCTGACCCCCTCCCGGCCCCGCCGGGCGGATCAGCGCAGGTCGAGGAAGCGGTACTCGTCCAGAACCGCGAAGCCCGTCCTGTCGTACAGGCCCATCGCGACCTCGTTCCCGCCGAAGACGTTGAACATCATCGCCTCGTCGCCGCCCTGCCGGGTGGCCCACTCGCCGACGGCCATCGCCGCCCGGCCGTAGCCCTTGCCGCGGTGCTCCTCGTGCACCTCCAGCGAGAAGCCGTAGGTGACGCCCGGCAGGAACCCGTGGTTCACCCAGCCGGTGCCGATCACCTCTCCCTCCGCCTCCATCGCGTAGAAGGCGTGCCCCGGGGTCTGGTACCCCTGCGGAAGGTACTGGGCGAAGTCCAGGTCGGACTTCTCCCTTGGCCTGCTCGGGGGTCACTGCCCCGGCCCGGACGATGTCGGCGATGTACGCGGCCTCCTCGGCGGCGTACCAGGCCGGGTACTCCTCCTCCGTGAGCCGGCGGACCGTCAGCCCCGACGGCAGCTGCGGCCGTCCGGACACGGCCCGCATCCGGTTCTGGCCCCGCACCGGGTAGTCGGCGAACGCTCCCGGCCCGCTCCCGCCGGTGAGGCGGACCTCCACCCGTTCGGCGCCGTGCTCGGCGCACCACCGCTCGGCCCACTCGCGCCCCCGCGCGACCGTGAGGTCGTGGATCCGGCCGACCACCGCACCGTTGTCCTCCGTCACCTCCACGGCTATCCACCCGGTGCCGTCCGTGGCCACCGTCCAGCCGTCGATCCCCTTCACGGCCCGCTCCAGCAGCGCCCGGGCCAGCGGCTCCGGGCATCCCGCCGCCCGGTACCCGGCCAGCACCCGCTCTTCGAACCCGCCACGCCACGCGCCTTGTTCGGCGACGATCGATCTCGCTCATCGGGCCACCATAGCCAGCACCGCCGACAGGCGGGGCCGACCGGATTTCGAACCGGCGTCCTCACGGTTTTTGGAGACCGCGCGCGTCGACCCCTGCGCTACGGGCCCCGCCCTGCCGGGCAGCCTACCCGCCGTGGACGATCTGGATCAGGTTGCCGCAGGTGTCGTCCAGGACCGCGGTGGTGACCGGGCCGGTCTCCGTCGGCTCCTGCGTGAAGCGCACCCCGAGCCCGCGCAGCCGGGCGAACTCCGCCTCCACGTCGTCCACGGCGAAGGAGGCGGCCGGGATGCCGTCCCTGACCAGCGCCTCCTTGTACGGCCGCACCGCGGGGTGGCCGTCGGGCTCCAGCAGCAGCTCGGTCCCGCCGGGGTCCTCCGGGGAGACCACGGTCAGCCACTTGTCCGCGCCCAGCGGCACCTCGTGCTTCTTCACGAAGCCCAGGACGTCCGTGTAGAAGCGCAGGGCCTTGTCCTGGTCGTCGACGAAGACGCTGGTCAGGTGGATCCTCATCGGGTGCTCTCCCTCATCTCGGGCTGCTGCTCGACGACGCTGGTGCCGCTGCCCTCCTGGGACTCCCACGTCCACGTCTCCTCCAGCCGGAGCCGCCCGTCGGGGAGTTCCGTGACGAGGGAGACGCAGTGCCCGGAGGCGGTCGAGCCGTCGTGGCGCAGCTGGACGTAGCGGAAGTCGACGGTGTCGTCCCTCCGCGTGCCGACCAGGTGTCCCCTGACCACGTCCCCGCCACGGTACTCGGCCCAGACCCGGCCGTCCTGCTCGTGATAGTCGAATCGGGTCTGCCGGCCGACCTGGCCCGGCGCCTGGTCGGCCACGGGGACGAAGACGAGGCCGTCGAGCGAACGCGCCACGGAGGCTCCTGAGGGGAAGGCGGCCGCGGGCACGGGCCGCGGCCGGTCGGATGTCCGGGCCACCCTAAGGGCTCCGGCCCGGCGGCCGATGGGAGCAGTGGGAGCTGCGGATCCGCCGGACCCGTGGTGGCATCGGTCCCATGAAGGATCCCTTCGGATGTGACGAGCCGGCGCTGCCGGCCCGGGCGGGCGCCATGGACCGGGCCGCCGCCCGCCGCGCGGTCGCCGCGCGCGCCACCGGGGCGGAGGACCTGGCGGCCCTGCTGGACATGATCGGCCTGTGGCCCGACGACGACCCGCCGCACGACCGGTGGCGGAGCCGGCCGGCCGCCGGTTGAGGGAAGGCCGGGCGCGGGTACGGTACTTCCGTGACGCGTGCGGGGCGACGCGCGGACCTCCCGGGGCCGCCGGTGGCGATCGTCCGCGCCTGCCTGCGCGACGGCGGGGGCGGCAGCCCCACCGCCGTCGTGGACGAGGTGGAGTTCGCGGGCGGGGCGCCGCCGGGTGACGACCGGCGCCGCCGTGTGCCGGCCCTAGGTGTGTTGTCCCGGGACGTTGGTGACACGCGTGCTGGGTTCTTGAAATGGGTGAGGGCCTCCGGGTTCGGTGTGGATTGCGACATCTGCACCGAGCTCAGGAGGCCCTCGTGGTCCACCGTAATGCCCCCCTGACCGAGACCGGACGACTGCGACTGGCCCGCTGTGTCGTGGACGACGGCTGGCCCGTACGCCGGGCCGCGGAACGTTTCCAGGTCAGCCACACCACCGCCGCCCGCTGGGCCCGCCGCTACCGACAGCTCGGCGTCGCCGGCATGAGTGACCGCTCCAGCCGGCCCCGCCACCAGCCCCGCAGGACCGCGGCCACCATCGAGAACCAGGTCCTGCGGCTGCGGCGCGAGCACCGGATCGGGCCGCTGCGGCTGGCCGCCCGCTGCGGCATCGCAGCCTCGACCGCCCACCGGATCCTGGTCCGGCACGGCCTGCCGCCCCTGGCGGCACTGGACCGGGCCACTGGTGAGCCCGTGCGCCGCTACGAACGCGCCCGCCCGGGCGAGCTCGTCCACATCGACGTCAAGAAGCTCGGACGGATCCCCGACGGCGGCGGCCACAGGGTCCTGGGCCGGGCGGCCGGCAGTCCGAACAAGGACCGCCGCAACGGCGCCGGATACGCCTACCTCCACACCGCCCTCGACGACCACACCCGCCTGGCATACACCGAAGACCTGCCCGACGAGACCGCCCCGACCTGCGCAGGCTTCCTGGCCCGGGCCACCGCATATTTCGCGTCCCTGGGCATCACCGTGGAACGCGTCCTGACCGACAACGCCTGGGCCTACACCAAGAACACCTGGCGCGACACCTGCCGTGACCTGGGCATCAGCCCGCGGTGGACCCGGCCCTGGCGGCCCCAGACCAACGGCAAGGTCGAACGCTTCCACCGCACCCTGCTCGAGGAATGGGCCTACCAGAGGCCCTACACCTCAGACCGTGAACGGATGGAAGCGTTCACCGACTGGCTGCACTGGTACAACTACCACCGACCCCACACCGGCATCGCAGGCCACACACCCGCCAGCCGCGTCACCAACCTCTCCGAACAGCACACCTAGGGCCTGTCGTCAAACTCCCGTCTGCCCCGCGACGCCTGGCACGCGCTCTCGCCGCACCGGGCGAAAGCCAAGTACGTCCAGTACGCGGGCTTCCGCCCGGCGCACCGAGAGCACGCACCAGAC
>NZ_GG657750.1:273973-276894 GCF_000158895.1 Streptomyces sp. C | reverse complement strand
CGGGCGTACGCGGCCTTCGACCCGGGTCCGGTGGAGCTGCGCACGCCGGACGCGACCGAGTGCGACCTCGTCCTGCCCGCACTCGGCATCCCCCGCGGCGCGACGGCTCCCGGCGTCCGCGTGGCGTCGGTGGGACGGCCCCGGCTGCTGGTCCCGGTCCGCACGCGGTCCGCCCTGCGGGCCGTGTCCCCGGACTTCGGCAGGCTCCGCGCCGCCTGCGACCGCCTCCGCCTGCTGGGCTGCTACGTCTACTCCGTGCCCACGCCCCAAGACCGCACCGCCGCCCGCATGTTCGCCCCGTCGATCGGCGTCGACGAGGACATCGCCAACGCCAACAGCACGGCCTGCCTGGCCGCCCACCTGGCCGGCCGGGGCCTCACCGAACTCGCCGTCGACATGGGCGACTCCCTCGGCAGCCCGTCCACCATCACCGCCACCGTCCGGCCGGGCCCCTCGGGCCCCCTGGTCCGGCTGGGCGGAACCGCCGAGGTCACGGGCGGCATCCGGCTTCCCGCTCGCTGAGGCGGGGCGGGCCGGCCCCACCGTGCTCAGGAGGCTTCGTCGTCCCGGTGCCGCCGCTCGTCGCGCCGCCGCCCCTTCTCCTCGGCGCGCCTGCTGCGGGCCGGGGTGATCGGCTCGGGGTGGACGGGGTCCTGGCTGGGCGGCTGGGGGCGCCCGCGTTCCTCCCGGGGTTCGCCGGGCTCCTGGCGCTTGTCCTTCTTACCGCCCATGCGGGTGACTCCTCGGTGCCGGTGTGCGATTCCTCTGTTCACCCTGACACGCATCGCCGCGGGCCGCCCGCCGTCGGACGGAGAGCATGGCGTGGGGGTGATGTGTCCCTCCAGTGCGGATGTGCCGCAGGAGGCGTGTGCGTTCCGTGCCCACCAAGGCGGGTACCCCCGCTCCGACTTGCGCAGCGGTACCGAACGCCGACGCGCCACGCCGCCGAAGGGTGTCCGGATCACCCTCTTGGCCGCTGTAGGGTGACGTGCGCCCGTCAAGGCGGGCCCTCCTGCACACTGATATTCCAACGGGGTTCGAACGTGAAGCTTCGCCATGTCCGCGCGGTCGCAGTATTCGGAATCGCCGTCGTCGCACTGACCGGAGCCCGTGGCTCGCACGGTGCCAGCTGCGGCGGCAGCAGCCACGGCTCCAGCTCCCACTCGGGTTCCAGCAGCACCAGCGGCGGCAGCCACGACAGCAGCAGCACCACCACCGGCAGCACCAGCACCGGCACGAGCAGCGGCACCAGCTCCAGCACCACCACGGGCTCCGTCACGGGCGGTTCCAGGGACAAGGCCGAGCGCGACATCCGGATCGACGGGTGCAAGCTGGACAGCAGCGGCAAGAACCTGGTCGCCAAGCTCACCGTCACCAACAGCAGTTCGCTGGACTACACGTACAACATCACGATGAAGTTCCGCGGCGACGCCACCTCGACCGCGGTCCCCGCCACGGCCATGGTGAGCAGCCTGAAGGTCAAGGCGGGCGCGTCCCAGCCGGCCGAGGCCACGACGCCGTACTTCGGCAAGACCAACGGCACCGAGTACAAGGAGTGCGTCGTCGTCAGCGCGTCGAAGAGCTCCTTCTGACGCGGGACGAGAGCGTTCCGTCGCGGAGCCCCGCACACCGTCGTGCCGACGGTGTGCGGGGCTCCGCGGTTTCGTGACATGCGCCACACGGCCCTCGCCGGTCAGGCGGGCCCGCGCGACACGGTTCGCGGGGGCACATTTCGCTATTTGTCCCTGTTTGGCGTAGACATGCCGCACTCCGCCAGAAACGGAATTGTGGACTTCTATTTCACCCCTCCCAACGTTCCTGACGGGAGGTGCTTCTAGCGGCGCGTCAGCTGTGCCGCAGGGGCCCCTGCGGGCGGCATGCACGATCTTCCCGCCCTTTCAAGCCGGAGCCCGGGGCACTCGCGCGTCCGGCCCGCGCCGGCTTGCCATGCCCCCGCGGCCCTTCTAAGAATGGCGACTCCTCCGGCGCCCCAGCGGTCCGGCGCCGGGAGCTTCGCGATCACCGAGTGAGGTCCCGCATGAAGAAGCACCGTAAGAAGACGCACCACAGGAAAATAGCCGTCGCCGTCGGGGCGCTCGCCGTCGTGGCCGTCCCCACCGCCGCCATGGCCTGCCTGGACACCCAGGACACCGGCCGCGCCCGGCCCGCCGCGGCGCAGCTGGACTTCCCCTCCGACGCGGTCGGGGCCCCGCTCCCGGAGCAGGCCCCGGTTCCGGCCGCGGCGCCCGCGCAGCCCGTCGCCGAGGCTCCGGCCCCCGAGGCGCCCGTCGCCGAAGAGCCGGTCGAACAGGCCGCCGAGCCGGTCGCCCCGGCCGCGCCGCCCGCGCGCCCGCAGCCGCGGCAGCCCCGGCCGGAGCTGGTGGAGGCGTCCGCCGCTCCCGCCGCGCCGCAGGCCGCCGGGGCGCTCCCCGCAGCGCAGGCCAAGGTCCTCGAACTCGTGAACCAGGCGCGCGCCGCGGCCGGCTGCCCCGCGCTCACCGCCAACGAGAAGCTCACCAAGGCCGCGCAGGACCACAGCGCCGACATGGCCGCGCACCGCAACATGTCCCACACCGGGTCCGACGGTTCCGACGCCGGCCAGCGCATCACCCGCGCGGGGTACCAGTGGCGGACCTACGGCGAGAACGTCGCCTACGGGTACAGCACCCCCGAGCAGGTCATGGAGGGCTGGATGAACAGCCCCGGCCACAAGCGGAACATCCTCGACTGCTCGTACAAGGAGATCGGCATCGGCCTCGCCCAGCCGGGCCAGTACTGGACGCAGGACTTCGGCGCGACGCGCTGACCCGCTCGTACGCCGTCGCTCACACGCCGTCGGCCCGGGGCGCCCGTCAGGGTGAGGCGGGGTCCCGGCCCGGCGTGCGGCCGACGTGGGCGGCCGTGACCAGGGCCGGCGCGAG
>NZ_GG657750.1:264727-273718 GCF_000158895.1 Streptomyces sp. C | reverse complement strand
GACGCCGAAGACGCGCCACCAGCTGCCCTTCACCAGGGCGGCCGAAACGCCGCAGCGCGGCCACGGGGCGGAGGTCCTCGAACACCGCCGCGGCGGGCGCGAGGCTGAACCGGACGGCGAGCCAGACCGCCACGGGCATCCAGCAGAGGACCGCCAGGATCAGCAGGAACACGCCGGCCGGCGTTCCGGAGAAAATCACAGGCCATGATCGTCAACGGGATGCCGATCGCGTAGATCAGGACGGCGGGCCCGCCCGCGATCAGCCCGGTCAGAAAGACGGCGCCGAGCACCGAAGACAGCCGGGACCAGGTGCGGCGCCACATGTCACGGAAGGTCGCGGTGCGGCCGAGCACGGCCTCCTGCACCACCGCGGGGCACAGCGCGCCGATCGCCGCGGTGCCCAGCAGCATCACGAGCAGCAGGAGGACGCCGCCCGGCAGCAGGGCCAGGAACACGGTCGCCACATCAGAGCTGTCCGCGTGCGAATCCGAGTCGACGGCGAAGACCTCGGAGAAGCTGCTGCTCGCCGCCGCGACACCGATCACCACGGCCGCCGTCACCAGCAGGAAGCCGACGCCCTGCACCGCGAGCATGACGCCGACCAGCGGCTTCCAGTACTGGCGGAAGGCCTTGAAGGCGCCGCCGACCATCTCGCCCGGGCCGAGCGGCCGCAGGGGTATGACCCCCGGCTGCGGGGGCGGCTGGATCCAGCCGCCTCCCCACTGCGGCCCGTACTGCTGCGGGTGTTGTCCCCATCCCGCGTTGTGCGACATCACTGTTCCCCCTCTTGACCTGGAGGAACACGGTATCCCCTCGCACCCCGGAGCGGGGTGCGAGGGGCCCGGGATCAGGTGTTGATGCAGGTGTTGGCGGCCGCCGGGTTGAGCACGCCGATGATGTTGACGGTGTTGCCGCACACGTTGATCGGGATGTGGATCGGTACCTGGACGACGTTGCCGGACAGCACGCCCGGGGAGCCGATGGCGACGCCTTCGGCGTGGGCGTCGGCGACGGCGGTGCCGCCGGCGCCGAGGATGCCGGCCGCGGCCAGGACGGTGGCGGCGATCGCAGTTCGAATACGCATGTCACTCCAGAGTCGATGACGGAACGTCGAGACGTCGAAGCAGGATCACACCGCCTCGGGGGGCTTCCCGCCCGGCATTCACCTGACCAACGGCGTGTTACGGCCCGGGGGGTGACCGGAGCCGCCCGAACGGGTGCCGGGGAGGCGGGGGAGGGCCGCCTCGGGCCAAGGCCGTTGTGTCACGTGTCACGTGTGGCGCCTTTGGGCCCCGGGCCCGCCCCGCGGCCACGATGGGGGCCATGGAGATAGGCATCGCACTGCCCCAGTACGGCACTCACGCGCAGGCCGCCCGCATCGCCGGCTTCGCGCGCGACGCGGAGCACGCCGGGTTCGACTCGCTCTGGGTGGGGGACCGGTCGCTGACCCCGGTCGAGCCCAGCGACATCTACCCGGGCCACACGCCCGAGAACCCGTACCCGCCCGAGTACCGGACCTTCCTCGACCCGCTCACCGTCCTGACCGTCGCCGCCACCGCGACCCACCGCGCCCGCCTCGGCACGAGCACCCTCAACGCGCCCTGGTACCCGCCCCTGTTGCTTGCGCGCACCCTCACCTCGCTGGACCAGGTGAGCGGCGGCAGGCTGGACGCCGGCTTCGGGATCGGCTGGCTGCGCGACGAACACACCGCCGTCAACGCCGACTTCCACCGGCGCGGCGAAAGGCTCGACGAGATCCTCGACGTCCTCCAGGGCATCTGGACCGAGGAGGAGTTCGGGCACGAGGGCACCCACTGGCGCATCCCGCGCGCCCACGTCGGCCTGCGCCCGGTCCAGCGGCCGCACCCGCCCGTCTACTTGGGCGGCTTCTCACCCGCCGCGATGCGCCGGGTCGGCCGCCGCGCGGACGGCTGGGTCGGCGCCGTCCTGCCGGCCGCGGCACTCGCCGGACTCTGGGCCGTGGCCCGGCGGGCCGCCGAGGACGCCGGCCGCGACCCCGACGCCCTGCGCCGCAACATCCGCTTCAACGCCAAGCCCGGCACCTCGTACGAGGAGATCGCGGCGGTCCTCGCGGGCCTCCGGGAGACGGGCACCGACAGCTGCTTCGTCGACTTCAGCAGTGCGTTCGGGAACCGGACGAGGCGCTGGAGCTCGGCACCAAGGTCCTGGACCTCGTACGCGCGGGGTAGGGCGGCGTACGGGCACGCGGCCGGCGGTGCGTGGCACCCGGCCGCGTGCCGTATAGTTGATCTCGAGCCCGCCGCCGCGGAACACGGCGAACGGGACGATGCGTTGGTGGTCCAAGGAAAGACACCCCACTTCCCGTGGGGGAATGCAGGTGCAAGGCCTGCCCAGCGCTCGAACGAAGGCCCCGGACTCCTCTCGGAGACCGGGGCCTTCCTGCTGCGCCGGCCGACGCGCGGTGCCCCCGGCCGCGGTCAGACCTCTCCCCGCCAGGCGCCCGTCTCGAAGCCGCGCCCCTCGATGAACAGCTTGAACCGCTTCAGGTCCCCGGCGACCTGGCGCTTGACGAAGCCGAGCTTGTCGGCGGCCGTCTCCGCCAGCCCGTCGGGCACCCAGTTCATGCGCAGGACGACCTTGGTGGTGCTCGCGTCGATGGGCTGGAAGGTGACCAGCCCGGCCTGACGGGCCTCGCCGTCCACCGTCATCCACGCGACGCGCTGGTCCGGGAGCTGCTCGGTGATCCGCGCGTCGAACTCGCGCTGCACCCCGTTGACGTTCGTCACCCAGTGCGTGAGGGTGTCCGACCGCTGCTCGACGCGCTCGACCCCCTCCATGAAGGCGGGGAAGTCCTCGAACTGCGTCCACTGGTTGTAGGCCGTACGCAGGGGGACGTTGACCTCGACGTACTCCTCGACGTGCGACATGTGACCCCTTCCGTGTCCCCGGCAGCCCCGCACCCCTTGGTGCCGGTCGCTGCGGCCGGGCGTTCACGGGCCCCGCTACCCCCCTTCGCGGTGCACATGCGCCGCCGCCCGGCCGGAGGCGCGAGGGTGTCGGCGGTCCTCGCCGGGGCAGGGGGGTGGGGGTCCGGGGCGTCGCCGTCCGACCGTCCACACCGCAGAGGAGCCGCATTTGAACGCCGCCGTCCGCCCGTTGATCGTCCTGGGAGCCGCGATACTCCTGACCGCCCTCGCCGGCTGGGCCGTCGACCTGGTGCTGCGCCGGGCCGACGCGCGACACCCCGAGACGCCCCTGTGGCACGCGCTGCGCCGCTGCCGGTCCGCCTTCCGGATCGTGCTCCTGGCCGCGCTGCTCAGAGGCGCCCACCGGCAGACCGCGTGGCGCCCGCTCCAGGAGCACGAGGCCGTCGTCGGCCGGGCCCTCTCGCTCGCCCTGATCGGGGCCGGCGCCTGGCTGATCGTCGGCGTGACCTCGGCCGTCGTCGAGTCCGGCTACGCCCGCTACGCGACCGGCACCCGCGACCCGGCCCGGGTGCGCCGGGTCCGCACCCAGGTGTCGCTGATCATGCGGGTCGTGACCGCCGTCGTGGCCGTCGTCGCGGCCGCGGCGATGCTCCTGACCTTCCCGAGCTTCCGCGCGCTGGGCACCTCCGTGCTCGCCTCCGCCGGGATCATCGGCATCGTCGCGGGCGTCGCCGCGCAGTCCACGCTGGGGAACCTCTTCGCCGGGTTCCAGATCGCCTTCGGGGACATGGTGCGCATCGGGGACACCGTCGTGGTCGCGGGCGAATGGGGCGTGGTGGAGGACATCACGCTGACGTTCCTCGCCGTCCGGACCTGGGACGAGCGCCGGATCACCATGCCCGTCTCGTACTTCACCACCCGCCCCTTCGAGAACTGGTCCCGGGGCGGCGTCCAGATGACCGGAACCGTCTTCCTCCACTGTGACCACGGCGCGCCCGTGGACCTCATCCGCGGCAAGGTGCGCGAGATCCTGGACGGGTGCCCGGAGTGGGACGGGCGCGGCTGGGACGTCGCCGTCACCGAGACGACGCCCTCGGCCATGGTGGTGCGCGCGATCGTCACGGCCAAGGACGCCGACGACCTGTGGACGGTCCGCTGCGCGGTGCGGGAGCAGCTGGTCGCGTGGCTCTCGGAGAAGCACCCGGAGGCCCTGCCCCGCGTCCTGCACGCACCGCCGCCCGAACTCAGGCCGGGTAGGTGAAGGAGCCCAGGGGCGGGGCGGCGAGGATCGCGGTGCCGGCGCCGGGGCGTGCGGTGAAGGCGCGGGCCTCGGCGGCCCGCCGGCGCCGCGTGTCCCGGTCGTCGGCGTGCCAGGCGTCGCGCCGCGCGTGGGAGTGGTCCCACGTGTCGTCGATGAGGCTGAGGGCGGTGTTGCCCGAGCTGCGCCCGAATTCCGCCTTCACGGCGGCCTGTTGGAGCGCGGTCTGGGTGGCGGCGAGGTCGATGCGGGTGATCAGGACGCCCGGGGTGTCCGGTTCCCGGGTCGGCATGGGGGCCTGGGGGAGGAGCGACACCCCGGTGTCGAGGCGGTCGATGTTGTCGACCGTCGCGTCCCGGGCTTCCCGTACCGCGGTCCACATCTCCCGGTGCAGCCAGAAGAACTCGTCGAGGTCGCCCTCGGTGAGGCGTATCCGCTGGTACAGGGCGCGGAAGCGGGGATCGTGGTGCAGCGGGAGGACGGGGCCGGCGTGCAGGGCCACGCAGTCGTTGAACCCGGCCGTCACGGCGGCGTCGAGGTGGTGGAGGACCGGCTCCGCCTGCCCGCGCGTGAGGGCGATGCCGGCGAGGCCCGCGTGGCCCGCGGCCACGAGCCAGGTGCCGGCGGGGCCGAGGGCCGTGGCCCGCGCGATGACGTCCTGGAGCCCCGCGGCGACGTCGACACGCAGCGGGACGCCGAAGAGGCCGCTCGCGAGCGACGAGAGGAGGTCCTGCGGCGGCGGCGCCTGCGCGGCGGCGCTGTCGGACAGGTGCGCCACCAGCAGCTCGTGCATTTCTGGCGGCCATTTGAGGTGACGGTGTCGGCTATGTTATTTCCTCGGACGTCGGTGGTGAAGATCGGCGTGGTGCGGCTCCAAGCATCGCCGACGACCCTCGCGACGGCGACCGGTCCCGGCCGCTCCGATTTCCCACGCCCCGTCATCTCGCCCGCGACGAAAGGCGTACTGACATTCCGTCATCGCGCTGCTGACGGCTCCGGCGACTACGTCCAGGGCTGGATGGCCAGGGCCCAGATCCCCCACATCGGTACGGACACCAGCGCGGCGAGCCCGCCCCGCCGGCACCGCTTCAGCCGCCGGCCGGCCCGCTCGGTCAGCCGCCCGCGCCGCAGCGCCGACCTCGCGGTCCCGTGCGCGGCCTCGCGCACCGCGCAGAGCGCGGAGGGGAAGGCGGCCAGGGTCACCACGAACCAGCCGGTGACCGGATTCCGGGGCAGGAACACACCGCCCACGACCACGGCGACCGTGATCAGGAACCAGGACGCGGCCTGGAAGCCCAGCAGGGAAACCGCCCGGTCCCAGACGGGTTCGGCCCGCCCGGTGATCCTGCCGGGCCGGGCGCGCTCGACCGCGCCCAGGGCCTCCTCCCACTGCGTGAGGGACGCCGCGACCGCCGCGCCGTCCCCGCGTTCGACGACCAGCAGCGGGCCGAAGGCGATCAGGCGCTCGGCCCTTCGGACGGGGCTCTTCGACGGGTGGTTCGGCGTGCTGCTCATCCCACGGCTTCCGGTTCGGCTTCGGTTGCGAGCATGATGCCGTGCCCGGCCCCCGCCGGCCCACCGGGGGTCAGCGGAAGGCGGGGGCGGTGCGGGCGGCCCACTGCGCGAAGGTGCGCGGCGCCCGGCCCAGGACCCGCTCGACGTCCGGGCTCGTCACCAGCTCGGCGGGCAGGGGGCGGCCAAGGATGGCGAGGGTGCCCTCCACCACCGGCTCGGGCATGAAGGCCAGCATCTGGGCGCGGGCCTCGGCCGGGGTCTGCTCGATGAACCGCACGGGCGCGCCGAGGGCCTCGCCGATCGCCGCCGCGCGCTCGCGAGGCGTGACCCGGGCGGGTCCGGTGAGGTCGTACGTACGGCCCGCGTGGCCGCCCCGGATGAGGACGGCCGCCGCGACCTCGGCCACGTCCGCCGGGTCGACCGTGGGCAGTCCGACGTCGCCGAACGGCGCGGAGGCCGTCCGCTCCGCGCGGATCGATCCGGCCCAGGCGAAGGCGTTCGAGTTCAGCCCGCCGGAGCGCAGGACCGTCCATTCGAGGCCCGAGTCCCGTACGGCCTCCTCGAAGGCCACGGGGTGGCGGTAGACCTCCGGACGGCTCCCGGCGCCCTGCGAGGAGAGGAGTACGACACGCCGCACGCCGGCGGCCCGGGCGAGGCCGAGGACACCCCGCGGGTCCTCCCCGGCGACCAGCAGGAACAGCGCCTCGGCCCCCGCGAGGGCGGGTTCGAGGGCCTGCGGATCGCCCAGGTCGGCCCGGACGTGCCGCACGCCTTCGGGCAGCCGTCCCGGACGCCGGGAGACGCCGGTGACCCGCTCTCCGGCCCCGACGAGTATCCGCACGAGCTCCTGGCCGACGTTCCCCGTGGCACCCGTTACGACGATCATGAGGACTCCTTGTGAGAGTTAGTTGGCTGACTGAGAGGAAACCTAACCCACGCCGCGGCGCCGCGTCCAGAGTCAGTCGGACAACTGACTTGATGAGCTGCGGAGTCGGGTGCCGCGGACCCGTACGGGGGAACGGGCGGCGCGGGGCGGCTCCCGCGCGGTCAGGATCGGGGCATGGGCTTCCTCCTGCCGGTCCTCTTCGCGCTGTTCGCCGCGTTCAGCAACGCCCTCGCCACGGTCCTCCAGCGGCGGGCCTCGCTCACCGTGCCGCAGAGCGACGGCTTCCGGTTCGGCCTCGTCCTCGACCTGCTCCGGCGGCCGCTGTGGATCGCCGGGATCCTGGCGGTGATCGCGGCCGGGGTCGGCCAGGCCCTCGCCCTGGCCACGGGCGCGCTGGCCCTCGTACAGCCCCTGTTCGTACTGGAGCTGCCGCTCGCCCTGCTCATCGCCTCGCTCATGGCCCGCAGCCCGCTGCCGGGCGCGCTCTGGCTCGCCGTCGCGGGAGTGGTGGCCGGGCTCGGGATCGTGCTGGTGGCCGCCGCGCCCGCCGGCAACCGGACCCACGTCCCCTTCGACCGCTGGGCCCTGGCCCTCGCCGCCTGCGCGGCGGCAGTGGCCGTACTGGCCGCCACCGGACTGCGGCGGCCGCCCGGCCGGACACGGGCCGGATGCCTCGGCGCGGCCACCGCCGTCTGCTACGCGCTCACGGCCGCGCTGATGAAGTCCGCCGTGCACCTCCTCCAGGACGGCGGCATCGGCGCGTTCCTGACGGCCTGGGAGACCTACGCCTTCGGAGCCGTCGGCGTCTGCGCCCTGCTGCTCCTGGAACACGCCATGCAGGGCGGCCCGCTGGTCGCCTCGCAGCCCGCACTGACCCTCGGCGACGCCGGCGTCAGCATCGCCCTGGGCGTCCTGCTGTACGAGGAGCACCTGCGGGCCCACTGGTGGCTGCTCCCGCAGCTCCTGGGCCTCGCCCTGATCTGCACCGGCGTCCTGGTCCTGGCCCGGACCGAGGACCCGGCGGAGCCCTCCGCACCCCGATGAGCCGCCGCCCGGGCCCGGCCGGTCAACCGTTCAAGATCCGCTAGGGTGTTCGACGTTCGCGGCGGGTTGCTCCCGCCGCGGGAAGCACGCGCAGCACCCCGGGGGACGAGAAGTGAGCACGACCAGGCCGCAGCTGGAGCGCGAGGAGTCCGAAGGACCCTTCGGCGCGATGAACGAGTTCTTCCGCACCGTGATGGGCGACCACGCCCCCGGACCGGACGAACGGCCCGACGACCGGCTCATAGGCGCCCTGCAGGTCATCCGCACCCTCCTCGGCATGATCGCCGCCGTCTGGATCGTCCTGGCCTACCCCCTGAGCTCGGGCCGGCAGGACTTCGTCATCGGCAAGCTCGTCGAACTCGGCCTCGCCTGCGGCATCCTGCTGGTGGGGAGCATCCTCGGCATAGGCGCCTTCCTCATCGCCGGCACCCCGGACCGGCGCCGCGCCTTCGCCCGCCGCCTGTTCGGGCCGATCGTCTGCATGCTCGCGCTCGCCCTGGGCCCGGCGCTCGTCTGGCTCTCCCTCACCACCGTCAGGGGCGACCTCGCGAGCGGCACCGACGTGGTGGACTTCTTCTCCGGCATCTTCGGCCGCGGCATCCTGTGCTCCCTGGTCAGCTTCATCGTCGCGGCCGTCGGCTGGCTGCTCGCCCTCGTCCTGCTGATCGCCTCGATCCCGTACACGGTCCTCGCCGCCTACGTCTGCGTGGCCTCCTGCTTCCGCGCCTCGGACGTCCACCAGCTGCTCCCGGCCCTGCTGTCGCCGCTGCTGGTGTGGTCGCTGTTCGCCTTCCAGCTCTTCAACGGCCCCGACGTCGCCGCGCCCCCGGAGGTGCTCTACACCTTCCTGCTCGGCGGCCCCCTCTCCGTCACCGCGCTCTCCGCCTGGGAGGTGTGGCGCCTGCGCCGCCGCTACGGGATCACCCTGCGCGGAGCACTGGGCCGCTGACCCGCCGGCCGTCGAGCGCCCGCCACGCAGAGTCACCCCTGCGGCCGCCCGGGACAACCGCGCCGTACGGGGCAGACGTCCCCCAGGGAGCGCACCGGCGCTCCGGGACCGGAGAGGTGGCCATGCAGTCGACTTCTGGAGGGACCCGGGTCCAGGACGGCGCACCGCGCACCGGGATCGTCGCCGCGGCACGCGCGGGACTGGCCACACGCGGGGTCCTGTACGTCCTGGTCGGCGCGATCGCCCTGCGCATCGCCTTCGGGGAAGACACCGGACGGCAGGCGGACCGGCAGGGAGCGCTCGCCGGGCTGGCGGGCGGCCCCCTGGGCCGGGTGATGATCTGGGCCGTCGGCATCGGCCTGGTCGGGATGACCCTGTGGCGGCTCTCGGAGGCGGCCTTCGGCGGCGCCGGGCCCGACCGTCACAAGGC
>NZ_GG657750.1:262234-264425 GCF_000158895.1 Streptomyces sp. C | reverse complement strand
GGCGCCCTGTTCGCGGCGGCGGGCGGCTGCGCCTTCTACGCCGCGGTGGAGTACGACCCGGCCAAGGCCAAGGGCGTCGACGACACCCTGCGCGCCTTCGCCGACACCCCGGCCGGGCCGTGGCTGCTGGTGGCGGTCGCGGCGGGCCTGGTCCTGTTCGGCCTGTACTCGTGGGCCGCGGCCGCCTGGCAGCGGGTCTGACACCCGCCGCCCCGGCGTCCGCGGCCCGGGCCGCGGACGCCGGTCGCCCGTACGCCGCCGATCGGCTCCCCGGGCCGTGTCGCCGCGCCCGTCACCGGTCACGGCGTGCAACCGTCTCCCCATGACCGAAGGCCTGACACCTCACCTCTCCCCGGCGCGCATCACCGTCCTGGGAGTCCAACCCGGAAGTCCGCCGTTCCGGATCATCGAGCTCGACGGGGAGGTCGTCGGCCGGGCCGAGTCGATGACGGACGTGCTGCTGGTCGCCGCGGAAGCGGGGATCACCATCCACGACCTCGACGACCTGGACGAGGTCCGCTGGGTCGGGGGCGGCAAGTTCACCTGGTCCCCGCACTGACGCCCCGCCGCCCCCGCGCCGCCCCTCCGCCGGCCGGCCGTCTGCCGGACGCCCGGCCGGGCGGCGGTCAGGCCCCTTCGCCGAGGACGGTACGGATCAGCGTCCGCTGGTCGTCGGACAGGCACGGGTCCTGGACGTCGAGGACCTCGCCGTCGACGGTGATGCGGTAGTGGTAGCCGTCCGCCACGGACGAGACGGCCCGGTGGGCGAGCTCCTCCAGCCGCGCCGCGTCCTGCCGCCCCGCGGTGTCGAGCGCGCGGAGCTTCTCGGCTCCGGTGAAGCCGCCGGTGCGGGTGACCGTGATCAGCATGCCCGTTCCTTCCAGTTATAGAGACCAGACGGATACACAGCGAGAGACGGCGCGTCACCCACATAGACGCAGGTACATACAATGACGGACCGTTACCCACGGGCGGAGAGGAACGGACAGAAAGAGTCAGCGCGGGGCCGGAGGGGGAGGGCGGTCAGGCGCGCGGCGCCGGGCGGCGGCCCCAGGCCGTGAGCATGCCGGGGCCGAGTTCGGCCAGGCCGGGGGAGTCCAGGTAGGCGAGGGCCTCGTCGAAGACGACCGGTTCGAGCCGGCCCGGCGCGAGCAGGTCCGTGCGCATCCGCTGCCAGGTCTCGCGCCAGAAGGCGGCGAGCGGAGTGCCCGGTGTCAGGGGCGGGCAGACCAGCTCGGCGGCGACCTCGGCCAGACCGGCCGCGCGCAGCGTGTGCGGGTAGTCGAGCACGGCCGCGATGTCGGTGCCGATGGTCTCCGCGAGGGTGCGCCACATGGCGTCCAGGGTGCGCCGGTACGCGGAGCGCCCGTCGGCGGGGTCGGGCACGTCCGCCGCGTCACTGAGGACGAGGTAACCGCCGGGACGCAGGCGCTTGGCGAGGCGGTCGACGAGCGCCCGGCGTTCGCGGAGGTGCATCAGCACGAACCGGGCGTGGACCAGGTCGAAGGAACCGAGCTCCGCCTCGTCGTCCAGCCGGGCCAGGTCGTCGGTGAGCACCCGGAGCCGGGGCCCCGCGAGCGGCGCCAGCCGGCTGGTGTCGCGGTCCAGGGCGACGACCTCGTCGACCCCGGCCTCCTCGGCGAGCCACCGGGCGACCGTGCCCGTACCGGCACCGACCTCCAGGCAGCGCCAGCCGGGACCGACGCCGAGCGCGCGCAGCCGCTGCCGGGTGAGCGGGTCGTAGACGAGGGCGGCGTGGTCGATGCGCTCGCCCTCACCGGGCGCCTCGGGCCGGAACAGTGCCTCGCCGTACCGCCCCGCGCGTCCCGAGTGCGCCGGACGCTCCTCGGGGGATGCTGCTGCCACCGCGACTCCTCCCGCCGGACGGCCCCGTACCGCCAGGCTGAAGGATCCCCCGCCGACCGCCGGGACCCCGCCATTGCGCCGCCCGACGGCGCGCCCCGCCGCCGCCCCGGGCCCCCGCCCCGCGGCCGCCTCGGCGCCACTCCGGGACTGCCCCGCCGGCCGGGACACTGGCATTGCACCGGTCGGCGGCGCGCCCCGCTGCTGCCCCGGCGCCCGCCCTGCTGCCCCGGCCCCCGCCTCGCTGCCGCCCCGGCGCCACTCCGGGGATTGCTCCGCGGGCAGGGGACACTGCCATTGAGTCGCTCGGCGGCGCGCCTCGCTGCTG
>NZ_GG657750.1:259154-260415 GCF_000158895.1 Streptomyces sp. C | reverse complement strand
TCCCGGAAGTCCTCCGGCTCCCGGAACGCGTCCACGCGCAGCGCCCGCCGGCGCGCCTCGACGCCGGTGACGCGGTCGCCGAGCAGCGTCCGCACGTGCTCCTCGTTCCCCCACAGCGGGGGCGGCTGCGCCCCCGGCGGGGGCGGCGGAGCGTACGGCTTCAGGGCGGCGAACATCTGCCCGATGAAGCCCTCCGGGGTCCAGCTGAGCAGCCCGATCGTCCCGCCGGGCCGGCAGACCCGCACCAGCTCGTCGGCGGCGGTCTGGTGGTGCGGGGCGAACATGACCCCGACGCAGGACATCACCGTGTCGAAGGTCGCGTCGTCGAACGGCAGCGCCTCCGCGTCCGCCTCCTGCCAGCTCAGCACGGCACCGCGTGCCTCGGCCTCCTTGCGCCCCACGGCCAGCAGCTCGGGCGTGAGGTCCGAGGCCACCACGTCGCCGCCGGCCAGCGCGGCCGGGATCGAGGCGTTGCCCGACCCCGCGGCGACGTCCAGCACCCGGTCCCCGTCCTTCACCCCGCAGGCCTCGACCAGCGCGGGCCCGAGCCCCGCCACGACCTGGGTGGCGACCGCCGGGTAATCGCCCAGCGCCCACATCGTCCGGTGCTTCGCCTTGAGCGCGCGGTCGGCCTCGCGCGCGTCCGCCGTCTCCGTCATGCCATCCGCCTCCCTCGTCCGTACGGTGCCGATGGCCGTCCTCCTTCGAGCATAGGAACCCGGCGGGCGCCCGGCCCGGCGGCAGCGGGTACGCGTCCGCTCAGGTGGAACCCGGGTGAAAGGTGCCCGCCCGTGCCCTCCACCCGCAACGCGCTTCCTCTTCGGCGACGTCGGCGACGACGACCTCGACGACGGACCGGGCACCAACACCGACAACGGCGTGACGCCGACGGGGTGCCGCTCCCGGGAACGGCACCGCGCGCGCCCTCACTCCGCGAGCAGCCGCCACGCGGCCAGCGCCAGCCCGGCCCGGCACAGCCCGGGCGCCCCGCTCAGGTCGAGCTCCAGGACCCGGCCGATCTGCTCGATCCTGCGGGCCACGCTGCTGTGGTGCAGGTGGAGCAGGTCGGCCGCCCGGCGCAGCGACCCCGTGGCGCAGTACGCGTCCAGCGTCTCCAGGTCCTCCGGGCTGCCGGCCAGCCGGGCCAGCGCCGCCACGTCGGGGTTGCCGCGCAGGACCTCCCGCGGCACCTCCGCCAGGAGCGCCAGCGCGCCCAACGCCGCGTAGCGGACGACGGGTTCGCGCGCGGTGGCGAACCGCA
>NZ_GG657750.1:255933-258740 GCF_000158895.1 Streptomyces sp. C | reverse complement strand
TCGTGGTCCGGGCCGGCCCGTACCGTTCGACGGCGGCCGCGACGGCGATGGCCAGCCGCTCCAGCAGCACCTCGTCGAGCGGCCCGGCCGGCCCCGGCCGTTCCAGCCACACCGAGCCGATCTCCTCCTCGTCGAGGACGACCGGCACCGACCCGGACACCGGCGCGGGCGACGCCCCCCGCGGAGCCTCGCCGCCGTCGGGGGAGACACGGATCGTCCGGTCCGTCCCGTACAGCCGGATCCCGGCGGCGCACTCGGCCAGCCCCGCCGAGGCCCGGGCGAGCGCGGGCAGGTCCACCCGCCGGCGCATCAGCGTGTCGTAGAACGCGACGATGCGGAGCGCCCCGTCCACGTACGGATCGAGTCCCGACAGCCGTACGGCGAGTGCCTCCATGGCGCAAGCATAGAAGGCCCGCCCGGCCGGCAGGGGGCGCCGATCGGCGCGCGATCGGGCCCGGATGCCCGACGGACGGCGGGCGACCCGGCACCGCCCGCCCCGTGAGGATGTCCGTCATGGACCCCGAACTCGAAGCATTCGTACCCTTCTTCCCCAAGACCGACCTCGGCGACCCGGTCGCCGCCCGCAAGAGCTTCGCCGAACTGGCCTCCGCCATACCGGCACCCGATGCCGCGGACATGGAGGTCGAGGACCGCACCGTCGCCGCCGACCCCGACGTGGCCGTACGCGTCTACCGCCCGCACGGCGCCGAGGGCGCCGTCGTGTGGATGCACGGCGGTGGATTCACCATGGGCGACCTCGACACCGAGCACCCCTGGGCCAGCCGCATCGCCGCCGGCTCCGGAGCCGTGGTGATCTCGGTGGACTACCGCCTCGCCCCCGAACACCCCTTCCCCGCCGCCCTGGACGACGCGTACGCCGTCCTCGCCTGGACCGTCGAGAACGCCGCCGGCCTCGGCATCGACCCCGCCCGCATCGCGGTCGGCGGCCACAGCGCCGGCGCCAACCTCGCGGCCGCGGTCGCCCTGCGGGCCCGCGACCACCACGGGCCGGCGATCCGCTTCCAGCTGCTCAACCAGCCGGGCCTCGACGACCGCCAGGAAAGCTGGTCGGCCCGGAACTTCACCGACACGCCCTGGTTCTACCGCGACAAGGCCACCGCCGGCTGGCGGCACTACCTGGGCCCCGGCCCCGGACCCGCGACCCCGTACGCCGCGCCGGCCCGGGCGACCGACCTGTCCGGCCTGCCCCCGGCCTACATCTCCACCGCGGAGTTCGACCCGAACCGCGACGAGGGCCTCGACTACGGGCTGCGCCTGCTCCGGGCGGGCGTACCGGTCGAGATCCACCAGTGGCCCGGCACCTTCCACGGTTCGCAGGCCCTCCTGTCCGCCGAGGTGTCCCAGCGCCAGAACGCCGAACTCGGCGCCGTCCTGCGCCGCGCCCTCGCCGGCTGAACCGTCCACCACCCCCGAAAGGAGCACCACCATGCCGACCCGACCGAAGAAGCTCCGCCTCGCCCTGTGCGCGGGCGCGGCCGTACTCACCACCGCCGCACCCGCCGTGGCGGCCCCCGCCCCGCACGGAACCACCGCGACCGTGACCCCCGCGCAGCTGCGGGCCGCCATGGACGCCGTCCACCGGGCGGGCGTGCCCGGGGTGTACGGCGAGGTACGCGTCGCCGGCCGGACCTGGCGCGGCGCGTCCGGGGCCGCCGACGTCACGACCGGCCGCCCCGTCACCGCGGACCTGCGCCACCGCGTCGGCAGCGTCACCAAGACCTTCACCGCCGTCGCCGTCATGCAGCAGGTCGAGCGGGGCCGGATCCTGCTCGACGCGCCGATCGGCGACCACCTCCCCGACCTGGTGCCGGGGGAGCGCGGCAGGAAGATCACCGTACGGATGCTCCTCAACCACACCAGCGGCCTCCCCGACTACATCCCCTACGCCTTCCCGTCCCTCCGGTCCGGCTCGCCCGCCAGCCTCGACGACAACCGCTTCCGGCGCTTCCGCCCCGCCGAACTGATCGAGCTGGGCCTCGCGGCACCGCCCGCGGGCGAGCCCGGCGGCCCGACGGGCGCGTACTCCAACACCAACTACCTGCTGCTCGGCGAGCTCCTGGAACGGGTCACCGGCACCCCGGCACAGGAGTACATCACCCGCGACGTGATCCGGCGCGCCGGCCTGCGGCACACCGGATTCCCGTCCGGCCCGGACATCGAAGGACCCCACTCCCTCATGTACGAAGCCGCGTTCGGCCTCCTCGACCCGCCGCGCGACTACAGCGTCTACGACATGTCCTGGGCCGGGACGGGCGCCGCCCTCGTGTCGACCATGGCGGACCTCAACCGGTTCTACGCCCAGCTCCTCGACGGCAGGATCGTCAGCCGCGCCTCCCTGGAGCAGATGCAGCGCACCGTCCCCGTCGTCCGCGACCTGGACGGCACGACCACGACCATCCAGTACGGCCTGGGCCTCCACAAGGTCACCGTCCCGGGCTGCGGCACCTTCTGGGGCCACGACGGCTCGGTCTGGGGAGCCGGAACGATGTCCCTGACCCGCGCCGACGGCAGGCGCCAGATGTCCGTGGCCGTCAACCTCCAGCGGTGGAGCGCCCCGGACCCCACCGGCGGCCGGCCGCCGCACCCCATCGACGCCGCCCTGACCGAGCTCTACGGCGAAGCGATGTGCGACGGGACGAACACCGGCGGGCACGGCACCCCCTAGGGTCTGTCGTCAAACTCCCGTCTGCCCCGCGACGCCTGGCACGCGCTCTCGCCGCACCGGGCGAAAGCCCAAGTACGTCCAGTACGCGGGCTTCCGCCCGGCGCACCGAGAGCACGCACCA
>NZ_GG657750.1:237961-255207 GCF_000158895.1 Streptomyces sp. C | reverse complement strand
CCCGCTGGTACGCCATGCCGCGGGAGAAGCAGGAGGCGGTCGAGTCGCCCGGCGCCTGGCTGACCACCGTGGCGAGCCGCGTCTGCCTCGACGTACTCGGCTCCGCCCGCGCCCGGCGCGAGAGCTACGTCGGACAGTGGGTTCCCGAGCCGCTGCCCGACCACACGGAGTGGATCGGCGCGCACGGCGGCGCCGGCGCCGACCCGGCCGACCGGATCACCCTCGACGAGTCGGTCGACATGGCCTTCCTCGTCGTACTGGAAACGATGACCCCGGCCGAAAGGATCGCGTTCATCCTCCACGACGTCTTCCGCTACCCCTTCGCCGACTTGGCCGGCGTCCTCGGCCGCACCCCGGCGGCCTGCCGCCAGCTGGCGGCATCGGCCCGCCGCCGCGTCGGCACGGCCCGCCCCCACCCGGGCCCGGCCGCCGGACGGGCCCGCGTCATCAGGGACTTCAAGCGGGCCTGGGAGGCCAAGGACGTCGCGGCCCTCGTCGGCCTCCTCGACCCCGACGCCACGATGGTCGCCGACGGCGGCGGCTTGGTCGGCGCCGTGGCGCACCCGGTCGTCGGCGCGGACCGGATCGCCCGCTACCTCACCGACACCGGCGGCAGGTCCACGCCCGGCATGACCCTCCTGGAACGGTCCGTCAACGGCCGCCCCGGCCTGGTGGCACGCTTCGGCGGCACCACCGTCACGGTGGCCGCCTTCGCCCTCGCGGGCGACCGGATCACCCGCATCTGGGCGGTGCGCAACCCGGAGAAGCTCCGGATCTGGAACTGACGGGCACCACCGCCGGAGCGCCTAGTTCCGCAAAGTTGGCGCTTCCGAGATGATGTGCGCCCGTCACCCCGGCCGAAAGGATCGGAGCATGGCCAGCCTGTGGTCAGGGCAGGGCGTACTGCGCCGCAAACCGATCGAGCACATCGAGGAGCCCGAAGGCGCGCCCAGCCAGCAGCTCACCCGCACCCTCGGCCTCTGGCAGCTCACCGCCATCGGCGTCGGCGGCATCATCGGCGCCGGCATCTTCACCCTCGCCGGGACCGTCGCCAACGGCGTCGCCGGACCGGCGGTGCTGCTCTCCTTCCTCATCGCCGGCGTCGCCAGCGCCGCGGCCGCCTTCTCCTACGCCGAGTTCGCCGGCCTGATCCCGAAGGCCGGCTCCGCCTACACCTACGGGTACGCCGTCCTCGGCGAACTGGCCGGCTGGTTCATCGGCTGGGACCTGCTGCTGGAGTACACGGCCATCGTCGCGGTCGTCGCCATCGGCATCTCCGGCTACTTCAACTTCCTCCTGGAGGAGACCGGCGCCTCCCTCCCCACCTGGATGCTCGGCGCCCCCGGCACCGGCGAAGGGCACCGCTTCGACCTCATCGCGGCGGTCCTGTGCCTGTTCACGGCCTACCTGCTCACCCTCGGCATCAAGAACGCCGCCCGCTTCGAGACGGTCGTGGTCGTCCTCAAGGTGCTGGTCGTCCTGCTCGTGGTCGTCGTCGGCTTCTTCCACGTCACGTCCGACAACTACACGCCGTTCTTCCCCTTCGGCGTCGGCGGCGCCTTCACCGGAGCCGCCACCGTCTTCTTCGCGGTCTTCGGCTACGACGCCATGAGCACGGCGGCGGAGGAGTCCAAGGACGCACAGCGGCACATGCCCAAGGCGATCCTCTACTCCCTCGCCATCGCCATGGTGCTGTACGTCCTCGCCTGCCTGGTCCTGACGGGCATGCAGAAGTACACCGACATCGACCCGGAGAGCGGATTCTCCAGCGCCTTCAAGGCGGCCGGGCTGCCGGTCGTCGCCGACATCATCGCGGTCGGGGCGATCATCGGCATCCTCACCGTCATGTTCACCTTCATGCTCGGCGTGACCCGCGTGTGGTTCTCCATGAGCCGTGACGGACTCCTGCCCGGCTGGTTCGCCAAGACCCACCCCACCCGCCACGTCCCGACCCGCGTCACCTGGATCGTCGGGGTGGCCTCGGCGGCCATCGCCGGATTCGTGCCGATCGGCGAGGCCGCGGAGCTCACCAACATCGGCATCCTGCTCGCCTTCGCCGTCGTGTGCACCTCGGTCATCGTGCTCCGCTACAAGCGCCCCGACCTGCCCCGCACCTTCCGCACCCCGCTGATGCCCTTCACCCCCGCCGTCGGGGTCATCGCGTCGATCTGGCTCATCACCTACCTCCGCGTGGAGACCTGGCTCCGCTTCGTGGTCTGGTTCCTCGTCGGCCTGGTCATCTACTTCGGCTACTCCTACCGCAACTCCAAGATGGCCGGGCGCACGGACCCCGGCCGGTGAACGCCCCGCGGGGCGCACCGGTCAGCGCAGGCGCCGCCAGAACGGCGGGATCTCGCCCTCCCGCCGGTTGGGGTGCGGGGTGACCTCGCGGGGGGTGAGGGACCAGGCGCTGTCGTAGCTGACGATCAGCAGCCGTGCCCCGCGGGTCAGCGCCACCGTGCTCCGCCCCGGCCACCTGTCACCGCTGTGCAGGGTTCGGCGCGAGGCGCTGCGCCTCAGGGACTCCAGCTCGAACCAGGCGTCGTCCTTGCTGTTGCGGTACCTGACGGCGAGGTCGACGGCGGGCCCCGAGTACGCCAGGACGTCGGAGCCGACGCCCTCGACGCGCTCGGAGGCGTCCCGCAGCACCGACACCGGACTGACGGTGATCTTCCACTCGCCCCGCGCCTTCACGCGCAGCCGCAGCGGTCCGTTCCCGTCGTGGTCCACGATCCCGCGGCCGGTGAAGTCCTCGGCCCAGCCGCGCAGGGCCGAGGGGCTCTTCTCGCGGTTGCGGTGGTTCAACGCGGCCACCTCGACGTGGCCTTCACCGAGGCGGACCAGGTCGACGACCGCGAAGCCGGCCGCCGTGGCGGCCTCCACCCGGACGATGTCCTCCCCCCTGCCCTCCTGGGTGAAGACGGGGAAGTCCGGACCGAAGTCGGTCGGGAGGCTGTTGATCCGCCTGGTGATGGTGCCCAGCAGCGGGGCGCCCGACTTGGAGACGGGGATGCCGGCGGGCACGGCGGGTGCCGCGGCGGCCGCTTCGGCCCCGGCCTCCGCCGGGACGGCCGCCGCCGGAGCCGTGACCGCCCCCGCCGGGGCCGCTGCCGCCGGCAGCGGCGGGGCGGGCGGCGGGGCCTCGGGCAGTGCGGGAGCGGGCGGCGGACCGGCATCCGCCTCCTGCGCCTCGGCCTCCGCCTCGTCCTCCACCGCGAACCCGTAGTCCTCGGCCAGCCCCGGGAGCCCGGAGTCGTAGCCCTGCCCGACCGCGCGGAACTTCCAGCCCCCGTCGCGGCGGTAGAACTCGCCCAGCACGTAGGCGGTCTCGGTCGTCGCGTCGTCGTCGTCGACCGAGTACACCACCATCCTCTCGCCCGTGGCCGTGCTGACCGCCTCCAGGTACAGCCCCGGTATCTCACCGAAGGTCGCGCCCTCGGAGGAGGCCGCGATGACGATGCGTTCCACCTCCGGCTCGACCCGGCCGGGGTCGATCTCCAGCCAGTCGGCCATCCGGCCGTCCTCGCTGCGGGCGTTGCCCAGGAGCTCCACGGCGCTGGTGGCGTGCGCGCGCTGGTTGTAGAAGACGAGGTCGCTGCGGCCCCTCACCTTTCCGCTGTCGTCCAGCAGCAGTGCCGCCGGGTCGATCTCGGGCACACCCGGCCCGGCCGCCCGACGGACCACGGCGACCCGCATGGGCTCGCCGGACACGGGCAGGTTGCCCCCCTTGATGATCTGCGTCATGTCGGCATCGTCGCAGGCCAGTCCGCCACAAGTCGAGCTTTTCTTCCCCGGTGTGACGATCCGTGAGATCCCTCCCAGGGTCAACACCCTTTAGCACACTCGGCCCGGCCGGGGGCGGACCTCGGTCATGCCCGCCCCCGGCGCGCGCGGCCCTGGTTACCGTGCTCCGGACGGCCGGGCCCGGGTGGCGGCGGCCGGGGAGGAGCGGACGGATGGGGACCACGGTGGTGGGGTTCCGGCTCGGCTGGGACAGGAAGGGCCGGCAGGCCACGGTGGTGCTCACCCAGGCGGGCGTCCTGCACCACGGCAGCGGCCTCCTCGGCATGGCACCGCGCCCCGCCAGACCGCAGGCCCCGGCCGCCCCGGATCCGCATCCGGTACCCCGCCAGGCCGCCACCCTGCGCCGGGTGTACGCGGGCCTGGTCCACCAGGGCTACGGCCGGGAGCTGATCCCCCCGGTCTGCATCCGGCTCGACACCGACGAACGCCCCCTCCACCCCCGCCCGTGGGGCGAGAACGCGCCCCGGGCCCATCCGGAGCTGATCCCCCTTTCCCGGAGCCGCCCCCTCCGGCCCCGGCACGCTCGAAGACGCTCTGACCGCCTTTTACGCCGCGATCGGCCTCACCCCGCAGGCGTCCACCGCCGCCCCGCCGCCCGGCCCGGGCGGCGTCCCCCCGGCGGTCCGCCGGGCGCTGGGCGCGCTCGCCGAAGGCCGCACCCTCGCCTCCCGCCCGGGGCGCGGCACCGGCTGGAGCGTCACCGGGACGGGGGTGCGCCTGCACGCCGGCCCGGGCGGCGAGGACCTCACCCCCCGCGAAGTGGCCGAACTCCAGGCGGCCCTGACGGCCTGGCTGCGCCACCAGCGGGACCCGGGCACGGGAGCCGGCGCGCGCTGACCCGTATCGGACGCCCGGCCGCCCCGTCACCCGGAACGCCCAGCGGAACAGGGCGTTCGCTGCGCACGGGCGCGGCCGTGTGGTTTCCTGGGCCCGCTCCGCTCCGCACCGTGGCGGAGCGGATACCGTGAGTGAAGGGGTGTTGTCGTGAGCGTTCTGGACATCAAGCTGGACCGGTCGTTCGACGTCTTCGACTCGGACCGCGACGGGCGGCTCGACAAGTCGGACGTCATCGGTCTCTCGGACCGGCTCGCCGAGTCGCTCGGCCTCACCCCGGACGACGTGGCCGGGCTCCGGGACTCGCTGGCCGAGCTCTGGGACACCGTCTTCCAGCGGATGGACCGGAACGACGACGGGGGAGTCGACCGGCAGGAGTTCCGGTCGGCGTTCCGGGCGCGGATCGTCACCGACCAGAACCGGATCTGGGAGCGGATCCGGAACATGAGCAACGCCTGGACCGAGCTCGGCGACCGCGACGGCGACGGCATGCTGAGCCGGGACGAGTACACCTCCCTGCTGCACGGCATGTTCCGGCTGCCCCGGCAGACGTTCGACGAGGCCTTCGACCGGCTCGACGTCGACGGTGACGGGCAGCTGAGCCGCGAGGAGATCAGCTCCGCGATGAAGGAGTACTACACCAGCGAGAACCACGCGGCCCGCGGGAACCAGTTCTTCGGCCGCCTCTGACCGCCGGGGCCGCGGCGGGTGCCCGCGCGCCCGCCGCCGGCCCGCGCCCGCGAGGGCTCCTCCGCAGCCGGTTCGTATCGCCTCCCCGCTCGTTGACCGGAGAGCAAGCCGATCTTTCGATGTTCTGTGGAGGACCCTGATGGCCGATGCCGCACTGCCGGTGATCGTTCTGTCCGACCCCGATCCGATCCGCCGGCACGAGACGGCCGAGCTGGTGCAGAGCTGGTACCGGACGTCGTTCCGGGTGCTCCAGGTCGGCGGACCCGCGGAGGCGGTCAGGGCGCTGAACGCTCTGGCCGACGGCAAGGTGCCCGTCGCCGCCGTCCTCGCCGACGAGGCCCCCGAGCCCGGTGGCGCGCACCCCGGCGTACGCTGGCTGCCCCTGGCCCGGCGCTCCGACGACGCGCCCGCCGCCGGGGAACACCCCGCCGAGCACCTCCGGGTCGCGCTCGACGACTCCCTGTGCACCTGGAACGCCGACAGCCAGGGCGGCCTGCCGACCGCCGAGGTGCGCGGCAGCCGGTTCTCGCCCGCCGCCTACGCCGTACGCGACTTCCTCGGCCGCAGCGGCGTGATCTTCCGCTGGCTGCCCGAGGAGGACACGAGGGACGCCCCGGTGACCGTCCGGCTCGGCGACGGAACCGAGCTGAGCGACCCCTCGATCAGCGAACTGGCCGAACGGCTCGGCCTCATCCGCCCGGCCGGCCAGGACCACTACGACGTCGCCGTGATCGGCGGCGGCCCCGGAGGCCTGTCCGCGGCGGTGTACGCGGCCGCCGAGGGCATGAGCGTGGTCGTGATCGAGGACGACGCCCCAGGCGGACAGGCGGGATCGACCTCGCGGATCGAGAACTACCTCGGCTTCCCCGTGGGCCTGACCGGCGGCGACCTCGCCCAGCGCGCCCTCCAGCAGGCCCGCCGGGCCCGCGTCGAGTGGCAGCCCACCCGGGTGGCGAGCCGGGTGGTCCCGACGGGCACGGGCGACCACAGCGTCGAGTTCGTCAAGGCGGGCACCGAGGAGGCGGCCTCGGTGACCGCGGCGGCCGTGGTCGTCGCCACCGGCGTGGACTGGAACCGCCTCACGGCCCCCGGCGTCGACCGGCTCCTCAACTCCGGCGTGTACTACGGGTCCTGCCTCTCCGACGCCCCCTCGACCGCCGGCGAGGACGTGTACATGGTGGGCGCGGGCAACTCCGCGGGACAGGCCGCCCTCTACTTCGCCCGGTACGCCCGCTCCGTCACCCTGCTGGTGCGCGGCACCGACCTCGGCGCGTCCATGTCGAGCTACCTGGTGCAGCGCATCGAGCGGACCCCGGGCCTGCGGGTCCTGCTGGGCACCGAGGTCGCCGAATGCCTCGGCGGGGACACCCTCACCGGGCTCAGGCTGCGCGAGCGTGACGGCGCGGAGCGGACCGTCGGTGCGCACTGCCTGTACGTCCTGATCGGCGGCCGGCCGTCGACCGAGTGGCTCGGCGGCGCGCTGAAGCTCGACGAGCGCGGGTACGTCCTGACCGGCAGCGGCGGGGCGGGCCCGGACGCGCTCCCGATGGAGACCAGCGTGCCCGGAGTGTTCGCCGTGGGCGACGTGCGGTCCGGGTCCGTCAAGCGGGTCGGGGCCGCGGTGGGCGAAGGCGCCGCGGTCGCGCAGTCGCTGGTCGAGTACCGGCGGCGGCACCCCGACCGCTTCCGGGACGCGCGGGTGGCCTGCGGCTTCTGACCGGCACCGGCACCGGCCCCTGCCGCCCGGGCGGCAGGGGCCGGAAGGCGGCCGTCAGGGGCCGGCGTTCAGTTCCGTGACGATCGAGGCGGGGGTGTGGCCGCTGCCGTCGGACAGCCGGTGGAAGTCGACGGAGACGAAGTTCGGCGTGCGCCCCCCGGCCGCGGTCCGGCACTGCCCGGCGACGCGGTTCCTGAGCTTGGCGCCGTTGTCCAGGGCCGCGGTGAGGACGGTCGGCACGTTGCGGTGGTGGCTCATCGTGAACAGCCGCCGGAATCCCGGCTCCCGGCGGTCCAGGGGAACGTCGGGCCAGCGGGTGACGCACGCGAGGTCGTCGCCCATGTCGCCGAGGCTCCAGTAGTTGGCGACCGTCCACGACCGGTCGTACATGACGCCCAGGTCCTCCCGGTCGGAGCGGTCGGAGAAGACCAGCAGGCGCTTGCCGGCGGTGACGAGGTCGGCCACCTTCGGCCACCCGTTCTGCCGGACGCCCCACTCGTCGGGCCGGAACAGCAACTGGTCGAGCCCGCGGACCCGGCCCAGGGACTGCCGCAGCTGGCCGGCGCTGACGTAGTCCTCCAGGAAGACGGTCACGAACTCCTCGGGATGGGCGGCCAGGAAGTCCACCACGGTCTGCATCGTGCCGTGGAAGGACTGCCGGGGCAGCGCGTACGTGGCCCCGGCGAAGGTCTTGCAGTCGCCGTGGCAGAGGTACACGTCGCTGGGGTAGCAGTCGCTGCCGAAGCTGATGACGCACAGCCAGGTGCTGCGCTCGTACCAGTGCGTGTCCAGACTCAGGCCGCGCACCCCGTTGTCGAGCTGGGCGCGCACCGACTCGGACTGGTTCACCGAACTCCAGCGGGAATCCTCGTAGTTGGTGAACGAGTTGTGGGTGGTCAGGAAGGCGGCCTCGTCGAGGCGGCGGTCACCCCAGCGTGCGGTGGCGGCCGCCGACGGGGTGCCGGCGGCGGTGTGCGGCGCCGGGGCGGCCGCGGCGCCCGGTGCGCAGAGGAGGGCCGCCAGGAGGAGGCACACGAGGAGGCGCAGGCCGGTTCTTCGCGGTCGCGCGGCGGCGAGGCCGCCCCGACGGGCCCGAAAGGGCGTGTCCATGTCAATCATGGCCGGAGGGTAGCGCTCCACCCGGCGATGCGCCCGCGCGCGGACGGGTTCGGCCGGTTCCTGCCGGGGTGTGCGGCGGCCGCCGCGCATGCCGGGGAATACGGCGGCGGGGTCCTCTGTTCCGAGGTATGGTTGAAACATAAACAATCTTGGGAAGGGAAGCCATGCAGTTCGGGATCTTCACCGTCGGTGACGTCACGCCCGATCCGACGACCGGACGCGCGCCCGGCGAGCACGAGCGGATCAAGGCGATGCTCACCATCGCGCAGAAGGCCGAGGAGGTCGGCCTCGACGTCTTCGCCACCGGCGAGCACCACAACCCGCCGTTCGTCCCCTCCTCGCCGACGACCATGCTCGGCTACGTCGCCGCGCGCACCGAGAACCTGATCCTGTCCACGTCGACGACCCTGATCACCACGAACGACCCGGTGAAGATCGCCGAGGACTTCGCGATGCTCCAGCACGTCGCCGACGGCCGCGTCGACCTCATGATGGGCCGCGGCAACACCGGCCCGGTCTACCCCTGGTTCGGCAAGGACATCCGAGACGGCATCGACCTCGCCATCGAGAACTACGCGCTGCTGCGCCGCCTCTGGGACGAGGACGTCGTCACCTGGAAGGGCAAGTTCCGTACGCCGCTCCAGTCCTTCACCTCGACCCCGCGCCCGCTCGACGGCGTCGCGCCCTTCGTGTGGCACGGCTCCATCCGCTCGCCCGAGATCGCCGAGCAGGCCGCCTACTACGGCGACGGCTTCTTCCACAACAACATCTTCTGGCCGGCCTCCCACACCAGGCAGATGGTGAACCTCTACCGCGAGCGCTACGCCCACTACGGGCACGGCACCCCGGAACAGGCCATCGTCGGCCTCGGCGGCCAGGTGTTCATGCGCAGGAACTCGCAGGACGCGGTGCGGGAGTTCCGCCCGTACTTCGACAACGCGCCGGTGTACGGCCACGGCCCGTCCCTGGAGGAGTTCACCTCCCAGACGCCCCTGACCGTGGGCTCCCCGCAGCAGGTCATCGAGCGGACCCTCTCCTTCAGGGACTACGCCGGCGACTACCAGCGCCAGCTGTTCCTGCTGGACCACGCGGGCCTGCCCCTGAAGACCGTCCTGGAGCAGCTCGACCTGCTGGGCGAGGAGGTCGTGCCGGTACTGCGCAAGGAGTTCGCGAACCTGCGCCCGGCCGGCGTGCCGGACGCGCCGACCCACCGGGCCCGCGTGGCCGCGGCCGCCACGGCCCAGGAGGAGGAGCGGGCATGAAGCTCGTCGTAGTATCGGCCGGTCTGAGCTCGCCCTCGTCCACGCGGCTGCTCGCCGACCGCCTGGCGGCCGCGACGCAGGCCAACGTGGACGCCCGGACGGAGGTGATCGAGCTGCGGGACCTGGCGACGGAGATCGCCCAGCACCTCGTCACCGGGTTCCCGCAGGCCCGGCTGGCCGCCGCACTCGACGCGGTGGCCGCCGCGGACGGCCTGATCGCCGTGACACCGGTGTTCGCGGCCTCCTACAGCGGCCTGTTCAAGTCGTTCTTCGACCTCATCGACAAGGACGCCCTGACCGGGAAGCCGGTGCTCCTCGGGGCGACCGGCGGCACCGCCCGGCACTCCCTCGTCACCGAGCACGCCATGCGCCCGCTCTTCACCCACCTGCGCGCCCTCGTCCTGCCGACCGCCGTGTACGCGGCCTCGGAGGACTGGGGCGGGGAGGGGCTGGAGCGGCGGATCGCCCGGGCCGGCGCCGAGCTGGCGCGCTTCGCGGCGCCCGCCGCCGCAGCCGCCGCCCCGGACGTCGACACCGCCGCCGCGATCGCGCCCCGCTCGCTGACGGGGGCGGTCACGTCGGTGGACCCGGCGGACGGCTTCACCGTGGTGCCCTTCGAACAGCGGCTGGCCGCGCTCCGGGCCGGCTAGGGGCCTGCTCGGCGGCGTGGGCGATGTTGCGGGCCATGCCGCCGAACACCGCCGCGTGGAAGGGGCTCACGGCCCACCAGTACAGGTGGCCGAGCAGGCCGCGAGGGTGGAAGAGGGCGCGCTGCCGGTAGCGCGACCGGCCCTCGTGCTCCGGGTCGGGTTCGGCGTACATCTCCAGCCACGCCAGACCCGGCACCCGCATCTCGGCGCGCAGCCGCAGCAGCCGGCCCGGCTCGATCTCCTCGACCCGCCAGAAGTCGAGCGCGTCGCCCACCCGCAGCCGGCTGGCGTCGCGCCGGCCGCGGCGGATGCCCGCGCCGCCCGCCAGGCGGTCCAGCCAGCCCCGGACGGCCCACGCCAGCGGGAAGGAGTACCAGCCGTGCTCGCCGCCGATGCCCTCCACCACCCGCCACAGCGCCGCCGGCGGGGCCGCCACCCCGGTGCTGCGGTGGTCCGTGTAGAGGCTGCCGCCCGCCCAGTCGGGGTCGGTGGGCAGTGGGTCGCTGGGGGCGCCGGGCAGGGAGGCGGAGGACCAGCGGGTGCTCACCTGGGCCTCGCGGACCCGACGCAGGGCGAAGGCCAGCGCCCGGTCGAAGGCCAGCGGCGCCCCCGGCGGATCGGGCACCCAGCGGGCGATGTCGTGCTCCGCGCACACCACCTCGTGGCGCAGCGACTCGGCGAGCGGCCGGGCCAGCGCCCGGGGCACCGGGGTGACCAGGCCGATCCAGAGGCTGGAGAGCCCAGGGCTGAGCATGGGCACGCGCAGGATGCGCCGGTGCGGAAGCTCGGCGACCGCCGCGTACCGGTGCATCATCTCCTCGTACGTGAGGACGTCCGGCCCGCCGATGTCGAAGGCCCGGCTGACCTCCGGGGGCATGCCCGCGCTGCCGACGAGGTAGCGGAGCACGTCGCGGACGGCGATGGGCTGCACCCGGGTGCCCACCCAGCTCGGCGTGATCATGACGGGCAGCCGTTCCGTCAGGTAGCGGAGCATCTCGAACGAGGCCGAGCCGGAGCCGATGACCACGGCCGCCCGCAGCACGGTGCAGGGCACGCCCGAGGCCAGCAGGATGCGGCCGACCTCGGCCCGGGAGCGCAGGTGCGGGGAGAGACCCTCTGGGGGCAGGCCCGCCGGGGTCAGCCCCCCGAGGTAGACGATGCGCCCTACGCCGGCCGCCCGGGCCCGCTCGGCGAAGAGCCGGGCCGCGGCCCGGTCGCGCTCCTCGAAGCCGGGACCGGCGCCGAGGCCGTGCACCAGGTAGTAGGCCACGTCCACCCCGCGCAACGCCGCGTCCAGCGACTCCGCGTCGGTGACGTCCCCGCGCACCACCTCGGCGCGGCCGGCCCAGGGGTGGTCGCGCAGCCGCTCCGGGGAGCGGGCCAGCGCCCGGACCCGGAAGCCGGCGTCGAGGAGCTCGGGCGCCAGGCGGCCGCCGATGTAGCCGGTGGCACCGGTGACCAGGCACAGGCCCCCCGCCGCGGCTCGTCCCCGCTCGTCACCCGCCATGGGCTGGCTCCTTCCCTCGGCCCCGCACCCTCCGAGCCTGGACCCGGTGCGGGGCGGCCGCAAGACGCATCGGTTGCGCACCGCTTCGTCGCCCGGGCGGCGTCATGCCGTGTCGTCGGCGCGGAGGGCGGCGCGGACGCCCGTGACGACCACGGCGAGCAGGCAGAGGGCGATGACGGTCTCGGCCCACAGGAAGGCGAACCAGTCCAGCACGCAGCCGATGGGGGGAGTACCCGGCGCGGTGTTGCGGAACGCGGCGAGGGCGAACAGGGTGGCGGCCATCCAGGCGAGGGCGGGCCAGACCAGGCCCTCGCCGCGGGTCGTCAGGTACCAGGCGCCGATGAGCACGGACGCCGCCAGCGCCCACATGACGGCCATCATGAAGACCGCGAAGACCAGCAGGCTGCCCGACCGCTCCAGCCCCAGCGCCAGGGCGGCCTCCTGCGGTGGGCCGGAGGGGGTCGCGTCGACCGCGAAGAGGCTGTCGTTGTTGGAGAACAGCATCCGCACCGGCACCTGCCTGCCGTCGAGCAGGGCCCAGAACTCGACGTCGGTCTCGTAGGAGTCGAACGGGTAGTCGCTGATCGACCCGGCCGTGAGCGCGACCTGCACGTCCCTGGTCGTGATCCGCTCGTGCGCCTTGAACGCGAGGTCGCCGAGGGTCGCCGCGGAGGTCTGCAGGCCGAGATCGGCCACCGGGGCGGTGCCGTCCTCCTCCCCGAGGCTCCCGCGCGGGGTGACCCGGACCCGCAGGACCAGCTCCCTGGACGAGGCGTCGACGCGCTGCACGGTGGCCTGCACGTCCACCCGGTCGGCGGCCGCGGATCCGGCCGTGTGCACCCGGTCGAGCGCCTGCCGTTCGGAGAACTGCAGCCACGACCCCACCCCCACCGCCACCACGATCAGGACCGCGATGGGGAGCAGGACCGGCAGGAGCGACGCTCCGGATCGGCGAGGGCTGCGTGGGTCCCAGGTGGGGGCCATGGCGACTCCGGCGGGAGGGGGGAGGGGCGGTGACCGCGGTTGATCCTCGTCCACCGGCCCGCCGGCCCGCCGCATCCGCCCGGGGCGTGTCGCCGCGCAGCCGCGCCCGGCCCGCCGGCACCCCGTCATCCCGGCCCCTAGCCCGATCCCGTGGATTCGCCGCGTCGTCGAGCGTGGGACCCGGGTCCGCCGAGCACGAGGGTGTTTGCTGTGCGCAGGCCCACTCACCGAGGGCGCGGCCCCGCACGACGGAGGAGCCGGCACCATGCAGTTCGCGCAGATCATCGACTTCGAGACGGAACGCATCGAGGAGGTGCGCGAGCTGCTGCGCTCCTACGAGGAGCAGGCCCGCTCGCAGGGGCGCGGCGGGGCCCCCGTCGCCCGCACCCTGCTCAAGGACCGCGCCAACCCCAACCGGTACCTCGCGGTGGTGCAGTTCGAGTCCCATGAGGCGGCCATGGCGAACAGCGCCGCGCCCGAGACCAACGAGCTGGCCCAGGCGCTGTCGGCGCTGATGACGAGGCCGACCGCCTACACCGACTGCGACATCGTGGACCACCAGAGCATGCGCTGACACCCATGGCTGGACACGCGGCCCCCTGTCGTAACAGACTTGGTTACGACAGAGGGGGTGCGGGCACCCGGGCGGCGGGAGGTTCCATGAGTGCGAGCAGCCGGATGACCGTGGCCACGCACACGCTGACCTGGATGGCGCGCGTGTGCCCCCGCCGGCCCGGCGGCATCGTGACGTCCGAGCAGATCGCCGCCAGCGTCAACACCAACCCCGTCGTCATCCGCCGCACCCTCGGGAGCCTGCGCGACGCCGGGCTGGTGGAGTCGCGGCGCGGACAGGGCGCGGGCTGGCGGCTGGCCCGCACCCCGGAGTCGATCACGCTGAGGGACGTCCACCTCGCGGTCGAGCCCGAGCCGCTGATCCCCCTGCACTCCTCGCCGCCCAACCGGAAGTGCCCCGTCGCGCAGGGCATCCCCGCCGTCCTCCGCGAGGTCTACGACCGCGCGGAGGAGGCGATGAAGGCCGAACTGGCGGCCGTCACCGTCGCCGACGTGGCGAGAGCGGCGGTTGCCGGAAGCTGAGCGACCCGTGTTCGGCAAGGGCCGGTCCCCCTGGGGCCGGCCTCCTCTTCGGCCGCTGTCGTAACCATGGCTGTTACATCCCCTTGAGATGAAGGACCGTACGCAAGTGATCACCACAGAACGCCTCCGACTGCGCCCGCTCACCGAAGCCGACGCCGACTGGTGGGTTCAGCTCCACGCCGACGAGGAGGTCAACCGGTTCGTCGGCGGCTACACCCCGGAGCAGGCCGCGGACCGCCTGCGCGCGATCCGGGACCAGTGGGAGCTGCGCGGCCACGGGCTGTGCGCCGTCGAACTGCGCGGCACCGGCGAGTTGATCGGGCGCAGCGGCCTCAACTGGTGGGAGCAGTTCGACGAGACCGAGATCGGCTGGACCTTCGCCCGTGCCCACTGGGGGCGCGGCTACGCCACCGAAGCGGCCGAGGCGGTGCTCGCGTGGGGCTTCGGGACGCTGCGGCTCCGGCGGATCACCGCCATGATCCATCACGGCAACACCGCCTCCACCGCGGTGGCCTCGCGCCTGGGCTTCGCGCGCCTGCGCGAGGACACCGTTCTGGACCGCCCCTGTACCGTCTTCGCCCTGGACCGGGAGGACTTCGCGTCCCGCTGACCGCTACTGGTTCGGGTCGAAGGGGATGCCCGCCGGCTTGGCCTTCGCCAGGTGGGAGGCGAAGGAGCCGTCCCCCAGTCCGAAGTGCGCGCTGCCGAAGTCCGCCTGGGTCAGCTTGTCCCGGAGCGTCGCGGGGTAGCCGGACCAGCCGACGAGCGCAGGGAACTGCCAGGTGCCCCGGTGGTTCTCGGGCGGTTCGTCGTTGCCGTTGGCCGGGCGGAAGCAGTGCGTGCCGACACCGTCCTTGTGATAGACGATCTTGGGGTGGGTGCCGTCCCAGCGGATCTGGTCACGGGGGTGGACGTTGAACTCGCCGTGGGCGGAGGTGGAGACGTACTTCGCCTCGCCGCCCTGGATCCACACCACCACGTGCTCCCAGTCGTGGCGGTGCCCGCCCAGGCTGATGCCCGGGATGGCCTGGTCCTTCTCAAAGTACAGCGCGTACGCCACGGCACACCAGCCGTTGTTGCAGGTGGCACGGGAATAGCCGTTGGTGTTGGCGAGGTCCGAGGCGTCGCGGCAGTTCCCGTTCAGCGCGCCGGTGGGGTTCAGACCGCCGTTCAGGACGCCGGTCGGGCCTATGGCGGGCGTCGGGTAACAGCCGTCCGTGTCGTAGTCGTACGCGGGCTGGAAGGTCAGCTCTACGGCCTCGGCGTTCACGGGCAGGGCCGGCGGCGGAGCCGCGAAGGCCACCTGCGGCACGGCGACGACCAGTGCCAGGGCGGCGCCGACGGCGACCGATGCCCTCCGGACGTTCCTGATGTGATGGCTCGTCAGCAAAGCGGCCTCCGGCTGGTCGGGTTCGGCGTGGCGCGGAGCCCGGCCGGTCCGGCGGGCGCGCCGGAAGCATCATTGGCGAACCCCGATGGCACGACAAGAGCCAGGACACCGCCTCTTCGGCCGGACCGGACCGTGCGCCCGGGGGAGTCCCCGGGCGCACGTCCGCCGCCGGTCAGGTCCGGTAGCGGTACATGATGCGGCCGCGGGTCAGGTCATAGGTGCTGACTTCCACGAGCACCCGGTCGAACGGCAGGATCCTGATGTAGTTCTTCCTGATCTTGCCGCTGATGTGCGCGAGCACGTGGTGCCCGTTCTGGAGCTCCACCTTGAAGGTGGCGTTGCGCAGGCACTCGACGACGGTGCCCTCGACTTCCAGGCCCTTCGATGTTCTTGCCAATGTCCCTCGTCTCTCGGTTCGGGGTGTGGGTGCGGGTGGGGGAGGGCGGATCCGGCGATGCCGCGTCAGTGGCGCACGAGCTCCACGTTGCCGCCGGTCCTGCGTGCGCCGATGCCCTCGAACAGCGTGATCGCGCCGTGTTGGACTCGTCACCTCGGCCCAGGCCGAGTCGTCCGCAGCGTGCAACGACCAGCGCGTGCGCCAGCAGTGCCCGTCCGATGCCCCGCCGTTGCTCGCCGGCGCGTACGGCCACCAGCCCGATCCGGGCCCGGCGGGGGACCGGCGCCACCCGCACCAGCCCCACGTACGCGCCGTCGCGGACCGCCACCGTGAACCTCGAAGGGTCCAGCGGCACCGGCCCGTTCGGGCGGGGCAGGACCTCGGCCGGCATGGTCCGCCAGCCGGCGCCGGCCTCGGCCTCCTCGCGGACCGCCCGGTGCAGGGCGCGCAGCAGGCCCTCGTCCGCCTCCGTGCCGGGCAGGATCCGCACCCCGGCGGGTGTCCGCGACGGGTCGAGCCCGGTCTCGCGCGGGTCGGTGGGCAGCACGTACTCGCGCTCGCGGCGTCCGGCGGTGAAACCGGCTTGTTCCCAGCGGGACTTCAGACCGAGGTCGGCCTCGCCGACCAGGGTGTGGAGGGGAGCCGGAAGGTCCGCCAGGATGGCGGCGGCGAGTCGGCCGAAGGCCTCGTCCCGCCACACGTCGATGCTGACGAAGAGCCGTCCGTCGGGCCGTTGCGCGACATCGCCGTGGCCGACGACCCTGCCGTCGTCCAGGGCCTGCCACCGGGTCTCGTCGACCCGGTTGATGATCACGGTGTCCATGGTTGTCACCTTTCGGGAGTGCCTGGTTGTTGAAGGCGCTCCCGACGGCGACACCTAGGTCAGCCGCACACCGTGACGGAAGTCGGAGAGCACCCAGCTCGATACAGCCTTCATGGGTGTCACCTCCTCAAGTCCTGTCACGGCGTTCCGCACCCTAGCAACGGACGGCTCCGCGTCTCATCCGATTTATGTCCGGACGGGCATGTCCGGCCGGCTCCCGCCGGGCCCCGCGTCTAGCCTTCCCCCGGTGCGTCGCGGAAGGAGAGGCTGATGAACAGCACGACGGGGTTCGATCTCGGACCGCAGGCGGCCGTCGTCGCCGGCCTGGTCGCCGGTGTCCCCGACGCCCGGCTCGGCGGGCCGACCCCCTGCCCCGACTATCCGGTCGGCGAACTGCTGGGCCACCTGGCGGGCTTGGCCGAAGCCTTCCGCGACGCGGCCCACAAGGACCTCGGTCCCACGACCGACACGCCCCCGGGCACGGCCGTGCCCCGGCTGCCCGCCGACTGGCGCGAGCGGCTGCCGAGGCTCCTCGGCGAACTGGCCGAGGCCTGGCGGGACCCGGCAGCCTGGAGCGGCATGACCCGCGCCGGCGGCGTCGGCCTGCCCGGTGCCGTCGCCGCCGCCGTGGCCGCCGACGAACTGGTCGTCCACGGCTGGGACCTGGCCCGGGCCACCGGCCAGGACTACGCACCGGACCGGGCCGCGCTGGGGGTCTCGTACGACTTCCTGATCGCGGCCGCCCAGGAGGACGACCGCGGCGGTGGCATCTTCGGCCCCGTCGTGCCCGTGCCGGACGACGCCCCGCTGCTGGACCGGACGGTCGGGCTGAGCGGTCGCCACCCGGACTGGACTCCGCCGGAACCCTCCTGACGCACCGTGGGCGGGAACGGTTCAGCCGTTGGTCATGATCCGTTCGTATGTCATGTGAAATATCACATGACATACGGCGGGTCCGCGCGAGCGGGCGCCGC
>NZ_GG657750.1:208002-237514 GCF_000158895.1 Streptomyces sp. C | reverse complement strand
GAGCCTGGAAGTAAGGTCTCCGCATATCAGATTGGCTGGATATGATCGGCATCCCCACCCCGCAGGGCCGTGTCGGCAGTTCCCCCCTGCCCTCGTCCAGGCCCCCGCCTCCGCCGCTCCCGAGGACCGATGTCTGTGATGGCCCCCGAAGGACCGCCAACCCCGCCGCCCCCGGCCCGGCGCCGCCGCACCGTGCGCCTGCGGACCATGCTGGTCTGCCTGGCCGTCGTCCCGACCGTGGCGATGGGGGCCCAGGTCACCGTGACCGCCCAGCGGTTGCTGGCCCAGTCGGAGCACCTGCGCGCCGAGGTGGAGGCCGGCGAACGGATCGGCGTACCGCTGGTCGCGCTGATGACGGAGCTGCAGGCCGAGCGGGCGGTGACGGCCGCGCGGTGGGCGGGATCCTCCGTCGCCGACGAAGCCCTGCGCGAGCGGCGGGCCGCGACGGACCGCGCCGCGGCGGAGTTCCGCGAGATCGCCGACAGCGACAGGGGCACCTCGGGGCGTTCCGGGCAGGGCGAGGAGCGCCTCGCCGCCCTGAGCGGACGGCTCGACCTGCTCGCTTCCTACCGCAAGCGCGTGGACGCGCACAGCGGCAGCGCGGACCAGGCCATCGGCTACTACACCGGCGTGATCGACGACATCATCCGTGCTTACCAGGATGAATTCAGCCACGCCGAGGACGCCGAGCTCGCCCAGGAGAGCAGGCCCGCCGTGGCCCTCTTCTCCGCCTCCGAGATGGTCGCCCGCGAGGACACGGCCCTCACGCTCGCCGGCCCCTCCCGCGAACTGGCGGCCACCGGCTTCTCCCAGTTCATCGACGCCGTCGGCACCCACCGCTACCTGTACGACACCTGGATCGTGCCGTACCTGCCGCCGGCCGAGCTGGCCTCGTACGACAAGCTCACCGGCTCGGACGCCTGGCAGACCAAGCTCCGCGTCGAGAACGCGGTCATCGCCAACCACAAGGACACCGCGACCGGCGTGAAACTGCCCGCCGACGTCGACGACTGGCCCGCCGCGCACCACGGCTTCGCGCCCCGGCTGGCCGAACTCACCACGGCCCGGGCCAAGAACGTGCTCGCGCACGCCGACGCGAAGGCCGCCGGGCTCCAGAGCGAGGTCTACTGGCTGGTCGGGGCGAGCGGCGGCACCCTGTTGCTGGTCACCGCGGTCGTCGTCCTCACCACGCGGTCGGTGCTGCGCCGCCTCAGCCGCCTGCACACCCGTACGGTCGCCATCGCCGAGGAGACCCTGCCCGAGGTGGTGGCCCGGCTCCAGCGCGGCGAGCCCGTCGACACCGGGGCACTGCCGGCCGTGCACGGACGCGAGGACGAGGTCGGGCAGATCGCCGACGCCTTCGCCCGCGTCGTCGCCGTGTCCGTCGACGGCCACCGGCAACTCGCGGCCGAGCGGCACGGCTTCGGCCTCTTCGCCTCCGGCATCGCCTCGCGCACCGGGAACCTCGTCAGCCGCCAGCTCGGCCTGACCGAGGACCTCCAGGACACCTTCGGCCACGACGAGGCGCTCCTGGCCCAGTTGATGCGGTCCGACCAGCTGACGGTGGGGATGCGGCGCCAGATCGAGAACCTGCTCATCCTCGCCGGCGGCGAGATCCCGGACCCGCACACCGAACCCATGCGCGTCGCCGACCTGCTGCGCGAGGCCGCCGCCGAGGTCGAGGACTTCCGGCGCATCGAACGGCAGGCACTGGACGAGGCCAGCGTACGGCCGCACGTGATCAGCCAGATCAGCCACCTCCTGGCGGAACTGCTGGACAACGCCACCCGGTTCTCGCCGCCCCGGTCGAAGGTCGTCGTCCGCGCCGAACTCGTCGCCGACGGCCTCTCGGTCGAGATCGAGGACCGCGGGCCGCGCGTATCGGCCGCCGGCTACGAGACCATGAACGAACGCCTGCACTCGGCGCCGCCGTTCTCCGTCCTCGCCGAGAACGCGCACCGGCTCGGCCTCTTCGTCGTGGGGCACCTGGCCGACCAGCTCGCGGCCCGCGTCACGCTGCGCCGCTCGGTGTACGGGGGCACCGCCGCCGTGGTCATCCTGCCGGGCGCCCTGCTGCTCCCGGCCGAGGCGAAGCCCCCGGCGCCGCGACCGGCGGAGCCGAGGCCGCTGCCCGAGCGGAGCCCGCGCCCCGCCGCCGTACGCACACCCGTACCGGAGCCCGAGGCCGAGCCCGTACCCGAGGCTGAGTCCGGGCCCGTATCCGCACCCGCGCCCGCCGCCCCGGCGGCCACCGCCCTCGCGGCCGCCCGGCCGCAGCGCACCGCAGCCGCCGCGGTCACCGCCGCGCCCGGACCCGGCGCGCGGCCGGCCCTGCCCGAGCGCGTCCCGCAGACCCACCTCACCCAGCAGCTCCGGGGCCCGCGCGCCCCGGAGCCGGCCGCCGGCCGGGACCCGGAGACACCCGAAGAGGTGGCCGACGCCTGGGCCGACTACGAAGAGGGGACCAAGAAAGTGGAAGCAGAGCTCGGAGCGGACCAGCCATGACAACGACAGCCAGCGACATGATCTACGGCATCCTGGACAACAACCTGAGCAGGATCGCCGGCATCCAGGGAGCCGTGCTCCTGTCCAACGACGGGATCAAGCTCAGCGCCTACCTGCTGGAGCGGGACCAGGCGGAGCGCATCGCCGCCGCCTCCTCCGGCATCGCCGCCACCATGAAGGCGATTTCCCGGGAGATCGACGGCGGCCGGGTCATCCGCCAGCTCGTGGAGATGGACGACCGCTACCTCTGCGTCGTCGGCTGCGGGGAAGGCAGCACGCTCATCGTCGTGACCTCCCGCAAGGCGCGCCTCGGAGAACTGGGCGGCGAAGCCGTACGCACCGCCCAGGCGCTCGGCGAATGGCTGGGAACCCCCGAGCGCACCACCCCGCCGACCCCGTAATGCCCGACCAGCCGCCGCGCCGAAGCCCCCGCCGGACACGGCTGTACGCGCTGACCGACGGCCGTACGGCCGCCGCCCCGCAGACCGTCCTCACCATGGACACCACCATCGAGGCGGCGGCCGTCGCCGACGGCGCCCACACCGGTCTGGCCACCGAATGGCGGACCGTCCTCGCCCTGTGCGCCCGGCCGGGCGGGCTGGCGGTCGCCGAGATCGCCGCCCGCATGCACATGCGCCTCACCCCGATGACGCTCCTGCTGGGCGAACTCGCCGACCGCGGACTGATCCACCACCGGCCGCCCCTGGAAGGCGCCGAGACCACCAACGTCCACCTGCTCATGAAAATCAGGGACAACCTTGCCCGGATATGACACCTCCGACGATTCCACCGCCCGGGCGGCGTCCCCCGTCAAGATCCTCATCGCCGGCGGGTTCGGAGTCGGCAAGACGACCCTGGTCGAGGCGGTCTCCGAGATCGAGCCGCTGCGCACGGAGGAACGCCTCACCAGCGCGGGCGTCGGCGTCGACGACCTCGACGGCATCGAGTCCAAGAACCTGACCACCGTCGCGATGGACTTCGGCCGGATCACCCTCGCCGACGCCGGGGTCGTCCTCTACCTGTTCGGCACGCCCGGCCAGGAGCGGTTCTGGTTCATGTGGGACGACCTGCTGAACGGGGCCCTGGGCGCGCTCGTGCTCGTCGACACCCGGCGCCTGGACCGCGGCTTCCCCGCGATCGACTTCTTCGAGAGCCGGGGCCTGCCGTTCGTCGTCGGCGCCAACTGCTTCCACGGCGAACAGGCCTACACCGCCGAGGAGATCGCCGCCGCGCTGCACCTGCGTGACCCGGCCACCCCCGTCCTGCTGCTGGACGCCCGCTCCCGTACGGACGCCCGCGGCGCCCTGCTGGCCCTGCTGGACGTGGTCATCGCCCGGGCCGGAGCACCCGCCGGCGTCTGACGCCGGAAGCCGGACGGGGCGTCCGGCCGGGGGCGGTCCCCGGGCGGACGGGCGGCGGCGCTAGCGTGATCACCATGTACACGATCAATGGCGTGACCGCCACGCCGGGCGGGCGCGTCTCCGTCCAGTTCCATGACCACGGCTACGCCGCCAAGAAGGAGGGGGGCGACGACTCCCTCGGCGAGAAGCTCTTCGGCGAGGGGGCCGGGTGCGTCACCCTGCTGGTGATGCTGGCGTCGACAGGCCTCTACAGCCTGCTCAAGAAGAACGGGGCACCGGAGGCCGCGGTGACGGCCTGCCTGATGGTGGCGATCGTCTCGGTCTGCTACGGGGCGATCATCGCGCTGCTGCACTGGACCAGCGGGGTGCTCGCGAGCATCTTCCTCTTCCTGTTCGTCGTGGTGAGCTTCCCCCTGCTGCTGATTCCGGGCTACCGGCGGGCCCTGCGCCGTCGTTGGGGGAGCGGCGGCCCCGAAACCGAAGGGGACTGGGTCCCCGCCACGGCCCTCTCCGGGGTCTGGCACCAGCCCGACCCCCGCGGCGGCAGCGTGGTCACGGTCCGCCTCACCGACGGATCCGTGACCGCGTACGCGCCGACGCCGGACACGGCCCACGACCTGTACGCGCGCTTCGACGCACTGCTGCGCGGCGCCCGTCCGGCCCAGGCCGCGTACCAGCAGCCCGGGCAGTACCAGCAGCCGGCGCCGTACCAGCAGCAGCCGGGCCAGTACCAGCAGCAGCCCGGCCCGCACCAGCACCCGGGGCAGTACCAACAGCCGGGCCAGTACCCGCAGCCCTGGCAGCAGCAGCCGCGCGGCTGAGGGGCTGAGGGGCACCCGTCAGGCCCGCGCCAGCCGTTCGAGCGCGGCGGCCACGGGAGCGACGCCGTCCTCCGCGGCCAGCCGGCCGGCGAGGTACCGGGCCCGCTCCCGGTAGGAGGGGTTGCCCACGGCCTCCCGCAGAGCGGAGCCGAGGGCGGCCGGGCCGAGCCGGCGCAGGGGCAGTACGCCGGGGGCGGTGCCCAGCTCCACGAGGCGGGCGGCCCAGAAGTGGGCGTCGAACTGCACGGGCACGGGGACGCAGGGAACGCCCGCGCGCAGGGCCGCGCCGGTGGTGCCCGCGCCGGCGTGGTGGACGACCGCGGCCATGCGGGGGAACAGCAGGGAGTGCGGCACCTCGCCGATGGTGATCACGTCGTCCTGGGCGGCGGACAGGCCGGCCCACCCCTGCTGGACCACGCCCCGCAGGCCGGCGGCGCGCAGCGCGGCGACGACGTCGGCGCTGACCCGCCCGGGGTCGGGTGCGGTGGCGCTGCCCAGGCCCACGTAGACCGGGGCGGGGCCGGCCGCGAGGAAGTCCTCCAGCTCCGGCGGGAGCCGGCTGCCTGCGCTGTCGTGGGGCCACCAGTACCCGGAGACCTCCAGCCCCGGACGCCAGTCGCGCGGGCGGGGGACCACCAGCTCGCTGAAGCCGTGCCACACGGGCCAGCCCCGCCGCTCGCGGGCGCGGCGGGCGGTGGACAGACGGCCGGCGGGCAGGCCGTGCTCGGCGGCCAGGGCCCGCGCGGCCCGGGTGAAGACGTGGTCGACGGCCGTGACGACGGCCTGCCCGCCGAGCCGGTTGCCCAGCGGGCCCGCGGAGCGGGTGCCGAGCATCGGCGGCGGGAACTCGCGGGTGCCGTGCAGGGGTTGCAGGAAGAGGCCCATGCTGGGCCGGGAGAGGCCCTCGGCGATGGCGTACGCCAGCGGCGCGACCGTCCCGCCGGCCAGTACGACGTCCGCGTCGCGCGCGGCACGGACCAGCGGGTGCGTCATCTCCGGCGCGATGCGCCGCGCCAGCGCGACGGCCCGCAGCAGCTTCGCCGCCCCGTTCCGGCTCCGGTGCAGCCCGCGCCCGCGCGGCGAGTGCAACTCGGCCCTCGGATCCCCGGGGAGGGCGGCGAACCGCACCCCCGACCCGGCCACCAGTGGTGCGAACACCTCATGGGTCACCAGGGTGACCTCGTGTCCGGCCCGGGCCAGGCCGGCCCCCAGCCCCGTGTACGGCGCGACGTCCCCGCGCGACCCCGCTGTCATGACGGCGATCCTCATGCCCGTCAGTGTGGCGTCCGGACCGCGTCCACGCCGTGCGTCCGCGCGGGGCGGCACGGAAGACCTCCGGGCACCCGGTTGACCGGCGGACTGGCCCGTCCTCGCCGACGCGGCGGGCGCCCCGCACCCGGAGACCCCCCTCTCGGGGGACCGTTCGCAGCGGATCACCCGCGCCTACACCGGCGACTTCTTCGACCGGCACCTCAAGGGCCTGCCCGCACCGCGCCTGGACGGGCCCACGGCAGCCGACCCCGAGGTGGTCTTCCAGCGCAGCTGACCGCACCGGGCGGGCAAGCCCCTCGGCGGCCCCCTGACGGTCGATGGGATATGTGTGGATCATCCCGTGGAGGGTGGGATGTGACTCCGCCCACCCTCCCTTGACCCGTGAGGGAAGGCATACCTAAGTTCTGCTCATGTCCACGCACCGCTCCACACCCCCCGCCGGCCCCGACGACGACGCCGCCGACCTGGTCGACTTCGCCGTCGACCTCACCTCCCAGGAGATGCTCCGGCGCGCCCAGGTGATGGCCGCGCTCGGCCCCGACTGGGATCCGGTCGAGGTGCTGCGGGGCGAGGAGGAGGCGTACGACCTGCTCTACTCCGGCCTCGACGCCGAACAGCAGCGCACGTACGACGCCCTGGTGGCGGCCGGCGTGCTGCCCCTGCGCGGGGGCGGCCGTGCTGCCGCTTGACCCGCAGGCCGAGATCGGGCGCCGGGCCTGGGTGCCGTGCCCGGGCTGCGAGGACACCCGGGACTGCGAGCCGTGCGGGGAGCGCCGCGCCTGCTCCCGCCACTGGCGCTACCTGCTCTCCAACAAGGGCAGCCTCCTGCACCTCCAGTGCCCCGGCTGCACCCACGTCTGGACGCACGAGAGCGGCTTCGGTGCCACGCGTTCGCTGTGGAGCCGAGTGACCAGCGGCCTGCCGCGCCTCTCGTCGTAGGCGCGTCGGGGTCGAATCGCCTTCGATTCGGGGGCCGGAAGTGACGGGGGACACCCACCGCAAAGGCGCTGAACGGCCACGCAGGGTGACATTGGGGCCCTCGGCCGGTGAGGCGGCCCACAGGACCCACGTCACATCCGGCCCGGGGTAGTAGCCCGGCCGGTCCGGCGCCGCAGGGCCTCCGGTGCGGGTCGTTGGTCGGGGTCTGCGAGGGGGGTTAGTAGGTGGGGGGCGTTGCCAGGGCGGCGGGGGGCTGGCTAACTGGTGTTGTCGCCGAGGCGGCCGGGGCGTACCGCCCCCCGCCGGTAGATCCCCTCCCACCCGTGTGAGTGGTTCACGCATGTCTTCGGCATGCGGCGACCGTCCTTGTTCCCGTCGGAAGGTTTTCTCCGTGTCCAACGCCGTCATCCGCCGCATCGCCGCTTCGAAGAAGACCCTCGCCGGTACCGTCCTCGCCCTGGGTGTTGCGGGTTCCATGCTCGCCACCGTCCCGGCGCAGGCCGCTCCGACGGGTGCCAAGGCGATCGCCCAGCAGATGATCAAGGACCCGGCCCAGTTCGCCGCCTTCGACAAGATCGTCACGCACGAGAGCGGCTGGGACTACACCGCCACGAACTCCTCCTCCGGCGCTTATGGCCTGGTCCAGGCGCTGCCCGCGTCGAAGATGTCCTCCGCGGGCTCGGACTGGAAGACCAACCCGGCCACCCAGATCAAGTGGGGCCTGGACTACATGAACGAGCGCTACGGCAGCCCGGTCGGGGCCTGGAACTTCTGGCAGGCCAACCACTGGTACTAGACCAGCGGCAGCAGACACCCCGGGAACGCCCGGCCGACACCCTCGGCCGGGCGTTCCCGTGCGTGCGTGGCGGCCGGAGGCGTCAGGCCTTCAGGATCCGTCCCGACACCGCCAGCGTGAGGCGCCGGGGCGTCAGCGCGACGGCTGCCGCGGAGACGCGGTTGGCGAGGCCGGCCACGATGCTGGGCGGGGTCTTGGCGCGCTCCAGGGCGCGTCGGGTCGCGGTCACCACCTGCTCGGGCGTCGCCATCCGGCCGACGGCCGCGTCCCGGCTGCCGACGACGTCGAAGAACTCGGTGCTGACCGGACCCGGCGACACGGCGAGCACCCGCAGGGGAGAGTTCCGGGTCTCGTAACCGACGGCCTCGGTGAAGTTCAGCACGAAGGCCTTGCTCGCGCCGTAGACCGCCATCGCGGGGGTCGGCTGGTAGGCCGCCGCGCTCGCCACGTTCACCAGCGCACCCCGGCCGTCGGACACGAGATCGGGCAGGAACGCCCGGGTGAGCTCGGCGACGGCCGTCACGTTCAGCTGGATCATCTCGTTGACCTGGGCCACGTCCTGGCGGACGAACGGGCCGTGGCTGCCGAAACCGGCGTTGTTGATGAGGGAGTGCACCGTGATCCCGCGGGCGTCGAGCTCCGCGCGCAGCGCGGCCGCGGCTCCCGGCCGGGCGAGGTCCGCGGCGATCGCGTGGGCGGTGACGCCGTGGCGCTTCTCCAGTTCCGCCGCCAGTTCTTCGAGCCGGTCGAGGCGGCGGGCGACGAGTACGAGGTCGGCTCCGCGCGCGGCCCACTGGCGGGCGAACTCGACGCCGAGCCCGGCGCTCGCCCCGGTGATCAGGGTGACGGTCCCCTGGTATGTCATAGGCATCGTCGGCTGCTCCGTTTCCACGTGTTGGACGCACATGAATGTAGGCGGCGACATCATTGTAGTCAATGACAACATCAGGAGAGGGGAGCCCGCCTTGACCGAGGGGCCCTACCACCACGGCAACCTCCGGACCGCCCTGCTGGAGCGCGCGGAGACGGTCCTCACCGAATCGGGCGTGGAGGGCCTGTCCCTCCGGGCCCTGGCGCGCGACCTCGGAGTGAGCCATGCCGCGCCCTCCCGCCACTTCCGCGACCGGCAGGCCCTGCTGGACGCCCTGGCCGTCAGCGGCTTCACCCGGCTGAACACCCGCCTGCGTGCCGCCGCCGAAGCACCCGGGCCGGTGCCGGACCGTCTGGCCGCCCTGGGGCGGGCGTACGTCGACTTCGCCGTCACCCACGCGCCCCTGCTGAACCTGATGTTCAGCGCCAAGCGCGCCGACGACTCCAGCGCCGAACTCAGGGAGCTCGGGCACCACAGCCTCGACACCACCGCCGGACTCATCGCGCGGGCCCAGGCGGAAGGGTTCGTCCGCGAGGGCGACCCGGCCCGCCTCGCCCAGGTCGCCTTCTCCACCGTCCACGGCCTGGCGACGCTGGCCCTCGGCTCCCTCCTCGACGACACCCCGCTGCCGGAGGCGACCGACCTCGCCCTGGACGTACTCCTGACCGGCCTGGCCCGTCCCGGCGGGTGAAGGCCGCCCGGCCGGTGAAGGCCCGGACGCGCCGGCCCCCGCCGCTCAGCGTCCGGCGCGGGCCGGGTCCAGGGCGGTGAGCAGCGCGTCGAGGGGCGCGGGGAGGAGAGCGAGGTCGAGGGCCTGGGCGAGGAGGTGCCCGTAGCGGATCTTGCGGCCCTTCTTGGTGCCGAGGAAGCGCCGCATGCGGTGGTGCGGGTCGCGGCCGCGTTGCGCGGGCTGGCGGACGAAGGTCTGCCAGGGGACGAGGTCGCCCTCGGCCTCGATGACCCCTTCCACCCGCCGTATGCCCAGCGCGCGGATGAGCTCCTCCTCCAGGTCCTCCACGCAGACGAAGACCTCGTGGCGGGGAGCCCCGGCCCGCTGGAAGCCGCGGTCGAAGTAGGGCTGCTCCCGCTCGTCGCACAGCCCGGTGAGGCGCAGTCCCAGTCCGGCCGGGCCCAGGAGCCGGGCGTAGCGGCCGACGTTCATCGCTCCGCCCATGGAGACGACGCAGACGCCCTCGGCGGGCAGGTCCCGGTCCAGGCGTGCTGCCAGGGTCTCGACGGCGGCGAGGTCGCTGGGCCCCTCGACCAGCACCACCGACGCGACACCCAGTTCCGCGGCCAGTTCTGCGGCCAGTTCCGCGGCCGGCTGCCCGGCCGGCCCGTCGGCGCCTGCCGCCGTCCAGTCGGCGACCGCGTTCCGGAACAGTCCCATGTCAGCCATGCGGTGATTGTGCTGCACCCGGGGCCGGGGTGGACACCCGTTTTCCCCGGCCACGGGGGCCTTCCGACCGTTGTTGATCGACTGGCCGCGGCACGGCCGCCGCGGGACGCTCGAAGGAGGGAGGAAGGTGGTCCGTGTGAACCGGACGGTGTCCTGGTGCGCGGCCGGGGGAGTGATCGTGGCAGCGCTCACCGCAGTCCCGACCCCGCAGGCCTACGGCGGCGACGACCGCGAGCAGCGCAGCGCGGAGGTCATGCGGGAACTGGTGCCCTCCCCCGACGGCCCGGGCTGCGCGGCCGCCGTCGGCAGGCGCGGCGAGGTCGTCTGGGAGGCGGGCCGGGGCAAGGCCGACCTGGCGACCGGGCGGGCCATCACCCCGCAGACGGTCTTCGACATGGCCTCCAACTCCAAGCAGTTCACCGCGGACGCCGTCCTCCTGCTCGCCGGACGGCACCGGCTCGCACTCGACGACCCTCTGTCCGACCACCTCGACCACCCGCCCGCCTGGACCCGGGACGTCACGCTCGGCGACCTGATGCGCCACACCAGCGGGATCCCCGACTACCAGGATCTGTTGGAGGCCGAAGGCGTCAAGGTGACCGACCCGGCCGGCCAGGAGGAAGCGCTCGCCGCCATCCTCGCCTCACGGCCCGAGCAGACACCCGGCAAGGGCTTCTCCTACTCCAACTCCAACTACGTCCTCCTCGCGCACGTCGTCGAAAGGGTCACCGGCCGGCCCTTCCCGGCCTTCCTCCAGCAGGAGTTCTTCACCCCGCTGCACCTGCGCATGACCCTCGCCCCGGCGGCCGACGTCCCCGGCAAGGCGAAGTCGTACGACGGGAAGGACGGCTCCTACAGCCCGAACTCCTCCCCCTGGAAGCAGTACGGGGACGGATCCGTCCAGACCACCGCCGGAGAACTCGTCCGCTGGGCCGACAACTACCGCACCGGCCGCGTCGGCGGGAAGGAACTCCTCGCCGGGGTCACCGACGGAGCCGTCGACGTCGGCGACGTCCTGCGCCCGCGCGGCATCGAGGAGGGCCGGTACGGGGCCGGCATGCTCGTGCTGCCCGACAAGAGCCTCGTGCACCGGGGCGACTGGGAGCAGTTCCACAGCACCTTCAAGGTGAGCCCGGACCGGAACACCGCGGTCACCGTGGTGTGCAACGCCGAGCCGCCCGACAGCTTCCGGGCGGCCAACCGGCTCCTGGACATCTGGACGAAGTGAGCGGTCAGCCGGCGAAGCCGCCGCCATCCCCCGGCATCAGGCCGCTGTCAGGACGCCATCCACGGAACGCGGCACACGTGAGGGGCCGTTCCCGCCGGGCACATCGCCGCGATCACCGCCTTGCGGACCGCCCGCCACGTGCGCAGGGAGCAGGTCAGGTGGACGCGCAGCTCGACGAGCCGCCGTGCGCCGCCGCTCTCGCCGGGGTGTTCCACGGCCCACTGCTCCGCCAGGAGGTCGTAGAGGTCGGCGGTCGACATCGTGCTGTGGGGGAGGGTGTCCGTCGAGAGGGTCTCCCCGGTGATCCGGGCCCTGCGGTGGTCCACCGCCTCCGCGACGAGTTCCCTCACCCAGGCCAGTCCCCGTTCGTCCGCGTACAGACCGAACCTCAGGTCACGCGTCCGCATCGTCCCGGCCTCCTTCGTGGGCCGGGGGCGGACCGGGGCGGGCGCCGATGACGTGGAACTCGTTCCCGCCGGCGTCGAGGAACTCGCCCGCCTCCCGGCCCGGCCGGGCGGTCTCCAGCCGCAGCCTGTTCCGCCCGGCCTTCGGCGCCGCGGGCGGCCCCATCACCAGCGAGACCGGGCTGGCCGGAGTCCGGCGGAGCCGGAAGCCCCAGGCCTGGGACTCGACCGTGTCCCAGCCGGTCCGGGGCGGCCAGAAGGCCTCCTGCGCGTGGCGGTGCTCCTCTGCGATGTCGAGGCAGACCGCGACCAGTCCGGAGTCGGCGAGCACGCCGGGGTGGCCGGGGCGCAGCACGCAGAACTCGTTGCCCTCCGGGTCGGCCAGGACGTCCCAGGGGACGTCCCCCTGGCCGATGTCGGCCCGGGTCGCCCCGAGCGAGAGCAGCCGTGCCACCTCCGCCTCCCAGTCAGGGCCCCCGGCCAGGTCGAGGTGGAGCCGGTTCTTGCCCGCCTTCGGCGTCGCCGTCGGCACGAACCGCAGCCGCAGGCCGCCCGTCCGGCCCCGCGTCGCCTCCCGCCAGAAGCGCTCCATCCGTACGACGTCCAGCGCGTCGATCACGATCCCGGTCAGCATCGGTTCCCCCAAGCACTCGAAGAAGATCAGCAGGCACTCCACACCCTGCCGACCCGGGCGGGCCGAGCACAAGGGGAAATCCCCCGGGGTACGCTGCGGCAACGCCCCCGGCCGCCGGGGCTCACGCCGCCAGCTGGGTCAGCCCCCGCGCGGCCGGGTGGGTGTGGAGCCGGATGAAGTACTCGGTGCCGATCACGCGGTCCCGCGTCCCGGCCGGCAGGCGGGACAGGATCCCGGGCAGCGCCCGCTCCCGGGCGACCTCGCTGCGGTGCGCGAGGACGGCGGCCTACTTGGCGCCGAGCCAGGGGCGTACGTCGACCGTGGCGCTGACCAGGTGGTCCGGCACGCTCAGGGCGGACTTGCCGGCGCCGGCCAGCAGCGGCGCGAGGTCGGCGAGGGCGGAATGCGGGTGGGTGGCCGCGTACAGGGCGTGGGGCTGCCAGGGGGCGCCCGCCTCCGGGTAGAGGTGCTCCAGGCCGCAGGCGGCCACCGCGAGTGCCGTGACGCGGTGGGTGTGGCGGTGGTCGGGGTGCCCGGTCAGCTGGCCGTACGCGTCGTGGGTGACGACGATCCTGGGCCGGAACCGCCTGAGGTGGCCCACGAGCCGCCCGACGGCCTCGTCGAGCGGGGCGTCGCAGAGCCGGGGCCGCCCGGGGGCGGAGTCCGGGACACGGTGGTCGGCGTACCCCAGCATCCGGGGTTCCCCGGCGCCGAGCGCCGCGAGGGCGTCGGCCAGTTCGGCGGCCCGCGGGGTGCCGGGCGCCCAGGTGCTGGTGACGACGGCGGTCCGCGCACCCGACGCGGCGTGCTGGGCGAGGACCCCGCCGGCGACGAGGGCCTCGTCGTCGGGGTGGGCGAAGACGCCGAGCAGGCTGGGCAGCGGCACGGGTACCTCCGGGTGGCGGGGCGGTCGGCCGGGGGTGCACCTACCCCGAGGAGGGGGCACCCACCCCTCCCCCTGCGGTGCGTGATCATCCGTGCGGCAGAGTGGGGGCATGTCCACGTACGAGACGATGCCCTTCCACCTCGGGACCGAGCGGCTGATACTGAGGCCGTGGGCCGAGTCGGACGCCGCCGACTTCTCCGCCCTGCTCGCCGAACGCGGCAAGGAGACACCCACCGTCGAGCGCATCCGGACGGCCATCGAGGAACTGCTCACCGCGACCGAGACCACCGGGATCGCCCTGCTGCCCATCGAGCGCCGCGACGAAGGCGACTTCATCGGCTACTGCGGGCTGATCATCGGCCGCTCCAGCGCGGAAGAGCCCGAAATCGCCTACGAGCTGTTCCAGCGCGCGCACGGGCGGGGCTACGCCACCGAGGCGGCCCGCGCGGTCCTCGACGCCGCCGCCGCGACGGGGCGCAAGCGGATCTGGGCCACCGTCGGCGCGTGGAACGCACCGTCGCTCCGGGTCCTGGAGAAGCTCGGGTTCGAGCGGGACCACGTGTCCACGGAGGACAACGGCGAAGTGGTCTGGCTCACCCGCTCGTTGCCCTGAGCGGGACCGGACCGGCCCGGCCCGCGCCGCTCTGAACGAGACGGCCGGCCCGTGTCCTCCGTACGCTGGCGGCATGCGCACGCGCCCCACCCTGAGCTGGACCCCGACCGAGGACCTGCCGCCCGGCACGACCGACCTCGGCCCCGTCACCGACGCGCTCGCCGACGGCGGCGTGCTGGTGCTCACCGGGGCCGGGATCTCCACCGAGTCGGGCATCCCCGCCTACCGCGGCCAGGGCGGCAGCCTGACCCGGCACACCCCGATGACCTACCAGGACTTCACCGCCGGCGCTCAGGCCCGCCGCCGGTACTGGGCGCGCAGCCACCTCGGCTGGCGCACCTTCGGCCGGGCCCGGCCCAACGCCGGACACCGGGCGGTGGCGGCGTTCGGAAGGCACGGCCTGCTCGCCGGGGTCATCACCCAGAACGTCGACGGCCTGCACCAGGCCGCCGGCAGCGACCCGGTGGTGGAGCTCCACGGGAGCCTCGCCCGGGTCGTCTGCCTCTCCTGCGGCGCCGCCGGCCCGCGCGGCGAACTCGCCCGCCGGCTGGAGGAGGCCAACCCGGGATTCGCACCGGTGGCCGCAGCGATGAACCCGGACGGTGACGCCGACCTCACGGACGAGCAGGTCGCGGACTTCCGGGTGGTGCCCTGCGCGCGCTGCGGCGGCGTCCTCAAGCCCGACGTGGTGTTCTTCGGCGAATCCGTTCCGCCGCAGCGGGTCGAACACTGCCGCGCACTGGTCGACGCGGCGGCGTCCCTGCTGGTCCTGGGGTCCTCGCTGACCGTGATGTCCGGGCTCCGCTTCGTCCGCGAGGCGGCCCGGGCCGGCAAGCCGGTACTGATCGTCAACCAGGACCCCACCCGCGGCGACCGGCACGCCGCCGCCCGGGTCGCCCTCCCCCTGGGACCGGCCCTCACCACCGTGGCCGCCCGGCTGGACGTCCCCGTACCGGGCCCGGACCCCGCCTCAAGGGTGAGGACCCCGCACAGGACCCCGCACTCATGCCCGCCTCCGGCTGGTCAGCGCGCCGACGGTTCCGCGTAGCGGGCGGTGAGTGCGGCGGCGCGGGTGTGCAGGGCCGTGCGCAGCGACTGCGGGGCCAGGGCTTCCGCGTCCGGGCCGAGCTGCCACAGGGCCCACTCGGCGTGCCGTGCGTCCTGGAAGGTCACCTCCAGCCGCACCCAGCCGTCCTCCGCGCCGGGTTCCTCCGCGCGGACGGCCAGCGCGGCGTCCAGCAGGTCCTCCCGTCGGGCCGGGTCCACCCGTACCGGCACGGTGAGGTGCTCGCCGCCGGCGAGGAACCGCGCGGAGCGCTCCCGCCAGATCCGGTCGAGATCGACCCGGTTCGGCCGCTCCGCGGCCTCGGGGAGCACCTCGGCCGCCGACACCCGCGACAGCCGGTAGGTGCGGTCCGCGCCCGCTCTGGTGGCCAGCAGATAGCCCCGCTCGCGTACGGTGACCAGCCCGATCGGGTCGACCGTCCGCCACCGCGGCGCCTCTCCCGTGGCCGCGTAGCGGATGCGCAGCTTGTGCCCGGCCAGCACCGCGCGCCGGACCTCGGTCAACGCGGTGCCGGACGTTTCGTCGCCGGTGGCGGTCCGGCGCGAGAGCAGATCGCTCTCGGGATCGACGAGGAACCGCTGGGCGGCGTCGCTCGCGACCGCCCGGTGCCCCTCGGGCAGGGCGTCGACGACCTTGCGCATGGCCGAGGCGAGCGCCGAGCCCAGCCCGAACACCAGCTCGCCGCGCGCCGATCCGGCGGTCAGGAGGGCGAGGGCCTCGTCGTGGTTGAGCCCGGTCAGCTCGGTGCGGAAACCGGGCAGCAGCGAGAAGCCGCCGTGCCGGCCGCGTTCCGCGTAGACGGGGACGCCGGCCGCGGAGAGCGCCTCGATGTCGCGCAGCACGGTGCGCGTGGACACGTCCAGCTCGCGCGCCAGGGTGTCCGCGGTCAGCCGGCCGCGCTGCCGCAGCAGGAGCACCAGCGAGACCAGCCGATCGGCGCGCATTCCGGAACCCTAACCGAATACCTGACCGAGGATGTCGTGATTCCTTGGGAGGCTCGTACCCACCTACTCCCAGTGGATCGAACGGAGCTGACGTGGCGATGGAACGAACGGCGGTCAACCCGGTGTCGTGGTCGACGGAATTCGGGTTCAACCAGGGTGAGTTGGTCTCGGGGAACGCGCGGACCCTGTACATCTCGGGGCAGACCGCGATGAGCGCCGAGGGCAAGCCGCAGCACGACGGTGACATGGGCGCGCAGTTGGCGCTGAGCGTCGACAACCTGGAGGCCGTGCTCGGCGGGGCCGGCATGACTCTGGCGAACCTCGTCCGGCTCAACGTCTACACGACCGACGTGGACCTGCTCTACCGGCACTACGGCGTACTGGCGGCGCGGCTGGGCGCCGCCGGCGTGGCGCCGGCCAGCACGATGCTGGGGGTGACGCGGCTGGCGATCCCCAGCCTGATGGTCGAGCTGGAGGGGACCGCCGTCGCGTGAACCGCCGGGACCCGGGGCCGGGCCGGCCTAGGCGCTCGGGTCCCAGTCGCGGAGCTGGTCGAACAGCACCGCGTCCCCGTCGACCCGCAGTGAGTCGGCCGTGATGCGGTTGTAGAGGAAGAGGATCAGCTCACTGGCGGAGCCCAGGACGCCGGCCTGCGCCGTCGTGTCGGCGGTGAGCGGCAGTCGGGCGACGCGCGCGCCGGAGCCGTCGAGGGTGAGTCGCCAGACCGGGCCCTCGGTGGTGCGGAAGTCGATGGCGGCGGGCTTGTGCGGCCAGGGGCTGGCGGTCGCGACGCAGGTGGTCAGGAACTCCTCGAGACCGTCGAGCGCCACCTCGTCCGGCAGCGGCCGCGGCTCGCCCAGCGCGAGCTGGGCGTCGTAGGTGTGGACCGCGCTCTCCTGGGCCCGGTGCCGGGCGACGGTCCCGGCGGTCAGCGGGGACTGTACGTCCTCCCACCACGCCCAGCAGCCGGCGTCCGGACCGGCCTCCCGCAGTGCGTCCAGCAGCTGTCGCGTCGACTCGTCCAGCCACGCCACCAGGGCCTCGCGCTCCTGCGGCAAGACGATGGCGGCGCGCGCGGCGACAGCCTCGGCCGGGGGACCGTCGGCGGGACCCGCGCCGACGATGGCGGCCCAGAAGCGGTCGCCGCCGCCGAGGTGCCGGACGAGGTCGGACAGCGTCCACTCGGGGCAACTGGGTACCCGCGCGTCGAGGTCGGGCGCGGCGGCCACCACGGCACGGAAGGCGGTCGACCGTTCGTCGATCAGCCGCAGGAGGTCGGTGAACTGAAGAGTGTTCTGCACCCGGCCTGTCTACCACCAAGATCAGATGACCGGCCAACCATTAAATCCCCACCGGGACGTTCACCCACCGGAGTTCCCGGCCGCCCTTCCGACGCGACCGTCGGCAGGGCCCCGGGCGGCTACCGTGGGGGTACCACCCGCCTGGAGGAGCCCGTGAGCGCCCAGCCCGAGCACGTACCCGCCCCGCCGCGCGCCCCGGCGCCGGCGCCCGGGGCTCCGGCCGAACTGCTCGCGGCGTTGCGCGCCGACCGGCGGGCCGAGCGCTGGGTGCCGGCCTTCGAGGCCGAGTGGACGGGGGCGCTCGAGGAAGCCCGCCGTACGTTCTCCCTGGCCGGGCCCTACGAGGTACTCGGCACCTGGCAGGCCCGGTTGGCCTCCGCCCCGCAGGTCGACGCGTTCCTCACCGCGGGCCGCGACGAGACCGGGTTCGTCGGCCCCGAGGAACTCCGCGGCAGGCCCCGGGCATCTTCTGGGTAGGGCGACACGCCCCGCCTGAGTACGACGACTCAGGCGGGCCGGGCGCGCGTTGACGACCCTGGGAGCAGCCGCAGCCGCAGCCGCAGCCGCCGCAGTCGTCGTAGACGCCGTCACGAACGGGATGAACGCCATGCTCAGCCGCCTCGCCCAGCTCCTCGTCCCCGCCTTCGGCCACGTCCGCGTCACCACCGAGCCCGGCGCTCACGTGCCGCCCGGCGCCGTCATCGTCGCCAACCACACCTCCCTCGCCGACCCCGCCGTGGTCCTCGCCGCGCTGCGCCGCTGCGGGGTCGAACCCGTCGTCATGGCCGCCGCAGGCCTGTGGCGCGCCCCGGTCCTGGGCCGCGTGCTCCTCCGCGAGGGACACATCCCCGTCCACCGGGGGGACCGGCGGGCTGCCGAGGCCCTCGACCACGCCGCGTCCGCCCTCGCGGACGGACGCCCGGTGCTCATGTACGCCGAGGGCGGCATCCCCTCACGCCGCGACGCCGCCGAGGCCGCGCCCCTGGCCTTCCGCAGCGGCCTGGCCCGGCTGGTCACGCGCACGGGAGCGCCCGTCGTACCCGTCGGCCAGGCCGGGGCCCGGCGCATCACCTCCGGAGGCACCGCCAAGCAGGTCGCGGGCCTCGTCACCGCCCCGCTGCGCCGGCCCCGGCTGCACGTCCACGTCGGACGCCCGCTGGAGCTGACCGGCGACACCGCCGCCCGCACCCTCCAGGCGCACACCGCCGTCACCGACGCCTGGCGCACGGCGGCGGCGCGGCTGCGCGAGCCCGCCGCGTACGCCGCCTGACAGGGGCGGAATCCGGCCAATTCCGTTGATCCCGCCAGCCGGAGCCGCGCGATCGGTAGCGTCCGGTTACGGAAGATCCGTGCCGCGTCCGGCACATGACACCAGCGGAGGACAGCCATGGCGAACGTGGAAGTGTCACTGAAGGAAGCGATGACCTCGATCGAGGGGGCCCTGGGGGTGGCGCTGGTCGACTACGCCAGCGGGATGGCCCTGGGCACGCTCGGCGGGGGCAAGGACCTGGACCTGACGGTGGCGGCCGCCGGGAACACCGACGTCATCCGGGCCAAGCTGCGCACCATGGAGATGCTCGGCATGCAGGACGACATCGAGGACGTGCTGATCACGCTGGGCGGTCAGTACCACCTGATCCGGATCCGGCGCAGCCGCTCCGGCGGCGGGCTGTTCCTCTACCTGGTCCTGGACCGGGGCAGGTCGAACCTGGCGATGGCACGCCACCAGCTCAGCCGCATCGAGGCCGAGCTGGAGGTCTAGCCGAGGCGTCCGTCGGGCCCACGCATGCCCATGAGTTGAAGAACTCTTCAACTCGGAACATGTGAAACCGGTCATCATCGGTTCCGCGTGGGCCGGCAGGACGCGACGATGGGTGGGGGTGATGATCCCTGCCCGAGCCGGAGTCCGTTCGAAGAGGAACAGGAGCGTCGTGGGAATGCAGGTCCCGCTGTACCAGGCCAAGGCCGAGTTCTTCCGGATGCTCGGTCACCCGGTGCGCATCCGCGTGCTGGAGCTCCTCCAGGACGGCCCCATGCCCGTACGGGACCTGCTGGCCGAGATCGACGTCGAGGCGTCCAACCTGTCGCAGCAGCTGGCGGTCCTGCGCCGCTCGGGCATCGTCGTCTCCACCCGCGAGGGCTCGACCGTCACCTACGCCCTCGCCGGCGGCGACGTCGCCGAACTCCTGCGCGCCGCCCGCCGGATCCTCACGGAGATGCTGGCCGGCCGCAACGCCCTGATCGCCGAGCTGAACGACTCCGACCCCGCCCCCGCCCGCATGTAGGACGGCGTCGGTCCCTGCCCGCGAGGTGCCGCAGTGGCTCGTCGTCCCGGTGGGCGGGGCCACGGAGGACTACCTGGACCGGACGCGGACGAGCATCGGCGCCGCCCCCGGCTCACTGGTCGCAGCCGTCCACCGGCTCCTGGCAGGCGGACGCGACGGCCGCCCTCCAGGCGGGGGCCGCCTCCCGTCGCCCCGGGTCCAGCCCTTCCTTCAGCTCGGCCTTCCGGCGCACGAGGACCGAGAAGGCCTCCGCGTAAGGCGCGGCCCCGAGTTCGGTCACGTGCAGCTGGCGCGTTCGGGTGGCTCCGGCCGGACCGCCACCGCTCCTCGCCCGGGGCCGCGTAGCGCCGCCGGGAGGCGCCCCGCGCACCGGGCACCGCACGCCTCGCCGGGTGGTCCCGCTGCTCCGGACGGCCCACCCCTGCGGCACGGCCCCCGCCGATCCGGCCCGCTCCGTGCTCGGGTGGCCCTGTGCGAACCGGCCGTCCCCGCCGCTCCGCCACGTGTCCCACGGCCGGGCGGCCACGCGCGGCCGGCGGCCCTCCCCTCGGCAGGAGAACGCGATGAACCCCCTCCGCTCACGCTGCGCGGCGGCCCTCGGCACACTGCTCGCCTCGTTGGCCCTCGGCTCCCTCGCCCCCTCGTCCGCCGCCTCGCAGCCCCGCGAACTGGTGGTTCCCTCGGCCGCCTACCCGACCGTCCAGTCGGCGGTCGACGCCGCGCGGGCCGGCGACCGGATCGCACTGCGCCCCGGCGTCTACCGCGAGCAGGTGACGATCCACAAGAACCTCACCCTCACCGGCGCGGGAGCCGGCCGGACCACCATCCTCGCCCCCGAGCAGCTGGTGGCCGGCCCCGACGGCCGCAACGCGATCGTCTCCCTCGACAACTCGGCGTCCGTGAAGATCTCCCGCCTCACGGTCAGCGGACCGGGCTCCGGTACCTGTGACGAGGGTGCGCTCGGCGCCGGCATCCGGGTCCAGGACGGGGCGCACCTGGACCTGAGCCACGCGGCGGTGACCCACATCAAGGACACGCCGTTGGCCCCCTGCTTCCGCAGCGCCAATGCCGTCCTCATCGGGGACTTCCCCACCGGCGCGGGCTCGGCGGACATCCGCGACACCGAGGTCACGGACTATCAGGGCGCCGGCATCGTCGTGCTCGGCGCGGCCTCCAAGGCCACCTTGCTGCGCAACGTCGTCACCGGGCAGAAGACCCTCTCCACCGACGGCATCGAGTTCGTCGAGGCGACCGGCCGGGCCGAGCAGAACACCGTCAGCGACAACGCCTGCCGCGAGCCGGATCCGGCCTGCGGCCCCGACTTCTTCACCGAGTTCCAGCACGCCGGCATCCTCGCCAACACGGGCGTGACGGTCGCCCGGAACCGCCTCGTCCGCAACCAGCTCGGCCTCTACGCCGTCGGCGTCATGGAGACCAGCCACAACACCTTCGTCGACAACGAGTACTTCGCGATGGCCTTCCAGGACGGCAGGTTCACCGCGGTCAAGGACACCGTCCGGGGCGGCGGGGGAGGGGTCGCGGCCATCGCCACCGTCGTGAACACGACCGTGAAGCTGGACCAGGTGAGGATCACGAGGATCACGGGGGACCGCATCCGGAAGTTCGAGCAGAACGGCTTCACCGCGAAGGTGACCACCCGGCGCTAGCCGTACGCCTCGACGCCTCGACGCCTCGACGCCCGGGGCGCCGGCGTCTTGGCATGTCCAGCTCTGAGAGGATGAGCGCTCGCAACGTAGAGGTGCGGGCCGTGTGGCGCAGTGCCGCCCGGTCCGGGGAAAGGCGAGATGAGAATGCGTACGTGGACGCGCGCCGCGACGGCGACGGCGGCGGCCCTGGCGGCGGCCGCCGTACTGACCGGATGCAATGGCCTGCCGCAGGTGAACGGCGGTGGCGCGGCGTCGCCGAAGGCCGGTGCGAACGCCAAGAAGACGACGTTCCGCCTCGGCGAGGAGGGCCCGCTCCGGGAGAGCCAGAAGCTGGACTCGCAGGACGCGAAGTTCACGGTGACCCCGTTGGACGTGCGCATCGGTACGGAGACGGACATGGAGAACTCCGGCCTCCAGAAGGACGAGAAGGACGGCCCGCAGATCCCGGTCTTCGTCCGGTCGACCCTCAACCACAAGAGCGGCACGCCCATGAAGCTCGGTGACATGGACGGCGACCTGATGGTCAGGACGGAGTCCGGCCAGCGGACGCGCGCCCTGATCGTCCTGATGGGCAGGGCGAAGTGGGCCGACTGCCCCGCGACGGAGAGCGAGAAGAAGCTGGGCCCGGGCCAGTCGGAGAAGATCTGCACCGCGTTCCTGATCCCGGCCGGCCAGAAGCCGGCCGCGGTCGAGCTCTTCCGCGGCTTCAACGCCCAGCCGGCACAGTGGCCGCTCGGCGCCTGAGCGCGACCAGGAGGCGCCGTCCCCCCTGCCGGCGGCCGCGAGCCGACAGCCGCGCCGGGGGCGGCGCCGGCCTGGTCGAGGACCTGGCCGGGCCCCTCCTGCCCTGACGGACGCCGACGGCGGTCAGCCGCGCGGCCGAGCGGCCGCCCCGTCGATGCCGGCCCCCGCGCGCCCGGGACACGGGCGCCACCGCGAGCAGCAGCCGGTCGCCGCCCCACGCGCCGCGCAGACACCGCTGTTCACAGCCCGAGTGCCTCGAAGGCCGCGTCGAGGAAGCCCTCCGGCAGGCCCGTCCCCGTCCAGGTCCAGTTGTGCGGGCTCACCGCGTCGGCGGCGTCCTCGACCGCCGTTCCCGCGTCCGCCGGGTGTTCCACGGGCAGTCCCAGCGCGACCACCGCCCAGGCCGTCAGCTCGGCGACGTACAGGTACTGGCTCCAGTCCGCGTCGTCCCAGCCCCGGCGCTCGGTGGCCCGGTCGGTCCAGGCCGTGCGGTAGAGCGACGTGAGGGTGGCGCGCGGATCGGCCGAGGAGGCCTCGACGGCGCACCGCACGGCCCGGAGGTGCTCCAGCTCCGTGGCCCAGGGATGCCGGGCGACGAACTCCAGGTCCTGGCGCAGGGTCGGCCGGTGCGCCCGCCCCCGTCCGTGGTGCCGCTGTCCGGCCGGTGCCCACAGGCCGCCCGGGCCCGAGCCCAGTCCCGCGGCCCGTGCGTCCGCCGCGACGTCGCCGAGCACCGCGTCGCGCCAGCCGAACCCGTACGCCGTCCGCGCTGCCACGATCGCGTGGACCTGTGCGTCGGTGGCCGGCGCGTCGAGGAGCGCGTCGTCGCAGCCGCCCCACTGCACGGTGACGGCCGCGGTCACCGCCTCCAGGGAGCGGGCGTGCAGTTCGTCCGCGGGTACGCGGGTCCAGGGCAGCAGCGCCCGGTGGGTCCTGTCCCACAGTTCGCGCACGGTCGTGTTCTCGGGCATGACCCCGTCAAGGTATCGAACGGTCGCCGTACGGATGCGCGGCACCCCCTCTCTGCTTAGTTTTGCATTGCGTCACGAAATGTCTCGTACATCCGTTCCGTTCTGCCCCTGCCAGGAAGGTCTCCCATGAAGCGACTCCCCGTGATCGGCGTGCTCTGCGTCAGCGCGGTGTTCGGACTCGCCGCCTGCTCCGACAGCAACGACGACAACTCGGCCGCCGAGCAGGCCACCAAGGCAGCGGCGGACCTCTGCACGGACCTGAACGCCCTCAAGTCGGACAACGCCAAGCTCAAGGCCATGAACCCCGCGTCCGCGACCAAGGACCAGGTCAAGGACGCCTACGACGCGGTCCAGAAGGACTGGGACAACGTCAAGGAGAACGTCGCCAAGCTCAAGCAGGCGGAGCAGGACGCGGTCAAGCAGGCCGCCGAGGACCTGAAGAAGAGCTACGAGAACCTGCCGGGCGACACCACCGGCAAGGACGCCCTCACCAAGCTCCAGCCGCAGATCCAGAAGCTGGACGAGGCCTCGTCCGCCGCCGCCACCGGACTCAAGTGCTGACGGCGCGCTGACTCTGGCGACCCGGCCCGGCCCGGCACACGACGTGCCGGGCCGGGTCCGGCGTTCAGGCGGCCACCGCCCGGCTACGGCGCGGGATCCGCCGTCCTCCACGCCGCCATCTGCTCCCGGAACTTCGGGCATCGGACGATGTCCTCCTCCCCGCACCTGAGGGCGTGCGTCAGCAGCTGATGGGCGTGTTCGAGATCGACCATGCGCTGCTCGATCTCCCCGATCTTGGCGCGGATCATCGCCTCCCGCTGTGGCTGCTCCCGCTGGAACTCCCCGATCTCCACCAGTGTCAGACCGGCCTGCTGGCACTTGCGCAGGACCGTGATCCGCTCGGCGGCCTCCGGCGGATAGCGCCGCTGCCCGCTCACCCGCTCCGGCTGCGGCAGCAGGCCGTGGCGCTCCCGGTACCGGATGGCCGAAGCCGGCACCCCGGTGACCTCCGCCAGCCGGCCGATCGTCATGCGCACGTCCCGCACCTCCTCCTCGGGCCGCCGGCCCCGGCCGACGTCCCGGCATTTGACTTGAACCTTAGTTCAAGTTGAAGAGTGGTCGGCACGTGGACAGCGGCGAACGAGCGCCCGCTGGCAGCACACTTGGAGATACGCCATGAACGACACGCACGTACGCGAGGAGCGGGCCGAACAGCTGGCGCGAGCCGCGGAGCAGCTCTTCGCGGCCGGGGTGATGTCCCATTCCGGACACGCCAACCTCAGCGCCCGGCTCGACGGCGAACGCCTCCTGCTGACGCCCGGCTTCGTCCGCGGCCTGCGCCCCGAACAGCTCGCCACCGTCGGCTTCGACGGAGAGGTCCTCGAAGGCGAGCTGCAGTCCGTCAGCGCGGAGATCATCGCCATGCACAGCGTGGTGTACCGGGCCCGCCCCCGGGTCGGCGCCGTCATCCACACCCACTCGCCCTCCGCGACCGCCTTCGCCGTCGCCCACCGGCCGCTGCCCTGCCGCACCGAGCCGATGCTGCGCTTCGGACAGGCCGAGGACATCCCCGTGGTCCCCTGGGGACCGCGCGGATCGGACGTGTCGGTCCGCGGCATCGCCGAGGTGCTGGAACGCCGCCCGACGACGGCCGCGGTCCTGCTGGCCAACCACGGCCTGCTGGTGTTCGGCCCGGACGCGGCGGCCACCGCCCACCTCGTCGTGGCCATCGAGGAGAGCGCCGAGGCCGAGATCGCCGCCGCGGCGATCGGCGGAGCCGTCGACTTCCCCCCGGGCGCCCGGGAAGCCGTCTGCGCCTCGATCGCCCGGGTCGCCTCGTGACGCCGGACGCGCAGGCCTCCCGTGCGGAAGCCGTACGCGACCGCTACCGCTCCACCCTCGGTGCCGTACCGGGCGGGGTGCAGGACCGGCTCCGCCTGGCCCGGGAGTTCGGCCGGCTGCCCACCGAGGAGGCCCTCGCTGCCCTGCGGCACATCGTGCTGACGGACAGCCCGCTGGGGGCACGGGTGCAGCAGCTCGTCCACTTCGGGCAGCTGCTGGCCCTCGGCCGGGCCCACCCCGCCCGCATCCACGCCCAGGGCGCCCTGCACGCCGGCGCCGCCATGGCTGACCTCGTCGGCGTCGCCGAGACCGCGCTCATCACCGCCGGCGTCCCCGCGTACGCGCTCGGCACCGAGATCATCGCCGAGCTGCTGACGCGGGAGGACCACCCGGACGCCCCGGTGCACCTCTGAGCGCGGGGCCCGGCCCCGCCCGGGTACCCGGGCGGGGCCGCACCCGCGATGAGCGGATCACCTGGACTGCGTGGAGAGGCTCACGCCGCTGAAGTCCTGTGCTCCGGCGAGGCTGAAGTACACCCAGCCGGACGGCGGGTTGTCGATCGTCAGCGTCTCGCCGTTGCCGGCGGTGGCGGACTTCGCCTGGTAACTGCTCGTGGTGGCCCAGTTGCCGCCGTTGTAGTACAAGTCGGCGTTGCCGGTGCCGCCGCTGCTGGTGATGGTCAGCTGCTTGACGCCGGCCGGCAGGTACACGAAGTGGTAGCTGTGGTTGCCCGCGCCGGCCGCGAGGCCGTCCCGGCGGCAGTTCCCGTCGAACTGGCGGGGGTCGCCGCTGGTGCAGAGCGGGGTGGCCGGGGCCGCGTCCGGCAGCGGACCGCAGCCGTCGGTCGCGCAGGCCGTCGTCAGCCAGGCGGCGAAGCCGGCGTCGTAGCCGGTGCCGATGGTCTGCTTCAGGAAGGTGCGGGCGCCGTTCCAGTCACCGGCCCGGTACTTGCCGAGGACCGTCTGGACGTCGGCGGGGTGCGCCTGGAGCATGTAGCGGACCGCGAGGAAGCCCCAGCGGTAGACCCGGTCCGAGTTGACCTGCGGGTCCTCGTCCTGGCCGTAGACGGTGTCGAACAGCTCGCTGAGCTTGTACGTCTTCTTCCCGGCCGCGGCGATGGCGTCGGCGTTGCGCTCGCCCCGGTAGCCGAACGAGATGTTCTCGGCGATGCCCTCGACCCACCAGATGGTCGGCGTGGTCATGCCGGCCTCGAAGTCCCCGGCCATGTTGTAGCGGCCGTCGAGGTAGTGGGTGTACTCGTGGTTGAGGTTCCAGATCTGGAAGGCCGGACGCAGCCACTGGGCCTCGTGGGCGATGAAGCGGGCCTGGTTGCCGGCGGCGGCCGGGTCGCCCTCCTCGTACATGCCGCCGTTGTCGACGTCGATGTTGTAGATGGCCCAGGCGTACAGCGAGTAGTTGGTGTAGTCGTCGAAGACGACGACCTCCAGGTCGGTGTTCAGGTCGCCGGGGACCGCGCCCTTGTCGCCGATGATCCGGTGGAAGTAGGCGTCCTGGTTGACGAGGCTGGTACAGGTGCCGGACAGCTGGCCGGGGGACATGTCCTGGGCGCGGATCTTCAGGCCCGGGGTGCAGGTGTGCTGCGTCGGCAGGATCGCCGGGAGGACGCGCTCACCCAGGTCGCAGAGGGCGTAGGCCGCGCAGTTGCCCCTGTCGTACTGGCGCGTGTACCAGCCGAGGTTCATGGTGATCGGCGCCGTGGGGCCGACGTTGGGGTAGCGGTTGACGAGGTCCTTGAGCAGCGGGCGCAGCCGGTCCTTGAGCTCGGGCACGTCGAGGGCGTTGCCGAGGTGGCGGCCGACGTTGCTGACGACGTCCAGGCGGTTCAGCTGCGCGCCGTTGCGGGTGATGAAGCCGGCCCACGTGTCGAGGATGGCGGGGTCGGCCTTGAGGGCGGCCCGCCAGCCGCGGCCGTCGTCCTTGGCCTTGAAGCCGTTCTCGACGACCCACTCGACGTGCTGCATGGCGAGGTCCATCTGGCCGGGCCAGGTGCTGTCGTAGCCGCCGAGCATCCACTTGACCACGCCCGCGTACCGGCCGGCCGTGTGGGTGCTGTCGATGAGCGTGACGACCTCGTTGAGGATCTCGCCGTTGGCGTCGGTGACGTCCCTGCTGCGCGGGGAGGCGAAGAAGGCGTCCAGTGCTCCGCGCGCCGCGCCGTCCAGCGCCGTGCCGTACGGGCCGACGGCGTCCGCGTTGTTGTCCTGCACGTAGTAGCCGGCGCGCAGGAACAGCACCAACTGGCCGATGGCGGCGCGGTTGTCGCCCGCGTAGCCGGCGGACGCGTCGCGCAGCGCGCCCGCGACCGTCACCATCTTGGCCTCGTTGAAGGTCTTGCGCGCGTTCTCCCCGGTGAGGCCGAACAGCGGGTAGGTGCAGGTGATCTGGGGGAGCGCCTTGAGCTGCTGGACCAGCGCCCCGCCCGTGGCGTTGATCACCCCGGCGAGGTCGCCGCACTCGTTCCCGGCGGCGGCGGAGGCGGAGGAGGACTGCCGGTCGCCCTTCGCGGGCTTGTCGGCCTTGGCGGCGGGTGCGGGGGCCGGGCCGGTCTCCTCGGTGCTGTCCTGCGAGGAGATCCGCAGGCGGGAGCCGTTGGCCATCGCGTCCGGCGACTTGGGGACCGGGATCGACCGGGGCGCCGGGGCCGCGGCGGGACCTGCGTACGCGCCGGCCGGGGTCGTGGCGCCGACGGGCGCGGCGTGACTCTGCGGCGTGAGCAGACCGAGCGCGATGAAGGCGGCCGCGCCGAGCGCGGGCAGTCTGCGCGCGCCTGCCTTCGATATCCGGGAGGGGTGCATCTGTGGGGGCCTCCGGGGCCGTTGGGGCCGGTGGTGGCGACACCGGCAATTGACATGTGACATGTAAAATTGCACAGGTCGGACCGCTTCGGAAGGCCTCCGGCATGATTCCCCGCCGTGGAATCGAAGGGCGGGCGCGGGCCTGGGGGTTGGCCGGATGTCGGTGCCCGACTTGGGCGAGTGGATCATCGGCCGCTACCCTCCCACTAGTTGCTCAAGTCAACCAATGGGATGTGCATATGGACGACATCACCGGATACTTCCGCAGCCACGTGGAAGAGATCCTCGACGCCCTCGGCAAGGAACCCGGCCGCGAGGCCTTAGTCCACGGGGAACGGCGCCTGAGCGCGGGTGACGTACGGGACCTCGTACACCGCATGGCCCGCGCGCTGCACTCCCGGGGAGTGCGGCGCGGTGACACGGTCACCCTGCTCTCCGGCAACCTCCCCGAGACGATCGCGGCCCGCTACGCCGCCGGCCTCCTCGGCTGCGCCGTCAACCACCTCTACGCGGGCCTTTCGGCCGACGTGCACGCCGACATCCTCCGCGACATCGAGACCCGGACCCTGATCGCGGACCCCGCCCACCGCGACCGGGCCGCCGAGCTGGCCCGGCGGGTGCCGCTGGAACGCGTACTCCTCCTCGGCGCCGGCGGCGGCACGGACCCGGGCCCGGGGCCGGACCTCGTGGAGCTCGCCGCCGGGGAGTCCTCCGCGGCACTGCCCGGCGCGGCGCACCCGGACGACATCTGCACCATCCGCCACACCGGTGGCACCACCGGCCACCCCAAGGCCATCTGCACGACCTTCCGGCAGCGGGTGTCGGCCGGACCGGTCTGGTCCGACGAGGAGCAGGTCAGGACCCTGGTGTGCACCACCCTCGCGCACGCGGCGGGCCTCATGGCGGACAGCACGCTGCACGGCGGCGGCACCGTCGTCCTGCTGGACGGCTTCGACGCCGGATCCGTACTCGCCGCCGTCGAGCGCGAGCGCATCACCCACACGTTCCTGCTGCCGCCGCTCCTCTACCAGTTGATGGACCACCCCGACGTCGACCGCACCGACACCTCCAGCCTGCGGCTGCTCACCTACGGCGGCTGCGCCTCCTCCCCGGCCCGCCTCGCGGCGGCGGTGCGGCGCTTCGGTCCCGTCCTCAACCAGTTCTACGGCCAGAACGAGGCGGGCGGGATCAGCGTGCTCTCCCCCGAGGACCACGACCCCGCCCGCCCCGAACTCCTGCGGACCGCCGGGAAGATCCTGGACGGCGTCGAGGTCGCCGTACGCGCCCCCGACGGCCGGCACCTGCCCGCCGGGGAGCACGGCGAGATCTGCGTACGCTCCCCGCACGTGATGCAGGGCTACTGGAAGCAGCCCGAACTCACCGCCGAAGTACTCCGGGACGGCTGGCTGCACACCGGCGACCTCGGGTTCGTCGACCCGGACGGCTACATCACGATCGTCGACCGCCTCAAGGACATGATCGTGGTGGTCGGGGGCCACGTGTACACGGTGGAGCTGGAGGACGTGCTCAACTCCCATCCGCAGGTGCTGCAGAGCGCCGTCCTCGGGGTCCCCGACGCCAACCGGACGGAACGGGTCCACGCGGTCGTCGTCCGCACGCCGGGCGGCGACGTCGGCGAAGCGGAGCTGCGCGCCCTGGTGCGGGACAGGAAGGGCGCCATGTACGAGCCCGCCCGCATCACCTTCGCCGACGCCCTGCCCCTGACCGACGTGGGCAAGCCGGACAAGAAGCTGCTCCGCGGCCGTGCCGCCGCACCGGTCGGCGCCTCCTGACGGTCAGCGCGTCAGGGGTTCGAGCACCTGGTTGTCCGTGGTCCGTACGGGAGCTGCTGGGCCACGTACGCGTGGTGATCGCCTGGCTGCCGGCCATGCTGGACGCACCACCGCCCGGCCGGGCCGAGTCTCGCAGTTCCTGGTCACCCGGGTGGTCGAAGTCGCCGTCCACGGCCTGGACCTGGCCGAAGGGCTGGGCCGCGACCCGTGGCTGACCCCGCGGGTCGAGCGGCTCGGCATCCGGTGGCTCACCCTCGGCTGACGCGGATCCGGTCGGCCCTCAGCCGCAGAGCGCCGCCGCCTGGACCGCCGGCAGCCCCGCACCCAGGGGGTATGTTGACCCGCTCCTTGCTC
>NZ_GG657750.1:205378-207498 GCF_000158895.1 Streptomyces sp. C | reverse complement strand
CCGGCTCCTGCCGCACGGCCCGGGCGATCACCTCCCGGGGGGTGTAGACGTGGCCCCAGTCGTGCCGCTCCAGGTAGGGGGCGAAGAACTCCGGTTCCCTGGTGGGGTCGTAGATGCCCGAGGTGTGGTTGAGGAGCTGCCGGACGGTGATCGCCCGCCCGTCGTTCCCGTTCCCGCGGACCATGCCCGGCAGCCACGTGTCCACGCTGTCGTCGAGCGAGAGCCGTCCCTCGCCCTCCAGCTGGAGGAGCACCGTCGACACGAAGGCCTTGGTGTTGCTGGCGATCCGGAACCGCTGGTCCGGGCGCGCCCGTTCGCCGCTCGCCGTGTCCGCGACCCCGGCCGCCGTCCGCGTCTCCCGCTCGCCGTGCCTGGCGTACGCGACGACCCCGGGGAAGCCGTCCGCCACCGTCCGCGCGAGCGCTTCCCGCAGGGCCGCCGGATCCGCACCCCCGGTACCCCCCGTACCCCCCGCCCGCTCCGCGGCGGCCGCCGGGAGGACGCCCGCCGCCACCACGCACACCGCCGCCAACAGTGCGGCGGCCCGCACCCGTGCCTTCACGTATCGCTCCTGCTCAACTCGCTGATCACGTACCCCGCCCAGCCTCCCGGACCGCCGTACCGGCGGCCCATCCGGCCGCCCCCCGCTTTGCCCGGGGGCTGGCCCCACTACCGCAGCCGCTCGGCGAAGGCCCGCGCGGCGGCCAGGTCCCCGGCGTCGGGCCGCTGCCTGTTGACGCCGCCGACGAGCCCGAAGGGCCCCCAGGTGTCCAACGCCCGGCAGGTGAAGCTGCCGTCCACGCGGAAGCCCTTGCCGGCGAGGCGCCGGACCAGCGGGCGGGTGAAGGGGGCCGGCCCCAGCCCGGGCAGCCCGCTGGTGGCGAACACGAAGGCCCGCCCGCGGGCCTGCGGGAGTTCGCGGACCAGGTCGGTCAGGGTGCGGTGGAGCCTGCCGTAGTAGACGCCGGAGCCGAACCCCACGAGGTCGGCGGCGGCCAGCTCGGCGGGGTCGGCCTCGCCGGGGGCGACGACGGCCGCGCCCAGGGCACGGGCCATGGCGTCGGCGACCCGGCGGGTGTTCCCGTGTGACACGGAGGCGCAGACGATGACGGACTTCATGGGGCGGTCCCTTCTCCGGGTTCTCGCGATTCGCTCGATCCGCAGAGGGGACAGCACAGCGGGCCCGGATGTGACACCCGGGCCCGAACAGGGGCTCTTCCGCCCCGGCCGGGTGGTCGTCGGGGCGTGAAGGAGTTCCCCGCGGGCGCGGCGCTGCCTTGTCCAGGTCCTTACCAAAAGGTGCGGTGGATCGAGTTCCGCCCTCAGGGGAGTACGGAGCAACTCGTGATCGCGTACTCCTGCGTTCCTCCACCGTTGCCGCGGCTGATCGGTGCGGAGGCCCTGCTCGACTGGCTGGCCAGCCAACTCGGCCCGGCCGGCATGGCGGTGGAGCACCGGACGGAGATCGACCGGCTCCGCTACTGACGGTAGTAGGTGTCGAACGAGGCGACCCAGAGCGCCGACAGGGGCAGTACGGACAGCTGGACGACCGCGGTGGTCCAGCACCGCCCGAGGACCGCGGCGGCGGCGCTCCACCAGGCCGCCGAGCGCAACAGGCCCACCATCTGGGCCTGGTAGCCCTGCCCCGCGGGATCCATCATGCCGGGGTATCCCATCCACTCCTCGGTGAAGATGCCATCCGCGCCGAGGACCACGACGGCCGACACCAGCCACAGGTCGGCCAGCAACGCCCCCACGGCGAGAGCCCTGTCGAAGCGGAAGTAGGCGGGGGCCGGGAGCAGCAGCCGGGCGAACGGACTCCCGTCCACCCGCACCCACGGCTGCCCCCGGCCCCGCCACAGCATCGAGACGCTGTAGCCCAGCCACCCGAGGGCCATGGCCCACCCGCCCAGGAACGCCAGGCTGAACAACAAGATCGCGACACCCATGCCCCACCAGATGCCACTCCTCACCGGACCGGTTCCCTCCGTCCTCCCCACCCACCCCGGAACCGGCGGAGCCGTGGACCGGGGCCGAGCCCCGGTGCCATCCTCGGGGCATGACGGCGAGACGGCGCAGCCAGGCCGAACGGGACGCGATGACGGTGGAGATCGGCTACG
>NZ_GG657750.1:196776-204646 GCF_000158895.1 Streptomyces sp. C | reverse complement strand
TCGACGGTGGAGGAGATGACGCAGGACACGTAGGCGAGCCGGCCGTCGGGGGAGGAGGTGATGGTCAGCGGGAACAGCCCGACCTCCACCTCGCCCAGCTGCTCGCGGCTGCCCGCGTCGAACACCGTGAGGCGGCCCGGCGCGTGCCGGCCCAGCCGCGACGCCGGGTCGGCGGCCATGCGCAGCTCGCCCGCCAGCAGCCTGCCCGTGGACGTGAGGTGCACCGGCAGGACGACGTTCTCGGTGGGCAGGGTGTCGACCACGGACGCCGTCCGGGCGTCGATGACCCGCAGGCCGTCGGCCGGCCGCTCCCCGCTGCCGCCCGAGAAGTTGCCGTACGGTGCGGCGACGTAGACGTACGCGCCGTCGGCGGACACGGCGAGCCCCTCGCTGCCCGGCACCTCGACCTTCGCGGTGAGGGTGCCCCGCTCCAGGTCGACGACCGACACGAACGGCGCCTCCTTGTTGGTGGCGTACCCCGTCCGCCCGGCCGGGTCGATGGAGAACCAGTGCGGGCCCGGCGCGTCCGTGTCGATCCTGCCCAGCGGCCGGCGGGTGGCCGTGTCGACCACCACGGCACCGCCCGGGCGGCCGTCGCCGCTCTCCACGCTGACGTACAGCCGCCCGCGCTCGGCGTCCAGGGCCAGCCCGTGCGGGCCGTGTTCGGGGGCGAGGTCGACGAGCTCGACGACGCGGCGGGTGTCGGGGTCGATGACGGCCAGCTCGGTGCGTCGCCCGCCGTTCGCGTGGTAGTAGCCCGAGTGGTAGGTCAGCGTGCACCACAGCAGGCGCTGCGTGGCGTCGAAGCACAACTCGTGCGGCTCGGCGGGGACGTGCACGTCGCCGAGGTGCCGGTCGCAGGCGGCGTCGAAGAACGAGACCGTCGGTCCGCTCTGACTGACGACGGCCAGCACATCGCCTTCTCGACCGGTACGGGGGGACTGCAGCACAGCGGCTCCTTGAACGGGGTGGGGCGGGAACGCCACGCGATTTCGCGGGCACCCCCACCCTCCGCGCCCAAGGGGTCCGACAGCAATGCAAAGATTGGCACCCAATCATTGCCCCAGACGCAAAAGCCCAGTTCGAAAGGGGGAGGCGATGGATCTCAACCTGCTGCGCGTCCTGGACGCCCTGCTCCAGGAGAACAGCGTGACCCGCGCCGCGGAGCGCCTCGGCACCTCGCCCGCCGCCGTCAGCCGCACGCTGGCCCGGCTCCGCCGCACCGTCGGAGACCCGCTCCTCGTCCGGGCCGGGCAGGGGCTGGTCCCCACCCCGCGCGCCGTGGAACTCCGCGAGGAAGTCGGCGCGTTGATCCGCGGCTGCGACAACGTACTGCGGCCCGGCGCCGGTTTCGACGCCGTACACCTCCAGCGCACCTTCACCGTGCAGGCCACCGACCTGCTGCTCGTGGGTCTGGCCGGGAGCCTGACCGAGCGGATCCACGCGGAGGCCCCGCAAGTGGACGTCGTCTTCCTGCCGGAGGCGGTCGAGGGCGGGCCCGGACTGCGGCAGGGCCTGGTGGACGTCGAACTCGGCGTCCTGGGACACCTGGACCCGGAGATCCGCACCCGGCGGCTCACCCGGATGCCCCTGGTCGGCATCGCCCGCACCGGCCACCCCCTCTTCGACGGGCGGATCGACGCCCGCCGCTTCGCCGCGGCCGACCACATCGGCATCTCCCGCCTCGGCAAACGCCTCGGGCCCATCGACAGCGCGCTCGCGGAGCTCGGCCTGCGCCGCCGGACCGCGGTCGTGGTGCCCAGCCACACCAGCGCGATGATGCTCGCCCGGGACACCGACCTGGTCGCACTCAGCCTCGCGGACTGGATCCCCGACACCATCGCGGCCATGGGACTGCGGGCGTTCCCCGTCCCCCTCGACCTCGAACCCCTGGACCTCGGCATGGCCTGGCACCCCCGCAACTCGGCCGACCCGGGGCACCGCTGGTTCCGCGAACACCTGGCGGCCGCCGTCCTGGCCCCGCCGCACCGGTGAGCCGACGGGCACCCGATCGCCGGGCCGCAGACGGAGAGGGGAGAGGGGTGCGCCCCCTCGCCCCCTCTCCCCCCTCCCCCCTCATCCGGATCCGACCACCGGGGCCTCCTACTGCGCCGCCCCGAACGTCCACACGGCACGGTCGCCCGGGCCGACCACGAGGGTCGAACGTCCGATCCGCTCCTCGTGGCGGGTGAAGACGGGGCGGTTGAGGGACATCTCGACCTGACGCAGACCGGCCTGCTCGCGTGCCACCGGGTCCAGGCGGACGGTGGTACCGCCGCCCAGCGCCAGGACGCTGCCGCCGGGGAGCTCACGTACGGTGAAGCCGCCCGCCCGGAGCAGGGGCACCGTGTTGGCCAGGTCGCCCGCGGTGATCCCGAGGCGGATCGAGGTCACGTCCTTCATGAGGTGCTCGCGGTAGCCGTCGGACAGGTACCGCTCGCGGCCGACGTCACCGGGGTAGGAGGCCGGCTCGGTGTTGCTGCGGCGGTCGGCGAAGTACTCCGGCAGGTACTCCATGCCCCAGGCGCCGAAGGCGTCGTACGTGCCGCTCGTGAAGACGGCGTCGAACCACGGCACCGGCACCCCGTCGCCGAAGTCGCGGGTCTGGCGGAAGGCCACCGGGTTCGGTACGCCCTGCTCACGCAGGCGCGTCGTGACCGTGGCCAGGTCACCGGCCCGTTCGACGGACAGCCCCAGCCCGCCGGCGCCGAGCGTCCCGTCCTGGCCGGGGACGTCACCGACGCCGAACAGTTCGAGGTAGGTCTCGCGGCCCATCAGATAGCGGCCGGTCCAGGTCTCGCCGCCCGAGCCGGTCGTGGTGCGGACCTGGAAGTTGGCGAAGTCCCGCAGGTAGGCGGAGTGCTCGATGGCGTCGGCGGTTTCCCGGTCGAGCACCCCGTAGGCGTGGTTGTAGAACAGCAGCTGGCGTCCCGCCGACGGCGCTTCCTCCTGAGCCGACGCGATTCCCGTGGCGCCCCCGACCCATCCGGTCAGTGCCACGACGAGGACCATTAACACGTGCAGTACACGACGATGCGACATGCGCGTGATCGTAGGCCGCGCCGGTGGACGTCCGCCGCTCATTAAGCGGCGGGCGGGGGCCGGAAGTGACGGGGGACACCCACCACAAAGGTGCTGAACGGCGACGCAGGGTGACATTCGGGGGGTTGGCCGGTGAGGCGGCCCACAGGACCCACGTCACATCCGGTCCGGGTTAGTAGCCCGGCCGGTCCGGCGCCGCAGGGCCTCCGGTGCGGGTCGTTGGTCGGGGTCTGCGAGGGGGGTTAGTAGGTGGGGGGCGTTGCCAGGGCGGCGGGGGGCTGGCTAACTGGTGTTGTCGCCGAGGCGGCCGGGGCGCACCGCCCCCCGCCGGCAGATCCCCTCCCACCCGTGTGAGTGGTTCACGCATGTCTTCGGCATGCGGCGACCGTCCTTGTTCCCGTCGGAAGGTTTTCTCCGTGTCCAACGCCGTCATCCGCCGCATCGCCGCTTCGAAGAAGACCCTCGCCGGTACCGTCCTCGCCCTGGGGGTTGCGGGTTCCATGCTCGCCACCGTCCCGGCGCAGGCCGCTCCGACGGGTGCCAAGGCGATCGCCCAGCAGATGATCAAGGACCCGGCCCAGTTCGCCGCCTTCGACAAGATCGTCACGCACGAGAGCGGCTGGGACTACACCGCCACGAACTCCTCCTCCGGCGCTTACGGCCTGGTCCAGGCGCTGCCCGCGTCGAAGATGTCCTCCGCGGGCTCGGACTGGAAGACCAACCCGGCCACCCAGATCAAGTGGGGCCTGGACTACATGAACGAGCGCTACGGCAGCCCGGTCGGGGCCTGGAACTTCTGGCAGGCCAACCACTGGTACTAGACCAGCGGGCACCACAGCGGACACCCCGGGAACGCCCGGCCGACACCCTCGGCCGGGCGTTCCCGCGTACCCGGCCGAGCGCGGGCGGTCAGCGCCGCAGGTACGCCAGGACGGCCAGGACCCGGCCCGCCGCCTCCCGACCGCCCTCACCGCAGTACGGCCGCCAGCAGGTCGGTCCCCAGCGCCGTCAGGTCCGACAGGTTGAGGCTGTACCGCACGTACCGCCCCTCCCGGCGGGCGGCCAGCAGCCCCGCCCGCCGCAGCAGGGCCACGTGCCGCGACACCTCCGGGGGCGTCAGGTCCCAGGCGTGGGCCAGTTCCCCGTTGGTGTGCGGGCCGCGGGCCAGGGTGCGCAGCAGACGCAGCCGGGCCGGGTGGGCGAGGGCCTCCAGCCGCAGGGTGACCGTCTCCAGGGAGACCGGATCCGACGGGCCGGGCCCGTCCACCGGGTACTGGACCACCGGCTGCCAGCCGGGCGCGTGGACCATCGCCAGGTGCGGCCGGCCGAAGACGCTCGGAATGAAGGTGACGCCGCTGCCGACGGCGGTCGTCGCCTTGTCCAGCAGCTTGTCCACGAGGATGGCGTCGCCGTCCGGAGCCAGGGTGACCGCGCCGGAGACCGAGGCGAGGGCCGCCCCGAGGCCCTGGCGCCTCAACAGGTCGTTCTTCAGACGCAGGTCCGAGGCGAGCCTGACGGCGGCGTCGGCCCACGCCGCGTCGAAGAAGGCCTCGGCACAGGCCTCCAGGGTGTCGCGGACGCGCGCCCGTACCGCCGCCGGGTCCGCGAGCAGCCGCTCCGCGAAGGCCTCCTGGCGTACGCCCCGTGCCTGGGCCAGGTCGAGGGCCAGGTCGCGCGCGGCGGCGTCGGTGAGGGGCGACGGGGAGGTGAAGTGGATCCGGTTCCCGCAGGTGGTGACCAGCGCGGCGGACACGTACCGCTCGTCGTCGAGCCGGTCGACGTCGTCCAGTTCCTCCCCGAGCGTCGCCCGGGGCCGGGCCGGCAGCATGAAGTCCGCCTGGGACGTGCGCCAGAGGAACTCCGCCTCCCGCAACCGCTCGGCCAGCCCCGGCCGCAGCCCGGCCCACACGTCGGAGGCCCACGCGGCGAACTCCGGATGGTGCTCCGGTTCGGCGAGCACGTGCAGCATCGCGGTCAGCTCGGCCAGCGGGGACGCCGCGAACCGCAGCCCCTCGGACGGCATGCCGCCGATGTCGATCCTCAACGTCATCCGCACATCATCCCCGCCCCGCCGGACAGCGCCGACGACTGTTGACGATCTCCGTCAACCGACGTGCCCGGCCGGGCCGCTGAACCCACCGTTCACCCCATGCCAGCCACGAGCACCCCCGCCCCCGCCACCACCCGCAAGCTGCGGCCCCGCGCCGTCCTGCACGCCTCCGGCGGCCCCCGCTACGCCGTCGCCCTGGCCGTGGACGCCCTCGGCACGGGCCTGCTGAGACCCTTCCTCCTCCTGTACGGAGTGACGGTGCTCGGCCTGTCCGCGTCGGCCACCGGCCTGGCCATGACGGCCGGCATCGTCACCGGCCTGCTGTCCACGCCCGGCGTCGGGCGATGGCTGGACCGCGGCGCGCGCAGCACCGTCGTCGCCGCCTCGATGCTGGTACGCGTGCTGGGCACGGCCGTACTGGTGGCGACCCCCGCGGGCCGCGTCTGGCCGTTCGCGGCCGCGGCCCTGCTCCTCGGCATCGGCAACCAGGCCTGGCCGGCCGCCCACGCCGCGCTCGTCGCCACCCTCTCCCACGGCCGCGAACGCGACACCGCCCTCGCCGCCGGACGCGCCCTGCGCAACGCGGGGCTGGGGGCGGGGGCGCTCCTCGCCATGGCCTGCCTGGCCGGCGGGACCTCGGCCCTGCGGGCACTGGCGGCCGTCACGGGACTGGCCTACCTGGCGGCCGCCGGCCTGGTGTGGTCGGTCCGCGTACGCGCGGAACGCGAGCCGGCCCGGCCCGCCGCAGCGGCGGGGCACGGGGACGCCCCGCCCCGCATGCGCGCCCTGCTGGCCGCCAACGTGGTCTACGTCTTCTGCCTCAACGTCCCCGAGATCGCCCTCCCGCTGGTCCTGCTGACGCAGCTGCACGCCTCGCCGGTGTGGTCGGCGGCGGTCTTCGTGGCCAACACGGTGCTGGTGGTCACGCTCCAGGTCCCCGTCACCGTCCTGATGTCCCGCTACGCCCGGCGCACCGCGCTGGCCGTCGCCGGCGCCGTCCTCGCCGCGTCCTACGCGGGCTTCCTCGCGGTGACGTCCCTGGGCGGCGGGGAGGGCGCCGGATGGGCCGCCCCCGCCGTCGCCGCGGTCTCCGTCGTCTGCACCCTCGGCGAGATCGTCTACGCGGGCAGCGCCACCGCCCTCGTGACGGCCCTCGCCCCGCCCCGGGTGCTGGGACGCACCCTGGCCCGCTTCGAACTCTCCACCGGCTTCGGCCTCGCCGTCTCCCCGGCCGCCATCACCGGCCTCGCCCCCCACGGCCCGGCCGCCCTGTGGGGCACCCTCGCCGGAGCCACCCTGCTGTCCGCCGCGGCCGTCGCCGCCGAACGGGACGCCGAGGAGCCGGCTCAGGGCGTCCAGTAACGGGCGAGGGCGCCTTCCCGATAGGGGGCGGGACTCACACTGAGATCACCGGAGAAGGGCCGGTCCAGGACGAAGACCAGCAGCAGGCTGAAGCCGACGAGCCCGGCCACCGAGGCGACGAACAGGACCTGCACCTGCAGCTTCCGCAGTCCGTAGAGGAACGTGAGGGGGATCAGGACCAGCGCACCGCCGAAGGCCAACGCCTGGAGCAGCACGGGCAGTTCCCGGCGCGCCATGGTGATGCGGGCGCGGCGCTGGGCGGCCACGTCGTCGAGGTGGCCGACGGCCTGCTCGTAGAAGACCTGCTCCGACTGGTTTTGCGGGGTGTACGTCTGGAGCACCCGGAACGCGTCCTGCAGGTGGGCCTCTGTGGCCCCGTAGCTCGGGTTCCCCGCCCGCATCCGGGGCCACTGGTCCTCGACGACGGCGTGGACGTAGCCGCTCATCGCCGCGTCGAGCCGGGCCCGCACCGGCTCCGGAAACGCGGCGGCGTCGCGGGAGATGAGCGCCGCGCTGGTGGCCTCGGAGGCGACGATGGTCTGGGTCTCCTCCAGCTGCGTCCACAGGGTGACGATCACGAACGCGAGGATGATCCCGTAGATGGCGCCGAACATCCCGAGCGTCACGCCGACCATGTCGTTGTGCTCCCCGCGGGCCAGCGAGGGGTGCCTGCGGCGCAGGAGCACACTGCCGCCGACGGCCAGGAGGACGGTCCCGCCGACGGCGACGACCGCCAGGGCGAAGGTGCTGAAGTGGTTGAGGAGCCATAGCGACATGTGCGCGGAGTCTAGGCCGCACGCGCACCCTTGGAACCGCGGTTCCAAGGGCCGCTGCGGGCGTGTGCGAAGACGTTCACGCGACCGGGTGACGCCGGGTGACGCGTCCGCGCCGCCCGCCCGGCGACTAGCGGTACTCGCAGAGGTACGCGGTCTCGACCGTCACCTTGAGCTGGAACGTGCTGTCGCCGGGGACCTTGAAGTGGCTGCCGGAGGAGAAGGTCTGCCACTCGGCGGCGCCGGGGAGCCTGACGGTCAGGGCGCCGCTGACGACGTGCATGACCTCCGGGGCGGCCGTGCCGAACTCGTACTCGCCGGGGGCCATGACACCGATGGTCGCCCGGCCCTGCTCCTGGTTGAAGGCGATCGACTTGACCGTGCCGTCGAAGTATTCGTTGACCTTGAACATGTGCGTGGTGTCCTCTTGGGGAACGAGCGGAATCGGAACGCCGGCTCGTCGCGCCCCGCTCACCGGCGAGGGGAAGGCTACCGCTAGGGTCTGTCGTCAAACTCCCGTCGTCGCCCGGAGGGCGGCCCCGCGGCGTCTGGTGCGTGCTCTCGGTGCGCCGGGCGGAAGCCCGCGTACTGGACGTACTTGGCTTTCGCCCGGTGCGGCGAGAGCGCGTGCCAGGCGTCGCGG
>NZ_GG657750.1:193717-196676 GCF_000158895.1 Streptomyces sp. C | reverse complement strand
CCCTAGCGCCCCCGGGCGCCGGACGCCGCTCCCCTGAGGGGCGGCGTGTCCAGCCCCGCGCCGTCCCTCAGGCCCTGGAGGAAGGCCCCGATCGCCTCCGTGGACGTACGGGCCGGCACCCAGCCCAGTTCGTCCCGGGCCCGGCCCGCGTCGAGGAGCGGCAGCCGCAGGACGGCGTCCAGCAGTCCGGGGGCGGCCGGCGCGAGGTGCATCCTCCAGGCCGCCGCCAGGGCCGCACGCGCCGCGGCGGCGGGCAGCGGCACCGTACGGGCCCGCAGCAGCCCCGCCACGGCCGCCGTGTCCAGGACCGGATCGGCGACCAGGTTGAACGGCCCGCGTACCGGGCGCACCACGGCGGCCAGGTACGCCTGTGCGGCGTCGTCGGTGTGCAGGGCCTGGAACCGGAGCCCCGTGACGGCGGGCAGGGCGGGGACGAAGCCGGGGCGGATCAGCCGCCAGGGCAGGAGCGGGCCGGCGAAGATGCGCCGTTGCTCCGAGGCGGACGTCGCCTTGAAGAGGAAGCCCGGCCGCATCCGGACCACCCGCATGCCCGGGTGGGACAGCTCGTAGCCGTCGAGGTACCGCTCCAGGTACGCCTTCTCCCGCGTGTAGGCGGCGCCGGGCCAGCCGTGCGTCGGCCAGGACTCGTCGACCGGCCGCCCGTCGGCGGGCCCGGGGGAGTACGCGCCGACCGAGGAGGCGTGCACCAGGGCGGGGACCCCGGCCAAGGCACAGGCTTCGAAGACCCTGACGGAGCCCAGCACGTTGGTGCGCCAGGTCTCCACGGGGTCGTGCGTGGGCTGGAACTTCCAGGCGAGGTGCACGACCGCGTCCGCGCCGGCGAACAGCCCGGCGAGATCGGCCCCGCCCGGGTCGACGTCCGCCTCCGCCCAGTGCACACCGCGGATCTCCAGGCCCGGCAGGCGGCGGGCGACGCCGAGCACGTACGTGACCGCCGGGTCGGACGCCAGGGCGCGCACGACGCTCGTGCCGGCGTTGCCGGTGGCGCCCGTCACGACGACCCTCATGACGGCCACCCGGCCCGGCGAAGGCGGATCCGGATCATGTCACCAGCTCCCGTCGAACGGTTCGTTTTTCCCCGAGGACCGGCGCCTTCCCCGGCCGGAGGCGGGAAAACGGACGGGATGCCGGATCTCGTCGGCGGCCCGCGACCGGCCGGGCGTGGCGTGACCTCCCGGGCACGGGGCAGACGCAGGGGGAACCGAGCCCCGACGAGCGATACGAGCGATACGAGCGATACGAGCGGTACGAGCGAGACGAGAAGAGGAGCGCCCCATGACGTCCTACGGATACTTCCTGGCCAGCGAGGAGTTCACCCCGGCCGAGCTGCTCGACCAGGCCCGGCAGGCCGAGGCCGCCGGATTCACCTCGCTGGCCATCTCCGACCACTTCCACCCCTGGAACGACGCCCAGGGCAACAGCCCCTTCGTGTGGTCGGTCATCGGAGCCCTGTCGCAGACCGTCGACCTGCCCATCACCACCCTGGTGACCTGCCCGACCGTACGCATGCACCCCTGCATCACCGCCCAGGCCGCGGCCACGTCGAGCGTGCTGACCGGCGGCCGGTTCCGCTTCGGGGTCGGTTCGGGGGAAGCACTCAACGAACACGTCCACGGCGACCCGTGGCCGCCCTTCGACGAACGCGCGGACATGCTCCGGGAAGCCGTGCAGGTCATGCGCGAGCTGTTCGGCGGCGAGCGGGTCACCCACCGCGGCAGGCACTACACGGTCGAGAACGCCCGCCTGTACACCTGCCCCGACTCCCCGCCCCCCGTGTACGTGTCCGGCTTCGGGCCGAAGGCGGCGGCGCTGGCGGCGGAGATCGGCGACGGCTACGTCCTGATGGGACCCGACCGCGAACTGGTCGACGCCTTCCGCGGAGCCGGCGGGACGGGCAAGCCCGTCATCGGCGGGCTGAAGGTGTGCTGGCACGAGAACCGTGACGAGGCCGTCGACACCGTCCACCGCCTGTGGCCGAGCGAACAGCTGCCCGGCGAACTCGCGCAGATCCTCCCCACCCCGGCCCACTTCGAGCAGGCCACCCAACTCGTCACCCGCGCCCAGGTGGCGGAGTCCACCCCCTGCGGGGACGATCCGGCCGAGCACATCGCGGCCATCGAACGCTACGCGGAGGCGGGCTTCGACGAGGTGTACGTGGGCCAGATCGGCCCCGACCAGTCCGCGTTCTTCGACGCCTACCGCACGACGGTCCTCCCCGCCCTGTCCCGCGGCTCCGCCGAATCCGCCGAAGCGGCGTAGAGGCGTACGGCCTGCCGCCGGGTTCCGGGGTCCCGGCTACGGGCCAGGCCGGCCTCCACGACGAGCCGCGGGTGCTCGGCGTCCACGACCAGCCGGTCCAGCCCCTGGCCAGGCTCCTCCCGGGAGCCATGAACGAGGCCGCGCTCTGGATCGCGCGGGGCGGAGACGCGCAGGGCGCGGAGCAGGCGCTGGACAGCCTCCTGGCGGGGCTGCGCCAGGCGCCCGGTACCCCCGGCTAGCGGACTTCGGCGGCCTTGAGCAGGCGCCCGGGCAGGTAGGGGGAGCTGACCCGGACGTCCCAGCCGCGCCGGCGGGCGTGGCAGGCCAGCGCCAGGACGTCGAGGCTGACCGCGGCGTCGGGTCCGTCGGCCCGGTCGGCGACCCGGAAGTGGTCGCGGTGGGCTTCGAGGGCATCGGCGAGGGCCAGGTTGAAGCTCTCCTCGTCGCCGTCCACGAGCTGCGACAGCAGGACGGCCGGAGGCGCCGGCACGGGCGATCCCTCGGCCTTCGCGGCCTCCCGCAGGGCCCGCTCCGCCGCCGGCCGGGCGTCCGCACCCCGCAGGTGGGCGTGGAGGGCCTCCCGGTACGCGGCGGACCCGCCCTGGTCGGGACCGACGGCCGCCGGGCCGGCCAGGACCAGCGGGGCGAGGTCCTCGCGTTCCCCGGTGATCAGCGCCAG
>NZ_GG657750.1:179356-193059 GCF_000158895.1 Streptomyces sp. C | reverse complement strand
CCGCCAGCGCCCGCAGGGTGCGCAGGGCCGCACCGTGCGGCCCGGTCGAGCAGGTCCTCGCCGCTCTCCTGCGCCCGGGCGCGCAGCCTGGCCAGCGCGGCGTCGACGGCGGCGAGCTCCGCCCGCGCGCCCGGCGGGTGCTCCCCGTCGTCCCCGGTGTCACCGAAGACCAGCGCCGCCAGGCCCGTGGCCAGCTCGCCCGCAGAGCCTCCCACCGCCCGGTCGGCGAACTTCCGCCGGGCGAAGCGGAAGGCCTCACCGTGCCGGCCGGCCCGGTCCGCGAGGACCGCGAGGCACAGGGCGTCGACCCACTCGCCCGCGGAGACGCTCTCCTCGGGGCCGTCGGAGGCGTCCTCGTCGCAGGGGTCGTAACTCATGCCGAAGTTGACGTAGTCGAGGAACACGGAGAAGGAGCAGTGCGGGTAGTAGCCCGCGAAGGCGACGGCACCGGCCGCGGCCTCGGCGGCGGCCCGCACGACGGCCTTCGCCTCCGGCGTCGCCAGGTCCGGTGTCTCCGCGGACAGCGCGCCGAGGTAGTCGAGGAACTCGTCGGAGATCGCCTGCCACTCGTACGTGGCCATCCGCCCGGCCCTCGACATCGACCGGACCCGCCCGCCGATCCGGTCCACGAAGTCCTCGCGCGCCGCCGAAAGGGCCGCCCCGCCCACCTGATGACGCTCGATCCGCACCGCACCGCTCCCCACACCCGAGTCCGTGCCGACAGCCTAGGGGGTGTCCGCAAAGTCTCGCCTGCCCCGCGACGCCCGGCACGCGCTCTCGCCGCACCGGACGAAAGCCCAAGTACGTCCAGTACGCGGGCTTCCGCCCGGCACGCCGAGAGCACGCACCGGACGCCGCGGGGCCGCCCTCCGGGCGGACGGCGCCACTTTGCGGACATCCCCTAGGGCCCGGCTCCGACAGCGGCGCCGGGCGGGCGGGTGCCGCGCCCTACCGGAACGGGCGGTCGGCACGCGGTACGTGCACCATGCACCAGATCCGGTCGGTGGCCGGCGGCCTAGGCCAGGACCTTCCGCAGGGCGGCGAGCGCGGTGTCGAGTTCCTCCTCCGTGATGGTCAGCGGCGGGGCCAGCCGGATCGTGGAGCCGTGCGTGTCCTTGACCAGGACGCCCTCGGCGAGCAGCCGTTCGCTGATCTGCCGTCCCGTGCCGAGCGCCGGGTCCACGTCCACGCCCGCCCACAGGCCCCGCGCCCGGTAGGCCGTGACGGCACCGCCCGCGCGGCTGATCTCGGCGAGGCCGCGGTCGAGCACGGCTCCCAGCGCGGCGGCGCGCCGCTGGTACTCACCGGTCTCCAGCAGGTCCAGGACCGCCGAACCGACGGCCGCCGCCAAGGGGTTGCCGCCGAAGGTCGACCCGTGCTCGCCGGGCCGCAGGACGCCGAGCACCTCGCGCCGGGCGACGACGGCGGAGACCGGTACGATGCCGCCGCCCAGGGCCTTGCCCAGCAGCAGGACGTCCGGCACCACCGATTCGTGGTCGACGGCCAGGGTGCGGCCCGTGCGGCCCAGGCCCGACTGGATCTCGTCGGCGATGAAGAGGCACCCCGTGCGCCGGGTCAGTTCACGCACCCCGGTGAGGTAGCCGTCGCCCGGGATGAGGACGCCGGCCTCGCCCTGGATCGGCTCGATCAGCACGGCGGCCGTCGTCTCGTCGATCGCCGCCTCCAGCGCGGCCAGGTCGTCGTAGGGCACGACACGGAAGCCGGGGGTGAAGGGGCCGAAGCCGGAGCGGGCCGTCCCGTCCGTCGAGAAGCTCACGATGGTCGTCGTACGGCCGTGGAAGTTGCCGTCCGCCACCACGATCGTCGCCCGGTCCGGTGCGACGCCCTTGACCTCGTACGCCCACTTGCGGGCCACCTTGACGGCGCTCTCCACGGCCTCGGCGCCCGTGTTCATCGGCAGCACCATGTCGAGGCCGGTCAGCTCGGCGAGGCGCTCGGCGAAGCCGGCCAGCCGGTCGCTGTGGAAGGCGCGCGAGGTGAGCGTGACCAGGTCGAGCTGGCGGTGCGCGGCGTCGACGAGGGCGGGGTGGCGGTGCCCGAAGTTCAGGGCCGAGTAGCCGGCCAGCATGTCGAGGTAGCGGCGGCCCTCGACGTCTTCCACCCAGCTGCCCTCCGCACGCGCCACGACCACGGGCAGCGGGTGGTAGTTGTGCGCGAGGACCGGTGCCTCGGCGCGGATCAGCTGGGCCGACGAGCGCGTCGCGGTGGTGGGAGCGGCAGTGGTGGTCATGAGCGGATCTCCAGGGTGCAGCACTTGATTCCCCCGCCGGCCTTGCGGAACTCCGACAGGTCGACGGGGACGGGAACGTAACCGCGGTCGGCGAGCCGGTCGACGAGGCCGCGGGCCTGCGGGGCGACGAAGACGTTGCGGCCGTCCGACACGGAGTTGAGGCCGAAGGCCAGGGCGTCCTCCTCGGTGGCGATCACCGCGCGCGGATAGAGCCACCGGAGGACCTCGCGGCTGCCGGGGGAGAACGCCGCCGGGTAGTACGCGACGTTCCCCCCGCCGGCCGCACCGCCTCCGACACCCTCCTCCTCGCCGAGGAAGAAGAGCGCGGTGTCCAGGTGGTAGAAGCGGGGGTCGACCAGTTCGAGCCCGATCACCGGCCGGCCGAGGAACTCCTGCACCTCGCGGTGCGCGGCCCGCTCGGTACGGAACCCCGTGCCGGCGAGCACGAACCGGCCGGCGGGAACGAGGTCGCCCTCGCCCTCGCAGACCGCCTCCGAGCGGTGGACCTCGTACCCGGCGGCCTTGAACCAGGCCTCGTACTCGGCGGACTCCGGCCGCCGCTCGGCCGCGTGGAAGGAGGACCCGAAGACCCGGCCGCCCGACACGAGGGCCGCGTTCGCCGCGAACACCATGTCGGGCAGGCCCACCACGGGGGCGACCGTCTCGACGGTGTGGCCGTGGGCGCGGTACGCCTCGACCAGGGCGCGCCACTGCTCACGGGCCAGGGGAACGTCGACCGGGGTGAGGACGTCCATCCACGGGTTGATGGCGTAGCGCACGTCGAAATAGCGGGGCTCACACATCACATAGCGCCTCGGGCGCCCTGCGGGTCCTGCGGGTCCTACGGGTACTACGGGTCCTGCTGGTCCTGCGGGCACAGGGGTTCCTCCGGTTCCTGCGGTGACGACTGGGGGAGTGGCCCCACCGTAGGAAGCGGCAGGTCAGCGCGACAAGAACGAAGCGCTGCGCACCGGAGCAGGAATCCTGCGCGTACGTGCCCCTCAGAGCAGGATCGCTGCGCCGTCGGCCGCCCGCGCGGCGGCCTCGGCCGGTGCGGAGGCGCTGGCCCCGGCCTCCGGGCTCTCCGGCAGCAGGTGCGACAGCACCATGTAACTGATCGTCTTGCGGATGAACGGCTCGCTGCGGATCCGCTCCAGCACCTCCTCGAAGTGCTCCACGTCGGCCGCCCTGACGTGCAGCAGCGCGTCCGCCGCGCCCGTCACCGTCATCGCCGCCGCGATCTCCGGGTACTTGCGCGCGACTTCCGCGAGGCGCCGGGGCGGTGCCGCGCTGTCGCAGTACACCTCGATGTACGCCTCGGTGCGCCAGCCCAGCGCGGCCGGCCGGACCGTGGCCCGGAACCCGGTGATCACATCGGCCTTGCGCAGCCGGTCCACCCGCCGCTTGACGGCGGTCGCCGACAGGCCGACGGCCGCGCCGATCTCCGCGAAGCTCGCCCGGGCGTTGTCCATCAGGGTCGCGACGATCTGCCGGTCGAGTTCGTCGAAGGGCGTGGACCTGGTGCTCATGGAAGGTGATCTTCTCCTCGTGCGGCCCCGGACGGGGGCTTCCGCGCCCACTCTGCCGCAACGGCGACCGCGACCGCGACGGCCCCGGCGCCCCGTCGGCGTTCAGTGCCCGGCGAAGGCCTTCACCAGGGCGACGGCCAGTCCGATCGCGGCGTCCAGGGCTCCGGCCAGGAGGGCGGCGAGGGCGCCGCCGCCCATGCGCACCCCGCCGTAGCAGCCCCATGCGAACAGGCCGGTGACGCTGACGGCCGCCGCCGCGAGCAGCGCCGTGTCGACGCTCATCACGCCCAGGGCGGCGGAGGCGACGAGCACCAGCGGGCCCACGGCGGACAGCAGCAGAGGGCTGCTGACGGACAGGATCCCGCGCAGCTCGTGGCCGGTGGCGAGCCGGCCGTGCACCACCCGGTGGGCCTGCTGGTCGGCCACGACCGCCGCCAGCCACAGCCCGACGGCGGTGGTGAGCAGCGTGGCGGCCGCCCCGGCCGCGTCCACGTGTCCGGCGGAACGCAGCCCGATGACCACCGAGATGATCGTGATCGTCGCGTAGATGCGCTCCTTGAGGCGGGCGGCCGCGAACCGCGGGTCCCCCGCCGGACCGGCGGCACTCTCGTGATCCATGAGGGCACCCTAGACGAGGACTCGGGTAGCCTCGGGTTCTTCCCCGCCCTCCCCTCCGAACGGCACATCACCTGTGAGCACACGCACCAGCACCGAGGACCCGACGCAGCGGGCACAGGGGTCCGGGGAGGCCGTGCGGCAGCCGGGCGGCGCCCGCTCCGGCCGCCGCATACGCCCCCGCGGGGTCGTCGACCTCCGGGGCGGGGCCGACGGGGACGTCAGGCTGTCCTACCCGCCCAACGCGGCCGTCGTCGTCGCCGGACTTCCCGGCAGCGGCAAGAGCACCCTGCTGTGCGCGTGGTCCCCCGCCGCCGCGGTCGTCGATCCCCGCGCCACCCGCACGGCCTTCGAGTCGCGGATGCCCGCCTGGCTCCCCTACGCGGTGTACCGGCCCTGGGCACGGCTGAGCCACATGCGGTGGATGCGTTCCCAGTTGCGCCAGGGCCACCCCCTCCTCATACACGACTGCGGCACCAGGCCCTGGATGCGCCGCTGGCTCGCGTACACGGCCCACCGCGGCCGGCGCCCCCTGCACATGGTCGTGCTCGACGTCGGCCCCCGGGAAGCGCTGTCCGGCCAGCACGCCCGGCGGCGGCTCGCCTCACCACGCGTCTTCGGAATCCACCGGCGGGGGCTCGCGACGCTCCTGGCACGCATCGCGCGGGACGGCCTGCCCGCCGGCCAGGGCATCGGCTCGATGGTCCTGCTCGACCGCCGCCAACGGGACCGCGGCGCCGCCTCGGTGGACTTCGACGACCGCCCCGGACCCGCGGAGCCGGCGCCGCCCTCCCGCAGGACCTTCCCGTGAAGCCCACCGGGATACTCACGGAGCTGGCAGCGCGGATGGCGGAACTCCGCACACCGGCACGGGTGTACGTGGCGACCGGACGGTTCACGGAGCCGGATCCCGACCTGCCCGAGCTGGCGGACCGGATCCGCGCACTGCTGGCCGGGGCGTCGGCCGACGAGGCCTGGCGGCGCTACTTCCCCGGCTACGCCCCTCCTCCCGTCCCGCGGCTCTGCGCCGCCCTGGAGCCGCTGGAGCCGCACGAGGCAGCCGGCTTCCTGGCCCGGCTCGCCGGCGTCGACCTGGTGTGGCCGTCCCACCGGCACCTGCCCGCGGACACCGCCGAGCGCGCGGCGGACCGGGTGGTGTCCCTGCTCGGACCGGAGGGCAGCTGGTGGACCAACCACGACGCGGCGTGCGGCGCCGTGAACGGCCTGACCCCGGTGTTCGACAGCCTGCTCGCGGGGACGGACGGCGAGCACTACGCCCTGGCCCTGCAGCTCGCCGACGACTGAACACCTCCCGGGGGAAACGTTCCTGGGGTGAACGGCGGCGCCCGGACGGGTGAGCGTCCACGGTACGGGCCCGGGCAGGGGCGGCCGGTGCCGTTACAAACGGGCCGTGAACACGCCTCTGCTCCGCTCCCTCCCCGCCGTCCTGACGGCGCTGGCCGTCTGTGCCGTTCCGGCCGCGGCCGCCCCCGCAGCCCCTTCCGCGGCGCCCGATCCGGTGGTCTTCGTACACGGCTGGAACAGCGACGGTACGGCCTGGAACACCATGGCCGCCCGCTTCAGGGCGGACGGCCGGCCGGCCGACCGCCTCCACCAGTGGACCTACCCGACGTCGCAGTCCAACGCCACCACCGCCGCGCAGCTCGCCACCACCATCGACCGCGTCCTCGCCGAGAGCGGGGCCACCAGGGTGGACCTGGTCACCCACTCCATGGGCTCGCTGTCCTCCCGCCACTACCTCAAGAACCTCGGCGGCGACGCGAAGGTGGACGCCTGGGTGTCCCTCGCCGGCCCCAACCACGGCACGGAAACCGCCCGTTGGTGCGGCGGCACCTCCTGCGCCGAGATGCGTCCGGGTTCCGCGTTCCTCGACGCGCTGAACGCGGGCGACGAGACGCCGGGTGCCGTCCGCTACGCCACCTGGTGGTCCTCCTGCGACGCGATCAACCAACCCGGCGGCACCGTGGCCCTCACCGGCGCGGTGAACACGCGGACCGCGTGCCTGCAGCACACCGCCTTCACCGACGACGCCGAGGTCTACCAGCAGGTGCGGGACCACATCGGCGGCACTGCGCCGAGGCCGGGCTCCTGAACGGCGACGGGCCGCCGCTCAGCCCCTCCCGGTGCGGGCCCGCTTGCGGTATCCGTCCAGGACGTCCTGGCGGAGCAGGAAGGCGAAGCCGGCGGCTTCCAGCCGCAGCCCCAACTGGGCCGTGTCGATGCCGAGACCGGCCGCCGCGTCCGGAAGGTGCCAGTCGTGGGCGGCGAGCCGGTCGAGCAGGTGACCGCGGCGGACCTGGCTCTCCGACAGCCGGAACGTCTTGAGGTAGGCGATCCGGCCGCTGTCGTCCGTGATGGCCTCGCCGATGTGGTTCTCCTCCTTGGGACGGAACGGCGGCCGCAAGCGCGCGAGCGTGAAGCGTCCCATCCGGTGGACGGTCCGCCAGGTGTACGCGTGCCCCAGCAGTCCGGCGGCCATGGTCGTGTCGTGGAACCGCGCCCAGGCCTCCTCCTGTTCGGCAGCCGCCCCGCGCAGGTCCTCCAGAGACCCGATGCGCGTGTCGGCGATGCGGGCGCGGAAGTCCGGGACCGGGAGCACCAGCGTGGCGTAGTGGTGGATCAGTTCGCCGTACAGGTCCTGCAGGAGCGTCGGGTGCAGTGCGCGGTAGTCGTCGGGATGCGGGACCGCGAACGCGGCAGCGAGAGCGTCGGCGACGTACACCATCACACCGCACTGGCCGGGGTGGATCTCGAAGACGCGCAGCGCGTCGGCGAGTCCCCGCACCTCGGCACCCGCGTAGGCCTCCTCCGCCCGCGGCGAGAGGCCTTGGCTGACCGCGCGGTGCGACCACTCCTCCCAGGCGATCGTGGGACCGCCGGAGTGCAGTGCCAGGTAGCCCTCCAGCGACAGGTGCAGGGGGAGGAACCGCAGCCGGTCCTTGGCCTGGCGGCGGGCCGTCCGGCGGTGGAACCGCAGGCCCATCGTGGCGGCGGGGACCTGGTCGCGCTCGGCGCAGAGCTGCGTGCCGTAGGCGGCCGCCGGCGTGCCGTCACCGGTCCACGTGGCGACGAACCCGTGCGGAACGTACGACAGGTAGGCGTGGCGCGGGCCGACCTCGACCAGGCCGGCCGCGTCGCCGTAGAGCTCGGCGTGCAGACGGAGGTCGCCGATGGGCTCGTCGCGGACGAGCGGGACCAGGCGGACGGCACCCCAGACCTGGGCGGGGCGGGCGGCGAGACCGGTCAGGTCCAGTGAGGTGGTCATCGTGCCCGTTCCCGATCGTGTCCGGCCGTCATGAGGGCCGCACGGGCGTCCATGTACGCGGTGAGTTCGGCCGGCCCGGTGCGGCCTTCCGCGAACTGGGCGAGTTCCACCAGGGCCGGAAGGTCCTCGGCGTCCCGGATGCCCGCCGTGGGCACCGTCGCGGAGAGCCGGCGCACGTCGAAAGCGGCCGCGTCGTAGACGGGGTTGAGGTGCACGATGGCGGTGCGGCGACCGGGGTCGAGCCGGGTGCGCCAGACGCGCAGCACTTCGCCCGCCAGGCCCGGAGGCGCGTTGTCCCATCCGTCGGAGACGATCACCAGCCTGGCCGGGGCGGTCTCCAGCGCGTCGAGGATCCGCCGCCCCACGGGCGTCGGCCCGTACGGGTACACCAGCAGCGCATCGGTCCGCCCGGACGTCCACAGCGCGGTGTAGTCGCCGGCCAGGGCCGCGAGCAGGTGGTGGCAGGCCAATGCGACGGCCAGCGGCCGCCGGCGCTTGTGGACCGACCCGAAGGAGGAGAAGCTGTCGTCCAGGACGGCGGTGACCTTCCCCCAGGTTCCCCGGTGGGCGCTGGCCACCCGGCCGGCGGCGGACTCCAGGGCGCGGGTCAGCTCGGCCCGCCGGCGCAGCCGGTCCTCCAGCGGCAGCGACAGCACGTAGGCCGCGAGGCGGGTCAGCGGCATCCCGGCCAGGTCGGTCCGCACCGCCGTGGCCCCGCGCGCCCGCGCGGACTCCTGCAGCCGCAGCGTCTCCAGGCGGGTCAGCCGTGGGGCCATGCGCTCCAGGAAGACGTCCCGGGGTACGCCGTGCCGGGCGGCGAACCCCTCGGCGGCCGTGTACGGCAGCTCGTACAACGCCGCCTTCTCGTAGTGCGCCCGGCGCCACGTCTCCAGCAGGGGTGCCGAATAGCGCGGGCGGGTGTGGGGCGCGAACAGGAACGTGCCGAGTTCTTCCGGCGCGTGGGAGGGCGTGAGGTGCGTGTGGCGCAGGACGCGCTTGAGGCCGCTGCGGTACTTCACGGCGTCGAACGCCAGGTCCTTGCGGGCGGCCAGCCAGTCGCGCACGATCGCCCGGGTGCGACGGTTGTTCACCCCGGCCCGGCGCAGGGCGTCGAAGAGCCCGTACACGCGCTGCGGCGGCAGCGCCGCCAGCCGCGACGCGATCAGACGGCCCTCGCGGCGGCGCTGGTCGGCACTGGCCTCCCCGGCGGTCTCCAGGAGCCGCCGGACGATGAGCACCGCGTTGTGGTCGTTGATGTCAAGGGCGAGGACCCCGGCGTACAGCTCGCGGTAGTTCCCCAGCATGTACGCGTGGAGGAAGTCGAGGGACATGCTCTGCTCGTCCGCGTCGTCGCGGAACTCCCGCTGGCCTGTGGAGGTGATCGCCGCGTTGACGAAGAGCAGGACGTCTTCTGCCGCGACGAGGTCCCCGTACGCATCCATTTCCGCTCTTCCCCCGAGGTGGACGCCGGCCGGGGAATGGGGGCACGAGCTGCGAATCATTGCTTCAGAGGCAGGTTCCGGAAGTCGTACCGGAGTCCCGCGGCCGGCGACAGGACCGTAACAGAGCGGGCGGCGAGCGCTCCACCCACTTCCCCCGGACGCTCTCGCCCGGGGCGTACGCGAGCGCGTGCGCCCGCAACCGCACGCCCGGCGCACACCACCGGCAGGGTCTCCGGAGACCGGTTCCGGCGCGTCAGTACCGGCCGCGCCGTTTAAGGGTGATTGTCACTCTATTCCCGCTAAGGGATGGCTGGCGTAGGTTGGTTGAAGTTCGCGTGCTTATGCTTCACCCGCTATGACGGACAGCCAGACACACCGCGCGTTACGCGCCTCAGCCGACGTGGTCGTCCTCGGTGCGGGTCCGGCCGGGCTCGTCCTCGGAAACCTCCTGCTCGCCGCCGGGATCGACTGCGTCATCCTGGAACGCGCCTCCTCCTCCCGCGTCCGGACCCGCGCCCGCGCCGGGTTCCTCGCCCCGAACACCGTGCGGATCCTGGACGGCCACGGCCTCGCCGACGGTCTGCACCAGTACGGCCGCCCGCACGGCACCTGCGAGTTCCGCACCCACGAGGGGCGGGTTCCGCCTCGACTACGGAGCCCTCGGCCGGGGCGGGCGGCACCACGTCTACCCGCAGCAGCACCTCGTCACGGACCTCCTGCGGCACTACCTCGCCCGCGGCGGGCGCATCCACTTCCGCACCGAGGCGCTCGCCGTCCACGACGCCGACGGCACCCGCCCCCGCCTCACGGCGCGCGACCCCGACGGCAGGACCGTCCGGTGGACGGCCCGCTACGTCGCGGGGTGCGACGGCCGCCACGGAGCGGCCCGCCGCTCCCTGCCGGCGGCCACCGTCCACCACCACGACCACGGCGTCACCTGGCTCGGCCTGCTCGCCCAGGCCCCCGCCAGCCTCGACGCCGTCGGCTACGCGATCCACGACCGCGGCTTCGCCGGACACATGGCCCGCACCCAGGAGGTGACCCGCTACTACCTCCAGTGGCAGCGCGGCACCGCCGCCGACGCCTGGCCCGAGCAACGCATCTGGGACGAGCTCGACACACGGATGCACGCCCCCGAGTACGGCCCGCTGAGCCGCGGCACCCTCCTGGAGCGCGGGCTCTTCGACCTGGCCTGCGACGTGGTCGAACCGCTGCGCCACGGCTCGCTGTTCCTGGCCGGCGACGCGGCGAGCGTACCGGCCCCGGCCGCCGCCAAGGGCGCCAACCTGGCCGTCCTGGAGGCCGAGATCCTCGCCGAGGCGCTCGTCGACGCACTCGCCCGCGGTGACGGCCGGGGACTCGACGCGTACTCGGACCGGTGCCTGGCGCACATCTGGCGGGCGCAGGAGTTCACCGGCTGGATGACCCGGCTGCTGCACGCGCCCCCCGAGGGCGACCCGGACGCCGGATCGTTCTTCCAGGCCGCCCGGCGGCGTTCCCGGATCGCTTCGCTGCGCACCTCGCGCGTCCACCAGGACTGGTTCGCCGAGAACTACGTCGGCGTCTGACCCCGCCGGGCCCCGGCCCCGCCTCCCCGCGCTTCCCCCTGCCCAGCTCCGCCCCGCCCCGACCCGTACCGGCCCGAGGACACTCCCACGATGACGACGACGCTCGCCGGCGAAACGATGCCGCCCGGCGAAACGATGCTGCCCGACGCGACGATGCTCCCCGACGAAACGGTGCTCCCGGACGACACGGCCCGCCTGCGCGCGGCCGCCGCCTTCGTCCGCGAGCACGACAGCACCACCCTGCTGCCGCTCCTGCTGCCCGGCATCGACGGCGCGGAGCTGCGGACGCTGGCCGAGCGCTGCCGCTTCGCCCACGCGGGCATGCTGCTCTTCCCGCCCGACGCGCAGAGCCTGCGGGCCCAGCTCGACGCGTGCGGGCTGGCGGCCGACACCCCCTCCCACCCCAGCGTGGTCGTCCGCGACCGCCTGGCCCGGCGCCACCGGCGCGACCCGGCCGAACTCGACGTCCGGATCCTGCGCCCCCAGGTGCCCGGCGCCGCCGGAGAACGCCGCGCGGTCGAGGTGTTCGCCCTGACCGTGCCCCCGCACTCGGCCCTGGAGCCCATCGCCGCCTACGAACGGACCCGCCGGCACGAGGCGCACCTCGCCTTCGAGATCGAACGCCCGGACCCGCTGGTCCTGCGCGGCCTGGGCGCGACCCTCGCCCGTCACGGAGCACGCCCCGACGGAGGCGGCTACAACCCGCACGAGAACGGGACGGTCCTGTACTTCACCACCCCCGCCGACTCGTCCTGCGGCTACCGGCGGCTGGAGCTCTACGCCCACGGCGACCACCGCGGCGCCCTCGCCGACCACCTAGGCCACCAGGGCGAACGGCAGCCCGCCGAAACGCTCCTCCACCTGCTCACCGGCGCGTGGACCACACAGGCCCTCGCCTCCTTCGCCCGGCTGCGCCTGCCCGACGCCATGGACACGCGCACCGCGTGCAGCACGGAGGACCTGGCCCGCCTGACCGCCACCCACCCCCGCGGCCTCGACTCCCTGCTGCGGTACCTCACGATGCTGGGCGCCGTCACCCACGACACGGGCCCGGGCCGGCAGGAGGGATTCCGCCTCACGGAGCTCGGAGCCCTGCTCCGCACGGACGAGCCCGCGTCGATGCGCCCCCTGGCCCTGATGTACGGGGGCCCGTTCTACCGCTCCTTCGGCGGCCTCGACCACGCCGTACGGACGGGACTGCCGGCCTTCGACCACCTCTTCGGCGAGAACCACTTCGACCACTTCGCCCGCGACCCCGAACTCGCCGGCCTCTTCGACCGGTCCATGGCGGCGAGCGCGCGCATGTTCCGGCCGCTCCCCGCGCACCCGGCCGTCACCGCCGCGGCCCGGGCGTCCTCGTCCGCCACCGTCGTCGACGTCGCGGGCGGCAACGGAGAGCTCCTCGGCCAGGTCCTCACCGCCCACCCGGGCCTGCGCGGCGTCCTGCTCGAACGCCCGCACGCCGTCGAGGCGGCCCGCCGCCTCCTCGGCGCCGCGGGCTGCGGCGCCCCGCTGCGCCTACCGCGTGGGCGACTTCGCCGACGTACCGTCCGGGCGGGGACGTCTACCTCCCTCTCCCGCGTCCTGCACGACTGGGACGACGACCGCTGCCGGGAGATCCTGCGCCACTGCGCCCGCGCGATGCCCGCCCACGCCGACCTGCTCATCGTCGAGCGCCTCCTGCCCGCGGACGGCTCCCCCTCGCTGGCCACCGCCTGGGACCTGCACATGCTCTGCAACGTGGGAGGCCGCGAACGCACCGCCGCCCACTACGCCCGCCTCCTGGCGGACGCCGGCCTCGACCTCCAGGGCCACAGCCCCCTGCCGCTGGACGCGCACGTCCTGCACGCCCGCAAGACCCCGGCCCCGCCCCGCCCCTGATCCGGAAGGCGCCTTCTAGCCCGCGCCCACGACCCGGCCCGCGTACGCCGCCAGCTGGGCCCGCAGCCGCTCGCGCGGTACGCCGTCACGGCCGGCCAGCCGCTCGACGAGGTCGGCCCGGGTGGCGGCGAGCAGGGCGTGGGCGGTGAAGCCGGGGTCGGCCAGGCCGGGGACCTGCTCCAGCACGGACCGGAGCAGGTCGTGCCACCCCTCGTAGTGCCCGGCCTGGTACGGGCCGCTGCTCCCGGTCTCCTCCAGGGCGAGCGCCAGGGGGCGGTTGTCGAGCTTGAAGCACAGGAGGGCGTCGAGCAGGGCGGGCACGCGTTCCCGCGGGGGAGTGGCGGGGCCGAGGGGCGGCGGGCCCGCCGCCACGGCCTCGCGGACCGGCTCCAGGCGCGCCTCGTAGAGCGCGCGCAGCAGTCCGGCCCGGTCGCCGAACGCCCTGAAGAGGGTGCCCTTGCCGACGCCGGCGGCCGCCGCGATGTCGGCCATCGTGAGCTCCTCGGGGCTCTCGGAGCGGGCGAAGAGGGCGTCGGCGGCCTCCAGTACGGCCTGCCGGTTGCGGGCTGCGTCCTTGCGGGTCCGGCGTTCGGGCTCGGGCGGCGGGGTCACCGGATACCTCCGATTGAAAAACGGACCCGTGGTCCGTATCGTTGAAGCGGACCGATGGTCCGTATTTTCTGAACGGGAGGATACCCATGTCCCTGGCCGCACCGCACGCACCGGCCGCCCTGTACCGCCACGGCCTCAGGCTCCTGCTCGACAAGGACGTCGACGGCTGGGTCGGCCTGTGGGCGGAAGGGGGAGTGATGGAGTTCCCGTTCGCGCCCCCGGGCCTGCCCCGCCGGCTGGACGGCCGGGAGGCGATCGCCGACTACATGCGCCCCTATCCCGACCGGATCGACCTGCACGAATTCCCCGAAGCCGACCTGCGGATCCACGGGACCACCGATCCGCGGACCGTCGTGGCGGAGATGCGGGGCGTCGGAAGGTGGGTGGAGGACGGCCGCCCCTTCGACATGACGTACATAGCCGTCGTCACCGTCGAGGACGGCAGGTTCACCTCCTACCGCGACTACTGGAACCCCCTCGCCGTCCCTCGAAGCCGGCGCCGACTCCCCCCCCCCCGGA
>NZ_GG657750.1:170682-179060 GCF_000158895.1 Streptomyces sp. C | reverse complement strand
CGGGCGGTGCTGCTGAGCGCGTCCTCCGTCGCGGAGGGCGGCCCGGCGGTCGGCCGGGTGCACGCGGCGCTGCCGGGCATCTTCGACGAATGGGCGGTGCTGCGGCCGTCATGGTTCATGCAGAACTTCACCGGTGGCCATCTCCACGCGCTGAGCATCCGAACCGAAGGCGTCATCCGCACCGCCACCGGGACCGGCCGGGTCGGCTTCGTCGACGCCGAGGACATCGCGGCCGTGGCCGCCCGCGCCCTGACCGGCGTACGCGCCCCCAACACCGACCTCGTCCTCACCGGGCCCGAGACCCTCGGCCACGACGACGTCGCCGCGATCCTCACGGAGGTCACGGGCACCCCCGTGACCCACCGGTCGCTGTCCCGGGCGGAGCTGCGCGACCGGCTCGCCGAGCTGATGCCCGCGGAGTTCGCCGCGATGCTCGCCGACATGGACCGGGCCATCGCGGCGGGCGCCGAAGACCGCGTGACCGACTCGGTCCACCGCCTCACCGGCCGCCCCGCGACGGACTTCCGCACCGTCGTGGAGCGGGAGCTGGCGCGCGGTGCGGGGCCGGGCGCTCAGGAGGGAAGGGCGTCGGCCAGGCCCGTGCCGAGGAGCCGGAAGGCCCGCTCGGCGGCGGCCACCGCCTCGGGGTAGACGTCGTCGGCCGGGCGGCCCGCCTGCACCTGCTCGCTGTTGCGGGCGGCGAGGGTGCGCAGGACGGTGACGATCTGCACCGCGGCGAGCCGGGCGGTGAGCTCGTCGGCGCCGGCCTCCACCAGGGCCTCGGCGAGGGCGGCGATGCTGTGCCCCGCGTACCGCAGCAGCCGCTCGCTCAGGCTCGCCGTCGTGCTGAGCAGCCGGGCGAAGGCCACGGCGTCGGGGTCGGAGGTGAGTCCGGTGTTCGGGTCCCGCCGGGCCAGGGCGTCGAGCTCGTGCGCGTACAGGGCGGCCAGCGGGCTCGTCCCGGCGGGGCGGGCGCGGACCACGCGGGCCGATTCGTCCGCGTGGTCCGCGAACACGTGCAGGACCAGGTCCTCCTTGGTCGGGAAGTAGGCGAACAGCGTGCGCTTGGAGACCTCGGCCGCCTCGGCGATCTCCGCGATCGACACCTCGTCGAAGCCGCGGCTCAGGAACAGCCGCAGCGCCTCTTCGAAGATCGTCTGCCGGGTGCGCTGCTTCTTGCGTTCCCGGAGTCCCAGTTCCTCAGCCATGCGCCCACGATAACAAAGGGGTACCGAGGGGAAAGTTGCACCTGGTATAGTTCTCGACCAAGTGAAGGAATCTTCCGAGGAGGCTCCATGAACGCGCAAGTCACCGGTGTCATCGTCGCGGGGGCCGGCGGCGCCGGGCTCACGCTCGCCGCCGAACTCGCCCTCGCCGGCGTACCGGCGGTCGTGCTGGACCGGCTGCCCGGCCGCAACCTCCAGTCCCGGGCCGGGGCGATCCAGCCCAGGACCGCCGAGATGCTCGCCCTGCGCGGCCTCCTGGACGACACCCTCGGCCGGTCGATCGACTACCGGCTCGTCGGCGGCCACTTCGCGGGCCTGCCCGTCCCGCTGGACTACGAGGCGTGGGACACCCGCTATCCGCACCCCGTCCTGCTCCCGCAGGACCAGCTGGAGGCGGTGCTGGAGGACCGCCTCGTCGCGCTCGGCGGCCAGGTGCTGAGGGAGCACCGGCTGACCGGCCTCCGACAGGACGCCGACGGCGTCACCGTCACCGTGACCGCACCGGACGGCGACCGGACGCTGCGCGGGCGCTACCTCGTCGCCTGCGACGGCGCGCACAGCAGCGTGCGCAAGATCATCGGAGCCGCGTTCCCCGGCGAAGCGGCCACCGCCCGCATGGCCACCGCCGATCTGGTGCTCACCGGCGACGTCGACGACAGCACCGCCGGGCACATCAGCTCACGGATCCACACCTCGCCCCGGGGCCACTTCGCCATGATCACGCCCCTGGCGGACGGGCTCCACAAGCTCATCCTCAGCGGCCCGCGGACCATGTCGGCCGGGCGCGACGCCCCCGTCACGCCGGAGGAGGTGCGCGAGGTCCTCCAGGCCACCCACGGCGGGAAGGTCGACGTGGCCGAGATCCGCTACGCCTCCCGGTTCAGCAACGCCAGCCGGCAACTGGAGGAGTACCGCCACGGCCGCGTCCTCTTCGCCGGAGACTCCGCCCACATCCACTCCCCGGCCGGAGGCCAGGGGCTCAACCTGGGTGTCCAGGACGCGTTCAACCTCGGCTGGAAGCTCGCCGCCGTCCTGCGCGGCGAAGTGGGCGAGGAACTGCTGGACACCTATCACGCCGAGCGGCACCCCGTCGCCGCGCGGGTGCTCGCCCTCACCCGGGCCCAGGGCGTGGTCATGGGGCCGCAGCGTGACGCCGGCCTGCCCGAGCTGCGCGACGTCCTCACCGACCTGCTCCGCCTGCCCGACGCCAACCGGTACATGGCCGGTGTGATGGCCGGGCTCGACCTCTGCCTCCCGTCCCCCGACGCCGCTCCCCATCCGCTACTGGGCCTGCGGATGCCCGACGTCGACCTGGACCTCGGCGACGGTGAGCCGGTCCGGTTCAGCGATCTGACGCGGACCGGACGGGGCGTCCTCCTCGACCTCGCCGAGGCTCCGCTCGCCGCCGCGGCCGCCTGGAGCGACCGGATCACGCAGGTGCGGGCCCGGGCGATATCCGGCTCGCCCGACGCCGAGGCCGTACTCGTCCGCCCGGACGGTTACGTCTGCTGGGCCGGCGGCGCGGGTCTCGCCGAGACGCTCACCCGCTGGTTCGGCCCGGCCGGCCGCGCGGGCGACGGGACGTCCGGGTGAGCGTCCTACGGCTCGGCGCGTAAGCCGCTGGTGCCTCGGGAGGGCGCGCTCACGATTCCTCGGTCCCGGTGCCACTGGTGGACAGGGCCGCCCGCCTCCGGCGGTACACCACCACCCCGCACACCGCGGCGACGAGGAGGGCGACGGCGCCGGCCCCGAGGGCCGTCCGCTCGGCGAAGAGCCGCCCCAGCACTTCGAGGACGCCGAGCCCCGCGGTCGCGTAGATCAGGGCCCAGGCCGCTCCGCCCACGAACAGGGCGACGAGGTAGCGCGGCAGCGGCATGCGCATGCTGCCCGCGAGGAAGTTGGCGGCGGTCTGGAAGCCGACGGTCAGGAAGGAGACGGCCACCACGGGCGCGCCCCACCGCTGGATCGCCAGCTCGGCGCGCCGGAACTTCGCCGAGGAGATCCGCCCGGCGAACCTGCTGCGGCGGGCACCGGCGCCGGTGAGCCACCCGAGGGCGAACGTCCCTCCGGCACGCAGCAGGACGATCGCGTACAGGGCACCGGCGGTGACCATGACCTTATCCACGACGCCCCCGGCCGAGCGCGGGGCCGGCACCAGGGCGCACCGCGCCCGCAGGCGCACGCAGCGCATGAACGCGGTCCCCGATTCCCACCTGCACCCTGCCTCTGCCCGTTCCGTTCCATGGGTCGCCACCCGCACGCTCGCGCGCCAGGGAAGGCAAGCCTAACCGGACGCCCGTGCGGGGCATAGGGGCGGTCGGACGGCCGGGTGGCGCACTGTCCGGCGCGGCGTGAAACGTCATTTATGCTTCAAGGCGGCCGCGGGGCGGTGGCTCGTTGTACGCGGCAACCACAAGGCGGTCCGTTCGACCGGCCGAGTGGACGGCCTGCGTCGTGTTCTCGGCCCGGGCTCACAGCCCTGTGGCGCTGATCATGAAGGTCGTGGGGGCATCGGGTGACCACCTGCGTGCGTCTCAGGGGTACGGGGTGACGGACGCTCCTCCCACCCGCGAACAAGAAGACCCCCAGGGAGAAGTGAGGTATGTCGGTGATCTGCGTCGGAGGCATGATCGGAATCGGCAAGACGAGTGTGGCCGAACTGATCGCCAAGGAGCTGGGCAGCGAGGTCTTCTACGAGAGCGTCGAGGACAACCCGATCCTGCCGCTCTTCTACACGGCGAGCCCCGAGGAGATCCAGGCGAAGCGCTACCCCTTCCTCCTCCAGCTCTACTTCCTGCAGACGCGGTTCGCCGCCATCAAGGCGGCCTACAAGCAGGGCGACAACGTCCTGGACCGGTCCATCTACGAGGACTGGTACTTCGCCAAGGTCAACCACGACCTGGGCCGGATCAGCTCCCTCGAGATGCGGGTGTACGAGGGGCTGCTGGACGAGATGATGCGGGAGATCGACGGCCTGCCCTACCGCAAGGCACCCGACCTCATGGTCTACCTCAAGGCGGACTTCGAGACGGTGCTGCACCGGATCGGACTGCGGGGCCGCGACTTCGAGCAGGACGAAAGCCTCGTCGAGTACTACCGGACGCTCTGGTCCGGCTACGACGACTGGGTGTACAAGCACTACTCGGCCAGCGAGGTGCTCGTCGTCGACATGAGCCGGACGGACGTGGTGAACAACCCCGACGACGCCGCCCGCGTGGCGCGGACGGTCCGGGAAGCCGTGGCCGCGGCCCGGGCCAACGGCTGAGGCGGGCCCGGCCCGCGCCGGCCGTCGTGGAAGGGGACCGGTGCCCCTTCCGCGACGCGATCGTCAGCGGCAGTCGCGGGCCGGATCGTCATGCGTCATCGCGCACGCCATGCGCTGTCCGCGCACCGTCCCGTAGCGGGCGACGAGCGAGCCGCGGAAGCCGTCCCACTGGGCACGGGCGTCCGCGATGGCCGTCTGGACGGCGGCGTTGAAGTTGCCGGCGACCTGCCCCCTGGCGGTCGTGGGGGAGGTGGCCCTCCCCGTCGCGGGGTCGATGGTCCCGTTGTCCTTGTTCAGGACGCCGTGGGTGATCCGCTTGCCGCAGCCCCACGGGTTGAGGCTGAAGCATCCCGTCGTGAGGTCCCCGGGGATGTCGGAGGCCGAGGGCGCGGCGGCGGCCAGCCGGAGGAAGGGCGCAGGACCGGTACGGGCCAGGCCCGGCGGGTTGCTGACGCCGACGGGGGACCTGCCGTCCGCCTGGTCCGCCCAGTTGCTGTGCGAGTAGAAGTCCTCGGTGCCGTGCAGCGCCCGGCCGAAGCCCTCGATGGCGTTGCACTTGCCGCGGCCGGGGACGCCCAGCGCGAAGGTGCAGTCGGAGGAGAGGTCGGTGTCGGAGGCACTGACGGCGCCCGCGGCGTTCACGAGCACGTCCGCCCTCTCCACCCCGCGGTCGAACTCGCCCTTGAGGTGCGCGATGCAGGACAGCAGCACCGAGGTGGCCTGCGCCCTGGTCCGGGGGTAGCCGGCCGCGTTCAGGTAGTCGGCGCCGTCGCAGTGTGCGGCCTCGGTGAGCGCCTGGTCCATGTCCGGCGCCCCGATGGCCCCCATCGTTCCGTTCGCCCCCGCCAACTGGCGGATCGAGGCCGGCTGGAAGCACGCACCGGCCGTGCCGGGAGCGGTGCCGGGTGCGCAGGCGAGGGCCGCGCGGGTGATCCGTTCGTGCTCGGAGTTCTGCCCGAAGCCGTCGATGGTGCCGAAGTTCTGGATCGGCGGTACCGGGACGGCGTCGGCCGATCCGGCGAGCCCCAGGAGGAGCGCGGCGGCCGCGATCCCGGCGGAGAGCGCCGAGAGCACCGGCCTGCTCCGACGGTACGTCATCGTCATGATGGGTCCCCCTTGTCGAGGCCCGTGCACCCCTCTCGGGCGCACGGGCCGGTCAGGACATGACTACCACTTGGCAGTTGGAGGGACGGATGAGAATCAGATGGAGAACGGTGCCTGGGAGGCGAACTGCTGGCTGCGCTTGCCCGTCTGGAGCATGTTGGGCGTCTGGTAGAAGGGCATGCTCTCGACGACCTGGCGGTGGAGGGTCGAGTAGCTTCCCCGGAACGCCCCGTTCTTCCACGTCTTGAGCAGGACTTCGGTGAACAGGCCGTTGGGCCCCACCCCGTCGCTGGAGGTCTGGTTGTCCTGGCAGCCGGAGACCAGCAGGACATCCGCCCGGATGTCCTGCAGGTCCAGGGCGGGCACGGAACGCTGGATCTCGTCGTACAGCTCCTGATCACGCTGGTAATTGCGGAACTGGGCGTCCTGCGGCAGGGCGCGGATGCGGGCGCGGACCTCGGACGGCTCACTGGTGTCGAAGGCGCGCACCAGTTCCGCGTCGTCGAGGAAGTGCGAGACGTCGCGCGAGACGGTACCGCTGTGGCAGCTGTCGGAGAGCAGGAGGACGCGTACGTCCTCGGCGAAGGCGGCGAAGGCGGCGTACAGCTCGTCGTCGACGAACTGCCGGTCGTAGAGCACCCACGTCTCGTCGCGGCGGTCGGGTTCGTCACCGTTCTTGTCGGGGACCTGGGATCCGTGGCCGGCGTAGGTGAGCAGCAGGAGGTCGCCTCCGGTGAGCTGGGCGGCGGCCGTCTTCAGGGCGGACGCGACCTTCTCGCTGGTGGCGTCCTTGGTGAGCAGGGTCGCGAGGGTGTCGAACCCGTTGGCCTTGGCGAGGTCCCGCATGGTCAGGGCGTCGTTCTCGGGGTTCTTCAGCTCGCCCTTGGTCCCGTAACGGGTCTCGTCGATCTCGTTGATGCCGATGTGGATGGACATTCCTCTGGGCATGGCCGTTCCTTGGTCGTCGAGTCCGTGGGGGCGAAACCCGAGCCCCGGTCGACGGTACGGAAAGTGACAGACCGTTACCACGGTGACGCGCAGGTGCCACACGAAGGGGCGATCCCGTCCGCGCCGGCTGACGCGGGCACCGTCTCTCAGGGGCGGTGCCCGGACACCGACCGGCGCGCGACGGGGAAGTCGAAATAGGTGTCCGGGAACAGCTCGGGCTTGTGCGTGAAGTGCCACCACTCCTCGGGCGGGTTGACGAAGCCCTCCGCCGCCAGCGTCGTCTTCAGCAGCAGGCGGTGCGCGCGCTGCTTCCCCTGGACGCGGGGGTCGTCGGTGTGCGACAGCGTGTCGAAGCAGTCGAAGCCGGTGCCCATGTCCACGGAGTTGTCCGGGTACCGCTCCGCTTGCGGCGCGTAGCAGGGAACGGATTCCTGCCCCGGCACCGGCGGGGGCGCGGGGACCGCCGGAAGGGGGACGATCGTCAGGTCCATGGTGCTGCCCCGGCTGTGCCCGGACTTCTCGGCGATGTAGCCGTCCTCGAACAGGCGCGACTTGTCGACCCGCGGGTAGAACTCGGCCTTCCGTCGCTCGTCGGAGAGGTCCTTGGCCCACCGTACGAAGTGGTCGACGGCCCGCTGCGGCCGGTAGCAGTCGTACACCTTGAGCGAGTACCCCTGGTGCACCAGGCGCCTCTGGGCCCGGTGCAGGGCCTGGGCCGCCGGCCGGGTCAGGATGCAGACCGGCTGCCGGTAGCCGTCGATCCGCTCGCCGATGAAGTTGTGGGCCGACACGTAGCGCATCTCCTGGATGATCGTGGGGTCGACGGAGCTCAGCGACACGAACTCCCCGGGAGCTTTGGGCTCCGGCGTCCGGGCGGCGGCGCTGAGGGTCGAGGCCGCGGTGAACACGGTCGTCACACCCACCGTCACGGCGATGCGCGCCATCGTCGACATGGTCATCGAGTTCTCCCTGTACCAGAGCGGGTTCCGCCGCGGATGGTCGGTCCCCCCGTGTACTGGCCCGCTCGCACGCCAGGTATGCCCCGGCTCTCCGGTCTGTCCAGCGGAACGCCCCGGAATGGCGGATACCGTCTAGGAGCCGGAGCTGACCGCCACCGGCCCGCCCGCCCCCTGGAGGAGAAATGAACCGCCGCGTCCTGAGCGCCGCACTGACCGTCCCGCTCCCGCCCGAAGCGGCCTTCCGCCTCTTCACCGCCCGGGGCGAGCGGGACTGGGAGCCGGGCTGGGACCCGGTCTTCCCGGTCGAGACGCCGGACGACACCGAGCCGGGAACCGTCTGGCTCACCTCGTCGGACGAGGAGGCCACGACCTGGCTGGTGGCCGCCCGCGACTTCCCGCACTCGGTCTCCTACGCCCGGCTCACCCCGGGCGTCCGGGCCGGGACGGTCACCGTCGACCTCACCGCCACCGAGACCGGCAGTGCCGTGCGGGTCACCTACGACATGACGCCGCTCACCCCGGCCGCGGCCGGGGCGCTCGACGAGTTCGCCGCCGGCTTCCCGTCCTTCATCGAATCCTGGGCGGAACTCATCGCCGCGCACCTCGCGGCCTGACCCCAGCCCCGGCGCCCCCACCCCGGGCTCCCGGGCGCCAACCATTCGCCCTATACCGAAACGATGCGGCACCCTGGAGCCATGAATCACGACGACACACCCGCCCCCGGTCCGGCGGACTCTCCCGCTCCCGCCGCCCGGCTCGCCGCCCTCGCCGCCGCCCTGGCCGACGAGACCCGGGCCGCCATCTGCATGACGCTGCTGGAGGGGCGGGCCTGGACCGCGGGCGAGCTGGCCCGCACCACCGGGGTCGCCCCGTCCA
>NZ_GG657750.1:168643-169841 GCF_000158895.1 Streptomyces sp. C | reverse complement strand
GCCGCCTCGCTGGTGCTCGTGGCGCTGCTGCTCCTGCGCCGCGAGGGCCTGCCCCCGCGCGGCGCCCGGCGCGGCATCCTGCTCTCCGGCCTCGTCTGGTTCGCCGGCTACACGGTCGCGCTGAACTGGGGCGAGCGCCTCGTCGACGCGGGCACCGCGTCCCTCCTCGTGAACACCGGGCCGATCCTGATGACGCTCCTGGCCGCGCGCCTGCTCGGCGAGGCCCTGCCACCGCGGCTCGTGACCGGCATGGCGGTCTCCTTCGTCGGAGCCGTGGTCGTCGGCCTGTCGATGTCGTCCGGCGGCGACGGCACGACCTCGGTGCTCGGGGTGGTGCTGTGCCTGCTCGCGGCGGTGGCGTACGCGACGGGCGTCGTCGCGCAGAAGCCCGCCCTCTCGTACGGGACGCCGCTGCAGATCACCACGTACAGCTGCCTCACCGGAACGGTGGCCTGCCTGCCGTTCGCCGGACAGCTGGTGGCCGAGGCCCCGAAGGCCCCGCTCTCCGCGACCCTGAACATGCTCTACCTGGGCGTGGTCCCGACCGCCCTCGCCTTCACCACCTGGACGTTCGCCCTCGCGCGGATGCCGGCCGGGAAGCTCGGCGCGACGACCTACGCGGTGCCGGCCATCGTCGTCCTGCTGAGCTGGATCCTCCTCGGCGAGGTGCCGGCCTGGCTCACCCTCCTCGGCGGCCTGCTGTGCCTGGCGGGAGTGGCCGTCTCCCGCTACCGCCCGCGCCCGCCGCGGGCGGACGAAGACCTGGACACCGACGGGCATGCCCGCTCCCGCGGCGGGTACGAACCCTCCGGTACGGGAGCGTCGCGCAGGCGGCAGAGTTGAGAGGGTGTCGGAAGTGATCCGGAAACTGCAGGCGGTCGCACTGGACTGCGCCGATCCGGTTCGGCTCGCGGAGTTCTACGCCGCCCTGCTCGGCGGCCGCGTCGTCGCGGATCCCGACGACCCCGACTGGGTCGAGGTGCACGGATTCGAGGGGACCCCGCTGGCCTGCCAGCGGGCGGACGGCTACCAGCCGCCCCGGTGGCCCGACCGGCGGCACCCGCAGCAGCTCCACCTGGACTTCGACGTGGACGACCTCGAAGGGGAGGAGGAGCGGGCGCTGGCCCTGGGGGCGACCGTACTGGAGCGCACGGACCAGCTCCGCCCGGGCGCCAACTGGCGCGTCTACGCGGACCCG
>NZ_GG657750.1:165799-168543 GCF_000158895.1 Streptomyces sp. C | reverse complement strand
CCGGCCCACCTCACCGTGATCGACGCCCTCGCCCTCACCCCGAGGAGCTGCGCGGGGAACCGGTCCGAGCGGCCCTGCACCTGCCGGCCGCCGTCACGGTCGACCACGCGTACTGACGCCGGGCCCGCACGCCCGGGTGCGGCCCGCCCACGGAGGGAACCGCATGCTCGAAGAACGCCCGTACGCCTCCCTGTCCGCCGTGGAGATCGCCGAGCTGGTCAACGGCGGCCGGGTGACCGCCCGTGACGTCGTCGACACCGCCCTGGCGCTGACCGCCGAACGCGACGGCGCCCTGCGGGCCTTCACCGCCTTCTGGGCGGACGCCGCCCGAGCCGCGGCGGCCGAGGTCGACGCGGCGGTGGCCCGCGGAGCCCGCCTGCCGCTGTCCGGTTTACCGATCGGGGTCAAGGCGGGCGAAGTGGCCGGACTCGTTCCAGAACCGGCGGCTGGCCGCCGCCGGGTGCGTCCCGATCGGGGCGACCTCCGTCCCCCGCGCCGGCACCCGCTGGCAGACCTACGGCTCCACCGACCGCGGGCCCACCCTCAACCCCCTCGGCGCAGCCTGGTCCCCGGGCGGATCGTCAGCAGGCTCCGCAGCCGCGGTCGCCGCAGGCCTCGTACCGCTCGCCACCGGCTCCGACGGCGCCGGCTCGGTCCGCATCCCCGCCGCCTGGTGCGGCGTCATCGGGCTCAAGCCGACCAACGGTCTCCTGCCCTCCCGGGACCGCGCCGGACTGAACACCCCCGGCGTGCTGGCCCGCGCCCCGCACGACGCCGTCGCCTACCTCCGCGCCGTCGCCGGCACCACCGCCGCACCGCCGCTTCCGCGCACACCGAGGGTGGCCTGGACCCCGACCCTGGGGTTCGCCGCGACCGACCCCGGTACCACCGACACCGCCCGGCGCGCCCTCCACCGGATCTCGCGCACCGCTCCGTAGGCGGCCTCGACCACCCGGTCGCGCTGCACGATCCGGCCTCCGAGGGGACCGCTCTGCGCGCCGGTGCCCCGGGCCCGGACGCCGAGCGCCTGGTCGCGGCGAACAACGAGCACCTGCGAGCGGTCTTCGACGAGTTCGACCTCATCGCCACTCCCACCACCCCCCACCCCCCGCACGGCCACGACGGCCCCGGAACCCGCATGAGCGTGGCCCTCACCTGGGCGTTCAACATCTCCGGCCATCCGGCGCTCACCCTGCCGGCCGGTATTTCGCCCGCGGGCGAACCCGTCGGACTCCAGCTGGTCGCCCGTCACGGCGCGGACACCCTGCTCCTCGACGTTTTTTGTTTTTAGCCGGGACCGGCTCCGCGGACGGGCCGGTCCGCGACGGGTTCGGGCCCGGCCGTGTCAGCCGCCCCAGTGCGGGCAAGCGCGCCACATGACATCGAATACGAGCACGGCCCTCGCCCAGGCCGCCGGACCCCTACCCGCCTGGCTGCACCTGCTGGTGATGGCCTTCGCCCTCGTCGTCCTGGTGGCCACCCTGGCCCGGCACAGGTAGCCCTCCCGTGTTGTTCCTGGCGCTGCTCGTACCGCCCCTGCTGATGTGCGCCGTCCTCGGGCTCGGCCGGTACGAGGAACACATGCTGGGACCGGCCGGCCCGCCCGGCGGACGCGAACCGCCGGTGGTCCGGGCGCGGGGCAGGCACCGGCGCCACCCCCGCACCCCGGGCACGGGCCGTCCGGTCCGCGGAACACGAACGCGCCCCGCGCGGCCTCCCGCCCACGTACGCTGATCCCGCGCAGCTCCTCCCCGCCGCGCCACCGCGGAAGAGGACGCCTCCACCATGCGACGACAGCAGCACCCCGCCGGCCCCCGGACCGGGCACGTCTTCCGGACCTCGGACGTGGACGTGGCACGGGACTGGCTCAGTTCGGCGTACGGGACGAGCCTGCGCATGAAGACCCCCGCGCCCGCGAGCCCCTTCACGTACACGCGCGACAACGTCGGCCCCGTATCGCTGAGCACCATCTCGCTGCGGACCGAGTACGCCTACGCCACCGGCCCCCTCGGCGCCGTGGCCATCACCCACGTGGTCGGCGGCCGGATGGCCAGGGAGTGCGCCGACGACACCGCGGAGGCCGGGCCGGGCGACGTCCTGGCGATCTCACAGCCCCACCTCCCCTACGCGGGACGGGTGTACTCGGCCGAACTCCGTGCCGTGACGGTGCCGCTCGCCCTGGTCGAGGAAGTCGCGGGCCGACCGGCCGACCGCCCCGCCCGGCCGCTGCGCTTCACCCGCTTCACGCCCGTCTCCACGGCCATGGCCGAACAGTGGAAGAGGACGGTCGACTACGTCGAGGAGAGCGTCTCGCGCCTGCCGGCGGGCGGCGAGCCGCTGGTGGCCGACGCCGCCGCGAGGATGCTGGCCGCGACCGTCGTGGCCGCCTTCCCCACCGACGCCCGGCCCGACACCGTACTCGCCGACACGCGGGACGCGACGCCGGAGACCGTCCGCCGGGCCGTCGCCTTCATCGAGTCGCAGCCGGACGCCCCGATCGGCCTCGCCGAGATCGCCGCCGCTGCCGCGGTCACCCCGCGGGCCCTCCAGTACGCCTTCCGCCGCCATCTCGGCACCACACCGACGGCGTACCTGCGCCGCGTACGCCTCGCACTGGCCCACGCCGACCTCGTCGCCGCGGACCCCGCCCGGGACACGGTCACGGCCATCGCGAACCGCTGGGGCTTCCACCACCAGGGACGTTTCTCCGCCGCCTACCGCGCCGCCTACGGGGGCCCGCCCGG
>NZ_GG657750.1:164851-165630 GCF_000158895.1 Streptomyces sp. C | reverse complement strand
GGACGGTCGGCCGCAGCACCTCCCGCGCGACCCAGCCCACCACGACCCCCTCCGGCGCCGACCACACGCGCAGTCCCTCCCCCGCCCGCGAGGACGTGTCGAAGCCGGCCAGCGCCAGGACGCGGCGGACGCGTTCGCAGCCGTCGGCCCCGTCCACTTCCTCGGAAGTGCTCGGGGGTCGCCGGGGGCGGAGTGGAAGACATGCCCCCACTCCAGCCGTCCGGGGCGCCGGAAGAAAGCCGCTGCGCGAACGGATCCGCGTCGCCCGTCCGCGAAACGAAACGCCCCGGGGCGGGCTCAGCCCCCGGCGGGCCGGCCGGAGACCAGCCGGGCGGCCCCGATCTCGGCCCACACCACCTTGCCCCGCTCGTGGACCTCGGCGCCCCAGCGGTCGCAGAGGCGGTCGATGATGGTGAGCCCGTGGCCGCCCGGGGCACCCCGCCGGGGGGAGGACTGACGGTGCGGCAGCGCCGTGGAACCGTCGAACACCTCGATGCGCAGGACGTCGCCGCCGGTGAGGACCAGCTGGAGGCAGCCGTCCGCGTGCAGACCGGCGTTGGTCACCAGCTCGGAGACGACGAGCAGGGTGTCCTCGGACGTCTCGGTCCCGTCCCACTCCCAGTCCCGCAGCGCCTGCCGCGCGAAGTCGCGGCCCTTCGCGACCTGGCCCCGGACGCCGGCCAGTGCCAGGAGCCGGCGCTGTCCCGCCGCCCCGGGCCTCAGTGGACGGCCGGTCTGGGGTCCGCTGCTCTTCACTGTGGTCTCACCCCCGCCGCTGA
>NZ_GG657750.1:159021-164635 GCF_000158895.1 Streptomyces sp. C | reverse complement strand
CGGAAGGCGTGGAGCGGACCTCGACGAGGTCGCACAACTGGTGGATCATCCACAGGCCCCGCCCGCCGTCGGCGGAGGCGAGCGGCGGACGGCGGCGGCCCGCGAGCGGGTCGGCCAGCCGGCCGCCGTCGCGGATCTCGGCCACCACGCCCCCGCCTCCCGGGGCGCGCCACAGCCGCAGCGTGCCGCGGCCCCCGCCGTGCGCCAGGGAGTTGGCCGTGGCCTCGCCGACGGCGAGCAGCAGGTCGCCCCGGCGTCCCGCCGCGAGGGAGGACGCGTCGGCCCACGCCCCGGCGAACTCGCGTACCCGGGCCAGGTCCCCGCCCGCGTAGTCGAGGCCGACCGCTCCCGGTCCGGGCGCCGGCAGCGGGGTGTCGCAGTCGCCGCCGACCACCGAGGGGTCCGTGTAGCCGGGGCTCGGCCGTACGCGTCCGCCCTCGACCAGCGTGGGGTGCGTACGGCGGGCGTCGGCGAGCACGCCGGGGGAGAGGGCGGCCACCTCGTACGGGCACAGGACGGTGGCGTCGCGGCCGGCGAAGGCCGTGTTGACGAGGGCCTCGTGGCGCGTGGCCTCCCGGACCTCGGCCGGCGTACGGCCCGCCCAGACCGGCTCGGAGACGATCCGGACGGCCCGGCCCCCGTGCCGCTCGGCGAACTCCCGCAGCGCGGCCAGGATCCGGCCGGGATTGCGGCCCAGCCGTGCCATGTCCACGAACCCGACGCCCGCCCCGTCGCTGCCGAGGACCTCCCGCAGCGGCCCGAGCCGGGGGCCGGGCACCGCGACCAGGGCGGGCTCGTCCGCGGCGAGCGCGGCCCGCACGAAGCCGCCCGCCCCGGTCAGGTATTCCTCGGGGCTCCGGTAGAGGAGCGCGCGATGGGCGAAGGTCCCCGGACCGCCCGCCGCGGGAACTGTCGTCATGCCGCGACCTCCGGCGCGGCACGTTCGTCCGGGAACCACCACGACTCCTAGGAGGTGAGCATTCCCGCGCGCAGGCGGGCCAGGGTGCGCGAGAGCAGCCGGGAGACCTGCATCTGCGAGATGTGGAGCTCCGCGCCGATCTCGGCCTGCGTCTTCTCCTGCCCGAACCGCATGCTCAGGATCAGCCGTTCCCGCGGTTGCAGTTCCCGCAGCAGCGGAGCGAGGGTGTGGAAGTCCTCGAACAGCTCCATGGCGGGATCGCTCTCACCGAGCTTCTCGGCCAGCGCGCGGGCCGGACGGCCCGTGCCCCGCGCCTCCTCGGCCTCGTCGGCGGTGTCCAGCGAGCCGCTGGTGTAGCCGTTCGCGGCGACCAGGCCGTCTATCACCTCCTCCTCGGACAGCCCGAGGTGCTGGGCGACCTCCTTGACGGTGGGGGCCCGGTGCAGGGCCTCCGTGAGGGACTCCTGCGCCTTGGCGAGTTCGGAACGCAGCTCCTGGAGGCGGCGCGGGACGTGCACGGCCCACGTGGTGTCGCGGAAGTGCCGCTTGATCTCACCGGTGATGTAGGGGAGCGCCAGCGTCGAGAACTCGACCTCGCGGTCGAGGTCGAAGCGGTCGATGGCCTTGATCAGGCCTATGGTGCCGACCTGGATGACGTCGTCCATGTCGAGCCCGCCCCCGGAGACCCGGGCGCGGAACCGGCGTGCGGCGTAGTGCACCAGCGAGAGGTTCATCTCGATCAGCGTGTTGCGGGCGTACTGGTACTCCCGCGTGCCCTCCTCCAGGGACCGCAGCCTCGCGAAGAACAGCCGCGACAGTTCCCGGGCGTCCGCGGGCGCGATCTCCCGGGCCTGCTCCACCCGGGGCAGCGGTGGTGCGGCGGGCGGCTCCCCTCCCACGGACCGGGTGGGAGTCGGCACCCGGGGGTCCGTCGCACGTTCAGGGCTTACGACTGCTGCCGGACGAGGCATGGTGGCGGGTCCCTCCCTGTTGTCGATGGCTGCCGACCGCGCTCATGCCCCGAGATCGGCTTCCTACGCGTACCGGAATGCAGCTCCGTCCTGCCGGCCTCTCAGCGGGGGGCCGTCGTCTCGGGGTGATCCACCGTGCATACTCCATTCCGGAACCCGTACAGGTGAGATCCGGGAGGCGGACATGACCGGAGCAGGGGAAGCGCTGGGCGACGGCGTGGTCGGGGACAGCTACCGGGCGGGGCCTGGCTGGGTCGTCGCGGCGCGCGGCGAGCTGGACCAGGACACCCTGCCTTCGCTGGAGGAGGCCCTGACGGCCGCCGCGGACCGGCACGGGGTGGTCGTGCTGGACGCGAGTTCGGTCACATTCGGCGACTCCTCGTTCCTGAACCTCCTGCTGCGGCTGCACCGTCTGACCGTGCTCCGGGTCGCAGCCCCGGGCGACCAACTGCTCCGCCTGTTCGCCCTCACCGGAGCGGACACGGTCCTGTCGCTGCACCCCAGCGTCCAGGACGCCCTCGACCGATGAAGCGCCCGGAGGCCCCGGAAGAGGGGGTTAGCCTTCATCCGTCAGGTACGGCGGAAATGAGGTTGGCGATGGCTGAGCGGACCGGCGCGGTGGCACCGGGCGGAGCGGCGGTGGAACCCGGCGAGGGCGGCATCACCGAGTCGGAGCTGCGCCTGCTGCTGGAGGGGCTGACGGCCGTACGGGACGGGGATTTCCGTACGCGGCTGCCCGATGCGGCGGAGGGGCTCCTCGGGGAGATCGCCACCGTGTTCAACGGGATGGTCAACCAGCTGTCGCTGTTCACCTCCGAGGTGACGCGGGTGGCCCGCGAGGTCGGCACGGAGGGCACACTGGGCGGCCAGGCGGACGTCCCCGGCGTCGGGGGAGCCTGGCTGGACCTTACGGATTCGGTCAATTTCATGGCCGGAAACCTCACCGACCAGGTGCGCAACATCGCCCAGGTGACCACCGCGGTCGCCCAGGGAGACCTCTCCCAGAAGATCACCGTGGACGCCCGGGGCGAGATCCTGGAGCTGAAGAACACCATCAACACGATGGTCGACCAGCTGTCCTCCTTCGCCGGCGAGGTCACCCGCGTGGCCCGCGAGGTCGGCACCGAAGGACTGCTCGGCGGCCAGGCCGACGTCAAGGACGTCTCCGGCACCTGGCGCGACCTCACCGATTCGGTCAACTTCATGGCCGGGAACCTCACCGCGCAGGTGCGCTCCATCGCCCAGGTCGCCACCGCCGTCGCCCAGGGAGACCTCTCCCAGAAGATCACCGTCACCGCCCGCGGCGAGATCCTGGAGCTGAAGACGACCATCAACACGATGGTCGACCAGCTCTCCGCGTTCGCCGACGAGGTGACGCGCGTGGCCCGCGAGGTCGGCACCGAGGGCAACCTCGGCGGCCAGGCCACGGTACGCGGGGTGTCGGGGACCTGGAAGGACCTCACCGACAACGTCAACGTGATGGCGTCCAACCTGACGGGCCAGGTGCGCTCCATCGCCCAGGTCGCCACCGCCGTCGCCCGCGGCGACCTGTCGCAGAAGATCACCGTGGAGGCGAAGGGCGAGGTCGCCGTTCCTCGCCGGGAGTCATCACACCATGGTGGAACACCGCTGTCCGCGTTTCGCCGACGAGGTGACGCGCGTGGCCCGCGAGGTCGGCACCGAGGGCCGCCTGGGCGGCCAGGCACGCGTGCCCAACGTGGCGGGCACCTGGAAGAGCCTCACCGAGAACGTCAACGAGCTCGCGGGCAACCTCACCCGGCAGGTCCGGGCCATCGCCGCCGTCACCAGCGCCGTCGCCGAGGGCGACCTCACCCGCTCCATCACCGTGGAAGCCCCCGGCGAGGTCGGCGACCTCAAGGACAACATCAACTCCATGGTCGGCTCACTGCGGGAGACCACCCGCGCCAACCAGGAGCAGGACTGGCTCAAGTCCAACCTCGCCCGCATCTCCGGCCTGATGCAGGGCCACCGCGACCTGGCCGTCGTCGCCGAACTCGTCATGGACGAGCTGACCCCCCTGGTCGCCGCCCAGTACGGCGCCTTCTACCTGGCGGAGGACACCCCCGAGGGCACGGTGCTGACGCTCGTCGGCTCCTACGGCCGCTCCGCCGCCGACGGGGTCGGCGTCCGCTTCGCCCTCGGCGAGTCCCTCGTCGGACAGGCGGCCCGCAGCCACCGGACCATCACCACCGACCAGGTCCCCGCCGACTACGTCATCTCCTCCGGGCTCGGCCACACCACGCCCGGAAGCCTGATGATCCTGCCGATCATCGTGGACGACCAGGTCCTCGGCGTGATCGAACTCGCCTCCTTCTCCTCCTTCACCCCCGTCCACCGCGACTTCCTCGGCCAGTTGCTGGAGACCATCGGCGTCAACGTCAACACCATCGTCGCGAACGCCCGCACCGACGAACTCCTGGGCGAGTCCCAGCGCCTGACCGCCGAACTCCAGGCACGCTCCGCCGAACTCCAGGACCAGCAGGAGGAGCTGCAGCGCTCCAACGCGGAACTGGAGGAGAAGGCCGCCCTGCTGGCCAGCCAGAACCGCGACATCGAGGCGAAGAACCTGCAGATCGAACACGCCCGGCAGGAACTGGAGGACCGCGCCCAGCAGTTGTCGCTGGCCTCCAAGTACAAGTCGGAGTTCCTGGCGAACATGAGCCACGAACTGCGCACCCCGCTCAACAGCCTGCTGATCCTCGCGCAGCTGCTGGCCCAGAACCCCACCCGCAACCTCACCTCGAAGCAGGTCGAGTACGCCGGCATCATCCACTCGGCCGGATCCGACCTCCTCCAGCTGATCAACGACATCCTCGACCTCTCCAAGGTCGAGGCGGGCAAGATGGACATCCACCCCGAGCGGGTCCACCTGCAACAGCTGCTGGACTACGTCGAGGCCACCTTCCGGCCCATGACCACGCAGAAGAGCCTCGACTTCACCGTCACCACTGCCCCCGACGCCCCCGCCGACCTGCTGACCGACGACTCCCGGCTGCGCCAGGTCCTGCGCAACCTGCTGTCCAACGCGGTCAAGTTCACCGAGCGCGGCGGCGTCGAGCTGCGCATCGAACGGGCCACCGACGCCGAAGTCCCCGCCCGGCTGCACCGCCGGGGGAGCGTGATGGCCTTCCGCGTCCGCGACACCGGCATCGGCATCCCCGAACAGCAGCTGGAATCCGTGTTCGGAGCCTTCCAGCAGGCCGACGGGACCACCAGCCGCAAGTACGGGGGCACCGGGCTCGGCCTCTCCATCACCCGTGAGATCGCCCAACTGCTCGGCGGTGCCGTCGCCGCGGAGAGCACCCCCGGCCAGGGCAGCACCTTCACCCTCTACCTCCCGGTCAGCCACGCCGAGTTCGAGGACGGGCCCGCCCCCCAGGCCGCCACCCCCGCGCCCGCCGCCACCCCCGCCGCGTACGGTCTGCCCGGCCAGCGGAACGAGGGCGACGACGCGGCCCCGGCCGGCCGGCAGCGCCAGGCCCGCCGCCTCCTCGTCATCGAGGAACGCCAGGGCGGCCTGCTCTCCCTCGTCGCCGCAAGCGCCGAACGCGAACTCGAAGCCCCGCCCGCCCCCGACGGCGAGTACGGCGGTGTCCAGGTCGTCGGCGCCACCAGCTCGCGCGAAGCCGCCGCCGTACTGGCCTCCGAGCCGTTCCACTGCGTCGTCCTCGAACTCGACATGCCCGGCGGCGAGGCCCTGCGG
>NZ_GG657750.1:154638-158376 GCF_000158895.1 Streptomyces sp. C | reverse complement strand
CACCCACCCTCACACCGCCCGCACCCCCGGCGGACCGGTCGGCGAAGCACCGCCGCCCTCCCTCCCGAAGCAGGCGCCGACCCCGCTCGGACGGCTCGTCGCCACGGTCGAGCGGCTGCGCCGCGAGGTACGGGAGGCCCACGCGGCGGCCGACGGCCGGGCCCTGGTCGAACTGGCCAAGGGCATCCTCATGGGGCGGCTGAACTGCACCCCGGCCGCCGCGGCCCGCCAGCTCGACGAGCTGTGCCGCGAGGCCGGGCTCTCCCCCCTCGAACTCGCCGCCGACATCGTCAACCAGGCCGCCCGCGACCACGTCAGCGAGATCGCCGCCGAGTTCGTCGAACGCACGGCGACCGCCGCCCCGCCGACCGCCCGGACCTCCACCCTCTCGGTACGCCTGCGCACCGCCGAGAGCGGGATCCTCGCCGCCGCCGCGGACACCCAGGCCGTGGCCGATTCCCTGCTCGCCAACGCCCTGACCCCGCTCGGGGCGGTCGCCGTCGCCGTGTGGGCCGCCGCCCCCGACGGCTCCCTGGCCCTCGCGGCCCACGCCGGATTCCCCGCGGAGGAAGCCTCCCGCTGGCGGCACGTGCCCCCCGGCGTCGCCACCGTCCCCCGCCTCGCGCTGCGCGAACGCACCCCGGTGACCATCGCCGACCTCGGGCACGCGGGGATCCCCTCCATCGGGCACCTCCAATGGCCCGGAGGCGGCCGCATGGCCGTACCCGCCGGGACCGGCGGACGCGTACACGGCGTACTCGAAGTCTGCTGGCCGCAGCCCCTGCCCCCGCAACCCCCGCAGATCCAGCGCCAGGTGGAAGCACTGGCCGAGCTGTGCGCCCACACCCTCGACACGGCACCGCCGCCCGACGCGGCGGCGCCTGAGGCACTCCTGCCCGACGTGTCGGAACTCATCGACCTCGCCGAGGGACTGCACGACCCCACCGTCATCCTGACCCCCGTCCTCGACGCCGAGGGCCGCCTGGCCGACTTCCGCATCCGCCACGCCAACAGCCGGTTCGCCGACCCCGCCGGACGCCCGCGCGCGGACGTCAACGGAGCCCTGCTGCTGGAGGCCTATCCGATGGTCGGCGGCGACAGCGGCCTCTTCGACACCATCGAACGGGTCCACGCCACCGGCGAACCCTTCCGGGCCGAACGCGTCAGCCTCACCGCCCTCGTCGACCAGATCCCGCTCACCTCGGTCGCCGACATCAGCGTGAGCCGGCACGGCGCCGCCGTGCTGCTCATCTGGCGGATCGAGGACGAGACCGCCCGGCTGGCCAACCTCCTCCAGCACGCCCAGCGGCTGGGCCGCATCGGCGGCTTCGAGGAGGTCCTCACCACCGGGGAGATCACCTGGAACTCCGAGCTCTACGCCCTCCACGGACTCCCGCCCACCGCGCCCCCCGTACCGCTGCGCGACCTGCCCGACCACGCCCACCCGGACGACTCCGCGGCCCTCGGCCGCTTCCTGCGCGCCGTGCTCCGCTACCGGCGTCCCGCCTCCGTCAACCTGCGCCTGCGACGCTCCGACGGCATCCTGCGCCACATCCGGGTCGTCGCCGAGCCCGTACTCGACGCGGCACAACGGCTGCACGCGGTGCGCGGCGCGTACCAGGACATCTCCGCCCAGCACTGGACCGAGGTGGCCCTCGCCGCGACCCGGGACCAACTCGCCCTCACCGAGGCCGAATCAGCCGAACGCAACCGGCTCGCCCTCCAGCTCCAGCACGCCATCATGCCCCCGCACCACCACATCGAGGCACCCGGACTGCGCGTCGCCGTCCGCTACCGGCCCGCGGAGACGGAGTCCCTCGTCGGCGGCGACTGGTACGACACGCTGGTGCTGCCCTCGGGCCTCATCCTGCTCTCCGTCGGCGACGTCGCCGGACACGGCATCGAAGCCGCCACCGGAATGGTCGTCCTGCGCAACGCCCTGCGCGGCCTCGCCGTCACCGGCGCCGGCCCCGCCCAGCTGATGTCCTGGCTGAACACCGTCACCCACCACCTGACCAAGCAGGTCACCGCGACCGCCGTGTGCGGCCTCTACGACCCCCGCACCCGCGTGATGCGCTGGGCGCGCGCCGGGCACCTGCCGCCCGTACTCGTCAGGAAGGACGGGGCCCGGGCCTTCCCCCTCATCGACGGCCTGCTCCTCGGCGCGCTGCCCGACGTCACGTACGCCGAGGGGGAGATCCTCCTCGAACCGCAGGACACCCTGCTGATGTTCACGGACGGTCTGGTCGAGCGCCGGGACGCCTCCGTGCAGGACTCCCTGGCCGACCTCCTGCACACGGCCGGGGCGGGGGCGGGGACCGGAGACCTCGACAGCAGGCTCGACGCACTGCTCACGGAGAGCTGGTCCGACACCGACGACGACACCTGCGTCATCGGCGTGCAGCTCGACTGACCCCGGTGGCGGCCGCCACCGGCCGGACCGCTCAGGCGCTGTCGGTCCGCGCGGACAGCGGGGCGGCCACCTGCTCCAGCGGGCGCCCCTCGGCGGCCACCGCGAAGAAGACGGCGACCAGTCCCGCGGCGACCATCAGCGCCGCCCCGACGCAGAACGCCAGCACGGTGTCCGAGCGGACCCCGCTGGAGGTGAGGTCGGCGAAGACCAGCGGCCCGGAGATCCCGCCGGCGGCCGTGCCGACCGCGTAGAAGAAGGCGATCGCCATCGCCCGGGTCTCCATCGGAAAGATCTCGCTCACGGTCAGGTACGCCGAACTCGCCCCCGCCGACGCGAAGAACAACACCACGCACCAGCAGGCCGTCATGGTCAGTGCGGTGAGCCTGCCCGTCCCGAACAGCCAGGCCGTGCCGAACAGCAGCAGCCCCGACAGCACGTACGTTCCCGCGATCATCGGGCGGCGGCCGACGGTGTCGAAGAACCGCCCCAGCAGCAGCGGCCCGAGGAAGTTCCCGAAGGCGACGACGGCGAAGAAGTAGCCGGTGCCGCCGGTCGGCACCCCGAAGAACCGGATCAGGATCGTCCCGAAACCGAACGTGATCGCGTTGTAGAGGAACGCCTGGCCGATGAAGAGCGACAGACCGAGGACGGCGCGCCGCGGGTACGACCGGAAGACGGTGCGGGCGATCAGGCCGAAGCCGATCGCGCGGTGCCGCGTCACGGTGATCGCCTCCCCGGGCTCGGGCAGCGGCTCGCCCTTCTCGCGTTCCACCTGCCGTTCGACCTCGGTGACCAGCTCCTCGGCCTCGCGCTCCCGGCCGTGGACGAACATCCAGCGGGGGCTTTCGGGCACGTGCCTGCGCACGAGGAGGATGACCAGGCCGAGGACCACGCCGAGCGCGAAGGTGAGCCGCCAGCCCAGCCAGGCCGGGAAGACGCCGGTGTCCAGCGCGACCACCGACAGCAGGGCGCCGGCGACGGCACCGAGCCAGAAGCTGCCGGTTGATGATCAGGTCGACCCGTTTCTTTTTTACTTGCTCGGGATGAGCTCGTCGATCGCGGAGTTGATGGCCGCGTACTCGCCGCCGATGCCGAAGCCGGTGAGGAACCGGAAGACTAATAACCACCAGGGGGAGAAGGACACGGCGGTCAGTGCCGTCGCCGCGAGGTAGAGGCCGAGGGTGACCAGGAAGAGCTTCTTGCGCCCGAACAGGTCGGTCAGCCGTCCGAAGACCAGCGCCCCCGAACACGCGCCGGCCACGTAGAGGGCTGCGGCGACCCCGGTGACCTGGGCGTCGGTGACGGCCAGGCCGCTGCCGTCCTCG
>NZ_GG657750.1:132135-153940 GCF_000158895.1 Streptomyces sp. C | reverse complement strand
CCCCGGCCGCTCACGGAGGCGGGAGGGGAAGGTCCGCCCAGACGGTCTTCCCGCCGGGTGCGGGCCGGGTCCCCCAGCGCAGGGCGAGCTGGTCGATGAGGAAGAGCCCGTGCCCGCCGATGGAGTCGGGACGGTGTTCGGCCATGCGGGGCGGGTGGGGATCGTGGTCGCTGACCCCGATCCGCAGGAAGCGGTCGTGCCGGTCGAGGGCCAGGTGCCGGGCGCCGCCGCCGTGTTTGACGGCATTGGAGAGCAGCTCGGCCCCCACCAGGACGACATCGCCGCCGTGGTCCAGAAGACCCATGTCGGTGAGCGTCCGGCGGATCCACTCGACGCCCGCACCGCACCCGGCGGCGCCGCTCGCGTCGTCGAGGTCGAGTCCATGGCTCACAGCAGAAGGCGGCAGTCCCATCACGGGTCCCGGCAGGCCGAAGTTCCTTTGGTCCTGTCACCTGCCCACCGCCCACCGGGCCACACCCCGGGCGGCGCACGGGTTACGGGTCGCGGCGGCCGGTCGCCTCGGCGAGGGTGGAGTGGATCTCGAACGCCCCGGCCGCGCCGGTCATGTCCAGCACCTCCCGGACGGCCTCGCCCGGGGAGAGCAGGACCAAGGGCACACCCTGCTCGTCGGCGGCCTCGCGCAGGGCCAGCAGCAGGTTGAGTCCGTCGGCGGTGAACAGCTCCACGGCGTCGAGGTCGACCGCGAGCAGCGCCGGGTGGAGGTCCAGCGCCCGGCGCAGCGCGTCGTCGCCGATGGCCCGGGTGCCCAGGTGGACGTCGCCGGACAGGACGCACACCACCGCGCTGCCGACTCGTACGGTGTCGGTCTTCAGATCGGGCGCGGGCAGGGGAAGGTTCGCCGGGTCCGTGCTCATGGCCGCCTCCTGGCCCCGCTCCTGCGCACACGGTGTGCACGGCGGCGAAAGCCGCCCTGGCGGTCCCGCGCACCCGTCGGCAAGGCTTCCGGGACCCGGTGGGGGCCTTTCCACCGTACGCCCCCCGGAAGGGGACCGGCACAGACCCGTGAGGGAGGCGGAGGAACGGGTAGACGGCGCTCATGATTCCTTCCACTGCCTCCCTCGCGGCCGAGGGCACGCCCACCCTCCTGCTGATGGTCGTCGGCGTCGTCGTCGCCGCCCTGCTCGTCGCCGCGTTCTGGTACGGCGGCCGCCGCGCGGCACGCCGCAAGGATCCGGGCGCCCGGCCGGTCGACCAGAACCCGCAGGCCGTGGCCCGGCAGAACTCCTGGCAGGAGCCCGACGCGGGTTCCGGCCACGCCCACGACGACCGGTGACGGGCGGCCGCGTGCGCCCCGGCCCGCCTCCGGCGCTCACGCCGGCCCGGTGCCGGTCACGCGCCGGGTGGCGGCCGCCCCGCCGCGGTCGACGGCCGCCTTGACCACCGCGAAGATCGCGCCCTGCAGGGCCGGGGTGTCCTGCGGCGCGCCTACCCGGCCAGGCGCCGGCCGTCCGTCCCCCCACCGCCCCGCCGCCGGCCCCGCCACCGGAGCCGGCGGCGGTCCTTGTCGGTCCACGCCCGCGTGTCGCGCGGCTCGACGTACGGCTCCTCGTCCGCGGGATGCCCGCCCGCGACCGCGCGCTGGCGGGACAGCTCGGCGTCGAACTCGAGGCCCAGGAGCACGGCGAGGTTGGTGATCCACAGCCACACCAGGAAGATGATCACGCCTGCCAGAGTGCCGTACGTCCTGTTGTACGAGGCGAAGTGCGCCACGTAGAACGCGAAGCCGCCCGAGGCGGTCATCCAGATAACCAGCGCCAGGACGCTGCCCGGGCTGACCCATCGGAAGCCGCGGCCCCTGGCGTTCGGGGCGGCCCAGTAGAGGATCGCGATCATGGCGGTGACCAGCACCAGCAGGACCGGCCACTTCACGGTCGACCACACCGCCATCGCGGTGTCGCCCACCCCCAGCGCCGCACCCGCACGCCGGGCCAGGCCACCGGTGAACACCACGATCAGCGCACTGGCGACGGCGAGCCCCATGAGCGTCACGGTCAGGCCGAGCCGCAGGGGCAGCACCCTCCACACGGGCCGCCCCTCGGGCACGTCGTAGACGGCGTTCGCGGCGCGGATGAACGCGCCGACGTAGCCGGAGGCCGACCAGACCGCCACCACCGGCCCCACGGCCGCCAGGAAGGAGCTGACACCTGCGTCGGCCCGCAACCGCTCGACCGCCTCGCTGATCACGTCCCGTGCCGCGCCGGGGGTGAGCGCCTGCAGCTGGTCCAGTACCTGCCGGGTGACGGAGTCGCCCGCGATGCCCAGGAGCGACACCAGCACGAGCAGGCCGGGGAACAGCGCCAGCACCCCGTAGTAGGTCAGGGCCGCCGCCCGGTCCGCGAGCTCGTCGTCCCCGAACTCCCTCACCGTGCCGCGCAGCACCGCCTTCCAGGACCGCCCGGGCAGCCGCGACGGCCGGTCCGGCGCCCCCTCCGCCGGCTCGTCGGATCCCGCGTTCGACGGCGGGCGGCCGTTCCTGTCGTCCGGTGTCCCGTTGGCCTTCATGGTCGGCGCATGTCCACTCCCGCCGCGGCCATGCCTCCTCGCCCGCCGGACGCAGGTGGCAGGTGGCAGGTGACCGCCGGGGTGACACTGGGGGAGTGGCGGACGACGAGCGCCGGACGGAACGGCGTCTGGAGCGGACCATCCTCGACCTGCTGGACCGCCGCGGGCCGGGCGCGACGATCTGCCCCTCGGACGCCGCGCGGGCGGCGTACGCGGCGGACGACGACGGCTGGCGCGCCCTGATGGAGCCGGTCCGCCGCGCGGCCCGGCGGTTGGTCGCGGCCGGCGACGTGGAGATCACCCAGCGCGGCCGCCCCGTCGATCCGGACCGGGCCCGGGGTCCGATCCGCATCCGCCGCACCCGCCACACCTCCTGACGCCCCGACAGCACACCGGGCGGTCCGACGCGCTCACCTGCCCCGACGACGCCGTCCGGGCCGGTCCTGGCCGGAGTGTTCAACTCCAGCCCGCCGTCGCGGGGTTTGAGGTCCCGGAAGGCGGCCATACGCGGCAGGAGGAAGACATGACCGACACATCTGACGACCACACACAGAAGAAGGCGGACCAGGGGAAGCCCCCGCGCCCCGCCACAGTGATCCTTTCGGCGATGCGGCAGCTGTCCCAGCTGCTCGGCCTTCCGGCCGAAGCCGTCAGCTCGTGCGAGCGGGCCGAAGACGGCACCTGGAACCTCTCGGTCGAGATCGTCGAACTGCCCCGCGTCCCCGACACGATGACGCTGCTGGCCTCCTACGAGGTGGAGGTCGACGCGGACGGCGAACTCATCGGCTACCGGCGGGTCCGCCGCTACGAGAGGGGCCGCGCGGACCGTCGCTGAAGGCGGACGTCCGCCCCTGCCCCCGAAGAAAGGGAAGCGGAACAATGACTGTCGTTCCTGCCCAGCCCGCACCCGCCGCCACCGGCGGCGGCTCCAGCGGCCTGTACGACGTCCTGGAACTGATCCTCGACCGCGGCCTGGTCATCGACGCGTTCGTACGCGTCTCCCTGGTCGGCATCGAGATACTCAAGATCGACATACGGGTCGTCGTGGCCAGCGTCGACACCTACCTGCGGTTCGCGGAGGCGTGCAACCGCCTCGACCTGGAAGCCGGACCGCGCAAGAACCCGGGCCTGCCCGACCTCATGGGCGAGCTGACCGAGTCCGGAGCCCGGGGCAAGACCAAGGGCGTCCTCAGCGGGGCGGCCCAGACCCTCTCCGACGCCTTCAGCCAGGCCCGCGAGGAGGGCACGGAGGAGAAGAGCGAGAGCCGGCCGCGCCGGCGCGCCACAACCCGCCGGGAGGAGAAGGAATGAGCACCTACGTCTACGGCATCACCCGCGCCTCGCAGAAGCTCCCGGGCGCCATCGAGGGGATAGGAGAGCCTCCCCTCCCCGTCCGGTCCGTCCGGGCCGGACGGCTCGCCGCACTGGTCAGCGACGCCCCCGCCGAGCTGAGGGCGAAGCGGCGGGACCTGCTCGCCCACCAGAGGGTGGTCATCCAGGCGCAGGCCGGCGGCCCCGTCCTGCCGATGCGCTTCGGCGGCGTCTCGCCCGACGACGACACGGTCGGCGCGATCCTCGCCGAACACGAGGAGGCCTACCTCGAACGCCTGGAGGCCCTGGTGAACCGCGACGAGTACAACGTCAAGGCCGGCCACGAGGAGGACGCGGTCCTCCACGCCGTCCTCGCCGCGGACCCCCAGCTGATCGCCCGCCACCAGGCGATGCGCGCGGCGGGCGGCGGCACCCACGAGGAGAAGCTGCTCTTCGGCGAACTCGTCGCCCGCGCGGTGTCCGCGCGCGAGCGGGCGGACGCCGCCCTCATCGAGGAGGCCCTGACCCCCCACGCCGAGGACGTGCGCCGGGGACCGGAGAGCGCCGGCTGGCTGGCCAACTGCTCCTTCCTCGTCGACCGCGACCGCCGCGAGGACTTCCTCGCCGCGGTCCGCGCCCTGCACGAGGAGCACCACCACCTGCGGGTGCAGGCCACCGGCCCGCTGCCGCCCTACAGCTTCGCCGAGGCGGGCTGACGGCCATGGGCCTGCTGACGGAAGTCCTGCTGCTCCCGGCCGCACCCGTACGCGGGGCCGCCTGGGTCATGCGTCAGGTCCTCGCGGAGGCCGAGCGGCAGTACCACGACCCCGCCGTCGTCCAGCGCGAGCTCGCACGGCTCGTCGCGGCCTTCGAGGCGGGGGAGATGGACGAGTCCGAATTCGACCGCCGGGAGGACGAACTCCTGGCCCGACTGGAGAGCAGGTCGCGACCGAGATGACGAACCGCACCGCCCTGAGCCTGGCCGTCGGCGCCGGCTACTTCCTGGGCCGCACGAAGAAGGCCAGGCTCGCGCTCGGCCTCACCACGCTGGTGCTCGGCCGCAGGGCCGCCGCCGGATCGGCCGGCCACCTCGTGGGCGGCCTGCGGGACCACCCCCGGGTGAAGGAGCTGCGCGACCAGGTGCGCACGGACCTGCGCGGCGTGGCCCCGGCCGCCGTCGGCGCCCTCGTGGACCGGCAGCTCGACGCCCTGGCCGACCGCCTGCACGACCGCACCCTCGACCTCCAGGACCGTCTCGCGGCCCTCACGGGCCGGGACGACGACACCGGCCGGCACGCTACGGACGCGGACCCTGAGGCCGCCGCGGACGCGGACGCGGACGAGCCCGGGAACGGCGGCGCCGGCGAGCCGCAGGGCGACGACCGCCGCCCGCCGCGCAAGCGGGCGGCCCGCAAACAGGCGCCGTCGGCGGGCCGTTCCCGCCGGAGCGGCTCCGGCACGGCGAAGGGCGCCGCGAGCGGCAGCCGGGGAGGAGGCGCCGGCGATGCCTGAGACCACCCTGGCGGCGCGACTCGGGAACAGCCCTGCGGCAGACCGGGTCAAGGACGAACTGGAGCACTACCTCATGGTCCGGGCCGCATGCCTCCTGGCGGGCATCGGCCGGGCCCTGGGGCGCGCCACGCTCCTCCTCGATGCCGATGCCGATGCCGATGCCGATGCCGATGCCGATGCCGACGCCTACGCCGAGGACGAGCCCGCGCCCGCCCGCCCGCGCGGCCGTCACGGAAGCCGACGGCCCTCATGACCACACCCTCGGGCCTGCCCCGGCTCGGCGACGACGGCGGAGCCAACCTCGCCGACATCCTCGAACGCGTACTCGACAAGGGCGTGGTCATCGCCGGCGACATCCGGATCAACCTGCTCGACATCGAGCTGCTGACCATCAAGCTCCGCCTGGTCGTCGCCTCCGTGGAACGCGCGAAGGAGATGGGCATCGACTGGTGGGAGCGGGACCCCGCCCTGTCCTCCAAGGCGCGCGACGGTGAGCTGGGCCGTGAGAACGCGGATCTGCGCCGGCGCATCGCGGCGCTCGAGGCAAGCCGGGAGGAACACCCGTGAGCGACGAACTCCTCTACGTCTACGCGGTGCTGCGGACCGGCCCGCCGCTCCTCGCGGCCCTCGAAGCCGACACCGGCCCCGTCCTCGGCGCGGGCCTGCGGCTCGTCGGCCACGACGGCCTCACCGCCGTCGTCGAGCCCGTGTCCGCCGCCGACTTCGACGAGGGACCGCTGCGCGCCCGCCTGGAGGACCTGGACTGGCTCGCCGGGGTGGCCCGCGCCCACCACGGGGTGGTGGCCCGCGTGGGACGCCGGGCCACCACCGTCCCGCTGCGGCTGGCCACCGTCTGCCGCGGCCCGGAGGGAGTCCGGCGGATGCTGGACGAAGCCCGCGAACCGCTCACCCACGCCCTGCGCCGGCTCACGGGCACCGAGGAATGGGGCGTCAAGCTCTACACCGGACCCGCCGCGGCCGACGGCCCGCCCGCCCCGCCGGCCCCGCCGGCGGCGGGCGGTTCCGGCCGCGACTACCTGCGCACCCGCATCGAAGCCCGACGGGCACGAGACGACCGCGACGACCGGGCCCGGCAGACCGCCCGCACGCTCCACCAGGACCTCGCCGCCAGGGCGTCGGGCGCCGTCACGCACCCGCCGCAGCACCGGGCGCTGTCGTCGGCCCCGGGCCGGAACGTCCTCAACGCCGCCTACCTGGTCCCCACCGCGGACCGGCAGGCGTTCCTCGACGGCGTCCCGCACGCGGACGCCCTGCCGACGGGCTTCCGGATCGAGGTCACCGGCCCCTGGGTCCCGTACTCCTTCGCCCACGGGCCCGCGGACGCCGCGGGAGCCCCGTGACCGGGGACCGGGACGTCGCCGAGGCGGCCGATGTCGCCCTCGTCGACCTCCTCGACCGTCTCCTGGCGGGCGGGGTCGTCCTCGTGGGCGACATCACTCTGCGCATCGCCGACGTCGACCTCGTCCGCATCGACCTGAAGGCGCTGGTCAGCTCCGTCGGCGACACCGTGCCCGCACCCTGGGAGGGATGACAGAGACATGAGCCGACCAAGGCAGCTCGACCTCGACGCCGACACCGTGGAACGCGACCTGGCGCGCCTGGTCCTGACCGTCGTGGAACTCCTGCGCCAGCTCATGGAACGCCAGGCGCTGCGCCGGTTCGAGAGCGGCACCCTCACCGAGGAGCAGGAAGAACGCCTCGGCCTGACGCTGATGCTCCTGGAGGACCGCATGGACCTCCTCCGGCGCCGGTTCGGCCTGCGGCCCGAGGACTTGAACATCGACCTGGGCCCTCTGGGAAAGCTCCTGTGAGGGGGGTTTGCCGCCCGGGGTTCCGGTCACACGCGGGACATGACCGAATCGGAGAAGAACACCAACAGCCGTTCCACGTCGCGAGGTTCCTCCAACGGGACCAGTACCAGGACCCGGGACCGGTCCGCCGGCGCCGCCCGTGCGGAGGCGGGGGCCGCCGCGTCCGAAGGCACCGCGGGCGCCCTCGCCTCGCTGCCGGCGCGCTGGGGGAGAAGACGGTGGCCGCCGCGAAGGCGGTCAGGGGTTCCCTGGGCCGGGCCGGCTGGATCTGGACCGCGGTCCGGGCCCGCAAGGCCGCGGCGGCCGGTGCCGCCACCGCCACGGCGGCCGTCGTGACGACCGCCTACGGCCTCGGACGGCGCGCCGGCCTGCGACGGCGCGGTCCGCTGTCCCGGCTGACGGGCGGCCGTCTCTGAAGGGGGCGGCCGGCGCTACGGGGCGACCCGGCAGGCGCTGACCGCGGTCCCGTTGGTGACCCCGCCCTTCGTCAGGCCGGACACGCACTGGTCGTGGTCGCCGCCGAGGCCGGCGGAGCACGCCGCGCGGACGTACTCGGGGGCCTCACCGCCGCGGAGTTCGCGCTCCACCTGGTTGATGCAGGCCCTGACGTCGGCGTGTGCGGCGGGGGCGGTGAGGGCCGCGCCCGCGACGGTGAGGGCCAGGCCGGTGAGGACACCGGCGATACGGGCCGGAGTACGGGTTGACGTGCGCAAGGGGATACACCTGCTCTCGGCATGCGGTCATCTACCGGGCCCGGGGCACCCGCACGGCTCGCCGGCCGTGCGTGCCCGCGCCGGCCCCCCTCACCACCGTACGACCGGGACCCGCGGACCACGAGCGGGCGCCGGGGACCGGCGCGAACCGGGGTGGAACCGTCCTGTCCGCTCCGTGCGTCATGATCGTCAAGGTTCCCGCAGGAACACCCGGAAGAAGACGAGGTCCCCATGCCCCCGACCCCCGCCCGCCGCACCGTGCTCACCGCCTTAGGCGCCGGCGCCGGAACCGTACTCACCGCCGGCCTCGCCCCCGCCGCCGCGGCCTCGCCCGGCCCCTCGGCGCCGGCCGCCGAGGGGGCGGGCCCCCGGGTCGCCCGGGCCCTGGCCGAACTCGAACGCGAGCACGGCGCTCGGCTCGGGGTGTACGCCCTGGAGACGGACACCGGTCGCACCGTCACCCATCGGGCGGACGAACTCTTCCCCATGTGTTCGGTGTTCAAGACCCTCGCCGCCGCGGCGGTCCTGCGCGACCTCGACCACGACGGCTCGGTCCTCGCCCGCCGCATCCACTACACCCAGGCGGACATCGCCAGGTCCGGCTACTCCGAGTGGACCAAGCGGCCGGCGCACCTCGCGAACGGCCTGACGATCGGCGAGTTGTGCGAGGTGAGCATCACCTACAGCGACAACACCGCGGCCAACCTGCTGCTGCGCGAACTCGGCGGCCCTGCCGCCGTCACCCGCTTCGCCCGCTCCCTCGGCGACCCGGTGACGCGCCTGGACCGGTGGGAGCCCGAGCTGAACAGCGCCGAACCGGAACGCGTCACCGACGTCACCACCCCGCGGGCCATCGCCCGCACGTACGCCCGGCTGGTCCTCGGCGACGCGCTCGGCCGGGCCGACCGCGGCCTGCTGACCGGATGGCTGTGCGCGAACACGACGAGCGGCGCGCGCTTCCGGGAGGGGCTGCCCGCCGAGTGGCGGCTGGGCGACAAGACGGGCGGCGGCTCCTACGGCACGAACAACGACGTCGGCATCGCGTGGCGGCCGCACGGTGCGCCGCTGGTCCTGGCGGTCCTGACGACCAAACCGGCGCAGGACGCGAAAGCGGACGACACGCTGGTGTCCCGGACGGCCAGGGCCCTGGCCGGGGCGTTCGCCCACCCGGGACGCTGACGGGGACAGGTGAGACCGGTCCCTGGAACCGGATGGCCCGTCAGCTCCGCCCGCCGGCGTCCGCGGCGGCGCTCGCGTCCGGGGCGAGGGCCAGGAAGTCGTCGTAGGTGCGGACCCGGGTCCCGGGCCGGTCCTCGGCCAGCGCGGCGATCATGGCTGCGGCCATGCGGCCCGCCTGCACCGGCCGGAAGGGGCGGGCGGGCCCGGCCAGCAGGGGGGCCAGTACGGTCGCGGCGGAGCCGCCGAGCCCCTCGCTCCGGCGGTGGGTGGCGCGGCGGCCGAGGATGAAGCAGGGCCGGAAGAACTCCGTCTGGCGGTAGCCCAGGGCCGTCACCTCCGCCTCCATGTCCCCCTTGACGCGGAGGTAGAAGGCCCGGCTGCCGGATCCGGCGCCGACCGAGGAGACGACGGCGATCCGCTCGGCGCCCGCGTCCCGGGCCAGCGCGGCCACCCGCACGGTGTGGTGCTGGTCCACCTCGCGGAAGGCCTCCTGCGAGCCGGCCTGCCCGATGGTGGTGCCCAGCGCGCAGTACACGTCGCTCCCGGCCGGCCCGGGCGGCAGGTCGTCGGCCCCGAGCTTGGGGAAGTCCACCACCCGGGCGTCCAGCCGCGGGTGTTCGAGACCGAGCGGGCGGCGGGCCAGTACGGTGACGCGGTCGTAGCGGGGGTCGCGCAGCAGCCGCGCCAGCAGTTGTCCGCCGACCAGTCCGGTGGCTCCGACCAGGAGCGCGCTGCGGGTCATGGATGTCCTCTCCGCCGCCGGCGGCCGGCCCGCCGGATTCCCCGCAGCATGTCACATCGGACGAAGGGCGGTGCCGTCGCGGCCTCCTTCAGGGCCAGGCACCCGCGAAGTCGATCCGCTCCGCCCACTCCGGGTGGTCTATCAGCGGGTTCCGGTTGCCCTGCATCTCGGCTATCGCCGCGTTGCGGTGCTGCTCGTAGAGGTCCGCCGGGTGGTCCCTGTGCCAGTCCAGCAGCATCCGCAGGCCGTCCCGCTGGAGTTCGCGCGCCTCGTCGCCGATCCTGCCCGGGTAGCGCAGCAGGAAGTAGAGCGTGGCCCTGGCGACCGGCCCCTTGCCCGCAGAGGGCTCGAACCTGCCCGCCTCCCGGCGCCCGCAGCTGTGCCGGACGGCCTCGTCGAAGTCGGGGAAGTCGAAGTAGGGGATGTTCCCGCGGAAGCTGTTGCACGTCGACTCGCAGGCGAAGAGGTGGTGCAGGTCCCCGCGCATGGGCTCCTTCTTGGCGAACCACGACTGGGGCACCACGTGTTCGCAGTTGAAGGGCAAGGACGCCTCCAGGAGGTCGAGTTCGGCCTCGACGGCGTCCGGGCCGGGCGCGCCCTCCAGGAGCATGAACTCCTGCCAGCGTCCGATCCGTGCCGCCTCCACCGCCGCGTCGGCCGCCATCAGCTCCTCGGGGGCGAAGGTGTTGTCCGAGTAGATGCCGTGGAGCTTCTCGTCGGGGTGGAGGTCCACCCACGGGTAGAGCAGGCGCATCGGCTTGTACGCCGGGCGGCGGTCGTGCGTCGCCTCCAGACGCTGCGTCAGCGCGAGGCGCAGCGCGGCGGGGTCGCCGACGGGGATGCCCGCGTAGTAGGCCTCGCGTGCCGCCAGGTCGGCGGCCTGGTCGTAGTAGGGGCGGGTCCGGGAGGCCGCCAGGTTGACCAGGGCGGCGGCCAGGTCCCGCTCGGCGGGCGACTGGCCGTCGACGTACCCGGTCGCGGCGGGCGCCCCGGGGTAGGTCGAGGTGGTCGCCGCAGGCGCCGCTGCCGCGTCCGGTACCGCCGTCCCGTGCCGCAGGGCCTCGGCGTCGAGGCTGACGCTGATGTGGAGGGGGACGGTCCAGCGGACGGACTCGGGAGCGGCGTGCTGCTCACCGCCGTGGTCCGGTGTCGTGTCCTGGGGCGCGGAGCCGTTCGTCCGGCCGGTCAGGACGGGCGGCGGCGGGACTTCCACGGCGTGCGGGGACGAGCCGGCGGCGATCAGTTCCGCCCGGAGCGTCGCGGCGGCGCCGGACAGGGGGAACTGCTGGATCAGGGCGAGGATACGGCTGACGCGGACGCCCTCGTTGGCCTTCCAGTCCACCCGGTGCTCTCCCATGGCCGGACGCCAGATGCTTCCGTCGACGGCCAGCACGTTGCCGTCCCGGTCCCTGCGGGGCACGCCCGAGTGGTGCAGTGCCACGACCTCCCACTGGTCGTTGAGCACCGGGGCTCCCGAGGAGCCGTGTGCCGTGTCGGCCGCGTAGTGGAGGTGGTCGTCCAGCACGTCCACGATCTGGTTGTCGCGCAGGGCGAGCTGCTTCGGTTCGCCGTTGGGGTGCTGGATGATGTTGACGAGTTCCCCGATGACGGCCTTGCCCTGGGCCTCCTTGAGGGGGAGCGTGCCGAAGGACGCCAGCGGCTGACCGTCCCGGGAGCGTGCGGACACCGCGACCACGGTGAAATCGAGCTCGCGGTCGGTGAGGAAGAAGCGCTGCGGTTCGAGCTGGAACACGACCGGGACCAGCGGCCGCCCGTGTGCGGCCGCCTGGAAGTCGAACTCGACGATTCCGGCGGACGCCTCCTCGGCGGAGCCCAGCACGTGGTTGTTCGTCATCAGCAGGGAAGGGGACACCAGGAAGCCGGTTCCGTGGAGGGTCGACCCGGAACCGCGGACGGTGATCCGGGCGACCGAGCGTGCGGCGAGGAAGCCGCCTTCGAGGTAGTCGATTCCGATGAGGTCGTTGCGGCCCATGAACCGTTCGAGCGTCAGCAGGTCGGTGCTGACGAACTCGCGGTCCAGGTCCAGGCTGGTACCGGTGGTGGCGGTCCCCGGGGTCCGCTCGACCGCTGTGGCCATGGCCCAGTCGACGCCCAGCCGGCTGAGGCGGCTGTTCACCCGCTCCCGGGTGTCGGCATGGAGGATGCCGTGCCGCTCCAGTGCCTCCCTGTGGCCGTCGCGTTCGGCGGCACGGGCCGTGTAGCGCCGACTGGCCTTCTCCATCTGCTCGATGAAACCCGTGCCGGCCCGGGACAACTGCTCCACTGACATCTCGGCTCGCCTCCTCGGCAACACCTTCCGCGCGTGGACGTCCCCCCTTCCTCCCCTCGTTCCAGTATGGGCACAGGGCCCCGGGGCCCGCCCGGCCGAACGGGGGGACGCCCCTGGGTGGTTGTGGCGTCAATCTTTGAGGCTTCTCCGATCTACGGGACGGCGAGCGCCGGGACCGGCCGGTGCTCGTGATTGAACGCGTTCAAATCTCGTGGCAGGATGATCCGCAGGACGGACCTGCCGTGCTCGGCAGGCCTCGTGCGCACGCCCGTGCGCCCGTTCCGCAGCGCCCCGGAGGCCCGCCGCATGATCTTCGCCCTGCTCTTCCTCGTCGTCCTGGCCCTGGCCGCCGTCATCGTGCCCGCCGCCCTCGTGGGGGCCGTCCTGGTGGTGGTGAGCCGCACGCTGCTGCCGTTGTGGGCCAGGAGCGTGCTGCTCCCGGTCCTGGCGGCCTCCTCGGCCCTGCTGTGGCCGTACGCCGCGGGCACCGCCAACCCCTGGTGGCCCGCCGCCGTCCTGCTGTCGTTCCTCGTGACCTGCGCCGCCGGCGCCGCGTTCCTCCTGTACGAGACCCAGGACCGGCGGCCCCGCCACCCCGTCGCCTGGCCGGGCGCCGGCCACCCCTCCACGAACCCGGGCGGGTGAGCGAAGCACTCACACCTCACACCTCACACTTCACCGCGGCTCGGCGTGCATGTGCGGGGGAGCGCGGGGCAGACGCGGGCCATCTGGAGGTTCGACTGATCGGCGGCGGTGTGCGAAGCGTAGGCGTGGAAGAAGAACTGCTGCTCGTGGACGCGTCGAGCGGTGCGCCGCTCGCCGTCTCGGGCGCCGTCCTGGCGGCCGCGGAACGGTCCGCCGGGCTCCGCAGTGACGGTGAGGGCCGGGAGGACCACGAGTTCGAGAAGGAACTCCAGAAGGAGCAGGTGGAGTTCGCCACCAAACCGATCACGGAGATGGGCGAACTGCGCGAGGAGATCAGCCGCATCCGGAGCGAGGCGGCGCGCCACGCGGCCACCGCGGACGCCCGGGTGGTCGCCGTCGCGACCTCACCGCTGCCCGTGCGGCCCTCGTTGAACGCCGGACCACGCTACCGGTGGCTGGGCGAGCGTTTCGGACTGACCGCCCAGGAGCAGCTGACCTGCGGCTGCCACGTCCACGTGTCCGTCGCCTCGGACGAGGAGGGCGTCGCGGTCCTGGACCGCGTCAGGCCCTGGCTGGCCGTCCTGACCGCGATCAGCGCGAACTCCCCCTTCTGGCAGGGCGAGGACAGCGGCTACGGAAGCTACCGCAGCCGCGTCTGGAACAGGTGGCCCTCCGCCGGACCGGTCGACGTCTTCGGATCCGCGGACCGCTACCGGGAACAGGTCCGCGCGATGATCGACACCGGCGTGCTGCGGGACGAGGGTATGATCTACTTCGACGCCCGCCTGTCCGCGAACTACCCCACCGTCGAGGTACGGGTCGCGGACGTCTGCCTCGACCCCGAGACCACGGTCCTCCTCGCCGCCCTCGTCCGAGGCCTGGTCGAAACCGCCGCCCGCGACTGGCAGCGGGGACGGCCTCCGGCCCGCATCGGGACCAGCCTGCTGCGCCTGGCCTCCTGGCGGGCCGGCCGCTCCGGGCTGGAAGGGCCCCTGCTGCACCCCGAGACCATGCGGGAGACGCCCCCCGAGCAGGCGGTGGACGCCCTGTACCGGCACGTGCGCGGGGCGCTGCTGGACCACGGCGACGACGAACGGGTCCGGGAGGCCATCGCCCACCTCCACGAACGGGGGAACGGCGCCCGCATCCAGCGCCGCCTCCACGCCGAGGGCCGCGACCTCGCCTCCGTCGTCACGGAGTGCGCGCAGATCACCGTCGGACGGGGCGCCGCGGGTGGCGGCGGGCGGCCGCCACGGCGTAGCTCCGGCGGCTGCGCCGCGGAGAGTGCTTGAGTGGAGGCCCAGTCCCGTACCTACCCGGAGGAGATCCCATGGCCACCGAGAACCGCCGGACCGACGAGCAGGCCCGGCGCATGCGCGAACAGGCCGAGGCGCTCGAACTGGCGGCCAACAAGTCCGCCGACGCCGCCGAACGGGAGGGGCTGATGGACGAGGCCCTGCGCATCCGCAAGGACCTCGAAGAACGCCACGGCCCGGAAAGCGCCACGATGGACCCCATGTAGTCCCACATCAGGACCATGCGCCGGCGGGGTGGACCGCTCGATCGTGCGTCGAGGGCGGCGTGTGATGATGTGCGTCCACTTCGGGAGGGCGATGGTGCTGAGCAGGGGTGCGCGGTGGGCCGCGGGCGCGCTGGCCGCGGTCTGCCTGGTGCTGATCCTGGGCCCGAGCACGCCGGGTCGTGGCCTGCCCCTCGCCAGGCCGCTGCCGGCCGGCGCCCCGGAGGAGGCCGTACCGGGCCGCGTCGGCACGTGGAACCTCTGCAATCCGTGCGGCAGCGGGCTCAACTTCGGCCGGGCGACGGAGATCGCCACCTACGCACCCCAGGTCATCGGCCTGCAGGAGGCGTGCGCACGAGACGTCGAGGAGATCCGCACGTACCTGGAGGAGGTCTACGGGCTGGTCTACCGGGTCGCGTACGGGTCGGTCCTGCGGAACTGGAACCGCTGCGGTGGGCTGCCGTGGCGGCCGGGCGGCTTCGGCCAGGCGATCCTGTCGGCGGCGCCGATGACGGACCGGGTGAGCGTCGAATACCCCGACGGCGGTTCCGAGGACCGCGGTTACCTGGCCGTCACCACGCTGGTGGCCGGCCGGCCCGTCCGCGTCTTCAACACCCACCTCGCCCAGCGCCGGCAGGAAGAGGTGCGGGCGGGCCAGGTGGGGGTGCTCGCCGCGGAAGTAGCCCGCCAGGACCGGGCCATCGTCCTCGGCGACTTCAACGCCGCGCCGCACGCGCCCGAACTCGGCCCGATGTGGGCGCTGGCCACGGACACGGACCCCGGATGCCGCCCTCCCGCCGCCGGCGCCGGCGCCTGCGCGGCCACCACCGACTGGAACAGCAAGTTCGACTACGTGTTCCTGCGCGGCATCACCCCGCGCACGCACCGCGTCCACCCCAGCCCGTACTCGGACCACCACCTGCTGCACACCGACCTGGACCCGGCCTGATCCGGCGCGAATCGTCCGACAGGCCCTAGGTTGTGCTCTTCCGCAGCCGGGGTCCGGTCAGATCGTGACCGGGCCGTTGGCGGTGGCGAACTCGACCGAGACCAGGCCCGGTTCCTCGTCCTCGACCCAGGTGACGTCGATCTGGTCGAGGGGGTGGTCGGCCGGTTCGCCGAGGAATTCCGCGATGGAGGCGGCGTCGCCGGCGATGGAGACACCGTGGATGGTGGTGGAGGTGCGCGGGTCGGCGCTCGGCCGTTCCTCGCCGGGAACCAGCCACTGGAGGAAGTAGGGCAGTTGCGGGTCCTCCATCAGTTCCAGCAGGCCGATCTGCTTCCACCTCAGGTCGAACCCGTCGGGGCGGACCCGGTGGCCCTCGGCCGAGGTACGGCCGAGACGCGCCTCGACCGGGGCGATGTCGTCGACGGAGACCACCCAGCCGAGCCAGCCGCCGCCCTCGGCGGCGCGGCGCGCGACCGCCCGGCCGAAGGGTGCGCGGTCGGCGGCGGGGTGGTCGAGCGTGGTGACGACCTCGACGTAGGTGCCGCCGCTCAGCGGGAGGATGAAATTGCGGGTGCCGAACCGCGGGTGCACGCCCCCGTCGACGAACCCGGCGCCAAGCGCCGATCCGATCCACTGCACGGTCGAGACGAAGCTGTCGCGGGCCACCGCATAGGACACATGATCAAGTCGCACTGCGGCATCATCCCCCGACGACCCGCACGAATCCCGACGCCACGCCCGCCGCCCCGGCCACTGGTTCATGAACCACGGAGGTCCGGGACTCCCGGAGTGCGCCCGGGGCGGAAGACGAACAGATGGCGCATCCCCGTCAGCTCCAGCACGCGTCGCCCCAGGTACGGGACGCCGCTCAGGTGCAGGGCCCACCGTTCCGCCCGGGCACGGGCGCGCAGGCCGAGGAGGAGGTGCAGGGCTTCGGTGCCCATGAAGGTGACGGCCATCAGGTCGAGGGTGACGGTCTCGCCTCTGTCCGGAGTGAGGGCGTCCATGGCTTCGGTGAGGCGGGCGCACGTTTCCAGGTCGAGGTCGCCGGCCACCGACACGACGGTGCCGCCGGAATGCCGTGCGATGTCCACGGCGAAGGGGGTGAGGGGGAGCATGGCCTGTCCCCGTTCGGATCGGAGCCCATCACAGTCGGCTCCCCGGAACACGGGGTGGGAAGGCGAAGCGCGTGGCCATCAGGGTCACGCAAAGCCGAGCGAGACCACCCGAACCGTCCCTCAGCCACTCCGTGTGACTGCTCGGTGGCGCGGGGTCTCCCACCAGACCAGGCTGGTATGCCTTCAGCCTACCCCGTTCCGCTCCCCACGGAACGCCTCGGGCGTGACCCGGCCCTGTTCACCCGCTACGCCGGCGGGTCTCCCGCGTCTCCCGCGTCTCCCGGGTCTCCCGCGTCGTCACCGGTGGGCCCGTGCGGGGACGGGTGCTCCGGCGAATGGAAGCAGGCCGTGATCGCCTTGCCGCCGTGGAAGGCGTGGGCGTCCCACCGGTCGGCGAGGGCGGCGACGATCGCGAGGCCCCGGCCCGAGGTCGCCCCGGTGGAAGCCCCCCTGGGGGCGGGCACCCGCGGGTCATCGTCCGCCACGCTCACGTGCAGGCAGCTGCCGTCCCAGGTGAGGACCAGGTGCGCACTGCTGTGGGCGTGCACGTGGGCGTTGGTGACCAGCTCGGACACGGTGAGCAGGACGGCGTGGACCGTGTCGGGAGCAGCCGCGGTCCACGGCAGGGTGTTCAGGTGACTCAGACACCACCGGCGGGCCTCGCGGACCCCCCGGTGGACGGGGAACGACCGGGCCCAGCCCACCGCTCGGACAGCCACGGGGCCGTTCCTCAGCCGCGGCCGGCCCGGTGGCGGGGACGGTGCCCCTCCCCACGGGTGACCAGCAACAGGGCCGTCAGCATCGGCGCGATCAGAAGGATCATGATTCCCACGGCGGTTCCCTTCCTCGTGGCCGGCACCTCCCCGGCCCGTTCGGCGTACCGGCGTACCGGCGTTTGCGCGTGTTTCCGCCGGGCCCCGGACGAAACCCCCGAACCGGCGCCCCGATCAGGTGCATACGGGCTCCGCGCGGGCAGATGCGGAGGGACCTGGCAGGCCCGAGAAAGGACGGACACCGTGGCACGACCGAGGATTCTCGTGGTGGGAGCCGGATTCGCCGGGGTCGAGTGCATCCGGCGGCTGGAGCGCAGGCTCGCGCCCGCGGAGGCGGACATCGCCCTGGTCACCCCGAACTCCTACCAGCTGTACCTGCCGCTGCTGCCCCAGGTGGCCTCCGGCGTGCTGACCCCGCAGTCCGTCGCCGTCTCGCTGCGCCGCAGCAGCCGCTACCGGACCCGGATCATCCCCGGCGGCGTCGTCGGCGTCGACACCCGGGCCAAGGCCTGCGTCGTACGCAAGATCACTGGCGAGTTCGAGGAACACGCCTACGACCAGCTGGTGTTGGCGCCCGGCAGCGTCACCCGCACCTTCGACGTCCCCGGACTGGCCGAACACGCGCGGGGCATGAAGACCCTCGCCGAGGCCACGTACCTGCGCGACCACGTCATCTCCCAGCTCGACCTGGCGGACGCCGGCGAGGACGAGGCGGAGCGCGCCGCGCGCCTGTGCTTCGTCGTGGTCGGCGGCGGGTACGCCGGCACGGAGACGGCCGCCTGCCTCCAGCGGCTCACCCACCACGCCGTGAAGCGCTACCCCCGTCTGGACCCCCGCGAGATCACCTGGCACCTCCTCGACCTCGCCCCGAAGCTGATGCCCGAACTCGGCGACTCCCTGGGGCGGACGGCCCTGGACGTCCTGCGCCGTCGCGGCATCCAGGTGTCCCTCGGCGTCAGCGTCGCCAAGGCGACCGCCACCGAGATCACCCTCACCGACGGCCGGGTGCTGCCGAGCAGGACGCTGATCTGGACGGCCGGGGTCGCCGCGAGCCCGCTGATCGGCACGCTCGACGCGGAAACCGTCCGGGGACGGCTGCTGGTGACCCCGGAAATGACCGTGCCGGGTGCGGACGGGGTGTTCGCACTGGGAGACGCCGCGGCGGTGCCCGACCTCGCGGCGCGGGAGGAGGGCGCGATCTGCCCGCCCACGGCCCAGCACGCCCTGCGACAGGGGCGCACCCTCGCGGACAACCTGATCGCGACGCTGCGCCGGCAGCCGCTGCGTCCGTACGTGCACAAGGACCTGGGGCTCGTCGTCGACCTGGGCGGCACCGACGCCGTGTCCAAACCGCTCGGCATCCCCCTGCGGGGCCTCCCGGCCCAGGCCGTGGCCCGCGGCTACCACTGGTCGGCGCTGCGCACCAACGTCGCCAAGGCCCGCGTCCTGACCAACTGGCTGCTCAACGCGACGGCCGGCGACGACTTCGTCAGGACCGGGATCCAGCCCTCCAAGCCGCCGACCCTGCGGCAGTTCGAGCACACGGACGCCTATCTGTCCCCGGACCAGGTGAGGGCCCGCACGGCGGCACTGCGCGCATCCGGCCCGGGGACGGCGGGATAGGGCCTCCGGCCCGCATGCCGGGCCCACCCGTAGGCCGCCGGGGCGGGGTTGCGAGGATGCGCGGATGGATGTCGACACGTTCCGGGCGCTGCTGACCGACGAGGGCCAGGCGGTACTGGCCGCCGTGCGCGACCCCGACCCGGCCACCTGGCCCGCCACACTGACCGCGCTGCGCTGGGACCACCCCGCGGAACTGGTGGCGGCGGCGGTCGAGCAGGGCCGGCTGCGGCGGGAGGCGGAGGCCAAGTTCGGGGCGGACGCGCAGCGGATGTACTTCACCCGGGACGGCCTGGACCACGCCTCCCACCGGGCGGTGGCGGAGTACAAGCTGGGCCGGGTGCTGGACGAGATGGGCGTGGTGTTCCTGGACGTGTGCCACCTGGGCACGGGGGCCGACGCCCTCTTTTCTGGCGTGGTCGCACGCCGTCACCGCCGTCGACAGCGATCCGTTGAACGTCGCCGTCACCGCGGCCAATGCCGCGGCCCTGGACGGGCAGTCCACGCTATGTGTCCGGGAGCAGGACCTCACGGCCTACGAGCCCTGGGGCGAGGCGGTCTTCGTCGACGTCGTGCGGCCGGGCGCGCGGGAGGGTCGTACGGGCCCGCGGGCCTCGGCGCCGTCGCTGGCCTGGGCGCTGGACACCGTCCGCGGCATCGGGGCGGGGGCGGTCCGGGCTGGGTCCCGACGTCCCGTTCCGGGAGCGTGCCCGGAGGGCTGCGAGACCGACGAGACCGAGTGGATCTCCTGGGAAGGGGGAAGTGCAGGAGGCCGTCCTGTAGTGGTTCGGGGAGGGCGGGCCCGGCCGCGCGCGTTCCGAGCCGGGCCACACTGTTTCCCGGGCGGGGGCCCCACTACCCGCCCGGGGGGGGGGCGCCCCCGCCCGTGCGGCCGCCCGGCCGCTACCTGTACGAGGTGGACGCGGCCGTCGTCGGGGCCGGCCTGGTGGCCGAGGTCGCCGAGGACGTGGGCGGCGGCGTGCTGGACGCGGCCGCCCCCGCCTGCGTCACCTCGGACGAGGCGCGCGCCACCCCGTTCGCGACGGCCTACGAGATCACCGAGGTCCTGCCGTACGACCCCGCCGCCTCCGGGGCGCTGTCGCGGGGGCGCGGGGCGGGCGGGCTGACCGTACGGCAGCACGGCTGCGCCGCCGAGGCCGCGGAGCTCGGGCGGTACGCCGGCCCGGGGGGCGACGGCGCGGCGACGGTGTTCCTGACCCGGGTGGCGGGGGAGCCGACCCTGCTGCTCGTCCGCCCGGCGGGTTGACCGCGGGACGCCGTGCGGGCGTCAGCGGGTCATCCGGACCCGGCGTCCATCAGAGAGGGAACGGCGCTCGGCAGGCGTGAGGCCGCCCCGGACACCGTGCGGGACCCCGACCGGCCAGGGCGTGGCGGCGGCAGGGGACGCGGACCGGGCAGCCCCGGCAGACCGCCTTGGCCGCCTCCTCGCGCTCCCGGGCGGCCGCGGCGTGCTCGTGGGCGCGCCGGGTGAAGACGTCCCGCGCGGCCGTGCGGCACGGCCCGTCGAGAGGCCCGGCGTGTCGCGGCGGCAGCAGTTCGTCCGTTCGGGAGATGTCGCTCACGGGATGGGCGTCCTTCCGGCAGGGGCGGCCCGTCGTGGCCGCGCTCTGCACCCGCGTATGACCGCCGTACGCGTTTTCATGCGCCCGGGCGGCACCGGAGCCCGGGAACCAGGGGAGCCGCCACCAGGGGCGGTTGCACCCGGCGCTGCGGCCGGATCAGTGGTCGCGTGCTGCCAACTGGCCCTGCGCGTACGGGTCGGCCCCGGTGGTGTACGGCCCGCCGTGGCCGGCGAGGAGGTCGGTGATCCGGTGCCACTCCGCAAGCGCCGCCAGAGCGGCCGTGTCGGCGTCGGCCGCGTCGCCGACGGCGTCCAGGGCGCGGGCGAGCGCGGACGCCGCCTGATGGTGGGTCATGCCCTCCGCTTCGGCCCGTACGCGGTTGCGGGCCTCGACCTCGCCCGGCGAGGGCTCGTGCGGCTGGAGTTCCGCCTCGATGACGGTCTCGGTTTCGTCGGACATGCCACCACCTCCCGTTTCCCGTGGACGCCTTTACCCCGCGAACGGACGGGCAACCGGCCCCCTCGGCCCCGCCGGCCCGCTCACGTCCGAGCGGCACACGGGGCGGCCCGGCAGGTGCTCGCCCCCTCCGCCGCCGGGACGTGCGGGCACGTCAGGTGTGGAGACGGCTGTTGGTGCCGTCGTGGCTGTCGGCGGCCTCGTCGTCGAACCAGTAGTCGCCGGCCGCGAGGTAGCGGAAGGAGTGGGCGCTGTGGGCGGGGAGGGCGACGGTGGCGGCGCGGGTGCCGTCGCCGCGCGGGGTGAGGGGGTGGGCGGCCGGGTTCCAGTGGTTGAAGTCGCCGACCACGCTGACCGGCCCGTCCGGGACGTCGTCGGGCAGGACGAAAGTGACCTTGGTACGGCCCTTGAGCTGCTTGCGTTCGAGCATCGAGACCTCCACAGGAGAAGACGGCAACGCCGCATCCTCGTCCCGGTGCCGCCTTCCGCGCCGCAGGCGCTTTGAGGGCCTGCGGAGGTCACCCGCCCTGGGGACGGATCGGAGGGCCAGGTGGCGGCGCACGCGTCCGCGGCCGGGATGTGTGAGGACGTCGGCAAGCGCACGTCCACGGGGGTCCAGCTGCCGAGCCGCCCGCGACACGGCATTCCCCCGGGCGTGGCCGGCCGGGCCGCGGGCGCGCGGTGGGCTAGGAAAGGGGGATGGACGCCGGGACGGGTAAAGCGGTGGGTTCGCGGGACGAGCGGGGGCCGGGCGGTCCCGAGGCGGGAGTGCGGGGACCGGACCGCAGGCGCGTACTGGTGGTGGCCGCCGGTCTGGCGGGCGCCTGGCCGGCGGGGGCCGGGCACGCCGGGGCGCAGGCACGCGGCGGGCGGACGGCAGTGCGGGCCGCGCCGGCCGGAGGCGGTCTGGACGTACCGGCCGAGAACTCCCTCCCCGGCGACGCCGGTTGGCGCGTCGTGCGACCGGGCGCCCCGCACGCGGTGGAGGGGTTCGCGAGCCGGAGCAGCGTGACCCCCGGGGAGCCGTTCGACCTGTACGT
>NZ_GG657750.1:126299-128290 GCF_000158895.1 Streptomyces sp. C | reverse complement strand
GCCCCGCGACGCCCGGCACGCGCTGCCCGCCCTCCGGGCGGACGGCGCCACTTTGCGGACACCCCCTGGGCCGTCTCTTCGCCCTCTTCGCCCGCGCCGCCGACCCACGGCGGGCCCTCTCGGCGGGTGCTCAACCCGACAGGTGCAAAGCGCGGCATCCGGGGTAGACGCGGCCCATGATCGTCTCAGCTGTCACTGCGGCCACGGCGCCACCGTCCCTGTTCCCGATCCTGCCGGGGCAGCGGCCGTGACCGGGCCACGACACCGCGTCGCCGGCCGCCCGCTGCCGACCCAGGAGGCACCCGTGCCGAGCACCGCCCTGACGTACACCGACCCCCTGCCCCGCCTGGTCACGCTGCCGGGCGTCTACCGGCCCCAGGCCGACACCCGGATGCTCCTCGGCGCCCTCGCCCGCGAGCCCCTGCGCCCCGGTGCGGAGGTGGTGGAGATCGGCACGGGCACCGGCGCCCTCGCACTGCGCGCCGCGGCCAGGGGCGCCGACGTCACCGCGGTCGACGTGGCCTGGTCCGCCGTACTCGCCGCCCGGCTGAACAGCTGGCGCCAGAGGCTGCGGCTGCGCGTCCTGCACGGCGACTTCGCCGCCCGCACCCGCGGCCGGCGTTTCGACCTGGTCCTGGCCAACCCGCCCTACGTCCCCTGCCCCGACCCCGCGGTGCCCACGAGCGGCAGCCGGCGCGCCTGGGACGCGGGCCGGGACGGACGGGCCGTGATCGACCGGATCTGCGCGGCCGCCCCGGGCCTGCTCCGGCCCGGCGGGGTACTGCTCATGGTCCACTCGGGGATGTGCGGGGCGCAGGAGACCGTGGCGCTGCTGGCACGGCACGGACTGACCGCGCAGGTCACGGAGCGGGCCTGGGTGCCGTGGGGGCCGGTGCTGCGTTCGCGGCGGGCCTGGCTGCAGGGGCAGGGCCTGGCGGAAGACGGCGCCGAGCAGGAGGAACTGGTGGTCGTCCGCGCCCGCTCCGCCTGAACCGCCCCACCTGACCGCCCCACCCGGCGGGCACCCGCCGGATCACGGGACGCCCCCATCCGAACGACAGGAGCCGTCGATGACCGCACCCGCCGAAACCCCCACCAGGACTCCCGGGGCCGGCCCCCTGCCGCCCGAGGGGCGAGGACCGCTGTCCGGGGCCGTGCTGGACGCACTGCGCGCCGGCCGGGCTCCGCACCACGACGGCGCGGAGGTCCTGCGGGCCGACCCCTTCGGCGAAGACCTGCAGCTCGCCCTCTACCTGCTCTACGAGCTGCACTACCGGGGCTTCGAGGGCGTCGAGGACGCCCGCGAATGGGACCCCGACCTGCTGAGCGTGCGCCGGGCCCTGGAGGAGCGGTTCCTGTGCGCCCTCCGCGCGGACACGGCCGGTGCCCCCACCACGGCGGAGGAGGCCTTCGCGCCGCTCCTCGTCGAGCCCGTGGACCTCAGCGGCAGCCTCAGCCACTACCTGGCGACGGAGGGCGAGCTGTGGCAGCTGCGCGAATACGCGGCCCTGCGCTCCCTGTACCACCTCAAGGAGGCCGACCCGCACGCCTGGGTGATCCCCCGGCTCGTCGGCCGCGCGAAGGCCGCCATGGTGGCCATCGAGTACGACGAGTTCGGCGCCGGCCGCCCCGAGCGCATCCACGCCCGCCTGTTCGCCGACCTCATGGACGACCTCGGCCTGGACACCGCGTACGGCCACTACCTCGAACAGGCCCCGGCACCCGTGCTCGCCACGGTCAACCTCATGTCGCTCCTCGGCCTCCACCGGGCCCTGCGCGGAGCCCTGGTCGGGCACTTCGCGTGCGTGGAGGTGACCTCTTCCCCCGGGTCGCGCCGCCTCGCCAAGGCCATGCGCCGCTGCGGGGCCGGCCCGGCGGCCGAGCACTTCTACGCGGAGCACGTGGAGGCCGACGCCGTGCACGAACAGGTCGTCCGGTACGAGGTCATCGGGGGGCTCCTCGCCGACGAACCCGGCCTGGAGGCCGACGTG
>NZ_GG657750.1:124724-125893 GCF_000158895.1 Streptomyces sp. C | reverse complement strand
CGCGCTGCGGGCTGCGACGATGCCCCCTGTTTCCTTTCGCGGAGGGCATTTGTTCGTTTTCGTGTGTGCCGGGTGCGATGCCGGCCTGACCGTCCCGCTGTCCCCGGTCGAACTGCCGGTCCACGCCCATCAGAAGTACGGCAACGGGATCCAGCTGCCGGTGCTCATGGAGCCGGGCACGTTCGCCGTGGAGCCCGAGCCCTGGGGGCCGCCTTGGCGGAGGTGGGAGGAGGTCGATCCCGACGAGGCGGCGGCCCGCGGCATCCACGTTCCCGTCCACGCCGTGTCCGACGGCGCACCGGGCGCCATCGCCATCGCTCCCGGAGACACCCGTGGCACGGTGCTCCTCCCCGGGAGGGGCGGCGGCTACTGCTGCGGCCTCGACTGGGGTGACGGCCCCAACATGGCCTGCGAGGCGTGCGGCCTGCCCGTGGCGAGCCGGATCGACGACTGCTCGCTCTGGCAGGCGGTCTGGTTCGCGCCGGACGCCGTGCACCGCCTCCCCGTAGCGCCCGCGGACGACGCCGAGTCGGACGTGTCCTCCTGGGCGGAACTGCTGGAGGAAGGGAGGGCCACGCCTCCGGTCGAGCCGATCACCAGTTGGGCCTCGCTGCGCGGCCTGGACCACTGGTGGTCGTGGAGCCCGCGGTGGGAGGCGGCGGCCGGCCGGGCCCTGGCCCACCTGCTGGCGGCGGCGGACGGCAGGCCGGTGACCGTGCCCGGGGGCCTGGCCGCGGAGGTGTTCCAACGCGCCCTCGACGCCCTGCTGCCCGCGGCCGGGCCCGCGCGGCGCGCCGTCCTCGCCGGACCGGGTCTGCCCGCCCCCGACGCGGACGCCGACATGGTCCTCGTACCGACCCACCCGCAGACGGGGGTGCCCTGGAGCCCGGCAGGGCCGGCCGCATCGGCGTACCGGGTGCCGCTGCCGTTCGGGGTCTGGAAGTGGATGGCCTTCCCCGAACGACAGCTCGGGCTCCCGGCGTCGGGAACCATGCCCGACGGCGTCCTCCGCGACGACCCGCCCGCACCACGCCCCGATCACCTGTTCCGGGCCGACGCCGGCACCTTCCACCACACGCTGGTCCGCCTGCTGGCCGCCCGCGGCCCCCGGCTGCGCGAGATCCTCGACAACCTCACGGACCACATGCGCGCGGGCCTCTTCTAGGGGG
>NZ_GG657750.1:115048-124624 GCF_000158895.1 Streptomyces sp. C | reverse complement strand
GTGCCGGGCGCCGTGGGCGCCGTGCGGGACTTTCGCAACACCCCCTAGAGGCGTTGCCAGAGCGCGGGGACGTTCGGCGGCTCCCAGCCGACGACCGCGGTGTGCGCCTGCAGGCAGCGGTAGGCGAGTCCCGCGTACGTGGCCCCGTCGCCGGCCCGGTACGCCCGGCCCGGTGTCCAGGTGCCCGTGGGCGGTGGTGTCGTCGGCGGGGGAGTGGTGGGCGGGGTCGTCGGGTCCTGGGGCACGTCCAGGACGAAGTCGAAGGTGCCCTCCTGGCCGGGTCCGGCCTGGCGCAGGTTCATCAGCAGGCGGCTGTCGAAGAGGGTGTCCGTGCTGTTGCGGGGCTCGCCGGGGAAGTACAGCTGGGTGGTGACCACTCGGCGCCCCGGCGCCTGGAGTTTGACGTGCAGGTGGCGGGTGCGCCCGGGGTAGAGCCCGGGAACGACGGTGGTCAGGCTGAACGAGCCCCGGGCGGAGCTGAACTGGTGCCCGCGGAAGCGGTAGCCGCTGTTGTCGTACGCGCCGGTGTGGTCCGCCTGCCAGAAGTCGAGCAGCACGCCGGGGATCGGGCGGCAGGCCCGCCCGAAGACGTACCCGGTGACGGTGAGCCGGGTGCCGGGCGTACCGCTCGTGATCAGGGAGTCCCGCAGCGGGGAGTCGGGCTTGAAGTACGGGCCTTCCATCTGCTCGACCGTCGGCTCGTCGCCGTCATGGCAGTCCGGGGTCGGGGCGAGGGCGGCGCCGCCCGATGCGGGCTGGTCGCGGGCGAGTGCGACCCGCCCCCCGATCAGCAGCGGGGCGGCGCCGAGCGCGGCGGCGGCGCGCAGGACGGTCTTGCGGCTGACCCGGCCTCCGCCTCCGGCGGGTCCGGGTGTTGCGGTGGGTTCCTCCGGTACGGGCATCGAGGCCTCCTCGGCTGGACGGGCGGGGGTGTGGGCGCGCGAGGGGGGAGGGAGGGACGGACCCTGGCGGGGGCCCGTCCGTCCCGGGCGGGCCTCGGGGTCCCGATCGCGGCCAGCAGTCAACCTACGGGCCGTCAGGGTGCGCGGCGATGGACTCGATCCGGGGATCGTGGTGATTTCGACCGGCCCGGTCCCGGAACTCGCCCGGCGACATCCCCGTCTCCCTCCGGAAGAACCGGCAGAAGTACGCCGGGTCCGAGAAGCCGGCCAGGTTCGACACCTGGCGTACCGCCAAGTTCGTGCCGGACAGGAGCCGCTTCGCCTCCAGCGTCTGCTGCTGCCGGATCAGGCTGCCGGGGGAGCGCCCCGTGGCCCGCCGTACGAGCGTCTGGAAGTGCCCGGCGGACAGGCCGAGTTCCCGCGCGTACCAGCCGACCGACCGCCCCGTCCCGCCGGCCTCGCAGAGCAGCCGGCTGAAGGCCGCGGCCAGTTCCGCGGCCCGGTCGCGCGCCGGAGCAGGCGCCTCCGGCGGGCCGCCGGTAGGGCCGGGGGTCCGTGAGGCCCGGGCGATCAGGATGTGCAGGCAGGCCCGCAGCACGTTCTGGTAGCCGGGCCGCAGGTCCCGGTACTCGCCGCCCATGTCGGCCAGGAGCGCGGCGATCGGCGCGGCCTGGTCGCCGGCGGGGTGCCCGGGCCGGCCGGCCAGCGCCCGCAGGGCGGCCGCGTCGTCCGCGTGGGGCAGGAGGAAGTCCTCGTTGAAGAGCACCACGTGCCCGGTGAGCCCGTCCGCCCCGTCCCAGTGGTGGACCTGGCCGGGGGTGATCACGCACAGCTGCGGGGGCTCCACGGGCCGGCGCACCAGGTCCAGCACGTGCGCGCCGCTCCCGCCGGTCACGTAGACGATCTCGTAGAACGTGTGCCGGTGGGGGAAGGCGGCGCGTGACAGCGGGCCGATGGTGTCGAAGGTCCCGATCGCGAAGGGCAGCAGGTGGGGGAGGGGGACCTCGAGGCGGTGCAGCGGGAGATCGGGCAGGCGGGTGTTCCGGAGCGGCTCCATCCCCGCAGTCTCCGGCCCGCCCTCCAGGAGGTACAGACCATTCACGGACGTCGACCGCCGCCCGCCCCGAGGCTCGGCGGGCGGGCGGGCGGCGGACGGCGGCTCTCCCGTCAGGGCCGGCGGTCCTTCTGCTCCGCGGCCTTCTTGAGGGCGTCCAGCCAGGTGACGAGCGACGCGTCGAGCGCGGCGGCGAGGCCGTCCCGGTCGGCGTCGACGGGTTGGCCCGCCCAGGACTCCCGGGTGCGGACGACGACGCCGTCGCCGTCCTCGGTGAAGGTCCACTCGTGGACGCCGGTGATGCCGTGGGCGGGACCGCCCCAGAGGATGCGGTGCGCGGTGTCGACCGCGTAGACGGTGGAGTCGATCGACATCCCCGCGGTCATCCAGTGGAAGGCCGTTCCGGGGGCGACCGGGCCGTCGAGCCGGGCCCGGGTGACGGCGGACAGCCATGCGGGCCAGCCGCCGATGTCGGTGTGCAGCTGCCAGACCCGCCCACCGGCCGCAGGGCGACGGGCCGCCGGCCCGAGGCGGCTTCGATCCGAGCGTCCGCGTGGCCCAGGACCCGGCGGTACCAGGCACTGCGCGGCCCGAACGCCGACCGGACGTACGCCCGTTCGTCGACGAGCACCATCCAGAGCGGCCTGGCCGACCACCGGCCGTCCGCGTGCCGTGTCCACAAGATGATCTCCATGGGGTCCTCGAAGGTGTCCATGCCCCCACCTTCACGGCCCGGCCCCCGCCTACGCGTCGGTGGCCATCGCCTATACGGACGCACACCGCCGCCGCGGGCGGACCCGGGCGGCGACGGTGCCGTACCGCAGGCTCAGGAAGGGCGGGGTCCCGCCGCCCGGCGGAGCCGGTTGGCGATCGCCAGGCCCAGCCCCTCCTCCGCCGGCAGGGACGCGACGATGAGGTCGCACCCCCGGTCGTCCAGCTCGCGCAGGAACCCGTAGAGCCCGCGGGCGTAGGCGGCCGGCGAACCGGGGACCTCCACGACGGCGTGGGCCTTCACATCGGCGCCGTCGAAGGGCCGCGGAAGGAGGAGGCCCACCCGGTGCCCCTGCTCCTGGGCGCGTTCCGCTTCGGCGACGACCGTCTCCGGCTCCACCAGGACCACCCGCGCGCGGGGCGCGTAGTGCGACGGATGCTGGCCGGGCACGCGCACCTGGCTCGTCGAGGGGACGGCGAGCGGGAAGCCCAGGACCGCTTCGAGGTCCTCGCGCGTCACCCCGCCGGGCCGCAGGATGCTCGGAACGTCACCGGTGACGTCCACGATGGTCGACTCGACGCCGACCTGGCAGGGGCCGCCGTCCAGCACCAGGTCGACGGCCTCACCGAGTTCCGCGCCGACGTGGTCCGCCGTGGTGGGGCTCACCGAGCCGAAACGGTTGGCCGAGGGGGCCGTCACCCCGCCGCCGAAGGCCGCCAGCAGCTCCAGCGCGACGGGGTGGTCGGGCACGCGCACGGCCACCGTCTCCAACCCGCCCGTCGCCTCCAGGGGCACCCGGCGGCCGCGCCGCAGCACCAGCGTGAGCGGCCCGGGCCAGAAGCGCTCGGCCAGCAGTCGCGCGGTCGGGGAGACCTCCTCCACCCAGTCGTCCAACTGCTCAGCGCCGCCGATGTGGACGATCAGCGGGTGGGAGGACGGGCGTCCCTTGACCTCGAAGATCCGGTTGACCGCGTCCGCGTTCTCGGCGTCGGCGCCGAGCCCGTAGACGGTCTCGGTCGGCAGGGCCACCAGGCCGCCGGCGCGCAGCACACCGGCCGCCGCGGCGATATCAGTCGTTCTCGTCGTCACACCCGCGATTCTCCCACCACACCGCACCCCGCCGTCCCGGACCCCGGGTGCCTCCCGCTTTCGAGGGCGCCGGAGCCCGAGCAGGCAGCCGGCGGGGGAGACACCCGATCGGCCCCCCAGGACGGGGCCGCGGGCACGAGCGATGCGACGCTGGGGGGTGAGGAGGCGCGTGCGGTGGCTTTCATGGACTCCCTGGTGCTGTTCGCCCCGTTCTTCGTGCCCGTGATCAGCGGCCTGGTCGGCGGGGCCAGCCTCCTCCTCCGGGACCGGCGCGAGGCGCGCAGCGCCGACCACCATTACCGCCGGCAGCTGGAGAAGGCGCAGCTGGAGATCCAGTTCATCACCGGCTGGATCCAGGCCAGGGACCAGGCCGGGACCACCGCCCCTGAGCGGGATCCGGATCCGGATCCGGTCAGCTGGCTGGACGACTGCTACGCATCGGTGCACCGCGCCAGAACGGACACGGGGGCCCGCCACCGGACGGGGCCGGTATCGCTGCGCCGCCTGCTCCTGCTGGGGGAGCTGAGCGGCCCCGCGAAGAGCATGCGCGTCCTCTACTGGACCTCCCTGGCCCTGTTCAACGCGGCGCTCGCCTGGTGGGTGAACGCACTCGTCTCCGGCGTACCGGGCTTCATGCACGAGGAGGGCGTCGCCGAGTCCGAGGAGATCGGGTCGTACCTGGCGGTGGCCTGCTTCTTCTTCGTGGTGTCCGCGGTCATGTGGGTGTGGACGGTGCACCTGGGCGCGGCCGAACCGGAACAGGTCTACCGCAAGCGCATCGACTCGGAAGCCTGGGCCCGACAGGAGCACCAGAGGCGCGGGACCGCCCGCCCGGACACGGATCCCCGCGGGACCGCGGGCTGATCCGCGCGGCCGCCGGTCTCCGGCGTGTGAGGACCGGCGGACCGGGCAGTCGAGGGAGTACGCAGGACGGCCACGATCGAGGCCCACGAGCACCCGGAACGAGGAGCACGCGATGCACGAGCACAAGAACAGGCACCACGAGACCACTCGGCCCTCGAAGGCCGAGGGCGAGAGCGGCGACCGCGAGGCGCGCGAGGAGGCCGAGGACGCGGTCATGCCCGGCAGCGGAGACGGCGAGGCCGGGGACGCCCTCACGCCGAACACCGGCGCCCAGCGCCGCACCGCCGGGCGCGAGCCCCGGCGGTGAGCCGCCGGGGCCCCCGTCCCGCCCTCCCGCTTCAGTCGACGCCGGTGGCCGGCTCGGTCGCGTAGCGGCTCATCGCGTCGATGTTGGCGCGGGGCGTCAGGGGCCGGCCGGCGGAGAGTTCCTCCTGGAGGTCCCGGAAGTACTGCACGTACAGGTCAGGGGTGAACGTGCTGAGCATGACGGCGGGTTGGCCGGTCAGGTTGGCGAACGTGTGCGGGGTACCGGGCGGAACCACCACGAGCGTGCCCGCGGCGGCGTCGTGGTCCTCGTCCCCGACCGTGAACCGCACGCTCCCGGACAGGACGTAGAAGCCCTCGTCGTGTCCCGCGTGCCGGTGCTGCGGCGGCCCCTGGGTGTGCGGGGCGAGGACGGACTCGGCGATCGCGAGGCGGTGCCCGGTATTGCCCCCGTCCTCCAGGATCCGCATGCGCGTACCGCCCAGAACGATGATCTCGCCGTCGCCGGGACCCACCACCGATACGGCGGGGCCGGCCTGCGGCGCGTGTGCCTTCACTTCTTCGGTCATGCCCACCAGTGCACCGCCGGCGGTCCGCCCGTGTCCAAGACCCGTCCTGCGGAGCCGATACCGCCCGGGTATCGTCGCAGCGTGGAGCTGAGGACCCTGCGCTACTTCGTGGCCGTCGCCGAGGAACTCCACTTCGGCCGGGCCGCCGGCCGACTGCACATGAGCCAGCCGCCCCTGAGCCGGGCCATCAAGCGGCTGGAGGCCGACGCGGGAGCCCCGCTCTTCGCCCGCTCACCCACCGGCGTCACCCTCACTCCGGTCGGCACGGTGCTCCTCGACGAGGCGCGGGCCCTGCTCGACCACGCCGACCGCGTCCGCGCACGCGTGAGCGCGGCCGCCGGCGCCGCGACCATCACCGTCGGAATCCTGGGCGACGGCACCGACCCCGGGCTCTCCAGGCTGGCCGCCGCCTACCGCCGGACCCACCCCGGGATCGACATCCGCATCCGCGACGCCGATCTCACCGACCCCACCTGCGGCCTGCGCGCCGGGCTGGTCGACGTCGCGCTGACCCGGGCGCCGTTCGACGGGACCGCCCTGACGGTGCGTGCGCTGCGCACCGATCCGGTCGGCGTGGTCCTGCGCGCCGACGACCCACTGGCCCGCCGCGCCCGGCTGCGGCTGGCCGAGCTCGGCGACCGCCGCTGGTTCCAGTTCCCGCCGGGCACCGACCCGCTCTGGCAGTCGTACTGGAACGGCGGCACACCGCGCGAGGGGCCGGTGGTGCGCGCGGTCCAGGAATGCCTGCACCCCGTGCTGTGGAACGGCACGGTCGGCCTGGCCCCCCTCGGCCACGACCTGCCCGCGGAGCTGGCCGTGGTGCCGCTGACCGACATGACGCCGAGCCGCGTGGTGGCGGTGTGCAGGGCGGGCGACACCAACCCGTTGGTCCGGTCCTTCGTCGAGACGGCGGCGGCCGCCTACCGTCACTGAGCACGGCCGACCGGCCCTGCCGCCGCTCGTGCACCCGTCCCACCGTGGGACAGTGGCCCCATGACGTGGTCGCCCGATCCCGACGCCCTGCGCGGACGCGTCGCCGTCGTGGCGGGCGCGACCCGCGGTGCCGGCCGGGGTTTCGCGGCGGCGCTCGGCGAAGCGGGCGCGACGGTGATCTGCACGGGCCGCAGCAGCGTCAGGGGGCGGGACGGCTCCGACTACGACCGGCCGGAGACGATCGAGGAGACGGCGGACCTGGTCTCGCGGCTCGGGGGAACCGGCATCGCGGTCCAGGCCGACCACCTCGACCCCGAGCAGGTCCGCCGTCTGGCGCAACGCCTGCGCGACGAGTACGGACACATCGACGTCCTGGTCAACGACATCTGGGGGGCCGAACTCCTCAAGGGGGGTCCCGCGCGGTGGAACACCCCGGTGTGGGAGCACGACCTCGACGACGGCCTGCGCATCCTCCGGCTCGCCGTCGACACGCACCTGATCACCGCCCACCACCTGCTGCCGCTGCTCGTCGCCCGACCCGGAGGCCTGCTGGTGGAGGTGACCGACGGAACGACCGGCATCAACGCCTCCTGGTACCGGATCTCCGCCTTCTACGACCTGGCCAAGGCGGCGGTGAACCGGCTGGCGTTCTCCCTGGGCCACGAGCTGGCCCCGTACGGAGCCACCGCCGTCGCCGTCACCCCCGGCTGGCTGCGGTCGGAGATGATGCTCGACAACTTCGGCGTCACCGAGGCCACCTGGCGCGAGGCCCTGGCACCGGGCCGGGCCGGCGGTCTTCCCACCGCGCCGGAGGAAAAAAACACGGTCCGAGTCGCCGCGCTACGTGGGCCGCGCGGCCGCGGCCCTGGCCGCCGATCCGGAACGCGCCCGCTGGAACCAGAGATCGGTCACCTCGGCCGAACTCGCCCGGGCCTACGGGTTCACCGACATCGACGGAACCCGGCCGGACGGCTGGCGCGACCGCTGAGCCGACTCCCTCGGCCAGGGCAGTGCCCGGCGCCCCGGCCGGCGCCCGGTGGATCCTGCCGGAGTTGGGGCAATCGCCCCGATCATCCCTGTGCCGATCCTGCGGGCTTCCTTAGGGGAACCTGAAGAACCCCCTCCGCGGCGCGATGTGCCCTGGTCACCGGCCTAGGCTCGGCGTACTTCCCGTCCCCTCTCCAGTGAGGTGTTACCGGCATGAGCCGCAGCCGTACCCCCGCGACCCCGTCCCGTGCAGAGGCCCGCCGGAAGAAGGCGACGCGGACCCGCATCGTCCTGTCCGTCACCGCGGCCGCCGCCGTGGTGGCGGTCGGGGTCGCGGTGGCCGACTCGGGCGGTGACGACCGCAAGGACCAGCAGGCTTCCGGAGCCGCGTCCGACGCGGGGTCGTCGCAGCCGAAGACGGACACCACCGACCCGGCCCCCGCCGGGAGCGCCTCGGCCTCGGCCTCGGCCTCGGCGAGCCCGAGCCCCAGTACGAGCCCCAGTACGAGCGCGAGTGCGAGCCCCGGCTCCTCCGGGGCGGCCGCACCCGGCGACGGCACGCGGCCCGAGAGCGCGCCCGACACCTCGGGGGCCGACCGGCCCGCCAAGCCGGCGCAGGGCTCCGCCCCCACCAAGGGCAGCGGCTCCGGCGGGACTTCCGGAGGCTCCGGATCCGGCTCCGGTTCCGGTTCGGGCTCCGGTTCGGGCTCCGGAACCGTCAACGGGGACGCCGAGTCCGCCGTCCTCGCCCTCGTCAACAAGGAGCGTGCCGCCGCCGGATGCGGTCCCCTGACGGTCAACGCGAAGCTCAGCTCGGCGGCCCGGGCGTACAGCGACACCATGGCCCGCAGCGGCGTCATGTCGCACACCGGGCCGGACGGGTCCACCATGACGAGCCGGGTGGAGGCGGCCGGCTACAAGTGGTCCGGCCTCGGCGAGAACATAGCCCGCGGACAGAGCGACGCCGAGGCGGTCATGTCGGCCTGGATGAACAGCTCCGGCCACCGCGCCAACATCCTCAACTGCTCCTTCAAGGAGATCGGGATCGGCGTCCACAAGGGTGACGGCGGCCCCTGGTGGACCCAGGACTTCGGCACCGCGAGGTAGACCGCCGCGCCCGCTCCCTCGACCGCTTCCCCTCCTCCCGCTCCAGAGGCCTCCACGCGCCCGCCCCGCGGGTCCGTGGACGTCCACGTCCCCCTGCTCCGGCGGTCAGGGGGACGTCGGCGTTCACCGGGCGCGCCGGCGCGCGACCGTTGCCGCACCGATGCCGGAACGGGGCCGGAACGGGGGAGGAACGGGGGAGGAGCCGGTTACGCGCCGCGCCGCGCGTCGGCCACTATGGGCCCGTGTCCCGAACTCCGCGCTACCTGCTCATATGGCTGTCGTGCACCGCCGCCAGCGTGACCGCCGTCCTCGCGACGGTCCAGTTCGTGGTCGGGTCGACCAGCCACAAGCCTCCGGCCGCGCGTTCGGCCCCGGTCGTCATCGACACGCCCCCCGCCTGGCAGGCGGGCAGCCCCGGCCCGGAGCAGGCCTCCCCGACCGCGAGCGCTTCCACGAGCCCCTCGCCGTCCGTGACGCAACCGCCCTCATCGGCGCCCCCCTCGCCCAGCCCCGTCCCCGCCAAGGCCCCCACGGCGGCCCCCCAGACCGGCGCGCCCCGGCCCGGCGTCGACTGCGAACGCGGCGGAGCGGGCCTGCACACCGTTCCCTCGCAGGGCGGCAAGGTCACGGTCCGGTACGGGAGCCGGGGCGTGTGCCTGATCTCAGCGGTCCCCGGCCTGGGATTCAGGACGACCACCTCGCAGGCCTCCGACGACACCCTCACCGTCACCTTCAGCAACGACGGCCACCGGTCGGAGATCACGGCGACCATCACCCCGTCCGCCAAGGCGAGCGTCCGCGAGAGCTCCTTCTGACGGTCCTCGCGCTCCCGTCGGCCGGTCGCGGTGAAGCGGAAGGTGAGCTGTTCCTTAGGGCAACCTGAAGATCGCCCCGAGCCGGTTCCACGGGGCCCCGGCGGCCCTATGCTCGCGTCAGCCGAGCGGCCGTCGGCGCCGGGGCGCGAGCCCCCGTGCGGCGCCGGCCCCGGCTTCACCGAGCCGGGACGCGCCTCGCCGTCCCGCCGTCCGAACCTGCCCTGGGATCATCGCCATGAGCTCTCGCATGCTCCGATCCGTCCGCTCCGGACGCCGCACG
>NZ_GG657750.1:113707-114733 GCF_000158895.1 Streptomyces sp. C | reverse complement strand
ACGGGGTCCGGTTCGGTTTCCGGTTCGGCCTCCCGGTGGTGCCAAGCCGACGTCCGCCGCCCCCGCCCCCGCCAAGGTGCCCGGCCCCGGCTACGACGGTTCGGCCGACGCGCAGGCGCTGATCGACGCGGCCCTGCGCGCGGCGAAGTCCGACGGCCGGATGGTCCTGCTCGACTTCGGGGCCAACTGGTGCGGCAACTGCAAGGCCGCCGACAAGGTGTTCGCCCAGCCGGCCACCACGGCGCTCCTCGCGGACGACTACCACCTCGTCAAGGTCGACATAGGCGACAGCAGCTCCGCCAACTCCGCGCTGCTGCGCGAGTACAGCCCCTCGGGCGGGACCTACACGATGCCCGTCCTCGTGGTCGTCTCCCCGTCCGGCACCACACGGGTCGACACCCATGCCACCGGCAACCCGCCGCTGACGGCCGACGGCATCAACACCTTCCTGCGCAAGTGGGCCCCGTGAGACGGCCGGTACGCCCGGCCGTCCCGCTCGGGGTCCCGCTCGGCACCGGCCTTTCGGTGGCGGCGGCCCTGCTGCTGACGGGCCTCGCCACGGACGGCTCCGGCGCCGGAGCCGCGGCGGCCACCCGCACCGTCGCCGCCAGGCCCGCGGCCGCGGCCGCGGTCGCGGCCCCGCAAGCCCGCCCCTCCGCTCCCGCGCTGACCGGGAACGACCTGGACGGGAGGCCGGTCTCGCTCTCCGCCCTCCGCGGGGAGGTGGTCGTCCTCAACGTCTGGCGTTCCCGGTGCGCACCCTGCCGCGCGCAGGCCGACGACCTGGCGCTGCTCAGCGGGCAGCTCCGGGGCGAGAGGGTGCGCTTCCTCGGGGTCGACACCCGGGACCGGGACCGGGATGCGGCGCGGTCCTTCGTACGGGCCCACGGCCTGGGCTTCCCCAGCCTCCACGACCCCGCCGGCGCGCTCCTGCTGCGCTTCCCGCCGGCGGTGCTCAACCCGCGGACGATCCCCTCGACTCCTCGTCCTGGACCGGCGGGGCCGGGTCGCCGTGGCCATCGGGGG
>NZ_GG657750.1:106685-113607 GCF_000158895.1 Streptomyces sp. C | reverse complement strand
AGCGCCGAGCAGCTGCGACCCCTGGTCGCCCGCGTGGTGGCGGAAGGATGACGGCGTACGCGCACCGGCCGTCGGTGTGCTGCCGGCCGAGCCACCGGGGTGTGGAACGACCTCCTCTGCCGCATGCAGCTCTGGAGCACGAGCTTCACCACGGCCCTGTAGGCCCCGGGCGGCTGTGGGCCCCGGGCGCCCCCTGGTGACCCCACCCCCCCCCGACGACCACGACCCACGAAACGAAGGCACACCCGTGTACTCCTCGCCGCACACACCGCTCCGGCGCGCGCTCCGCACCGCGGGCATCCTCCTCCCGCTGGCCGCACTCACGGCCTGCGGCGGCGGAAAGCCCTCCACCCCCGCGGCCGACGGACCCGCGCCCACGGCGCGCTTCTCCGAGAACGGCGTCACCGTCACGCTCTCGGTCTCCGGCTGGCAGCCGGCGAAGGGGACCGGCACCCTCACCGCCGTCTTCGCGCCCGAAGCCGCCGGGTTCCACCTCTACAGCACCGCCCTGCCGCCCGCCGGCATCGAGGGCGTGGGCCGCCCGACCGCCGTGACCGTCACCGGAACCCTCGCGGCGGACGGCCCGCTGACGGCGGCCCAGACCGAGCGGACCGTCCGCCTGCCGGGGGTGGAATCCCCGGTCCCCGTCTACCCCGACGGCCCGGTCACCACCACCCTCCCCGTCCGCGCGTCGGGCAGCGGCAGCGCGACGGTGCTGATCGGTTACGCGAGTTGCAGCACGCGGGACGGCTGCACCATCCCCGTGTCCGACCACCCCGTCCGGTTGCGCGTCACCGGCGGGGGACCGGCCTTCGTCACGCCCTGACCGCGTTCCCCGCAGGGCCGAACCTCTAAGGTGTCCGCATGCCGAGCGTCCTGGTCGTGGAAGACGACCCCAGCATCCGCCAGTCACTGATCGAGGTCCTGGCCGAGCAGGGGTACGCCGTGCGCAGCGCCGCCGACGGCTTCGGCGCACTGCGCGAGGTCACGCAGGCGCCCGTGGACGCGGTGGTCTTGGACCTCGGACTGCCCGACCTGGACGGCGGGGACGCCCTGCGCATGATCCGCGGCATCTCCTCCGTACCGGTGCTGGTGGCCACCGCCCGCGACGACGAGTCCGAGATCATCAGCATCCTGAACGCGGGCGCCGACGACTACCTGGTCAAGCCCTTCTCCGGGGGCCAGCTCCTCGCCCGCCTCGCCGCCGTCCTGCGGCGCACCGGCAGCACGGCCCCCGCCGCCGCCGTCGGCGGCACGTCAGGGCCCGCGCCCGCACAGGCCGGTGACCCGCTGCGGCCCACCGTCGTCGGCGAGCTGGCGGTGGACCCGGGCGCACGCACCGCGCACCTGGCGGGACGGGAGCTGCGCCTGACCCGCCGGGAGTTCGACCTGCTGGCCTTCCTCGCGCACCACACCGGACGGGTCGTCTCGAAACGCCGCCTGCTGACCGAGGTGTGGCGCGAGCCGTACGTGGACGACCAGACCGTCGACGTGCACCTTGTCCTCCCTGCGCCGCAAGCTCGGCGAACGGGCCGGCCGCCCCGGCGCCTACCTTGCTGACGGTGCGCGGGGTGGGCATCAAGCCTGGTGACACCGCGTTGAGACGCTCCCTGGCCGGATGTGGGTGGATTCGTGACCTCGATGGTCGCCCTGTTCCTTCCTCATACCGCTGGCCGCCCCTGGTGATGTCGCTGGTCAAGGAGCAGGCCGTGTCGGCCGCCCAGCAGCGCGGCGCCGCCATGGCGCCGGTGCTGGCCCTCACCACGGACCCGGACGCGCTGCGGGAGGCCGCGGCCGGCCTGGACGCGGCGGACCACCTGATCGTGCACCTGCCGGGGGCGGGAGCCCTCGGCCGTTCCAAGGCTCCCGGCGCGCTGCTCGAACGGGCGCAGCGGGGGCGGGAGTCGATCTCGCAGGAGGTCCCCGGCGGCTGGGTGTGCCTGCAGCCGGTGGTGCTGCCGGGCGACGAGGTCGCCGTCATCGAGAACTTCGTGCCCGAGGCGGAACTCACCCGGGGGGTGGCGCAGTCGTGGGCGGTGATGTGCTTCCTCGCGGTGGGGCTGATCGCCGGCTCGGTGCTGGTCGCCGACCGGCTCGGCGCCAAGGTGGTCCGTTCCTCGAAGCGGCTCGCGCGGGCCTCGCGTGCACTCGGACTGGGCGACCTCGACGCCCGGGTGGAACCCATGGGCCCCAGGGAACTGCGTGACGCGGGCGTCGCCTTCAACGCGATGGCGGAGCGCATGAACGAACTCCTCGCCGTCGAACGCGAACTCGTCGCCGACCTCTCGCACCGGCTGCGCACCCCGCTGACCGCGCTCCACCTGGCATCGGAACGGATGGCGGGCACACCGGAGTCGGCCAGGGTGGAGGCGGCCGTCTGCGAGCTGGAGACCGAGCTGCAGGCCATCATCGCCGCGGCACGCACCCCGCTCGCGGTGGGGCCCATGGGCCAGGGCCTGCTCGGTGCGGAACGGTCCCCGGGAGGCGGGGCCGCCGCGGCGGGAGGCGGGGGCCCGAGCAGCGAGGTGGCGGCGGTCGTCCGCCGCCGGACGGCCTTCTGGGCGGTCCTGGCGGAGCAGCAGGACCGTTCCTGCTATCTGGACGTCACCCAGGAGCCCACGGCCGTCGGCCTCCCGGACGACGACGTCGCCGCCGTGGTGGACGCCCTCATCGGCAACGTCTTCCGCCACACGCCGGAGGGGACCGCGTTCGCCGTCGGCGTCCGGCGCACGGCCCAGGCCGTGGAGCTGGTCGTCGAGGACGGCGGCCCGGGCATCCCGGAACCGGACCGGGCCCTGTCCCGCGGCAGCAGCACCGGCTCCACGGGACTGGGCCTGGACATCGCGCGCCGGGCCGCGACCGCGACCGGCGGCACGGTGGGCGTCACGCGCGGACCGCTCGGCGGGGCGCGCATCGCCGTGACCTTCGCCCTGGCCGCCCCGCCCCCGTCGGGCCACCGCACCCGTCTCGCCCGCCGCCGCAGACGCTGACGCCGACGGTTCAGTCGATGGCGCCGAGGACCTCGCCCAGGTCGACGAACTTGAAGCCGGTGGCCTCGCGGTCTCCGTCGCCGGGGGTCTCCTTGCCGTCCTGGACGACCAGCAGGCCGTGCGGGTAGCGCGCGCCGAGGGGTGCGTTGAGGGCGGCGGCCCCGTCACAGACCTCCGAGCCGTCGAGGGCGGCGGAGGCCGCGGTGATGCGGAAGGCGCCTTCGAACTCGTTGTGCTCGCCGCGCTCGCGGTCGTAGGCGACGAAGGTGTCGTCGCCCTGGCTGGAGGCGAGCAGGTAGCCGTCGCCGTCCGGCTCGGTGACCAGGGTGAGGCCCTCGACGTCGGCCGTCAGGCGCTTGCCGCCGAAGCCGGGGTCGGTGCCGGGCGTGCACTCCTCGGTCTGAGGGTCGTAGGTGCCGGGGACCCCGTACTCGCGGACCTTGTCGATCAGCTTCGGCGTTCCGGTGAGGCCCGCGTCGATGCGCCAGATGCCGACGTCCTCCTGTCCCGCGTACAGGGTGCCGTCCGCGGGGTCGACGACCATGCCCTCGACCTGCGGAAGCTCGCCCGGCTCCGCGCACGGCGCCCACGTGCTGCCGTTCGGCAGGCGGAAGGAGGACGGCAGGTCGATCGTCCGCACCTGACGGTAGTCGACCGTGCCGGCCGGGGTGGGGAGGAGTTCGAGGAGGGCGATCCGGGTGCGGTTGCGCTGGCTGACCAGGGCGTAGGAGCGGCCGGTCCTGCGGTCGGTCCAGGTGGCCAGGCCGTAGGCGGTCTTCTGCTCGTTGATCTCCGCCTGGCCGGCGGAGAAGACCGGGCGCGCGCCGGGGTCGGTGATGTCGGTGAGCGGGCCGCCGGGCCGGTCCCGGTCGATCCGGTAGACGCGCAGCCGGTCGTTGCCGCGGTCGCTGACCACCGCGACGTCGGCGGGGCCGCCGGCCAGGCGCAGGCCCTGCACCAGGTCGACGTTGTTGAAGCGGCCCGGCGCGTCGTCGGCGCCCGGTCCGGCCGGGGCGGGGATCGACTGCACCTGGCGCGCGTCCAGGTCGTAGACCCGCAGGCCGCCCTGCTTGGCGGTGGCGACCACCAGGCTGCGGCCGGGGTCGGCGGCGTTGCGCCAGATCGCCGGGTCGTCCGCGTTGGCGTCGCCACCGGCCTCGTCGTCGTACAGCGGCGGGGTCTCGGCCTTCGGCCGGACGCTGCTGATCGACGCGGCCTGCGCCGGGAGCGCGAAGGCGGTGGAGAGTGCCGTGCAGAGCGCGAGCGCGCAGACGCGAGCTGACAAGCGTGTCGTCATCGTTCTTCCTTTATAGGGTGTTTGCCCTGATAAGGAAACTCTCCGTGCAGTGCTTGTCATGTCCGCGACCGGAACCTTGCCGGTAGTTGAACTCGCTGCGAAACCCCGCCCCGACCGCGGGGCCGTGCGAGGCAGCGCAGGCCCCGGGCACGGCCAACGGCACGCCGCCGATGCGGGTGACCGCGGTACCGGGGGTGCCCGGGCCGGCGTAAGCGATCAGTGTCGTCCTGCCGGCGGCCGTAGGACCCCGCTGTGACATCGGCTCGTCATCGGCCGCGCAGGGCCCCGGACTACAGGGATGCGACGGTGAAGTGCCGTACCCGGAGCGGGGCCACGAGGTACTCCTCCTCGCCGGGCAGCACCACGGGCCGCTCCCTCCATTGCTCGCCGGCGTAACCGACCAGGTCCCGCTCGCTGCGCCAGCGACTGACGTACAGCAGCGAATCGGGCGGTGCGAGCAGCACCTCGTGGTCCACCAGCCCCGGGTAGCGGCCGGGAAACCCGCGCACCGCGGAGACGATCATGTCGCGGAACGCCTCGAAGCGGTCAGGACGTACGCGCGCCTCACTCACCCGTATGATCACGGACCTCAGGGTCCCACGCACCCGGACGCGGCGCCACCGTCCCGGGAGCGTCACCCGCGCCGGCGCGGAGAGTCGCCCCCCACGCCGCCGCTGCCGTGGCGGCGGCCCACAGCTCCCACCCGACCCCGCGCGGTCCCGAACCGGGCCCGGTGTCCGCATGCCGGTCCCGGTGTACGCCGGCGCGGCGACCTCGCCATGATGGGTCCCATGATGCACAGCGACGACCAGCACACCGACTCGCCGGCGATGGCCCTGCCCAAGGAGGTGGGGGCGGAGACGACCAAGCACTCCGGCGGCACGCTCCTGACCCACCTGCTGCGTGTCGAGGCGTTGCTCGCCTCCTGGGGCGCGCGGCCGGTCCTGCGGACCGCAGCGCTGTGCCACGCCTTCTACGGCACCGACGGGCTGCCGCTGGTGCTCCTGGAACTGTCCGAGCGCGATCGCCTCGCCGAGGCGATCGGCAGGGAGGCGGAGGAGCTCGTGTACTTCTACGCCAGCTGCGACCGCAAGGCCTCCTACCCCACCCTTGCCGCGCAGGACGGTGCGGCGGTGACCTTCCGGGACCGGTTCACGGGCGCGGAGTTCACGCCGTCCCCGCAGCAGCGTCGCGACTTCGCCGAGCTCACCGTGGCCAACGAACTGGACCTGGCCAAGGTGAACGAGTCCTTCCGCGAGCGCAACGGGGCCGCCCTGCTGGGGCTGTTCACGCGCTGGGCGCCCTCTCCTGTCGGAGCCGGCCCGCCGCGAGGTGACCGCGGTCCTCGGCTGACCGCGTCGGCTCAGGCCGCCTCGATGGCGGTCAGCGCCTCCCTCGCCGCCCCGAGCAGTTCCTCGTCCAGCGGGATGCCGCCGTAGCGGCGGGGTGACGAGGCGACCTCGTGCAGTACGGGCAGGGCCGCTGCCGCCGGCCCGCCGATCCCGCCCAGCACCCGTACGGTCCGCAGGACCAGCGCGGTCGCCGAGTGCCGGGCCAGCGGCGCGAGCTCGGGCAGCAAGGCCGCCACGGCCGGCGGCGCGTCGCCGGTGATCCGCCACCAGGCCTCGGCGGCGCCGGTCCGGCTCCACGGCCCGGGGTACGTCAGCAGGGGCCGTACCGCGTCGGCGTGCGGGGCGGCCAGCGGCCCCAGCTCGGCCAGATAGCGCAGTACGGGTTGACCGAGGCCGGCCCGGGCCGCCGCACCGCACACCCGCAGGGCGGGTTCCGGGTCTCCCGTGACGCGCCAGTACGCCCACGCCGCGGTCTGCGCACCACCGTGCCACGCGTGCCGGCCCGGCCCGGGAGCGGCGGTGACGAGCGCGGCGAGCGGACCGGCCGCCCGCCCGGTCGCGGAGGCAGGGCCGATCGCGCCCAGCGCCTCCGCCGCCCCACGGGCGACCGGGGTGTCCAGTAGCCCGACCAGCTCGGGCACCGCCGGCGCGGCCACCGGACCCCACTCGGCGAGGGTGCGCAGGATCCGGGGGACCGCGTGGCTCTGCCGGCCGGGGTCGGCGAGCCGCCGGCGGAAGACCGGCAGCAGCCGCGGGGCCCAGCGTGCGGGCAGCGGGGCGACATCGAGCCAGTGGCTGCCCAGGCGTGCGGCGTACCAGTCGGCGGCCCTGTCGTCTCCCATGCCGACCAGGGCCCGCAACGCCGAATGGTCAGCGCCCGCGTGGCCCGCGCCCCCGGACCGCGCGACGTGGCGGACCAGCGGGTCCGCGCACGGGGCTGCCGCGCCGCCTCCGGAGAGGACTTCGACCGACGCGGAGGCCACGTCGGGCTCGTCATCGAGTCCGGCCGCGACCGCCGCCCAGAGCTCGGGCGCGTGGTCGCGCCAGTACCGCAGCCGCGCGCCGGCGGCGACCACGGCCACGCGGCGGACGTTCGCGCTCCGGTGCCCGGCCGCAGCTTCGCACAGCGCCGCGGACGCGTACGGGTGCGGCGCCGACAGCTCCGCGAAGCGGGCGACCGCTTCATGACGGAGGGGCCACCACGGTACCTCCGGGAGCAGCTGCCCTCCGGCGGCCGCCAGCCCCCGGGCGACCGCACGGCCCGCGGCCCCCTCCGCCGCGCC
>NZ_GG657750.1:58595-105497 GCF_000158895.1 Streptomyces sp. C | reverse complement strand
GCGCGCGTTGTCGGGGTACGGGTCGGCGGACCGTGCCCGCCCCGCCCAGTCCTCCAGGGTGAAGATACCGGGGTAGCCCTGGCTGACGGTGGTGATGATGTCGGCCGGGGCGGGTCCGGCGGCCAGGCGGGGGGTGAACGCCCGCTCGACGATGCCGGCATCGAAGTCGGCGTACCGCACGGGCAGGACGACGGCGCGGATCTCGGCACGGCTGCCGTCGGCAAGGGTCACGTGCCGTCCGTTGAACTGGAGGGCGGCCGACCCGGACGGGTTGGCGCGGCGGATCTCCGCGTCGAGCCCGAAGGGGTCGAAGCCGCTGACGAAGACGCGCCGTACGCCGGGCGTGGCCCGGAAGGCGTTGTCGAGGAGGCCGCGGGAGGCGTCCTCGAAGCGGACGCGGAGCGCGGCCCGGTCGACGGCGAAGGCCGGCTGCCAGCGGGCGAGCGCCGCGGTCATGGAGAGCCGCGCCCAGTACAGGGGGCGGTCGTCGCCGGGGGCGAGGTCGCCGCCGGGCCGCTGTCCCTGGGCGCGCCGGACGGAGGCCTGCCACAGGGCCTGGCCCCAGGAGTCGAGGAGCCGTTCGGCTTCGGCGGCGGTGCGTGTCGTGCACAGGGCGGCGGGGAAGCGTCGTACGAAGTCGCCGAACCCGGCCCGCTCGACCAGGGCGGTGGTGCGGGGGTCCGTGAGGCGTGCCTGTTCGGCGTCGAGCGGTACGGACGCCGGGGCGCGGCAGGAGGGGGCGGAGCCGTCCGCGTGCGCGGGCGAGGCAAGGGTCACGGGGAGGACGGTGACGAGGAGGGCGGCGGCCGACGCCGCACGACGTAGGAGCATCATGCGATGTGACATTACATAGGGGTCGTCACCCCCACCAGGCACTCCTGCGCCAGCCGCTGGGGCGCTCGCCCCGGCGGACGGACGGTCTACCCCCGGGTCGCGTGCGAGGATCCACCCCATGGAACACGAGGCGGTGTGGACGTACGGAACGGACGGGACGGACGGGACAGCGGGGCAGGACTCCACGGGGCCCGAGGACATGCTGCGGATGGTGCGCGGCGCCGCCCTCGCGGAGCCGGGCGGACGCGTCGAGGCCCGGGTCGCCGAGTGCGCGCTCTGCGGTGCCGGAGCGGACGAGTTCGAGGTCGCCAAGGGCGAGTGCTTCTGCGTGGGTTGCTGCATACCGGTAGGCATCACGGACGGGGACGTCCACCCGCCCGCGTACCCCTGGACCCTCCACCCCTCCGAGGCCCCGCTGCCGCCCGCCTCACCGGGCCCGGGCTTCGAACCGTCCGACCTGCCCCGCTGCCCCGCAGGGCACGACGTGTTCCAGATCGCGCTCGCACTCGCCTTCGCGCGGGACGGGGCGGTCCGGGGCATCTCGGTCGCCCTGCGGTGCCCCGAGGACGGCGCACTGTGCCTGTACGTCGACAACGCCCGCGTGGCGCCCGGTGATGCCTAGGTCGGGGTGTAGTGGGCGGCGCCTCGGGCGAGTCGGCGTCCGTACCGCGCTCCCGGTCGAGGAGCCTGGCCACCACCCCGCCGGCCTCCTCCGCCACGCCGATGAGCCGCTCCCCGCGGGTCCAGCCGTCGCCTGTGCGCCGCCGGCGCGCCGTCGGGCTCTGGGCCGTAGCCGCGCCGGCCCGGCCGTTCTTCCCGGTATCAGGGGACGCTCGGCATGAGCATGTCCTGGACGCAGCGGCGCAGCCCGTCGCCGGAGTCGACCGGCGAGATCCAGGGCACCTGCTGGAACAGGTCGCCGTGCCGGCGGATGTGAGGGTCGGTGAGGAGGGCACGGAGCTCGTCGGGGGCGGGGGAGTCGACCAGGCACAGCCAGGCGAGGCCGGCGCCGATGCGGACGTGGGGTGGTCGCCCAGGATCCGACCACAGCCCCCGCACCCAGTCGCGCGTAGGTCCGTCCCGCTGCTCGCGGGCAAGCTGGGCGACCGCGAGGACCAGACTGACCTGGACCGCCGGCTCGTCCTCCACGACCAACCGCCCGTGCAGCGCGGAGAGGACGCGGGGCACCTCACCGGTCGCCAGTGCCAGGACGAAGGCGGCCGCGGAGCGGACCTTCGGGTCGGGATCGGGGAGCAGCGAGAGCGGCAGGTGCAGGTCGCTCGTGACGGCATCGCGGGCGGCCTGGACCGTCCAGTCCACCGGGCACTCCACAGGGCCGATCAAGAGCGGGTCCTCGGCGACCTGGAGGAGACCCTCACGGGTACCGTCGCCGAGGTGCTGGCAGCGTCCGCTCACCGCGACCAGGGTCAGTGTGTCCGCCCGGAGGCCGGGGTGTCCCGTCGCGGCGATCCTGAGCAGGAAAGGCACTGCCAGTGCCGCCGGTTCGACGGTGCTGCCCTGGTGGTGCACCGTTGTCCACAACCGCCACAGCGCCTGCCCGGCGGCCTCGGCGTCGTCGGAGGCGAGCATCCTGAGGAGACCGGGCACTTCGGCGCCCGTACCGTAGAAGTGGGGGAACCGCTCCCAAGGGATCTCGTCGTACCGGAACTCCTCCTTCGCCTCCCGCGGGATCGCGGCCAGAACCGAGCGCACGTCACAGTCCGTGCCCGCCCACGCCTCCGGCCACCTGCTCCGGCGGTCATCGTCCGCAACCTGGTCTTCCGAAACCACAACGTCCTCCACCAAGGCCCCAGGGCCGGGACCCCCCTCGCCCTCGGGCGGCCATCGGCTCGCCTGAGGGGCCGGATGCGCCCACGACCGCCGCAGCCCGCGGACACCCTCAGGGGCGGCCCGAGTGGAGGGCCGCCAGGCCGCGTGCGTGGTCGAACGCCGCTGCGGCATCCTGTGCGTCGGTCCAGGGCGCGGCCCCGCACCATCCGCCGATGAGCCGGAACTGTGCCAGGGCCTCCGCGTACCGCCCCGTCTTCACGAGGACGGCGGCGTACAGGTGCCGTATCGCGGGCAGCCGGCGGTCTTCCGCACCGGCCCGCTCCAGGTCGGCCCCCACGCGGGCGAGCTCGGCCTTCGTGACCCAGGTGCGGTAGGCCGCGTCGCCGTCCTGGAGGGTGGCTTCGTACACGGCGTGCAGGTAGACGGCCGAGAGCAGGCTCCCGGCCGGAGCGGAGGCCGCCGTCTGCTTGGCGAAGTCGAACATCAGCCGGTGGGAGCCGTGCCACTTCGCGCACCAGTACTGGAGGGCGTGCCAGTGCGCGTCGTAGTGCAGCGGCGCACGGCGCGTGACCTCGCTCCACAGGCCGCGGAACTCGTCGTGGGACAGCCCGAGTCCGCGCGCGGCGGCGACCATCGTGACCCACGGGGACGGATCCCGGGGTGCCAGCCTGGCCGCCTCCCGGGCCGCGTACACGGCGGTCGGCAGCAGCTCCCTGAACAGCGCCACCTGCTGGGCGGAGGTCTGGTCGATGGTCTTCTCGCCGCGCGCCGCCCAGGCGCGGAGCAGCAGGGCGTGGGCGTGGACCACGACGGGGTCCGCGTCCTGCGGCCGCTTGGCGCGCCAGATCCGCAGCCAGTGCTCGTCCTCGACGGCCAGGTCCGCGAACACCTCGACGACCCGCCAGCGCTCCGCCCAGTCCTGGCGTTCCGCGGTGTCCGCGAGCAGTCCGGCGGCGGGCTCCCACTCGCCGCGGAGGGCGGCCTCGACGGCGAAGCGCAGCGCGGGCTCGTCTACGGGCGGCCCGGAGCGCCGGCAGTCCAGCCGCTCGCGGGGGACCAGACCGTAGGCGGCGGCGTCGAAGTTCCGGGCTTTCCTGTTGCGCACGGCGAGGCGGGTGGTGTTGACGATCGCCCAGAGCAGGACGGCCAGACCGACGGCGGTGATGATGTTCGTGAGCACGAAGCGTCATCATGCCTGGTCAGGATCACGACAAGCGAACGCTGAGGCAAAGTACCGGACTCGTTTCGGTCTCGGTTCACCCCGCCCCCGGACCCACGTCGCCCGGCACCGGACCCCGTACGGGGGTTGCCCTCGCGGGTTCACGGGAGGGCCGGCCCGTGCCCAGGTTCTCCGGGCTGTGAGACCGCCGGTCCCCACGGGGCCGCGCCGGAGCCGTCGCGAGCCGGACGTACGGGGCGACCACGGCAGGTGCGCGCGCATCGCGCGCATACGGTGAGCTGCCGGCTCCGCCCCGTCAAGAGTGAACCGGCGCGCGGGGGGCAGGCGCCGATCATGCGTGCCGTCCCCACGGCGGAGGGAGATGACCATGAGCCCGGCCGTTCCCCGGGATCCCGAGACCCTCAAGCAGCTCATCACCCGCGAGGTGACCCTCCTGCGTGCCGCCGCCGGCCGTTCGGCGGGCGCGCGGCCGAGTCCCGCCACCCCGGCCGAGATCGCGGAGTCCGAATCCCTCCTCGCCTGCTCCTGCGGGGCCGTCGCCCAGCACAGCCACTCGTGCGCGGAGGGTGGCCGGGACCACGACCCCTGGGCCTGCGTCTGCGCCACCCTCCCCGCCATCCCCGTCTCGGCGGCGCTCCTGGCACCGGTCACCGACGACGACGGGACGACCGAGGACTTCGTCATCCGGGCCGGCAACCACATCCGGTCCGTCGAATGGCTCGACGCCCCCGACCGGCACGTCGGCAAGCGGCTCCGCGAGGTGCGGCCCGGTGCGGACGGCAGCGGGCTCCTGGACGCCCTCAAGGAGGTCCTGCACACCGGCCGTGCGCTGCGGAACTTCCCCGTGGACTACACCGAGCGCCGGCCGGACGGCCTGCACCGCACCAAACTCCTCTACGACGCCGCCTCCTGCGCCGGCCAGGTGGTCGCGACCTGGCGCCCCGCCCACAACCCGGCCGAACTGATGTCGCTGGAGGCCCAGTACATCGCCTCCATGGGCTGGGCCCACTTCGACCTCCTCTCCGGCGAGACCACCTGGTCCGAAGGCCTGAGCACGATCTTCAGGACGACTCCCGGCCGGCCCATGGGCCTGCTGGACCTGTGCGACGCGGTGCTGCTGGAGGACGTACCGCGCTGGGGGCGGCTGCTGCGGGCCCTGTTCGACGGCGAAGAGCCCCCGGGCTCCGAGATCCGGTTCAGCGTGTACGGCGACGTCCGGACGCTCCACGTCATCGGCCGGCCCGTCATCTCCACGGACGGCCTGGCGTGGGCCCTGCACCTCATCGCACGCGACCTCACCCCCGTCATCCGTGGCAGACAACGGCTCGCGGCCACCCGCCGGCAGACCGAGCGGCTCCGCGAAGAGGCCGCCGCCGAACACCGGGTCGCCGCCGCGCTGCGCGAGGCGCTGCTCCCGACGCACTCCTCGGAGATCGCCCGGCTCGGATTCGCCGTGGCGGCCGCGTACCTGCCGGTAGAGGAGGACGCCGCGGTCGGCGGTGACTGGTACAAGTGCCGCGCACTGCCCGACGGACGCATCCTCCTGGCCATCGGGGACGCCTGCGGCCACGGGCTCGACGCGGTCGCGCGCATGGCGCAGCAGCGGCACGCCCTGGCCGGCCTGGCCCACACCCCGGGCAGCGACGCCGGGCAGCTGACCACCTGGCTCAACGAACTCGTGTGCGCCGACGCCTCGGCCGAGACGGCCACCACGGTCATCGGCCACCTCGGCGCCGACCGCCGACTGGTGTGGGCCTGCGCCGGACACCCGGCGCCGCTCCTCCTGCACGACGGCACGGCCACCGCACTGGACACCCGGCACCGGGGGCCGCTCCTGGGACTGCTGGCGGGCGAGGCGTACGCGACGGCCGAGGTACCACTGGAACCGGGCGACCTCCTGCTGCTCTACACCGACGGCCTGGTCGAGCGGCGCGGCGAGGACATCGAGACGGGCATCGACTCCCTGCGCCGACACCTCGCGGACTGCGCCGGCGGCGACGCCCGCCAGACCCTCGACGCCGTGGTCGCCCGGTACGCGGGCGACCGGCTGGAGGACGACACCTGCCTGGTGGTGGTCGAAGCGCTCTGACCCGCGCCCGGCACCGAGGCCACCAGGCAGGAACGCCCGCCCTTCAGGGCGGGGAGCGGACGTCAGTCGGCGAAGCGCCAGGTGACGTCGATCTTGCCCTTGTCGAGCGGGGCGAGGACCCTGAACGCGCCGGGGGTCAGGTCGAGACCGTACCTGCCCGCGCCCCGCGCCTCGTCGAGGACCGTCGCCGTGATGGACTTCCCCTTGTACGTGATGACGACCTTCCGTCCGCAGTTGCTCGACGGAAAACCGGCCCCGAACGTGGCGGAATCGAGCGCGACGGCGTGGTCGCTGTCCTTGATCACCTTGCCGCACGCCCCCAGGCCGGGCGAGTAGAAGGTCGCCGAACCCTTGTAGGCCGCGCCCGGCTTGCCCGGCTGCGGAGACGCCGTCGTCGACTTGCCCGGCTTCGGGGGCGTGGTGGTCCTGCCCGGCTGAGGGGTGCCCGACGGAGCGGTCGTCTTGCCGGGCTTGGGAGGCGGCGCCGTCGTCCCGCCCGCCTGCGGAGCGAGGACGGTGGCGGCCGGCTGGGCCGCCACCGTGACGGCAGGCTCGGCGGCGATGGTGGCGTCCGGCTTGGCGGCGATCGTGGCGCCCTGGGCGGAGACGGTGGCGTCGGCGGTCTCCGAAGCGGAGGCGGTGGCGACGGTGATCAGGGCGCCGGAACCGGCGGCGAGGACGGCAACTGCGACGGCAGCCGTGGCGATTCTTGCTTTCATCGCTCTCTCTATCTCTGAATTGCGCGTTCCGGGGCGGGTCCGCGGGAAGCCGGACCACCGGATTCGGCCGGCGGTCACGGCTGACCCAGGATCACGAATGCCGCTAACACGCCGCTAACGTCCGGCGGCCGACCCGACGCACCCGCCTTGAGGATGGCCACATAGGCGAGCACGAGGTCCACCGGGCGCGGCAGCGACACCGCGACCCGGACCTCGGGCCCGGCGCCCCGGTCCACCAGCAGCCGGGCGAGCCGGCTGGCGCGCTCGTCGTCCGGGCGTACGTCAGCCGCGTACGGCCGTCGGTGAGGGCCAGACTGTCGGGGGCCTCGGCCGCGCGCTGCTCGATCTGGGCGGCGAGCGAGACCGTGGGCAGCGGCACCGCCGCGTCGTTCCCCTCGCCCAGCCGCTGCAGTTCCCGGTCGCTGATCAGGCCGACCGTCGAGATCCGCCGGACCGGGCGGGAGTTCACCGCCCACGTCCGCGAAGACGAGCACGGTCTGGAACAGCGGGTGCCAGGCGGCGGAACGCACCGGGTCGACTGCCTCGACCACAGCCTCGAAAGGCACGTCCTGGTGGGCCAGCGCGGCCAGGGTACTGCTCGTCATCCCAGCCGGTCGGACTCTCCCGGGCGGGGGAGGCCGATCGCTCTCAGGCACGAAGACCCGACACGGTTGGAAGCGAGATCGTGAATCCATGACGAGTTCTCCTGACCCGAGCCAGGTGCCGGGCGCATGAACGCGATGGCAGCGGTACACGCCGCCCGGCGATGGCGGCCGGCACGTCACCCGGACTCGGTACCCCTGAGACGGGCCTGGTCTGGGGCCTGCTGTGGGGCGCGACCGCCTGGGCCGCGCGGCCGGCGGTCAAACTGTCGGTGCCCGCCCCTAGGCTCACCTCATGACAGAGAACCTGGTCCTGGATTCGTGGGACCGCATCGACGAGTGGCTGCGCCACAACGCGCCCCGCACCTTCGCCACGCTCGGCCCGCCCGCGGGACAGGAGGAGATAGCCGCCGCGGAGGAGGAACTGGGCGTCACCTTCCCTGCCGATCTGGTCGCGTCACTGCTCCGGCACAACGGGGCGATGGACGGCGCGGAGGCCTTCCGGTTCAGCACGGACGACCGGCTGCTCTCGGTGAGCGAGATCGTCAGGGACACCCGGTGGATGCGCGACATCGCCGCGGACCTGGACGAGGAGGAGGCCGAGTACTACTGGATCGACGCCTACCTGAAGTTCGGTTCCTACGGGGTGACGAGCGACGGCCTCACGATCGACTGCCGCCGCGGGCAGGACTCCTACGGTGCGATCGGACGCTTCTTCGACGAGACCGGCACCGACTTCGGCCGGGCCGCCTCGCTGGGCGCGTATCTGGCAGAGCTGGCCGACCGGCTCGAACACGGCCGGGACGGCGGTGCCGTCACCTTCAACGGCCGGCTGTACTGGGAGTGGGCAAGGTCTCTCGAACCGGACTGGGGCAGCGCCGACGACCGCCTTCCCCGACCGGACGAGGAGCTGCCGGAACTGGACCTGTCCTGCAGCCCCACCGACGTCCTCCACGTCGGCTTCCTCGACGGGCTTGACGAACTCGGTGCGCTGCTCGCGGTCCTGCCGCGTGAGCAGGTGGCCCAGGCCGCGCGGAAGCAGCTGCGCAGAGTGGCCGTGGAAACGGGCCTGAACAAGTACCCGGAGGTCAGGACGGTCCTGGACGCACTCGACCGGGGCGAAGCCCCGCCCCGCCCGGACCAGGCCGACCCGCTGGCCCTGCGCCTGCGCTCGGTCATCGTGCGGGCGAACACCCGCCGGGACGATCACCGCAGGTGGGCCGCGGAGAAGATGGTGCACGGGATCTGGGGCTCGCCCTACAGGTCCGTGTGCGAGAGCACGAGCATCCGCGGCCACCTCACCGTCGACTGGCGTACGGATCTGCACGCGGACCTGGGCAATCCGCCACTGCCACCGATCCCCGACGACCGCTTCTGGGGGACCCTGCGCAACCCCGCCATCGACTCCAGCTGGCACGCGGCTCAATACGCCCAAGACCAAGGCTGACCCCGGCGCCGGCCGAAATGCCATGGTGCGGCATTCAGCCGTGAGGGCATGATTTCGCGAAGTAAGTCAAGACTTACCTTCAGGATGCATTGATCGTAAGGTGTGGCCCGAATCGAAGGAGCCCACCTGTTGTTGCACACAAATGACGCCGCCGCACGGGAAGTTGCATCGGAGCGGGAATACGTGTCCTCCTTGTACAAGGTGCTCACCGAGCGGCTTTCCGAGGCCCGCGCAAACCGGGCGAGTGTCCTGAAGACCCCGGCGGACAACGCCGGGGAGGCATACGAGCGGGAAAACGCCGCCGAGCGCCTGGCCAAGGAAATCGGCCGGCTGGAGAGCGCCGAAAAGGGCCTGGTCTTCGGCCGGATCGACCGCACCGACGGCACGGCCCTGCACATCGGGCGGATCGGACTCCACACGGAGGAGGACGACCTGCCGCTGCTCGTCGACTGGCGCGCGAACGCCGCGCGGCCCTTCTACGAGGCCACGCCCGTCCACCCGATGGCCCTGCGCCGTCGCCGGCACCTGCGCCTTGAGGAGCGCACGGTCGTCTCCGTGAGCGACGAACTGCTCGACGGGACCACCCCCACCGGCGAGGACGTCGTGGGCGACGGCCCGTTGACCGAGGCCCTGTCGGCACGGCGTACGGGCAGGATGCACGCCGCCGTCGCGACGCTGCAGGCCGAGCAGGACGAGATCGTCCGCTCCGCCCACCGCGGGGTGACCGTGGTGCAGGGCGGCCCCGGCACGGGCAAGACGGTGGTCGCCCTGCACCGGGCGGCGTACGTCCTGTACGCGTTCCCGCGCGCCGCCGAGGAGGGGGTCCTGGTGGTGGGCCCGAACTCCCGGTTCCTCGACTACATCTCCCAGGTCCTCCCCTCCCTCGGCGAGAACGACGTCGTCCTGGCGACCTGCCGGGAATTGGCCGGAGTACCCGCGGACACGGTGGCGGACCCGTTCGAGACGGCGCGCGTCAAGGGCGGCTCCGACCTCGCCGACGCCCTGGCCGGCCTGCTGCGCGTTCACCAGGCCCCCGCCGGCGACTTCACCGTCCGGGTCGGACGGCAACTGGTCCACCTGTCCGGCGAGGAGGTCGCCGCGGCACGCGACGCCGCCCTGGCGGCCGTACCGGGGCACAATCCCGCACGCCAGGTGTTCACGGAGTTCCTGGTCGACGCCGTCGCCGACGCGATGCGACGGGACATGGGCGACATCCTGGAGCGGATCGACGCCGACGCCGCCCTGATGACGGGCATGGACCTCGACCGCTTCACGGGAGCCCACCAGCGCCGCGCCGAAGGCGCCGCCGACCCGGCCCCGGCCCACGAACTGGACCTGGACGCCGTCCGAGCCGACCTCCTCGACGACGCCGGCCTCGACCGGGCGGTGGAGGCGCTGTGGCCGAGACTGGTGCCCGGCGACCTCGTGAAGGCGCTCCTGACGGACCCAGAAGCCCTCGCCGAGCACCTGCCCCGCCTCACCGCCCACGAGCGGTCCCTCCTGCTGCGCCGCCCGGACGACCCGTGGACCGATGCCGATGTGCCGCTACTGGACGAAGCGGCCGGCCTGGTCGAAGGCCCACCCGAGCGGACGTACGGGCACGTCGTCGTCGACGAGGCACAGGAGCTCACAGCCATGCAATGGCGGATGATCGTCCGCCGCTGCCCGGCACGGGCGATGACGCTGGTGGGCGACTTCGCCCAGGCGGGCCCGGTCGCGACGGCACGCGACTGGAAGGAAGCACTCGGCCCCCACGTCGGACAGCGGTTCCGGCTGCACCACCTGACCGTCAGCTACCGCACCACCCAGGAGATCCTGGCAAGCGTCCGGGACCTGCTCACCCGGATCGCCCCGGACCAGCAGCCCACACGGTCGCTGCGCACCGGCGAGAGCCCCCGCACCCTGGCCGCGCCTCCCGACAGGCTGGTCACCACCGTCCTCCAGGAAATCCGCGCCCAGAGCACCGCCCACCCGGGAGAGCTCCTCGGAGTGGTCTGCGCGGACACGAGGGTGGGCGAGCTGGCGGCCCGGGGCATCGGCGACCACGCCCGCATCGTGCCGGCGTCCGAAGCACGCGGCCTGGAATTCGACGGGGTCGTCGTCATGCACCCGGAGGAGATCACCGGGGCCCGCCCGGGCGGGGAGAGGGACCTGTACGTGGCCCTGACCCGGGCCACCAAGCGCCTCTGCACCGTCACCGCCCAGCAGCCCGGGGACCCGAGGCCCACTGCCGCTGCCCGGTGACCACCTGAGCCACGCCGCGTCGGTCCGCACCAGTGAGCCCGGCACACGGAAGGCTGGCACCATGCGGAAACTGATCTACGGCATGAACGTGACCCTGGACGGCTACATCGCCGCGCCCGGCGACGACATCGGCTGGAGCGTGCCGAGCGACGAGCTGTTCCAGTTCTGGTCCGACCAGTTGCTGGCGACCGACCTGTCGCTGTACGGCCGCAAGCTGTGGGAGACGATGAGCTCGTACTGGCCGACCGCCGACCAGCAGCCCAGCGCGACCCCGGCGGAGATCGAGTTCGCGCGCCGATGGCAGGACATGCCCAAGGTGGTGTTCTCCTCGACGGTCGACGAAGTCGACTGGAACACCCGCCTGGTCACCGGCGACGCGGTCACCGAAATCGCCCGGCTCAAGGGCGAGGACGGCGGCCCGATGGACATCGCCGGCGCGACACTCGCCGGGACGGCCATGCGCGCCGGGCTGATCGACGAGTACGTGCTGGCCACGGCGCCGGTCCTGGTGGGCGGCGGCACACCGTTCTTCACCGCGCTGGACAACTGGGTGAACCTGACCCTGGTGCAGACCCGGACGCTTCCCTGCGGCGTGATCCTGACCAGGTACGAGACCAGGCGCTGAGCGCTCACGGGGACCAGTGCCCGCAGAGGGCGAATTCCCGTTCGTAGAGCTGTTCGTTGTGTTCGGCCACGAAGAACTTCCGTGCACAGACCCGCACAGACCCGCTGTTCTCCACATCCAGGGCGTCGAACGGGGCGGTGTCGGAGAGCGGTGTGACCGTTCATTAGAGTGCTCCGCATGGACATGCGGAGGAGCATCGCAGTGCTGGCCGAGGAAGCCGAACACCAAATCCAGGGCCAGGTGTGGGAAGTCTCGTCGGGCGACTGCGCGCTCGCTCGCGAGGCCGAGGCCGGCCTGCGAGACGTCGTCGGTCCGCCGGACGTCCAAGAGGCGTTGCCGCAGATCAAACGGCTCGAACACCTGCGGGAAACGCTCGCCGTCATGGCGGTGGCCCTCGCCCGCACGCATGGCCGCATGGCCTGGTTCCTCTCCGGTGCTCTGAATGCGCTCGAACCGGTCCTGCACTGGCGTGCCCTGCCCGCTGACCGTGGCGGCACCTTCGGCACCGTTCTCGCGAGCCCGGAGCAATACACGCAGGCGGAAGATGCCGTCCGCCGACTTCAAGACGTCCTCGCCCAGATCAACCGCGTCAGTCCGGGAGCCGGCTGATCCGTGCTCCGACGGATGAGCCGATCGCGGGGTGGACCCGCTCCGCTGCCGTCCGGAGTGGTGCGGGTGACGGCGTGCAGGCTAATCAGCGCGGCGATCAGGCAGCGGCCGGACAGCGGGGCGATCGCCCGCAACCAGCGTGCCGAGGGCCGTGCGCTGGTGGGTGACCGAGCGGCCTGTGCGGGTCGTCGTCGCCATGCCCGCCGATCTCAGCGCGGCCGCATGGGACGAAGCCGTCGCATTGCTGACGTGGAGGGCGCGCGCCAGGGACGTGGTGGTGTGAGGTGTGGCGAGGAGGACCAGGGCTTCCAGCCGGGTGCGGCCCAGGAGGGCGCCCAGGGCCTCGGCAGAGACGACCGGACCCTCCGCGCTGGGCGGGGGGCCGGCACCGGCCGGGTACGTGAGGACCGCGGGACGGCCCGGGGTGTCGTGGAGAAGCGGGCCCTGCGGGTGGTGGAAGGTGGGCACCAGGACCAGGCCGCGCCCGTCGAGGCAGACGTCGCGGTCCGGCGCGGCGCCAGGCCATTTCCACAGGCCCCCGTGGAGCAGGCTGCCCGGAGCCAGGCCGGTCAAGGCGGCGGCCACGCCGTGCTCGGCGACCGTCAGGGCGTAGCGGGTGAACTCCTGACGGTGCAGATCCTGCACGACGGACCAGACCGGGGCCAGGACCGTCTCGAACGCGGCCTGCTGGGCTCGGCGCAGGGTGTGCCAGGCGGTCTCGTCGCCTGCGTACAGGCCGCGGATCCAGCGAGGGGCGGACACCGCCCCGTGGACCCGCTCCAGCTCGACGCGGACGAGACTCGGGTTGGTGGCCCGGATCCGTTCAAAGCCGTCGGCCACGGTGTCGCCGACGACGTCGAGGAAGGAGGGCGGGCGGCCTGCCGGGACCAGATCGGCGAGCGGACCAGCGGCGGCTGGGAGGGAGCGCAGGACGCGGCCGCGCCACGGCGCGAACAGCGGCGGCCCGCCACGCCGGATCACGGCTGTCGTCAAGGCGGCGTGCAGCTCCTGGAGCGGCGCCGGGCGGGGCGCGAAGCGGATACGGGCGAAGTCCTCCGCGGTGAAGTGGACTCGCAGCACCCGCACAGCTCCTCGTCCTGGGCCGGCCTTTCGGCCAGGGCCTGAACCTTCGCGTCGTCCGGGCCCCGCCTCAAGGATGCTCGTATGACTTCTCGACGCACCCTTCTGAAGGGCACCCTATTCGGAAGTGCCGCCGCTCTGCTGCCCAGGGCCGCCGCGTCCGCGTCCGATGGCGGCTCCGTCCCCCGGCTGCCCCCACCCGCCGGGCCGTACCCCGTGGGCGTGCAGACGGTCCATCTGACGGACCCGTCCCGGACCGATCCCTGGATCGGCGGTGTACGGGAGTTGATGCTGACCGTCCTGTACCCGGCCCGATCGGTACACGGCTTCGGCCGGGCCCTCCAGCTCACCCCGGTCGAAGCCGGGGAGTTCGCCGACCTCGCGCCCCACGTCCATCCCGGACTGCCACAGCCGGGAACGGTGGACTGGGGCGCGGTCCTCACCCACGGGCACGTGGGCGCGCCACCGCTGCCCGGGCGACGGCCGGTGCTGGTGTACTCACCCGGGGGTGGCGACTCCCGCACGCTCGGCACAACCCTCGCGGAGGACCTGGCGAGCCACGGTCGAGTGGTCGTCCTCGTCGACCACCCCGGTGATGCCTCCCAGGTGGAGCTGCCGACCGGGCTGCGGAAGACCGTCCTGTCCGGGCCGCCGGACCCGGCAACCTTCCGCACGATGGTGGACACCCGGATCGCGGACCTCCTGCTGGTCCTGGACAAGCTCGGCGACCTCCCGCTCGCCCGGTTCACGGACTCCCGCCGGATCGGGTTGTACGGGCACTCCGCAGGCGGCACGGCGGCGGTGTACGGGGCCCGTGACGACCGCCGGGTCGGCGCGGTGGCGAACATGGAGGGCTATCTCGACCTGTACCCGACGCCGGCCGGCGGGCTTGATCAGCCGCTGCTGCTGTTCCGCACCGACGGATTCGACGGCGCCGCCCGGATCGATTCGTCCTGGGCGGGGCTTCCCGGCCGTCGCGTGCTGCTTCCCGATGCGAACCACTGGGCTTTCACCGACTACGGCTCGCTCGTTCCCCGGCTCCAGAGCTCCGGTCTCGTGACGGCCACCGCACGGACCGCGCTCGTCGGCCCCGGCGACCCTGTGGTGACGCTCACAGCGGTACGGCGCCGGGTGGGAGCCTTCTTCGCCCGTCATCTGGGGTGACGGGACTGACGAGGCGGCGACGGGCGCCCTGCTCCAGCCCTCAGGACGCCGGTCGCCTGTCGCGCCGGGAGACGTGGGCGCGCTCGCTGCCAACCGGTCCAGGTCGCCCTCCGCGTCGGCCTGGGCGGCCGACCGGGACGGAGCCGGAAGGTCCACTGGCTAGTTCTTCGGCTCCACGCAGGTGAGGCTGACTTCGGCGCGGTTCGACTTCGTGTCGTCGCCGACGATCGTGATCTGCGCCCAGCCGGTGAACTTGTCCGGCGAGTGGCTGAGGAGGACGCCGTCCCAGCTCATCCGGGGAACGTTCTGTGTGCCGGCCTGGGCGAAAGTGAGCGTCATGACGCCCGAGACGAAGCCGTCACTGCGGACCCACCGGTACTTGACGGTGCCGGGCCCTGCCGTGGTGATCGTCCCGATGAACGCCGGCACGATGCCCGGGCTGACGATGACGCAGCCGACGTCACCCTGCTTTGGCGCCTCGTACTTCGCGGTCGCGGACGTCACGTCCACGGTCTTGGCCGGCACCGCAGGTTCCTCGGCGACCTTGCTGCACGTGAGCGGCGGCGAGTTGCTGTTCCGCACCTTGACCGTGTAGGTGCCGTACTTGACGTTCTCGTCGACGTACTTGCCGTTGGAGGCCACCCTGACGTCCTGGCTCGTGCCGCTCCCGGAGATCGTTACGCGTGCTCCCCTGTCGAACCCGGAGAGCTTGAGGTCGTACGTGGGCTTCTGGTCCGGACCGGCCTCCCCCTTGACCAGGGCGCAGGCTGCGGTGGGTACAGCGGCCAAAGCCTCGGAGCCGAATCTTCCGAAAGCGGCGGCCTGCGGTGCGGCCATGGCCGGTGCCAGGACGCATGCGGCGGCCGCGAAAGGTACGACCAGTGCGAAGCGGGGGTGCCGGGTCATCGTGTCTTCCTCCAGTGCCAGTCAGAGCGGACTGCGGCGGCCGGTCGGAACCGGAGCGAAGATGGAGTGCCGAACCCGCCGGACGGACTCCCCTTTCGACCGTACAGCGGTACCCGGGCACTCGCAGCTCCAGTCGCCTCCCAACCGGCTGAAGGCCTTTCCCGAGGGCCGCCCGACCGATCAGCACACGCTCCATCGGGCGGCGCGGCCGGCGCCCGGCAACTGGCCCCTGTCCCGTCCGGTCTTCGTCAGCCGATCTCGATCTGGTCGTATACGGGTGCACCGAACTGGTTGAGGGCCACGTTTGACAGGCGCGCGGAGAAGCCCGCGCTGCCGTTCTGGTACCAGAGCGGGATGGCCGGCATCTGCTCGGCGAGGACCTTCTCGGCGTCCATGAACAGGCGGGTCGCCCGGGTGATGTCGGCCTCCGCGTGGGCCTGGTCGACGAGGCTGTCGAAGCGCGGGTCGCCGAACGCGGTGTCGTTGGCGGGGGCACCGGTGGCGTAGAGGGGCTGAAGGAAGTCCTGGATGTACGGGTAATCGCCCTGCCAGCCAGAGCGGAAGGGGCCGTGGAGCCGGCGCTCGGTGATCTGGTCCCGGAAGTCGGCGAAGGTGCCGACCGGGTTGACGGTGCAGACGGTGCCTTGGCCGAGTGCGCTGTTGATGCTGTTGCAGACGGCGTCCATCCATTCCCGGTGCGAGCCGGCGTCCACGTTCGAGGTCAGCGTCATCCTGCCCCCGGGCAGGCCACCCCCTTCCTCGATGAGGCGTTTGGCCTCGGCCGGTGCGTACGTGCACGCTTGCCCGCACACATCCTTGGAGAAGCCCCCTTGTGCGCCGAGGGCCGGAGAGGTCCAGTCCTTGGCGGGGGTGCGGGTCCCGTGGAAGATCTGCTGGGTGATCTCGTCGCGGTTGATGGCCATGGAGATGCCCCGGCGGACCTTCTCCATGCCCTCCTTGCCCCATTGGGGGTCGTACAGGGGGAACGCGAGTGCCTGGTTGCGCAGTGCCGGCTGGTTGATGTAGCGGTCGCCGAGGTCGCTTCGCACGTTCTTCAGCTGCTGCCCCGGAATGTCGTCGACGAGGTCGAGGTTGCCGGAGATCAGGTCCGTGTAGGCGGTGTTGCTGTCGGTGTAGACCTTGAGGTCCACACCGCCGTTTCGTGCCTTGTCCTCGCCGGGGTAGCCCCGCCACGTGCGCAGCTTCATGCCGGTGCCCTTGGTGTACGAGTCCACCGTGTACGGGCCGTTGCCGACGGGCTTGGCGAGCCAGGCGGCATGGTCGGTGAAGAACGCCCTGGGCAGGGGGAGGAAGGTCTGGTAGCCGAGGGTCTGCGGCCAGGTTCCGTACTTCTCCTTGAGGGCGACCGTGAAGGTCCTGTCGTCCTTGACGACGAGGCCGGACATGGTCTTGGCCCTGGGCTCGCCGGTGGCAGGGTGGACATCGTCGTACCCGACGACGTCCGAGAAGTAGGCCCCGTTCTTCTGGTGGTTGCGGACATCGGCCGCGTAGTTCCAGGCGTCGACAAAAGAGCGCGAGGTCACGGGCTCACCATTGCTGAACTTCCAGCCGTCCTTCACGGTGATGGTGAAGTTGCGGCTGTCCGCCGTCTCGATCTTCTCGGCAAGCAGGTTCTCGGCCGCACCGGTCTTCGCGTCGTACTGCTTCAGGCCCCGGAAGATCATGCCCAGTACCTTCCCGCCCTCGGCCTCATTGGTGTTGCCCGGCTCCAGGGGACTCTGCGCGTCCCCCCACGACGCACGCACGATCTCGGAGCCACCGCTGTCGCCGCTCCCGCCGCTCCCGCCGCTCCCGCCTCCGCACGCGGTCGCGGCGAGTGCGACGGCTACGACCCCTGCGGCACACTTGGCCCGGCCGGCTCCGGACATGGAACACCTCCTGCTCCCCGACACTGTCCAGGCATCGATGTCACCCGGCGAAAGATTCCACACCTCGGCTGGGCTGTTTGCGGCTCCCTCGCGGGAGCTGAGGCATCGGACAGCGGGCTGCGGCACCGGCTGGGCCCGGCGCACGCTCTGCCGCCCAACCTGGCCATGTAGACACCTAAGGTGTCATGATGACATCATGAGTGTCGATGGGCCCGCGAAGGGTGAGCCCCCGTTGGGGCCTCTGCTGTACGAAGTGATCCGCAGCCTGTGGCCGCTGCACCGCACAGTCGTGCGTGCCGTGGAGCGGGAGCTGATGGGCACGGGGATGACCGCCGGTCAGCATGCGGTGATGGACGAACTGCGCAGGGGTGGCCCCCGAACGGTTCCTCAACTGGCACGCCTGCTGGGCCTGGACCGGCAGCCCGTCCAGCGTCTGGTGAACGATGCCATGGCCCTCGGGCTGGCTGAGAGCGCCCCGAACCCGGAGCACCGGCGCTCGCGCCTGATCCAGCTCACCTCGGAAGGGGAAGCCACCATCAGGGGCATTCAGGAAGCCGAGGAAACCGAGCTGCGACGCAGGCTGTCCGACCTCACCACCGGTGACGTCACGACGGCTCTGCGGGTGCTCCGCCGCCTCGGCGAGGAGTTCCAGGACCTTGCACAGGATTTCCCACCGCACGCCACGGACCGAGGAGATGACCCACGATGACGCAGGCGCGGACACACGTGGTCACGGCCGCCACCGTACCCGTCGAGGCCGGCGAGCTCTTTTGTGAGTCGGCCGGCGAAGGACCCCCCGTCGTACTGCTCCACGGAGGCATGCTCGACCTGAACATGTGGGACGAGCAGTTCTCCTGGCTCGCGGGCCTGGGCTACCGCGTCATCCGCTATGACGCCCGCGGCCACGGGCGTTCCTCCACCGTGGCCGGGGACTACGCCCACCATGACGACTTACATGCTCTGCTCACCCGCATCGACGTCCCGTGCGCCACGCTCGTGGGGCTCTCCCTGGGGGCGCGGACCGCCATCGATACGGCAATAGCGCATCCGGAGGTCGTGTCGGGACTGGTCCTCGCATCGCCCGGGGTGAGCGGACGGCCCTTCGCCGACCCGTACGTCGCCCACCACACCGCACAGCAGTTGGCCGCGATGGGCGACCCGGACGGAGCGCAGCGGTTCGTGGAGCACTTCCTGCGGATGTGGGTGGACGGCCCGTACCGCGAACCGTCCCAGGTCAGCCGCGCACTGCGCGAGAGGTTGCGCGGGTCGGCGTCCGCCAACGTCGGGCGGCACGCCGGCGGGCTCGGGGCGGGGCTACCGAGAGAAATCGGCGCAGCGGACCGGCTGGCCTCCATCGCGGTACCCACCCTGGTTCTCGACGGAGAACTCGACAGCAGTGACATCTCGTCAAACGCTCAGGCCATCGCCCGAACCGTTCCCGGTGCCAGGAGTCGACGGTTCGCCTCCACGGCCCACATGGTCAACCTCGAGAGCACGCGGCTCTTCAACCTCGCGGTCGAATCCTTCCTCGTGTCCACGACTGGCCGGAACTGAGCTGGCTCGTACGGAGGTTCACATCTACGTTTCATGTCAGCGGTCCACGGAATGTGCATACGCGACTGTGCAATGATTGCGGTCGACGATCAGCGAGGGGGAAGAACGATGCACGAGATACAAGGTCGTACCGGTCTGTGGTTCCGACGTTGGCGTAGCGTTTCGCACGTCGGGGCGAAGGTGGCTGCCACAGGCCTCGTTGCGGTCGTAACGCTTACGCTCAGCGGGTGCGGGGGCGGCGACGCGGGTGCCGCGCCAGGCGGAAAGAAGCCGGCCGCCGAAAAGCCGACCACCGAAAAGACCGCCGCCGCGGACCCCAAGGGCGAGGCTCTGGAGATGAAGGGCGCGAACGGCGCGGTGCTCACCATCCACTCCGTGCAGCGGTACGAGGGCGGTGTGGTGACCGTCCGCGGCGAGATGCGCAACGACGGCAAGCAGGCGCTGAACACCGACCACTGGACCGGCGGCAACGATCTGTCACTGAAGAACGGCTACTCCTCGTCGGGTGCCTCCCTTGCGGACCTCAAGGGCAAGAAGCGCTACTACCCGCTGCGGGACACTCAGGGCCACTGCCTGTGCACCCAGTTCCACCCGGTCTTCCAGCCCGGTGACAGGGCCCCGGTCTTCGTCCAGTTCCCGGCGCCGCCGGAGGGCACCACGGAGGTCGATTTCGCCATGCCGACCTTCGACACGGTGCCTGTCAAGATCGCGGTCGCGCGGTGAGGCCGGGGACGACGGCACGCACCGCTGCCGCCCGGCTCGCGGCCTGCGCGCTGACCGCCGCCGTATGCCTGACGACCGCCCTCGGTCTGTACGACGCCCCCGCGGCTCGTGCCGAGCCCTCGCCCAGCTCCCCGCCCGAGCCGCCGCCGGTGCCGGTCGATCCGCGCGCCAAGGTCCTGGAGCTGGAAAAGGGCGCACAGCTGGCCCCTCCCGTGGTGGTCGACATCCTTTCGGTCTCCGGAGACCTGTCCGGCGACTCGGGACGCGAGGAATCGAGCGACGACGTCAAGCTGACCCTCCAGTCCGAGGTCCTCTTCGCCAAGGACAGCGCGGAACTGAGCGGCGCCGCCGGCGCCCGCATCGCCGAGGTCGCCCAGGAGATCAGGCAGAACAGCCCGCGGAAGGTCATGGTCTGCGGCTTCACCGACAACCTGGGGACCTACGCCCACGGCAAGACCCTCTCCACGCAGCGCGCCGAAGCCGTACACAAGGCGCTCGCCGCGCAGCTGAGTGCATCGGGGATCGCCTACGAGGTGGTCGGCAAGAGCGAGGACGACCCCATCGCGGACAACTCCACGGAGGAGGGACGGAAGAAGAACCGACGGGTGGAGATCTCGTTCGGGCGCGGGCCTCAGAGGTAGGGTCCGGTGGTGTACGAGTAGAGGGGTGCGTCCGGCCCTCGGCGTAGCGCTGCGGACGGGTACGTGCTGTGCGCCGCTGCTCGGGTGATCAGCCGAACCAGACGACCAGTCGTACGTTGTCGTCACCGTAAACGGCTGCCTGTTCCGCCATGGCCGCCCAGACGGGCGCCCAGTTCCCGTCCGGAGGAGCCAGCATCCGGGCGGTGAAGACCACGGGACGGTACACCGCACCGTGCAGCGCCACCTCGCCGCCCGGCGGCCACTCGGGCGGCATCAGGTCTTCGCCGAAGAGTTCCTCCGCCGCGTCGAGCACCGCGGCCGGGAGCCAGAGCCAGTCATGAAACACGAGACCGCCGGCCGGGCCGGGTCTCCACTCGCCCACAACGGAGTAGGCGGGAACATCGCACAGCGGCGCGTCCCAGTCGACCGCCGAGATCTCGGCCCACGTGGCATACGTATGGCTGTGCTCCCAGTCCCCGATCGACTCCCTCGCCACCTCCGAGAGGTCGTCCGGCAGGCCCCGGCCATCGAACAGCGGCCGCTGCACGCCCAGCCCTCCACCGTTCCCGAAGAGGCACTCCCAGGCGTAACGCTCCCGTGTCAAGCCGAAGGTCAGGAGATCGATCTCGGTCTCCCAGACACCGCCGGTTTCGCGAGTCTCGATCACGCCATCGATGTCAGCCCCCATTCGCGCAAGTCTAGGGGCATCGGTTCGTCGAGCGGCACCCCATGAAACGCGCGGTGCCGCCCTCCGTACACCTGGACCAAGAAGTACGGCACCACTCCGGAAACCGCCCGCGCCCATGTCTGCGCGCCTGCGGAGCGGCCCCGATCCGCTCTAGACGGTGATCGCGTTCAGGGCCGCGGTCCGGGCCTCGGGCCGCGGAGCGTACTCGGCCCACGCCCCCGCGAGTCTGCGCACCGCCTCCGAGAGCATGTCCGGCGGGAGCAGGAAGTGCAGGCGCAGCATGCGGGTGCTGCCGCCGAGGGCATCCATCGTCGAGCCGGGCAGCACCGCCACCCCGTGGCGCAACGCGACCTGCGCGAAGGCGACCCCGTCGCCGTACGGGAGCCGCACCCACAGCGTCTGGCCTCCCTCGGCCGGCGGACAGCTCCAGGAGGGCAGCCGGCGGGCGAGCTCGGCCCGCAGCCGGTCGTGGCCGGCCCGCAGCTCCCGCACCCGGCGCTGCAGCAGCGGCGTGAAGTCCTCCAGCAGCCGGACCGCGGCCAGCTGCGCCGGAACGTCGCTGCCCAGGTCGTGGATCGCCTTCAGTCGGGCGAGCCGGGCCACCAGCGGGGCCGGCCCGCGGACCCAGCCGATCCGCAGGCCGCCCCACACCGCCTTGCTGAGCGAGCCCACGGCGATCACCTCGGAACCGCAGGAGGACAGCGGCGGCTGCTCCGGGACGTCGCCGAAGCCCAGGTCGCTGAGGACTTCGTCGTCCACCAGCGGCACCCCGTACGCCTGCGCCGCCTCCACCAGGCGCCGCCCCTGCAGAGGCGGCAGCACCGCGCCGGTCGGGTTCTGGAAGCGCTGCATCACATAGGCCATGGCGGGACGGTGACGCTCCATCACCTTGACCGCCTCCGCCACGTCGAGGCCGTCCGGCCCCATCCGCACCGGGTACGGCACTGCCGCCGCCTCACGGAACAGGTCCAGCGCACCGGGATAGGTCGGCGCTTCCACGAGCACCCCGTCGCCGGGCGCGAGCAGCAGCCGGGTGAGCAGCGCGATGGCCTGCTGGGCGCCGGTGGTGACCAGGACCTGCGCAGCGGACGTCGGCACGCCCCGCCGCCCGTAGCGCCGCGCGACCGCCTCGCGCAGCAGGGGCAGGCCTGCCGGGTGGTAGCCCAGGTCGTCGGCGGGGAGGACGAGCCTTCCGTACGCCTCGGCGACAGCGGGCGGCGGACCGACGGGCGCGGCACAGCTCAGGAGGATCACCCCGTCCCGACCCGCGGGATCGAGGAGATGCAGGAACAGCGGGTTGGACGTCACCGTCACCCGCGGCTCCGCCGGCGCAAGGACCGCCGGTGCCACCCGGGTTCCGCTGCCCTGGCGGCGTATCAGACGCCCTTCCTGCCGCAGCGTCTCGTACGCCGACACGACGGTCGTACGCCCGACCGCGAGCGCGACGGTGAGCCGACGGTCCGGCGGCAGCGGCGTACCCGGCGGCAGCAGCCCGTCGTCCGCCAACTGCCGTATCCGCGTGGCCAGGAGGAGGTACAAGGGTCCCCGGCCGGCCGACCAGCGGCCGAGCCGGGCGACGAGGTCGTCCAGCGCAATTGGCTCCATCGGAAGACCAATCTGCCGGGATTGGTCCTGTCACCGCAAGTCCCCGGTACTCAGAGTGGAGTCATGAGCACCGACACGCACCCCTCCGCCGCCCTCCACCCCTCCGCCGAGCCGCGCCCGTCCGCCGCGACACCGCACCCGGAGACCCTCGCCGTCCACTCCCCGCAGACCGAGATCCGCGGCAGCAGGCCGCTCGGTGTCCCCCTCCACCAGGGGCACGTCTTCGCCTTCGACACCGCCGACGCCATGGCCGAGGCATTCGACTCGACCGACACCTTCGTCTACAGCCGACTGGGCAACCCCACCGTCCGCACCCTGGAGACCGCCGTCGCCCGCCTGGAGGGAGGGGCCGCCGCGCTCTCCTACGCCTCCGGGATGGGCGCCATCAGCGGCGTCCTGCTCGCCCTGCTCGCCGGAGGCGCCCACGTGGTCGCCCAGCGGTGCCTCTACGGCGGCACGTACGCCCTCCTCGCGGACCTCACCGCCCGCTGGGGCGTGACGGTCACGTACGTCTCCGGCACCGACCCCGACGAGGTGCGGGCCGCGCTGCGCCCGGAGACCCGGCTGCTCTACCTCGAGACCATCGCCAACCCCACCACGCGGGTTGCCGACCTGCCCGCCCTGATCGGCGTCGCCCGCGAGGCCGGAGTCCCGACGGCCGTCGACAACACCTTCGCCTCGCCACTGCTGTGCCGTCCGATCGAGTACGGCGCCGACATCGTCGTGCACTCGGCGACCAAGTACCTCGCCGGTCACGCCGACGTTCTCGGCGGCATCGCCGTCTTCAGGGACGAGCAGACCTACCGCGCCGTCCGCCACCACGCGGTCGAACAGGGCGCCACCACCGACCCGTTCGCCGCCTGGCTCACCCTGCGCGGTCTGCAGACGCTGCCGCTGCGCATCGAGCGGCAGTGTTCCAACGCCGCCGAGCTCGCCGCCAGGCTCGCCGCGCACCCCGCCGTCGCCGCCGTCCGGCACCCCGCCCTCGCGGGGCACCCCGACCACGAAGTGGCGGCGCGGTTGCTGCCGCGGGGCGGTGGCGGGGTCGTCTCCTTCGACCTCGCAGGCGGCCGCGAAGCCGGCCGGACCTTCGTCGAAGCGGTCCGACTGGCCTCGCTGAGTGCCTCGCTCGGCGATGTGAAGACCCTCGTCATGCACCCGGCCTCCACCTCCCACCGCCAGCTCGGCACCGACGCCCTCGCGGCAGCCGGCATCGGACCGGGCACGGTCCGGGTCTCGGTCGGAATCGAGCACGTCGAGGACCTGTGGACGGACCTCGACCAGGCCCTGACCAAGGCCCTGTAGGCCCCGACGCCGCGTCCGGCGCGTAAGCGCCGCAGCGCCCGTGCCCGGCCGGCCAGCCGGGGGCGACGAGTTGGGGGTGCTCGAATCCGCTGGATGCGCAGCGGCACCCATCCTTCCGGATGTCCGCCCCCGACCGCGTCGTGCTCTGCCCTGAGAGGACGCGGCTCAGCGCGCGGCGCGCCGCTCACGACGACCAGCCCTGCCTGGGCCAGAGCGACCGGGTCGTACAGCGGGTCGCCGGAGGTCCCGGAGATGTACCCGCCGCCGTGGAGCCAGAGCAGTCACCGGCAGGCCGGCCCGGCCGGGATCCGGGGTGCAGACGTTCAGCGTGAGTCAGTCGGTCCCCCGGGACGAGGGGTCGGCGGGCCGGGGACCGGACTGCGGGACGGCGGGGCCGAACTCGCATGCCGCGCGTACGCCCTCCCAGCGCTCGGGCGTAACGGGAGCGGCGAAGCGGAGTGCCCCGACTGGCGGCCGGGCGTAGGGAATGCCGCGGAAGACCGAGGTCGTGCGGTCCACGAATCCGCGGACGGTCCCTTCGGTGGGCGTGACGTGGCCCGGGAAGCCGGCATCTCGCTCGGCCGGCTCCAGCACTACTTCCGCTCCCGGGCGGCCATGCTGTCCTTCGCCATGGACTTCGCCGGCGAACAGACCGCGCTCCGGGTCGGCCAGGCGCTGGCAGAACTGCCTCAGCCCCCCCACCCGCGACAGGTGCTTCGGGTGATGCTGGCCGAACTACTGCCCCTGCATGCCGAGGCGCGTGCCCAGAGCCGGATGAGCGCCGCCTACGTACTGGAAGCGCTGTGCACGACGAGGAACTCCATGCCCGGGCCCGCGACGGACTCCTCCAGGGCCGCGGGATGGTCGAGCAGGTGGTGCGGCAGGCGATCACCGACGGGCACATCGGGCCGGACCGCGACCCGGTGCTGGAGACGAACCTCCTCCTCGCCCTCACCGGCTTCACCACACTGCTGGAACTCGATGCGGTCACCCCCTCCGCCGCACTCGAAGCCGTGGAGAGCTACCTGGACCGGCTCTTCGAAGCTGCCGGAGCGTGAGTGCGGCCGAGGGCGGGGCCGCTGAGATCGGTCTTCCCCGGGCAGGACGAGCCGTGTGACGGTGGTGTCCGCTTCTGTCCCCGGGCGGCGCTCTGGCCATCAGTGCCGCGGCTTCGTCGCCGTGATCACCGTCGACTGACGTGGATGTGGTCCGGGGGCCTGCCCTGTCCAGGAAGTGGGCGGTGGCAGAGGGGCACAGGCTCAACGTAGGGCCGGGTTCGGTCCGCAGAGCCCGCCGTACCGGTGCTGGGTCACCCACCCGCCGCACCCGGCACGCCCCGACGTCCTCCCTGGCTCACGCGGGGTCCGGAAGGTTCACGAGCGCGAGCTTGGCCGGGTCGGTGACGGCTGTGATGTGTGTGATCTGGCCGTTGGTGACGGTGAAGGCGAGGAGTGAGCGCGGGGAGCCGTCCTCGTTCCAGGAGATGACGCCGGGGGAGCCGTTGACGAGCACCGCCCGTGCCGGCGTGGCCGCGCCGGCGGCCAGCTTCGCGCCGGCGGCGACTTGGGTGGCGCCGAGGACGACGACCTGCCCCTCGGGGCTGTCCACGGTCAGTTTCACCTCCGGGTCCAGTACCCGAAGCAATGCCTCGAATTCGCCGTCGCGGGCCGCCCTCAGGAAGGCCTGCACCACCTCTCGCCGCTCCCTCTCGGGCCCCGTCGGCCGCTCGGACGCCCGTACCTTCCGGCGGGCACGGCTGGCCAGCATCTTGGCGGCGGCGGTGGACTTGCCGAGGATCGTGCCGATCTCGTCGAAGGGGACGGAAAACAGGTCGTGCAGGACGAACGCCAGCCGCTCGGTGGGCCTCAGCGAATCGAGGACGACGAGGAGCGCGAGCCCGACCGAGTCGGCGAGCACGGCGTCCTCCTCCGGCGCGGGGCTGTCGTGGAGCCGGACCACGAGCTCGGGCAGACGGTCCTGATGGGACGCGACGGACGCCATGGGACGGGCCTGGCGGGATCGCAGGAGATCGAGACCTATCCGGCAGACGACCGTGGTCAGCCAGCCGGCGAGGTTGTCGATGGCTGCCGTGTCCTGGCGGGAGAGCCGCAGCCACGCCTCCTGGACGACGTCCTCGGCGTCAGCGTGCGAGCCCAGCATGCGGTGGGCGACTGCGCGCAGCCGGTCGCGCTGGGACTCGAAGACCTCGGTCACCGGGGCCGGGACGCTGGTGTCGGGCATGTTGTTACCTTCCTCGGATCCGTTCCGTCATGGGGGATGACGGGCCCGAACGGGCTCGGGTAACCGATTTCTCTGCGGCAACGCAGCCCGACAGACACAGGGGCCACCCCATGCTGACCAATGTCATGTACGTGACGCTGTACGTCACCGACCAGGACCGTGCGCTGCGGTTCTACACCGAGCAGCTCGGCCTGCAAAAGCGCATCGACTTCCCGAACCCGGGAGGACGTTTCCTCACCGTGGGCGTCCCCGGCAGCCCCGTCGAGCTCCTGCTGTGGGCGCACGCCCCGGCGGCCGGCCAGCCGGCCGAGCCGGGTGCGACGCCCGGCCCGGTCATCCTCGAGTCGGACGACCTGCGCGCGGACTTCACGTTGCTCCGCGACCGCGGTGTGACGTTCGACGAGCCGGAGCCCGTGACTATGGATTCGGCGTCCGCATCGAGACGGCGGACCCGGACGGGAACCGTATCTCCCTGCGCCAGCGCCCCCGCGCAGGCCGTGACGACACCTGACCGGCCATGGACCGGACCGGTGTGGCAGGGCACCCTGGCAGGCCCTGCCACACCGGCCGGGGCCCTGCGGCGCTCGTCCCGGTTGCCACGCGGGCGATCGAGGTCACCGCAGTCGAACGCGGCGGCGGCCTGTGCTGCCCCCGCGCGGTCCGCGCAGTTCGGCCGGCCAGGGCGAGGCCACGCCTGGGTCGCCCGGCACGGGCCCTCACCGGGTTCCCCCTGGCCGGGACACCGAGGTTCCTGATCCTCGCTTCCGATGCCCCGCTGGGAGCGGTACCGGCCGTCTTCGCGGTCGGTGGGTTCGGCGCCGGCTTCGTCAACCCCGTGCCGGCGGCCGTCCTCGTCGAGCGGGTGCCGCCGACTGGCCGACTGCGCCGGCTCCGGCACCCGGATGGAACACCTCCTCAGCGTCACGCGACCGAACCGACCTCGGGCCGCTGGCTCCCCCCTCCCCCTGGACGACCGCGACCCCCACCCCGACCGGGCCGCCGCCCCGTCCTGGCAGGCCGAGGCCGCCCGGACGCCGTCGACGCGTTCGGGCACGACATGGACCTGGCTGACCTCGGCGGGGTGTACTTCTTCGTCTGCCGCAGCTGCGCGGACACCACCGCTACGACTGCTGAACCCGCTCCGGCAGCCCGTACGGCGGCCACCGACAACGGCCGCTCGGCGAGCGTCTGACAGACTCCGCGGCATGGGAATCCACAAGAGGGCCGAGAAGGCGGAGAGTGCTGGTCAGGGCGGGGAGCGAGACGACCTGACGCTGCTGGTGCTCCAGGGCGAGGAGATGATCGAGCGGTCGGGTCGTGCCCACACGTCCTGGGGGCTCGGATCGGCGGACCGCTGGGGGCTGGACCAGACCACCGGCGTCATCACCTGGACCTTCCCCGACAAGACGGCGACGGCGCCCGCACAGATCCTCGGCAGCTTCAGCCCCGGCTCGGGTTCATGGCTCTGGGCATGGGCCAACAAGAGCATCCTCCCCGGCATGAGCCGCGACGCCCGACGCTTCCGGGCCTGGGCCGAAGCCCACGGGCACGACGACCTTTCCCAGCCCGAGATCGACGCCGACGAGCGGGCCGCTGCGGCGCTCGTGGCGCTGGCCGTCCGCGTCACCGGTGCGACCGGCTACTACAAGGGGCCGGGAGGCGGTTCCTCCGTGATCATCACGTTCGGCCCGGTCACCCTGACCCGCGCGGACGGCGGCGTCTCCACCTTCACCGCCGAGACCGGTACCGGCACCAACGCAGACGCCGACACCCACACCGACGACCAGCGGCGGGCACGGACATGACAGCATGCGGCCATGCCACCCCTGCACCCCGACGGTGACCACGCGGTCTCCGCGATGTACTCCGTAGCCGACGACGCCTGGTACCTGGAACTGCAGCGCGCCGCCGGGCAGGAGCACCTGGCGACCGCGATCGTCCCCGACGAAGACCCCGCGCGGGAGCCGACCGTGCACTTCCACCCTGGCGGTGGGCGCACAGACGTCCCGTACGAGGTGATGCGCTGGTTCATGGACCATGTCGACGAGCGGATCCGCCTGTTCCGCGGCTGGATGGGGCTGAGGCCCGAGCTGGTCGAGGTCATCCACCGACTGCGCCAGGAGTACCTGGGCCTCATCGCCGACGAGGACTTCCCGCACGTCCTGGCCGAGATGCGCGCCGCAATCCCCGAAGCGGACCTCCCCGCCGTCCTGGACGCGGCCTTCGGCCGCAACCCCGACGGCACCAGCGTGGACGCCCTGGGGGAGGAGCCCTGACCACGCCCGGAGGTCCTCGATGCGGAACGGCTTCCCTCACTCACCGTTGTTTTCTGTGGAGATGGGCGCCCCCTTCCCAAGGGCCGCGCTTGTGCCTATGGCGGGCGCTCGGAACGCCACCCTAGGATCACCGGCGGACCGCTCCACCTGTACGAGTGCGTTCGGCACGGCCTCACGGCCGCACGGCGTTCCGACGCCGGGACAGCGGTGCGGTCCCCGTAGCCGGGGGCTTCCGGTCCCCTGAATCTCACGCTCCGTATCTTTCGACGGACGGGAGCGACGGACGGGACGGGCGGGAACCCCGGGTCAGCGACCAGCCAAGAGGGGGAACCAACCCGTGGTGTGGACCCAGTTCACGACCGCCCATCTCCAGGGGGCACAGCGATACGAGAGCTGGGAGTCGATGGCCTCCCAGTCCCTGTTCCGCTCCCGGTTCACCGGTCCCCACCTGCACGACTTCCTCGCCAGATCCAGCGCCCTGGACCTCGGGAACCTCCAGACGTTCGCGCAGAGCCTGCCGCCCCTGGAAGCCAACCGGCCCCCCGCCCTCATCCGGCAGGCCGACCCCGAGGTCGTCCACCTCTGGCTGACCCGCCGGGGTCTGCTCGGCCTCAGCCAGTCCGGCCGCGACGTCATGGCCGGCGAAGGCGACTTCGTCCTCTACGACTCCTCGCGGCCCTGCCGCGGCTTCGCCAAGGCCCCCGACGGCCAGGACATCGCCGGAGTCATCGTGCAGGTGCCGCGCGCCCTGCTGCCCCTCCACCCCAACACCCTGGACGCCCTGACCATCACCCGCATCCCGGGGAACACCGCAATCGGAACGCTCTTACGCACGTACCTGACCGACCTCATGGCCCACGCCCCGTCCTACGGCAAGGCCGACGCCCCGAGACTGGGTTCGGCCACCCTCGACCTGCTCACCGTCCTGCTGGCCCGGACGGCCCGCGACGGGCGGTGCCTCACCCTCGAAGCGCGGCACACCGCCCTGCGGGCGCGCATCGGTCACTTCATCCAGCAGCGGCTGGCCGAGCCCGACCTCACGCCCGCGTCGATCGCCGCCGCCCACCGGATCTCCGTGCGCTACCTCCACAAGCTCTACCAGGACGACCGCATGACCGTCTCCGCCCTGATCCGGCACACCCGCCTGGAACGCATCCGCCGCGATCTGAGCGACCCGCGACTGGGCGCACGCTGCGTCAGCGCGATCGCCGCCCGCTGGGGATTCCCGGAACCGGCCCACTTCAGCCGCGCCTTCCGCTCCGCCTACGGGGTCACCCCCAGCGAATACCGCCGCCACGCCCTGCCGGAGCGGGTCGTGCACTGACCGTCAAGGCCCGTGCACAGCAGCTCAATCCGTACGGACCCGCCCCTGCGAGGCTGCTCCCGTCAAGCCAGGCCAATGACCTCAAGGAGTCTGACATGCGGGTTTCCGGCAAGCGGATCGCCCTCGGTGCTGCTGCCCTGTCCTCTGCTCTCGTCATCGGGATCGCCGGCACGGCGAGCGCGGCCGTCGGCTTCCACGCGGTCTCCACGTCCGGCAAGAGCGAGATCGGCGGGAACTACGAGTACAAGTACGCGGGCCAGGCCGACACGGACAACCCGCGGGGCGGCGGCAAGAGCCTCTACGACGGCAAGTTCACGAACGCCTCGGCCACGGACCGGGTCGGCGGCGACGAAGTCGAGGCGGTGCTGGCGCTGGCGTACGACGAGTACAAGAACGGCGTCTGGAGCCACAAGACCAACGTCGTCGCGGTCGTCAACGGGACCCGGACCTGGACGTTCGCCAAGAAGGCCAACGTGAAGGCGTACGCCTGCGACCGCGCCGTCAACACCACCAGGCTCCTCAACTGCAAGGCCGCCTGGTAACCCCCACCCCGCGGGGTCCGGCCCCCTCCGGACCCCGCGGCGTGCGCGGGAACTCGACGCGGTGGAGGCAGGGTTCGGCTCAGCCTTCTCGGCGGACCACAGGGTCTTCCTCGCGGGGCGGACTGCCGCACGGTACGCGTAGCCGGCCCGACTGGCGCAACGGCGTCTCCGACGGAGCGCGTAGACGATCCCGACCGGCCGGACGGCGCGTCCCCACGCGGGCGCCATGCCGTAGTCCGGCAGGTAGCGGGGGACGATGTTGACGGTCCCGCCATCGCGGAGGCTCCGGCGAACCACGGGATCAAGATGGTGCTGATGTCGTCACACCGGTCTCGAAGGCCCGAGCACCAGCAGCGGGCAGGCGAGCAGCGCCGGGCCCAGCAGGTCCCCTCGACGGCCGCCGGCCCCACCGGCTGCACCTGGTGCCGCAGCACCCACCGCCCGAGCCCGCCCGACGGCTGGGGCCGAAGGGCAGGGCTGTCCACCACCTCGGGCATACCCGTGTGATCCGCGTCCCTCATGTCCCCCCTCAACCTTGCCGGCCTGCTCACATCACGTCACGGCCACGAGCGCGGGGGGCCTCACGGCGATCACCGGGTACGGGCCCGCCGCCGACGCGGCCCCGCAACGAACGAACCAGGCCTCAGCGGGACCGGGCGGCATCCCCGGCCCGGATCACCGCCCGGGCGGGACGTCAGCCGGCGGAGGGAACCGCCGACTCAAGGCCCCGTGCGGCGACGAGCCGGGCGCTGCCGTCGGCCAGGCGGTAGGAGAGGCCCACCACGGCGAGGCGGCCGTCGGCGACCCGGTCGGCCAGGATGCGGGAGCGGTCCAGCAGCAGGTCCACGGTGTGCTCGATGTGCTCGGCCAGGATCTCCTCGGCGCTCTCGCGTCCGGCGGCGCGGGCCGCCAGCACGCTGGGGGTCACCCGTTCGACCACGTCGCGGACGAAGCCGCCCGGCGTCTGCCCGTCCTGCAGGGCGGAACAGGCGGCGGCGACGGCGCCACACGAGTCGTGGCCCAGGACGACGACCAGCGGGGCGTTGAGGACAGCCGCCCCGAATTCGATGGAACCCAGTACTTCCGTCCCGGCGACGTGGCCGGCGGTGCGGACCACGAACAGGTCGCCCAGGCCGCGGTCGAAGATGATCTCGGCGGCCAGCCGGGAGTCGGAGCAGCCGAACAGCACGGCGAAGGGCTGCTGGGACGGTGCGGTCTCGGTGCGGCGCGTGGCGTCCTGATTGGGGTGCTCGGGGGTGCCGGAGACAAAGCGCTGGTTGCCGGCCATGAGCAGTTCGAAGGCGTCGAGGGGCGTCGGCGAAAGAATCTCGGTCATGACTGCAGACTACGGCGGGCTCGTACAATCGCTCGACCGGGCCTCCCTTGCGCGCCTTCCGCCAAGCGCCTCCGCTGCTGTCGCTGCAGCACGGCGTACGCAGCACCAGCGGTGACCCGGCGTGACCCGCCTGGGGGTGGCGGCGTGGGGCATTTGGCTGGCAGGGCCTGCGCGGCCATGCGGTGATCGAAGCGCCTTGGCGGGGGGCCGCCGATAGGTGAGAGCCGGCCCGAGGGGCCGGCTCTCCGCCAAGGAGGCCGGGCGGCGCTGGCACCGTGATGGTCGCGCGGTGGCCGGGCCGCCACCCGGCGGGCGATCAGGACCGCAGCGGTGACAGCAGCCGCGCCGAGGGCGTGGAGCCCGGGATGCGGGGCCACGAGGTTCTCCCGTCCTCCCGTCAAGCCGAGGTGAGCCGGATGTCGCCTGTCCGAGGCGGGCGGCGCCGTGAGGGCCGCTTCAGCCGGGCCAGGTTCCCGTCAGACGGCGCGTGGTAGCGGCACCTGCCCGGTCGACGGCGGCCTTGACGACGGCGAAGATCGCGCCCTGCAGGGCGGCGGCGAGCAGGACCTCCTTCCACGTGCGGTCCTCGTCGGTGGCGTCCGGCGCGTCGTCTTCGTGGCCGATCATCTTCCACGCCTGCTTGAAGGCCATGCCCGCGGCCATACCGCTGAGGGCGCCGAGGGCGAGCCCGACAGGCTTGTAGGCGATCTTGGATGCTTTCACTGGTGCCTCCGGCTGCGGCGCAGGAGCAGGAATACCGCCAGCGCTGCGGCGGCGGCCAGCAACGGGGTGCGATTGACCCGGGCCAGGCTGACGACTGTTGCCGCCTTCTCGAGCACGGGTTCCGGCGCCTTCCCGGCGACCAGGTGCCCGGCGTGGGCCGCGCCGTCACGGACCTGGGCCGCGGCGTGGGCTGCTTTGTCGAGGACAGGGTCAGGAGTCTTGTCCTTGATCAGACCGGCGGCCTGGGACGCCTTGTCCCGAACCTGCCCTGCCAGGAGCGCGGCCTGCTCCGCGGCCTGCTCCTTGACCTCGGCTGCTTTCGCTTTGGCCTGGGCCTTGACGTCGGCCTTGCCGGCCAGCGCCTCGATGGTCTGGCCGAGCTGGTCGCGGGTGTGCTCGACCTGCTCGCGCAGCTCTTCCGGCGTCGGTGCGGACCCGTCGCCATGGGACTGGTGGCTCATCGGTGTGCCTTCTCCCTGATCTCGGCCACGTCGGCCTTGATGCTGTCGATGGTCTTCTCAGGGGCGGGACTGCCGGCCCGGGCGACCTGCTTCTTCCCGGCCACGGCCAGGACGGCGGTCACGGCCGCCAGCGCGGCGCCGATGATCAGGGCTGATGCCCACACCGGCAGGACCAGCGCCAGGGCCGCTATCGCGGCAGCGACCAGGGCTTGGGCGGCCAGGACGCCGAGGAGGCCGGCCCCGCCGAACAGGCCGCCGCCCACCCCGTACCTCTTGCCCTTCTGGGTCATCTCCGCGCGGGCCAGCTTCATCTCCTCCCGGACCAGCTCCGAGATCTGCTGCGACGCCCGCGTCACGAGCTCACCTACCGACGACTCGTCGGTGCCGTGGCTCGGACGGCTGCCAATGGCGCTCATTGCCTCTTCACCTTCCTCCGCTCACCAGGGTTCCCCAGGCGCGCATACCCCGCCGCCCGCCCGTCACCCCTCGGGCACGCCTCGTCAGCGCCGGCAGCCGGCCAGGGGCCGGGAGCCGGGGCGGCAGGCGGACCAGGGCCGCAGCCGCCCCGCCGATCACGACGCCGGCCGCCACGTCGGAGGGGTAGTGGGCTCCGCTGTGGACCCGCTGGAGGGCCACCAGCACCGTCGGAACGGCGCACGCGGCCCCGGCCCACGGCCACGACGGCGCCACGGCGGCGGTAAAGGCGACGGCTGCGGCCCTGTGCCCGGAGGGGAACGACGAGCTTTCCGGCCGGTCCGCGACATCACCGTGCGGAATCCACTCGGCGGGCGGCCGGCGCCGCTCGACGAGCTGCTTGGCCACCCCGTTCGACAGCAGTACCGCGACCGCCATGGCCAAGACCCCGGCGGCAGCGGCCCTGCGGCCCCGCCACCCCCCTTTGGCCGCCATCACCAGAGCCGCGGCCCACCACAGCTTCGTGTGCTCGGCCGCCTCCTCCACGGCGGGCAGCAGCCGGCGCGCCGCCGGCGAGTCCCAGGCGGCCACGCGCCGGGTCAGCTGATGATCGTGGCCTTGCAGCCCCGCCGGCACCCTCATCTCCGTCTCGTCTCCCCTCTCGACCACGACCGGCGCTCACTCCACCTGGCGCCGCTCTTCCTCACTCCACGCCCGGGTGTCGCGGGGCTCGACGTAGGGCTCCTCGTCCGCGGGCTGTCCGCCGGCGATCGCGCGCTGGCGGACCAGCTCGGCATCGAACTCCAAGCCCAGCAGGACGGCCAGGTTGGTGATCCACAACCACACCAGGAAGATGATCACGCCCGCGAGGGTGCCGTACGTCTTGTTGTACGAGCCGAAGTTCGCGACGTAGAACGCGAACCCGGCCGAGGCGACCATCCAGATCACCAACGCCAGCAAGCTACCCGGGGTCACCCATCTGAAGCCGCGGCCCTTGGCGTTCGGCGCGGCCCAGTACAACAGGGCGATCATGCCTGTGACCAGGACCAGCAGGACGGGCCACTTCGCGATCGACCACACCGTCATCGCGGTGTCGCCCACCCCCAGCGCCGAGCCCGCCTGCCGGGCCAGACCGCCGGTGAAGACCACGATCAGTGCGCTGGCCACGGCGAGGACCATGAGCACGACGGTCAGTCCCACACGCAGCGGCAGAACCTTCCACACCGGCCGGCCCTCGGGCATGTCGTAGACGGCGTTCGAAGCGCGGATGAACGCGGCCACGTAACCGGAGGCCGACCAGATCGCGACGAGAAGACCCACGATGGCCAGCAGCGAGCCGACTCCGGCGTTGCCCTGCAGCTGCTGCACCGCGTTGCTGATCACGTCCCGCGCGGCGCCGGGGGTGAGCTTCTGCAGGTTGTCCAGGACCTGCTTGGTCGTCGACTCGCCCACGACGCCCAGCAGCGACACCAGGACCAGCAGGGCCGGGAAGAGGGCCAGGACCCCGTAGTAGGTCAGCGCCGCCGCCCGGTCGGCCAGCTCGTCGTCTTTGAACTCCTTCAGCGTGCCGCGCAGCACCGCCTTCCACGAGCGCTTGGGCAGCTCGGAGAGCCGGTCCGGCGCCCGCTCCTCAACCTGCCGGTCCGGACCCGCAGCCTCGCCGGCGGGCCGACGTTCATGCTCGGGCCTGGGTGTGTTCTCGGGTCTCATAGTCGGCGCATTTCCACTTCCGCCCTGCCCATGCCGCCCACGTCGCGGAAGGATCGGCGGGCGACTGGCGCTCGTCGCTCGTACCGCCGTGCTTCGGAGCCCGCGCCGTCGGCATGCCGACGCGAGGCAGGAGGGTCGTCATGGCGAGGAAACAGCGGCGGCTCCCGCCCCCTCACCCCGCGCCGGCGTCCGGTGCACCTCTTCGGACTCGAGGGTGGCGGTGGCCAGTGCCGCCTCGACCCGGCGGTTGCCGGTCATGGTCGCTGTGACGGCGGTCATGGCGAGCAGGAGGCCCGCGGCGGCGTAGAGCGCGGTGCGCACGTCGTAGGCGGTGGCCAGCCAGCCCGCGAGGAACGCGCCGAACGGGGCGGCGCACATGGAGAGCATGCGGGAGGTGGAGGCGACCCGGCCCATCAGGTGGGAGGGGACGATCGCCTGCCTCAGGGAAGGGCCGAGCACCATCGTGGCGCCCATGCCCGCGCCGCAGACGGCGAGCGCGAGGCCGGCGACGTACGCGTTCGGGGCGGCGGCGAGAGCCAGGACGGCGAGCCCCTCGACCGCGGCCGTACAGGTCAACGCGGTTCCGGTGCCGAGGCGCCGGCCGAGGAAGGAGGCGATGCCCGCGCCGAGCAGACCGCCGGTGGCCTCCGCCGTGAGGAGCAGCCCGAAGCCGAGGGAGCCGATGCCGAGACGGTCGTGCGCGAAGAGGGCCAGTACGGTCTCCACCCCGACGAAGGCGATGTTCCCGACCGCCGGACGCAGCGCGAGCCCGAGCAGCAACCTGCTCCGGAACACGTACGTGGCGCCGGCCCGCGCCTGCCGCAGCAGCGACTCCCGGGCCTGCGTTACGGGCCGGGGCGTGGCCGGCAGCGACCGTACGAGCACTGCGCAGACCGCGAACGAGACCGCGTCGGCGAGCAGCGGAACCGCCCGGCCGAGCGCGAGCAGGGCACTGCCCGCGGGCGGCCCGGCGAAGCCGGACGCGGCGGTCTGGGTGCCCCGCAGGCGGGAGTTGGCGCGCTCCAGGAGCGCGGGGTCCCGGCCGAGCAGGTCCGGCAGATAGGCGGTGGCGGCCGTGTCGAAGAAGAGCCCGCCGAGGCCGAGGAGGAAGGCGACGGCCGCGAGCAGCGGAATGCCGAGCACGTCGAGCGCGGCCGCTGCCGCCGTCACCGCGAGGAGCACCGCACGCGCCGCGTCCGTGACCCACATCGTGCGCCGGCGGTCCCACCGGTCCACCAGCGCACCGCCGAGGACCCCGAAGAGCAGCCACGGCAGCGTGCCGGCGGCCGAGACGACGGCGAGCGCCATCGGGTCCCGCGTCAACGCCAGCGCGAGCAGCGGCAGCGCGGCGTGCGACACCCCGTCGCCGAGCGAGGACACCGTCTGGGCGGTCCACAGCCGTCCGAACCCGGCCGGCGTCTTCCGGACGTCCGAGGTCATTCGCCCTCCCTGGCGGCCTGGGCGCGCGACGCCGGATGGAACAGGGCGACGACGAGCGACGTGTCCGGCAGCGACGGGTCGGACAGCGCGCGGTACTCGTCCGCCAGCGCCTCCAGCCGCGCCCCCAGCTCCGCGAACTGCTCGTCGGTGAGCCGCAGGTGCGCCATCCGCACGTGCCGCTCGCCGTCCGCCGGCGCCGCCTCCAGGTCCGCCACCGCATGCCGCATCAGCACGTCCGGCCCTCCCTCGCCCGGATCCGGCAGCACGATCGACCGCGCGGCCATCGCGTAGTACCGCTCGGTCACCCCCCGTACCTTCCGGGTCCGGACCACCTTGACCAGCCCGGCCCGCTCCAGCAGGCGTACGTGGTAGCTGGAACTCCCCTTCGCGAGGCCCACCCGCTCGGCGATCTGCGTGATCGTCGCGGGCTCGAAGCGGAGCACGGCCATGATCCGGTGGCGCGTCAGATTGGAAACGGCACGCAGCTGTTCGTCCGTGGTGACATGAAGCGTCTCGGGAAGATCATCGGTAGGCATGGCTCAATGGTCAACGTTTCTTGACCATTGCGCAAGCCCCTTCTTCCCGGCCAAACCCGGTGGGTTCCCGGCAGCCCAGATGGGGGAGGACCACTGGCGCGCCCTGACGACGCCCTCAGCCGGCCCCCTGCCCGGAAGCCGGCGGTGTGCAGGTGGCGCCCTCGACTCAGAACGGGGGATCGTCGCTGTAGCGGCCGCCGCCCGCCCATTCGCCGTCCCAGGAAGCGCGGGCGGCTCTGAGACGGGCGTAGTGCTCGTGGGCCGCGACGTCGGACGCGTTCTCCAGCCCGCCGGTGTCGTGGCCCCACGCCTTCAGCGCCTCCAACACGCGGTCTCGGTGCCGTCGGTCGGTGCTGGTGGCCAGTAGGCGGCGAGCGTGGTCGGCCAGATCTGCCCGGTGGCGGGTGAGGAGGGGGTGCTCGACGAGGGGAATGGCGGCGACCAGGGCGGCGTGGCGGACGTCGGCGTCGGCATGACCGAGAAAGGGATGCACCGCGGTGAAGAGCGCCGGGCGTGCGTCCCGGAACGCACGCATCTCCTCGTTCTCTTCGAGGAAGCCCTCGGCGAAGAACCGTTCGCCGGAGGCGACGCACTCGTCGTCGGCGTCGTCGGCGGTGTCGCCGAGCCAGTCCAGCAGCTGTACCAGGGTCGTGCGGATCCGTGGCCCGGCGTCGGGGCTGTCGGGCCCCACTGCGAAGGCCGGATGGCCGAGGACCGCCGCGACACAGAGGGCCACCGGGACGGTGGCCTCGTAGACGCTGTTCTGGTGGGTCACCGGCCCCAGCGCATCGTGCAGAGCGGACTCCCTGACGACCGGGTCGGGGTCGGTGAGGAGTGCCAGCGCCGCCGGCAGGGCCTCGCCCGTCCCGCAGGCTGTCGCGAGGGACGCCCAGTCCGTGCCGTCCAGCAGCGTTCGAAGGGGAGGGAGGGCGGCGGGGCGGGGCTGCTCGTTCTGGCTGCCGCTGTGGTTGTGGCTGTGGGTCACGGGCTGAGGCTATTGCGTTGACGAGTCAGCGGGACGACAACGAGGGCCTGACCTGGTACGCACCCCTTCGGACAGGCCGCTTCGCCCGCGCCGGATGACCTGACCGGCGCCGCGATCTGCTCCGCGGTGAGTCGGCCGCCGCCGAAGATGACGCCGAACCTGTTGAGCGGCCAGTCCTCGACCTGGACGACGCGCAGCTGATCGAGTGGCGCGCACAGGGACGGCATCATGCTCCGGCGCCCAGCTCGCCCGGGCCCGCGGTGTCACCCGGCAGACCATGGCCCGAGGCCTTCGCTCCCGAGGAGCACGCACGCCGCACTCCGCGCCCTGCGGGAACGTGCCACCAGCGTGCCGGCCGAGCAGCCCCCCGCCACCGGTAGGCACGCTCCGGTGTTGCGACGACTGCTGACCAGCCGGGGAGTTGTGGTGGGCGGCGCTCGGTGGGGAAAATTCGCTGGGCGCCGCTTGCCGATGGTGGTCATACTGCCGCGATGGATCCAGTGACTCTCGAGACCGACCGTCTGCTGCTGCGTGCCTTCACGTCGGCCGACGTGGATGCGGTGTACGAAGCCTGCCAGGACGAAGACATCCAGTACTACACCCCCGTGCCGGCGCCGTACCGCCGTGCTGACGCGGAGGAGCTCATCGGCGAGAAGCTGCCCGCCCAGTGGGCCGAGGACAAGGACTACACCCTCGGCGCGTTCCGCAAGGACACCGGAGCCCTGGTCGGTTCGTACTGCCTGACCCTGATCAGCCGCGGCGTCTGGGAGCTCGGTTACTGGGCTGTCAAGGAGCAGCGCCGATGCGGGTACTCGGTCGAGGCCGCTCGGGCCCTGTGCGACTGGGGCTGGGCCACGATCGACGTGCACCGCATCGAGTGGTGGGCCATGACCGGGAACACCGGCTCGCGTGCCGTCGCCGAGAAACTCGGCTTCACCGTGGAAGGGACCCTGCGCAATCGCAGCATCGCCAACGATGGCAAGCCGCACGACTGGTGGGTGGGCGGACTGCTGCGGTCCTGACGCTCGGGCTGGTGCGGTCACCGGCTCGGACGGTTGCCGCGGCGGTGGACGGCCGTTCGGCGTCAGATCACCGACGAAGGTGAGGCGCGCCGCCCGGGTGGATCACGCTGCACAGCTGTGCCCGGGTGTCGATCCGGTCATGCCGCTCACTCACAGCGATCCCGTTCTCCAGCGGCGGCCGCCCCGGCCCGGGCGCCCGCCGCCCGTACGCTGCGGCCTGTCAGCGGGCGTGGTGGTGGATTCCCCGCTGGCTGGGGATGCCGCCCAGCCGCGGGGCGGTGCGGCGGTGGGCGGCCCGGTTTCGCCGGCCGGGCACGGGGTTGCGGCGTGCGGGGGCGGTCGGGGCCAGGGCCAGCAGGCCGATGAGGGCGGCGACCGCGACGAGAATGAGGGCGGTGACGAGGGTCATGTTCCTGCCTGCCTTTCGTCGGGCTCGGATATCTGTCGCTACTCATTGTTACCGGAATGGGGGGCGGTAAACACGGTGGGTCATATCCGTTGCTGTGGGGGAGCGTTGACATCGCGGCCCTGCGCCGCCTGCCTCCTCAGTGATCGCGACAGGCCGGGCCATCGGACACCACCGCGAACACACCCCGCGAACGCCGAGATCCCGCGCAGCCTCTCGGTTGAACGGGGTCTCGTGACGAAGCTGGAGAGCCACCGCCGGCGGCGGGGTCAGGCCGCGAACAGCTTGTCCTGCTCGGCCCGCAGCGCGTCGACGAGCCGGCCCGGCGGCAGGATCACGTCCCCGTAGCCGAGCAGGCCTGCTCGCCGAGCGCACCGGGTCTCCGCCACCGGCACCGCGCTCGCCTGGACCCTCTCCCAGCCCTTCCCGGTCGTGGCGCTCATCGGAAGGGTCGCCGGACGGGCAGATCTGCCGGGTCAGCGGACTCCGCGACTTCAGTCAGGACCCCGGCGGAACGCCGCCCGGTAGGCGCTCGGCCGCCGGCCGGTGTGGCGGGCGAAGAGCGCGGCGAAGGTGCCGGGGTCCTGGTATCCGACGGCCGCCGCGACCGCGGCGATCGTGCGGTCGGTGGACTCCAGCAGATGGCGGGCCCGGCGGACCCGGGCGGCCTGGAGATGGAACAGCGGGCTGTGCCCGGTCTCCTCGGCGAAGCGGCGCAGCAGCGTACGGGCGCTGACCTGGAAGACGTCCGCGAGGGCGGCGAGGTCGTACCGCTCGGCGAGGCTCTGGTCGAGCCACCGCATGACCCGCTGGGAGAACTCCCGGCCGGGCTGCGGCAGCAGCCGGGGATCGACGTACGGGGTCTGGGAGGCCCGCGCGTCGTCGAGGAGCGCGACACGGGCGGTGGCCCGGGCCACCCGGGCGCCGTGGTGCCGGCGGATCAGGTCCAGCGTGAAGTCGTACATCGCGCTGAAGGCGGCCGTGGTCGTCACCCCCCTGTCGGTGACGACCAGGTGCTGGGGCTGCACTTCCGCTTCGGGACAGCGCCGGGCCAGTTCCCCGGCGTGCAGCCACGAGGTGGTGGCCCGGCGCCGGTCGAGGAGGCCCGCCTCGGCGAGTAGGAACGCCCCGACGCACAGGGAGACCACGGCGGTGCCGGCGGCGGCCTGCGCCCGGATCGCCGCGGTCTCCGGGGTGAGCCCGCCGAGCAGGGCGTCGAGATCCGTGCCCGGACGCAGCTCGAAGCCGGGGACCACGAGAACGTCGACCTCGCCCAGGGGCCGCACTTCCAGGCTCGCGCCGCCCGAAGCCGTGACCCGGCGGCGGGGCGAGACGACCGTCACCCGGCAGCCGGGCGCGTCCGGCCCGGCCACGTGCCCGGCCATCGTCAACAGGTCCGGCACGCCGAACACTTCGGACGCGAAGCAGCCCGGGTACGCCAGGACGCCGACCCGCAGTTCCCCCGGCCCGTCGCCGCCCGCCGCCGGCTGCCCGTGCTCCGCCCTCACCCGTACCCCCTGCCGCCCCGCACCCCGTACCGCCCTCGCCCAGGATATGGCGAGATCGCCTCCGGCCCTGGCGATCCCGCCCCTCACCCGGCAGCCGGTTCCGCGTCAGGCTGGCCCCATGACCCAAGACGATCCCCTCACCGACTTCATCCGCCGGACCGTGGCCGTGGAGGGGGTGGAGAAGACCGTGTACGCGGCCGGGACCGGCCCCGCGGTCGTGGTGCTGCCCGAGATGCCGGGCATCAGCCCCGACGTCCTGCGGCTCGCGCGGTGGGTGCGGGACGCGGGCTTCACCGTTTACGTGCCCTCCCTCTTCGGGACGGACGGCGCCTTCCCGACGGTCGACGGCGGCCGGGAGGTCGTCCGCCGCGCATGCGTCAGCGCGGAGTTCCGCGCCTTCGCCGGGGGCGGAACCAGCCCGGTGACGCTCTGGCTGCGCGGCCTGGCGCGCCAGGCCCACGCGGAGTGCGGCGGACCGGGGGTGGGGGCGATCGGCCTGTGCTTCACGGGGAACTTCGCCCTCACCATGGCCCTGGAGCCCACCGTGATCGCCCCGGTGGTCAACCACCCGTCCCTGCCGCTCGACGACCCCGGCGGAATCGAACTCGACCCGGCGGACGCCCGAGCGGTACGCGACCGCCTCGACCGCGACGGACTCACCGTCCTCGCCTACCGCTTCGAGGGCGACCGCTGGTGCACAGGGCAACGCTTCGCCGCCTACCGGGCCCTGCTGGGCGACGCCTTCGACGGCCGGGTCCTCCCGGACACCGCAGCCAACCCGGCGCCGCCGCCCTTCTTCGCAGACCTGGTCGGCACGCCGCACAGCGTCGTCACCGCCCACCTCGTCGACGAGGCGGGCCACCCCACGGTCCGGGCCCGCGACGCGATCCTCACCTTCCTCACCGAACGCCTCCACCCGCCCACGTCCCGGCACGCCACCTGACCGGCCCGGCAGGTCCTGACCACCGGCGTGGCAATCCAAGCGCCACTGGGCACCGCAGGGCACGCGTTGCCGGGGATACGTCGCCTTTCGATGATCCGGAGCCATCTCCGTCGGCGCGAGATCCGCGTGACCATTCCTCAGCCGTCCGACCTGATCCGCCATCGTCTGCGGCGCGGCCGCTCCGGCGGCCGCCCGCCCGCTTTTCATGCTGAGGCATACAAGTAGCCCAACATGCCGGCCATCACCTGCCAAGCCGCACTACATCTCGCGAGCATCCACATCTGGCACGCCGCTGACCACGGAGACGGAACGCAGCCGGAGCGAATCACGCGTTACCCGCACTCACCGGTGAGGCAGGCGTGACACAGGCATCGGTCCGGGTGAGGGCCGTACGGCGCCGTCTCGGCTCGGTACTGGCATGCGTACTGCTCCAGCGTCGCGGAGACGTCCGCCGCGTAAGCCGCTGAGACGAACCCACGTGCACGTCGGGCCCCTTGCAGTCGCTCCAAGACCCGCGGCGTGTGGACGAGCTTCGGCCGGAAGCTGTGGAGGTGGCGCGTCGCCATGTCGATGACGATCCACCGCCCGGTGTGTCGCTCGCGTCCCACGGACGTGATCCGATCACCCCCCGGACCCCAGTACGCGTCGGCGACGTACACCTTCGCTCCGCCCTTGAAGCACTTCGTCCCGGGGCGCAGCTCCTGGCCTCCGACCCCGCACCGGCGCCACGCCACGACGTTCGCAGCCACCAACCAGACTGGCTCCAGTTGCGGGCTGTTCGACCGGTCCACGCGCCCCCCTCTTCCAGATCCCCAGCAGGCATCGTAATTCGCCTGCTGCGAGTGCCACCCCGGCGGCTCCGCGCGATCACCCGGCCGACACGTACTCCGCACCGCCGCCCGGCAGGTCCGCCGTCACGGGCGGACCGTGAGGCCGTCCAGGGTGAGGTCGAGTAGGCGCTCCGCTCGCTGTCGGTGTTCCGCACCCGCCGAGGTGAGGGCGATGCCTTCCAGGGCGGCGCCGATGTCGGTGGGCCGGATGTCGGTGCGGATCGCTCCGGCGGCCGTGCAAGCGTCCATGAGTGTGGTGATGGCGGCCTGGATCATTTCCCGGCTGTGCCCGTAAGGATTGCTTCCCGTCGCGGCGATGGCGCGCAGGGCGTCGATCATGCCGTACTTGGCAGTGACGTAGTCGAGGAACAGGCGCGTCCACGCCCGCAGGGCCTCTGCCGGCGGCTTCTCCTCAAGGAGAGCGGGGGCGGCTTCGCACAGGTGGGCCACCTCGTTGCGGTAGACCGCCTCGATCAGGGCCTCCCGGGTGGGGAAATTGCGGTAGAGGGTCGCACTGCCCACGCCTGCCTCCCTGGCGATGCGTTCCAGGTGCGCGTCCAGCCCTTCCGTCGTGAAGACGCGCACAGCGGCCGTGAGGATCTTCTCCCTGTTCCGTCGTGCGTCAGCCCGGAGCGGCCGGTGCGTTCCCTCGGTCATCAGTGCTTGCCATCCCCTCTTCGAGCCTGCGAGCTTGCTAACCGGAGGAGCCCCCACTTAGAGTGGGCTAACTGGGGGCGCCTCCGGTTTCACTGTAGGTCATCGCGCTGAACTGCGCGCACCCCCGAGAGAGGAAGCCGGTCATGTCGGGCATCCAGGGCAAAGTCATCGCGATCACAGGCGCCAGCAGCGGCATTGGTGAGACAACCGCGGCCTACCTCGCCGCAAAAGGCGCCCACGTCGTGCTCGGAGCCCGGCGTGAGGAGCGACTGAACGCCGTCGTGGACGGCATCACGGCGAAGGGCGGCACCGCCACCGGCGTCATCGTCGACGTCACGCGCCGCGAAGACCTCCAGCGGCTGACGGACACGGCCCTCAACCAGTACGGTCGACTCGACGTCCTCGTCTCCAACGCAGGCACGATGGCCGTGTCACCGTTCGACGACCTGCGCCAAGATGACTGGGACGCCATGGTGTCCACCCACATCACCGGCCTGCTCAACGGCATCGGGGCGGCTCTGCCCATCTTCCGCCGGCAGCGCTTCGGCCAGTTCGTCAACGTCGGCTCCACCGCGGCCTATGTCGTCAAATCCCCCCAGGCGGTCTATGCGGCCACCAAAACGGCGGTGAAGGTGCTTACCGAGGGCCTACGCCAGGAGTCGGGACCCGACCTGCGCGTCACACTCGTCTCACCCGGCTTCACCCATACCGAGGGCATCGGCAAGGGAGCCAGCCCTGAAGCCGCGGCCGCGATGACCCGGCAGCGGGACGAGATCGCCATGCCGCCCTCGGCCATTGCCTCCGCCATCGGCTACGCCATCGAACAACCCGACGGCGTCGACGTCAGCGAGATCGTCGTGCGCCCCACCGTGCAGGCCTGACAGCGCAGGTCCCCGCTCTGCTCCTCGAGGTAGTCGTGGTCGAGGAGCCCGGATCCGGCGTTGGCGCGGATGCGGAGCCGGGCGGGACCGTGGGGGGGCATCAGCAACCGGGCGGGGTCGTCGGTGGGTCCGATGGCCTTGACGTGGGCGACGGCCCAGGCGGGATCCGGGGACGCATTCGCGGGACATCAGGCCCTTGGCGATCAAACGGTCGACCAGGCGCGAGACCGCGCCGGCGTCGACGCCGCCGTTGCGGGCCACCTCGCGGGTGGTACTGGCGTCCCCGCGGGAGACGGTGATCAGGACCGCCCACTGGGCGACGGTCACCCCGTGCTCCGGGAGTTGTCCCTCGAAGCGGTCGTGGACCTCGTCGCAGAGCCGCCGCAGTCAGTACCCGAGGTGGTCGCCAAGACCTGGCCTCCCGCGCCTCCCCCCGCCTCCCATACCGGCCCGCATGTGATCCAGGCCACATCGCTGGGAGCGATGAGTTCGCCACCTCCCGTCGGTCATATGCAGCGACACCACCGAAACGAGGAAGGCTTCGCCATGACCGACATGCTCACCGCTCCCCGCCGGCTCGTCTCCGCTGCGCCCGGGAGGCGATCGGCGGTGCGGCGGACCGCAGCCGGCGCTGTGGTGGCGGGGCCGCTGTTCCTGGCGGCCGGGCTGGCCCAGGGCCTCGCGCGGGCCGGCTTCGACTTCACGCGGAACGCGATCAGCCAGCTCGCCCTCGGCGAGGCCGGCTGGATCCAGACGGCGAACTTCGTGCTCACCGGCGCACTGCTGATCGCCGGCGCGGCCGGCCTGCGGCAGACCCTTCGCGGCGGCCCCGGCGGCACGTGGGGAGCCGCCCTGGTCGGGGTCTTCGGCGTCTCCTTCTGGCTCGCGGCCGCTTTCCCGGCCGACCCCGGGGCGGGTTTCCCGGCAGGGGCACCCGAGGCGACGGTGATGAGCGGCCACGGCGCCGTCCACATGTTCGGCGGAATGGTCGGCTACCTCGCCCTGTGCGCCGCGTTCCTCGTTCTGGCCCGTCCGCTCGCGGCCCGGGGTCTGCGGGGCTGGGCCATGGCGTCCCGCGTCGCCCCCGTGGCCGTTCTCGCCGGATTCGCGGCCTCGGCCGCCTCGGTCCTCGCGTTCACCGTCGGGGCCGGCCTCGGTCTGCTGTGGCTGAGCGCGGTGACGGCACGCCTGGCCAGTGCCCCGTCCGGCCGCTGACCGACCACCGCTCCGACCGCCAACACGACACGAAACGGAGACGCACATGGCCGACGCCGCGAAACGTCCTGCCGGGTCCGATCGCTGAACGAAAGGGCCCTCGCCCACCCCTCACCGAGGACACCGGCAAGTGATCAGGCCGGGACGCCGAGGTCCGACTCGACGCTCAGCCGATCCGGCAGGCCGAACAGAGGGAAGAGCCGCGCAGTGTCACGGTAAGCCGTGATGCTCGCGATCCGGTCCCCGGAGAACTCGACGACCTGAAGCGCCCAGGGCTCGTAGCCGCTTCCGTCGGCACGGGGGCGGTACTGCCCGAAGGCAGGAGAGCCGTTCGCCACGGTGGGGACGAGCCGGGATCCGCGACAGCCGACGGCCGGGCCGGTCAGCCATGCACCGATGTCGCCCACTCCGCGCATCCACTTCGCGTACGGCGGCAGGGACAAGGTGGCGTCGACGTGTAGCAGGAGGTTCAGCTCCTCCATGTCGTACCGGGAGAACGCCGCCGCGTACCGCTCGGCCAGGATCCGCCGGACGCCCTCGGGCGCCGGCCCGGCCGGGCCGCCGACTTCCGCCCTGCGGTCGGCGAGGGTGGCACGGGCCCGCTGGAGGACGCTGTTGACGGAGGCGACGGTGGAGCCGTGCAGGTCCGCGACCTCGCGGGCCGAAAACCCCACAACCTCCCGAAGGATCAACGTCGCCCGCTGCCTGGGCGGCAGGTGCTGCAGCGCGGCGACGAACGCCAGCCGCACCGACTCGGCGGCCTCCGCCGCGTACCCCGGGTCCGTCCCGGGCAGGGGACCGACCCACATCACGTCGTCCTCCGGCACACCCGGCGGCGTGGCACCGTCCGCCGGCCCGGACAGGTCCACCGGCAACGCCCGCCGCTTCCCCGCGGCGAGCGCGTCCAGGCATACGTTGGTGGCGATGCGGTACACCCACGAACGGACCGACGACCTCCCCTCGAACCCGTCACCGCCCCGCCACGCCCGGACCAGCGCCTCCTGTACGGCGTCCTCGGCCTCCGCGTACGACCCCAGCATCCGGTAGCAGTAGCGGATCAACTCTCCCCGGTACGCCTCCAGTCCATCCGCCACCCTCGAACCCGCCCCCGTGCCCCTCACGCCATACCCCCATCCTCAGCCCCCAGCGCACCGGGAAGGATACGTTCCCCGTCGACCGGCAGCAGATCGCGGTGCTGGTCAAGGGCCGCTGGCCCTCGCTCCGGTCGAAGACCGAGGCCAGCACCGGGACGACCTCGGACGCCTCACCGGTGATCCGCCACAGGGCGAGCGCCAAGGCGAGGTCGGCGTCGATCTCCGCCGTGGTGTCGCGGTCGATCGTGCGACCGAGCGCCGCCCGCAGAGCCGGGACGAGGCGGGCGGCCGCCGCGCCGAGATCGGCCAGGGCGTTGGCGCCCTCGACGCAGCCACCCACGTCGGCGGCGAGCGCCGCCTCGGCGGCGGCGAACAGCGGCTCGGTCTCGCCGGTCAGCTCGTGCAGAGCCTGCGCCACGAGCAGCTCCCCGGCGCCGGACCGAAGGGCATCGGCGGCCCGCTCGCGCTGCTCCGGCCCTGTGCCTGCGACGGCGACGGCGGTGATCGCGGTGGCGGCGTAGTGGAACTGGGGCAGGACGGCGCAGAGTTCGGGCAGGGCCTCGACGGCGCGAGGGCCCCACAGCCGCAGCAGGTGGACCAGCCCGGCGGTGTCGTTGTGGTGGTCGGTCGCCGGGGCAACCGCAGTTCCTTGCGTCCCCCGGG
>NZ_GG657750.1:0-58332 GCF_000158895.1 Streptomyces sp. C | reverse complement strand
GCAGCCGGGCGGCCGTCGGGTCGGCGGCGAGCGGGTGCGAAGCGGGGACCAGCCGCTGCGGGGCGCTGCGGGACAGGGGGGAGGGGCGGTCGGCCGCCCACAGGGCCTCGGCCCGCACGCCGGGGCGCTCGTCGCGCAGCGCGGCGTCGAGCAGCGCGAGGGCACCCTCTCGGTCGGCGTCGGCGTCCCGCCCCAGCAGGATCTCGACGATGGCGCTCAACGGATCCCGGTGCTCGTCCGCGTAGCCGGACGCGGCCGTCTCACGTGCGGGCAACAGGCCGAGGACGGCGTCGCGGTGCGCGGCGAGCCACGGCTCCCCAGGGCCCAAGGCGGCGAACACGGCGGCCAACCGCAGTGGCACGGGCGTGTCCGGGCCGAGCAGGGTGCGGGCCTCGGCGACCGCGCCCGCGCGGTCCAGCCGGCTGTACGCAGTGAGGAGCTCGGCCCGCACGGTGGGCTCGGTCTCGGCGGCCAGGCGGGCCCGGACGCCGGACAGGGTGGTGCGGGTGAACCGGGTGTGACCGACCGTCCAACCCGCTGCCTGCCGGACGGCGACGTCCTCATCGGCCAGCAACGGTACGAGCAGCGGCAACTGGGCCGTCACGGCCGCACGGACGGCGCCGGGCTCGATGTCGTGGTCGTCCTCGCTCTCGGCGAGGCAGCCGAGCAACTGGAGCGCGTTGACGGTCTGCCGACCGGAGGCGGCTATGCGGGCGAGGTACGGGACGGCGTCGGCGCTGGCCGCGTACACGGTGCCCTGGTGCGCGATGCAGCTGTACAGCTCCTGCAGTGCCTCCTCGGCGTCCTCACCGCCCTCCGCGAAGACGCGCAACAACCCGGGCAGGTCCTCGGCGGGTCCGTAGGCGTGGTTGACGGTGGCCCAGGGGTGGGTGTCGAGCCCGGCGAGGGCGGTGGGGAGGTTCATGGCTGTGATCTTCGCGGGTACCTCTGACATCCGCTGAGGACTATGACGCGGAACGGTGGCGACCGACAAGAACACGACGAGGCACGGGGCCAAGCGTCGCCGGCTCGTCTGATTCGAAGGACGCGCCCTAGAAGGGCTTGGCGATGAGTCCGGCCGGCGGGGCTGGTCTCGCGGGCGGCGATGGTGCTGATGGTGCTGCTGGGAAGTGCGTGGGCGTTGCCCTCCTGAGCCCGGCTGGGGTGGTGGAGGTCGACGACGAGAAGCAGGGCGGCGCCACGGCCGTCCCGCTCTTCGACGCCGAGGACCTCGCGCTGCTGCCGAGGGTGCGGCCGGAGGTGGACTGGCGGGCGGTCCGCCGCACGCACCCGGCCGCCGCTCCCTCCTCGTATCGCCAGAGTCAGCCGGGCGACGCCGGCAGGCTGGCGCAGGCCCCTGCCCGGCGCCAGCGCCCGGCCGAAGGCTTCGGTGCGGGTGCGGTGTTCGACCGGGCCGCAGTGCCGCACCGCCGCGAAGCTGACCGTCCCGGCCGGACTACAGACGGGACCGTCGAGGACGCGTCCGCGGAGGACCCGCCCTGGGGACGTCGGCGCGCTCACCGTGCTCTCGACGGGAGCAGCACGGTGGGGGTGGAGCGGCTGACCGTGCCCGGCGTACGGCCGGTGGCTCGTTGCGGATCGCGGGGGTGAACGAGGCGACGGGTCGGGAGCGGATCCGATCAGACCCAGGTCCCCACGACGACGAGGGTGCTGTCGCCGACGTGGATCGTCTGCTTCGCGCCTTCCTTTCCGTTCAGGAATCGGGCGACCGTGGTCTGGAAATATCCCAGGTCGTCATCAGGGTCGGGCGTGTCAGAGTCGTATACGTGGAACCTGACTCGGTGATCCGGGGTGATGTTCTCGAAGACGTACTCCCAATTCCATTGGAGGCTGGTCGTGTCCTCTTCAATCGGACTTTGGACCCTCGTCTCAGCGACTGTCACCGCGACGTAGGGGTCACTGTTGAACAGGTCTGCGGCTGCGACCCTGCCCTCGCAAAGGGTGATCTTCAGATTTGCCATGCGGTTCTCCCCGTGGTCGATGGTCTGGCCTGGGGCATCATCGCAAGGGCCGTGGCCGTATCGGCGTAGCGCCAGACTGGATGTCGGCAAAGCGACGCGTGGGTCGAGACGGTCTGAGGTAGGGCGCGGCAGCCCGCGTCGTACGCGCACGTCCTGGGCGCGTACACCTCCAGCAGCGTGGTCTTGCCCGTCTTGGACGATGACCAGCCGGCCCCGCAGCACGGCCGCACCGGCCCGCCCCGGCGGGGGCTTGCGCAGGCTCGGCGTCCGTCTGCTGCCCCGCCCTCTGGAGGGTTCTTGAGCACTGGGCCGCCCCGAACTCGGCGTTCCCAGCCGGCAACTGAGGCGGGACGGATACGCCGATCGCTCGCACCGTTCGGCGGCGACCCGCGGCCAGCTCAATGGCACGTTCAGCTGGTTCGCGTGCTGGGGGCGCGGAGACCCTCACCAGGGGCCAGAACGACATCTGGTGCTGGACGCAGCTCGACAACGGCCAGGGGGGAAACGTCCCTGCAGTGGATGTCAGCACCGGTATGGACCCTGCCCCAGGCCTCCGGCAATGGAGAGTCAGCCTTCTGCGGGGAGGAGCGCACTGGCGAGGCGGTGGTACCGGGCCGCCACCGTCGGCAGCTCCTGGACAGCTTTGGGTCGACCGTAGAGTGCGGTCATGGATGAGATCCCCTGGTTCGAGTACGAAGAGGACGACCTGGACGCCGCCCAACGCGCGTTCGTCGACGTTCTGGCCGAACGCGCGGGATCCTGGCTGGTGGACCCGCTCGACACGGTCGTGCTGCCCTCGGCCCGCACCTTCGACGGCCAGCTGATCGTCTATCTGGACATCGGTGACCCGCAACGCAACCAGGGAGTTCTGACGGTGGGCGCCCACTTCGACGGGTCCGTCGTCCGCGGGGGCGAACTCCACAACCAGGACTTCACTATCCGGCAGGCCGCCAGTGAGTTCGCCTTCCGAGCCGCGGGCAGCCCTACGGAGCTGGGGAACAGAGTGGCAGCGTGGTTCGAAGCGGTCCTCGCGCGACCTCTGGTTCGCTGCGAATGGCATCACGAGGGAAGGATGTACGCGGTCCGCTACGAGTACGCAGATACAGGGCGAGGCCTCTGCGAGGGCTTCGAGACCCCCCTGGCACCCGACGCACTGCGGAAAAGACTGGCCGCAGACGGCGTGATCCGAGGCCGAGGCCGGATCAACCGTGCCGGCCTCGGCCAACCAGACGTTGTCGCACATATCCGAGGCGTCCACCCCGATCAGTAGTTACGGGACAACTCTTAGGCCGTGTAGCGAAAATGGATCTTGAGAGGCAGTGGCCGTTTGACTTCAAGCCGCCGGCGCGGAGCCCGCTCTCCGGCTGGGTGGAACCGGGTGCGGACGCTGCTGAAGACCGCTGCCGGCACGCCGACGGCGTGCCGGCAGAAGGCCGTCGTCGGTATTGTCGGCAGCTCACCGCGGGGTAGGCGGCGAGCTGCGGTAGGCCAGGGTCAGGGTGCCTCTTTCAGGCGGTTGAGGGTGAAGACCAAGGACTCGACGTGCTCGGGTGAGCCCTTGCTCCCGTCCGTGAAGTCTGCGAACTCCAGGACCACGTCGTCCTTGTCCCTGCGAGCCTTCACCTTCTCGCCGAGGCCGACAGCCCAGCCGCCCTGCATGGAGTACTCCCGGGACAGGGCCTCCTTGGCGCGCTCCGGAACCGACGGGATGCGGTTCGGCTCCGCGCCCTCGCTGTCGACGCCGTCCATGGTGACCGTGAGGCGGGAGACGTCGTACTCCCACCGGCCCGAGAGTCCCAACCGGGTCTCCGACCACTGTCCGTCGCCGGTGATGGTCAAGATCCCTTCGATGCCCGTGTTGGTCGTGAACCTCCAGGTGCCGGCAGGGATCGAAGAGAACTCCGCCGGTCACCCGGCCCGGCGGAACACCGCGTCGAGTACCCCGTCGAAGACGCCCAGCCCGCTCCAGTCGCCGTTGACCTGCGCGGTGAGCAGCCGGCCGCCGTCGCGCGAGCCCACGGCGTACGTCCACGAGCCGTACGTCGCACCCGCGTTGCCCCAGACGGTGATTCCACAGGGCAGGTCCTGCGAGAGCACCCCCAGGCCGTAGCGGGTGCCCGGGATCCACGGGACGGGGCCGGCGGTCGCGACGGTGGTGAACATCTCCCGCTGCTCGGCGGCGGGCAGCAGGTCCGCTGCGAGCAGGGCCCGGAAGAAGCACTGGAGGTCGCCGAGGGTGGAGACGATGCCGCCGGCCGCCCAGGCGAACGACTGGTCCATCACGGTCGCGTCGTGCACCGCGGCCGCAGTGTCGCCGGAGAAGAGGGTGGAGTAGTGCAGCGGGTGCGGCCCGTCGATGTGCGCCCGCGCACCGGGCAAGGAGGTGCCGGCCAGTCCCAGAGGGCGGACGACGAGCCGGTCGAGTTCCTGGGCGAACGTCCTGCCCGTGGCTTTCTCGGCGATCAGCGCGGCCAGGAAGTAGTTGGTGTTGGAGTAGAGGAAGGCCTCGCCCGGGGCGAAGAGCGGCGGGGTGGCCAGCCCGATCCGGACGAGCTCTTCGGGGGCGTGGGAATCGTGGCGGTGCCGGAACCAGGCCTCGCCGACGCCCTTGGCGAAGAACTCGGGGTCGTTGCCGTAGTTGAAGATGCCGCTGGTGTGGTCGAGCAGCTGTCGGAGGGTGACCGTGCGGCCGTCGTGGCCGTTGCCCGCCACCAGGCCGGGGAGCCACCGCTCGACCGTGTCGTCGAGGCCCAGCCGCCCCTCGGCCGCCAGCAGGAGGACCACGGCTGCGGTGAACGCCTTGGTGGTGCTGCCGATCCGGAACCGTTCGGACGGCTGCCGCCGCAGTCCGGCCGCGGTGTCGGAGAAGCCGGCCGAGCCGAACCAGGTACCGCGGCCGTCACGGACCTCGGCGGCGATGCCGGGAGCACCGAAGCGGGCCACGGCCTGGTCGAGGGCGTCCTGCGGGGTGGTTATCGCGGGGGAGGGCACGGAGTTCATGTCGGGTTTCCTTCCGGGGAGCCGGGCGGGGCGGACGGGGGAGTGGCTGTGGACGGAGCGTCAGGCGGCGAGGGCAGCGGTCGGGACGACGGGTGTCGTGCGGCGCCTGGCGCTGACGGCCACGGCCGTGCCGGCCGCGGCCGGGAGCAGCAGCACCGCGGCGAGGGCGAGGAGGGTGGCCGCGTCCGGGTGGGCCGGGGACTGGCCGCGCCAGGCCTGCCAGGTCACCACCGCGACCAGCCCGCCGTAGCCGAGGACGGCAGTGCCGACCAGGCGGGCGCGCACCTTCTCGTCGCGGAGCCAGACGTGCTTCGCGGCCAGGGCGGCCAGCACGGCGGCGACCAGCAGGAGCACCTGGATGCCGTGCAGGGCGAAAGAAGTGCGGGACCCGGAAGTCGCCGCCGGTCGTGCTCCAGCCGGTCAGCGGCATCCCGTGGCCGTCGGGGTCGCCGATGCCGTGGCCCTGGTACATGGGCACGGAGCGGCCGCCCGCGTCGGTCACCGTACGGGGGTGGATCTCGGTGGTCATCCAGAAGACCGGCACGAGCATCCCGAAGGTGGCCAGCCCCAGCCCGGCGCGGACGGCCCGGTTCAGTGCGGCACCGCCGCCGCGCTGGAGGAGTACGACGACCGCCAGTACCAGTTGCGCGATGACGATCACCATCACGCCGAAGGTGAGTACGGGGACCAGGGCGCGGGTGACCGGGTCGCTTTGGTCGGCGTTGAAGTGGCTGAAGGTGCCGCGCGCCGCCTGGACGGTGATGGCGCCGACCTCCGCCGTGGCGGCCACGGCGAAGGCGGTGCCGAACCACCGGCCGGCCCGCCGGCCCCTGCGGAGCTTCGTCAACAGCCACGCCAGCGTGCCGGCGTAGAGGGCGAAGGCGAAGCCGAACTTGAGCGGCTTGACCCACACCGGCTCGTCCAGCAGCGTCCGGCCGTCGGCCGCGAGCCCCACGCCGGAGAGGATGACCAGACCGAGCATGAGCGCGGCACAGACCACCAGGGGGCGGTGCCATGTGCGCAATGGAGTGAGGAAGGGCGTCATCACGGGCTCCTTGTTTTCGCGGATGACTGAAAGCTAATTAGCTTTCAGTCATCCGTCAATTGAATGCCCGACCTGGTTCGTTAGTTCGCAGGTCAGAGCAGGTGATGTTTTGCAATGAGCCTGAGGGCTAACGCAAACGCGAGGCCGACTGTTTGCAATGGACTGTCTCCGAAAGCAATACTGGGACCCGACCCGACCCGACCCGACCCGACAAGACGACGGAGGTGGCCCGTGCCCGGCGGCCGGCTGACGCACGAGGAACGGCAGGAGATCGCCCAGGGGTTGGCGGCGGGCCGCACCTACTCCGAGATCGCCTCCCGGCTGGAGCGGCCCGTCTCCACCGTCACCCGGGAGGTGGCCCGCAACGGCGGCGCGGGCGCCTACCGGGCCGACGTGGCACACCGGGCGACCGCCGGACGCGCCAGGCGCCGCGCGCAGGCCCCCGACCGGGCCCCGGCGGCCCGGGGCGCCGAGGACGCGCACGGGCGCGATCCCGAGGCCGTGCGCCAAGTGGAGGAGCAGTTCACCGCGATGATGGTCGCCACCGGGCTGCCGCGGATGACGGCCCGGGTGCTGACATGCCTGTACCTCACCGACGGCGGGAGCCTGACCGCCACCGAACTCGCCCGGCACCTCCAGGTCAGCCCGGCGTCCGTCTCCAAGGCCGTCGGCGAACTCGAACAGCAGGAGCTCATCCGGCGCGAACGCGACCCGGGCCGACGGCGCGACCGCTACGTCATCGACGCCGACGCCTGGTTCCGCGGCTGGATGGCCAGCGCCCGGCAGAACACCATGCTGGCCGACTTCGCCCGCCGCAGCGCCCGGACCCTCGGAACGTCCACCCCCTCCGGCGCGCGCATGCAGGACATCGGCGACTTCTTCGAGCACGTCGGCCGGGCCATGGTCCAGGCGGCGGAGGAATGGCGGCGCGGCGGCGCCCCGTAGCGTTCAGTCTTCGTCTGTCGCAACGGCGTAGGGATGATCGGTGGTTGAATTCAGGCTTGGTACAACGATCATGGGGTTGTGAGCTGAGAAAACAACTCTTCCGTGCAAGGGGAGTGTTGCTGGGGTTGTGAACGCGACGTCGCGTTCAGGTCATCGGAAACGGTGCAGGTCAGCGACCGCTTTCATCTCTGGCAGGGCCTCTCCCGCCGCGTCCAGGACATCGCCTCCGCCCCCCCGCGCCTGCCTACCCGCAGCACTACCCCCGGCCAGCGAAAGCGATCCCGCACCGGCCGGGGTGACCGCCGGCAACAACACGGAGGACAGTCGGGCCGCACGGCACGCCCGCCGGCTTTTCGAGCCGTTCAGGCCCTGACCCGCACCGGCCGGAGTCACAGCTCCGTGGCCCGCGAGCTCGGCCTGGACTGCCGCAGGGTCGGCAAATACGCCCGGGCTCGAACCTGGCAGGAGGTGATGCGCCGCCCGCCCCGCAAGCCCTCCGCTCTGGATCCCTACCTCGACTACCTGCAGCAACGCTGGGACGAGGGACAGCACAGCGCGGAGGTCCTGCACGAGGAACTCCAGGCCAAGGGATACCTCGGCCACTACCAGCGCGTGAAGATGGCCGTCGCACCCCTCCGGGCGGGGCCTGCCCCTGGACGAGCCACGCGAGCGACCACCCTCCCCGCGTGAAGCGACCCGCTGGATCATCACCCACCCGCACCGGCGCAACCTCCACATCAGCGACCGCCTGCCCTGGCTCCTCAACCAGTGCCCGGAACTCAGGCAGGCGCACGATCTGGTCCGCCGGTTCGCGGCCATGCTCGACAACCACGACGCGGACACCCCTCCAGGACTGGCTGGACGACCTCGCACACAGCGGACTGGCCCCTCTCGCCGGCCTCGCCGGAGCCCTCCGCGAAGACCGGCACGCTGTCGCCCAGGGAATCACTACTGCTGGTGGTCACTGTGACTCAGCGGCGTCAGCTTTCAACCCTCGACCCGGGATGATCTTCGGTTACGAAAATCTTGCCAGAGCCGTGAAAGTGCACAGCCCGGTACGTGGCTACGTGCTCACCCTCGTCCCCCTGGGAGGGTCTGTCGCATGCCCGGGACTTCTTCGAGCCGTGACCGAGAGGCCGACGCCCCTTGTGGTTCCCAGTAGCCGCTCGTCTCGATTCGGTGGCCTCACGCTTCCGTATTGGGGTCATTGGGGCATGGGGAGGCCTTTTCGAGCCCGGCAGGTGGGATGACCGCAATACGCGCCCCATTGCCCGGTCTTCCGGCATCTGGAGAGCCCTCTCACTCATAGCGCAACAGCCAGGATGGTTGGGGGCGGTCCCTCCCAATCTGGAAGGACCGCCCCGCACTGCAGACCACCGTCTCCTGTCAGGAAGCCTTCCCGAGCTCTGCGGCCACCGGTGCGATCCCCGTTCCCGCGCTGCGGCACGACCCCGGACAGGATCCGGACGAGGCTGCGTGACAGGCCACTAGTGGCGAATCAGCAGTTCGCCACTGCTTGTTCAGCCCTTCTGGAGCCACAGCCTGTAGCCGTCGCTGGTCGGGCGGCAGTCCCAGCTGTAGACGTTGGCGTAGTTGTCCCAGTACCACGCGCCGCGGTCGTCGCAGGTGGACTTATAGGTGAAGTATTGGTTCGTCGGCGACCAGTAGAGCGCGAGCGCGCTGGGCTCTGCTGCCGTGGGCGCCACGACCGACGCCGTGGCTGCCGGAGCGGCGGCAGCGGCGGGGGTTGCGGTGATCGCGAGTGCGAGCGCGGCGGCGGCCCCCACGCTTCCGAGGACATTGCGAATGATGCGCATGCTGAACTCCTTTATGTAGGTTGCGTTGACCCGTGTGATTGCGTCTCACCGTGTGAGGTGCTGGCCGGCTCCCCTGGTGTTTGCATCACCGAGTTGAGCGGCTGCCTGATTGTTTAGGCGGGCCGTTGTGGCGGGTTAGCCGCTTCCGCGCCCACCGCCGCACCACTCGGGGCTGCCGGTCCCTACCATCGGATTCGAGAGCGGGTCCGCGCTATTCGATTCGGCCGTAGCCGAACCGAGGGTGCTGACACGGGCGCCTGAACCGTTCACCAGATAGCGAAGAGGCTGTGTGCTACGTGTGTTGCACGGCCGAGGACTTGCTCCACGTGACGTTCACCGGCGAGCCGGAACCGACGGAGGAGCCAACGCTCGCCGTTGTCGTGCTGCAGCGATCGGATGCGTTGTTCGCCATGCGCCGTACGCCGACCGTCGGCGGGAAGTGGCGCTCCGGCGAACAGAAATCGCCCAGGAACACAGGCAAATCGACTCGTTTCGGTCTGCCCTGAAACGAGCGCAACGTGAAGCATTCGGCCCAGGCGAATGAGGAGGTCGGTGTGCTGCGATTGCACTTCACCACGGAGGACCTGGCGCGCGTGAAGATCGATCTGCTGGGTCCGCTCGCGGAGACAACACTGAGCTTGTGGAACCTCCAGCGGCGGGACGGCAAGGCGCTGTTCCATGGCTGGCGCGCGCGCACGAGCCCACTCGTTACAGGAGATGGGCCGGACGCCGCGAGATTCCTCAGCTCGCCGGACGGTGGGCTGGTGGACCTGTTCACCCTGGTGGGCACTGCGGAGAGTATGGGTGAGGGCCTGGAGCGGTTGGTCAGTTCGCCACAAGGCCGTCTGCGTGCGGAGTTCGCCGTACTTGGGGCGAGCAGGCGGCGGGCGCAGTGGCTGTCCGGGGTGATGGCGGCCGACCGGGGGGCCGTGCAACGGCTTGCCGCCGCACTGCACCACTGCCACCGGGTGGCAGTGGCTCCGTACTGGGGGCGCATCCACCACCACCTGGACGGGGAGGTGGCGCGCCGAGGGCGCCTCATGGTGCGGGGTGGGGTGACGGCGCTGCTGGAAAGCCTGTGCCCGATGGCCGTGTGGAATCCCCCCGTGCTGGAGATCGCGGACTACCGGCCGCTCGTCCACCCGGCCACCGACTTCCACCTGGCGGGGCGCCCGCTGGTTCTGGCTCCGTCGGTGTTCTGCGGGCCGGTGCCGCAACTGTTCGCCGGCCAGGCAGGCGCCGTGGTCATGGTGTATCCGGCTCTGAGCAATCCGGTCGACGCGGTCGGTCTGTGGGATCTCTCCGCCAATGCACGCCGGGTCGATGCTCCGGTGCCACCGGCCCTGGCCGCGCTTCTCGGCCGTACCCGGGCGGTCGTGCTGTGTGTGATCGCCGACCATCCCGCGTGCACCACGACGCAGCTGGCCCAGCGGGCGGGGATATCACCGGCCAGCGCCAGCGAACACGCCACCACGCTGCGCAGCGCCGGACTGACCGTCCTCACCCGCGAGCGGAAAGCTGCCCTTCACACGCTGACCCATCTCGGCCTCGCCCTGCTGAACACCAACGGTTTGGCTCCGGCCAGCACGTGAAGCACGGACCCCCAGCCACCAGCGCCGTATCGGCACCTGCGGGTTCGCGGGGTACGAGGAGCAATGCGGTTGTTACGGAGGTTGTGGGCGTGGTGTCGTCAGTGTGAGTCCGGTTGCGGTGCGGCATCCGTCGATGATGTCGCTGCGGTATTGGATCTGGCGGAGGCTGTGCCGTAGCCGGCGGATGAGGTGGTCTGGGTCGGTGAAGGCGGTGTTGGCCCGGCTGGTGCGGCGGAGGAGCGACCATATGCCTTCCACCGGGGTTTAGGCCGGGTGCGTAGGCCGGCAGGTGGTCGACGGTGAGCCAGTCGTGTGCGTCGATGAAGGCCCGCATCCGACGGTCCTCGTGGAAGTTCAAGTTGTCCCAGCTGAGGACGACCGGTCCACCGAGCTGCTGGTGGGCGGCGATGAGCAGGTCGCGGTACTCGGTCCAGGCGAAGCTCTTGTGGCCTCCGCTCTTGTGATCGGTGTGGCGTTTGGGCCGGTAGACGAGGCGGGAGCGTTCGCCGGGTTTGTAGCAGCACAGGGCTGCGATGGAGAAGCGGCGCTGGGAACGGCCGCGGACCCGGATGACCGGTGTGGTTTCCGCGTCGGCTCCAGGTGCGGGAGGTCGGCGGCGTGATCGAGAATCCGGCTTCGTCATCGAAGACGATCCAGGCTTCGAGCACCGCCGCGGTGGTTCCACGTGCGGCCACACGTCTTTCACCCAGCCTGTCACCTTCTGCTCGTCACGCTCGACGGCCCGACGGGCCGGAACCTGGTGACTCCAGCCGTGCCGCCGCAGCATCTGGGAGATCCCCGACAAACGTCATGGACTTGTGGAACCGCCAGCCGATCAGGGTCTTGACCCTGGCGAGCGTCCACCGCTGGGCTGGCCCGATCGGACCTTTGGCCAACTCCTCCTCGAGCACGGCGACCCCTGACCGGCCACGCCCACATGCTCATTGCTGGGCTCGTCACGTCGCGGACAGCAACGGGGCGCCTTTGCAGAGGTCAGGGCCAGCCCGGACAGCTCCAGGGTCGGTAGAGTCGCCTTCATCGAGCAGACCGTCGCCCGCAAGGGCTACCCGCCCTCGATGCGGGAGATCGGCGAAGGCGTCCGCCTGCGCAGCACCTCCTCCGTCGCACACCAGTTGATGGCCCTGGAGCGCGAAGGCTTACTCTACCGGGACCCGCACCGTCCCCGCGCATAACGCGTCCGCAGTGACCAGCACGCCGACATCCCAGACGCCCCGGCCGGCATGACGCCGGAGGCCGTCCAGGTCCCGCTCGTCGGCCGCATCGCGGCCCGGACGCCGATCCTCGCCGAGGAGCTCGTCGAAGACGTCCTGCCGACGCCGCGGCACCTGGCCGGCGAAGGCAGGCCAGCTGTTCGCGTTGACGGTGGTCGGCGACAGCGTGATCGAGGCCTCCATCTGCGACGGCGACATCGTCACCGTGAGGAAGGCCGATAGCGCGGACCACGGCGACATCGTCGCCGCCATGCTGGACGGCGAAGCCACCGTCAAGCGCCTGCGCCGCGAGGGCTCGGGCATGGTGACCTCGAACCTGCCCTTCGGGCGGTGGGGAGAGACCCTCTCCGACGACGTCGTCGCCGCAATGATCGACCGACTGGTCCACCACGCCGAGGTCCTCACCCTGACCGGCGACTCCTATCGCACCCGCCAGCGACGCGAACTCCTGGCGAAGGACCGCGCTGGCCCGGACTGAACGCTAGTCGTCGATGAACTCCTCAGCAAGGATCTCCACTTCGCTGGGACCGATGATGGTCAACCACTGCAGCGTGCAGCGGTTGTTGTGGTGCTGCAGAAGATGGCGGGCCTCGACTGGCCACGGGCCGAGATGGGGCAGTTCCCGCACGACGACCTCGTCCACGAAGTCCACATCAGGGCCGGGCAGGTCGGCCCTCGCATGCACGATGCCCACAAGGCGAAGCCTCGCACTCGCACTCTCCGAGCTCAGCACGATGACAGCCTCGCTCGGTTCCAGATCGGTCCGAATCACGATCGACGTCAGCCAGTAGAAGTGGCCGCGCAGCTGTTCAAGGCTCACGGCCGAACACTACCCCGAGCGGCTCCCACAAGGCCGTGCTACAGGAACGGGGTCAACTTTCCCGGACTCTGTGGGGGTCAGTTTTCACGGAGCATTGACAGACCTGGCCAAGGCCCGCGAGTGGCTTCAGACCTGGACTGATGTGTCCGGCGTCGAAGCCGTACGGCGCCCGGTGGCCGAGGCTGGGGAGATGCTGGTGGAGCAGCGTCAGCGGCCAGTCCCAGGACACCACACAACACATCCGGCGCGGCGCTGCTGTGCCCGGAAGCCACGACGGATGGCCCCGGGCGGAACGCATCCCGCCCGGGGCCCTTCTCAATGGTCGAACGCAGTCGAGATCCGCGACGGGGAAGGACTCAGCCGCAGCTGAGGCAGTCCCATGCACTCCAGTCTGCGCCGGGAGCGGTGCGGAGCAGACCCCAGGTCTGGGTGTTGGAGCCCTTGGCGTAGATCAAGATGGCGTGGGGGGCGATGTCGGTCCGCTCCCTGATGCTGATCTTGCTCCAGACGGTTCCCCCGAGGGAGTACCAGCCGGACCACTGCCCATTGGTGGTCCAGCGGGTCCACACTGCGTAATCGGTGCCGACCAGGAACTGTTCCCGCTGGTCCCCCGGAAGCGTGTGGTTGGTGACGCCGTACTCGCAGATGTACTGGGCGCCCCCGGTACTGCACGGGGCGGCCTGGGCCGGCGCGGCGGCGACGGCGAGTCCGGCCACGGCGGCGAACGCGAGGATGGCGGCCTTGATCTTCTTCACAGCTGGTGACGCTCCTTCGATGACATGCCGGGAAGCTGTCGGTCAGTCAACTCCCGTACGCGTGTTCACCCTAGCCAAGCGCCCCACCCCCTCCGGCACCGGGCCTCTCCGGCGCTTCGAATCACGGACGGGAACCACCCCGCACGAAGCGACGAGGTTGCCGGAGACCTCGACGGCGTGCTGGGTTGTGCTCGATCGCGTTCGCGGGGGCTTGGTTGGTGAGGCACCGGTGAGTTCGCCCCAGTCCGTGGTGAGTGGAGTGGCGACTCACCGGTGCGCCGGGGGGAGGACCGGACGGAGAGCGATGACATTCCCGTCCGGCACGGGGCCGCTTCCCGCCTGACGGGCACCGGTGAAGAAAGGTCGGCCGTCACACCCGCCTGGCGGGATGAACCACTGATCGGCCTTTCCTTGCAGGTCAGAGCCATTTAAGTGAGAGATGCCCAGGGGCGCGGACTGACGTGAAAGTGAGAGGTCGCAGCACCTGGCCCGCCTCGGGACCGATATCAACTGGAAGGAGGCCTCGGGCTCCACCACGGTTGGGTGCCTCGTGGACGCGACCCTGCGCTCCCTGACGACACCGCCCTCGGCGCTGGCCGTGCCCGCCTCTCGGGTCCGCGTCTCCCTGGCGGCGGCCCGTTCGCGCTCCACCACCATGCCCGCCGCCGGGGCTCCTGGACAGCAGGCCCCGGCGGATCCCGGATTCTTCCGGTCGCCCCGAAGTCGTGGTCGGTGCTGCCGGGTGGGTGCGTGGCTGTGAGTTGGGGGTGTGGTGGCGGGGGTTGTGCGGCATCGGTGAGTGACAGCTTTCTGGCCTGGTAGAGCGTGGTTTCTCGTTCGGTGATGGCTGTCATGGGGTGACCACATGGGTGCCGTTTGCCGATAGCACGTGGACTGCGTGGCTGTCACAGGGTTGAACCGCTCCAGGTAGATGAAGGAGATGCGTTCCGCGACACGGGTGAGTTCACGGGGGGGCCTTCTCGAAGTTGAGCCTGTGTTCGTCGCGTACTGCCAGCTGGTACTCGTCGCCCTGCGGCAGCCGCCGTCGCTCGGGGGGCGTGGTCAGGATGCGGAAGCCGACTGTTTCCTGTCGCCCGAGCAGCCATCCCATTTGGTGCCGGGGGGTTACGTGCGCAGTGCGCTTGGTGGGTTCGCCGTCCTTGCGTCGGATCTGATGCACAGGATTGGCGGTCGAGCGGAAAGCCCATGTGTCGCCGGCGCGGAGTCCGCTGAGGAAGGCTCCGTAGTCGTAGGTCTGCCAGGCGGCGGTGCTGGGCCAGCCGGCCTGCTCTACGAGGTGGGTGAGGTCCGGGCGTTCCTGGCTGACGATGTAGAGCAGCACTTCTGCCTTGGCGTTGCGGTCGAGTCGCCACAGGGTCCGCGGCCGGCCCGTGTCGCTGGGAAGGGTCTAGAAGGAGGACATGACTGCGGCGTGGAGGCGTTGGGGTGAGGCCAGGAGGTGGCGGGAACCCTGGCGGGCGGTGTTGATCCGGAAGCGGGTCAGGTGCATCAGGGACCGTCCATGGGGGACAGTAGGGCCTCGGGTTCGTGCCGAGGGACGGGCAGGGGAGTGTGTCGGTTGCGGGCCGCTGGGTTGGGGCGGGGGTTGGGGACGTCGGTCTGGGTGGAGGTCATGCTGCGCAGGGCGTAGCGGCGGTGGCGTGGGTCGAAGCTGATCGGCTGGTCCCTGAGCATGTCGCGGGCAGGGGAGTGAGCCGTGTCTTCGGCAAGGATGGTCAGGGTGACGGTACGGTCGCGGCGGCGTTGTTGGCGGTACCAGTCGGAAGCCTGCCACTCCTGCGTTGTGAGGGCCTGGACCGGATCGTTGGTGTCCATCACGCCGAGGTCGAGTGGGCCTTGGGGCGGGCATGAGCGCCGGCCGAGGTAGGGGAGATAGACGGGAGCTTGTAGGGCGGTGTGCAGAGTGCGGATGAGGGTGTCGTTGCCGGCGAGTGCGGCGACGAAGACTGCGTCAGCGAGGTAGAAGCGCTCTGAGACTGGCATCGCCTTGCCGGGGTCTGCGTGGTGCGCGGTCTGGAAGTCACGTAGGCGGGTGCCCGGCTGGCCGGTGCGGACGGCGAAGTGCAGGGCGGCGAGGTCGGTGAGGTCGGCGGTGCGGTCGCGTCCGAGGGCCGCAGCGAGGAGTCCGATCACCCCGCTCTTTGTCGGGGCGGTCTCGGTGGTGCGCCGGGCGAATCGGGCCGAGGCCCCCCACGATTGCAGGGGGCCGGCGAGGCGCAGGATCAGGACGCTGTTCATGCCTGCTTCCGTAGGCGGTCGGCGATGGCCTGGCCCACTTCGGTGATCAGCTGCCGCAGGTCAACGGAGGTGCCCAGGGGGCCAGGTCGTCGGTGGCTCCCCGACGCGCAGGATCCACGTGGCGTCGGCAGTGGCGCCGAAGGTCTTCTCGATGGCGGGGATGTGCTCCGCCAGGGCCTTCCAGGCTGCCCGGACGTGTCCTTCACCGGTCTCATGCTGGATGACGGGCTTCTCGAAGGCGCCCACGAAGCTGACGGGCCGGGACGAGCGGAGCTTGACGATCACTACGTCCGGGAGGGTGTGGTTGCCGAAGGTGTTGGCCTTGCCGGTGGGCATCGACAGGGCGAACCCCTCGATGAACGCCTCGACAGCCCTGCGGACCGGCTCGCCCGTGCGTTCTGCGTCCGTGAGACCGGCGTCGAGGTTCTTCGCGAGGAGGTCGACGTCTTGCGCTGCTCCTCGTCCCCCTCGCCGGCGCCCGGATCACACCACCGATCCTGACCGCTGTCCCCCTGGTTCTCGCCATCGGGGGATGGAAGAGTGGCGGTCGTGGAGCGCAGCCGTCGGCCATCGTCCTGCACCCTGCGGCCAGTACGCCCGCCTTCCTGGCGGGCGTGGCGGTCCTCATCACCGGGGTGACGTTCAGCAGCCTCAAGCGCCCGCGCGTCACCCTATGACCGGTCGTTCCAGAGACCCCGGAACGATTTCTCTTCCGCTCCAGGAGCGGCCGCAGAGGCGGGAGGTGGCGCCTGGGCGGATTCCACACCCACAAGCTGCGGCACCAGGGTGCCGCACACCCACGACCCTGTGCAGTCCGCGGCGCCGCTCCGCGTTGCACCGGAGCCGTGTCGGCCTTCGAGCGCACCCTGGTTCATCCCATAGGGGCAAATCTCCTCCCTTCCCTGGGCGAGCCGCGCCAATAGATCGAAACTCTCTTGGGGCGCGGCCGGTCATGACCCAGCCGGTGCGACCTCCGGCATCTGAAAGGACCCTCATGAGCAATGGCAGGCTTCGACTCACCCTCATCGCCGCACTTGCTTCTCTGCTGGTCGGCGGCGCATCGGCTGGTACGACAGCTGCATCCGACCGAGGCGGTGACGTGCCGGCAGACACTGCGGTGCCGGTCGAGCACTGGAGTGGCAGCCTCCGGTCACGGGTGGTGGGAGAAGGGCAACTGCAACAGCGACCGCGCCAAGGTGTTCAACTGCCTGTACGAGTGGTACACGGACAACACCTGGCGCCAGCAGGCATGCTCGGACACCAAGACGCTCAAGCCGGGTGGCGGGAGCGTTCAACGCACAGTGGCCCGGCGTGACTGCCGTGACACCCAGCGCACCTCGTGGCGCAACCACGTGGACGTTGATGTGATCGACGAGATCGACACAGGAGAGAAGCCTATGAACCAGGCTGAAGTGAACTGCCGAGTGTACTGAGAGGCTCTGCCGGCCCCCTCCAGTGGCAGGTCGTCGAGTCCATCCAGAGGGAGAGCGACATGTCGGATCAGATGTCGGAGCAGGATGCCGTCACGCAGCCGGGTGTGGCGCCCTCTGCTCGTCGCACTGCGGGAACCATGTTCGCCGCACTCTACGGAGAGCTCGTCCCGCACGCGTGGCGGGATCCCGCGTCGGAACACGATGCGTATCAGTTGTTCCATCAGCGATCGCTCGCGATGGGCTGGCTCGACGACAGGGCGGGTACTGAGGAAGGCAGTGCCGCCGATAGGCGCACGCACGCCGCGCCGGGGCTGTGGGCCATGAACGACGCGGGTTGGAGCCACCCCCTGGCCCCTCCGCAGCCGAACCTGATCTCGTGGTTCCAGGTCGAGGCGAGCGCCTTGGCCGACGACCGGCCACTCCCCGTCCAGCCGTTCCTCCACTGCGCGCAGGACACGACAGAACGGGTCGGCGCCGTGCGCCTCACCGCGGTCCAGATCCTTCTGCCGGTTCAGGGCATCGAAGCCTCGGCACGCCCGCCGTACGCACGGGTGCCGTCGATGCGGACCTCGGACTGGTTCGGGGGAGTGCAGCCCCCGGGCACGGGTGCCGGTGAAGGTCCGCATCGACGGCGGCGTCGACCCGTCGATCCCCGTGGTGGCGCCGCAGCTCGCCCGCCACGTCGTCGCTGCGGAGCAGAAGATGTTCGCCGGCGAGCTCGACGAGACCCTTCCCCTGGGAGAATTTCCGGCGCCGCCGTTCGAAGACAGCTTCTGGAACGGTCCGCCCCTGCATGGAATGACACTCTCCGGTGAGTTGGCGGAATGGTCCTGTGACGCTGTCGGCTGGCTCGCCGCGACCGTGGCCGACTCCGCCGCTCACCTCGGCATCCACACGCCCGTGCTGTTCACCGTCCTACGGGTCTGACCGTCCGGCAGAGGGTGCACTCTCGGGCTCAGGGTCGCGTGGGTCGCGCGCTCACGACGTCGGCCGCTCTGCCCGGCGCGTTTCAGACCCCGGGGTGATGCGGCGTGTGCTCCTGTGCGCCCCCTCGGTCTACCGCCTCTGCGGCCGGGGCGGGGATGGCTTCGTTGTGAAATATCCCAAGTGGCGGGCCGGGCCCGCCGGAATGGAAGGAGTGCCGACGTGCTGAATCGCGTGGGGATGACGGTGGCTGCGGCCGCCGTGCTTGCTGGGGTTGTGGGGTGTGCAAGTCGTCGCTGGAGGGGACGTACTGCGGCTACTACTCGGGGTCGGCGTACACCGATCGCGGTGATGCAGGGGCGAAGGTGAAGGAGATTCAGGCGCTGCTGATCCAGCATCATGGCTACGCGGTGGGGCCCAAGGGTGTGGACGGCTACTTCGGAGCGGGAACCGAGTCGGCGGTGAAGCGTCTCCAGAGGGGCCATGGGCTGAAGGCCGACGGCATCGTGAGTGCGAAGACGTGGGACCGGCTGCGTGGGGAGCCGTTGGACCGCTGAGGGCGATCTCCTCCTCCGGCTGAGCCCTCCCTGCCGACGGGCTGTGTGGCGCCGGGCGTGTGCACGGCCGAGGTCGGCCCCCACCTCAGAGCATCCGCTCCGCCGTCGCCGCCCCTGCTCGCAGCGCGTCAGCCTCCTCGTCCAGACCCTGGGCAGCCAGGATCCGGGCCCGGTACTCCATCGCGTACCCGTCGCCCAGATCCTCGGAACGCAGGAACGCCTGCACAGCCCGCGCCAGATCGCCGTGGTCCCGGAAAGCCACGCCCAACGCAGTGATAGGGAACGCCTCGTCCTGCGCGAGGATCACCGGTGCCCAGCGATCGACACCAGCCGTATCCCCACGATCGAGCGCCTGCCTGACGAGGCCCAGCATGGCGTCCGGATCACCGAGCGCTGCGGCCTTCTCCCAGATCACCTGCGCGTGGTTCGCGTCACCAGCCACCGCGTACAGCATGCCCAGGTTGAAGCCGGCAACCACGTTCCCGGCCGCCCACGCCCGGCCCCACCAGCGCAGGGCGCCGACGCGGTCACCCTTCGCATACAGGGCCGTCGCCAGGTTCCCCATCGCCACGTCGTCGCCCAGCTCCGCCTCGACCACCAGCTCGGCCAGTTCCTCGTCGGGCTTTGACCGCCGGCGGAACCACCGGGCCATCAGCACCCACCCCGGCAGCACAGCCGCATCGATCCCCGGCATGCGAGGGAGCAAAGATCTGTCACCCGGCGATCATGCCAGCCCCGACACCCACACTCGGCCCGCCAAGCAGGGCGCCCTCGCCACCTACCGTGCTCAGTCACACCCGGTGTGACTGAGCACGGTAGGTGGCCCGAGGGACAGCTTCAACGGTCAGCGCTCGACGCCGGCCAGAAACGGCTCGGCAGCATCATCGTCGTCGCGGTGTGCTCGGGAGCGATGAGCAGAGGGAAGACCGACTCGCTCAGTGCCCGGCCGTGGAGGTGCCTGCGGGCCACGACGATGTCGGTGCAGTAAACGGCGGTGCTTCCGCTGAGACGCCGGGGGACTTCCAGCCGCATTTCCCGATCCATCTCGCTGGCGAGCATGCGCGAGAACGCGGCGAGTTCCGGATCCTGCTGCCGGGTTCCCTTCAACCGGTACAGCTTCCGCGCGATGTCGAGGAGCAGGTCCGGGCTGCCGTCGAACACCGACGTGTCCGGGCTGTAGATCACGGCAGCCGGAAGGTCATGCCAGCCGCGCGTGAACAGATCGGTGTTCGCCTGCACGATGGCGCCCCAGACCAGGCGCTCCTCGGCCAGCAGCACGTCCTCAGTCACAACAGCCGTGAGCAGACGGCCGCCCCGGTCCGGTCACGAGTGGTCAGTGCGTGGCTGTGTCCGTTCCCGTGCCGAGCCGGCGCCGACCGCGGCAGGGGGCGAAGCGGGGGAGCGCCGGCTGACCGCGGCTGCCCCGGTGTCACCCCACAGCAGGGGTGGCATCCGTTCATGTACTCGTGTGGGGGCTTGATGCCGGCCGGGGCGGGGGCAAGGCCCTCGCGTTGCTGCGGGGGCCTTGACCGGCGCGGGGATGGTTGGTCAGTCGGGGAACTCGTCGAAGTGCGCGCTGTCTCCGTGGAAGGTGAGGGGGGTGCCGACGTGGGTGCCGTCCTGGCGGGTGACCTGGATGGTGTGATCGCCGACCCACATGGCTGCCGCCTTGTTCGGGGGCGCCGTCAGGGTGTGGGTGACGGCCTTGTGCTCGAGGTTCTTGGTGGCGGTGCTGCTCGAGTAGCCCAGTGCCAGGCTGTAGGTGGTGGTGACCGAGGCGCTCGCGATTCCGGAGCTTACGCCTACCTGTGAGCTGACGGAGATGCCCACTTCAGCGCTGAAGGTGTCGCTCCTTTCCCTTTCCACGCCGACCGTCACGGTTTCCGAGACCGACTGCGCGGTGCTGGTCGTGTTGTTGATGAAACGGTGCATGAACCACGACGCGCGGCGTTCGATCCGGTAGAACGGGGAGTTCGTGAGCTTCCACGACGCCGACTTGTCGTCGTCCTTCACGGCCATGAACGGCACCCACACCGCGTTGACCGTCGTCTCCGGCGTGCGGTCGGCCGGCCGGGTCGTGCCCGTCAGCTTCGGGAACCCGTCCGGATGCGACTTCTCCTCCACCGGCATCTCGATGCACAGCACCCGCCGCTCCGGCGCCCCCTTCGAGGGCTCGTCCCAGCTCGATGCCGCGGTGAAGGTGTTCGGCGCGACCAGCGCCCGGTGGCCGCCGTCTCGTCCGTCCCGGTAGGCGGGCGGCACCTGGTTCGCCCACACGCTGAAGTAGTCCTTCGCCCCGGTGCCCTTGTCCTCGTAGACCCACTTCAGGTCCGCCAGGTGCGTGAGGTCCTCCCGCACACACATCACTTCCGTCAGCGCGGGCTTGTCGTAGCTGTTCTCCGACATGACACAGCCCATCGCCACGTAGCCGCCGGGCGCGACCGGACGCCAGCACGCGCCGTAGTGCTTGCCGCCGCTGCCCACGTCCTTCCACACGACGGTGTAGTCCTCCGGATGCGCCAGCGGCGGCTTCTTGCCCTCACTCGCCTTGGCCGGCCCGTCCTTCACGCACAGCGAGACGACGTGCTCCTTGACCTTGGTGTTGGGGGTCTTGGGGTTCAGGTTCTCCGACCCCCACGCCGGCAGCGCGACCGTCCCGAGCGCGTGGAAGCCCTGTGGGGGCTTGGGGTGCCAGAAGCTCACCCAGTACTTGCCGCCCGTGTCCTCGTCATCCCATCGCCAGCTGTACTGGTCGGTGAAGGCAAGCTCCAGCTCACCGAAAACCATCGATTTGGTCAAGGCTGCTCCCTTGTGGCGGATTCATCCGTGCGTGACGGAATTCCTTGATCCAATTCGGCCACGGGCCTTCCCCGCGCAGGAACCGCCTTCACTCCACCGGCGGAGCGCACCACCTGGCTCTCGGGAGCACGTTCACGGCGCAAGCCCGGATACGGCGGCAGTTCCTCTTGCCGCCCCGCAGGGGCTCCCGGGTCGAACATGCCGGTCGCGGCGCTGCTTCTGGTTGGCGATCCATACGTCTGTGCGATTGGGGGACGAGTGGTCGCGCTGGTCCACCGGCGAGGACGCCGACCGGCTGTCCGAACTGTCGGCTGGGGAGCCTTAAGCGTCCCTGCTCCGGCTGCAGCGCCCGGTACGGCGGCGCTGGCGGTGATGGCGAAGCGCGGTTGACCGACCGGTACCGGTCGGGCACGGGCGGCCTGAGGGTGACCCCGGCCCGGCAGGCCGGCCTGCGCGGCACCGCCGCCGAAGAGCCGGCGGGAGGGTGGGCGACACCCCCACCGGCCCCCTCCACGGCACGGTGGTCACGGACGCCCAGATCCTGATGAAGCGCTGCGCCAGGGGCGGCCGCCGAGGAGCGGGCCGGGTGACGTGCTCGCCGTCCCCGTTGTGCTCATCGTCGTCGATCACGCACTCGACTCTGTGTCTGATCCGTGCAGCGGCTCTCCCGGGCGTTGTGCGTGGACGCGGCGCACGTGCTCTACCGTCACTGCCGCCGGGAAGCCGGCCAGGAGCAGGGACAGCCCCACCGGGACCACCCCCGCCCACAGCGTCGGTGAGACGTACGCGGTGCCGGACGTACCGTCCACCAGCCACGCGCGGACCGGTTGTGCATCGATGTCGCCCTCGACGGGGACCTCGAACGACGAGCCGCCGTCGTCCGGAGTGAAGGCGCCCGAGCAGGACGTCGACGTTCCCGCATTGGCCACGGTGTTGTCGTACGTGCGGCAGTCGGCTCCGGTCACGGTGCCGGGCTCGGTGCCAGGTGACGACCCATCCCTCCACGACCTTGAGGTCGATCACCCCAAAGTCCCCTGCCGAAGATCCGGCATGCGCCTCGAACCTCGCGGAGGTGGTCCACGTCCTCCGCGAACAGCCCTCCGCGCGGGGCGGGCGTATCCAGCCGGACAGTGCGGTCACGGCTTCGCCGTAGCGGTACGCCGGGTCCGGAAGGCGGCGCGCGGCGGCGAGGCTGTCCTACTCGGCCGGCAGACGGAGCATCGGTTCGAAGGCCGCGTCCTTCTCGCCCTCGACCGAAGGGAGGAAGCCGTCCGGGACGGTGCGGGCGGCCGTGGTGAGGAGGCGGGCCAGGACCTCGGGCTCGGTGGCCGGGGGGAGGCGGAGGGCGGCGAGGAGGCGGTCGCGGACCTCGGGGTGGTCCGGGTTGTCCTCAAGGTAGTCGGCGTTGAGGGCGGGCGGACGGAAGCCGGCCAGGGCGTCGTGCCAGGAGGGGAGGACGATGGCCAGGGTCAGGGCCTCGGCGAGGGACTCCGCGATGAGGGACGCCTGGCCCTCGGAGTCGGTGTAGAGGACGGGGCGGACGCGGTCGGAGCCGGCCGGGCCGCAGAGGTAGTGGGTGCCTCCCGCGTTGCAGCCGGCCACGGGCTCCACCGGGAGACCGGCCGGCAGGGCGATCGACTCGATGGGGTCGGTCCGCGTGAGGTCGAACTCGCCGTCGCAGGCGAGGTAAGCCTCGACCTCGGGGTCGGCGGCGATCCGGCGGAGCAGGGCCTCCTCGGAGAGGGCGGCCGGGTTGAGGCCGTGGGCGGCTTCGGGGGTCAGGGGGTGGCCCGCGAGGACGTGGCGGACGGTGTCGAGGAGGACGGGCCGCCCGTAGTCCTCCTCGAAGTGCGCCTGGACGGCCTCGGGGGAGCGGTCGGTGAGGAGGCGGAAGAGGTGCCCGGAGCCGTCCGGGTCCGGGCTGCTCGAGGGGAACTCGATGCCCGAGCCGGTGCGCCAGGCACTGCCGCCGGTCTCCCACCACAGGCAGGCGGTGACCCGCGGGGCGCCGAGGCCCTCGTCGACGAAGGCCGGGTCGTCCAGGAGCGGGCGCAACGCGGCGGGCACCTCGTCGACGACACCGGGCCAGACCTGTTCGTCGTCCGTGGCGTACGGGCTCATCTGAGACTCGTGGTCGAAGCCGCGGACGAGCACACCGGCCGGGGTGAAGAGGACGGAGAAGTCGTCACCCGAGCCGTTGTCCATCAGGGCCGCCTCCGTCCCAGGCCCCCAGGTGGTGTAGAAGGAGTAGCGGCAGAACCGCGGGTCGCGGCAGATCGCCTGGTCCAGCACGGCCAGCGCGCGCAGAGCTCAGCGGGGTCCGGGAGGAGGGCGGCGGTCGCGTGCACGGTGTCCATGGGCTCATGTAAACAGCCGGCACTGACATCCAGGGCGGCGGTTCGGTCACACCTTCTCTCTCACTCAGGGAACGAAAGGCCGTAGTACCCGCCGAGCTGGTCGCGATAGGCGGGGGCTGGCGCGCCGGGCCCTCCCCGACGAACCGGCCTGGCTGTCGGACACGTCGACTGGGTGCGGTAGTTGGCCCCGCCGGACCACTTCGATGCACAGAACGCGAGCAGACGTGCGGGCGACCGAGGCGTCGGCCACTCGTCGATCAGGGCTGGGAGGCCCAGGGGTCGTCGCTGTCCGGGTCGGGCTCATCCGGGTGGAGCATGCGACGGACGCAGCGCAGGAGCCCCGGCTCGTTGCCACCAACGGCGGCCATCCAGGGCAGGGCGTCCATGGTGCGGGCGCGTTCTTCGGTGGCCAGGACGTCGACGGCGGTGTGCAGGGTGCCGGGGGCGGGTTCGTCGGTGAGGCAGAGCCAGCCGATCGCGGCGGCAAGGCGGACTTCGGGGGTCTGTGCCGGTTCCTGCCACAGGTCGCGGATCCACGCGGTGGCCGGCCGGTGCGGGTGGGCACGTGTTGTCTCTGCGGTGGCGAGGACCAATGCGGCCAGGGGCATGGGGTCCTGCTCCTCGGCGAACCGGGTGGCGAACGCGTCTCGCACCCTATGGTCGGCGTCGGCCGCAGTGGCGAGAGCGTAGGAGGCGTCGATGCGCATGGCGGGGTCGGAGTCTTCGAGGAGAGGCAGGAGCAAGGAGCCCCCGCGGTGATCGCGGCCCGGGCGGCGGCCACCGACCAGCCTGCCGGGTAGCCGGTGACCTCGACGCCGTAGTCGTCGTAGTCGTCGAGGGCCTCGTGGTGGGAGCCGGAGCGGTGGAGAAGGAGTTCGTCGCGGGAAGCGACACCGAAGTAGCGGGCGCGGGCCGGGGCGGCGAGACCGCCGAGGGCGGCGCGGTGTGGGTGGTGGGGGTCGGCCGCGATCTCGATCAGGGCCGGTACGGCAAGAGCGACCGCGGCCCGGCTGTCGTCGGCGCACATGCCAAGCAGCACGCGCATCGCGTTACGTGCGCACCCGTCTCCAGCGCGCAGCAGGCGCACAGCCGCCCGGGCCCTCTCCCCGTCAGGGAAGTTTCCCCAGGGAAGGGCGTCGAGGACGGCCCCGTCAGAGCTCCCGGGCTCGATGGCCGCCACCACAGCCCGGATGTCGAACGGGCCTCCCGCGAACGAGGCCAGATCCGCCCCGGCTACCAGAGCCCGGCACACCGCGAACGTCGGATCGGTCCGCCAGCCCCCACACCACACCCGTCCCATCCCACCGCCATCGAATGCACAGAGGTTCGATCATGGGCGATCCGGACCACGCGAAGCCACCCGGCAGCCAGGGGCGCCGCACGCCGCAACCATCGCCAACACAGAACCCGCGGCCTTCTCCCCCCACGGCGTCCTGCACGTCATGCACCGTCTCCGCGGCTGACCTGCAACGCCCTACTGCCGGCCCGCCGACCGTCCGTCGGCGGGCCTCCGTCCCAACCCTGATCAGGCGCCGGACGGAGCCGACGGATCCCTGCTCCCCTTCACCGGAAAGGAGGGTGGCTTTGGTGACGGCGAAGGGACGCCGATGCACTTGCGGGGAACCCGATGGGCCAGATCTCGGAGTGGTGTTTCAAGACGTCCGAGGCGCTGGAGAGCGATAGGGGGCCCTCTGGGCCACGTAGATGCTCAGATCCAGCCCTATGGGTCAGCCGCCGTGGAGGCCCCACTCGTCGAGGCCGCCGTAGATGTGGGCTTCGAGGCATTGCGGGGCCTCAAGGCCAACGGCCTCACCCCGGTACACGGCGATGAGGGAGTCCACGCCCCGCCACCAGTTGTCGGTCACTCCCCGTACTTCGGGCACCGGCTCAAAGCAGCCGAGGTCCAGAGCCTCGACCGCCTTGCCCTTGATCCTTGTGACAGTTCTGGCCCAGCGGCGGGCGTGGTCGGCGAGCGCCAGGGATTCCACCCAGCCATCCGCGTCGGTGTGCAGGGGTGTCCAGTGGTAGGCGTCGATGCCGAACGACCCGTCGGGACCGATCATGAATCCATAAGCCATGGAGACCCGGCAGTCACCCGCTTCGAACGACCAGCCCTGGCCGGGCATCCACTCGGGGCAATTGGCATCCAGGATACGGGGGCCGCCCTCGTAGAACGGGGCCGGCGGCAGGGCGAGGCCGCCCCAGCGGTCCTGGAAGGCGCTGGCCCGGTCGACCACGGCAGCGGGGATCCCGTGCCCGATCCACGCGCCGCGGTGTCGCCGGATGTCCTTGCCCGGGACGCGGATGCCCGCCACCTCGACGAACCGCCGGGCCCTGGAGCTCAGGCCGGTTGGCCCGACCGGGGTGGGCGATACCGGGCTGTCGGCCGTCACCGCTGCGCGTCGTTGTCTGCGTGGAGCACGGCCGTCGCGATCTCCCGCACGCGGTCCAGGGTGATTCCTGTGCGCTGCTCGACGGCGAGGGGGTGGTCGGTGGGCTCAAGCTCGACGAAGGGGCGCTCACCGACCGGGCGGGTGTGGATGTAGGTCTTCAGGTTGAGTGGCCGGGTAGATCGGCAGGTCGGTGGTGAGCCAGCCGAAGTACGGCTTCTCAGACTCAGTCCGGGGGTGTCCCACAGGTCCGCAGCTCTGGAGAAGCTGTCGCGGCTGAGGGAGACCCAGACGCCCCAGGAGAACACCTCGTCACCGCCGATGACCGGTATCTCGATCAGGCCCTTGACGAAGTAGTGCTGTCCGCGAACCACGCACTGGTCCGCGGACAGCTGACAGTCATCGGCGTGGGCGAAGGCCGGATCCCATACGGCCGGAGCTTCGGCCGTGTAGTTCATGGGCAGCACCGGGTGGCGGGCTCCGCAGCACGAGCAGGTGAAGCCGAAATCGCTGGTCATGGTGCTGGAGCCTAGTGAAGACCTCCGGATCACCGCAGGCGGTCCCCCGCCCAGCCGCCGCCTGCGGGCCAGATATCACGCTCGGCGGCCCAACCGGCGTGCCCAAGGGCCAACTATCACGCTCGGTCACATCACGGTGGGCTCCCTAAGGGATATGTAGGACGTCATTCCCGTTAGGGTAAATGTGCGACTTTCGAGTCGAGTTGAGGCAGGCCACCTCACCTGTGCAGACCTGTCTGCTCATGTTCGTCGGGCCGCCGCTCGCAGCGGGGCCGAGGCTGGCCGTAGGACTCGGCGGCTCGTCGCAGGGTGATCGGGACGGTGCTGCGGCCGCCGGTGGAACCGATGCTCGCGCAGGCCGCCGAGGCGCTCGGGCCCGGCCGTACTGCGGGCCGGCTGCGGGCAATGTTCGCGCCCGGCCATCCACCCCGCGAGGAATTGGTGAACTGGATGACCCTGGTCGCCCGGCACGCGCGCTCCAGCGGGGCGCCCGGCGCTGCCAGCCTGCCCGTGCGGTCGGTTCCCCGCCGGGTCGTCACCGGGGAGCATGACGTCTTCCTCCCTCCCAGGCGGCTCGGCCCGGCAGTGCGCGGCACACTCGGCGCTGAGCTGGGCGTGGTTCCCGCGGCCGGACGCCTCGTGGTCGAAGAGCGCCCCGAATACCAGGCACCTTGCTGGAGAGTCCGGGCCAGTCAGCCTCCGATATCGGTGGGGGTAGCTGATGACCCGTGGCTCGCCCTGGCCGACGACCCGGCCGGCGAGGACACGCTGCTTCGCTCCCCACTCGTCCGTGGAGGGCCAGCCGGCCGGCCGTGCGGTGAAGCCGTGCGCGAGGGGGTCGGAGGCGAGCACGGGGGCTGTGGCGGTGCCCGCCACGTCGGTCAGGAACGTGCGTCGGAGCTTGGGCGGGACTACGGTGGGTGAGCGAGGCGTTCGCAGGCGGTCTCGGCGCCCGGCTCCGGCCGCAGTCGCGCCCGACATGACGCTGTCGAGGTGCGGCCCCCGTCGCGGCCCAGGTGGCCAGGGCCGCACCCCGTGCTTTCGAAGGTACTCCGCGGCCGGGAGTACCGCTTCGGGGGACCGCGAAGTGCGACACCCGTTCACGCGCGGCCGGGTGTCGGTGATCAGGGACGGGAACAGGGTCGAACTGACTTCTGCCGGAGGTGCCTCGCGGATCACCCGACGAATCCGGCGCTGCGCCGAGGTCCTGGCGCACCTGCGCGGCGTCACCGAGCAGGTGCGCCGGCCTGCCGGGCCGCCGCGGTGACCCCGTCCATCAGGATGGCGACGAGGTCGCGGGTGTAGGTGTCGGCGACCGCGCCCCGGCGCACCAGGATCCGCATCCACAGGGCGCCGGCCATGGCGTCCACCAGCGGCGCCGGATCGGCGTCGGCCCGAGCCGCAAATCCGCGGCTGGTACCAGCTCAAGCTCACCACTGTCGAGCCCCTCAACGACCAGGCCCGGCAGGGACTCGGCGGCCAGGCGTCGGTGTCACTCACCGACTACCAGGAGCTGGTCAAGGCCCGCTACGCCGACAAGCTGCCCGGCTCGGAGTACGACACCACCGGCTACTCCACCGGCTACAGCCTCCCGCGCACGGAGGACGACGCCTCGTCCTCCGCCCTGCTCCTTGCCGGCGGTTCCAGCGCGGCACTCGCCCTCGCGGGCGCAGCCGTCGTACTCCGCCGGCGTCGGCGCGCAAGCACCCACTGAGCCCTACCCCGGACCGTCACTACGCTCCGTCCCGGCATTCACGCCGGGACGGAGCGAGTAGCGGTCCGGCCGCTGCAGAGGGGCTATGGGTTGTGCCCGCCCCCGCGCCCTGATCACTGTCTCCGGCCGTACGGACGAGGTCGCGGAGTGATGTCCGCCGCGGTCGCCGAGGAGCCCCTGCACGAGAAGCTCCGCTGGCTGCTGATGCTGGCCCTGTACCGCTGCGACCGGCAGGCCCACGCCCTCGCCGTGTACACCGAGACCCGCCGGCTGCTCAACCGGGAGCTGGGCATCGAACCCGGCACCGAGCTGAGCAACCTCCACCAGGACATCCTGGCCGGCCGCGCGGTCACCGCCTGCCGCGAGCAGCCGCCCACCCAGGCCCCGGCCGCCGACCTCCCCGAAGCGGCCCCGCCCCACCTGCCCCGCCCCGCCCAGCTTCCGCCCGTGGCACGCGGGTTCGTCGGCCGCAAGGCCGAACTGGACGAACTGGACGAACTGGAGAGGTTACTGGGAGGGGACGAGGCCCGGGCTGGTGCCGACACCGCAGTGGCCGTCGTGGGCGGTCCTGCGGGGATGGGCAAGACGGCGCTCGCCCTGCGGCTGGCCCACCGGCTCGCCGACAGCTTCCCCGACGGGCAGCTCTTCGTCGACCTCCGCGGCACGGGAGTGCAGGGCGAACCGCTCACGGCGTCCGACGCCCTGGCCCAGCTCCTGTGCAGCCTCGGCATCGACGACGCTCGCCTGCCCCGCGACCTGGTCGGCCGCGTCAACCTCTACCGAAGCCTGCTGCACGGCCAGCGGATGCTCGTGGTCCTCGACGACGCGTTCACCGCCGAGCAGGTCCGCCCTCTGATCCCCCGCGGCGCCTCCTCCGTGATCGTCACCAGCCGACAGCGGCTCACCGGACTCGCCATCCGCGACGGAGCCCACCAGTTCCGCCTCGGACCGCTGTCCGAGGCCGAGTCGGTGGAACTCCTCACCTTCCTGGGCGAGAACCGACTTCGGGTGGACCGGACGATGATCGTGCGCCTGGCCCGTATCTGCGAAAGGCTGCCCCTGGCCCTGCGCAGCGCCGTCGAACGGTTCATCGAGGCACGGGACGCCTATCCCGCCGCGGCGAGGGGCGCTACGCCGAAACGGCCGACGGGGACGAGGACGCGGGCCTGCGCGCCGCGTTCGAGGCCTCCTACCAGGCGCTCCCCACCGAGGCGGCCCGGATGCTCCACTCCCTGGCCCTGCTCTCCACGAGCCTGATCAGCGTGCACCAGGCCGCCACCCTGACCGGCACGTCCGGGCCGACGGCCCGCTGCCTCCTCGACGTCCTCGTCCACGCCCACCTGATGGAAAGGGTCTCCCCGCACTACTACCGCTTCCACGGCTTCATCGGGATCTACGCGGCCGAGTGCGCCCAGCGCGAACCACAGGCCGACCGCGACCTGATGCTGGCAACGGGGTAGGCGGCAGGGTGAGCGTCCTGCGACGGCCGCCTCGGCGGTTTCCGCGGTCGTCGCGGTGTGGGGCGCGGCCGGCAGCAGTTCGCGGCCCCGGCCGAGCAGGCCGATGGCCGATCGGATGGGCTGATCCGCGCCCACTGCGCGTCAGTCAACGACACACATCAACCAACGATCAGATGATCCGAGAGAAACGGCCTGGCCCCACCGCCCGGTGTGCCGGCGCCTCCACCTGGACAGTGGTCGGAACCCGGCCCCGGCTCCCCGCCTCGGATACCGTGTTGCTCTACGGGGTGCCATAACGGATGTGACGCCCCCCACCGGAGGTAGCCAGCGTATGAGTTCAAAGCGCAGCAAGAATCCAGCCCTGCCCGTGCTTGACGACGCGTTCCGACTCGCGTCGGTCAAGGACGCCGAAGAGTCCGCCCGTGACTTGGCCGCGCGGGTGGCCACCACCGAGCTGCGCCGCGTTTCCCACCCGGGCCGGGTCACCTGGGAGCCCCTCGATCAGGCCGAGCCCGTTCCGGTCCCGCCGACTGTGGTCGACGGTGATGGGGACCTGTGGCTGCGGGACCGGGGCACTGGCACCTGGACCATGCCCGAGTTCAACCCGAAGGAGTTCCCGGCTCGCTGTGGCGAGGTTCTGACGTGGAGCCAGCTTGCCTGCGAGTTCGGCCCGCTGACCGCTCTGGCCGACGACCGCCGCATCGGCGGCGGTCGGCGCCGCTGACCGCGCAGCTTTCTGGGATGGCCGCGCCCCTGAGCCCCCGTTACGGGTAGCTGGGAGCTCCAGCTCACCGCCCAGCTCGACGGGGGCGGCGTCCAAGTGAGCGTGGTGGTGGGGTGTGACGGCCTGGAGCAGCGTCTGCTGTCGGTCGGCCAACTGCCCCCGGGGCCGCGCACCAGCGTGTCGACGCTGGCCGCCTGGCCGCCTGGCCGCCTGGCCGGCGCCGACGGCCCGCGCTTCGCGGGGGCGCCTCGCGAGGGCGCCTTCGTCCTGGACGGACGGGGAGCGGCCGAGGGCGCTCTCCTGATCACCGGGCGGGGCCTGTAGGTCTGGGCGGGCGTCCGCTGTACAGCCCTGCCGAAGCCGATCCGCGTGGCGCGTTCCACTGGATCGGCGAAGCACCCCCTGAGCAGGGACAGCGGGCATGGTGGCGAGGGGGCCGCTGTCCAAACCGTTCAGCAGAGCGTGCTCCATTCCGTGGGAGCGTTGACAACGCCAGGCTACCCGCCCCGGCAACGCCACGCGAGCAAGCCCAAGGGGGCCAGGGCAAGCCGCAGGGATCGGGGCGAGCCAATATCTGTCACCGCGGCCTGAGAATTTGCCGGATCTCGCGGGGAGAGTTTCTGGCGCAACGCAGTCGGCGGAAAGTAATGACGCACACAAGCCGCTGCGGCGTGCTACTGTCGATCTCGGTTGCAGTTTTGGTACCCAAGAACTTCAGGCGCCTCCAGTCGGGAAATCCTCCCGCTGAAAGCGCTTCGTATTTCCCGGTCATCTACCGGGCGGGGCATCATCGCGGCGACACGGAGTCCGCATAGTGCAGACGCCGATGTATTGCCCCAAAGGAGATATGACATGGCTGCTGGTACCGTGAAGTGGTTCAACGCGGAAAAGGGCTTCGGCTTCATCGAGCAGGACGGTGGCGGCCCTGACGTGTTCGCCCACTACTCGAACATCGCCGCCCAGGGCTTCCGCGAGCTGAACGAGGGCCAGAAGGTGAACTTCGACATCGCGCAGGGCCAGAAGGGCCCGACGGCCGAGAACATCGTTCCCGCCTGACGCTGACACGCGTTCCGCAGCTGGGGCCCGCATCCCTTGGGGTGCGGGCCCCAGCTGCATGCATTTACCGCGGTGCCTTCCCCCGCGTTAGTGAGCATGGAGACACTCGGCCGGCCGGCTCTCTCGGAGCCGCACCCGCGTGGACTGTTTTTGGTTGCCGCGCCATTATGGCGCCCCCTTTTTTCAGCGTCTGAGCATGCACAGATTTCCTGTCCGTCAGCTCCGCTTCGATTCATTACGCCCGTTCTCGCAATTTCCTGCGCCGCTCTTACGCTGAGGGAATTCCTTGATACGTGCCGTATCAAGGAAGGTTCCGCATGAACCCCGCACGTACGAATGAGCGCTCCTCCCGCGCCCGCAGCCGCACCGGCGGCCCCGCTTTCGGCAGTGGCACCGCCGCCGGCTCGGGTCGGGGCAGCCGTTTCGGCTCGTCGGCCTCGAGCCGTTCCGGAGGTCCGAGCCGTTCGGGCGGCTACGGCCGCCGGCCCGCCGCGGTCCAGGGTGAGTTCGCACCGCCGAAGACGACCACTCCCGCGCTGCCCGCCGCCGAGGCCTTCGCCGCCCTCGACATGCCGGCCCAGTTGCTGGCCACCCTCGGCACGCAGGGCATGACCGTGCCCTTCCCGATCCAGGGCGCCACCCTCCCCAACACTCTCGCGGGCCGCGACGTCCTCGGCCGCGGCCGTACCGGCTCCGGCAAGACCCTCGCGTTCGGCCTGGCCCTGCTGGCCCTGCTGGCCCGCACCGCCGGGCAGCGTGCCGAGCCCCGCCGGCCGCTCGCGCTCGTCCTCGTTCCCACTCGTGAGCTGCCCCAGCAGGTGACCGATGCACTCACCCCGTACGCCCGCTCCGTGAAGCTGCGTCTGACCACGGCCGTCGGCGGCATGTCGATCGGCAGGCAGGCCGGCGCACTGCGCGCGGGCGCGGAGGTCGTAGTGGCCACGCCCGGCCGGCTGAAGGACCTCATCGAGCGTGGTGACTGCCGGTTGAACCAGGTCGCGATCACTGTCCTGGACGAGGCCGACCAGATGGCCGACATGGGGTTCATGCCCCAGGTCACCGCTCTGCTCGACCAGGTCCGTCCCGAGGGCCAGCGGATGCTGTTCTCCGCGACCCTGGACCGCAACGTCGACCTTCTCGTGCGCCGGCATCTGGCGGACCCGGTCGTGCACTCGGTGGACCCCTCGCAGGGCGCGGTGACCACGAGGGAGCACCACGTCCTGCACGTCCAGGGCGCCGACAAGCAGCGCATGACGACGGAGATCGCCGCCCGTGACGGCCGAGTGATCATGTTCCTCGACACCAAGCACGCCGTGGACCGGCTGACGCAGGACCTTCTCGACAGCGGGGTCCGCGCCGCCGCCCTGCACGGAGGCAAGTCCCAGCCGCAGCGCACCCGGACCCTGGCCCAGTTCAAGACCGGCCATGTCACCGTCCTGGTCGCCACGAACGTCGCCGCCCGCGGCATCCACGTCGACAACCTCGACCTCGTCGTGAACGTGGACCCGCCGACCGACCACCAGGACTACCTCCACCGCGGTGGGCGTACCGCCCGCGCCGGGGAGTCCGGCAGCGTCGTCACCCTGGTCACCCCCAACCAACACCGCGAGATGGCCCGCCTGATGACGGCCGCGGGCATCACTGCGCAGACCACCCAGGTCCGCTCGGGCGACGCGGCTCTGGCCCGGATCACCGGAGCCCAGGCACCTTCCGGCACTCCGGTCACCATCACCGCGCCGGTGTCCGAGCGCCCCAAGCGCACCACGGCCTCCCGTGGCCGCCGCGGGCAGGCTTCGGCCGCCCGGCGCGCGAGTGCGCGGCAGTCCGCCTTGGACACGGCGGCCTGAGACCAACGTGATCCGGAAACTGACCCATCTCTGCAGGAGGCACCTTTTGACGCTGGTCCAGATGCAGCCCCGCCCGGAGGGCACCGAGCCCGCGCACCGGACGGTGCATGACGCCATGAAGGCCGCCGGCCTGCAGGTCTGCGACGACATGACGGTCGAAGTGGCCCTGTCCGTCATGAACAGCGCCCCTACGGGACATCTGCTCGTCTGCGACAACGACGGCGTGTGCACCGGGCTGGTCACTCAGGCCCAGCTGACCGCCATCCGTGACAGCGACGCGTACACGGACCGGGTCCGGCTGCGCGAGATCCTGGGCGGCCGCGGGCCGTTCGCCTCACCCACGACCCCGGTGGCCGAAGCCGAACAAGCGATGCGCTACGGCCGGCTCGACGCCCTGCCCGTCATCGACGAGCAAGACAGCGCTCTGGGCGTCCTCGCCCTCGCCCGCTGAACCACCTGACCGTGGTCGGACCGTTCCCCTCTTCTCCCTGTGAGGCACCATGCGCTGCGTCATCGCCCGCTTCCCGTTCGACCTCACCAAGGCGGGCGTCCTGGAATCCATGAAGGGCGTCAAGCCCGAGCAGGTCATCGGCGAGTCCGTGATCATCGGCCGCCGCACCTACCCCGTCAAGCAGGTCGGCCAAGTCATCACCCGTCAGGACCGCCGCGACTTCACCGCCGGCGAGGTCCTGCGGGCCATGGCCGCGCTCGGCTTCACCTGCCGCGACCTGCCCCGGGCCGCCGCGCCCGGGCCCGCGCGCGCCCTCAGCCCCCTCCAGCAGGCCTCCGCCATGCTCGGCATCCCCGCGACCGCCTGACCAGTGCGCCCGGCGCACGGACGGCACGCAGGAACGCGAGGCCGAAGCGGTCGACCTGCTCGGCCTGCCGCGCAAGAGCGCCTCGTTGCACTGGGCATTCGTGGGGTGGGTGGGCGGCTGGTGCCCGGAGCTGTCGCGTGATCTCCGGGTCCCGCGCACGTTCGGCCGAGCGCGGGATCAAGGGCGCTCGGCTGCTGTCCAGCCGGCGAAGCGTGCCCGCCCGACCGCTCCCCTTTAGCGCCGGGCCGCCGCCCGGCCAGGGAGATCGCCGGCATCGACCGGCGGCTGATCGGCCGGTGGCGACCCGCCGCCAGCAGATCGAGGGCGCGCTCCCCGTCCTGTTGGCCGGACCGGGGCGCGCCGGGTGGCGCCGAATGCACCGGCTGGCACGGCCTTCCACGTGTGTGATTTTCCGGCGACCAGCCGGCCGCGACTGCGCAGGCGGGTAAAGCGACCCCCATCGGAACCGGCGGCGGCGTCCTTCCCGCAGGACGGTGAGGTGCGCGGTGGTGGGCGGCGGATGATGCTGGAGGTGTTCCAGCCGGGTGACCGGCCCCGTGCGCGGCCTGTCAGGGGGTCGTGGTGTCGAATCCGTCTTCGCCGCCGGGTGGGCAGCCGCCGGGCTGGGGGCCGCGTTCTGGCGGCCCGCCGCCGGGCCCCATGCGGTCCTGGTCTGCCGGCCCCGGAGGGGGCCCGCCCCCGCGACGGCGCGGTGGCCGGGTGCTGGTGGTGGTTCTCGCTGTGATCGGCACCGTCGTCGTCCTGCTGGTGGGGCTGGTCGCGCTGTTCGCGGCCGAGGAGCGAGGCCAAGGGCCCGGGCCGGCCGACTCGCCCTCGAAGCGGCCGCGCCAGACGGTGACCGACCGCAACGACAGCCCGAGCCCGACCGGATCACCGGCGGCCCGGCCCCAGGACGCCGTGCCCGGACCGAGGGACGATGTGGAAATCACACGGTGCACCGTGAACGACACGACCGACTGGGCCGAAGCCGACCTGTTGGTCACCAACAGGTCCAGCAAGAACAGCACTTACCTGGTGCAGGTCGAGTTCGTCGACTCCACCGGCACCCGCCTGGGAAACGCCATCACCAGCGTGCCCGACCTGGCCCCCGGCCAGCGCGCCAGAACCACCGCTCGCGGGCTTGACCCGATCACCGTGAAGATCACCTGCCGCATCACCGACGTCACCCGCTACGCCTCATGAACCCCTGGGGCGGCGGGCAGCGACGGCCGACGCCGGTCCACCGTGGCGCCCGCCCGCGCGCCGCCGCCGTGCATACGGGGGAACCCTGTCTCTCCTCGCTTCATGATCCGGTCACACGCGACGCGGCGCGGACCCTACGATCGAGACGTGACGATCACCTACCAGTGGCGAGGCGCCTTCGACAACGCCGCCCTCAACGCGCTGCACGCCGATGGCTTCGCGCACCCGGCCGCTCAGACCGACTGGCAGACACGGCTGGAGCGCCACAGCCTGGGCTGGGTATGCGCTTGGGAAGAAGGCACCCTGATGGGCTTCGTCAACGTCATCTGGGACGGTGGAGCCCACGCGTTCATCCTGGACACGGTGGTCGCCCGACATCACCAGGCACAAGGAGTCGGCGCCGCGCTGGTCGCTGCGGCAGCACGCGAGGCGCGTGCCGCGAAGTGCGAATGGCTGCACGTCGACTTCGACGAGCACCTGCGCCCGTTCTACCTCGACGCCTGCGGCTTCAAGGAGACCGCAGCCGGTCTGATTGCCCTATGACAACGCAGGTCACGCCTCGGGGCGCCACACGCGCGGCCAAGAGCGGTATCAAGACCCCCTTCCAGGGCACCCGAACTCGTGAAGACGCTCGTGATGGCGATCTCGACCTCGAAGTCAGCCTTCCGTTTCGAGCTCGCATCCTGCAACCGGACGCGCGGCGCCGGAGCGGGTGAGAGTGAGGGATCCACACGCCTGTGACAGGCCCGGGCTGACCGAACGGGCGTGCTGACAGCGCGTGGCTCAGGCCCCAGGCCCGACGGGGAGCGGAGTCGGCCGGCGGGGTCTTCGCAGAGTCGTTCTGCGGGGCGGGCTCAGGAAAGTGAGGCCTCGGCCTGCGGCGCCCCGGCCGCCGAGGGGCGGGCAAACCGGGACCGCAGCATGCGCCGGTCCGGCTTGCCCACGGCCGTCAGAGGGATCTCCGGTACGAAGTGCACGGCGTGCGGAGCGTAGAGAGCCCCCTTGTGTACGGTGACGAAGTCTCGCAGCTCCTCCAGCGAGGGCCGGTGCCCGGCCACGGGCACCACAGCCGCGTGCACCTGTTCCAGTGCGTGCTCGTCACTGCTGCCGAAGACCGTGCACCGGGCGACGGCCGGATGACGCAGCAGCAGCTCCTCCAGATCGGCCGGATAGACGTGGCCCCCGACGACCACGATCATTTCCTTGATCCGGTCGACGATGTAGAGGCGCCCGTCCTCGTCGAGGTAGCCGACGTCGCCGGTGTGCAGCCAGCCGTCCTTCAGCACCTCCGCGGTCAGCTCCGGCTGCTTACAGTAGCCGCGCATCACGTGGTGCGAGCGCGCCTGCACCTCCCCGGGCTCGCCCGCCGGCAGGACGGTGCCGTCCGGCCTCCGGATGGCGATCTCCACACCGGGCATCGCCCGGCCGACCGTCAGGTGCCCGTCGCGACCGGTCAGCTCCTGTTCCCCGGGGCCCGCTTCGGTGATGAGCTGCGCCTCGGCCTGGCCGTACCAGCCGTACAGGACGGGTCCCAGGACCGCGGCCGCCTCGCGCAGCCTGTCGGGCGAGGCAGCGGTGCCTCCGTAGGTGACCCGGCTCAGGCTGCGCAGATCGGTGCCCGCGAGGCCGGGATGGTCGAGGAGCTGGTACAGCAGCGGCGGCAGCAGCCAGGTGTGGGTGATGCGTTCACGGGCGACAGCGGCCAGGACCTCGCCCGGGTCGAAGCCGTCCTGCAACACCACCGACCCGTGCTGGTACAGCGTACGGTCGACGAGGAGCCCCGCGAGGTGGGCCAGCGAGGTGCAGGCGAGGAAGCGGGGCGGATCGCCGGCACCCGCGAGCCGGTCATCGAGGCCGCGCCGGTGCGCGCCGTGGCTCATCCGGATGCCCTTGGGTATCCCGGTCGTGCCACCCGTGTGGCCGATGCGCCAGTCGTCCTCCGGGTGGACCAGGCTCCGCAGTGGACGGGCGGGGCGGAGGTCGGCCACGGCCAGGACGTCCTCGGCGTACGTGCTCGGCCCCAACGACAACGTACGAAACGCCGCCGCCGTGCCCGCCAGCTCCGCGCCCGTCTCCTGCCGGTGACCGTCCACGAGGAGCAGCGAACAGTCCACGCTCGCCATGATGGCCGCCATCGTCGTCGCGCTCGTGCCCTCGTAGAGGGTGACGACCGTGCCTCCGGCCAGGTTGGCGGCGTAACGCGCGACGAGACCCTCGGCGGTGCTGCCGGTGAGCAGGGCCACCGTGGTACCGCGGCCCACACCGCGATCGCCCAGTTCGGCGGCGAGACGATGGACACGGTCACGGAGGTCAGCCGCACGTATCTGCGATCCGTCGGCAGTGGTGATCACTGTCCGCCGCGGTTCGGCGGACAAGACGTCGAGGATGGCATCGACATAGCTGACGAATTCGCCCCGCACAGGGCCGTACTGCCCACTCATCGCCGTTCTCCCTCGTCGGAATCCATCTGGCGTCCTTGACGCTAGTACCGCCCCTTCATGACCTCCACGACCGATCTCGCCATGTGCTCATGACGCGGCAGGCATGAGCCGTTCCCGCGTCAGCCGGCGGAAGTCCAGCGCAGCGGGTGACAGGTAGGCGCCCTGCCGCCAGACGAGGGTCAGTGTGCGTCGGCTCTCCGTGCTGCCCAGGCGCGCCCAGGCCACCGGGCCGTCCTCACCGATCGCCCGCCGGGCGACGGCGGGCATCAGCCCGACCCCGAGGCCCGCACCGACCATCTCCGGCGTGGCCGCCGCCTCGTCACCCTCGCAGACCACCTGCGGGCACAGCCCCTCCCGGGCGAACAGCCTGTCGAGGAGCGCGCGCTGCCAGTGCCCCGTACGCGTACTGACGAACTCCTCCGCCGCCAGCTCGACCACCGCGACGTCCTCGCGGCCGGCCAGGCGGTGTCCAAGCGGAACGGCGAGGAACACCTCCTCGCGAGACAGCTCCACCGAAGCCAGCCCGGGACCGGACAATGTCTGGGAAGCCAACGCGAAATCCACTTCGCCGGACACGACATGCCGCCGCATCCCCTCCAGCGAAGCCTGGAACAGCCGCACCTTCACACCCGGACGCTGCGCACGGAAGGCAGCCAGCACCCCTGCCAACTGCAACAGGGTCTCCGCCGCCACGGCCACGCGCCCCGGACCTCCGGCGGCCGCGTCGGCCATCTCCCGCCGCCCGTCCTCCAGTTCGGCCAGGGCCTTGTCGACCCGCCTCAGGAATGCGGCGCCGCGGTCGTTGAGCCGTATCCGACGCCCCTGACGGTCGAAGAGGTGCACGCCGAGCTCCGACTCGATCCGGCTGATCGTCCGGCTCACCGAGGGCTGCGCGACGCGCAGCTCCTGCGCGGCCCGGCTGATGTGCTGATGACGGGCCACGGCCTGGAAGTAGCGAAGTGCAAGGAGATCCATGGCAATAGTCTCGACGAGCCCATCGCGTCCGACGGCGGCGCTCGCGCAGAAGGCCGCAATCCCCGGCCCGCAGCTCATACTGCCGCCGGTCGTCCGCGGAGCGGACGCGGTGCCGTCGGCGGAGGCCGCCCGGGTCGCGAGGGCAAGTCCTACGACGCCGGCGGGCCGGCGCCGGACCCTGCCCGGCCTCCCCGACCTGGCGCAAGGCTGCGGCGCGGGCACGGCGTTCGACGACCGGGGCGCGCTGGTGGCCTGGCTGCGCGCGGTCGGCAAGCTACGACGCCCACCGTCCTGCCCTCGCGGATGCTGGTGGTGCGTGGGGCCGGCCCGCGGACGCGGACGGTCCGGCTGGAGGATCCGGCGCTGGCCCTAGCCGAGGACGCATCAGGCGAAGACCGGCTGCCCGGCTGGGCCGCGCCGGAGGACGCCGAGGCCCTCGCCGTACTGGTCGAGTCGAGCGTGAGCGTGGGGGTGGAGCGGCTGACGGTCCGGGCTGCGCGGCCGATGGCGGTCCGTGGCTCACTGCGGATCGCGGGCCGGGACCGGCCGGGTGCGAGCGGCCTGTGGCTGGAGCTGGCCTGGCCCGCCGCGCTGCGGGGCACGGCCGCCCGGTCCGGGGGAGTGGTGGAGCATGCGGTTCTGCCCTCGGGCACCAGCGCGGACTGCTGCCGCGCACGGCACGCGTGCGGCGCCGTCACCGCGACACCCTGGTGCCGACCCCGGCACAGCCGCAGGCCGGGTGAGCGAGGACCGCCCCGAGGGCGGGATCCACTTGCACGCAGCGCGCCGCAGCCCGTGGCCGGACGGCGCCCGATCGCGGGTGATCTTCGGGGTTACCACCAGGAGGGGAACACTCTGTTCATCCACTTGCGCGGCGCCTCACTGCCGTCCCACCCTCCCATGGGCCGGCCGGGTTCCCTCTCGATGGCGTCCAGGAGGCCGTCCGCGGCGGCGGGGCCGAGGACGTAGCAGAGCATGCACCGGGCGCTGATCAACGCACGGTCATCGACAGGGAACGGGTACGCAGTCACGTACTGCCCAACGACCTCCGGCACCGGCAGGCACCCCGCGCGCCGGCACCGCGCACACGTCCCCACCCCACCCCGGTATCGGCGATCTTGGACGATGCGGCGACGCTCTCGCCGCCGCGGTTGTCCGCCGTGGTGCAGGCGTTGAAGGAGCTGGTGGAGCGTCTGTGGGAGGATCCCAAGGTGTTCACGGCCGAGGCGGCGGTGCAGCTGCGGGCCGCCGCCAGCAGCGAGCTGCTGGTGAAGGAACTCGTGGCGTCGGCCGGTGCCAAGTTCCACATGGGCGGCCGCCAGACCGGCCGGTTTGGTGCACGTGGTCCCGGGCCGCCACCGGTTGCGAGGCTGGTGCGTGGTTCGGGTTATGGTCGAGCGTTCAGAAGGAGCTGATCCACCGGCCGCACCGTCGTTGCCGCGCCCGGACCAGGCCCTCCAGGTCGCCGAGCACCTCGCCGCGGCCGGCCGCGGGCACCCGTGGACCGGGGTGCGGTTCGCGGCCGCGCGGTGCTACCGCGACGTCCTCGACGCGGTTCCGGTCCCTCCGGAGCTGGTGGTGGAGATCAGTACAGACCGGGCGATCGACCACGGCGGAGTCTGCCGCCACCCGGTCCGCCTCAAGCGGTTGCGCCTGGACCAGGCAGTGGACGATGTTCCGCCCTTCGGTCCGGGTAGGGACGTGGCAGCCGGCTGAAACCAACCTCCGTAGCCGTACAGGGGCCTGCCCGCGTCCTCGCCGGTTCACATCCGGGTCGCGGGCCCCACCCGGCCCCGTCAGCCGGCGGCATGCCCTCCGCCCCTCTGCCTCGACACCGGCCCCCGACCGGAGTTCAGGCCCCTCGCGGCGCGGTTACGGTCCCAGTACGACCAGGTCACCGCCGTCATCAGGACCGGGATGGCGGCCAGCGGGGCGAAGGCGCCGGCCCATACCGTCTGCGCCGTCCCGCTCGTCATGTAGCTCTCGCTCTCCACGGTGAAGGCCACCACGAGCTGCCACAGAGCGAACAGAACCAGCAGCCCCGAGGCCGTCCACGCCACAGCGGCCAGAGCCCTGGGACGCAGCGGCCGCCAGCGGTCGCTGACGAGCAGCAGGGGGAAGAGGGCCGCGAGTTCGGCGAGGACGGACAAACCGACGACGTAGACGATGCCCCAGCCCGGGATGGCGAAGACATCGCGGAGCACCTGGTCGGTGTAGCCCACGTAGATCCCAGAAGCCATGGCCAGACGCCACAGCCCGGACGGTACTGCGCACAGGGCGATCGCGTGCGCGGCGCGGCGGGCCCATAGGGGGGCGGATTCAACAGGGAGGCGCTGTGGGGTCGTTGGCGTCGTCATGCCGTCGATTGTGCTTTTGGAGACGAGCGGGCCGCGTCCTCCGCCGGCGGTGGGCCTGCTCACCCCCGCGAGGGATGCCGTCGCCTTGCGGGTGAGCCTTCAGGAGGAGCCGTGGTCAGCCACGCCGGTCCCACTCCGCTGTGCATTTGGTGACGCACAAGAAACTGGCGCCCGGACGGAGTAGCGCCACGGGACTCTATGTCATGCGCGGATCAGCAACAGTTAGGCGCGCCTGGGTCTGCTACCGGCGGCGGCCGCTCCGAGTACGCGTCAGCCGGACGCGGCACCGGCCCCGGCGGCGTCGGCGGTGGCGGGCAAGGGGGTCGCATCTGGGGGCGTCGCACAGCAGCCGCTCGTGGACGTCGGTCAGGGGGACCGGCGTAAAGGGGTCCTGGTGACGGGCCGGCGCCGGTTCACGGTCCGGCAGGCGCTGATCGACAACGACGGCCAGGCGCGCGGCGACGTCGTCGGCCTCTGCCCCTTGCCCCTGGTGCTGCGGGCTGACGGACAAGGCCAGGCAGCCCGGATCAGGTTCTCACCCGATACCACTCACGAGGCGGCGGAGCCGGCCGCGCCCCGGCAGCGGCCGTTCTTCGGTGGCCCTCAGTCGCGGGTCCGCTGGGTGCAAAGGCAATCGCCGCCCATGACGGCCAGTTGCGACACTTCGACCCCTGACCATCTGGACGGACTGATGCAGGGGGCCCGATGCGCCGGGGGACCGGAAGCGCCGGGGACGCACGACGCGCCCCGGCCTCGCACGGAGTGCCGGTCAGTACCAGCTGGGACTCGGGATGTACTGGAAGAAGTAGCCGCCCTTGCCTCCGCCTCTGTCCGGCGACCCCGGGGTCGCGCGGAGCGGTCCCGGCTGACCGCCACGCGGCTGTACGGCGAGCACGCCGCGACGCGGCCCGAGGGCGAGTACCGGTAGGGGCCATCTGGGTGAAGAGCGGGGCCGCCGTGGCGGCCGCCGCTTCCGTCTGCCCTATCGTGCTCAACCTCGTCGTGGTCGGCTTGGACCGCGCCCTGGCAGCGTTGGAAGCCCGCGGCCTGGCGGCCGGCCCCGTGCAGCCCGGGCGCCGCCACCGTCCGGTTCACGGCCCTCCACGCCCCCGACGGTAACCGCGTACCTTGATCGGGAACTTGGTCACCTGGCGCGCCGACGCGGACCGGACGGGCTCCGCCGCGGGCGTGCGGCGCAGCGGGTGGACGCGCTGACGGCCCCGCGACCGGCGGTCGGCGTCACGGACGCGCCGACGGCCCGGCCGTGACCGTGGCGGGTCCGCCGGGCGCGCTGTCGACGTGCAGGACGCCGTCCACGGCCGCGAGCCGCTCGGCCGGCCAGCCCACCCGGCGCCGGTCCCGGTGCTCGTCGTCGCGTACGAGGAGACGGACGCGGCCTCCGGCATGAGCTCGGCCGAAGCACTGATGTGCTTGGCGGCCTTCGTGAGGAGGCGGCGCCCAGGCAGCCGGCCGGCCGGGGGCCGGGCTGTCGGGCCCGGGCCACCCGTTCCCGGTACGGTCAGGTGGCGAGGCCGGTGATCCTGGACGGAATTGTCCGGAACGGCGACCGGCCCGGCGGGCGGGTTCTGGCACAGCAAGAGCCCCGGCCCATGGGCGCCGCCGACCGTCAGGCCCGGTGCCTGAACCAGAGGTTCACCCGCTGGACACCGTTTCCGAAGTATCCCGGTGCGCAGTAGTAGTACTCCTGGGAATCCCGGGGATGCACTCGGTCGAGGCGGGCGTTCTCCACGTACTTGGCCTTGTTGCACTCGTTCCAGTTGTCGGCGCTGTCGCCCGTGTCGTAGGTGCGCACCAGGTCGTTGGCGTACGAAACGTTGGCCGCCGCGGAAGCCGTCCCGGTGCTCGCGGTGAGCGCCGCGGTGGCCGCGGCCGCCGCCAGCAGGAGGGCGGCCGAGGCCCGTGTGATGCGCTTCATGAACAGGATCTCCTTCGTCGTGGACACCGCTCCGCGGCCTTGCCCGCGGAACAACTCCACTGTGCCGTCGCAGTCGTCCGTGCGGCATCAGTCATCTGACTTGCCGTCCGTACTCGCTCCCCCTGGGGCGAGTACGGTCCGGCACGGCGGCCGACGACGCGTACGCACGCGCCCCACACGTCGCGCTCTCGTGGAACTCCCCTCACCACGCGGCATCCGCCCGCCGCGCCGCCGCCCGACCTGGCGGCGGCACGGCGCCGCCGCATCCTCGTGCCCTGAACATTCGCCGCGACGCAACCCTCCCGAATGCCCCCGGCCGTCCTGGTGGGCCGCCAGGAGATTCCGACGAAGACGGCTTCCCCGACATCCCCCCGATCGGGTCGCCGCCATGCCCCTGGCACCGGGACCTGCCCGCGCCACTCGACCTGCACGTGCCGCCCGGCAGGAGGTCTCCTGCACAAGAGGGCGGCGACAGTCGGCGGCCGGACTGCGCCGCGACCTTCGGCGGGAAACCGTGGCGCCGCCGTGGGGCTGCCGGCCGGAGGTACGGGCAACGGCCCCTTCACTGCATCCGCATCGGTAGGATCCGCACTCGTGGACGACATACGACAGGCAGCCATCACCTTCAACGGGTCCCTCACCCGGGAGGAGTTCGACGAGGCGGTCGCGGCCACGGGGACCTTCCGGCGCCTGCGGTGGCTCATCGTGGTGGCCGCCGTGCTGATGGCGGCCTTGAGCCTGCGGCCCCTTCCCGGTGGCGGCCCGGTCAACGGCGGCCTGCTGGCCCTCGCCGTGGTCTACGGGGTGCTCGGCCTGTTCCTGCCCCCGCTGCTCGCCGGCCGCGCGTTCCGTGCCGACCAGGCCAAGGGCGAGAAGCAGGCCACCATCGACGCCGCTGGCTTCGTCATCGTCCGCGGCGGTGACGAACTCATGCGCGTGCCGTGGCGCAGCATGTACCGCTCCTACGAGACGGAGCGGGTGTACGTCGTGACAGGCCGCCTCGGCTGGAAGTCCGGCCTGCTGATCGTGCCCAAGCGGCTCCTCGCCGGGGCCGGCGAGGCAGAGCTGATGGGCGTGCTGCTGGAGACCCGGGTCGGCCGGCCCAAGGGCCGCCGGGCATAGGGGCGCCGTCCCCCACTTCCCGCGTCGGGTCCTCCTGCCGTGGACGGAGTACGAAGGCGTGCGAGGAAGCCAGCACGGTGGCGATGCCGAGATGACCGCCGTCTGTCGTCGGCCAAGCCCTCATCCGCACATGCAGGCGGTGACGGTGCGCGTCGAAGTGCCAGGCGTGGTCATCACGTACCGGGCTCAGCTGTGCGGGAGCAGGCAGGACAAGGTCAGACACAGGCTGGTCCTCTCGATGGGGCGGAGCGCCGCTGGTCACGCTAGCCAGCACGGTGGAGCTCGCGCCCGGGAATGCTGAGTTCGGCCACACCGGTTCTCCACGCGGGCGGCCACAGCCTCCGGTACCACGACCGACACCTCCTAATTCGTTAGTAATTAGAGGTCCTGGATCTCTGATGGGTCCGGGGCGGCGTTGTCCAGCCCGGGGCAGGACGTGTGTGGTCCGGTCGGTGCCGTGGTGACCCCTACGACACCTCCGACCGTGCGAGGTCTTTGTAAAGACTGGTGGCGCTGGGCGCCGGCCGGTCCTCGCACGTTCTGCCCCCGCGGGCCCGTCGGGTTCGGGATCCTCGAAGGATGAGCTGCCGCACGGTGACGCGTTTTCTCCTCACGAGCTTCGAGCTCTGGACACGGCGCGCGCCCGTGCGGCTTGCGGCGCCGCGCACGGCTGATGAGGTGGCGGGCCTTGGAGCCCTGGAATTAGTGCGCCGTGCGGCCCCGCGTGCTCGCCTTCGAGAACAGCACCGGAGAAGGGGCGGATCCATGGACGTGTTCTGCGGAATCGACTGGGCGGAGGGACACCACGACGTCGCGCTCGTCGACGACACCGGCAAACTGCTGGCCAAGTGTCGGATCAACGACGACCTGGACGGCTACCGGCTGCTGCTGGACCTCCTGGCCGAGCACGGCGACACCGTCGAGACGCCGATCCCGGTGGCCCTCGAGACCAGCCGCGGCCTGCTGGTCGCCACGCTGCGGCAGGGCCCCCGGAAGATCTACGCGGTCAACCCGATGGCTGCCTCCCGCTACCGGGACCGGCACGGAGTCAGCCGCAAGAAGTCGGACCCGGGCGACGTCCTGGTCCTCGCGAACATCATCCGCACCGACGCGCCGGTCCACCGCCCACTGCCCGCCGATACCGACCTGGCCCAGGCCGTCGCTGTCCTGGCCCGCGCGCAGCAGGACGCGGTCTGGAACCGGCAGCAGGTCGCCAATCAGCTGCGGTCCCTGCTCAGGGAGTACTTCCCGGCGATGATCGAGGCGTTCAGGGACAAGCCGGGAACCCTGACCCGCCCCGATGCCCGCCGCATTCTGGCCGTCGCACCCACACCTGCTCTGGCCGCCAAGCTGCAGATGTGGAAGCTGACCGCCATGCTCCGGCGAGCCGGCCGTCGCCGGGGCATTGAGGCGGACGCCGAGCGGATCCAGCAGCTCTTCCGTGAGGAAGCCCCTCGGCAGCTGCCTCTCGTTGAGGACGCCATGGGCAGGCAGGCACTGGCCCTGCTGCTGCAGCTGGACGTGGCCTGCGAGGCGGTCGATGACCTGGCGCGGGCCACCGAGGAGGCCTTTCGCGCGCATCCGGACGCGGCGATCATGCTGAGCTTTCCTGGGGTCGGCCCCCAAGTTGGTGCCCGCATCTTGGGTGAGATCGGTGACGACCGGACCCGGTTCGCCACAGCTGGAGGGCTGAAGGCGTACGCCGGCTCGGCTCCGATCACGCGGGCTTCCGGCAAGCGCCGCTATGTCGGCCGCCGGTTCGTGAAGAACAACCGGCTCAACCATGTCGGTCACCTGTGGGCCTTCGCCTCCCTGAGTGGTTCATCCGGCGCGGATGCCCACTACCGGCGTCGCCGGGCAGGAGGGGACTGGCACATGCAGGCGCTGCGGCACCTGTTCAACCGGATGCTCGGCCAGCTTCACCACTGCCTTCTGACACGGACCCCGTTCGATGAAGCGATCGCGTTCCCCTCAGAGCCCCAGGCAGCGGCGACGGCTACGGCGTGAACAGGACGGCCCTGTCTCTCCACTGCCGCCCGACGGGCGGCAGGATGTGCGGATGGCGAAGAGCGAGATAGAACTGCTGACCCTCCTGCGCGAGCTTGACGACCCGGAGCGGCTGCAACAGCCGCTGCACTATGACCGCACGGCGACCGGCCTCAAGTTCGGCGGGCTGGTGCGCCGGCTCGAAGCAGACTTTGGGGTCCTGTGCGAGTCGGAGCGGGACACCCAGGACTCCAGTGAGTACGGGCGCGTCCGCGTGCCTGCGGATGCGACGGTCCGCGGGACGCGGATCGTGGTCTGCGTGAGCAAGTTCGGTTCCCTTGCCGAGGTCTGCGCAGACAATCCGGGGGCTTTCCTCAGCACGGACGAGGCCCACGAGGAGGGGGCGCTGGACCTCGCCGACCTCGCCACCGTGGAGCGGGCGCTGGCTGATCTCGGCTACGTGAGCATCCCCGAAGAACTGCTGGAGAGCGACTACGACGGCCCGAGCGCGCTGGAGCACTTCGCAGCACGACCCACCTGGTGGACACGGTTCTTCGGCCTCTGGTGATCCACCTGCCCGGCGGCCACCGTCAGCCGCCCCCCGGCGTGCTGGCGGGGCTCAGGGACAGACCCTCGGAGAGATTCGAAGTGGGGGCCCAACGCCCCACGGCTTGACGGTTTAGCTGCGAGGTGTCTTTCCCACGCGATAGCCGAGGGGAAGAGGTGTCGTCCATCCGGGCCGGGCCGGAGAGCTCAGGCCAGCTGCGCCCAGTCGACCTCGGGATGTGCGGGCAGGTCGTCTACGTGGCCGGCGGTGAAGCGGAGGACGTCGACGGTGTCGGTCTCGGACGGCCTCTGGCCCGCTACCCGACGGGGTCCGAAAGGGGCGCACGTAAACCGGCCCGAAAACCCGACCCTCCTCGTGAACGATCGGACCTAGGGTCACCGCGCCCTGGTCGTCGTCTCCGTCGACCCCGACATCGGCGAGGCACTCCCCAGCGACACCGCCGACCTCCAGCTACGCCAGTACACCGACGACCTCGAACGCGTCCGGCTCCTGTACTGGGTCACCGCGCTGCGCACCGTGGTGTCGTCGCCTACATCGAGGTCTGACCCGCGAAGGAGCTCAGCGTGCCGTCGATCGTCCAGGAGCTCTCCGGCCACCGTGACTCGGCGGCCTGCGCACGGTGGTGGAGTGCCCGGCCCAGGCGACCGTGCTCCGCGAAGGCCCGGCACATGACCACGGTCCCGGTGCGGCCTGGCTCGCCTACCTGTGCCCCGGGCACGCCGCAGACCTCGACGGCTGGCCCGGCTCCGCAGAATACCCGGACACCGGCACCATGCCGTGCGGCCCCGTGCTCGACTACCGCTCCGGCGAGCAGCAGCTCCAGTCCCACGCGGACCTGTGGCTCACGCCCCTGACCGGAGTGGACCCGGCGACGCACGGCGGGTGGGCCGACGTCCTGGACCAGGCCGACCGCGTCCTGCTCGCCCGGGTCGACGAGGCCGCGGCCGCCGGCGAGGACAGCCGCGAAGCCCTCAAGGCCCGCTGGCGGCTGGCGCGGCGTGCCCTCCGCCGCTACTCGGACACTCCATGCGACGGGGAAAGGTCCGGCACGAGCAATGGCAAGGAACCCCGCGGCACATCATCGAGCGGCCTGCCCGACAGCAGGGCCCTCGCCCGACACCGGATGACCTGGTGGCCTGGTGGCCTGGCGGGAGAATCCGACCTCCCCGCCCGCCTCTGAGGACCAGCCCGCCCACCTCGGCCATCAACGGCAGGAGTAGCACGTGAGAGGTGGAAAGGACACGGGGCTTCGGTTGCATCGCTCGCGCTGTGCCTCCGTCCGCCCCTCGGTGCGGTGCGGCCCCACGGGACGGCGAGTGTCGTCCCACCGTGGAAGTGGTCACCCTGACCGCTCTCCTTGCATCGTAGTACGGGGCTACCGATGGGAGTCGCTGACCTGTGGTGATGTCCGGTCTACGGGATGAGGTACCCGGGCGTCCCGCCCTGTTTTCTCGGTCTTGACGGGAAGCTACTGTTGTTGCCCCAGCTTGCCGAAGGTGGTGACTTTGGGGCTCAGTTCGATGCACACGTTCATCAGGAGGTGCAGGTTGGGGATGCGCTCGATGACTTCGGAGCGGGGCGCCTGGGACCGGCGTTGGGTGCCGTTGAGGTAGAACGATCCGTCCTGGCAGAAGATCTCCACGATCTCGCTCCAGCTGCAGCCGTATTCTTTGTCCCACACCCGGTCCTTGTTGAGGCTGTAGGGACCGAAGGTGACCGTTTCGCCGACCTCGATACGTTTCAGCGTACCGGGCAGCTGGGCGCGGGCCACGGCGTCCTGGATTCCGTCGCCCCACGAGTTCGGGTACAGGAACGGTGCCCCGTTGGTCCATGAGCTGACGCCGAGTGCTGCCTTCGCGGACTGGAACAGTGGGATGCGGCCGAAGCCGATGTTGAGCGCGTTGCCCTGCGGGTCGATCAAGGCTTGGCAGGAAAAGCCGTCCTGACGACGGAACTGCAGGACGCGTACGGTGCGCCAGTCATAAGCGGCCAGGTAACCGTCGGGGGAGGTAACGACCAGGCCGCCGTTGAACAGGAACATGCGCCAGTCACGCCACTTTCGGTTCCTGAAGCCTTGCGAGGTGGCGATGGTGTCCGTCCAGTTCCCTAGCCCTTGCTGGGCGGCGAGCTGGGCGGCAGCAGGCGAGGGCTGCTCGCGGCGTATGTGCGCGATCTCGTCGGTAGCCATGCGGTGATCCCCCAGGGACGATGTAGGCAATGGAGATCTGAAGATAGATCAGCTCTCCAAGTCGCCGGGATGGTTTGCCCATTGTGGTGTCACGACAGTGACATGTGTCCCTTTCCGCGTGCGCGTCCGGTCCGTGCGTGCAGGGGCCCGGCGGATCACCCCTTCCGGAGACCCGTTCAGTGTTCCACCCCCTGGCCGCCTGCCGGGGGTGGAAGCCTGTGGGGGTGGATGTGGCGTGGTGGGACCGGTGGGTGTACGGGCCGGAGCCGGACGATGTGGAGCGCGGTCCGCGGCCGGGCCGCGCCTACGTGGAGTTGGTGGGCGGCCCCCTGGGTGGGCAGCTGCTCGACGTCACGGGCTGGGACCCGCAAGAGGTGGTGGACGGGGCGCCGTTGATGTCGGACCACGGCGCGTTCGGGCCCGGCGGGCGGTCCGACTATGAGCCGGCCGACGAAGGGGACCGCGGTCACCCCGGTCACCCCGTTGGGGTCGGCCGGTTCCTGTGGCGGGGCGACACCCCGTAGCCGCGCGTGGACGCCTGTAGCCCCCGTTCAGCCGTGGGGGAGGGGTGTGACGGTGGCCCTGGTGATCTGCTGTTCGGCCTCGGCGGTGTGGACGGTGCAGGCGGTGAGGGAGGCGCCCGCCGTGTCGGTGACCGTGTGCGTGGCCAGTTCCGCGCACGGCTGGCGGAGCCGGTCGTACGTCCAGCGGCGGCCGGGGCGTCGGCCGGGACGGACTCCCACTGCTTCAGCAGCCCGCGGTGATCCAGCTCGGCGCGCAGACTCGGCGCCAGTACGAGCGCCCGTGTGGGGCGGGGCTGCCCGGGCTCCCGCGGCTCGTGCTGCCCGGCACGGAGGCGGGCCTGCCCGGCCTGGGGTTCGGCGCCTTGGAGCGGGGCCAGGCCTTCGTGCTCGGCCCCGTGCGCCGGGGCTACGAGGACGGCGTCCGCGGGGTGCGGAGGGCGCGGAGGGCGGCGCGGGTGTAGTCGGCGGGGGAGGTGTCGGGGTGGTGGACTGCGGAGATGGCTGCCAGGACGGTGAGGTAGTGCGGGTCTTCGTCGATGGCGTCTTCGACGAGTTCGAAGGCGCGGGAGGCGAGCCGGACCAGGCTGGCGTGGGTGGTCTTCCCGCCAGTGCCGCCGAGGTCGTGTTCCACGACGAGCCGGGCCCGAGCGTTCCCGACCTCCACCACACGCAGCCGCCTGTCCCGCGCCCTCATGTCGGGTGCCAGATCCCGGTACAGCTGTCCTTCGGTGACCGTTCCCGCCATGTGTCCTCTTCCAGCCCGCAGGGCCCACGTCCTGCCAGGCAGCACCCTATGCCCAGTCTTCCAACAGCCACCGCCGGGTCGGCGCGGTCCATGCCGTACCGGGCCTGCGGCCCTGTGGCCGTCGACGGTGGCCGGCGGGCGGCCGCGGTGAAGGAGCAGACGATCGTGATCGCGACCGCGGAACGTGGATTGGCCCCCGGCTTCGGACCGGCCTGCTGATGCCGACACCGTGACTGCGTTGTGTGACTGGAAGAGGAACGAGGGGCGTGCCGCCCTCACTCCGTTTTTTCAACTTGATCTTCCCTTCCACGCCGGTCAAGACTGCAACTACACCACCGGAGCTCCGCACGCCTGGGCGGAGGACCGGTACCTGGACGGCGCATGTCCGGCAGCGCCCAGTCCCACCGAGGGATCTACTTCTGTGCACGTGAGGTTCGAGCTGCTCGGTGAACTGACTGTTCACCTGGACGGCGAGCGGCGGCGGATACCGGGCTCTAAGGGCGGCGTACTGCTGGCGACCCTCCTGCTCCGGCCCAATACGCCCCACCAGGTCGATCACCTCATTGCCGCCCTTTGGGGCCCGTCCGCCGCGTACCGCGCTGGCCTCGCTGCACAACCACGTCATGCGGCTGCGATCAGCGCTGGGTCCGGCAGGCCACAGGCTGCAGGGGAACCGCGGCTCCTATGTTCTTGAGGTCCACCCCGGCGAAGTGGACGCGGAGGTCTTCGGAACTCACTTCGCCCGTGCCCAAAAGGCGTCACGGGCGTCCGACTGGGAGGCCGTCGGAGCGGCGACCAGCGCTGCATTGCTCCTGTGGCGTGGCAGACCACTGACCGAGTACCCGGCGTTGCACGGCGCCCCTGAGGTGACGCACTTGGTGGAGCAGCACCTCCAGGCCGTCGAGATAGTGAGCTACCTAGTTCGACGGGCGATTCGAGCGCGGCAACGTGACCTGCGGCGGCATCCCTACGCTTCGGGCTCCGGTTCGGTCCTCTGGTACCGGTCCCAGATCTGGGCCTTGCGATAGGGGCCGTCCCCGTTGTTGTCGTACTGCGGCGTGTCAAAGGTGACCCAGTACAGCAGCTTGCCACGGAGCGCCTTGGCATGTTCGTTGGGTTCGGGTGCACCCATGGCATCGATCGTTCCGGGAAACTCGACCTGCCAAGGACCGTCCCAGTCCGGGGCACGAACGACCGTGACCCGGCTACCGGGTGCCAATGCACCCGTCGGCCATGTCTGACTCAAGGGGCGACCGAGAACGTGCTCTATCGCCTGGCGGTCATCTACATCCGCAGAAGCAGAGTCGGAACTGTCTGTCACTCCGCCCACCCTGCCCGCACCACGTCATAAGTGCCAGAAGATAAAGAACAAGCTCAGCACGGTCGACCGCGGCCCGGTACCGGCGTCTGCGGCGGAGGGGGAGGCGCTGCGCATGGCCGGGCCCGCCGGCCGGGCCTACTTCTTGCCGGGGCCCAGGGTCCAGACGTCGGGCCCGCCGCCGCGCCATTCGATCAGCAGCGTGTCGTCCAGGTCGACGTTGTCGGGGTCAAGGCCGGCGCGGCGGAGGAACTCCATCAGGTCGCCGATGCCGTGGGCGCGGCGGCGGCCCTGGGCGTCGGGCGGGTGCACGGTCACACGGGGGCCGAGGCGTATGTCCGGGTCGTGGCAGGGGCTCATTCGAGGATTCCCAGGGCGGTGTCGGGGCGGCATTGCGGGCAGGCGGGGACGCCCTCGGTGAGGGCCCGTCGGACGATGTCGACCGTGGCGGGCTTGCAGCGGGTGCGGGTCTCCCAGCAGCCGCCGGTGTGGACCCGGACCGCGGGCCGACCGGTCCCGATCCCATGTTCGATCAGTCACTCCCGAGGTGGCGGCGCGGGCCGCGTCCCGGCACTGGCGGCGATCAGCTGCTCTTCGGTGGCTATCCAGTCTCGGGTGCGCTGGAGGTCCTGAACCTGGACCCGCTCCAGGAAGCGCAGCAGATCCAGTCGGCCAGAGGAAGCCGTGGTCGGCGTCGCCGTAGATGATGACCTTGGAGTTGGGCAGGAAAGCCCCGCAACCCCGCCGCGGACAGCAAGCGCTGCTCCCACCCGCCTCGTCGTCCGAGCCACGGCCCGGGGTACTCCTGGAGAGTGTGAGTGTGCGGACATCGCCAGCGGGGCGCGTGTGGGGCGGGCTCATGATCGAGACAATGTGGTGACTATCTGCAATCTATCTGGCTTGTGGTTTTTGCACCTGGCCCGTGTTGCAGGGGGTGTACGGGGCAGGTGTGCAATTGAGCCACACTCGAACACCCGCCATGGAATGGGGTGTTCTGCGGATATGGTTCAAGGCGCCTTGGGGGGAGGCGCTTGTGCGAATGTTTCCTCCCTCCGTCATTCCCTCACACAGGGTCAACGAGAAGGGAAGGGGATCCGATGAGTACCCGGCGAAAGAAGGCAGCCGGTCTGATGGCCGGTGTCGTGCTCCTGGGGATCGGCGGCATCACGCCAGCGAACGCCGGCGTTACCGAGGGCCAGTTCGAGTCCCACATCTCATGGTGGACGGCCCCGACCGAGTCGCGCCGCTGGTATGACAGCAACAGCAGCTCGGACTACACCGGCATCTACTTCCAGGGGTGCCAGTCGGACGACTTCAGGGGCTACGACTACGCGTCGCTGCGTCTGTGGAAGGACGTCCCCAGCGCCCCGGACCGGAGCAAGGGCACCAGGAACAACTACTGCGGGTGGGTCGACTACGGCGACCCCGACGATGCGGGCAACTACTACTTCCAGCTGGCGGACGTCGGCCAGGGCGACTTCATCAAGATCGATTACGTCAAGGTCGGCTGGTAGCCGCAGATCGAATCCGGAGTCGGACCTGCCGGCTCCCAGGCGGCGCTTAGACAAGGCGGCGCCCCAGACATGAGAGGGATCGAGTGAAGATCGGTTTAAGGTCGTGGGCCGGTGCGATGGCGGGGGCCGCGTTAGTGGGTGCGGTGTCCGTGGTTCCGGCACACGCCGGGGCGACGGAAGGCCAATTCGAGTCGTCCATCGGCTCGTGGCGGGCAGGTAACGAGTCGCGGCGCTGGTATGACAGCAACAGCAGCTCGGACTACACGGGCATCTACTTCGAGGGCTGCACGGCGGACGGCGGCGGCGGGTTCAACTACGCCGATCTGCGTCTGTGGAAGGACGTCCCCAGCGCCCCGGACCGGAGCAAGGGAACCCGGAGAAACTACTGCGGGTGGGTCGACTACGGCGACCCCGACGATGCGGGCAACTACTACTTCGCGCTGACGGACGTGTCCAGCGGCACGTACATCTCCGTCCGCTACGTGAAGGTCGGCTGGTAGTGCCGACGTTGAACACGTAGTACGAGGGTCCCGGTGGATTCAGCACCGGGACCCTCTGGTGTCCACTCTCCCATGAGCAAGGCCTTCCCGCTGGCAGCGGGAGGCGGATTGTGCGTTCCTCATGTCTCTGATTTTTGATCGCGTTTCCTTCCGCTACGGCCGGAATGCGCCCGTTTTCAGCGAATTCAGTCTCCGGATTGACGCACGGGCCACGGTCCTCCTCGGCCCGAACGGAGCCGGCAAGTCCACGCTGATGGCCATAGCCGCATCCCACCTGTCTCCCTCGTCCGGGTCGGTCACCTTCGAGGGAAGCGCCGCAAAGGGCCGCCATCTGGCCGCCTACCGTGAACGCGTGGCGTGGATCCCCCAGCAGATCACCCCCATGCCCGGGCTGACCGTACGCGAACAGGTGGCCTATGCGGGATGGCTCAAGGGCATGCCGAAGGACCTGGCCTGGAAAGCCTCAGAGGACGCGCTGCGCCGAGTCGACCTCACCCGCCTCGCGGGGCGCAAGAGCCACCAGGTGTCCGGTGGCCAGCTCCGCCGCATGGGAATCGCCGGGGCACTGACCCACCGCAGCAAGCTGATCCTGATGGACGAGCCGACCGCCGGCCTCGACCCCACGCAGCGCCTGGTGTTCCGTGAACTCGTTGAAGACCTGGCCGACAGCGTGCAGGTGATCGTCTCCACGCACCAGACCGAAGACCTCGCCGACCTGTACACCCAGGTGGCGGTCCTCGCCCACGGAAAGATCTGCTTCCAGGGCGGCCCCGCCGACTTCCACGCCCTGGCGCCGACCGCCGCACGCGGACGCGACCAGGCCGAAGCCGCCTACCTGATGCTCGTCGGACGGGAGATCTGACCGATGCGCATCACCACTCTCCTGCGGTCCTCCTCCGCCGGATTGATGCTCGTTCTCCTGGCGGGCTACATCCTGCTGCTCCTGTCAGACCCGATCACCGCGGGCACCGTCCCCGGGTACGGGCCGTCGGTGCTCGGCAACGCCTCCTACACGATCCCGTTCGCTACCGCCGCGTGCGCGGCGAGCGGAGCGTGGGAAAGCGCACGCCTGCGCCGGGGCAACGTCTTCGGACAAGCCCCTTCCCGCAGCCGGCTCGCCATCGCGCTGCCGTTGCTGGTCCCGGTATGGGTGATGGGCGTTGCCGGGATGCTCATCGCGGTCGGAGTCGCGGTCTCGGCCGCGGCAACGCTTCCGTCTCTCTCCCACCTGGGCATGTTCGTGGTGTACGCGCTGCTGATGGCCGCTGCCACGCTGGCCGGATACCTCCTGGGCGGCCGCCTCCCGCACCTTGCGGCCGCACCGCTGGCAATGGTTGCCGGGTTCTGCCTGACCGCGTTCCCCGGATCCTGGGACACCCCATGGCCCCGACACTTGGTCGCGGGCGCCTACGACAGCTGCTGCTCGGTCGGATCGGTGATCGACCCGATGGCCGTGTGGGCGCCGCTCCTGTTCAGCGGCGGGATCATCACCGCAAGCCTTCTCGCGATCGCCCAGACCGATCGGTGGAAGCCTCTGGCCACCCTCGTCGCCGCGTCCGCGGCCTCGGTGCTCATGGTCCTGAACATGGGCTACAACCCGGTCGCAGACCGAAACCCCGACGCGCTGTTCTGCGACACCGCCGGAGTTCCGGAAGTGTGCCTGTGGCCCGAGACCCCGGGGCGCACGCGGATAGTGGCGACCACTCGCGCCTACAGCAGCCGACTGAAAGGCGCCGGGCTTCCCGTGGTCCCCTCCCTCACCCAAAGCCGCGACCTCAAGCCCGGACAGGCCGGCTTCGGCGGCAAAGGCCAGGTCCGAGAGCAGGACATCACCGCCAACCTCGCCAACACCCTCCTGCCCCCCGTCCCCGAATGCGCCCGCACCAGCCACACGTACCCGGCGTTCCCCGCCCGGGGACCGCTCACCGCATGGCTGACGGCCATCGCCACCCAAGCACCCCCGGCAGCCCGCCCAGGGCCGTGTCTCCCCCGACGACGCGAAACTCGCACAGCAGGTCCTCACGCTGCCTTCTGACCGTCAGCACGCCTGGTACGAGGCGAACCGGGCCGCGCTCACCGGATGCGACAAGAAACCGGCCCTGAACCCTGAAGGAGCGGGCCGGTGAACTGGTGGGCCGCATCCCGCAACGTCCCTACGCTCGTGGCCGTCACCGTTGTGACGGCCGGCGCCGGCCTGGCGTTCGGCCAGAGCCGCATCCCCATTCCTGCGATGGTCGGCGGTGCCGGAAACTTCCTTCTCGCCGCGCTGATCACCGTCATACCCGCCGTGATCTGGCTCGCCTTCACGGGCCGTGCCCGGAACGCCACGGAAACCGTGGCCGTGCGGGCAGTCCACCGCCGGGATACGTTCCTTGCCGGCGGATGCGCAGTCCTCACCCTCGCCATGGCCGTCCTCGGTCATTTCGCAGGAGCCGCCCCCGTGGCCCTGGCAATCGGCCGGAACACCGCCTTCTACCTCGGGCTCGCGCTGCTCCTCGTCCCCCTTACCGGCGCCCGGATCACACCACCGGTCCTGACCGCTATCCCCCTGGTTCTCGCCGTGGGGGGATGGAAGAGCGGCGGTCGTGGAGCGCAGCCGTGGGCCATCGTCCTGCACCCTGCGGCCAGTACGCCCGCCTTCCTGGCGGGCGTGGCGGTCCTCATCGCCGGGGCGACATTCAGCAGCCTCAAGCGCCCGCGCGTCACCCTATGACCGATCATTTCAGAACGAGTCGTCGCAAGCAGAGGATGCTGCAGGCGAGGTGGAGCAGTCCGAGGTGGAGGTCGGCTCGGATCTCGTAGCGGATCCGGCGCCCAGTTCAGCAGGCACCGCAGGTCACTCTTTCGTCCTTGACGAGCGAATTGGCCTGGCCCAAGGGGCGTAACCCTGTAGACGTGGCAGTGCCTCACTGGCTTCTTCCCTCGGCTTCGCGGCCTGTGATGGGCCATGGCTCGAGACCCCGGAACGACCTCTATCCGGGGTCCCACACACGCCACCTCAGCGCCGGTCGGGCTCAGGCCCAGTGGATGCCGAGCTTTGCGAGGGCGGCGTGTTGGTCGGCGGTGAGTTTGTGGCGTCGCTGCTTGGTGTTGGTGATCCATACGCCGAGCTTCACGACGACCGGCTCGGCCTCACCTTCGACCGAGATCCGTTCGCTGTGGGCGCGGGGGACTGGTCGGTGGGCGCCTTCCCGTTCGATCCACTGGGTGAGGGCTGCCAGGCCCCGTTGGAAGGCCTGTTGTGCCTTGCTGGGCCCCTTCTCTGCGCGGCTGGCTACGGGGGCGGGTGAGGGTGTCTGGTCGGGTTGTACGCCGAGTTTGGTCAGCCGTGCCTGTTGTTCGGGCAGGAGTCGCGCCCAGGTGGCCGGCTGCTTCTGGTGCTGGAGCCACTTGCCGATGTCGTCGCCGTCCATCAGCACGCCGGGGGCGATGTCGGGCAGCTGCCCGTCGGCGTCGACCAGGTCCGCGAGCACGCGGTAGTGGCGCTGCCAGTCCAGGGGCCAGGGGCAGTTCCAGTCTTTGTCGATCGCGGTGAGCTGTGCGGCCCGGGTCGTGGCGGTGTCCTCGTTCTTCCCGAGCCCGTTCTTGTCGCCTTTGCGGCGGAGGTTGGCCATGTGCTGGCCGATGGGCATCATCTCGTCGTCCTCGCCCCACATGGCGTCCTGCCGGGGCGCGAGGTGCCCGGTGGCCCGCCGGTAGGACCGGAGCACGGCGAGTTTGGCCTCCCACGCTTCCTCGCCGGGCTCCCAGACCATCCCGGCTTCTGGGGCGTCCAGCAGGGTTTTGCGTCGGTCCTCGAGTTCACCGGCGCGCAGTGCCTTGCGCTGCTGGTGCACCCACCGGCCGAGCGGGAACGCCTTGGTGACGCCGACCTCGGTCTCGGTGTCGTACGGGACCGCGTGCAGGCCGGTGATCCCGTTCTCGGCCCGCCACCGCAGCAGTGCCTGGTAGCCCTCCAGCCACACCAGCGACTCCGGCCGGTAGACGCGGGTGCGCAGGAACGCGGCGATGGTGGCGGCGTCGCGTGGGCTGGAGAAGTGGAGCAGCGCCGATTCGGTTGCGGTGTCGGCGCCGTCCTCCTGGTCCTCTCTCTCCCCGCCGGTGCCGACGATGCGTCCGTCCTCGTCGCGTTGGAGGTGGGTTTTGCGCTTGCCGCTGGTGAGGGCGCGGGAGGCGAGCTGTTCGACGAGGCGCTCGTCGTGAGAGCGGAGGCCCTGGAGGACGGCTACAAGAGGGCGGAAGCTGGCGGAGGCCACCATGTCGGTGGGGTCCTCGCCGGGCTCCAGGAAGACGGGCACGATGATCCGGGCCACCTTGGTGGACCCGTCCTTGTTGAGGCGGAGCGCGCGGCCGATGTTCTGGACGATCTCGACCTGGGAGCCGCGGGTGTCGGCGAAGCAGATCGCGTCCACCCCGCGCTCGCCGGTGATGTCTACGCCTTCGCCGAGGACGCGGACGGAGGCGAGGAACGCCCGGTGTACGCGCCGGTTGTTCGCGTCGATGCCGTTGGCGAACTGCCGCAGGACCTCGCGGCGCTCGGTGACGAGGTGGTCGCCGCACAGCCACGCCGACCACACCCGGTCCGGCGGCACGTGGCGACCGCTCTCCAGCTCGTAGAACTCCGCGTCGATCGAGGACTTCGGCAGCTTGGCCGCGGCCGCCAGGTCGGCGTCGGAGGCGTCGGTGACGTAGAGCTCGACCGCCGTCTTGGGCAGCTTCTCGGCGAACGCGGCGGCTTCCTCGACCTTCTGGTGGAAGGTCATGACCGTACGGAGGTTGTACGCCGTGGCGTGTTCCAGGAGTGCGGCCTGCAGCAGCGCCAGGCGCCGGCCCCGCTGCGCCTGTTCGGACTCCCCGAGGACGGGGGAGGGGTCGCGGATCTCCAGTACGTCGATCTCGAACCCGGCGAGG
>NZ_GG657751.1:579855-625386 GCF_000158895.1 Streptomyces sp. C | reverse complement strand
GTTGACCACCGCCGCCCGCCCCACCCCGACGGTCCTCCCCACGGCTCTTGGCCGCCCCAGCGTCCGCCTCCTCGGCCTGCGCTTCTCATCACGGCCGTCTGTGGTTCCAGACACGAAGATTCCCCTTCTCTGCGCATTCGGAACTGACAGCCGGCCTGTCCACGAGTGATCATCAGGAAACCTGCCGCGAAGGGCCACACCGACGCTCATCACGGATGCGGGGGTCCAGGACAAGAGCGCGTTTCCAGTCCTCTTTATGGCTGGATGGGCGTTTTCCTACCATCGGCCGACTTGGGTGGGCTTAGCGTCTGGCTGTCCGCGGCAGGACGGCCGCGGAGTGGCCAGCGCGCAGGGGGTTGTTCAATGTCTGACCGGGTGAAGTCGACCGAGCCGGAGCGGCTGGAGCGGTTGCGGGGGCTGTTGTCGGGGGCGCGTTCGAAGGACCGCGTGGGTCGCGCGCTGGGGCAGGGCAGCGAGTACGGCAACGTACTGCTGGGTGCGATGCTGCACGGTGCGGACCGGCTGCGGCAGGGGCATACACCCACCGACCTGGAGCGGCTGCTGCTGGGCGCATTGGGGACCGTGGTCCCTGATGCGGAGGCGCGGCAGTGGGGCAGGGTGTACCGGGAGGCGGTCACCGGGCAGGGCGGGCGGCTGCCGGTGGTGCCGCAGACGATCACGAGCCGGCCGGTGGCCCAGGGCTACACCATGGCGAACCTGAAACAGGACCTGAACAACGTCGTCGCTGAGGCTCTGGCCGCTCCGAACGTGCAGATCGTGGATCCGCAGGTGGCCGCTGCCGGGGGCGAGGAGGACCCGGCCTTCGTCGAAGCGATGCGGCAGACCGGTTTCGCGGTCACCGCGTTCGCCCGCCCCTCCGCGTCCCGGGCCGCCGTCGGCACCGCGGAAGACGGCGACCGGCAGACGCAGGAGGAGGCGGCCGGGACGGACGCGGAGCAGGGCGGCGGCCTCGCGGCGCCGTCGTTCCGGCTGAAGCTGGAGCTGGAGAACTTCTACGTGCGCCGGGCCGTGGGCGACGCCGGCTGGAGCCGGGACGAGATCTACTGGACCGCCGCGGCCGCCAGCGGCTCCGCAAGCGGCACGTTCATCTCCGAGGAGTTCGGAGCCGTCAAGGCAGACCAGACCCGCTCCTTCTCCTCCACCAACAAACTCCTCTTCGAGGGACAGTCCAGCGGTTACCTGGGGCTACAGATCCAGTGCTGGGAAGCCGACCAGAGCAGCGACGAGTGGTGGAACGCGCTGGTCAAGGCCCTCAACGACGCGGCCGCCGCCATCGACCGGTTCATGCTGATCGACAACTTCATCGGCTTCGTCCCCCTGTGGGCCGGGATGGCCTTCGAAATCAGCAAGATGTTCCTCTTCATCATCGAGGCGTTCCGCAACTACGACGACCTCTCCTGCCAGCGCGCCATCGGGCTGGACCAGCAGGACCTGGCCGTCATCGCCCACTACGGCAAAGCCAACTGGCACTTCAACGGAGACGGCCACCACGAGCTGAGGGTGAAATACGCCGGCGACCCGGTGCCCTTCCCCGTCGGCACCCTGCGCTACGCGGTACGGACCGGCAGCACCTGGGGCGCGCCGATCGCCCTGGACTTCGAGTCCATGACGCCCCCCGCCCTGGCCTCCTACAACGGCGTGCTGCACGCGGTGTTCGTGCGCCCCGCCGACAAGGCGGTCATGTGGAGTCGCCTGGAGAGCCCCGCGGGCGTCGGCGGCGGCAGCCCGGTGTGGAGCAAACCCGAGCGAATCGGCGGCGACACCAGCCTCTACACCCCCGCACTGACTGCGGGCCACGGCAAACTGTTCTACGCCGTCACCGGCCAGGACAGCGGACTGTACTGGCGGACCTACAACGGAAGCGCCTGGAGCGCCGTGCACAGGATCGACCCCGCCGGGGTGCGTTACAGCCCGGCCCTGGCCACCTACTCGAACAGGGTATGGATGGTCACCGTCGGCCTCGGCCACGACCTCTACCTCCACACCCACAACGGCACCAGCTGGAGCACCTGGTACGGCGACAACCTGGACTGGGCGGTGGACAAGGGCGCCGCCCTCGCACCCCAGGGCGGCCAACTGTGGAGGATCGTCACCGGCAGGGACAACAGCCTGCACACCAGCACCTCGGGGGGAGGCGCTGAATGGACCGGCCGGGGCACCCGCGATCCCTGGAAGTCCAACCATTCCCCAGCCCTGGCCACCCACGGCGACACCATGTGGATCTTCGTCCGCGGCCTCGACGGCGACCTGTACGCAGGCACCTACACCGGCACCTGGAGCGGCCTGCACAAGGTCAGCAACGGAGCCGCCAAACCCATGGACGCCCCCACCGCGACCGTCCACCACAACAAGATCCACGTGATGTACCGCCAATAGCCCCACTCGCCACCGCCCCCCGGCGGAGCGACCAGTCACCCCCCGGCCGCGGCCCGGCCCCCTGCCGCCCGGGGCGCGTCCTCGACGGACGCGCCCCGGGCTTGAGCCGGCGCAGCGATCGGGGTCGAGCCGGCGGCTTTCGTACCAGCGGGCCCGGGCGGTCTCCGACACGGGCTCCCATCGAGCGAAGAACTCGTCGATCAAGGAGGCCACCGGTTTGTCGGGACTGGTCCTCCGCATCTCGACGACGCCCGATAGGGCCGAGTGGGCCCTTGACGCGGCCCGATCCCTGGTTCAGAGAAGTGACCAGGTCGAAGCCGACCGGCCCCGCCCCACAGATGGCTGGTGCCCCGTTGTGCCCCGCACCGCCCGCATGCCGCGGACCAGCCCGGTGCGGGTGGTGGCAGGGCGACCAGAGGTCCACGCAGAGCGGGCCCGGCCGGCGCAAGCCACCCCGGCCGGGCCCCGCCACATCCGCCCGCGCCCCGTCGGCATGCCTTCGTGCATGGCACCGACCGCGGCCAGGTGACTTGTGCTGATCGCCCGCCGTAGACGGCAGGCACAGCGGATCACGGCACACTCCGTCATCCCGATCGGGAGCGACGCTTCATCACTCGACGACGGGAGCGACGGCCGTCGGCTGAATCGGCGAGGGCCGGTCGAAACCATGGGCAAAGACGCCGCGGCTGGACACCGGCTCCGCCACGGTGCCGGCCGCCGTCACCAAGGCGTCCGTTGCCACGGATGCAGGCCGGCCAGTCGCCAGCGCAAAAGCACGGGCGAGAGTTTCGAGACCTTCAGATGCCTGTCCGGCTCGCTGGTCGGCGAGGAACGCGGCTTCCCGGCCGATGGCCTCGACCAGCCGTTCGCGAGCAATGGCGACGGTGGGAGGCTCCTGCACCTGGATCTGTGCCGGGATCGCGCCCAAGTCGGTTGACTCCTCCGCAGGACTGGCGCCGCCGTCCGAAAGATCGGTGGCCGGAGTAATGGTCGCTTCGGCGTTCTTGCGCGATGCCTTCTCAAGCACGTCTGTCCCCTTTGCTGGTCCGGCACCATGCCGACCAGGTCAGAGCCTCGCAGGACGCAGCGTCACCAGAGGGTGACTCTCGGCGGAACGGCCGGTAAGCGACATGGTGGCGTGAAAAGGACGGACCGATGGAGGGCGCTGGGCCGTGTGCGCCAGCCGACCACTGGTTGTGTTCCTTCGCCCCGCAGGGGCGGGTCCGGGCGCGCAGCGCCTGCCCGTAGGGCAGGATCGCGGGGCCAGGGCCGTTCAGTCGGAGGCTGAGGGCGAGCCCGGGCGGGGTGTGAGCAGCATGTGGAGGGGGCTGAGGCCCAGCGTCATCCTTGGTACGGCTCGGAGTGTGGGGCCTGGTTGGTGTCCCAGGCGCCAGCGGTTGGCGATGGCAGCCATGACCAGGGCTGCCGAGGTGAGGGCCAGGGTGTCTCCGATGCACTTACGGCTTCCGGCGCCGAAAGGGATCATCGCTCCGCGCGGCACTCGGTGGGCCCGCTCGGGCAGCCAGCGGTCCGGGTCGAAGTGCTCCGGGTGGGGGAACCACCTTCGGTCATGGTGCAGGGCGTAGTGGCTGACGGCTACGTTCGCGCCGGCCGGGATGGGGCGACCGGCGAGTTCCGTCGCCGTGGTGGTGATGCGGGTGGCGAGCCAGCCCGGCGGCCGTAGCCGCAGAGTCTCGGTGAATGCCCGCCGGACCACGTCCAGTTGGGGTAGGTCACCGATGTGGGGAGCCCGGCCTGCCAGCACGGCATCAAGTTCTGCGTGCAGCCGTGTCTCGACGTCGGGGTGGGTGCCCAGGTAGTGGAAGGTCCACGCCAGCGCGTTGCCACTGGTCTCGCTGCCGGCTCCCATCAGCGTGAGCACCTGGTCGTGGATCTCCTGGTCGTCCAGCGTGGCGCCGCTGTCCTCGTCCCGGGCCGCGAGCAGTGCCGACAGGAGATCGCCGCGGTCTCCCGGGTGGCGGCGGTAGTCGGCGACAACCCTGCTGATGAGGGCACGGAGGCGGGCCAGCGCCTGATGAAAGCGCCGGTTGGCGGGGGTCGGGAGCCTCTGCAGGGCCGCAACCGGCATCAGCATCTGCCGGTACAGGCCCTTCGAGACGATGGCCATGCATGAGGCGAGTTCATTGGCGTCCGCGCCGCCGAAGTCGGTGGAGAGGAGTGTGCGGGCGGTGATCTGGGCCGACAGCCGGTGCATCTGCGCCCGGATTTCGACGGCTTGGCCCGGCTGCCAGCCCTCCATCATCCGCGTGGTCTCCCTGAGGACGACCTCGGTGTAGGCGGTGATGCGGTCGGGGTGGAATGCGGGCTGCACCAGGCGGCGCTGGCGGCGGTGATCCGCCCGGGGGCACGTGGCCAGGCCGTTGCCGAGGAACACCTTGGCCTTGTCGAATACCAACCCGCCCTTGTCGAAGGTCCGCCCGTCTTGCAGGACCCGCCTGGCCAGCTCCGGATGGCACACCAAGTACACGGGCACCGGGCCGAACCGCAGCGTCACCACATCACCATGCGCCGGCAGTGACGCTAAAAACTCCAGCGGCCGCCGCTGCAGCTGCAGCGCGTGACCCAGCACCGGCAGTCCGCCCGGCGCGATGGCCGCCGTGAACGGTGAGCTCTCTCCCATCGCCCCACGCCTCCGCTCGATTCGGTTCGGACCCTCCCCCAGGACCGGCCCGTGCCGGCCCGGGCCTCTGGGAGTTCTTGTGCCACCATGCCTACCGCCAAACGCTCTCCCTCCGCCCTCACCGGGACAGCCTCGGACAACCGCAGCAAGTCCTGGGCCCAATCACCCCAACGTGCGGTTCGAGACGTCGGAGGCGGCGCACAGCTGTCAGCGTCCGAACAGCGCGCCTGGACGGAAGGTGCGGTTGTCGTACCGCGCGGCTACGGCGCAGACCGCCGGCCGACACTGCCGCCCGTGCCGCACCCCTCCGTACCCCGGGTCTCAATCGGCGCGAGGGGGCTGCGCTCCGGAATCCGCAAAGCCGGCTTTGCGACCCAGGTGTCAGGGCCGAGGCATGGACATGACGCGGGCAACAGGAGTGGTCGGGGTCGGATCTAACCACCCGGACGTGCGGTTTGGGATCGCGATCATGCCCTGTACGGCGGTGGTGTGCACCCACGCGCTGATCGTGGGCACTGCGCCGGGGGGCTCTGCGGCGTGCTGTCATGAGCCGCGCCGGCCGTGGCACCTCACCGGCCGCCGCTTTCGATCATCGTCGCCACTTCGCCGCATGTGAGTTTCGGAGGTCTTGTGCATGTCTGTCATACCCGGGCCGTTAGCCAGCCGACAGGCCGCTGAACCCCCGCTGGTCCCCTCACCGCCTGCGAGCGGTGGCAGCGACTTCCTGGCAGAGGTGCTGGCGAAGGAGTTCACCCGCCGCTGGCCTGAGCACGCGGGCGGACTGGACGCGGTGCACCGGTACGCGCTGCTGCCGACGGGGAAGCTGCTGCGGCCCCGCCTGCTGGCGCTCTCCGCGCTGGCCGTGGGCGGAAGCCTTAGGGCGGTGCTGCCGGCCGCCGTGGGCTTTGAGGCCGCGCACACCGGGAGCCTGCTCCACGACGACATCATCGACCAGGACGCCCTGCGCCGCGGCCGGCCCGCTGTGCACACCGAGTTCGGCCCGCAGATGGCCATCGTCGCCGGGAACGCCCTGTTCTTCACCTGGTTCACAACCCTGGCCGAATGCGCCGCCCACGGTATCCCCCACCAGCGGATCGTCGCAGCGATGGAGACCCAGGCGAAGGCCGGTCAGCAGATCTGCCGCGGTGCCGCCCTCGAACTCACCCTCGCCGGCGATCTGGAAGCACCACCGGACGTCTACCTGGAGATGGCCCGGGCCAAGACGGCCGCACTGTTCGACGCGGCCTGCACGGTGGGAGCCGTCCTCGGCGGAGGCACCGAGCACCAGATAGCGGCACTCGGTGCTTTCGGAGACCACCTCGGGTGCGCGTTCCAGATACGCGACGACCTCCTTCCCTACCTCGGCGACGGGGCCAGAGCGGGGAAGCCCGCCGACAGCGACCTGCGCAACCGGCGCCCCACCCTGCCCGTCCTGCTCGCCCACCAAGGCGCCACCCCCGCCCAGCGGGCAGTCCTACGGAACTGCATGACACCGGGAGGCGACCCCTGGGAAGCGTTCCGGCGGCTGGCTGGAGTACTGCGCGCCACCGGAGCCCTCCAGGCCGCCGAGCAGCGCGCCGACGACCACGCCGAGCAGGCCCGCCACGCCCTGGGCGGGATCCCGCCCGGTGAGCACCGTGACGCACTGCTGGCCCTGGCAGCACCCGCCGGCTCTCCGGTCACGCGGTCCGCGTGAAAAGCCGGCCCTGTCCACGGGTTCCGGCTCCGCGGCCGCGTGACCCGGACCCGGACCCGGACCCGGACCCGTGAAGCCTCAACTGGAACAAGCCGACCGATGCACCCGGACAGGGTGACCCACCGCAACCCTGTGGGCTGCCCTGGCACCCCGGTGCCCAGCCGTTCCCCCGCCCGACGAGGCGCCACAGCCCAGTCGTTCACATCCGCTGCAAAGAGGTAGACGATGTCCACGAACGCGTTCTCCCCGCAAACACCGCCGATCTTCTGCCCGCTGCCGGCCGCGCCGTATCCGCCGAGCGAGGACCTCATGCACGCCTGCGCGAAGTGGCTGGGCAGGCTGAGCCCGGGCCGGAGTCCGGAAGAGACCACACTGCACGCGGCCATCGGCGCCGGAATCTCCGTGCTCTTCTTCCCCGAGGCCCCGCCAGAGCGCCTGCTGAGCATGAGCAAGTACAGCGCCTGGTCGTTCCAGCTCGACGACATGATCGACTCCGGACGGCTGGGCTCAGCCTCCCAGACGGCCCCCGTGCTCCTGGCGCTCGCACGCATCATGGAAGCCCCCCACGCCCACCTGCTCGGCGACATGCCGCTGGCCGCCGCGATCGCCGACGTGTCCAAGGACCTGCGCAGCTGGGCGACGCCCGTACAGATGGCACGCTTCACCGCCAGCTTCCGGCTGTGGATGACCGGGGTCGTGTGGGAGCTCTCCATGCGCGAACGCGGCGAGCCCGTGAGCGTCAACGAATACCTCGCCGTACGCGTGCTGGCCACAGGCTCCCCGAACGCCATCGACATGGCCCTGATGTGCGCCGGCCTGGAACTCCCTGAACACCAGATGGCCGACCCCACCCTGGTGGCGGCGCGGGAAGCGGCCATGGCCGCCGCCGCGCTCGACAACGACCGCTACTCCCGCGCCAAGGAAGACCACGGTGACGAGGCAACCCTGGACATCTTCGACGTGATCCTCCAGCACAACCCGCACCACACCTTCGAGGAAGCCGTCACCGAAGCCGTGGCACTGCGCGACCGCATCATGGCCTGCTACCTGAAACTGTCCGCACAACTACGCCAAAACGCCAACGAGGGCCTGCTCGGCTACCTGCACGCCATCGATCTCCTGATCACCGGCAACCTCGACATGGGCGCCACCCACGCCCGCTACCTCACCCCGAACTCCCCCGCAGCCGACTTCCCCCGCACGGACAAGCCCAGCGACCCCGACCCCTCCCCAGTACCCGTCCCCACCTTCGCCTGGTGGTGGAACCACCTCACACCATGACCGCCACCCCCACCCGCCTCGCACCCACCACCGGCCGGCCTCCGCGCCCGCGTCCGCCACCCCGCCGACACCGTTGCCGAGGCAGACCGGGCAGCCGGCTCGGCGGCCCGCGCGACCTCTCTTTGACCCTTGCATCGGCGGGCGCACATCCCGGTCACGGGTTAAGAGGGGCGCGCGCGGTGGGAACCGGTTCAACAGCTCCATGCCGTGCGGCTGCACGGGAAATCAAGCGGCCAGCGCGGCCGGGCTGCCGAAGACCGTGTGGAAGGCGTGGGCTTGGCGTGTGGAGACCAGGACCCAGGCGCCACTTGGGTGGGGGCGGGCGTGGGCGGTGTAGTGGTGGATCTCTGAGGGGGTGAGGACCTTCATGTCGCCGAACACGTAGTACAGCGGGGTGGGCGCGTGGGCCGCGGTGAAGAGCAGGCCGGCGTTGAGCGTGGCGGTACTGATCGCGTAGCGGCCGGTGTGGGTGCTGGGCATCCGGTCCTTGGCGTCGATGGTCACCAGTTCGCCGTTCCGGGAGGCGATGAGGTCGGGGAACTGGCGCAGTGCGGATCGGGTGCAGCGCAGGGCGTCCTGGATGGCGGGTGGGTAGGTTCCCTGGCCGCAGGGGTGGACGGTCCAGCCGTGCTGCCGGAGTGCGGTGGCGACGTTGTGTTCGTGGGCGTCTCCGACCGTCTTGCGTTCCTGCCACTGCGTCACTTCGTCTCCCCATTCAGCCAATTCCGCATGAGTGGTACGAGGTTCCGGGTTTTCGTATTCCCCTTCGGGGCTATGATGCCCTGCATGGCGGCATACGTTGACCCACGGTTTCGTCCCACCCCGTGGCCGGGTACTCCGGTCCCGGCACCACAGATGACCCCAGTGCCCGGAGCGCGCGCCGATGGGGAATGGATCGTCTGGGACATCGGAGGCCCCCGGCCCGGCGAGGGCGCGACGGCGGCGCTGCCCGAGGACTTCTACCTGCGCGAGCTGATGGCCGTGGATCCCGGCGACCTGGTCACCGTGGCCGGCTGGATGGCCGCCTACGGCCGGCTCGGCGGCGACATCGACACGGGCGGCTGGGACTACGAGGAGCACGAGCGGCTTCGGGAACTCGAAGAACGCGAGCACCCCCGCTTCGGGCCGTGGTCCCTGCACGGCGAGCTGGTGCGCGTCCACATCAGCGAGGCCCAGACAGCCGTCGCGACATGGCTGGCGCTGCACCGCGAGGGCGGCCTCGACGAGCTCGTCGAGACCGAGGTCTCCGAAGACCACCTGGCGCAGATCCGAGCCGAGAACGGGCATCGGGACGACGGCTACCCCCGCACCCTCGACGACCTGCGCACCAGCATGCTGTCCCTAAGGCTGGCCCAGCTGCGGCAGGCACTGCACGGGGCACTGAAGCCGTTCAGCGTCGGACTCGGCAGCCTCAGCGACCGCAGACCCTCGATCCTGTCCGTCGCCTTCCTGCAGCTGTACAACCACCTGGCCGAGGAAGCCACCGTCCGCGAATGCGCGAACGAGACCTGCCGCGGCTCCTTCGTCCGCCAGCGCGGCCGCGCCGAGTACGGGCAGAACCGCACCAGCGGCATCAAGTACTGCACCCGCGAATGCGCCCGCGCCCAAGCCCAACGCGAACACCGACGCCGCCGCAAAGCCGCCGACAGCGCCACACCCACGGCGCTGAGCAGCAAGGAGACCCGAAGGTGATCCAGCTCCGCGAGCACCAGGTCGACCAAAAGTCGGCAATTCGGAAGTGGGTGGGGTTTCCCTCCCGGTCGCCGGTGCCCCCGCAAGGCACCCGGGGCACGATCGTGTCCGCAACCGGGTCCGGCAAGACGATCACCGCCGCTGCGGGCGCGCTGGAGTGCTTCCCCGGCGGGCGGATCCTGGTCACCGTGCCCACCTTGGACCTGCTCGCGCAGACCGCCCAGGCGTGGCGGCTGGTGGGACACAAGGCGCCGATGATCGCGGTGTGCTCGCTGGAGAACGACCCGGTGCTAAACGAGCTGGGGGTGCGCACCACCACGAACCCGATCCAGCTCGCCCTGTGGGCCGGGGCGGGGCCGGTCGTCGTGTTCGCCACGTACGCCTCCCTTGTGGACCGCGAGGACCTCGACGCACCCGAGGGACAGCGGAAAGTCCGCGGCCCCTTGGAGGCCGCCCTGACGGGCGGAGAACGGCTCTACGGACAGCAGATGGCGGGCTTCGACCTCGCCATCGTCGACGAGGCCCACGGAACCGCCGGCGACCTCGGACGCCCGTGGGCCGCGATCCACGACAACACCCGCATCCCGGCCGACTTCCGGCTCTACCTCACCGCCACCCCACGCATCCTGGCCGCCACCCGGCCGCAGAAGGGCACCGGCGGCCAGGAGGCCGAGCTCGCGAGCATGGCCGACGACCCGGACGGCACCTACGGCGCCTGGCTCGCCGAGCTGGGCCTCTCGGAGGCAATCGAGCGGGGGATCCTCGCCGGGTTCGAGATCGACGTCCTCGAGATCCGCGACCCCTCCCCCGTCCTCGGAGAGTCCGAGGAGGCGCAGCGGGGCCGGCGCCTAGCGCTGCTGCAGACCGCGCTCCTGGAGCACGCCGCCGCGTACAACCTGCGTACGGTCATGACGTTCCACCAGAAGGTGGAGGAGGCGGCCGCGTTCGCAGAGAAACTGCCCGAGACGGCGGCGGAGCTGTACGACACCGACGCCTCCGACGCCGATCTGGCGGCCGCGGAGAAGCTGCCGAAGTCCTCGATCGACGCCGAGTTCTACGAGCTGGAGGCCGGGCGCCACGTGCCGCCGGACCGGGTGTGGTCGGCGTGGCTGTGCGGGGACCACCTCGTCACCGAGCGGCGCGAGGTCCTGCGACAGTTCGCCAACGGGATCGACGCCGACAACCGGCGCGTGCACCGGGCGTTCCTCGCGTCCGTGCGGGTGCTCGGCGAGGGCGTCGACATCACCGGCGAGCGGGGAGTGGAGGCGATCTGCTTCGCGGACACCCGCGGCTCCCAGGTCGAGATCGTCCAGAACATCGGCCGCGCGCTCCGGCTCAACCGCGACGGCTCCACGAAGATCGCGCGGATCATCGTGCCGGTGTTCCTGGAGCCGAACGAGGACCCGACGGACATGGTGGCCAGCGCGAGCTTCCGCCCTCTTGTAGCGGTCCTCCAGGGCCTGCGATCTCATGACGACCGTCTGGTCGAGCAGCTCGCCTCCCGCGCCCTCACCAGCGGCAAGCGCAAGCTGCACGTCCGGCGCGACGAGGACGGGCAGATCGTCGGCACCGGCGGGGAGGGCGAGGACCAGGAGGACGGCGCCGACGCAGCGGCCGAGTCGGCGCTGCTCCACTTCTCCAGCCCGCGCGACGCCGCCACCATCGCCGCGTTCCTGCGCACCCGCGTCTACCGGCCCGAATCCCTGGTGTGGCTGGAGGGCTACCAGGCCCTCATCCGGTGGCGGAAGGAGAACGAGATCACCGGCGTCCACGCCGTGCCCTACGACGTAGAGGTCGAGGTCGGAGTCACCAAGGACTTCCCGCTCGGACGCTGGGTGCACCAGCAGCGCAAGGCCCTGCGCGCCGGGGAGCTCGAGGACCGGCGCAAGGTCCTCCTGGACGCGCCGGAAGCCGGGATGGTCTGGGAGCCGGGCGAGGAAGCGTGGGAGGCCAAGCTCGCCGCCCTGCGCTCCTACCGCCGGGCCACCGGGCACCTCGCGCCCAGGCAGGACGCCATGTGGGGCGAGGACGACGAGATGGTGCCCATCGGCCAGTACATGGCCAACCTCCGCCGCAAAGGCGCGAAGAACGGCCTGGGCAAGGACCCGGACCGGGCGGCGGAGCGCGCGGCGCAGCTGACCGCGATCGACGAGGACTGGGACTGCCCGTGGCCGCTGGACTGGCAGCGCCACTACCGCGTCCTGGCGGACCTGGTCGACGCCGACGGCGCCCTGCCCCACATCGCGCCGGGCGTCGTCTTCGACGGCGACGACGTCGGCCGGTGGCTCCAGCAGCAAAAGCAGCCGGCCAACTGGGCGCGGCTGCTGCCCGAGCAGCAGGAACGGCTGACCACGCTGGGCATGGAACCCGACAAGGCGCCCTCCCCCGCCCCCGCCCCCGCGGACAGCCGCGGGACGAAGGGGCCGACCAAGGCGCAGCAGGCATTCCAGCGGGGCCTGGCAGCCCTCACACAGTGGGTGGAACGGGAAGGCGCCCACCGGCCGGTCCCCCGAGCCCACGGAGAGGAAATCACGGTCGACGGCGAAGCTGAGCCGGTGACCGTGAAGCTCGGCGTATGGATCTCCAACACCAAAACCCGACGCAACAAGCTCACCCAGGAGCAGCTGGACGCGCTGCGGGGACTGGGCGTGGAGTGGGCGTGACCGCTCCCTGAGCCGGACCGGCATCCGAGGCCCCAGGCGTCACGCCCGGGGCCTCCCCCGCACAGCCACGACCTCCCGCCAAGCCCGCCTCGCCGCCGAGGACTCCGTCACGGCGCCCGGGGAACCCACCAGGACCCGCTCCCCCGGTCGGCGCCCCCTGAGGGCCAGGGCCGACTGAGGATCACTGACCAGCCATCACCGACCGTTCCTTCCTGCTCGCTTGGGGCGGCCCGAGAACACCGGGCCGGGCCTCGCACACGCACTCCATATCGGCGCGACTAGGCCCGGTAGCAGTCAGAGGCAGGGTTCACGTACATGGCGCGAAATGTACGGTGCGTGATCAACCGAGCACGATGGAGCATGATACTGGCGCCATGTCTACGATTCCCGAGGGCAACTTCACCATCGTCAACAACGAGACTGGCCGGGCCGTACGTGTGCGCCTGGGCCGCACCAGCGACGTCAGCGACCACAAGGAGGGCACCAAGTACCTCCAGTACGTCACTGGAAAGCCCACCCTGGAGCTGGGCGAAGCCGACAACAGCCCCGCCACTGTGTGGTGGCACAACGGCTCCGAGCAGATCGTCAGCCACGCCGTCGGCGAGTATCAGAACATCGGCGACCACTGTGTGTGGCTGCACGCCAGCACCGAGCGCGAGATGGACGACCTCTTCGACACCAACCGGGCCTTCACCAACCGGCTCGACGACATGCCCGCGGACCTGCGCGACCGCCTCGCCCCGCTCATCCCCGCCGAGTGGCCGACCATCCAGGAGCGCAGGCGCGCCGAACGGGACAGTCAGCCGTGGATCCAGGCGCGGGAAAAGGGCCGCGCCGGCGCGGAAGCCGAACTGGAGGCATGGGCCGCCGAAGACAATCCTCCCAGCGCCACGGACCTCACCGTCCTGCGCGCCTACCGGCTGGGAATCGCGGAGGAAACCGGCCTCACCCTGGCGGAGATGAAGGAGCTCAGCCAGATGTCCGACTACGAGCAGCAGAGGATGATGAGGACCTACTCCCCGGCGAAGCAGGAGGCGCTGCGGAAGGGGATCGACAAGCAGATGATGGAAGTGGTCGAGCGCCTGGAGCGCGATCCGCGCGCCCATCAGGTGCGTGTGCGCGCCAGTAACCTGCTGCCCGAAATCCTGGAGCGCCGCGCCGCAGCCCAGGCCGCCACCCCCCATAACAACCTCCACGCGTGGCACTCCCAGTGCGCCTACCGCAAGGTCACCGGGGGCGCCATCCGCTTCACCAGCCCCCATTACGAGACCGACGAGGACCAGCGCATCGCCGCCGCCCTGGACACCTACCTGGAAGCGGCCGCCAAGGAAGGCATCGTGCCGCCGGTCATCGCCGCCGACTCCACCACCCGCGTACACGGGTGCGGAGCCATCCGTTACACCGGGGCCACCTACGGATGGACCTACGACGGAACCTACATCTACGGCGCCGACAGCAAGACCGTGCCCTCCGAGCAGACCTACTGGACCGACGCCGACGGATACCTGGTCGGGAGGCCCAAGGGCGGCAAGGGCCAGACCTGGTCCATCGTGAAGTGGACCCCCACGCCCAGGCCCGGCACCGACGTGTCCGAAGCCGCCCTGACCGGCCTCTTCGGACCGATCGGCAATATGCTCGGAATCTGACCCGGCCCACCGCAAGAACACCGGACCACAAGCAGCCTCCGGCTCTTCGGCCTCGGCATTCGGTGAGCGCGTCGTCTGTTCGACGGCCCTCGGCTACAGCGTTCGCTGATCCCCGCCAGTCCGCGCGGCTGGCCGACGGTGCCGACGGTGATGTGGCCGCTTCACCGCTTCGGGTGGCGGGTTCTTCGTGGTCGGGGGTGCCTTGCCGGCAACCACACAGCCCCAGTGGTCTGAGTCGGCTATACCGGAGCGGGGCCGACTGCCCTGTCCGTCGTAGGAGAAGGAGTCCACCGCCTCATGACCGACGCCGCGAACACCCCTCCCGCCACCCGTGCCGCCCGCGTGATCACGATCGTCGCCGTCGTACTCGGTGTCGCCTACATGGGCTTATTGGCCTTCATCTCGGTGCCTGAGCTCACGGACTACATGAGCGGCCGGGACATCGACTTCCCGGTGTTCCTGGCCATCGCGGCCGTCGCCGGCCCCGCCCTGTTCTGGGCCTACATCGGCCTCGGCTTCGGGCTGAGCAAGACGGGCTGGGTGGCCGGACTCGCCCTCACCGGCATCCTCACCGCCCTCACGTACGGGTGGCTCCTCGCCTCCTCCAACGGCCACGGCTTCGCCTACTGGCTGTTCCTCACCCTGATCGTCGCCACCAACCTCGGCGCCTTCTGCGTGGTCCCCTACGCCCTGGTACGCGGCACCATCAGGAGCCACTGACCCGCCAGGCCAGGACCGCACTTCGCCCGAGCCGCCGGCCACACCACCTACCGGCCGCTCCTCACCCTGCCTCTCCCCACCGCCCGGCGAAGTCCTCCAGGGCGCGGCGCTGCTGTTCCTCGCGGGTGATCTGCTGGGCGAGGACGTCGCGGTCGATGTACGGGTCGACGGCGGCGAGGACCAGGCGCTGGAGTTCGTCCGGCTCCAGCGCCTCCACTTCCCACTGGACCGGGTGCTCGATGTCGAAGCCGTAGCGGCGGGCGAAGGCCGGCCACCTCGGGTCGCCGCGCTTGCCCTCGGTCGCCGGGAGGCCGTAGGCGCGCATCTGCTGGTAGGTGAGGAGCACCCGGGTCACCGAGCTCCAGCAGCCCGTGCGCTCCACCCAGTCCCGCTCGATGTCCTCGCCGGAGCAGTCGAAATCACCGACCACGAGTAGACAGGCTCCGCGTTGCTCGTGGGCGACGCGGTCGCGGACGACGTCAGCGTAGGACTGGGAGCTGAAGCCGCGGACCACGAGCACGGGGATGCCCGCGAACTCGAGCCAGCCGGTCAACTGCTGCCGGAGGGTGTCCTTCTCCGCCGCGACGTACAGGGCGTGCTCCTGGCCCGCCGTGCGGTCCAGCCGGAACCAGGCGGGCATCTCCCGCACGAAGGCGTCCGCGTCGGGCCAGGCCGGCGGGACGTGGACTTCGCGGACGGTGTCAATCAGGTCGGGGAAGCGGCCCTCCCTGCGGGCCTGGGCTAGCTGCGCGGACAGCCGACGGTACATCGGCGGAGTGTGCGGCAGCACGCCCTCGGCCGCGAGCCGGTACATCACCTGTCGCAACGTGACCTTGAGCGGCGCGTACCCGTCGACAATCTGCCGCGCCCGTTCCACGACGAGGGGCCACCGGATCCGTTCACGCGCCATACCGGTACATGTACCCCTGCGCGCGGCCGCCGGCCCCCGGGATACGGATAGACCTCTCCCCTCGGCTATCGCGAGGTAAGAGGTGTCGTTTTCCGAAGGGGGCTTGCCCACGGGCTCTGACCTGCGCGAATGGAAGATCACCGGATTCGGGGGGTCCCACCTACGGTCACACCTGCGGTCCCCCGCCTAGTGCACCCGTGCAGACACCTCTCCAGCCCCCTTCCGGTGCACCCCTCCTGCAGCTCGGGATGAGTCCGGCGGCCCTCCCGGCCGGGGAGGCTTGCCCAGGTGCGCTGAACGGGTGGAGGCCGGGCCTGTGGCGTGCCTGGGCCGCCGGGCAGCGGTTGTGGGTTCAGCGGACCGATCCGGCCCGTGCACGGATCACGTTTGCGAGGCAGGGCATGGGACGACACAAGCTGCACAAGCCGCGCGCGCCGCGTAGTGAGGGCGGGCGGCCGACGGAGTGGTTCGGCACCGCGTTCCACTCCGTCCTGGGGATGGTGCACCTGGACGTCCGCCGGTCCGGCAACGGCATCCTGATCACCTCCTCCCCCGCCGAGATCGACGGGGCCCCGGCGTCGTGGCAGCTGCGCCTGCGCAACGACGACGAGGGCCAGGGCCTGACCGAGATGGGCACGGCCTTGAAGGCCGGGCGCGGGCACGTCTACAGCGTGAGCGAGGAGCCCGGCGCCAAGACCGTCCTGGCGTTCCTCCCGAACCACCCCGAGCAAGGCGTCGGCACGCTGGCCTGGGTCCGCACCAGCGAAGGCCCAGACGGCGACGACGTCGTCTTCGAGCGGTCCGCAGAGCGTCCGATGGCGCAGTGGGCCGAGGCCGGGGAGAACCTCCTGCGGATCGTGCCGCTGCTCGGCCCGGACGCCCCGGCCGGGGACGCAGTCGATGACTGCCTGCCGTGCCCCGGCTGCTACCGGCCCGTCTACGACAGCTCCTCCTCGCACACCCTCATCAGCGCCACCCCGTTCCCTCTGGCCGGGTTGTGCAGGCTCTGCGCCGACGGCACCACGCTCCGCTCGCTGCGCCAGGCCGACGGCGTCCCCATCGACCCGGAGCAGCTCGTCGTCCTGGAGACCGTGGCCGCCGCGATGGCGTAGCCGGGCCGCCGGCCCTGGGCAAGCCGCCCTCACAGGTGGCTTGCCCAGGCACACAGGCTTGCCCGGACGCCAGATTCAGCATCGGGACCATACGCTGCACCAGGGTGGGCGCAGCTGGCCGGTGTCTCTCCTGGCTAGCTCTCGGAGGGTTTCGCGGACGGCGGCAGGGCCATGTCGAGGAGCGCGTCGATGGTCTTCTCGCCCAGCTTGCTGTCGAGGTGGAGGGATCGGCGGATGAAGCACGAGAAGGTCGTGCACGGGCCCGCCAGGCTCGTTGCGGTACGGCCCGGCGTAGGGGTAGCCGAGTCGCTCGTAGGGCGCGCGGACTTGACGCCCGCAGCTCCCGCGCGCGGTGGCAACCGGCGGCTGCCTCCACGGGCGCGATGATCATTGAACCATCGCGCCTGCTGGCGGATCGGGAATGATCCTTCAGGCTAGCGGCGAGCGCCGGCGAGAAGTGTCCCGTTACTTTGGCTCGGTGGTGTCATAGGCCAACTGGGCTCCGGCGAGCCACCCCTGATAGCCAAGGACCAGGCTCCCGCCCGCGAGGAGGTCCTCGCCGCCGTCCAGCACCGAGTCGATGGGCGCGGCGGTGACACGCGCGACGGCGACTCCCTCCTGGTTCACCACGGAGATCCCCGCCGGGATGAACTTCCCGCCGCTGACGACGATCACGGGCACCCCATCGCGGTACTCGATCGCCAGGGTCCCGATGTCCTCGGGCCGTACCTGCGACGCGGGAACCAGCACGGCCTCGCCTGCCGTCGCCTCCAGCCTTACCGGAGCCGGCCCCTTGGCCTCGGGCGTGATCTCAGACATGCCTCTCCTCACCGGTCGGCTCCCTGCCGACCGAAGCGAAGCGTCCCAGGTCAGACATGTTCCAACAACGACACTTCCGGCCCGATGGCCGAGAGGGCGCGGCGCGCTTCTGATCTATCACTCGAAGCGGATCCCCGACCCCGGCCCCGGCCCCGGAAAATACGACGGCGGGTGCCGCTGACGCCGGCGGGCCGCGGACGGCTGGCGGTGGCGTGTCGGCCCCCCGCCCGGGCCTGGGGATATCGCAGCGGGAACAGTAGGCAGGAGGAGGCCCACCGACGCAGGGAAGCCGTCCGGTGTGCTTCAGGTCCGCTCAAACCGGGGGTTTGACCCTGGCACGTGACAAAGCGGGCTTGCCTGTTCATACCGTGTGATGTGTCACTCCCCTGCTGAGCAAGGAGTACTGGTGTCCAACAGCTTCCAGCTCGACCAGATCCCGCACGGTTTCGCGTTCACCGAGACCGGCGCGCTCATTCACTACAAGCACACGATCATCCTGACCGTGCCCCCGCCCAACGCCGGCCCCTGGGGCGACACCTGGCTCAGCTTCGGCTGCGCCTGGGCGGACACCAAACTCGGCGTGAGCATCTACACCAACGGAAGCTGGGGCGGCGTGTCACCCCGCAACGTCCCCGACAACGGCAACCGCCTCGGAGAGAAGCTCCCCGCCGGAACCCAGAAGATCCTCATCGGCCGCATGAAGATGGGACCCGCAGACTCGGCGGACGACGTACCGATCAGCTGGCTCCTGGAATACCTCGGGACCTGATCCGCCCCACCGGTGCCCCGGACCGCCCCGCTCCAGGGGCCGGGCCGGGGCACCGTCGATCAGTCCAGCTTCGGTGACAGACGGTCCAGATCCAGTGCCAGAGGACAGGCACTCTCGGCAGTGGACAGCACCACGGCAGCGGGGGCCCGGCGGATTCCGTCGCCAGGAGGAGTCACGCGGTGATGGCATCCTGAACGCTAAGGCCGACGCCCGCCATCCAGCTCGCGCCCGGCCTTCCAACGAGCGTTCGCCGGCGCGCGCGGCCGGCTTGCTCGAGGGTGTCCGCCGCCGCCGCGATCCGCTCCCGAACCGCAGCGGGGGCGTGCACGGGCGCGGTCACCACGAGGTCGCCAAGCGCGGCCAGCTCCGAGCGATTCCGGATCGGCTGTGGTCGGATATCCGCCATGAGATCGGCCTTTGAGATGGGCGTAGCGTCACACCGGCTGGCGATTGGGGTCTCCGCCTGCGCGATCATGGGGGCATGGAAGATCGGGAAGGGAGCGAGCCGGACGTCTGGGTGGACGGTGACGGGCGGCGCCTGGTCGTGCACGTCGGCGGTGAGATGGACATCGGCCTCCCCGATGCTGCGCGACGCCCAGCACGCGGCGATCACCCAGCCCGGCGGGCCGGACGAGATCGTCATCGACCTGACCGGTCTCCTTCTGTGACTCCGCCGGGCTGCACGCCCTCATCATCGCCCGCCAGACCGCGACCGACCACTGTCGGTACATCAGCCTGCGTCGCCCGCAGCCCCAAGTCCTGTGCCCGCTGAAATGACCGGCGCCGATACCCTCTTCCCCGTCATCGCGGCCTGACCGGGTTGGCGCCCCCCCGGCACCGACGGCACGCCGGGCAACCCCAGCCCGGTGTGCGGGCGGTGGCAGGACGACCAGGGGGTCCACGCACAGAGGGGCCCGGCCGGCGCAATCCACCCCAGCCGGCCCCGCCACATCCGCCCGCGCCCCGTCGTCACGCCTTCGCGGAGGGCACCACCGGGACCAACTTGTGCTGACCGCCCGCTGCGGGCGGCAGGCGCAGCGAACCACGGCACTCCGTCATCCCAACCGAGAGCGACGCGTCATCACTCGACGACGGGAACGACGGCCGTCGGCTGAATCGGCGAGGGCCGGTCGAAACCATGGGCATAAACGCCGCGGCTGGACACCGGCGCGAACCCACCCGCCACCGTGCCACCCCCCGTCATCAAGGCGTAGGCCCGGGCAAGTTCCGCCAGCGCGGCCGACGCCTGGCCGGCAGACTTCTCGGCGACGAGCTCCGCCTCGGCCCCGATAGCGGCCAGCAACTTGTCACGGGCCTCGACAGCGGCAGGCGTCACATCCACCGGTACCAACGCCGGAATCTGCTGTGCCTCCTCGGCGACGATGCCTGAGTTCATTTCGGTGCTTGTCACAAGAACATCCCTTGAACGTGTCCGGTCGGGGCCCGGCTCTGCGGCCATACCCCACACATCAAAGAGAACCCGATCAACTACACACAGCGATAGAACAACATCCCGCCACCAGGCCGAAATCATCCGTGAGCAGGCTCACCTGGCAGCCAACCCCCTTCTCGATCGGCGCCCGACAGCATCTGGCCGCCCCACTACCGCTGCGCGCGCATATGTAGGCAATTTGCGCCCCGCCCCAACGCAGCGACGTCCCGAATGGAAGGTCATGAACATGACGTCCAGCTCCCAGGGTCAGGTGGTGGGCGTGCGGGGTGTTAGGCAGAAAGGGCGGACGGCTTCGGCGGCGTGGATGATGCGTTCGACGTCCTGGTCGGTCAGGTCACTGTGCAGGGAGAGGCGCAGTGCGGTGCGGTTACGGGGCGTGGCGGGGGGTGTGAAGACGGACCCGACCTTGGGGGTGCGGTGCGGGTGGCGGTGGGGGCGGTGCCCGCACCGCGCGGTCAGCGCCCCGGCCAGGGGTAGCGGCGGGCGGGGATCGTCCACTCCTGATCCGCCCGGCCGGGTACGGCCCGGCTGGTGCCGGCCCAGCGTGCGGCGAGCTTGGCGAAGCTCGGCTCCGGCGTGGTAGGCCGTCACCGAGAGGCCCGCTCGAGGAGCCGGAGCGGGCTGTCGAGGATGGCGAGTTCGGTGTCGGTGGCTTGGCGTTTCCACTCGGGGGCGACAGCGGCGTAGGTGGTGACATCGTGCCAGCAGCCCTGGGTGCGGAACAGCTGGCGAAGGGTGGCCTCGCGGCGCAGGCCGGCGGCGTGCATCACCTGGGCCATGCGGTGGTGGTCGGTGCGGTGGCCGGCCCAGATGCGGTGCAGGCCCAGGTGTCCGAAGCCGTAGGCCATCAGCAGGCGGCCCGCTTCGTGGCCGTGGCCGCGTACAGGGGCGCCGGGCAGCAGGACGAGGCTGGTGAGCATGGCGTTGCTGCCGTAGTCCTCGACGAGCAGTCCCATGGTGCCGACGAGGGTGTCGTCGTCGGGGGCGCAGACGGCGAGGGTGTATTTGCGGCGCGGGTGGGTGTGGGGCTGGGCGAGGTATTGGGCGAAGGTGTCGTGGGCTTGGGCGGTGTCCATGCGGTCGATGCCCAGGTAGCGGGTGAGGACGCGGTGGGTGAGGATTTTCGCGAAGGCGTCGTGGTCGCCCGCGTGCAGTTCCCGCAGCCGCAGGTGCTCGCCGCGCAGTTCGGGGATGCGGTTCACAAGGCGGCTCCGCTCGGTACCGGCGCGGCAGCCGTGGCGGGGATGAGGGCATCGAGGTCGACCCAGTGGCGGCCCGAGGGCAGGGGTTCGCCGAGCAGGATGCGGCGGGCAGTGTCTGTGACGAGGGCCGCGCCGAGCATGACGCCGCTGGCCAACTGGGGCCAGCTGGCCAGGGTGCGGCCGACACGGGTGAGGGCGTCGCTCATGGCGGGGCTCAGCCGCTGCTCGTCGACGATTCTGAGCAGGAAGCGGATGGCTTCCTCCCGGTCCAGGCCCGCCACGTCGGCGGCGGTCGTGTCCCCGATGCGGCCGTGGAAGAGCGGGCGGTCCCCTTCGAGGTCGAAACGCTCGATGTCGAGGACGCCCCGGTCGTTGGTGTCCATCAGGACCGGGACCCGCCGGTGGCGCGCGTGCTCGCGGGCGGCGACCTTGACCCAGGGTGTGTCGCATTCCTCGACGAGCAGGTCCAGGCCGTGGTCCTGGTCGCCGAAGAAGTCCTCGACGTTGTCCTCGTTCACCCCGTCCCGGTGGACCTCGATGTCCAGGTAGGGGTCGAGCTCATACATGCGCCGGGCGCACAGCACGCTCTTCTCCAGACCGAGTTCATGGACGCCGGCGCGCAGCCGGTTGAGGTTCGACAGGCCGAGCCGGTCGAAGTCGGCCAGCCGGAAGGCGCCGCCGACGCCTTCCATGGCGCAGGTCAGTGCGGCGCTGCTGCCCACCGACAGGCCGATGACGCCGATTCGGCGCCGCAACAGGCCCTGCTGCTGCCCGCGGGTGATCTTGTCGCGGTTGCGGTCGGTGCGGACCAGGCGGAACTCGGCCTCGGGCAACACATGGACCAGGCGCCCCGACCACGGATATCAGGCCCACCTGCCGTACCTGTCGGGCCGGCCCGACACGACCTGCGCGACCGCCCGGTCAAGAGCCTGCGGGCCGAAGGACTCACCGGGCGCCTGGCATCGCACGAGTTCGGCGACCTGGTCCTCGATGCGGTCGTGGACCTCGCGCACCAGGGGCGAGCCACGCAGCACGGACAGGGCCTGGGCGCCGGGAGGCTGCGACGGGTCCAGCAACACCGGACGAAACGATTCACTGGCCTGGCGGGGCGAAGGAAGGACGAAGGGGACCGGCTCCGGGCCGGAAGGAAGCGACTGAGACACGACGATGACGCTGACAATCCAAGATCACTCAACCCGCGGGATCACCCGGCGGGGGCGCACTCGACTTGATCTTCTAGCTGAATGCGCCCCCCTCGAAGTACAGGGCCGGCAGAGGCGCCGGAACAGTTCCGCCAGGAGCGGCTCAGGCAGCTGCCCGCCGGCGGCAGGCCCGGGGCAGGGCCGGTCAGGTGCCAACCGGGGCTTCGGTGGCGCGAAGCCTATGGTGTGCCGCGACCGGGCCAGCGGCACCTGCAGTCTTAGCCCACCCGCCGCACAGTCGCGGGCCGGCTGCTGACAGCCCTGGGGGAGTCAGCCGAGGCGGCTCCGTCGGCCGCAGCCGGGTCCCGCCGGTCCAGCCGAGGACTGCCTTGGCCAGGCGTTCTTGGGTGCCTCGGTCGAGGGGGAAGTTCACCTTCGAGGAACCCGGACAAGTCGTGCAGGACCAGGTGTCTGCTGCTCATTAAAACCTCACCGTGGCGGTCTCGCGGGGGTGTGCGGCGGGGCGGACAGGGCCTGGCTGCCGTCGTGCTCTTGGTCCTCGGTCTGCTGGGCGAGGAAGCGGGCGCAAGCTGTCGCGCATCTCCGGATGCACGGCCGTGCGCTCGGTGGCGGCCAGGAGCTCAGTGAACGTGGGGCCGTACAGCTGCTGCGCGTTCAGCGGCATCGCATGCCCTCAGGATCGGCACCATCCGGGCCGGGATGCGGATCACCCGCTCGTGCGCGGGGATCCCCGCCTTGTGGCCGGCTACTCACTCCGTTTGGTCGACCAGGGCGGCAAGTAACTCGTCGGCCTCTTCGCCCTGCAGAACCAGGTCCGCGGACTCCGCCTCCACCCACACCGTCGGAGATCCCTCAGGGGTAGGGCCGGTCAGGGGGCGGGCTCATAGACGACGGTGGTGTCGGGGCAGTCCTCCGCCAGACCCAGCAGCGCCTGCCGCTCGGCCTCGTCCGCGGCCAGGTCCCAGCGCAGCTTGGTTCCCACCCATGTCGCGGCGTACTGGCAGTGGTAGCCGGCGGCCGGCGGGAGCCATTGCGCCGGGTCCTTGTCCGCCTTGGAGCGGTTCGACTTCGCCGTCACCGCGATCAGCGTGTCCGGGGAGGCCTGGTCGTTCGCGTACGCCTCACGACGGGCCGCGTCCCACCCGTAGCCGCCCGAGTCGTGAACTTCAGCTAGTGGGACGAAATGATCAACGTCGATGCCTGCTGCGTCGGTCATCGTGACGTCGTCGTAAGGGCTCAGCCACAGGCCGCCTGACATCTTGCAGCCGGCTGTCACCTGTGGGGCCTCCAGGGCTTCGGAGAGGATCACCTCTCGGCGGGTGTCGCATCCGTCGGTGGCGTCGAGGCCGCGGTTCCAGTGCTTGTACAGACTCCGCGTGTAACCCTCACGCTGCTCCTCGGCGACCGTGATCCGGTCGATGGCCTCGAACAACGGCAAGGGCGCCCGCACCCCCAACGCACCGGAAGCACCCGCTGCCGCCGGGGTCGAGGCAGGCGCGGCGGCCGGGCGGTGGTCGGCGTGGGATGTGGGAGCGGCGGTGAGCAGGGGCAAGGCGGCGAGAGCGAGCGCGGGCATGCCACGCAGCATCAGATTCTTGATCACATGGGTGGGTGTAGCGCGCCAAGCCAGTGTCTGGACATGGCGCGGGCCGCCAACTCACCCGGGTGGGTGGCTCAATTCACCGGCGAAACGATCTTCCCCTAAAACCGCCGCCGGTTTAGCAACGTGGTCAATGCCCCGGCCCGGGACAAGACGAGCGCTCCAAGCACCTGTCCGGAGACCCGGCCATAGCAAGTCGCGGCCGCCGCGGGCGGTCAGCCTCGTTGTCCGGGGCACGGCCTGCTGACCGGTCGGGCCGGTGTGCGGTGCGGGGGCCCTGATGCCGGTTCGCCCGCATCCGGGCCATCAGGGTGGGCAGGCGCGGGGCGAGGGAAGGAGGTGCCATGCAGACGCCCGTGCTTGATCAGGGGCTGCCGGCCGTCGATGGAGCCGCCGCCTCGGCGCGTGAAGCGACCCGCGGCTTCCTCACCGACGCCGCGCGTGCCCGGCCTCCCCGCCACCAGGGAAGCGCCGATATCGTGCTCCTGGTCGTCGGCGAGCTCGTCGCCAACGCGATCCGGCATACGAATGGACCCTGCACCCTCCACCTCGCACTGGACGGCGAGGACATCGCCATCGCCGTCGCCGATACCAGCCCAGACCGCCCTCAGCCGCGCCCGCCCCACACTGACGGCACCGGCGGATGGGGATGGATCCTGATCAACCAGCTCGCCACCAACGTACACATCGAGCCGACACCTGGCGGCGGCAAAACCGTCCGCACCCGCGTCCCCTGGTAGCGCGAACCGCCGCCGACGGTTCGGAAGCCTCCCAAGCCAGCTCCGGCCGGACCTGGACCGCGTCCAGGACGTCACGGATCCCCGTACGAATCACGCGCCCCTACTCGGCCTTAGGACATCTTGCAGCCGTCACCGGCGGTATTGACCTCGGACGGCAGGAGTCGCGTCTGAGGGCCCTGGTGCAGCCCTTGACGCTGAGATTCTCGGGTAATCCGGCTTTTCCGGCAGATAGGTTGAAGGGCATGGCATCCGGGTGACTCCTGCCCAAGCTGTGCACGCAGCTGCGTTCGCGCGCGATGACACTCGCCAGCAGGCCCCTTGATCGTCACTGCGCGGCGAATACGTCCGCCCGGCCGTGGCATTCCCGCGCGGCTGACAGACCAGTCCCGAGCCGGAGGTAGACCGCCGTGGCGGTGCACGGAAACCCCACCGTCAGACGACGGCGGCTGGGCACGGAGCTGCGCCGGCTCCGTCTAGCCAGCGGTCTGACCAGTACGCAGGTGGCCGAGCATCTGTTGATCTCCCAGCCCAAGATCAGCCATATGGAGAACGGCCGCCGCGCCATCAAGCCTCGCGATGTGCGGGACCTGTGCGCCCTCTACCAGGTCGACGACCCGCGGGTCGTCGAGTCGTTGATGCAGATGGCCAGGGAAGCGGACCGGCAGGGCTGGTGGGTGGCCTGTGGAGAGGTCCCGTACGCCGTCTACATCGGCCTGGAGACGGAAGCCTCCTCGATCCGCTCCTACGAGCCCCTGGTGATCCCGGGCCTGCTGCAGACACCGGCCTACGCCCGGGCCGTCATCGAGGAAACGATCCCTCTGGCCACCCCCGAACAGATCGCCGTGCGTCACGATGTCCGGCTGCGCCGCCAGTCCCGGGCCCACCACCCGGCCCGCCCTTTCCGCTTATGGGTCGTGCTGGACGAATCCGCACTGCGCCGCGTGGTCGGCAGCCCCAAGGTCATGCGCGAACAGCTCGAGTACCTCAACCACCTCGGCACCCAGCCGCACATCACCGTGCAGGTGCTCCCGCACAGTACGGGAGCCCACCCGGGCCTCTCGGGACAGTTCTCCATCCTCGACTTCCCCGACGCCGCCACGGGGACGGTGTATCTGGAACGGTTCACCAGCGACCTCTACCTGGAGAAGCGATCCGACGTTCAGCACTACAGCACCCTGTACGACCACCTCCAAGCCCAAGCCCTCAACCCGGAGCACGCCCGTCGCTTCATTGCCAGGGCCGCGCTGGAGCTGTCGGCCGCATCGCTGCCCGGCCGGCCGTGAGCACCCGACCGGCCCCAGGTCACGGCAGCGAGTCCAGCCGCTCTCGCCTCTCGCAGGTACAGCAGGGTCGGGGTGTCCCGCGACGGCAGCCAGATCGGCCAGCAGGGCTCGGATGCGGGCGGCGCTACCGTCACCGACCGCCTGCACGACCTGCTCGACCGCCTCAACGAAGGATCGATGCCCGCCGGACTGGCCGGGGCCCACCCAAGGCCGGCCGATCCGGAGGGCTCACCGGACGGCTCACGCCCGCGTGTCTGGCGCAGGTCGCCACATGGGCTCCCTCGAAGACCGACTCCTGCGTGAAGGGTCTCGCTCACACGTGCCATAACGGGGTCGGGGCGAGCCATCTTGTGCGAGGGGTGAAAGGCCTCGCGGCGGGCGCAGTACGGGGGCTGAACCGCGTCCGACCTGCCGCACGATCCCCGGCTGCGGGCGCTGGCCACCTACTTGCTTTTCGAAGACCTCTGGCCGGCTCGAACTGCTGGGCCAGTCGCTGCTGATGTGTGGGGGCTCAGGACCGTCCGCGCCCGGTCCGAGGCGCGGACAAAGCCAACCGTGACCGTCACGAAATGTGGGCCACAGCCAAGTTCACAGATCCTCATCAGCGGCACGGCGCCCGTACCGCAGCTGACCCACCCCGTGGTCAAACGATGGGCGGCACCGCGGGTCAGACATAGTCACGGGGACTGCCCTACTCATCCGCCAGAACTAGCAGTTGACCGCCGTCCGCGGATTCCTTGACGCTGTATCCCAGCTGGACCAACAGCCCCGAAACCGCAGCATGCACGATCACCTGCAAACCGCCCGAGGCGCTGGGCTGGCCCTTCGCTAGTGAGGCGAACCCATCGGAGGCCGCCCACCTCACCAGCACCCCGGCCGGCACCGCCGTCACCACAAGCCCAGGCCCACTGTCTTCTCCGGCCTCGCCAACCACTTGGAACCCCACCTGGACCAAGGCATGCCGAACTCGGGACAGCAGGTCAGACGACGCACAGGACACAGATCCCGCCTACCCCCATCCGGCTGGATCAAGCCATCGAGCCTAGACACAGACTCATCTACGCGGCCGTGACCAGCTCAGACCAAGCAACCGAGGCATGGGACAAGCCATACGGCCTGATGGACAACCACACACGGCGTCGCGCTCCCCCACACCAGGCTCGGTGGGCCGTTGCCGTAGCCGCCCCGAGGATGCTGGGCACCATTGATCCCCCATCGCCCGCAGGTCGCAGCGTGTCGTCGGCTTGTGAACTTCAAGGTGGGGGGACCAGGCAAGCCGGGTTCGGAGGCCTACCGGATCGATTTATCCTTTACGTGACGTTTACTCGCCCGTTTCCGGGTAGTCGCCGGGTGGGACGGCGTCGATCTTGACGCGATCCCGACCCGTAGAGCGCACCACGTGCTCCGCGCAAGGATTGGACACCTGCCATGACCAACGCGAACCCGGGCGGCACCCCCCAAGGTCGCCGGACCTCCAGTGCCGAGGTTTCCGGACACGGGACACGCCGCCTGTCGACCGAGACGAAGTCGGCCTTGAAGACGACGGAGTTCTTCGTCTACATCGCCTGCGTGATCGCGGTCCTGATCGCCTCCATGCTGGTAGGCACCGAAGAGGGCCACCTCGACTACTTCCGCGCCGACAGGGCCTGGCTGTACATCGTGATCCTCACCTTCGGGTACATGATCAGCCGAGGGCTGGCCAAGTCGGGAAGCCGTGACCACTACGACAACCACTCCTGACCCGCGGCCGAAGGACGTCGGGCTCGCCTACCAGCGGGCCGGGGTTCCTCGTGCAGGCGGCGGATCCGCAAACGGGTGATACCAAGCCCACTGCGGTCTTCACCCGCTCGCCCGGGGGAACGTTCATCGGGTGAGGTGAACACCGGGGCCGGCTGCCCGAGCCCGGCCACTCCACAGCGGACCGCCCCCTACCGGCCGTGAGGCCGGGCAGAGGGCGGCGCAGAACCAGACGGCGGCTCCCGGTAGGGCGGGAGGGGCCGTCAATCCTTGGCGATGGCCAGGCCGAGGAAGATCCCCACCACCAGCGCGACACTGCCGACGGCCATCACCGACCACGTGCCCGCCTGCGTGGCACCGAACGTCGAGGTCATCCCCGCCTGCGTCGCCGCCTGCGTGGCCTGCGCGCCGGCCATGGTCGCCTCCTGGACGGCCAAAGACGTCTCCAGCGCGTGCACCTTGCTCTCCAGCTCGGACTGCTCCATCGTCCGTTTCCTCTCTCACGGCGTGCCGGGCCGATCCCGGCATCACCGTCCATCGCTTCCCCATCGCACGGACGCAGCCGCGCCGGCCGCCCGCGGTGCACTCGTTTGCCGACGACCCCACCGGGGGGCCGAGGACACCGGGGCCGGGCTGTGTGGAGCGGGGCCGCAGGGACGTGCGGCACCCGATCCGCCGAGGAGCGGCATGGAGGGGTCACGCGGCGTCCGGCGAATGTCCTCCCGGGGGCCTCTCCCACTCGGTGGCCAGGACATCGACCAGGCGGCGCAGCGAGTGCAGCGCACGGTCGTCGGGGGGAACGTGGCGCAGGACGACGATCGCGTTGTTGTCCAGGGCCCGGAGCAGGCGGCCGGCGTAGACGATGTTGCTGGCCTCGCGGACAGCCGTGCGCATCGACTCCTCCGTCCACGGCATCCGCGCGAGACCTGCGGCGAACTCCGCCTCACCGTCCGACGGGGTCCAGTGCCCTTGTTCATGCGCGGTGAGCAGACGCGTCGCGTCGCGTTCGAGCGCTCTCCAGGCAACATCCGCAGGACCGAGCTCGTCCCGTTCTCGGCCGGGCCTGCCGACCTGGCAGTACGCACACAGACCCACTCGGCGGGACGGCCCCGAAGCGGGACGGAAGGTGACAGTGAAAGCTGGATCGGCGGGGGCCCGGCCGTCGGCCGGGCACAGATGGCAAGCGGGCGCGGCGGCCATCGGCCACAGGGGCCTGACGTTGCCGGTGGGGAAGATCGGATCGGTCACCCGTGCCCAACGACAGGCCGCCCCGGCCGTGCCGCAGAACAACGCCCGGGCAGGGGCTGAGGTTAGGTCCAGGACCCAGGAGAGCGAAATGGCAGGGGCCGGCTTCACCCGGCAGCCGCAGTGCGCCCCTCCCCGAACCCAGCCACGTCCTCAGCACTCACGTCCAGGCGCAGCCGCTGGAATCGCATCGGGTGGCGGAAGACGCCGCCCCTGTCGATCGAGGTATCGGCGCTGACCTCCGCCACGAGGTGCGGGCGGACGAGGGTGACGTCCAGGACGTCACGGGTCCCCCACGCCGAGGCGAACCGCACCCCCGTCCACGGATGCCTTTCCCCGGCCGGAGCCAGGTGCTCACCGACCGACCGGGAGACCTCCGGAGCCAGGGGGACGGTGCGGCCGATCGCGTGCAGGCGGCCCGCCTCGTCGCGGCGGCCGAGGACGAGCAGCTGCGGGCGGGCCAGGGTGCCGGTGACGGCGCCGACGATCCCTTCGGTGGTGTCGCGGCGGCGTACCTTCGTCCAGCCGCGGACCGAGGGCCGGTAGGGCTGGGACATGCCCTTGACCACAACCCCTTCGAGACCAGGCACCTCCGTCCACGACTCCAGCCACTCCCGGGCCTCGGCGACGTCGGTGGTCATCGGACACAGCGTCCACGGCGCGGTCAGCCCACGGGCCGCGAACAGGACCTCCAGCCGGCGCCTGCGCTCCCTATAGGGCAGGGTCAGCAGCTCGGTGGCGCCGTCCACCTGGAGAACGTCGAAGGCCACGAAGAAGGTGGGCAGGCGCGCCGCGAGAGCGGGCGCGGTGCGGGCGCGGGCGGCGGCCCGCCGCTGCAACCCCTCGAATGACAGTCGCCCGGCCTCGGCATCCCACACCAGCAGCTCGCCATCGAGGACCAGGCCGCCGGGGAGCTGCTCGGCGGCCGCGACCAGATCCGGGAACCGGTCCTGGATCAGCGATCCGCGGCGGGTCTGCAACTGGACCCGGCCTCCCGCCTCGGCGGGGGTGAACAACAGCGCGCGGTGGCCGTCGAACTTCTGCTCGTACGCGACCGGAGCATGTGGGCGTACGGGCGGGATCTCCTCTGCGGCCTGCGCCAGCATCGGCGCCACCGGCGGGTACAGCGTCACCCCAGGGCCTCCTTCGTCATGCCCTGCTTCCAGGGTCCGCCGCCACAGCCGGGACCGGCACGGTACGCGCCCGGGAGGGTCGTCCATACGAGGGGCCGGCGGAGTAGGCGGGACGCAGGCCGGTGTGCGGCACAAGGACGGAATTGCGGCAGAACGCCCTCGGCCGCAAGCCGGTACATCATGGCGCAGCGTGACCTTGAGCGGCGCGTACCCGTCCACGATCTCCCCTGCCCGTTCCACGACGAGGGGCCACCGGATCCGAGCCATACCGGTACATGTACCCCTGCGGCGGCGCTGGCCCCCGGACACGAGACAGACCTCTTCCTCCGGCTATCGCGGACAAAGAGGTGTCGTTTTCCGAAGGGGGCTTGCCCACGGCATCTGACCTGTACGAATGCAAGATCACCAGATTCGGGGGGTCCCACCTACGGTCACACCTGCGGTCCCCCGCCTAGTGCACCCGTGCAGACACCTCTCCAGCCCCCTTCCGGTGCAACCCCTCCGGATCGAGGTACGGCCTACGACTGGTGCGGAGCCGCACGAGATGATGCCCGGTGAATGCTACGGAGGCACGGTTGATCATCTTTGATACGAATGCGGTGAACCTTCTCCCGCCGTCCGGTCTTCGGGCCGACATCATCCGCAAGTTGCGGCAGTCCGGCCATCACAAGGTGGCCGTGCCGTGGATGGTCATGGAGGAGCTGGTCGCCCACCAGACGAAGCACTACCCCGACAAGTACCGGGCCGTCGTGAACACTCTGGCGAAGCTGCGCGAGGCACTGCCGTGGGAGTTGAAGAGCTCCCTGGAGCCGCTCGACCTGAACCGCCTCGTTGCCCACTGGCGCATGGCTTCGTTCACATCAACCGACAGCGTTTGTTCGTGGGTTCCGGCGGCGTTCAGTGATCATCGGCACTCTGGATGTTCACGGGAAATAGCGGCAGCACCTTGGTCGTCCCGCTCGTCGACCGGCTTCGGAGATCGGTCGTGATCGTTCGGCGGAAAAGGAGCCGTGCTGTCTGCGACAGAGGTGACACCATGCGGTGTCATGGCAGATGACAGCACCAGTACGTTTCAGGCGGGCCAGACGGGGCTCATCGTCCGGATCCCGGAGGCGGAGCCATCCGTCCGCGGGTGGCGTGAACGGCTCGACCCCTCAGCCCAGGCCGGGGTTCCAGCCCACGTCACCGTGCTCTTCCCGTTCCTCGATGAGAGCCGAATAGATGCGCTCGTCCACTCCGCTCTCGCGGACGTGCTGGGCAGCCACCAGGCCTTTGACCTGCGGTTCGAGAGATGTGGACGGCTCCCGGAAGTGCTGTATCTCGTCCCCGAGCCTGACACGCAGTTGCGGCAGCTCACGGAGGCGATCGCTGATCGTTGGCCTGAGGCTCCGCCGTATGGCGGCCGGTTTGCCGAGATCGTGCCGCACCTGACCATCGCTCAGGGTCAGGAAGACGCCGTCCTGGAGGAGATCGAGGCCGACCTCGCCGGCAGGCTCCCGTTCACGTCTCACGTCGCGTCGGTTGAACTCATGGTGCACGACGGGGTGAAGTGGCAAGAGAGGGCGTCGTTCGCACTCGGAGAATGAAGCAGGTCAGAGGCTTGGCTGGTCCGCTGCCCCTTGGAGCAGCGGCCCAGCAGGGGGCTTCGGTCAGCTGGCTGCAGCGTGCTCAGCGCGTGCTCGGGTGCTGGCGAGGCGGTAGGAGTCGGTGCCGGTCTCGATGATGGTGCCGTTGAAGGTGAGACGGTCGACGATGGCCGCGCAGAGACGGGGGTCGGTGAACGTCTTGGTCCAGCCGCCGAACGACTCGTTGGAGGCGATGGCGACGCTGTTCTTTTCCTCGCGTTCGGTCAGGACCTGGAAGAGGAGTTCGGCGCCGCGGCGGTCGAGTTCCATGTAGCCGAGTTCGTCGATGCAAAGGAGGTCGACGCGGCCGTAGCGGGCGATCGTCTTGGAGAGCTGCTTCTCGTCGGCGGCTTCGACGAGCTCGTTGACCAGCTTCGTGGCCAGCACGTACTTGACCCGGTAGCCCGCCATGGCCGCCTCGGTTCCCAGGGCGATCAGCATGTGAGACTTGCCCGTCCCGGAGTCGCCGATCAGGCAGAGCGGCTGACTCTTCTTGATCCATTCGCAGCTGGCGAGCGTGTGGATGGTGGCGGCGTCGATGTTCGGGTTTGCGTCGAAGTCGAAGGTCCGCAGGGACTTGTCCCGGGGGAAGCCGGCTGCCTTGATCCGGCGCTCAGAACGGCGTCGGGATCGGTCGTCGCACTCTGCCATCAGGAGCTCGGCGAGGAAGCCGCGGTAGGTCATCTGGTCCTTCAGAGCCCGGTCGGCGATGTCGGAGAACTCGTTTCTGATCGAGGGAAGCCGCAGCAGGCGGCAGGCGGTGTCGATGGCCGTGGTGGCGGCCTGCTCGGTCAATCCTCGCTGGCGGGGCAGGGTCACTGTGCTTCTCCCTCGCGGTGTTCACCGCCGCTGGCGCGACGGCGTCGGAGCAGTTGGTCGTAGTGGGTCACCGAGGGCAGAGGCCTGGTGTCCGGGGGAAGATGCGCGAGCCGCCACTCGTGCAGAAACGTCACGGTCGCCTCACCTGCGGCGCCGGCCCGTGCAGCGGTCCCGGTCGGCTCGTCCTCGGCCCGGGCGACTTTGCGGGCCTCGAGCGCGACCGCGTCCGCGGTCAGGGCCCCGGCCCGCAGAGCCATCGCAAGGCCGGCGACGAGGTGCTCGTGCGAGACGTGGCGGGCCAGCAGCAGCACCTCGATCAGGGCCCTGGTGCCGGCGGTGTCTCCGTGGGCCCTGACCGCCGCTGCCCACCAGGCGTCATGGACCGGGGTGAACTTGCCTGCGGAGCGGGCCTGTTCGAGCGCGGTGGCGCCGGGGAAGGCACCCGGCTTGCGGATCAAGGCTTCGAGGTAGTGGTCCAGATCCAGGCGGCAGCCGCCCTTCGCGATCAGACGCTCGTGCCGGGCCACTTCCACGTTCCGGTCATAAACCACCAGGTGGGAAGCGTGCAGCACAACCCGGACGCGCTTGCCGATCAGCCGGACAGGTACCGAGTAGCGGTTGGTGCGGACCGCGATCTGGCTGTAGCGGTCGACCCTCGGAGTGAAGAGACGGCCCGTCTCGAAGGACTCTTCCGGCAGCGGCATCAGCAGCGGCCGCTCGACCTGGAAGTACTCGTCGATGGTCCGCGGCCGCGAACCGATTCGGCGCCGTCCGTCGTGCAGGTCCCACTGATCGACCAGCTCGTTCAGCTCGGCCAGCGAGTCGACCTCGGGCACCGGGGTGAAGTGGTTGCGGCGGAAGTAGCCGATCTGGCCCTCCACTCCGCCCTTCTCGTGGGCGCCCTCGATGCCGGGCCGGCAGTAGAAGCTCTCGATCCCGATCTTCCGTGGGTTCGCGAATTCTGAAGGGTGGTCGCGACGAACCCACGGTGTCAGGAGATCAGTTTGCCGGAACGAAGACGATGGTTCAGAGCTTGCAGGTTGCGACAAGACCTAGAGAGGCCAGTCGAGAGCCGTAGAAGCCTGCCGTCGGGAGAGGGACAGTCTGCGTCGCTCTCGGTCGATCTCTGTGACGACGACCGTGATCTCGTCGCCGATTTGAACGACCGCCTCTGGAGCCTCGACAGGCGTCCAGGTGAGCTCTTGCAGATGGACCAGTCCCTCAATGTCGTTGGTGACCTGCACAAACACTCCGAACGGGACCAGCTTGGTAACTCGTCCCTGCAGAGCCTGCCCCACCGTGGTGGTCTCGGCGAAGGTCTTGAACGGGTCGGGCTGCGTCGCTCGCAGGGACAGCCTGGCCTCTCCGTTCGTTGTGTCGAACTGGAGGAACTCGCACCTCACGCGCTGGCCCACCTGAACAACGTCCGAAGCTGTCTCGAAGTGTCGCCAGGACAGCTCGGGGACCGTGATGAACCCGACGCCGGGGAAGACCGGATGGTCCGGGCCATCGTCCAGCGCCACGAACACTCCGAACCGTTCAATCGACCCGATCTGGCCCGACAGTATTTCTCCGGCACGGAGGGTTTTCAGGAATGCCCAGAGCTCGGGGTTCTCCGTGGCGGCCATGGACATCCACGCTCGACCTTGCTCCAGGTCGATGGCAGTCACCTCGGCGGTGATCCGGTCGCCGACCTCCGCCGCCGCTGCCGAGAACCGGACCCAGGACAGATCCAGCGACCCCACGAACCCCAGCGGACGTGCGGCGAAACCTTCCAGGGTCACCGACACACCTCGTCGAGTTACCGCTGCCACGATCCCGCTGCAGACATCACCGACCTGGATCGCAGCCAGAAACTTCCGGGAAAAATCATCGTCCGACGCCCCGCCCATGCCGCCCAGCCTCTCACGGGAAACCGCCCGTCAGGTCATGGCAGGGATTCGTGCTCGGCGGACGAGACGGAGGCGGCGGTCGTGTAGCGGAGGCTAGTCTTGGCACCGAGCGAGAACACGTGCGCGAGGTGGAGTGGATCCGCTCCACTGGCAAGAGCCTCCTCCAGGATGCGGTCCTGCCGTAATCGGTCGACGCCCACGGGTAGGTCCTTGACCAGCCTGTCCATCCAGAACGTGCCCACTGCCGTTGTCGTCGTGGCTGTGTTCCGGCTGACCAGCAGGTGCGGATTGGTGCTATTCGGCCAGCGACGTTGGCGATAGGCGAGATATTCGCCGATCGCCTCGGCGGTGTAGTCGTCCAGCGGACGGTTCAGGCACCCGGGATCGAGCCGGCGTCCGGGTAGGTCCACCTGCTCCAGCAGCATCGCGCGGATCTGGCGGGCGGGCAGCGCATGGACGCCGGACAAGGCCACGACCACGCGAAGGGCCGGATCCTGCGATGCAGCGCGAGCCACGGATTCCACCTCGTCCGCAGTCAGGGACGCGGGGATCTTGATCGCCAGCTTGCCGCCCTTGACGCCCCGCATCGGGTTGGCGAAGACCAGTCGCTCAGCCTTGAGGGTGCCGAAAAGCGACCGTAAGGCGCTGGCGTCGTAGGCACGATGAGGCCGGTCGACCAGCCAGGAGATGATGTCGTCCCGTGTGACCTGCCGCAGGGTTGTGTACTTACCGGCGTACTCGGTCAGGAACGGCAGGATGCTCCTCAGATTCGTGATGACCGTTGCTCGGGCACGTGGCCTGCGACGCGTGGTCCCGTGCCGCAGGATGGCGATCCAGACGTCCAGCTCAGCGCGGACATCCGAGGCAAGGAAGGACAGGTGCTCGTCGCACCAGGCGTCCAGCGCGTCGGGCCGGTCGTCGAGGAAGACATCGAGCTCCTCGAACACCTACAGGACGTGATTGGCCGGCACTGCCGTATGGGTGAGCTGGCTGATGGTTGAGGCCCGGATCCGTTCCCCTGGCCGGTGAACCGCACAGAGAATCCGGATGCCGCGTCGCACTGAGCCGAGAGTGCGAGGCGGCCAGCCACGCAGTTCCGCGATCCGGGCGGCCCGGGCACTCAAGGACGCGAACAGTTCAGAGTCGAGCGATGGGGCCTTGCTGCTGACTCCGCGAAGCTCGCGCGGCATCTCGAACAGCAACAGCTCCGTCCAACGTGGCGGGAGGCGGTGCGGCCGTGGTGACCACGGTGCCGCCGGAACAGGCTGAGGCCGGGGGCCACCGCGCGGTCGCAGGGTGCCGATGATAAAGAGCTGGTGTCCCGTGCGGGCGGCTACCGTCAGGTCGACGCGGGTCTTGTTGTCCGGGCCTGCGATCAGACTGGCCTGGCGGCGGCAGAGGCGGCAGATCCCGTCGATCGCAGCGACCTCGCGTGTGCAGACGTCGCAGTGGCGGCTGGTGGCTTTCGATGTGAAGCCCCAGCATGCTTTGCAGCGTGGGCGGTCGATCCAGCCCCATCCGAAGCAGTCCCTGCAGCTGCGGGTGGCCCAGGGTCGTGATCGCCGGACGGGCGTGCTCATAGTGGCGGCCCCGAGCGACCCGGCCGGCGCCGGTGGGTGATCGGGCTGCCGCCGACGACCTGCTTCTCCGCCTCCAGTGTCATGGTCTCCTGCCGGACGATGGCCTTCTCCGGGACGAGGAGGTCGGCGGTCGTGCAGTCCAGCACCTCGCAGATGATGTCGAGGTCGGCCAGGCGGACGGTCAGCGGCCTTCCGGACCACAGGTGGGACATCTTGCCAGCGGAGATCACCAATCCGGCGTTCGCGAGCATCCGTTGGAGCTCGGATGCCTTCCAGATGTCGCGCTGTGCGGCGACCATCCGCAGGTTCCACTTCATCAGCGTGTCCCTCCGAATCGGGTCGTAGCCCGTTGGCCTGCTCGGATCCAGGCATCTTCGACGTGGGACTTCTCGACGTGTACGTAGATCATGGTCGTGTTGAGCCATTCGTGTCCGAGGATCTCTTGGATGGCAACGACGTCCATGCCGTTGCGGTAGAGGTCGGAAGCGGCGAAGTGCCGCAGCACATGCGGTGTGAGCTGGCCGGCCTGGTGCGGCAGATGCCGGACGACCGCCTCGGCGAGCCCGGTCCGCAGAGCGTCGTCGGTCACTGCCCTGCTGGAGCCGTCGCCGTACCTGCGTTCCGAGGGAAACAGCGGGGCGCGAGGGTCGTTGACCTTGTCGTCGAACTCCCAGCGCGGCCCGGTGACCCACCATTCGAGCAGGTCACGGGCGCCGTTGATGAGCGGCACGAGCCGTTCCTTCTTGCCGCGGCCCTGGCTGCCCTTGCCCTTGAGGAGGACCTTGCCGAACCGCCCCAAGTCCCAGCGAACGTCGCCGATCCGCAGCAGGCACAGTTCCGAAATCCGCGGGCCGATGAGGCTGGCCAGCCGCGAGGCGGTGTAGTTCCGGGCGGCCGGAGCATACTTGCGTGCCTCTTCCATGTCACATCGCCAGCCGCTGAAGAGCGTGGTGACCTCCGCCTCCGGCGGCGGGATCCGCAGCCTCGCGGAGGCGCCACCCCGAGGCCGGTTCATCTCATCCAGCGGGGACTCGACGACGAAGCCGGTGGCCGCGTGGATGCCGGCCTTGTGCCGTAGTTCGAGGAACTCGAAGAATACGGCGAAGGCCGCGGCCTGGCGGACCTTGGTGCCTGAGGCTGAGTCGCGACGGTGCCGCCCGAAATACCGGTCGAGGTCCTGGGCCTCCATCTCCCACAGGGGCCGGCCGAACCATTCCCGCAGGCCAAGGACGGGTCCGACGTCACCGCGGATGGTTTCGTCGAGGACTCCGGCAGAGGCCCGGGCGAGGACGAACTCAGCCAGCAGATCCTGCTCGAAGGCCGCTACCTCCTCGGAAGTCTCCAGCCGGAGCTCCGGCCGCAGATCGCGCACGACGGCCAGTGCCATCCCGTTCCTCTCCTTCAGCTTTTCGACGACTCCGCTATGACAGCTGAGGAAGCTTCAGGAATTCTGAGAAACGAGCAGCAATCACCCGATCGAGTCGAGCCAACCGGAAACCCCAGATCAAGCAGCCATCGAGGTCGCCGACACAGCCGGACGGCTGCGGGAACCCACGGGAACATGGACAAAGTGCGACCTGAAGGCGATCCACCGGTCGGCCTCCACTCTGGCCCGGCTCAGCCCCAGCACCCGTGCGACGGCGGCCTTCAGGTTGTCGTAACGGACCTTGCTCCGCGGGACCCCGCCCAGCGTCCGCAGGGCGTGAACGTGCCCTTCGAAGAAGGCTTCCTGGCCGCAGGACGCGAAGACGCGGTGGACGGCCTTGCCCGAGTAGGACAGGCGGAAGGAGAACAAATAGCAGGTCACAAGCTCGCCGGCGAGCCGGATGGTCACGTCGCCGAAGTCGACCTCGGCCTCCATGCCGGGCTGGTGGGTCTGCGGCACGAACGCTTCGACCGGGGCCTTCCCCGACTCGACGAGGATCTGCGGTTTCCGGTCGGAGACGTAGCGCCGGACCATCTGGTAGGAGACGTCTGCCGCGTGTTCCTCGACCAGGCGGTGGAAGATCCGTGTGATCGTGTGCCGCTGCTTGCGCGGCGCGTCCAGATCCGCCTGGAGCATCCCGTCGATCACCGGCTTGTACGGATCCAGGGCCGTCGGTCGCGGCGGCAACTGCTTCCTGGGCTCCGGCCAGACCGAGTCGACGGCCTTGCGGACCGTCCGCCACGACACGTTGTACTTGCGCTCAATCTCCCGGATCTTCATGCCGCCGCGGTGGTCGCGCCGGATCGCCGCGTACAGCTCGACCTTCGACATCTGCGGCATGACCAGGCCCTTTCACCAGGAGCATCCCGATGCTGCCCTGGCAAGCACCCTGGTGACTTCAAAACTCGGGTTCTGGTTCAACTTCCGTGCTGAGTGACGCTCCGTTACGGCTGAACGTCGAAGAGAGCGATGGAAGGGGGTGGCGGGGCAAGTACTGCGCGAAGGCGCGTGAGTATGGCTCGCCACTGCTTCCAGTCCTCCGGGTTGACCCAGTTTGAGGCCAGCCCATCCTCGTCGCCGACGATGCGGGCGAGGGCTTCGTCGGCGAGTGCGCGCAGGTCGGAGGGGAACAGGGGCATGGGTGTTTCCGGGCCGTAGGGCGTGTCGACGGGGTCGCCTTCCGGGCATTGCGCCGCGATCAAGGCGGCGGCGGCCACCGCCTCTTCCGCTTCCGTGAGATAGCCGGTTGCGTCGATCGTTCGGACGAGGACGCCTCGGATCAGGGCTTCTCGTGCCTCGGGCTCGGCTTCGTCGAGTGCGTTGGCGAAGTCTGCGGCTGTGTCGTTGTCGAAGGGGCCGGTATCCCAGGTGCCCATGCTGATCTCCTTGCGTATGGTCGCCCGGATCCTCGCATCAGGCACTGACAACACGATTACGGGGCGAGCAGGACCCGTTTGCGAAGAAGGTTGAAGCCTGCGCGGCCGAACATCTGGCGCTTGAGCATCTTGATCCGGTTGACGTGGCCTTCGACGACTCCGGAGTTCCAGGGCAGGGTGAGGCCGGCGATGACGGCATCGCGGTCTCGGTCGATGCCGGCGGCGAGGGTGTGGAGGCTGGGGAGGTCGTCCTGCCGGACGGCGTCGAGCCAGTCCGGAAGTCGTTCGCCTTGGCGCTCTGTGAGCATGGTCGCGAAAGACCGGACGTGGCAGGTCAGAGCGTCGAGTTCGGGGCAGTGTGTCCGGACGGACTTGAGTTGGATCTGCTCGGACTCGGTGAGGGTGGCCGGGCGGCGAAGGATCCATCCGGCGACCCTTCGGGGCGAGGGCGGCCGTGCGGTCACCGGCCGTGGTGAGGTGCGTTTGTCGTGCAGGTAGGCGCGGACGCGCTGGTAGCTGCCTTTGTAGCCGAGAGGCAGGATCTCCTCCCAGAGTTTCCAGGCGTTGGTGCAGCCCTCGTTCCAGCGGTCGTCCAGGTAGGGCTTGTAGTCGTCGAGAACGGAGGGCCGGTTCTGCCATTGGCCGGTGAAGAGGTCCTCCGGCTTCGCGACGTCGGCGAACTGTTTGACGGTCCGCCAGGTCATCCCGAGTTGTCGCTGGATCGAGCGTTGGCTGTGCCCAGCCTTCAGCAGGGTGTGCACGGCTGCGTGCCGGGACCGGGTCCGGTCGGCGAACCGGTGTCCGCGTGGCCATGGCGACCCGGTCTGGCCCGCGGCCGGGCCTGTCACAGGCTGGGGCTCAGGTGACGCGGGTGTCAGAACGTGCAGGCAGCGGCGATGCTGGGCAACACTCCGCTCGGCGGCTTCGCTCAGGTTGTGCCATAGGTGCCACCTGTCCGCGACCTGGACCGCCTGCGGCGCTCCGGCGGCGGCGCCCTCGGCGAAAAACGGTGCCCGGTCACGGCAGACCACCTCGACGCCTGGCCGCTGGGCGAGCCACGCCGCCAGACTGGATGCCTCCCGGTCTGGGAGAAGATCGATTGGACGGCGGGTTTCGACGTCCACGAGGACGGTGCCGTAGTGGCGGCCCTTGCGGGTGGCGTACTCATCGACGCCGACCACCCGCGGCGCCGGTACTTCCGGCTCGGGCAGCGCGTTGACCAGGCGCAAGACCGTGCTCCGGCTCACGGACACGCCGAGGACGTCGGCCAGCCGGGCGCCGGCCCGGCCGGCCAGGGCGAGACCGAGTGCCGCGAGGGTCGAGCGCAGTCGTTCCGTGCGCTGACCGTGCCTGCGGGTCAGGCCGGATATCTGCTCCACGAAGGTCCGGCGCCGACACATGGTCGTCCGGCACCGGAACCGCCGGACGCGAAGCTGCAGCACGACCCTTCGCCCGGCGCTGGGCACGTCGGCGGGAAACCGCAGGTAGGAACTGTGAACGTGGGTCGACCAGGCCCCGCATTCCGGGCAGGCGGCGCCGGTCGTGGTGCACTTCGCGTCAACGCGCACTATCGCGATGTTCACGTCCACCGACAGCACCGCGACGTTCGCGATCGACGGGAACAACAGCTCCTTCAGTCGGAGCACAACCTCTTCCACGGCCCCGTACTGTGAGCCCGACTGCCCTGACCACGGCTCATTTTCGGGCGACTTCGAGCACTGCCCGTCGACGCTCAGTCGTCACTCAGAGTTGCTGCTGCACGGAAGCTGAGCCAGAACCACAACCCGTGAATAAAGCCACCATGCCGGTGTGCGTGGTCGAGCAGCAGCTGATCCGCCGCGCTCGGGGTGTCAGTGGCCATGCACTGGGAAGGTACCGGCGCCACCCGCGGCCCTGACCGGGCTGTCACCTCATCTGGTGACTTCCCATGGAACGGCAGTCGGATGCCAACGCCATGACGTATCGGCACCCGTCGTTTAGAGCCCCCCTACCTCCGCCAGGTCACCGGGCGGTCCTCCCGCTCAAATGGCGTGCAGCAGGTCACCGCCCCACCCTCCGCAGTTGATCTTTCATCGGTTTCATCGGGTTGCCGCGACTCAGGGGGTACCGGCCTCGCGCCTGCCGGCGGGAGGCTCAACGAGGGCCTCGGCCGCCGGGGGTTGCGGGGCTAACACCCCGTTCCCGCACTGTGCCGCCCAGGACGCGACGTCTGCGGCGCGGCCTGTTCGTGCTGCACCCGTCATCACAGAGAGAAGGACACCGCCATGCTTACCGACGTGCTCACCGGCTGGACCGCGGAGACCCTGGGCGGCCTCACGCTGCTGGCGGGGGCCGCAGTCTGGGGGTGGCTCCGCCGGCGCCGGACCCCGGTCGCCCCCGGAGCGACCCCGGCCACCGCAACCGTGCGGCAGGTCCGCACCTACACGCTGCTCGGGGCCCGGGCCGCCGACGGCCAGCCGGTCCACTGGCCCAGCAGCCGCCCCGCCGGCATCCGGATCACCTGGAGCGGCCCCACGGGGAAGCGAGAGCAGTTCGAACTGACCGACGCGGTGCTGCCGGACGGCACCTACGCGGCAGAGCGCGTATCGGTGTACCCGAACCGCAGCGCCTTGTGACGGGTCGGCCCCCAGGTGGGCGCCCTGAACAGCAGGCTGTGGCCCGGTTCCCTGAAGTCTTCACCACCCGGAAGGAAGTCCCCATGGAGCTCCACGCGATCGAGCGGCCCGCCACCGCATTTCAGCAGGCCCTGACCGAGCAACAAATCCAGGCCGTCGCACGGCGCGCCTTCGGGACCGACACCATGGTCCGCTCCGCGACAGAACTGGGCGGCGGCGTGTACAACACCACCTACCGCCTCGACCTGGCCGACCGCGCGGAGCCGGTGATCCTGCGGGTGGCGCCCGAACCGGCCCGCCAGTTCCGCTCCGAGCGGGAGCTGATGCGCGCGGAGTACGCGTCGGTGCCGTGGCTCGCGCCGATCGCCGACCTGATGCCGCACGTCTTGGCGGCCGACTTCACCCAGGCTGTCATCGGGCGGGACTGGATGATCCAGTCCTTCCTGCCCGGCACCCCTGCGCCGGAGCTGCTCGGCTCGTACTCGAAGGAGACCCACACGGCGTTCTTCCGACGGATGGGGGAGATCACGGCGGCCGTGCACGCTGTTGCCGGGTCCTGGTTCGGCCCGATGGGCGGCCCCGGCCACCGGCGGTGGAGCGAGGCCGTCGCCGCGTCCCTCAACCTGATCGCCGAGGACGTCGAGAGCTGCGGCCTGGACGCGGCCGACCTGCGCCAGGCCGCCGACGCCGCGCAGGCCCGTGCGCACGTCCTGGACGAGGTGTCGGTGCCGCGGCTGCTGACCGGGGACCTGTGGACGGTGAACACCATGCTTGCGGAAGGGGCCTCGGTGCCGACGATCTGCGGTGTCCTGGACATGGACCGCACGTGGTGGGGCGACCCGGAGGCGGACTGGCCGACGCGGATGGCCCGGGCCAAGCAGGACGAGCGGCTGTCCTTCTTCGAGGCCTACCCGGCGCCCGCAGCCACAGCAGGGGTTCGGTGGCGCCGGCACGTGTACGAGGTCCGGCACCTCGGCGCGCTGCGCCTGGAGCGGCACCGGCTCGGCAACCAGGCCGGTGTACGGGATTCCTATCCGGCGGTGGCGGCAGAGTTGTCAGCGCTCGCCCGCGGAAGGTGAAGGGCGCCTCCCCTGGCGGGGGAGACGCCCTGCCGGCGGATCGGGTCAGGTGGTGGGCAGGGTGCGGCCGAGGGCGGAGGCGACGGCCCGCGGGTGGACCAGGCCGGCGCGGACGAGGTGGGTCTGGTCGCCGGCGCAGTCGACGATGGTGAGGTGGTTGGCGGCCGGGCAGACGCCGCCGTCCATGACGAGCGCGTCGAGGCCGGCTTCGGTGAGGAACTCTTCGACCTCGGCGAGGGTGATGGCGGGGCCGCGGTCGTCGGGGCCGGCGTCGCCGGAGACGTTGACAGTAGTGGCTGCGAGCAGTCCTGGGACCGCTCGGGCGAGGTCGCCCAGGGGGCCGGGGGCGTGGGTGGTCAGGGCGGGTGAGCCGACGACGGTGTAGCGGGCGGCGTCGGCCGGCTCGCGCCACGGAAGGAACAGGGCGAGGTCGCCGGGCCAGAACGCGGCGGCCAGGCGCTCGGCGTCCGGGGTGAAGTGCAGCAGGTCGCGGGCCCGGTTCTGGTCGGGGATGACGAGGGCGAGGGGCTTGTTCTTGGGGCGCTGCTTGCCTTCGAGTATGGCTTTGTAGGCGTCGGGGTTGGCGGCGTCGGCGCAGATCATGTACCAGCGGGCGGTGGGGACGACGACGAGGCGTCCGGCTTCGATGGCGGCTGCTGCGGTGGCGACGTCGGTGGTCGGGATGGTCTGCACGGTGGTGTCCTTCCTGGTCAGGGGTTCAGGGCTGGGTAGTCGAGCCAGGGGTCGCGCAGTGCGTCGAGGCGCCGGGTGGCGTGCTGGGTGTGGGAGACGCGGAAGTAGGCCATGAGCCGGGGTGTGGTGGTGTGGTTGGTGCCGACGGCGTGCGGGACCAGGTGGTGCATGAAGAGGACGTCGCCGATGTCGGCGAGGAGCGGTTCGCCGTCGGTGGTGTCGATGTGCGGGGGGACTTGGTCGGTGATGCCGCGGGCCCATTCGGTGGCGAACCAGCGGGACATCGTGAGGTGCCCGCCGGGGACGTAGTGGAGGGCGCCGGCGTCGGGGCGGGTGATCGGGGAGAGGACGACGCCGACCAGGAGGGAGAAGGTGCGCAGTTCGGCGGGGTCGAGGTGGGGGCAGCCGACGCCGTCCACGTGCATCGTCTTCTCCGGCTGGTGGGCGGCCGGCTGGTGGGCGGGGATGCGGATCTGGACCTGGGTGGTGGTGACCGGGGCCGGGTCGGTCAGGAGGGCGCGGGCGATGTCGGCGGCGCCGGTGGCGGTGTAGAGGTCGAGGAGGGCCGGGTGCTGGCCGTGTTCGGGGGCGAAGGTGCGCTGGGTGTAGTCGGTCAGCCGGTCGGGGTCGTAGTCGTTGTCGTACCAGGTGGTGATGAGGTCGCGGGCTGGGCCGGTGTGGGTGTCGGTGGCCAGGCCGGGGCGGACGAACATGCCGTCGCGCCGGAACCGGGCGCGCTCGTCGTTGGTCACGAGCATCGGCTCTTCCTTCCGGTGAGGGCTTCCAGAGCGGGTGCAGCGGCGGCCACGGCCTCGTCCAGGAGGCGGGCGCCGAGGGCGGGGGTGGCGGTGCGCGGGTCGTTGCCGATGACCCCGGCGGCGGCGATGGCCGGGTCCCCGGAGGTCCAGGGCCAGGTCACGCCCCGGTCGGTGACCTGTCGGCGGATCTCGTCGGCGTCCTGCGGGGGGTGGTCGGCGAGTTGGTCGAGGAGGACCGTGTCGGGTGCGAGGTGGAGCATGAGGGCGGTCTCGTGGAGGCCGGCGTGGATCTCGGGCCGGTCGCCTGCGGGGAGGTTGGCCAGGGCCAGGGGATGCAGGACGCACACGCTGATGTGGTGGGCGTGGCCGAGTTCGTAGACGAGGGCCGTGAGGACGCCGCGGTTGCCGCCGTGTCCATTGACCAGGACCAGGTGGTGGGCCTTGGTGGCGCGTACGTACTGGGCGGTGAGGGTGTGCAGGAGGTTGGTGAACTCGGTGATGGTCAGCGACAGGGTGCCGGGAGCCCAGGCGTGCTCGGGGGCTATCCCGTACGGAACGGCCGGGAGCTGCCACAGGTCGAAGGCCTCGCCGTGCTCGGCGACCAGCTGCCGGGTGAACTCGTCCGCGATGAGGGTGTCGGTGGCCAGCGGTAAGTGGGGGCCGTGCTGTTCGGTGGAGCCCACGGGCAGGCACAGCACCGAGCTGGCCTGCACACGGGCGGTCAGGGCGGCGGCGGTCTGCCGGTCGAGCTGGCGGTGACCGCCGCCGGGGCCGGTCATGCGCTGCGCCGTCCGACGCGGACGAGGAACTCGTTGCTCTCGTGGAAGGTGTCGTCCTCGGAGAAGCCGCGCAGCGTCTTCTGCACGGCGGCCTCGAACTCTTCCAGCCTGTCCCCGAAGAGGGCGGGGGCGGCGAAGCTGGTGGAGTACAGGTAGCCGAGGATGCCGGCGGTGTTCCAGGTCCGGGTGACCGGGACGGTGAACTCCTCGACCTGGTTGAACGGGGACTCCTCCATGATTTCGCTGTAGGGGCGGTTGTGGTGCTGGAAGGTGCCGCCGCCCGCGCGGCGTTCCTCGCCGAGGAAGTCCTTGATGACCTGCTTGACGGCGGCCTTCCAGTCGCTCTCGGCGGCCCAGAAGCTGCGGTCGGCGAACACGGCCACCGCGCCGCCCTCGGCGACCTGGGAGTCCAGCAGCGCGAGGACGCCGGCCTGGTCGAGCCAGTGGAAGGCGCGGCAGATGGTGACCAGGTCGGCCTTCCATCCGACGGGCGGGCGGAAGTCCTCGGCGGTGGAGGTGACCAGCGACAGGGTGGTGCCTGCGGGGACCTCGGGGCGGAGCGCTTCCTCGGCGGTGGCGATCATGCCGGGGTCGTTGTCGCAGGCGATGATGTCGGTGAAGTACGGCATGAGGGCTTCGGCGACCAGGCCGGTGCCGGTGCCGACGTCCAGCAGTCGGCGCGGCCGGCGGTCGGGCGCGTACGCGGCGAGGCGGCTTGCGAGGCCGTCGGGGATGCCGGGGCGGTACTGGCGGTAGTAGCTGGAGGTGCCGGTGAACAGGCTCATGACGTGGTCCCTTCGCGGAAGTTGAGGGTGCGGATGAGGGCGGCCGCGTCGGCGAGGGTGGCGGCCACGTGGACATGCTGCCGCCCGAAGGTGGGCGGTGTGTCGGGAATGGGCCGGTCTTTGGAGATCCACACCGGGACCGCGCCGGCGTCGAGGGCGCCCAGGACGTCACAGGTCCAGTCGTCGCCGATGTGAACCATGC
>NZ_GG657751.1:579060-579646 GCF_000158895.1 Streptomyces sp. C | reverse complement strand
GACAGGGTCACCACCGGCGCCAAGCCAGCCAGCTGCTGGAGCGCGTCGAGGGCGTACGGGTAGAGGGTGAGCGGTGCGGCGGGCAGGTCGCGGTGGAAGTCGGCCGGCTCGATGCCGAGGGCGTCGGCGAGTTCGGCGGCGAGGGCGTCGGTGATGGCGGGTTGGGTGTGCAGGCGGCCGCGCATCACGGCGCGGGCCTGGTCGGCGGGCAGGGGGGATGCGGCGGTGAGCTGCATGGTCAGGCCGGGGCCGTCGGCTTCGCCGATGGTGCCGCCGACGTCCACGCTGATGAGCTTCACGGGCTGGGTCACTCGGGGTCTCCTTCGAGGGTGGGCAGGCCGGTGACGATCGCGGCCAGGCGCTCGGTGCGAATGGCGTCGGTGGTGGCTTCGCCGAGGAAGGTCAGGGCGTAGCGCAGCTCGGCGTCGTCCAGGGCGTCGAGGTCGCGTCCGGCCGTGGTGGCGGTGGCGCGCAGGTCGTCGGGGATCTCGCGGGGCCGTTGGCCGTGGCGCAGGTGCAGCGTGGCCGACCACTGCTCGGGGAGGTCGTCGGGGAGCGGCTGGGTGGGCTGGAGGGTGGTGCTGTG
>NZ_GG657751.1:534207-578258 GCF_000158895.1 Streptomyces sp. C | reverse complement strand
GTGCCGCAGCGGCTCGTCAGTCAGCAGCGCGGCGGCCGGGCGCCCGGCGGCGCGGGCATGCAGGTCCCAGGCCGCGCAGTCCAGCGCGCCGACCGCCCATGACCCGGCCCTGGAATGGGGCGCCGCTTGAGCCAGGCGGTCCTGGAGGCCTTCGTGGTCGGCCGCCTCGGCGCCGACGAGTGCGGGCGCCAGGCCGCGTACGGCGCGGGCGACGGGCTCGGCGAGGGGCCCGTACCAGCCAGCTGCCCGGCCGGAGCGCACCGAGACGAAGACGGTGTCGTCACCCGGACCTGCGTGGTCGGCGAGATCTGCGAAGTCGAAGGAGTCGATCACCAGGTGTCGCATCGCGTCCTCGCCTTCAGCAGGCGTCCGGCGGCCGCAAGGAGGCCCTCGGCGGTCAGGCCGGCTGCGGCCGCGATGTCCTGCTGGATGCGCGGCCCTTCGGTCTCGCGCCAGCCGATCACCTCGACCGGCCGGGCGTGCCGTGCCTTCAGGAGGGACCAGATCGCGGCCGGGTGGCCGAGGGTGACGATCAGCAGTGCCGCGTCCTCGCCGAGCAGGGCGTCCAGCTCGGCGGGGCGGAGGCCGGCGGGCCACACGGTGGGATCGCCGAGCACGGTCAGGTCGAGGACAGAGACCACCCGCACCGCGACGCCCAGCTCTGCCCGGATCCGGGGCAGCGCCTCGGCGGTGACAGCGGCGGGCAGGTCCCCGCACACCACCACGGTCAAGGCCGGGGGCTGGGCGTCGGACAGGTGCGGCCAGAGGGCCGCTCCCCGGTCCAGCTCCTCGCGGAGCGTATCGGCGGGGACGGGCGGCAGCGGGTGCTTGCCCGCGATGATCACGTTGAGCTGGCCCGTGCTGGTGAAGGCGTCGTCCAGGACGGCCGCGAGGCGGGCAGGGTCGGCGGGCGTCAGCACGCGTGTGGCCGGGTCCTCCAGCGCGAGGAGCGTCGTGGTCAGCGACGGGTCGCCGTGCGTGTAGGTGTTGTGCCAGCCATAGGAGGTCAGAAGCAGGTTGAAGCTCGGCCGCGGGGCGGCGCCGGGCATCCGCTGCTGCTTGAGCAGGGAGACGAGTCCGGTCGCCAGGAGCGGGGCGAACGCCTCGTAGGAGATGAAGACCCCGCGGCCGCCGGCCGCGTTGAACCCGGCGAGCTGCTCGCCCAAGACCTCCTCGGCGAGAACCTCGGTGGTCCACGGCTGCCCGGCGAGTTCGGCGAGGCGGTTGGAGGCGAGCTCGTCCGGGCTGAAGACCCGGAAGTCCCCGGCGCGGGCGTGGGCGCGGATCACGGTGGCAACGGCGTCAGCGAACGAGACGGGCTGCTGCCGGACGGTGGCGCGCGGCGCCAGCGCAGGGTGGGGCGCCTTCAGGCGGGGCCACGCGGCTGCGGCGAGGGCAGCGTCCAGGCCGGGGCCCAGGTGGCCGCCGTCGGTGAACAGCTCCTCGGGCCGGTACGAGGACAGCCACGCCTCCAGGGCGCGCAGCTGTGCGGAGTCGGTGGCGGCCTTGGTGAGCGGGGTCTTGTGGGCGCGGACGGTGCCGATGACCTGCTGTCCGTTCACGGTGGTGGGGCCGCTCCAGCCCTTGACGCACCGCATGAACAGCACCGTGCGGCGTCCGGCCAGGGTGTCGTCGACGGCCTGGGCGAGCTCGGCGTGGAAGGCCTCGTGGCCGTCGTCCGGGACGGTGACGGTGCGGGCGTGCCGGCCGAGCCCGGCCGCGTAGGCGGTCAGGGCCCGCGCGTCCAGGCTGGCGAGGAGGCTGGGTGCGCCCATCCGGAAGCCGTTGAGGTGGACGATGGGCAGCACCGGGGTGCCGGGCAGGGCGTGGGCGGCGAGCCAGGCCGCGGCGGTGGTCGGGGTCTCGCATTCGCCGTCGCCGAGGACCGGCACGATCACCCGGTCGGGGCCGGCCGCGAGCGCGGCGCCCTGGGCGAAGGGGAGGCAGCCGCCGAGCCTGCCGCCGAGGAAGTCCCCTGCGGGCAGGGCTGGGGTGACTTCGGAGCCGAGGCCGGCCACCTCGGGGAAGGACCGGCACAGGTTCACCAGGCCCCGCTCGTCGCGGGGGAACTGTGGGCGCGCCGTGACCAGGTGGCCGGTGAGCCAGCCTGCCGCGATCTGTGCCACGCCCGCGTGTCCGGCGCCCAGCAGCGGGACCAGCTCGGTGCCGCCGGTGCCCGAGCGCAGGGCGATGTGAGCCAGGGCCCACGCCGTCCCGGGGACGGTGCCCCAGTGCCCGGCCGGGTGTGCCTTCACGTCTCCCGGGCCGAGGGGACGGCGCACCAGCACGTTGTCGCGCAGGTGAATCTGGGCGGCGGCCACGTACGTCTGCGCCCGCCACAGCAGCTCCGCCGCCTTGCCGGGGGCGGTCATGCCGGGACCAGCCGTTCGGGGCCGAAGGTGAAGTGCCACAGGGGCCGGTAGCACTCCCAGGCCTGGGGCCGCAGTCCGGTCGGGCCGAGGAGGTCCTCCAGGACGGTGCGGGCCTTCAGGTAGAAAGCGAGGTCGGTGGCGCCGGGGGCGCGGAGTCCGGCCATGATCCGGTTGTGGGCCTGGTAGACCTGAAGGTTCGGGAACTCGGTGATGTGCGGGGCGAGGTCGCGGACGCCGTCCTCCATGGCGGCCAGGTCGTCGAGGCCGACGATGTACGTGAACGACGTGTCGTGTCCGGCGCGAACGGCCCGGCGCAGCACGCGCGGCATCTGCTGGCGGGTGAGCTCCGCCTTGGATGCCTTCAGCAGCAGGTCGCGGCGGGTGAAGCACTCGGCGGTCATCCGCAGGACGAAAGGGCCAGCCGTGCGGGCCAGGGTGTTGAACGCGCTCTGGCTGCGCAGCACGGAGGTGAGGAATCCGATCCGGGCGGTGATGCCGGCCTCGGTCAGCACCGTGCGGAGGTTGCCGAGGTGGTCGACGGCGGCCTGTTCGCGTTCGAAGCATCCGGTGGAGACGGTGACCTCTTCCAGTCCGGTCAGGGTGCCGGCCGGGTGCTGGTGGGCCATGGCGTCGAGGAGTTCGCGCACTGCGCGTTGCTCGGACAGCCGGGGGTCGGCGGCGGCTTCGAGGGTGTTGGGGCAGAACGCGCAGCCGACGCAGCGGCTGCGGGCGTTGGGGTTGAGGGTGGCGGCGCGGCCGTCGTTGCGGAAGTAGCCGCCCACGGCCTCGTCCGCGTCGACTCGCGTCACGGTCGCGACGGGGAGCCCGGCCAGGAGGAGGGTGTCCTCGTCGAGAACGAACGGTGAGGCGGCCGCGTTGAGCGGGACGATCACCTGCCACGGCACGGCGGGCGCCGTCGCGAGGCGGATCAGGACCCGGGCGCGGTGCCGGTTCAGGGGCGAGCTGATGCCGTGCAGGTTGATCGCGATCAGGAGCGCGTCCTCGATCGGTACGCCGTGGTGGGCGGCGAGGGCGGCCATGGCGTCTAAGTCGGTGGCGGTGTGGGATTCACGCGGTGTGGTGGCAGGCACAGGGGCCCTCCATCCGGTCAAAGGGACGGACGCGGCGAACTTCCGTACGGTGCAGGCTCGGTTACCTGCGGGCAAGGGGCCGTGGCGAGGATGGCCGACCGGTGCGCGGTGGTGCCCGTCCCCGGCTGCTCGACCTGTCCAGGGTTGTTCAGCCGGGGACGGTGCCCCGGTCCGGCGGTGTCATCGTTCGGGGTGCCGGGCCGGGGGTTCTGGCCGGCGACAGCGCGGGCCGTGAGGCGCCGCGCTGCCACCGGAGTTCAGAGGGTGGGGCGGGTGCGGGATCCGCAGCGGCAGGCCCGCGCTTCTGTGGTGCGGGCCGCCGGTCCGGTGGAGAGCGTGTGCGCCGTGTCGTTGGCCGGCCTGCTGGTCGGCTGTACTTCGGCGGGTGTCCGGTCCAGGACGGTGATCGCGGAGGTGGTGAGGGTGGCGCCGTCGGCCTGGTGGGCGCAGGAGAGTGCGAGGACGGCCAGGCCGAGCACGTTGCCTGTCGTCAGCAGCAGTCCTGCGACCACGTTCCCGTCCGGCCGGGCGTGACGGCGCTTCCGGGGTGGGCTCAGGCGGGTGGGCCCGTGTAACTCGCCCCAGTCGCCGGCGCTCACGACACCACCTTGCCGACGGGGAGTTCGGCCCAGACCTGCTTGCCGGTCCGGAACCGCTTGCTGCCCCACCGGGTGGTGAGCCGGTCGACAAGCTGGAGCCCGCGTCCGGCCTCGGCCTCGTCCTCCGGGGTGTGGGTCGCGGGGGCGGGGAGGGTGCGGCTGGTGTCTGTGACGACGATCCGCACGTGGTCGGGGTGCCGGGTGACAGAGACGCCGATCCGGCGGGTCTTGGTGTGCTTGGCCGCGTTGGTGACGAGCTCGGAGACGATCAGCCGTGCGTCGTCGACCAGGACATCGAGGCCCCAGGTGCGAAGGCAGAGGGCGACGTCTCGTCGGGCGCGGGCCGGGGCGGTGTCGCGGGGCGAGTAGCCGTCGCTGTAGCGCTGGGGGCCGGTGGGGGCTGCTTTCACGTCTTCCGCCAAGGCGCCGGTCACCGGGCGGCCCTGCCGGCGTGGGGGCGCTGTATGGCGCGGGCGGCGAAGGCCGGGCGGTGGATGCGGGGTGTGCGAGTGGTGCTCTGGCTCATGGGTGGCCTCGGCGAGTTGGGAGCGGGTGAGGGGTACACGGCCTCGTGTCCCCGACGGGGGCGGGGACACGAGGCCGGCAGGCCGGGCCATGCTCGAACCCGGCCGTTCTGGGGCCGCGACCTACCACCTCAGCGTGATCATCTGCTGACACTTGGTCACGGCGTCACATTGGAAGAATGCACCCGATGACGCGATGCCTGCAACCATTGCAACCAAACTCCCAACGATTGGAGGGATGTTCGATCGACTTCCGATCCCCGGGACGGGCAGACTGACCCGGCAAGAGGAAGCCGCACCCCCGGAAGGGGAAGATCCGCCCCCTGCATCGACCTGCCAGCCCGCAGAGAGGTCCAACTTCCCGTGCCCACACCGCCGCTTGTGCAGACCGTGCGCAGACGCCGTCTCGGCAGCGCGCTGCGAACCTTCAGGAAGAACGCCGGCTTCAACACCTCCGACAGCGCCGCTCAGGCCGTCGGCTGGGACGCCAGCAAGATCAACCGGATCGAGAACGCCAAAGCCCACCTGCCGATCAAGGACGTCAAGCCGCTCCTGAAGGCCTACGGGGTCACCGACGAGACGGTGGTGACCGCGATGGAGGAGCTGGCCCGGGACGCCAACAAGGTCGGCTGGTGGAGCAACTACGGCGACCTGCCCGAGACGAACTACAAGGACTACATCGGCCTGGAGGAGGACGCGGAGGACACCCGGATCTACCGGCCCGAGGTGCTCCCGGGCCTGCTGCAGATCCCGCAGTACGCCCGCGAGATCATCACTGCCACCGCCATCACCCGGACCGCCGAAGAGGTGTCCGTGCTCGTGGAGATGCGCAAGAAGCGCCAGGCCATCCTCACCGACACCAGCCGGCCGGGCGGACCTCTCAAACTGTGGGCCGTCATCCACGAATCGACCCTGCACTACCGGTCGGCGACCCACCCCTCGCTGATGCGCGAGCAGCTGCGGCACCTGCTCGACATGGCCGACCTGCCCAACATCACCCTCCAGGTGATGCCGATACTCGCCACCCCTCACCCCGGGATGGCGGGCCCGTTCCACATCGTCAGGTTCCCCCACCCCTGGCCCACCGTGATCAGCCTGGAAACCCTCCGCGGTGGGTCCTTCGCCGAGGGCACCGACGACGTGAAGGTCTACGAGGCCGCCTTCGAGCGGATCGTGGCCGCAGCACTCCCCGTCGACGACTCACGGGAGAAGATCAAATCCACCATGGAGAAGTCATGACCGACACGACCAGGTTGTACGCCACCGACCTTCCCGAAGCGGACTGGTACAAGTCGTCGTTCAGCGACGCCGGTGAGCAGTGCGTCGAGATCGCCGACGTCCGGCCCACCCGCGGCTTCATCGCCGTCCGCGACTCGACGAGGCCGGCGGGACCGGCCATCGCCTTCACCCAGGCCGCCTTCACCGCGTTCCTGCCGCACGCAACCCGCGAGCAAGCTCCAACCGCCTGACGCGCTGAACAGCCAAGGCCCGGATTCCCCCAGCCCGCAGCGGGGGGAATCCGGGCCTTGCCTGTATGGCGATACCCCGTCCGCCTGTTGCCGATGGCTGCGACCATCTCTGGATGACCGGCTCGGCCCAGGTGGTACCGCAGGCCGTGCCTGCGGCGACGGGCGACGGCGCCGCCGCCTGGCGGTGCAAAATCAAGCCGCAGTGGTGCCGCAGGTCGTGCCTGCGGAGACGGGCCCCGCTTCGCCCTCGCCTACCTGGCGTGGGACGAGCCGCAGTGGTGCCGCAGGCCGTACCTGCGGAGACGGCCGAGCCAGGCGCCCGGCCATCGCCGCAGCCAGGTAGCCGCAGTAGTGCCGCAGGTCGTGCCCGCGGAAACAGGTTGATACTGACCGGAGCGGGCGTCGGGTGCGGCGCCGTAGTGGTGTTGCAGGAGTGCCCCGCAGGGACAGACCGAGTCCTGCCAGCAGCAGCCGGTCGGACAGGACGCCGTAGTGGTGCTGCAGGGTTGCCCGCAGGAATGGAATCGCCGAGATCGCACAACTGCTCGAAGCACACAAGCCGCAGTGGTGCTGCGGGACGAACCCGCAGGGGCGGTCGGGAACTCCTGGCCGCGCGCCTTCTCTCCGTTGGTGCGGCAGTGGTGCTGCGGCACGCGTCTGCCGTGACCCGTGACCTCAGGACGTTCATCGGACGCCAGTACATCGCCGCAGTGGTGCTACGGCGCGGACCCGCAGATAGGGACGGGGCCGCCAGTATCGTCCCCCTGCCGTTCGAGCCGTAGTGGTGTTGCGGAATGGACCTGCACAGTTTGCGCCCAGCCACGGCCAGTCCCCCCGTTCGGCGATGCCGCAGTGGTGCTGCGGAAGGACCCGCAGAGGTGTCAGGGCTGGGGGTCGTTCGTAACCCCGTTCATCGGGCCGTAATGGTGCTGCGGACGTGCCACAGAGCCTGACCGATGGCCGCGGACCTCTATGGTCGGCGTACAAGCGGAGGTGGTGCTGCGGGGTGAACCCGCAGAAGCGGCCCTGACCCTGATCCGCGGGCTGATCGCCTATGCGCTGCCTCAATGGTGCTGCGGGGCGCGCCCCGCAGAGTCGGTTGGAAGGGGATGACGCCCCGACCGGCGCCAACACTCGCCGCAGTGATGCTGCGGGGTGGGCCGCAGAGACGGGTTCGCTGCCTTGGCCAGATACTCGGCGATCTCGTCACCGTAGTGGCGCTGCGGGACGTACCCGCAGAGGCCGTCGCGCTGACCGCGGTCAGCTTTCTCTTCAACTGGAAGTCGTGGTTGTGCTGCGGGATGGCCGCAGAAAAGAGGTGGCGGTCGACACTATGACGCCTGCGGAAATCATGCCGCTGTGGTACCGCGGGGTGTACCCGCAGAGCTGGCTGGCTTCCCGAATTACTTGGCCGCCGCGGCCGTGCTGTAGTGGTGCTGTGGGATGGACCCGCAGAGAAGCACGTCATTTCGCAGGAGTGCTCAGCAGCACCCTCGACGCCGCAGTGGTGCTGCGTGACGTACACGCGAGAAGGGACGGACGCGTCGCGGGGGTAGAGGACGCGCAGCCGGCCGTAGTAGTGCTGCGGGCCGTACCCGCAGAGAAGCACGCGTGATGTCCGGCGGGTCCAGCTGCATCCGGGCCCCGCAGTGGTGTCTGCGGGTTTACCCACAGAGGTCGTTCGTGTCGCTGGAGATGGCCCGCCGCCAGATCATCCCGTAGTGGCGCTGCGGGGAGAATCCGCAGAGATGGCCGTCGGCGGTACTCAGGGCACTCGTTCTGAAGCAGGCACCGCGGTTGCGGGGACCGCCCACAGCGGCGGGATTAAGGTGTTCGTCGAGGAGGCGCACAAGTACAAGCCGCAATGGTGCTGCAGGAGCGTACGTACCGGCAGAGAATCGGGCGAGCAGCGTGGCCGTGTGATCTGGGACGACGCACCGTAGTGATGCTGCGGGCCGTACCCGCAGAAACGGATGGCAAAAGCTCCTCGGCGCTGCGAGGACGCACGCCACAGTGGTGCTGCGGGGCATAACCGCAGAGATGTTCTGGTTCGGTTGCGTCGGGACCGAAAGGTCGCACGAAGTGCAATTCTTCCGTAGTGGTCATTGTCGCCCTATCCGCCTTTCCGGAGTGTCGCGGTGGGCTGCGGATTCCGGACTTCCTGTGCCGCTACGTCGATGCGGCGACCTGGTTCGAGGGGGCCGTCGCCGTATGGGAGACGGGTGCGTGGTGCGGTGTAGAGGGCAGTGACGCCTAGGTTGCGGAGTCGGGTGGGTCTGGGGGTCCGGGTTCTGATCTCGGGGTGTTCGAGGAGGGTCGTAAGGCTGTTGGTGTTGTGGGGTTGGTGCCAGATGGGCCAGGTGAAGGCGTGGTTGCTGGTGTCCCAGCTGGTGGCTTGGGGCCGGTTGGTGTTTCCGGTCAGGCGGAAGGCGGTGAAGCCGTGGAGTGCGAGCCAGGTGGCGCCGGGAACGCCTTGTTGGGTGGCTTTGCCGTGGCTGACCATATGGGCGTCCCCGGTTGACAAGTGGTCGAGGTTGGCACCGGCGTAGTCATCAACGCGGCGCCATCGGGTGAGGGCTGCGTAGAGGTGGGCGGGGTCTTCTAGGCAGTGCTGGGAGGCCTTGGTCCAGTTGTTGGGCAGGGTCATCCGGCCGCTGCGGCCGAAGTAGGGCGTGGTCCGGGTGTACAGGGTTCCTCGGGCCGCGCCCTTGTTCTTCGGGGTCCCGTCCTTGTCGCTCTTGCCGGGGGTGAGGCTAAGGGTGTTGATCAGTGACGTGAACCAGTGGGCGCGGTGGTCGTCGTGATCGCGTTCGGCTTTGGCGTGGGCGCGGAGCCGGGTGAGGGCTTCGTCGATGGGCATCTGGAGTGGGTCATTGGGGGAGCCGGGTTCGAGGTGGCGGGGCTGGTCGAGGATGCCGGGGGCGACGGACAGGGGGTCTTTGTCGGGCTGGGTGGGGAGCTGGGTGGCCAGGAGGCCTGCGAGGGTTTCGTGGGTCAGCCACTGGTGGGTGTGGAGGACCGCGGGGGCGTCGGGGCCGCGCCAGGAGAGGCGGGGGGCTTCGTCGAGGAGGTGGGTGGTGAGGTGGAGGGTGCCCAGCGCGGCGAGGAACCCGAGTGGTGAGCTCCCGTAGAGGGCGGGGAGTTCGAGCTGGTGGGTAGGCATCGGCATGGTCAGGTGCCTTCTTCGGAGCAGGCCATGTCGGCGAGGCGGAGGACGGCTTCGAGGAGGGCCAGGCCCCAGGGTCCGTAGCGGCGGTTGAGTGCGTGGAAGCGGTCGGGGCCGCTCCAATCGGCGCCCATGTCGCCGCTCTGGATGGTGACCTGCTGCTCGTCGGGCATCGTGCAGATCACGGCCTGCGGAGAGGGGTCGGTGACCGGGGGAAGGAGCGGTCGGGCGTGGCCGTGGTGGGCTGCGACGAGGTGGACCAGGAGTTCATCGTCGGTTCCCCGTGCATGGGCGGGCCGGGTATCGAGCCAGGCGGTGACGGCTAGGGCGCTGAGTGCCTCATGGCGCATCTCGGGAGCCCACTGGGCGAGTTTGGCGGCGCGTCGGCGTGCGGCGTGGTCGGCGGGGTCCATGCCGGATTTCGCGCGGGGTTCGTCGAGGGATTCGGCGAGGAGCCGGTCGCCGGCGCACAGCATGCACTGGAATCTGCTGTGGGCCTTTCCGCAGTCGTGGGCGTGGCCGGCAGTGCGCAGCGTGTCGATGAGGTTGGTGGGCAGGTCGAGGTCGGCGGCGAAGGCTGCGGAGCGGTCTGCGACGGCCAGGCTGTGCTGGCTGAGGGGGACGGGCCTGGTCAGCGAGCTGGCGTCGGCGCTCTCGTCGCCGACTCCCGCGCCCTGTTCTCGCTGTCCTGCGGGCAGGTGTGGGGGGATGAGGAGAAGGCGGTCGTGTTCCTCGGGGTCCAGGACGACGCGTCCTCGGCGTTCGGTACGGCCGGTGGGTTCCACGGTCCACTGCTCAACCGTCCGAAGGTGGCTCAGGCGGTCGCGGGCCAGGTCGGCGTACGCGCCGTCCGTGTGCCGGTTCAGGTGTCCCAGGAGTGTGTCGAGGAGGGTGTGCACGATGGCGGCTTCCTCCTGTTCTCCCGCGTGCAGGAGTGCGACGGCTCTGGTGATGGTTTTGGTGAGGGCCTCGGTGAGGTGCTCGTCGCCGCCTGCGAGGAGGGTGAGCAGGGGTGCGTGGAGGCGGGTGGGGGCGGTGGCGGCGGGTGGGAAGTCCCCGAGGTCGCAGGTGGGCAGGTGGCGAGTGCCGGCCCAGCCGTAGGCGTCGTGGCCGCCGTAGTGGCTGGGCAGGACCACGGTGCTGCCGGGCCGGATGTCGTTCGCTTCGGTCACCGGCACCCACTCGCCCTGGACCTCGTCGAAGGACAGCACTGGCGACATGTGCGGCTGCTTCTCCTTCTTCGGTCCGGGGGCGGGTTCTGGGGGCTGTGGGGTGGCTTCGAGGTCGCTGCTGTCGTCAGCGCCCGCGGTGTGGGTGAGGAATCGGCGGAGCTGCGCTGCGGGGATGGCGACGGTTTCGGCTGGGTGAGGGGGGACCTGATGCATGCGGACCGTCCACTGGTCGAAGTCCGGGCGTCCTGCGCTGTCTTGAAGGTCGGCTCGCCAGAGGATCTGGACGTCTTCGGGGGTGGTGTCCAGGCCGTGCAGGAATGGGGCTGGGTCCTGGTCGGGGACGGGGGTGGGGCTGGTGCGGGTCCAGGAGTCGAGGAGCGTTCGATGCACTACGGGTATGCGGGGCGGTGCCGCATTCAGGAGGGTGGCGTCGGTGTCTGCGAGCAGGCCAGGCAGGGTGAGCGGGTTGACCAGCAGGCCGTCCGGCAGTGCCTGGGCGAGGGTGGTCGTATCGAGGTCGGTCGCGGGCAGGGTGGGTGCCTGGTTGGTGAGCCAGTTCCAGGTGTGTTCGGCGGCTTCGCCGTAGACGGGGATGGAGGACTGGTCGTTCTGGGTGCTGGCGCGGATCACGAGGGCGGGGGCGAGGTGGAGGTCGCCGGTGCGGTCAAGGCGGCCCAGGCGCTGGATGAGCGCGGCGAGGGCGGCGTTCTCGGTGATGAGGCCGGCGAAGGAGATGTCGATGCCGACCTCGACGGTCTGGGTGGCGACCGCGATAAGCGGCTTGTCGCGCTGGGCGCTCACGCCGGTGAGGAGTTCCGTGACGAGCGGGCTGGCGAGCAGTCGTTCGCGGTCCAGGGTGCGGGAGCGGCCGGTCAGCAGCACCACGTCCACGTCGTCGCGCTGGGACAGCAGGCGGTAGGTGGCGCGGGCGGCTCGGATGGTGTTGGCGACCACTCCGAGCATCGGGCGTTCGACGATCGGCAGCAGTGTGTCGACGGCGGATTCGGCGGCGCGTGCGAAGGCTTCGGCGGTGTCCTTGGCGCCGGGAGAGGCGTCCAGCAGTGTCAGGCGGCGCTGGGCGGCCAGGCGCCTGCCGGCCACGGGGTGGGTTCGGTCGGCGCTGGTGATGGAGTGGCGTCGCCGGTCGGGACCGGTTGCGGCGGTCGCGGAGAGGCTGACGACCTTGACGGCGCGGTCGGCGAATTCGGGCTGGGCAGCGGTGTCCTGGTAGGCGGCGCAGTCGGTGGCCGTGACGAGCAGCGGCAGGGCGATGTGGGCCTCGTCCACGGCGAGGAGCGCGTCTATGCCGCACAGGGCGGCGTCGATGGGCCGCATGCGGGGGCTGGTGTGGTAGCCGCGGAAGAGCAGGCGGCTGCCGTATTGGTCGACAGTGGAGGTGATGACGGCCGGCTGGGCGGGAGAGCGCAGCCAGCGCGAGGCCCAGTCGACGCCGCCGCGCATCCGTACGCTCTCCAACGCCGTACCGGAACCCGCGATCTCGCGCAGTGCGCGTGCAACGCGGGCTGTCACGGTGTCGGGAAGTGCGGTGTCGAGGGCGTGCTGAAGAGCGCGGGCACTGTCGTGGGCTTGGTCGACGACTAGGCGGCGGTCGACGACGAAGAAGAGCCTCAGCGGCACCGTCCGCCCGGAGCCGGCGGTGTGCTGCCAGGCGAGGAGGAAGGCCCAGATGTCGATGATGCTGGTTTTGCCGAGGCCGGTGGGGATGTCCAGGTCCGGCCAGGTGCCACGGTCGGCGACCTCGTGGAGGTAGGCGGTCTGCCAGGGGAAGGGACGGTGGCCTCGGACTTCCTGGACGAAGTCGGGGAACTCCTTAAGCCGAAGTGCCTGTTCCGGGGTGAGGCTCATGCGGGCTTCTCCTCCGGATGGGTGGGCAGGCACAGGCCCAGGCCGTAGTTCTTCTTGCTGCCGAGCAGCACCGGGCCGGTCACGGGTTGGGCGAATCGCAGGCGGACGTGCCGGGCGGGCAGCGGGCGCTCGTCGGCCTTGCGGCGCAGGGCGCGCGCCGGAAGGGTGGGGGCGCCGGCCGCGTACGCGCCCGAGTGGAGGACTTCCACGGCGACCGGCTCGGGAAGGCCGGCGAGGCGGCAGCTCGCGACCACCGAGGCCTCGATCTCACGGCCGTGGCGCTTGGGGAAGAAGTCCAGCACCATCGGCAGCGCTGTGGTCCACTCGCGGGCGGGTCGTGTCCAGCGCTGCGGCCGTACGGTGCGGATGGAGTCGGTCGGTGTGGCGCCTGCGCTGATGTAGGTCAGGGGGATCGGCTCGGATACGGCCGGGACGTTGAGTTCGGCCAGACCGCCACCGGCGCGCAGCAGGATGGCCAGCAGGGCGCGACGGTGAGCCGGTTCCAGGTCGGAGGGCAGGGCTACGCCCACACCGCGCAGCCTGCCGTCGGCGTGGCGGTGCCCGACGAACGGGTAGGCCACGAACGCGCACAGGCGCCGTTCGTCGCCCGGTGCCTTGTGGCCGTGGACCGCGACCATGGCGTCCACGTCATGACCGGCCTCATCCAGCAGGGTGCTGACCGTGCTTCGCAGGGCGCCGGTGACCTTCAAGGTGAGGGCCGGGTCCAACGAGAAGCCGGGCGGGAACGCAAAGGACAGCAGGTCCGAGTACGGTCCCTCCACCACGGTGGGTTCCTCATCCTCGGCCACCGTGCCGCGCAGGACGTAGGGGTGCGGGCGGGCCTGCTGGTAGGCGCTCTGGCCCTCTTCGTGAGCCCACCGCAGCTGTGCCAGCAGTCCGGGGTACGGGATGCGCAGGGACTGTGCGTCCGCTCGGTGTGCGTCGCTGTCGTCGGCCGGCTCCCACACCTGCCACTGGCCCTCGTCAGGGGTGTTCTCGTCAGCGGGCCGGATCGCGGCGTGTACGAAGGCGTGGCCGGTGGCCCGGCCGATGTAGGGCACGGACCTCGCCAGCATCTCCAGGACCGTGTGGACGCCTGCCGGTGGTTCGGTGGGCCACTCGAACTCCACCGTCGGCTCGGCCAGGGTGCGCTCGGGCCATACCTTCGGCTTTCCGCCGGCCGTCCGGCCGGGCAGCACTCCGTGGCTGGGCTTGGTCTTCTCGACCCCATTGGTCGGCACCCACGCGCCGCGCGGCGACCCCGCCTCGGCCGTGTGCTCGGGCACCCGCACGGTCGGGGCGGGCTGCTGTTCTAGCCACTGGAGGGCGGCGTCCTGAACCGGGTCCTTCGGATCGGCCACCGACACCAGGCCGCAGAACACGCGGTAGGGGTGGGGCGGCCACTCGGCCGCCCCACGGTCCAGCGTCGAGGCCTGGTAGACGGGGTCCAGCAGATGAACGGTTATACGAAATGGCATGCCGTCACTCGCCCTCTGCCTCGCCGACGCCGTCGGACAGGAACGACTTGTCGATGGCCTGCTGCAAGCTCGCGTTGGGCTTCAGCGCCACCGGCTCGGCGGACCACTCCAGGCCCGCCGCGCGCGCCCGCTCCGACGCGATCTCGAACAGGGCCAGCGCCTCGTGCACGGTGTTCACCGCCAGCGGCTCCTCCTGGGGGCGCCCGTCCCGGCCGCGCTGGACCCACTGCACCCGCTCGGAAACGAGCACCAGGTCACAGCCTGAGCGCAGGCGCAGCGCCGGGGAAGCGAAGGCCAGCCGGTCGCCCAGCAGAGCGATTGCTGCCACCAGGGCGCGGGCCGCCGCCGTGAACTCCTCACCGGCGTCACCGAAGCGCAGCGAGGCCAGCTGGGCCATCGCAAGGCTCGCCTCGCGCTGGACCGAGCGCACCGAGACGCCACCCAGTCCCTCCGAGGGTGGGATCATGCCGTGCCCGAGCTCGGACATGCGGGCCGTCTTGGCGCCCTTGGGAGCCTTGGTGCCCTCGACGGGCGTCCATCCGGATTCCGACACCTGCACCGTGTCGCCGGCCAAGTTCAGCGGGTCGACGCGGCCGGCCCCGCGAACCCCGATGAGCGGGGCGATGCCGATCATCGCCGACTTGTACGCGCGCGGAATCTTCACCTGGATGCGCCGCTTGCGGTGCGAGTCCCACACCCCGTACGCGAGGTCGCTCGGTACCAGGCGCAGGTAGGCGCTCCAGTCCTCGGAGCTTGCCTGGCGCAGGGCACGGCCCGCCTCGGTCTTGTCGAAGGCGGCACCAGTCGCATCCTCGGCGTCCCGGAAGTAGGCGTCCCTGGACCGGTGGGGGGCTTGCAGGTTCGTCGTTCGCACGGGGACACCCGCCGACTGGGTGACCAGCAGCAGGTGGGGAAGGTACGCGGATCCCTCGCGGATGGCGTCCATGAGTGCCTGCTCGCAGCGGTTCGCCTGTGACTGCGGCTGGTCGAGCCAGACGACCTCGACCTTCTCGCCGTTCACGTAGCGGGGTTCGACGAGGTAGCCGGCGCCATCGGTTTCCTTGATTTTCACCGTGGGCGGGAACAGCGTGTCCCCGGCGCCACCGATCGGCTCGTACTCCGCGCTGACGCGGATTGCCCCGTCAGTCGAACGCAGACTCGCCGCGGCAAGCAGCCGCTCATAGATGTCCCGCACTTCAAGTCCCTTTGTCGTCACCCAGTAGCCGGGCACACCACGTCCTCCGCTGGCAAAACCAGCAGGTCAGGGCGGTGAGATGGCGACATGGAAGCAGCACTCTCCGATTGGCGCAAACACCCACCGTTGGCCGGTTAACGCCTGTGTCAGACCGTGCGTATACGGTTCGCGCCGCGTTCTTGTGAGCGGCTGTCAGCCAGCCCTGCGGCGCCCCGACCGATCAGAGCAGCGAAGTCCTGCTCGGAACAAGCCGCGCGGTATGCAGCATGGCCGGTCGGTGCGTACTGGGTGTGCAGGCAGCCCAGTTGAGTCGCCGATGAGGGGAGTCGGCAAGAGGATCCCGAACCGGCCTCAGGCCCGGTTCGGCAGGTGCTCATCGGCTCCGATGAACTCGGCTCCCGGCCGGGCCTGGGCGTGGGAGGGCGATTCAAAGGCCTCGGTCGCAATCTGCTGTGACATGAACCACCCCCTCGGGCGCCAGCGTCCGTCGCAGGAGGCTGCAGTTCGTGGCGCTCTCGCAGCCGGTGGCCGCTTCAATGGGCGCGAAACAGAACGGACAGCGGAGCAACGCGGCCCGGATCCCCCAGCCCGCAGCGGGGGGAATCCGGGCCTTGCCTGTATGGCGATACCCAGTCGGCGGGCCGTCAGCGCCGGATGACCGACTTCGGCAGCAGGGTGCTCAGCAGCTGCGCGGTCTCGGCCTCCATATCCACTCCCCCGCCGAGGCCCTCGTTGATCCGGGCCAGCCGCGCGGCGGCTTCGCGGAGAGAGTCCACGTCTCCGGCCGCGTGGTAGGCCAGGAAGACCTGCCGGTGCAACATCTCGTTCTCCTCGGCGGCGAGGAGGCCCTGGTGCGCGGCCCAGAGCGCGCCGGCGCAGTCACCGGCCTCCCGGCGGCGGGTGGACAGCTCGTAGGCAACGTCGGCGATGGCCGAGACCATCTCCTGGACGGCCGGCTCCGCCCAGGCGTAGCGCTGGGGGTCGATCGCAGCGAAGGGGCGGCCGCGGACGAGGGCCAGGGCCCGGCGCAGGGCGAGCTCGCCGTCCTCGTCGTGGCGGGCGAGGCCGGTACGGGCGAAATTCTGGAACATCTTCCAGTCGCAGGTGACGGCCTGGGCGAGGCGGTAGCGGCTGTCGCCGGTGTCCTGGACCCGGGGGAAGTACGCCTCGCCCGCGGCGTCCTTGCCGAGCCAGGAGCGGGTGCGGGAGATGACGGCGTTGCGCATCTGCTTGTTGACCAAGCGGCCCGGCCAGAGGGCGTCGTCGATCGCGTGGTGGTCGGCGCCGGGGTTGAGCGCGAGGTAGGAGACGAGCTCAACGGCTGCGCTTTGCCGGTTGGAGTCGATCCGGCCGGCTGCGCCTTCGATGACCACCCGGCCGAGCAGGAGCACCGCTGGCGCGCTGCCCTCGGGACCGTCGGAATCGTCAGCGGCGCGAGTCGGGGCCGGCACCGGTACGGGAACCGCGGCCGGGACCGGGAGAGGGGCCGGGACCGGGTTGTCTGCCTCAGGGCGGGTCTCGGCCGAGTCGCTTCCTTGCCTCGTCAGCAGTGCAGGTTCAGGCGCCGGTTCCGGCCCAGCAGTTGCTGGCTCCGGGGCGGGGGTGGGAACGGCGGGCGGCTCGAAGAGGTCGGCGATGGTCGGGCTGGTGGTGCCGTGCTCGGTCTCGTCGTCGGGTACCTCAGCCGGGAGGACTGCGGGCTCCGCGAGCTCCTCGTCCGTCTCGCCAGCGCCGGTGTCAGTGTCGGTGTCGGTGCCGGCCTGGTGCTCGGTCTCCAGTTCCTCGCGCTCAATGCCGGCGTACTCGTCCGGCATCCCATCCTCGTCGGCACCAGACTCCGGCTGGGGTGCTTCGTCCTCGCCGGTCTCGTCCGTCAGGTCTTCTTCTTCCGTCTCCTCCTGCGCCTGGTCCTTCTGCTCGTCCGGGCGCTCGTCGGAGTCGAGGAGGCCGTCCAGCCACTCGTCGCGGGCGGGTACGTCTGTATCGGCGGCGGAGAGGGTGAGCAGTTCGATCGCGTCGGCGAAGTGAGGGTCGGTCAGGCCCTGGAGCTTGATGGGCAGATCGGAGCCGGGCAGGACAATGGTCTCGTCGGGTCCTGCGCAGTGGAGTGTCCAGCCCTCCTCCGGGTCCAGGTCCGCGTTCTCGCTGGCCGTGACGACCGCGCCGGCGACCCGTGGCTGGGCCGTGATCAGGTCGAGCAGCACCTTGGTCTGGTCGCCTTCGGGGAGTTCGGCGGCGAGGAGGATGTGGGGAGTCCAGGAGCCGCCGGCGTCTTCCTGGAGGCGGGCTGCGCGGAGGGTGGGTGCACCAAGCGCGGCCAGGGCTCGGCGCTGGTCGGCGGTGTGGCTGGTGAGTTCGGCGACCGCTTCGGTGAGGGTGTCGGTGCGGGCGACGCGTTCGGGTGCTGCCTCGTCGAGGCCGGCGGCCGTCTCGGCAAGCGCGGTGATCTCCAGGTGGCCGGGCAGCGGGGTACTGGCCAGCTCTACCGCGATGGCCTGGAGGACGTGGCGGGCGTGGTCGGCGTCGCCGTCCAGGTGCAGCACGCCGACGTGCTCCAGGTCGACGAGGACCAGGCGGCCGGCGCCGTCCCAGCCCAGGGAGACCAGGGCCGGGTAGGGCGCGTCGGCGCCCTGGAGGGCGTCGCGGTCGGCGAGGTCGGGGCTGGAGGCCGCGCAGCTCCACAGGTCGGTGCGCCCCGCGGTGCCGGAGAAGGGCTTCATCGGCGCGGTGTCCTGGTCGAGGTGGAGCTCGACCTTCTGCTCGTGCAGGACGACGGCGGTGACCACCGGCAGTTCGCGCTCGGCGGCGGCGAGGTTGAGGGCGAGGGTGCGCAGGGCTGCATCGAGGAGGTCGAAGCCGGTGGGGTGCTGGGCGGAGCGCAGGCCCTGCTCGGTGGCGGCGGCGCTGCCGGTGGGCATCGGGATGCGGCGGCCGGGCCGGCGGCGGCGCTGCTGGAGGATGCGGCGGGTGGCGAGGGTGCCGATGAGCGCGGACGCCAGGACACCTGCACCCATCCAGACGGCAGCAGGCGCCAGAGCCTCGTCATCGTGTGCCTGCTGAGTGCTGTCCGCCTTCTGACCGTCCAGCGCGGGCGCGGGAGCGGCAGTGGTGGGGCCGGTGCCGGGGGTTGAGGCGGCCGGAGCCGGGGTGGCGGGCGCGGGGGCTGCGGGTGTGGGGGTGTCCTTCGCGGTGTCCGGCTTCGGGGGCGTCTTGGAATCCGGGGCGGGCCTGCTGTCAGCGGCGGGCGCCGGGGTCACTGTGGCGGGGAGCGTGAGCTCCTGGCCGGGAACGATCAGGTCGGGGTTGTCGAACGTGCCGCCGCCGGGCAGGGGTTTGCCCTTGTTGGCTTCGAAGATCTTCGGCCAGTCCTCAGGGTTGCCGTGCTGGTCGGCGATGCCCCACAGGTTCTCGTCCGTCTTGACGACGTGCTTCTCCTCGGCCGCGGCCGGCTTCGCGTCCGTGGGAGCGGCCTGTACGGGCTGCTGCGGGGGCGTGGCGGTCTCGGGTGCTGCCTGGGACGGGGCGGCCGGAGCCGGGGCCGCTGGCTTGGCGATGTTAGCGTCGGCTGGCAGCCGGATCACGGCGCCCTTGGGCAGGAACTGGTCGCCTGCCGCGAGCTGCGGGATGCTCGGATTAAGGGCGGCGATGTCCTTCCAGCGCGGGCCGCTGCCCAGGTACTGCTCCGCCAGGTCCCACGGGAGCTCGGAATCGCCGGTCACGGTGTGGGTGGGCCAGGCGTCCTGCTGCGCCGCGGCCGCCGTTTCGGCGGTCGCCGCGCTGCTGGTGCCTGCGGCCTGTACTGCTGTCGTCGCCGCGACGGCCGGGCCGGTGGTCGCGGCCGAGGCGGCGGTGGGGGCGACCAGGACGAGGCCGCCGATGAGGAGGCCGGCGAAGGACTGCAGCCCGCCGAGGCCCTTGATCCGCTTCGCCTTCCGGCCGCGGAACAGCGCGACGATTTCGACGAGGGCAGAGAGGGTGAAGGCCGCCCAGCCGATCCAGCCGATGGTCGTGAGCACCGTGAAGAAGAGCCGGCCGTCGTCCTGCTGGGTCAGCAGGTCCCATCCGCCGGTGAAGTCCGTGGGCTGGTACCCGACGGCCAGCAGGACAAGGGGGATGCCGGCGATGAGGGCTGCCAGGACGGCGAGGCCGAGTAGGGCGCGGAGCAGGCGTACGGGGGTGCTCATGGGGCGGTCAGCCTCCGGCTTGGGTGTGCAGTCGGGCGTGTGCCGTGCCGGACACGCTGATCGTCGACCTACCCACGAACTGGGCGAACAACGTGTTGTAGGTGTCGTGGACGGTGACTTCGAGCCGCTGGCCGCCGTCGGTGACGGTCACGGAGCCCGAGACGTTCTGGGTGGCGAGGTAGTCCTGGGCGGCGGCGACGGCGGCGTCCGGGTCCACCGTGATCTCGGTGCCCTGGACGGCGGCGGGGACGTTGAGCTGCTGGCCGGCCGCGCGGGCGGCCTCCTGCGCGAGGCCGGTGGCCTTGTTCGTGGCGTTGAGGGCGCCGCCGCCGTCAACCAGAAGTCCCATGATCATGATGATGCCGATGGCGCTCAATGCGTAGAACGGCGAGAGCGACCCGCGGTCGCCGTCGTGGCGGATCCGGTCCCGCACGGCGGCAAGGCGGCGGGTGAGGGCGGTGATCACTGGCGGCCCCTGTAGGAATCAATCGGGCTGGTCCACGAGGCCCGGAGCGTGCGGGATCCCGGGAGCCCGGGCAGTCCGATCTCGCCGAGCGCAGCCGTGCAGGCCACGGTGACGCGGACGGTGGCCTCCTGGCCGAGGTCGAGGCCGTACCCGGAGGTGTCGACCGAGACGCTGGAGGAGGCGCAGTGGATGCCCTCGCCGTTGAGACTGCGGGTCGCGGCCGCCGCTCCGGAGGCTTGCGCTGCGCCTGCTTCCCGTTCAAGGGAGGCGGCGCGGGCGGCCGCGCGGGCGGCGCCTTCCACGGCGCCGGACGCGTCGGTGATCCGGCCGAAGGCGATCATGAGGAGCATGAGGGCGATGATGGCCGGGGCGAGGATGACGGTCTCGACGCTGTAGCTGCCCCGGTCCTCGCGCCAGTTGATGCGCCGGGCCCGCTTCACTGCGCCTCCACCCAGCGCTCGACCGGAGCCTCGGCGCTCTGGACGACGTCCAGTTCGAAGCCGGGGACCAGGGTGGCGACGGTGCCGCGCACGGTGATGCGGATCTGCTCGGGGCCGCTGCCGTCGGCGGACACGCTCGCCCCGCGGACGCTGCCGTACTTGGCGAGGAGTTCCTGGGCCTGGGCGACTCCGTCGCCGGGGCCGGCGCCGAGCTGGCGGCCGGCCTCCACCCCCTGGGTGGCGGCGGAGCGGGCGACGGATCGGGCGTGGTAGTACATGCCGGTCTGGATCGCGGCGAAGACCAGGAACAACACGATGACGGCGAGCACGGCCAGCTCCACGCTGCCCGAGCCCCGGTCGCCTTCGTCCCGCAGGCGTGCGCGTAGGCGCTGCCATCGGTTGCCGGCCTGGTCTTTCACGCCGCTCCCCTTCTCGTGGTGGTTGGTTCAGCCGCTGATGAGCGGGATCTTGGCGTCGGTGAACGTCTTGATCGCGGCGACGACCGCGATGGCGATGGCGATGACGACGCCGGCGATGACGGCGAGCTCGGCCGAGGTCTGGCCGGCGTCCTTCGGGGCGTTCTTCAGCCGCTCGACACGGGCGGCGAGGAAGGTGGTCAGGGCGCGGATGTGCATGGTGTTCTCCCTTGGGGTTCAGCCGTTGAACATGGAGACAACGGGTGGCAGGACGACGAAGACGAGCATCAGCAGGACCGCGAAGGTGACCGGCAGGACCATGCTGGTGCTGGCTTCGTTGGCTTGGGCTTTGGCGTCGGCGAGGATCGCGACGCGCAGCTGGCGGGCTTGGGCCTGGAGGGTGGTGTAGACGGCGGCGCCGTCGCCCGCGAGGGCGAGGGTGTCGGCGGGGCGGGTCAGTTCGGGGATGTCGAGTTCCTCGCCGAGTTGCTTGAGGGCGTCCCAGACGGTGACGCCGGCGAGGTCGGCCTCGTAGAAGGCCTGGCGCATCCGCTCGAAGATCCAGCCGTCGCCCACGTCCGCGGTATCGGTGAGCGCTTGGGCGGCGCCGGAGTTGGCGATGCGGGCCAGGGCGACGCGGTCGAGGTAGGAGGCGGCGGCGTGCCGTACGACAAGGCGGGCGGCCGCGGCCTCCTTCTTGACCTCCTGGCCGGGCCACAGCCAGAACAGGGCGCCCAGACCGAGGCCGGCGGCGGCCGGCATCACGAACGGCAGGCCGACCCCCAGCATCGACAGCAGCGCCCCGGCCAGCTGCGGCAGGACCAGCCCGTACAGGGCGAAGAGGAACCGCTTGCCGAGGTGCTCGGCCGGGCTGATCCTCAGCAGGTTGAGGTCGCGGACGGGCAGCGTGATCCGCTCGCCAAACGCCGACAGGAGGCGGATGCCGACCTTCTCGGGCAGGGACCCGGTGCTGGTGGCGGCGATACGGGGCTGGCGGGCGATGTGGTCGGCGTCGAGCCGGTCCATGACGGAGACGACGTCGGGCCGGGCCGGGAACAGGGCGCGGATGGCCACGCCCGTGAGGGCGCCTGCGGCCGCGGCGGGAAGGACCGCTTCCATGGGGATCATCGGGCGGCTCCCGTCAGGGCCGGCTCGGCCTGGTCCAGGGGGTTGAGGAGGCGGGGGTCCGGCTTGGTCGCGGCCGCGCGGCGCAGCCAGGACAGCGTCCAGGCGAAGAGCCCGCCGAGGATCGCGAGGGCGAGCTGACCGGCCGGGGACTGGTACCAGGCGCTCCAGGCCTCGTTGAGCATGCAGCCGACGAAGACGATGCAGATCACGATGCTGACGATCCGCGAGGATTTGCGGATCTTGGCGCGGTCGGACTCGATGTCGCGGGCGTCGGCGGCCTGCTGGTGGATCGTCACCGCGAGGGCCTCCAGCGCCGTCGACAGGCCGGGGCCCATGTTGGCTGCGTGCGACTGGAAGAGCAGGGCGACGTGGTCTACGACACCGTCGCCGAGCTCGTCCGCGAACAGCGCGAAGGCCTGCTTGGAGTCCATGCCGGACCGCAGCCGCTCGTCGAGGGCGCGCACGTTCGCGGCGATGGGCGCGGGGGCGTTGCGGGCGGAGGCGCGGATGGTCTGCACGAGGCTGATGCCGGCGGTGTGGATGCCGGCCAGGCCGTTGAGCCACTGGCCGATTGCCTCCAGCCGCTCGATGCGCTGCTCGGCGGCGACACCCGGATTGAGGAGGAAGGGGAAGCCCAGGACCGCGGCGCCGGCGAGGACGCCGTGGACGGGCCACCCGGTGTACGCCCACACCACGAGAACGGTGATGCCAGCGGTGGTGACCAGGGCGCGCCAGCGGCGCTGCCAGGCCTCGGGCAGGCCGGCCTTCGCCGCGCGGATCCGGCTGGCGCGCCGGGAGGCAGGCTTCGCCGGGTCCACGACACGACCGCGCCACTCGCGTACGGCGATCAGGCCGGCGAGGACCATGACGAGGGCGCACAGGGCTGCGACGAGGGCGAGCTGGGCGGAGTTCATCGTTTCACCAGCTCCAGGGTCGGGCCCCAGGCGCCTTCGGGGTTCTGGGTCAGCCAGCGGCGGTCGAAGGTGCCGGTGCGCTCCAGTACGTCTATGAAGGAGGGCATGTTCCGGTACACCGCGCGCGGTTCGTCTCCGTGGGGGGCGAAGAGCTCGCTGGTGGTGGGGCGGCCGCCTTCGCCGACGACGTCGTGGACCTCGTAGATGTGGGAGACGAAGCGGTGCTTGCGGCCGCCGATGGCGGTTTCGTCGAGGTAGGTGAGGTAGACGACCACGTCGATCGCGGAGGCGATGAGGTGGTTTGCGGCCTCGGTCTGCATGCCGGCCTCGGTGCACAGCTGCACAAGGCGGGAGATGATCGCGTGCGGGCGGCGGACGTGCAGGGTGCACATGGAGCCGGAGCCGCCTGCGGACATGGCCTGGAGCATGGGCAGGACCTCGGTGGAGCGGACCTCGCCGACGATGACCCGGTGCACGTTGTAGCGCAGGGCGGTGGGGAACATGTCGCCGATGGTTACTTCGCCGGAGTTGGCGCCGGCGCGGACCTCGCCGTTGGACTGGCGGGCCTCGAACGCGAACGTCAGCGGCCCCGGCTTGTCGGGCGGCCCGGGCTCGTCGAGGTAGAGCTCGCGGTCGGACTCCAGGGTGGCGATCCGCTCCCCCGGCGGGATCTCCCGGCCCAGGGCACGCAGCAGGGAGGTTTTGCCCGCTCCCATGTCGCCGACGACCAGGATGTTCAGCTTCGCCTGGACGCAGGACTGGAGGAAGGCTCGCAGGAGTGGGTTGATCGAGCCCCAGCGGACGAGCTCGTCGATGCCGTGCTGGCGGATGCGGTGCTTTCGGATGACCACCGACGGGCGGGTGGTGAGCAGGCTCGCGGTGACGCGGGAGCCGTCGGGCATACGGAAACCGACGTTGGGCGTGGCCTGGGTCAGGGCGCGCTCGCCGTGGCCGGACAGGCCGGCCATCCGGTTCACCCAGGTGATCAGCTCGGCGTGCGAGTCGGCGACCCGTTCGATGGTGCGCCGAGGGCGGTCGTAGTACTCGATGTGCGCGCGGACCCCGTCGACCATGACGTCCTCGACGCCCTGCTCGTCCAGGAGGCCCTGGAGGCGGCCGCCGCGGAACATCGCGTCGAAGACGGCCGCCCCGACGGCGTGTTCCTCGGCCGCGGTCAGGTCGGGGTTGCCGTGGGCGTACTTCGTGGCCCACTTGGCAACCGCCTTGGTCACCATGGAGCGGGCCTGGGCCCGGCGGTCGTCCTCCTCCAGGAGGCGGCTGGGGTCGTGCGCGGACAGCTCGGCGGACACCTCCGCCTGGAGCGCCTCGATCACTTCCCAGCCGACGGGCAGCTGGCCAGGAAGCCCAGCCAGCTTCGGTACGGCGCCCGGGCCTGCGGCTGCCGCCTGGGTGGGGGCCGGCCGCGCGGGCGCCGGTGCGGGTACAGCGGTGGGCTGAGGGATGCGGGTCGCACCGATGCGGCCGGTCAGCAGTCCGGCGATGTCGGCGGGGCCTCGCGCGGCCCCGCCGTCGGGGCGCTGCTGGGTGTCAGACACGAGGGTCCACCTTTCCCTGGCCCAGGCGCTGGAGCACCCCGGCGACCTGCGGAGCAGGTGCCTCCAAAGCGGGTGCCGGCGCAGCTGCCGGCGCCGGCAGGGCGGCCGGTGCCGGTGCGGTGGGCGCGTACTTCTGGTGCAGGGCCCGGCGTGAGGCTGCTGCCTGGATGTGGCCGAGCGCGGTGCGGGCGGAGCCCAGGAGCGCGGACTTGCTGAGCTTGCGAGGGGCCCGGCCGGTTCCCGCCAGGTACGCGGCGGTGTCCGGCTCCCAGGGGAGCGCCGCCATCACGGGCAGGCGCAGGGCTTCGGAGACCTCGTGGGCGCGGCGGGGGCCGTCCTCGATGAGGAGGACCCCGAGGGCGTCCGGGCCGGTGCCGCGGTCGGTGAGCTCGTTACGCAGAGGCTCGGTCATGTGTCGGGCCAGGGCGAGTGACTGGTCGGTGGCGCGTACGACGAGGAGGACCAGGTCGGCGCCGTGGAGGAGGGGTGCGGGGGTGAGGGTGTGGTGGAGGCGGCCGGACTCCAGGGCCAGGCGGCCGGCGTCGATGACGACGTCGTAGCCGCCTTCGTCGGAGAGCACGCGCATGACCTGGGCCAGGGCGGGCCAGGTCCGGGCGAGGGCAGGGGCCTGGGCGGGGTCGGTCAGGCCCGGCAGGACCTGGCGGTTACCGGACTGGTCGAGGCTGACGAGGTGGCTGGCGAAGGCCTGCGCGAGGGCGTCCTCGCCAGCGCGTTCGGCGACGGCGAGGTGGTAGAGGCCGGTCCCGGCGGTGATCTGGGCCTGAAAAAGGCCAGCCCTTATGGTGCCGCCGGCCGGGTCGCATTCGGCCAGCAGTGACGGGCGGGTGGAGGACAGGGTCATCGCGAGGGCGCTGGTGGTGACCCCGCACGACTTTGCGCTGACCAGCGCGGTGACGGTCACGATCCGGTCCGCACGTCGCGGACCAGGGCGATCCGTCCGGAGGAAGCGCGGGTGGCCAGCAGCGGCCCGTCGGAGGAGGAGACCGCCAGGTTGACGACGACGGCGCCGGAGGCGTCGGGCCGGCTGACGGAGACGACGACCGCCTTGACGGAGGTGGGCGGGGCTTCGGCGCCGTCCTTGCCGGTGGGCTGCTCGCCCTGGCCGGGGACGGTGACCGCGAGGACCTTGTCCCCCGGGACGAGGGAGCCCGCGGGGGCCTGACCGCGCTTGACCTGGACACCGACCTGCTGCTTGTCGTCGCCCGAGGCCGGTGCCGGGCTGCAGCTGGCCGGCGACGAGCAGGCTGCCCTTGCGCAGGTCGACCGCGGGGCGCTTGCCCACGACGCTCGCGCGGTCGGTGGCGGGCATCGGGGTGAGGGCCGAGTCGGCGGAGACCTCCGCGACGATGATGTCCGCGTCGGTGAGCGGCTGCCCGGCGGGGACGTCGTTGGCGATGGCCAGGACCTTCGTGCGATCGCCTACGGCGGACACCGCGGCCGCCGCGCCGAGGGCGGCCGCGACGGCCAGGACGGTGCTGAGGGCGGCCGCGGCGTACCGGCGCTGCTTCTTCACGGGTGCCGCGGTGGTGATGGGGAGTTCGGTGCGCAGGCCGGCCGGACGCGGGACCGGCGGGGCGGCGGGGGTTTCCATTCGGATGATGCCTCTCGGGAAGTGCAGCCGTGCGCGTTCTAGTTGAGGACCTGGACCTCGGCGACGTTGATGTCCACGGCGCTCGTGCGGATCTCGGTCAGCTGGCCGCCCTGGGCGCCGCCGGTGACCTGCCAGTCGATCGACCAGGTGGACGTCGCGGTGACGTGGTACGTGCCGGAACCGGTGGTGGAGGACGGCTTGTCGTAGCGGTGTCCGCAGTCCGGAGACGAGTTCTTGCCGTACTCCGGCTTGTAGGGCGTGCCGGCCGTCGTGCAGGTGACGGTCTTCCCGTCGCCCATGTTCCACACGATCTTCGACACCCTGGCCGTCGCCGTCACCGACACCGGTCCGACGGACGCCGAGGCCACGTTCGGGCCGTACGTCTCGGGGCCGGTCTCGGTCCACATGTAGACGGGCATCCCGACCACGCCCTTGCCGCCCGGCTTGGGGGTGATGCCGATCGCCGGCGGACGCAGGCGCATCTTGTCCACGGCCTGGCGCGCCACGACGGCGGGGTCAATCACCGGGCCTCCGCCGCCAGGCGGGGCGTCGGTGAAGATGTTCTTGACGTCGTGCATGCCGGTTTCTTTGTCGAGGCAGTCCTCGATGTACATGGACACGCCGGGCTTCCGGCCGCCGGGCCCCCACAGCGGGTTCTCGTCGTCGGGCTGAGGGTCGGCCAGGGTGTAGGTGCAGGTGTAGCGGCTGTCGCCTCCGCCGGTATCTCCTCCACCAGCGCCTCCACCACCGCCTCCACCACCGCCTCCGGTTTCTCCGCCAGTGCTTCCGCCGGGACCACCAGGGACCACGACGATCGGACAGACGAAGCCGGTCTCGCACTTCGGCTTCTCGTCTGCTTCGGCTGTGGCGGGGAGAACCAGAGACACGGCGAGGGGAAGGGCAAGAGCGACGTGCCGGCGGGTCAGCACGGCTGGTCCGCGTGGAGTTCGTACTTGAGGACCATCCAGGCGCCGTTCCAGCGCTCCATCATGCTCGTGATGACGTACTTGGGGACGGGGCTGGACGCAACGGGTGCCGGCTGGCCGGTCTTCTTGTCCGTGATCTTCCACTTGGAGACGTCCAGGCAGGCCGATACGGAGACGCTGGGGCTCTTCTTCTCCAGATCCGCCCCGGTCACGATGGGGTTCAAGAGGACCGGCTCACCGGTCATGACCCGGCCGTTGGTCTTGAGGTTGGCGGTCTCCTCAATGGCCTTGTTGAGGGCGTCGGCAGTGGCGTACTTCTTGAGGTCTGTGCCCTCGATCGAGGGCACCGCGTAGGCCTTGGGCAGTTCCGTCCAGTACGCCTTGTACGCGGTCAGGGCCTCGGCCTTCGCGGCCTCGGTCGGGTCGAGCGTCGCCGACTTGCTCGGAGCGGCCGTGGCCGTGGGGGACGCCGCCTTGTCCTTCTCGTTGTCCGAGCCGCTCGATGAGGTACACGCCGCGGTGAGGGGTACGCAGGCGGCGAGAAGAAGTGCAGAGACTGCCCGGCCGCTGTTCCGGCCAAGCCGATCGAGTTGTGCCATGGGTATCGCTGCCTCCCCGTAGAAAGCCATCGCGCCCGGTGCAGACCTTTGCGGCCTGTTTTCGCGCGGCGTGAACCACAACCGTCACAAGCGACCGGACTGTTCCCATACGTTACGCAGAGGCGGCCAACATCGAAAGCCATTAGCGCAGTTCACAAGCCCAAGGCAGGCACAAAACGGGCATTCTTCCACACCATCGCGGGACGCTGTCGGATTTCAGTCCGACAGTCCTGCGGGAAGGTCGATTTAATCGCTCACCTCACCGCCCAGAGCTCAAGTATCGACTTATCCGCACTCCAACCCCAGGAGGTATGGCTAGTTTTGTATTATGCGTGGCTAAAAGCAAGCGCAACCATTATCCGATCGTCTAACCTCTTGGAGCCTGAAATGGCATTTACGGCTATACACCCGGAGGCTGGCTGCCTCGATGCCTCGCAGCCTGACCTCGGTGGCGGACTCTCCTGGTCCGACATCTACCGCGTTCGGCCCCGCCCCGGCTTGACCTGCCCCGAGTGCGGGTGGGGCGTCCACGCCAAGCACACTCCGCGCCCCCGACGCATGCGCGTCTTCGCCCACGACGCGGGACGACCGTTGGAATGCGCGATGGCTGAGGAGTCCTGGGAGCACCACATGCTGAAGCTGGAGATGGCCGGAGCGATTCGCGCCGTTGGCTGGCACGCCGAGCTCGAAGTGGCAGCGCAGGACGGCTCGTGGCGCGCGGATGTGATGGCGACTTCCCCGGACGGTGAACGACGCGTTGCATGGGAGGCTCAGCTCTCCTCGATCACCGTGAAGGACATCCAGGCTCGAACGACTCGCTACCGTGCCTACGGCGTCGACGTCTGCTGGGTCTCACCTCATCCGCGAGCGCCTGTGTGGATGGGCGAGGTCCCGTCGATACGAGTTCGCCCGCCGCTCGATGTCCATCCTGGCTGCTGGACTGTCGACGACGGGCTCGCGGGGTTCAATGCGGCTGCTGGCCGGTGGGAGTTCCGAGTGGAGCTGCTCCCCCGTTTCGTGGGGTGGGTCCTTCGGGGCGCCGTCGTTACTACCCGGGCCCTGCCCGGCTACCGCCGGGTGTCGCGGATTGTCGAGGGCGAGTACCAGGTCGACGTACGCGGCCTGTGGTGGACCTCCCGGAAGTCGGCGCACGCGCAGGTGGAGTATGAGCGGTTGCGGCCACAGCGGGAGGCTGCTGCGCAGGCTCGTGAAGCGGAGCGGAGGAAGCGGGCGACTGAAGCCGCGCGTAGGAGAGAGGAGCGAGCGGCCGAGTACCGACGCCTGCGGGCGCAGGCTGCCGCGCGAGGGCGGAGGGATCACGAGGCGCAGGCGGAGTGTGAACGGGTGGCGCGGCAGGAGGCCCTGCAGCAGAAGCGCCGCGCCGAGGAGGAAGAGCGGCGCATCCGGGAGGAGGCCGAACTGGCCCGCCGGGCGGTGTTGGAGCGGAACGCAGGTGAAATCGCGGCTTCGTGGTGGGCCCGGCTCTCGCCCGCTCAGGTCGAGGAGGTGTTCGGCGCCGTCTGCGAGGAGGCCGAGGAGGATGGTGTTCTGAGCAACCCCGGTGCCCGTGCTGGTGTGCCAGCGTTCGCGTACGGCGTGCCCGTTCACGGCGGCGGCCTGTACGGCATCGTTCGTCCGTGTCCTCAGCTCGCCGTCCTCTCGCCGCAGCTCGTGTTCCAACGGATCTTTGTCCGCCACGGCGACGAGGCACAGGAGCTGATCGACGTCGGCATTCCACCGTGGAGGATCAGGGACCTTGGTCTCCCCGACCCCTAGTAGGCGGCGCAGCCACATCTCGCCGCGGTGGAGCGGCAAGAAACGTACCCATCCCGTTCTCGGTGTCGGGACAGGCTGCACTGTACGGGACGAGGCTGGTCCACGTATGCTAGTGACAATCTGTTGTTCAGGCAGAAGAGGGCCCCCACCATGTGGGGCCCTCTTCTATTACAAGGGGTTAGGCGACGCTGCGGAGCTTCCGCGGTCCCTCTGCGGGAGGGGCTGCCTGGTATTCGGGCAGCTGCAGGAGCGGAAGCCTGCCCTCCCGCATGTCGTCCAGAGCCTGCGCGAAGGCGTCGTCCATGGCCTCGACGCTCTCGTAGCGAGCGGCGAGCGGATGCAGGATGTAGCTGTTGGCGCGCCGGCTGCGCTCGCTGGGTGTGCGCAGCACGACGTTCAGCTCGAACAGGGGGGTCAGGAGCTTGCTCACGGCGGCTGGGCTCACCTTGTATTCGGTCGACATCACCTGCTGGGAGGGCAAGTTTCCCGTGCCCGTCTCACTGCGGAAGACGAGGTAGGACAAGAACTTCACCGCGGCGGCCCCGATCGGAAGCGCCCAGATCCGCTCCGTCACGAGTGGGGACATCACAGTGGGCATCGGGTGGGGTCTCCTTGGTCGTGTCGTCGGGGTATGCGGGCGGTGGTCACCCTGCCGCTCCCCTGACGGGCGCTTCCGTAAAGTCAAGCACCTGCTGGCCTGGCAGGTCGTTCGGGCCGACCCTGTGGGGGAAGGCCTCGTATTCGTTCCCGTGGTCGGAGGCGATCTCTTCCAGGACGTTCTTCTGCTCACCGCTGTTGCCCGCGAACCAGAGGGTGACGTTGAGCCGGATGCGGCCGTAGCCGACGCTCTCCAGCCAGCCCCATTCGATGAGAGTCTTGACGGCCTTGTTCACGGTCGGCCGGGTGATCTTCTTCGCGCCGGCAAGCTCGTTCAATCCGTCGCTGATCTGCTGCTGTGTGTACGAGGCGATGCCGGTCCCCTTCTTCTGCCCGCCGGCAACGAACAGGAAGACAGCGGCTTGGGATCGGGACAGGACTCCGGCGATGAGGAGCTTGGCCATCCACTGGGCGAACCAGTTGGAGGTGATGCTGTAGCCGAGCCGCCCGGCCATGTTGTGGATGCTGCGGGGGTCGGTGTCGCTGTAGTCGATGTTGATCTGGACTTTGGGTCCGCCGCGGGTTGTCCTGCTCCTCGCTGTCGGACGGGGGACGACGTTGGCCGCTTGCCCGATGTGGCCCGCTAACAGGCTGACGATGTCGTCAAGGACGTCGTCTCCGTTGCGGGGCACGTCGGCGGGTGCGGTCTGGCTGGGCCGGCGCTGCGCTCGCGCCGGCGGTTCAGGTGTCACTGAGCCCTCCTCTGCTGTTCAGGCAGAGGGAGCCTATCCCAAAACTTTCCATGAGCTTAAGTTTTGACGGCGCGTCACCCGGAAGAGTTGGTCCGCTCCAGCCTCGCGGAGGAGTCAGAAGTTTCCATGAGGGAAAGTTCCAACACCCCTGCGCTCGCGAGACTTTCCTTGGAGTTAAGCCTTGCGGGCTTAGCACGGGCCAGCTCCACGCCCGCGAGGATGCACCCCGCAAAACTTTCCCTCAGCGAAAGCTTCAAGCGCTGAATAGGCCCCAAACTTGCCATGAGGTTAAGTCCTGCCAGTCCACGCAACACACATGGGCATCCAACAAGCCCCACTCGGCCCCCGCATTTGAGCGTTGCACGGGGACAGTGCAACGCTGCGACCTGCGGATTCTCTCGGGGCTTCCATCAGGTTCCGAACTTTCCGTCAAGTTAAGCATTGAGGTGGTGTGTCACCGCCGGGTTAACACATTCACCCCCCAAGTGTGTCCGCCAGGAACGCTTTGATCCGAGAAGACGCAGGTCAGCGACCTGCAAGTGCCGCGCTCTCTTAATGAAGAGGACGCCCACACAACCCTGCCTACGGTCGTCATCCGTGCCCCGAGGAACAAGGGCGCCCTGACCCTCTTGCTCGTCGGATACTGCAGATCGAGCTCCTCGGCACCCCGTCTGCACCTTCACCACCGAAAGCGAGCCACAGCCTTGCGTCCGACGAACGACTGCATCAGTGGCCATATCAACCACCTCCTACCTCAGCCACTCCACTTGATTCAGGACACCAGGCACCTGCAGTCGCCAGTGGAGCTCAGCGCCCCAGCGGGGCACCGCAAGCCCGCCAGGGCTGAGGAGCTACCGCCCGTAGGCGTCTTCGGACAGGGATGCTGGACGCTGACAAGATGCGCTGATGATGCTCCCTCAGGCTGCTGCAGCGCGTGGTGTCTTGAGCCAGGCGTCAGCTGGCTCCGCTGCGCCGAGGACGGGTGTGAAGATCGGGTCGAAGGGCCCGTGGTTGCGGAGCTGGTCGAGGGTGGTGACGCCGGCCCGGAGCGGGGTGGTCTCGAGAGCGGGGTCGCTGGCGGCGAGGCTGCGTAGGTCGGCGATGCGGCGGGCGAGGCGTTCCTCGGAGGCGCCGGTCAGTACGAGGAGCAGGCGGGGGAAGACGGGGTAGCGGCTGCGCCAGGCTGGCATCGTGGCCTGGCGGCGGGGCCCTCGGGTGCCCTTGGCGGCCTGGGGCTGGGGTGTGTACGCGTGGTAGGCGGCGTAGGCGTGCAGCTTCTGGGCGAGGCGGGCGATCGTCATCTGGGTGCGGTCGACTTCGACGAAGAAGGTGAGCAGGGTGCGCTGCTTGCTCTCGGTGTGGACGTAGTTGAGGACGGCGTCGGGGACGAGGCAGAGTTCCTCGCCTGGGCGTGCTTCGTCGCGGTAGTAGTGGGCGTTCTCGGGCGACCAGTCCAGGGGGCCGCACTCGTGGCCCAGGCGGCGGGCGTGCTCGACGAACGCGGCGCCGGTGTCCACGACGGCGAGGGTGTGTTCCTGGAGGGGGCCGAGGGCGGCCTCGGGGCTCATCCGGTACGGGCGCTGCTGGAGCAGGCCGACGGCTTCGACGGCTTGGGCGCCCTTCTCGGTGAGCCACCACAGGAGTTCGGTCTGGCCGGTGGTGCGGCGGCCGACGACGTCGGCGAACCCGGATTGGCGGAGGCTGTGGAGCTGGCGGCGCAGGTATTCGGTGCGCTTGTGGTGCGGGGTGACGAGCCGGTGGAGCTGACGGGTGGAGACCAGGCGGTGCTGGTAGAGGACCTGGGCGGCCTGCTGGCCGATCGGGCCCAGCCCGGTGGGGGCGGACTGCGGGTAGGGCACGGGGTGCTCGCCTTCTTCTAGTCGATGACGCTGGTGGGGTCGCCGGCGCTCGGGCCGCCAGGGCGTCTGCCGGTGTGGTGGCTGAGGACGGTGACGTCGAGGAGTTCCAGGTCGGCGAGGATCTCGCCGAGCGGGCGGCGGTTGAGGTTGCTGTCGATCGCCTGGTCCAGGTCGGGGACGCCGTCCGGGTTGTTGTAGTGGGCGAAGACTTCGTCCACGGGCAATCCGCGGACCCGGAACGGTGTGGTCCGGGCGCCGTTGAGGTTCACGGACATCACGTAGTGGTACTTCGGGAGCTCGGTGATCGTCTCGGGGCTGACGTGGCCGTTCCAGCGTTTGGCGACGAAGGCCGCCTCGTCGTAGTCCGCCGCGCAGGTCGACAGCCAGCTCTGGTTCTGCAGCAGGGCCTGGCGGGTGATGGCGGAGAGCCGGAGCGCCATCTGCGTCATGCCGATGAAGCGCACCTCGTACTTGCGCAGCTGTTCGGCGATGGCGGCGAGGAAGCCCTTGCTGGAGGAGTCGAGGGCGGTGAGCTCGTCGCCCCAGGCCCAGAAGGAGGCCCGCTGCTCGCGCGGGGTGTCCTGCCGGGAGAGGCCCGCGCGGTGGAGATCGTGGATAAGCAGGCAGCTGACCAGGGCGTCGCTCTCGCTGCCGGACGGGCAGACGAAGACCACCTTGCTGGTGTCCATGGCGTGCCGGACGTCGTACGCAGAGCGGGGGCTGCCGAAGAAGCCCTGGAGGGACTGGGAGGTGTCGAGGCGGTCGATGGCGTAGGTGACAGTGGGCACGGCGTCCGGGCCGAGCTTGGGGAACGTGGCCTCCCAGTACGCGCGGACCCGCGGCGGGAGCTTGGGCAGGAGCTGCTCGCGCCACTCCTCCTCGGTGAGCCAGGTCCTGATCTGGAATAGGGTGCACTGAGCCTCCGGGTGGCCGGCCTGGACAGCCTGGAGGTTGAGCAGGGCCAAAACCTGGGAGGCGCGGGCCAGGATCGTCCGGGCGCGCGGGGCGTTGTCGCCCCAGTCCTGCGCCGCGGCGATGCCCTCGGTGACGGAGCGGACGATGTCCTGGACGTCGGGGAGGCTGCGCCCCTCCATCGACAGGGGGTTCCAGGAGACGACCGGCTGGTCCGGGTCGGCCTTGGCCAGGTTGATCTCCCAGAGCCGGTCAGTGATCTCCGGGTGCGCGAGGTACGGTTTCGCCCTCATCCAGCCCTCGCCGTGCGGGTCGAGGAACCAGGTGCCGTATCCGGAGTGGGCCATCGCGATGCACTGGACCAGGGCCTCCTCCGTCTTGCCGTGGCCGGCCTTGCCGAGCTGGAGGCCGAAGAGCAGGTCCTGGACGCGGGCGGCGGCGATCCGCTCGCGGCCGTCGGGGTAGACGACGGCGCCGAGCGGGATCAGGTCCCGCTGCCCGGTGTAGACGGGAAGGTCTGCCGGGGCCGGCGGAACAAGGCCGCCGGAGCGAACCACGCTGGACGCGGTGCACTTCACCGTGGGCGGCTTCAGCCACCCCGCGAGCTCGGGCACCGTCAGCCACTGCCGACGGCACGGTGCGAACTCCCCGCTCGCGAAGCGGCGCTCGAACCGGCCGATCGCCCACCGGCGGGGCCGGTGGGCCTTGAGGTAGTTCTCCCCCGAGGTCATCGACAGCGCGGCGATCAGCTGGTGCATCCGGGCCAGAGCCAGCTGCGGGTGCGCGGCCTCGGTGCGCAGCAGGATCTGCACGGCGAACACCGCCCCAGCGGTGGGTTCGAGCTTGCCGACGCCGTCGCGCAGGTCGGTCTGCCGGGGGATCCGCTCGGAGCGGCTGGAGGCCCCGCCGCCGGACCAGGCCGAGGTGGCCGAGCCCCAGAGGCCGCCTCCGCCGAGGCCGCCGGTGAGGCGCTCGCCGTACGCGGACGGACCGCGCCGGGCGGCCCGTGCCATCAGGCGGCGCCGACGCCGGGCCAGGCGCCGCTCGGAGACCGGGACCAGGTCGAAGACCGCCTCGGCCTTCTCCCCGTCCTCAGTGCGGACGGAGGCCATGGCCGCGGCCAACTGCTGGAGCGGGTCCGGGCTCAGGCCGAGAGAGGCGAGGGCTTTGAAGTCGGGCAGGCCAAGGGCGAGCTCGGCGCGCTGAACGTACCGGCGCGCGCCCGCCTGGGCGGTGGTCGCCTGCGCCGGCTTGGTAAGGGAGATGGCGGCGGTCACGGCGCACCTCCAGGGCCGGTGAAGCGGACCGGTCGGATGTCGGCCTGGCCGTGGGGGGTGCGTACCTCGACCTCGGCGAAGCCGGGCATGCTCAGGATCGCGGCCGCCGCGGCCGGGCCTTCGACGTAGCAGCGCATCTTGCCGTCGACCGCGGTGTACCGCAGGCGCACAGCGGATCCTCGGTCCGGAACACCATCGGCGGCGTAGTGCACGCGTCCGAGCTGGCGGGCCCAGCGGCCGACCTCGCCTTCACCGGGATCGAAGGTCGCGGTCGGGATCACCTCGACCCGGACCCGGTCGGCGAGCGCTTCCCGGACGAGCGCCGCGCGCCGGATCGTCCACCACACCCAGACAGCCGCCCCGAGGATGCTGAGGGCGACGAGGTACGGCGCGGCCGCAATGAGGACGGACTGGAGCTGGGCGAGGAACTCGTCGACCGGCAGGCCCGGGAGGCTCATGTCGGCCGGCCCTGGGTCGGCCGGGACGGGGCGGGGTGTTGCACGGTTCCTCCAGGTGGTGGGAAGAAGCCCTTCACCTGGACCAAGTACGATTTCGAGGCCGATCCAGACACCGCACCCGAATGCTTTGCCATCCCTTGACCCTTGAGGGTGCCGTGGCCAGGATCTGGTGTCCCTTGTCATCCAATCGAGGCGTTTGACAACGAACCCAGTCGTTTCGGCTTTTTTGACAGTGAACCTAGTCGTGTTGACATCCAGATGCGGGGCGCGCCCGCCGCGGGCCGTTGGCGACATTCGTACAAGACCGGCAGCCGCCGCCCCCCGCACTATCGCTCTATGAACGCCCACGACGCACAGCACGCGCAGCCGATGCATGTGGACCGTGATGGACCGCGGGACGCGCCGCCACTGCTGCTCATCCACGGATCTGGAGCCTCGAGCGCCTCCTGGGGGCCGGTGGTTCCGGTGCTCGCCGCCCGTCATCATGTCGTCCGGATAGACCTCCCGGGCTGCGGCCAGTCCCCGCGCGCCACGTCCTACGAGGTTCCGGCGCAGGCGGGCCGCGTGGCGGCGCTGCTCGACGAACTCGGGCTGCGCGCCATCACCGTGGCCGGCCACTCCAGCGGCGGATACGTCGCCACCGCGCTCGCGGAGCAGCGCCCCGACCTGGTGGGTTCGCTGGCGATGATCAGCACCGGCCCGCACCTCGACGCCCTCCTGCCGCAACCGGCCGTCCTCCGCGTGATGCTGGCACCGCCCTTCGGGCCGCTGCTGTGGTGGCGGCGTTCGGATGCGATGATCCGCAAAGGCATCGGCGCCACGCTCGCCGGGCCTGCTCCCATTCCGCCCGGCATGGTCGCCGACGTGCGGAGCACCACGTACCGCGCGTTCCGCAAGGTGCTGCGCGAGAACACCGCGTACCTCGCCGAGCAGTCCGTGCCCGAGCGGCTCGCCGCCCTCGGGCTCCCGGTGCTCGTGGTCTTCGGCGCTGCCGATCCCCGGTGGGATCCGGCGTCGGCGCGCCAGTACGACGTCGTGCCGGGCGTGCGGGTCGAGATGCTGCCGGGTGTTGGGCACATGCCCATGCTGGAAGCGCCCGAGCCGGTGGGCCGGCTGCTGGACTTCGCGACCCTGTGCGCCGGAACCCCGCCGGCAGGCCCGGCCTAGACTGGCGCCGTGTTGTCGCAGGGTGTGCCACCCGTGTGGTCGGGCGTTGACATAGCAGTACCGGAGCCTTCGGACCGACTGCTGGGCATCAGCATGGCCGGATTCCGCCACCGTGTCCCCGCGCCCGTCGACATCGCGATGGTCGCGCATCCGTCCGTCACCTTGCTCATCGATCTGAGCGACGATGACGGCCTGGTCTACGACACGCAGGGGCGGCACGGACGTGGCAGTGTCGTGATCGGCCTGGCACCCGGGGAGCTGCGGGCGTCCGGCCTGGTGGGCGAGTGCCTGCAGATCCGGCTGCAGCCGGCTGTGGCGGCCGCAGTGCTCGGCTCGTCGGCCGGGGGCAGCGGGAGCGTGGAGTCCTTGGCGGACGTCTGGGGCCGCGACGCCGGGCGCTTCGAGGAGCGGCTGCGTACAGCCGGATCGTGGGACGAGCGGTTCGCGATGGCAGCGGACGCCGTCCGCCGGCGGATCGGGGACGGCCCGCGGGTCGATCCGGAGGTCGTTCACATCTGGAGGCGGACGGTCGCCAGCAGGGGCCAGTTGCGTATCGACGGCCTGGCGGACGAGGTCGGCTGGAGCCGCAAGCGTCTGTGGGCGCGCTTCCGGGCGCAGCTCGGCGTCACCCCCAAGCGGGCCGCCCAGCTGGTGCGGTTCGACCATGCGGCCCATCTGCTCGCGGCGGGTGTCCCTCCCGCCGGTGTCGCGGCCGAGAGCGGCTACGTCGACCAGTCCCATCTGCACCGCGAAGTGAAGGCGTTCACCGGGCTCACGCCGACTGCCGTCGCCGCCGCGCCGTGGCTGGCGATCGACGACGTCGCGTGGCCGGACTCCTGGCGGGCAGGGAGGCCCGTGACAGGTGGCGCACGCGGTTCCGGCCAGTGCTGAACCGCCCAGCCGCAGCCCTCACTTTGCTCCCGACCGACAACTGTCCTTTGACATCCAACCTAGTCGCCCCAGCTCAGGACATCGCACCGGACTAACTTGGCTGTCAAAGGACAGGCGGCGGCCCTTCGGCAGCGAGCGGATCGCCCCGAAGTCCGGATAGCGGCCCCCTGGTCGGCGTACGTGCTCGGACCGGGCCGACACGGCTCGCGGGGAAAAACCGTGGCGGCTCGTCCCGGCGGGGGTCTGCTCAGCGACGGGCCGGCCTGCGTACCGACAGGCGGAGGCTCTTGTCCTCGTTGCGGGTGAGGAACACCCCCGTCCCGTCCTCGGTATGGGCGAGGGGGACCTCCGTCCCCATCTCAAGGGGCTTCGCATCGCCGGTGGCGGTCCTCAGGTCCACCTGGGCGAGGACGCTCGTGCCCCCCGCCGAGGTCTCCTGTGTCACCCCGTACGCGGTGCCGTTGTCCTGGATCGACAGCACCGCGATCGTCTTGCGGTTGCCGTCGCCGTGCAGGCAGATGCCCCGCTTGTTCTTGACGTCGAAGATCACCGACCCGGCGGCCAGGTACTGGCCGCCGGGAGAGGAGACCACCGGGTAGTCACGGGTGGCATCCTCGCTGGGGGCGACCTCCTGGCCGCAGACCAGTCGAGCCTGGGGCGCTCCGGTGCGCAGGTCGTGGATGGCCCAGACGGGGGTGTCGCCGACCTTTCCCGCACGCCAGCTGATGAGGGCGTGTCCGGCCTCGGCGCCGTAGACGCTGCCGTTCCGGTCTCCGAGGAAGCCGGACTTGGGGTCGATGCCCTCGGGAGTCAGATTTTCGCTGAAGTAGCGTCCCGGCATGCCGAAGCCTCCCCTGGCCATGGCGACCAGGGGGCCGTCCGCAGTGGCGGCGACGACACGGCTGCTACATAGGGGTGTGCGGCACTGCTCAAGCAGACGACGGGAGTCATGGACGGCGACTTCGCCGCTGGTCACGTTGACCGTCGCGCTCCTGTCCGGAAAGTAGCCTTCTTGTCCCCAGGCGACGAGCAGCCGGCCGCCCGTTGCCTGGACCCGGATCTCGCCGGGGTCGGCCGATACAGGTACGTCGATTTCCCGCAGGGGTTTGACGGATTCTCCCTTCGCGTTCGCCGGGAAGATCGCCAGGCGCACGATCTCGGCGCCGTCGTGAAGCTGGTCCTTGCCCCGCAGGCCATGGGCGTAGGCCACAACGTAGGAGCGGCCTTCGATCTCCACACCCTTCAGGTCCGGGATCTCTGCCGGACCTCTGGAGCCAGTCACTCCGGCCACCGGCGTCAGACCGGCCCAGGGTGCGGACCGCCAGACCAGCTTGCCGTCGGCTGAGCGCATGGAGATGGTGTACCCGTTGGGCGCCGCCTGCATGAACGCGACAGCCTGAGACCGCGGCACCACCGTCACCGGCATCGAGCCGAGGCCCTGCGGTACCCACGAGAGGACCTCGTCCCACCCCTTCGAGGCGTCGAAGGCGGGCGGCACGCTCAGCTTCGTGGGCGCTGCCGGGGCTGCACCGCCGCCGAGCCAGCCGCCCGGCTTGTTCTCCCCGGTGTCCGTACCGCTAGAGCAGCCTGTGGCGAGTAAGGCCAGCAGAGCTGCCGCGGTCATTGCCTGTGCTGCACGCATCTTCTCGTCCTTCACGGGGGCTGGGGTGATCTTCGCCTGGACAGTAGCAAACGGTGACGACGCGTCAGCCGAGGGTGGGTCAGCCGATGATGCGCCGGACGACGAGGATCGGACCCAGCTGGCTTTGCGGGACCACGGAGACGGGCCGCCCGGTCCGGGGCGCGTGTACGACGTAGCCGTAGCCGATGGCCATGGCCACGTGCTCGGGGGCATCTGCTGTGCCCCGGGCGAAGAGCAGGTCGCCCGGCAGGATCGCGGTCTCAGGCACGGCGCGCCCGTCGTAGATCTGGGTGTAGGTGGTGCGGGTGATCTCCTTTCCTGCGACTCCGTAGGAGCGCTGGGTCAGGGAGGAGCAGTCGCACCGCTCTGCCGCGTTGGGGCCGTGGGGGTTGGTGCAGGTGCCGCCCCACTGGTACATGGTGCCGAGCTGGCCGAGAGCCCAGCGGATCGCGGTCTGCACCTGCATGGGTGCCGTGGCCGGGATCTGGTAGCCCTCCGGGAGGGAGCCGGGCGGGATGTTCCCGAAGTCCACGTTGCCGGTGGCGCCCTGGCCCGCGCATCCTCCCGGGCCGAGGCCTTCGCGAAGGCCGGGCTGTCCTGGCATCGGCCCGGCGGGGGCTGCGCCGAGGGTGGGGGCGATGGCCTGCTGGAGGGCGGTGGCGAGCCGTTCGTGCTTGGCGTACGCGTCGGGGAACCCGCTGGCCTGCACTTTCTGCGCGGCCACCGTGACGGGCATCTGCTCCCAGTCCTTCAGCTTCACGAGCTCGTCGTAGAACTTCCCGGAGGAGTAGACGGGGTCCATGATCTGCTCGCGGGTGCCCCAGCCCTGGGAGGGCCGCTGCTGGAACAGGCCGATCGAGTCGAGGTCGCCGTGGTCGAGGTTGATCAGGGTGGACTCCTGGAGGGCGGTGGCGAGGGCGACGACCTGCCCGCGGGCCGACACCCGTTTCTGGATGCCGGTCGCGACGATGACCTTCGCGTTGGGGACCTGCTTCTCGGGCTCCAGGAGGCCGGGCACGTTCACGTCGCCGCTGCCGGCGAGCATCGCCTGGACCTTGCGGGCGATGTCGGCGGTGTCCGGGTCGAGGCCGGGCTGGCCGCCGGCGGGGCAGCGGGCCGCGGCGGCCTCGGCCTCGCTCTGGGCGAGACCGACGACGTGCGCGGCAATCGCCCCCGCCAGGATCAGCGCCAGCACGAGCAGCCCGGCACCGCCGGCCATCCAGCGCCTGTTCTTCCTCATGACCGCCCTCGCCCGCGGCGCCGACGCCGCCGGCGGTTGAGCTCCTGCTCTTCATTGCGGGTGAGGGAGGCATCGGTGGGACGCGTCAGCCGTGCGGGCGCGCTGTGGCGCGCCACCGGCTCGCGGCGGGTTCCACGGCTGATGCGCTGGCGCAGCTGCTGCTGGCGGGCGGAGGCGGCCGGCTGGATCGGCATGGGGTGCCGGGGCCGCATCCGCTGCCTTCGGGCCTGCGGCGCCGCCGCCGACCCGGCATCGGGTCCGGACTGGTTCGCGGGGTCCGCTGCCGGGTTGTCCGCGGGGTCGGTTGCGGCCGGGGTGGTGGAGGCGGGCTGAGCGGCGGGGCCGCCGGGGATGGGCTGGTTGGACGGCTGCTGGGGCGCGCTCTGCGGGGTGGGCTGCGGCGCTTGGCTGCTGGACTGCGGGGCGCCGGGCTGCGGTTGGCTGCCGGTCTGTGGCTGGGGTGCCTGCCCGGCTGGGCGGGCTGTGCGCCCGCGTCCGCGGCTGGCTGTCTGGACGCGGTTCATCAGCGCGACGGTGCTGACGCTGCTGCTCGTGGCGTAGCCGAGGGCGGCGATCGGGTTGCCGGAGGCGAGGGATACGCCGACCATCGCGGTGCGGACCGCGCCGCGGGTGATTTTGCGGGTGATGGACTGGTTCTTCGCGACCGGGGTGGAGGAGGGGGTGAAGGCGCTGCCGTTGGTCCCGCCGATCCGGCCGGAGGACATCTTCGCGCGCCAGTTGGCCGCGACCTGCCTGGAGTGGACGGTGAGGGCCTTGCGCTTCTTGATCGCGCCGATGCACACGATGTCCACCGCGAGGAAGCGCAAGGTGAGTTCGTTGCCCCAGTCCTGCTGTACGGGGTCGAGGACGGCCTGGATGATCAGGATGAGGACGGCGAGACCGAGGATGGAGGCGAGGAGCTGGCCGAGGGAGTGCAGGACGGAGGCGGCCCAGTCCCACAGGTAGCCGCGGCCGGCGCCGGGCATCAGGCCGGCAACGAGGGCGGGTTCGGCCCGTACGGCGTCCCAGGCGATGCGGCACTGGGCGACGAGGAAGCTGCCGGCGAGACCTGCGATCAGCGCGCTGACGATCAGGGCGGCGACGAGGAGGAAGATCGCGCCGCCGACCTTGTCCATCGAGGCCCACTTCGCGGACTGGACGTCGCCCTTGACGCACTCCTTCTCGAACCGCTCCATGGGCGGGTTGCCGAAGTGGTCGAGCGCCCACTGCTTGGACAGGGGCAGGGTCCATTCGGTGATCTGCGCGCCGGCGGGGTCGATCCAGGCCCGGTAGGAGTTGTACTTCTTCAGCCGCTCCATCTGCTGGTTCATCGCCCGGTCGTAGGCGAGCTGCGTGATCTTGGTGGCGGAGTACTTTTTCGCGCAGTCGCCTTCGAAGACCCGGCCGTACTGGAGCAGCATGGCGGGCTTGACGATGAAGGCATCGGTCAGTGCGTCGGTCAGCGGGCGGGACAGGGCCCGGCTGCTGACCGAGTCCTCTTCGTCGGGAGCCTTCTCCTTCGGGCCGGGGTTGGCGTCGAGGATGATTTCGGCGACTTCGAGGGCCAGGCCGCGGGCGGCGGCGATGGCGCCGTCTTTCTCCCCGAGCAGGAGCTGCGGGGGCGAGGACAGCAGTGTGGCGGTGAGCGCGGCGATCAGGATGGACAGGGCCGCGTCGCCCCACCCCTTGGCCCGGTCCCCGAAGAAGATGCGGGCGACGGTGATCAGGGCGCAGACCGACAGGAAGAGGCTGGGCAGCCCCAGCTGGACGATGACCTGGGCGTGCAGGCTGGTGGCGACGGACAGCACCGGGGCCAGGAGCAGCTTGGCGAGGCCGAAGCCGAGGGCCCAGACGATGAGCCAGCAGCAGAACGCGATGACCCATTTGACGGCCATGAAGAACAGTTCCACGAGGAGGTTCATGATGCCGAGGTCCCAGTCGGTCAGGCCGCCGGTGTCGGACTTCACCGTGTAGGCCGAGATCGGCAGGTTGTTCGCGTCGGTGACGTTGAAGACCGCCAGGACGCCGCCCTCGTCGGGCAGGAGCTTTCGCAGGCGCTCCTCTTCGGCCTTGAGGTAGGCCTCCTGCATGGAGCCGGAGAGCTTCTTGTTGAGGTCGCCGAGGATCTTCTCGATCTCGGCGAGCTCCTCCGGGGTCGGCGTACGGGTACCGGGCGTGGCCGGAGGCAGGGGTCCGGCCGGCGGCGCGGTAGTGGGCGCCGGGGATGGGGTCGCGGTCGGGCTGGTGCTCGGGCTGGGGGTGGGGTCGGCGAGGGCCGGCAGGGAGGTGAGCATGGTGAAGGCGGTGGCGGCGAGCGCCGCGACGAGCAGGGCCAGGCGCAGGCGGGCGGGGCCGAGCAGGCGCAGCTGCTTCCACCACGTGCGAGGGGTCGTCATGCCGCGGCCAGTTCGCCGGTGGGGGTGGTGTGGATGACGCGTTCGATCGCGCGGTCCATGGGGATGAGGACCCGCATGAGTCCGATACGGCCGACCAGGTCGCGGTAGAGGCACTCCCCCGCGCGGGCGCGGCGCTGGTCCTCGGGCAGCCCGAGCGGCGAGAGGCCACCAGTCACCAGGTCCAGGAGATCGGTGTCGGTGGAGTCCACGCCAAGGAACTCCAGCGAGCGGGCGGCCAGGGTGCGGCTGGTCTGCCGGAAAACGAACCGGTGCGGGATCAGCCCCCGGACGATCACGCCCTTCTCGCTGTCGGCCGGGCCGATGTCGTTGGCGTCGTGGCTGCCGACGTACGCGGCGGCGTTGCGCTTGCGGCCGTCGCGCAGCAGCTCCAGCAGCAGCTCCAATCCCTCGTCGCTGGAGGTGAGCCACCAGCACTCGTCGAAGACGGTGACCGCGAACTCATCCCTGGAGCGCATCGCGGTCTCACGGGAGACCGCGGCGATCAGGTACATCAGGGCGCGGCCCAGGACTTTCTCGAACTCCAGGCGCTGGATGCGGTGCTCGCTCGCGAGCTCGGACTTCTTCGGCAGCTGCAGCGCGCTCACGAGGAAGACGACGCTGTCGGCGCGCTGGGTGTCGACGACCGGGAGTGTCTCGTCGAAGACGACGCGGGCGAGGTCCTTGCGGGCGACCGAGGCGAGCTTGCGGGCCAGGCCGTGGGCGGCCGCGTCCCCGGCGCCGCGCGCGGTGAGCTCATCCATCAGGGCGCGCATCGACGGCTCGGACCGGGCCAGGACGGCCTGGACGGCCTCGGAGAGGGCGACGCCTTCGAGGTCCATCGGGCGTACGCCGAGCAGCAGGGTAAGGAAGGACTCGGTGAAGCGGGCCGCGACTTCGGGGCTGTGCTTCACGTAGAGGCGCAGGGGGTCGAGGGAGACTTCGGCGGTGTGGTCAATGCGGATCAGCTGGGTGGTGCCGGGGCAGGCCTTCGCGAAGCGGGCCCATTCCTGGTCGGTGGTGCGGTCGACGATGACGGCGCGGCCGCGGGAGCCCGGCCGGCCGAGCTGGTGTCCGCGGGCCAGGACGTTGTAGACGGCCGACTTCATCGCCACGGACTTGCCGGCGCCGAGCTCGCCGAGCCACGCCATCGAGGCGGATGCGTTCTCGCGGGGGCCGCGGGCCGGGTCGATCAGGACGGGGCGGGCGCCGCCGGAGGCGAGCTGGAGGCCGTAGAGGCCGCCGCGTTCGTCGCCGAGCTGGGAGCCGCACCAGGGCATGGCCATCGCGAAGTCCTTGGCCAGGAGGACCTGCGCGTAGCTGGCCATGACGCGGGGGGTGCGGCAGCCGGGCAGCATCGACTGCCACAGGCTGGCCTGCTCGCCGACGGGCCGGGAGAAGGTGTAGTCGGTGGAACCGAAGTCGCTCGCCAGAGCGGCGGCGCGGTCCATCGCGTCCTCGGGGCTGTTGCCCCAGACAGCAAGGGTGATCATGGGGCGGATCTCGACTTCGCGCCGGTTGGCCGTCAACCTCTCGTGGTACTCCTGGTTGTCGGACTGGTTGTTGGCCACGGCCGCGGGCGGACCGGCAGGGTCGCCCTCGTACTCGGCGGCCTGCGCCTTCAGGTGCCGGGCGCGCTTGCGGACCTTCGGCTCGGCCTTCGAGCCGGGCACGATGACCAGGCGCGCGGTCCAGTCGACGGGGTAGGCCAGGTCGTCCAGCTGCTGAAGGTAGGCCGCCCCCGGGAGAGCGAAGGCCTCCGGCATCTCCGAGAGGGCCAGGAGCGCCTGGTAGGAGTCACCCCACTCGGAGGAGACCTGAAGGAAGCGCCGCTTGAACGGGTTGGCCGGCAGCGCGGGGCCAGCATTGAAGTCGGCGCCGCCATCGGCGACGAGGATCTCCCCCAGCGCCGCG
>NZ_GG657751.1:530170-533374 GCF_000158895.1 Streptomyces sp. C | reverse complement strand
TCGGCGGGCAGGTGGATGCGGGTGTCGCCGCGGGTGGGCCGGGCCGGTCGGTAGGCGCGGCCGCGGAGCTGGCCGCGCCGGGGCGCGGCCAGAATCAGGGCGATGCTCAGCAGGGCGGCCGCAGGGTTGCGGCCGTCGACGTGGAGGTGGCGCAGCACGAACGCCACCACCGCGGGCAGGACCAGGAGGACGGCGACGTCGAGCCACCCCCGCCCGCCCCAGACGGGGCGGGTCAGGATCAGGGCGGCGACGGTGGCGACGATCCCGGCGAGCTGGGTCAGGGTGTAGGGGCCGCCGGGCAGCCGGATCCCCCGGCCGCCATTGACGTCCCGGATCATGCCGTGGACCAGCGGCGCGCGCCGGGCCTTGGTGTAGCAGCGGCCGATCAGCTCGAAGTCCAGCTCCCCGCCGCCGGCGGCGTCGGTCACTGGTCACTCCGGGACGCTGCGGGGCCGCCCTGGTACTGGACGATGTCCTCGGTCGTCTTGTTCTTGAGGGTGGCCATGTTCGAGGACAGGCCCCAGAGAACCGCTGCGAAGATGCAGGCCATGATCGTCGGTCCGGGGGCCTTGGTCTTCCAGCCGACGACCACGACAAAGATCCCGCACATGACGGGGATGGCGACGTCGAAGATCAGGGTCCTGATGGAGTTGCCGAGGCCGGTGCCGGTCTGGATCCAGCCCGCGGCCAGCGTGATGGTGTCGTGCATGACGGTGCTCCTTCTACGAGGTGGGGGTCGGGCCCGGGGCGCCGGTGACGGCAGGGGCCGAAGCTGGCGGGGTGAGGGCGGGGGCGCCATCGAGGCTGGCGATCTCCCAGCGGCCAGCGCGGGCCTTGAGGGCCAGGGCGTAGGTGAGCGGGAGCCGCACCCCGTCGTGGCCGGTCGCCCGGAGGGTGACGAACAGGCGCCGGGTGGTGCCGTCGCCGGGCACGGCCACGACCGGTTCGCCGCCGGTCTCGCCCTCAACCGCGAGCTGGTCCACCACGACGCCCGAGTACGGAGCCGGGGACGGCGCGGCCAGCCGGGTCCCGGGGGCGAGGTAGCGGTCGAGCTCAGCACCGCCCTTGGTGAGGTATGCGGCCAGGAAGGAGGTGACGGCCTGGGTGCGCGGATCGGTGGGCAGCGCCGGGCGCATCACGCCGTAGACCAGCTCCGGGCTCTTGGCCCGCTCCGGGGCGGCTACTTCGGCCGGCAGCGCGAGGGCGGTGTACGCAGTCGCTCCCCCGGCGCCGGGCGCCGTGGCCACGGGCACCTGGAAGTAGCGCACCGCGTCCGTCGCGGCCGCCGGGCTCGGAGAGGAGCCCGGCGGCACGGACGGCGTGGCCGTCGGCGCCGCGCCGGTGACGCGGGCAGCGACAGTGACCGACCAGACCGCGGTGTCGGTCTGGCGCAGCCGGACGACGGTCAGCTGCTCGCCGCGGCGCTGGCCGGAGACGCCTTCGAGCTGGAGGTTGCTGGCCGGCGGGTAGTAGGCGGCGAGCTTGAGCTCGTCGCCCCGGCCCGCGGACAAATAGGCGGCGACGAAGAGGGTCGCGAAGCCGGCCGCGCCCTGGCCGCCACTCGCGGCCGGTGCGGACGACGCGGTCTTCGGGGCCGGCGCCGCGGACGTGGCGGGGACCGAGAGGTAGGCGAGCGCGCCCAGGAGCGGGCCGAGCGCGATCAGGCCCCAGACGAGCCAGCGCAGCATGGCGGCCGAGTTGGCCTGGGCGCCGGTCGACCAGCCACCGACCCAGGCGGCGTCCTGTTCGGCCTCGGACTCCTGGAGAGCTGGCATCTCCGGTTCGGCCGGCGCGGTCGGCATCTGGCGGCGGGTGAGGGCGGGGTTCATGCGGTGCCCCCGGCCGGGCGCAGGGTGTGGCCAGCCAGCTCGGCGATCCGGTGCCGGAGTTCCGCTTCGGGCCGGCGGCTCAGTACGGCAAGCGAGGCGAGGACGGGCTCGGCGTCCTCGTGGAGGAAGGCGCGGAGCTTGTCGTGGGTGCCGGTGTCGAAGGGGCGGGCAACCAGGGCGGCGCCGAGGTGGATGAGCAGACGCTGGGCGCGGGTGACGCGCTCCTCGTCCGCGTCCAGCGACGGTACGGCGGCGGGTGTGGTCAAGACGCATCTCCAAAGGGGGGAGCGGACGGTGGCCGGGGCGGTGGTCCGGTTCATGCCGCGGCCTCGGGCTGGAGGGATGCTGTGAGGCGGGCCAGGGCCCGCGAGCGGCGGCGCTGACAGGCGCCGACCGTGGTGCCGGCGCGGGCGGCGGCCTTGGCGTCGGGGATGCCGCCGCTGATGTGGTGCCAGGCCAGCGCCTGCGCCTCCGCGGTCGACAGGGCGCCGTCGTGGACCGCGTCGAGGAGGAGCTCCAGGAGTTCCAGCCGGGCCGGGGCGGTCGCGGCGTCGTCGGCCGGTCCCGGGTGGAGGCCGGCTTCGGCGGCGGCCGTGCGCACGGTGCGGGCGCGGGCGATCTCGTACGGGCCCGGCGCCGGGTCGGCGATGTACTCGGCGGCCGCGAGGTCCTCCCCCGCCGGGCCCTGTTCGGCGGCGAGCTCGGCCAGGACCTGGCGCAGGGTGTCCAGCGTCAGGTTGGCGGCGGGCCGGCCGGGCCGGAGGTGGATGCGGCCGGAGCGGGCGACTTCGTAGAGGGCGGTCACGGTCACGTGACCGACGGCGTCGCGGGTGCGGCCGCCGGTCGTGCGGACCTGTCCGCGGGTGATGCGGAAGACGGCGGGGAGCATCGCCTGGACGATGACGCGGCCGGCGAGGACGGCCGATCGGTCACGGCCGGCGGCTCGCTGGAGGAGGGCGCGCAGGACGGCGTCGGTCAGCGCATCGGTCACGCCGTCGGCCGCCGGGCGGAGTGCGGCAAGGAGCTGCTCGGGCGTCAGGGAGCCGGCCCAGGAATCGGTCACGGCCGCGAGCTCGTCGGTCAGGTGGCCATCGGTCACCCAGTCGGTCACCGCCCCGCGGAGGGCGGGGTCCGCGCACAGCGCGGCCCAGTCGGCGTCCAGCCGGTCGAAGTACCCGCCGCCGGCGGCGGGGTGCGAAGCGTCGTGCACGGCACGTCTCCTTTCGGATCTCGTGCCGTACACACTCCTCAGACCGGCTTGCCCGAAGGCTTGCCCGCAGCCCTAAAAGCGCAGATGGGAGGCTTGCCCTCTACCTGGGCAAGCCTCCTCGTGACCGGTCCATGCAACTGTGGGCAAGCCTCCCTGGGGGGGTGG
>NZ_GG657751.1:411059-530025 GCF_000158895.1 Streptomyces sp. C | reverse complement strand
TCGGTCACCGGACCGGTCACGGGCGGGTCCGGTCATCGGTCACCGGATCGGTCACGCGTCGATCGGTCACTGCCGGACAGCTGCGCCGGCCGACTCGTGACGGTGACCGGTGACCGGTCACCGAGCCTGAAGCGGAATGCCGGTCAGCTGCTGCCGACGGAGCGGAGGTGCGCCCGGCCCTGCTGCCGACGCTGCTCCTCCAGGTGCTTCCGCGCATCGATCACGCGGCGCTGACCGGTCTTCGGGGAGACCCCCAGCCGTCGGGCAACCTCGGCTCCGGACAGCTTCGTCCCGGTGCCCTCGGCCTCGGCGAGCCAGGCAGCGACCTGCTCGATTTCGTTGCGGATCGGTTCCGCCTCGGTCGGCTCCTCGTCGGTCTGCTGCCGCGGCAGCCGCGCGGTCGCCTCACCCGACGCGGTCACCTCGGCGACCCAGTCCTGCCCGTCCGCACCTGCTGGCGCCGCGAGGACGGGCTGCTCGAAGGTACGGCCCGAGGGGGAGACCGGGCCGGGTTCGGCCACCAAGGCCGTCGACGCGGGCACCGCTGCGGCCGGAAGTGGTGCGGCCTCGACCGGGGACTCTGCCAGGCTCGCCGACTCCCCGAAGAACGGGTGCGGCGCCCCCGGGCTGAAGGACTGCTCCTCATACGCCGGAGCCGCGAAGGTCAGCTCGTCGGCCGCCGGAGCCTCAACAGCCGGACCGGCTGCCTCGGGTGCGGCTGCCACGAGCTCGGACGCCTGGAGCTCGGCGAGTACCGGCTCCAGGAGGGCGTCGGGCAGGATGCCGCCGGTGTCCTGGTCGGTCAGGCCGTAGTCCCGTGCGAGGAACGCCGCGAACTGCTCCGCGGACGGAACTGCGCCGTACTGCGTGACGAAGTCCCGCCCGGCCTGGGCCAGGTCGACGAGGACGGGTTCGGGAACCTCATCCCAGGCCTCGGGAGTCGCTTCCACGGCCTCAGCCGGAGGTTCCGCTTCCGGGCCGGGGGCGTTCTCGACGAGGGGCTGTGCGGCCGGAACCAGTTCGGGAACCTCGGCTGCTGCGATCAGCTCCGGCGCAGCAACCGGCTCGGGCAGGGGCATGGGTGCCGGCTCGGGCTCGGGGCGCGAGAGCAGGACCGGGCTCAGACCGGCTGCGGTCAGCCCTGCGGAGGCTGTCTGCGCGAGGGGGACACCAATCCGGGCCAGCCGCAGCGGCATCAGCGCCTCCACCGGCGCCTTGCGCCGCCAGCTGCGGCCGTACCGGGTCTGGAGCCGCGCCTGGTAGATCAGCCGGTCCTGCTCCATACCCACGGCCTGCTCGTAGTTGCGCAGCTCCCACAGCTTCATCCGGCGCCACAGCTTGAACGTCGGGATCGGGGAGAGCAGCCAGCGCGTGATGCGGACGCCCTCCATGTGCCGGTCGGCGGTGATGTCCGCGATGCGGCCGACGGCGTGCCGGGCCGCCTCCACCGTGACCACGAAGAGCACGGGGATGACCGCGTGCATGCCCACGCCGAGCGGGTCCGGCCACGCGGCCGCGCCGTTGAAGGCGATCGTCGCCGCAGTGAGCAGCCACGCGGTCTGGCGCAGGAGGGGAAACGGGATACGGATCCAGGTCAGCAGGAGGTCGAGGGCCAGGAGCACGCAGATGCCGGCGTCGATGCCGATCGGGAACACCAGGGAGAAGTCGCCGAAGCCCTTCTTCAGCGCGAGCGCGCGCACCGCGGCGTACGAGCCGGCGAAGCCGATGGCCGCGATGACCACGGCTCCGGCGACCACGAAACCGATGAGTGTCCGGTGCGTACGAGTCAGCTGCATCGCGGCAGTCGCTCTTCTTCCCTCTGGCATGCGGTTCTCTGTTCGTTGATCACGTTCTCACGCTGTCTACCTGGACGCATCGGCTTTACCGGACCGGTCGGTGTGGGGGAGCTATTACAGGCGTAATAGCTCCCCCACACCCGTGTCCTCCGGTCGTGCCGCGCGAGCGGTCAGCCCGCCCGCCGGGTGGGTCAGGTGCGGGCAGGGGCCTGGAGGAGGAGCGCGTACTCGCCCCGGGTGATGTCGCTGGTGATCTCCGGCATCGCGGTGAGGAGGTCGCGGATTAGCGCGTCGGCCTCGTCGGTCCAGTCGAGAATTTCGACGGCGTACCGCTGGGCAATGGCAAGGCGGGCGGCGCCGGTCATGATGTGGCGGGCGCGACTGTCGTTGAGGCGCCGGACGGCGTAGGCAAGGCCTCCGCTGACACGGGTGTCGGCTCTGGCGTGGCGGAGAGCTTCATCCAGTTGGGTGGGGTGGGTACGCTCGGGCATGGCTGTCCGTCCTGTTCGCGCAGGTGGATGGCTGACCCCGGCCTCATGGCGTTCGCGCGCCGGCCGGGGTCTTGTCATTGAGCACGGACCCGAGTGGGCCGCATCACCACGTTAGACCCTAGGGTCTAAACCATGCAAGACCCTAGGGTCTAACCTGGTGCGCGGCCGCACTCCCTATGCAGGAAGGGATGCGGATGGCGGATCAACCCGAGGAGGTGCAGAGGCTGGTGGAGGCGATCCAGGCCCTGGAGGCCATCAAGGACGACGTCGAGGCGGCGCGCGCGGCCACCGCCATACTGGACGCGTGGCCCAACTACCACGCGCAGCTTCGGGAGCTCCGTCAGCGCCGCGTGCTCGCCCTCCGGGCCCAAGGGAAGACGTGGGCGCAGATCGCCGATGAAGCGCTCGGGGGCGTGCACCCGACCCGGGCGCAGCAGATCGCCACAGGCAAACGCGGCAGCAAGCGACCCAAGACCGACGAGGAGCCCGCCCAATAGCCCGCGCACGACGGAGCCCCCTTCCTGACGGACCGGGGGCTCCGCCAGAACGCAACGGCATGCCCCGCCAAGCTCGGATCGCTGTCCACGCGTCCGCCCCGGACCAAGGAGGCCACAGGGAGCAAACCGAGAGGCGGCTCGCGCCGCCACAGCCTGCCTGGGCTGGGCTGGGCTGGGCTGGGCTGGGCTGGGCTGGGCTGGGCTGGGCATGGTGGCGCGGGGACCCGCCCGGCCATGAACTGAAGCAGGCCTCTTCCTCCGGCTATCGCGGAGGAAGAGGTGTCGTCGTGGCAATGGGGCTTGCCCACCAGGCCTGAACAGGCACAACGCTCAAGATCGCAAAAGTGGGGGTCACACCCCCGGTCACACCTCCGGTGCAACCCCTAGTGCACCCCTACCTGCAACCCTCCAGCCCCCTCCCGGCACAACTGTCGCGGAACTGTGCCTCGCAGCGATAGTTGTCACTTCGCAGAGGTAGTTGTCACCTGTCCCGTCGCAGCGTAAGTGGCGGATTCTCAGCGCTTCGCAGCCTGACCTTGCGGATTCTCACTTGTTCCAGAGCGGGACCAAACGGCAAGGTCTCCGCCGGGCAACGAGATGAAACGCCATCCTCGTGGTTCTGTGACCTGCCAGGCTTCGAACGATGCGTCGGCCGAACACGTCAGATGCATGCCGCTGTCGAACACCATCCGCAGGACGCCGGACTTGAACACAACCGCGGACAGGACCTTCGCCCCGAACAGAGGAAGAGCCGCAGCCACGTCCTGGGACTCAGGCGTCAGAGGCAGGCCAGGACTGGTGTGGAGTGGCCCTGTCGAGAGCCGAGCTGGTGCTTCCAGCACGACTTCCCACCCTGCGTCCAGGACGAGGGTCAGCCGAAAGTCGATGCTGATCCTGACGACACTCAGGCCTCGGAGGTTCAGGATCCAGCGGTCCTCGTGCTCGACCGGTTCCACTTCAGTGCTCATCACCACACCATGGTCCACTCCGTCACAGACACCAAGGGATTTTGCTCCTCCTCGGCATCACCCTCTGCCGAGCCGTCGATGGTCACTGCCTCTGGATGTTCCGCAGAAGCCAGCTTCGCTGAGAACGCGAGGAGAGGCGTTCGCGACCATCCTGGCAAACCGGCAGCTCAGAGCAAGATCAACGGACAACTGCAGTGCGACGGGACATCACCGAGTGGCTCTTCGGAAGCCGCCACGCATGGTGATGATCTCCTCGGCGGTCGTGTCCTTGCTCTTGTCACGCCGGTGGGCCAGGAGCGCGACCTGGAGTGGGAAGGACGTTCCGGGTTTGGTTCGAAGGGCGTATCCCACCTTTCGGTGAATGTAGGTCGCTTCGACCGCCAGGGGTTCGAGGTATCGGGCTGCCTCGTGCTCGTCCGGAACGCTGAGGAAGCGGTCCGCCATCTCGAGGACCCCGGCGGTGACCGTGGGGTTCTCGGATGGTGCGATGTAGACGCTGACTTTCCGGCGATAGGCGCCGGGGGTGTCCCGCACGTTCTCGAATGCCTGGTGCCGTTGCTCGGCTTCCTGATCGAGAATCTTGGCCAGTGTTGAGGTGGCGGCATGGGGTCGTGCTTCAGGCCAGGTCATGAGGATCAGCGTGGCGACCGTCCGCAGGTCGGTGAAGTACTGGGCCGTGGGGACGAGCCAGCCAACGCGAAGATGATCGTGGCCAACGCCTCGCGGTCACTTGCTCGGCGCCGACCGCCGCCCTCAGGTCATGCGAAGTCCGTTGGCGACACCACCCGGCGGAACCAATCGTCCCGCTGTCTCTCCAGTTCTGGGGCGGCGAACGCTACATCCGGTCCGGTTTGGTGTGCCGTTCGGACTGGTCGTTGGCGTGACTCTCGCGCGCTTTGCGTCGAGCAGCATGAATGACTTCAACGGCTGGACCGCACCCTGCCGGCAACCCCGCCACCACGAGTCTGACTGCTTCTTCGGCCGAAGAGACAGTGGGTCTGGGAATCTGAGGGTCATGCAGGCTGATGACCGTCCAGCATCCGCCTGCCGCGGGGAAGATACTGGGAATATCGCTTCCGGGAGCCGAAATCGTGCGGCGGCGGAACTGCAAAGAGCCATGAGCGGGCATGGGAAACAGCGCCCGCAGCTCCGGTGTCACATATGCCGCTTCCACCATTTTCTGATCAATCAGCTCTGGAGAAAGTTTGCGGATCACCCCCCATTCGAATTCCACCCCGGCCCCTTGATCATGCGCCAACGCCTTGGGCGAGAAATTCAGGAAACCCCAGTTCGAACTCATTTCAGCTAGAGGCATTCCCGACTGCCAGGCCTGGGCGATCTCCACTGCAATTTTCAGAGAGGTCGTGGATCCGCTTCCCGCAACCCCGATCAAAGGCATGCTGATCGTAAGCATGACGTCCCGAGACTCCGGCCGCATATCGATTCGAATATCGCCGAATTCCGTCTTGACTGCAGCGGCGAAGCGCACCGACAGCCCCTGCCGCGGATGCGCCTCGACGAGGCCGGGAAGCAGAATTCCCAGGCGGTGAGATATCACCCGAAGTGCGGCCACTAGGCTTCCATTCTCGGATGCCAGCTCCGGATACAGGACCGGATCGGGCCTCGTTCCATCGCTCATTAGGCTACCCTCCACCCTCACATAAAATAGATCTACATCATATCCACCCGGAGGCCCGGTGCACCACAACCCATAACCCGGGCTTCACGGAAAGGGGTTGGGCTCTGCGCTTTCACGCGAGCCCAACCCTGCCAGACAACTAGCTTCTACCGGAACTCCTTGAACGGATCCTCTATGTCGACACGCTTCCCTTCCCAGTAGAACTTAACACTGTCCCAGCTCCTCTCAGATACCGACCCGGGCGTCAACTGCCTCATAATAACGCCCAGCTCCCAGGCTGTCCCATTTCCGCGCGACGCCTGCTCTTCCCAATTTTTCCCGGCAAGTGCGCGTGCCCGCGCCCAGGTGGCTTGGAAAGCAGCTTCCGCATTCGGGAACTCTTTCAGGTCGTTATCCAAAAGATGATCGAGCGAGAATGCGATCTTCACCGACGGGTTACCGGCTGCGTCTTCCACCGCTTCCATCCACAGCGGTCGGCTCGTGGGATCGCCCGGGTTTCTCGAATTTCCCCAATTTTCCCTGTTGTTGAACGTATACCACGACCCACCCCCCTCCTGGCCATTCAGGATGTCGCGCAGGCCGTTTCCACCTAGGCCTTCGTTCACGCCCAAGACCACTTGGTCGCCGCAGTTCACCAGGCCGTTCGCGTTGTGCACGAGAACCGGCGTGCGGCCGGCCAACACGTAGTACGTGTGTAGGTCGGCCACAGTGAGGTTGTAAGCGGGCTGCAGGCCCTTCCAGTGGCTCACCTTACCGATCTGCACCGCCGTACCGACCGGGGTTCGCAGGGCGTCGCCCGTCCTCAGGTCGGCGGCGTCGACCCAGCGCTTGCGGTTTTCCACCCAGTACGGGTGGTGGTCGGTCGAGGTGACAGCTTCTGCTGTGGCACCGCGCAGTTCGATCTCTGTGAAGTCGCGGTCGTCAGGTGTGTAGATGGTTGCCTGGACAACGCGCGCACCAGTGGTCCCGGTGGCCGGATCGGTCGCCCGGACCAGATCGCCTGCTCTGATGTGCTCGATGGGTTTTGTCGAGCCATTGCCCATGAGGACGCGGGTTCCAGCGGGGAAGCTGTTCGGACCGCAGCCCGGTGCTCTCCTGAAGACTTTGTACAGCGCTTCGAGGACCGCGTCGCCGTCGATTCCGAATTTCGCGAGCCATCGGCCCGCCTTCATCGCAGTTGCGCCGTATCCGGCAAGTGGTATCGCCGAGACACATGCGAGACCGGCGTCCAGGAATGCCCGGTCTGTGTCTCCCCATTGCGGAAAGTACTTGTAGATGTTGCCTTCGACGGCATAGGTTGCGCAGTTCGCGGCGTCGATAGGTTCTCCCACTCCAGGTATGACGCCCAAGGCGTCCATTAGCAGATGGATCTGGTCCATCCTGCTCATGGCCGGGAGTTCCTTCTTGCCCCCTGGCACCAGCCACTGCAGCAGCCCGTACAGGGCCGCACCTGCCGAGTTCTTGCGGGCGGCTGCCTCGGCTACGGCCTGCTCCTGCAGACGGCGCTGGACATCTGCCTTGACGCGGTCGGCGGCGTAGCGGTGGAGTGCTTCGCGGTATTTGGCTTCGACGGTGGCGTGGCTTTCACCGGCCTTGTCGGCGGACTGGCGGGCCTGTTCGGCGGCTTGGTAGGCGCTGGCGGCGTATCCGCGTGCGGCGTTGGCGCTTGCCTGCGCGCGGGTTGCCGAGGCGGTGGCCGAGTCCGCGCTGGCGCGTGCCTGACCTTCGGCCTTGCGGGCGGTGGCTGCGGACGCGGCTGCCTTGTCGGCGGAGGTGCGAGCCCGGTCTGCGGAGGCCTTGGCGTCGTTGGCGTATCCGCCGGCCTGTCGGGCGTAGTTGTCTGCCGTCTGCGCGTGGCCGCGGGCTTCGTCGGCGTGGCCTTGAGCGTCCGAGGCGGCCTTGGCGGCGTGGAAGGCGTCCTCGAAGGCTCGCGCGGCGACCTCGCTGGAGGATGCGATGAGGCCTTGGACCTGCTCCACGTGGGTGGCGGTGAGCAGATCGCGGCGCTTGGCTCGGTGTTGGCCGGACTCGATGAAGGTGACCAGGTGGGTGTTGGGGCTGGCGAGGGCGGCCTCGGCGGCTGCCTTGAGTTCGAGGCCCCCTCCCTCGGCCATGCGTGCCGCTTCGACGCGGTAGTCCTCGACGCGGGCCTGGTACTGGGTCTTGGTGAGGAAGGTGTCCAGGGCCTGCGGGTCCGGGTCGTGGAGTGCTGCCTGGCCCGCTTCCTTGACACCCCTGCCGCCGGCTTCCGCGATCCGGGAGACCTGGATCCGGTTGTCTTCGGCTGCGGCCTGGTACTGGCCCTTGGTCAGGAACTGGTGGACGGACACCTGGTCCTTCGCCAGGGCGGCCTTCGCCTCAATGCGGACCCTCTCCTGCGGGGCGGTGCGGGCGAAAGCGTCGACTGCTTCGCGTTCGTCCTGGTCTTCGGCGAGCTTCCAGCCGACGCGGGCGTAGAGGACGACGGCGCCGTCGTCGCCGGTCAGGGCCGCCTCCGCGGCAGACTTGCTCCACGGGCCGCGGACCTGCAACGCCAGGAGGGCCATCTTCCGGCCGGTGCCAGCGATCTGGGTAGGCTGCGCGTCGGGCTTGGCGGCTTCGGCGGCCAGGGTGCCGAGGTCGGTGTTGAGCTTGACCGCGTCCTGGAGCTTCCTCTGTGCGGTCGCCTGGGCCGCGTCTGCTGATTCCTTGATGTCCTTGGCCTCGTTGACCAGCAGCTTGGTGCGTGTGGCGGCCTCTTCGGCCGCGTTCTTGCGGGCCGTGTCCTGAACTTCCTTGGCCTTGGCGACCGCTGCGCCAGCCGCCTGCGCGGCGGTCATGGCCTCGCCGGCGTTGATCTTGGCCTGGTTCGCGGCGGCCTGGGAATCGTTGGCGTGGTCAGCTGCCTTGCGCGCGGCTTGCGCCGCCTTGAGGGCGTGGGCTGCCGCCGAACGTGCCGCGTCCCGGGCCTGAGCTGCCGCGAGGGCGGCGTCGTTGGCGTAGGCCTCGGCGGCGCCCGCCGCCCTCCTGGCCTCGGCTGCGTGCCGGCGTGCCGAGGCGGCGGCTGCTTTGGCCTGGGTTTCGTGGACGCCGGCCTGGCTGGCCCAGTTCGCGGAGTCCTCCGAGTACTGGGCGCTGTCGTTCATGGCGTCGATCGACCCGCGCACCGCCTGCATGCTGAGCTTCAGGGCTTCGAGGGTGACACGGGCGGCCTCGGCGGAGTCGGCCATCTTCGAGGCGAGCTTCGAGACGATCTCGGCTTCGTTGGCGACGCCCTCGTAGACCTTGCCCGATGCCGCTGCGTCCCAGGCCTTGCTGGAGGCTCGGGACGCCTGCAGCGCTGCGTAGGCGGCGTTCTGAGCGGCCAACGCGGCTGTCTGTGCGGCAGCGTTCGCGGCACGGGCGGCGGAGATCGCGGCCTTGGCTGCGTCCGCGGCGCGGCGCGAGGACTCGGCCGCGCGGCGGGCCGCGTCGGCGGCCTTCACCGCGTCGTTCTTCGCCGCCTGGGTCTCGGCGGCGGCCTTGGCCGCTTCCTTCTTCGCGAGGTCCGAGGCCGTCTTGGCCTTCTTGACGTTCTCCTCGGCGCTCAGCTTGGCCTTCTCCGACGCTGCTGCGGCATCGGAGGTCTGCTTGGCCAGCTCGCTGATGGTGGCGTGTTCCTGGTCCTGGGCGCGGGAGACGTGCTGTCCGTAGAGGAGGAATTCTCGGATGTCGTCGATGGAGCCGGCCAGGGCTTGGGCGGCGGCGCGCTTGGTGGAGGGGCCGCCTTCCGCCTCGATCTGCGCCACACGGACGCGCGCGTCGTCGTCACGCTGCTTGTACTGGCCCTCGGTGAGGAAGGCACGGATGTCGTCGATGGAGCCGCGCATGGCGGCGTCCCCGACCTCATGGACACCGGTACCGCCTGCCTCGATGGCGCGAGCGGCTTCGACGCGTTGGTCCTCGGCGAGTGGAGCTTTCCAGCCCTCCTTCATGAAGGTTCTCAGCTGGTCTGGAGTGCCGTTGAGTGCGGTCTGCGCGGCCTCGCGCAGAGCTGGACCGCCATCGGTCACCAGGGTGATTGCGGCCTCGCGTCGGTCCAGGTCCTCGGCGATCTCCTGACCTTTGTTCAGGAACTCACGGACCTGGTCGTCGTTGCCTGAGAGGGCGGCGCCCGCGGCGGCCTTGACAGCCTCTCCCCCGGATCTATAACTCTGCAGGACACGCTCGCGTTCGGACAGTTGAGGCGGAGCTGGTTCCTCTGCGGCGACGGGCGCCGCAGAAACGAGTCCCGCCAGAAGGGCGAGCGGCAGGAGTCCACGACTGGCCCTCCCGGCCAGTACGTACCCCCGCCGCCACACCCGAGCCTGACGGCCTGTGTGGTGACCCACGAAATGATCCCTCTTGGTGTGTGTGGTCTGCCGTGCACGGGCAGGCCGCCGCCAAGGAAGGCGACGGTGGCGTCATTGCTTCCTGCCCGTGTGCACGTACGGGTTCCGGCGCCCTCCTTGTGATTCGGCTTCCCCAGGCCGGAGGGCGGTGGTCCCCGCCCGGACCGTCCGAACGGTCCGGTGCAGCTGTTGGCCGGTCTGGCCCTTTCGGGGCCTCGACCGGCTGATGGCAACGACATGGCCGGTGGACGTCTGTCTCGCGGCCCATAGGTGGTTCGCGCCTGCGTGGAGCAGTCGAGCAAGGCCCGGAACAGGCGCTAGGCGTCGTTCAAATCATGGCTCAGCGTAGCCATGCATTCGATTCAATGCCCAGATCATCGATTGTTCCTGTACGAGGGATGGCCGGAATCTCAAGCGAATGCGCTGATCAGGACAGGTTTTCAGTCAGGGGTGTGGACTTGCCTGCGACTGGGTACCGTTCGATCTGGCCCCCAGGCAATCATGACTGTCCGCAACGTCGCGGTGCAGTCCCCTCAGTTCAGCCCATCCTCGCGTTCCAAACGCGAGGACAGCCTGGAAGGCTTGAATCACGTCGTGCGTATTCGCAGATGGCTGCCCACAGCCGCATTTGCCGCCGTCATCGCGGCCACCACAGGAGCGCCGCCACCGCCGGCGTTCGCCGACCCGGTGCCGCCTGCCAACGCCGGTGCTCCCTTCGCGGTCGAGGACGGCGCCTACCCGTTCCGCTCCGACGTGCTCGCGGCCACCGGGGCGGATCTGGTTGCCGGAGACGGCGGCATTATGCACACCTCCTGTACCAGCCCGCACCAGATCATGCTCTGGGCACGGAACCTCAAGTCCGACGAGTCCCGGATCTGCTTCAAGGCGGCCAACACCGGCTACCTCGCGCTCAACGTCTCGCGCGCTTACCGCATCGAGACGCAGGGCCGCGATCTGAACGCGCAGATCACCGTCAACGGCGCGACTTCCAGCATCTCCGTACCCAAGGACACGTCCAAGGGGTTTGGCGAGGCCAGTCCAACAGACCCCCAGCAGGCCACACTCCTGGAGATGCGGGTCACCGGCTCGTCTACAGCCCCCGCGCAGCCTTCCGGGGACCAGACGTACGCCTTCGCGGGAAAGCTCGCCATCGGGGACAACAAGCGATTCTGCACCGCCACCCTGGTGGATCCGCGCTGGGTCCTCGCGGCGAAGAGCTGCTTCGCCGACAAGCCTGCCGAGAACAACACTGTCGCGGCCGGCGCTCCGAAGGAGAAGACGACCGTCACCATCGGCCGCACCGACCTGGCCACCGCCGGTCACACCACCGACATCGTCGATCTCGTGCCCCACCCCGACCGCGACCTCGTGCTCGCGCGCCTGAGCCAGCCCGCCTTCAGCGTCACGCCTGTCGCTGTATCAGCCACCGCGCCCACGGCCACCGAAGACATCACTGCCGTCGGCTTCGGCCGCACGAAGACCGAGTGGGCCCCCAGCAAACTGCACGCCGCCGTCTTCTCCACGGGTCCCGTCGCGGCCACCAGCTACGACCTCGCGCCCAAGACCCCCGCGGACGCCACCCTCTGCAAGGGCGACGCCGGTGCTCCCGCCCTGCGGACCGAGAACGGCAGGCCGGCCTTGGTGGGCCTGATCAGCCGCGCGTGGCAGAGCTCCTGCCTCGATACCGCCCCCACCGACAAGACTGGTGCCTACGCCACCCGCACCGACGGCCTCACCTCTTGGATCGCCTCCGCCAAGCCGCGCCCCGTCAGCCTCAAGGGAGGCGAAACCCTCGCCCCGGGCCAGATGCTCGCCTCCGAGGAGGCCCAGCTGGTCATGCAGACCGACGGCAACCTCGTCCTCTACCACGTCACCGGCGGGGACGGTAAGGGCGGCGCCCTATGGCAGTCCGGCACCTCCGGCAACCCCGGTGCGTTCGCCAGGATGCAGTCCGACGGAAACTTCGTCGTCTACAAGAAGGGCACCGTCGGCAACGACCCCTCCGGCGCCCTGTGGGCCTCTGGCACCTACCAGAACACCGACGCCCGCCTGGACCTGCAGTCCGACGCCAACCTCGTCGTCTACACCAAGAACGGCGGCCACGGCCTCGGCGGCGCCCTCTGGTACAGCGACACCATTTCCCGCGGCAACAAGCTCACCTCCGGCGCCAAGCTGATGCCCGGCTCCTGGCTCTCCACCGGTGACAAGGTCCTCATCATGGACATCCAAGGCGACATCCTGCTCCGCGAACGCGGCACCAACCGCACCCTGTGGAGCAAGATCACCTCCAACCCGTACGCCTACCTCCACATGCAGGCCGACAGCAACCTCGTCCTCTACAAGCAGGGCACCAACACCGGTGCCCTGTGGGCCTCGAACACCGTCGGCGGAACCGGCTCCTACGCCACCCTCGAAGACAACGGCAGCCTTGTCGTCCGCTGGTCCACCGGTGGTGAGCGCTGGATATCCAGCAGCCTCCAAGGCGAACAGTCCAGCCGCTGCCTCGACAGCGATAACGGAACCAGCGCAACTATCTGGGACTGCTGGGGCGGCGTCAGCCAGCAGTGGGACCACACCCCCGCCAAGGAACTGCGCGTCAACGGCAACAAGTGCCTCACCGCCGACACCGGAGCCAACCAGGGCGCCAAGGTCACCACCACCACTTGCGACGGCCGCGCCGAGCAGAAGTGGAACGTCAACTCCGACAAGACCATCACTGCCGCTCTCAACCCGGGCCAGTGCATGAACGTCAACGGCCAGGCAACCGCCAACGGATCCACCCTCGGCCTGTGGGGTTGCAATGGCGGCGCCAACACCAAGTGGAAGCGCCCGTAACACCAGATCCGACGCCGGGGCCGGCCCTCACTCACCACGTTGTTAGTGGGCTGGCCCCGCGCCCTGGCTGCCCCAGGAAGTGCCGATGGCGTGGTCGTCCCACCAGGGGCTCGCAGCCACACCGCCGTCCGCCGCGGGCCAACCCCGTGCGGTTCGACCGCCCCTGAAGCGATCGGGCCTGACTGGCCCTCGGCACGGAGCTATGCCGACCTCCGTCACAGGGGTAGTGGTCAACCGCAGCCGGGGACCTAGCACGCCTCCGGGCATCCGGGATCCTGCAACCTGCCGCCCATGCGGAACATGGAAGAGGACAGGATCGCCGGTTCCTGGCGCGGGCAGGGTGAGGGCCACTTCGCCGGGTACGGAGGGGCCCTTGCCCGGGTTGGGGGCGACTCAGTGCGGGTGGCGGCATGCCTGCTGGCGGCCCGGTCCGTGCAGTAGATGCCGCCCTCGATGTGGTCCTGCGGCGCCTGGCCGGCGGCCGGGCCGTGGTCGGGGAACCAGCCCCTCGGGATGACACCGCCACAATCGTGCCGTACACACCCGCACTCCGCGTCCGCGCTGGAGTGCAGCACCGCATGGTGGGCCACTCCCCCGAAGCTGGCCGCCATCCCCCGCAGACCGGCGGGCCAGACCAGCTCCACCAACAGCCCGCCGGTCCCCGGCCGCTCCCGGGCGGCGATCCGCAGGGAGCCCAGCACCGCCAGCGACCGCGGCCCGGCCCCGCGCAGCACCAGCACCCCCGCCAGCAGGCCGACAGGGGACGGTCAGCTTCGCGACTGCGCGCAGCCATGCCACCACCGCGGCCTGGTCGAACACCGCCCCCGCACCGGAGCCTTGTGCCAGGACCGGGAAGCCGGGCAGGGTACGGCGCCAGCTTGCCACCGTCGCACGGCTGACCCCGGCGATCCGGGCGGCCTGCGCCACGAGACCGTGTCCGTCCCGGGGACGACGGGGGGCACGGCGGCGAGGAGGGAGCGGCGGCCGGGGGCGGTACGGCGGACCGCCCGCCAGGCCCGCCGCCTGAGTCAGGCCGGCTCGCAGCCGGACGGGGGATCTTGCCACTGCAGGTGCCCAAGCGCCGCGATGCGCAGCGCGAGGGAGCGGCCGGCGTCGGGGTGAGCGGCGAATCCCGCGCACACCGCTGACGGCTGCGTGCTGCGGTCGGGGCCGCTCTCGTGGCAGACGATGTGGCCTTCGTCGGCGAGGCAGTCGCGGACGAGGGCGGCCAGTTGTCCGGGGGCGAGGTTGCCGCGGTTGCCGGGGCGGAAGTCGCAGGTCGCGCAGCGGTCGGAAATCACCCGGATTCGGCCGGCGGCCGTGTCCGTCACCGGCGCCGTACCCGTCGTCACCGTGCGCCGCGGACGCGCGGGCTCGGGAAGGAACATCGGCGACCTCCAGCTGGTCTTGCACGGGGCGGGCTCGACCACCGTATTGAAGAGGCGGGCGGCTGTCGCGGGAATGCCGGAACGTGACGGCGGCGAACCCGCCGCTTGGCCGGAAACGTCCCGCAACGGCCTGCCCGGGGCCCCGACCGTCCGGGAGAGGGCGGGCCGCTCGCGGTTCAGTCCGTCATGTGGCGGGCGAAGCGCTCGTGTGCCGACTGCCGGCTACAGCCCAGGGCCGTACCGACCGCCTCCCACGTGACCATCGCCTCGCGGGCCGCGCGCACTACGTCGACCGCCAGAGCCGGCGCGGTGTCCTGCAGGCGGGCCACCGCGCGCAGCGCCGTCACCGGCTGGGTGCGGGAGAGTTCGGTGATCCGGGCGTGGAGGGTGGTCAGCATCTGCTCGATATCGCGGGGGATCAGGCCCTCGACGGTGGTGACGTGGTAGTCCCAGTCGGCGAACGGCCCTGTACGCGTGTCCTCGCCCTCGGTGGCCTGGACATCCCCCCACACCACCGGATGCGTCTTACTGGCGCGCCATCCGCAGCCGCACGCGCTCTTCACCGCCACCGCGCGTTCGGAGACCGTGCCGTCGCTGTCCCACCACGCGGTACTCCCGCCCAGCGCCTCCACCGGTGGCGCCTCCCCGCCGTCCGCCAGCACCGCGAGCACCGAGCCCTCGTGACGGCCTGTCTCGTCCACCCACACGACGACCCCACACCCTTCACCCACCGACACTGTCAGGGATTCCTGACGTACAGCCAGCATGTCAGGAATCCCTGACGAAAGCAGCCGACTCCTTCTCACCCATCGATCGTCACGGCGGCCAGCACAGCGAGTACCAGAAGGCGTTGCCCGCTCACAGCACGCGGCAGACCGTCCAGCGGGTCACACCCACCACCACAAAGTCGAGAGCCGACCGGGTGACACCACCAGCGACGCTCGTCGCGCGGGAGGAGTTGAGAGCTACAACTCGACGTGGCAGGCGGCGCCCTCCCCACCGCGGCGACCGGCACTGTCCTGTCCATTTGCCCGGCCTCGCAGCGAAGGATTCCCCCATGCCCTGGAGTACCCGCCTCGCTTTGACAGGCAGCCTGCTCTCCGGGTTCCTCCTCTCCCAAACCGCACCCGCACCGAACAGCCCGCCGGCCGCGAACGTCGTCCTGACCCTGCGTGCGGGAACAACGTGTCTGCCCGGGCCGAACCTGATCGAGCGGTTCAGGGCATGCGCCCAGTCCGAGGCCACCCTCACCATCCGGGAGAGGCAGAAGGTAGTGGGCCGCGCGGTCTTAGACATGACCCAGCAGTACGAGCTGGCGGCGACGAAGCCCGAGTTCGGCGAGAAGGTGACGTTCAAGGTGAAACGGGTCGAAGGTCGGGCCCAAGGCGCGCGGATCACGCTGGCCGCCGCGTGTGCGGGCAGCTGCAAGACCGTGGTCAAGGTGCCGGTGCTGACGGTGTCAGCCGGGAACGAGTCGGTGGGCAGCGTGACGCACACCGACTCCACGACCAAACGCAATACGGCCACCGTCTCCTACACCGCTACCGTGACAGCGGCCGCAGCCACACCGGGCGCCACGACGTGGAAGTCCCCGGTCATCCGCTGCGACAAGGAGATCGGCTCCCAGGCGGGATGCGTGATCCCAAACGCCATCCCGGCACTGAAGACGATGGCCGACCTTCCCGAGATCGCCGCAAACATCCGCAAGGTCATGGACGGCGGCCCCCACCACTACGGCGACCGGACCCGCGGCAGCGCCCTGACCCGCTCCACCGACCCGAACAACGAACGCGACAACCGCAACGCCGCCTGCCCCGCCTCCAGGAAACGGCCCGCGGGCAAGTCCTGCGACGAGTACCCCTTCGCCCGGACCAACCAGGGCGCGGCCAAGTCCGAGCGCAGGGACTGGGGCTGGGCCTGGGTGCCGGTCTCCGAGCAACGTCAGCAGGGCGGCCGGGTATCGGCGTTCTACCAGACCCAGCGGGTCCTGGATGGCGACAGGTTCTGGGTGGAGGTCCCCTGATGCCCCAATCCCGCGACATCACCGCCACCGCGCCCATGTGGGCCAGCGACGGCCAGTACTACCTCCACGGCAGCGAATTCGACCCCACCGGGTTCAGCTACACCGGCTTCAACGGACTCCTCGCCCCCCTGACCCCAGGCGCCAGCATCAGCACCCCCGGCACGTTCGCCATCATCCTGACCGGAACCGAGACCGGACCCCTCACCGTCACCCTCGAACTGCGCACCACCGCCCCACCCCCGCCCGCCCTCGACCTGTGGGACGAGATCGTCGAGGCCAGCCTGCACCTGCCCGACGGCGACGCCTTCCTCATCGACGCCCACGACCACACACCCTTCCCCTCCCTGGCCGCCTACACCGGCTCCCCCTGCCGGATCCGCGCCCACGCCCGCGGCCGCGACAAAGCCCACAGCATCGGCATCGTCCAAACACCCGTAGAAGAACACCTCATCCAGATCTGGCCCGCCCCAGCCACCGGCATCACCGAACACAAACTCACCGACCACGTCGGCACCCTCAGCCACTGACCACCCACCAGCACCCATGACCCCGTCCAGCCACCTCCCAGCCCCGGCACACCCACCCAGGCCGGCTCATGATGCCGTCGAGTGCTGTGGGCACCACAGCACTCAGCCCGCCGCCTGAAGAGCCTCCTCCCCCGCCTTCCGCAACCTCCAGGTGCAGGACACTGCAGCCGCGGTGAAGCGCGTAGGGTGCTGCCGAGCAGGGCGCAGCCCCTGCGGGCCGGAGAAGGAATCGTGGCGGGCATGGTCACTACCCGGACCTGGCACCCGTCATGAGTGCACGGGACCGGCGACTGCGGGTGCTGGAGGTCGGGAACTCCCGGGCCCGGCTCGTCGTCGAACACGACCTCGGCGGCACTGGCGGGAGGACAACCCACGCCAGCCTGCTCCGCCTCACCTCCCGCGCCTTCGAACTCATCGACGACACCATCGACGAAGACCCCAACTACCTCACCGTCCTGGCGGCCATCTCCGAAGTCCACCGCCCCGACGCCTCCCCCGCCGACTACACCCGCGCCCCCCCTCCGCGCCCTGGGCACCCCTTCCTCGTAGCCGCGCGCGGCAACCGGGACCGGCCCCGTGCCCGCAGCCACGACGTCGGCGGCTCGGCCAGCGTCGGCACGGCGTCTGGGCGCGCGGGTGGCATCAGCCGTGTCCAGGCACTTGGGGCAGGCTTCAGTCACTTGCTCGTTTGCGCAGGTCAACCCCGGCCGCCCTGCTGCTCCCGCTCCGAGAGCTCCTCCACCCTGCAGCCGCGCCTGCCGCACCCAGCCTCTCCCCGCGTCCGGGCACCAGTACCGTCACGGGGAGGTGGGTTCTCAGGACCGACGCCTGGCGCTTCCCGCCAGGGCGTCGACGAGCTGGTCGTGCGTCATGGCCGAGCGGCCGGGGATACCGGCGGCCGCGGCCCGCTGATAGAGGTCGGCCTTGGTCAGCGACGCCAGATCTCGGGCCTTCGGCGTGGAGCGGATGCGCTTCTTCGGGCTCCTCTTCCCGGGCGTGGTGCCGCTCGCGGTGGCCTTGCCCTGGGTGTCTTTGGGGCTGCGGGCCCGCTCGACGCTGGCGCGCAGGGCTTCCATCAGATCGACGGCGCCGGTGGCCCTGGCGGCCGGCTCCGCCTTTTCGACGCTCTCGCCGGTCTTCTTCGCTTTGATGAGGGCGGCGACCTTCTCCTGGAAGGTGTCGTGGAACTGCTCGGGGTCCCAGGTCATGCTCAGGGCCTCGATCAGCTGCTCGGCCATCCGCAGCTCCTTCTCGGAGGCCTTCGCCTTGCCGGGCAGGTTGTCGATCTCCTTCTTCGGGTCCCGGATTTCGTCCGCCCAGTGGAGGGTGTGCAGCGTGAGGATGCCGTTCTCGGCTTTCACGGCGACGAGGTACTCGTGCTGGTGTCGGCGTACACGTGAACGTGCAGGACCGCGTACGGATGAACGTGCAGGGTTCTTGATGTGCTGAGGTTCAGGGTTCGGCACTCTGCTGCCTGTTGGTCGAGGTCGCAGAGATGGGGTGGCCGTGGTCCTGGATCCGCAGCGCTGGCTGGAGCTACGCCGCTTTCGTGGCCTGGTCGAGTCCGGAGCGATGAGCCTGACCGAGGTCGCCAAGGAGACGGGCCTGAACTGGCGGACGGTCAGCAAGTACTTGGCAGCCGACGGCCCCGCCGCGCCTCCACGCCGGTCGCCGAACGGCCGGTCACGGGTCAGGGTGATCGACGAGTTCGCGCCGCTGGTCGACTCGATGTTGCGGGCGGAGATCCTGATGAAGGCCGCCGTGATCCACGAGCGGCTCGCAGCGGAGTACGGGTTCACCGGCAACTACCAGCGGACCAAGCTCTACGTTCAGGAAGCCCGACCCCGGATCGCCGAGGAACTCGGCATCACGCCGAATGAGCTGGCGGGCATGCACCGTCGCTTTGAGGTGATCCCCGGCGCCCAGGCCCAGGTGGACTGGGGCGACGAGGGCAAGATCCTCGCCCACATGGGCATCCCGAAGGTCTACTCCTTCCACATGACGCTGTCGTACTCGCGCGACCCGTTCTGCTGCTTCACCACCAGCCAGGACCTGCAGACGTTCTTCGACTGCCACCGCCGCGCGTTCGCCCACTTCGGCGGGGTGCCGATGACGATCGTCTACGACCGCACGAAGACCGTCGTCCGACGCCACGTCGCCCCGGGCGAGGCGGTCCCGCTGCACCCGGAAGCGGTCGGGTTCGCCGGCCATTACGACTTCGACATCGACGTCCTGGCCGCCTACCGGCCCACCGGCAAGGGACGCGTCGAGCGCCAGGTCCTGATCGTCCGCGACCACGTCCTGTCCGGCCGCTCCTTCTCCTCCGTCGAGGAGATGGACGCCGCCTTCATTACCTGGGTCCCGCAGCGACGGGCCCAGGCCCACAGGACCCACCAGCAGATCATCGGAGAGCGGGCGGCCCCTGATCACGTGGCTCTCAGGCCTCTGCCGCCGACCCCGTATCTGGTTGCCGAGCGGCACCTGCGGCCGGTCGGCAAGGACTGTTTGGTCGCCTTCAGCGGAAACCTCTACTCGGTGCCCGCCCGCAGGGTCCGCCCCCGGCAGCTGGTGGAGATCCGGGCCACGAAGTCGCAGATCATGCTGCATTCCACCATCGCCGACTCCAGCGGCGAGACGCTGCTGGCCACCCATCCTCGGGCGATCGGCCGCGGGGTCCGCGTCGTCGAGGAAGCCCACTGGGACGGCCTGCCCACGGGCAAGGGACGCCGGACCACCACCGGCGATGTCCTGCCACAGCCCCGTCGTGAGCGTCCTCGGGGCGAGGAGGCAGGGCCTTTGCAGGCTCTGCTGAACCGGGCCGCGGCCACCCATATCGAGGTCGGCCGCCGTCCGTTGTCGGTCTATGACGAGCTGACCGGAACCCGCCCCTTCACCACCCGTCCGAGCACGAGGGAAACGTCTTGAGCGAGCTGGTCTCCACCCGCATCCGCAACACGGCCGGCAAGCTCGGCCTGCCCCACCTCGCGGAAACCATCAGGGAATACACCCGGCGGGCCGACGAGGGGAAGATGGGCTACCTCGACTTCCTCGACCTGGTCCTTTCCGAGGAACTGGCCGTCCGCGACGACCGCCGCTTCCGCCAAGGCCTGAGACTCTCGAAGCTGCCGCACCACAAGACGCTCGACGAGTACGACTTCTCTTTCCAGCCCGAGCTCGACCCGCGCAAGGTCAAGGACCTCGCCACCCTCTCGTTCGTCGAGGGCAAGGCGAACGCCGCCCTGCTCGGGCCACCCGGGGTGGGCAAGACGCACATCGCCGTCGCCCTGGCGGTCGCGGCCTGCCGGGGCGGCTACTCGATCTACTTCACCAGCCTCGACGACATGGTCCGCAACCTCAAGGCTGCCGAGACCGCCGGGCGTCTGACGAACAAGCTCGGCACCTACCTGCGGCCCGGCGTCCTCGTGGTGGACGAGGTCGGCTACCAGCCCCTCGAACGAGCCGAGGCGAACCTGGTCTTCCAGGTCATCTCCAAGCGCTACGAGAAGGGATCGATCATCCTGACCTCGAACAAGACCTTCAGCGAATGGGGCCAGGTCTTCGGCGACGAGGTCCTCGCCACCGCGATTCTCGACCGACTCCTCCACCACTGCGAAGTGATCTCCATCAACGGCCCCAGCTACCGGCTCAAGAACCGCCTCCAGGCCATCGAGCGGGAGAACGACGTGGCCTGACCAGCTGCGATCAGTGCACCGGATCTTCGCCCGGCGCGATGAAGGCATCGGCGCCATCGGCATCCTCGACATGCCCCTGGGCATCGACCGTGATGGCCGTCGCCCGCCCCTGCGAGGTGATGAGCCAGGCCAGCACCTGTTCCGTCAGCGGCGTTCCCCCTGGACCCTCGTCCTTCCAGTGCACCCGCCACCCTCCACCAGGCACCGCGGCCACGACCTGGTCGGCTCGCTCCAGGTGGGAGAAGTCCTCATAGTCCGTCACCGCACGCAGGGCGCCGCGCTTGGGATCGACGACCAGGGCCGTCCCGGTCGCCTGGTCCCAGCCCTCCACACGCACCATGCGGCCGATCTCCGTGTCGGTGCCGTTGAAGATCGCGGTCCAGCCGGTCTGATTGAAATAGCGAAGAGACACCTCCCCATCATCTCGAACCACGACGCTCGCACTTCACAGGGCTCACTGCTCTGCACGTTCATCCGTACGCAGCTCTGCACATAGCCGAGTACGCCGACAGCTGGCGCATCACGAAGGTGGCGATGCCGGCCTTGCCAGCCTTTGCGAGCGCCTGCTCCAGGATCGAGTAGACCTTCGCGTACTCGGCGCTGCGCGGGCCCAGGTAGTACGTCTTGTCGAAGAAGATCGGCTCCACATCCTCCAGGTCCACGAATCCGGCGATCTCCAGGGAACGCGAGCGGCCCGGGGCGATGTCGTCGAGCTCCCCCGGTTCGACAATCACGTACTCGGCGCCGGTGTCGGAGCCCTTGACGATCTCGCCGAGGTCGACCTGGTCGCCGGTGCGCTCGTTGATCCTCTTGTTGCGGATCCGGTCCGAGGTGCCGCGCTGGAGCTGGTGGAAGTGGATGGTGTGGCTGTCGGTCGCGGTGTAGAGGCCGACGGGCAGGCTGACCAGCCCGAATGCCAGATTTCCGGCCCATACGGGTCTCGCCATCGCCCGCACCTCCACCGCTCGCCCCGACTCTCAGCTCAGCGCTTGCGGGCGGTGATCGCATCTCTGGTGGTCAGAGGTCGAGGAGTCCGAGGGCGGAGTCGGCGCGGCAGATCTCGCACGCGCGCGCCGGTGTGTTCTGCAGGGTCTCGACGGCCTGGGCGCGGGTGGCGGGCCGGGAGCGGCCCGAGACCATGCGGCAGTCGCCGGTGTGCACGAGCTCGGGTCGGCGTTGGGTGCTGATGCCGTACTCGATGATCCACTCCACCACTGGCGGCTGGTGCTGGGCGGCGTCGGCGCGGATGCGCTCCGCCTCCTCCAGGCCGGCGATCCGGTGCCGGGTGTGGTCGAGGAGGACGGAGAGGAGGGTCTCCACGGTCCGGAGTCGGTCCAGGTCTGGAGGGAGCCAGGCCCGCTCGCTGGCGGTGTCCACGGCTACCCCTTCCCGTCCTCGGCGGGCACCCGCTTGAGGGCCATCCGGGACGCCACGACCTTCTCGCGCTCCACCGTCGCCCAGAAGTCGTGGTCCACGACCGCCGAGGTCAGCCGCCGCAGCCGGACCTCGAAGGCCGCCTTCCTGCGGCGCTCCTCGTCGGTGTAGCCGGGGCTCGGCTCGACGTCGCCGTGGTGCGAGTACACGCCCTCGCGGGCCTGCCAGCCCGGGTGCGGCGGCTCCACGGACCACGGCAGGCTCCGGCAGTAGGCGCTGTGGTCGGCGCGTACGCGGTGGAGCTGGGTCTGGAGGGCTTGCAGGCGGGGCGGGAAGTCGAACGACATACTGCAATCGTACTAGCGTTCGATAGTCGTGGTGTAATCGAGCCATGGCGGAAAACTGCTTCCCGGAGGACCTCATCCAGCTCAGGGCGGAGTGGGTCCGCACCTACAACCGCCTCGCCACCCCGCCACCTCCGCCCGACCCCGCAGAGTTCGACCGCCGACTGCTCCAGCTGTCCTTCCGGATCCGTGCGCACCCGTACTGGCGTGATCACCCCCCAACTAGAACCGCCCGCGCGGCCCTCCACCGAGCCGCTGTCACCGCGCCCGGCGGCGAGCCGGAGATCGTGAAGCAGGTGGTCGACGGACGGCTGGTCGCCGTCCTGCCCCCGGCACAGGGGCAGGACGCTCGCGGGTGAAGGACGGCGGGCGCTGCGGCTGGTTCACGCCTCGCAGGTGTCCAGCAATTTCACAAGGGCGGCCTTCTCCCCCTCGGTGACCGACAGACCGTAGATCGCCTTCACGTGCGTCCAGGCCCGGCCGTAGGTGCACCAGTAGGCGCTGCTCGGCGGCACCCAGAACTCTGGGCTCTGGTCGCCCTTGCTCCGGTTCGAGGCGGCGGAGACCGCGATCAGCTGCGAGTGCTCCAGGTCGTTCGCGAACTGCTTGCGCTTGGCGGTGGTCCAGTTGTCGGCGCCGTGCCGCCAGGCGTTGGCCAGCGGCACCATGTGGTCGATGTCGAGCTGCCCGGACGCGGTGAAGGTCTTGTTGTCGTACAGGCTCAGCCATGTTCCCGAGACCGACCTGCACTCCTCGTCCTGGACGACGGTTTCGCCGTCGCGGGCCAGGACGACCTCGCGGGTGTCGCACTTGCCGAACTGAGCCGCCCAGTGCGGGAACTTCGTCCGGCTGTAACCGGTCATCGGGTGCGGCGGCTCGACGGTGAGCAGCTGTAGCTCGTCGACCGCGACGGCGGCCTGCGGCGGCTCGGGCATCTGGATCGACACCGTCGGCGAAACGGCGACGGCAGAGGATGCAGCGGAGGCGGGGCCGGCGACAGCGATGGCGGCGAGGGAGAGCGCGACTGTAGCGCGCCACAGGTGCTTGATCACTCCGCGTTCCTACCGGCTGACCCCCACCTTCGCCCGCCCTCGCTGCAAGACCACCACTCGGTTGGGGGGCCATCTTCACCGCAGAAACGAAGCTTCAGCTAGCTGAGGCTTCGCCCCATCAGTCTTCAGTCGGCATCGGCCGGGCAAGCAGAGCCACCAAGTCCTCGATGCCTCGGATGATTCCGCGGGCCTCCAGCCGCGCGAGAACAGTGGGAGCCGCCAGCGGCCCGTTTCCCGAGAACGTGAGATGCCCGAGGTCGTCGACGCGGAAGGAACCTTGGACGGTGTCGCCGGAGTGGCCGGGCAGCCGCACCGTGAAGCTGGCCTCCGTCAACCGGGCGTGAGGAGGGCCCCACTGCGGATCGTTGTTCTCACAATCGCGCTCAAATTCCGCCTCCACGTCGTCCTCATCGAGATCGACCAGCTGGCTGATGGTCAGGCGAGCCGCTTTCGCCGCTGCGGCGACCTGGAACTCCGCCAAGTACAGAGCCTCCACCACAGCCTCGCGCCTGCTGCTGTTCGGGAGGCCACCAGTCTTCCCCAGCGACCACAGCGCAGCCAGGAGGGGCACACAGGTGGCGGAAGGTGTTGTCGCTCCACCAGTCCGGCCGGATCCGCGAGGCGGGATCGATGAGACTCATGACTGCTCCAGAGCTGAGACGTCACTGACACCACTGTGAACGTCGGCAGCCCGGCCGAGGGTGCGCGCACTCGTCTGCCTGGGCGAAACCAGCAAGAGCGCTTACTGCATGAAACTGGGCAGCCTGGCCAGCGGGCACCGAAGGAATCCGGGGTGAGCTCCCCCAAGAACAGGCGCCGGTTCACAGCCTCCCGGGCGCGGTGGACAGAGGAGTCACTGGCACCCACCCGGCAGCTCCTCGCGGGCCTGGAGGCACAGCTCGCGGGCCTGGGCCAGAGCGCCGATGTCGCTCGGCCGCAGCTCCAGCTGAAGCTGGTTGAGCCTGCGTCGGTGCGCGGTCAGGCGGGCGGCGGCCGTCTCATCGGCACGGGCAAGGACTGCGGAGATCGACGCGACGGTCAGCTGGATGTCGCCTAGGACCGCCTCGTAGTGCTCGTCGGCGTACAAGCCGCCGGGAACCGGGGTGATCTGAGTGAGCACCGGCTCGGGACGCTGTTGGTCGGTCAAGGGGTTTCCCTTCGTCATGCAGTCTGGTCGAGGTGAGCGATATCGCCCCAGGGCTGGAGGCCCTGGCTCCAGCCGCTTCCTGTTGCTTCTCACCGACGTGGAACGGGCCCTGCAGAGGCTGGTCCGCAGCCCCGAGGTCCCGGCCACTTCCACGCGGCTGACCACCGCCCATCAGGCATCGTCGGCGAGGTCATACCCAACAGCGTGGCGATCCTTTCCCCGCGTCCGAGGGACAGCTGGCGAACCTCACTGGTGGCGTTCGAGGTAGATGCTGGTGAAGACCGCGACCTTGGCCCGCAGCACCCAGGGGTCGAAAGGCTTCGAGATGTAGTCGACGGCACCGGCCGCGTAACCGCGGGCGGAGTGCTCAGGGTCTGCCCCCATTGCGGTGAGGAAGATGATCGGCACATCCCGCGTACGAGGCCGACGTTTGATGTGCGCAGCAGTCTCGTAGCCATCCATGTCCGGCATCTGCACATCCATGATGATGACCGCGAAGTCATCGTGCTCCAGCAGAGCCTTGAGAGCTTCCCGCCCAGAAGACACTGCTACCAGCTCCTGGTCGAGGGTCGAGAGCACCGCGCTCATCGCCAGCAGGTTGTTCGCCTGATCGTCCACCACGAGAATCTTGGGCATACCAGGCGGCACAGAAGCCGTACCCGGCACCGCTGCCACACCCGTCTGATGCACCCCCTCGACTGCCTCCAGCTGCCGCTCCAGCAGAGCACACCGCTCCTCCGCCTCACTGTGCTGCTTCTGCGCAGCCAGCAGCTCCGCACAGAGCCGAGCCACCTCACTCTGCAACGCGTCACGCTCCATCAGGAGCTCCGAGACATTCGGATGGGCCGCAGCCAGCCGATCCGCCCGCTCCCGCTCCGTGCTCCACTCGACCTCCAAGTGGTTCAACCGGACCTCCAGGTCAGCGATACGGTGCTGGCGGTCCAGCAGGGCATCCCCCAACACATCGCCCCGCACGGTCGAGCGCCGAGAAACCCGGCTGCCCGGTGCAGACCACGTACCATCTCGATCGCCTCAGCCGTCGGGCTCACCCCGCGCTGCTCGGCCAGATCGGTGAACAGGTCCATCACGACCTCCCACGGGGGTACGCGCGTCCCGCTCAGATAGCGGGAGAACGTGCCCGGGTCGCGGGTGCGCCGAGCCGCGTACCGCCTGACCGACACACACAGCCCGTCGAACAGCTCCCGTAATGCCACGGCCAAGGCCCGAGACTCCTGCGTCAGACCATCCCCCAGCGGCCGTAACTCACCCATGTCGGTTCCCCGATTCCGCCTGCTCCCGCACCGGCTCCGTCGCCGGCTCGACCGCGATCAGCCGGTTGAAGAAGGGAACGGCCACTCCAACAGCCGCCAGACCACACAGGAAGCTACGGGCAATCCCTTCGCCGGCAAACGAGGCCAGCACCCCGGCCACAGCCCCCGCTAGAGCCGCAAGCAAGAACACCAAAGTCGCCCGCAGCGACAGCAGTGAACGGTCCATCACGTCCTCTTCGTCAACGCCACGCCGAGTCGTAGCCCGACGCCGCACGACTCCTCCGGCAGCAGCCGGAAGAGAGAGCCACAGCATGGAACGTGAACAGACCGTTGCACCCAGGCAACAGGCATATCGGCAACGTTGGCAGGGCTCTGGCATCACCTCCGCCCAGTCCCACCAGGCATCCCCGCCGCTCAGCGCTGTAACGGCCCGAGCTGATGCCGTGCAACACCACATCCGCGCGCAAAGGCCACGGCTGCGGCTCGGCAGACACAGATGACCTGCATGAATTGCCCGCAGCTACGAGACCTATGCCGACGAGACAGTACGACTGGTCACGGATGCCGTGCACACCGCTACCACCCGGAAATGGGCGCCCGGTCTCCTGGGGTGGGGCACCGCCGACGACCTCTACGCCTGCGGAGCCCTGGACACGTCTGTTGTGTCCGGGGGGCTCAGACGCCCATGGCGCGCAAAATCCATGGACGTCTGAGCAACGTCACGAAGCGGAGCGCACGTTTTGCCCGTACATCTCGTAGTCGAGGGTGACAAACGATTCGTAGAGCAGGCGGTCCCACATGGTGGAAGCCCCGGATCGATCACTACCCCCAGGGCGGATCGGCACCGGATCGTTGGATGTGATCTCGCTGAATGTCTGAGAGTCCCCGTGGACGACAGCGTTTCTGAGTTGCCGCCACTTCTCCAGGTGGTCGGTCTTGGCAACAGCGAACCGTCCTGGACCAACCAATCTGGCCCATGCGTCCAGCCAGGCCCCTTGCTGCCTTTCAGGGACGCTGCACGCCCGGAGGAACGCCCTCAGCTGGGCAGGCGTGGTCGGGAGGGCCTGCCGGTTGATGATCCTCGAAGCGCTACTGATAGCGAGCCATTCCTTGCCGGCACGGCGCTGCATCTCGCGTAGAGAAGGGGCACCGTCCCTCTGGTAGAGACTCACCAGTGCCTGACTCAGATCCCCCTGTGTGCCGAGGAGGGACGGGTTGGGCAGCCCTCTGACCTTGAATCCGAGCTCGGCAGCACGAGCTCGGCGCCAGTAGATCTTGCCAGCAGTGATCTCGGCGTCGGAGCCACCGCAAGCCTTGAGGAACCTGATGACTGTGGCCTCTGTCGGAGTGCTACCGCCAGACGCTGCGCGCTTCAGAGTGGCAGCCGACAGACCGCTCCGCTGGGAAAGCTGCTGGTAGGTGAGCTCGGCTGCGAGACGGCACTCGCGGAGTTGCGTTGCGAGGTGACCACGCTCGGGAACGGAGTAGTCGACGGGCTTTTCGGAGCGTCCCATCGCCTCACCTCACTGGCTCACACGGAGTACAAGCTCCGCGAGCCCGGTGATCAGCTTCCTTCCTCCACTGGCCGCGACGAGCACGGCGGTCCCAATGGCTCCGCAGTACCCCAGGAGCGGGTAGATCTCATTGGCAGGCATGCCGGCGATGGCCAGCACGGTGCCGAGAACGGGGAAGGCGATCACACCGGTCACCAGAGGGAGAGTGAGGCGAGTCGACTCGGCCGCCGGTGGCGGGACCATGACGGGTTCGAGCGCGCTGGAACCGGGCTTAATGGACTTGCTGGGCAAGAGACCAATCCCCTGTCTGTGACTGACTGTCCTGGCGAGGCGCCCGAGGGCGCCCCGTCAGCGGCTACTGGCTGCAAATGGCAAGCACACAGGGGTATTTGGCGTTTCCCCCACGAGTTTGATGCCGCTGCAATCATCTCAGCCCGGTGACCGCGAACAGCCGGTCTCCTCAGGGGAACCACCTCTTTGGCTCGCCAGCGTTCCAGTGTGAGGGGCAATGTGGTGTCGCAAACGGGCCAGGTCCTGAACTGCTACTAGAAGCCTCTGACCTGCAAGTTTAGTTACCGGTACGTTCTGAGGCGGCACCAAAGACGCCCCGAGAGTGGTGTTTTTCAGCCATCCCCAGGGCTATCGGCCACACGTTGGCTCGGATCCGTCCAACTCGAATTTGCGCTGCCGAGATCCTCTGACTGACGCTGACTGAAGCAACCAGGTTGGTTAAGTACCGCCTGGACAGTCCCCACAACGGCTACTGGCTGCAAACCACGCTGACAGGGACACCGGCTGCTCCACGTTGGCGCGCGGACAGCCCAGAGGCTGTCACCTCATTGAGGTGACAGCCTCTGCTGCTTCCCCTCACATCCCACCTTTGCCGCCACCGCTGCAGTAGTCCTGCAGCATCTCCTCCAGGTTCTGGCCTCAGGAAGTGTGAATGGCGCAGTCACTAGCACGCTGCAGAGGGATGTCCCCGTTAGCCCTCGGCTGGAGGGGCAGGGACCAGGCGACACGGATCCCGTCCAGCAGCGTGCGTGCGCTGTACGGAGAGATTCCCAGTTCCTGCCTGGCGTCGGCCAGACGCTGAAGGCTGCCTTCGCGGCCGAACGCCGCAGCAAGGGCGGTACGTCGGTCCAGCCCGTTGCTGCTGAAGATGTCGAGCAGGGTCAGCGAGAAGTAGGCGTAGGCGGAGGCTTCCTCGATGAGCTCGCGCGTGGTGTCGACGAGGTCGGGGCTGGACAAGGTCTCCGAATGATCGGCGCTGCCGTAGAAGGCGAACCGTTCCAGGGTGGGACGCAGGCTGACCACGGCACACGAACACGGAAGCTGGACGTCTCGGACGAGTGCGCCGAAGGAACCGAGAATGGTGCTCGTGGTGCGTGAGAACTGATGCTTACTCAGCAGAGTACGGAAGCCGGCCAGTGTCTCCGACAGCTCTTCCAGAATGAGATGCCGTGAGATCTCGGTCAGCTCGTAGGACTGAGATTTCTCCTGCATCTCCAGGATCTGCAGGCCATAGCGAAGAAGATCCCGCAGGCCGCCACCCGACAGGGCATGGGCCAGCGCCGCGTACGGGCCTGTCAGAGTCTTCGAGCGGCTGGAGAGAATCTCCCTCGACTCCTCAAGAGTGCTGGGCTGAACATGAAGGATGTCGTCGAGGGAACTGTCGGTCACATCCCGGTGCGGCAGCCCCCGCCGGACGAACGCCGCCCCGACATCCTCAGCCACCGAGATCAAGTAGTAGACGTCTGGCACCCCAAGGATGGCCTTGATCTCACTGAGAAACGCGAGTGCCTGGCTGTCGGACCCCAGCCGGTCGACCTCGTCGATAGCGATCACGACAATCTGCCCCACCTCCGCCTTCTCGGCGGCGATGAGCCCCAGCAGGCGCCGGAAGTCATCGACAAGTTCAGGAAAACTCACCGGCACCGTCGACAGGGACGAAGTGTGGGAGGTGCCCAGAGTCAGCAGCTTCGTGAGGCTGGTGCTCAGGGCATTTGAGGACGACTGGACGGTCTGCAGCCGGTAGAGATAGTCCTGGCAGCGCACCACGAGAGCGGACTCGGCGGGGCGAGGCTTCCAGAGCCCAATCCTCATCAGCAGTGCCGCGACCACAAAGCCGACAATCCGCAGCGGGTTCTCAGAGTCCGCGAGCAGCGCCCGGATCTGCTCGTTGCGCAGGAGAAGGACGACAAGCAAGCCGCCGACGAGATACATGACAGGACGGAAGACTGCCCTGGACGAGACATCCCAGAAGCCGATCGAGACCTCGGCTTCTGACGCCTGAGCCGTGCGACAGCCCTCCCAGACCAGGAGGAGGACACCCAGGATGAGCATGGTGCGGAGCTCGAAATGCAGGAGCACGAACAAAACCTGTTCGTCACGGACCACGTCACGGATGAGCAAGGCGAACAGCAGGAGGCCCATCAGGCCGGCGAACACCAGAGGGACCTGGAGCAGGACGCGGATCACCCCGGCCTTCCGCCGTGCCCGCCACCACAAGAGCCCCACCACCGCAACCAGCACACTGCCGACCACCGAGTGTCCCTGCCAGAGCTGCACCCCACTCAAGGCCACACGGCTCGACACAACGTCCACAAGATGAGCCCCTGCCGCAACGTTGCCGGTGTACACCGTTCGCACTGACGTCGCCGAAGCCACCACCACCAAAGCCGCGGCTGGCACCGCGAACAGCGCCCACCGCCCCGCACGCCTCGCAACAGCCCTGACTCGCCGGCCCAGGCGGGCAAGAGGCGACAACCGTGTGAACTCAGGCACGGGCTTGCCACTCGCCCGGATATAGGTCTGGCACAGACGCACCGACAACGACACCAGGAACTCATGCGGGGTGTACGAGGCCGGAGCCTGAGCAAGCACCCCGAAATCCGCCGCCCTGACCGCCCCCTCCAGGAGAGTGGTCTTTCCCGAGCCCCGAGGACCACAGACGGCGATCGTCCCGCCCTCGATCTGCTGCACCTTGCGCTTCAGCTGGACCAACGCAGCGCTCTCCACGAGGTAGCGGTGAGCCCGCGGCATGCGCAGACCCTCCTCATGACCGCTACGGATAAGCAGGGAATCTGGGTCGTCGCCAAGCATCTCCAGGATCAGTGCGCCGGCCGAAGGCCCTGTCCCCTCCCTCCACAGAGTCTCAGCCCACGCCATGGCGCACGTCCCCGCGCTGACGCGGCGGATTACCCAGCGGAACTTCAGAGCGCCCGCCCACATACACCGCAGCAGGGTCATCAAGACGGTGCTGCCACGAGAGTGCAACCAGATGAGAACCCCCGCCGTAAGCAGGAGCACCACGCAGGGAATCAGGGGACCGCCGAACAGGATCAGGGCAAGAATGCCGCCCAGCAGGAGCAGGCAGACCAGCCGCCAGTCCCAATCCGCTTCGTCCGCCGCACGTTCATGGGCAAGGGCAGCCTCATCTAATCGGGCACAAGCATCCACAAACCGGGCGCGCGTACTCAGGGCATCAGCACATCGACGGATCACCTGCCCGCGGTAGGGCTCGGCGCACATGCGTGCCAACACGGCAGAGCGATTGACCCCCTCACGCTTCCCAAGCAGCCGGGCCGACTCCGGAGCGCCCAGGGCCGAACTAGCACACCGAAAGTAGATAGCTTCCGAGTCCGGCGCAGAGAAGAAGTGCTCAGCCTTCGTGAACCAGATCTCCAGCTGCATCTCCAACGTCCGCATCGTTTGGCCCTCCCCCGAAGTGACAGGATGCGGATGCTAACGGCCCAGCCACCCCGCACATGCCGACCGGCCAGAAACCACCGGTGTGCAACCCATACCTGGCGAAAACCGGAGGATGACGCCAGCCGAAGACCACTGGCCCGAAGCGACAGCCAGGCCACTGCACCCAACGATGTGCCGGCGCTCGCCCGGCAGCCATCCGCAGCCAGCCCTGGTGAGGCTGGCCGGTCTCCGGAGGGCAGCCCCCGAGCCCCGAGGACGTCAGAGGGCAGGCCAAAAGGGATGCCCCCACACCAGGTGTGTGGGGGCATCCTGACGCGTCCCAGGCGTCGCCTCAAAGCGCCGCACCATGCGCGACCGCCGTTCTAGCGTGTACGGCGGGTGCAACGGTTTCACTGCGCAGCGGTTTTGTCGCCGTTGTGCACAGACATCAGCGCCTTGGCCGAAGACCGCGCCACGGCGCGGCGCCGTCCCCGGCCACGGCGCCCGTGGCGTCCGCCGAGGACGATGTGCCTCTGCTGGAAGGCTTCTGACCGGAGGCGCCCTCGACCGCCAAGCCGTAGACCTGACCGTGTCGAGAACAGACGTCAGAAGCCCCCTCCCCGCGTCCAAGATTCCGACGGGGCAACCGAAGAGGCCCTGGTCCGCCAGGCCTCCGGAGTAGGCTCACCGCACTTGTTAGGGCGGAAATCCGCCTAACTGCCCAGCTCACAAAGGTGTGTGTCCATGGCAATCGAGTTCGGTCTTCAGGAACTGACCCTGGCAGGAGGCGTCACACTCAACCCGCCAAGAGACGGCATGACCGTCTTCTTCGGCCCTAACAACAGCGGCAAATCGGTGCTTCTCCGGGAGCTGTCCCTCGGCCTGGGCGGTGCGGTGAACAGCACCCCGCGGTGGGTGATGCAGGTGGTGCCGTATCACCGCGGCGGCGGAGAAGACCTGATCGACTGGATGCACGACAACGGGCACCCCTCAACACCTCACCACGAGCTCGGCGGAGTCCTCTACAGCCTCGACCTGCGGAGCGGCGGCGCCTCGCACACCAAGGACACCCTCATGTCCGCCTGGGAGAACCAGCAGTACTCAGCCCTCGGCGGCCTGCTGATCACGCAGGAACTCACCGAAGCAAGGCTGGAAAACCGAACAGTCTCCACAAACTGGAACCGAAGCCACCCACCGACCGACGCAGTCCAGGTGATCACGGAATCCAGAGACATCCAGGACAGGCTGTCCAACCTGATGTACAGGGCGTTCAGCAAACGAATCGCCCTGAACAGGGAGGGCGCCGAGCTCATACTCAAGATCGGCGAGATCGGCATCCCCGAAGGGCCGTACCCCCTGTCCCCCGAAGTCCGCCGAGCCTACGACCTGCTGCCCGAGGTACGAGAACAAGGCGACGGACTCCGCAGCTTCATGAACCTGATCCTCGCCACAATGCTCCGCCCCACACCCGTCATCGTGATCGATGAACCCGAGGCGTTCCTCCACCCACCCCAGGCCCGCCTCCTCGGCCGTCTCCTCGCAGAGGAGACGCCCTCCCCCTGCCAGCTCTTCGTCGCCACACACAGCGCGGACTTCCTCGCCGGCGTACTCGAAGCCGACCACAAGCCCGTCTCACTCGTCCGACTCGACCGGAGCACAGGCACCCCACAGGCAAAAGTCCTGCCACAAGAAGACCTCGCAGGCATCCTCAACACCCCGCTCCTGCGCTACTCCAACATCATCGCCGGCCTCTTCCACGACGCCGTCGTGCTGTGCGAAGGCGCCGGCGACGCCCAGTTCTACGCAGCCACCTTTGACGCCATCAGAGGATCCGACCCCCACAACAACATCGTCTTCCTGCACACAGGAGGCAAAGAGCCCCTGGCCGACGCAGCCCGCCGACTGCGCCAGTGCGGCATCCCCGTGGCCGTCATCACAGACCTCGACCTGCTCAACAGCGAGTACCACACCCGCCGGGCCTTCGAAAACCTAGGCGGCGAATGGGACACCTCCACAGCCGCAGACTTCAAACTCCTGACCCATGCCACATCCCACAAGGCACCACTGCCCACCCGCGAAGCCCTCGCCCAAGAACTGGAGACAGCCCTCGACGGCCTGGAAGCCGAAAGCCAGCTCACGGCCTTCCACGCAGCCAAGATCAAAGCACTCCTGAAAGAGCCCACAGGGTGGCGCACCCTCAAGAAGTCAGGCATCGAGAACCTCAACCAAGACGGACCCCTCGCCGACCAACCCGCCTACCAGGCCACCCAGCGCCTGCTCACCCAAGCCGCCGCCATCGGACTCTTCCCCATGCCCGACGGAGAACTTGAATCCTGGCATCCGGACGTCCCCCGGAAGGAGAAAGCCGAGTGGCTCAGGCAAGTCTTCGCACAAGACGGCCCCTACAAGAACCCCAGCCCCAGCCTCAGAGCCTTCTGTGCCCAGATCACCGACTACCTTTTCCCACAGTGAGTGGACCTGGAGGGAGGCCTCTCCCCCGCCGCTGGAGGTAGCCGCAGTGCCTGCGGCCCCGTGGACCTGGACGAGGTCGGCAGCAAAGGTGCACACCCCGACCGCCGAGTAGCTATGAAGGCCGGGGGGCGGCTCTCAGCCAGCCCCAGCCGTGCTCAGCTCACACCTCGCAGGTGTTCGGCATGTTCACCAGGGCGGCCTCCCGTGATCCCAGGAGCAGGCATGGGCGAGCTGCCACCGGGCACAGCAGGCGCCGTCATGCCCGGTTCAGGTGGAGCCGCTACAGCGCGCTCGTAGATCAGGACGCCGCCCGCAGTGGCCACGCATCGAGTGCCCACGGGCAACCGTTCGACAACGCCGAGACCATTAATCGTTCCGGTGGCCATAATCCGCTGCAGGTGGTCACGCCCGTAGAGGACCTGGCCCGGCGCATCCCACGTCCCCGTCAGGCAGACGACCGGATCGGCCAGAAACCGGCCGCCCTGATCCTGGGCGACCGCGATCCCGACCGCGTTGAGCTCCGCCTCCGCGACCTCCACCGGGCTGTGACACGGCGGGCACAGCACGAACGCCAGGCGCCCGCGCTCCCAGCGACCGCTCCAATCCGTGGCCTCGGGCGAGGTCCAATCCTGCGGTGCGGGCTTCCGGCAGCGTCCGCACTCCAGCCGCGCGCGGCGCACGCGGTTCGGCTTCATACGTCCCATGCCCGGCCCAACGGCCGGCGCCCCCACCGGGTAGCGGCCTGGGAACCGGGGAAGTCCGAGGCCAGCTGCTGGAGCCCGCCACTGGCGCACGCCAGCACCGGACAGTCAGAACAGCGTGTCCTGGTCAGGTTCCTGGCGAGGGTCGACCTCCTCGCCGTTCCACTTCGCTTCAAGATGCCTCCGCCAGCCGGACGGCGGAGGCCACGGCACTCCCCATTCAGCCAGCTGCTTCTTACTCCAGCCGCCATTCGCGGTCTGCGCAGCGGACACCTCATCAGGCGAGGGCACATAGCCACCACCGACCAGGAGAGCCCCCTTCCCCGCGTCGGCCCACCAGCTTCGCTCAGCTGCCGGCGCCCTCTCATGGTGGTCTCCGAGGTCCGTCACACAACCGGGGAACCCTGTGGAGACGCCTGGTCCGCAGGCTGGTCAAGCTGCTGCTCACGACGACGCTGCTCATTGCGCAGAGCCTCTACACGCTGAGTGAACAGAGCGAGCGCCTGATCCTCCTGGTCCGGCCCGAACTCTTGGTACGCGCCCACGCCCAGAGACAGGGCATTGACCTCTTCCTCGATGGCATCGGCGGTCTGCCGCAGGAAGTAGCTGCGCTCCCGGTACTTGTAGTACCCGGTGAATGCGCTTGCCAGCGTGACGGAGAAACCGAGCGCGATCACCAAGATCGTCTGCCAGTTCCACACCCTCGCCTCCAGAGCCGCGAGCGTCGTCATCGCAGTCGACCCGACCATCACCAGAGACTGAAGAGCGTTATGGACCCGCCGGTACCTGCGGCCCTCACGCTGATACTGCACGACGACCTCGGTCACATCCTCGCGGTACAGCCCCCGACGTTCCCGCAGCGGCGCCTGGACCAGCGCACTCAGCCGCCGCAAGGACTCCTGGTCCCGCAACAGGCGTTCCCCCAACTCGGCCTTGCTCTTCGAGTACCTGTCCGGGCCCTCCACTGTCATGCCACCCACAGCGACATAGGATGCCTTCATCCAGTGGGTGATCAACGCCCCAACGACGAACGCCGCCGACACCACCAGGATCGACACCAGTACACCGTTGCCAGCCACGAGAAGGGCGTGGTCCTTGGCACATAACGCAGACCACGCCACCAAGGCCGGAACAGACAACAGCATCAGAAGGAGTGCCGTACCAAACCAGCGAGCCCTTCTCCTCTTCCAGGCAAGATCACGCTCCCCCTCACGGACTTGCCGCTGAAGATTGCTGATCAAAGCTCTGACTTCAGAGCGAGGGGTGTCTTGCGCGCTGACGGTCAACTCTGCTCCCGTTCCCGAGGAGTCCTAGTACCACGGGGGCCGAGTATCACCCAGCACCCCGACACCATCGGCAGGAACCGCGGAGGCTGTTACACGCCCCGTACAACACCACGAAGACGCCCAGGACGCCAAGCGGCTGGTACGGAAAGGGCGCCCGCAACCGTCAGTTGCCAAGGTCCTCCCCACGGACTTCCGGACGGACAACGGCGACCTCCCCCTGCCAGCAGGCCGCCGCAGGCCTGGCCCGGATGGCCGCCTGGACCGAGGAGTCCGTCTGGGCCGCCGTGCGCGAAGCCGACCACAACGCCTACGGCACCAGGCTGGTCCAGGCTCTGGAGGGCGGGAGCGCCGACACCCTGCTGGCCCACGTCCCCGCAGACGACCCCGGCGCTGCACTCGCTCCGGAGCTTGGTCGACGTCCTCGCCACCACAGCGGACAAGCCTCGGAGGGCCCCGAACGACGCCGCCTGACTGTCAGGGCGAGCACAGTGGCTGGGGCCGGGGGGGAGGTGCGGAGTAGCTCCCGTGCGCCGGCGTCCGGGTGCCGGTCTTAAAGAGTGTTTTATCCCAGCAGGGGCACTTCATCACGCTTTAGGTAACGGACCGCTTCGGGCCGGCTGGGGCAGCAGACCTGTCTTGTGACAGGTGAGGCGGATGACGGCCTTCGAGAGCCCGTTTCGGGCCCTTCGCTCCTGTCTGATCCCAACACGCCCCCGGTCACGCCGGTTTGCGCCCTGTGGCGGGACGGCGGCCATCGGTACTACAGAAACATGCCTAGCAGACAGCGACCGTATCCGAGTGACCTGTCCGACGCCCGTTGGGATCTGCTGGAACCAACTCTGACGGCGTGGCGGGCCGAGCGAAGAGGGAAGGGCCTGGACATCGGCCGACCGCCCGAGCACGATCTGCGCCGGATCATGGACGCCATCCTCTATGTTGACCGGACCGGGATCCCGTGGCGGTACCTGCCGCACGACTTTCCTCCATGGGAGACGGTTTACGGGTACTTCGCCGCCTGGCAGAAGGACGAGGTCTTCGGCCAGCTCAACGGTCTCCTGCGACGCCTGGTCCGGGAGGCCGAAGGCCGCGACGCCGAACCCAGCGCCTGCATCCTGGACGCCCAGAGCATCAAGACCTCGGCCAATGTGCCTGCGACCGGCCAAGGCATCGACGCGGGCAAGAAGATTGCGGGCCGCAAACGGCACATCGGCGTCGATACGCTCGGCCTCCTCCTGGCCGTGCTGGTCACAGCCGCCAACGTTTCCGACAACGCCGGCGGCATTCAGGTTCTCTCGAGCATCGCCGCAGACCATCCGCGTATCACGAAGGCGTGGGCGGACACGGGCTACCGCACCAAGGTCATCGACCACGGCGCCCGCCTCGGCATCGACGTCGAAGTCACCCGCCGCGACCCTGCTCACAAGGGCTTCAAGGTGATTCCGCGACGCTGGGTCGTCGAGCGGACCTTCGGCTGGCTCATGCACCACCGCCGCCTCGCCCGCGACTACGAAACCCACCCCCATCGCTCCGAAGCGATGATCCACCTCGCGATGATCGACCTGATGAGCCGCAGGCTCACCCGAGAATCGACTCCGAACTGGAAAGACTCATAGCCGCCGGGCCACGCTGACCCGCGCATCCTCACTCCTCATCGACCGCGGCCAGCGGCTATTGATGAGACTCGCCGCTTCCCGACAGGCGCCGCAGGCGTCTTCCCGTTCCGGCAGCCACGAGTAGTCGGACGGTGACATGCCGGCTTCCTGGATGCCGCACAGCGTCTTGTCAAAGATGCCGAACGCGTGGGAGACACCAGGGGCAAGGCCGTCCGCGGCAGCCTTCTCCCAACGCATCCTCAGGGGCAGATACGGCGGTCGCGAAATCTCGAACCACTCGCCGCCCACATGGGTGGCCGCATGGCACCACAAGCAGGACCAGATCTCTTCTTCCCAGACCGTCGGCGGCACCGGCCACCGCCACATCGACCGCCCGCACACATCACACTCCACAGGCGGATCCTCACACGCCAACACGGGCCGACCCCAAGCGGCCAACATTGCGCCAGTTATCAAACGCCCCGGCCAGGACAAAACGCTCTTTTAGCCGCCCGGAGTAGGAACCAGCGCCAGGCGTGAGCCGGGGCCCAGCCGGGCCTAATCCCCGCAAAAATGCCGTCATTCGGTCCGTCGGTCATGCCACCAAACTACCAACGAAGTTTCCCTAAGAGCAACTGCGTTGCCTTGGAGGCTACAGTGGCGCCAAGAAGCTTTCCTGGTATCCAGGATCGGATCAGAGCTCGATATGATGCCTGCCATGGAGAAGTCCGCGAAGCAGCATGCACGGGAAGCCGTCACCGACCTCGAGCTCAAGTTCATCGAAGCCGTAGAACACGGACGACTCCGCGCGGAACTCACCTACGAACAGCTCGGCCGCCACCTCGGCATGTCCAAAAGCCAGATCAGCAAACGCCAGGACGGCCAGATCACCTACACCCTCCGCGACATGCACCACATCAGCCAGCTCCTCGGCATCGACCCCCTCGTCATGGCAGCCGGCCTCGGCACCTGGCTCAACTACATCCACCCCACCGAAGTCCACCACCGCCTCGACACCCCCACCGCCAACAGCAATCCAGGCACCACTCCCTGACAGCCAGCCTCCGCCGCAAGCCCCAGCGCAGGAGTCTTTCGTAGGCGGCCCGGCCGGCGACCTGCCACTGGACCACTGCCATGGCTGGCCACGAGTCACGCCGTCTGGGGACCACCCGCTGGACGAATCGCGAACTCTGCCCCGAAGCCGCAGGGCGGTTCGAGGTCAACTCGACTCTTGCATTTGTGAGGTGTTTGCGGTGAATCCCGAAGTCCGCATGGGTGGGTTGAGCACCCCCCGCCCTGCCGCGGCCGCCCCCGTCTGGGCGCCGGCCGGGTTCGAGCTCGATCGCGGTGGCCGCAGGGTTGAGGACGCAGGTTCCGCAGCGGTCCTTGAGGATGCAGATCTCGCCGGTGACCCGGTCCGCGGCGCGGCCCTCGTTGCCGTGCACCTGCTGCTCGCCGGTTTTCATGACACCTCGTCCGCCAGGGCGGCCTCCTCGCGCATCTCCGCCACGGTGAGCCCCCTCCTTCAGGCCGCAGGATCACGCCATCGCGATGCACGAGGTCGGTGACGAACTGGGCGAGGAGCTTCAGGTCTTGTCCGCTGGTGCCCCGGTGGCCCGGCGGGGCCGTGAGGGCCTCCTGCTCAAGGTGTCGCGCTGGGCGGCGCGCTGGATTGTGTCGAGGTATACCGACTCTTCGCTGGCAATGGCCCGCGCGAAGTAGGCCTTGTCGCTGTCCTCCATGGTCAGTTCTCCTCCTGCTTGAGGAGGTGGGCAAGGCCCTTGCGGAAGGCGCCGAGCTCCTCGTCGCGGATCTTGTGCCCCTTGACCGGGCCGTTGCCGGGGCCGATGCCGACCACGGGCCGCTTCATTCCGTGCGGCCACAGCGGCGGATTCTGGTCGGCCCCCTTGGCCAGGACGCTCTTCAGGCCGTTGGCGTGGCCGTTGAGGCCCTTGCCGTCAACCGCAGGGCGTCGGCCGACACCCGGCCGCCCCGGAGTGCCTCGCGGACGATGTCCTGCGCGCGCGGCGGCAGGAGCTCGAAGTAGTCGCGGGCTCGGCCGGGGGTCCAGGTGGTGTCGGGCTGGAGCACGGCCCCGTGTTTGACGCTGACGGCGCCAAAGTCCCTCAGCGCCTGGGGCGCAGATTGTCGATCACGATGGTGATGCGCACGGTCGCTCCGTACTGCGGGACGTGGATGCACGTGTTTAGGGCGAGCGGTGCCCACCGTTGCCGTCCACGCCCCTTCCTGTCCGGTATTCATCCTCATTCGGCCAACGAGCGGGTGAACTTCCCCGCCGTGTCCGCTACTTAGGCATGCCTTACCGGGTATTCTCGCTGGAATACCCAGTACCCCCCTGTACCCTGACGGAGCGTCCGGACACAGCTGCCGGAGCACACCGACGGCGGTGGCCCCCGCGACGGAGGACCACCGGCCGGCCCCCTCCCCGAGGAGAACACCGTGCTGCCCCAGATCCCCCTCACCGATCCCCGCGTGCTGGCCCTGGCCCGGGCCCGGCAGCAGCTCGCCCACGACGCCGGCCACCTGCCGACCTGGGAGGAACTGACCGACCAGGAGCGGGCCGACGCGCTGCCCGACGCCCGCAACTACCTGGAAGCGGCCATCAACGCCGACCTCATCCCCGCCGAGGAAGTCTGATGCCCGATCACGCGCAGGACGAGCTGCCCGGGCGCGAGCCCTCCGAGGACGGCCGGACATCAGCGGCCGAGGGGCAGCCGGACCCGGCGCCCGCGGTCCCGTCTCCGGTACCGGCCTCCAGGAGGCCGGTCCGCCGCAGGAGGGAACCGGTCAAGATCGCCTTCGGTCCGGTCGAGAACGGGCTCGACTACCTCATCAGCGTCACCAAGCACCTGAAGGGTGACCCCGCTCCCCGGGACCTCAAGTACGCGATCCTGCACCTCGCGGCGGCCGCCGAGGTACTGCTCAAGGCGCGCCTGCAAGGTGAACACTGGTCGCTGGTCTTCGAAAAGCCGGAGACCGCCACCCGGGAAAGCTTCGACCATGCGGACTTCAAGAGCTGCGGCTCGATCGAAGCCCTCGACCGGTTGCAGAGGCTTGCGCAACTCGACGTGGGGAAAAACGGCTCGACCAAAGACGACTTGCAGCGCCTGATCAAGTGGAGAAACGCCCTCCAGCATTACGGCCTCACCACATACACGGAGGGCGAGAAGGGGTCGAAGACACGGAAAACAATCTACGCACCCGCCGTGGAGAAACTCGCCGCCAATCTGCTCGACTTCCTCCTCACCTTCGTGCGGGACGAGCTGTTGCCGTCCAAGCCGCGCGGCAGCAGCCAGCACCTGCGCCTGCACGACGAGATGCGGCAGCTCAGCAGTGGCCTGTCGGACATCAAGATGTTCCTGACCGTCCGCTGGAGCAACCTGCGCGCCGAGCTGGATCCGCTGAAAGACCAGACGGTGCAGTGCCCGACCTGCCAGGAGTTCGCCTTGCTGTGCAACGGCAAGGCCGAATGCCGGTTCTGCGGCATGTCGGAGGAGACAGGGGAACGGGTAGCCGACGAGTACGTCGACCTTGTGCAGGAGTTCATCTCCCTCAGCGACCCGCGAAGGGTAATTCACCCCTGCCCCGAATGTGCAGAGTTCAGCCTGGTCGCCGACGTGGAATTCGCCAGCGGACGGCGCGCCGAATACTTCTGCTTCACCTGCGGGGGAGAAAGCGTGCCCTCGAACCTCGCCTACTGCGACGTTTGCGGAATTCCCGCCGAGGCCAAGGACGGCCTGTGCCTCTGCCCTGACTGCTTCGACGCGCGCCTCGCGCGCTTCTGACGACAGCCACATCAAAGCCGTCCACCTGCGATCCAGTCCAGGCCCACCGAGAGGAAGACGCATGAGCGACAGCGCCCACCAGGCGAGCCGAATCCCTGAGACGCCCCGTGCGCTGCACCACGCGGAAGGCGATACCCCCATGCACGCGGGGTACCGCTACAACGCCGGGGGCCTCGGGGTGCGTTCCGACCTCGTTCAGGCCGTCCTCGACGCCTGGGCGGGCATCAGCCCGAGCGGCGACCCCGCCCTGACCCTGCGCAGCGTCAACGACGACGCCGTCAACAGCGTCGACAACCTTGCCCGGCTCGCCGCCACTGCCGTCGCCCAAGCCCTCCAGCTGGCCACCTCCCAGGAAGAGACCCCGCAGCCGTGAGCAACACTGCCGAGCACCCGCTGCCCCGCCCCCGTACTGGCGAACCGGCCGCCACCCGGCCGACGATAGGCACTGGACTGCTCGAACGTGCCGCCGCGCTGGAAGCCCGCGTGCCCCCGCTCACCGCCGGCCCCCGCACCGACGACGAGCGCGCGCTCCTGGAGAAGGCCGACGCCCTGCGCGCCGAACACGCCCGCCAGCAGCACGACGCCGCAACCGCAGCGGCCAGCCCCGACGAGCGGTGCACGACCGCGTCCCCGACCTTCCAGAAGGGCACCGAGTACTACGCCGCCAAGCCGCCGCTCGGCTCGCCCGGCATCGTGATCCGGGTCGCCGAGGACGCCGGCCAGCCCGGCCTGCTCCACACCGGCAAGGTGTTGGTCGAGACCGTCGGCGAGGACGGCCGCGGACTGCGCAAGCGGTGGCTGCTGTCCGACCAGCTGCACGACTCCCCCACCACCGCCGCCGGCAGGCCGCGCACCACCGGCTACATCCGGCTCCGGCCCGGCCAGCCCGTTCCCGCCCCGCGCGGCGACGGCAGCAGGCTGGGCCGGATTTCCGACCCGGAAGCGGGCGATGCCGTCGCGGCCGCGCTGCGCCTCGCCCTGGACGACGCCGCCCGCTCCCTCCGCGGCCTCGGGCTGTCCCTGAACGGCAGCCCGGCCTCGTGGGCGCACTCGGACTCCTCGATCGAGTGGGCCCTGCGGGCCGACCAGGTCTTCGAGACCCTGGCTGCGCTGGCCGCACGGGTTGAGCCGTACGCCGCCACCCCCGAGGCCGCGGCCCGCCGCGTGCCAGCGGCCGCCGACGCCGTCGCCGGCCAGAGCGCGAGGGACTGAAGGGACCGAACCGCCAATGAGCAGCAACCCCGCCCTGGTGTGGATCGCCTTCCTGCGCGCGCGAGTTGAGGACGAGCGCAGCCTGGCGCAGGCGGCCGGGGCCGGCGGCTGGTGGGAGCCGACCGGCCCCGGCATCGCCGTAGACGGCCGGATCACCGCGAGGATCCTCACCGGCGCCGGCGTCCAGACCGACCACGACGTCGCGATGCACGTGGCCGCCCACCAGCCGCACCGCGTCCTGGCAGACCTCGACGCCAAGGAGCGGCTCCTCGACCTGTGCGAGCGGCAGGGCGGCCGGCTCGCCCCCGCCCTCCTGGACGTCGTCGTGGCGTTCGCGGAGCCGTTCCAGGACCACCCCGACCATCCCGAGAACTCCCGGGAGGAGTCGTGAGCGACGAGACGGAGATCATCGACGCCGAGCTGGTCGACGACAGCGAGGTGCTGCTCCCGGCCCCGCCCGAGCAGGCTCCGCGGCCGCGGTTCGTGGTCACCCAGCACACCATGCTCGGCCCTGGCGAGCTGCCGCCGAGCTCCGAGCCAGCAGCACCGGGCTGGACGGACGCCGACTTCCGCCTCTCCCCCGAGGACGTCGAAGACCTCAACAAGCCGAACGTCGCCGACAACACCGACCGCAACCGCCGCTCGACCCTGGGGCGGTTCAGGCAGTGGTGCGCGGAGCAGAAGCCACCGCTCATCGCCGATCCGTGCACCACGAGTACCTACACCCGCTACGGCCTGCACCTGATCCGCCTGGGCCGGGCCGGCGAGTACAAGCCGGACAGCGTGGGGAAGTACATGTCGCGGATCTGGAACGCGCAGCCGAAGAACCTGCGGCCGGACCGCGACCCCTTCCTCGGCCAGCTGCGGGCGTGGCGCCGCGAGTGGGCGAAGGCCGGCGGCGAAGTCGACCGCGCCGCAACCGCCACCATCGGCTACACCCTGCGGATCCTCGACACGGTGGACGAGTCCACCAACATCGGCAAGCGCGACGCCCTGCTGATCGCCCTGGCCTACAGCAACCTCCACCGGGAGACGGAGCTCGCCGACATGCTCGTCATGCACCTGCGAGTCCTCGACGACCAGATCCGCATCGTCACCGCCGCCTCCAAGACCGACCAGGCGGGCGTCGGCGTCCCCAACACCATCCGCGACCGGGCCGACCTCCAGCAGGTCCGACGCGCGCGTGCCTGGCTCGCCGTCCTGCGCGACCTCGGCGCCGACGGACCCCGCCAGCCCCTCTTCCCCGGCCTCGCCTCCACCGGCCGCCTGCGCCGCTACCCCGAAGACCGGAAACGCGGCAACCGGATGCGGCCCGGCACCATCAACGAGCGCATCCAGCTCCTGGCCCAGCGGGCCGGCGTCGCCTACATCGACGGCCGGAAGGTCACCTCCCACTCCTTCCGCCGCGGCAGCAACACCGACATGAAGCAAGCAGGCGTCTCCCTCGCCGAGCGGAACATCGCCGGCCGGTGGAAACCCGGCTCCTTCACCGCCGACACCCACTACGACAACCCGCTCGGCGCCGGCACCCGCGACCCGCTCGCCCAGGTGCCGCTGTACGGCGGACCCGCACACGAGGCGGTCGCGGCCGCCCGCGCAGCCGCCCAGCCACAGGCCGCCCCCGCAGAGGAGCAGCCGTGAGCCGCTACCTCGCCGTCCTGCGCTTCGAGGCGGGCGGGCCCGCGGTGACCGGGGAGTGGGTGGCGCTCGCGACGGCGGAGCGGACCCACCGGAACTGGATCGGGCTGTACGGGAACCACCCCACGGCCGTCATCCAGCTCATCGAGGCCGGCGATGCCTAGCTGCTGGCGGCACCTGCCAGGGCCCCGAGCTCGCGTACCCCGGCGGTGCGGGGGTTACGCGTGCGCAGTTCGGTGACGATCTGCCAGATCGGGGGGCGGTCGGTGACCTCGGATCGGGACACCCGAGCGGCCTTGAGCAGTTCGGCGGCGGTCTGTTCCGGGTTGCCGCGCTGCCACCATGCGCGGGCGAGGTCTGTGTGCATTCGGCCCTTGCGCTCTGGTGTTGCGAACTGGCCGGCGTGGAGGTTGCGGCCGGCTTCCAGGGCGTGTCCCGCGTCACCGAGCGCCCAGTGCACGCCGACGGCATAGAGGTCGATGGCGGCGGGCGTGATGGGGAACAGGCGCCCGGGCGGGGGCTGGTGCGGGAGGTCGCGTGCGGCGCGTCCGGCTTCGCGGATCATGGTCAGGGCCTGGTCCCGATCACCTGCGATTGCGGCGGTGTAGGCGGTGGAGGCCAGCATCTGGGCGTATGCGGAGGCTTGCGCGTCGGTGGCCAGCCCAGTGGTCTCGATGCCGGACACGGCGGCTGTGATGTGCCGCTGCGCGGCCGCTTCCTGACCTTGGTGGCGCAGGACAGCAGCGAGTTCGCGGGCGGCGGCCGCGGCCGCGAGGGGCGAGCCGGAGACCTGCGCGTAGGTGCTGGCCCGATCCGCGGTCAGCCGGGAGGGCCCGTAGTGGCCCAACTTGTTCAGCAGCGTGGAGGCAAGGGTGTAGGCGGTGGACAGCCGCGCGTAGCCGAGGTCGGTACGGGCGGCGGCCGCAGCGTGGTGGGCGTCGCCCAGGAGGCCGGGCAGGGCCTGGAGGAGGTCGGTGTGCCGGCTGGCGTCGAAGAGGGCTCGGGCGGAGGCAAGGCGCGCGTCGAGCGGCAGCGGGGATCCGCTCGGGTCGGGCGTGGTGGCCAGCGCCGTCTCCAGGCCTCCGAGGAGACTGAGCGGTGCCGCGAGCCCGGCGGCTGCGATGACGGTGCGGCGGAGCATCGGATCCTCTCGGACGGACGGAGCGTCAACTGCCACTGTAGGCGGGGTTGGTGCTCGTAACCCCAGCGATGCGGCCAGCAGTTCGGACGGGACGCCGACCTCGACCGCTGCTGCCTTCAGCAGCGGCAGGTCCCCGTGCCGGCCGCCCTCCAGGCGGGAGACGGTCGAGGCGGAGCAGCGCAGCCGTTTGCCGAGGTCAGCCTGGCGCCAGCCGAGGGCCTCTCGGCCTATCCGGACGAGGCCGCCGGCCTGCTGGCCTGCGGCAAGAGCCTGGGCGCGGCGGGTCGTCCACAGCGGGTCGGTGCTCACCGGTCCCCCTCCAGCCAGAGGCGGTTCACAGGTCTGCCGCCCCCCACCCTATGGCCTGTGACCGGGCAAGCACAGCGCGTGTGCAGGATCTGCAAGTGGGATGCAGGATCTGCACACCCGGCTCCGTCCGCCGCACGGCTGTGGTGTTGTGGTGACGCACAGCAGACAGCTCGTAACCGACCGGTGAGGGGAGCACGTCATGGCGAAGGACAAGAACGGGAGCGGAAGCAGCGGCGGGAACGACGGCAGCGGGAGTCACGCAAAGCCGAGCCCGCCGCTGTCGACCGGCACCCCGCCGCCCGGCAACAGCGACGGCCAGGTCTCCAACCCGGGTTCCGGCACGGGCAAGCGCAGGAGGTAGGACTGCGATGCGTCTGGACGACCGCCGCACCGCGCTGGCGGAGGCCATGGACGCCCAGGGACTGTGGCCGGCGGACTCCCCGTGGGTCCGCCGCGCCATCCTGGATGACGTCCCCCGGCACCTCTTCGCCCCTGACACCTTGTGGATGTGGAGCGGGACCGCCTACGTGCCCGTCGACCGGGCGCTTCAGCCCGAGGCCTGGGCCGACCTCGTCTACGCGGGCCCCTACGACTCAGCCATCACCCAGATTGGGGACGGGCTGCCGACGTCGAGCCTGTCCTGCGTCTGCGTGGTCGCGGACATGGCCGACTCCCTGATTCTCGAACCCGGGCACCGGACCCTGGAAGTCGGCGCCGGCATGGGCTGGAACGCCGCCCTGCTCGCGCACCGGGCCGGGCCCGGACTGGTGACGAGCGTCGAGGTCGACCCCGGCCTCGCGGCGGCCGCACGGCAGCGGATCAAGGCAGCCGGACTGGACGCCGCGGTGCACCCCGGCGACGGGAACGCCGGCTGGCCGACGGGCGCGCCGTACGACCGGCTGATCGCGACGTACGCCGTCGAGAGAGTCCCCTGGACATGGGTTGCACAGGTGCGCCCCGGCGGACGGCTCGTCACCCCCTGGGGCCGGCTCGGACACGTCGCGCTCACCGTCACCGCCGACGGCGAGTCCGCGACCGGCTGGGTCCAGGGCCTCGGGATGTTCATGCCCAGCCGCGGCGTCGATCAGGGGCGCGAGCTGCACGCCATCCGAGCCGACCAGCCGGCCGACCGCACCAGCCGTACCGAACGGAACGTGCGGCTGCGGGCGCAGGAGCTGGGTCTGCTGTTCTCGCTGCGGGTCACGGCCGCCGACATCCGGATCACCACCGGCGAGAGGGAGCAGGGCTTCACCGCCTGGCTCCACGACGGAGTCGGCTCCTGGGCCACCGCGACCGTGGGCCCGGCCGGGGCTACGGTGCACGAAGGCGGCCCCCGGCGCCTGTTCGAAGAGGTTGAGGCCGGCTGGCGGCACTGGGAGCAGCGTGGGGCTCCCGGGCTGTTTGACTTCGGGATGACCGTGACAGCCGCGGAGCAGATCATCTGGTGCAGGTCGCCCGACTCTGGGCACTACGGTTGAGGCTCAGGTGGAAGGCGGTGGCCGTGCTGATGGGGTAAGTGGTGGGGCGTCTGGGTGTGGGTGTACGAGAAAGCCTGGCTCTCCCCGCTACGGGCTGGGGGAGCCAGGCGTCGTCGTGCTGAGGGTCAGGCTGTGTGCTTGCCCTCGGCCGCGTGCCGGATGAAGGCCTGGAACGCGGCTGGTCCCAGCAGTAGGGCCGGCCCGTGTACGTCCTTGGAGTCGCGCACGGCGACGCTCGCGTGCTCGGTGGAGCGAAGATCGGCAACCTCTACGCAGTTTCCACCGCCTCCGCTGTACTTGGATACGGTCCAGTTCACCTCCGTCAGGTCGATAAAGGCCGGGTTTGCCTTGTCCAGTGTCACTTCTGCAGCTCCTTGATCATGTCCTTGAGGAGGGTGCGTGTGGCTACGGGGTCGAGTGCCCGCTCCCACAGGCCGGTGAAGACTTCGGTGTAGCGATCCACCTCTCCCTCCTTCTCGAAGTACAGCGACCGGTTCATGGTCTCGACCCAGGCCACGTCGCGGTTCGCCTGGGGGAAGCTCATCAGCATGAAGGCGCCGGCCAGCCCAGGGTGGCAGCCGACGTTCCTCGGCAGGATGCGGATGGAGGTCCGGGGGTTTTCCTCTGCTCGCAGCAGGTGCTCTAGTTGCTCGCGCATGACACTCCGGTCTCCGACGGTCCGCCCCAGTGCCCCTTCCTCGATCAGCGCCTGGAACATGTGGAGTGGCCCATCGGCGATCTTTCGCTGTCTGTCCAGGCGGACTTCCAGGAGGCCGCGAACGTCCGCGGGCTTGAGCTCGGGGCGCATCGTGCTGATGGCGTGGAGGGCGTAGCGCTCGCTCTGGAGGAGTCCGGGCACGAGTTCCGGCTCATAGTTGCGCAGGGTTGAAGCCTGTGGTTCTTGTTCCAGATAGCCCTGGAAGTTCATCGGCCCGAGTAGCTCGGCATGGCGCCGCCAGAGACCGGGCCTGCGTCGGCGTCCGGGTGACGCAGTACCCGTGGTGAGCAGGTCGAGGATCTGGCGCGCTGTCTGGTCGTCGGCCTGGTAGTACTCCAGCAGCGCCTCGATCAGTTCGCGTGGTACGGCGCGCCGCTTCCCGCCCTCGATCCGGCTTAGCGCGCTGGTGTCGGTCTTGATTCCCCGCTCGTGAAGCCACGCCACGACCATGGCCTGCGTTACGTCCCGGTTCTCGCGCAACACCTCGATCCGCCTGCCGAGTTCACTGAGGGTCAGCGAGCGAGGTGGCCTATTTGGGTCCGGCATGGTGGTCAAGTGTGCCGGGTCTCGACGAGCCCGACAACCAAGTCAAGCGAGCAAATTGCTCTGGTGTGTTGCGCGCAGCTTGCAGCGGCGAGCATTCTTAATGCTGTCACGATGCGTACTGCTGTCGCAGCTTCGTGTGACCTACCCCGCTGGGCGACGCTCGTGGCAGTGTGAGGAGGACAGTCACTATGTCCCACCGGACGGTCTTCTGCGCCCTTGTTCAGGAGCCTGGTAGGAGCGGCCGGGGGAGTCCTGCTCTCCCTTCGAACCGGCCGTGGCTTCTCTCGCCAGCGACACGTCGGATCGCTGGGTTGCCCGTAGGCCGGGGCGGTCATCCCTCGACGTGCGTCGTGGGCGGGCCGGAGCACCTGGTCGCACCCTCCTGTGCAGGCGTTCGGCCATGCGCAAGAACCTACGAATGTGAGAGACGGCTTTCACGACCGAGCCGCGAGGGGATGAGCATTGGCCGGCACGACACGGTTCGTACTGCTGCTTCAGGAGAAGGGCTGGTCCACGTACGAGACCTTCTGCATCCACTTCGCCAAGGCCGCGGCTCGTGCCGCGCAGAAGGAGAATGACCCACGGCTCGCCGAAGTCGCGGTGTCACGAAGCAGCTTCGACCGCTGGACAGGACGCAGAGGAGACGGGAACAAAGGGACTCCGCGCCGGGAGTTCTACCTGGTGCTGAGTCACATGTTCAACATGTCGGTCGAGCGTCTCTTCACGCCCGTTGACGCCCACCCGCTGGGGACAGCTCTGCCGAGTCCGCTGCCCTTGCCCACTGCCCAGCAGCTTGGCTTCGACAACCCGACGGAGGTCATCACGCAGGCCAGGGCGCTGACCGGAACGAACGCTGAGCCCCCGCTGCTGCTCATGGTCGCCACGTCCATCGAGAGCATCGTCGACCGGTACGAGGCGCTCGGACCACAGCAGCTGGCTGGTGAGACACGGCTTCTGAGAAGGCTTGTGCACTCTGTTCTCGAAGGCCGGCAGCCACCCCGGGTACGGGCCGAGCTCTTCGGCCTGGCTGCCCGCGCGGCCGGCCTCCTTGCCTACATGGCGGTCAACGCCAGCGCGTCCTTCGAGGTCGTCGACGCGTACTGCACCGAGGCCGAAAGCCTGGCTCGCGAGATCGGCGACAGCGACCTGGAGATGTGGGTTCATGGCACTCGCTCGCTTGGCCTGTACTACCAGAAGCGGTATGCGGAGGCCGACGCCGCGGCGCTGGCCGGGATCTCCTTAGCCCCCGAGAGCGGCCAGGCCATTCGACTCCTGGTCAATGGACGCGCGAGAGCCCTCGCACGACTGGGTAACCGCCGTGGTGCCGAACTTGCCATCGAAGGGGCGATGCAGCTGTCAGACCGGCACACAGGCCTTCCCGACGGCCTGACGTCGTGCATCAGCTTCGCCCCCTACTCCGTTGCCCGCTCCCTCGCGAACGCCGTCACCGCACGCCTCTCACTTGGCGACACAGCTGAGGTTCTCAGCTACGGCGGCCAGATCAACGACCTGATCGCGCACTCCGACTCCGAATGGAGCCGTGCGCTGGTCGGGCTGGACACGGCCACCGCACTCCTCCAGTGCAAGTCACCGGAGGTCGAGCAGGCGATGGTCCTGGGCCGCCAGGCCTTGCGGGCAGGAACCACAGCGCCGATCAAATCGGTGTGGCAGCGCGCCAACGAACTGTACGAACAAGCTGTCCGCTGGCATGGCGAGCCCGACGTGGGGGACTATGCCGAGGAGCTGCGTACGTGGCGATCACGGCCGCAGGCCGAGCTGGTCGTCGTCGGATCCGGCGCGGCCTCCGTACCAGAGCACTAGGGAGATCTGTGACGCCCAGGCTGGACCTCGACCCGCGGGCGTTCCCCTCCACGCCTCCTCCTGACCTTGACGACCCGAGAAGGATCGTCGACCACGACTGGGAGGCCTTCGCCGCCATTGGCCGCATGACCGACCACTGGATGCGTCCCGGATGGTCAGCGGGGCAGCGCGCCTACTACTGGATGCTCACATTCTCCGGCTTCCCCGCTCTGATCAGCCGGGCACGGCAATGTCAGGACGAGCTCGCGCACCTTGGCATGGATGCTGTCCCTGCAGATGGCCTGCACGTCACGATCACCAGGGTCGGTGACGTCTCCCGGGTCCCGAAAGCCCAGGTGCAGCGCCTCGTCCGCCTAGCCGAGAGCCTTCCCGTCGCTCCCTTCCAGCTCGCCGCTCACCCTCTTGCGGGATCGCGTGGCGCGCTGCGATTCTCGCTCTCTCCCTGGCGCCAGCTCATACATCTGCATGCCGCCCTCGGGGCGGTCGGAGTCCAGGTGGGCGTTCCCGGCGGCAAGCCGACTTCCGGCTTCCGGCCCCACTTGGGGGTGCAGTACAACAACCGCGACCGTCCAGCCCATCCCGTGATCGCGCAGGTCGAACTGCTTCGCGTGCTCCCGCCGGTGCTGCTCGACATCACCGCCGTGGATCTTGTCGAGCTCCGCCGTGAGGGTGCGGCCTACCGGTGGGAGGTCGTGCACCAAGTTCCGCTCCAGCTGCCCGGAACGATCACTGGATAGATCGACCACGGCGTGCGCGGCAGCCCTCGCCCCAGGGACCGGGCCACGGGTCCCGCGGGCTGGGGCTACGACGGCCAGGACGTCGACGCCTCAGGCTTAGGCACTCCATCGCGTCCGCTGGGCCTGCGGATCCTCAAGACCGGCGCGGACCCAGGAGTAGATGTCGTCGATCAGGGACAACTCCGCGCGGGTGAGCGAGGGACTCAGGCTGCCGAAGTTCTCCCTCGCCTGCCCTGCGTTCCTCGCGCCGGCAACGACGATGCAGTGGCCGGCCAACTGGAGGGCTGCCCGCAGGGCCAGTTGGGTCAGGGTCCGGAGGGTCCCCCCAAAGTCTTCGCGCACAGCCTGCGGGCCGGAAGGGAGCGACGGCAGGGAAGTCAAGGCCGCCGCGGTCGAGCCCGGCTCCTGCCGCTGGGACCGAGCGCCTCGGTCAGTGACCGGGCCGTGGGCGAGCGGCGCCGCCAAGACCAGCCCGACACCATGCCTGGCAGTGAAGGAGAGAAGGTTCTCACCTTCAAGAAGGACCCCCAGCGTAAGCGCGTTGAAAGGGGTCCAGAGGACGTCCGGCTGGATCAGCCGGAACAGGTACAGGAAGCGCTCCGTGTACGCGGTCAGTTCTGCCGGCGAAACGCCGTAGGAGAGCTCCGGCCCGCGCATGCCGATCGCCTTGATCGCACCGAGCTGACGAAGGGTGCGCATCTGCTCGATGGCTGAACCCAGATAACGGTCGCCAGGGCCGAAGTCCAACGAGTCGAGGGAGTAGAGCGCGAGCTCCTCGACGTAGAGGTTCTCCAAGGTCTGCTGGAACTGATGGTGGATGTGACGCCCGGCGTAGGGGTGGGGTGCTGAGCCGCGTAACCTGCCGACCTTGCTGCTGAGGTGCAGTAGCCCGGCGGGGTGCTCCCGTAGGAACCGGCCGATCAACCGCTCAGAATGGCCCTGTCCGTAGGAGTCGGCAGTGTCCATGAGCGTGGCGCCGCAACCCACGGCGCGCTGCAGCCCATCGAGGAAGCACTGGTCGGCCGACGTTGATGAGTCTGGGCCAGCCAGGAAGCCATCGGGGCCATCGCCTCCAACATCACAATGGACTCCGAGCGGATGAACGAACACGCCCCGGCTCAGATGCCTGGGCGTCAAGGCCGACGAGGGCACTATCGGTCACCGCGCGGCAGGATGAAGAGCGCCAGAACGATCTTGCCGACAGTGGTCGCGGACACCGACAGGGCGCTCGTGAAGTGGGTGACGAGCAGCAGTCCGCGGCCGCCCAGCGCCAGCGTCTCAGGGGCTTCGTCCTCATCGCAGATACCCAGCGGAGGGAGAAGTACCGGGACTGCACCCACGTCCGTTCCGCAGTCCACCACACCGACGGCAGCGCCATACTCGAAGATGTCGAGGGTCAGCGCGAGGGGCCCGTCGGTGTGCTCGACGGCATTGCCGACGAGCTCACTCGTCACCAGGATCACTTCCTCGACCTGTTCCCTGCTGGCCCGGGCCGTCAGAGCTGTGCGTACCTCGGCACGGGCAAACCGCTGCGGAGCCGGGCATCCGGCCAGACTGATATCGCGATGCCCGACCAGCTTTCCGAGCCGTCGGTCACACAGCAGGTCGGCGGTTGTCGGGGGCACTCTCGTCTCCTCGCACTCGCGACGCCCTACGGCGTGGGCCGCGATCGGCCCGGGTTCAACGGTGCAGGACGGTGCGTGGCCACCGAAACGGCGAACATTCACCATTTACTCGCCGCTTCGCGGGCCCGGAGCTCGTTCGATGCCGAAAGAAGACGGGACAAAAGGGGCGCCCTGTGCTTGCCCGCTAGCGGCTCCGGTTCCTGAAGTGGCGACAAAGTGGTGACTATTCGCCGTATCGATGCCGAAGAACCGGCGGCACAGTGGAAACCGCCGACACCGTGCCACCTGAGCCGGTTCGCCCAGCCCCCACGATCTCCAAGGACGTCTGCCATGTGCCAGCACAAGACGCCGTGCCCGAGCGCCGAGGCCCCTGACGGGGCAAGGGCAGTCACAGTTGACCCCCACGCGGATCAGGGCTGGGTTCGGCTCTGTAACGGCGCGGTGCTCTTCGACGACACCGGGCTGCTGCTCCCGAATGGTCAGGCCGTCGCCCCCCACCGGCCGCTGCCCACCTCGGCGAACGCGGCATGACGGGCGGTCGCCACCGCCGGACTCGGCTCCCCAACCGAGCAGCTGAGACCCTCAGCCACCGGAGCGGATCCGACCAGCCGGCGGCAGGCGCCACGCGACCGCGAGGTGAGGCCTGGGTGTCCGCTGTGCTCACGGGCGCCGAAACGCAGGCCTGCGGTGGCAGCCCGACCGGTACCCGTCGGCTCTCGGAACCGAATGGGGCGGCGTTCGCGGAGCGGGATCTACTGGACCGGGTCCTGACCGGCTTACACGACCTCGACATTGAGGGTGAGACGGCCAGGCGCATACAGCGCCTCACAGACGTCCGGGCGCGCCTGGCGCAGGTCCTTGGGTGGCTGACGGCCCTGCCGGGGACGCAGGCCACCGGTCGTGTGATCGAGCGGACGGCGGGGTGGCTGTACTCCGAGCCCCGGGACGCGGGCAGCCCCTCCGATGGCTACCTGGCCACGCTGGAGAACGTCCTGCATTTCGCGACGGGGCACCTGAACCGGACCGCGGTGGCAGTGGCCTACGTGGTCCTGCCAGCGAGCGTCTCCCCGTGGCAGATGTTCACGGCCCTGGAGCACGCGGCGGAGCGGACCTGCGCGCACGTGGCGCGCCGGTTCCATGACGTACCGGGTCTCACTGCGGGCGACCGGGTCGGCTTCCGCGAAGCCGAGCAGCTCATCAACGCCGGGCAGGCACAGGTGCTCGTGACCCCGTCGATCGCGCACCTGGCCCCGGACCGGGTCCCGGACGCGTGGGGGTACCAGACGCCCGAGGGCATCCGTGCCTGGCTGAACGCTCGCGGCGTCCGGCTGGTCCTGGCCGACGACGCCCAGGTGCCCGGCAGCATGCCAAGAAGATTACCTGCCTGAACCGGCCTCTTCCTTGAGCCCAGCTTCCACGCCCCCTTTCCCTGCACGGGGCGCCAGCCTCCACCACCAGAACCACCTGTCGATCGACGGAGAGATCACCCATGCCCTTCCGACTGCCGCCCGCCCCAGCGCCAGGCACCAGCACACCGGCCACCCACGGCCGTGTGCTGCTGCCCTCGGCACGGGAACGGTTCCGTATCGGCAGCCGTCTGCGCCGGATGGCACGAGCCGAGCAGCAGGCGGTCGAGCACGCCCTCGCTCTGCCAGCGGCCAGCAACCGGCGGGCCGATCTCGCCGCCGTGCGACGCCGTCAACAGGCGTCCCTGAAGTCGATCGTCGCCCGGTACGGCTGGCCCACGGAGACCATCTACGGCAGTGCCGCCGCGACGGCCGCGGTCAAGATCGTGTGCTGCTGCCAGGATCCGGCCTTCGTACGGCAGTGCCGGGACCTGCTGCTGGAGGCGGTCCACCAGGGGGACTGCCAGCTGGTCCACTACGCCTTCGTCGACGACGTGCTGTCCATCCGAGCCCGGCAGCGGCAGGTGTACGGCACACAGGTCGACCCGCGCACGCTACGCCCGTACCCGATCCGGGACAGCAAGGCCGTCAACGACCTGCGCACGGCGTGCGGGCTCCCGCCCCTGCCCGGCATGCCGACTGACAGCGGCCTGATTCTCCCCACCACCCACACCCTCACGGTTTCCCCCAGGGGGTACGGGTGTTGACCCGCGAACCCCTCCCCGCGGCGGGCGGCCCCGAGGCGCCGTTCAGTGTCCGGTATGCCAGCCGGCAGGACGCGCATCTGCTGCACGCATTGGTCATGAAGCACCGGCGGGCCTGTGCGGATCTGTCGTCATGCCGGGATGCGGAAGCGCTGGCGGACCAGATCGCCGCTGGTGCGCTCGGAAAGTCGTCGCGGATCTGGGTGCTCTGCGACGCCTCGTCGGGCTGGGTCGTGGCAGCCGCGTACGCGGAGGTCAGACTCGACGCCGACGGGACCGGACGTCTCCTCGTACGGGGGGTGGTGGCTGATCCGGCGCGGGAAGGTGACCGGCCGCGGGAGCTGCTGGTGGCTTGGCTGACCCATTGGTCCTCCCGTCGCCCGTCCCGGATCTGTGAGATCCGTGTGCAGGTGGACTGTCCCATGGCGCGGGCCCGAGGTTCCGGCAAGGCTGTGATCTCGTCCAGAGAGCGGGGCGTGGACGGCTTCGTGCAGCAGGTCGATGTCCGGGCGCCTCAGCCGCTTCCCGCGCTGGCCTCCATGGTGGCCGCCGTCGACGAACCGTCCGCTGGCGGCCTCATTGAGGTGCTGCCGGTCGGTGTCAACGACTACGAGGTCGTCGCGCAGTTCCTACAGAGGGAGGGCGGCGAGGGCGTGCCCGAGGACTACACCCGCCCGCCCGCCCCGGCCTCGGGCTGGCTGCTGCTGAAGGAAGGCCGCCTGGCGGCGGTGTTCACGCTCCGCAGGAACCCTGCGAGGCGCCCCGGATGGCGAGGAGGCGTCGAGGAAGCCCCCGCGCTGCGCCTGGAGCGGCTCCAGGTGGCGGCGGATGACCGCCGCCGGACCCTGGAGAGGCTCACCGAATGGGCCGGCGACTACGCGGCGAACTGGCACCTCGCCGTCCTGGAAGCGCCGGTGACGGAACCCGACCTCGTCCGCCACCTGGAAGACCTGCACTGGCGGGCCTCAGCGCTCCGCACCACCCCCAGCGGACACGCGCTCGTGTGGGTAATGCAACGCCGTCACCAGTGCGCCGACCCGTCCGGCAACGGAACTGCCCCGTGACTGGCCTCCACACCCTGCACCGCGCGGTCCGGATCCTGGCCCCGGTCCTGGGCAGCCTCCTCACCCCTTCGCGTACCGACACCCCTGACCTACCCATGCAGCGCCTGCAGTCCCTGGAGGAAACATGGCGTACCTCTACGAAGGCCGACTTCGACCGCAAGCCCTGTGCGGCGCCGGCCCCCCGCTCGACCGGGAGCGCGGCCTCTCCCGGGCTTCGATGACGACCTGGACGGATCCGCTCCGGGAGCCCCTGACTGCGACCTGGCGGGCCCGCTGCGGTGACGACTTCCACGCCGTACGCGTCACGGCCGCCGCTGGAGCCGCCGCACATGCCCGTCTCGGTGCCCAGGGGCCGGTGCTCGCCAGCGCCTACTGCGGCATCTGGTACTGGCTCCTCCCGGTGAACGAGGTCGCCCCGGGCAGCTGGTCGGTGCCCGGCACCCGCATCATGCCCGCCAGCGCCGTCATCTCCATACCGCCCGCGACCGCGCGCACCGGACCGGACATCCACTGGATCGTCCCGCCCGGCCCCGGCTCCACCCGCGCAGCCGCGCTCGCCAAGGCCCTCACCGGACGGACGGCCCCGGCCGTCACCCAAACCACACGATCCAGCGCCCGCGCCGTGTAGATCTCCGGAGACTCGCCATGACCGCCTCCACACCGATACTCGCTCCACGAGCCCTCAGACGTGGCGGCGCGGGGCTCAGCGCCCTGACCGCCCAGGCAGCGGGGCTCGGCACCTCACGGTGGCCGTTCATCTCGCGGCGCACCACCGAGCGGCCTCAACTCGCGCGGCTGCTGGTCCGACGGGACGGCTCCCTCGGCTACCCCGACGAGCGGGAGGAGGACCGGGACACCGAAGGCGGGCTCTGGGTGAGGATCACCAGCGACCCCACCGGCGGCGGAAGGGTGACAAACGCGCTCCCGCACTACTACCGCCAGCGTCACCTCATGCGTGAACTCCTGTGCCAGGTCTGTGTGGGAGCCCCGGCTCGCAATCGCCACGGTGACTTCCTCTTCGTCCTGCCGGACGGCCCCGAGAGGTTGGCTGGCCTGGACCTGGAGGGCGTCAGGGAGGCGACACCGCCGGTTTGCCTACATGACGCGGACGACTCGGCAGCGGGCTGTCCTCGCCTGACGCGATGCGTGGCCCTGTGGGTGCGCCGCCCCCTGCTCTACGGCGTGCACGGAACGAGGTACGGCCTCGGCCCGCAGGGTCTCCATGTGCTTGGCCTCGGGATGGCGGAGTACGAAACCCCGGCCCTCGGCTGGGTGGTGGCGACCCAGATGGTCCGCAGCCTCAACGGCGTGACGGTCGACGAGGAGCTCACCGCTCATCTGCGCGCCCTCGGCCAGGCCCGGCAGTCCCGCCCCCACGCGCCCGCCAGCACCACCGCCTGAACGGCACACAGCAGTAGCTTGCCGCCCCACCACCCCATCCGACTCACCGAGAAGGCACGACCATGATTTCCGGGCCCCGCTCCGTCTTACCGCGCCAGCAAGCCGCGGCCACCTTGGCCGTCCGCCGTCATCTGGCCTCCCACTGCCGCCCGGACCAGCTCATGCTCGGCCACCCCGCGACGGAGAAGGAGAGCGTGCGCCACCTCGCGCACCTCCTCCACCTCAGCCCCGAGCACGTCCAGTCCGCGCTGCGAAGGCTATCCGACCGAGGCGACATCGCCCTCGTCCCCAACCACGGCGTACTCGTCCTCGGACCGCAGCAGCCCCATCCGAACGGCACGGGCATTGCCGGCCTGATCCGGCGACGCATCGAAGCCGGCATCTACCGGCCCGGGCAGCCCTTGGCACTGGAGCTTCTCGCCCTGCGCTTCCGAGTCCCCTCAGACCAGGTACGGCGCGCGTGCCGGCCCCTGATCCGAGCCGGCCTCCTGCACAGCCGACCCCACGGGCCGTACGGGCCCGGCATCTACGTCCGCACCATGCCGGCCGCCCTGCACACCGCCGTGCCACAAACCGTGAAGGAGGACCGGTGACAACCCACTTGACCAGCGGCGCGGCCTGGCTCGCGAAGATCGCCGCCTACCCCCGCCGCAGGATGAACCGCAGCCCCTGGCCCCCGAACGGCGAGCCCGCGCCCATTCCCATTGGGCGGGCCTTCCACGTCGTACGGGTGCCGGCCGGCAACGCGAAGAAGGTCGTGCACTACCTCCACGCGCGATCCATCCCGACCGGACCGGTCCTTGCCCAGCCGCACGTCTGGTCCTTCCTGGTCCCGACCTCACTCGTTGACGGACGGGACATCCCTGGCGGCCTCCTGCTGACCGGCCGCGATCGAACGCAGACTCTGAAGTGCCCCCAGCCGGGCCAGCCGGCCTCCAAAGACCGGTACTGGCAGACCGCGCCGGACGGCAGCGGGGAGCTGATGAATCCTCCTGCCCTGGCGGAGGCCATCGCGCAGACGATCGCCGCCTCCGCCTGCGATGACGGCAGCGATCCCGGGCACCCCGACCCGCACGAAGGGCCCCCTCGTGACTGACCTCCTCACCAGCGACGCCGCCTCCCATCCGTCGGGAGCGGCAGCATGAGCGAACTGCTGCTGGAAGACAACACGGAGAAGGCAGTGTTCGACGCCCTCCTCGTCGGCACGCCACGGGAGAATGTCGAGTTCCTCGTCGCGCGCCGGGACTCGCTGACCGAGCTGTTCCGCCGTGTACGGGCACGGCACGGCATACCGCTGCGCTGCGTCGCCCTGGGGGCAGTGGTCACCGGGCAGCTCGACTGTCCGGCCAAGAAGGAGTTCCGCCTCTCCCGGCAGCTCGACGAGCGGACGGTCAAGGCCCTCCACGCCTGGATCGAGCACACCGGCTATGGGCTCCCGAAGATCGAGCCGGACACCACACCGGTCGAGCTCGCCAAGATCCTCCGCACCGTCCACCAGGCGTTCCGGCTCCCCCTCACCGTCCCGGAGGTCACCCTCGTGGGCGCGACCCTGGCACACGGCCTGGTCGGTGTGGAGCAGTGGGAGAACCTGCGGGGGACAGCACGATGACGAGACGGGACAAGCCGATCCTGGGGAGCCACCGAGCGGGCCGGCATCCAGCGGCTGCTGGCAGGAAGCTCGGCCGGCGAGGCCGCAGCACGCCTGAACATCACCAGCACCGCCCTTGGGCAGGCCCTGGCCCGCACACGAGCCAGACACGACATGCCGCTGCGTACTGTCGCCCTGCTCGCCCTGAACGCCGGCGAGCTCAAGGCTCCGGCGGCCCTGAGGGCCGTGCGGGCGCTGACCGGTGAACAGGCCTTCGCGATCAAGGTCTGGGCGAGGACACCGAGCTCTGATCTGGGTGAGATCGGCCGTCAAGCACATCTGCCAGCCGCCGAACTCCAGAGCCTCCTGCGGCATGCCCAGATGCACCTCGGTTTCGGCCTGGCCACGGGATGGGAAGCCGAGCTGCGTCTCCTGGGCGCCGCCGTGGCCCTGGACCTGGTCGATCCCGCAGAGGCATCCCAGGGGCTTGAGGCCTGGAGCGCGGCGCGGTGACCGCGCACGAGTCCGGTCAGCCGCTGGCGCACCTGCCGTGGAAGGGAAGCCTGACCGAGCTGCTGAAGCAGCTCGAAGGCGAACACGACCACTGGAACCGGCCTGACGGGAACTGGGGCGAAGGCGTGCCGATAAACCGGGCGGAACGGGATCGCCGCGAGCACGCCAATTCGATGTATGTGTTGGGCTCCAAGGCGCTGCTGCGCGAGGAGTTCGACATCGCAGCAGACTGGCTGGGTCAGGCAACGGACGAAAGCCATCCCGGGGCTTGGTTCCGGTACGCGGTCCTCGTGCACCGGCTGGGGCCGGAATTCTTCGGTGAAGATGAGGCCCGCGTTCAGTTCGGCTTTCTCGTCGCCGGCGCGGCCGAATGCGGACCTGGTGACGCGACACGCATGCGGCCTCTGCTGCGTGATCCAAGAGCCTCCCTCGCCGCCGTCGATGAGTGGGAGGACCCGCGTTTCGCACCCGAGCTGCTGGCTGCGCTACGGGCCCGGCCCTGTTCTGATCCCGAAGGACCGCCGGGTCCAGGTTGAGGGACCGGCCGACGTCTGGCGATCCGCTTCCCGGCCGTCGTGGCGAAGGCATCGACCCGGACGGCCGACGGACCTCGGGGGACGCGGCCTGCGGCGCACCCTGGGAAGGGGCGAGGCGTGGGTGATGCCCGAGTCGGTCGGCGTCTCCTCGATTCCGGCGGGTGCCGCTGGCCCAGGACGCCGCAGGCGGATTCCGCAGCGCCCTAGCTGCCCAGCTGCACCCGGCACCGAACGCGTACAGCCGCCGCTCCACGCCCTTCCACGCCCTCCAAGGAGGACCGCATCCATGGCCGCTGACACCCCCCGTTACCGCGAACTCGAACACCTACCTGATCACGGTTGCCCCGTGACCGGGGACGCGAGGGGGCCGAATGTTCGCCTGGGCGCACTGGTAGAAGAGTGCGGGGTGTCGCACCGGGATTTTGCCCGCCGTATCAATGCTGCGGCGCACGCGGGTGGGCGGCGGACGGCCTACACCCATACCCACGTCGCCGCGTGGCTGGGCGGCGCGACACCGCGGCAGGCGGCGCGGGAGTGCATCGTTGAGGTCCTCGGCAACCTTCTGAGCCGAACCGTCACCCTTTCGGATGCCGGTTGGGGCGTCCCGCCGGTTTCGGGGGAGGACACCGGGTTGGATTTCCCCCACGACCGCGAGGCCGCCTTTGCGGGCGCCGTGGACTGCTGGAGGAATGTGGACCGTCGCGACCTGTTGCTGACCGCAGGGGCGTCCTTCATCACGCCGGCCTTCCGTTGGCTGGCCGACCCGGCCGACGAGCCAGCCGCCCGCGGCGGAACGGTGCGTGTCGGTCCGGCGGACGTCGAGCGCCTGTGGACGGCGGCCGCGGAGGCGCAGGTCGCCGACTCCCGTTTCGGGGGTGGTGACTGGCGCGGCAGCCAGGTCATGGACTGCCTTCGGGGAGCCGGGCCGCTTCTCGACGGCGCCTACTCGGCTTCGACTGGGCAGGCCCTGCACGCGGCGCTGGCCGAACTGTCCAGGGTGGCCGGCTGGGCGGCGATGGACGCCGGGGACCGAGCCGCCTCCGACCGGCTGCTGATTCAGTCGCTTCGTATGGCCCGCGCCGCAGGCGACGTGGAGATGGGCTGCTACGTACTGGCGACGATGTCCCTCTCGGCGTATCTGGCTGGCCGGTGCGCGCAGGCCGCAGAGATGGCGTCCGCCGCCTACGCCCGTGGCCGCGGCCACGCGGCCCCGAGGGTTCTGGCGTTCTGCAAGCTCGCCGAGGCCCGGGCCCTGGCCAAGCAGGGCGACGGCCCTGGTGCGGGAGCGGCCCTGGCCCGGTGCGAGAGCCTGCTGTCGGGGCTGCGGCCCGGATCTCACGACCCCGGGTGGATCTCATACATGACCCCCGCGCGGATGGCCACCGACGCGGTCGAGGTGCATCGGGACTTGGGTCAAACCCGGGCGGCGATGATGTGGGCTGAGCAGGCGGGGGCGATGCCGGTGCAGCGCTTCAGCCGGGCGGTCGGCATCCGGCGCGCCGTACTGGCTGGCGTCCACCTGATCGACGGGGACCTCGAGCCCGCGCTCGCGGACGCTCACCGTGCGGTGGACATCCTGGGTGGGGTCCGCTCGCCCCGCGCCCATGCCTACCTGCACGACGTGGTGGGCAGGCTCGGCCGGTGGCGGGACGAGCCGGGGGTGCGCGGGGTCGTCCACCGCGTCCGTAGCGAGCTGCCTCCAGCCGTCGGCCCGTCGCCGCAGGGCGGCTCTACGAGGCTGTGGCCAGGCGGGTAACGCGTGCGGCGTGGCGGCGCCGCGGATTCCACGCCGCGCATACATCGCCAGCTGCGGTTGCATGCCGGCGAGTTCGCGGCGGGCGCGGTGGGAGGCCACGCCGTCCACCAGGTCGAGGCTGCGGGTGAGGAAGTCGACGGCTTCCTCGTGGCGGGCCTGGGCGGCGACGGCGCGGGCGATGTTGGTAAGGGTCAGCGCGCGGGTTCGGCGGTATGCGTGGTCGGTGCGGTCGCTCAAGGCGGCACGGCAGTGGCGCTCGGCGGCAGCGTGGTGGCCCATCTCGGTCAGCGTGCGGCCGGTGTGGGAGGCGACGACAGCGTCGGTGGGGCCAGCGGCGGCCGCGTAGGAGGGCAGCGCGTCGGTTCCGGTGAGGGCGGCCTCCTGGGCGGTGTCGATCTAAGCCGAGGCGGCACTCGGGTTGCCGCTGGCGCCATGGGCGCGGGCGGCGGTAATGAGCAGCAGGGCTTCGGTGCGCTTGTCAACGCGGCTGCGGGCGAGGGTGGCTTCGGCTAGGTCGACAGTGCCTGTGGGGTGGCCGAGGTCGAGGGCCTGGTGGACGAGGGCCCGCATGCCCCAGGCGGCCTGGCTGGTGCGGTCGTCGGGGTCGGCCTCCTGGGCGAGGCGGATGGCGAGCCGGTAGTGGTGGTGGGCGGCGCCTTCGCGTCCGGCGTCGTGGCACTTGAAGCCGACGAGGGAGGCGAGGTCGGCGGCGAAGGCGTCGGCGCGGGCGCGGTCGTCGGCGTAGGTGCCGTGCAGCATGGGGGCGACGACGTCACTCAGGAAGACGCCGACGACGCTGAGGCCGTGCCCGCCGCCCAGGAGCTCGTCGGAGGCCCGGAAGGCGGCGGTGAACTGGCGCACCGCCATGGTTTCACCGCTGCCGATCCGGCGGCCGGGGCCGGCGGCGGGCAGTGCGGCAGCGGTGCGGGGGGCCGGGGCCAGCGGGGCCAGGAGGGCTGCGGCGGAGAAGCCGAGGGCGAGGAAGTCGCGGCGGTTGTGCACGAGGAGCCTTCCGGTTTCGGTTCGGCGGCCGCGAAGCCCAGCAGCATGAAGTCGGTGCTCGTGTCCTTGCGCAGGCCGATCTCGGAGACCGTGACGGGCCGCCGGGGTTTTCTGGACAGTGGAGCAACCGAGAGTGGGCGCCCACGCACGGCCGGGCCGGCCCGCCCAAAGATCGCCCTCACCGAAAAGTGCCCCCCGAACGTGCCTCCCACCAGAGGCCGATCTGTTGTGTGCTTGTTCCCCTGAGCGCCCCGGGTGCTGGTCAATCGCCGTGGGGCCTACGGCGTCCGTGCCATGTATCCCCGCACTGAGCCGGCCTGCCCACGTCCCCGAGGAGCGACGACGCCCCGTGCGTGCCGCGAGAGGTGAGAAATAGAGGTCCAGATGAGCCCGGATAGTACCCATTGGATGAAACACGTCATTGAGGTCGCACAAAGGGGGCCGCAGTCAGGTCTGCGGGTCGGCGTTGCGCTCGTTTCCGAAGACAACGAGCTGATCTGCACCGCCTTCAGGGGCGAGGTGCGCGGCGAACCCTGGTACCGCACCCTGCGGCGCAAGGTTCAAGAACTCGGAGTGTCCAGCGCGCACAGCGTCTATCTGACGATCAACTCCCTGTCGGAGGCCGGGTCGTTCGAACTGGCCGAGCTGCTGAGCGAGGTGCGGATCGACAGGGTGTACATCGGTCTGCCGGACCCCGCGCTGACGAGCTACCTCAGCGGCGATCCCGTCACCGAGCGAGGCCACGTCCTGCGCTTCCCCGACGAACTCCAGCGCCTGATCCTGGAACAGAACCGAGTCCTCTACGCGGCAAGCGGGCAGAGCATCGAGTGCAACCCCCACTACTTCACCCACCGCATCAGTGAATCCGTCACCGCCAAGCTGTTGTCCATGGGGTTCGCCCTGACCAAGGACGACGTCAACGCGCACCGGGGGCGGACGGCGCTCGCCTCTCTCATCTCCCAAAGGTACGGAGCGGAGTACAAGGAGGCGGATCGCGCCGTGGGCGACGCGCTGGCCGCCGCGTTCGACGCGAAGTACGGCACCTACGACTACGCGTTCGACGCCCGCACCGCCAACGCGGGGTGGGCCGAGGACTTCATGTCGGTGTACGGGAGGACGTCCACAAGGCCCCTGTCCGCCGTCAGCGTCCTCAACGTCGGCGTCGGCGCCGGCCACGAGGCAACGGCCCTGTTCTCCGACTGCCCGCGAATCACCTTCGCCGACATCGCGGTAAGTGGCCTCGCAAACATAAGCGGACGCATTCCCCATTCGAGAACCGTCGTCTCCAGCGCCGAGGATCTGTCCGCCCTGCCCGACGACAGTTTCGATCTGTATGTCTCCTTGAGGACATACAACTCGTCATTCTTCGACACGTCCGCAGCGGCCCGGGAAGCGCGCAGAGTCCTGAAGCCCGGCGCCGTGATTATCGTCTCTGTGGCCAACGGGTTTTTGTATACTCAGCGAGGCTGCGTCGTGCCGGGACTGATCATTCCCGGAACTGAATTCGTCGACCTCTACCGAGGAATGGAAACGGCGAACCTGATCGGCGCGGACCTCGAGTGCGCTGAATTCAAAGATGTTCGAATGCTCCCCAAAAGTACCGAGATCTACCTGTCGGCGGTCGCCGTCTAACGCCTCCACCCGCCCGGCCGGCCGCGGTCGCGACGCCCCGTGGGAAGGACGGCGGCGGGCAGGGACGGCCGGACGGCCTGGAGGGGCAGCGTGAAGGAAGGGCTTCTGCAATGAACGAGCGAACGACGGTTGCCGATCGCATCCTGCAGTTCAATGAGGGACTCGCGGGCACAACGCTCGAACTGCCCCCCGGGTTCAAGGTCGTCAACCCTTTCAGCGGCCCCCAGAAGGAGCGCGTCCGCGAGGTGACGACCGCCTTCTACCGCAGGTACTACGCCGACGACAGGCCCCGCCGACTGGTCCTGGGCAGCTCGCCCGCCCGGCGGGGCACGGCCGTGACCGGAGTCCCGTTCGAAGACGCGAAGCTCCTGGAAAGCGACACCGGAATCGACGTCGCCGAAGGCTATGCGGTGAGCCGGCCCTCCGCCGGGTTCCTGCACGACGTCATCGCGCGCTACGGGGGCCGGACACGGTTCTACGCCGACTTCCTCATGAGCTTCGTGTGCCCGCTCGGCCTGGTGAGAACGAACCCCCAGGGAAAGGAGGTCAACTGCAACTACTACGAGAGCAAGAAGCTGGTGGAGGGCCTGCGAGCCTTCCTCGTGGACACCCTGGAGCGCCAGCTGGAATTCGGGGCCGACGCCTCGGTGTGCTACTGCATCGGCAGCGGCGAGAACTTCAAATTTCTCTCGGCGCTAAATAACGACCAGGGGTACTTCAAGAGGATCGTGCCCTTGGAGCACCCGCGCTTCATCACGCAATACAACGGCGACAGAAAAGAAGAATTCGCCGAGAAGTACCTCAGCGCTCTGCGCGGAGAAGGCGATTAACAGCGGCGCCCAACGCAGTGCCTCCCGCGGCCGGCTCCCCGGCCAAGGGCGCCCAACGCGACGGACCGAGAAGAAGGAGAACAGCACCGTGGTGTCAGACGGCAGGATCCTGGTCCACTTCGGCCCGCAACACGTCAGCGTCCACCGCTCCCAGGGCGGCGAGCTGCAGCTGCTCACGAGGGAACGGCTTCCGTTCGGAGTCGGCCTCGCTGGCGAGGCCCTGGCGGAGCGCGTCGGCGAGTTCTGCGCCGGGCTCAAGCAGTACGCCGACGCCATCGACAACAAGAGCACGCGCGTGCACGCCACCGGGGTCTTCCAGCAGCTCCCGCAGCCGGAAGCGGCCACGCTGGTCAACAGCGTCTACGTCGACACGGGCCTGTACTTCAACATCGTGAGGCCCGAGCTGGAGCGGTTCTACCTGGACACGGCCCTGGCCGCCTGCGGTTCGACCGACATGCTGGAAGGCCTGGTCCGGCGCGAGTTCCGAACGGCCGTCGTCTGCGGCAGCTTCCAGCAGTCGCTGAGGGACATCGAGGGCACCATCGCCCAGCTGCGCGAAACCGACACCGAGGTGCTGAGCCCCCGCAGCACCAGGATCAAGCCGGAGACCGAGGGCACCGACTTCATCCTCTTCGAGTACCAGGACCTGCTGAAGAACCACCGCGACACCTGGCGGCACAAGTATGTGCACATGGACGCGTTTCGGCAGGCCGACGCCGTCGTCGTGTGCAACCCGGGCGGTCGCGTCGGAAGCGGCACCGTCTTCGAGCTCGGCTTCATGTCCGCGCTCGGGACGAGGGTCATCTTCACGGAGGAGCCCCAGGGCGTGTCGGTGTCCTTGCCCTGCGAGGTGGGCCTGGGCGCCTGAGCCCAACCTGCTGGGGACCGCCCCGCCCCACCCTTCCCGAATCCACGCCCGGATCGTGTCGCGGTGGACGGTGCAGTCCCCGGACACAGATCGCCTGCTCCATCTTCTCTGCCCAACCCGACCCCGCTTCTCGGCTACGAAGATACGGAAAGGACTCCCGCCGGTGGAACACATCGACATAGCGCGCGACAGGCTGCGAGAGATCGTGGCGTCTGTCCTTCAGGTGGACAAGGACGCCATCGAGCCGGGTGCCCAGTTCTACGAGGAACTCGGCATGAGCTCCTTGGAGAAGACCGAGGTCGTGGTCGCGGTCGAGCGCGAGTTCGGAGCCCTGTCCGCGCAGGAAGCGGCGGCCTTCACCAGCCTGGACGCCGCGGTGGCCGTGCTCGGCGAGCGGGCGACGAGCCTCCAGGGGATCGACCTGATCGACCGCCTGGTGGTGCGCCATGTCTCCGCCGGCCGGGGCGACCGGGCCAGCTACCTCGACCCCCAGGCCGGGGAGATCACCTACGCGGGCCTCCTTGAGGCAGCCCGGGGGTACGCAGGCGCCCTGCGTACCGCCGGAGTTCCCGAAGGCGCCCGCGGTCTCCTGGTCGCCGACGACTCCGTGGCGACCGTGGCCGCCGTCCTCGGCCTGTGGTGGCATGGCTGCATCCCCGTGGTGATCAGCCCGGTGCTCACGGACGACGAAGTGCGCTACATCGCCGCTGACTGCTCCGCCGCGATGGTTCACCTGGACGCAGCTCCCGCGCGCCAGCGCGCCCTGGAGGAACTGTTCACCACGACCACCCGCTTCGCTGGCGCCGACGTCCGCGCCGGCCTGGCGACGGCCTCGGCTGGACCCGCGTACCACCCCGAGGTGGCCGGGCCACCGGCCGCGTGGAGGGCGGTGGGCGAGGCGCTCGTGCAGTACACCTCCGGCAGCACCGGCATGCCCAAGGGGGTGCGGCACTCGGCGGGCGCGATCGCGGCCATGGCCGACGGCGTCGGCACGGTCCTGGCGCTGACGCCCGACGACACCGTGCTGTCCAGCGCCCGCATGTCCTTCGGCTACGGCTTCGGCAGCTCCGTCCTGTGCCCCCTGGCGGCCGGTGCCCGCGTCGCGCTCATCAGCGGCACCGTCGACGTCCACTCCCTTACTGCCGCGCTGCAGCACCACCGGCCCACCGTGCTGTTCTCCGTCCCGCGGCTGTACGCGGCGCTGCTGAACACCTCCGGGACAAAGCTCTCCCCCGAAAGCGTCGACTCCGTGCGTCTGTGCGTGGCGGCGGGCGAGAACCTGCCCGGTCCGCTCAGCGAGCGGATCCGAGCCGCCTTCCAGGCCGAGCTGCTCAACGGCCTCGGCGCGACCGAGGTCCTCTACATCGTCGTCGGCACCCCACCGAAGGAGGACCGGCCGGGGACCTTCGGGGTCCCGGTGCCCGGGATCACCGCGACCGTCCGCGCGGCGGACGGCACGCCGGTCGCCGAAGGGAAGCAGGGACGGCTGCACATCGCCGGCCCTACCGTCGCCCTGGGCTACATCGGCCGGCCGGAGGCCGCGGCGGTCACCTTCGCCGACGGCGGCGCCTACACCGGCGACGTGGTGCACCGTGAGCCGGACGGCACGTTCACCCATCTGTGCCGTGCCGATGACGTGCTCAACCTGGGCGGCTACAAGGTCGTGCCGAGTGAGATCGAGAGCGTCGTCCGCGGTGTCGACGGGGTCCAGGACTGCGTGGTGGTCGGCAGCCGCGACGCCGACGGCCTGGAGCAGGCCGTGGCGTACCTGGTGGCCCGGCCGGGATCTGACAAGGCCGTGGTGCGGCGCGCGGTGACCGCCGCGATCCGTGGCGGGCTCGCCGCCTTCAAGCGCCCCGCCCGGCTGGAGTTCCTCGACCAGCTCCCGACCACGTCGACCGGCAAGGTGGCCGCCTTCGAGCTGAGGAAGGCGGCAGCCCGACCGTGACCTGGGACATCACGGGCATGGCGGCCGTTGCCAACGTCGGCGCCACCCCCGGGGAGATCTTCGCCGCGCTGTGTGCGGGCCGGGAGAGCCGCAGGCCCCTGATGGCGTTCGACCCGGACAAGTACCGGGCGGCGTACGCCTACGAGATCGACGACCGGCCCAAGGACGGCGGCGACATCCCGCGGCGCGCCACCCGCTGGCTGACCACCGTCGTGCGCCAGGCAGTCGCCGACGCGGGCCTGGGCGAGGACCTGTCCCAGGTACCTGTGCTGGTCGGGACCACCATGCGCGAACAGCGCAGCCTCGAACTGTGGTGGCGCGACGGCGCGGACGTTGCCCTCGAAGACCTGCACTTCGGCACCGCCCTGCAGGGAGCCTTCGGAGCGTCCACCACGTACACGTTCGCCAACGCCTGCTCCGCCACGCTGTACGCGCTCGGCATGGCCACCGACATGATCGAGGCCGGCATGGCCGACACGGTCGTCGTCGCGGGCACCGACTCCGCCACCGAGAGCGGCTTCGGCACGCTCGACCGGGTACAGAACGGCATCCCCGACGCGCTGCGTGCCGTCGACACCACCCACAAGGGCATGCTGATGGGTGAGGGCGCGGCGGCCGTCGTCGTCCAGCGCGCTGGCACTGGGAACGGGCCCGTGCACGCCCGGGTGCGCGGTGTGTCCATGAACTGCGACGCTAACCATGCCACCGCGCCCGACCCCGACGGCATCACCCACGCGGTGCTCGATGCCTACAGCAGAGCAGGGGTGCGGGCCCGTGACATCGACCTGGTGATGCTGCATGGCAGCGGCACCCCCCTCAACGACGCGACGGAGTCGAGCGTGCTGCGCCGCATCTTCGACAGCTCCGGACCCGGTCCGCGGATGACCGCCATCAAGGCGATGACGGGCCACACTCTGGGCGGCTCGGGACTGCTCAGCCTCGTGATGGCGGTGCTCGCCATGAAGGAAGGGACGGTACCCCCGGTCCTGGGACTCACCGATCCGATCCCCGAGGCCGCAGGACTGGGCCTGGTGCAGGGCTCTCCCGCCGCCGGTGACTTGGCCATCGCGCAGATCAACGCGTTCGGCTTCGGAGGGATCAACGCCGTCGCGATCGTGGAGGCAGCCCGATGAGCGCGACGAGCGCCGGACGCACGGGGAACCCGAACGTCGGGGAGGTCGTCGTCACGGGCATCGGACTGGCGCTCCCCGGTGTCGCGACGTACGGCGACCTCCTTGGGCAGCTGCCCGTGGTGGGCGGCTTCGACCCGGCCACCGGACTCAGCGGACGCGAACTGCGCCATAAGGACCGTGCGTCCCGGCTCGCCTTGCGGGCCGCCGAGTTCGCCCTCCATGACGCGGGACTGACCGACGCCGACGAAACGTTCACGGGTGCGGCTGATGCGACCGCCGTCGTGGTCAGCACCAACCTCGGCAACGCGGACAGCGTCTGTGAAGCCACCGACACGATCGCCAGAGAAGGCGTCAGGGGCCTCAGCCCCCTGGGCCTGCCCCAGACCTCAAGCAACGTCATCGCCGGCTGGGTGGCCATCCGCTACGGGCTGCGCGGCCCCAACCTCACCGTCTGCAACGGCGTCACGAGCGGTCTGGACGCCGTCGCCTGGGCCCGGAACCTCATCCTGGCCGGGCGCGCCGAAACGGCCGTCGTCGTCGGCGTCGAACCGGCCAACGCCGTGACGACGAAGCTGCTCGGCGAGCAGTCCACCGACGCGGCGGTCGCCGTCGTCCTCGAACCGGCGGACGCAGCCGCTTCCCGTGGCGCACGGCCTCGCGCCAAGATCACCGGGTACGCACGGGCCCGGGACCTCGCCGCGGCGCTGACCTGCGCCGGTGTGGCGGAGGAGGTATCCGTCGGACTGTGGCTCGGGGACGAGGCGGATGCCGGGGCGAGCCAGCTGGTCGCAGCCACGCGCCGGATCGACCTGGAAGTCCAGCTGGGCCCCCTGTCCGGGGCGCTGGGCGTCCTGCAGTGCGCCGCCGCGGCTGCCCACTTCGAGGGCGGCGCCACCGGGAACGTGCTCGCCACTGCGGGAGGCCCTCGCCACGACGCGGCAGCCGCCGTGCTGCTGACCCCTTGACCGACCATTCGTCCATTCCGCGCAGGAGCTGGGGGAACAGGCATGACCAGTACGACCGTGAACATCGAGGATCTCCGCGCCCTGATAGCCGGCGTCCTGGAGATCGAACCCAAGGAGGTGACCGATGAGGCGCTCTTCACCGACGAGCTCGACATCGACTCGCTGCTGATGCTCGAGATCTCCACCCGCGTGGAGAACGCGTACGACGTCCCGGAGAACACCGTGGTCGTCAGCGGTGCCAGGACCCTCGCCGAGCTGCACGCCTTCGTCATCTCGAAGCACGTCGGAGAAAGGCCGGCCAGCCTGGTCATCCGCCCGAGGCCGCTGGACGACCCGGAGGTGCGCCTGTTCCTGTTCCACCACGCCGGCGGCTCACACCTGCTCTACCGGGGCTGGGCGGAGCACTTCCCCCAGGACTGGGAACTCTGCCTCCTGGAGGCCCCCGGCCGAGGCCAGCAGCAGACACTCCCGCTGATCGACGACTGCGACCGGCTGGTCGACTACTTCCACACCGCCATCGCTCCCCTGCTCGACCGGCCCTTCGGGTTCTTCGGTCACAGCCTGGGCGCCCTCATCGCCTACCAGCTCACCCGCCGGCTCCACCACAAGGGAGGCCCGCTCCCCATCTGGCTCGGTATGTCGGCCTACGGCGCCCCGCGAGGTGAGGCCGACACCGACGACCGACCTCACCTGATGTCCGACGACGAACTGCGCGGCTGGCTGCGAAGCGTCGGCGGCAGCACACCGCAGCTCCTCGACAACGACGCCGTCTGGTCCACGTTCGCCCCGGTGTTCCGCAGCGACTTCAAACTCCTGGACACCTGGGCGCCTCCGCACGCCCCCGAGCCGCTGCCCGTTCCGCTCTCGGTGTTCGGGGGCCGCAACGACAAGCTGATCGGCGAGGACCGCCTGCTCTCCTGGCGAGCGTTCAGCAGGCACTTCCGCGGACTCGAGCTGTTCGAGGGCGACCACTTCTACGTGATGAACCACCGGCAGCCTCTCGCGGCCGCCATCACGGCCGCGATGCGTGCCGCTGCATGAGCTCGCTTTCATTACCACGCCACCCGCTGGGTGATCAATCCCAACGGGGAGCCCGTGGAGAGCGCGGTGACGGGTCCTCAGGCGCCGGGGTCGACTTCGGGGTGTGTGAACCGCACGGGCCTGCCCAGCTCCCGGGCGTAGGCGATCTCTGCCCGGGTGCTGTCTCCGATGTAGTCGCCGACGACGAGCACCTCGTCGGCGAGCAGGATCTTCGACCGGTGCAGTTCGTCGAGTCGAACCTTCAGCGCCTGAGCCTCGGCAGGATTGGACCAAAGCTCGTGAGGCGACTTCAGGTCGCAACCCGGCTTGACGACGATCCTTCCGGCCTTGGTCTCCCGCAGATCGGCCTTGGTCATCTCGTCCATGAAGCGAGTGGAGCCGCAGATCGCGACGATACGCGGGAAGCCCAGCTGCCTCTTCGCATCGGCGAGCATCGCCTCGGGGGTGATCACTTGCGGGGACGACACTGGTTCCTCCTGGTGGTGCGGCCCGAGGGGTGCCTGCGGAGACAAGAACAAAGGCGTCCGAGATCATCTCTTGACGGACGACGTGGACACCCGCGCGCCCGCACTCTATGCGACGAGCACCCCCTCCTGGTGCCGCGCCGCCCGTCCGCCAGCCCTACGCCCCGCCCAAGGGATGCCGAAACAGTCACTCTCGCCGCGAGCAACCGGTGTCGGTTACCGCGTTCAGCGCCTCGATCAGCCGATTCACGCGGCAGGGCGCCGCTGTGTCGGCTCGGTCGGCCGGTGCCCCGCCGGCAGCTGGTGGTGCCGGGTCGGGCTCGGGTGCTGCCACAACCCGAACGAGGGTGGCGCAAGCAGATGACTGCATTGACGGAGTGGTGTCCGCCGGCGACCTTGCGGACCCGCGCTGCACCTGGCTCGGTCGCCGCAGTCAGCGGTCGCAATTCATGCCGCGTCCTGATCGAACGGACCACCTGCCGCCCACTCGGCATCTGAGCATGTCGCTGCGTTTCGACGAGGAGACCATGTCCACCGCATCTCACCAGCCCGTTACTAGCCCTCTCCCCGCGCCTTCCACACCCGGCCCCACCGCGCAGGGGGAGCAGGTCAAGGCGGTCGCCGACACGCTGGTGCTCGAGTACGGAATGCACCCGGCAGACATCACGCGTATCCCGGAGGGCACCGCGACGGACAACTACGCCGTCGTGGACCAGGCGGGCCGGAAGCACTTCGCCAAGGTCTACCGCACTTGGGAGCACTTGGATCTGGAGCGGGCGTCGGTCGACCTGTCCGAGTACTGCGCCGGCGGAGGTGTCGCGACCGCGCGGGCGACCCGCACACGCGAGCAGGAACTCATCGCGACCCGCGGCCCCCTGCCGCTGTCCCTGTGGTCGTACGTGCCGCACACCGCGACCGCCGAAGGAGGCCTGCGGGGTGCACGGTGGGGAGCCGTCGGCACAGCGATGGGCCGCTTTCACCGTCGGCTCGCCGCTCACCCCGCCGCCGCGCCCACCCTAAAACCTGGCGCCGCGGTGTGTGATGTGGCTGCCTCACGAGGCAGCTATGAGGGTCTGATTCTCGCGTTCCAGAGCAAGCCCAGGCTGGGGGAGTTCGAGGCGTGGTCGCTGCAGGCGACGCGTGAACGGCACGCTCTCTTCGGTGGCGTCGAGCGCATCCTTGCTGCGCTTCCATCGCTGACGGTCCAGATCCTGCACGGCGACCTGTCCGGCCCCAACGTCTTGTTGAAGGACGACGATGCCGCCGCGTTCGTGGACTTCCGACCGCCCGCACCCGGGTACCTCGCCTGGGAAATCGCGCGTCTGGGCTGTGACCCCAGCAGCGTGCTGGCCAACGGTGTCGAGGGCTGGCTCACCGGATACACCGATCTCATCTTGGCCTACCGGGACGCCAACCCCAAGGCATCCGCGAACGACCTCGTGTCCTCGCTCCGTGTGGGCTGTGCAGCCGTGCTCTGCTCGACGTTTCCGTTCTCGGCACCGGTGAAGCGTCCGCACATCGTCGATGCCGCACTGGAGTCCTACGGCAGGGCGCGGCACGAGGCCGATCTGATGCTGCTGGACCAGCTACCCGTCTTCGAGGAGGCCCTGCGTTCCGCTCTTCGCTGAGTTCATGACCCTCATGGCCACGCAAGGGCCCAGCCCTGGACGGGGTCCTCGGCGTCCCGCACCGGGCCTGCACCGCCGCCCAGCAGACCGCCCAGTTCGACACGGTCAAGAACACCGCCGTCCCGGATACCGCGCGGCCGGCACCGTCGACGGTGGCGTCTGGCTGCGCGGTGGCGGCGGTCGGGGCCACCGGCGGCTGGAAGGAGCGGGCTGCGTGATCGTCGACCACGGGGGCGACGCGCGTCGTGGACGTCACCCGCGGACACGTGAGGACACCACCGTCGGCGATTCGGCCAACCGCTCCGTTCCATAGACCTGTTGCGGGGATTGGGTCCGTGCATTCCCCATACGGCCCCAGCCGCTCTATCTCGGGAAATCCGAAGCGACTCAAATACACCAGTTCGATATCTCGGCGTGGTCGTTGAACCTCACGAACACGCCGGACGACCGTTTAGGGGGACCCGCCTTGACCTCGGCCGCAACGAACGAACAGCAGAAGACCGCGCCTCCGCCGCCCCTGCCAGCGGAAATCACGTACAGCGGGCAGTACTCCGTCAACCCGCTCGCCGAGGTCTCCTTCCGGCGGATGTGCGCCCAGATCCCGGCCGTCCTGGGCCGGATCGCACGGCTGTCGTGGCGGACCGACCGGCGGGCCGTGCAGCTCCTGCTCGGCTGCCAGGTAGTCACAGGCGTCTCTGCCGCCGTACTGCTGGCCGCCACGGCCCGCGCCATGGCACCCGTCCTCGGGGACGGCACCGCCGGCGAGCGGCTGCGCGGCGCCCTGCCGGCACTGCTGGTGGTGGCGCTCGCCGCCGCGCTGGCACGCACTGCGGGGGCGGTCGCCGCGTACGCCGAGCGGCGGATCACTCCGCGGCTGACCACGGAGACGGACACCGCGCTGGTCGAGGCGGTGTGCCGCGTGGAGGCCTCGGCCTACGCGGAGGACGGCTTCTCGGACCGGCATGAGGCGGCCGAGATGGGGGTGGTCCGTACGCACGTCATGGTCACCGACGCTCAGCGGTTCCTGTCCGCGCTGATCCGCATGGTCACCGCCGGCGGTGTGCTGTCGGTGCTGAACCCGTGGATGTTGCCGCCGCTCCTGCTCGCGGTGCTGCCGGCCGGCGTCGGCGCCGTGCTGACCGCCCGGGTCGACTACGAGATCCACTACGCCAACGTCGCCGACCGCAACGTGCGCGGCATGATGCGCTGGTGGGCGACCGAGTCGAAGTACGGCGACGAAGTCCGCGCCAACTCGATGACCGACTACCTCATCTACTGGTACCGGGCTCTGTCCGACCGGTGCGACCGGCGTACCCTGGCCGCCGCGCCGCGGACCCTGCGGATCGCCCTGCTCTCCGCGCTGGCCGGCGGCATCTTCCTCGTCGCGACCTGGGGCGCGCTGGCGTGGCTGGCGGTCTCCGGCCGGGTCGAGCTCGCGGTCGCGGCGACGGCGGTCATCGCCGTGCAGACCACGCTCGCCGCGCTGTCCCAGGTGGTCATCAACGGCGCCGCGGTCTTCCACACCAGCCTGTACCTCAGTGACATGCAGGCCTTCCTCGACGATGCCGCCGCCCGCGCCCCCAAGCGCGGCCCCCACCCGCATGCCGCGCCGACCGAGGAGATCCGGCTCGAGGAGGTCGTCTACCAGTACCCGGGTAAGGACAAGCCCGCCGTAAACGGTGTCTCGCTCGCGCTGCGGCGCGGGCAGATCCTCGCGATCGTCGGTGCGAACGGGTCGGGGAAGTCCACGCTCACCCGGCTGCTGACCGGGATCTACCTGCCCGACAAGGGAACGGTCACATGGAACGGCACCGACCTGGCCGCGATGGACCCCGCCACGGTGTGGGCGAACACCGGCCTGGTGCCGCAGATCTTCGCCCAGTGGCCGCTGCGGGTCCGCGAGAACGTCACCCTCGGCCAGCCCCGCACCCACGACGACACCCCCGTGTGGGAAGCCATCGACGCAGTAGGCCTGCGCGAGGCCGTCGAAGACCTGCCCGCCGGTCTCGACACCCTCCTGGCCCGCGACGTCTTCGGCGGCTCGGAACTCTCCGGCGGGCAGTGGCAGCGCATCGCCTGTTCAAGGGCCCTGTACCGGCGCCCGGGGCTGCTGATTCTCGACGAGCCCACCTCCCAGATGGACCCTCGCGGCGAGCACCAGATCTTCGAGCAGATCAAGGCCATCGCCGCGGACCGCATCACGATCATGGTCACCCACCGCCTGGAGAACACCAAGATCGCTGACCACATCATCGTGATGGAGGACGGCCGGATCACCGAACAGGGCAGGTACGACGACCTCATCCACGCTGGCGGCACCTTCGCCGAACTGCTGGAACTCTCCCAGGACCGCTGACCGATCACGCCCCGTCACATACGTCCCCTCGCTGACAGCCAAGCCGCCCCTGCCCCCCGTGCCCGGCTCAACAAGAGCCCGAGCCGGCTCCGCGTGACACCCCTGTCCCCTCAGCGCCGAGGTTCTGATGCCGCCCTCCCCCTCTCACATCCGTACCGTGGTCACCGCCTACCTCGACCGGAATTTCGGCGAACGAGACGCCCTGGCCGGCCTGCTGGCGGCTCTGGACGCCGGCGCCGAGCCGACCAACCGCACCACCCTTCCTGCCCACATCACGTGCAGCGCCGTAGTGATCGACCGGCACCGGCGGGTCCTGCACATCCGCCACAAGGCGAGCGGAGGAGTGCTGCTCGCCCCAGGCGGTCACGTCGAGGCAGGCGACGACACTCTCCTGGCCGCTGCCCTGCGCGAGGTAGAGGAGGAGACGGGAATCCCGGCTTCTTCTCTCGTCCTCACGCCCGAGCTCCGGGACGAGCCGGTCGACATCGACGTCCACGCCATCGACCCCAATCCGGCACGAGGCGAAGCGGCCCACCGGCACTACGACCTGCGCTTCGTCTTCTACCTCGCCGACAGTGCGCCCGAGCTCGCGCTGCAGGCCGGGGAGGTCACGGGATCGGCGTGGCTGCCGTTCGACGAAGTGTCCTCCCCAACGCTGCGCGAGAAACTCGCCGGCTCGGCACTGGACGGGGTGACCGTTGCGGTGAATGCCTCCGCGATCATCCACGACGGCCAGGGCCGGTACTTGCTGCACTTGCGGGACGCCAACAAGCCGTGGATCTGGGAGCCCGGGTGCTGGTCGCTGCTCGGCGGCGGTCGGGAGCCGCAGGACCGTACCCTGCTCGACACGGTCCGTCGGGAGCTGCACGAGGAGGCTGGCCTGACGGTCGCGGACCTGGAGCCGTACGCGGTCGAGCACGTCACCGGGACCGACGGAACGAGGGTGCCGATCCAGCTGTTCACCGGCCTCTGGAACGGTGACCCGGCCCGTCTGCCTCTCACCGAGGGCGTGATGCTGGCCTGGGTGCGGCCCGAGAAGTTCCCGTACATGACGATGCGGCCCTCGACCCGGGAACTGCTGGAGCAGCACGCCGTCGATCATCCCCTGCTCGCCGACGGTCCGGTGGCGCCCGCAGGGACCGCGCGGGCGCAGGCGCCGGCCGGGACCGTGCTGAACGTGGTCGGTGTTCACCTCTACCTGGAACGCGGCGGGCAGGTCCTGCTGGGCCTGCGGCATCCCGACTCGGCTTACGCGGGCGGCTCCTGGCACGTGCTGGCGGGCCACTGCGAGGCGGAGGCCGCGAGTGCCTGCCTCGTGCGGGAGGCGTACGAGGAGGCGGGACTGGTCATCGAGGCGGCCGACGTCGAGCTCGTCCACACCGTGCACATGAGGGAACAGCCCACGGACCCGCCCCGCATCCAGCTCTTCTTCCGCGCCCTCCGCTGGGAGGGGGAGCCGGAACTGCGGGAGCCGGACAAGTGCGTCCAGTGGGAGTGGTGGAACGTCAAGGACCTTCCCGAGCAGGTCGTCCCCTACACGCGCGCTGCGATCGAGGGCATTCGGGCCGGACGCGTCTACACGGAACTGGGATGGACGCGGTGACCGGATTCGACTCCGTGGGCGCTGCGTACGCCGCTCACTCCGACAGCGCGCGGGGCCGCCTACGTCACGACCTGGTGGAACGCCGGCTTCTCGCCGAGCTCCCGGCCGCACCCGCTCGGATTCTGGACGTCGGCTGTGGGAACGGCGAGATGACGCTGCGCCTCGCCGCCGCCGGCTACCGGGTGACCGGCGTCGATCCGGCCGCCACCATGCTGGCGGCCGCGGCCGACCGTCTCGCGGCCCGGCCCGAGCTCGCCGACCGCGTCCAACTCGTCAACGCTGGCTTGGACTCCCTCTCCTTGGACGGGAAGCCGTTCGACGGGGTGTGCTGCCACGGCGTGCTGATGTACCTGGACGATCCCGGTGAGGCAGTCGTCCGTCTGGCAGGGCTCGTCGCGCCCGGCGGCCTGCTGAGCATCCTCGCCAAGAACAGCCGGGCCGTCGGCGTACGCGAGGCTCTCGCCGGAGACTCCGAGACCGCGTGCCGGCTCATCGTGTCCCAAGCGGACCGGAGCGTGGGCAATCTCGGCCGGGAAACCCGCGGTGACGACCCCGACGCCCTCGACCGGCTCGCCGCCGAGCACGGGCTGAGTCCGCAGCCGTGGCAGGGTGTGCGGATCTTCCATGACCACTTCGACGACACCTGGGCTCCGGATCCGGCCGCCTACGCGGCGGCGCTGGAGCTGGAGTGGGCCGCGTCCTCCCGGAGCCCCTACCGGGACCTGGGTCACCTCGTGCACACCCTGGCCCGCCGACCGGGGCGGAGCCGATCGTGACGCCCACCAGCACCGTCCATGAAACGGCCGCGGAAGGCGCGGCCGCCGTTCCCCTGCGCGCCAACAGGTCCTTTCGCGCGTACTGGGTCGGCGAGGCGGTGACCCTCGCGGGGTCATCGGTCCACGGCGTGGCGCTGCCGATGATCGCGGTGCTGGAGCTGGACGCCTCCCCCGGCCAGGTGTCGCTGCTGGCCGCCGCGGCGACGGTGCCCGCGTTCGTTCTCGCGCTGCCCGCCGGGGTGGCCGGCGACCGGTACCCGAAGAAGAAGATCATGATCGGTACGGATCTCGCCGCAGCCGCGGTGGTGTCCGTGGGGCCGGTCTGCTGGGCCGTGGGCGTCGTGTCCGTGCCCGTGCTCTACGCGGTCGCCCTGCTGCTGGGGGCACTGACCGTGCTGCACCAGGCCGCGTCGATCGCCATCGTGCCCGAGATCGTCGACCGCGACCACATGCATCCGGCGAACGCGCGGATCGCCGGCGCCTTCTCCTTGGCGGACACGGCCGGTACCTACGGCGGCACCCTCGTCGTGGGCCTCCTCGGTGCGGGCCGCGCCCTGTGGCTGGACTCCGTCTCGTACCTGTTCAGCGCCTGGTGCGCCTCCCGGATCCAGCCCGGCCAGGCACGACGGGCGGCGGCTGAGCGGCCCACGCGGATGGGCGCCGCGATCCGCGAGGGGGTGCGCTACGTGATGCACGATCCGATACAGCGCCCGCTGGTGCTCTCGCTCGCCGGGCTCGCCTTCGCCGACGGGATCGTGACGACGTACTTCGCGTACACGCTGCTGACCCGGCTGGACTCCGGCAGCACCGGTCTCGGCCAGGTCATGGGCGTAGCCGCCGTCGGCGGCCTCGCGGGGGCAGTGGTCGCCACCCGTCTTGTGGACCGGGTCGGGCCGGCACGCGTGCTGCTGACCGGGTTCCTCGCCTACGCCGTGTGCGGCGTGCCCCTTCTCGTCGCCCGGCCGGAACCGGTGTGGCTGGGCGTGATCGCGGCCGCCGGCGCGATGAGGACGGCGGCCGCGGTCGCGGCGGGCACGACACAGCGGTCCCTGCGCCAGCAACTGTGCCCTCCCGAGCTGCAGTCCCGTGCGCAGCAGACCTCCGTCTGGCTGGTCACCGGACTGCGCCCGGCCGCCGCCCTGACGGCCGGCGCCATCGCCGCCGCCTTCTCCGTACATGCCGCGCTGATCGCCGGGACCTTGCTCTACCTCGTGCCGGCAGCACTGCTGTGGGCCTCGCCGGTCCGCCGCCTGACCACCATGCCCACTGCCGCGCCCACTCCGGTGAAGGACCCCGCTCATGGCTCTTGACCTCCACACGGCGACGGGCCGTCGGCGCACCGGCATGGTCGACCGGCTCACGGCTGAGGGGGGCCTGACCGACTCGCTGCTGCGCGACGCGCTGCTTCGCCTGCCGCGCGAGATCCTGCTCCCTCACGCGTATGTCCGGGTCAGCGGCCCGGGTGCGGACCCGATCGAATGGCGCCTCCTCGACGGCTCCCACCCGGACGACCGTCAGGAGTGGCTCGAGCTGATCCACAGCGACGAGTCGATCCTGCTCCAGCGCGACGGTGAACCCCTTGATGCTCTCCCCCGCGGGCCGGTGACCGGCGGACACATGACGTCCATGTCCACCTACACCCCTGCCACGGTCGAAGTCCTCCAAGCCCTGGAACTCGGTTCCGGGCAGCGGTATCTGGAGCTCGGGCCGGGACCCGGCGTCTCCCTCGCACTCGCCGCCGCCATTACCGGCCCCGGACTGGCCACCGGCGTGGAGCGGGACGGACCCATGGCGGCCTTCGCTCAGCGGAACCTGGACCACCTTGGCGTCGGCGCGGTGGTGATCGAGGGTGACGCGCTCGAAGGGCACGAGGCGAGGGCGCCCTACGACCGGATCCACTCCGGCATCGGTGTGCCGTGTGTCCCGGCGCCGTGGGTGGAGCAGCTCGCACCGGGCGGCCGGCTGCTCACCACGCTCGCGACCCGTACGCCGAGCTGGCCCGGACAACTCCTCGTCACCCGCACCTCGGCCGGCACGGTCGAGGCAGTCCTGCGGGGCCGGCCGCGCGGATACCTGCCCTTGCTCGGCTACCGGTGGCTCAACGCCGTGGACCACCGCGCCCGCATCAAGGACGACCCCGGCACGGCACGGTCCACACCGCTCGCGCCGCCGCCGGACGACGCGTACGGGTTCTGGCTCGCCGCCGCCTACCTCGCATCCGGTCTGGTCCGGGACTTCCAGGCCGAGACGATGACGATCGTCGCGCCCGAGGACGACTCCTGGGCCGTGGCCGGTCCGGGCGACGGCACCGTTCGAGTCCATGGGCCGCGTGATGTGTGGGCCGAACTCGAAGATCTCCACGCTCGCTGGGAGCAGGCCGGACGGTCCGAGCGGTACCGGGTCGACCTCCACGACAGCTCCGGGGTCCAGCACGTCACCTCCGGCGCGGGCCCGAAGGCCCTGTCCTGGACGCTGCCTCCGCTCGCCGCCGTGCCCCGGCAGGTGCCATGACCGCGTTACAGGCCCCGCCCCCACCGCCCCACCAGCCGCACAGCAAAAAGGAGTTTCGGGTGCCCCAGCCACCGACCGTTCACCCCCAAGCAGTCAGCCCTGGCGTGCCGGTCGGCTGGCCCGAGACCTTCCTCCGCCACCGCGCCGGCGACGGATGTCCCATGTGCGCGAACGACTACTCCGCGGACGACATCGGCTGGGGCCTCGTGCTCCGCCGCGGCGAGGTGGCCAACGCCTACCTGTGGCGAAGCGGACGCCTGCGCGGCTACTGCGTGCTCATCCACCGCGGAGCCCCGCACGCGGCCGAGCCGACCGACCTGTCCGAAGCCGACGCGGCCGCCTACTGGCGCGACACCCTCGCGCTCGGCCGGGCCCTGACGGCCTTCTACAAGCCGATCAAACTGAACTTCTCCACGCTCGGGAACGTCGTACCCCATCTGCACAGCCACGTCTGCCCCCGGTACGCCGGTGACACCGACCCGGCGCCGGGCGGCCCACTGCCCTGGGACGTCCTCGACAACGGGCGCCAGGACGAGGCACAGCTGCAGGCCGACGCCGCTGCGCTGCGGGAATTGCTGGAGGACGCATGACCACCCCGCCGCACAACGAGCCCAAGGAACTGTTCACGTCGACGGCGGCGGACTACGCCCGCCACCGCCCCGGCATCCCGCCGGAGGCCGTCTCGCTCCTCGCCGAAACGATGCGGACAGCCGATCACCCGGCCCTCCTGGACCTCGGCTCCGGCACGGGCCAGGTGCCTGCCGCTCTGCTCCCGGCCGTTCCCCGGATCGACCGCGTGGACCTGGTCGACCCGGACCAGGACATGCTCCGCCAGGCCGCCACCACTCTCGAACCCCTGCTGGGCGCCCGTCCGGCCGGCTTCCACCCGGTGGCAGCCGAGGACTTCACGCCCCCGTGCGACGGCTACCGGGCGGACCTGATCACCTGCGCGCGGTCATTCCACTGGATGGACCGGTCCGCCGTCCTGAAGATGGCCGACCGTGCCACCACTCCCGAGGCCACGGTGGCGATCATGGGGGACGGCAGCCTGTGGACCTACCGGGCGGAGTGGACGGCCGCGCTGAAGCAGCTGATCCAGTCCTACCTGGGCGACGAGCGCCGCGCGGGCACGGGCGGCGTGTACGCCGGACCGGGCCGGCGGTTCGAGGATGACCTCGCCGCATCGCCGTTCCACCAGGTCACCGAGCGCCGATTCCCTGTCCGCCGTGTCTGGACGCCGGCTCAGGTCCTCGGCTACCTGCGCAGCACGAGCTTCGCCCGCCCGGGCCTTTTCGGCGACCGCCACGACCGCCATGACCGCTTCGAAGCCGAAGCCCTGGAGCTGCTGGAGCGCCACAGCGAGCACACCGGCCTCGTCGAGGACGCGGTGTTCACCGTGCTGCTGGCCCGACGTCCGGGAGGCAAGGCGTGAGCGGCGGGCGGCACACCGTGCCGGCGGACGTGCACCTGCTCGCCGTCCGTGACGGAGATCAGGGCCCGGAATTGCTGCTGTCCCGTCGCGCCGGCGACGTATACGCGAGCGGTCTGTGGCACGCGCCGTCGGGTCATGTGGAGCTCGAGACCGTCGTCGACGCCGTTGTACGCGAAACGCTGGAGGAGACCGGTCTCGTCGTGGAGGCGGCGGACGTGCGGGCGGCGGTCACGGTGCACCACCGGCCACCGGCCACCGGCCACCGGGCGGTCAGGCGAGGGTCGGGCTCTTCTTCGAGGTCCGCCGCTGGAGCGGCACCGAGCGGGTCGTGGAGGCGGACAAGTGCGACGCGATCGGTTGGTTCGCGCTCGACGGGCTCCCGGAGCCGATGGTCGCCTACTGCCGAGCCGGAATCGATGCCTACCGGGCCGGCGCGCCGGTCGCGCTGCACTTCCAGGAACCCGGCGATGCGATCGCCTACGACCCGGCAGCCGACCGGCTGACCCTGGTCCCCGGCCACACCGACCGCGGTGTCGTCCCGGAGGACGCGGTGCGCGCCTTCGTCGAACAGGCGGTGGGCCGGATCACGACCTGGAGCGATGTCTCCTGGGCGCGTGCGGGGAGCCGCGTATGGCGGGTGCGCGGCGCTGAGGGCGGCACCTGGTACGTCAAGATCCACCAGAACGACCGCTTCCACGAGCGCGAAGTCGCCGCGCTCCGCGGCTGGGTCGTCGGGCTCGGCGCGGCCGCGCCCCGTCTGGTGGCTGCCGATGCGGGGCTGCGGACCGTCGTGCTCACCGAAGTGGGAGGCCGGTCTTTGCACGGGTCGGGAAGACACACGTCGCGCAGGCCCTCGGGCACCTCGCTATCCGCCAGGGCGCCAACGTCCGTTTCGCCAAGACCAGCCGCATCTTGGCCGAGCTCGCCGGCGGCCACGCGGACCGCACCTGGGACCGGCGCATGCGCGAGATCGTCCGTCCCGACCTGCTGATCCTCGACGACTTCGCCATGCGCCAGATGACCGCCCCCCAGGCTGACGACCTCTACGAACTCATCTCCGAGCGGCAGGGCAGGTCCGTGATCATCACCAGCAACCGGGCGCCCAGCGACTGGTATCCCCTCTTCCCCAACCCCGTCGTCGCCGAGTCCCTTCTGGACCGGCTGATCAACGCCAGTCACCAGGTCATCATGAACGGCCCCAGCTACCGACCCAACAAGCGGCCCAAGAGCTCCGCCAACAAGCCGACGAATCCCACAGCCGAGTAAGTCGTCGCAGATCAGGGCGCCCGCCAGGGGCCCGCGGCAGCGTGAGACGCTTCGAACACAGCAGCCACGATCCCCGACAGCTTCCCCGGAGGGCTCCTATGACGTGGTCACCTGGCCACCAGGCCGTCGAGCAGGAGGACCTGCCCAAACTTCGCGAACTTCTCGACGCCGGCTATGACGTCGAGGACGACAACGGAGATGGCTGGACCCTTCTACGGCATGCCATCGACATCGAGATCGACAGCCACATTCAAAGCGGCGAGCCCCTCCATGCCGACGTGACTGCCTTCCTACTGGCTCGCGGGGCGGATCCGCTCCGCAGCACTGATGGTGTCTTCCCGGCTGCCGAGGCGGAGGAGCGCGGTCACTGGCTGGCCGCGGAACTGATCCGGGCCTGGGCCACAAGGCCGTCCAACACCTGATCACAGGCCAGAGCATCCCCAGTGGCTGGGGAATTACGTGACCACAGCCCCTGGGGAATTACGCCGTCGTCCACAGGATGTTCGATCAGGCACAGTCGCCACTCTCTTCCGAACCGTGCGAAGGCGTAGCAACTCGCCGTTTCGTGGATCACCAGATCACCCATGCACCCGATTTTCTGACCGGGTGGCATCAGGCGGAGGACTTACGGACATCCTGGCCTGAGGTGGGCAGGCATCGGGCGGGAACTCGTTCCGGCGGAGTGGCCGTATGGCCGGCCGGGTGTCCGGCGGCTTCAGGCCGCGGCGAGGGCGAGGAAGGCGGGGACACCGTCAGCGCCTCGGTAGCGCTGGAAGTCCGGCACGAGGTCCTGGACAAGTCGTTCGCAGCGGGGGGCGCCGATGCGGCGGGCGAGCGTGAGTGCTTCTTCGGCTGCGTGGGCGGCGAGTTCGGGTTCCTTGAGCTGTAGGTGGCTGGCCGCCTCGTATGCCAGGAACACGCCGCGGGTCTTGGCGCGGGAGTGGGGCAGGAGGCCTTGGCCCTCGGTGATGAGCTGGTGGGCGCGGCGGGCGTCTCCGAGGTCGAGGAGGGCCTGGCCGGAGTCGACCGCGAGGTCGGCTTCGGACATCCACGAGCACCAGGCGGGCAGTGGCCTGCCGGATGAGGCCCCGAAGTGGTGCTCGGCTGCTTCGAGGGCGCGCAGGGCGGGCTGCTTGTCCTGCTGCGCGGCGAGGGTGCGGGCGAGGCGGAGGTGAAGGAGGGAGCGGGCGGCGGGGTGCTGGGCGCGTTTGAGGGCCTGGCGGAGGATTCCGGCGGCGGTGGTGTGGTCCTGGCGCCAGGCGGCCTGGTAGGCGAGGTCGCCGAGCATCGCGGCCCCGAGGTCGGGGTCGCCGGTGGCGTGGGCGCTGTGGAGGCCGGCGATCCAGAGTTTTCCGGCGGCGGTGTGGCGGCCGTGGTCGAAGCGGTGCCAGGCCACGGTCTGCGCGAGGGAGGCGGCCAGGGTGTGCAGGCGCAGGCCCGTGGCCTTGCTGTAGCGGCCGTCGTCGATGAGGTCGGTGACGGTCTTGAGGTGGGCGTCCAGCAGGGCGGAGACGTGCTGGCGCTGCTCGGTGAGCAGGCTGTTGAGCTGCCGGCTGATGTCCTCGAGAACGGTGACCGTCTCCTCGCCGACCAGCTTCTCTCCCCCCAGCCGCGCTGCGAGAGCGCTCCCGGGCCCGGTGGCCCAGGCCGCGGCGAGCGCGGTGAGGGCGGACCCGGAGAGGGCGAGGAAGGTACGGCGTTCCAGTGGTTCCATGGCGGTGTTGAGGGCCTCTCGCAGTGCGATGACGGTGCTGGACGGTCCGAGAGGCACAACGCCCCCATCCCCCGCAGGCAGCCAGTGGGGCCAGGCGGCCGGGTCGACCAGATCGAGCGGGAGCTCCAGGGCCTCTGCGATGTAGATCTGGGTCTCGGCCTCCGGGGTGATGCCGAGGACTTCCCACTTGCGGACCCGGTGCTTGTCGGTGCCCGAGCGCAGGCCGCGTCGCTCGGCCGCCGCACAGATGAGCTTCGCGAGGTCGACCCGGGTCAGGCCCTTGGACGCGCGCTGGTGGGCCAACGGGTGAGTGCACTCGGTCACGTAGTCAGTCAAGCACCGCCCGTGGCGGCTTGGGAGACGTTTGACGAGGGGGACCCCCGGCAGGACCCCCGCCAACCCATCGCACCCGGGGCACGTGTGCTCGAAGCTCGATCCTCCGAGCGTCAACGCCCGGCCGTACGAGGCCCGGCGCCCGTCTCGTTCCCGCATGCTCCGAAGGGAGACATCATGCCCCGATCCCCGGCTCCTTGCCCGGCGCCCCTGGTGATGGCCGAGAGCGGCTGCCGTGCCGGGCGGAGCCCGGAGCCGATGCTGCAGACCTGTCCGTATCTCTCCAGCGTCCGGCCCGGCGCCGACCCGCGCCTGGTGTACCTGGCCGACACCGCCGGTCCCGAGGCCCCCACCGGGCCGCTCCCCCCGGCGGCGGCCGTGTTCGGGATCGTGGGACTGGACCGGACGATCGTGTGGCAGGACGACGCCGAGGTCCTCGACCTCCTGCGCTACGCCGCCTCCACCCCGCGCGCCAGGGGCGAGCTCGCGGCCCGCTTCGGGCCCGGCCGGGTTTCCGCGGCGGCTGGCCGGGGGTGGCTGCAGGATCCCGCTCGCCTGTGCCGGGAGTACCGCGTGGTCTCCGGCGAGATCGAGGTGACTGCGCACTGCAACTGGGGCTGTGTCTCCTGCCCGGTCGCCACCGACCCGAAGCCGCGCCGCACGATGCCGATGCCCTTGTTCGAGGAGATCATCGGCAAGCTCGCCGCGGCCGGCGCCCAGTATCTGACCTTCCAGTTCTTCAACGAGCCCACACTCGACCGGCACTTCGCCGCGCGGCTGGAGGTCCTGGCCGCGCGCGGGATGCCGCTGGCGCTGTACTCGAACGCCTCCGCGCTGACCGCGGACAAGATCGCCACGCTCCAGCGGACCGGGGCGCTCAAGCACCTGATCGTCAACATCCCCTCCGCCGAGGAGACGGAGTTCAACGTCCTCACCGGCTCGCGGCACTTCCGTCACACGATAAGCAACACGGAGGCGGCCCTGGCGGCCGGCCTGCCGGTGCAGGTCGTCGTCAACGGGGTCGGCGCGCGCCTGGAGCGGAATCTGGAGGGCGTGGAGCGGCACTTCACGCCGTTGGGTGCCGAGGTGTATCCGAGCCTGACCTGCGACCGGGCCGGTGAGCTGGGCGGCGAGTACGCGCAGGATGTCCACGTTCAGGGGCGGCTGACCGGCTGCGGCTGGCTGGTGCAGCACGTCAACTTCTCGGTGGCCGGGGAGCTGTTCCTGTGCTGCAACGACTACTACCAGCGCGAGACCTTCGGCCATGTCCGGGACGGCTCGATCGACGAGCTGATGTCGAGCGAGCGGGCGGTCGCGCTGCGTCGGAAGGTCTTCGGCGTCGAGACGGCCCCGGACGACTTCCTGTGCCGGCGCTGCCACAACCAGCTGCCTGACTTCCCCGGCCGGGACTTCCGCCCGATCGCGACCTTCGGATAGGAGGCGACCCCTCATGCGAGCACCCGTACGCCTGTGGTACTGGCCGGCCAGCGGCTGTGCAACCTGTCCTGCGCCCGCTGCGTGTCCATCGGTGAGTGGGCCATGAGCAACCGCTACGACTGGAAGAACCCCGAGGACCGCGACGTCTACGAGCAGGTCGTGACCTGGATCGGGGCCCGCCCCTACCCGGTGAAGGTCCGCCTGGGCACGCTCGGCGAGCCGTTCGCGAGCACTTTCTTCCTGGAGAAGGCGGCCTGGCTGACCCGGCAGAGCGGCGTCGAGTACGTCGAGTTGCTCTCCAACGCGATCCTGCTGCCCAGGCGGCTGCCCAAGCTCGAAGCGGACGCGAACCTCGGCAAGCTGTCGCTCTGGCTGACCTGGCACGACGGGCAGGTCGACCTGGAGCGGTTCATCAAGGCCGCGGCCTTCGCCCAGGAGCGCTACGGCTGCTTCGTGGTCGTCAACACCCTGCTGTTCGAGACCAACGCCGACGCCGTGGCCTCCGCCCGGGACGCCGCCCGAGCCGCCGGCCTGCGCTTCAACGTCGACCTCGGCTACGACCCGACCGCAGCCGTCCAGGACCCGTCCGCCGCTGTTCCGGTCCTCCAGAGCTCCGACGCCCTGGACACGCTGGCCGCTCTCGGCGGGAACCGGGCCCTGGCGGAAGCCGCCCTGATCGGGCTGACCTCCTGCCGGGGCATGCTCTGCCGCGCCGGCCACGACACGGCGTTCATCGACATCCACGGCCAGGCCTACCGCTGCTCCAACTACTCCTCCCAGGAGCAGCCCCCGCTGGGCAGCGTCCTGGAGCCCGGCTTCGACCTCCCGCTGCGCCCCGAACCGTGGGCGCCGTGCGCGGCCCGGGGCGGGTGCGGCAACAAGGAGGACTTCCTCAACCTGCAGATCGCCGCCCCCCTGCGCCCCTCCACGGTCCCCAGCCTCGGCTGGACCGACGCCTGACCCCGACCGTTCCCGCTCCCGGAAGGGAGAAGCTCTCGTGCTCATCGGCGACATGACCTGGCCCGACCTGAACCCGGGCCCCGACACCCACGTCATCATCCCCGTCGGCGCCCTGGAACCCCACGGCCCGCACCTCCCGCTCGGCTCCGACACCATGATCAGCGACCACTTCGCCCACCGCCTCGCCGCCGCCGTCGCCGGGCACGTCGCCCCGAGCATCGGCTACGGCGTGGCCACGCCCGGCCAGCGCCTGGGCGGCACCTTCCCCGGCGTCATCAGCATCACCGGCGCCACCCTCACCGCCCTGGTCACCGAGATCCTCACCGCCTTGGCCGACCACGGCTACCGGCGCCTGATCCTGCTGAACTCGGCCATCGACAACATCGCCTTCCTGTGCGAGGCCGCCCGCCACCTGACCGAACACGTCCCCGGAGCCCGGGTGATGATCGTGAACTGGTGGGACGTCGTGGGCGAGGACTTCCGCAACGCCCTCGCCGAGGAGACCGGGACCGCCCGCGCGGACGACCACCACGCCGGGATGGTCGAGTCCAGCCTCGTCATGCACATCAGCCCGCACGCCGTCCGCCCCAACCGGCTGCCCGCCGACGGCGGCACCGAGCGGCCCCGCCGGATCAGCTACCACCTGTACCCGCAGCCGGCCGACACCACCACGAGCACCGGCATCGTCTACACCGCCGCCCACGCGAGCCCGGAGCTCGGCAGACGGGTCGCCGACCAGGTCGCCGCGCAGCTCGCCGACGCCGTGCTCCGCGAGTTCACCGCGCCCCTGCCGTCCTGAACCCGGCCGCCGCCCGGGCCCGGCCCGGGCGCTCCTCCGAAGGAGACCCACACCCATGTCCCTCGGCAACGACCTGTTCGTGTTCTCGCCCTCCGCCTCCTACCCGCGGCCGTTCGCGGCCGTCATCGACGACCGCGCCCGGATCGTCCACGCCTGGTCCAGCCCGATCGGCCAGCCCGACATCGAGACCAGCCCGCCGTCCTACCTCCGCGGCTGGAACCACGTCGAAGTCACCCCGGACGGCTCCCTGTTCGCGATCGTGCCGCTGCACGCCCTGCTCAAGCTCGCCCCGGACTCCACCCTCACCTGGCGCGCCGACCTCCCCGCCCACCACGACCTCGCCCTCGGCCCCCACGGCGAGATCTACGTCCTGACCGAAGAGCCCCGCCCGGTGCCCTGCACCGGCGGCTCCCACGTCCTGCTCGACAACTCCATCACCGTCCTGGACCCCGACGGCCAGCTGCGCGACGCGCACTCCCTGTACGAGATCCTCACCACCGACCCGGCCCTGACCACGCTGATCACCGACGCGATCGACCGCCACCGCAGCGCCGGCCGGACCGCGGACACCGCCGTCCTCGCCCCGCGGCTGGAAGGCCCGAACGGCTGGCGGCGCGGCCGCGACATCTCCCGCCTGCTGCGCTCCCGGCCCGGCTCCCCCAGCGACATCCTGCACACCAACACCCTCGAACTCCTCCCCGCCCACCCCGCCGGCCTGTGGGCGGCCGGAGACGTCCTGGTCTCGCTGCGCGACCTCGACCTCATCGCCGTCCTCGACCTGCGCGCCCGCGCCGTGCGCTGGTGGTGGGGCCCCGGCGAACTGTCCGGGCAGCACCAGCCCTCCGCTCAACCCGACGGCACCATCCTCGTCTTCGACAACGGCCGCCGCACCAGCCGCTCCCGCATCCTGGAAATCGAACCCGTCACCCGGACGGTCGTCTGGCAGTACGAGCCCGGCCTGTTCTGCGAGATGGCCGGAGGCTGCGAGCGCCTGACCGACGGCACCATCCTCATCAGCGACGCCCAAGCCGGCCGCGCCCTGATCGTCGACCACGACGGCCACCAGCGGTGGCAGGTCCAGGTCTCCACCCACACCACGGGCCCGCGCTCCCGCGCGGAGTTCTACCGCCTCTCCGCCATCCCCGGAGCCGCCGCCGACCATCTCGGCACCGGTGACCGGCCCGCCCGCACCCTCACCGCATCCCGCGTCCGCGCCCAGCTCGTCCAGACCGTACGGAGCCCCCTGTGATCAGCGTGATCATCCCCACCCGAGACCGCCCCGGACCGCTCCACCGAGCCCTGCGCAGCGTCGCCCGCCAGACCTACCGGCACTTCGAGGTCATCGTCGTCCGCGACGGCGGCCACCCCGTCGAGCCGGTCATCGACCGCTGGCAGCGCGAGATACCCGTCAGGCTCCTCGAATCCGACACCCCTCACGGGGTCTCCCACGCCCGCAACAGCGCCATCGACGTCGCGCAGGGCGACCACATCGCCCTCCTCGACGACGACGACGTCTTCCTGCCCCACCACCTCCAGGCCGCGGCCGACGCGCTGCGCACCCGCCGGGTCGACACCGTCTACGGCCAGGCCCTCGTCAGCCCCACCTGGATCGAGGACCTGCCGCGCGACCGGGGCCACCTGCCGTGCAAGGACTACGCGTTCGACCCGGCCTTCCTCTCCGTCGCCAACACCATCCACACCGGCTCCGTCGTCACCCGCAACCCGGCTGGCAGCCCGGTCCGGTTCGACGAGACGCTGTACCACTGCGAGGACTGGGACTTCCTCCTCGCCCTCCGCGCCGCCGGCAACCGCTTCGCCCGCCTCGACACCATCACCAGCGTCTACCACCAGGTCCCTGTGCCCGGCGCCGTCCACACCGCCTACCAGTCCACCCCCACCCCGTTCACCCGGGCACGCACCCTCCTCTACGGCCGCTGGCCCGCGGCCACCGGCCGCGCCGAGGAGTACAGGGACTGGTTCCGCCGCTTCGACCAGCGCCTCGACACCCTCATCGCCCACGGCCGACGCGTCCCGCACCACGTGTACGAACACGCCGTCCGCAAGCTCCACGCCACCTTCACCGACCGCCGCTCCCCGGACCGCGACCTCCTGGGCCGGCTCCTCCCCCTCACCCCGGCCGCGCCCTCCCGGCACGACGGCGAGGCCCTCGTGCTCCGCCCGGCAGTGACGCATGCAGTCCGGTGACGCCCCGTACGACGGCTTCGCGGAGACCTTCGCCCGCGAGGCCGCCGTCAGCGCCTACAACGCCCACTACGACCGCCCCACCGTCCTGGACCTGATCGGCGATGTGAACGGCCTCGACATCCTGGACGCCGGCTGCGGCCCCGGTCTGTACCTGTCCGAACTCGCCGCCCGCGGGGCTCGGCCCGTCGGCATCGACCAGAGCGCCGACATGGTCCGCCTCGCCGGCCAGCGCCTCGGGACCCTCGCGGAAGTCCGCCAGCACGACCTGACCGAGCCCCTCGCCTGGGCGAGCGACGAGACCTTCGACGTCGTCCTGCTCACTCTGGTACTCCACTACCTCCCCGACCGGATCGGCACGCTACGGGAGCTCGGCCGAGTCCTCCGACCCAGCGGGAAGATCATCGTCTCGACCAGTCACCCCACGGCGGACTGGCTTGCCATCGGCGGCAGCTACTTCACCAGCGGCTATGCCGAAGATCTCTGGTCGAACGGCATGTCCCACCGCTACTGGCACCAGCCCCTCCAGGACTGGTTCGACGAATTCACCGCCGCCGGACTCACCATCGACCGCCTCGTCGAACACCAGCCAGTTCCCGCGATGGCCCACCGACACCCGGCCGAACACGAGAAACTGACCCACCAGCCTGGCTTCATGGCCATCCAGCTCCGCAAGCGACACCCTGAGATCTAGGGCCCGCCCCAGCTGCCTCAGCGCCCCCTCCCCTCGGAGTCCACCCGTGCACATCCGTCCGACTCTGGCCGTGGTCAGCGGCCCTCCCGCGACCGGCAAGACCACCCTCGCCCGAACGCTCGCCCAGCACCTGGGCTGCCCCGCGATCCTGCGTGACGAGATCAAGCAGGGCATGGTCATGAACTACCCCGGGCACGAAGCCGACGGCGACGACCCTCTCAACGTCCCAGCCATGGAGGCGTTCTTCGCGACAATCACCATCCTCCTGCAGGCGGGCACGACCGTCGTCGCCGAAGCCGCCTTCCAGGACCGCCTCTGGCGCCCCGGACTCGAGCCGCTCACAGAGTTCGCCGACCTACGGATCATCCGGTGCACCACCCCCACGCCGACCATTGCCCGACGCATCACCGACCGCGCCCACAGCGATAGCCACAGGGTCGCCCATGGTGACAAGGCCCTGCTCGCCGACATGCAGGCTGGCCTCTACGACCCCGACCAGTTCGTTCCCATCAGCCTGACCGCCCCGAACCTGCTGGTGAACACATCCGACGGCTACACGCCCGCCATGGCAGAGATCCAGAAATTCGTCCGTCGAAGGCGATGAAGGGCGTGAGCAAGAAGGTCGTGAGCGCGGCGGCGGTGCGGCCACGGGCGCCGACACGGCGTTGCTGCCCGTTGAAGGACAAGCGGCCGGCGGCGATGTCCCAGGCGGCCCCGAGTGCCAGGCGCTGCGCGAGGAGATCGCCGCGCAGATGATCATCGTCCTCGCTCTGGCCCCAGTAGAGCCACCCCCGCCTGCAGCACAACGGGCCCGGCCAGGGGCCGGGCCCGTTCCTTTGCCGGCCTACACCCAGCCCGTCCGGTGCGCGATCCAGCGCCGGGCGGCCTCAGCGGCGCGGGCCTGGTAGCCGCGAAGGTGTGGAACGTTCGGAGGAGCCGGGTTGCGGGAGGAACGCTCCCAGAACCCGCCGAACGCCGCCGCGAACGCCGTCACCACGTCGGGGTCCGGCACCAATCCCAGCAGCGGGGCAAGGACCTGCTCGGCGGAGGCAGGATCGTGCCCGGCCAGGATCAGGTGAGGCACCAGGGACGCCGCGTCGCACCAGTCGGCCGCCTGGCTCAGGTACGACCAGTCGATGACGACGGCCTTGCCGCCGCTCATCACCATGTTGTCGGGCCGCAGGTCGCCATGCGTCAGGGTGGACCCGCGCGCCGCGTCCAGCCAGCCCTTTTCGATCCCGGCCAAGTGCTCCAGGTTCCTGCGCGCCCAGGGATCGAGGTCGGCCGGGACGCTCTCGGCGAGTTCAGCCCAGCCGCACAGGTAGGAGCCGTGGACGTCAGCCATCTGCGGCGCCTCGGGGATCGGCGACGGGGTCAGCGACTCCCGCAGGAGCAGCAGCGTATCGACCACAGCCCGCACGTCCGAGGAGCCCGGCGAGAGGTCGGGGTTGCCGTCCGGCAGGTCTTCCAGACACAGCAGAGACCAACCGGCCTCCTGCCCGGAGGTCTCCGTCCAGAACACCCGCGGGCCGGGCGCGCTCTCCGGCAAGGCGGCGGTGATGCGCGCCTCTTCCCGATAGACCGAAGCCATGGGGTGCTCGTCCGGGATGCCCTTGACGAACACGCGGTTCCCGTCGGCAAGCAGGAGCCGTGCGGCGAGGCCGGGGGTGAACCCGCCTCCACACGTCTGCGCCTCTGCGACAGCGGCACCCAGCCGCGATTCGATGTACGCGCGGACCTGGTCGGGGACGGCACCCCACTCGGGCCTCACGGCGGTGGCAGTCATGGATTCAAGGGTATGGATACGAGCGGCCCGCGCCCCGAGTTTTACGCTACGGCGCTCAGCTCAGCCACCGGTGTCGAGGGCGCGCCCAGCCAGGACATGTCCGGTCGCCGAGACGGAGGTGGACCGGCGGGTGGCCATCCTGTCCGCGCGGTACACGGCGATCGGCCTGCACCGGCCGGGCGCGAGCACGACATCACCTTCGCCGCCTCGTAGCGACAGCTGCGCTACCGTCCCGCCATGGAGACGCCGTTCGCGACCGGCCCCGACCATCCGGCGTGCGGGATCTGTCCGGCGACGAGACTGCCCCGCGAGGGGTTCGTGGTCTCACGACAGGCCGTCCCAGGAGTGCCCGTTCAACCCGGCCGACGGCCACCGGTACACCGCTGACGGAACCCCGGCCTGTGTCCACCCCGACAAGGTCGGACTTGAGCCTGACCGGATCGCCCCGCTACCAGAGCCGCTCGCCCTCGCCGAGGTTCCGCCGCGGCGAGGGCGGTGGTGGCAGGCGAGACGCTGATCGAGGAGGCACACGGCGAGGCCCCGCCCGGATTCTGCTGGGGCTTCGTTGTCGTGACGGAGGTGACGAGTAAACACCTCTGCCGGTGCCGCCGCCGAGGGGCCGCTCTCTTCAGCGAACTTCTACTGTTCACGCGCGCTTGCTCCCGCAGGTGCGCGATCGTCGTACCCAAGCAGCCGCACAACTGCGGGAGGGGTTATGGAGAACGATGAGACGTGGACGTCCGACGAGTTCGGAACCTCGCACGAGGGCCGTGTCGGGGTGCTCCTCGCGGACGGGACCGTGCCCAAGCCGGTGTACTTCGACTCGGCGTCGGGAACCGCCGGCCGGGACATCACCCACTGGAGCGTCTACGACGGCAGCACCCACCCCACGCGTCCGAAGGCGGATGCACTGCGGCCGGAATGCTCCTGCGGCTGGACCGGGGCCGCCTACCCGGTGGAGTGGGACCCGGCCGACGAGCAGCCTTTCCACGAGAGCGGGCGGGCCGCCGCCGAGCAGTGCGAGGAGGACTGGGACCGGCACATCGGCACCGTACGAGACACCACCATTGCTCTCCCCGCCGAGCTGGAGGCGCTCCTGCGCAGCGTCGGTGACGCGATCGAGCGACTCTTATGGGATTCCCCGGCCGCCGCCATCAAGGCCGCCCGCGGCCTGGAGCTCATCGCCCAGCGCACCGCCTACGGGGCCGCCCACGACGCCCGCGATCAGGACCCCGCCGAGGTTGCCGCTGCCCTCGGCCTCACCCCCGACCACGCCCAGGCGCTGCTCGCACGCTTCGGCGGCTGGGACTTCTACGGCTGACCAGCGGCATCACCGCTCGCTCCGGCCGGGCTTCGGCCGACGCCCGGCCGGTACGTCGCAGCGAAATCCTGTGTGCGTCAGCTGACCGGGTCCTGGCAGGCATGAGGGAGTCGGTTGCCATGACAGCGGGGTTCTACCGGCGGTAGAATCGTTCCATGAGTGACAGCAAGCCCACCAGCATCAAGACGAGCGAGGCGACCCGGGACCGGCTGCGCCTCCTCGCGCAGGAGCGCGGCACGACCATCACCGAGCTCTTGGAGGAACTGGCCCAGAGCCGGCTGACCCGGGCGGAGCAGGAGCAGCGGGTCCGGGAGGCTGCGGCGGAGCTGGGGCTGGAGTACACCGAGCAGGTGCAGCAGGCCGGCCAGTCGGCCTGGGAGAAGATCCGCGCCCATCAGGGCGGCGCCGCCGCGTGAACCTGACGGCAGTCTTCGATCACACGGCGCTTGTCGCCCTCTACCAGGCCGACCCGTTCTTCACAGGCTTGTACATCGAGTCGTCCCGGGGCACGGGCCGGGTCTTGATCCCGGCCCTGTCCGTCCTGGCCGCCGAGCGCGCGATGCCTGGTGCCGGCTCCCACGCCGCGCGCCTGCGGTTCGCCGAGACCGTGCCCTTCACCGCGGCCCACGCCCTGGACGCCGGCTCCTGGCCCACCACCGAATGGACGGTGACGCATCCGGCGGCCATCGCCTGGCAGGCGGCGAAAACCGGGGAGCCGGTCACCGTGCTCTCGCTGACCCCCGAGGCGTACGAAGGCACCGGGGTCTACCCGCTCAACCCGAGCTAAGGTGGCCGTCCCGGCCCTGAGGCGCCGTCGTCGGGGGTGGACCGCCTGTGGTGGGATGGCCCGATGATCGCCACAGTGCTCTGGGAGCGCGAACTGCATCAGCGGGGCGGGGGTTCCGTTTTCGTCGTGGGGCCGGACTGTGTCGTCCTGCACGAGCGGCACAGCCGGCTGGTTTGCCTGGAACGCCTCGACGGCGCCGTGCGCTGGGACGTCCCGCTCGGTACCTGGCCGCGCGGGATCGTCCTCGCGGGGGACCGCGTGCTGGTGTTGCCGCAAGCGCCGGACCTGCTGTCCTGCATCGATCTGCGGACGGGTGCGTCGCTATGGAGCGCCCCGACGCCGAGGTGGACGGGGAACCTCGCGGTCCACTCGGACACCGTGGTGATAGGCGGTTGGCGCGGTTACACCCCTATGAGTGGCCTGGACCTCGCCAACGGGGGCGTCCGGTGGACGACACCATCGCCGGTGACGTCCGTACCGACCCTTGCATGGGCCAGCGGCGTGCTGACCGGCAGCGGCTACGAGGCGGTTCTCCTCGATCCGGCCGACGGGAGCGACATGGCTCGGTGGCGGCTGCCGGACCCGCTCGCGGGAACCGACGCGAAGGCGTTCGTCCCGGTGGACGCGGAGCGGGTGGTGGCGGTCTGCGAGGCCTCGTCACTGGTGACCTTCGGGATCGGCGCGGACGAGCCCACCCGGCTCGGATCCTACGATCCGTTCGGGGCAGTTGGATACATCCACCGGTCGGTATGGATGCTGCGGTCAGGCAAGGGGTTCCTCGCGGTGGACCCCGCCGACGGGACGCCGACGTGGTCGGTCGAGGCAGATCGGCGGATGGTGGCCGACCCTCTGCCGTACGCCGACGGCGTCCTGGTGGGGGATGCCAACGGCGGCATCCGGCTCTTGGGGCCCGACGGCCGGTCCGTGGAGGGGTGTTCGCTGCCGGGTCGGCGCCTGGACGCGCTGGCCGCCGCCGACGACGGCGGGCTGTTCTTCGCGGCGAAGGGCACGTTCGGCTCCTTCACCTTCAGCCCGAAAGCCCAGCGGCTGACCACAACCGCAGCCAGCGCGGAAGCCCTCTCCGACCGCAAGTCCACTCGACAAGATCCGAAAACAACGGCCTAGCCGGGAAGCGGCACCGGCCTCAGCAAGCTCCGGCAGTGTCCCTCGCCGCCGCCGGCAGTGCAGACGTCAATGCGGCGCGCAGCTGTTCGTCTTCGCGGATCATCGCGTGGTCGGACCCGTAGAGGACCAGGCGGCGGTCCCCCTCGGCCAGCGCGGCCAGCCGATCGTGCTGCTCTGGCGTGAGGGCGGCGGAGCCGAGTGCCCGCAGGGCGTCGCAGGCGCCGTTGAGGTCGGCGCGGGTCTCGGCCGAGTGCAGCGCCGCCTCGGCGAGCCGGGCACGGTCGAGGCTGCCCGGATCGGCGACGGCGAGCAGTCCGAGGACAGCGGACGGCGCCTGGGCCGGGTCGTCGAGGAGAGCGTGGAGCCGGCCGGTCAGCGGGCGCCCGGCCGGGCCGAGGGCGGCGATCTCGCGGGCGGCGCGGGCGGTCGTCCAGTGGGACCACCGCTGGCCCTCGCACCGGTCGAACACCGAGGCCAGCACCGGCACGACCTCGGACGCCTCACCGGTGATCCGCCACAGGGCGAGCGCCAAGGCGAGGTCGGCGTCGATCTCCGCCGATGTGTCGCTGTCGATGGTGCGGCCGAGCGCCGCCCGCAGGGCCGGGGCGATGCGCGCGGCAGCCGGCCCGAGGTCGGCCAAGGCGTTTGCGCCCTCGACAAAGCCGCGGACACCGGTTGCGAGCGCCGCCTCGGCGGCGGTGAACAGGGGGCCGGTCTCGCCGGTCAGCTCGTGCAGGGCCTGCGCCACGAACAAGCTGTCGGCGACCGGCCCCGCAGGGCGGTGGCGGCCTGCTCGCGCTGTTCCGGCCCGAGGCCGGCGGCGACGGAGGTGATGGCGGTGGCGGCGTAGTGGAACCGGGGCAGGACGGCGCAGAGTTCGGGCAGCGCCTCTACGGCCCTGGGGCCCCACAGCCTGAGCAGGTGGACCAGTCCGGCGGTGTCGTTGTGGTCCGCGGTTGTCGGGCAACCGCAGTCCTTGCGTCCCTCGGGCTGCTCCAGTGCCTTGGCGGCCAGGCGAGCGCGGACCGCAGCGAGCAGTTCCGCGTCGAACGGGAAGGGCATGTCGGCCGGGGCGTGGGACCCGGTGGCGCACTGCATGGCGTGCGGGCGTCGGCCGAGCGCCCTGGCCAACAGGGGGGCGGCCGTCTGCGGTGCCACCAGTACGAGCGCGGCCAGGGCCTGGTCGGCCGCCTCGTCGTCCGGCTGCGCGGCGAGCTCGCCGAGGAGAAGCGCGGCCCCGGCGGCGGCCGGGCCGATCTTGCCCAGGAGCCGGGCGGCCGTCCAGTCGGCGGCGAGCGGCGCGATCGCGGGGACCAGCCGCTGCGGTGCGCTGCGGGACAGCATGCAGGCGCGGTCGGCCGCCCACAGCGCCTCGGCCCGCACATCCGGGCGCTCGTCGCGCAGCGCGGCATCGAGGAGTGCGAAGGCGCTCTCGCGGTCGGCTTCGGTGTCCCGACCCAGCAGGATCTCGATCATGGCGCTCAGCGGATCCCGGTGCTCGTCCGCGTACCCGGCCGCAGCCGTCTCGCGTGCGGGCAGCAGGCCGAGGAGGGCGTCGCGGTGCGCCACGAGCCACGGCTGCTCGGGGCCCAGGGCGGCGAACACGGCGGCGAGGCGCAGCGGCGCGGGCGTGTCCGGGCCGAGCAGGGCGCGGGCCTCGGCGCCGGCGCCCGCCCGGTCCAGCCGGCTGTACGCGGTCAGGAGTTCCGCCCGGACGACGGGCTCGGTCTCGGCGGCCAAGCGGGACCGGACAGCAGGCAGGGCCGTGCGGGTGTCCCTGGTGTGGCCGACCGTCCAGCCCGCTGCTTGCCGGACGGCGGCGTCCTCGTCGGCCAGCAGCGGTATGAGCAGCGGCAGCTGGGCGGTGACGGCGGCGCGGACCGCGCCGGGCTCGACGGCGTGCTCGTCCTCGCTCTTGGCGAGGCAGCCGAGCAGACGCAGCGCGTCTACGGTCTGCCGGCCGGAGGCGGCGATGCGGGCGAGGTAGGGGGCGGCGTCGACGCTGGCCGCGTACACGGTGCCCTGGTGTACGATCGAGCCGTACAGCTCTTCCAGTGCCTCCTCGGCATCCTCACCACCCTCGGCGAAGGTGCGCAGCATGTTGGGCAGGTCTAAGGCTGGGCCGTAGGCGTGGTTCACGGTGGCCCAGGGGTGGGTGGCGAGCCCGGCGAGGGCGGTGGGGAGCTCCATGGCCGTGATCTTCGCAGGACCCTCCGACAATCGGTGAGGGCCCGAGGAGTGGGGCGGGCACCCGGAAGCGTCCAAGCGCACCACCTTGCTGGTGGCGGGCGGGAGGGCCAGCTCCAGGCGGCAACACGGCCGAACAGCTGGGCATCCGAATCCTTGGCCCCGAGGACCTCGCCGCCATCGTCATCGCCTCCTCCTCGCCGGCTGACAACCGTGCCTGGCCTTGTTCACGAGCCGTTCTCGTGGACAACGCCACGTGCCGTTGCGGCGCCGACCGCAGGCCTGCGCATCAGCGGACTGACGGCGTGTCCCGGCGTGGAAGCAGTGCTTTGACTACTGTGGTCCGGTATGTCATGGGATGTAGAGGGTGGCCCGCACCCGCTGGCCGACCGCCGTTCGGGTCGCAGCGAGCTGGAACCGGGGCGGCTGCCGGAGGCGCGGGAGCTGGAGGTGCTGGGGTGGTTCCTGGCGCCTGAGGCGCCGATGTGGGTGTTCCTGCCGTTCGCGTGGCCAGCGGAAGCCCGGACGTGGGTTCCTGACCGGTCGACCCGTTGGCAGGTCGACACCACCTTGGACGGGTCGGGGCGGGTGGTGGATGTCGAGTGCCACCCCGTCACGGAGGCGGAGCAGGAGACCCTGGAGAAGGACGCCTGCGCGGACCTGGCCCGGTGCGGGCTCCCGCCGCGTCCCGCCGGACGGCTTTGGTTTTTGAGGCCGGTGGGTCGGTTCGACGATCTGGACGCCGTCCTGGACCACCTCTGTGATCGCGCTGAGGCCCGCGGTGTGCCCGTCGGGCTGTCGGCGACGTTCGTGGCGCTGTGCGCGGCCGAGCTCCAGGCCGCAGCAGATGCGGGCCGGCCCACCGCACCGGAGGCCGGCGCAGCCGGGTGATGCGTCAGGGCGTCCAGGGGACCTGGTAGTACTGGCAGCCGGTCCGGGTGTTGCACTTGGTCCAGCGGCCGGTGTGCAGCACGCCGGCCTTGAACAACTGCCGGTGGCCGAAGGCGGTGAACTCCCCTTCGTGGTCGTCGTGGTACTTGCCGCTGCCCGTCAGCCGCTGGGCGTTGTATGACCAGCGGTCGCCGCTGGGCCACCAGGCCCGTGGCGCGGCTGCGTTGATCGAGGTGAGGTTGACGTTGTTGCGCCCGCAGTAGTCGTCGGGCCGGCCGCTGAGGTTGACACGGCAGGTGTTCGTCCAGGAGCCGGGGTTGACCTCGGGGCCGCTGTCCCAGTCGATCAGGGTGCGCCAGCGCGGAAGGTTCCCGTCGAAGGACTGCCGGTAGACGACGTCGAAGGTGCCGATGACGCCCTTGCTGTCGCCGTAGGCTCCGTTGCCTTTCACCTCCGCCGTGTAGTCGTTGATCTGCCTGGCACAGATCGTGCCGTTCTCGCACCACGAGTCGTAGTCGTCTCTGCCCGGCGCCGCCGCGCGCGCCGCCGGGGAGGCAGGCGTGTTCTCGGCGACGGTGTACACGGTGTCGGTGGTCTTGCCGCGGCTGTCCGCGGTGACTCTCAGGACGCCGCCCATACAGGTCCACGCGTCGGGCCGCGTGCGGTGTGCCTCATTGACACAGGGACCCAGTCCGGCGTCCTGGCCGTCGGAGGTGTCCAGTGCCGTCCAGGGCAGTGGAGCGTGTTCGGGTGCCGCAGCGACAGGCGGCGCAGTGACCATGGCCAGGGCCAGGCACGCGGCCAGTGCCGTGGTCAGGCTTCGGAGAATCTTCATGGGCGCCTCTCTCGGGCTTCACGATGACGGTGCCGCCGGACCGGGGTGGCGGGCGATCCGGCTGGTGCGGATCAGGGAGCGGTCTCGTAGACGACCGTGGTGGTCGGGCAGTCCTCGGCGAGTCCGAGAAGGGCTTGGCGCTCGGCGTCGTCGACGGCCAGGTTCCAGCGGAGTTTCGTGCCGACCCAGGTCGCCGCGTACGTGCAGTGGTAGGAAGCGTCCGAGGGCAGCCATTCGGACGGGTCCTTGTCGGCCTTGCTGCGGTTGGAGGCGGCGGAGACCGCGATCAGCGTGTCCGGAGAGCCCTGGTCGTTCGCGTATGCCTCCCGGCGTGCCGCGGACCAGACGGTTTGCTCGGAGTCGTAGACCTCCGCGAGCGGCACGAAGTGGTCGACATCGAGACGGGCGGCGTCGGCTACGACGAGGTTGTCGTAGGCGCTGCGCCAGGAGCCGCCGGTGAGCTTGCAGCCGGCTGCGACCTGCGGCGCTTCGACGGCTTCGGAAAGGATGACTTCCTTCCTCGTGTCGCAGCCGTCTGAGGCGTTCAGCCCGCGGTTCCAGTGCTTGTACAGGTCGCGTCGGTAGCCGTCGCGGTGCTCGGGGGCCACCGGGAGCCGGTCGATCGCCTCGTACAGCGGGACCGGTGTCCGCAGGCCGGCCGCGCCCGCGGCGGTCGCGGGAGGAGCTGTCGGCCGGCTTGGTGCGGCCTGGGCGGCGGGGACGGCGGTACTGAGGAGGGCGGCGAGGGCGAGTGCGGGCAGGCCACGGCGCATGAGGTTCTTGATCACGAAGGGATTTGTATCGGCCTTGAAGTGAGGCCTGCCAGCGTGTGTTCGGGTGTTTCACCCTGCCGGGTGGGTGCCTTCACTGCGGAAACGATCGTCCGGCGGGGGCCGGGGGTGACGTTGGGGAGCAGGGGGGCGTGCGCGGGGGTGCGGGGGCGCGCAAAGAAGCGGATGCCCCCGCTCCAGAAGTTTTGCCAACACGTCCTGAACGTTCGCGAGGCCAGTTCGCTTGGCTGGTGACTAGGAGCCGCCTCGTGGTGGCTCCCGGCTGCCGCACTGGGGGGAGGCACGCCTGGATCACCTGCCTGAAGACCGTCTGGAAGGACGCCCTGCTCCGTGGACATCACCGAACCGCTCGCTCTGGCGCTGATAGGGGCAACTGCCGTGCGCGTGTTCGCCCCTGACGTGGCACGAGGTCTCCGCCGCCTTCTCGGGGCTGGAGTGCGGGTGGGCGCCGCCGAACTCACTGCGGGCCGCAGCAACCTGGCGGCCGGTCACCTGGACCGGCCGCGTGACATGCCGAGTGCCGGCCTGAACGGGGCCGGGGAACAGCCGTGGGGGAGTTCATGACCGACGCCGAGGACGACCCGTTCGGTGAGCAGGCCGTCGACGTCGAGCTGGCCGGAATCATGCCGGTGGAGTTCGTCGCGTTCCACTCGCAGAACAACGAGGCCTTCTTCCACTACGCCCAGTGGGAGCTCGGCGACGGCAAGGTCGCCGCGGCCGTCGTCGAGGACGTTTTCACGTTCCTGCTGCAGGTATGGCCGGAGGCGCTCCAGGAAGCCAGTCTCCAGGGGTTCGCCTGGGCGCAGCTGCGGGAGACGGTCGCACGCTTCAAGGCGGCCGAGGTTGTTCCGGTAGCGCTGGTGAAGACCGCCCAGTTCGCGGCGCTGCGACGCGCTTCGCGCCGCCAGCTGAAGGCGCAGCAGGTGTCCACGATCGGCCTGTACGAGGCGATCGCCGAGCTGCCCGAGCGGCACTACGACGTCGTGCTGCTGACGTTTGTCCTGGGTCTGGAGAGAAGGCGGGTCGCGCAGCTGATGGGCATCTCCCCGACCACGGTGCGCTCGCACATCCACACCGCCCGCCGCACGCTTGCCGAAAAGATCAATTTGCAATGGACTCCCGGAGAGGAGAAGGACCTGTGAACGACACAACCGGCAACGCCGCCGGATCGCCGAGTGAAGTTGACGGCAAGGCTCTCCTGGCCGCCAACGTCTTCACCGGCGACTACGCCACCTACGACGAGACGGAGGCACGCCGCCGTATCGCCCTGCGCGTCGTCGGTCACCGCAGGGGCGCGGCGGCGCGACGCCCCGCCGGTGGTGCGCTGCCGTACGGAGGCGTCGCTCCGGCTGGATCCCGTGTTCCGAGCCGAGGGGAACGTCAGCTGGTACTGGACGCGGCCTGCCACGTGCGGGCCGGCCGCGCCCTCGACCGCCTCGCCCGGGACCTGGTCGACAGCGCGGAGTTCACCCGGATCGCCCTGGACGCGGACGCCTGGCCCTACAGCCAGCCCTCCGCCCTGCTCTTCGCGAGCCTGCTGCACCTGTCCGGCCGGGTGGAGGGCGCGCAGTTCTGGTTCCAGTACGCCGCCGGCGCCGGCTCGGCCACCGCTGCCCGAGCCCTCTACCTCCTTCACCTGTCCCGGGCCGAGGTCACCATCGCCCGCCACTGGCAGAAGCAGACCACCAGCCCCACCAACGACATCGAGGCCGGCCTGCCGGCCCTGCCGCCGATCCCCGAGGACCTGGAGTCCCCGTTGGGCGCGTCCGTCATCTGGTCCTCACCACCCATCTCCACCACTGACCTGGCCGCTCACCCGCCCGCCGATTCCAAGGCCCTGCGGCAGGTCCCCCTGCCGCTGCACCGGGCGATGACCGCCCTCGTCCCCCGCGAGGACCTCGTCCACGGCGAGGTCTACAGGACCACCAGCCAACTCGCCTCCGCCCTGGCCCGCTGCGCCCGTCTGGCCCCGTCCGGACTGACCGCCGACGCCCTGCAGGGAGCACGGATCGCCCGCCGGGCGCCCCGGCGGCCGACATGTTCCAGCCTGGACGCGGCCCACAGGGCCCTGCGCGTCCTCGAAGTCGTGCACCGGCACGTCGGCGGTGTACGACTCACCCAGATCGCGCGGGAGACCGGCCTGGGCCAGCTCCACCTCAACCAGGCCCTGCAGCAACTCGTCCGTGCCCAGCTCGCCGCACCGATCATCCCCGGGGTGTACGCCGCCGGCTCCGCCCTGCAGCTCGCGGCCGCGGACCGGGACCGGATGGGCGAGCTCCGCGACACCCTCGGATACCTGCGCGACGCCGTCGGAGCCGCCGTCTACGTCGCCACCTACACCGAAGGCGAGGTCTCCATCACCCAGTACGCCGACGGCCCCCGCACCCCGGCCGTGCACGAGTGGGTCGACTTCCGCGAAGCCGCCCACGCCTCCGCCGTCGGCAAGGCCCTCCTGGCCCAACTCGGCCCCAGTGAACGCCTTGACCATCTCAGCCGGTACCGCATGGAGCGCTTCACCCCCCACACCATCACCAGCCGGGAGATCCTCTTCGACGAACTCGACGACCGCAGGCCCGGCCAGCCCTTGCTCGACCTCCAGGAGTACACCCTCGGCACCGTCTGTGCCGCCGTCCCCATCGGCACCGGCACCGAACCCCAGTGCGTGGCCCTGTCCCTGCCCACCCCCGACCCCGAACGCCTCCAGCAGGCAGCCCGCGTCCTGCGCAACGAAGCCGTAGCCGTCGTCCTCGCCCTCCTGGTCGCCGGCGAGGATCTGCGCACACCAGCCGGACCGGCCGCAGGCCGCCGCTGAACTCGAGGGGCAGCCGCCCCGTGGCCTGACCGCCGCGGGGCGCGCGGCCCGCAAGGGCCAGGCCCGCAAGCCTTTGCCAAACCGGGAGGCTCCGCAGCAAGACCGGCTCGCGGCGACGCCATCATGATCACCCTTCTGCCCTGGCTGGTCCCGTCTCGAAGGCGGGCGATTCCTGGGGCGTCATATCCAGCCGGAGCCTGCGCAGCCTGACAGGGTGCCTGTAGACGCCGCCGCGGTCGACGGCGGTGTCGGCGCGTCTGCCGCGAGTTCAGAAAATCTGCGGGATAGCACGAGGGAACTCGCGAGCCGATCAGCCGAAGACTGCTCCCCGCACCGCGGGTTCGCGGTGACCTGGGGGAGGGTAGGCGACGTGAACCCGATGTGAGGCACGACTGCCAGTCGTGTCCGATTGAGCGGCTGTGGCTGACCCCGAACCTACGTTCCCTTTCCCGAGGGTCTCCGGCTGATGCAGCGCCGATGCCCCGGACCTGCCCGGGTTATTCCGTTGAAGATTTCCCACGCTAACGTCATAGAGAAGGAGACCCAGCCACGCCAGCAAGCATGCAGTTGCAACCAGTCTCCAAATCGGATGACTTCCCCGAATTAGCGTCGGAAGGGTAGAAATCACGGAGTAAGTTAGCAGGGGGGCTGCCGCCAGGTTGTGATAGATGTTTGCGATTGTGTCTTCGGTATAGCCTGAGTGCGCGTATAGAAGAACGCCCAAAGCTAGGCAGATGGCACCAATCACCGAGTGCCAGACGACATTTCCAACCAGCGGTGGCGGCTTTACTTCCCCCCGGAGCATCCAGCTAACGAGTGCCAATTCAATGGCAATAAGAAGGTCGCCAGGCAGGCTTGAGAGTGCATAGTCATAGAAGCGCCCTTCGAAGGCTAGGCGCAGAATTCCGACAATCCCGACAATGAATAGAGCGATCACGCCTGCAGCGAATGGATGAAATTTCCTTAGAACCCACGCGCTCCCGATGTAGTCGCTGCCGCCAGAAGGTTCGTGGGGCTGGCTCCACCGTGACATTTCGCGATCCACCGTGTCTGCCGCAAGACGTCTGAGTGTACCCAGTTGCTTACTCCTTGCGTTGAAGGCAAATTCAAGCACCATAAACGCAGCTGCGGTGTTAACGGCGATCATTAGCGTATAGAACGACGAGAGGAACCAAAACCACGCTTCGTTGACATGCTCCCCATAGGCAATATATGCCGTATATCCGGTAAACCCGACGACGATGATCACATGTGACAGGAATGTGAGAATCGTCAAAGCGGCGAACGGCCAGAGGCCGCCCTTCCAGCCAGCGAAAATCCCTTGATGGAGTGTCATAAAACCAGGAAAATTGACCCTCTTATCCCAGGGCTCTCGGGATAGTGTCATCTCAAGTTTCATGAGATAGGACTGCCTGACCCTGGAGGCTGCATATTGAAAGGTGACATAACCAGTCAGGATGAGAAGCGGAAACGGTGCAAGCATCAGAATATTCGGGGAAATCTTGCTTTGCCTCGTCTCGTCGGCGAGATACGCTGAAGCTGCACTGAAGTAGGCAAGAGTGCCCGTTGTCACGGCAACAATCAGAGAGGACGTGTTTTGTTCATCTCTCCTCTCCGTCTCATAAACTTTAAGGCCGGTGTCGTTTTGCTGTGGGCCGCTCGTGGCGATGACAACCACCCCATAGGATCTGGTTGGGTGATGGTTCGGGCTCAGTGATCGTGCTTCGATCACCCCCGGTGGAAACCCGCCACACGGGTGCTTCAGGGCTGCAGACGGCTGATGTCATGTAGTTCGGTCTGCGATCACCCGTGCCAGAACGGTCCGGCTTCTAGGAGCTGTCTGGCGGCGTCCGCGTACCGGATTGCTGCGCGTTCGCTGATGCCGAAAACGCTGGCCAGGTGCAGGGCATCCGGCCCGTACGCCATGGCTTCTTCGAGCTGGCGGTCCATGCGGATCTGATTGGGGGTCGCGGCGATGCCTTCGAGGCGGGTGCTGATCCACCACTCACCGACCGGACGGTGGTCGTGGCCGGTCTGCTCGCTGACGAACAGGTGGGTGTTGAGCGTGTGGGGCCAACGTCGGTTCCGATCTTCCAGGTAGTCGGCCAGCAGGCGCGCGGTCAGTTCATCGAGGCGGCGCGTGTGGCCGTTGATGGTGATACGACGGTTCGGGAGGTCGACGTCCTCGAGCTGCAGGCGTCGAAGGGTGATGGGACGGGCCACATGGATGGCCGCGAGAGCGAGGATCAGGCGCGCGGCCGGGGTGGTGACCATGCCGGCGGCGCGACTGAGTGTCGCTGGCGGCAGTGGGCACAGAGCGGGAAGTGCCGGGTTCCCCGTCTTCAGGCGGCGGGTCGGGTCTTGGAAGATGCGGTTGGTGCGCCTGAGGAAGCGAAACAGTGAACGCAGACCGACGGCGGTCCGCTTGCGGGGCAGGCCGGTGAGGGCGTCAGTGGCGGTGTGAACATCGGCCGGAGTCGTCTCGCGCAGCGTTTCGTAGCAGGCGGACCAGGCCCTCAGCTGGGGGTGCATCGCGTTGAGGTAGTTGCGGATGGTCTGCGGGCTGCGAGGCTTGGAACGCTGGCCGCCGTGGCGGAGGGTGTTGGCCCAGGCGCGGACGTCGGTGGCGATACGCGGTGCGAGGTCGGCGAGCTTGCGGTCGAGCCAGGCGTCAAAGGCATCCTGGCGGTCGTCGTTGAGCACGCCAAGGTGGTCGATAACCTCGGCTGTTCGTGAGACGTTGAGGCCCAGCCGGTCGACCTGACAGATCTCGCTGTGGCTGATCCAGTCGCCGGGCGCGTAGCCGGAGAGCAGCACCACCAGAGCGTCGTCGACTTCATCGAGCAGGTGGTGCGACCAGCCGCGGGCCTGGGTGATCTTGCGCGCAGCGGCACGGGCGTGGATGAGCATCGGGTTTGCTGGGTTGGCGTGCGTGGGGCGGTGGAAACGGGTGAGGTCCCGGGGGATCTGGAACAGAGCGAGTTGCCCGGGGATCTGCCAGGTCACCGGTGAAATCCGGGTCCGGGCCGGGGCAGGGACGGCGGCTCCGGGCAGAGGGACGCCCATTCCGGCGAGGAACAGTTGCCAGTGCCGGTGGGCCGGGGTGGTGTTACCGGCCGGAGTCCCACAGCGGGTAGATGCTGTTGCCGACCTCGGCGGCCGCCTTCAGGTTGGCGGGGTAGGCGCGGCCGAAGCCCCAGTACAGCTCGTAGAGGTTGATGTCCTTGGCCGGAACCAAGTGGTTCAGGGTGCAGCCAGTGACCTGGCCGCTGCCGTTGACGATCGCGGTCCCGCCGCCCTTCACGCGGTCCCAGCCGTCGCTGGTGCGCTTTCGCAGCTGGCAGCGGATCTGGTAGTCGTAGTTGGTCTCCTTCCACCAGCCCGCGGCCTTGGCGTAGGAGGCGCCGGTGACCTTCGCGGTGATCTTCACCTTGTCGCCGTCCTTGGCGGTGGTGACACAGCCCCGGGCGGAGACGCTGCGGGATCCGTCTTCGGAGTAGCCGTCCAGCCATTTGTCCGGGGCAGGGTCGCATACCGTGCCCGGCTTCCACTTGGACGCGTCCGGGCGGAAGATGGCGTTGATCGGCTCGCCGGTCACGTACGCGGTCAGGCCGTGCTTGACGACCTCCCACCGCAGCTGCAGGTCCCGCAGCTGCGCCGTCGGGAACGTGCCCGTGAGCTCGCAGGTGTCCACCGGGCCGGTCACCTCGTGGAACTCCTTGGTGAACCTCCTTGTCCTTCAGGGTGAAGCTGCCGTTCTTGTCCACCCGGAACAGGCGGCATGTGGCCGCACCGTGGTACTTCTCGGCCGGCACCCACGGCGAGTCCTTGTCCTTGCGCTCCGCGACGTTCGCCTTCACCTTGAACGTCAGCTTCGCGCTGTCCCCGGTACGCACCGTGGTCAGGCAGCCCTGCCCCATCGCCTGCACATCGTTGGGTACATCACCATTGGGGCCGCGCGAGAATCCCGTGCCCGTGGCCATGCCCTGTGTCGGCGAGCAGACCGTCGTCGTCACACTCTCCGCCTGCTTGTCCCCCGCCTCCGGCGCCGCCTGCGCCAACGCGACCGGAGACATCGCCAGGGCCGCCGGCACGGCGTAGAGAAGGAACCTGGCCGTCACGGAACTCCGCGTCATCACCACTCCAAAACGATCTAGAGACCAAGGTCGTACGGATCCCGGCCACGGCACGCAACGCCCCCGCACGCTGACAGCACAGGGCAGCCGGCTCAGGGCCGCACCGGACGCCGGATCCTTGATCAACAACGGCCTCGGCCACGAAAGGACACCCCTCACCAGCCCCGCCACCACCTTCCGGCCACGACCCCGGCCGAAAGCCGCCACCACCCCGGCCCGGACGCCGGACATGCGCAACACGCAGCCCCGGCACCCCGCCGTGTTCGTATGCGGGTACGTGCGCCCGTCGTGACGACGGCGCGGCGCCGTGCACACCACTGCCCAGCGTCAGGCGCCTGCAGATGGCTGGTGTGCAGTGAGCTCCGCCATCTGCAGCCAGTCGATGTACCAGTGAGTGAAGGTGACCGGCTTCCCAGCTGCTCAACACCATCTACGGCAAAGCCCACGCCGCCGCCGCCCTCCACGGCGACCACACAACCGCGTTCGCGCTCGACGACCGGGGCGGCGGGTCTTCGACTCGGCCGGCTCGTACGAGCAGACCTCCGACTACGCCGTGCCGTGGTGGCGGCTCAACGTGTTCCGCTCCCTGCTCCTCGCCCGCCTCGGCGAGGAGAAAGCCGCCACCGAGGCGCAGGACCAGGCCCTGGCCGAACTCCCCGCGAGCCTGCCGCGTTTCGCCACCCACCTGGAGCTCCACCGGGGGCTGATGCTCGCCCGCTCCGGCGACAAGGCGGGCGGTGTCGCGCACGCCACCACCGCGATGGAGGCCCTGCCGCCCGAGAAGCACAGCCTGACCCTGCGGATGCGGGTCAACGAGAGCCGGGCCTGACCGGCCCCCGGCACATCCGAAGGCACACAACGGGACCAGCCGGAGCCGACCCGCGCAGCGGACCGGTCGCGGTGTCGCGGCGGTGCTCGTACTCCTGGCAGCGGGCCGGCGGATGCGGCCGGGAAACCCCGCCCAGGTTCGGAGGATTCTTGTCGCATCGCGGGCGAGTCGCATACGTTGACCTGCATGTACAGGGGGATGGAGCTAGCGGGCCGCTACCGGCTCGACAGCCGACTGGGGCACGGCGGCATGGGCGAGGTGTGGGCGGCGTCCGATCTGAGGCTGCGCCGTACCGTCGCGGTCAAGACGGTGCTCACCTCCCATCTGCGTGACGAACGGCTCGCCGCCCAGGTCCTGGCCCGTTTCCGCCGTGAGGGCGAAGCAGCCGCCCGGCTGAACCACCGCAACATCGCCGTCGTCCACGACCTGGGCGAGCACCGGCAGACGAGCGCCGACGGGCAGGTGGAAGTCTCTCCGTTCCTCGTCATGGAGTTCCTGGAAGGGCGTGATCTCGCGACGGTCCTGCACGAGTACCACCCCGGCGGGCTCCCCCTGGAGCAGGTGGTGGAGTACGGCGCCCAGGTGTGCGACGGGCTGGCCGCCGCCCACACGCGGAACATCGTCCACCGCGACATCAAGCCGGCCAACCTCATGCTGCTCGACGACGGCACCGTCAAGATCTGCGACTTCGGGATCGCCCAGGTCCAGGACGGCACGATCGGCCTGACCATGACCGGAGCGCTGCTCGGCAGCCCTCTCTACATGGCTCCCGAGCAGCTCAGAGGCCAGACACCGACGCACTCGGCCGACCTGTACGCCCTGGGTGCCAGCCTGTATGAGCTCCTTACCGGGCGCCCTCCGTTCACTGCGGACTCCGCGTACGCCGTCATCGCCATGCACCTGTCCACCGCTCCCGAACCGCCCAGCACCCACCGGCCCGCCATCGCGCCCGGCATCGACACCCTCATCACCTCCCTCCTTGCCAAAGACCCCGTCGACCGTCCCCCCACCGCCAAGGACGTCGCCGCACGCCTGCGCTCGGCACACCTCGCACCCGGGCCAACCAACGGCCCTGCCGCGGAAGCTCCGGAAACCGACGAGGAGCGCCACCAACGGGCCGCCGAAGCCGGAAACTCCGACGCCATGTTCAGCCTCGCGCTGTTGCTGGCAGAGGCTGACCGTATCGACGAAGCGGAAACCTGGTACCGGAAGGCCGCCGACGCCGGAGACAGCGGCTCAATGCACAACCTCGGAATCCTGCTGGCCAATACCGGCCGCACCAACGAGGCAGAAACCTGGTACCGCAAAGCCGCCGACTCCGGAAACAGCGGCTCAATGAACGACCTCGGACTCCTGCTGGAGGACACCGGCCGCAGCAACGAAGCCGAAACCTGGTACCGCAAAGCCGCCGACGCCGGACAGATCAACGCCATGAACAACCTCGGAGCGTTGCTGCAGGAAACCGGGCGCACGACCGAGGCGGAACCCTGGTACGAACGCGCCGCCGACACCGGACACACCGGCGCAATGAACAACCTCGCACTGCTGCTGCAGAACACTGGCCGCGAGACCGAGGCAGAACCCTGGTACCAGCGCGCCGCCGACACCGGACACACCGGCGCAATGAACAGCCTCGCACTGCTGCTGGAGAACACCGGGCGCACGACCGAGGCGGAACGCTGGTACGAACGCGCCGCTAACACCGGCCACACCGACGCCATGAACAACCTCGGAGCGCTGCTGCATAACGCTGGCCGCGAGACCGAGGCGGAACCCTGGTACGAACGCGCCGCCAACGCCGAAAACACCGAAGCCATGAACAACCTCGCACTCCTGCTGCAAAACACTGGCCGCGAGACCGAGGCGGAACACTGGTACGAACGCGCCGCCAACGCCGGACACACCAACGCCATGAACGACCTCGGAGCGCTGCTGCATAACACTGGCCGCGAGACCGAGGCGCAACCCTGGTTCCAGCGTGCCGCCAACGCCGGACACACCAACGCCATGAACAACCTCGCACTCCTGCTGCATAACACTGGCCGCGAGACCGAGGCGCAACCCTGGTACGAACGCGCCGCCAACGCCGAAAACACCGAAGCCATGAACAACCTCGGGGTGCTGCTGCAAAACACTGGCCGGGAGACCGAGGCGGAACACTGGTACCGGCGCGCCGTCGACGCCGGACACACCAACGCCATGAACAACCTCGGGGTGCTGCTGGTAAACACTGGCCGGGAGACCGAGGCAGAACCCTGGTACCGGCGCGCCGCCGACGCCGGACACCCCGACACCATGAACAACCTCGCACTACTGCTGGTAAACACCGGCCGCGAGACCGAGGCGGAACACTGGTTCCAGCGCGCCGCCAACACCGGACACACCAACGCCATGAACAACCTCGCAGTGCTGCTGCGGGACACTGGCCGCGAGACCGAGGCAGAAGCCTGGTACCAGCGCGCCGCCGGCACCCCGGACGGTGAAATCCGGGCCTGACCGGCGCCCGACGCATCCGAGGGTGCGCCGGGACCACCCGCAGCCGACGAGCCCCCTACGCGCTTGCCGCCCTGCCGCGCGTGAGCTGCGCGCAGCGCAGGCCTCCGCCCGCGTGCCAGTCCAGTACCGGGGCGACGTCGTCCCCGTGCTCGGCGCACCACAGGACCGGGACCAGGCCGCCGCAGTCGTGCCGCGCGCATACACAGTCCTCGCCGGCCCTCGTCTGCGGGACGCCGTGGCGGACCACGCCGCCGCGGCCGGTCCGCGTGGTGGTGCCGCGCAGGCGGGCCGGCCATTCCAGCGTGATGCGCAAGGCCCCGGACCCGGACCTGAACCGGTCGGTCACCCGGACGTCGCCGAGCACCGCGAGCGGTCCCGCACCCGGTGCGGTGAGCCGGGTCAGCGTGGCCCCGACCGGGCCCGCGGCCAGGGCGGCCAGGGCGTCGGCGTCGGTATCGTTGGCGACCCAGCCCGACAGCTGGTCGGTGCCCTCGATGTCGTCGGCGAGGCCCAGCCACGGGACATCCAGCCGGAACCGGCCCGTGGCGCCCATGTCGCCGCGCACCAGCAGCGATGCCTGCCCCGCCCCGGCGGGAAGGGTGATCTTGTCGTGGGCGAGCAGCCACGCGACGACGTCGGCCCGCTCAAACTCCGGATGCACTCCGTCCCGGGGGTAGGGGCGGGGAAGTCGGTGTGGCGGCGGCGCCAGCCCGCCACCGGCGCCCGCCCCACCCGCGCCATCCCGGCCGCCTCCGCGAGCAGCACCCGGTCCGTGTCCGGGGTGACCGGGGCGAGGCAGGTGAGCGGGGAGCGGCGACCGAGGCGGTGCGCACCGCTCGCCAGTCGGCCCAGGGCCGCACGACCGGAGCCGGGCGCAGCTTGCTCTGCCTGCCGGGCCCCTCGGCCGGGCGAGGGGCCGCTCCGACGGTCCGGGCGTGCCCAGCGCATCTGGGACCTTGGCGACGTGCCAGGGGCCGGGGGCCGGGCGGGGCAGCTGGTGGACGGCCGGGAGCCATGCTCTGGGTGAGGGCATGGACATCCGCATGTGGACTCCGTCGGCTGCCGGACTTGAGGACGTTGCGTCATCCCTGAGCGGAGTTCTTGAGGAAGTGTTCGGGGTGGGCGGCTTTGACGTACTTCATTGCAGTGGTGTCGGCGATGCCGAACAGATGCATCAGGTGAACGGGGTCTGCGGTTTCGTGTGCCTCGTCGAGGATCCGGTCGACACGCAGCTGCGTCGGCGTGAGGCCGAGGACTCGGAAGGTGGCCCAGAGTGTGTACTTCACGAGGGTCGGCCCTGCAGGGTCGAGCGCGGTCTGCTGAGTGACGAACAGGTGGGGGTTCGTACCGCAGGGCCAGCGGCGGGCCCGTTCTTCGAGCCAGGCCGCCAGCAGCCTTTGTGTGACGGTGTCGAGGTAGATGGTGTGGTGGCCGAAGCGGCGGCGCACCGTCATCCGGCCGGCTGACTGGTCGATGTCGGACAGCTGCTGGCGGACGATGTCGATCGGGCGGAGTGCGTGGATCGCGACCAGGGCAACCACGGCCTTCGCCATCGGGCCGGGTGTCGCGTCGAGCAGGCCGGCAAGCCTGTCGGAGGAGATGGGGCGGCGTACGGTCTCGACTGCGAGAAAGGAGACGCTGCGGGCGGGGTCGTGGAAAATCACCCGCTCGCGCTTGAGAGCGCGGAACAGGGACCGCAGGCTTGTCTGGCGCCTGTGTGCGCGCTGGCCGGTGCACTCCCTGATGGCTGTGTTGATGTCGTGGCGGGTGATTTCGCGGAGACTGCCGATCCGTTGGGCCCATCGTCGGATAATCGGGAAGCTGCTGTGGGCGTAGGCGCGGATGGTGGCCCAGTCGGTAACAACGGAGCGCTGGTGGCCCTCGCCTCGCATGACGCGCACCCACACTTCGGCCTCGCTGCGGATCTGCTCGGGCAGTCCACCAAGGAGGCGTTCGACGGCGGCATGGTCTCGGTCGCGTTTGTTCACAGGAAGCAGCAGGCCGCGCTCCTGCAGAAAAGGAATCAGACGCCGGCCCGACCAGCCGGGCCCCAGCGCAGCGACGGCCTGGACATCGACTTCGGGAATCAGGGCCGCGAGGCCGAGCCAGGCCAGGAGCATCCGCAGTGTTCGCAGGTGAGCGTCGCGGGCGCAGAGGTTCCACTGCTGGCTGGTGGCATACCGTTTGAACTCGGTGACAAGCTCTGAAGCTGCGGGAGACAGGGCGGGCTGTTCCTGGTCGCGCACACGAAGCCAGTCTCGCGGGGGCTGGGGAAACAGCGCCAGCTGCTGGGGGCCGCTGACGCACTTGAGCCATACCCGATGCGGCAGCGCAAACAGGGCCGGCTGGGTGGCCATGGGTGGCATGGGAGGCAACCCGCGCTGTAATTCATCGGTGACTTCTCGCGCCCCCGAATGCGGAAGTCCTGGAGTGCGGACGCGGGCACCGGGCCTCCTGGTCCTCAGTCCCGGTGCGAAGCCGTTGAACCAGAGCTGTTCGATGACGGGACCATCGCCGCTGTGATCGTGCTGCACCTGCAGACAGAACCGGCACTCGCCGTCTTTGAGCGGCCAGGTACGGCCGCAGCGGTCACACGGACCGGGGCGCTTGTCCAGGTCTCGTGCCCACTCGCGGCAGCAATCGCACAGGCTCTTGGCGTCCCCGGCCCAGGCCAGGCAGTGGGCACAGGAAACCTTGTGCCGCAGGTCACGCTGGTAGCCGGTCTGGGCGAGCCCTGAGCCGAGGTGGGGGCGCAGGAGGCCGGCTTCCTTCAGCACGGCAGCAACGGCCGGCCGCTGGCGCGGTAGTTCCGCGACGATGCGCTCGTCCACCAGTAGCTCGCCGGGCTCGCGGGAAGCCAGCGCCAGCGGGACCATCTCCAGGACGCGTGAGCGCCAGTCCGGTGTCTGGTGCTCACGCGTGCGAAGCCTCTCTGCGGCTTCACGGACGCGTGCTCCCTCGGGGAAGTCCCGGCCGGCGATGCGCAGCGCGTGCTCGCGGGTGAAGGTCCTGGGCTGGCGGGGAAAGAGCGGCAGCTGTCCGGGGATCTGGGGCGGGCAGATGCCGGGGGCGTCCAGCTCTCTGCCGGGGTTTAGGCCCCGGACCGTCTTCCAGACCCCGACGGCTGGTACCGGGCCGGGGAGAGCCTCAGCGCCGCGGACCGCCGTGGCCTTGGGCGGGAAGATCCCGGGCAGCTGCAGGGGCAGCTGCAGGTGGCGCGGCGGCCCTGGAACCCGGCTGAGGGCGGCGTGGCTCCACTGCGGGTCCGGCAGCATCCGGACCTCGATCGTGCACAGCCGGCAGACCTGGTCCCCGTTGACCAGGCCCGGGTGACGGCATCTCAGGCACAGACCATCCCTCCCGCCGCGGGCCTTCCACGCCACACACCCGTAGCAACTGCCGCGTGGGCGCAGCGGTCCCCAGGCATGGCAGCGGTCGCACTGACCGGTCCGGCTCGCCATCGGCGCCGTCAGTTCGGCGGGAGGCCACGCCGGGGCGCGCCGCCACCACTACGGCGCGGGACCGGCCGGACCGTGTCGGCCACGCGCCGGGCTCCGGCCGCCGGCTGCCGGGGGGTGTCCTGCCGGGACTCGTACTGCTGGGGTTCGGCTTCCAGCAGGTCGGCGACCGTGCAGCCCAGTGCCGCACAGATCTTGTCCAGGTCCTCCAGCCGTACCGTGACCGGCTTGTTCGACCACAGGGCAGCAACCTTGCTGAGAGACGGGGTGAACCCGACCTCCTCGAACGCGGCCTGCAACTGGGTGGGCCGCCAGATGTCCCGGCGGGCCGCCACCCAGCGAAGGTTCCACTTCACTCTCTACACCTCCCCGCTCAGCCGTCGCGCCGCACGGTCCGAAGCCGCCAGACTCGCCCGCCACGCCCTCTCCGGATCCGCCCCCACCGAGCCGAGATAGCCCACCGTGGTCGTCGCCCACTCATGCCCCAGAAGCTTCTGCACGTCCCAGAGCGGCATCCCCAGCTCGTAGTTGTGCGTCGCACACGCATGCCGCAACAAATGCGGATACAGCCGGTCCACCGGCCCGCCCAGATACAGACCCGACGCGGTCTTCAACGCCCGGCGGAACACATCCGGCCCGACCGCCGCCGCGACGGGACCATCCAGCGGGGCCCGCGTCTGCGGCAGGCGCTCCGACGGCCACAGCGGGACCCGCGGATCGGCCACATCGTCGGCGAACTGACCCCGGATCTCCTCGACATACCACCACAACAACTCACGGCCCTCCGCGAACAGGTACGCCTGCCGCTCACGCGGACCCGACCCACGCGCTCCCTTGCCCCGGACGATGAACCGTCCCCACCGGCCGAGCTCCCAGTGCACGTCGCCCAGGCGCACCGAACACAGCTCCGTCGCCCGGACACCGGAGATGTAAGCGATCTTGGCCATGCAGTAGTCCCGTACTGCCACGGGATACTTCCGTGACGCCGGCAGACTCTCACGCCAGCCGGCGAAGAACTCCCCCATCTCCCGGCGCGACGGCGGAACCCGCTGCAGGAACTCGCCGCGGTGCCGAGGCCGGTTGAACGCATCGACCGGCGACTGCACAGCCGTCCCGAACCGCCGCCCGATCTCCCCTGCGTACCGCTGCTCCAGGAACGCGAAATACCCGTCGATCTTGACCATCTTCTGCCGGACCGTACGATGCCCCCGCTTCCCCGGCCCCGCGAAGTAGTAGTCGACCTGCCTCGGCGTCAACCGCCACGGCACCGTCTCGTAGAAACCACACACCTCCATCACGGGCTGCATCAGCCTCTGCAGCGTGGTCTCCGCGAGCCCCGCCACATCCCTGGCCCACACATACTCCGCCATCGTGTCCAGGAAGAACGCAGACTCGTTCCCCACATCGGCGAAGCCCGCCCCCTGCCTCGACAGAGCCAGCACATCCGCCCCACCTGGGCCTGCGGACTCTCGCCCGTCCTCCACCGGCATCGGTGGCGGCACCAACGACAACCGACGACCACTCAAATCAACCACAGCCCTGCAAATTACTGTGATAACTCGCAGAATCTGCCAGAAACCCTGAAAACCTCACCCCACCGAGCGACCCAGACGCCGGCAAACGAGCTGGTCAACCGACGAACCCCGCCACTACCAGCCAACGAACCCAACGGAACTCCAATTAAGTGGGGTTCGAACGCGGCCCACGCGTCGGTGCTCAGGGTGTGCGGGCCCCGGTAGCGGGCGGGGTGCGGGTAGGGGCCCAGGAGCGCGTGGGCGGGCGCGGTGACCCGGCCGGTGCGCCGGGCCCGGAGGAACAGGTGCTCCTCCGGGCCTGCGATGCGGCTGTCGGGCTGGAACGTGGCGGTCTGCCGGTGCAGCACCGTCAGCCCGGCTTCCTCCAAGCGCGCGGGAAAGGCGTCGGCGGGCAGGCTGCTGACGTTCATGCGGCGGCCCATCCACGTCAGGGTGGTGCCGTCCAGGTCGCCGGGGACGGTCGCGAACAGCAGGTAGCCGCCGGGGGCGACCCAGGACGCGATCCGCTCCAGCGAGGCCGCCACCTCCCCCTGCGACATCAGCAGCAGCGGGAAGAACGCGCAGACGGCGTCGAAGTGCTCCGCCGGCTCGTACGTGCGCACGTCCGCGAGCCGGAAGTCGGCCCCGGGCACCTGGGACCGGGCCAGCTCGACCATGGTCGCGGAAACGTCGATGCCGGTCACCCGGAACCCCGCCTCGGCGAGCGCCGCGGCGACGGGCCTCCCGGTACCGGAGCCGACGTCCAGCACACGGGCGTCCGCCGGCAACCGCTCCGTGAGCCAGCCCAACGCCTCGTCCTGTCCGGGCAGCCCCGCGAACGCCCGCTCGTACTCACCGCCCAGCTCGTCGAAGACCTCTGCGGCACACTTCGCGATCCGCTCGTCCACCACACGCTCCCTGCGCTCACCCGAACCTGACGGACCAGCAGATAGCACGGGCGGACCGCCCATCCGGAACGGCACACCGGACGCGTCCTGCCCCAGCGGCCCCGCAGCGCGGGCGGGGGAAGCCGGGTACCGGCAGCCGCACGGCACGCAGAGCACAGGAACCAGGCACGCGGCGAACACCGCCGCGCGGCGCCCGCGCCTAGATTCACCTCCGGGTGACGGACGCCGGACTCCTGCCCGAACAGGGTCCTGCGACTCCGCACTGCCTGAACAACCATCGACGACGACGTCATCAAGGGGGAGGCATCTCATGCCTGGAAAGTCGGGCAAGTTCGCGGCCGTGGCGGCCGCGGCGACGGCGGTCGTGACGCTGACGGGGACGCCCGCGAGCGCGGGGGACATAGCTTTCAACACGCGGAGCGTCTGGGTCGACGGCACACCGACGCGGGGCCAGGACGAGGCGTGCACCACCCGGAGCATGTACCTGGCCTCCGGCAACTACACGTGGACGCAGATCCTCGACGGGTACCGCTGGCCGACCCGCGACCTCTACCTGGCCATGGGCACCTACACGTGGAAGGACTGCCTCAGGCCCGAGAACGGCTACTACAAGCAGTACTCCCTCCTGTACAAGCCCGGTTCAGAGACCGCGTACCTCGTCGACCCGTCCGAGTTCGGACTGGACAGGGGCACCCACACGATCGGCTCGCTGCTCAACCCGCACTTCTGACCGGCCCGCCGGGCGACGCGGTGATCCGCCGAGGATCACGGGCGGCGCCCGGCCCCCGCCGTCCTGGACCCGCGTCCTTGCGCGCGGGATCCCCGCTCCTTATGCTCGGATCCGAGTAATCGACACCGAGTACACCGCCGAGCCGGCGCACTGGAGCTCCATGCCCACCCGCGAACCCTCCGCCGTCCGGAAACATCCGAAGCGCCCCGCCAACGCCCTCGCCCTCGCCGTGCTCGGGCTGCTGCTGGAGCAGCCGATGCACCCCCACGCCATGGCCGGCGCGTTCCGCGAGCGCGGTATGGACCGCACGTTCAAGCTGACGACCGGATCGCTCTACGACACCGTCCGCGCGCTCGCGCGGGACGGGTGGATCGAGGCGGACGGCACCGAGCAGGTCGGCAACCGCCCTGCCCGCACCGTCTACCGCCACACCGCCGCCGGACGGGAGGGCTTCACCGGCTGGCTCGACGAGCTGATCCGGGAACCCTCACCCGAGTACCCGCGGTTCCTCTCCGCCGTCGGATACCTCGGCGCGCTGGGCCGAGTCCGCGCGGCGGGGGCGCTGCGCGAGCGGGCCGCCGCGCTGAGGGAGCGGATCGAGCAGGACGCCGAGGGCTACCGCACGGCCCGCGAGGAGCACGGCGCACCGCGCCTGTTCGTCATCGAGGCCGAGTACGCCGCCGCCATGGCACGGGCCGAGCTGGCCTGGGTGGAGCACACCGCCGACGAGGTCGAGCGCGGCACGCTGGCGTGGCCGGAAGGGGCGGACGGTGAGTGACGGCGCGCCGCGGGCCGAGGCCGTCGACGTCCTGATAGCCGGAGCCGGTCCGGCCGGGCTGGCGCTCGCCGGGGAGCTGGGGCGCGCGGGGGTGCGGGCGCTGGTCCTGGAGCGGGAGCCCGAACCGCCGGGCTTCTGCCGCGGGTTCAACCTCAACGCCCGGAGCCTGGAGCTGCTCGACCGCCGGGGCCTCGCCGGGCGTTTCCTCGCGGAGGGGCCGACCGTCCCGACGACCGCGTTCGTCGGCCGCTCCCGCCTCTACCTCGCCGCCATGCGCACGAAGCACCCCTACGTCCTCGGCATCGCCCAGACCCGGGTGGAGGAGCTGCTCGCCGAGTGGGCCCTGGAGTCGGGCGCGCGCCTCGTCCGCGGGCGGCACCTCACCGGGCTGCGGCAGGACGCCGGCGGCGTGACGGTGGAGACGGACGGCGCGGACGGCCCGTCAACCGTGCGCTGCCGGTGGCTGGTCGGCTGCGACGGCGGCCGCAGCACGGTGCGGAAGGCGACCGCCACCGGCTTCCCGGGGACGCCCGCGCGCACGTTCACCCTGCTCGGGGGACGTGGTCCTCACCGACCCGTCGGCCGTCCCGTTCGGCCCCCACGCCGGGCCCGGCGGCCGCTCGGTGTTCGCGATCCCGCGCCCCGGCCACGTCCGGCTCCTCACCGAGGACCCGGCGCCGCCCGCGGACCCGCACGAGCCGGTGGCGCCCGACTCCTTCCAGCGCGCGATCGACGCCGCGCTGGGACACCGGGCCGAGATCACCGAGGTGCTGTGGCTGACCCGGTTCGGGGACGCGGCGCGGCTCGCCGAGCGGTTCCGGACGGGCCGGGTGCTGCTCGCCGGGGACGCCGCGCACATCCACCCCCCGGCCGGCGCCGTCGGCGTCAACGCGGCGATCGACGACGCCGTCAACCTGGGCTGGAAGCTCGCCCTGGTAGTGCGCGGCCTGGCGCCGGACACGCTGCTCGACAGCTACCACGACGAGCGCCACGCGGCGGGCGAGCGCCTGCTCCGCAACACCCGCGCGCAGGCGGTGCTCGCCCGGGCCGAGGGAGACGACGACCGCCTGGCTCCCGTCCGCGACCTGCTCGCCGAGCTGGCCGGCTCCGGGGACACGGCCGGGCCGCTGGCCGAGGCGATCACCGCCGTCGGCACCCGCTACCCCGCCTCGGGGGACCCCGGACACCCGTGGGCGGGGCGGATGGTGCCGGACGTCCCGCTGGGCCGGGACGGCGGTGACAGCCTCACGGCGCTGCTGACCCGGTCGGCCGGCGGCGCACTGCTGCTCGACGGCACGGCGGGCGCCCGGGCCCTCTCCGCCGCCGTCCGGCCGTGGGCGG
>NZ_GG657751.1:401737-410884 GCF_000158895.1 Streptomyces sp. C | reverse complement strand
CGCTGGTTCGGGCACCCGGTGCGGCATCCGCAGGGGGCCCGGGCCGGCTCTTCCGGATCCGGCCGGTGAAGCCCGCGCCGTCCGGCGCCGTGGCGGGGCGCCGGTGCGGTGCGTGTCGCGGTGGTGTCAGCGGGTCGGGGGCTCTCCCTCGCCGGTCTCCAGCCAGTCGCGTTCGGCGTCGGTGAGCCGGTGGGTCGCCGCGGCCAGGGAGTCCCGGACCTCTTCGGGCTGCCGGGGGCCGATGAGCGCCACGACCGGGAAGGGCTGGGAGAGGGTCCAGGCGAGCGCGATGCCGGTGGCGGAGACCCCGGTGCGCTCGGCGAGCAGGCGGACGCGCCGGACCCGGGCGGCGTTGGCCTCGCTGTACCAGCTCTCCGCGAGCGGGCCGGTGCGCAGCTCGTCGGGGTCGGCGAGGGCGTGCGCGCCGCGGCCCTGGCTCGCCCAGGGGTAGAGCCGGACGCCGGCGGTCTTCAGCCAGTCGCGCCAGGCGGGGTCGTTGGAGGTCTCGGTGCCCGGGTAGATGGGGTGGACCATGTCGATGAGGCTGTACTGGTTGCTGATGCCGGCGGGCAGCGGCAGTCCCCGCTCGCGGGCGTAGCCGACGGCCTCGACGACGCGTTCCAGGGTCCAGTTGGACATGCCGTAGGCCCCGATGGTGCCGCGGTCGACCAGGTCTGCGAGGGCGGTGACGAACTCCCCCACCGGGACGTCGGTGTTGTCGCGGTGCAGCATGTAGAGCGCGGCGTCGTTCCGGCCCATCCGTTCGAAGCTCTCGGTGAGCTGGGCCTCGATGCGGTCGGGCAGGCAGTCCGGGGTGTGTGCGCCCTTGGCCAGGACCCAGACGTCCTTCTCTACGCCGCGCGACCGGGCCCAGTCGCCGAAGGTACGTTCGCAGCAGCCGGGCCCGTAGGCGTGGCCGTAGAGCCAGGCGGTGTCGAAGGCGCGGCCGCCGCCCTCCCAGTAGGCGTCGTAGACGGGGAAGCCGCGCTCGTTCTGTCCGAAGGCGGAGGTGCCGAGGAGGAGCGGCGGGCCTTCGGGGCCGGGCGGCAGGTCGGCGGCGGGGCGCGGGTCGGGGGTCATGGTGTTCTCCTGGTCCGGTTGCGGTCGTCGTGAGGGGCGGGCGCCGCGCGCCGGTGGTGTGCCACCGGCGCGCGGATCGCTCAGCCGGTGGCGGAGACGGCCTTGCGCACCTCGTCCGCGATGTGGGCCAGGTGGCCCTCGGTGAGCGCCGGATGCGACGGGAGGGCCAGCAGTTCCTCCGACAGCCGCTCGGCCACCGGCAGGGACACGCCCCGGTGCTGGGCGAACGCGGGCTGCTTGTGCAGCGGGTAGGGGTAGCGCAGCAGCACCGGGACGCCCCGGGAGCGCAGGTCGGCCGCGATGTCGCCGGCGGACCGGCGGCCGCCGCCGGGCGCCACGCGCGCCGCGTACTTCCAGAACGCGTGCGTGGTGCCCTCCGGCTCCACCGGGAGCTCCAGTCCCTCGACGCCGGCCAGCCGCTCCGAGAGGTACGCGGCGTTGCGCCGCCGGGCCTCGACCATCTCGCCCAGGCGCTTGTGCTGGGACAGTCCCACGGCCGCCTGGACGGAGGTCAGGCGGTAGTTGTAGCCGACCTCGTGGGCCCAGATCATCCCCGGCCGGCCCTCGACGGGGCCTTCGCCGTGGCTGCGGGCACGGCGCACCCTCTCGGCGTACGCGGGGTTGTTGGTGAGGACGGCGCCGCCTTCGCCGCCCGAGGTGATGACCTTCTGTTCGAAGAGGCTGATGCAGGCCAGGTCGCCGAAGCCGCCGACGGGCCGGCCGCCGATCTCGGTGCCCATCGCCTGTGCCGCGTCCTCGACGAGGGGGACGCCCGCCTCGGCGGCGACGGCGGTCAGGGCGGCCATGTCCGCCGCGACGCCGTTGATGTGGACCACCACGATGGCCTTGGTCCGCTCGGTGATCAGGGACTTCACCGAGTCGGGGTCAAGGCAGTGGGTGTCCGGGGTGACGTCGGCGAAGACGGGCCGCGCGCCGAGGTAGACGACGGGGCTCGCCGAGCCTATGAAGGTGTGGGCGGGCACGATGACCTCGTCGCCCGGGCCGACGTCGAGGGCGTGCAGCGCCAGGTGCACCGCGGCCGTGCCGGTGGACACCGCGACGGCGTGCTCCACTGCTGGCCGGCGGCCAGCGCCGCCTCGAACTCTTCGACGACGCTGTTGCCCAGCCCCACCAGACGGTTGGAGCGCAGGGCCGCCACCGCGGCCTCGATGTCCTCGTCGGTCAGCTGGGGCCAGCGCGGGAGTTCCTGGAAGGCGTTCAACGCGTCATACCTTTCGGTCCGTTGTTCACTGGGGTTTTCCGTGGAGTGCCGGGGGCGGGTCAGCGCAGGCCGAGGGCGGCGCTCACCGTCCCGAACAGTTCGGTGTTCTCCCGCAGGCCGAGGACCTGGTGCGCGAGCGGTCCGCGGGCGGTGACGGGCACCGTGACGCCGGTGTGCTCCTGCGTCCCGCCGGGTTCGGCGGTGGTGGCGTACCCGAGGAGCATCCGGCCGCCCTCGTCGGTGAGGAGCGTCGCGGACAGCCCTGTCGGGCGGGCGTCGTCGGGCAGGATCTGGGTGGCGTGGCCGTGGTCGGCGGTGACGATCACGAGGGTGCGGGGGTGCCGCTCGGCGTAGGCGAGGGCGACGGCGACGGCCCGGTCGAAGGCGACGGTCTCGCCGATCTGGCCGCAGGGGTCGGCCTCGTGGGCCCGGTCGTCGATCGCGGCTCCTTCGACCTGGAGGAAGAAGCCCTTGCCGGTGGCTCCGGGGGCTCCGGGCCGGTCGCGGCGGGCGGTCAGCAGGTCGAGCGCGGCCTCGGTGGATTCGGCCAGGGTGGGGGTGCCGGCGGGCCGGGCGGGGTTCCCGGTCGTGCAGCGCCCGGGCGCGGTGCCGCCGGGTGAGGCCGCCGGCCCGGTCCACTCGACCGGCACGTAGTCGGGTGCGAACAGTCCGAGGACGGGCCGGCCGGGTCGGGCCGCCGCCAGTTCGGTCCGGTCGCGCACCAGCTGGTAGCCGGCCGCCCGGGCCTGTTCCAGGACGGTGCGGCCGCGGTACGGGCCGTCCGTGGAGGTCTGGGCGAAGTGCCCGGCCCCGCCGCCGAGCAGCACGTCGGGGCGGGCGGCGACCGTCTGCTCCGCCGCGGAGCCCGCGCCGCCCGCGGCCCGGGTGTCCGCCGGGCACGCGGCCATGTCCGCGGGGCCCTTGCAGGAGCGGTCGGTGAGGTGCGCGGTCAGTGCGGCGGGGGTCGCGTCGACGACCGAGGCGGTGGTGACGCTGCCCGTGGCGTACCCCTGGCGGCGGGCCTTCTCCAGGAGGGTGGGCAGCGGCCGGTCGGTGTCGGGGGTCTTGGACAGGCGTCCGTTGACCGTCCGCCGGCCGGTGGCCCAGGCGGTGGCGCCCGCCGCGGAGTCCGTGACGTAGACCGGCCGGCCGTGTTCGTCGACGGAGGAGGTGGTGCGCCGGCCGGGCTGGTCCAGGGTGTCCATGGCCAGTCTGCCGGTGGCACCGGCGGAGTAGTTCCGCGCCGCGGTGATCTCCGCGTCGCCCATCCCGTCGCCGATCAGCAGGATGACGCTGTCCGCCGGGGGCCGGCCGCGGTCCGGCCCGTCCGCCCCGGTGGCGGTGGAGGCGGCGGACACGGTGACCAGCGTGAGCAGCGCGGTGCCGAGGACGGCGGCGCGCCGCCACGGGCGCGTGCCGCGCGTGCCGTTCGTTCCGCGTGTGCCGTGCGTGCCGTTCGTGCCGTGCGTGCCGTGCGTCATCGTGTGCGGCCCCCCACCTGTGTGACGGTGCCGGCGGCCGGGGCGGGGGCCGGGTCCAGGACGACGCGGGTGCCGGTGGCGGCGGCGTGTCCGGCGGCCGCGGCCACCTCCTGCGCGCGCAGCGCCTCGTCGGCGGTGCAGGGGCTGGGCGTCCCGCGCGTCGCCATGCGGAGGAAGTCGCGGATCTCCTCCCGGTAGGCGGCGGCGAAGCGGTCGGTGAAGTCCTGGTACGGGGGCTGCTCCGGGGGGCCGGGCGGGCAGCCCGGGCGGGACCCGTCGTGGAGCCGCAGCGGGGTGCGCGCGTCGAGCCCCACCGAGACGGAGCCGAGGGTGCCCAGGACCTCCACCCGGTGGTCGTACCCGTGGGGGTCGAGCCGGGAGGCGGAGAGCACCGCGCGGGCGCCGTCGGCGAGGGTCAGGACGGCGGTGGCCACGTCGTAGTCCGGCCCGCCGAGGAGCCGCGCCCCGTCCGCCTGGACGGCGACCGTGCGCAGGCCGGTGAGCCAGTGCACCGCGTCGATGTCGTGGATGAGGCAGTCGGTGAAGATGTCGCCCGACGTCCGCCCGTACGAGGCGGCCGGCGGTTCGTGGTCGAAGGCGGTGCAGCGCACCAGCAGGATCCGGCCGAGTCCGCCGGAGGCGATCCGGTCCCGCAGGGCCCGGTAGCCGGGGTCGCTGCGCCGCTGGAAGCCCACGTGCGTCCGGGTGCCGGCCAGTGCCCCGGCCAGTTCGCGGGCCTCGGCGGGGTCGGCGGTCAGCGGTTTCTCGCAGAACACCGGCAGGCCCGCGCGTGCCGCGGCGAGCAGCGGGGCCCGCCGTTCACTCGCGGGCGTCGCCACGACGAGCGCGTCCGCCCCGGCGACGACGTCGGCGAGCGTCGGCCGCGCCTCGACGCGGGCGCCGGTCTCCTCGGCCAGGGTGCGGGCCAGCCGGCGGGCGCCGTCGGTGTCGACGTCGTACACCAGCAGGTCGGGCCGGTCGGGCAGGTGCAGCAGTGTGCGCGCGTGAAGCCGTCCCATGCGGCCGGCCCCGACGATTCCCACTCTCATCGAAAGTCTCCGTAACAGCCCGTCGGCGCCCCTCGGGGGCCGGGGTGAGGTCCTGCGGCGGTAGGTCCGGCGTGCGTCGCCGGAGTGCCGGGGCGGCGGCGTGTCAGTCGAGGACGACGGCCCAGCGGGGGTCGGTCACGTCCACTCCCTTGCCGGCGAGCTCGGTGCGGAGCTCGACGCGCAGCTTCTCCAGGTCCGTGTGGGACTGGCGCAGGCTCGCGGCGAGCCGGACGCTGCGCCTGCGGTAGGCGGCGGGGGCGTCGGGCCGCTTGTTGAAGTCCTCCAGGAGCAGCGCGTCGACATGGGCCGACCAGGGCAGTTCGTGGATGCCGGCGGCGATCTCGGCGGGCCGCAGCCGGTGCCAGTACGAGATGCCTCCGGCGTGGACCAGCTGCGGGGCGAAGACCTTGGTGCCGGGGAACGCGTGGAAGTGGGCGATCCGCAGCCCCGCCGCCAGCGCCATCAGCTGGTAGAACATCAGGCCGTCAAAGACGACGCGGATCACCTCGTTGCCGTTCTGGAGGTGGTGGTGGCGCTCGTGGCTGCGGACCTCGCGGCCGTCGTCGAGCACGTCCACCAGGCCGCCCTGGGGGAACGGCAGCGACGGGCCCTCCAGTGCCATGACCCGGGCCAGCGCGCGCTCGTGGTGCGGTTCGACGAGTCGCACCATGGCGCCGTCGATCTCCTTCTCCGGCCCCGGGGGGACGTAGGCGTACGCGGCGGGGGTGACCGGTCCGCCGATGGACCGTTCGATCTCGGGGCGCACCCGGGGGTCGAGGGCCAGGAAGGGCGGCGCGGCCAGCGGGAGGGGGCCGTAGCTGAGCGGGCCGCTGACGGCCACGCCGGGTTCGAGGCCGTCCGTGCAGCGGTCGAACCATTCGGTGTCGGTCACGAAGCAGTCGACGTCGACGATGCCGAACGGCCGGTCCATGGTGCGCAGCAGGAACTCGAAGATCTCGTGGCTGCCGACCCGCTCGTCCAGGTCGAAGACGGGCCGGCCGCCGCTCATGCGGTCGCGCAGCTCGATCTCCTCCGCGTCGAGGGCGGAGCAGACGAACACGCAGTTCAGCCGCTCGGGGGCGAAGCGCAGGAAGTGGTTGAAGACGTGCAGCAGCCCGGTGGAGAAGAAGCAGAACCACGGGGGGCTGTCGGCCGGGACGCCGGCCATGAACGTGCGGAACCTCTCGTCGAGGTGGAGCAGGGCTTCTTCGGTTCGTGCGTCGTCCGGGGCGTTCCCGGTCGGTTCGGTGGGCGTCACCATGTCGAGGCCGTTTCCGTGCGTTCCGCCGTGTCGTCGGGGAGGTGGGTCGTGCGGTGGGGTGCGCGGGACTCGTCGCGGCGGGCGCGGGGGCGGCACGGCGGGATCTCGCCGGGCCGCCCGCCGTCGGGGCGCCGGTCGCGGTTCAGACGACGTCCCAGTACTCGCCGAGCAGGAAGGGCATCCCGAAGGAGACGGACTTCCTTTCGTTGGGCCGGTAGGCGGCCCGGGGGATCGTGCGGAAATCCATGCTGACCCGGCTGATCTCCGTGTCGTTGACGACGTTCCCGTGCCAGGAGTTGGCCCCGTCGAAGGTGATGACCTCGCCGTACTCGGCGTGCACCGGTTCGTTGTCGATCCACAGGGTGTTGTTGCCGAAGGCCCGGGTGAGGGGCACCCAGTAGTTGACCTCGGCGGGGTCGTGGCCGAAGTCGCGGTCGCGGTGCCAGGAGCCCACGGCGACGGAGTTGCGCAGGTGCACCCGGAAGGTGGGGACCCGCTGGAGGTAGACGTCGTCGACGGTGTCGCCGAGCAGTTGCCTCGCCAGCGCGCGGTAGGCGGGGGAGACGGTGTCGAAGTTGTCGTAGAACCGTTTGTGGTAGGGCGTGCTCTGGTCGGTCTCCCGAGTGGCGAGCCACTCGCTGGCGGCCAGGCCCTCCAGGTCGTCCACCTCGATGACCTCGCGCACGAGGCCGGCGAGGCCGACCGTGGCCACGTCGTAGCGCAGCCGTGTGTACTTCGCCATGTGCTCTCCTCAGATCAGCATGCGGCCGCGCAGGCGCTTGCACCGGCGGTACCAGCCGCTGACCAGTTCGTCGATCACCGGATCGCCCGTCTCCCCGTCGCTGACCTGGTGGATCGCGCCGCTCATGCGCATCGCCACGCGGCGGGTGGCCAGTTGCAGGGGGATGGTGGGCACGGTGAGGCCCTCCAGGCGGTTGCCCAGCCGTTCCAGCGGGCTGAGGTCGAAGAACTCGCGCTGCCAGCGCAGTTCGTTGTGACGCCAGTCCTTCAGGCCGTTGAAGCCGCGGCCGTCGTTGTGGTGCATCACGTCCTGGAGGTCCTGGACGACCACCCGTTTGCCGGCGGCGCGCACCAGGGTGGCGAGGATGACGCCGAGTCCCTCGAAGCCGCGGTAGTGGCCCTCGGGGAAGCGGATGTTCTCGATGGTCCAGCGGTTCACGCAGAGGATGACGTCGTCGACGGCGTGGACCTCGTAGCGGTCCGAGCCGTAGTCGTGGACCTTGTCGTAGTCGGTGACCCGTCCGCGCCTGGTGTCCCGCTCGTTCCACCAGGCCAGTGACACGGTGTCGGATCCGCCGACCGAGCCGAGCATGCCCACGGAATCGTCCTCGAACACCGACTGCGCGACTTCGGCCGGGTTCTTCCGCAGCTCGACGTCGTCGTGCAGCATCACCAGGCCGGTGATGTCGGAGTTGGCGGCCGCCTGGTCGAACATGGCGTTGTACGCGGAGAAGAGCGAGCGCTGGCCGCGCATGGTGAACACCGGGCTGCCCGGTGCGCGGACGCGCTCGATGCCCGGCAGGCAGATGCGCTGGAACAGGTTTCCCGGACCGACGCAGACGCCGTAACCGATCACGTTGGTGACCTCCCTTGGGGATCGTGGACTGGGCCCGTCAGAACCGGTAGGTCTCCAGCGAACCGGTGCGCCGGACGTCGAGCGTGGCGCAGTGGAAGCCGCCGCCGAGGGTGCGCGAGTGGGTCAGCTGGAGCGGCAGGACGTCCGTCCCGTGCTTCTCCAGCAGCTTGATGAGCTCGGTCTGGCGGCGGTCCACCACCGCCAGGCCGGGGCGTACGACCAGCAGGTTCATGCCGATCCACACCGAGCAGTGCGGCTTGTCGCCGGTGAAGCCGATGTCCACCGGCTCGGGGCAGGTGATGGTCTCCCAGGAGCGCAGGAAGTCCGGCATGTTCCGGTCGTTCACCCGCGAGGGGTTGACCAGGACGAGGCCGGGCCGCAGCGGCACGATGGTGGAGTCCACGTGGGTGGAGGCGTACAGCTTGCGGCACGGGTGCACCGTGTAGGTGTCGCCCAGCGCGGACTGGAGCCACTTGGCGCCGAGTTCGTTGCCGCTGTCGGAGACCAGGTAGAGCAGGTCGGTGCCGAAGCGGAGCACGTTCGCGGCGTCGAACACCGGCTCCACGTCGGTCAGGCGCTCGCCGGCCGGCGCCTGCGGGTCGTAGGACGCGTCGGTCAGCCGGGGCTTGGGGGCCGACAGCCACCGGGATCCGCTGGCGAAGTAGTCCAGCAGGATGTCCTTGTAGGCGAGGGACTCCAGGAAGCGGGCGCGCAGCGCCATCGGCGTCTCGATGACGGTGTCGCCGACGGTCAGCAGACCGTCGCGCGGGCAGTAGTCGTGGAAGCCGTCCGTCTCCCAGTCGGGGGTCTTGATCAGGGCCGCGTTGTCGCGTGCCGCGGGGCGGCGGACCGTGACGCCGAGCTTGGTCAGCTCCTCCGCCAGGACGTGGAGTTCCTCCTCCGTCTCCTTCACCACCCGGTCCGGGTAGGCGCCGGAGGGGATCTGGTCCTGGCTGTCGTAGTCCCCCGCGTACTCCACGGCGAAGACGCTGCGGTCGGCCCGGGGGACCCGTGCGCCCACCGCCGTGCCGATGATGATCTCCTCCAGCGGGTCCCATTCGTTGTGCACGTCGACGAGGCTCATGGCGCTCCTTGGGGTGAGTGGGTGTGGCGTCGGCGGCCGGCGACGGGGTCGCGGGCCGGCCGGGTGCGGCGGGGCACGGAGACAGCGGGCGGGACGCGTGGTGGACGGCTGTGGAGCGGTCACCGGGCGGGCCGGGTCCCGGTCGGGTGCGGGGGCGGCCGGTGACGCGCCGCCGTGCGCGGAGGTGACGAGGGGGTCCGCGGGTGTCCTGTCCCTGTCCCGGGAGCGCCCTGACTCAAGGGCGCCGCACGGGATCTGGCTCCGTCGTTCCGGGTCCGGGCCGTTTCCGATCACCGGACCGACTGAAGGCTAACACCGAGGTCCCGATCAGCGAATGCGTCGCCCGCGGCGCTGTTGTCGGCGGCTTCCGTAC
>NZ_GG657751.1:396717-401498 GCF_000158895.1 Streptomyces sp. C | reverse complement strand
TCTGGGAGGGGTCGATGGCGGTCCGCCCGTCCTCCACGTCCCACAGCGTGTTCTGCAGGAGCCGGCCCAGGGTCCAGCCGGCCGCGCGTTCGCGGTCCAGTTCCAGTGCCTCGGTCAGCAGGTCGAAGCGGCGCCGCACCACCCGCGGGGCGTCCCCGGTGGCCTGGAGCTTCTCCCAGCCGGTGTCCAGGGCCGGCCACAGGTCGAAGCCCGGGTCGCCGACCAGGGGTTCGGGGTCGATGGCGAGCCATGGTTCGCGCTCGGCGGCCAGCACGTTCTCGTAGTGCAGGTCCCAGTGCAGGAGCCGGTCGCCGGGCTCGTCCACGAGCTCGGCGACGGCCGACGCCCAGGTGTGCAGCCGCCTCTGGTCTTCCGGGTCCGACAGCGAGGCGACGGCCTGCGGCACTGCCGCCAGCATGTCGCGTGCGATGTCGTCGAGACGGCGCAGGTCCGCGGGCGCCGGGACGGCGTGCAGCCGGGCCATCAGGCCGGCCAGGGTGCCCATGGCCGTGTCGTCGTCGACGACGGACGCGAGGGTGCGCGATGCGTCCAGGCGCTCCAGCAGCATGGCGCTGCTCTCCGGGTCGTGATCGAGCAGCCGCACGATGCCGTCGCCGTTCCAGGCCCGCAGGCCGATCAGCGCGGCGGTCGTCTCCTCGCGGGGCATCTGGAGCTTCAGCGCGGCCCTGCCGCCGTCCTCGCGCCGCACCGGCACCACCAGCGAGGCCTCGCCGGAGCCGGTGCCTCCGTCCCGTTCCAGTCGCCAGCGGTCGAGGAGTTCCGCGACCAGTGCGGGCAGGGCGGCGATCCAGGCCCGTTCCGCCTCACCGCCGTTCTTCGTGTACGAGGTGATCAGGGCGTCGGGGACGTCGATGTCTTCCGGCGATGTCATGGGGGGTTTCCTTCGGGGGGCGGCCGTGCGGGAGGGGTCGGGCGGTACCTGCTCAGGCACCCGACCGCAGTCGGGCCCGGTGCGCCGGGCCGAGCGTTTCGTCGTCCGTGGTGCGGACGTTGGTCAGGTCCACCGCGACCTTCTCCAGGTGTTCGGCCACCTGCCGCCACGTGTCGGCGCAGCCGCGGGCGAGTTCGGCGATGACCGTGACGCGGTGCGGCGGCACGTTGCCGAGCAGCCGGGCCCAGTCCTGGCTGCTCACGGTCACCACGTTGAGCCAGCGCAGCAGCACCCGGCCGTCCTCCGTCAGCCGTACGGAGGGATCACGGCTGAGATGGCTCAGCAGCAGGGCCCGTGACGGCCGGTTCTTCTCGGTCCGGTCGATCCGGGCCGGTGACGGGTCGGCGTCCGCCGCGTCCTCCCGTCGGCGGTCGCGTCCGGGCAGCGGACTCTCGCCGCGCCGGAGGCGTTTGCGGACGTCGGAGGCGGTGCCCAGGGACACTCCGGCCTTGGCCGCTATCTGGCGCAGCGGCGCGGACGGGTTCTCCTGGATCAGCCGGCCCGCCAGCCGTCGCCCTTCCGTGGGGTCCAGCGGCCGGGACCGTCCGTCGCGGCCGATCCGGACGTTCGACTGAGGAACCCCCCCGGTCGAACAGGACCTCAGGGTCCCCACGGTCTTGGCGGAGAGGCCGGTCGCCCGTCCGATGACCCGGTCGGACCACAGGGGGTGGGTGCGCAGGATGCGGGTCGCGGCGGCCTTGCGGTCGTCGAGGGAGAGCGGCAGCCCGTGGGCGATGTTGCAGGTGACGGCGAGGACGAACGCCTCTTTCTCCTCCCCGTCGAAGTACCGGACCGCGATCTCGGCGGCGCCGCGCAGTTCGGCCGCCCGGAGCCGGTGCATGCCGTCGATGACGCGTTTCGTCGAGGACATCACCACGATGGGCGGAAGTTCCACTCCGGATTCCGCGAGGGTACGAATGTGTTCGGCGTCCTCACCGGCACTCCGCGGCGAGTCGGAAACCCGCAGGGAATCAATGGGCACCATGACAACGTCAGATAGTCGCATGCTGTGCTCGTCGGACACGCCCGCGTATCCACCAGGCTGATCGCGGGTTTGAACAGGATTGTTACCTAAAACAGGATCCATTACCTATCCTTCGGTCGCCAAGGTATTCACGGCGGCACGGTCAGCGCCTTCGATCTTTCACCCGGTATATGCTTAGCACCTATGATCGCTTGACAAAAGCTTTACCAAATGGCCGATATTCGCTGCCCCTGCACGGGCAGGGCGCCGGGCTCCACACCCCTTCCTCACGGGCCGCACCGGGAGGTACGGGCCGCGCCAGGGGGTGCAGGCCGCGCCGGACCGGTAAGCCTCAACGGCACCGTGCACCTATCACCTCGCTTTTCAGCCATTCCGGACAACCGATCACGTATCCGAAGAGCGCATTTTTGACGCCAACGAATGACAGGACGACAAGAACGCGCCAGATCACCGAACGTTTCTCGCCGCCGTCCGGTAACGGACCTCTCCCCCGGCAGATCCCCGAACCCGTGCCTCCACGACCACGCAGGGAGAACGACAATGAAAGCGCTCGTACTGGCCGGCGGATCCGGCACCCGCCTCAGGCCCATCACGCACACCTCCGCGAAACAATTGGTGCCCGTCGCCAACAAGCCGGTACTTTTCTACGGACTCGAGGCCATCGCCGCGGCCGGGATCACCGATGTCGGCATCGTCGTCGGCGACACCTTCGGTGAAATAACCGACGCCGTGGGAGACGGCTCGAAATTCGGTCTCGACGTGACGTACATCCCGCAGCCGAAACCGCTGGGACTCGCGCACGCCGTACTGGTGGCCCGTGAATACCTGGGCGCGGACGACTTCGTCATGTACCTCGGCGACAACTTCGTGGTGGGGGGCATCGAGGGCCCGATCCGGGACTTCCGGGCCGTCCGGCCGGACGCGCACCTGCTGCTCACCCACGTGTCCGACCCCAGCTCCTTCGGGGTCGCCGAGCTGGACGCCTCGGGGCGGGTGCGCGGGCTGGAGGAGAAGCCGGTCCGCCCCAAGAGCGACCTCGCGCTGGTCGGGGTGTACCTCTTCTCCCCCGCCATCCACGAGGCCGTGCGGGCCATCAAGCCTTCCTGGCGCGGGGAGCTGGAGATCACCGACGCGGTGCAGTGGCTGATCGAGGCCGGCCGGGACGTGCGCTGCACGCAGATCACGGGCTACTGGAAGGACACCGGCAACGTCGCCGACATGCTGGAGGTGAACCGGCTCGTCCTGGAGGAGACCGAGGCGCGCTGCGACGGGCTGGTGGACGAGCACAGCGACCTCATCGGCCGCGTCCAGGTCGAGGGGGGTGCCGAGGTGCGCAACTCCCGGGTGGTCGGCCCCGCGGTGATCGGCGCGGGCACGGTCGTCAGCGGGTCCTACGTGGGACCCTTCACCTCCATCGCCGAGGACTGCGTGCTCGAGGACAGCGAGGTGGAGTTCTCCATCGTGCTGCGCGGCGCCTCGATCTCCGGCGTGCGGCGCATCGAGGCGTCCCTCATCGGCCGGCACGTGCGGGTGACGTCCGCGCCGCCGGTGCCGCACGCCCACCGGCTCGTGCTGGGCGACCACAGCAGGGCCCAGATCTCCTCGTGACGCGCCCTCCCCTCGTGCCGAACGTCCGACCCGGAAAGCGGAGCCCGTTGCCATGACCACACACCTGCTCGTCACCGGAGGGGCCGGCTTCATCGGCTCCCACTACGTCCGCACCCTGCTCGGGCCCGACGGGCCCCCCGACGTGGTGGTGACCGTGCTGGACGCCCTGACCTACGCGGGCAACCCGGCCAACCTGGCCGCCGTGCGCGACCACCCCCGCCACCGGTTCGTGCACGGCGACATCTGCGACGCGGACCTGGTCGACCGGGTGATGGCGGGTCAGGACCAGGTCGTGCACTTCGCCGCCGAGTCCCACGTCGACCGCTCGCTGCTGGACGCCTCCGCCTTCGTGCGGACCAATGTGCACGGCACCCAGGTCCTGCTGGACGCGGCGCTGCGGCACGGGGCGGCGCCCTTCGTCCAGGTGTCCACGGACGAGGTCTACGGCTCCGTCGAGCACGGCTCGTGGACCGAGGACGAACCGCTGCGCCCCAACAGCCCCTACTCCGCGTCCAAGGCCTCCGCCGACCTGCTGGCCCTGGCCCACCACGTCAGCCACGGCCTGGACGTGCGGGTGACCCGCTGCTCCAACAACTACGGTCCCCACCAGTTCCCCGAGAAGCTCGTCCCCCGGTTCGTCACCCTGCTGATGGACGGGCACCGGGCGCCCCTCTACGGGGACGGGCTGCACGTGCGCGAATGGCTGCACGTCGACGACCACGTGCGGGGGATCGAGGCGGTGCGCACCCGGGGCCGGGCCGGCCGCGTCTACAACATCGGCGGCGGCACCACCCTGAGCAACCGGGAGCTGGTCGGGCTGCTGCTGGATGCGTGCGGGGCCGACTGGAGCCGGGTGGAGCACGTCGAGGACCGCAAGGGGCACGACCGGCGCTACTCCGTCGACTCCACCCGGGTGCAGCGGGAACTGGGCTTCCGGCCGGCCACCCCCCTGGCCTCCGGACTGGCCGCCACGGTCGCCTGGTACCGGGACCACCGATCCTGGTGGGAGCCGCTGCTCCCGGCCCGCTCGCCGTCCTAGGTGTCCGGCCGTTCCCGGCCGGACCGCCCCGGACGGACCGCTCCGCCCTTCCCGACGCCCGGTACGCACCCCTCGGAGACCGACACCATGCCCCCGTACCCCCGTCCGCGGTGGCTCGTCACCGGTGCGTCCGGCATGCTGGGGCGCGATCTCACCTCCCTGCTGCGGCGCCGGGGAACCCCGGTCACCGCGCTCGG
>NZ_GG657751.1:364281-395730 GCF_000158895.1 Streptomyces sp. C | reverse complement strand
GTCGCGCGTGCGGTCAGTCCGCTGCGGGCCCGCGCAGCGAGCGGTGGAAGGCGACGCAGTCGTCGTACGACGGGAGCAGGCCCCGCCGCTCCATCTCGTCGAGCCCCGGGGCCGTGCGGTCCTTCTCCGAGAGCACCGGTTCGAGGTCCTCGGGCCAGGCGATGCCGAGGGCGGGGTCGAGCGGGTGCACCCCGTGCTCCCGTCCGGGGGCGTAGCCGCGCGAGGTGAGGTAGACGACGACGGCGTCGTCGGTGAGCGCCAGGAACGCGTGGCCGAGCCCTGCCTCGATGTACAGGCTGCGGTGCGGGTCGTCGAGCCTGACCGCCTCCCAGGAGCGGTAGGTGGGCGAACCGACGCGGATGTCCACCACCACGTCCAGGACGGCGCCGCTGAGGCAGGTGACGTACTTCGCCTGGCTGGGCGGCATCTGCGCGAAGTGCACCCCCCGCAGCACGCCCCGCCGGGAGACGGAGCGGTTGGCCTGGGCGACGCCGGGGTCGTAGCCGAGCACGTCGCCCAGCGCCCGGCCGCTGTAGAGCTCCTGGAACTCGCCCCGGCCGTCGGCGAACGCACGGGTCTCCGACAGCCAGGCTCCTTGCACACTCAGCTGGCGCATCCGCGCCTCCTTGCGGGGTTTCGGTGGGTGCCGCGGGGCGGGAGGGCCCGCGGGTCAGAAGCGGTACGTCTTCAGCGTTCCGGTCCTGCGGACGTCGAGGACGAGCCCGTGGAGCCCGCCGCCGAGGATCCGGGAGTGGGTCAGCCGCAGGGGCAGCACGTCCACGCCGTGCCGCTCCAGCACGCGCATCAGCTCCCGCTGCCGGCCGTCCACGACGACCAGGCCCGGCCGGACCACCAGCAGGCCCGTGCCGGTCCACGTCGAGCGGTGCGGCGCGTACCCCGTGCCGCCGGTTCCGGCGGGGACGGGGCACTCGATCCGCCGCCAGGAGCGCAGCACGGCCGGCAGGTTGTCCCCGTTCACCCTGGACGGGTTGGTGAGGACCAGGCCGGGGCGGAGCGGGAGCAGGGTGAGGTCGAGGGGGGTTGAGGCGTGCAGGCCGCGGCAGGGGTGCACGGTGTAGGTCCCGCCCACGGCCGACTGCAGCCAGCGGGCCCCGAGTTCGTTGCCGCTGTCGGAGACCAGGTACAGCAGGTCGGTGCCCAGCCGCAGCACGTTGGCGGCGTCGAAGACCGGCTCCAGTTCGCGCAGCCGCTCGCCGGGCGGGGCGCCGGGGTCGTACACCGCGCCGGCGGGGCGGGGCCTGGGCGCGGAGATCCATCTGCTGCCGCTGACGAGGTACTCGGTCAGCAGCTCCCGGTAGGCGAACGCCTCCGGGTACCGCGCGCGCGGGGCCGCCGGGGTCTCGATGACGGTGTCGCCGACGGTGAGCAGCCCGGCCCGGGGGTGGTGGGCGGGGTGGCCGTGGCCGTGGCCGTCGGCCGTCCGGCCGGACGTGTCCGCGCGGTCAGGGGTCCGGGGGCGGCGGACCGTCACGCCGAGACCGCGCAACTCCTCGCACAGGCCTTCCAGTTCCTCTTCCGTCTCCTTGAGGACCCGGTCCGGCCAGGGCACCGGGGCGGCGTCCCGCCACCGGCCGGGGCCCGCGCCCGCGGCCCCTCCGGTGCGTCCGGCGCAACCGACGGCGAGCGGGCTCCGGTCGGCGGCCGGCGGCCGGGCACCGCGGACGGTGCCCACGACGACCTCTTCCAGCGGGTCCCATTCGTTGTGGACGCTGACCAGGCTCACGGTGGTCCTTCGGTACGGGTCGGTCACGGTGGTGTGGGGAGGTGGTGGGGCCCCGGCCCGCGGGGTCAGGCGGGCGGGAGGTAGCGCGTCAGCCGGCCCCACATGGCGTCGTCGTCGGCGTCCCCGGTGTGGAGGCCGGTGAACCGGCCGGCGTACTCGGTGATCTCGGCGAGCACCCAGCGCAGTTCGTAGAACCGCAGGAAGACCGCGCGCCCCTCGGGGGCGGTGCCGAACACCCTGGTCAGGGCGGCCCAGTCGCGCTCCGGCGGGGCCCACATCGCCCCGCCCCAGTCGATGATGTCCACGCCCTGCCCGAACAGGACGTTCGTCGTGCTGGGGTCGCCGTGGGTCAGGGCGGGGCGTTCGCCGTGCCACAGGGCGGTGCACCGGCCGGCCACGGAGGCGGCCTCCTCGCGCAGCGCGGCGAGGTGGTCGCGCCGTCGCCCCAGCAGGTCGGCCAGCCGGCCGCCGTAGGGCCCGCAGGCGTCCGTTCCGCCGCCCAGGGCCGTCTGGAGCGCCTTGTCCAGGTCGTCCTCGAAGGGGAGGCGGAAGTCCTCGACGGGTATGCCGACGGACCGGGAGGCCGGCGGGTCGAAGGCGTGCACCTCGCGCAGCCTGGCCGCCAGCAGGTCGAGCTGCCCGGCGGTGGGGGGCGTGGGGGCGGCGACGGCGCGCTCGACGTAGGGGAACACCACGACGGGAAGGCCCGCGATCCGGTGGACGATCCGCCCGTCGCGCCCGGGGAGCGGGGCGAGGACGTAGTCCTTTCCGCTCTCGCGCAGCAGGAGCGGCACCTCGTACGCTGCGGGGAAATGGCCGTCCAGATCGCGGCGGACGCTGATCCAGAGGGGTCCGCAGCGGTACGACCAGCTGTCCTCGCCGAGCGGGAAGAACTCCGGCTCGGGTAATTCCCGGTCACCGGGAAAGAAGTTGCGGAAATTTTCCTCGACAAGCCGGAGAAGGCTCCGGCGTTCCACGAGCGTGTTCTCCAAGAGCATGCCAGAGGCTAACACCGCGGGCCGCCGTGCGGCTTTCCCCGCCGGGTGTTCAACCGGTCGGCCGCCGAATTCACGGAAAGTCGGGGTGTGCCGCGTGGACGAGTCCCGTGGCTATGGTGGGCCGATGGTGAATGAAAGCGACATACGACTCGCGCACCGGCTCGCCGATCTGGCGGACGCATTGGCACTGGAATTCTTCGGCCGGCGGCCGGCCGCGCGGCACAAGGAGGACGGCAGCCCGGTGAGCGAGGCCGATCTCGCGGTGGAGAAGGCCATGCTGGCGGTGCTGGCGGAGGAACGGCCCGGCGACGCGGTGCTGAGCGAGGAGAGCGGCACGCTCGGAGCGGCAGCGCGGCGCCGCTGGATTCTGGACCCCATCGACGGCACGGTCCCCTTCCTGGCCGGGCGGCGGGACTGGGGCACCCATGTTGCCCTGGAGGTGGAGGGGGAGCTCCGGGTCGCCGTGCTGAGCCGCCCGACCGAGGGCGTCCGGTGGTGGGCGGCGCGGGGCCGGGGCGCGTTCGCGTCCGCCCGCGGCGGGCCGTTGTCGGCCTCGCGTCCGCTGCGCGTGCCGGAGACGGCCGGGCCGCTCTCGGCGGCCCGAATGGGCGGCTTCCAAATGCCGGACTCCCCCGTCGAGCCGGTGCGCGGCCGGATGCGGTGGATCGACTCCTCGGTGTGCAAAAAACAAAAAATCTGCTGGAGGGCCGGGCCGAGGGGCTGGTCGACGAGGGCGGGCACGTCTGGGACCGGGCGCCGGCCGCGCTGCTGGTGGCGGAGGCCGGCGGCCGTGTGGACGACCTGTGCGGCGGCGCCCGGCTGGACGGGCGCTGGCTGGTGTACGCGGCGCCGGGCGTCGCGGACGGGCTGACCGCGCTGGTGCGGGGCGCCGTCGGGTCCGGCGGCCGGGCCTGATCCTCGCGGGGCCGCCGGACCGGTCGGGTCAGGCCGGGGTCTCGCCCTTGACCGCGCGGCGGAACGCCTCCGCCGCGCGCTCGATCTCCGCCTGGGAGGAGCCGGGGTGGACGCCGAACCCGGGGCCGAGGTAGCTGTCGGAGACGCCGGTGGCGAGGGCGACGGAGCGGCCGAGGACGCTGTCGGTGCGGGGCAGCGCTCCGGCTTCGAAGGGGTGCGGGGCAGGGCGTCCCCCGGGGGCGCGGGACGGCACCACGGAGCGGTCGCCGCGGCCGAACGCGGTGAGCGCGGGCAGCCCCCCGTAGTAGTGCGTCGGCGAGTCCAGGAGCGTCCGGGTGCGGAGCCGGCCGGCCACGTCCCGCGCGTGCGCGGCGTCGTCGAAGACGTACACGGCGGTCGTGCCGCACTCCCCCGCCGGGTCGTGCGAGGTCCTCGGCCGCGCTCCGGGCAGTTCACCGATCGCCTCGGTCAGCCGGCGCTTCACGTCGCGCACCCGGTCGAGGACCAGGTCCAGCTTGCCGAGCTGGGCGAGCGCGACGGCGGCGTGCAGTTCGCCGAGTCCCAGGTTCATGCCGAGCAGCAGGTCGCCCTCGCCGTGGTCCTGGCGGTAGGGGAACCAGCCCTGGTCGTGGAAGGAGTAGGCCCGCTGGAAGACCGCGGGGTCGTCGGTGAGCACGAAGCCGCCCTGCAGCGAGGTGATCACCTTGTAGTGGTTGAGGGAGAAGGTACCGGCGTCGCCCAGGGTGCCGAGCGGACGGCCGCGGTAGGTGCCGCCCGCGCTCTGCGCGCAGTCCTCCAGCAGGCGCAGTCCGTGCTCGTCGGCGAGAGCGCGCAGCGCGGCCATGTCCGAGGGCGCGCCCAGCATGTGCACGGGCATGATCGCCCGGGTGCGGGGGGTGATCCTGGCACGCACGTCGGCCGGGTCGAGGGTGAGGGACTCGTCGACCTCGGCGAGCACCACGTCGGCGCCGCAGTGCAGCACGGCGGCGATCGAGGCGACGAACATGTAGCCGGGCACGATGACCTCGTCGCCGGGTCCGATGCCGAGTCCCACGAGGGCGGCGACCAGCGCGGAGGTGCCGCTGTTGACGCCGAGGCAGTGGGCGGCGCCGAACCGTTCGGCCGCGGCCTGCTCGAAGCGGCGGACCCACTCCCGCTCGCCGGGGTCGTCGAACGCCTCTCGGCCGGCCTGCCAGCGGTCGAGCACGGCCATGACGTTGGCGCGTTCCTCGTCGCCGAAGAAGCGGTATCCGGGTCCCGGCACGGTGGTACCTCCTGGGTGGGCTGGCTCGGTGGTCTCGGGGGTGTGCCGCGCGGACGGCGGCGCGGGGCGGGCCGTCGGGCGGGCGGAGGGGCGTCAGGCGCCGGCGAGCAGTCCGGCGAGCCGGCGGGAGAGCGCGATGGTGGTCAGGGACGGGTTGGCCGCGCCGAGCCGGGGGAAGACGGCCGGTCCGGCGGCGTGGAGGCCGGGCAGCGCGTGGAAGGCGTGGCCGGCGTCGAGCAGCCGGCCGAGCGGCAGGCTGCCGCCCTCGTGGTCCTCGGTGCCGAGCAGGCTCGTCCACGTCTCGGGCCGGCCCTCCGGCTGGCTCCGGGTGCGGTCGGGAAGCACCCGGGTGTTGTCGCGGTCGGTGTCGCCGAAGCCGGTGAACTCCAGCGGGGCGGCGGGCACGCCCAGTTCGCGGGCGGCCGTCGTCCAGAAGTCGTGCAGCAGGTCGCGCTGGGCGCCGATCACCTTGTGGTCCTCGGGCAGCAGCGCGGTCCGGACGTGGGCCCGCCACGAGGCGCCCCCGGACCCGGAGGGCCGGGCCTCCACGACGCTCTCCTGGTTGGGCAGCTGCTCCCCGGTGATCCGTACGTCCAGCAGCGCCCGGCCGGGCCCGTCGGGGTGCACGTCCATCCGCAGGTAGGAGCGGAGCGCCGGGTCGGTCGGCACGTGGTACGAGCCGGGCGGGGGCAGCGGGCCGGCCGGCAGCCGGACGGTGAAGCCCTGCACGAGGTGGTCGGCTAGGCCGCCGAGCCGCGGAGTGCGCAGGGCGCCCGCGGCGGCGAGGGCGTGCGCGGCGAGCCGGGTGCTCTCCACGGTGGCCGCGCACAGCACCACGGTGTCCGCGGCGACCGTGGCCGTGGTGCCGTCGGCGGCACGCACCAGGACGCCCCGGGCCCGTCCGGCGCGCACGTCCACGGCGAGCACCTCGGTGTCGCAGCGGACCGAGACGCCGGGGGGCGGGGCGGGCCGGCCGTCGGGGCCGCGCCAGGCGTCTAGCGCGGTGTACGCCTCCCAGCGGTCGGTGCCGGGCAGGCGTCGGCAGGCGCGGGGCAGCGGGCGGAACTCCTGGCCGCCGAGCACGGCCCGGCCGGGTTGCGCGGCGTCCCACAGCCGGCCGCCGCTCCACGCGGTCAGGTCCGCGGTGACCCGGTCGTACCAGGAGGGCTCGCCGGCGGCGCCGGCGGTCAGGGCGGTGACGACCTCGGCGGGCCAGTCCGACGGGCCCAGGGCCCAGTCCTCCAGGGGCAGCACCACGCCGTGCCAGTACAGGGAGCGGCCGCCCAGCCTGCGGCGGAGCCCGGAGATGCCGGTGTAGTGCGGGGGCGCCTCGGACCGCCAGGACCGGTGGAAGTGGGGGTCGCGCTCCGGTGCGAACACCAGCTCGGTGGCGTGCGTCTGGGAGTGCGTCATGTGGATGTGGGCCAGGTCCTCGCCGGGGCCCGCCTCCAGCAGCAGGACGTCCTCGGCACCGTGGGCGGCCAGTGCGGTGGCGAGTTCGACGCCCGCGAGTCCGCCGCCGACGATCACGGTCCGGGCGTGCCGGGGGACGGGGCCGGTGCCGGTGCCGGTGCCGTCGTGCCGCTTCCGGGGATTACCGGACATCTCTGACTCCTTCACCTGATGCTTTCCCGCCTTTGGTCGCGAAGAACTGACCGGCTATTCGGCCGTCCGGTCAGCCGCAGCGTACCGACACGTTCGAGTGCGCGCTTTCCTCGGTCGAACGGGACGGGGGTGCGGATCTGTTCGGAGGTGCTGTTCTCGTTGTGGCGTACGGCGAACGGAGGTGCGTAAATTTCTCTCCCCATCCTTCGAATTTTCGAAAGCGAGGGCACTCATGGGAAATGCACTGGCTATCGCCGGCGGACCGCGTCTCACGGACCGGGAGTGGCCGCGTTGGCCGCAGCCGGGCGAGCGGGCGCTCAAAAGTCTCGAAGACGTATTGACGAGCGGGCGCTGGACCATCAGCTGCGCCTATCAGGGCCGGCAGTCCTACGAACGGCAATTCGCGGAGGCTTTCGCGGACTACTGCCGTTCGGCGCTGTGCGTGCCGGTGGCCACCGGCACCGCCGCGCTGGCCATCGCCCTGGAGGCGTGCGGGGTGGGCGCCGGCGACGAGGTGATCGTGCCCGGCCTCACCTGGGTGGCGTCGGCGTCGGCCGTGCTGGGCGTCAACGCCGTTCCGGTGCTGGTGGACGTCGATCCGCGGACGTACTGCCTGGACCCGGCGGCCGTGGAGGCGGCGATCACCGAGCGGACCCGGGCCATCACCGTGGTGCACGCCTACTCGGCCGTGGCCGATCTGGACTCCCTCCTCGACATCGCCCAGCGGCACGGTCTCCCGCTGATCGAGGACTGCGCGCACGCGCACGGCGCCCGCTACGGCGACTGGCCGGTGGGCGCGTTCGGCACCGCGGGGGTGTTCAGCATGCAGGGCAGCAAGCTGCTGACCTGCGGCGAGGGCGGCGCGCTGGTGACCGACGACGCGGACGTCGCGAACCGGGCGGAGCATCTGCGCGCGGACGGGCGGGTGCTGCGGGCCGGGCCGGTCGGGGTGGGCGAGATGGAGCTGGAGGAGACCGGCCGGATGATGGGCAGCAACGCCTGCCTGTCGGAGTTCCACGCGGCGGTGCTGCTGGACCAACTGGCCCTGCTGGACGGGCAGAACGCCCGCCGGGTACGGGCCGCGGAGCACCTCGGGGGCCGCCTGGACGAGATGGGGCTGGCGGTCCAGGAGACCTCCCGCGGGACCACCGACCGCGCCTACTACCGCTTCGCCGTGCGGCTGCCCGACGAGGTGCTGGCCGTGGCGCCGGTGGACCGGATAGCCCGCGCGCTCACCGCCGAGCTGGGCTTCGCCGTGATGCAGACGCACCGGCCCCTGAACGACAACCCGCTGCACCGGCCCGCCTCGCGCCGGCGGTTCGCCACCGACACGCACCACCTGGAGCGGGTGGATCCGGCCCGGTTCGACCTTCCGGTCGCCAAGCGTCTGTACGACAGCGTGGTCAGCTTCGGCCACGAGGTGCTCCTCGCCCCGCTCGACGCCGTCGACGACATCGCACGGGCGTTCCGGAAGGTCCTGGACAACGTCCGGGACATCCCCCGCTGAAGCCGCCCCCTCGGGGCCTCCCGAGGGGGGCCCTCACGGCTCGGACGGCAGCGCGTCGCCCCGCACCGCCGCTCCGAGCCGGTCCGCGAAGACCTCCGGGACGGACACGTGCAGGGTGTGCATGCCCAGTCCGGTCCCCACCCGCAGCACCGTGGTGCGGTCGTCGACGAGCAGGGTCTCGGCGGCCGTCGCCCGGCAGGCTTGCAGGGCCTCGGTGAAGAAGGAGGGCGCCGGTTTCACCCGGCCCGTGCGCCAGGACGAGCACAGCGTGTCGAACAGCGCGAAGTGTCCGTACGCCTCGTCCTTCAGGCGGTCCCAGTGCTCGGCCTCGTTGTTGGTGAGGACCAGCCGCACCTCCGGGTGCCGCTCCCGCAGTTCCCGCAGGACGCGGAAGCTGTCCGGGTGGGGGCGGACGCTGTCGAGGTACGCGCGGTCCATCCAGCGTCCCTCCGCGGGCGTTCCGGCCGCAGGGCCGCTCCCGCCGGCGACGAGCCGTGCGATCACCCGGTGCACGTGGCTCGCGCCGCTCTCGTAGCGGGGCGCGGACGTCTCCACGCGCCGCGCGAGTTCTCCGCGGTCGACGCCGTAGCGGTCGGCGACCCGGTCGAGGAAGTCCGTCTCCTCGTTGACGTTGTTGTACAGCACGCCGCCGGCGTCCACGAACAGCGTCCGTATCATCGCCCCGCCTCTCCCCGGGGACCTCGGGCCCCCGGACTCAACGCCCCAGCAGGGGCTCGTAGTAGCCGCCCTCGCCGTGCGCGCAGGCGACGAGCATCCGGTACGGCTCCCAGTCCCGGTGGTCCTTCCGCCCCGGCTTGGCCAGCTCGCGCTCCAGGCCCCAGGTCTCCAGCTGGATCGAGTGGCCGATCAGGAGGGCGGCGTCGTCGTCGGTGCGCAGGAACGGGGCGGCCAGTTCGGTCACCGCCTCCTGCAGCAGCGCGCGGTCGGCGCGTTCCCCGGCGGTGGTCCCGGTGCCCGGCTCCGGGGGCGCGAAGGCCGTCTTGACCAGTTCGTTGACGTCCAGGTGCACGGGGGCGAGGACCGCGAACTCGAAATCCAACAGGGACACCACGTCGGTGCCGTCCCACAGGGCGTTCACCGGGGAGAGGTCGCCGTGGTTGAGCACCCGGGGGGCGCCGGGCAAGGCCGCCCAGTACTGCTCCAGGGCGGCGGACAGCCGCTTCCGCTCCCCGGCCGTGAGCACGTCCGCGGCGCGCAGCCGCCCCAGGGCGGCGTCGGCCTCGTCCGGGGACCGCGAGTAGAACGGGTTGTGGGAGCGGGCCAGGGGCGCGGCGGCCGCGGGGTCGAGCCGGTGCGCCGCCCGGGCCCGCTCCCACAGCCGCCGTGTCGCGGCCACGCGCCGCCGCCCGTCCAGGCCGGCCCAGGCGTCGTCCAGGCAGACCGCCTCGATCTCCCGGGTGACCACCCACTCGAAGCCGCGGGTCCTGCCGGACGCGAGGACCTCCGGATACCCCACCTCGGGGGGCAGCACGGCGGCCAGCCGGGTCTCGCGCACCAGGTCCCGGGCCGCGGTGGAGCCCGCGACCCGTACGGCGAGCCCGCCGCCGAGCCAGGTGGCGTTGGTCCGGCCGGACGTGCGGCGGGCGGACCGGAAGTCCGCGCCGTGGCGCCGGAAGACCTCCTCGGCCACGGCGGCGACCTCCGCGGCGCGCGCCGCGCGTTCGGCGGCGGTCGTGACACCGGTCATCAGCGGGCCATCAGCCGCAGCGAGACGACCAGGCGCAGCGGGTCCCGTCCCTCGGGCAGCCGGAGCAGCGGCGGCACCTCGTGCCACATGCGGGGGCCGAGCAGCCGGGCGTCGCCCTCGCGGTCGTACATCGGCTCCAGGTAGCCCCCGCGCAGGACGCGCATGGCGCCGACGGAGTCGTAGCAGAGCGGGAACTGGAGGTTGAACCGGTCGAGGTCGGTGTCCTGCTCGGCGCCGTGCGGGCCGATGTAGTCGCCCTCGCGGTAGGCCAGGAGGAACACCCGCTCGTAGCGCAGCGAACGGCCGGTGATGGTGTCGACGACGGGCAGCAGCTGCCGTGCCGCGTCCTCGGCCCAGTCGAGCAGGCCGTGGTCGCGGAAGACGGCCGTGACGCGTGCGGAGTGGGCCGGCGAGTCGGACTTGGCGTCGAGGCGCTGGAACCGGAAGCCGTAGCCGAGCCCGCCGTCGTCGGAGCTGTGCTCCTGGGCGTCGACCAGGGGCTCGTCGCCCAGCTGCCGGTACGCCGAGAGGGCCGCCGCCTTGAGCGCGGTGGCGTCGACGACCTGGGGTATCTGGGCGCACCGGTACGAGGCGTAGTGGGCGCGCAGGGCGTCGACGTCGATGTCGGGACCGGAGGTGCGCAGCGGGCCGATCGGCAGGGCGGGACGGATGGCGTCGGTGGCTGTGCCGGTGCTGGTGTCGGTGCTGGTGTCGGTGTCCACGGGAACCCCTCTTTCGCGGATGGTGGTCACGGTGAGTCGTCTCGGGGAGCGGCCCGGCGCGCACGGCACCCGCCGGGGCGGGTGGTCCGCGCGCCGGGACGGGCCGAGGTGGGGGGTGGGGCGGGGCGGGCTCAGGCGGTGCCGAGCACCACCAGGCGGCGGCTGCTGACGGTGAAGGGGCCGCCCGTCTCGTTCATGACGCGTGCGTGGGAGAAGCCGGCGGTGCGGAACCACTCCAGGATCTCGGGGGCCGTGAACATGCGGACGCTGTAGCGGGCCCGCTCCACCTTCCCGTCCCGGATCGTGATCTTCTCCGCGTAGTAGCGGCTCGCCTCGGCGTCCAGCTCCTGGATGTCGACCGCGAGGTCCTGTCCGCGGCGCAGGACGTCGACGTGCATGTCGTGGTTGGCCAGCACGCTCGGGATGTGCCGGTACGGGGAATGCATGTCGAGCAGGAAACGGCCGCCGGGCCGGAGTGCGCGACGGTAGCGCCGGAGAATGTCCCGGTCCGTCTCGTCGTCGAAGTAGCCGAAGGAACTGTACCAGGATACGGCGGCGTCGAATTCTTCCTCGAAGGCCATCTCGCGCAGGTCGACCTGCCGGTAATCGACCGCGACCCCCATTTTCACGCTCTCCTCGCGGGCCATTTCGAGAAAGCGCTCGTCGCGGTCGACACCGACCACCCGATAGCCCCGCGAGGCCAGTACGTTGGCGTGCCGGCCGTGTCCGCACGGCGCGTCCAGGAGGCGTGATCCCGGCTGGAATCCACCGAGTGCGACCATGCTCGACGCCTCGGTCCCGCTCAGTTCCGGAGTGAGGTCGGGAAGGTCGAAGTAATCGTAATCGTCGCCGAAAAGGCTGTCCCAATCGACGTGCGGCTTCCTTGGATTCATATCGCCCAGGCTAGGACCGGAGCCGTATGTGCCGCAATGATTTCAATAGCCGTGCGGACGGATTGATTTCATTCGCCGTGCCAGGCGCGCCACAGGGCGGCATAGGCGCCGCCGGCGGCCAGCAGCTCGTGGTGGCTGCCCAGTTCGGTGATGCGGCCCTTCTCGACGACGGCGATCCGGTCGGCGTCCTCGGTGGTGTGCAGCCGGTGCGCGATGGCGATGACGGTCCGGTCGCCCAGCACGGCGGCCAGGGCCCGCTCGGCGTGCCGTGCCGTGGCCGGGTCGAGCAGCGCGGTGGCCTCGTCGAGCACCAGGGTGTGCGGGTCGGCGAGCACCAGCCGGGCCAGGGCGACCTGCTGGGCCTGTGCGGCGGTGAGCGGGTGCCCGGTGGAGCCGACCGGGGTGTCCAGGCCGCCCGGGAGCGCGGCCGCCCAGTCGCCGGCTCCGACCACCTCCAGGGCGCGGCGCGCCTCGGTGTCGTCGACGCCCGGCCGGGCGAGGGTGAGGTTCTCGCGCAGGGTGCCCCGGAAGATGTGGTGCTCCTGGGTGACCAGGGCGATGCGGCGGCGCAGTTCCGCGGTGCTCAGCTCGACCAGGGGGACGTCCCCGACCCGGACGGTGCCGGAACCGGGGTGGTAGATGCCCGCGAGCAGTTTGCCGAGGGTGGACTTGCCGGAGCCCGACGGGCCGACGACGGCGAGCCGTTCGCCCGGCGCCAGGTCCAGGTCGACGCCGTGCAGGACGGTGCGTCCGGGCACGTAGGAGAAGCTGACGTTCCGGACGCTGAGGTCCCGGCCGCCGGGCCGGGCGCCGGTCGGCTCGCGGTCCGCCGGCAGCTTGCTGACACCGAGCACCCGGGCCAGCGAGGCCGAGCCGATCTGGAGCTCGTCCATCCAGCTCAGGACGTCGTCCAGCGGGAAGATCAGCTGCCGTACGTAGAGGGTGGCGGCGACCACCTGGCCCAGCGAGGCCAGTCCGCCGGCGTGGAGCGCCCCGCCGACGGCGAGCGTGGCCACGAGCGGGACGGCGTAGCTGAGCTCCACCGTCAGGTACCAGGAGCTGCGCAGCCACATCGTGTGGCGCTCGGCCCCGTACGCCTCGCCGAGGTCGCGGTCGAGCGCCCGGCGGCGCCGGTCCCGGAGGCCGAACGCCTCGGCGGTGCGGGCGCCGGGCACGGTCTCGGCGAGGGTGTCGCCGAGTGCCACGTAACCGGCGGCGCGCCGACGGTAGGCGACGCCGGAGCGGCGCAGGTACCAGCGGGTACCGGCCCACAGCAGGGGGACGACGAGCAGGCTGGGCAGCGCGGTGAGCGGGCCGACGAGCAGCAGGGCGCCGAAGGTGAACAGGCAGGTGAGCGTGGCGATCAGGGTCTCGGGCGCGGCGTAGCGGACGGTGTTGGTGAGGGCGTCGGTGTCGCGTGAGGCACGGGTGATCAGGTCGCCGGGCTCGGCGTCCTCCACGGTGGACAGCGGCAGCGTCACCACCCGGTCGACGAAGTCCTCCCGTACCTCCGCGGTGATCTTCTCGCCGAACCGGCAGGAGCGCTGGACCGCGGCGTAGGTGAGCACGGCCTGGCCGAGCAGGGAGGCCAGCAGGCCGAGGGCGAGCAGGTCGACGGCGGCGATCGTGGTGCCGGCGGCCACCTCGTCGACGAGCCGGCCGATCAGCCAGGGCGCGACCAGCCCGCACGCCGCGGCCAGTCCGTGCAGTGCCAGCAGCCAGGTGAGGTCGCGGCGGTGGCCGCGGGCCAGGACGCGGGCGTGCGCGCGCACCTCCGCGGTGTCGGCGACGGGCAGCGCGACCGTGTTCATTCCGCGCTCCTTCGGGCGACGGGGGCGGTGGGGGCGCTGGGGGACGCGCCTCCGGCGGGGTCTTCGCCGGTCTCGCGCTGGACGGCCAGGCGGTACCTGAGGTCGGCGGCCATCAGGTCGCGGTGGCTGCCGGTGGCGACGACCGCACCGTCGTGGACGAAGGCCACCCGTTCGGCCCGTTCGAGCAGCAGGGAGCTGGAGCTGACGAGGACGGTGGTGCGGTCCGCCCGGGCGGCGCGCAGCCGCCGGCCCACCCGGTCCTCGGTGTGGGCGTCGACGGCCGACGTGGGGTCGACCACGACGAGGACGTCGGGGTCGGCGAGCACCGCGCGGGCGAGGACGAGCCGTTGGCGCTGGCCTCCCGAGAAGCGGCTGCCGTCGGCGGTGACGGCGGTGTCCAGTCCTTCGGGCAGCGACTCGACGATGTCCTCGGCGGCCGCCACCCGCAGCGCGGCGAGCACCTCGTCGTCCCCGGCGCCGCCGTGCGGGTCGAGGTTGTCGCGCAGGCTGCCGCGGAAGAGCCTGGGGCGGTTGTCGACCACGAGGACGTGCCGACGGACCTGCTCGGTGCGCAGTTCCCGCAGCGGCAGTCCGGCGTAGCGGACGGACCCGCCGGAGCAGCCGCTGTCGCCGCTGTAGCCGCCCAGGCGGTCGGCCAGGCGCACGCCCTCGGCCGGCGGTGCCACCACCACCAGGAAGGAGCCGGCGGGGACGACCAGTCCCGTGTGCTCGTCGACCAGGTCGTGCGCGCCGGCGGGCACCGGGGTGCTGCCTCCTCCGGCGTCCGGGGAGGTGGTGGGCAGGGCCAGTACGGCGATCACGCGGCGGGCGGCGACATGGGCCCGGGCGAACCGGTCGGCGGTGTCGGTGAAGATGGCGAGCGGTTCGACGAGGAAGGCGGCGTACGCGTAGAAGGCGACGAGTTCGCCGGGCGTGACCGTGCCGTTCAGGGCGGCGCGGGCGCCGATCCAGGTGACCGTGCCGACGAGCAGGCCGGGCAGCAGCACCTGGGCGGCGCGTATCAGGGCCTCCGCCCCGGCCACCTCGGAGCCGGCGGCGCGCACGCGCTGCGAGCGCTCGCGGTAGGAACGGGCGAAGGACGTCTCGCCGCCGACGCCGCGCAGGACCCGGAGTCCGGTCACCACGTCGGTGAGGCGGGAGGTCAGCTCGCCCTGCAGGTCGCGGTAGGCGCTCTGTCTGCGGTGCAGGGGGCGCAGGGTGTAGCCCATGGTGAGGATGATCGCGGGCAGGACGACGATCAGGAGGAGGCCGAGCGAGGGCGACTGGTCGAGGAGCACCGCGGCGACCAGGATCGTCGAGACGACGGCGCCGAAGGCCCGGCCGACGACGTCGAAGGCGTTGCCGATGGTGGTCATGTCCGAGGTGCCGACGCTCACCAGTTCCCCGTCGTCGACGCGCCGTTCGAGGCCGGCGCCGAGCCGGTCCGCGTGGCCGACCACCAGCTGGACCGTGCGGAAGCCGGCGGACAGGGCGTTGTGCATGCTCAGCCGGCGGCGGAGCATGCCGGACACCGCCTGCACCACGCCGAGGGCGAGGAGCACGGCGGACCACAGCCAGACGGTGTTCATGTCGCCGGGGACCAGTCCCTCGTCGACGGCCTCGCGGATGACGACCGGCACGAGCGCCTGCGAACCGAGCCAGAGAAGGCCGAGGAACGCCGCGGCACTCAGGGGGCGGGCCATGCGGCCCGCGAGCCACAGCAGGTACCTGGAGGCCGAGCGGATATCGGGATGACCCGGGTCTGCGACGGGAAGCGGGCGCATTGCGTGAACATATCGAGCGTTCCGGCCGGTTCGTCAACTCCTGCTCCGGAACACCGGTTTCCCTGTTCGACTGCCGACCGTCCGCAGTCGAAATCCGGGAGCCGCGGCGCACCGGCGGCGGGCTCTGCGCGTGTGGAACTCTTCCGCCATCCGCACGGAAAATGCCAGCGTGCGGAATGGCCGCCGCGCGGGAATGGGTGCCGCCGGGGGAAGGGCCGCCGCGGGGGAAGGGCCGCCGCACGCCCGGAAGGATTTCGGCACGCTGTGCGTACGCGGTCGGCGGGGCGACAGTTGCCCGGTCTCGTGCCGCCGACCTAGCCTCGCAATTCCATCCATGACGCACCGACAGGCATCGGAGATTTGCCATGCTGGTTCACGCAACCTCGCCGAGGGGTGCGGCACTCCCGGGCCGGAAGCGGCCGGAGTGCGACCGCGGACCGTCCGCCCGCTCCCGCCGTCCGTTACGGCTCCTGACGGTGCGGGCTCCGCGCCGCTCCCGGTCGGCCGGAGCCCAGGCGGGCCGCGGATGATCATCGTCGACGCCGCGCTGCGCCGTCGCGCGGAAGAGGGCCGGCCGATCCGGGTCGGCATGGTGGGCGCCGGGTACATGGGGCGCGGACTGGTGCGGCACATCACCACCTCGGTGCCCGGCATGCGGGTGGCCGCCATCTCCAACCGGAACCCGGACAACGCGGAACGCGCGTACCGGGAGGCGGGACTGGCACCCGTACGGGCCGGGCGCTCGGACGCGGTCTCGGCGGCCGTGGCCGCCGGGCGGCCGGTCGTCACGGACGACGCGTTCGCCCTGATCGGGGCGGAGGGCATCGACTGCCTGGTGGACGTCACCGGTGCGGTGGAGTTCGGCGCCAGGATCACCGTCGCCGCCATCGAGCGCGGCCTTCCGGTGGTGACGATGAACGCCGAACTCGACTGCACGGTGGGCCCGTTGCTGGCCCACCGCGCCCGCGCGGCCGGCGTGGTGCTCACCGGGGCCGACGGCGACCAGCCCGCGGTGCAGGCCAATCTGCTGCGCTTCGTGCGCAGTCTGGGCGTCACTCCCCTGGTGGCCGGCAACGTCAAGGGGTTCCAGGACCAGTACCGCACCCCCACGACGCAGCAGCCGTTCGCCGACCGGTGGGGACAGAACGTCCACATGATCACCAGCTTCACGGACGGGACGAAGGTCTCCTTCGAGCAGGCCATCGTGGCGAACGCCTTCGGCTTCACCGTGCCCAGGCGCGGCATGTACGGGCGCGACCACACCGGGCACGTGGACCAGCTGGCCGAGATGTACGACGTGGACGAGCTGCGGGAGCTGGGCGGCATCGTGGACTTCGTGGTCGGCGCCAAGCCGGCACCCGGCGTGTACGTGCTGGGGACCCACGACGACCCGGCGCAGCACACGTACCTGGAGCTGTACAAGCTCGGGCGCGGCCCGCTGTACAGCTTCTACACGCCCTACCACCTGTGCCACTTCGAGGTGCCGCACACCGTGGTGCGCGCCGTGGACTTCGGCGACGCCGCGCTGACCCCGCCCGCCGGCCCCCGGGTCGACGTGGTGGCCACCGCCAAGCGCGACCTGCCCGCCGGCACGGTGCTGGACGGGATAGGCGGCTACGACACCTTCGGGGTGGCCGAGTCGCACGCGGTGACGCGGGCCGACGACCTGCTGCCGATGGGCATCTCCGAGGGGTGCGTGCTGCGCCACGCCGTCGCCAAGGACACCGTGCTCGGCTACGGGGACGTGATCCTGCCGCCGGGCCGGCTCGTCGACGCGCTGCGGGCCGAGCAGGACAAGCTGTTCGCGGCCTGACCCCGCCGCCGGCGGGGGGACACTCCGCCGGCGGCACTCCTCGTGCCGGCGCCTGCCGACGTCGATGTCAGCAACTCATCGAGCAGTACCTCGACGCGGCCGAGCACGGCCGGCCGACGTGCCGTCAGGGCCTACAGAGTCGTTCGAAGTGTCAGGTGGCGGGGCGGGCGCCGGGAGTGTGGCCGAAGGTACGGCGGAAGACGTCGATGAAGGTGCTGGCGGAAGACCAGCCGCAGCGGTGGGCGACCGCGGTGACGGGGATGTCGTCCGCCAGGAGGATCAGTGCGTGGTGGAGCCTGATCTGAGTGCGCCACTGCAGGTAGGTGAGGCCGAGGTCGTCGCGGAGGCGGCGGGAGAGGGTGCGGGCGCCGGCGCCGATCTGGCGTCCGAGGTCGTCGAGTGAGCGGTTGTCGGCCGCGTCGGCGCGCAGGATGTCGTGCAGTTCGCGGAGCAGGGGGTCGGTGGGGACCGGCAGGTGCAGCGGCTGTTCGGGGGAGAGGGCGAGCCGGTCGAGCATGACCGCGCGCAGGCGCAGGTGGGGTGGGCTGTCGTCGTCGGGGTCGCGGGTGTACTCGACGATGAGTTCGCGCAAGAGGGGGCTGACGGCGAGGACGGCGGGTTTGTCCAGGCCGAGGGGGTTGTCCGTGGCGGGCAGGCCGACGAGGTGGAGGTCGAGTTCGCCGTGTGCCTGATGCTGGTGGACGGTGCCGGCGGGGATCCAGAGCGCGCGGGTGGCGGGGGCAACCCAGGAACCGGCGTCGGTGGTCACCGCGATGGTGCCCCGGCCGGCGTAGACGATCTGGTGATCGTCATGGCGGTGCGCATCGATCTCGCCGCCGGAGGCCAGGCGCTGGGTCCGGGTCGGCGCAACGGATTCGTGGCGGACTTTCTGCATCACCTGTCAATCTACCGAAAGTGCGACACCGTGTGCTTCTCCCAGCATGGGAGGGTGCGAAGGAACACATCGATCTCCCTGCTGGCCGTGGGCCACGCCTGCGTCGACATCTACCAGGGCGCCGTCGCGGCGCTGATCCCGTTCTTCGTGGCCGAACGGGACTACACCTACGCGGTCGCCTCCGGCATCGTGCTGGCCGCGTCCCTGCTGTCGTCGGTGGCCCAGCCGGTGTTCGGGGCGCTCACCGACCGGTGGGCGATGCCGTGGCTGCTGCCGGTCAGCACTCTGCTGGGCGGGGTGGGCATCGCGCTCAGCGGCCTGAGCGGCTCTTACGGGCTCACCCTGTTCTTCGTCGCGGTCTCCGGGATCGGGGTGGCCGCCTACCACCCGGAGTCGGCCCGCGTGGCCCGGCTGGCCGGCGAAGGCAGTCACAGCGCGATGGGCTGGTTCTCCCTGGGCGGCAACATCGGCTTCGCACTCGCCCCGCTCACGGTGTCGGCCGTGATCGGACACGGCTCCCTGCGCTGGACGCCCGTCCTGGTCCTGCCCGCGCTCGCCGGCGCCGCTCTGTGCGTGCCCGTGCTCCGGATGCTCGCCCGGCCCGAGGCCGGCGCGTCCAGGACGGAGGCACCGCGGGGCGCCGATGACGTGGCCTCGTTCGTGAAGCTGTCCCTGGCGGTCGTCTTCCGCTCCATCGTCTTCACCGGCCTGAGCACCTTCATCTCCCTCTACGCCCAGCAGCGCATGCAGGGCAGCACCACCGCGGGCACCATCGCCCTGTTCCTGCTGTTCCTGGGCGGCGCAGCCGGCTCGGTCCTGGGAGGGTCCCTGGCCAACCGCTACGACCGCGTCCATGTCTCCCGCTGGTCCTACCTGCTCTCCGTCGCCGCCGTGACCGGAGCGATCTACGCACCCGGCCCGGCCATGTTCCTCTTCGTGGCCCTCACCTCCGTCGGCCTGTACGTCCCCTTCTCCCTCCAGGTCACCCTGAGCCAGGATTACCTGCCCTCCCGTATCGGTACTGCCAGCGGCGTCACCCTCGGCCTCACCGTCAGCATCGGCGGCCTCATCAGCCCCCTGCTGGGACACCTGGCCGACTCCACCTCGCTGAAGACGGCCCTCACCCCCCTGATCGCCATGCCTGCCCTGAGCTGGCTCCTCTTCCGCGCCCTGCCCGAACCCACCGCCCCCAAGCCTCAAGCCGACGCACCCGCGCCCGCATCCTCAAAGCCGGGCTTGATCGAGCACCCGGTGCATCGTCACGACGAGAAGCGTCCGGTTTGCGGCCGCCCCGGAGACGACGGCTGACTCGTCGGCCTCGAGGAGATTGATCAGCCGGTCGGTCGGGATGGACGGGTTGGTCGCTGCTCGACGTCGCACGTCGTCTGCGCCGTCGGCCAGCAACGCCTCGATCGTGTCGACCGGAAGCCCGGGGTGTGCTGCGGCGACGACCCGGTCATGCGGGTCGTCGGAGCGGGCCAGGGCAGTGGCGGCATCGGCGGGGAAGTTCTTGTGGGCGAGCATGTCCCATCGGCTGTAGCTCTTCCAGTCGGCCGCGATGTGTGCCAGCAGCCGGCCGGGTGCGTTCGGCTGGCGTTCGCACACGAACAGCCGCACGGCGAAGCTCTCGTCGGCGGCGAGGATTGCGACGGCCTCGTCAGACAGATCGGTGCGCATGGCCAGCGTCTTGCGGAAGGCTTGGTGGCGGCTTCGCGCGAAGGCGAGCTGATCGGGTTCGGACAGGTCTTCGGCCAGCAGCCACTCGATGGTGTTGCCGCTGCTGCCGTCGTCGTACTCGACCGATACCGATTCACGCAGCACCGGGTCGAGGCCGTGGCGGGCGACGACTGCCGCGCGGACCTGGTTGTCGGGATCGTGTGCCAGAGCCGCGACGTGCTCGAGGTCCAGTGTCGGATTGGCCGCGACCGCGGCGCGCAGCTGCGGGTCCGCCAGGAAGCGGCGGGTCAGGGCGGCGTCCAGGTCGACGGTCGCGGCGATGTACGGCAGGAGCTCCGCGCTGTTCGCCGGGTCTGTGGAGGAGTCGATGTCGGCGAGCACGCCACGGGCGACCTCAGCGGGAAGCGGACCGTCCAGACGGAGCAAGAGCAGCTCTCGGCCGAAGGCTCCCGTGGCCCGCGAAAGGAGTTCGCTGATCCGGGCGGTCGGCGCAGGGTCCCACTCGGCGGCGGCGATGGCGGCCGTTCGCGCATCGTCGTCGTCGAGCATCCCGGCCCGAATGCCGTCGGGCAGGTGGCGGTTGAACGCGAGGGCACGGCGGACCTTCGGCTGTGGGTCTCGGGCCAGTAGTTCGTAGACTTCGTGTGACAACGGCCGCGGGAAGTGACGGCCGTGCACGCCGACGGTGGTGAAGTACTCGGCACCTTCCGCCAGCCGGCCCCGCACCCGCGCGTCGGCGTCCCGGGCGAGGACGATCTGGACCTCGGCCGGGAGATTCGGATGCGCGGCCAGCTCCGACCGCAGGTTCGCATCCTCGTCGTCGGCAAGGATCAACGCGGCCTGCGCGGGCAGGTCACGGCGCCGTGCGAGCTCGGTTCGGTCGATGTCCGCCGCCGCAAGGCGGACGAGAACCTCTGGTGGTGCCGAGGGATTGCCTGCCAGGCCGCGCAGCACCACGGCCAGGTTCCGCTGCATGACGACAGGACGTTCGAAGGGTGCGGGCACCGACCCATGGTGCCAGGCCGTCTGCACTGTCGCGGTCTCCCGAGGAGCCCGGCCCGCCGGTGCCCCGGTAGCGGGCCGGTCAGGTGGCGTGGCGGGCCGTGTGCGGGTGGAGGCGGTCGGTGAGGAAGGTGAGGATCGCGTCGCGTGCCCGGAGCGTGGGGTGGCCCGCCTCGTCGACGAGGTGGGCGGTGACGACGCTGTGCGGCGTGCCGACCAGGTCGGCGAAGAAGGGCGGCGGCGCCGGGTTGGCGGCACTGTCCGGGAGGACCCGGCCGTCGAAACCGAAGGGGAAAAGCTGATGCCCGCCCCCGGTGGAGATCTTCCCCTCCGGGCACTGCACGGACGCACCGCCCCTCTGTCCCGGCTGAATGGGAGCAGGGCTGGATGCGAACACCTCTTCCCGCCCGGTGACACCGCCGTCGGCCGGGGGCGTTGGGTTGGTGACGGACTGGGAGGTGCTCTGGCTGCAGTTGATGTTCTGCGTGCCGTTGAAGGTGTTACCACTGCCCACCTGCCCGGAGGGGAAGCAGACAGCTCCGACGGCGGGGTTATTGAGGAGCGACACCAGTCTGCATGGGTGGTGTGCACCCCAATGTGCTGATGGGGTGACGCAGTAGGTGGCCTCGGCCGGTGAACCGGGCGTGGCTCCACGCCGTCCGCGGCCGAGGCACGTGTTCGCCCCGCCCGCGCTCCCGTCCACCTCACCCGCCGTCTGCGCGTAAGAGACGATGTCAGCGGACTGGCCGGACTCTGACTACGGACAGACCAAAACCCTGTCCATAACTTCTGCTCGCACGCGACCCCGGGCACGCGGTACGGCCGGGCCCGGGAGCGCCTCGGCGGCCTGCGCGAGCATCAGCTCAACCGGCGGCCGCAGCACCATGCCGATCACCCCTCCGCCGAGTCCGCCGTGTCCTACGGCCAGCCTCGGCCCCGCAGCGGTCGGCGGCCCGGCGGACACGGTGCTCACCGGTGCACACGCTGTCCCCGGCGGGGCCAGTCCGGCGTACGCCCCTACAGCTGCCATTCCTCCGTGCAGAACGTGGCCTCGCTGACAGTGGCGTCCCCGGCCCGCGTCGTGTCGAGGGCCAGTTGGAGTCCGTCCCGGACGGCGGCAGCGTTGGGGCGGAAGCGCAGGCCCAGGTCGTGGTCCTCGATGTGCTGGATGATGGCCGCGTCGAGGGTGGAGGGGGCCACGCCGACGAGGGGGATGCCGGCGTGGATGACCTGCGGCCCGGTGCGGCCGTGGGAGGTTACGGCGCCCAGGCGGGGAACGCCGTCCGGGTGCCGCCAGTGCTGAGATGCCGCTGGCCGGCCTCGGCGGACCACCAGTGGGGGAAGTGGCCGATCCGGCCCGCCGGCCGCGTCTCGCCGTCGAGGGCGGCCGCCACCTCGGGCGGGCTCATCCCGAACCGGAGCGGCCCGACCCGTTCCGGCGGTTCCGGTTCCAGAGCGGGCGCTCGCGGTCGGGCACCACCGGCCAGGCCCCGGGGTTCCGTGCCCGCTCGCGGACGTCGCGCCAGTGCAGGATGGGCGGCGTCGCGTAGGGGTCGTGAGCCAGATCGGGCCCGACGAGCAGGGCGGAGGTGACCATCGTGTCCCTCTGCTCCAGCCAGCCCTCGGCGGACAGTCACAGTTCCTGCCTGGGGCCCAGGGACACTCCCCACGCCGGGACCTCCGGGTCGCCGCTCCGGTTCACGCGCACCGCGGCTCCCTCCGAGCGGGCACGCATGCTCGCCAGCGAGGCGGACTCCCCCGGCGGCTCACGGGCAGCGCCACCGTGTACTGCACCGACATCATCGTCGCCCGCAGGCATCTCCCCGGCCGGGTAGGAAGCGAGCCACTCTTCCCGCTGCTCATAGCTCCGGAGCACACCGCGATATCGATGATGCTGCCGAGCCGCTCCTTGTCGGCGTCGGCCTCGGCGTCCGCCTGACGCCGGATCGCACCCGAAGGCCGCTCGACGTGCGCGCTCCCGATCTCGTTGTGGGCTACGGCCGTCAGATGTCGTGCCCCATAGGCCGGATGTGGCCGAGGCGCTCTTGCGGACCGGTCCTACGCTGGAAGCATGGCGGCCACCGATCCCATGCTGAGACAAAGTCCCGACTCGACGGATCTGGTCCTGCGCGTCGGCCCGGCCGGGCCGACGTGGAACGCGCTGACCTCGGCGGGGCAGGCGCTGTTCACTCCGATCGCTCTGGGCCTGCCGACACTGGTCGTCGCCTTCGCGATGGCGCTGGCCGGGGCGCGGGCGTCGACCGTCTTCGTGGTGGTGGGGGTGATCGTCGGGCTGGAGTACCTGATCGGCTGGCTGGCGTTGGCCTCTTCCCGGGCCCGGGACATCCTCCGGGTGGAGTTCGCGCCGGTCGGGGTGCCCGCGTCTGTGCGGTTGGTCCGGGCCGCCGGGCCGGATGACTGGCTGCCCGTCAATACCCTGCGCGAGGTGCGGCTGACGCACAAGGTGGTGGAGCCGTACCAGGGGGACTACAAGCCGGCCGTCTCCACACTCGCGCTGGAACTCGACCTGCGGGGCGTCCGGGAGCAGCTCGCGCTCCCGTTCAGCGGCGACCCGCAGCTGCTCGCCGACGCGCTGAAGGACCTGCTCGGGCCGGCCGGGGTCGCGGTGTACCTGCGCACCGAGCGCAGCACGCGCGATCGGCCGCAGCGCAACTCCGGCTGGACTTCAGGCGGTTCGGCCTCGGCCGGCTCGGGTGGCGGCTGACCCCGGGCTGCCCGTGGCGCTCCCCGGTTGGGCGTGTTGAGCCGCCGGGTCGACTCGGCCGCAGCCGGGTCCTGCGGCCACGGATGGCGGGGGTGGCGGCCGCGGAGCTCGGCCCGCACGGCGCGGTGGCCCCTCGCGCCAGAACGACGCGAGGTCGCCGGTAACGGCGCCGGGTGACCGGAGCCGAGCAGGCTGCCGGCGTCGGCGAACTGGTGCCAGTCACGCCAGTCCTCCATCCCATCGCAGCAGCCGGGCAGGAACGTGACACCCGTGGAGTTGTCGGTGACCCGTGGACCGCCGGCTGCGAAGAGGCGGTCGAAGGTCAGCAGCCCGTGGAGGAACGAGCCGAGTGCGTCGGCCGGACGAGGCGGCCGGACGAGGCGGGCGGTCGCCGTCGGGGTCGATGTCGATGTCGATGTCGTTGCAACCCCGCGATGCGCATCACCGCCGTTCCGACCTCAGCGGGTGAGAGCTCACCGCTGAGAGGGAGGAAGCCGAACGGCTCGATCTCGGCGGGGATGCGGCACACTCCCCGAGTGAGCGTGATACATCCGTCCTGGAGGGCTACACCCCTGACGGTTTTGAGAACGCCCGGCCGAGGCGCGGCCCGGGGCGTTCGGGGCAGGTCAGTGGACGCTGACGACCTGGAAGTCGCCCCAGCTCTGGGTGGTGTTGATCCAGGCGGTGCGGGTGTAGAAGCGGCCGCCGCCACAGTTGTTGTAGGTGTAGGCGGTGACCTCGACGTTGCCCTTCCACCACCAGCCGCCCAGCTGCGTGGACGAGTCCCGGGTGATGTTGAAGCACTTGCCGACGGTGCCGCCGTTCTGGTTGGAACCCTTGATGTAGACGGACTGGGCCCTGCCGGACGCGTCGTCGATCTGGATCTGCTGGCCGTTGGTCCCGGCGAACGCCGACCCCGTCCCGGCGACGAGGCCGGTACCGGCCACGGCGAGCGTCACTGCGGCGGTGGCGAGCTTCCTGCGGATCTGCACGGTCTTCCCCCTGAGTCGTGGTGCTTGCGGGCACCAAAAGTTGATCTTGGTTCGGAGGAAACCTTCTCCCGGGGGCCCCGTGCGGAGCAAGCCGCTCCGTCGACAGGAGCGTCCCGATTTCGTCCCGTTTCGTCGACAGCCATTCGATCCGGCCCGGATCGGACTTCTGGTCTGCCCGGACGGGGAGCCGGGCCAACACCCGGCGCCCACGGCGGGTCAGGCCAGGCCCGAGGCGATGGCGCGGCGGACGGCGTCGGCGCGGTCGCGGATTCCGGCCTTGGCGAACAGGTTGTTGATGTGCGTCTTGACCGTGGCCTCGCTGATGAAGAGCTGCTCGGCGATGCCCCGGTTGGGCAGGCCCTGGCCGATCAGCGCGAGGACCTCGCGTTCGCGGCGGGTGAGGTCCTCGGGCAGGGGAAGGGGCAGGGGCCCGCCGGGCGGGGGCGCCTGGGTCTTGACGGTGGCGAGGAGGCGGGCCTGCACCTCGCGGTCGAGTACGGACTGGCCGGCGGCCGCGGCCCGGATCGCGCGGGTGATGTCCTGGCGTCCGGCGTTCTTGGTCAGGTAGCCGCGCGCTCCCGCGCCCAGGGCGCCGAGGATCGAGTCGTCGTCGGCGAAGGTGGTCAGGACGACCACCGCGACCTCCGGGTGCTCCCCGGTCAGCCGGCGGGTGGTCTCGATGCCGTCCATGACGGGCATCCTCAGGTCCATCAGCACCACGTCCACCGGGCCGGCGGCGACGGCCGCCAGCACCTCGGTGCCGTTCGCCGCGGCCGCGACGACCTCGATGCCCCCGGCCAGGGCGAGGACGGCGGCGAGGGGCTCGCGGACGGCGGCCTGGTCGTCGGCGACGACCACCTTCAGCGGCGGTTGGGGCGGCTGCTGTTGCTGTGCCTCGGGTGCGGTCATTGCGGGATCACTGCCTCCACTTGCCAGTCGCCCTGGTGCGGGCCTTCGGTGACCGGGCCCGCGGTGAGCGTGCCCCCCAGCAGGGCGACGCGTTCGCGCATGCCGATCAGTCCCATCCCGCTGCCCGCGCCCGGGACCGCCGGCCGGGTGCCGGGGCGGTTGCGGATCCTCAGCGCGGTCGACCCCGGGGCGAACGCCAGCTCGACGGCGACGGCTCCGCCGGGAGCGTGCCGGGCCGCGTTGGTCAGGGCCTCCTGGGCGATCCGCAGCAGGTTCTGGACCGCCCGGGCGGGCACCTCGCGCACGGTCCCGCTGACGGTGAGGGCGTCCGCGTGCCCGGAGGACGCGAGCATCGAGGCCAGGGTCTCCCGCAGCGGCAGCGCGTCCTCGCGCAGGGCGTGCACCGTCCACTGCGCCTGCTTCAGGCTCTCCTTGACGAGGCCGTGGGCCTTGGCGTTCGCCTCCCGGACCTTCTCCAGGTCCCCCGTGTCGATCAGCGCGTCCGCCAGCTCCAGCTGCATGTTGATCCCGGCGAGGGAATGCGCCAGGACGTCGTGCACGTCCCGGGCGATCCGGCCCCGTTCCGTCAGGACGGCGGTGCGCGCCTCGGCGCGGGCGGCGCGTTCGGCCGACTCGGCCGCGTCGATCGCCGCCCGTACGGCCTGCCGCTGGGTGCGGTTGACGATGCCGACCAGGACCGGCGTGCCGGTGGTGAGGCCGAACACCCACGGCAGCGCCTCGTGACCCGGTCCGAGGCGCAGGTACAGCACGGCACCGCAGAGCAGGCTGCAGAACCCGGCCAGGACGAGGGCGGTCCTGGTGTCCAGCCGGTATCCGATGTGGCCGGCCAGGAAGAAGGCGAAGAGGTAGGCCGTCCCGCTGCTGCTCAGGCCGATCAGGGCGGCCGCCGCGACGACCCCGAGCGTCAGCCAGACGAGGGCGAGGCGCCGCGGGACCTTGTGCTCGGGCAGCCGACGGGCCAGCAGGGCGGCGGAGTTGACCGCGAACAGGGCGGCCACGGCCAGGCCCCGGCCCCTCGGCCCCATGGGACGGATCGTCAGGAGCCCCACGACGACGACCGCGACGGAGACCGCCCACTGCACGCGCGGGTCCTGCCCCGGTACGGGACGCGCGCCCGCATCCCGGCCGGTGTCGTCGCCGGGGTGCGGGGCGATCTGGTCTGCGGGCACGGACCGAAGGTACGGCACGGTCAGACCGTGGTGCCGAGGACGGGCAGGGCGCCGGCGCCGCGCACCGTCCGGCTGCGTACGTAGATCGTGGCCACCCGCGTGACGACCTCGGTGAGCGCCATCAGGACGAAGGCCGCTACCCAGGCCTGCCGGCTCGTGATGTGGTGCGCGAGGCTGAACCGGGCGACGTCGTCGGCGCCGCCGCCGTGCTCCACCCAGGTCTGGAACCCCATCCGGGCCCCCATGCCCGCGATCCAGAGGACCGCCGACACGGCGCCCGCCTTGATCAGGAGCTGCCCGTCGAGGGCACGGATGCGGGTGTAGACCCCTCCGGCGATGCCCAGCGCGGCGCCGACCGCCGTGAGGGCGCCGATCAGGACGAGGTCGTTGCCGGCGGTGGGGACGGAGTCCAGGTACGAGTACCCCACGAAGGCCACGATCCCCAGCGGGAGCAGGAAGGTCCTGTGGTCGAGACGGCCCTCCCGCAGCTGCCGGAAGACGATCAGGACGAGGGCGATGTCGGTGATCCACTCGGTTGCTGTCATGCCCTCAAGACTGCTGCGGCGCCGCTCTCCGCGCCTGGACCCGGGGGTGGAGAAGGGGGTGGAGATCCGCCGTGCACCACCCCGCCTGGACTGCTGTCAGAGGGGCCGCGTAAACATGGATCATGCCGGAAGAGCCTCCCTCCCCCGAATCCCCGCTGGAACCCCCGCCGGAAGCCCCGTTGGAACCCCCGCTGATACGGAGCCTGCGCACCGCCGTGGCCGCCGCCCCCGGGGACGTTCCCCTGCGGCTGCACCTCGCCGAACTGCTGCTGTCCGCGGGGCTGCACGACGCCGCGGTCACGGAGGCCGCGGCCGCCCTGCAGCACGCGCCGGGCGACGCAGCGGCGCGGGAGCTGATGATGCGGGCCATGGGGATGCCGTCCGCCCCGGCCGCTCCCCCGACCGCTCCCCCGGCACCGTCGGAGCCCGCGGTCGGCGGCGCCGTCGAGCCGTCCCGCCCCGCCGGGTTCGACTGGCGGGCCGCCGAGCAGGAGGTCGACGGCATCGTCGAACCCCGCTTCGTCGAGCCCCCGCTCAGCGCCGACGGCAGCGGCGACCCCGGGGACGCCGACGCCTGGGAGGTGTCCGCGCCCGGCGTCGTACGGCTCGCGGACGTCGGCGGCATGCAGGAGGTCAAGGACCGCCTGGAAGCCGCGTTCCTCGCACCGATGCGCAACCCCGAACTGCGCAGGCTGTACGGCAAGAGCCTGCGCGGCGGGCTCCTGCTCTACGGGCCGCCCGGCTGCGGCAAGACCTTCATCGCCCGGGCCGTCGCCGGCGAGCTCGGCGCGAACTTCCTGTCCGTGTCCGTCAACGACGTCCTCGACATGTGGATCGGCAACTCCGAACGCAACATGCACGAGGTCTTCGAGACCGCCCGCCGTCAGGCGCCCTGCGTCGTCTTCCTCGACGAACTGGACGCGCTCGGCGCCAAGCGCAGCCGTACGCAGCACAGCGGCATGCGCAACACCGTCAACCAGCTCCTCACCGAGCTCGACGGCATCGACTCCGCCGCCAACGAGGGCGTGTTCGTCCTGGCCGCCACCAACGTCCCCTGGGACGTGGACATCGCGCTGCGGCGGCCGGGACGGCTCGACCGCACCCTGCTCGTGCTGCCGCCCGACGCCGCCGCCCGCGAGGCGATCCTCCGCTACCACCTGCGCGAACGCCCCATCGAGGCGGTCGACCTGGGGCGTCTCGTCAAGGCGACGGACGGCCTCTCGGGCGCCGACCTGGCCCATGTCTGCGAGTCGGCGGCCGAGAGCGCGCTGCTCGACTCGGCGCGCACCGGCGTGATCCGCATGATCGGCACGAAGGACCTGCTCGACGCGGCGAAGTCGGTGGTCCCCTCGACGGAACCGTGGTTCGCGGCGGCGCGGAACGTGGCGATGTTCGCCAACGAGGGCGGCATGTACGACGACCTGGTGACGTACCTGAAGAAGAGGCGGAAGCTGTGAGCACGGACCCGGTGGTGGCGCGCGCCGTCGCGCTGCAGTCGGCGGGCCGGTACGAGGAGTCCAAGGCCGTGCTGGCCCCCCGCCTCGCCGAGGCCCCGGACGACGAGCTGGCCTGGCAGGTGCTCACCGTCGCCCACGAGAAGCTCGGCGAGTACGAGCTCGCGGAGCGGGCGGCCCGGCGAGGTGCTCCGGATCTCGCCCCGGACACGTCGGCGGCCTCATCCAGCTGTCCCGAGTGCTGCTCCGGCTGGACAAGCGGTCCGAGGCCCGGGCGGCGGCAGAGGAGGCCGTCCGCAGGTCGCCCGGGGTGTGGACCACCGCACTTCGTGCTGTCCGAGGTGCTCGTCGCCCATGCGACGGCCCCGCCCGCCGATCACGAACGGGCCTACGAGGCGGCCCTGGAGGCCGTACGCCTCGCCCCGGAGGAGCCCGAGGCGCACCAGGCGGTGTGCTTCACGGCCGTGCGCACGCAGCGCCAGGACGTCGCGAAGCGGGCCCTGGTGGAATGGCTGCGCCTGGACCCGTCCAACCAGACGGCGCAGGCCATGTACACCGACGCGATGGCCGACTCCCCGAACGTCACGGCCGCCCGGTCGGCGGAGATGTACTCCGCCGGCCTGGCGGGCGCGCCCCAGTCCGCGATGCTGCGCAACGGCCTCGACCGCGCCACGTACCGCCTGCTGCGGGGCACGCGCTGGCTCGCGGTCGTCTGCGTGGTGTCCGCGGGCATGATGGTCGACCTCTTCACCACGTCCAGGCACCCGGTCCTGCGGGAGCTGCCCGTACCGCTGGGCAACCGGCTCTGGGTGCTGACGTGCATGGCCGCGATCTGGGGCTTCGGGGCGCTGTGGCGCTACCGCCGGATGCGTACCGGGGTGCAGCTCAACATCCGCTCCCTCGTACGGCGCGGCCGCTGGTCCAAGATCGTGCTGGCGCAGGCGGTGTGGGCCGTGCTCTGCGCCCTGCTGATATCCCAGGTCCCGTGGACCGACCGGGGCGTGCCCGGGGTGCTGTTCTGGGCGGGCCTGCTGGTGCCGCTGTCGACCATGGTGTACGACCGCGGGAAGGCGGGGTGACCGGGTGACCGGGTGACCGGGTGACCGCGTGACCTGGTGGTCCGCCGCGGTCATCGGTCACCGGTCACCGGTCCCCTGGGGCCCGGGGACGACGGTGAGGCGGGTCCAGACCAGCCAGTCCTGGGTGGAGTCGCCGTCGGCGTCCACCTCCACGTACAGGGTGCGGGTGGCGGGGCCGGCGAAGCGGGAGAGGTCGACGGTCAGGGTGTCCAGGCTCCCGGTGTAGCGCTTGGCGACCTCGGTGAGCAGGACGCCGTCGCAGCCGACCCTGATGAGCACGCCGTTGGTCTGGGGTGGGCCCACGGGACTGAAGAAGCCGTACTCGGCTTCGAGCCGGGCGCCGGCCGCGACCCCGGGCAGGTGGAACTCACCGCGGATCCAGCCGTCGTCCGTCCACCGGGGGTGGGTCTCCAGCACGCGCTCGCGGCGCGATCCGTCCTCCAGCATCAGACGGGGGACGGGGTGGATGGCGAAGCCGCGCGGGTCGTTGCGTGATCCGCCGAAGGGGAGGCGGCCCGCACCGCTGGACCACACGGCACGGGGGGATTCCTCGATCAGTTTGAAAAACGGAACGGGGGCGGGGGCAGGGGGCCGGTTCGGCTTCATCACGGGGTCAGGCCTCCGGGGGATCCGTGGTGAGGAGCAGCGTGTAGCCGCCCGCCGGGCCGTCCCGGCGGCCTTCGACCAGCAGGGTGCACTCCCCCGCCGGGGGGAGGTCGACGGGGCCGACGCGGCACCGGCGTCCCTCCGGGAACCGGCCGGCCGCCAGGACCTCGCCGCCCGGGCCGTGGAGGGTGGCCGTGGGGTCGAGGTCGATGCCGCCGGCGACGACGTCGATCGTGGCGCGGCCGCCCCCGCCGTCGATCCGCCATTCCCGGGAGCGCCCGGCCTGTACCGCGTCGAAGGTGCGCACGCCGGGCGGCAGGCGGGGCGGGCCGCCGACGCGGGCGGGGAGCCGCGCGGAGGCCGCCGGGGGAAGGGCGGAGCGGGTCAGGGGTACGACGGTCGGGGGGCCTCCCCCAGACTCCGTCCGGGGGGACCCCCACTCCGGCGGCGGATTGCCGAGCGGGTCGCAGCCGGGCTCGATCAGCAGCGCCGACCGCTCGGCGCAGGTGAACCGGTGGATCCGCCGGTTCTCGTACGCCCACGCCACGAGCTCCGCCGGGCCGTGCAGGCGCCGCAGCCGGATCCCTCCCCCGGCGGAGGCGGACACGACGGCCATGCCCGAGGCGTCGGCACAGCAGGCGAGGGCGGTCACCGCCCCGGCCCCGTCGCCGAATTCGCGTACGACCTGACCGGTGGCCACGTCCCAGACGAGCACGGCGCCGTGGTCGTCGCCGGAGACGGCGAACCGGCCGTCCGGCGAGAAGGCGAGCGTGCGGACGCCGGCCGTGTGCCCGACGAGGACGCTGCGGCTGCCGTCATCCGGACGGCAGAGGGACACCGTGCCGTCGGCGGTGCCCACGGCCGCGGTCCGGGCGTCGGGGGCGAGCGCGATGGCGAGCACCGCCGACTCGTGCCCGAAGCGCCGTAGGACCGCACCCGTCCCGGTGTCCCAGACGATGCTGCTGGCGTCCTGCGAACCGGACACCGCCAGCCGTCCGTCGTCGCTGATTGCGACGGCGTCGACGGTGTGGTTGTGGGCTTCAAGGCTGCGTACGAACTCCCCCGCGGCGACGTCCCACAGGATCACCCGGTGATCGGCCGAGCCGGAGACCGCGACCGTGCCGTCGGGGGTGAGGGCCACGCAGCGTACGGCCTCGGTGTGTCCGCTGAGCAGCCGGGCCTCACCGGTGCGCGGTTCCCACACGGTCAGCGGGAGGACATCGGTGGCGCAGACCGCCAGGCCTCCGTCGGCGCTGACCGCCAGGCCGTTGGCGTCCTCGTAGCTGCGCCACCGTGCGGTCGCGGTACCGCCGTCGAGGTCCCAGAGGGTCATGGCCCCGTCTTCGCCACCCGTCAGGGCGGACCGCCCGTCCCGGGTCGCGGCCAGCGCGCGGGTACCGCCCGCCGTGGGCATGACGCGCACCACGTCGCCCCTGCCCGCGTCCCACACTCCGGGCTCGGCGTTGCCCGCGGCCGTCCAGACGCGGCGTCCGTCGGCGCTGAGCGCGGCGGCGGTGGCGGGCCTGCCCCGTCCGCCGAGGTGATGGACCTCGCCGGTGTGGAGGTCCCAGGTGAGGGTGGCGCCGTCGCGGGTACTCAGCAGTGCCCGGC
>NZ_GG657751.1:328962-362746 GCF_000158895.1 Streptomyces sp. C | reverse complement strand
GAGGAGCCCGGAGCGCTGGGCGACGGCCAGGTTTGGGGGCGGTGTGGCCATGGCGCGGCTCGTTCGCGCAGGCCGGGCCGGTACGCGACCTCGGCCAGCGCGCGCAGGGCCGTGCCCCGACGGGTGTTCCAGCCGTGCGGGCGGTTGAGTGCGAGGGCCAGGGCGGTGGTGGGCTCGTCGTGCCGGACGGCGCGGGTGGCCCACAGGATGCTGCGGGACTCGTCCGCGTTGCGCCGGGCGTGCCAGGCCTCCTCCTGCGCGCGGTCGAGCCGTTCGGCGCTGGCCCGTACGTATTCCAGGGCGGGTCCGGCCATGAGGGCGGGGCGCTGTACGCACCAGGCGCGGGCGGCATCGGTGGTCGACTTGGGCAGCAGGAACTCCTCCCGGCGGTCGTGGCCGGTCCAGAGCTGGAACGCCGGTGCGAAGTCGGCCGCGTACCAGTCCGAGAAGGCCCGGTGGTAGCGGACCCAGTCGGTGAGGCGGGGCCAGGCCTCGATGAGCGCCTCGTGGGCGATCTCCACGGCGGGGCGGCCGCTGACCGGGTCGCCGCGCAGGACGAGGAGCCGCTCGCGTACGAAGGTGGCGACCACGGAGCGTGCGACGGGGTCCCATTCACCGAGCCAGGCGCGCCGGGCGGTGAGGGCGGAGGCCGAGGCGTCGCCGATCTGCTCGGCGGCGACGAGGCGGACGAAGACGGCCGGGGCCGCGTCCCGTTCCTCGTCGGTGAGCTTGTCGCGCCAGGTCTCCTCGGCGGCCCGGTACACGGCCCCTGCGACCCCCTGCGCGGGGTTCACCTCCGCCGGGCCGTCTGCGCCGCCGGGGCCTGCGGCTCCCCCGCTCCCCAGGGCGAGATAGCCGTCGAGGCTGAGCACGCCGGTGTCGGCCTCGGTCTTCCAGAGCTGCTTGAGCGTCAGTTCCAGCAGGGGCAGCGCGCCGGGCCGTCCCCGTACGTCGGCGATCAGGCGGTCGGCCAGCTCCCGCTGCACCCGGCGCAGCTGGAGGCGGGCGGGTTCGACGATGGCCTGGCGGAGCTCCTCCGCGGTCATGGGCAGGACGGTGACCTGGCGGCGTGTGAGGGCGTCGGCGAGGCCCGCGTGGCGCAGGGCGCGGCCGTAGAAGTCGGCGCGCAGCGCGATGACGACGACGGTGCCGTGGTCACGCAGCGCGAGGAGGACGTCGGTGAAGTGGTCCGCGGTCCGCTCGTCGGTAGCGGCGTACAGGCGCTCGAACTGGTCGACGAGGAGCAGCAGTCCGGCGGGTACGGCCCGGGAGAGCGCTGCGGCGGCCTCGCCGGGCGGCATGCCGCTCAGCCGCTCCGGGACGGTCTCCGGCGGCAGTGGGCGGGGCTCCTGCGGCGGGCCGGGGTCCGGCGGGCAGCCCGGGCCGAACGCCGCGGCCAGGCGAGCGAGCGCGGCCCGTCCCTCGGCCGTCACGGCGCCGGGGGTCCGCCCGTCCCGGGGTTCCGAGGCGGGGCGGCCGGCGGCGAGGGACCGGACGAGCGCGGGCAGCGGGTCGGTGCCCGCCACCATGTCGCAGCGCAGCCGGCGGCCGAGGTCGCCCGAGGTGCCGGTGAGGGCCTTGTCCAGTCCGGCGTGGAGCAGGGAGGACTTGCCGGAGCCGGAGTTCCCTACGAGGACGGCCCTGCGCTCGCGGGCCAGCGTCCGGGTCAGCCGGCGTACGGCGTCGTCGCGGCCGAAGTAGAAGCGTGGGTCCTCGAAGGCGTCCAGCCCGAGGTACGGGACGTCCTCGGGCAGTCCCAGTTCGGGACACCGGGCACGGATGGTGGTGACCGGCCCCATGAAGGCCGTACGGGTCAGCCGGATGCCGGGGTCGGCCGGCACCGCGAAGCGCCCCCTGTCGCCCGCTCCGGCGACGACGTGGCGGACCCCGATGATGCTGGTGACCATGCCCACGGCCACTTCGTGTTCGTCGTCCCAGACGGGTGCGCCGCTGAAGCCGAAGGTCACCTGGTCGCTTTCCAGCACGTGAACGGGGTGTCCGTTCTCCGTGGTGGAGCCCGGCACGACGAGGCACCGGCCCGAGAGGCCCTCGACGGGCTTCGCCGCGGGGAACCCGAAGGTGCGCAGCTGCCGGTCGGCGGCCGTGTCGAGGGCGCCGAGCAACAGGGCCGCTTCGGCGGGGGCTTCGGGGACGCGGAGCACGGCGACGTCCTCGGCGTCCGGCTCGCCCCACCACTCCTCGACGACGGTCCCCCGCCAGCGCGCCCCGTCGGCGTGCCGGACGAGCGCGATCTCCCGTCCGGGACCGGACCCCGCGTCCACGACCACGTGGGCGCAGGTGACGACGAGCCCGGCGGCCGCGATGAAGCCGGCGCCGCAGGTGGCGCCGTCGTCGCCGACCACGCGGACGATGCCCTCCCGGAGCCGGTCGGTCATGCTGGTCCCCTCCCTCCGCCGGGTCGCCGTGCTACGCCGTGTCCGGTGCTTCGCTTCCGGGTCCCCGCTCCCGTCCGGGATCGGGGGCGAGAGCGGGAGCGGGAGCGGGAGCGGTTTCGGGAGCGGGAGCGGTTTCGGCTCCGGCTCCGGCTCCGGCTCCGGCTCCGCCTCCGGGGTCCGGGGCGGGGCCGGCGGTATGCCCGTCGCCGCGCGTGCCGGCCGCGTTCCAGACCAGCCTGACGCCGTAGTTCATCTCGCCCGCCACCTTGCTGATGACGAAGTTCCCCGCCTCCCCGCTGGCTTTGAGCCCGAACGTGATCTCCGCCTGGTCCGGGGGCACCTCAAGTCCCCGGACGGCGTTGACGAACACCCGGGCGTGCACCGCGAGGACCTGGCCGACCGCCCGCTCGAAGGAGTCCTGGGCAACTGCGACCCCGTCCTGCAGCCGCCCCCTGAGGCCGACCTTCTGGACGCCGGAGAACCCAGACAGGTCCTCCTTCTCGCTCTCCAGGAACACGGTGGTCCCGTCGGAGTCCTCGAACCGCAGATAACTGGCCATCGGCTCCCCCTGTCGGCGGTGGGACCATGCTATGAACGCCGGGGCGGCCGGGGCAGGGTCCCGGAGGCTCGGCCAACCGGCGCCCGGTGGTGCAACGGAGCGCACCGGGGGCGCACGGAGCCGAGCGCGCCGGGAATTCGCGATCACACACGACTGTCGCGGATGGCCCCGAGCTGGAACCGCTTCCACCCGGGCGTGGGGCGGGTGGTTGACGGAGAAATCTTTGGTCGTCCTCGCATCTCCCCCGGCGCCCTAATCTCCCTGTGGCAGCGCTTACTTGAATGCTCCACTATGCGTCCCGAGCAGGTGCGCCCCCGGTACGGCGGTGGTTCAGTGGAGGAAGAAGCAATCCGCAATCAGGACTCGGGGGCGAGGGAAACAATCGAGGGAGGCCGTGACCATGAACGGCTTCAAGCTGGGCGAACCTTTGGACCAGAGCCGTGAGGGTTTCCACAACGTGGCCCCGCCCGTGGTGTTCAGCACCCAGGCGACCGGATTCGTGGAACTGAAGACCCCTGAGGAGCTGCGTGCCTGGGAGGTGGCCCTGCGCACCACCACCGGCATGGAGATCTCCGCCGAGGCGCTGGCCGGCCACACCTGTGAGACGGGGTGCGGCCCCAACTGCTGCTGCGACAAGTGCGACGCGGCATGATCCTTGCCCTGTCGTACCACGAGGACCTGCACGCCATCGCCGTCCAGCTCGCCGTCCGCGCCCGTGGCGAGGAGTTCCACATCGTGGAGTGCGACTCGGTGAGCGGCAGGCCGGGCCTGTCCTGGGAGCTGGCCGGAGTGCTACCGGAAGACGGCTCGGGCTCCGGCTCGGGCTCGGGCTCCTCGGCCACCGTGCTGACGTCGGAGGGCCGGACGGTGGCCCCCGCCGAGGCGGAGCTGCTGTGGTGGCGCCGCGCACGGGCGGACCAGCTCACCATGTCCGGCGTGACGTCGGGTGACGGGGAGGTCGGCGCGCAGCAGGTCACCCTGGTGAACAACGACTGCCGTGGAGCGCTGGCGGGCATCCTGGCCGCCTCGTTCCACGGCGAGTGGATCTCCCCGCCGGAGGCGACCGACCGGGCGGGGGACAAGGTCTACCAGCTGTGGGTGGCCCAGCAGTCCGGTTTCCGCGTGCCGCGGACGCTGATCACGCAGTCGCGTGACGAGGTCGTCGACTTCACGCGCGAGGTCGGGCGGGTCATCGTCAAGCCCGTCGTGGGGGCGCCGGGCCCCTCCCTCCTCACCCAGTGGATCGACGACCCGCTGTCGCTGCCCGCGGAGTCCTTCGCGGTGTGCCCGGCGACCTACCAGGAGTACGTTCCGGGGCGGCACCACATCCGGCTCAACTGCTTCGGCGACCGGATGTTCGCGGCGCTGATCGAGACGGAGGAACTGGACTGGCGGCCCGACCTCCGCGTCCCGATCAGGCGGTGGCCGGTCCCCGAGGACCTGGCCCGCCTGGTCCGCAGGACCCTCGACCGGCTGGAGCTGCCGATGGGGGTGATCGACCTGAAGCTCACCCCGGAGGGCGAGCCCGTCTGGCTGGAGGTCAACCCGCAGGGGCAGTTCCTGTTCCTGGAGCCGATCACCGGCGAGCCGCTGACGGAGCACTTCGCGGACTACCTGGTCGACACCGCGACGAAGACCGCAGGGGCTGCGACGCCTGTGGCGGACGCGCCCCCCACAGCGGCTGCGACGCCCGTGGCGGCGGGCGGCGGCCGCTACTGATCAGCGCCCGCACAACACGCGGCAGGCCGTGCCATCCCGCCCTCGGGGTGCTCCTCACTCGTCCGGCCGACGGCCGTGCCGTGGTCGGAGCACCAGGACCTGCGGCTGACACCGGCGCTGGTCGCCGAGACGCACGCCGCGCTGGGTCTCGGCCAGATGGCCGCCCGACGCGAGAAGGTCTCCCGCTGGGAGTCGGGCCGCACCATACCCGAGCACTCCGCGCAGCTGGCGATGGCGCACATCCACCACGTCCCGGCCACTGAGGTGTGCCGCCTGGGATGGCCCCACTGGCTGTACCTGGCCAGGCAGCCGGGCCCGCGGCTTCGACCCTGGGCGCGACGAAGGGCCGCTACCCCGGAGGGGACGACGGCCCTTCAGCACCTGTGGTCTACGGGGCGGGGGTGAACTCCGCCTTGGCGTCGCCGCAGCCCGCCGCGATGTCCACAGCCTCTGCTGCTCCGTGTGTTGCGGGTGGGGTGTCAGAGCGTGCGGCGGCGGGGGGCGTCGGCGGTAGGGGAAGCGGACGGTTCCGCTGACGGTGCTGGCGGTCAGGTCGAGGTCGTCGGCTGGGCCTGATGGGTGGCGGTGGTGGCGGGGCTAGCCGGTGGTCTCCAGCCACGTGATGCGGGTGATGGTGAGGGACTCGGGGTCTGCGGTGTACCACTCCACGATGACGGGGGCGCCGGGCACGGCGGTGTCGTGGACGTCGCCCCACTGGTCGGTGGGGGTGGCGCCGGGCGGGACGGTGCCGACCTCGTGCGCGGCGGTGATGACCGGCAGGAACCGCACGACGGTGGCGAACACCTCGGGGGCCTTGCCGGCCATGACGCCCAGGACGGCGGCGGCCTGATCGCTGAGGCCGTGGCTCACTGGCCGTTCCCCAGGGCGGCGAGGACCTCGTCGAGGGAGCGGACGCCGGTCCGGTCGCCGGAGCGGAGGGCGGCGACCTGGGCGCGGTCGGTGTCGGTGCGGGTGGAGTCGGCGATGGCCCGCAGGTACCAGCGGTCCATGACCTCCAGCATGTCGGCGCCGGCCTGCGCGGCCAGGAGTTCCTCGAGGAACGTCCCCTTGCGGGTGGGATTGAGGGCGGCGGCGATGGCGTTGGGGGTGCGGGGCAGGGGCTCGGGCTCACGGTGCTGGGGCAGGGCGCTCACGGATGGTGCTCCTTCCGGATCAGGCGGCGGCGGTGGCGTCGTCCTCGGCGGACGGTTCGACGGTGATGGGGGCCCGGTGCTGGGCGGCCTTGGTGGTGGCGTGCAGCGTGACCGTGACGGATCCGGCGAGGTACGCCGCGATCAGGGAGTCGATGACGAGTGAGGTGCGGCCCTCGCCGCTCTCGGCTTCGGCGCGGGCGAACACGGTGTCGTCCAGGGCGACGACCACCCGGCCGCGGCCGGGTTCCCGGGCGGGGCGTTCGGGGACGGCGAGGGCGACATGGCCGTCGAGGTATGCGGTGAGGAGGAGTTCGAGGAGCTGCGAGGGAGTGAGGAAGGCGTCCGCGTCGGCGATGCGCCGGTAGTTGGCCTTGTGCAGCCAGAGGTTGCGGCGGGTGCGGGGCATGCGCGGGGCTCCTCGGTGGGGCTCGGGTGCCGACCGGTGTCGTCTGACGAAGGTAGCGGAGACGGGTTAGTGACACCTACCCATTTCACTGACACGGCTATGCGTCAGTGTCTGCGGCGTCGGGTGAATGGGTCCGCGGCGGTGGTCCGTTCCTCCGCGCGTCGGCCCCGATGTGGTCCAGCGGCCGTCGGTGAGAAGGCCGGGCGGGACCTCGTCGACGATGCGGCCGGTCTCCCCTGTGGCGGGGCCCCTGTCTCTTTGGTCAACGAAAACGGGGCTGCGTTGGGTCGTGGAGCCGGGCAGCATGGCGTTGTGGCTGATCTGCTGTGGGATGACGTGAGCTGTTTCTTCGACCCTGACCTCTTTGGGTCGCTGCCGGACGTCCGGGTGCCGGATGCCTCGGTGGAGGACTGGCAGGCGGTCCTCGATCTTGTCGAGGCGAGGGGCTGGAAGTGTCAGTACTCCGAAGGCGGAACCGTGCTGCCGGTGCCTCGGGCGGAGAGCGTGCTGTCCCGCCCGGCCGACGCCGAGTGCGCGGACCTGCGGGTCTGGCCGGTTGCCGATGTGCTGGCGATCTTCCGTTTCCATGACCACGAGGTCATAGACTTCGACGTTGACCTCTGGGAGTTGCAGGGTCAGGAGCGACTGGATGTGTTCTGCGGCTTCTTGCGGGAGATCGGGCGGCGGTTGGGCAAGCCGGTCCTGATGGATCCGGAGGGCGATTACGGCCATCCGGTGCTCGGATTCGATGTCGAGGCCGACCGCGTCGTCCTCCTCGCTGAGCCGCTGGTCACGTGATCGCGGCCGTGGGCCGGGATTCAGGGCCCGTTTGAGCTGCTTGTTCCCTCTTCGGGAGGGCATTCAGCGGTCGTAGCTCTTGAGTGTCTTCGAGGCACCGGTGGCCGACTTCAGGTAGTCGTTCTCCGACTTCAGGCTCTCGTTCTCCGCCGTCGACTCCGCCAACTGCGAGAGCAGTCCAGCAGCCATGGACACGAGTCCCTCGTGCTTCGTCTGGAGCTCCTCGTGATCCTCTTGGAGCTCCTCGTGGTCCTCCTGGAGCTTCTTGTACTTCCAGGTGATGACACCGATGGTGGTGGCGGCGAGAACGCCGACGCCGGCTACGGCCAGGCCCTTGGTCCGGCCGAACTTGCGTGCGGTCGGCTCGGCGACCTCCTTGCCGACGCACACATGGCCCGTCTCGCGCGAGTGCTGTTGAGCCTCGCCCAGATCGTCGGTCCGGTACGAGCACGATCCGCATTGGTAATGGACCATCAGGCTTCCCTCCCCCTCGCAGAGATGAGCTTGCCACAGGTCGCCCTCCGCCGACGACCGTCCGGTCATCCGGCGTAGGCCCGGCTGCCGGCCGTCCCGCGGAGAGCTGTGGTGGCCGCGACCGTGATGCGGTGCCACAGCCGGGCCCGGGCAGGGCGCGGCCGGGGACTGGCACGGCGCCGTCGCCCTGGCTCGCCAGGCCGCCTGCCACGGCACCACCAGCGCCCTGTTCTGCCTGGCCGTGATGCGGGGAGCGTCCGCGGACTGGCACGGCACCGGGAACCTCGCCAGGTGGCCGACCACGGCAGCACCCACGCCCTGGTCCACCTCCTCCTGGTACGGGGCGCCGCCACGAACCGGGACGTTCCCGAGGCCTTGGCGCGCCGGGTGGCCAGGCACCGCATCACCAACGCCCTGGTCCGCCTCGCCCAGCTGCCCAATGCCCTCCACAGGCTGTGGCCGTACGGCCTGGACCCGGACGGTACGCCGACACCCCCCTGGCGTCCTTGAGCGGGCGAAGGAACGCGGGAGGCCGGCGGCCCCTCAGGCGTAGGTGCCGTGGACCTCGCCCAGCGCTGCCAGGTGGTGCCGGGCCAGGGTGCGCGCCGCGGCGCGGGGTGACGTGCCGTCGGCCGCGCCCGTGTCCAGGACGAGCGTGACGAGCCGCGGGATCGACGTACGGACCTTGGCGAACGCCTCTTCCGCGTCAGGGCCGATGTCCCCGAAGAGGGTCCACCACCATCAGGCGTTCGTACCGGAGTTGGCGACGACGTCGGGGACGACCGTGATCCCGCGTGCCGCCAGGAGACGTTCGGCCTCGGGCAGCACGGCAGGTTCGCCGCCTCAACCACGTACCGGGCGGAGATCCGGGCCTGTTCGGCGGGGCCGACGCAGTAGGAGACCGCTGCGGGGACGAGGACCTCCGCTGCGGTGGTGAGCCACGCGCCGCCGGGCAGGCACCGGTCCGCGGGGCGGAACGTGACACGACGCCGCGGGTGTCCCGGGCGCCGAGCAGCGCCTCGACGTCCAGCCCGTCCGGATTGGCCTGCGCATTCCGTCTTCACCGGGCCGAGGAAACGATCGGCCACTCCAGCCGGAGCCCTAACGTGGACAGGATGAAGCGTCCCCTCGCCGCGTTGTCGACGGCCGCCGCCCTGCTGCTCCTCGCGCCCGGCCCGGCACACGCCGTGGATCCGGCGCCGTGCCTCAAGGGCGAGTCCGAATCCACGTCCCACAGCTCCGTCGACGGCGGCGAGCTGCGGTACACCGAGGTCTCGGAGTACGACCCCGAGATCAGGCACGCCATCGCCGCCTGGCAGTACGCCGGAGCGAAGATCAAAATCCTCAAGGACTCCGCGACGACCGTCAACGACCTCGAATTCGGGGACGTCGGCAGCCTGAACGGTGGAGCGGCCGGCGAGTGGCAGTTCCGCGCCGCGCCCGGCTTCACGGACTACGTCAAGTTCAGCAAGGCCAAGATGAAGAGCTACTCGCCGAAGAAGCGCCGCAGCGTCGCCGCGCACGAGCTGGGGCACGCCCTCGGCCTGTGCCACAAGGCGCACGCGACCACCGACTCACTGATGTGGCCGGACGTGCAGGAGAACTTCGACGTGCCGCAGGCCGTTGACAGGGCCAACTACAAGAAACTGTGGGGCTGATCATGGGTGCACGGATGTGGACTGCCGCAGGCCTGGGCGGCGGACTGCTGATCGTCGGCGGCGGCTGGTACGCGGTCGCGGGCACGGCCTCCTCCACCCATGCCGTCTGCGGCGCCGACCTGACGAAGGATCCCGTCGTCGCCAGCGAGTTCCCCGACATGGCGGTCGTCGAGGTCGTGGAGAACACGCGGGGCTGGGACAACGAGGGCGGCAGCTCGTTCCTCACCAGCGAGGTGAAGTCCCTCAAGACGCTGAAGGGCTCCGTGCCCGAGCAGCTGACCCTCACTCAGGGCGTCACGAAGGGCGGCACGGCGGCCGGGAAGTACGTCAACGACGACCCGCTGTACGCCGTCCTCGAACCCGGCAAGCAGTACGTCGTGGGCATCGAGACGATGGACAGCGACGGCCAGGGCCCGTGGGCCGGGTACGTGACGCCGGCCAAGCGCGGAGTGGAGGGCGAGGCCGCGCACTGGCGGGACGCTCAGAAGACCGCCGTGGCGCCGGTCTCGGCCTGCCACGACATCGTGAACGATTGACGGGCGGCCCGTGCGGGGAGCCGAGAGGAACGACGGCCCACCGAGCAGACCGGGCGAGAGCAGCCTGGCCTGTTCCGCGGCACCGAGCACCATCGAGTTCAGGGCACAGCACAACCGGCTCACCTCCCTGCCCGAGGCCATCGGCCGGCTCCGCTGCCTGCGCTGGAACGGGGTCGATCCGTCCCTGCCGATCGTCAGCGAACTGGAGCGACTGGGGTGCGTCGTCCTGATCTGACAGCGACGAACCCCTTCACGCCACAAAGCCGCTGGAGACGCGCGGAGCCCGCTCCCGACGCACGCTCGACCGTGTTCCGCTGCTTGCGGGCGTCGCTCCCTCCCTGGGCCGAGATCAGTCGCCGTGGGCGGGGCGCGGGTCGGGCATGAGGGGGGACAGGAAGGCCGGCCGGCTCGGGACGGGTGACCTCGGCCGACCGCGGCGGCCTGCTTTCCGGCCGTGCCCGGACGTGCCCCTGGTGGTCGCGAGCAACCGGCTCAGGCCGTCTGCTGCTGCAGTGGCAGCATTGATGCCGCCAGCGCGCCGACCAACACCCCGAACGTGACGAGCAGCGCGGTCACGAGGATGGCGTGCGCAGAGGAACCGGGCGACTGGCCGTCGGCCGCGCCGAGGTACACGCTGCCGTACGCCGCGACGCCGAGGACCTGCGCGATCTGCGCCGCGGTCGTCATCACGCCGCTCGCGTCCGCCGCGTCGGCCGGCTCGACCTGAGCCAGCGCCACGGTGAGCAGGGGGCTGGTGACGTAGCCCATCCCGATGCCGACGAACAGCTGCAGCGCCGGGAGCTCGATGCCGCCGTGGCCGCCCGAGCGCATGTCGAAGCCGATGGCCGCGTAGCCGACGGCGGCGAACACACACGCGGTGGCGATCATCCGCCGGCGGAGCCGCTCGGGCACTTTCTGCCAGGTGAGACTGCCGGTCGCGACGCCGATGGCGAGCGGCGCGAACGTCAGACCGGTACGGGTCGCGGACTCGCCGAGTCCTGACTGCATGTGCTGCGAGAAGGCGAACAGGAAGCCCGCGTACCCGGCCATCGCGAAGAAGTTCGCGGACGCTGCCGTCACCAGGCCGGGCGTCCTCAGAACCCGGCCCGGCACCAGCGGCACCCCGCCGCGGCGCGTGACGGCACGCTCGACGAGGGTGAACACCATGAGCGCGGGCAGCGAGGCGAGCAAGGAGATCCTCATCCACAGCGGCCAGTTCCGCTCGTGGCCCATGACCAGCGGCACGACCAGCAGCAGGAGCACCGCGGTCAGTGTGATCAGACCGGGAAAGTCCAGGCCCTTGGGCTTCGGTGGCTTCCCCCGCGGCAGCAGCCGCAGTCCGGCGATCGCCAGTACCACTCCCACCGGCACGTTGATCAGGAACACCGGACGCCAGCCGGTGCCGAAGAGATCCGCACTGACCAGGAGGCCACCGGCGACTTGCCCCGTTACCACGCCGAGTCCGATGACCGCCGCGTACAGGCTCAGCGCGCGGGCCCGCGCGGCCCCTTCGAAGCTCAGCTGGATCAGGCTGTAGATCTGCGGCATCATCGTCGCCGCGCCGACGCCCTGCACCACGCGGGCGCCGATCAGGGTCGCCGGGTCAGGTGCCAGACCGCAGGCGAGGGAGGCCGCGGTGAAGGTGACGAGTCCGAAGAGGAACATGGCCCGGAAACCGTTGCGGGCCCCCAGACGGGCGCCGGTCACCAACAGGGTGGCGTACGCGATGGTGTAGCCGGAGACGATGAGCTGCAGCGCCGAGCCGGTGGTGCCAAAGTCGGAGCGGATGGTCGGTGTCGCGACGTTGACGATGGTCGAGTCGAGCAGGGCCATGAAGACGGCGCCCAGCATGACGACCAGCATGCGGTTGTTCCGGCGCCGCCGTACAGCGGGGTCGGGGGCCGGTGGCACGCTGCCCTGAGATGGGGGTGTGACGGTCCGGGTCTGTTTCGTCTGACTCATGCCGGTGATGATCCTGGCGGTCCCATGGGCGTGCCAGACATCCAGTGATCCCGGTACCAGGAGTATCGGCTGCGCTGTTCGGCCGTCCTGCACACTGGGGTGGTGATGCCCGACGACACCGACTCCGTGAACGGTCCCACCAGCGGTTCCGCAGCCGACGAAGCCCAGCGGCGCTCCGAGCTGGGCGCCTTCCTCAGGCTGCGCCGGGAGCGCACCGCCCCGGAGGAAGCGGGTATTTCGCACGGCACGAGGCGGCGCACGCCCGGCCTGCGCCGCGAGGAGGTCGCCCAGCTCTCCGGCATCGGGGTCGCCTGGTACACGTGGCTTGAGCAGGGGCGTCGTATCAACCCCAGCGTCCAGGTCCTCGACGCGATCGGCCGGACGCTGCGGCTCGACCGGACCGAGCAGGACCATCTCTACCGGCTCGCGAACATTCCCAGCGTGCCCCCCGGCGAGTCGGCGCGGCAGCCCCAGGCGCCGGAGCACCAGACCATCCTCGATGCCCTGGTCCCGCTGCCGGCGTGCATCGTGACCGCCCGCTACGACGTGCTCGCCTTCAATGACGCGTACGCGGCGCTCGATCCGGGCCTGGTACTGCTGCCGGCGGCGGACCGCAATGTGCTGTGGCATCTGTTCACCTGCGAAGAGCATCTGCAGCCGCTCGTCGAGTGGGAGCGCGAAGTCTCCCTCATGGTGGCCCAGTTGCGGGTCGAGGCGGGCCGCCGGCTGGGCGACCCGTACTGGACCGGGTTCATCCGGCGGTTCTCCGAGGCGAACGGACGCTTCGCCGAAATGTGGGCCAGGCACGACGTCGCCTCGGGCGTCACGCGGCGCAAGTCGTTCCGGACCGTCGACTGGGACGAGATCAGCGTGACCGCGAGCGGCTTCGCGATGACCTCCGCCCCCGACATCAAAATGTGGATCTACACACCCGGCGATGCAAGGTCGCAACGGCTGCTCGATCAGCTCGTCGGCCGCTACCAGCGGTTGGGCCCTGCCGAGCTGCTGAGGCAAGGTGCCCGCACCGGTCGGGGTGGCCGGCATCCCGCCACCGCTCAATGACCGGCGCCGTTCAAGGGCCCGCGTCCGGAGCTGCGGCCGCGTCCGTCCCGTGGGGATCCCGTTCCTCGACGGGAAACCGGGACGATCCGCCTGAGATCGGCGGGTCCCAGCCTTCCTGCACGCGGGTGAGGGCCGGGTGGAGGCTGGGCTCGGTGGTGGTCAGACCGGGTGGTGGTCGGGGACGGCGTTGAGTTCGATGCCGTGTTCGAGCAGGGCCTTCATCGCGCACAGGCGGTGGCGAAGCCGCCGACGGTGTCGTTGACCCAGCGGACGGTGTCGTCCCCCGAGCCCTGGAACCGGTCTCGGTGACCTCGACGAAGGTGACCTGTTCCGTGTGCGGGGTGAACTTCAGCTCGACCTTGGTCGGCTGCCCGTAGTTACCCCACTCGAACCGGATCAGACGTCCCTTCTGCACCTCATGGACGCGGACGTCGGCTGACGTCCCGTAGGTCTCCCACTCCCAGCGCAGCTCGGATCCCGTGACCATGGGCCCGCTGCTCTTGCCGTACCAGAACCGGGACGTGACCGCCGGATCGGCAAAGGCCCGGAACGCCTCCGCCGCGGGCCTGCGCACCACCATGCAGGCATGTGCGGCAGGAGCGTGTGTGAGGCGCCGGTTCTCCATGGACATGATCGTGCTCCTCTAAGGGGTCGTCCGGTCGGCTCGCGATTCCCGCTCCGCCGCCTCGGCGATGCGCCTGACGTGCGCCAGGCGCCGGTCCCAGTCGGCGGCGAGCGAGGCCATCCACTGCGCCGTCGCATCGAGCGCCGTCGGCCGCACCGTGTAGCGCACCTCGCGACCGACGCGGCCGCCGCTCACCAGCCCGGCGGCGTCCAGAACAGCGAGGTGCTTGACCACGGCCTGGCGCGAGACGGGAAGATGTTCGGCGAGCGTCGTCGCGGTGGCCGCGTCCTGCGCGGCGAGCACTTCGAGCAGCCGGCGTCGCGTCGGATCGGCCAGGGCGGCGAGAACGGTGTCGACCGCCTCCACCGCGCCGCGGGGTTCGTCGGTCACGCGGCGGGCTGCTCGGCGCGCGTCTTGAGTGCGTCGAGCTCCTGCTGCCAGCCGCCGGTGTTGTCCACGGAGCGGGGCTTCGACAACGTCGGCGTGCGCGAGGTGGCGGAGGCGGCCGACGTCTCGCTGAGCACGCTCTTCAAGCACTTCCCCGGCAAGGAGGCCCTCGTCTTCGACCTCGACGCGGACATGGAGAGCGACCTGGTCGCCGCCGTTCGCGACCGGGCCCCGGGGCAGTCCGTGCTGCACGCCCTGCGCGACCACATGGTGCGCACCCGGACCGCCGCGCGGACCGACGACCCCACGTTCGTCCTCGTCGAATCCACCCCGGCGCTGCGGGACTACGCCCGGCGCATGTGGTCGCGCCACGAGAACACGCTGGCCGCCGCCCTCGCCGAGGCCGGCGGGCTCGCCCCGGAGGACCCCGCCGTCACCGGCCTGGCACGCTTCGCCCTGGAAGCACCCGGCATCGCCCGTGCGAGCGAAGACCCGACCCGGACCATGCACGACCTGTTCACCCTGCTGGAACACGGCTGGGCCGCCACCCCCCTGGCGGAACGGGAGGACCGCCCCGGCCGGGACGGATGACCGCTACGGGAAGCGGGTGACGAAGCGGCGTCGCCAGGGCGTCTCGACGGCGCGCGGGGCGTAGTGCTCCCGGACGTAGGCGACGGCCTCACGGCTGGGTACCCCGTCGAGCACGGCGAGGCATGCCAGCGCGGTGCCGGCCCGTCCGCGTCCACCGCCGCAGGCGATCTCGACGCGTTCGGCCTGGGCGCGCGCCCATGCCTCGCGCAGCGCGTCGGCGGTCGTGGTGGGGTCGGACGGCAGCCAGAAGTCGGCAGCCCCCGGCCGCGGACGCGCCGACCCGAGGCAAGCGTCATCACGCCCGGTGTCGCGGGTTCCCATGCGGCAGTCACGGTGCGAGCGCAGCCAGTCGGTTGCGGGTGAGAGCGCTGTTCCCAGGACCGGGCGCAGCGGTCAGGCGGCGCGGCAGAGCGCCGTCGGATCGGCGGGTACCGTGGCGCGTCCAACGGTCGCGGACACGGGGCGGTCGGCGCGGACGGGCACCGGCGCCGCGCACAGACGGTGGCGCGCGAAGACGACGAGGCGCAGGACCGCGAACCGCGCGACGCCGGCGACCGCAGAGGCGGTGAGGTAGACGACCTGTTCGAGGAGCGCGCCGGGGGCCGCGGCCAGGTGGTGCAGCATCAGCATCGCCATGCAGGTGACGACGTATGCGGCGGCTGCGGATCCGGCCGACTGCGTGTGCTGGCGCCAGGTCGCGCGGCCGCCCGCACCGAAGGTGAACCGGGCGTGCAGCTCGGTGGCCAGGAGCGTGGAAGCCGCGGTGATGACGGCGTTGGCCAGGGCCCAGGGCATCCAGGAGCCGAGGACCACCACGGCGAAGCTGGAGACGAGCCCCACTCCGCCGCCGCAGAGCACGAAGCGGGCGAACGAGGCGAAGGCGCCCGGTATCTCCTGCCGCCGGTTCAGTACTACCGCCTCCATGACCCACCCCTCCGAACCTTTGTTTCTGACAAGAGAAACGCTACGTTGCGTTAATCGAGACAGCAACGCCGAAGGTGCACATGGCTCGCAAATATGCAGGTAGGAGAGGTTAAAATCGTTGCACCGGTTCAGAAGGGAACGCAACAGCAGGAGCGGGAGCGTTGCAACAGACTGACTTTGAACGCTACGGCTCGGCCGCCGTCGCGCACGGCCGGCTAGCTCTTGCCCGGCTTCGGCTTCGGAGGCGGTGCCGTCGTCCTGCCCGGCTCCGGAGCGCGAACGGCGCGGCCGGCCCGGGAGATGCACGACGTGCCCTCCCACCAGGTCAGCCTGATCGCGGTACAGGCCGGCAGCGCGCAGGTCGGTGCGGACGGCGACGACACGCGCCGCCACACCCCGGGACGGCTCGCGGACCTGGTGTCGGGCAGCGGTCTGGCGAGCGGCTGCTGGGCGAGGTCCCGGGCGACGCGAGTCCGGCCATCCAGCGGGCCGTCTACCGGACGGTCCAGGAAGCCCTGACCAACGTGCGCGAGCACGCCCCCGGCGCGACGCGGTCGTCGAGATCCGCCGGACCGGCCCCGGGCTGCGGGTGACCGTGCGCAATACGGCCGCCGGCCGGCCCGGCCTGCGGCTGCCGGGCTCCGGAGACGGCCTGGTCGGCCTGTGGGAACGGACCGAGAACGGCGGGACCCTGGTCAGCGGCCCCACTCCCGAGGGCGGGTACCAGGTCGACGCCGTCCTCCCCCACCGCAGGACCTGACGGCGCCATCCCCGGGTCACCTGGCCACCGGAGAACAGCCGGTCGGATGTGCGTGGCAGCCGGTCGGAGGGTGGTCGCGGGGCCGCGGCCCAAGCAGAGTTCTCGGCAGCGGCCGATGCCGCTGCACCAGGATCGGCGTGGCGCCCTGACAGGCAATGCGCCGCTGCGGGCGCACGAGCCCGCGTCCGGCTGAGCGGCGTCACGAGGCCGGCCAGTCGTACATCAGCCTCGAACGCGAATGCACCTGGGCAGACGGGTCAGCGGTCATCGCCGTCGCCGGAAGCGTCGACTTCGACACCCCGCCGGCCTCCGTCGACCTGGACGCCTTCGCCGCGACCGCGGCCGGCGGTCCGCAACGAGGTGTGCAAGCAGATCGCCGCCAAACCCTGACCGACCGTCGCCGGGTACCGCCGCGGGCTGTTGGGCCGGCTGTCCGGAACCAGGCGGGATCGCGCCTGGTGTTCCGGTGCCGGGGCCATGGAGCAGACTGGCCGGATCGAGTCGGCCTCCGGGCCCGCCACCCGCACTCCCTCGAAACCCTCAAGGTCACCTCGCAGCGTGACCGGCACCGGGGGCCACTCACCGAGATCCCTCGACGGCCGGGTCGAGGCGCCGATCGGCCGCTGCCCGGGTGGACTCGCCTCAGGCCTGCCGTCCTATGACGGTTCGGGCGGCGTGCTGGAGGGCCTCGTCGTCCTCGATGCTCGTGAAGGGGCCGCCGCTGCGGCGGGCCAGGGCGAGTTCCGCGTGGATCCGGGGAAGGGCGGGGACGGCGGCGGGGCCCATCCGTTGCAGGCACTCCAGTACGTGGTTGGCGGTCGCGTCGTTCTGCTCCCAGGCCTCCAGCAGCACCGGCAGGACGAGCTCCGTCTCGGCCGGGCCGCCGATGGCGTGGATCGCGGCGGCGGCGTGAACCCGGGTCCACTCGTACCCGGCTTCGAGCATCTGCCGCAGACGGGGCAGGGCCGCGGCCGCCGGTGCTCCGATCCGGCCGAGGGCGTCGGCCGCGTCGTGGTGTTTGTGGGTTTCGAGGAGTTCGGTCAGCCGCGGTACGGCGTCCACGGGGTCGCGTTCGAGGGACCACAGGGCTTCTGCCGCGGCGAAGCGCACCTGAGGGTCCTTGGCGTCGGCGAGCGGGCGGATCGTGTCCAGGGCGGAGGCGGCGCCGGTGCCGAGTCGGGCCAGCGCGCTCATGGCCTCGGCTGCGCCGTGCCACTGCTCGTGCCGGACGGAGGCGGTGACGGCTGCGGTGAGTGCGGGTACTGCGGCCGGGTCGCCGAGCCTGCCGAGGGCGGTGACCAGCGCGCGGCGTTCCGACCAGGTCCACTCGCGGGAGTAGTCCGCGTCGGCCAGGCGCCGGGTCAGTCGGGGCAGCAGCTCTCCGGCGGCGTGGGGGAAGTGGTCGGTGACACGGATCGCGCGCCAGGCGTCGGTGTCGGTGTCCAGTGCCGTCAGCAGCCCGGGCAGGGCGCGTTCGTCGCCCAGGCGGGCCAGTGCCGTGACGGCCTGCTGGTGGGCGCGGCGCAGCAGGGGGTGCGGGGTGGCCCACACGGTCGGTCCGTGGCTGGCGCGGTGGGCTTCGAGGAGTGCGGCGAGGGCCTCGCGGGCGGGTTCGGCGAGGGCGGCGGGGAGTCGGCCGAGGGTCTCGGCCGCTTCGGCGGCGGTGTACGGGTCCTGGGGCAGCAGGCAGTCGGCGAGCAGCCGGACGAGGCCGGAGTGGTCGCCGCGCCACGTGTCGATCAGGCTCTTGGCCATGGCGATGGCGTCGTAGCGGGTGGCCCGGTCCGGGCTGCGGAGTTGGGCGGTCAGCAGGGCCGTGCGCTCGGGTGTCCGCGCGTCCAGGATGCCGTGGAGGGTGGTCAGCAGCTCTGTGGTCGGGGCGTGCCTGCGGCCGTGCCGGTCGAGGTCGGCGAAGGCTGCGGCGATGTGCGGCGGGACGTCCTGGTCCGGTGCCGGTGCGGCGGGGACGTCCGCGCAGGTGCACGGCCCGCGGTCGGTCGTCCCGGCTTCGGCTCCGGATGCGGCTTCCCCGGCCTCGGCCCTGGGCTGGGGCGCGGGCTCGGGCGTGAGCTGCCGGAGCAGGTCGATCGCCGTCGGGACGAGGCCGGCGCCGATTTCCTCCGGTGCGCAGGCGCTCCGGTGGACGAGGGCGGCGAGCCGGATGTCGGCGGCCGGTGTGGTTTCGGCCTCCAGGGCGTTAAGCCAGTTCGTCACCGGCCCGTACGCGGCCGGCAGGCGCCGGGCCAGGGTCGCGGCCGTCTCGATGACCAGGAGCCGCTCGATGGTGCCGTGCTCGGCCGCCAGCCGCTCGCGCAGCACGGCGAACGCCCGGTCGGCGTCGTCGAGGAACAGTCCCAGGGCCGGGACGGCGGCCTGCCGTACCCGCGGGTCGGGGTCGGCCGCGTACCGGACGAAGTCCTCGACGCGCTCACACATCCGGGGAACGACGTCCGCATAGGGCGTCGACTCGTGGCCGGACGGGCTGAAGTACACCTGGTCGGGGCCGCAGTCCAGCGCCCTCCTGCCGATGCTGAGCAGGAGCTGGATGACGGCCGCGCGGTCGGGTGCCCGGGGATCCCCGGCGAGTGCGAGGAGGAACGGCAGGCTCGCGGCCGTGCACCCGTAGACGTCACCCTGGTGGTGGGCCGCGCCGTAGAAGCTGCTGAAGCCGCTCTCCCGGATGTCGGGGTCGGGCGAGGCCATCTGTTCCAGCCACAGCGGGACTTCTTCGGCCGTGCCGTAGGCGTGGCCCATGGACGACCAGTCGACCCGGTCGACGCCCTCGAAAATGTCGATCATGGGCTGGACAATGCCACGGGGCACTGACAGTGCCACCGGGACCCGTTACGGAGACCACCCCTGGAGACGCCTCGGCCCGCAGAGCCGAGCAGGCCCCCAGCTGTTTGGTGCGATCGCGGCGATGTTGGATGAGTGCATGGCGAGACGCAAGAGGGAGAAGAAGAGCCGGCCTGCCTGGGGCATGCCGAAGGGGATCGTGCTGTTGGTGACGCCGGAGGGGTGGCGCCACAGCGTCCTCACCGTGGAGGGCGGCATGCTCTGCGGGCGGCTGAACGTGCCCGTCGGCACGGACCCGCACGACGCGCGGGCCGCGTCGGCACGGATGGTGACGGAACTCGGGCGCGACTTCCACGGAGCCGACGTCGAGGTGAGTTGGGAGCCGCCCCAGGAGCCCGGGGCATGGACCGCTCAGGTCACCCTCGCCGCCGTCTCCGAAGCCGATCCGCCGGGCACCGAAGGCTGAAGGCCCAACTCGCCTACCGGCCCGCCACAGCGCGGCGGCGGCGCGCTGATCCACCGGGTGCGAGCCGGCGGGGCCCACGGGTGCCCACCCACGCACCCGGGCAGCCCAAAGCGCAGGTCCAGCAGCCGTAGTGGTGCGTGCCGCGGCGCAGGGGGGCAGCGGCCTCGGTCGCCGCGGCGTGGCGGCGGCGCTGAGCGCGTGCTTCCTCGCCTCCGCGATGGCCGTGTCCACCCGGCACGGCGACGCCGCCTTCTGGTGCGCGGCGAGCGCGTGGCGATGGCCCTCGAACGCTGTCTCCCGCGTCTTCGGTGGGCCGGTGGGGGCGTCGCCGGGGCCGCCGGGGCCTCCCAGGCCCGTTCGGTGACCGGCGCCCCGAGCGCCGCGCCAAGGACCATCGGCGCGTGCCCCGTCGCGGCGCACCGTACGGACCGGCCGCGGCTTCTGCTTCGCCTTGTGGCCGGCACCGCTTCTCCGGGCCGCTTCCGTCGCGGTCCGCAGCGCGACCCGGGCCAGGTCGACGCCGGACGTCTCGCCGCTGCTCATGCCTGCCCCCAGGTGGTGTAGCCGAGGTCCGGATGCCCCGGGCCGGGCAAGGCGCTGCACTTGGGCGACGAACTCCCGGGTGAACAGGCGCTGCGCCGACGGGTCGCCCATCGTCGCGCGCCCATCCGATCGCGAGGGCGCCACCGGGTTCGTCGCCTTGTCTTGTCGGAGGTTGGTCGGGTGCACGGCCGGGCCCCGGCGCGGCTTCGCCGCCGTTCGATGCGCGCCGTAGCCGGCGAAGCGCCGGGGCTACGCCGCCAACAGTGACCAGTTGTGGTCGTCGGAGGGCCCGTCGATGCAGGGGTACAGCTGCAGCCGCGCGTCGTTGCCCGCGTTGAGTCCGGCGACGTCCAGACACAGGCCGCTGGCCTCGTTCACGATCCAGGCGCGTCCGCCGGGCAGGGGTTGTTCGTAGAAGCGCTGGTTGTCCGCGGCGCTCGGCACGCAGGTCCACATCTGCAAGGGCTCGTTGACCCCCGGCCTGCCCACACCCACAGGATCGAGGCACATGTTCGTGACCTTGGCGCTGCGGATGGTGAAGATCTGCCAGCCCGATGAGGTTCTCCCCCGGAAGTCGACGAAGAAGCGCTGGTTATCGGTGGTCGAGGTGTCGCAGGTGTACTGGTTGACCGGGGTACCGTTCACGGCCCCGCCAAGACCGGGAATGTCCACGCACTTGCCCGTGCGGTCATTGCGGATGAAGAGCGGGCCCACGCTCCCCTCGGCACGTCCCTCACCGGCGGCGGGCGGAGCCGGCGGGGCCGCGGCGGGTGGGGTGGCGTCCGGGGCGGAGGCCTTCTCGGAGGGGGTCTGGTCGGGGTTCGTGGAGACCGGTGGGGTCGGGGACACCGGGGTCGTGGGTCCGGTGGCGGACGGGTCGGGCGCCGGTGGAGGGGACGTGTGCAAGCCCGGGTCCGCCGGCGCGGTGATCTGCCGGTCATCCGGAAGTTCACCGGGTGCGGCCGTGTCGGAGGGGGCTTTGGCAGGGTCGCTCTGGTTGGCGATGACGAGGACCGCGACCAGTGCCGCGAGCGCCGCCCACTGCGCCGGCGCCCTCCAGTGGCCCCGCCGTCGACCCGGCCGACGGGACGCCTTCGGTGGCCCGAGCCCCTCTGCGGGGGTCGCGGTCCCGGCTTCGGCAGGGGGCCGCGAGGACGGCTGAGGTTCGGCGGCCGCCTCTGCCGGGGACAGCGGTGCGGCGGCCGGGGCCGAGGGCGGCGGGCCCGCGGGGGCGGAATCGTCACTGCGCGGGCCGGAAGCCTCGACCGGCGGCCCTTCGACGTGGGCCGGCACGGTCGTTGCCTGCGCGGGGTCGGCGGTCGGGTCGGCGGTCGGGGCGGGGGTGGAGGTCGCGTCCGGGCCGGGCACGGAAGGCTGCGGGTCCGCCTCCGCCGAGCTGTCGACCGGGGGCCCGACGACGGCCGGCACCACGGCGGAGTGCGCAGGCTCGGTCGGGTACGCGGCGGGTGTCGGCGATCCGGAGACCGCAGGCGTCCGGGAGGCGGCGAGCACGGCTGCGGTGGCCGCCGTGTGGAGGAGGCGCGCATCGCGCAGCTTGTCGGCTCTCGTGCGGCCGTCGCGGGCGTAGCGGTCTTCGATGATCTTGTTCAAACGCGGTAACGGAATGATCTTCAGGCCGGAGCGGTATTCGCTCCACACACTCGGGCTCAGGCTGTACCGCTCCGCCAGCTGCGTACCCGTCCAGTCCGCGGTCAGTTCTCGCAGGAACGTCGCGAGCGCGTTCGCCTCGGCCGTGCGGCCTTTCAGCGGGCCGGGCAGACGCCCTGATCGCTTCATTTCTCCCCCTCCACAGCCCGGCACGTCTGCCGGAAGTTCGCGCAACTTCGCCAACGTTCGCGGTTCTTCGCCGTCCACACCTCGGTGACCTGCGCGAACGCAGGAACACCCCGGCAAACAATCAGATCAGGTTCCAGCGTGGTGTTCCACCGCTTCCGCCAACCAGCCGGCGGAACCACCACAGCGAAGGGAACCACCGTGCAGCGACCGTTCCTCCGGCGGCCCAAGGCCCTCGCGGCCTTGGCGGGACTGGCGATGGCCGTCGGCCTGACCGGCATCCCCGCGCAGGCCCAGAGCACGCCGCACTACGAGCGCCCGATGGCAACCGGAACCCTCGGCAAGGGCGCGGCGCCCGGGGGGCCGGTCACCCGGGAGCAGATCATCGCCCGGGCCCGGCACTGGGTGGAGCGGGAAGTCCCGTACAGCCAGGCGCGCTGGTGGAAGGACGAGGCGACCGGTGGTTCCTACCGCCAGGACTGCTCCGGCTTCGTCTCCATGGCCTGGCAGCTGCGGGAGAGCCTGACCACCGCCTCCCTGCCCTCCGTCGCGAACCGCCTGCCCGGCTTCGATCAGCTGGAGGCCGGTGACGCCCTCGACAACCCGGCCGCCCACGCCGTGCTGTTCGGCGGCTGGACCGACAAGGCCAAGGGCGACTTCGTCTACTACAGCGAAAGCCGTGCCGGACGCCCCGCCCGCAAGGACACCGCCAACATCCACGACAACCGCATCGCCGGCCACCCCCGCACCTCCTACATCCCCCTGCGCCTCAAGCAGCTCACCACCGCCCAGGCGCCCGCACCGATACCGGCCAGGCCCACCGCACGCGCACAGGCCGCCCCGACGGCCGCACTCGCGCCCTCGGCCTCGACCGTGCCCAAGGCGAAGCCGAAGCCGAAGCCGAGCACCACGGCGGCGCCGGGCCGGATACCGATGCCGAGTACCACCGCGGCTCCGGGCCGGACGCCGGGCACGACCGCCCCGGCCGTGCCCGCGCCTTCCACCACGAGGCCACCGGCCGGCGCCGCGCCTGGCCCCGCCGTCACCGCCGCCCGGCCGGCCGCCCCCGCTCCCCCGCCCGGCGACGGTTGCCCGTCCAGCCGCCCGGTCTCCTTCTGGGCCTGGATCTTCAGCTTCTGACCGGCCATACCGTCCCGCTCCCCAGCACGCCATGCGCTCATCTCCGTCGACGTCCCGGAAAGGGATCACCATGCAGACCGTCACGCCACGAAGCGGCGGGCAGGCCCCGAATCGAGCCTCCACTCTCCGGGGTCGGATACACGGTGGCATCCGCCTGCTGTGCCTCCTCATGATCGGCGTCATCGCCCTCGGCGTCGCCGCCAACGCCTCCCCCGCCAAGCGCAAGGTCGGACGGGCCTCCGGCCCGGCCCCGATTGCCCTGGAGCAGATCGTCGCGGTCGGGACCACGGTGTTCGCTCTGTCCGCCGACCACCAGGCCGTCTACGAATGGTCCGAGCACCAGGAGAACTGGCGGCGGGTGAAGGGCGCCGCACAGGGGCTCTACGCGGGCGGCGGCAACGTCTACGCGATCGAAGCCGGACACAGCGGGGCGGGCGACATCTCCAAGTACGACCCGAAGACCGGAGGGTGGCAGCGCATCGGCGGCCCCGGATCCACCTTCGCCGCCACCTCCAAGCACCTCTACAAAGTCAGCCCCGACCAGTCCGGGCTCTGGAAGTACAGCGGCCCCGGTGACAAGTGGGACAAGGTCGGCGACCGCTCCGAGAACCTCTACGCAGGCCCGGACGACGCCGTCTACGTGACCAACCCCGACGACAAGAAGCTCTTCCGCTACGACGGAAAGTGGACTCCCGTGAGCGGTGACGGCGCCACCTTCGCCGTCACCGACAAGAACCTCTACCGCCTGACTCCCGACCGCGAGGCCATCGGCGAGTACGACGCGAAGAAGAAGAGGTGGGACCCCATCAGCGGGCCCGCCGAGAACATCTTCGCCGCCAACACCCTGTACAAGGTCATGCGTGGCACGGGCGACCTCCACAAGTACAACGGCCGCCCCAACAGCTGGAACCGCATCGGCGGACCGGCGGCCGGCTTCGCCGCCAGCGGTCACTACCTCTACCGGATCACCGCCGACCACCGCTCCGTCCAGAGGTACAACGGCAACGGCACGAACGATGTGTGGCGCAACCTCGGCTCCCCCGCGGTTCCGGCCACCTCCACGGAGAAGACCACCCGCCTGACCGCCCTCACCCAGCTCGGCCCGGCAGCCACCGCCGACTGGCTCCAGACCGCCGACGCCCACCGCAGCGGCAAGCCGGACCCGTACGAGTTCCGCTGGACGAACAACGAATGCAACTTCCCCGCCAGGAACCGTGTCGCCGGCTACGACTTCACCACGGCCTGCGTCCGGCACGACTTCGGCTACCGCAACTACCGCGACCTGCACGGTGAGAAGGACTTCCGCTCCAACCCGAACGGCAAGGCACGTATCGACGAGATCTTCCTCCAGGACATGAACCACGTCTGCGAGCAGCAGACGCGCCGGCACACCCCTGTCGCCATCGCCACCTGCAAGGCAACTGCCAAAACCTTCTACGAGGGCGTCAAGTACGGGGAACCGACCATCGCCGCGATCACCGGCAACCACGTCCCCGGCCCCAAGGAATGGATCAAGGGCTTCATGGACTGGCCCGGTACAGGCCGATGAGCTGATCCGCCGCCCGGCAGAGTGCACCCACTCTGCCGGGCCTCCCTGTCTGCCCTCCCCCAAGCTCTGCCGCTACCCCACCGGTGGCACCCGCGGCACAGGGGCGTGGTTGGTCCTGGCAGCCAGGAATGTTCCTCCCGCAGGCACGCAACCATGTCTACAGGGTCTTCGCAGCATCCATGCTCCACATCATCGCGAGGCCGGCCCCCGTCCGCGTCCCGCGTCCCGCGTTCGGCTCCGGGACCAAGCCGGTACCGGCCTTCCACCGCCAGGGTGCTGAGGGATCCCGCTCGCTCGAGTAGGGTCGCCGAATCCTTACCGATCAGGGGAGTTGGCGATGGAGCACATATCACGACGGGCCACCATCGCGGCGCTGACGGTGGTGGCGGGAGCCGCGCTGCTGGTGGGTTGCACGGAGGAACCACGGGAGCAGGTCATGCCAGGTCCGACGTCCACGGCCACGGCCGCTCCCCAGGACGCCGTGGCCCTGGCCGAGCGCTACCGGGCGGCCGGCGGGGACCCGGACGTGTACGGGATCCAGGTCGAAGACGGACCGGAAGGCGTGCCCCGGGTGGTCATCCGGACTCGCAACGCGGATCAGGAGGACGCGATCTTCCGCCGGCAGAACACCTCGGTCACCGCCCACCTGACGACGAAGGAGGGGGCGTCCTTCAAGAAGGGCTACTTCATCGACGTCTTCGGCCCCGACGGTGGACTCATCCACCGCATGGACGCTCGCCCCTAGAGCGTTTCCGATTGCGCCTGGGAAGGCATCTGGCAGCAGCCGAGGCCCTGGTCCTCCGCATCACCGCAGGCCAGGCGGGTGACGTCCCGGCCGTCGAGAGCGTCATGGACCGACGGCCCGGCCCAATGCCGTCCTGGCGCCTCACGGATGGGGGCGGTGAGCCCGTCGCCGGCGACCGTCCGGGGCGAACTGGTCAGCCACGTCTCCAGCTGACCGCTGTGGATCCTCGGCCGAAGAGCTTCGGGCACCACCGTGCCGGACGCGCGGCTCGCCGCCCCGGAGGTCACGCGGCCGAACCGTTGACGCGTGCCCCGTCACGCGCTGCGGTCGCGCGGCACGCGGGCATGTGGCCCGGTCGAGAGTATTGAAAAGGACATGTCACATGTGCCATTTTACAGCGCAGCCCGTCGAGGACGGGGCCCAACTCCCCTCACCAGGAGTGAATTTTGCGCGCCATGGCCGTCGTCACCGCCCTGTTCATAGCCGCCATCGCGGCTTCCCCCGCCCAGGCCGCCCAGGCCGACCCCCCGCCGGACCACGCGTTCTCGGACCCCGGCCAGCGGCCGGCCCACGGCATCGCGAAAGGTGCCCCCGGTGCGGCCGGAACGGCCGGCGGCAAGCTGGAGTCGCGCATCCTGCCGATCGTCCACAACTGCAGCCCCTCACTGCGGATCCGCGCCCAGGAGATGACCGCCGCCCAGCTGACGGCGACCTGCGCCAGCCTCGCGAACCAGGACGCCTACTTCCACAGCGTGGTGAAGGACTCCGGGCCCGTCCCCGACGACAACAACACCACCCTGGAAGTCGACGTCTTCAATTCGAGCGCCGACTACAAGGCCTACGCGGGCCGGATCTACGGCATCGACACCAGCAACGGCGGCATGTACCTCGAGGGGGACCCCGCGCGGACGGGCAACCAGCCGCGGTTCATCTGCTACGAGCGCACGGACGTCAGCCCCGGCTGGCAGATATGGAACCTCAACCACGAGTACACCCACTACCTCGACGGCCGCTTCAACCTGTACGGGGACTTCGACGCCGGCCAGTCCACCCCCACCGTGTGGTGGGGCGAGGGCATCGCGGAGTACGTCTCCTACTCCTACCGGGGCGTCACCTACTCCAACGCCCTGGCCGAGGCCGGCAAGCACACGTACTCCCTGCGCACGCTGTTCGACACCACCTACGCCAACAGCGACGTCAACCGCACCTACAACTGGGGCTACCTCGCCGCCCGCTACATGGTCGAGGAGCACCCCGCCGACGTCGCGACCGTGCTCGGCCACTACCGCGACGGGAACTGGACCGCCGCCCGTTCCCTCCTCACCTCGCTGGACTACGAGAGCGACTGGAACGCCTGGCTGACGTCCGTGGCGACGGCCGCCTGACCCCGGTCAGCAACACCTGCCCCGACGCGCCGGGACCGGACGGGCGAGTTCCTGGCCGTGTGCTCCCGTGCTCGTGGGCGCGCTCATGGCCTGCTCCCGTCAGCCGGTCGGCGCGTCCGGCCGGCCCTCGGCCTGGTCGTCGAGCTGGTCCTGCGTGATCACCTGCACCTCGTTGGTGCGCTCGTTGCGGATCCGGTAGACCGCGTGCGGGCCCGGGTCGCGCACTTCCTCAATGCGGCCGCGATGCCGGTCGCGGCCGTCCCGGTAGGTGACCTCGTCGTTCTCGCCAGGAGTCATCGTCTCCTCCTTGCCCGGGGATCCGTGTACGGCTGCCGCCCGTACCGGCCGGCCGGCCCCGACGGGGCCGCCCCAGTGGCCGGTGCCGCACGGGGCGCCTACCCGGCGATCCCGGCCGGCACCACTCATGGGCGGACCGTCTCGGGAGCTGCGATCGAGTGCCCTCCGCCGGCTCGGGCATCGGGTCACGGACCCGGGCGGGATCTCCGGTTGAGGACGACTCGCACCCGACCGACGACGAACCCCCGACTCCGGGTCACCGGAGCTTGCCGCCCAGTTCCGCGATGAGCCGCCGGTAGGTCTCGAAGGCCGACTTCGGGGTGTAGTCGTCATACAGCAGACCGAAGTGGGAGAAGATCCCCTCGGCGCGGCTGTCGGCGTCCCGCAGGGCGAAGAGCGAGTAGCCGTCGATGTTCAGCTCGGCGGTGAGGGCGGCCGTGGTCCGGATGACGGTGTCCAGGGCGGCGGCCTGGCGCTGCTCGGTGCGTCCGGGGCCGGTTGGCCAGCCGTTCTCGTAGATGCGTATCGGGACGGTGTCGGGGATGCCCGCCTTCGGCAGGCAGGTACGGCGGTACGAGGTGAGGACCGCGGTGACCGCGTCCGCGAGTCGGCCGGGGGCGACGGGGCGGAACACGTCGGGGAAGAAGTCCAGTCCGACGTAGTCCAGGCTCTGCCGGAAGCCCGTGCCTGCCAGGGCGCCCAGGTCGGACAGAAGGTGTCGGCCGGGTCGAAGGACGGGACGGCGTTGAAGCCGACGGCCACGCGGCGGCCAAGGGAGCGCGCCTCCTCCTTGGCGGCGCGGCGCTGCGCGAGCTCCGGCGGCGCATCATGGCCGGCGAAGCGTCCGAGGGGGCCCGTGACGCCGTGGTGTCAGCCGTGGTCCTGGGGTTCGGCCTGCTCTGCCGCGGACTCCACTGCCGGGCCGGCGTCGGCGTCGGCGTCAAAGGGGTAGGGGTACCGACCCGTCGCGGCGCTGCTGTCCGCCCCCTACAGGTGCCCCAGGGCGAACGCCGACAGGAACCCGATCACGGTGACCAGGCCGGTCAGCAGGTGCACCCGGCTGTACGCCTCGGGGATCATCGTATCCGCGATCATCGCCAGGATCGCCCCGCCGGCCACAGCCGTGATCACCGCCATCACCGTCTCGGACGCCCCACCCAGGAGCGCGTAGCCGGCCAGCGCCGCCAGACCGCTGATGACAGCGATGCCGGCCCACAGGGAAAAGACGTAGGTACGGCTGCGGCCGGCGGCACGCATGCCGGCGGCGCTGGCCAGGCCCTCGGGCAGGTTGCTGATGAACACCGCCCCCACCGTGGCCGCCCCCAGGTGCCCGCCGCCCAGGAGACCGGTGCCGATCACCACGGACTCCGGCACCCCGTCCAGCAGCGCCCCCAACGCGATGGCGTTGCCCGAACCGGGCTCCTGGGACTCCGAGGGCTGCTGCCGGCCGGAGCGCTTGCGATGCTGGGCGCCGCGCCGGGCCAGCAGGGCATTCGCACCCGAGTACACCGCCGCCCCGCCGACCGCGCCGGACACCACCGGCGCCATGCCGGAGCGCTCGTACGCCTCGGCCATCAACTCGAACGACACCGCGGCCATCAGAACCCCGCTGCCGAACGCCATGACCAGCGCGATCCACCGAGGCGGGACCCGCACGAACGAGCCGACCGCCGCGCCCACCAGGAGCGCGGCCCCCGCGAACAGACCCCAACCACCCGCGACCAGCGCTTCCACCACGAACCGCCCCTTCCCTCAACCGCCGACACATGCAACATGCACCGTGACCGTCCGTCCATGCGGGTGAGAGGTCTCCTGCCGCCGGGCGCTCGGGGGCGGGACGGGGAAGCGATCGGATCGGGCCGCAGCGGCCCGGACCCAACGCGTACGGAGGCGACATGGGACACGGCGGGAATGTGATCGACGAGCTGAAGGCCGACCACCGGGAGGTCGAGCGGATGTTCAGCCGTCTCCGGGCCATGACCGGCAGCGGACAGGAGCTCCGTGACCTCATCGACGAGTTCACCATCGAGCTCGTGCGGCACTCGGTCGCCGAGGAGCAGTACCTCTACCCGGCGGTACGCGAGCACGTCGAGGGCGGCGACCGGATGGCGGACAAGGAGCTCGAGGACCACAGCCGTGTCGAGAAGATCCTCAAGCAGCTCGAGAAGATGCGCACGGACGACGCGCAGATGAGCCCTCTCCTCCAGCGGCTCATGGAAGAGGTCTCCGACCACGTCCAGGACGAGGAGAGCAATCTCTTCCCGATGCTTCAGCGGTCCTGCACGCCCGAGCAGCTGGACGATCTCGGCGACAAGATCCGCCGCGCCAAGGCCATGGCGCCCACCCGCCCCCACCCCGCCGCGCCCAGCAGCCCCACCGCCAGCAAGCTGCTCGCGCCGGGGGCCGGCCTGGTGGACCGGGCGCGCGACTTCGTGACCGGCCGCGGCAAGTCCTGAGCCCCGCTCCCGGCGGCGGGCCCGCAGGTGGGCTTCCGGGCCCGCCACCCCGGGCCGGACGGTGACGTGCGTCATGCCGTACGGCGGCCGCTCGCGGCTACTCTGGTCAGCCACGAGCGGAGCGGAGCGGCTTCGCCCCGCAGCTCGCGGCCCGGCACGGGCAGGGCGAGCACGCCTCCTGAGGAACCGCCGTGTCCGCCGATCTCGCACCCGTCATAGCCGCCGGCACCCGCTGGGTGCTCGCCGCCTACCCGCCCGCCCCGGGCGCCTACAGCCGGGCACTGGCCGAAGCCCAGGCCCGGCAGGCAGTCACGGTCGCCGCCGCGCTGCGCTACCCGGATCCGCTCGACGCCCAGCTGCTCCATCTCCTCGGCCCCGGGGGCAGCGGCCGCCTGGACTGGCTGGCCGGCGTCGACCAGGGGGCAGACGGGGACGGCGGCTGGCGGACATGGGTGGACGAGACCGTCGTCAGCTGGGCCGCCTGCCTCCTCGCCTCCCCCGCTCTCGCCGTCGAGGCCCACCACCGCATCGGTCGCGGCCGGGCCGGGGAGGTCAGCCGTCTCACCCGCCCCGGTGACCACGACGACGAAGCGGCAGCGCTGATGCGCCACCCCGACCTGCTCGAGCCGGTCGCCGCCCTGCACCGGGACGCGCTGCTGGACCTGCTGGACAGCCAGACCGCCGTTCGGGGATAGGCGGGGACAGGAGCAGACGCGGGCGTGCGTGCCGCGTCACCTGCCGGAGGGCCCTTCGGTCCGGTGGTCCTGGGGTCGGATCCCGGTGAAGGCCGAGGCGTCCTTGCTGCCGCTCGGGCGCCGTGACGTGCCCTTGGGGCCTTCGTCGTGCATGCCGTCCTCGCCCTTCGCCGCGATTTCCTCGCCGCCGCGGCCACCGCCCTTGGTGGGCCGGCCGTGCGGGTTCCCCGACTCCTGGGCCGATACCGTCCTGCCGGGGCCCGGGGCGGGGGCGTACCGCTCGGGGTGGAAGGACCGGTGGGCGCTGGGGTTGTCCTGCTGGTTCGTCCCGTCGACGTCCGGCGACCAGCCGTGCTCCGCGCCCTCGTGCCGGCTCGCCTCCGGCTGCGCCGGGCCCTGGGGGCCGGTCCGGTCCGTGTTCTTGTCCTTGTTCTTGTCCGGGTTTCGGCTCATGGTCCTTCTCCTGTTCCTCCGGGCCGTGCGAAGGCGCCTACCCCGCGGCCGGGCCCGCACTCCACGGCCGGCCGCACGGCGGACGGTCACGCCCACCCGGGTGACCTGCGCCCCCGCCCACGGCCGCGTACGCCGCAGCGGCAGGTGTGGGGGCGTGAGGATGGACGGGGCCTTCGGGCCGGAGTTCTGACAGCGGGGCCGCCCGACGGCCCGCCGACCGACCATCGAAGGACATCCATGGACGCGATCGTGCTCCTGCGCGAGGACCACAAGACGGTCGAGAAGCTGTTCAAGCAGTTCGAGAAGACCGAGGACGAGGACACGGGCGAGCGGCGCCGGATCGCGGACCAGGTCATCGAGGAGCTGACCGTCCACGCGTGGATCGAGGAACGGATCTTCTACCCGGCCGCCCGCGAGGCCGCGCCGGACACCACCGACCACATCCTGGAGAGCATCGAGGAGCACCACGCGGTCGTGTGGATGCTGTCGGAGATCAAGGGCATGGACGCGTCCGACGAACGGTTCAAGGCGAAGATGAGCGTGCTGATGGAGAACGTCCGCCACCACGTGGAGGAAGAGGAGAAGGAGTGGTTCCCGGACGTGCGCAAGGCCATGGGCCGCAACCGCCTCACCGAGATCGGTGAGCGGCTGGAGGCGGAGAAGCCGAACGCGCCCCGGGACCCGTTGGCCATCCCCAGCGCCGACAGCCGATGACACCGTCCGGCGTGATCGGACCCATGGACTTCACGCCCGCCACGGCGGTGGTCACCGGTTCCGACTCGGGGATCGGCCGGGCCGTCGCCGTCCGGCTGGCCTCGGCCGGACTCGATGTGGGCATCACCTGGCACGAGGACGAAGAGGGGGCCCGGCGCACCGCGGAGGAGGTGCGGGCGCTGGGCCGGCGGGCCGTGTCCGCCCGGCTCGACCTGACCGACCTGCCCGCCGCCGCCGACGTCATCGACCGGCTCGCCGGTGAGCTGGGGCGGCTGGACGTGCTGGTGAACAACGCCGGCACGGGTACGGCCACGCCCTTCCTCGATCTCGACCTGGCGGGCGTCCGCCGGATCCTCGACGTGGACCTCGTGGGCCCGCTGCTGTGCGGCCAGCGGGCGGCACGGCACATGATCCGTCAGGGTGGTGGCGGTCGGATCGTCAACGTGACCTCGGTCCACGAGCACCAGCCGCGCGTCGGCTCGGGCCCGTACTGTGCGGCCAAGGGCGGACTGGGGCTGCTCACCCAGGTGATGGCCCTCGAACTCGCCGAACACGGCATCACCGTCAACGCCGTGGCACCCGGGGAGATCGCCACGCCCATGACCGGGCAGGAGGACGCGGACGTGCGGACGCAGCTCCGTCCGGGGATCCCCGCCGGCCGGCCCGGCGACGCCCGCGAGGTCGCCGCCGTCATCGCCTTCCTGGCCGCCCCCGAGGCCTCCTACGTCACCGGGGCGTCCTGGGCCGTGGACGGCGGCATGCTGCGGATGGGGCCGATGGCCGGGTCGCACATGGGCCACGACGGGTGGCGCAGGCCCTGAGGAGCGTCGCCCGCCGCCGGGCACCGCACGCCGGGGTGCGGGCGGGCGGACGGACGGGCACGGCTCACGGGGGTGGGAGGGTCGGGCCGAGGTGGCGTTCCAGCCAGTCCGCGGCGGCCCGCCGGTAGAGCCTGCGGTTGTCCGCCCGCAGGAACTCGTGGCCCTCGTCGCGCAGGGTCAGCTGCTGGGCCGGCACCCCCCGCTCGCGTGCCGCGCGGATGAACTGCTCGGATTCCGTGGGCGGCACGTTGGTGTCGTGTTCGCCGTGGACGGCCAGCACGGGAGCGCGCAGTTGGTCGATGCGGCTCATCGGCGACAGGGCGTGCAGCAGGTCCCGGTCGTGTTCGGGGTGGCCGTACTTGGCGGTGGCGGACTGGGCGATCCACGGTTCGGTTCCGGCGAAGAAGGTGGCGAAGTCCGACATGCCGCAGACGGCGACCCCGGCTCGGAAGAGGTCCGGGTGCCATACGAGGGAGGCCATGGTGAGGTAGCCGCCGTACGAGCGGCCCATCACCCCGAGCCGCACCGGGTCGGCGTAGCCGAGCGAGACCGCGTGCGCGGCGCAGTCGGCGACGTCGTCGATCGCGGCGAACCGGCCGGCGCCGAGGTCGGCGTCCACGAAGGACCGTCCCCAGCCGGAGGATCCTCGGACATCGGGGGCGAAGACGTCCAGGCCCCTGGCGAGGAGCTCGTGGTAGAGCGGGCTGAACACCGGGCGCTCCTGCTCTTCGGGGCCGCCGTGGAGGTGGATGACGCACGGGGCGGGCCTGCCCGGGTCCCGGCCCGGCGCCCGGTAGTACCAGCCGCCGAGCAGCAGCCCGTCCCGGGCGCGGCAGCGCAGGGGGACCGGGCTCACGGGTGGCGGGCCGGGCGGTGCGGCGTCCTCGTCGCGGGCCGTCCAGCCCGTGCGGGCGGGTGCGAGGCCCTGGTCGAGTTCCCAGATGCCGGGCCTGCGCCGGGATCCCGACAGCGCGGCGAAGGGTCCGCCGCGCTCCGGGCAGGCGAGGCGGGTCACCACCTCGTGGGGCAGGACGGGCCGGTGCCGCGGTCCGATGCCGCCGTCCGTGTCGCCGTGGGGCAGGTCGACGCCCTCCAGGTCGGTCGCGCCGTGCGCGTTCCAGGCGAGGAAGGCCCACCGGCCGTGGTCGGGCACGCTCAGCAGGTCGAGGGCGGACCCGGGGCGTTCGGCCGCCACGGACACGGCCCGGCCCGCGCCGTCCTCGTCCAGGCGGACCCGTACGAGGGCCGCGAACTCGCGGTCGGTGTCGCTGCGCAGCCACACGGTCCGCGCGTCGGGGGAGAACCGGCCGATCCAGGGGTCTCCGTCGGCGACGTGCAGGGCGAAGGTGGTGCGGCCGGAGGCGGTGTCGAGCACGAGGGCCTGGCGTCGGCCTCGCGGTCCCCGGCGGATCAGCGCGAGACGGCCGTCGGGGCTGGTGTCGCACACGCGCAGTGACGCCGCTCCCTCCTCGTCGTGGAGCAGGACGGGTGCGTTCACCCCGTCCGGGTCGATCAGGAAGGCCGCCAGGCCGCCGGCCCGGCCCTGCCCGAGGTCGGGAACGGGCGCCCCGTCCGCCGCGGGGTGGATCTGCGCCGGGGCGGGGAGGGCCGGGCCCCCTGAGGGGGCCGCCTCCGCTCCGAGCAGGGTGGCTGGGCCGCCGCGTTCGGACCAGGCCGTACCGGGGCCTGGGGGGCCCGCCGCCTGCGGGCTCCCTCCGTACGGCGTGAGGTGTCCCGGCCCGGTGTGCTCCGGGACCGCCGCGGAGGGATGGGCGACCGTGACGGCGAGGGCGCTGCCGTCGCGGGTCCAGCAGCCCAGGTGGGCGGAGCTGCCCGGTTCGGCCCCGGCGAGCACCTGGCGTCCGGTGCCGTCCGGGCGGACGACCAGGACGCGGGTGTGCTCGCCGCCGCCGGGCGCC
>NZ_GG657751.1:307371-328862 GCF_000158895.1 Streptomyces sp. C | reverse complement strand
CCGAGGTGTAGGCGATCCAGCGCCCGTCGGGTGACCAGGAGACCTCGGTCACCGGCTCGGGGTCGCCGTCGAGCACGTGGGCCCCGCTCCCCCGGGCGGGCCCGCTCCACAGCTGCGGGACCCCGGCGCGGTCGCAGATGAAGGCCACGTGCTCGCCGGTGGGGTCGGCCGACGGGTACCAGCATCCGTGGGCGGCGAGCAGGGTCGGCGGGTCGGCGCCGAGGTGGTCGGGCATCCGTACCGGTACGGGCGCCGGTACGGGCGGCGGTACGGGCGCCGGCACGGGCGCCGGTACGGGCGGGGGGGCACCGCGGTCCCTGTCCATGGGGTTCGTCTGCTCCAAGGGCATGGCCACCTCTCCCAGGCTGCCGCTTCCGGGGTGTTCGCACCACTCAGTGGATGCCGTGCGCCTGGAGCCAGATCTCCAGGGACGCCACCTGCCACAGGGTGTTGGCCCCGCGTCGGGCGCGGTGGCGGTTGGGGGCCGCGAGCAGCTCGGCCACACAGTGCTCGTCGAAGATGCCGCGCCGGCGCGCTTCGGGGGAGGTCAGGGCGTCCCGTACGCGGGCCAGGACGGGGCCGGCCATGTGCCGTACGGCCGGGACGGGGAAGTAGCCCTTGGGGCGGTCGACGACCTCGCGGGGCAGGACGGTGCGTGCGATGTCCTTGAGCACGGCCTTGCCGCCCTGGGCGAGCTTCAGCTGCGGGGGACAGGCCGCCGCCAGCTCGACGAGGTCCTGGTCGAGGAAGGGCACCCTGGCCTCCAGACCCCAGGCCATCGTCATGTTGTCGACCCGCTTGACGGGGTCGTCCGGCATGAGCGCGTGCACGTCCATGCGCAGGGCCGCGTCGAGGGCGGTGTCGGCTCCGGGGGCGGCCATGTGGTCGCGTACGAAGCCGGTCGAGGTGTCGTGGCCGGGGGCGAGGTCCGGGTGGATCATGGCGGTGAGGTCGGTGTGCGTCCGGTCGAAGTACGTGCGGGCGTAGGTGTCGGCGGCGTCGGCGCGGGCGGCCGCGGCGATCCGCGGGTACCAGTGGTAGCCGGCGAACACCTCGTCGGCGCCCTGGCCGCACAGGACGACCTTGACCTCCTTGGAGACCTGTTCGGAGAGCAGGTGGAAGGCCACGGCGTCATGGCTGACCATCGGCTCGCTCATGGCCCCGATCGCGGCGTCCAGGGCGGCCGGAAGCCGGTCGGAGGCGATCAGGAACTGGCGGTGGTCGGTCGAGAACCGGCGGGCGACCAGGTCCGAGTACACGAACTCGTCGCCGGTCTCGCCGTTCTCCTCCTCGAAGCCCATGGCGAAGGTCGGGACGTCCTCGTGGCCGTCCTCGGCGAGCATCGCCACCATCAGGCTGGAGTCGAGGCCGCCCGACAGGAGGACCCCGACGGGGACGTCGGCGACGGTGCGCCGCCTCACGGCCGTGCGCAGGGCGTCGTGCACGGCCTCCCGCCAGAGCGCCGGGTCGTGTCCGAGGTCGGAGTGCCTGGTGTACGAGGGCTGCCAGTAGCAGTGGTCGTGGTGGGTGCCGTCGGGCTCGACGACGCGGACGGTGGCCGGCGGGACCTTGCGCACGCCGGCCAGGACGGTGCGGGGCGCGGCGACCGTGCCGTGCCAGCTCAGGTACTGGTGGAGCGCCACGGGGTCGATGGCGGTGTCGACTCCCCCGCCCGCCAGCAGGGCCGGCAGGGAGGAGGCGAAGCGGAGCCGGTCGCTGTCCTCGGTGACGTAGAGGGGCTTGATGCCCAGCCGGTCACGGCCCAGGACGACGCGGCCGGTGCGGTGCTCGGCCACGGCGAAGGCGAACATGCCGACGAGGTACCTGACGCAGTCCCGTCCCCACTGCGCGTACGCCTTGACGATGACCTCGGTGTCGGAGTCGGAGAAGAAGTGGTGCCCGAGCCCTTCGAGGCGGGCGCGCAGCGTTCGGTAGTTGTAGACGCAGCCGTTGAACACCACGGTGAGGCCGAGCCGGGTGTCCACCATGGGCTGGGCGCCGCGCTCCGACAGGTCGATGATCTGCAGTCTGCGGTGCCCCAGGGCCACCGCGCCCTGGGACCAGGACCCTCTGCCGTCGGGCCCGCGCGCCTCCAGCGCGTCGGTCATGCGTTCGACGGCGGCCAGGTCGGGCCGCCCGCCGTCGAAACGCACCTCTCCGGTCAGGCCGCACACGGGGCACCTCCCGTTGTCCCCGCGCCCGCGGACGCCCGTGGGGCCGCGGTCTTCGTGGAGGGGCAGGTCTCGTACACCATGCTTCTGCACTCCTTGCCGGTCGGCCTGCGCGTCTTCGCCGGTCCGACCCGGCGGTCGACTTCTCACGGCGCCTGCCCGGCGAGGGGCCTCTCATGCGGGCCCTCGACCTGGCGGGGGGCGGGCGGCACCTTCCCGGGCGGGGCGGCGGGGGTGCCAGGTCGCGCCGGAAGTGGCGCGGCACCCCAGCAAGCACCTGTCAGCCGTCGAAGACGACGTCGGCCACCGTGCAGATGTCGGCGGACATGTTGCGGCTCATCATGTGCAGGGCCGCCTCGGCCAGCTCGGCGTCGATGTGGGCGACCGCGTCGGCCGCCACGACGACGTCGAAGTGACGGATGTGGGCGTCCAGCGCCGAGTACAGCACGCACTGTTCGGTCACCTGGCCGCACAGGACGAGTCGCTCGGCCCGGAGCTCGCCGAGCAGATAGGCCAGCGGGGTCTCGTAGAAGACCGAGTGCCGCGCCTTGACCACGAAGAGGGCGTCCTCGTCGGGGGCGACCGGCTCGACCAGGCTCCGGTGGCGGCCCGCGAGGGCCGCGTCCAGGATCTCGCCGTGGTGGGAGCGCCACTGTCCGAAGTTGTCGTTCACGTAGATGACGGGCGACTCGCTGGCGCGGGCGTGCTTCAGCAGGGTGGTGATGCCGGGCAGTGCCTCGCGCACGGAGGCGACCAGGGCCTCGGCGTCCTCGTGCTCGTAGGTGTTGAGCATGTCGATCACGATGAGTGCCGTAGGGGGCATGGGAGCCGCCGCCTCTCGTCTCACGGCTCCGGTTCCCCGGGGGCCTCCACCCGGCGTACGGCGGTGGTGCCCGAGGCCGTCCACGGCCCGGGCCGGACCGTGGACTCCGGGACGGAACCGAACTCGGGGGGCGTCTGCCCGTGCGGCCGGCCCCTACACCAGGCACGGCACCGCCTCAGGGGGTGGCGGGCAGCCAGGCCTGCCAGGTGGTGCGGTTCTCCTTGACCCAGCGCGCCGCCGCCTCCCGCGGGGCCAGCTTCTCCTCGGCGATCATCAGCGCGACGTCGTTCTGCATGTCCTTCGTCCAGCGGAACCGCTTCAGGAACGCGGCCGCGTCGCCGCCGTCCTTCGCGAACCGGGCGTTGAGGAACTTCCGCAGCGGCGTGTGCGGGTACGCGCAGGCCACCTTCTCCGGGTCGGCGTCGCAGCCCTTCTCGTGACCGGGCAGCTTCACCTCCGTCATGGGCACCTTCTCGAACAGCCACTGCGGCTCGTACCAGTAGGTGAGGAAGGGCTTCCGCTCCTTGGCGAACTGCTTGATCTGCGTGATCTGGGCCGCCTCGGAGCCGGCGAACACCACCTGGAGGTCCAGGCCCAGGTTCTTCACCAGGGCCTTGTCGTGGGTGACGTACGACGGGGAGCCGTCGAGCAGCTGCCCCTTGCCGCCGCTCTCCGCGGTGCGGAGCTCGGCGGCGTACTTGTCCAGGTTCTTCCAGTCGGTGACGTCGGGGTGCTGTTCGGCGAAGTACGCCGGCACGAACCAGCCGATGTGCCCGGTGACCCCGAGGTCGCCGCCGGGGACGACGGTGCCCTTGCCGTCGATGTACCGCTCCTCCTGCTCCGGGTGTCCCCAGTCCTCCAGGATGGCGTCCACCCGGCCCTGGCTGAGCGCGTCCCAGGCGGGGACCTCGTCGATCTGCACGGTGTCCACCCGGTAGCCGAGCTCGTGTTCCAGCAGGTACTGGGCGACGGCGACGTCGGCCTGCGCGCCCACCCAGGACTGCACGGACAGGGTCACGGTCCGGGCCCCCTCGGTGTCCGAGAACGGGGAGGCCTGACGGGTCATGTCGGCGGCGCCGCAGCCGGTGAGGCCGGCGCCGACGGTCAGGGCCGCGGCGGCGGCCAGGGCGGCGATACGGGTGCGAGCCATCTCAGGCCCCCTTTCCGGTGCGGGTGCGGCGTTGCGTCGGCTGGGTGACCCGGTCGAGCACCAGGCCCAGGCAGACGATCGCGGCGCCGGCGACGAGCCCGGTCGCCAGGTCGCCCTGGGCGAGACCGAACACGGCGTCGTAGCCGAGCGCCCCGCCGCCCACCAGGCCGCCGATCACGACCACGGCCAGGACCAGGACCACGCCCTGGTTGACGGCCAGCAGCAGCGCCGGCCGGGCCAGCGGCAGCTGGACCTGGAGCAGCTGCTGGCGCCCGGTCGCCCCGAGGGACCGCGCGGACTCCATCGCGCCCGGGTCGACCGCCCGCAGGCCCTGCGCGGTGATGCGCACCACCGCGGGCAGCGCGTACACCACGGCCGCGGCGACGGCCGGGGCGCGGCCCACGCCGAACAGGGCGACCACCGGGATCAGGTAGACGAACTGGGGCAGCGTCTGGAACACGTCGAGGACGGGCCGCAGCACGCGGTCCAGGCGGCCGCCGCGCGCGGCGGCCGCGCCGAGGGCGAGGCCGAGCAGCAGGGTCGCGGCGACCGCGGCCAGCACCTGGGAGAGGGTGTCGAGGGCGGGCCCCCACACGCCGAGGACGCCGATCGCGGCCATCGCGAGGACCGCGGTGGCGGCGGTCCGCCAGGTGCCGATGAGGAGGGCGAGGGCGCCGACCGCCAGCAGGACCGACCACCAGGGCAGCCACTGCAGGCCGGAGCGGAGCGGGTTGAGGACCCCGGTGGTGAAGCGGGCGGCCCAGTCGGCGGTGCCGCCGACGACGGGCACCCCGGAGTACAGGTGCGCGGTCATCCAGTCCACGGCCCGGTTGACGGGCCCGGCGGTGTCCACGGCCCACGTGCGCGGCCAGCCGAGCCGGCCGGTGAGGTGACCGGCCGCGGCGACAGCGGCGACGACGGCGACGGCGACGGCCGACGCGAGGGCCGGTGTACGGCCGCGGCCGGCCGGGCCGGCGGCCGGAGCGGACCCGATCCGGGCGCCCGCGGCGGCGGTGACACGGTCCAGGACCACGGCGAGCAGCACGATCGGCACGCCCGCGGCGAGCGCGGCACCGACGTCCACGGAGGCCAGCGCCTGGTAGACCCGGTCGCCGAGACCGCCGGCGCCGATCACGGAGGCGATCACGGCCATGCCGAGCGCCATCATGATCGCCTGGTTCACGCCGAGCAGCAGTTCCTTCCGGGCCAGCGGCAGCCGGGCCGTCAGCAGCCGCTGCCGGCCGGTCGCTCCGAGGGAAGCGGCGGCTTCCATGACCCCCGGGTCCGCGCCGCGCAGCCCCAGTGCGGTGAGGCGGGCCATCGGCGGGGCGGCGTACACCACGGTCGCCAGGACAGCGGCCGGTACGCCGATGCCGAAGACCAGCACCACCGGCAGCAGGTAGGCGAACGCGGGCAGCACCTGCATGGTGTCGAGCACCGGGCGCAGCACCCGGTCCAGCCGGTCGGACAGGCCCGCGGCCAGCCCGAGAAGCGCACCGAGCAGTACGGACGCCAGCACGGCCACCGCCATCAGGGCCAGGGTCTGCATCGTGGGGACCCACATGCCCAGCAGCCCGCAGACGGCGAACGCGGCGACGGAGACCAGGGCGAGGCGCGTTCCCGCCAGCCGCCAGGCCAGCAGTCCGGCGGCAGCGGTCACCCCGGCCCAGCCGAGGGTGAGCAGCAGCAGGTACACGGCGCGCACGGAGACGACCACGAAGTTGCTGACGTGCCCGAGGAAGTACAGGAACAGCGGGTGGTCGTCGCGGTTGTCGATGATCCAGTCGCCGGCGCGGTCCAGCGGCACCGACACGTCCGCGGTCAGACCGCCGGGCCAGCTGCCGCCGCCGAGCAGGGCGGAGCCCAGGACGAGCAGGATCGCCGCGCCCGCACCGATCAGCAGGCCGCGCCGACGCCGGAGCAGTTCGCGCCGGCCGCGGCCGCGGCCGCGGGCACGGGCACGGGCGTCGGTCTCCGGTTCCCCGGGCGGGGGCGGGGGCGGTGGCGGGAGCGCCGGCCGCGGGCGTACGTCCGGCGGGAGCGGAGGTGGTGGCGCTCATCGGCCCCACCGCCCCGGGCAGGGGGCCCGCGTGCCGTCGCAGGGCGGCGGCCAGGTCGTATGGGAGTACATCAGGCCACCGCCCTTCCGGCCGGGGCGGGGACCCCGGCGACCACGCCCAGCAGCACCGTCTGGTCGACCACCCCCAGGCACCGGCCGTTCTCGACGACCCGGGCGGTCTCCCCGGACCGGGCGACCGCCTCGATGGCCTCGTGGACGGTGGCGCTCGGCGCCAGCGCCGGGCCGGCCGCGGCCTCGCCGTTCCGCGCCGGGCGCATCGCCGAGCGGACCGTCAGCACCTGCTCGCGCGGCACGTCCCGGACGAAGTCGCGGACGTAGTCGTCGGCGGGGGAGCCGACGATCTCCTCGGGCGTCCCGAGCTGGACGATCCGGCCGTCGCGCATCAGGGCGATCCGGTCGCCGAGCCGCAGGGCCTCGCCGAGGTCGTGGGTGATGAAGACCATGGTGCGGCCCTCCTCGCGGTGCAGGCGGACGACCTCCTCCTGCATGTCCCGCCGGATCAGCGGGTCGAGCGCGCTGAACGGCTCGTCGAACAGGAGCACTTCGGGGTCCACCGCGAGCGCGCGGGCCAGGCCCACGCGCTGCTGCTGACCGCCGGACAGCTGGCCGGGCCGCCGCCGCTCCATGCCGTGCAGCCCGACCTTCGCCACGAACTCCGCGGCGCGCTCGCGCCGTTCTCCGCGGCCCACGCCCTGGATCTCCAGGCCGTAGGCGACGTTGTCGAGGACGGTGCGGTGCGGCAGCAGGCCGAAGTGCTGGAAGACCATGGCGGCGCGGTGCCGGCGCAGTTCGCGCAGCCGGGCGGGGTCCATGGCCAGGACGTCCTCGCCGTCGATGGAGAGGGTGCCCGAGGTCGGCTCGATGAGCCGGGTCAGGCAGCGCACCAGCGTGGACTTGCCGGAACCGGACAGGCCCATCACGACGAACACCTCGCCCTTGCGGACGTCGAAGGAGACGTCGCGGACGGCGGCCGTGCAGCCGGTCCGCTCGCGCAGTGCGGCGGCGTCCAGGGACACCAGTTCCGGATCGGCGGGGATCCGCTCGGCCTTCGGCCCGAAGACCTTCCACAGGTTCCGGACGGAGAAGACGGATCCGGCGCCGGACCCGGCGTCCGATCCGGCGCCGGACCCGGCGACCAGGCCCCCGGCCGGCCGGCTCCGCGGCCGTGCCCGCGACGGGGGGTTCGACTGGCTCTCGGTCTGGCTCATCGGCCGGCACCTCCCAGCAGTTCGGCGCACTTCTCCCCGACCATCAGCACACCGATCATCGGGTTCACGGCGGTCATGGTCGGGAAGACGGACGCGTCGGCGATCCGGATGCCCGACAGGCCACGGATCCTCAGATCGGGTGTGACGACGGCGAGCGGGTCGTCCGCGGCACCCATCCGGCAGGTCCCGGCCGGGTGGTACACGGTGTGCGCGACCTGCCGGGCGTACGCGCTGAGCTCCTCGTCGGAGGTGACCTCCGGCCCCGGGCAGACCTCGCGCTTCAGCCAGCCGGCCAGCGGCTCGGCCGCCGCGATCCGCCGGGCGATCCGGATGCCGTCGACCAGGGTCCGGCCGTCGTAGTCGTCCTCGTCGGTGAAGTACCGGAAGTCCAGCGCCGGCTTGACCTCGGGGTCGGCACTGGTCAGGTAGAGCCGGCCACGGCTGCGCGGCTTGGGGATGTTCGGGGTCATCGACACGCCGTGGGCGGGGCGTTCGTAGCCCAGCCGCTCCGGGTTGTCGGTGAACGGCACCTGGTAGAAGTGGAACATCAGGTCCGGCCCCTGGGCCGCCGGGTCCCGGCGGACGAACAGCCCTGCGTCCGAGTCCATCGCCGAGTTCTGCGGTATCGGACCGTTCGTCTCCCACACGATGACCGACTCCGGGTGGTCGAGGAGGTTCTCACCCACCCCCGGCAGGTCGTGCACGACCGGGATGCCCAGCTCCTCCAGGTCCGGCCGCGGTCCGATGCCCGAGTGCAGCAGCAGCCGCGGCGAGTCCACGGCGCCGGCGCACACCAGCACCTCGCGCCGGGCCCGCACCAGGTGCTCCCGGCCGTCGGCGGTGCGCACGTGCACTCCGGTGGCCCGGGTTCCCTCCAGCTCCAGCCGGAAGGCCCACGTCTCCAGGGCGATGTGCAGGTTCGGCCGGTCCAGGAAGGGGTGCAGGTAGGCGACCGACGCGGAGGACCGCTTGTTGTCCTCCGGGTGGTAGGCCAGGTCGAAGAAGCCGACCCCCTCGTGGAAGGCGCCCTGGTTGAACCCCTCGACCCGGGGGACGCCCAGGGCGTCCTGCGCCGCTTCCACGAAGTCCCGGGCGATGGCGTTCCGGTCGTCCTCGTGTACCGGGACGATGTTGTTGCGGAGCCGGTCGAAGTACGGGTCCATGGAGGCCGCGTCCCAGCCCTCGGCCCCGGCCTCGGCCCACTCGTCCCAGTCGGAGGGGAGCGGCTTGAACGAGATGAGCGTGTTGTGCGAGGAACAGCCGCCCAGCACCCGGGCCCGGCTGTGCCGGATGTGGGAGTTGCCGCGGGGCTGCCGGGTGGTGGGGTAGTCGTAGTCCAGTTCGCCGCCGAGCAGTCCCGTCCACCGGCGCAGGGTCAGGACGTCCTCGCGGCCGACGTCGCTGGGTCCGCCCTCGATGACGGCCACGCTGACCTCGGGGTCCTCGGTCAGCCTGGAGGCGATCACGGAACCGGCGGTCCCGCCGCCGACGACGACGTAGTCGTACACCTGCTGGTCGTGCTGGTGGTTCATGCCCGGTCCTTCTGGTGCTCGGCGCGTACGGCGTCGTCCTGTCCGCCGGCGAACCACCGGACGGGACGCGGGGAGAGGTTGCGGTAGACGTGCTTGGCCTCGCGGTACTCGGCCAGGCCGGTGGGGCCCAGTTCGCGTCCGATGCCGGACTTGCCGAAGCCGCCCCATTCGGCCTGCGGCAGGTACGGGTGGAAGTCGTTGATCCACACGGTGCCGTGGCGCAGCAGCCCGGCCACCCGCGCGGCCCGGTCCTCGTCGGAGGTCCACACGGCGCCGGCCAGGCCGTACTCGGTGTCGTTGCCGAGGGTGACGGCCTCCTCCTCGGTGCGGAAGGTCTCGACGGTCAGGACCGGGCCGAAGACCTCCTCGCGGACCACGCGCATGCCGCGGTGGCAGCGGTCGAGGACGGTGGGCCGGTAGAAGAAGCCGGGCCCTTCCGGCCGCACCCCGCCCGCGCGGAGCACCGCGCCTTCAGCCAGGGCGGAGGCGACGTACTCCTCGGTCCGCTCCCGCTGGGCGGCCGATACCAGCGGCCCGCACTCGACGCCGGGGTCGGTGCCGCGGCCCAGCCGGATCAGCTCGGCCCGCCGGGCCAGTTCGGCGACGAACCGTTCCCGCAGCGGCTCCTCGACGATGAGGCGGGAGCCGGCCGAGCAGACCTGGCCGCTGTGGATGAACGCGGCGTTGAGGGCCTGGTCGACGGCGGTGTCGAAGCCCTCGGGGGTGGCGCAGGCGTCCGCGAAGACGATGTTGGGGTTCTTGCCGCCCAGTTCGAGCGCGACCTTCTTGACGCTGTCGGCCGCCGCCCGCGCGACCTTGGTGCCGCTGACGAGTCCGCCGGTGAACGAGACCAGGTCGACGTCGGGGTGCTCGGCGAGCCGCGCGCCCACGGTGTGGCCGGGGCCGGTGACGATGTTGGCGGCGCCGAGCGGGAGCCCGGCCTCCAGCAGCAGCTCGACCAGGGCGACCGTGCTCAGCGGGGTGATCTCGCTGGGCTTGACGACGAAGGTGTTGCCGGCGGCGAGGGCCGGCGCGATCTTCCAGCTGGCCTGGAGGAGCGGGTAGTTCCACGGGGTGATCAGCGCGCACACGCCCACGGGCTCGGGGACGACCACGCTGTGCACGTCCGGCGAACCGGCGTCGACGACGCGCGCCGCGCTCTCCTTCTCCACCAGGTCGGCGAAGTAGCGGAAGGCGTCGCGCACGCAGTCGACGTCGGTGCGGCCCTCCTCCAGCGTCTTGCCCGCGTCCCGGCTCTCCAGGGCGCCGATCCGCTCCCGGTCGCGTTCCAGCAGGTCGGCGACCCGGCGCAGGAGGGCGGCGCGGGCGGGGACCGGCGTGCGGGGCCAGGCGCCCGCGTCGAAGGCGGCGCGGGCGGCGGCGACCGCGTCGTCGGCGTCCGGGAACCCGCCCTCCGCGACGACCGCGAAGGCGGTGGCGTCGGCGGGGTCGATGATCTGGCGGGTGTCTCCGGAGAGTGATGCCCGCCACTCGCCGCCCACGTGGATGGTCTGTTGTGCTGCGGTCACGTCGGGTGTTGCCTTTCGTTCCTTCGGGCCCCCCGCTGGTCACCCGGAGAACCGGGGCGACCAGCCGGCCGCCCGGGAGGGCGGGTGCCCCCGGCCCCCGGAAGCATGTGGAAAGCACGACGGAGAGTGATCCACTTCACGGGCCATATCTGCGCGGAATGGGACATTCGGCACGAATGGCTAGCACGGTGTCATGCCGGGCGGGCGCCTGGCGGTTCCTGCTGCTCGCCGCCGCGCATGCGTGTCGGTGCCTTGTCGGTGGGATGTCGGAGGGGGCTGGCACCGTTCGAGAGGTCCGGCCGGATGACCGTCCGGCTCGGCGTTCGAGGAGGGGATCTCTCGTGCATGACGTAGTGATCGTGGGAGCCGGTCCGGTGGGCCTGGCCCTGGCGTGCGAGCTCGGCCTCGCGGGCTGTTCGGTAGTGGTGCTCGAACGGGAGCCGGGGCCCGGCTCCCCGTTACGGTCGGCCCCGCTCGGCAGGCGTGGGCTGTCCGCCGCATCGGTGGAGGCGTTCTACCGGCGCGGGTTGCTGGAACCGCTGATGACGGCGTCGGGGGTTCAGGAGGTGTTCGGTGCGGCCCCCGGAGGGGGTGCGTCGACAGGCCCCCGGTTCGTCGGCCACTTCGCCGGCATGATGCTCGACGGCGACCGGGTCGACGTCGCCGCCCTCCCGTTCCGGCTTCCCGGCCCGGCGCCCGAAGCCGTGATGACGGACCTCGAAGCGGTCGAGACGGTGCTGTCCGGGCAGGCGTCCAAGCTCGGCGTGGAGATCAGGCGCGGCGTCAGGGTCTCGGCCGTCTCCCAGAACGGGGAGAGCGTGGTCGCACGAGCCGGCGCGGACGCGTACGAGGCGCGCTGGCTGGTCGGCTGCGACGGCGGACGCAGTACGGTGCGCGGGCTCGCCGGCTTCGAATTCGTCGGCACCGAGCCGCAGTTCACCGGGTACACGCTGCAAGCCACTCTCGCCGATGCCGAGAGGCTGCGCCCCGGGTTCCACCTCACGCCGACGGGCATGTACCTCCGGATGCCCACCGACGGGCACATCGCCATGACGGACTTCGACGGCGGTGCGTTCGACCGTTCACAGCCGCTGACCCGCGACCATCTCCAGGCGGTCCTGCGCCGCGTGTCCGGCATCGACGTGACGATCGGGGAGGTCCACATCGCCTCCAGCTTCACCGATCGGGCGATGCAGACGACGTCCTACCGGCGGGGACGCGTCCTGCTCGCGGGCGACGCCGCCCACATCCACTCCCCCCTCGGCGGCCAGGGGCTGAACACCGGCATCGGTGACGCCGTGAACCTGGGATGGAAGCTCGCGGCGACCGTGCACGGGTACGCGCCGGACGGACTCCTCGACACCTACGCCGACGAGCGCCATCCGATCGGTGCGGCGGTGCTCGACTGGTCGCGCGCCCAGGTGGCGACCATGAGGCCGGAACCGCACGCCCAGGCGATCCAGGCAGTGGTCCGCGAGCTCATCGGGACCCGTGACGGTGCGACCTACGTGTTCGAGAGGCTGTCGGGATCGTGGATCCGGTACGACCTCGGCAGTGAGCATCCGCTGGTGGGCCGCAGCGCCCCCGACTTCCGTTTCGAGGACGGCGGTCGCCTCGGCGACCTCATGGAGGACGGACGGGCCGTCGTGCTCGATTTCACCACCGACCGGCGCCTGCGCGCTTGCGTGACCGGCTGGGAGGGCCGGATACGGTACGCGGCCGGGAGGGCGGGGAACGACTTCGGGCTGGGTGCCGTGCTGGTGCGGCCGGACGGCGTGGTCGCCTGGGCCGGTGATCGTCACCCCGATGGCGAGGAGTTCGAGCAGGCGATGCGCCGTTGGTTCGGCGCTCCGGCCCCGGCCGGCTCACCGGCGGGGTGACCCTGGCGGGGTGATCCCGGTCGGGGGGGATACCGGCGGGGTGATACCGGCGGGATGATCCCGGTCCTGGCGGCCGGGGCGCTCGTTTGGCTCGGGAAGGGATGCGGGGAAGTGGCCCCTCGGCGCGCCTGTGTGCCTTGCGGGGCGGGCTGCCCTTCGATGGGGTGCCCACCCCACCCCCACCGGAACAGGCGGTTTCATGACGTCCCCCTTCTTGAGGCTCTCCCGCCGCAGCGTGTTCTCCGCCGCGCTCGTGCTCGGAGCCGCCACCGTCCTGCCCGCCGCCACCGGCGCGGCCCGCGCCGCCGCCGGCTCCCGGCGGTCCGGGGGGTGGGACGGGGCCACCGAGCCCCGGATCACCGACTGCGACGGCTGGGGGGCCCGCGAGGCGTCCGAGGAGGTGGTGGTCCTCGACACGCGCCCCGAGCGGATCATCGTGCACCACACGGCCTCGGCCAACGTGACCGACTACTCGCGGGAGCGGGCCCACGCGCTGGCCCGGGCGATCCAGAGGTTCCACATGGACACGCAGGGCTGGATCGACACGGGCCAGCACTTCACCGTCAGCCGGGGCGCCTTCGTCCTGGAGGGCCGCCACCACAGCCTGGCCGCACTGGAGTCCGGCGACCGGCTGGTGCGGGGCGCCCACTGCGTGGGGCAGAACAGCGTGGCCATCGGCATCGAGAACGAGGGCACGTACACGACCGCGGAGCCTCCCGCGGCGCAGTTCTCCGCCCTCGCCGACCTGTGCGCCCAGGTCTGCCGCCAGTACGAGGTCTCCCCGTCCGAGATCTACGGGCACCGGGACTTCAACAGCACCGCCTGTCCCGGCGACCGGCTCTACGCGATGCTGCCGCGGCTGCGCGAGGACGTGGCCCGGAGGCTGGGGAGCGCCCAGCCGGTGGGGCTGCCGCGCTGGCCGGTGAACCTGCCCGTCGACTGGTCCGCCGACCCTGTGGCCGCGGCCCGGTCCCTCGCGGAGTACCTCCCGCCGGGCCTCCTCGACCCGGTCCGGACCCGCTGACGCCCCGTCCGGGGACCGGCCGCGGTCTAGGGCCTGTCGTCAAACTCCCGTCGTCGCCCGGAGGGCGGCCCCGCGGCGTCTGGTGCGTGCTCTCGGTGCGCCGGGCGGAAGCCCGCGTACTGGACGTACTTGGCTTTCGCCCGGTGCGGCGAGAGCGCGTGCCAGGCGTCGCGGGGCAGACGGGAGTTTGACGACAGGCCCGAGGGCCCGTCTGACCATTCGCGCCGGCCTGGAACGCGGTCCGCCACTTCAGCGCCTCGGAGCCGAGTACCCCTCGGCTGCGGTGCCGGGTGGGATGAAGTACGGGGCGTCGTCCGTATGGCTCGCCCCGGAGTTCCTCCGACCGCGGATGCCGGTAGCGTGCCGTGAGCTCCGTCCCCCGGGCGCAGGTGGGCCGCGACCGGCCCCGCGAAGAGAAGGCAGTGGTCGGCATGGCGATTCAGAGGATGGACAACGTCGGCATCGTCGTCGAGGACATGGACGCCGCCGTCGCGTTCTTCGTGGAACTCGGTATGGAGCTGGAGGGCAGGGCGGAGGTCGAGGGCCTCTTCGCCGACCAGTGCACCGGCCTCGACGACGTCCACTGCGACATCGCGATGCTCCGCACGCCGGACGGCCACAGCCGACTCGAACTGGCGAAGTACCGCAACCCCGCGGTGATCGTTGACGGGCCGCGCAAGCGGCCGCACAACATCCTGGGCACGCACCGCGTCATGTTCGCCGTCGACGACCTCGCGGACACCCTCGCCCGCCTGCGCCCGCACGGTGCCGAGCTCGTCGGCGAGGTCGCCCGGTTCGAGGACAGCTACCTGCTCTGCTACGTCCACGGCCCCGAGGGCGTCATCGTCGGACTGGCCGAACAACTGCGCTGAGGAGGAGACGGAGGCGGGCCGGGAGCCTGCCGGCCCGCCCCGCAGGGGCAGGGGGCGTTGGTCCGGCCGGATGCGTTGGGTTAGGTTCCCGGTCGTGACTGACGATCGCGGACGACTGCTGGCCGGCCGGTACCGGCTGGCCGAACTGCTCGGCCAGGGCGGCATGGGGACCGTCTGGCGGGCCCACGACGAGCAACTCGGCCGGGAGGTCGCGCTCAAGGAACTCCGGCTCCCCGACGACCTCGACGCTTCCCGGAAGCAGGCGTGGATCGCCCGGCTGGACCGCGAGGCACGTGCGGCCGCCCGGCTGAAACACCCGGGGGTGATCACCGTCCACGACCGGATAGCCGACGAGGACGGCCGGCCGTGGATCGTGATGGAGCTCGTCCGCGGCCGCTCCCTGGACGACCTCGTCAAGGAGGACGGCCCGCTCCCGCCCGCCCGCGTGGCCGTGATCGGCCGGCAGGTTCTGGACGCGTTGCGCGCCGTGCACGCGACGGGCGTGGTCCACCGGGACATCAAGCCCGCCAACGTGCTGCTCGAAGGCGACCGGGTGGTGCTGACCGACTTCGGGATCGCGACCGTGGAGGGCGAGCCGGGTCTGACCCGCTCGGGGGCGCTCATGGGGACCCCGGTGTACATGTCCCCCGAGCAGATGCGCGGTCTCCCGCCGACCGCCGAATCCGACCTGTGGTCCCTTGGCGTGACGCTGTACACCGCCGTGGAGGGACATCCTCCGTTCAACGGCTCCGGCTCCTGGGCCGTCTTCGCCGCCGTGGCCACGGAGGATCCCGCCCCCGCCGTCCGCGCGGGGGAGCTCGGCCCCGTGCTGACGGGACTGCTCCGCAAGGACCCGGCGCAGCGCCTCACCGCCGAGGAGGCGTACGCGCTGCTCGCCGGACCGGCGGGCGAGCCCGAGCCCTCCCCGCCGGGCCCCTCGGGCACGCTGCCGTTGGGGGCGGCCGTGCCGCCGGGGGCCGGGCGCGCGGCGGCTCCGGGCCACGGCCCCGGCCGCGCTGCCGCGCGCGGGCGCTACGTACTGGGCGGCTTGGCGGTGGTCGTGGCCGTCCTGGTCGCGATCCCCTGGTGGTTACCGGAATCCGGAGCCTCCGACGACGGCGCCGGCCCCACGCGCTCGACCGGGGCCGACGCGCCCGCCCAGCCGTCCCGGCCGCCGTCCTCCCCCCTTGCCGAACCCACCCCGTCCGCCGCCAAATCCAGCCCCAGCCCCAGCCCCAGCTCCAGCCCCAGCCCCAGGGCCACACCGACTCCCACGCCCGTGCCGACACCCACGCCCCTCGACCGCCAGGCCATCGAGCGCGTCTTCACCCTCTACATGAACGGGCTCGCCGACCACGACATGACGTCGTTGCGCCGAGGCACGTGCCCCCGGCTCCGTTCGACCCTGCTCGGGTTCGCCCTCAACGGATACTTCGTGGACCGCTGGGAGCTCCAGCACTACGAGGTCCCGCCGGGCAGGAACGAGCTCAGCGTGGAGGCGAGGATCACCCGGCGCGACCCCGAAACCGGTGCGCTCGCAGGTGACGTCCTCAATCAATGGATCATCGAGAGAGCCGCGGACCAGCAGTACTACGTATGCGGCTGGCTCAACGGGGAATGACGCGCGTCCCCGGAACTTGATCCTCACGTAGGGGGAGGTCCTACCGTCCCGTGTCATGAAGATCATCGTTCATGACACGGCGTCCGCCATGCTCGATCTCCTGCAGCGCCCGCTGGAGGAACGGCCCGACGCCCTGCGCGAGATGCTCAGCCCCCTGCAGAGCGCCATGTCCGCGATCGGTGACCTGGACATGGTCCAGATGCACCAGGCCGGCAGTGGGTTCCGGATCGACGTGGAGGATGCGCGCTACCTGACGGCCCTTCGGCAGATGCAGGACGCCCGGGTGTGGAGCCGGATGGAGGACTGCCTGGCCGCGGCGTGGAGGCGGCTGAGCGCAGCGGTGCCCGGGATCGAGGCCGCCGAGACCGTGCACGTCGTCCTTGCCCTGGGTGACCCGGACGACGAGCTGCTGACGGTCCGCAACGGGGGCTACTTCGGAATGGGTGGCATACCGGGGGCGATCCAGTTGACGATGTGGCCCACCCCGACCAGCCTCGCCAAGATCGGGTACGCCGCCGCGCACGAGCTCCACCACAACGTGCGCTACGCCAACGTGGTCTGGGACCCGGCCACCGTCACGGTAGGCGAGCAGGTGGTGGCCGAGGGACTGGCCGAGGCGTTCGTACGCGAGGTGGCCGGTGAGGACGCGATGGGGCCTTGGGCGACGAGGCTGTCCGGCCGGGAGCTGGAGCAGGCACAGGCGAAGGTCACGGCGGCGATCGACGTGGCCGGGATGTGGAACCTGCCCCCGTACGTGTACGGCGACGCCACCGCCCGCCGTATGGGCTGCGAGCCCGTCGGGCTGCCCGACGCCGCCGGATACGCGGCCGGCCTGCGCATCGTCGACGCCCACCTCGCGGCCTCCGGGCTGACCGCCGCACAGAGCACCGCCCTGCCCGCCCGCGACATCCTCGCGAACGCGGGCGTGCCGACCAGCGCCTGACCCCCGGCACGACCGTACGACGGCACGGCCTCACGGCGTCCCTGCTCGACTTCTGTACCTACTGGTATGTACAGTCCTCGTATGAGCACTCAGGACCGGCTGATCGAGTCCACCCGCGAACTGCTCTGGGAGCGCGGCTACGTGGGCACCAGCCCCAAGGCGATCCTGGAGCGCGCGGGCGTGGGCCAGGGCAGCATGTACCACCACTTCCAGGGCAAGCCCGACCTCGCGCTGGCCGCGATCCGCCGCACCTGCGAGGAACTGCGCGCCTCCGCGCAGAGCGCGCTGGACGGGCCCGGGTCACCGTACGAGCGGATCCGGGCCTATCTGGAGCGCGAACGCGACGTGCTGCGCGGCTGCCCCGTGGGCCGCCTGACCATGGACCCGGACGTGGTCGCCAGCGACGATCTGCGGGCGCCGGTGGAGGAGACGATCGCCTGGCTGCGTGAGCAGCTCGTCCGCATCGTCGAAGCGGGCCAGGAACAGGGCCAGTTCGCCCGCTCCCTCGACGCGCGGGAGATCGCCGCGACGGTCCTCGCCACGGTGCAGGGGGGCTACGTCCTGGCCCGCGCGTCGGGCTCGCCCGCGGCCTTCGACTCGGGGGTACGCGGGCTGCTCTCCCTTCTTCGACCCGCATCCTGAGGAGTTCCCCGTGCACATCACGACAAGGCGCCCCGACACCCGGCAGGGCCCGGCGGAGCACTTCACGGGCACGGTGTGGCTGGACGAGATAGCCGCCCCGGAGTCACCGTCCCGGCTGCGGATGTTCAGCGTGCACTTCGCCCCCGGCGCGCACACCGCCTGGCACCGCCATCCGCACGGCCAGGTCCTGCACGTCCTGGAGGGCGAAGGACTGGTCCAGCGCGAGGGCGGTGACGTCACCGCGATCCGGGCCGGCGACACCGTGTGGATCGAGCCCGGCGAACGGCACTGGCACGGCGCCGCTCCCGGCACCTTCATGACGCATCTCGCCGTCGTGGAGGCGGCTGAGGACGGCTCGACCGTCGAGTGGCACGAACACGTCGTGGACCACTACCCCGCTTGAGGACGGAGCTCACGTTGCACGCCATGCAGTACGAGATGACCCTGCCCGCCGACTACGACATGGACATCATCCGCGACCGAGTCGCCCGCCTCGGGCACGCCCTCGACGACTGGGACGGCCTCGGCTTCAAGGCGTACCTGATGCGCGAGCGCGGGGTACACGGTTCGCCGGTCAACCAGTACGCGCCGTTCTACCTCTGGAACACCATGGAGGGGATGAACACCTTCCTGTGGGGAGGCGCCTTCCAGGGGCCCGTCAACGACTTCGGGCGGCCGGACGTGCGGCAGTGGACGGGCCTGGCCTACGAGGAGGGCACCGCGGCCGGCTCCCCCGCCGTCGCCGCCGTGCGCCGGCGGCAGCGGGTCCCGCAGGACGTGCCGCTGTCCGAGTTCATGGAGGACGCGGTGCGCGAAGCGGGGCGGCTCGCCTCGCGGGAAGGCGCCGTACTCGCCGCGGCCGCCGTCGACTCGCACCGCTGGGAGCTGGTCCACTTCTCGCTCTGGGACCACCACGCGCCCAAGGCCTCCGGCGACGTCTTCCAGGTGTTGCACGTGTCGGCACCCGGAAGGCCCGCACTGCCGCGCGGACGGCAGTGGTAGAGCGCGTCCGCACGGTGCTCGCAGACGTGCACCCCGACGACCTGGGCGTGTGCGACGCCCACGACCACCTCTTCCTCCGCAGCCCGAAGCTGCCGGGCCGGGAACTGGACGACGTCCCGGCCGCACGCTCCGAACTGGCCGCGTTCCGCGCCGCCGGCGGTGCGAGCGTCATCCAGTGGACCCCGTACGGCATGGGACGGCGGACCGCGGACCTGCCGGCCCTGTCCCGCGCGGCCGGGGTGCACGTGGTGTGCGCGACCGGGCTGCACCAAGCCGTCCACTACGACCCGGAGTTCCTCGACGCGCTGCGCGGCGGACTCTGCGAGCTCTTCGTCTGCGAACTGACCGCGGGCATCGGCGCGTCGGGCGTCCGCGCCGGGATCGTCAAGGTCGCGGGCGGCTTCCACGGCCTCGACGCGCACGCCCGATGGACGATGGCCGCCGCGGCCGAGGCGCACCACCAGACCGGTGCGCCCATAGCCGTCCACCTGGAGCACGGCACGGGCGCACTCGACGTGATCGACCTGCTCTGTGACGAGCTGGAGGTCCCGCCTCACCGGGTGGTCCTCGGGCACCTCAACCGCTCCCCGGACGGGGTGGTGCAGCGCCAGGCCGCGGAGGCGGGCTGCTATCTGGCCTTCGACGGGCCCTCGCTCGCCCATCACGCCACCGACTGGCGGATGCCCGACGCGGTGAGGGCGCTGGCCGATGCGGGCTTCGGACACCGGCTGCTGCTCGGCGGGGACACCGTCGTCTCCGGGGCGCGGTCGGTCGACGGCGGCCCCGGGATGCCGTACCTGCTGCGCCGGGTGAGACCCCGGCTGGTGGCCGCCCTGGGTGCGGAGCTGGTGGGTCACCTCCTCACGCGGAACCCCGCGCGTGCCTTCGCCGTCGACTGGCCCTGAGCCGGTCGGTTCGGCGCGGCCGTCACTCCGGGGTCCGACGCGGCACCCGGCTGATCGCTGTGACCTCGATCCGGATCGATGCGTCGGGGTCACGCCGTCGGGGCCGCGCTGCCGGGTGGCGGAGTCCGGCGCAGGGCGGCCACGGCTTCCGCGGCCGCGGCCAGGAGGCGCTGGAGGACGGGGACCGGGATCGCCGGGTTGGTGACCGCCTCGCCCGCCGTGTCGCGGTCGTGCAGCAGCCCGGCGAGGACGCGGGCCGGCAGCCGCGGATGGCGCACCGCGCTCGCGCGGACGGCGGCCTCCGGGTCGTTCAGCAGCCGCACCGCGTCGGCCGGTGACAGCCGGGGGTCCTCGGCCGCGCGCCGGCGCACCTCGGCCTCCGGGTCGCGGGCCAGACGTGCGACGTCGGCGGGCGTGGACCGGGGGTCGTCCAGGGCCAGGCGGCGCATCCGGCCGGCGGGGTCGCCGGCATGGCGCAGCAGGCCGGTGCGGGGGAAGTTGGGGTGGCTGCGGGGGCGGTCGGGGTGGCTGAAGCTGCCGTCCCACCAGCGCCAGACCTCCAGCAGCAGCTCGGCCGGAGCGTCGTCGCAGGATTCGGCGAGGAAGAGGCGGACCGGCCGGTCCTCGTCCCGCGCCAGGCGCTGCACGACGTCCGCGGGAAGGTGCCGGGCACGGGCCACGCTGCGGCGGACGAGTGGATGGGACGACGCGGCGAGGCGGCGCATCGCGTCGGCGTCGCCGTGCAGGCGCTCCACCCAGGGCAGGGGGTACGACATCCGGGCCGGGTCGAAGTCGTGGCGCACCGCGGCGCGCTGCTCTTCGTCGAGGTCGGGCCACAGAGCCACCTCCGAGCGGACGTCCTCGTCGGGGTCTTCCGCCAGGACGGCGACGCCGAGGGGGCCGAGCCGCGGGTTGGCGGCCAGCGTACGGCGTTCCTCCGTGGTGCCGTGCCGGACCAGCTCCGCCTCCAGGTCGCGTTCCAGCCGGCACTCTCCGAGCGCGCGCCGGGGCTCGGGCAGGGCCGCGTGGACCTCGCGGGGCATGGGGGTGCCGGTGTGGTGGGCGAGCAGCGCCTCCGTACGCACCAAGTCGTCGGTGTCGGCCAGCAGCCGGTCCCGCAGCGGTGGGGGGAGTTCCTCCCACCGGGCGCAGGCGGCCGCCCGTATGCGGGGGTCGGGGTCGGCCGCGAGGCCCGGGAGGCGGTGGGCGGGGAGCCCGGGGAGTTCGGCGGCCGAGGCACGGGAGGGGCCGGCGAGCAGCTCGTCGTACAGGTCGTCGGGGAGTTCGGCACCCCATGCGCGGGCACGCTCGGCGTGCAGCACGCGTCGCGCCGGCGACGGCTCGGCGCGCACCAGGCGGACCCACTGGTCGGAGGTGAGCTTGGGGCGGAAGGTTTCTGCGGGCGTGGACCGGACCCGGGGATCGGGGTGCGCCACGGCGGCGTCGAGGACGGCGGGCCGGTCGCACCCGTGCAGGAAGCCCTCCTCCACGTCCAGCAGCCGGATCAGCAGGTCGTCCGGGGCGGCCGGGTTGGACCCGATCCACTCCGCCCAGTGGAGGGGCAGAGCAGGCCGGCCGGGCACCGCCGCCCACACCTCGGCGCGCTCGTCCTCCGTCTCGCGTCCGGCGGCCGCGGCGGCCTCCTCCAGCCGTTCCGGCAGCCGGTCGAGGGCCGTCACACGGGGGCCGTCCGCGCCGGGCACCTCCGCGAGGAGCACCTGCCCGTCGAGGGAGAGCGCCACGAACCCGGGGCCGCCGGTCAGCCGCGGCACACCGCTGCCGGCGGAGCGGACCCGGGTCCACCAGGAGTCGTTGCCGCCGATCCGGTGTCCGAGTACGGCCACCAGGAACTCGCCGTCGGCATCCGCGAGGCGGCGCCACCACGCGTCGTCGAGCGCCTCCCGGACGGCGCCGGCCGGCGCCGCGGTCCCGCGCGCGATGCGCCAGGCGGCCTCCGGCGGGAAGAGGCTGCCGGGGCGCACGTCCTCGACGACGGTGAGGCCGGTGCGGGGGAGGAAGGTGTGGAGCGGCTCTCGGTTGGGCACGCGGTCATGATCCCCTGCGCCCCGTGCGACGGCCAACCCGGTACCCGCGGCGTTCCGCCGGGGC
>NZ_GG657751.1:298015-307051 GCF_000158895.1 Streptomyces sp. C | reverse complement strand
GGGCGTGCGCGGCGGCCAGGCCCTCCAGGGCGAGGGCGACGGCGCGCGGGTCGCCGGTCGCGGAAGCGGTGGCGTAGCCCTCCTCGTGGAGGGCGAGCGCCGCCTCCGGCTCGCCCCGCAGCTCCGCCACGAAGCCCAGCTCGGCCAGGATCAGCGCGTTCGCGCCGTCGAGCCCGACCTGCCGGTGCCAGTCCAGCACCGTACGCATGTGGGCCTCGGCCTCGTCCAGGAGCCCCTCGCGGCGCGCGCCGAGCCCGAGTCCGACCTGGGCGTTGATCTCGCCCGCGCGGAAACCGATCTCGGCGGCGAGGCGGCGGGAGCGTTCGTGGTGCGCGCGCGCCCCGGCGAGGTCCCCGGTCAGCAGCGCGGTACGCCCGAGCCCGGACAGCAGGTCCGCCGCCTGGGTGTGCAGGCCGAAGGCTTCCGCGGTGTCCAGTCCGCCCCGCCACCGCCGGGCCGCCCGCCCGTAGTCGCCGTGGATCTCGGCGACCGCCGCCAGCGGGTACACCGACCACAGCCGGCCGCACGCGTCGCCGATGTCCCCGAACAGTTCGAAGCTCCGCCCCGCGTCTCCCTCCGCCCCCGCCAGGTCGCCGCGCAGCAGCCGCTGCACCGACCGGTCGGCGAGCGCGGCGGCCTCGCCCCACCGTTCGCCGAGTGCCCGGAAGCCGTGCAGCGACGCCTCGGTGAGCTCCTCGCCCGCCAGGAAGTCCCCGGTCCCGCACAGCGCGTGCGACAGGGACCACCGAGCCCAGGCCAGCAGTACCGGATCGCCCTCCTCCGCGCACCGGGCGAGCGCCTCCTCGAAGCGGGACGCCCGGTCGGTGCCGTCGCCGGTCAGCACGGCGAGGGCTGCCCGCCAGACGCCGGCCCGGGCCCGCAGCGCAGGGTCGCCACCGGGCAGCGTCAGTGCCGCCGTCACCGAGCGCAGCCCCTCGCCGAGCCGGCCGCGCAGGATCCAGTACCAGGCGAGCGCGTCGACGAGCCGGAGCGCGTCCTGCGCGTCGCCGGGCGTGCCGCGCTCGACGGCCCCGTCCAGCGCCCCGCGCAGATTCGCGCTCTCGGCGTCCAGCCGCGCCAGCCACTCGCCCTGTCCCCGTCCGCGCAGCCCGGGCGCCGCCGCGACGGCCAGGTCGGCGTAGTGCGCGAGGTGCCTGCGGCGTACGGGCTCCAGCTCGCCGGCCTCCCGCATCCGTTCGACGCAGTACGCGGACACGGACTCCAGCAGCCGGTAGCGCGGTCCGTCGGCGGCCACCACCAGCGACCGGTCCACCAGCCGTACCAGCAGGTCCATGACGTCCACGGCGTCGACCCCGTCCCCCGCGCACACCTCCTCCGCCGCCTCCAGCGTGCAGCCCTCGGCGTGCACGGCGAGCCGCCGCAGCACCGCCCGTTCGGGCTCGCCCAGCAGTTCCCAGCTCCAGTCGATCATCGCCCGCAGGGTCTGCTGGCGGGCCGGCACGCCCCGCTGCCCGGCGCCGAGCAGCCGGAACCGGTCGTCCAGCCGCTCCAGCAGCCGGTGTACGCCGAGCGCCCGAACCCGGGTCGCGGCCAGCTCCAGAGCGAGCGGGATGCCGTCCAGGCGGCGGCAGACGGCCTCCACCACGGCGGCGTTGGACGCGTCGACCACGAAGCCGGGCGCGGCGGCCGCGGCCCGCGCGGCGAACAGCCCGGCTGCGTCGCCCGGAGCGAGCGGCGGGACCGCCCACAGGGTCTCCCCGGCCAGCGCCAGCGGCTCCTGGCTCGTGGTCATGATCACGAGACCGGGCGCGGACCGCAACAGCCGCTCCGCCAGCGCCGCCGCCCCGTCGATCACGTGCTCGCAGTTGTCGAGGACGAGCAGCAGCCGCTTGGGGCCCAGCACCCGTGCCAGCCGCTCCGCCGGGTCGGGCACCTGCTCGCCTTCGGACCGTACGCCCCACGCGCCGTCGTCCCGCAGCTCCATCGCCGCCGCGACGACCTCGGCCGGATCGCCGCCCGAACCGGCGAGTTCGACCAGCCATTCCCCGTCGGGGAAGGTGCCCTTCAGCTGTTCGGCGACGGCGACCGCGAGCCGGGTCTTGCCGACGCCGCCGGGGCCGGTGAGGGTGACCAGGCGCCGGGTGGCGAGGAGTCCGCGTACGTCGGCGACCTCGTCCTCGCGCCCGATCAGGCCGGTCAGCGGGGTGGGGATGTTGGTCCGCGCGCGGACGGGGGAACGTACGGGAGGACCGGCCAGCTCCGGGGCCTGCTGGAGCATCGCCCGTTGCAGCCCGGCCAGTTCGGGGCTCGGGTCGAGGCCGAGTTCACCGGCGAGCCTGGTCCGCAGGTCCTCGTACCCGGCGAGTGCCTCGCTCTGTCGCCCGGACCGGTACAGCGCCCGCAGCTGGACGGCGCGCAGCCGCTCGCGCAGCGGATGGCGCTCGACGAGCTCGGCCAGCTCCCCCACCAGCCGGGCGTGTTCGCCGCTGTCGAGCCGGGCCTCGGCATGCTCCTCCAGGACGACGAGCCGGTCCTCCTCCAGCCGGGTCGCGGCGGCCCGGGTGAACGTTTCCTCGGCGAAGTCGGCGAACGCGGGCCCCCGCCACACCTCCAGCGCCTCGGCCAGCAGTCCTGCCCGTACGCGCGGATCCCCGGCGGTCTTCGCCCGCGCCGCCAGCTCCGCGAACCGGTCGGCGTCCAGCGCGCCCTCCCCGACCGCCAGCTGGTAGCCGGGCGCACGGGAGACGACCAGCCCGCGCCCGCCCGGTTCGGCCTCCTCCAGGACGCGGCGCAGCTGGGAGACCTTGGCCTGGAGCGCCTTCGCCGGGTTGCCGGGGGGCTCCTCGCCCCACAGGTCGTCGATCAGCCGGTGCGCGGCGACGGGCCGTCCGGGGTCGACGAGGAGTGAGGCGAGCAGGGCGCGCACCTTCAGCTCGGGGACCCGTACGGGCTGCCCGTCGTCGGTCCATACGGCCGTCTCGCCCAGCACCCCGAATCGCATGCCGCCACGTTAGCCCGCGCCCGCGACCTCGCCCGAACCGGACCCGAACCGGACCCGAACCGCCGCGCCGGATGGTGTTCCCCGTCCGAAGAGAACACCCCCGACACCGGGAGAAACACCATGAACGCCAAGCTCACCGGCCGCACCGCCCTCGTCACCGGCGCCAGCCGCGGCATCGGCCGGGCCATCGCCCAGCGCCTCGCCGCCGACGGCGCCCGCGTCGCCGTCCACTACGCCTCCAACGAGACCGCCGCGAAGGAGACGGTCGCCGCGATCGAGGCGGCGGGCGGCAGCGCCTTCCCGATCCGCGCCGAACTGGGCGTGCCCGGCGACGCGGAGACCCTGTGGCGGGCGTTCGACGAGCACGCGGACGGCGTCGACATCCTCGTCAACAACGCGGGCATCGCCGGCCCCGGCCTGATCCACGAGGTCTCCGAGGCCGACTACGACAAGGTCTTCGCGGTCAACGCCAAGGCGCCGTTCTTCATCATCAAGCAGGGCCTGGACCGGCTGCGCGACGGAGGCCGCATCATCAACGTCTCCTCCGGTGTCACCAAGGTCGCCTTCCCCGGCATGACGTCGTACGCCGCCTCGAAGGGCGCGGTCGAGGTCCTGACCCTCACTCTCGCGCAGACCCTCGGTTCCCGTGGCATCACGGTCAACGCGGTCTCCCCCGGCACGATCGAGACCGACATCCACCCGTGGATGGCCGACCCGGCCGCCAAGGCGCACGCCGCGGGTTTCTCCGTCTTCGACCGGGTGGGGCAGCCGGCCGACGTGGCCGACGTGGTGGGGTTCCTCGCCTCGCCGGACGGGCGCTGGGTGACCGGCCAGAACATCGACGTCAGCGGCGGTTCCGGCCTCGGGTTCTGAGGTCCCGGGAACCACTGAGGATTCAGGATCCGAGGAGCAGAATCGATGACTACACGTCACACCCTCCTGGTCGTGGCCCACCCCCGCCCCGACTCGCTCACCGCCCAGGTGGCCACCCATCTGCACGGCCGTATCAAGGACACCGGGGGGACGGTCGACGTACTCGACCTCTACGCCGAGGACTTCGACCCCCGGCTGACCCCGGCCGACGAGCCGGACTGGGAGAACCGGGAGAAGCACTACTCCCCCGAGGTCCACGCCCACATGGGCCGGATCGCGGCCGCCGACGAGATCGTCGTCGTCTTCCCGGTGTGGTGGTTCGCCCCGCCCGCCATCCTCAAGGGCTGGATCGACCGGGTGTGGAACTACGGCTTCGCGTACGGCCGCAGCAGGCCCCGCCTCGCCGGGAAGCGGATGCTCTGGCTCGGGCTGGCGGGCGGTTCGCCGTCCTCGTACGGGCAGGACGGGCTCGGCGCGGCCATGGACGTCCAACTGCGCGTCGGGGTGTCGCAGTTCTGCGGGATCGAGGACGCGCGGGTGCGGCTGCTGCACGGCACCGAGCTGTCCGGCATCCCGCACGCCCAGCGCCCCGACCACGTCCACAAGGTGCTGGCCGAGGCCGGCGCCGCGCTGACGGAAGGAGGAGACCGATGAGCGTCTCCACCACCTCGCCGCGAACCGGAGGGGCCGCCCGGCAGTGGCTCGGTCTCGCGGTCCTGCTCCTGCCCGTGACGCTGATGACCGCCGACCTGGGTGTGCTGTGGCTGGCCACCCCCTATCTCGCCGCCGATCTCCACCCCACCGGCGCCGAACTGCTGTGGACCACCGACATCTACGGCTTCCTCACCGCCGGCACCCTCGTCATCATGGGCACGCTCGGCGACCGCATCGGCCGCCGCAAGCTGCTGACGGCGGGCTCGGCCGGGTTCGTCGTGGCCTCGCTGCTCGCCGCGTACGCCCCGAACCCGGCCGTGCTGATCACGGCCCGTGCGCTGCTCGGTGTCGCCGGCGCGGCCGTACTGCCCTCCACGCTCTCCCTGATCAGCCACATGTTCACCGACCCGCGCCGCCGGGCCACGGCGATCGCGATGTGGGTGACGGCGTTGTCCGTGGGCCTGGCCGTCGGCCCGGTCATCGGCGGAGTGCTGCTGGCGCACTGGTGGTGGGGCTCGGTCTTCCTGATCGGCGTGCCGGTGATGCTGCTCGCGCTGCTGACGGCGCCCGTACTGCTTCCCGAGTACCGCGACCCCGAGCCCGGCCGCCTGGACTTGGCGAGCGTCGTGCTGTTCCTGCTGGCGGTGCTGCCGCTGGTGTACGGGATCAAGGCCCTGGCCTCGGGCGCCCCCGGCTGGGAGCCGGCGGTGGCGTTCGCGGCGGGGGCGGTCTTCACGACCCTCTTCGTACGCCGCCAGAACCGGCTGGCCACCCCGCTGCTGGACCTGCGGCTCTTCCGGGACCGTGCCTTCACCGGGGCGCTGCTGACCCTGCTGCTCGGGATGACCGCGCTCAACGGGGTGGAGTACCTGGTCCCGCAGTACCTCCAGGCGGTGGCCGGCCAGTCGCCGCTGGAGGCCGGGCTGTGGCTGCTGCCGGGTGCGGCGGGCCTCGTCCTGGGCTCGCAGCTCACCCCCGTGCTGGCCCGCCGGATCCGTCCCGCGTACGTCCTGATCGGCGGCATCCTCGTATCGGTCACCGGTTACGCGGCCATCTCCCTCTCGGAGGGCGTCGTGACCGCCTCCGCCGCCCTGACCGTGATCATGTTCGGTGCGGCTCCGATCAGCGTGCTCGGTACGGCGCTGGCGGTCGGCTCGGCACCCCCGCAGAAGGCGGGCGCGGCGGCGGCGACCGGCCAGACGGCGTACGACCTCGGGCTGGCCCTCGGCATCGCGGTCACCGGCAGCCTCGCGGTCGCGGTCTACCGGTCCGGCATTCCCGCCGACGCCCCCGCCGAGGCCCGTGACACCCTCGGCGGGGCTGCGGCAGCCGCCGAACGGCTCCCGGACGGGGCGGCGTTGCTGGAGACGGCGCGGGACGCCTTCACGGCCGGGCTCCAGGTGGCGTCGGCGGCCAGCGCGGTGGTCGCGCTGGTGACGGCGGTGCTGGTGGCTACGCTGCTGCGACGCATCCCGCCGGTGGGGGCGCCGCCCGGGGCTCCCGCGGAGGACACCGGCCCCGCGGCGGGTGCGGAGCCCGTACCGGCCGCTCGCTGAGCCCTTGCCCACAGGGGGCTGCGCACCTGCGCACAGGGGCCAGTACTGTCACCGGGATGACGTCGACACCCTCCGACCCCCTGTCCCGTGCCCTTGAGGCCTCGGCAGAGCCGTCCCTGAGGCCGCTGCCGCCTGTGGTGGCGGAACTGCTGCGCTCCCTCGGGGCTCCGCCCCGTTTGGCGGCGCACCTGCGCGCGGTGCACGACGTCGCGGTCGAGCTGGTGGAGTGGGTGGGGGACCGGTACCCGGACCTGGCGGTGGACCGCGACGCCGTTCTCTTCGGCGCCGCAACCCACGACGTGGGCAAGACCCTGCACCCCGAGGAGCTCTCCGGGCCGGGATCGGCGCACGAGGCAGCCGGCCGGGATCTGCTGCTGGAGCACGGCTTCGCACCCGGCCTGGCCAGGTTCGCCGCCACCCACGCCAGCTGGGACGGCCCCGGCGTGGGGGTCGAGGACCTCCTCGTCAGCACCGCCGACAAGGTCTGGAAGGACAGACGCGTCCCCAATCTGGAGGACCGGCTCGTACGGGCGCTGGCCGCGGCGACGGGGCGCGAGCCCTGGGAGGAGTACCTCGCGCTCGACGACCTCCTCACCCGTCTCGGCGAGGACGCCGCCCGTCGGCTGGCCTTCCAGGCTTCCTTCCCCGTCGACCGGTGACCCGTCCGGCCCGGCGGGTAGGTTGGGGTCCGTGATCGACTTTCTTCGGGACGCTCCGGTCGAAGGCAGCCTCGACGTCGTCTGGCACGCGGGGTGGCCCTCCCCCAAGCACGACCCCGCTCCGGAGATCCAGGTCCACGCCTACTCCGAGCACACGGTGCTGCTGCGCCAGAACATGTCCGTGCACTTCGAAGCCCCGTTCCTCTTCCTGCTCTTCGGCAACGACCGGGCGCTGCTCCTCGACACCGGCGCGTCCGCCGACCCGGCCCACTTCCCCCTGCGGGAGACGGTCGACCGGCTCGTCGCGGACTGGCTGGAACGCCATCCGAGGCCCGCGTACGCGCTGCTGGTCGCCCACACCCACGGGCACGGCGACCACGTCGCGGCGGACCGGCAGTTCGCGGACCGGCCCGACACCACGGTCGTGGGCCCGGGGCTGGACGAGGTCACGGGTGCCTTCGGCCTCGCCGACTGGCCTCACCGCACCGGGACACTGGACCTGGGGGGCCGGATCGTCGATCTGATCCCCGGCCCCGGCCACCAGCGGGCGGCGCTGGTCTTCCACGACCGGCACACCGGCCTCCTGCTGACCGGCGACTCCCTCTACCCGGGGCGCCTCTACGTCGAGGACCGGGCTGCCTACTCGGCCACCGTCGACCGGCTGCTCGACTTCTGCGCCACCCGGCCGGTCCGCCACGTCCTCGGCTGCCACATCGAGATGACCACCACGGCGGGCGAGGACTACCCCCGCGGCACCGTGCACCAGCCGGACGAGCCGCCGCTCCAGCTCACCGTGGACCACCTGCGCACCCTGCGCAGGGCCCTCGACGAGACCGCGGACGGCCACGGCACCCACCCCTACGGGGAGTTCGTCCTCGTGTACCGCGACTGACCGCCGACGGGGGACGCGTCACGAGGGCGTGGCGCGCCAGTCGGGCAGGTGCCAGCGGTAGGGGGCGACGAGGGCTTCGATGCTGTCCGGGCCCCAGCTGCCGGGAGCGTACGGTTCGACCGGCGGGGGCGCGTCGAGCAGGGGGGCGGCGACCTCCCAGAGGCGTTCGACGCCGTCGGACCGGGTGAACAGGGCCTGGTTGCCCCGCATGGCCTCCAGGAGGAGGTGCTCGTAGCCCTCCAGGAAGTTCTGCGCGGCGAACGAGGTGCGGTAGTCGAAGACCAGGTCGGCGTCGGCGAGCCTCATCGACGGCCCGGGTTCCTTGACGAGGAAGCGGGCGGTGATCGAGCCGGGGTCGCCGAAGTCGATGACCAGCTCGTTGCTCCGGCCGCCGGCGGTGACCCGGGCGTCCAGCGGGAACATCCGCAGCACCGGCTCGCGCAGGCCGAGCGTCACCACGTGCCGGCCTTCGGCGAGGGCCTTGCCCGTGCGGAGGTGGAAGGGGACCCCCGCCCACCGCCAGTTGTCGATGCCGACGCGCAGTGCCGCGAAGGTCTCGGTGTCCGAGGCCGGGTCGACGCCCTGCTCCTCGCGGTAGCCGGTGTACTGGCCCCGGACGACGTGGGCGGGGTCCAGCGGGCGCATGCTGTGGAAGACCTTGGCCTGTTCGTCGCGCAGCGCGTCCCCTTCCAGGGCGACGGGGGGTTCCATGGCGATGAAGCCGAGCAGCTGGAACAGGTGGGTGACGACCATGTCGCGGAAGGTTCCGGTGCCCTCGAAGAAGCGGGCGCGGCCCTGGATGTCGATGTGCTCGGGCACGTCGATCTGTACGTGGCTGATGTGCTCGCGGTTCCACAGCGGTTCGAAGAGGCCGTTGGCGAAGCGGAGCGCGAGGACGTTGTCGACGGCCTCCTTCCCGAGGAAGTGGTCGATCCGGAACACCCGTGACTCGTCGAAGACGGCGTGGATGGCCGCGTTGAGCGCGCGGGCGGAGGCGAGGTCGGTGCCGAAGGGCTTCTCGACGATGACCCGGCCTCCCTCGGCGAGCCCCGTGTCGCCCAGCAGGGCGATGACGGAGCGGAACGCGACGGGGGGCACGGCGAGGTGGAAGAGCCGGTGCGGGCGGCCCCCGAGGGCGGTCTCGGCTTCCCGCACCGCCGCCAGCAGGGGCTCCGCGGCCCCCGTGTCGGCCGCGCCGAAGGACAGGGCGGCTTCGAACGCCTCCCACTCCGGGCCCTCGGGCCGCGAGCGGCCGAATTCCGCGACGGCCTGCCGCGCGTGGGCGCGGAACTCCGCGTCGGTGGGGGCCCCGGCGGCGGGGGCCGTGCCGACGACGCGGTAGCGCGGGGGCATCAGCCCGGCCCGTGCCAGGTTGAAACAGCCCGGGCAGCAGCTTGCGCCGCGCGAGGTCGCCGGTTTGCGCTCGAACAGCACGATGAC
>NZ_GG657751.1:290438-297582 GCF_000158895.1 Streptomyces sp. C | reverse complement strand
AGCACGCGGTTGGCGGCGCTGTAGGCCCGCGCGGAGGCCTGCCGGTACGGCAGGACCGTCACCGCGGCCGCGGCGTCGTGCAGACGGTCGAAGTGTGCGGCGTAGTGCGGGGCGACCATCCTCGCGCGGTAGTCGTGCGACGGGAGGACGACCTCCAGCCGGCCACCGGCTTCCAGGACGAGCTCCGCGAACAGGGCGTCGGCCCCCTCCGCCAGGCAGGAGAGGCCGGTCAGCCCGCCGGCGGACGAGCGCGCGAGGACGGCGCGCAGGGAGTCCGCGATGGCGGCCGTCCGCGCCGGATCGATGCGCACGTGCCCGGTGACGGCGACCGTCGCCACGTCCCACCCCCGAAAAGGCCTCGTCCGGCCGTAGGTTCCGGCCGAACGATAGCCGGTGCGACGGCGCGAACCCGGCGCCCGGGGGCTGGGGACGTCTTGTCTGCGAGTCGACTGAGATGACCGTAGGCAGGCACCTCCTCGGCTCGTGCCGCGCCGGTTTCTCGGCTTTGCCCAGAAAACAGCCCCTTCCGCCCCTGTCGGCCTGTGGCGAATGGTGAACACAGGGCCGTGACCAGTGCGAATTCCTGGTCACGGCCCCGTGGTGTGAGGGGCTCAGGGGCGGCCGAGGGCTCGGGACGTCCAGCCGGCCTCGCGCCACTGTCCGACGTTGAGGGTGCCGCGGGCGTCGATGACCTTGGGGCTGGTGGTGCGGGTGGCGAGGCGCTTGGGGTCGATGGTGGTGTAGTGGTGCCACTCGGTGAGGTGGAGGAGGAGGTCGGCGTCGTCGACGGCGGCGATGGGGTCTTCGACGTAGTCGAGGTCGGGGTGGAGCTTGCGGGCGTTGTCGAGGGCCTTGGGGTCGGTGACGGTGACGGTGGCGCCGAGGTCGTGGAGGGCCTGGGCGACGGCGAGGGCGGGTGAGTCGCGGATGTCGTCGGTCTCGGGCTTGAAGGCGGCGCCCCAGATGGTGATCCGCTTGCCGCGCAGGTCACCTCCGAGTTCTTCGTGGGCGAGGTCGATGACGCGCCGGCGGCGGCGGGCGTTGACGGCGGCGGCTTCGCGGAGGATGCCGACGGCCTGGCCGGCGTCGAGGTCGTCGGCGCGGTTGATGAAGCCGGCGAGGTCCTTGGGCAGGCAGCCGCCGCCGAAGCCGAGGCCGGGCCGCATGCCGTGGCGGCCGATGCGATGGTCGTGGCCGAGGATGTCGGCGAGCTCGGCGATGTTGGCGCCGGAGGCTTCACAGACCTCGGCCATCGCGTTGATGAAGGAGATCTTGGTGCCGAGGAAGGAGTTCGCGGCGCCCTTGGCGAGCTCGGCGGTGGCCCAGTCCGTGACGATGGTCGGCGTCCCCGACTCGATGATCTTCTCGAACGCCTGCCGCAGCAGGGCCTCAGCCCAGGAGTGGGGGGTGTTGAAGCCCAGGACGAGGCGGTCGGGGCGGAGGGTGTCGTCGACCGCGAAGGATTCGCGGAGGAACTCGGGGTTCCAGGCGACCTCGACGAGGTCCCCGGCGGGCGCGTATGCGCGCAGGACCTCGGCGACGCGGGGTGCGGTGCCGACGGGGACGGTGGACTTGACCGCGACGACGGCCGGGCGGGTGAGTCCGGGGGCCAGCCGGCGGACGGCGTCGAAGAGATAGGTGAGGTCGTAGGCGTCGGTGCCGGGCTGGTTCGGGGTGCCGACCCCGATGAAGTGCAGGTCGGCGAACTCCGCGACCTCGCCATAGGAGGCCGTGAAGCGAAGGCGGCCGGACGTCGTGTGCTTGGCGAGGAGGCCGTCGAGGTCGCGCTCGAAGAACGGGGCCTTGCCGCTGTTAAGGCTGTGGATCTTGTCGATGTCGGAGTCCATGCCCAGGACCTCGTGGCCGAGCTCGGCCATGCAGGCGGCGTGGGTGGCGCCGAGGTAGCCGCATCCGATGACGGTCATCTTCATGCTCGGGGTCGTCCCTTCGGGTGGGGCCGCCGCTGGCGGCCCCACCCTTGCCCCGCTCGGAAGGGCGGGGTGATCAGGAGGGCCCGGCGGCCAGGTAGCGGTAGATCCCGTCCCGGATGAACGGAGGGATCGTGAGGATGTCGAGGTAGTCGGGGGCGAAGAACTGGAGCTTGACGCCCTCGGCGAGAAGGAGGCCCGTCTCGTCGCCGTCCCAGGCGGCTGCGAAGAAGGTGATGATCTGCCCGGAGCCGCGGTGGTCGGTGATCTCGAACAGCTCGGTCAGGTCATCGGGGATCAGGCCCGCTTCTTCGTCGAGCTCACGGAGGATCGCGCCGGCAGGGGACTCTCCTGGGTCGCAGCCTCCGCCCAGGACGGACCAGTGGGCGGGCCAGGCGATCTCGGGGAGGTCGTCGCGGAGGTGGAGGAGGACTTCGCCGCGGCGGTTGGTGATGATCGCGACGGCTCCGCGGGCGGCGGCCGGCTCCTCGATGGCGGTGTTCTCGGAGTGCATCCCCTCACCGTAGTAACGAAGTTGGGGATCACGCGGCAGCCCTCACCATCTGGTCCGAAAACCAGGCGGCTGCCATGAGGGCCTGCATGCGAGTGCGGTCGAAGCGGTCGCCGGGCTTCAAACCCCCCTCGAGAAGGGGGCGGAATCCAGGCGGGGCGTCGGTGAGGGCCATGCGGATCTGGGAGTCGGCCCAGGCCGCGAGGTTGTCGTTGAGCCAGGACGGGACCGGGGAGGCGAAGCCGAGCTTGTCCCTGCTGGCCCAGACCTCGCGGGGCAGGCCGAGGGCCTTGGCCGCGTCCCGCAGGATCCGCTTGCCCTGGGCCGGGCCGGTGATCTTGTGCTCGACCGGCAGGCGGTAGGACAGCTCGACCAGGTCGCGGGCCAGGTAGGGGGATCGGCGTTCGAGCGCGTAGGCGGAGGCGAGCTTGTCGCTGGTCATCACCAGCGGCCTCCAGGCCGTGGCCAGGTCCGACAGCGTCAGGCCCCGGGCCAGGTCGCCGCCCGCGCGGGCCATCGCGTCGGCGACAAGGTCACGGAGGCGGCCGTCGGGGTCGGGGCCGCGGAGGATCAGCCGGGTGACGGCCTCCGCCGGGTCGAGGGGTTCGCCGGCGGTGTGCATGAGCTTGGCGGCCAGCGGCCGGTATGCCTCCAGCCCGGCGTTCAGGACAGCGTCGGGGCCGAAGAGGACCAGGGCCTGGCGGACGTAGCCCATCAGAACTCGTCCGGCCCGAGCCCGCCGACTACGACGCGAAGGCCGAGGTCGGCGATCTTCCGGTAGGCCATGTGCTCGGAGAACGTGGACGCGTTCCCCATGGGGTAGTCCAGGGCCCGCATCATGTGCGGCAGGGCCCGGGTGAAGTCGGCGTGGTCGGGTTCGACCACCACCAGCTCGGCCCCGATGTCCCGGGCGATCACAGCGGCCGTGGTGGACTCGTCCAGGCGGTCCTGGCCCGGGTAGCGGACCGTGACGCAGACCGGGGGCCGCATCAGGTAGGCCAGCACCGCCGAGTCCAGGCCGCCCGAGAGGAGGAGGGCGAAGTCGCAGGCCGGCGACCTGAGCGGGATCTGCTCGGCCAGGATCGTGGAGAACCTGGCCAGGGCCGCGTCGTAGGTGCCCGTGAACGGGGCCCGGTCCTCCAGGTGCCACCAGGTCATCTGGTCGATCGAGCCGGTGGTGACGTCGAACGTCAGCAGGGTCGCCGGGGCCAGCAGTTGGATGCCCTGGAACGGGGTGTCGACCCCGACGGGGGTCTCGATCGCGGTGACCTCGGGCCGTAAGACCAGCGGGGCCGGCCCGTAGCCGGTCAGGGTGGTGACCTCGGAGGCGAACGCGAGCCGGCCGCCGTCCAGACGCCAGTAGAGCGGCTTCTCGCCCAGCCGGTCGCGGGCCAGGAACAGCTTCGCGGTCCGCGGGTCGTGGACGGCGATGGCGAACATGCCGTCCAGGCCGTCCAGGCAGGACGGGCCGATCTTGGCCCAGGCCCGCAGCAGGAAGTGGGCGTCCGACTCCCGCTCGCCGACCTCGATGCCCCAGGCGGCGGCCTGGGTCCGCCAGTTGTAGATCTCTCCGTTGAAGGCCAGCAGGATCCCGGTGTCCCGGTCCAGGTAGGGGCCGGGCATGGCCTGCGGGTCGACGATCAGGAGGGTGTTCATGGCCAGCACCGCCCGCCCGTCCCGGGCGGCGGCGTGCATGGTGCCGTCCGGGCCGCGGTAGTGCTGCGAGTCGCCCATCGCGGCGACGGTCTTCTCGTGCCGGAGAGCGTCGCCCCCGGCCAGTCCTGCGATTCCGCACATCTGGTTCACCCCCGAGCGTGAAGTCGTGGTGCCTGGCGGGGGCCGCCCCCGAAAGTCCCTTCCCGGCGTCCCGGCGGCGGCCCGTGCCCTCATCACACCCGTCGGGACCGCATGCCTGGGAGGGCTCGCAAGGGGGCTCACAACTCGCAAGGCAGGTTCACCCAGGGTTCGCAGGGCAATACCCTCGGTGGCTCCAGACGCGGAGAGGCGAACGGTCTCCCCGTGCCCTGCCGGAATGCGTACGACTGAAAATGCCCAGTCGACACGGCCCGGCCTCGTGGCGTTTCCTCGTCGGCAGCCATGTTGCCGACCTGGTGGAAAAGGGGATTCGGGTGGCGTCGACCAGCCGCCGGAAGCGTCCGCCCAACGCGGACCTGGACCGGCTCATCGAGACCTGCGGCGCGAGCCACAAGTCTCTGGCCCTGCGGGTCAACCAGCTCGCCCAGCAGGCCGGGCTGGAGACGGACTACTCGCATACCTCCATCGCGAACTGGTGCCAGCGGGGCATGATCCCCAAGTGGCCGGTGCCCACATTCCTCGCGCAGGCCATCGCCGAACGGCTCGGCCGTCCGGTGGCCCTTGGCGAAATCGGTATGGGCGATGCAGAGACACCGGACGCGGATGTGGGGTTGGATTTCCCGCGGGACCGTGCTGACGCGGTCAAAGTGGCCACCTCGTTCTGGAGCTTCGTGAACCGCCGCGACTTCTTGACCGGATCCGGCTTCGCCGTCTCCGCGTTCACCACCCCCGTGACCCGCTGGCTGGTCGCCCCCGCCGACGAGGCCGCCGACGTCGCCGGCGGCAAGAAGCAGGTCGGCAGGGCCGACCTCGAAGAACTCCGGGACGCTGCCGACGAGGCCCGTCGCTGGGACTCCAAATACGGCGGCGGGAACTGGAAGGCCAACTCCGTCACCGTCTGCCTCCAGGAACGGGCCGCCCCGCTGCTGCGGGGCTCCTTCACCGACGCAGTCGGCCGCGACCTGTTCTCCGTCACCAGCGAGCTGTCCCGCCTGGCCGGGTGGACCGCCTTCGACGTGGGCCAGCACGACGTCGCCCAAAGGCACTTCATCCAGGCCCTCCGCCTGGCCCGCGCGGGCGGCGACGTCCAGCTCGGCTGCTATGTCCTGACCACCATGGCCATGCAGTCCCTGCTGCGGGGCTTCGGCTCCGAGGCCGTCGACATGGCCCAGGGCGCCTTCGAACGCGCCAAGGGCCAGGCCGCCCCGCGGGTCCTCGCGTTCACCAAGCTCATCGAGGCCCGGGCCCACGCCCGCGAGAGGGACGCCAGGGCCGCCTCACGGGCCTTGGCCGCCTCCGAGGACCTCCTGGGCCAGGCGGACGCTGCCGACGGTTCAGAGCCAGCCTGGATCGACTTCTATCACCACGCCAGGCTGTCGGCGGACGCCGCCGAGGTCTTCCGGGACCTGAAGAACCCCAAAGCGGCCCTGGCCTGGAACCAGCGGGCCGCCGCGATGCCGTCCGGCGTGTTCACCCGCTCCGTCGGAATGCGGCTCGCGATCGTGGGGACCGCCCACCTCCAAGCCCGCGACCTCGACCACGGCCTGGACCTGGGCAACCGGTCCGTGGACATCCTCGCCCGCGTCCAGTCGAGCCGGGCCAAGGACTACGTCCGCGAGTTCAACACCGCCCTCGCCCCCTGGCGGCGCGAGCCGGCCGTCCGCGAGTTCCTCCACCGCACCCGCACCGAACTCGGCATCGCGGCCTGATCACACCTCGCCGTGCGTCTTCAGGTTGAGGTCGTGGTCGGGTAGGTCATGGCGCTGCAGCCCGGTGACGGCCTCACATGACCATCGCGGGTGGTTCCCTTCGGCAGGGGCGCCCGTTGAGGAAAGCCGTCGGGGTCGAAGGTGCGGCCCGCCCGGGTGGACGGCGCGGGCGACGCCGGGCCCGCCGCTGCCCGGATCGCCTGGGTGGGGATCCGGGCGTTGCGCGCGGGCGGCTGTCAGGAGTGGGGTTCAGCGGGGGCGGGGTGGAGGCGGTTCCAGGCCGCGGGGAACATCTCGTGCAGGGGGGCGGGCGGCAGGATCCGGCCGAACGGGGAGCGGATGGTGTTGCCCCACAGCGGGCGCACCTCGTGCGTGGCCAGCTTGGCCGTTTCCAGGGGCAGGTGGGGCGACTTGAGCTCCATCCATTCCCCGGGCAGGAACAGGGTCCGGCCGGCTCGTGCCCGTTTGGCCTCCACGACGGCGCCCGTGGCGAGCAGTTCCGTCCGGACCTCGGTGTGCCGTTTGGTCGTCCAGCCGTTCCACCGGCGTACGTTCCGGTCGGTGGGGGCCGCCAGCGTCGCCAGCTGGAGGTAGAGCGCGGCCGCGTCGGCGCCTGTGCCCAGCCGTGCCGCGGCCCGGGCCACCAGGTCGGGGCAGGACTGCCGCGGGTCCGCTTCGTACGCGCCGGCCGGCACCGCCCCGGAGGCGGCCCGGCGCATCATGCGCTCCAGGCCGCCGCCGGCCAGCAGCGGCGCCACCCGGTCCAGTTCCTCCGTCAGATCGGTGAGCTCCCGTACCCGCTCCCACGCCTCGGGGTCGGCTACGGCCGCCGGCCGCAGGAAGGAGGCTCCGCCGGGCGCGCACACCACCAGGGGTCCCGAGTCGAACGCGGTCACCGGGACGGGCCCCTCCTCCTTGCGGGAGTCCATCGCCACCGGCAGCCGTGCGGGCCCGAACCGCTCCTCGATGTCCGCCGAGGTCTTCTGGACGCGTCCGCCGCCGAGCGGCAGCAGCAGCTCCGGGCGGTCCAGCTCCGCCCGCAGCCGCTCGTACAGGGCGGTCGCGCCGGCCACCGCGGGATCTCCCGCGGGACGGTCCGTCCACGCCCACACCAGCGCGCTCGCGATCTGCCCGAGGTCGAGGCCCACCGGGGTGCGGTAGGGCGGCTTCGGCCCGGCCGG
>NZ_GG657751.1:261194-289999 GCF_000158895.1 Streptomyces sp. C | reverse complement strand
CACGCCGGTCAGCGCGGCGAATCGAGCGGCCGCCGATTCCGGCACCGGGAGCGGGCCGTGCTCCTCGACGGCGGCGATCAGCGCCCGCAGCCGGGCGGCGTCGTCCCGTTCCACCCGGACCGGCCGGGCCCCCGGAGCGGCCGCCGGCACCGGGTCGTCCGCCCCGTCCCCGACGGCGGCCGCCACGAACCAGCGCTCCGAGCCCCCGGGCCGTACCGCGGCGGAGACGACGGTGGTGCCGCGCGCACGCAGCCCGTCCAGGACCTCACCGGCCGCCCGGCCGGCCCACCACCGGCCGCCCGCCCGGGCGAACGGCTGGTCGGCCCAGGTGTCCAGCAGCGCGATCAGCGCGGCCCGTTCCCCGTCCGGAGTGGGGGCCACCGCCGCCCGCCAGGCCGCCGCGTCGATCGTGCCGAGCAGCTGCGACCAGTCCTGCGGCGGCGCCGGCGGCGACAGCCGCCGCACCTCCTCCGCGATGGTCCCCGCCAGGCAGGCGCCGTCGGCCACCAGGGCGCTCAGCGTCGCGGGCAACGCCACGTCCGCGGTGCGCCGCCAGGCGTCCCTCTGCCCGTACGACACCAGCCCGCACAGCGCGGGCAGCAGTTCGCCGTCCGGCACGGAGCGGCGCGGCAGGACCGGCGGCGCCTGCGCGAGCAGGGTCGCCCGGCGGTGCAGGGCGAGCCGGCGCTCCTCCACCCGCAGGGCCCGGGCGGCGACGGCCGCCACGGCCCGGGCCAGCACCGGGTCGGTGACGGCGGGCAACTCGCGGGCCACCGCTGCCCCCAGCGCCTCCGCTCCGGTGCGGGCGGCCTCCAGCAGCGCCTGCGCCGTCTCCCGGCTCACGGCGCGCAGGGCCCGGGAACCGGCCGCGTCCCGGGTCCGCAGCAGGTACCAGAACGCGGGCGGCAGGGCCACACCGCCCGAGGCGGTGGCCTTCCGGACGGGCTTCACCCGCGGGTGCCGGGGCGAGGCGTGCCCGTCCAGCTCCCACAGCAGGACGCCGTCCGCCGCGTACGCGCGCACGCCCGTCCGGGTCTCCGCCTCGGCGAGCACCACGTCCTGGGCCGCTCCCTCCGGCGGTGCCCACAGGCCCCACGGCTCCTGCCCCGGCCGGTCGATGTCGAAGAGGGCCTTGCGGCCGTCGATGCTCTCCAGGAGGTAGTGGTCGGGTGCGTGGTCGCGGTGCCGGGTGCGGAACAGGATGCGGGTGCCGACCAGGCCGTCCCGGCTGCCCAGGGGTGAGCCGGTCAGGCCGTCGGGCAGCGGCGCCAGCTGCAGGGCCTCCCTGGCGAGGCTCATGCCTGTCTCGGACGGCTCGGCGGCGGGAGGGGCCGGATCGGCGGGGGCGGTGGGAGGGGCCGGATCGGCGGGGTCGGCGGGATCAGCCCGATGAGCCGGATCGGCGGGACGGGCCGGATCGGCCGGATCGGCGCCGGCCGGGCGGCCCGGGAAGTCCGGCAGGGCCACCGGGCCCCGGGGCTCGCCGGAGACCGGGTCCGCCAATTCCCACGCCCGGTCGTTGAAGACGCCGTTGACCCAGATCCGCGCGCCGTCGCCGAGCTGGAGCTCGTCGCCGTCGATGCCCTCGCGGCCGCCCGGGCGCAGGACCCGCTGCCCGGAGTGCCGCCCGCCCCCGTCGGCGGTCTCGAACTGGAAGCCGTACGCCCCGTCGAGGGAGCCGCCGAAGGGCACCAGTCCGCTCGACTGCTCCGGGGCGAAGGGCTCGTCGGGCCGGTCGGCCCACACGGCGGTGTCGCAGAAGTACGGGCTCGGCTTGAGGGTCCAGCTGACGAGGAAGGAGCCGCCGACGTAGTGGACCGCGAACATGGTCGCGTCCTCGGGCACCGTGAAGCGGCAGGAGCCGCGCACCCCGTCGGGGGCGACGGCCACGGCCCGGTCCCGGCCGAAGACCGTCAGCACCGGCCAGGTGGAGGTGACCCCCTCGACCCCCGGCAGGGGTGCTTCGGCTTGCTCGGGGCCCGCGCCCGACGCGAAACCGGCGTACACCGACTCCAGCTCGGGCCAGGCCAGCTCCTCCGGCAGGCCGGCGGCCAGCGCACGCCGCAGCGCGCCCTCCGCGCCCGCTCCGGCCAGGGCGTCGGCGATCCCGCCGAGCGCCGTCACCGTGGGCCGGTCCAGCAGGGTCTCCAGCTCCGCCAGGGACTCCTCGGCCCCGGCCATGCCCCCGCCGCCGACGGTGTCGACCAGCTTGCCGACGCGCGAGGCGACCTCCTGGGCGATGCCCTCGTTGCCCGGCAGCAGGGTGATGGCCGTCCCGGCCCGGCGGGCCCGCGCCATCGGCCGGTTCGGCAGCAGGTGTCCGTGCACGGTGCCCTCCAGCCGGGGGCCGAACACGGGGTCGGCGGCCAGCGCGGCCATGTCGCGCCGGGACCGCTCGCCCCAGAACCGCATCCGCGTCTCCGGACCCGGGTCGACGACCGCCACCCCCGCCGCCAGCAGGGCGTCCAGCACGTCCGCGTCGAAGCCCTGGTAGTGGTGCCGGGTGGTGTGCGCCGTCACCGGGCGTCCCTCCGCCCGCAGCCGCGGCCCCAGGACGCCGACCAGGTCGAGGAATGCGCCGGGCAGCGGCTGGCGCGTGACACCGCCGCCGCCGGCCCGGGTGTACTGGTACATGTGCACGAAGTGCCCCACCCAGCGGTTGCAGTCCGCCGTCCGGCACGATCCGCCCGTCGGCCATCGCCGCGGCCGCGCCGCAGCCGCCGAGCAGCCGCAGCCACGCCCCGCCGTCGGTCGCCCCTTCCGGGAACACCTCCACCAGCCCGGCGGACACCGCGTCCGTCGGCGGATGGGCCGTCAGGACCGCGCACGCCGCGTCCAGCAGGGCGTCCGGCACGGACTTCTTCCGGGTGGCCGACAGGATCGAGCCGGTCATCCGCGCGGTCTCGTCGTCCCCGTGTCCGGCGGCCCTGGCGGAGGCCCGGACCCGCCGCACCAGGTCCGCCGGCAGGTCGGCCCGCGAGCCGGCCCACGCCGTGAGGAACTTCTCCAGTTCCGCGTGCGCGTCGCCGGGTTCCAGCGTCGCGGTGAGGAAGCGCTGGTGGGCGCCGAACTCCTTGGCCGGCATGGCCCCGCCCGCCGCGAACAGCAGCGCGTTCGCCCGGCGGTAGCCGGGATCCACCGGCAGCCCGTGCTCCGCCTCGGCCGTGCGCGCCGCCGCGTAGGCCCGCCCGCCCGGCCGGCTCCCGTACCCGATCAGGCGGTGGCCGACCGTGTCCCAGAACCAGGGCAGGTGCGCCGGGGGCAGCTGCCGCGCCCGGTACGCCATCGTGTCCACGAAACCGCCGGGCTTGTGGTGGGACCGGCGGAGCTCGGTGCTCATGAACCCGATCAGGTCGCGGGCGACCCCGGCCGCGGCCGGGTCGTGGGCGGCGGCCCAGTCGGCGTAGGTGGTCGAGGTGTGCGTACCACCGGAGGGCAGCAGGGATTCCAGAGAAACGATCACGCCTGCGATCGTCGCACGGCACGCTGACACGCCGGGTGGGCGTCCTCGGGGAGGAGACAGCCGGCGCGGGATGCCGCAGCTCGGGCAACCGGTCAACGGTCTGCCCGCGCACGCGCACGCGCACGCGCCCGCGGTCCGGTGCGGGCTCCTCGGCCGACCCGCAGATCCGCATGCCTGAGACGGGGCACAGCGGGCAGACGCCCTCCAGAGGCTTTCCTGAGGGGCCGCGGGGGAGACGCCTCCCCCCTTCTCCCCCGCGGCCGGGTGGAGCTGCCCAGGACCAGCGGCTCCACCCCCGACCGCCTGCCAGTCCGGTCCGTCGCCGGCCTGCCGAGCACGTCACGTCACCGGAGCGGAGAACGGGAGCGCGCGATGGGAACGAAGGACGAGACCGGAAAGCCCGCGGGCGCCGACCGGGAGGGCGTGGGCCCCGGCAAGGCCGGCGCGCCGCAGCGCCGCTCGGAATCCCGGGACAAGCTGCGCGAGCGCCAGGAGAAGGACCGCCGCGACTCCTTCGACGAACTCCTCGACGAGCTCGACCACCGGACCTGAGCGGGCGCTGCGGGCCCTGCCACCGCCGGTGCCCCTGCCACCGCCGGTGCCCCTGCCACCGCCGGTGCCCCGGCCGCCCGGACGGCCGTACGTGTCACGCGCTTCCGGCAGCACCCGGGCCCGTCGCATGTGTCAGCGGCGGCACGATCGCCCGTACGTCCGCCTGCTCCGCCACCCACAGTCCGATGAACAGTGCGGCGGTCGCCTCCAGCAGTCCGGCCCGTTCCAGTCCGCCTGCGGCCACCGGCTCACAGCCCACGTCCCGCACCAGCTCGTACACCCTGGCGAGCGCGGCCTCGTCGTCCCCGCAGACCGGAACGGCGAGGGGCTGACCGTCGAAGACCGGCGGAGTCATCCGCCACACGTCCTCGTGACAGAGGTTGAACGCCTTGACGACCTGCGCACCCGGCGCCGCCGCGCCCAGTCGGGCCGCCGCCGAGGGGCCGCCGTCGGTCAGCAGCCGGAAGCCGGGCCCGACCGGGTTGGCACAGTCGAGCAGGACTTTCCCGCTCAGCGTCGCGTGGAGCTCCTTGACGACGTCCTCGCCCGCGCCGTACGGCAGCGCGGCCAGGACCACCTCGCCGAAGTCCGCCGCCGCGTGCAGGCTCCCGTGCCCCGCGCCGCCCCGGACGTGTGTCGCGAGCCGTCGGGCCTTCCGCTCGTCCCGGCCGCCGACGAACACCTCATGCCCGGCCCGCACCCAGTGCGTGGCCAGAGCGTCCGCCATGTTCCCCGTCCCCAGCACACCGATCTTCATGGATCCACCTCTCTCCGCGGTTGCCGCAACCGCCTTCGGGACGACATTAGGGAGCCCGTCAGGCACCATTCGGTACGTGACGACGGACGACTACCTCGCCGATTGCCGGGCCCGCCTCGCCTTTGACCTCCTCTCCAACACCTGGAACGCCGTACTGCTCTGGGTCCTGCGCGACGGTCCCCGGCGCCCCGGCGAACTCCGCCAGACCATCGGCGCCATCAGCCCCAAGGTCCTGACCGAGACGCTGCGTCGGCTGGAGTTCAACGGCCTGGTGGAACGACACGCCTACGCCGAGGCTCCGCCCCGCGTCGAGTACGAACTCACGGCTCTGGGACGGACGTTGCTCGGCCCGATCGACGCGTTCGGCGCCTGGGCCTTCGAACACGGCGATGAGGTCATGGCAGCCCAGGACCGAAACAGCAGGTGACGGGTCAGTGGAGGTCCTTCCGGAAGGCGTAGTAGTCACGGTCGCGGTGTCGCCGCCGAAGGCGGCGGCGGGGCGGGCGGCGCCGGGGCGGGCGGTCAGTCGTCCGCGTACGTTCCCGTGAGTTCGGCGCCGATGCGGGCCAGCCACTGGCGTACCTCCGGCGGCTCCAGCACCTCGACCCGCGCGCCCAGCCCGGCCAGATGCCCCGCCAGGGCCTTCGCGGCGGGGCCGTCCACCCACACCTCGGTCCATCCGTCCGGCAGTGGACCGCCGACGCGCACGCGGCCGCCGAGGAAACGTTGCAGCAGGGCCAGGGCGTCGGGGCGGACGCGGGCACGGGCGGTCACCGCGTGCATGCCGTCCCGGAAGGCCCCCGACAGGGCCCGCCACGCCGTGGCGAGGTCGAAGTCGGGCGGCCGCACCACCGGTTCGCCGGTCGGCTCTACGGAGGTGACCCGGCTGAGCCGGAAGGTGCGCAGGCCCTCCTCCGTACCGGCGACGAGGTAGTCCACCCCCGCCTTGGCCACGAGCCCGAGGGGGTCGACGGTGCGCTCGCCGGCCGGCTTGCCGACACCGGCGTAGCCGAGGCGGACCCGGATCCCGTCCACGACGGCGCCGTGGAGCGCGGAGCGGTGGGCGGCGTCGGCGGTGACGGCGTTGCAGGACCAGTCCGTGGCGTCGACGACCCCCGCACGGGTCGCGGCCTGGGCCTGCTCCCGCAGGGGCGGCGGCAGGGCGCGGACCAGCTTGCGCAGGGTGGTGCGCAGTTCGGGGGTGGCCGAGAGGGGGCCGGTGACGAGGAACAGCGCCCGGATCTCTTCGGCGGTCAGCCCGGTGAGGTTCGTACGGGCCCCGCCGACGAGCGACCAGCCGCCGCCGCGGCCGCGCTGTGAGTAGACGGGGATGCCGGACGCGGCCAGGGCCTCCAGATCCCGGCGCGCGGTGCGCTCGGACACCTCCAGTTCGGCGGCCACTTCGGGGACGGTGACGCGGCCGCGCTCCTGGAGGAAGAGCAGGGTCGCCACCAGCCGGTCGGCTCTCACGTGCCTCGTTCCTCCTGTGCGTGCGGGCGTCCTCGTCGGCGCGTCCCATTCTCCTCGGAAAACCGGCCAGGAGGTGGCCACTTTCGCTCGCAGGATGAAGCCATGGACATCAACAAGACCGAGCGGCCCGTCGAGACCCCGTTCGATTCCACGGACTACACCGCCGACTCCTCTTCCTCCTCTTCCTCCTCTTCCTCCTTCGATCCGCGGGCCGACCTCGCCGCCGCCGTCGAGCTGGCGGGCCGTACGCTGGCCGCCGTCCGGCCCGGGCAGTACGACGCCCCCACCCCTTGCGAGGAGTTCGACGTACGGCGGCTGTCGAGCCACCTCGTCGCCGTCGTCCGCCGGATCTCGGTGATCGGGCGCGGCAAGGACCCGTTCAGCGTCCCGTCCTTCGCCGACGAGGTCGCCGACGGCGGATGGGCGGCGGCCTGGGAGCCGGCCGCCCGCGAAGTCGGGGTGCCGGTAAGAACCGTGTCACCAGCCGCAAACGGCGGTGATCAGTCCCTGGGCTGGGTCGGTCGCGGCAGCTCGGCCGTGATAGTCGCCTCGGTGAGCGCCTGGCGGCCGCCCTTCAGCTCGGGCACGTAGTTGTAGATCGTGTTCCTGGAGACGCCGAGGAGCTTGGCGATCGAGGTGACGGTGTTCTCGGGGCGGGCGAGCAGGTCGCGGGCGTGGCGTACCTGTTCCTCGGTCATGGCCGGCGGGCGGCCGAGTCGGGCGCCGCGGGCGCGGGCGGCGTCCAGGCCCTCATGGGTGCCCTGCACGATGAGTTCGCGGATGAACTCCGCGAGAGCGGCGAAGACGTGGAAGACCAGGCGCCCGCCCGGGGTGGTGGTGTCGAGTGCCTCGTGGAGCGAGGTGAAGCCGATACCGCGCTTGCGTAGGCCGGACACGATGGCGATGAGGTCTTGGATGGAGCGGCCGAGCCGGTCGAGCGACGGGACGACGAGAGTGTCGCCGGGCCGCAGGTAGTCGAGGGCCTTCGAGAGTTCTTCGCGCTCGGCGTTCTTGCCAGACTTCTTGTCCGAGAAGATCCGGCCGCATCCCGCATCGGTGAGCGCGTGGATCTGACGGTCGAGCAGCTGGCCCTTGGTGGACACACGTGCGTATCCCACAAGGTCGCCGGTCCGCACGGTCGGAACAGGGGCGAGGAGATCGACGGCGTCATCGTCCGAAGGCTGCTGCACCCCCAGATCGTACAGAAAACGGTGCCCCTCACGTTCTTGAGCACATCGACTTTCTGACACCGTTTTATGGGCATGATCCGGCGCAGATCGGACCGAGTGCAGCCGCTTACCGATCTTGCTCATCAATCGGTCGATAGATGAGCGGCGGTATCGATCGCGCATTGAACCGCAAAGAGTTCTTCGCGAAGAACTCTTTGCGAAGAACTCTTTGCGGTCTACCGTGTGCCGCATGGCTGATGCAGTGGAGAGGCCGGACGGCCTGAACGTTGAAGAGGACTCGGTTGTCCTGGATGCCAAGGGGCTGCGTGCCCTGGCGCATCCGGTGCGGGTGCAGTTGGTCGGGCTGCTGCGGAAGTACGGCCCGTCGACGGCCACCCGCCTCGCGGAGCGGCTGGGCGTGAATTCCGGTACGGCCAGCTACCACCTCCGGCAGCTCGGCGCGGCGGGCTTCGTCGAGGAGGACACCGAACGCGGCAACGCACGAGAGCGCTGGTGGCGTTCCGTGCACCGGACAACCTGGTTCAACGATTCGGAGCTGGCCGAACAGGAACCCGAGGCCGCACTGGCCTACCAGCAGTCCGTCGCCGCCATCTACACCCTGCGCACGCAGCAGACCCTCAACGGGCTCCAGACGATGCCCCGCGCATGGCGGAACACCTTCGACATGAGCGACTGGTCCCTGCGGCTCACGCCCGAGGAAACGGCCACCCTGTATGAGGAGTTGAAGGAAGTCATCGTGCGCTACCGGCGAGACACGCCGGAGACGGCGGCAAGTGCCCCCGAGGGAGCCGAACGAGTCTCCGTGATCACGCACATCCTGCCCGAACTGGATGCGCCTGCCGCAGCTTCGCTCCCTTCTGGCCCTCAGGACGCGGAAGGAAGTCCGACGTCATGACCGACGACACCTCGGAGGCCGGCGGCATACCCGGCAAGAGGTCCTTACGGCCGCTGGTCGGCGTGCTGGCGGCCATGGCCGTGTCGCTGACCGGCACTCGGATCTCCCTCGTGGCACTGCCCTGGTTCGTCCTCGTCACAACCGGCAGCGCCACCCAGACCGGACTGGTCGCCTTCTGCGAGATGACTCCCTACGTGGTGGTCAAGGCGTTCACCGGACCGCTGGTGGACCGGATCGGCCCGCGGGCCGTTTCCTGGACCACCGATCTGGCCAGCGCGACCGCCGCCGCCGCGGTTCCCCTGTTCCACACCCTGGACCTGCTGTCCTTTCCGCTCCTGCTGGCCCTAGTCGCGCTGATCGGCGCGGCCCGGGGACCCGGCGACCTGGCCAAGGAGGTGATGGTCCCGGAGGCGGCCGAGCGCGGCCTGGTGCCACTGGAGCGGGCCACCGGTCTGGCCGGTGTGACCGAGCGGCTCGCTTCCACCGTCGGCCTAGCGGTCGGCGGATCCCTGGTGGCGCTGCTCGGTCCCCTGACCGGACTCGCCGTCAACGCGGGCTGCTTCGCCCTCGGATCGGTGATCGTCAAACTCGCGCTGCCTCGCGGCATGGGGCACGCGGTCGAGGAAGCCCCCTCGCAGGCCGGGGGAAAGGGACCGGGCTACTGGCGGCGGTTCCGCGAGGGCTTCGCCTTCCTGCGCGGCGAGCCTCTGCTGCTCACCGTCATCGTCATGGTCGGCATCACCAACCTGCTGGACGCGGCGTTCGCTTCCGTGCTCGTACCCGTCTGGGCCAGGGAGTCCGGCAGCGGGCCGGCCGCGATCGGCCTGATGGGCAGCGTAATGGGGGCTGCGGCGGTCGGTGGGAGCCTGATCGCCGCGGTGGTCGCGCACCGGCTGGGGCGGCGGGTCGTGGTTCTCACCGGGTTCCTGCTGGCCGGGGCACCGAGGTTCCTGATCCTCGCCATCGATGTCCCGTTGTGGGTGGTACTGGCCGTCTTCGCAGTCAGTGGGTTCGGTGGCGGCTTCGTCAACCCAGTGCTGGGGGCCGTCCTCGTCGAGCGTGTACCGCGCCGGATGCTGGGCCGGGTCAACGCGCTCGGTGACTCGCTGGCCTGGGCCGGTATCCCTCTCGGCGGGCTGATCGCCGGGGCGGCGGTGACGGCTGTCGGACTCGTGCCGGTGCTGCTCGCCTGCGGCGCCGCGTACCTCCTCACCACGAATCTGGCTGGGCTGCGGCCGGAGTGGCGTGAGATGGACCGTACGCGTGGGCGAGTCCTGAAGCCGCATTCCAAGGAAGACGTCTCACAAGGCAGTGCTGATGTAGCGACATGACGTTTACGGAAGGTAGGTGGCCCATCTGGTCTTCTCCCTCCCACCACTCCCTCTGACCACGCTCACGCTTCACGCACGCTCAGATGACTGTTGGTCGGCGGCGTCCGTCGGAACTCGGGGGCCTGGAAGTTTGACCGCAGCAAGGTCGAGGCGGGTGTCCATGTCGAGGTTGACCTCGCCGTAGGGGCGTACGTGGGACCAGAACAGTGGGGTCAGGCCGCGACGGTCGGCCGGTGTGAGGAGGTCGGCCCACTCGGGTTCGCTGAGGATGTCCTGGAGCATGAGGGTGTTCACGTAGACCAGGGCGGACTGGAGGATGCGAAGACACAGAACGAACATCTCCTGTTCGTCGCGCCGGTTCGAGGCGATCTCCCCGCCCTTGCCGTAGGCGATCACGGAATTCGCGCCGTTGGAGGACTCCATGACGTTCAGGCCCTCCTCGATCTCCCGCTGGAGGTCCCGCAGCCGCAGGTAGCGGGCCACGAAGATGGTCTTCTGGGCGCGGCCGACCTCCAGCATCGCGGCGTAGGTGGGGTGGGAGGCGTTGCGGGTGAAGCGGCGGAGGATCGCCTCGGTGGAGGCGGTGCGGGTCCGGATCGCGGTGGCGTACTTGATCATCTGGTCGTACTGCTGGGCGATGAGTTCCCAGCGGATCGGGCGGGTCAGCGCCGGGGTCAGCTTCGGGTAGGCGTCCGGTTCGCCGGCCACCGGTCGGTAGAGCTTGACCTTGTTGATCCGCTTGATCCTGGGCAGCAGGTCGAAGTTCAGGAGCCGCGTGATGCCGAACCCGATTTCCGACTGACCGTGCGAGTCCGTGTAGTTGGCTTCCACGTCCATGGTGGTGCCGTGCCGCATGGCGCCCTCGATCATCGCGGCGACCTCGGAGGCGGTGCAGTTGATCAGCTGGGAGTGGATGGCCAGGGACTTCTTCTCCACGTGCCAGTAGATGAGCACTCCGCGGCCGCCGTAGCGCGAGTGCCACTCGGTGAACAGGTTCTGGTCGTAGGCGCGCACATGGGTGGAGTCGGAGGCGACCGCGGTCGAGCCCTGGCCCCACAGCTCGGTGCTGCGGGCGGCGAAGGTGGCGTTCGCGATCTGGATGGCGATGGCACGGGCCGCGTCGGCGGATAGATACCGGCGCCGTACGTAGCGGAGCTCGTCCTCGGTGTGCCCGTGACCGCCGGACGCCACGGCCTTGATCCCCGTGTTCGTGCCGTACGCGTAGATGACCAGCAGCAGGCGTTCGGCCAGCACCTCCGCCGAGAGGCTGCCGCCGCCGGAGACGGAGGTCACCGCGTCCAGGCAGCCGGTCCGCAGCACCGCTTCCTTCAGCATGTCCACGAGCGGCACGATGCCCCAGCGCCTCTGTACCTCGCCCTTGATCCTGCGCAGGTTGCGCGGCTCGGGCTGGGCCTCAGCCGCCGTGAGCCGGATCGCCCCGGACTTCCGCTCGGCGATGTCCAGCCAGGACAGCTTGGGCAACTGCTCGTTCAGCAGGGACAGCTCGGCCGTCATCTGGCCACGTAGTTCGTCGATGAACACCGAGGCGTCCAGCGGCTTGCGCAGCTCCCGGTAGTTCTCCGCCCGCCGGGCCTCGAAGTCCTGCGGCAGGTCCTCGTCCGGGTTGCGCCACCTGTCGGCGCCGACCACCCAGATCTCCTTGCACTTGAGCTGATCGCGCAGAGCCTGGAAGGCGACGACCTCGTAGACCATGCGCACCACCCGTCGCCGGCCGCGCTTGTCCGTGCGGTGCACGACCTCCGCCCAGTCGCCGCCCATCGCCTTGTGGACCGGCACCGTCTCGCCCAGGGGGTAGTACGTCGTGTTCCCGGCACTCGCGTACCGGGCCACCAGTGCCAGGGCCTCGATCACCGGCCGGTGGGCGTGGTTGCTGGAGCGGAACTCCAGCACGTTCAGCAGCTTGATCAGCCCGCGCCGGTAGTGGTTGGTGTACGACGCCTTCAGGGTGGTCTGCACCGTGCGCCGGTAGACCGGCCCGCGGGTCTTGAACTCGTGCACCAGCTCCCGCAACGTCGCCTCGCCCCCGGACACCGCCGGGAACACGACCTGCCGAACTGTCCCCTCCGGGGTGCCGAGCGAGGCCTCGGCGAGCTTGAAGAGGATGTTCTCCTTGCCCGACACCTTCTTGAACGCGTTGACCAGCTGCTCGGTGACCTTCTTCTCCGCCCGCGCCCCGATCCGGTGCACGGTGGAGATCAGCAGCTCCACCAGCGTGTCGGTAATCTCGCGCTCCCGTTCGTGCAGGAGCGCGGCCAGCAGGGTCACCCGCAGTGGCACCGGGTGCGTCCGCAGGTGGGAAGGCGACTCCACCGCGGCCCGCGCCCGCCAGCCGGCCAGGACCTTCGGTACCACGTCGATGAACAGATCCGGAGGCAGGCCGACTGCCCGCACCGCCAGGAGCTTGTCGATCTCGGTGAGCATCGTCTCCAGGCTCACGTTGCCCGGAGCCTCCTTGATCTTCCCCAGCACCGGCGGCCCGTCCTCGCCGTCGATGCCTCCGTCACCAGCTCCGGCCTCATCGTCATGGTCGGTCCCGCTGGCCACCAGAGCCGTAATGCGCACAACGCTCTCCGCGGTCAGCCGCGAGGAAATCCGGGCCGTCAACGCCTCCTCGGCCGCCCGCAGGGCAGCCGCGACGATCCGGTCGCACCGCCCCGGCGTGGGCGGCTCAATGCTCTCCACACGGCAACGCGCCAGCAACTCCACCCAGACCTGCTCGGGCCTGCGTTCCTTGTGCGCAACGTGCTCGGCCAGGTACGCCGTCAGCTTCTCCGCGTCCGCGACGCTGCATTCACGGAAACCGAGATGCCCCCGGATCTGCGCGCGGTGGTACTCGACCGTACGGCCGGTCCACTCGTAGAAACCCAGCTCAGACGCAGGAACCTGCACCTGCCGGGCCACGAACTCCACGGCCTCGCTACGCAGCTCCGCCCGGCCTCGGGGAAACCGTCCATGCTGCGTGTAGAACTTCAGCAGGACGGCGAAGCCAAGCCGCGTCGCGCCACGCTTGCCGGACACAAGCACCTGCTCGTCCTTCAGCAGCGTCCAGTGCTCGACCAGCTCATCCAGGTCCAACGGGGTACGGGCCACGGTCGTAGATCGTCCTCGCGTGAGCTCACACACCGCAGCCGTACAGCCTCGGGCTCACCCGCACGAGGGATGCCCTCGCAAGATCACCGCCGTTTGCGGCTGGTGACACGGTTCTTACCAGCACCCCAAGTCGCGGAGGTGTGGGCGGACCCGGGCGTCCTCGGCCGGCAGCTGCGCCTGCCGATGGGCGTCCTGCCGGGCGCGGCCGCCGCGGCCGTCTACACGCACGAACTCACGGTGCACACCTGGGACCTGGCGAAGGCGACCGGACAGGACCCGGACTGGGACCCGGCCCTCATCGAGCGGGTGATCGGCGTCGTCCGCCGCGCCCTTCCGGCCGAACCCCGCGGCGGGCGGATCCCGTTCGCCGACGCGGTGGCCGTGGACCCCGGGGCCCGGGCCATCGACCGTCTGGTGGCCTGGGCCGGACGCCGGCCCTGAGCGCCAGGGCGCCTCAGCGCCTCAGCGCCTGGGCGCGTAAGGCCGGTCACGGGGCCGGCGTCGCGGTTCCCCGGGCCCCGGACGTCGAGACCGTGCCGTAGGACCGGAGGGTGTCGGCCGGGTCGCCGGGGCGGCCCCGCAGGGTGGCGTCCAGGAAGGCGAGGGTGGCCGCGGCGACGAGGCGCGGGCTCTCGGCGCGGCCCAGGGTGCCGACGATCGAGGGCACCGGCGGCAGGTAGAGCGGGCCGTCCATGAAGGTGAGGTGCCCGGCGCCGGGGACGGTGAGCCGGTGGCTCGTCGCGGTGTTGTGCTGGAGGGCCTCGGTGAGCCGGGGCAGGTAGCGCGGGTCGGTGCCGGCGGTGATCTCCTGGGTGAGCGCGAGCGCCGGCTGCGCGAGGGCGGGCGCGGTGGGGCCGTGGGGGTAGCCGTCCAGGTCGACCACGGCGTCGAACCGGTGGTCCTGCCGGGCCGCCTGCAGGGCGGCGGCTCCGCCCAGGGAGTGGCCGGTCACGGCGGCGCGGCCGGTGTCCAGGCGTCCGGTCAGCGGGTCGGCGGTCCCACTGGTCCCGCCGGTCTCACCGGTCTCACCGGTCTCACCGCGGTCCAGTCGCTCCAGCCGGGTGAGGACGAAGCCGAGGTCGGCCGCCCGGACGGCGGTCCAGCCGACGGCCAGCTCCTCGTCCCTGTCGCGGTCCCCGGAGGAGGCGGTGGTGGCGCGGATCGTGCGGCCGTCGGCGAGGACGACGACGCTGGAGTCGTACGGGTGGTCGAGGGCCGCCACGAGATAGCCGTGGCTGGCCAGCTCCTCCGCCCAGGCGGTGTTCTGGGACCGCACCCCGCCCGACCCCGGGGAGAAGAGGACGACCGGGAACCGCTCTCCCCCGCCGGCCACCGGGGCGTCGACGACCGCGCGGCTACGGGCCCTTGCGACGCCGTCGACCAGGAAGCCGGGCAGGCCGGCGCCGTCGGCGAGGGCCCCGGAGACGGTCCGCGCCTCGTCCTGCGTACGTCCCAGGTACTGGGCGCGGGGGACGCCGGCGGGGCTCTTCCGGGCCGGGTACCAGAGCTGGACCACGACGGTGCGCCGGTCGTCGGGGTCGGCGGTGAAGCTCTCGGGGCGGAGCGGGTCGGTCCACTGGAGCACCCGGGTGCCGACCGCGAAGTCGCCCGTCGGCTCGGGGAAGACGGGCACGGGGAAGGCCCAGGCCGCCACCGGGCCGGTGGCGATCAGGCCGGCGCAGGCCAGCGATCCCGGCAGGGCCAGCCACCAACGGACCCGCCGTGCCGGACGGCCGGTACGGCGCCGCAGCAGGGGCGGGAGGGCGAACGCCGAGGCGACGGCGGCCCCGGCCAGGACCGGCAGCATCTGCCAGCGGATCCCCACGACGCCCAGCACGATCGCCGACGGTACGAGGAGCGCCCCGGCCGCGAGCGTGCCGGGCCGGCGGGCGGCCGGGGGGAGCCAGCGCGCCACCAGCAGCGCGACGGCGCCCAGCAGGACGAGGACTTCCGGAAGGGACACGGACAGGGGCAGGGACGGGGACAGCGGCAGGGACACGGACAGCGGCAGGGACATGGACAGGGGCAGGCACAGCCCCGGGACGGTTTCGGTCACCCGGCCATGCTCGGCGCCGGGCCCGCGCCGCCGCATCGGCCCCGGGTCGCCGCCGACTGCGACCGGGATGGCAACCGGCGCGGGCCGCGGTGCGACCCGGGTGGCAACCTGGCACCCCGGACCGGCGGCCGGCCTGCGACCGCGGGAGGTGGCGGGCGTCATCCTGTGGTCGTACCCGGGCCCGTGCGGTTCCGACGGCGGGCTCATGTGCGGCGCGGACCCGCGGCCTAGGCTGCGGCTGTACGCGGTGGCGGCCCGGCCGGGCCCGGCCGCCACGACGGCCGAACGGCGGAGAGGTGTGACGGTGTGACGGTGCGCCACCGGGACCGGGTACCGCCCCTGGTGTGGGACTCGGTGCTGCCGGCGCTGCTCCTGCTCCACGTCGTGGCCACCTACCCGGCCCGGGAGCTGCCGGTGGCGGCGGCGCTCACCGCCGCCCTGGCGCTGCCCCTGGTGTGGCGGCGCCGGGCCCCGCTCGCGGTGTTCGCCGCCGTCGTGGCCGCGGCCTCCGTCCAGTGGCTGGTGGACGTCCAACTGCCCGCGGACGTCGCCCTGCTGGTGGCCCTGTACACGGCGGCCGCGCACACGGGCCGGCGCGGCACGCTGCTCGCCGCCGCCGTGGTGGAGGGCGGGGCCGTGTCGGCCTGCCTGCGCTGGGCATCGGACGGCGCGTTCCTGACCCCGTTCGTCGCGCTTTCCGCGACGGTGGTCGCCGCGGCCGTCCTCGGGGTGAACGTGCGGACCGGCCGGGCCTACCTCGCCGCCGTGCAGGAGCGGGCCGAACGGCTGGTGCTGCACCAGGAGCAGCAGGCGCTGCTGGCCGTCGCGGAGGAGCGGGCCCGGATCGCGCGCGAGATGCACGACATCGTCACCCACAACCTGTCCGTCATGGTCGCGCTCACCGACGCCGCCGTCTACGCGCAGCACCGGTCCCCGGACCGGGCCACCGCCGCGATGCTGCAGATCTCCGAGACGGGCCGGCAGGCCCTCACCGACATGCGCCGCTCGCTGGGCGTCCTGCGGGCCGACGAGCCGGACGCCGAGCGCCACCCGCTGCCCGGCATCGCCCAGCTGGCGGTGCTCGCCGACCAGATGGCCGCCGCCGGGCTGCCGACCGGCCTGGAGGTCCGCGGCGGGCACGCCCGTGTGCCGGCCTCCGCGCAGCTCACCGTCTACCGCCTGGTGCAGGAAGCGCTGACCAACACCCTCAAGCACGCCCCCGAAGGTACCCGCGCGACGGTCCTGGTCGAGTGCTCGGCCGGGAGCGTCGGCGTGGAGGTCACCGACAGCAGCCCCTGCCCGGCGGCCTTTTCCGCCGCCGCCGCACCGTCGTCCGGCCACGGCATCCCCGGCATGCGCGAGCGCGCGGCCGCCTACGGGGGGACGCTGCGGGCCGGACCGCTGCCGGGCGGCGGCTGGGGCGTGCGGACCCGGCTCCTGCTGGGCAGCGGCGGGACGGGCGCCGTATGACGATCCGCATCGTGATCGCCGACGACGAGGCGCTGCTCCGGATGGCCTTCCGCATGGTCCTGGAGGCCCAGCCCGACATGGCGCCGGTCGGCGAGGCCGCGGACGGCGCCGAGGCCGTCCGGCTCGCGCGGGAGCTGCGGCCCGACGTCGTGCTGATGGACGTCCGGATGCCCGGGACGGACGGGATCGAGGCGACCCGGCAGGTCGTCGGGGTCTCGCCGGGGAGCCGGGTGCTGATCCTGACCACCTTCGACGTGGACGCGTACGCCTTCGCCGCGCTCGGCGCCGGGGCCTCGGGCTTCCTGCTGAAGAACACCCGGCCCGAGGAGCTGCTCACCGCGATCCGCAACGTCGCGGCGGGCGACGCGGTGCTCTCCCCGCGGATCACCCGGCGCCTGCTGGAGGACTTCCGTCCGCGGCTGGCCGACGGGGGCGCCGCCGTCGCCGTCCGCGACGAGCGGTTGGGCCGGCTCAGCGCCCGTGAGCGGGAGGTGCTCGTCGAGGTCGGTCGCGGCCTCTCCAACGCCGAGATCGCGGCCGCCCTGTCCCTCGCGGAGGCGACCGTGAAGTCCCATCTGGGGCGGGTCCTGCTCAAGCTGGGACTCCGCGACCGGATCCAGGCCGTGGTCTTCGCCCACGAGAACCGCCTGGTCCCGCCCGCCTGACCCATGCGCGAGGTGATTCACGCCTGGTGGACAGGTGTCCATGCATCCTGTACACCTGTCCATCTAGGCATGACTTCTCAAGGAGGGACTGATCCATGGAGACGACCGCGACCGTACTGGTGGGCCTGGTGGCCGCACTGCACGCGTACATCCTGGTGCTGGAGATGTTCCTGTGGGAGCGGGCACCCGGCCGCGGGCTCTCGGGGTTCGACGCGGAACTGGCCCGCGCCACCGCGCCGCTCGCGGCGAACCAGGGCCTCTACAACGGCTTCCTGGCCGCCGGCCTGCTCTGGGGCCTGTTCGCCTCCGACCCGACCGGGTTCCAGGTCCGGGTGTTCTTCCTCGGCTGCGTGCTGGTCGCGGGGGTGTACGGGGGGCTCACGGCCAACCGGCGCATCCTGCTCGCCCAGGCGCTGCCCGGCGCGTTGGCACTCGGCGCCGTCCTGCTGGCAGGGTAGGCGGCATGCCGGAAGACCCCCGTACGGAACGGACCCGGGCCAAGCTGCGGACGGCCCTGCTGGAGGAGTGCGCGAGCCGCCCGCTGGAGGCGGTCAGCGTCGCGGCCCTGGTCCGCCGGGCCGGGGTCGGCCGGGCCACGTTCTACCTCCACTACGCCGACCTGGAGGCGCTGTCCGTCGACGCCTGCGCCGAGATCGTCCGCGAGGCCGTGGACGCCCTGCACGCCTGGCGCGGCGTCCCCGACCCCGCCGCACCGCCGCCGGCCCTGACCGCCTTCTTCGACGCGCTCCCCCAGCACGGCGGCCTCTACCGGGAGTTGCTGCGCCCGGGCGGCGGCGGACCGCTCGGCCTCGTCCTCCACCAGGACCTGCGCGCCCGCAGCCGCGCCGAACGCACCCTGGCCGGCGCCCCGGAGCCCGACCTGATCGCCTCCGCCGTCGCAGCGACCTTCGCCGGGGTCCTCGCCGACTGGCTGCACGGCCTCATCGAAGCCACCCCCGCCGAGATCACGGGCCGCGTCTGGCGCCTCCTGATCACCCTCCACCGGGCACCGGGCCCCGACTGGGGCTGATCCGGCCGTGCCGACCCCCACCACCCGGCCCGTCGTCCGAGCTCACGGATGACGGGCCGGCGTCGGGTCGAGTCGGGTCGTCGTCAGGGGGTGTCGAAGCGTTGGCGGGCGGTCTCGATGTCGGCGAGGTAGCGGTGGGTCCAGTCGCACATGGCGTCGACCGTCGACCGCAGGGCCCGGCCCGGCTCGGTGAGGGTGTACTCGACACGCGGCGGCACGGTGGGGTGGACGGTCCGGCCGACCAGGCCGTTGCGCTCCAGCAGGCGCAGGTTCTGGGTGAGCATCTTGTGGCTGATGCCGTCGACCTCGTCGCGCAGTTCGGTGAACCGCAGGGTGCGGTCGCCCACCGCTTCGATGATCAGGAGCGCCCACTTGTTGGCGATGTCGGAGAAGATCTCCCGCGCCAGGGAGTCCGCCCGTGTCACGTCGGCCTCGTCCCCGGCCGTGCCCGAGTCCTTGAGCTGCTTGGTCACCACGAGGTTCCCCAGTCACCGAAAAGTGCGTTCTTCCACATCAACGGTCACTCTCCTACGGTTCCTGGGTAACCACAAGAGACTACGAGAGGCCCGAACATGGCCATCACCCTGGTGAACCCCGACGGGTTGCCCACCGTCGACGCCTACCGTCACGTCGCGGTCGCGTCCGGCTCCAGGATCGTCTTCATCGCCGGGCAGGTCGCCTGGGGCGCCGACGGGGCGACGGCGGCCGGCGAGGGCGACCTGGCCGCCCAGGTCGAGCAGTGCTACCTCAACGTCGCCACCGCCCTCGCGGCGGTCGGCGGGACCTTCCACGACGTGGCGAAGCTGACCGTCCACGTCGTCGACTGGACTCCCGACAAGATGCCCGCCCTCATGGACGGGATCGCTCGGGCGGCAGCGAAGCTGGGCGTCACGCCGGTGCCGCCGGCGACACTGATCGGTGTGGCCGCACTGGACGTTCCCGAACACCTGGTCGAGGTCGAGGCCACCGCCGTCCTGGACTGACCGGCCTCCGGCGCGCGGGTACGCTCCGCTCCCCCTTCCCGGGGACCGTTCCGTTCCGCGGGGTTGGCCGACGGCTGCTCCTGGCCAGTGGCCGCGCCGCCGCCGGCCAGAGGTGGCGCACGGCCCGGCGCCAGGACATCGGCCGTCGCGTGATGTATGCCTTTCGCATGGATGCCCGCCCGCGGCCCCTCGCCCCCTCCTCTTCCCGGCGCGGCGGACGACTGCTGCTCGTCGTGCCCTTCGCACTGATCGCGGCCGTCACCACGGTGGACGTCCTGTCGCCGCCCGAGGTGCACCTGGGGCCGTTCCTGATCGCCGCGCCCGCGGTGGCGGCCTCGTTCGCGGGGCCGCGCATGACGGCCTTCGTGGGCGCGGTCGCGGTGCTGGCCCAGTCGGTGGTGGCGGTCGTCCGGACGAGCCTCACCGACCTCAACCACACCTACCAGATCATCGCGTTGGTTCTGATCTCGGTCATCGTCACCTTCTTCGCCCATCTGCGGGAGCGCGACGAGACCAGGGTGGCGCGGCTGCGCACCATCGCCCACGCGGCCCAGAGCGTCGTCCTGCGCCCCCTCCCCCACCGGGCGGGACCGCTGCACATCGCCTCCGTCTACCTGGCGGCGGAGGAGGAGGCGCAGATGGGAGGCGACCTGTACGCGGCGGCCCGTACGGCCTCCGGGACCCGGCTGCTGATCGGGGACGCCCGGGGCAAGGGGCTCGACGCCATCAGCGAGGCGTCTCTGGTCCTGGGCGCCTTCCGGGTCACCGCGCGGCGTGAGCAGGAGCTGCCGGAGCTGGTCGGGCACCTGGAGGAGGGCGTCGGCTCGGCCGGGGAGCCGCGGAGCGCCGCGGACCCGGGACCCGGTCCCGGTGGGCCGGCCGACGGCGCGGACGAGGCCTTCGTCACCGCGCTGGTGCTGGACATCCCCGACCGCGAGCCGGTGGTACGACTCGTGAACTGCGGGCACCCGCCGCCGCTGCTCCTGAGACGGGGACGGGTGATCCCCCTCGACACGGCCGAGGCGAGGCCGCCGCTGGGACTCGCGGACGTCCTGACCGCCGATGCGACGGTGGCGACGTTCCCCTTCGACGTCGGCGACGTGCTCCTGCTCTACACGGACGGGGTCGTCGAGGCCCGCGACGACTCGCGCGCCTTCTACCCCCTGGCCGAGCGGCTCACGGCCTGGGCCCAGGACGACCCGCCGACCCTGCTCGACCGTCTGCGCGCGGACCTGCGGTCGTACGCGGGCGGCCACCTCGGCGACGACGCGGCACTCGTCGCGGTCGAACGGCTGGCTCCCGGCCGCAGCGGGCCGTAGGAGGAACCACGCCGTCGTCGCGGTCCTCGCCGTCCGAACCGGCCGCCCGACCCGTCCCGCTTCAGCGCTACGCAGCCGGTGCCGGTCACGCTGCGGGCGGCGGGTGTGCCGCCCGCCGTCCGCCTGCGTGAGGATGCCTGATGAGCGAGCCCGTCGCGTTCCCCAAGGACCGCACCTGCCCCTACCACCCGCCGGCCGCCTACGACCCGCTCCGGGGCGGCGCCCCGCTCGAGCGGGTGCGGTTCTTCGACGGCCGCTCGGTGTGGGCGGTGACCGGACACGCCGCCGCGAGGGCGCTGCTGGGGGACGCGCGGCTGTCCAGCGACAGCGAGAACGAGGCGTTCCCCGTGCCCTCCGAGCGCTACGTCGGGCTGCTGCGTCGACGCACGCCGCTGCTGGGCGTCGACGACCCCGAGCACAACCGCCAGCGCCGGCTCCTGATCCCGGGCTTCACGCTCAAGCGCACCCACGCGATGCGTCCGCGGATCCAGGAGATCGTCGACCAGCTGATCGACGACATGATCGCCAAGGGCCCGAAGGCGGAACTGGTGGGCGACTTCGCCCTGCCGATGCCGTCGAAGGTCATCTGCTCCATGCTCGGCGTGCCGTACGCGGACCACGCCTTCTTCGAGGAGCAGTCGCGCCGGCTGCTGCGCGGTCCCGAGCTGTCCGACGTGGAGGACGCGAGGGACCGGCTGGAGGACTACCTGCGGGCGCTGATCGAGGCCAAGCAGGCGGAGCCGGGCGAGGGCGTGCTCGACGACATCATCCGCGAGCAGACCGCCGTGGGCGCCTTCGACGCCGGTGAACTGGCGGGGCTGGCGTTCATCCTGCTCATCGCGGGACACGAGACCACGGCCAACATGGTCTCGCTGGGCACCTACACCCTGCTGGAGCACCCCGAGCGCCTGGCCGAGCTGCGGGCGGACCCCGCGCTCGTACCGACGGCCGTCGAGGAGCTGATGAGGTACCTGTCCATCGTCGAGGGCATGCTGCGCGTCGCCGTCGAGGACATCGAGATCGCGGGGGAGACGATCCGCAAGGACGACGGCGTGGTCTTCTCCCTCTCCCTCGTCAACCGCGACGAGAGCCTCTACCCGCACCCCGACGTGCTCGACTGGCAGCGCTCGGCGCGCCACCACGTCGGCTTCGGCTTCGGCATCCACCAGTGCCTCGGGCAGAACCTGGCGCGCGCCGAGATGGAGATCGCCTTGGGCACCCTGATCACCCGGCTTCCCGGGCTGCGGCTGGACGCACCCGCGCAGGAGATCCCGTTCAAGCCGGGCGACACCATCCAGGGCATCGTCCAGCTCCCCGTGGCCTGGTGAGCGCCGTGCGTCCCGTCCACATCGCGATCGACACCGGCCGCTGCATCGGGGCGGGCCAGTGCGCCCTGACGGCCCCGGAGGTGTTCACCCAGGGGGACGACGGACTGAGCGAGGTGCTGCCGGGCCGGGAGGACGGCAACGGCGACCCCCTGGTGCGCGAAGCCGCACGGGCCTGCCCGGTCGCGGCCATCGCGGTCCGCCTCCGCTGAGAACGGCACTCCCCCGTCGCCTCGGGAACCGCGGTGCGGTGGTCCTGCGTCCCTGCCTTTCATGATCGTTTTTGTCGGGCTGGCGGTGCTGGTGGTGGGGCTCACCTCCATGGTGACGCTCGCCGTGCACATGGCGGCCGCCGTGCGGCTGCGCTCGGCCGCACCCCTCCTGCACCCCTGGGTGCTCGTCCAGGCCGCCGTCACCCCGCTGTTCTGCGCGGGTCTGGCGTTCCTGTCCGGGCACCTGACCGGCTTCGACCCCACCGATCCCTCGTCCGTCTGCAACGGCCGGGTGAGCCGGATGTTCCAGGACCAGTCGGTGCCCGAGAGCCGGCTCGTCACGCGGTCGGTGGTCCCGGTGTCGGTCGTGTGCGAGGAGTACCCGGGGGACCCCGACGCCACCGAGCAGGTGCCGGGCTGGGTCAACCCCGTCGTCTTCGCCGGCGGCGGCCTCGCGCTGGGGTGCGCGGGCCTGGCCCCGTTCGCCGGCGTGCTGCGCCGCCGGCTGTGCCGGCCGGAGCCGGGGGCCGCCTGACGGAACGGCGGGTCAGAAGCCGTCGACCTCGGCGAGCGTGAAGGGGACGGGCGTTCCCGCGCCGAAGGGACCGCCCTTGTCGTACTGGGAGCGGGTGACGAGCAGGTGGTCGCCCGAGCGGAGGACGGACGTCGGGATCTGCAGCGCGGTGCTGCTGAGGACGGCGTCCTGCCCGACGGACCGCGCGGCGGGCGTCACGGTCAGGCGTACCAGGGTGTTCGTCCGGTTGAGGGCTGCCCAGAGCTTGCCGTCCCGGTAGGTGAGGCCATCGGCGTTGGGCAGGGAGACGCCGGGGACGGTGGTGACCTCACCCGTGTCGGTGGCGATCCTGTACAGGGCGCCGGTGGTGGTGTTCGCCGTGAGCAGGGCTCCGCCGTCGACGTAGGCGATGCCGTTGAGGTTGATGCCGGAGTGCTGCGTGTAGTCGGCGGGGGTACCGGTGAGGCCGCGCCAGGTATCGAGCGGGGTGTCGGTGCCCTGCGTCCGGGCGGCCGTCAGCTGCTGGGGGGTGACTCTGTAGACGGCGGGGTTGAACGAGTCCGTGAGGTAGGCGGTGCCGTCGGGGCCGAAGGTGAGGTCGTTGACGCCGCCGGAGGCGAAGGGGATGTGGAACCGGGCGACGCGTATGCCGGTGGTGCCGTCGTAGACGGTGACCGATCGGTCGGTGCCGCCGGAGACCCACAGCCGGCCGGAGCCGTCGGCCTTGACTCCTGCCGCGTGGGTCCGGCCGTCCGTGCCGGGCGGGAGGAAGACGGATGCCTGGGTTCCGCCGGCCGGCACGCGCAGGACGGAGCCGTCGCCGTAGGCGGAGACGAACAGGTCGCCGGTCGAGGGGTCCTGGGTGAGGCTCTCCGGGTAGAGGCCGAAGCCGGGCAGTGCGGCGGCGGTCCGCACGGTGGGGGCGGCGAGGGCGGTGCCGGCGGCGAGGACGGTGGCGCACAGGGCGGCCGCGCCGCCTACGGCGAGGCGGTTCAGTCGGGTGCGGAGGCGCTTCGAGGTGCTGCTGGGTGACATGGCGGGTCGGGTCCTTTCCCGGATCACGTGTACGGGGTGGGGGTGGGGGTGCGGACGGGGACGGGGGTGCGGACGGGGGTGCTCCGGCCGTGACGGGCGGTCACGCCGCGGGCGGTCGCGCCGGTGACGGTCGTGAGGGCTCCGGCGCGGCTTCCGGGGAGCAGAGTGCGAGGACGCCCGCGGCGCTGCCGCCCTCGGGCAGGGCGCGTACGGCACGCAGGACCGCGTCGGCGCGTCGTGGGGGGAGCGCGGTGCCGGCCGACAGGCGGAACTTGCGTTCCTTCTCGGTGGTGGTCAGGGGCGCGTCCGGGCCGCCCTTGCTGGTTTCGACCTGGATCTCGTGCGTCTGCCCGTCGCGCGTGCCGACCCGCAGTACGGCCGGCAGCCGGGTCGGGAAGAGGGCGTCGAGGGCGGGGTCGGGCACGCAGCGGATCAGGCCCGCGAGGGTGCGCCGGGCCGGGTCGTGGGCGGCGGCGTCGGTGAAGTCGTCGAACCAGACGCCGAGTCCGCCGCCGCCGAGGAGGGCGGTGGCGACGGTGAAGGGGCCGGAGAAGGCCGCCGCGTAGCCGGTGGCGGGGGTGGCCTTGGCGGGGCCGGGTTCGCCGATCGTGCGGTGCATGGCCGTGGGGACGCGCAGCTCGCCGTGGACGACGTCCTCGCCGCGGACGCCGAGCGCCCTCAGCCGCAGTGCGGCGTCGATGCCGGGGTGCGTGAAGTGGTTGCACGGGTACGGCTTGACGATGATCTCGCTGGTCTCCCAGCGTTCGCCCAGGCCGTCGAGGACCGCCTCCGGGCGGGCCCGGTCGCCGCACCACGCCCGGAAGAAGCCGAACCGTCCCTCCAGGACCGTCGGCGGTCCGGTGATGCCGGCCCGGGCCAACTGGGCGGCGGCCACGCCGGCGTGGGCCGCCCAGCCGCAGTGCACGCGTTTGACGGTGCCGCCGGTGCGGTTGGCCTCCAGCAGGCCGGCGCCGGTGCTCGCGGCGATTCCCAGGGCGGCTCCGATGGTGTCCTCGTCCGCGCCGAGGAGCATGGCGGTCGCGACCGCCGCGCCGAGGGTGCCGCAGATGGAGGTGGCGTGCTGGCCGCGCTCGAAGAACAGCGAGTTCCCGAGGTCCGGGTCGTAGCCGGCGATGCCGAGCCGGATGCACACCTCGGTGCCGACGGTGACGGCGTCGAGCAGTTGCGGCCCGCAGGCGCCGGTGGCCTCGGCGACGGCGAGCGCGGCGGGGATCACGGCGGCGCTCGGGTGCAGGACGGACAGCATGTGGGAGTCGTCGAAGTCCATGGCGTGGGCCAGGGTTCCGTTGACGAGGGCGGCCGCCGGCACGGCCAGCTTCTCGTGCGATCCGATGACGTGCGCGGGGCCGGTGCCGCCCCAGTCGCGGGCGACGGCCAGGACGGCCCGCGGGGCGGATTCGTCGCGCGCGAGGAGGCTGTTGCCCAGGCAGTCGAGGACGCGTTCCGCCGCCTCGGCGCGCAGCCGGGCGGGCAGGCCCCGGTCGCGGGCCCCGGCGGCGAAGGCGGCGAGGCGGTGGACCAGGGGCTCGGCGGCGGGCCCGGAACGTGTGGTCGTCATCGGGACTCCCGCGGGGTGGCGGCGCCGGCGGTGAGGACGGCGAGGGGCCGGACCGGGGAACCGGTGCCGCCGGTGATCTTCAGTGGGCTGAGGACGAACAGGAACTCGGCCGCTCCGGCGGCGGCCAGTGTATCCAGGTTCATGTGCTCGATGAGGTGGACGCCGCGGTCCACGAGGAGCGTGCGGTGGACCGGCAGCACCGCGTGTCCCCGGCCGGGCGGGATCCGTTCGACGGCGGTGGTGTCGGCGCCGATGGCGCGTACCCCGCGGTCGGCGAGCCAGTCGGCGGCGGACTCGGTGAGGCCGGGAACGCCGGTCTCCTGCCCGATGTACGCCTCGGCGTCGTTCCACCGCCGGGCCCAGCCGGTGCGTACGAGGCACACGTCCTGTTCGGCGGGGAGGACGCCGGCGAGGGCTGCGGCGTGGGCCAGGTCGTCGGCGGTGATGCCGTATCCGGCGTCGAGGACGTCGGTGCCGTGGGCCGCGGCGACGTCGAGGAGGACGCCGCGGCAGACCATGGGCGGTACGGTGTCGATGCCGTGGACGGCGAAGCGTCCGCCCTGCTGGGCGGCGGCGGCGTCGTGGCCGCCGAAGAGCCGGCCGTGGTGGGAGGCGTGGGACAGCGCGTCGATGTGGGTGCCGACGTGGCCGCCGGTGACGATGAGTTCGTTGGCGGCCGAGCTTCCGTCCGGCCGGGTCCCGTCGCCGTGGCGGCGCAGGAGCGCCATGCGGAAGCCCGGGTGGTTGGGGGAGCACGGCATGCCGTTCTCCAGGGGCTGGGCGAGGTCGTGGACGGTGGTCCCGGCGGCGACGGCCGCCAGCAGGGGGTCGATCGCGGTCGTGGGGGCGGGAGGGGCGTCGGTCATCGGTTGCCTTTCACGGGCGGGCTGGGTACGGCGCGGAGGGCGGGTCCGCCGGGTACGCGGCCGGAGTCACGAGGCGCGGGCGCCGGCCGACAGGGCTTCGGCCATCGCCAGGACGGCGCGGGCCTGGGCGAGCAGGGGCGGGGCGACGGTCCGGCCGTCCTCGGTGACGAACACGGACGATCCGGCGTCCGGCCGGGAGGCGGCGGCCGCCAGCACGGCGCGGGCGTCGTCGGCTTCTCGCGCGGAGGGCGTGAAGACCTCGTTGATGACGGGGAGCTGGGCGGGGTGGACGGCGAAGCGTCCGAGGTAGCCCATGCCGAGCCCGTCCCGGCAGGAGCGTCGCAGCCCCTCGGGGTCGTCCAGGCGCGGGTAGACGCTCATGGCAGGGCTGACGAGCCCGGCCGCCCGGGAGACGAACACGCAGCGGACCCGGGCGGCGTCCATGGTGGGCCCGTCGAAGTCGGTGCGCAGGTCGGCCCGCAGGTCGTTCTCGCCGAGGCCGATGCGTTCCAGGCGCGGCGTGGAGCGGGCGAGTTCGCTCAGGGCTTCGACTCCGAGCGCGGATTCGACGAGGATCTGCAGGCCGCGTCGCTGTGGGCCTCCTCCAGCCACCGGGCCGCTTCGCGGACCTGCTGGGGGTGTTCGGCCTTGGGCAGCCGGACGGCTGCGAGGCCGGGCCGTGCGACGGCCCGTACGTCGTCGCGGGCGAGGCCGCTGGTGGGGGAGTTGACCCGTACGTACGTCGGTTTGGGCGGGGTGGTGGACAGGATCTCGGCGGCGGCCCGGCGGGCGGCCTCCTTGCCGGCCGGCGGTACGGCGTCCTCCAGGTCGAGGACGACGGCGTCCGCTTCGCTCGCGTACGCCTTCTCCACCAGGCGGGCCTTGTGCGCGGGAACGTACAGGTAGCTGCGGTGCAGCGCGGCGTTCATATGACTCCCCTTTCTGCGAGCGCCGCTAGCTCCTCGCCGCCGACGCCGAGCTCGCCGAGGATCTCGGCGGTGTGCTCGCCCAGGCGGGGGCCGGCCCAGCGTACGGAGCCGGGGGTGTCGGAGAGCCTGAAGGCGACGTCCGGCATGCGGATGGCGTGCAGTTCCGGGTCGGGGACGGAGACGATGGAGCGGCGGGCGGTGATGTGCGGGTCCTGGAGGACGTCGGCGAAGTCGTAGACGGCGCCGATCGCCGCCTGGGCCCGGTCGAAGGCGTCCACGGCCTCGTCGCGGGTGCGCTCGGCGATCCAGCCGCCGACGGCCGCGTCGAGTTCGCCGGCGTGGGCCGCGCGGCCGGCTCCGGTGGCGAACCAGGGCTCTTCGGCCAGTGCGGGGCGGCCCACCAGGCGTACGACGCGTTCGGCGACGGAGACGGTCGTGGCGGCGACGGCCACCCAGTGGCCGTCCTTGGTGCGGTAGACGTTGCGCGGCGCGTTGTTGGGCGAGCGGTTGCCCTGTCGGGTGGGCATGACGCCGGTCAGGTCGTAGGTGGTGAGGGGCCCGGCCAGTACGCCGAGCATCGACTCGACGATGGAGAGGTCGACGACCTGTCCGCGGCCGGTGAGCTCGCGGGCGCGCAGCGCCGTGAGCGCGGCGAAGGCCGCGGTGAGTCCGGCGATCGCGTCGGCGAGGGGGAAGGAGGGGAGGGTGGGCGGTCCGTCGGGGTTGCCGGTGAGGTGGGCGAGCCCGCTCATGGCCTCTCCGACGGTGCCGAAGCCGGGGCGGTGGGCGTAGGGGCCGGTCTGGCCGAAGCCGGTCATGCGCAGGAGCACCAGGCGGGGGTTGTGCGCGCTGAGGGTGGCGTAGTCCAGGCCCCAGCGTTCCAGGGTGCCGGGGCGGAAGTTCTCGACGACGAGGTCGGCGTCGGCCGCCAGGCGGCGGAAGAGCAGCCGGCCCTCGTCGGTGTGGAGGTCGAGGGTGGCGGAGCGCTTGTTGCGGGCCACGACCTTCCACCACACGGGGACGCCGTCGGCCTGGGCGCCGTAGCGGCGGGCGGGGTCGCCGTCCGGGTGTTCGATCTTGATGACCTCCGCGCCGTAGTCCCCGAGGAGGGTGGCGGCGAAGGGGCCTGCGAAGAGGGTGGCGGTGTCGATGACCTTCAGGCCGGCGAGTGGGAGTGGGGCGCCGGTGGGCCCTGGGTGTTCCTGGGGATCGGGGCCGGAGCGATTGATCATGAGCCCTAGACAACATGGTCAGTGCAACGAAGTAAATGCGAGCAGCGTCACACCCTGATCCGAGCCCCGCTTTCCGGCCACGCTTTGCCTTTTCTTGCAGATTTCATGGGAGTTGCCCGGGAATTGCTCAGGAGTCGCCCGGGAGTTGCCCGGGAGTTGTCAGGAAGGAAGCGATGCGGCGGTTGACGAAATACCAAGCCATGCTTATAAGCTAGGCTTCGTTCGTGGAAGACAATCAAGACACCATCGATCTGGCCAGACAGACCCGCGACAGCGTGTCCGCGCTCAGCCGGCGCATGCGCCAGGAACGCCCCGCCCACGGCCTGGGGCTCACCAGCGCCTCGGTCCTGAGCCGGCTGGACCGCGTCGGGGCCCTCAGCCCCAAGGAACTGGCGGCCCATGAGGGCGTCCAGCCCCAGTCGCTCACCCGCCAGCTCTCCGCCCTGGAGGAGCGCGGCCTGATCACCCGTCGGCCCCACGACCGCGACGGCCGCCAGGTCCTGATGGAGATCACCGACGCGGGCAGCCGACTGGTGGCGGCCGACCGGCAGTCGCGCGACGCCTGGCTCGCACGGGCCATCGCCACCCGGCTGACGCCGGTCGAGCGGGAAGTCCTCGGCGCCGCGAACAAGCTCCTCGACCTCTTGTCCGAAACCTAGACAGTCCCCAAGGGGGAACCGTGGCATTACGCACCGCACGGACCGCGAGAGAACCGGTTCCCCCCGCCCCCGCCCGCCTGCCGCTCGGCTTCCTCACCCCCATCGTTCTGGGCACCATGCTCAACGCCCTCAACTCGTCGATGCTGGCGGTGGCCCTGCTCT
>NZ_GG657751.1:234573-260513 GCF_000158895.1 Streptomyces sp. C | reverse complement strand
CCGTCCGCTCGCCGCGACCTACGTGCGCTGCAGGGGGACGTACGTCGTCTTCTACTCCATCACCTACGCCCTCCCCCAGTGGCTCCAGCAGGGACGCGGCCTGTCCGAGGCCGAGTCGGGCCTGGTCATGCTGCCCATGGCCGGTCTCGGCGTCCTCACCACCATGTGGGCCACCCGGCTCGTCGGCCGCGGCCTGCGCGCCGTCCTCGTCACCGGCTCCGCCGCCCTCTGCGTGGGCAGCGCCGCACTGGCCCTGTTCGGGTCGAGCGTGCCGCTCTGGCAGATCCTGGTCATCGCGGCGGTGCTGGGCCTGCCCAACGGGTTCAACAGCCTGGGCAACCAGACGCTGATGTACCGCACCGCGCCCGCCGAGCAGATCGGCACCGCCTCCGGGCTCCTGCGCACCTCCCAGTACATCGGCGCCAACCTCGCCTCGGCCCTCGTCGGCATCGCGGTCGGCCGGCAGGCCGGCGACTCCGGGCTCCACCTGCTGGCCGCCGTGATCACGGGGATCAGCCTCGTACTCCTCCTCAACGCCGCCTTCACCCGGCACCTGCGCGGCACGGCCGTCCCCGGCTGAGCCGCCCCCTCCCCTTCCCCTCCCGTCCCACCGCGCCCCAGGCGCACGTACTCCGTGCCGATCACCCGCGCGGCGTACTCCGCACCCGTCCGAAAGGAACCACCCGTGCCCGTCGCGGAACTCAGCCCCAACGCCGCCCTCGTCGTGCTCGACGTCCAGGAGGGCATCCTCGGACTGCCCCTGCGGCCCCACCCGGCCGCTCAGGTCGTCGACAACAGCGCCCGCCTGGCCCACGCCTTCCGCGCGGCCGGCATGCCCGTCGTCCTCGTCAACGTGGCCCACGGTCCCGACGGCGGCGCCGCGCTCCAGCCCCGCGCCGACGTACCGCACAACCCCCCGGCCCTGCACCCCGAGTACTCCCGGCTCTCCCCCGAGCTCGCGGCGCACCCCGACGACCTGCTGATCACCAAGCGCCAGTGGGGCGCCTTCACCGGCACCGAACTGGACATCCAGATGCGCCGCCGCGGCATCGAGGAGCTCGTCCTCACCGGCGTCGCCACCAACCTCGCCGTGGAGTCGACCGCCCGCTCCGCCTACGAGCACGGCTACCACGTGGTCGTCGCGGAGGACGCGACGAGCACGTTCTCCGCCGAGCACCAGGAGTTCGCGACCACCCGGATCCTGCCGCTGATCGCCCGCGTCGACACCACCGACGCCGTCCTCGCGGCGCTCGGGGCCGTGCGGGCCTGAGGCGGTCCCGCGTACGCCTCCGGCCGTCCCGAACCCGTACGACACCTATGGAGATCCCATGAGTACTCCCCTCGCAGACGCCGTGATCGAAGGCCGCAGCGGTGAAGAGCTGCTGAGCCTGCCCCTGCCCGGCCGTATGAAGGCCGTGACGGTCCACAAGGACCAGACGGGGATGTTCGACGGCGTCGCGGACAAGGACGTCCGCAAGTCGATGCACGTGGAAGACGTCCCCATCCCCGAACTCGCGCCCGACGAGGTGCTGGTCGCGGTGATGGCGGGCGCCATCAACTTCAACACCGTGTGGTCCGCCACCTTCGAACCGGTACCCACCTTCCGTTTCCTGGAGCAGATGGGCCGGCGCGGCGGCTGGGACGCCCGCCACGACCTGCCGTACCACATCCTCGGCTCCGACGCCTCGGGCGTGGTCGTGCGGACCGGCTCGGCCGTGCGCCGCTGGAACGCGGGCGACCACGTCGTCATCGGGACGGCCTACGTCGACGAGCAGGACCCCGCCACCCACCGTGACGGCATGCTCGGCGAGGACCAGCGCGCCTGGGGGTTCGAGACCAACTTCGGGGGCCTGGCGGAGTACACCGTCGTGCGCGCCAGCCAGCTCCTGCCCAAGCCGGCGCTGCTCACCTGGGAGGAGGCCGCCGCCAACCCGCTGTGCGCGGGCACCGCGTACCGGATGCTCGTCAGCGACCGCGGCGCCCGCATGAAGCAGGGGGACGTGGTCCTGATCTGGGGCGCGACCGGCGGACTGGGCGCGTACGCCGTCCAGCTGGTGCGCAACGGCGGCGGCATCCCCGTCGGCGTCGTCAGTTCCGCGGAGAAGGCGGAGGTGCTGCGCAAGCTCGGCTGCGAGGCGGTCATCGACCGCTCGGCGATCGAACAGGGCGACCGCACCCTGCTCCAGCGGCCCGAGGGGTGGAAGAAGCTGGGCAAGGCCATCCGCGACGCGGTCGGCGAGGACCCGCACATCGTCTTCGAGCACGTCGGCAAGGCGACCTTCGGCGCCTCGGTGTTCCTGGCGCGCCGCGGCGGCACCGTCGTCACCTGCGGGTCCAGCACCGGCTACGACCACCAGTACGACAACCGCTACCTGTGGATGAAGCTGAAGAACATCATCGGCAGCCACGGCGCCAACCTCAACGAGCAGTGGGAGACCAACCGGCTCATCGAGATGGGCAGGGTCCTTCCGGCCCTGTCCGCCACCTACGCCCTGGACGACGCCGGTGAGGCGGCGCGCAGCGTGCAGGTGAACGAGCACCTCGGCAAGGTCGGCGTGCTGGGCCTCGCGCCCCGGGCCGGGCTCGGCGTGACCGACGCGCAGGCACGCGCCCGCGTGGGCGAGGAGCGGTTCCGGCTGTTCCGGAGCTGATGCCGCGCGGGCCCGCCGCGGCGGCCGGGGTCATCGCGGCGGGCCGGTGAGGCCTGCGTAATCGGCGGTAACGGTCCGGGCGTCCTCGCCGGCGCCCGGGGAAAGCACAGGTGTCTGATGGAGGCCTCCACCCCGCGCGGCGCGGGCGCCGACGGCTCTGCCCCGCGTGGTGCGGACCCGGGCAGCGGCCGCCGCCCGCGCCCGGCGGCCCGTACCTGGCTCTACGTACCGGGAGACCGCCCCGAGCGCTTCGGCAAGGCCCTCGCCTGCGGGGCCGACGCGGTGGTCATCGACCTGGAGGACGCGGTGGCTCCCCTCCGGAAGGCGGCCGCGCGCGAAGCCGTCGTCGGTTTCCTGGACCGCGGCCACCGGCGCCCGGTGTACGTGCGCGTGAACCCGCCGGGGAGGGGAGGCGAGGAGGACCTGACCGCCCTGCGCGGCACCAGGGTCTCGGGCGTGCGCATCCCCAAGTGCGAGCGGCCCGCGCAGGTCGCCGAGGCCGCGCGGCTCCTGCCGGGGGTGCCGCTCGTACCGCTGCTGGAGACGGCACTGGGCATCGAGCACGCCCACGCCCTCGCCACCGGCCACGCCATGGTGTCCGGCCTCGCCTTCGGGGAGGCCGACCTCGCGGCCGAACTGGGCACGGGCCACCGCGACGTGCTGGACGCGGCCGCCCACCGCGTCCTGCTCGCCGCCGCCGCGGCCCGTCTGCCCAGGCCGCCGCTGAGCGTCTTCCCCGCCGTGCGGGACCTGGACGGGCTGGCGGTGGACTGCGTACGCGGACGGGAGCGCGGCTTCTTCGGGCGCTCGGTGGTCCATCCCGCCCAAGTGGCCGTGGTCAACTCCGTGTTCACGCCTCGGGCCGGGGAGGTCGACGCCGCGCGCCGGCTCGTGGAGAGCGTGGAGCGGGCCGGGGCGAGCGGGACGGGGGCGTGGCTCGACGAGAACGGCGGCCTCGTCGACGCCGCGGCCCTGCGCCGGGCCCGCGCGGTCCTGGACGCCGCCTGCGACGCTTCCTGATGCCCGTCGTGGCGGCGGGGCCCCTCACCCCCCGGTGTGGGCGAGGATCTCGGCGGCCAGGCGCCCGTCCACGGCCCGGGGCAGGGTGTGGCCCATCCCTTCGAGCATGACCAGGCGTGCGCCGGGGACGGCCGCGGCCGTGGCCTCGGCGTGCGGCGGCGGGAACATCGGGTCGCGCGTGCCGTGCAGCACGAGCGTGGGAGCGGCGACCGAGGCCAGGTCGGCCGTGGTGAAGGAGTCCCCCGCGGCTCCGGCCAGCGTGTGGTTCAGCGCGGCCCCGATGTCCTCCGCCCGCCCGTGGACCCGTTCCTCCATGGCGCGGTACTCCTCCTCGTCGAACGGGAGCTCCGGACCGTGCAGCACGCGCCACATCGGCAGCCGCGCGGCGAGGTACCCCTCCAGGCCCGCGCCCGGCTCGGGGAAGGAGGTCATGAGGACGGCGAGCAACTCGGCCGTCGGGGGCGGGAGCTGACCGGGCGAGGGGGCGAGGCCGGCCATGGCCCGCTGGATCGCGCCGGCGGTGTCCGTACCCAGCGGCTGGGAGGAGAGGCTGGTCAGGGTCAGCACCCGGTGCGGATCGGTGAGGGCGAGCCGCTGGGCGATGATCCCGCCGAGGGAGGCCCCGACCAGGTGGGCGCGGTCCACGGCGAAGGCGTCGAGGACGGCGAGCGCGTCGGAGGCGAGGTCGGCGACGGTGTACGGGTGGGCCGCGAAGTCCACCCGGGAGGAGCGGCCGGTGTCGCGGTGGTCGTAGCGGATGACGTGGCGTCCGCCCTCGACCAGGCGCCGCACGAGGCCGTCGTTCCACTGGACGCCCTGGGCCTGCGCGCCCATCACCAGCAGCACCGTCGGGTCCTCGGGCGCCCCGAAGTCCTCCGCCCAGAGCGTGAGACCGGCGCCGGCAGCGATCATCTTCTCGTTATTTTCCTGCATGGTCATGCAGGTTAATGGCTCCGGTCCCCCGCCACCAGGGGTTTGCGGGGGACCGGGGGCGCGGCTGGACGTCCCCGCCCGCCGACGGGCACCCTGAACCCCATGGCAGGAGTCAGGGGACAGGTGCAGAAGCGGGGCGTCGAGCGCCGCCGCGCGATGGTCGACGCCGCGATCGAGCTCTTCGCGCAGCAGGGGGTGCGCGGCACCGGCGTGGCGGCGGTCGCCGCGCGGGCCGGTGTCACGCCCTCGGCCCTGATCCACCACTTCGGCAGCAAGGACGCGCTGGTCCGGGCCGTGCTCCAGGAGGCCGACCGGCGGGCCCTCGAACGCCTCGCCATCACCGCGGACGCCGAGCCCTCACTGGCGCAGGCGATCGACTGGTTCGTCCGGGACGCCGAGCACACCGCCGCCACGGAACGGGAACTGGCCGCCCTCCACACGGCCCTGACCGCCGAGAACCTCGACCCGGGCTCCGCGCTGCACGTCTGGTTCCGCGACCGCGGGCGGGCCCTGCGGGACCACCTCGTCTCGCTCTTCACCCGCGCCGAGGCGGACGGCACCACGCGCCCGGGCTCCGACGCGCACACCCTGGCCGCCGAGGTCGCCGCCTTCCTGGAGGGGGCCCACCTGCTCTGGCTGCTCGACCCCGACCGGATCGACCTGGTCGCCCTCCACCGCAGCTACTTCGACGGCCTGACGGCCCGTCTGACGGGGCCCTGATCCCGCCCCGGCGCGGCGGCGCCAGCGGCGGCGGCAGGGCCCGGGGTCAGGACTGGTCGCGGATGCCCCACGGGGAGCCGTACGCGGTCAGCAGGTCCAGGAACGGGCGCGGCGGGAGGGCCTCCGGGCCGAGTACGCCCGACTCCGCCCAGACGCCGGCGGCGATGAGTTCGAGCGCCACGACCGGGTTGACCGCGGTCTGCCACACCACGGCCTGGGAGCCGTACTCGCGCATCGACCACTGGTTGTCCACCACGTGGTAGAGGTACACCTCGCGCGGCCGGCCGTCCTTGGTGCCCTTCACCCAGGTCCCGGCGCAGGTCTTGCCCGACATCCGCTCGCCCAGCGTCGCCGGGTCGGGCAGGCACGCCGCCACCACGTCGCGCGGGGAGACCCGTACCGGGGTGCCGTCCGCGCCGCGCACCGTGACCGGTTCGGTCGAGTCCAGGCCCAGCGCGTGCAGGGTCCTCAGCTTGCCAATGAAGTCCTCGCCCAGGCCGTACTTGAAGGTGACCCGCCGGGCGTCCACCCAGCGCGGGACCAGCAGCACCTCCTCGTGCTCGACGTTGACGCACTCGACCGGGCCGATGCCCTCCGGGAAGTCGAAGACCTCCGGCTCGCTGAAGGGCTCGGTGGTGAACCATCCGCGGTCCCGTTCGTAGACCACCGGCGGGTTCAGGCACTCCTCGATCGTCGTCCAGATGTTGAAGGACGGGGCGAAGTCGTGGCCCTCGACCGTCAGGTTCGCCCCGTCGCGAATGCCGATCTCCTCGATCGCGTCGAAGAGTTCGTCGGCGGCGTACCGGGCGAAGACGTCCGACAGGCCGGGCTCCACGCCCATCCCGACCAGGGCCAGCCGGCCCGACTTCTCCCAGGCCCCGGCCCGCTCGAACTGCTCGTCGCCGAGCTTGACCCCGCACTGCGCGTAGGGATCGCCGGGGTGCGGCCGGGACAGGGACATGGCCATGTCCACGTAGTGGCTGTCCGCCGCGAGGGCCGCCTCGAACAGGGGCATCACGAACCGCGGATCCGTGGCGTTCAGCAGGACGTCGCACCGCTCGCCGGTGAGGAGCGCGGCCACCGCCGCCCGGTCCGAGGCGTCGACGCGGCGCGCGTGGAAGCGGCCGCCGGCTTCGCCGAGCGCGGTCACGGCCGCCTCGGCGCGGGACAGGTCGTAGTCGGCGACCACGAAGTGGTCGAAGAAGTCCCGGCGGGCCGCGATCCGGGTGATCGCGGTACCGACGCCGCCGGCGCCCACAAGCAGAACACGCATGACGAAACCCTCTCTCGGTGAGGTCCGCGGAGATCCGCGCCTCGTGGGAGGGATGAAAGCCGGGGCGGCGAGATAACGTCAATGGTGTTGGCATAAGGTGTTGCGTGTGAGAGGGGAAGGTGTCCGATGGCGAAGCCCGTGGTTCCCGAGGAGGCCCGCCGGCGGCGGCGCCCCACCCGGCAGGGCGTGGTCCTGTCCGAGCGGCTGATCGTCGAGACCGCCCTGCGCATGCTGCGCGAACACGGCAGCGCCGGCCTGTCCGCGCGCCGTCTCGGCGCCGCCCTCGGAGCGGATCCCAGCACCCTCTACCGGTACTTCAACGGCATGGACGCCCTCACCCTCGCCATCGGCGAGGAGCTCATCGGCCGGGCCCTCGACGGCTGGGCCGCCACCGGCCAGTGGCGTCACGACCTGCGCGAACTCGGGCTGCGCATCCACGGCGCCTACCTCGCGCACCCGCAGGCGGCCGTACTGACCGCCGGCCGCGTGACCGGCCGCCCGCGTGAGATCGACGCCGACGAGGCCGTCCTCGGCATCCTGCGCACGGCGGGCTTCCCCGACCCGGAGGCGGTCCGGATCTACCACGCCTTCATCGACCAGAGCCTCGCCTTCGCGGCCCTGGACGCCGGCTCCCTCGCCCTGTCCGAGCCTTCCCGGAGCTCCGACGAGGGGCAGTGGGAGTCCACCTACGCCCGGTTGCCGGCCGACGAGTACCCGCACATCAGCGCCACCCGGCGACTGCTCGCGGCCCGCATGAACCACAGCGCGTACCCGGTCGCGCTGGACATGCTGCTCGCGAGCGCGGAGTCACGGCTCCAGGCCCTGCGGGCGGGCTGACCCGGCCGGCACCGGCCGCCGCGCCCGGGGCCCGTGCGGGCTGCCCCGGGGTTTGCGCGGCGGGCGGCCGGATCCTGGGCGGCGGGCGCACGGGACCTGCGCGGCGGGCGCCCGGGACCCTGGGCGGCGGGCGCACGGGACCTGCGCGGCGGGCGCCCGGGACCCTGGGCGGCGGGCGCCCGGGGCCCTGGGCGGGTTCCTTATGCCAACACCATTGACCCCTTCCCGCCCGCGCGGGTTTCCTCTTCGCAGTTCACCCCCCGTTCACACCGCGCCCGCCCCGGCGCGGCCCGCACACCGCACCAGTACAGCGAGGGACGATGGCCGCAGACACCCCGCCGGAAACCACCCCCCGGGCCGTGACGGCCACAGCCACCGTCGCGCCCCCGACACCGGGCGGGAACGGCACCCCGACGGCACGGGTCCCGGCCGGAGCCCTCAAGCAGGACGCGATCGGCTTCCTCGACGCCCTCGCCATCGGCCTCAACGCCACCTCCCCCGCGTACTCGCTGGCCGCCGTCATCGGCCCCCTCGTCGCCCTGGTCGGCGTACACGCCCCCGGCGTGATGCTCGCGTCCTTCGTCCCCATGCTGCTGATCGCCTCCGCCTTCCACTTCCTCAACCGGGCCGACCCCGACTGCGGCACGACCTTCTCCTGGGTCACCCGCGCCCTCGGCCCCACCACCGGATGGCTGGGCGGCTGGGCCATCGCGATGACCGGGGTGCTCGTCGTCGGCTCGCTCGCCGACGTCGCCGTCGGCTTCGGCCTGCTCGCCGTCGGGGCCGACGGCCTGGCCGGCAACACCCTGGTCCGCGAGGCCCTCACCGTCCTGCTGATCCTCCTCATGTCCTGGCTCTGCGTACGCGGCACCGAGGTGTCGGCCCGCTTCCAGAACGCGCTCGTGCTGGTCCAGGTCCTCTGCCTCGTCGTGTTCGCGGCCGTGGCCATGTGGCGGGTGTACGCCGGCACGGGGTCCCTGGACGCCGTCCGCCCGGCCGCAGGCTGGCTGAACCCCTTCGGGGCCGGCGGCCCGGCGCTCACCGGCGGCCTGCTGCTCGGCGTCTTCGCGTACTGGGGCTGGGAATCCGCCGTCAACCTGACCGAGGAGACCAAGGACTCCGCCGAGGCCCCCGGCCGGGCGGGCATCTGGTCGACGGTGGTCCTGCTGGTGACCTACGTGGCCGTGGCCTTCGCGGTCGTCGCCTACGCCGGCACCGCGTACCTCGCCGGGCAGGCCGACGCCGAGGAGGACGTCTTCGCGGCGCTCGCGCGCGAGGTGCTCGGCGGCTGGGACTGGATCCTGCTCCTCGCCGTCGCCACCTCCGCCCTCGCCTCGACCCAGACGACCATCATCCCGGCCTCCCGCACCGCCCTGTCCATGGCCCGACGCAAGGCACTGCCCGCCGGCTTCGCCCGCATCGACGCCCGCCGCGGCACACCGGGCACCAGCACCTGGTGGGTCACCGGCACCGCGGTCGTCTGGTACGTCGTCATCCACCGGATCAGCGAGAACGCCCTCGCGGACTCCCTGACGGCCCTGTCGTTGCTCATCGCCTTCTACTACGCCCTCACCGGCATCGCCTGCGCCGTCTGGTACCGGCGCCACCTGCTGCGGGGGCCGGGCCCCTTCCTGCTGCTCGGCGCGGGCCCGCTGCTCGGCTCGGCCATGCTGATCTGGCTGCTGGCCGAGTCCGTCGCCGACATGGCCGATCCGGCCAACGCCTCCAGTTCGACCGCCTGGTTCGGGCTGGGCGCGCCGCTGGTCATCGCGCTGTTCCTGGCCGGCGCCGGAGTGCTGCTGATGCTGCTGCGCCGCGCCCGGTCCGGAGCCTTCTGGCGCGAACGGCCCGGCGTGGCCCCCGAGTCGCCATAGGTCCCGGGCTCTGCGGGGGGGAAGGCGTCTTCGGCCGAGGCGGCGCAGGCGGCGAGGTGATGGCCTGCCGTCTACTCCAGGGGCATCCGTGCGGCCGCCACGATCCTCTCCAGCGCCGACGCGTGCCGCTGGAACGCCTGGCGCCCGTGCGGGGTGAGGCGGAGGTGGGTGTGGCGTCCCGTACGGTTCCGCGTCTTGCGGACCTCGACGTACCCGGCGTCCGCCAGCGCGGAGACCTGCTTGGACAGGGCCGAGTCGCTGGTGTCCACCGCGTCCCGGACGAAGCCGAACTCCACCCAGTCGGCCGGAGCCAGGAGCGCGACGACCGAGAGTCGCGCCGGAACGTGCAGGAACTCGTCGAAGTCGGGATCCATCAGCAGTGGCCGTTCCTTCGGATGACGTTCTCGACGACCGGGCGCAGCGCGTACGAGGCGACTACGGCCGCCAGGGCGGTGACGGCTGCGGCGAGCGTATGCCGCGCCGGCAGGCTGAGGAAGTAGGCGGCGACCGCCACCGCCCAGAAGAGCACGAGGAGCGCGACCCCCGTGACCCCGTAGAACAGCACCTCCGAGCCGACGGCCTTCCGGCGGACCGGGGCCCGGCGCTGGTGCACGAACAGCCCGCCCAGGGCCAGGCCGTTCCCCGCCAGGACCGCGGCGGTGCTCCAGGGGTTCGGCAGGTCGAAGGACGAGCACACGGCGAACAGGCCCAGGGCCGAAACGATCAGGTAGGGACGCGAGTAGGCGTGGCGCACGTACGCGTTGAACGTCTGCTCCTGCCGGTGGCGTATGGCGTCGAGGGCGGTCTGGGCATCGTAAGGAGTCATGGGTGGCGTCCCTGGTCATGGTCATGGTCATCGGTCTTCCGAGTACTTTCTCATGGGGAAAGTACCACCTTCTTTCCCCGGAGGAAAAAAGGTGGCCCGGCCGGCCTGCACTCACGATCCGGGTCTGGTGGTGCGCTACCCGCGCTGGGCGTGGCTGGCGTCGGTCAGGCCTTGCCGATGCCCAACGTCGTGGTCATGGGCAGCAGCCCCGAGCCGATCGCCGCGACCCAGAAGTCGCCGAGCAGGGCCGCGAGCCGCTCCGTGCTCTCGGAGCCCAGCGCCTCGTACGGTCCTGCGGCGAGCTCGTCCGTGTGGCGCTCGACCTTCGCGCGCAGGGCGCGCCCCGCCGCGGTCGCCGTCGCGGGGCCATCGGGCTCCAGCAGGCCCCGTCGTACGAGGTGTTCCCGCGCGGCGGCCCACTCCGGCGCGCTCCACTGCCGGCTCCGGAAGGTCTCCTCCGGCGCCGCCCCGATCGCGGCGAACGACACGAGCGCCTCCACCGGGTCGAGCCCCGCGGCACGGAGCGCCGCGACGTGGCCGTCCCCGCGGTGCTCGCGCAGGATCGTCGCGGCCTGCCAGAGCACGAGGTGCGGGGCGCTCGGCCACGCCAGGGCCGCGTTGGCGGCGGCGAGCGGGCGGCCCTCGACGTCGGCGGCCTCGGCCGCACGGCGGGCCAGGGCTGCGGCCTCCGCGAGCGCGGGGCTGTCGACGCGGTCCCCCAGGAGTGCGCGGTAGGCACGGTCGACGGCGCGCTCGCGGGCGGCGAGGACGGCTTCGGGGGAGGTCACGTCCCAGGCGGCGGGGATGTAACGGCCGACCATCTCCGGGCTGAAGCTGTAGAACGCGGACCCCACCTGATCGGATCCGGCCGCCCCCAGCGGTGCGGCCCGCCAGGCGAAGTAGCTCGGCCACCGCTCACCGGTGTCGAAGCCCAGTGCGGCCGCCTCTTCGAGGGACTGCGGCGCGAAGTAGAGCACGGCGTGCAGCGGCTCCAGCAGCTGCCACAAGTGGCGTACGCGACGGGGCTCGATCGTGATCGCGTCCGACACGGGGTTCTGGTCCGACATGACGTCTCCTCAACAGGTCCACCGGCGGTTCGGTGCCCAGCCAGGGCTCGGCTCGGCCGCTTCGAACTTGACGGTGACTAGATTGCTCGCGCCCGCCGCAACTTGTCAACGACTAGATGCGGCGTAGTCTGTTCACCGTGACCAGCCAGCGCACCTACCACCACGGCGACCTGCGCCACGCCGTCCTGACCGCGGCCCTCGACGTCATCGCCGCCGAGGGCCCCGGAGCCCTGAGCCTGCGCGACCTCGCCCGCCGGGCCGGCGTCTCGCACGCCGCGCCGGCGCACCACTTCAAGGACCGCACCGGCCTGCTCACGGCGATCGCGGCGGAAGGCTACGACCTTCTGGCCGAAGCCCTCGCGGATGCGGACGCCGACGCGGACGCCGACGCGGACGCGCCGGAGCTGCGCGAACGGGGCGTGCGCTACGTACGGTTCGCAAGGACGCATCCGGCGCACTTCCAGGTGATGTTCCAGCCGGAACTGCTGCGCGAGGACGACCCCGACCTGGCCGCCGCCAGGCAGCGCGCCGGCGAGCAACTGCGCATGGGGGTGGCCCAGTTGCCGGAGGCGGGACGGGGCGGCGACGCCCGGATGGCGGGGGTCGCGGCCTGGAGCCTGGCCCACGGCTTCGCCACACTGCTGCTGAGCCGGAACCTGAGCGGCCCGGTGGACGACCAGGACCCCGAGGAGGTCTTCCGGTCGCTCACCGGACTGCTGTTCAGGTGACCGAGGACCCGACCGGAAGACGACGCCGCCCGGGGGCGCGGTGAACCTCCGGCCGCTGAGCGGAGAGCAGCGAGCCGGCTGGCGGCAGGGTGGCAGGATCGAGGGGTGCTGATCAAGGGATACGACATCGGCCCGCTGGTGGCGGGCGAGTCACTGCCGGCCCGCCCGGGCTTCTGGTCGAACCACCTTCTGGCGATGTGCAGCGACGGGGGGTGTGCCGAGCGCCCCGTTCCGGAGTGGTTCGGTGAGGACGGCGCCGATGCCGATGCCATGTCCGAGGTCCTCTTCGATCCAGAACGCTGGCCGGTGTTCAGGGTCCCGACAGACGACGGCCCGGGAGCGGTGGTGGTCTACCGCAACCTGGACGGCGACTACGGCACCGATTACCTCCTGACCCGTCCGGGCAGACCGTACGCCGAGCAGATCGCCGGCTGGGACGGCGACTTCTCGGGCACCGGACTGACGTGGCGCGAACTGGTCCGGATCGCGGACAGCCCCTCTTCGGCGGTCGAAGGGGTCCAGGACACGGCCACCCGCTTCCTGCTGCTGCTCCCCCTCCTCACCGACCCGGACGTACCGCTAACGGCATCGGCAAGGCTCGCCACCGCCCTGGCCGCAGTCGGCGCGCCGCAAGACACCGCCCCCATCGCGGCGGAGCACCTGCTGGCCCACCTCACGTGGAGAACCCGCCACGACCCCGGCTGGGCGTCCCCACTGAGCGGCAGCTGAGACGCCCCCGCCGCGAGGGGCAGCGCGGCTGTGCACACTGAGCTCATCCGGGCCGCACCCCTGCTTTACGCCCCGGAACAGGCGTACGAGCGCATCGCCGCGGAGGAACGGGATCGCGCTACTCGCCACAGGGCCCGGCCCCCTACCATGACTCCCGTGAGTGACCCGACTGCCCTGGCCCCGTTCCACCTGGACGAAACCGGCGAACCCGACCCCTCCTACTGCCTGTATCTCTTCGACGGCGACATGGAGCAGGTCGCCGGCGTCTTCGAGGAGCACAACGCCGAGAGCCATGGCCACGGCTGGGAGGAGCTGGCCAGGTCACTGGTCGTTTCCCGCATGCCCGACAGCGCAGACAGGCTCCACTTCGGATCAGAAGCCGGCACGTTCGCTGTCTCGAGCAGCGACCTCGAAGCCCTCACGGATCTGGCCCTCCTCTTGCACTCCGCCTTCCACGACCGCGAACTCCTCAGCCACTGCATCCTGACGGCCGACCCGCACTCCCTGGACCGGTAAGACCCGGAGCGTCGTCATCGAGCACCGCACCGACGACCACACCACCGGCCGCCTCCTCGGCCCGCTCACCCGCCCCGCGACCCGGGTCCTCCTGGACGCCGAACGCGCCGTCCTCGCCGCCCTGCACGGCGGCTGCCTGACCGCCGCCTCTGCATCTTCGCGCCCCCGCCCGCCCGGAGGGCCGGCTCCGGGCGGGCGGGGGCGGCACGGTGCGGCCGTCAGGGGCGGGCGGCTCGGGCCGGACCGCCCCTGGGGTGTGCGTGCTGCGGGCCGGTCAGACCTTGTTGTAGGTGCCGGTGTGCCACAGGGCGCCGCCCTTGGTGGGGCCGCCGTCCTTCTTGTAGATGACGAAGTTGCCGTCGTCCTGGAGCAGGGCGTAAGCCCCGGGGTTGTTCGCCGTGCCCGTCCGCCAGCGGGCGGTGGTGCGGGCCTTCCTCGACGAAGCGTCAGGTCCCCGCGGTCCTTGGGGAGCCATCTGCAGGGTCACCCGGGGGCTGCCCGCCGTACGTTGTTGCTGCTCCCAAATGGCCTTGCCGTCCCCGCTTGCGGAAAATGACGAGGTTGTTGTCCTGCTGGAGGACCAGCCACACGGTCGCGGCACTGGGCCCAGTTGCCCGTCCACCAGCCCTCGGCGGCCGTCGCGAACTCGGAGCAGAACCAGCCCTGCCGCTCCGTGCTGCGGGTGGACCAGCGGGGGTTGGCGCTACGGCCCTCGACGAGGAACTCGCCGCCGAGGAGGGAGGCCCTGACGCTGCCCGTGCCCGCGCCGGTGCCGTACGTGTTCGAGTGCCAGAGGGCGCCGCCCTTGCCGTGGCCGCCGTCCTTCTTGTAGACGACGAAGTTGCCGTCGGCCTGCATGGTGGCGTACGCGCCGGGGTTCCCGTGCGTGCCGCTGGCCCACAGGGGCAGCTTGTAACCGCCCGGGGTGCCGAGTGCGTAGAGCACGAGGTTGCCGTCGGGCTGCATGACCAGTTCGGTCGTGCTCACGTGGTCCGCGAGGCGGGCGCCGGGGTCCAGGCGCTGGCCCGGGTTGAGCGTCGCGAGGACGCCGCTCTGCGGTCCGCGGCACTGGGCCGGGGCAGCCGCGGCGGGGGCGGCCGCGGCCGGGACCAGGGCCGCGGCCGAGGCGGAGACGACGAGCAGGGACACGAAGGTTCTTCGGAGCGCGTGCGTGCGCATGGTGGTTCCCCCCTGGGAAGTGTGGGTCCGACCGGGCGGTCGTCGCCGGTCGTGTGAGGACCTTTCTACACCGTCCCTGAAACCGCCGGCCGGGCGGCTGCCGGCAGCGCGGTGTTCGGCCCAAGTGGCTGGATCCGTACGCGCTCCGCACGCGGTCCGCGATGGCCCTCCAGCGGACCTCGCGGCGGCTCGGGTGCCGGCGTCCGGAGTCAGCCGGTGCGGCCGATCGCCGCACGGATCCAGCCCGAGTAGGCGGGTGCGCTGGTGTAGAGGCCCGGGCCTTGGCCGCAGCGTACGCCGGGGGTGCCGGGGCCCGAGGTGATGCCGATGAGTTCCCATCGCCCCCTCCGGTCCCGCTGGAGCTGCGGGCCGCCCGAGTCGCCGTTGCAGGCCATGGCGTCGGGCACCCGGCTGACCGTGCACAGGCGGGTGCCGTCCGCGTAGTCCGGCGCGCACTCGGAGACCGCACCCCTGCGCGCGTCGAGTTCCTGGAGCCGGTCGGGGAAGACCCACCCCGCGGGGTCGGGTGCGTCGGCGATGGTGCCGAAGCCCAGCAGCCGGGTCGGGGTGCCGGGCCGCCCCGGTGCGTCGGCGATGCGGAGGGGCTTCTCGGCGACCGGGTGGTCCAGGCGGAGCAGAGCGATGTCGTCGTGGTTGGGGCCGGTGCCCCCGCCGTTCCGGTAGGCCGGGTGGGAGATCGCCTTCGCCACGGAGCGGACCGTGCCTCCGGAGGTCCTCCACTCGCTGCCGATCCGGACGGTGCCGTCCAGGGTGACGAGGGCCGGGTCCACGCAGTGGGCAGCGGTGAGCACCCACTTCGCGTCGATCAACGCTCCCCCGCAGACACCCTTGAAGGTGGGGTCGTCCACACCCGTCACCGGGATCGACACCATGGACGGGTACCGCTGGGTGGAGTCCTTCCCGTTGACGATGGCTTCGGCGCTGCCGGTCATCATGGCGGCGCACACCGCTCCGGCCAGGGCCACGGCGGCGGTGCGCGCCACCATGCGGCGCGAGGACTTCGGGCTGAGCACTGGTTCTCCGATCGGACGGGCTGGTGGGACGTGCTCAGCCTCCGCGACCAAGGGGAACCGGGCCATCCGGTCAGTGGGCCTGTCCGTCCTCCGGCCAGCGGGCCCGCGCCTGGTGGGGAGAACCCCCGGCCGTCCTCGCGGGCGCCTCTCCTCACAGGCGGTCAGCTGACATGCTGATCAGCTGAACTCTCCTTCCCACCCTTTTGGAGACCACCGTGGATCTGAGCGCCATCGGCGAACCCGTCATCGTGCCGGAGGACACCCAGGTCCACGTCGGAGTCCACCTGCGGGAAGGCAGTCTGACCCTCACACAGAACGGCCGTGACTTCGAGGCGCATCACGCCCTGGTGGAGTTCGCTTCTGTCGACGAGCGACCGTGGATGGCGGAGAAGGTCAAGTTCTCGGCGAAGGCGCCGGACGGCAAGTCCGTGGTACTGGTCGTGGGTCTGCTGAACGACGCCTGCGACGGGCCCAGGGCCGGTCTTCCCGTCGCGGTGTGGAAGGTCGTGGCCCTCGCCGCGACCTCCGCCGGAGACGTCGGCATCACCTACCAGGCTCCTCGCGGAGTCTGACGCGGACGGGCCTCCTCACTCGTGCCGTGGCGGGCTTCTCATCCCGTCCGGGTGGTCGCGTGGGACAGGGCCACCCCGCCGATGATCAGGGCGAGGGCCAGGAGGCGGCCCGGGGTGACCGGGTCCTTGTGGAGCACCACGCCCAGGGTGATCGCGCCCGCCGCGCCGATCCCCGTGAAGACGGCGTAGGCCGTGCCGACCGGCAGGCCCTGCATCGCCAGGGACAGCAGGTAGACCGCGACGGCGGCGAGCGCGAAGCAGAGCAGCGTGGGCAGCGGGCGGGTGAAGCCGGCCGTCGGCTTGATGCTCTGCGACCAGGCGACCTCCACCAGGCCGGCGGCGACGAGGAGCAGCCAGTTCACAGGGACCCTCCTGTCGTGCGGGCCGCCTCCAGTGCGGCCGCCCGGGACGCGTCGTGCGCTCCTCGTCGGCCGGAGAGGGCGGGGTCCATGAGGGAGTTGGCCAGCTCGGTGCCGAGGAAGGTCATGTCCTGCTCCGGCACCGCGAAGTGGCCGGCGAGGAAGTCGCGCAGGTAGCGCTCCTGGTGGTCGTAGGGGTGGCGCGGGGTGCCCGGGCCGTACGCGCCGCCGCGGGCGTACGCCACGACGAACCGCCGTCCGGCCAGGGACATGCGCGGGAAGGTGACCTGGTCGATCCAGGCCTTCAGGGAAGCCGGGACCGAGTAGTTGTACATCGGCGTGGCGATCAGCACGACGTCGGCGGCGAGGAGTTCGGACAGCAGCGGCTCGACGACCGCCCAGGCCGCCTCCTGCGCGGGAGTGCGTACGGCTTCCCGGTAACGGGCGGGGTCGGTGATCTCGTGCTCCAGGACGTGGTCGCACAGCTCGGTCCAGGCCTCGCCGATCTGCGGGACCGGGGTCCGGGCGAGGTCGCGGTGGATGTGGATCCCGCCCGGGTGGGACGCGCGCCAGGCGGCGGCGACGGCGTCGCCGGCCTCCCGGCTGAAGGAACGGCGGCGGGCGCTGGCGTCGAGGTGCAGCAGCGTGGTCATGACGGGGACCCCCTCGGTTCGGCCGGAACGGTAAACGGACACGGCGTCCAGTTATACCGGACGAGAGGCTCAACCGGACAGGGCGTCCACTTATTCCGGTAGGCTGGGGACCATGGAGACGACGAGGGAACGCGCGGACGCCGCCCGCAACCGGGCCAAGGTGCTCTCCGCCGCCGCCGAGCTGTTCGCCGCCGGGGACGCGCGGTCGGTCACCATGGAGGACATCGCCCGGGCCGCCGGCATCGGCCGCGGCACGCTCTACCGCCGCTACCCGGACGTCACCTCCATCGCGGCGGCCCTCCTCGACGAGCACGAACGCCGCCTCCAGGAGGAGTTGCTGCACGGTGCTCCCCCGCTGGGCCCCGGCGCACCGCCGTCCGAGCGGCTCGCCGCGTTCTACGCCGCCATGGTCGACCTGCTCGACGCCCACGGCCACCTGGTACTGGGCGCCGAGACCGGCGAGAAGCGCTTCACCGTCGGGGCGTACGGCTTCTGGCGCGCCCATGTCCTCGTCCTGCTGCGCGAGTCCGGGACCCCGGACCCGGAAGCCCTCGTTGACGGCCTGCTCGCGCCCCTGGCACCGGAGGTCTTCCTCCAGCAACGCGCACGGGGCGTGACGCCCGACCGGATCAAGGCGGCACTGGGACGGCTGGCGGGCGCGCTGGCGGGCACTCCCGGTCCGGAGTGAGGGCCGGGGCCGCCCGGGCCTGAGCGAGGGCTTCGCCGGCGGACCGGGCATGCGCCCGGGTGAGGGGGAGTACTGCGGCCGAACGGGGTGAGGGGCGGGTGCACCGCCGTTGCGGGGCGGGGATTCCGGATGCGCGTCCTAGGGTGGCCGTCGCTCACAGGCGACGGACGAACCGGACGAACGGACGCTGACGGTGCATGAACGAGGGGACCGCCCGCTCTTCGGAGCGGCCCCGGCCACGCTGACCCCCAGCCCCGTGCACGACATCGGCCTGCTCCTGCTCCGGCTCGTGGTCGGGCTGAGCATGGCCGGCCACGGGACGATGAAGCTCTTCGGCTGGTTCGGAGGTCCGGGTCTCGACGCGACCGGCAAGGGCTTCACGGCGGCCGGCTACCCGGCCGGGGAGGCCATGGCCCTCATGTCCAGCCTCTCCGAGACCCTGGGCGGCCTCGGCCTCACCCTCGGCCTGCTCACCCCGCTCGCGGGCGCGGCCCTGATCGGCGTCTTCGTCAACATCCTCGACGTCCGGGGCCTGAGCGCGTACTTCCCTCCCAAGGGCGTCGAACTCGAGACGGTGCTGTTCGCCTCCGTGGTCGCGCTCACCCTGACCGGGCCGGGCCGCTTCTCCGCCGACCACGTCCTTCCGGTGCTGCGCGAGTCTCGGGCACGCCATGCCCTGCTCGCCGTGGCGGTCGGGGTCGTCGCGGGGTTCGTCGTGATCTTCCTCAGGGACTGACCGCAGAGACACCGGAGGCGCTCAGGCCGTCGGCTCTTCCGGGTCCTGGGACATGCCCGACGCCAAGGCGCGTGCGGCGGCGGCGAAGTACTGCTCGTCCGCGTCAGGGGCGAGGCCGAGGGTGACGCCCTGGCTGAGGCCGACGAAGAGCGCCCTGAGCGCGGTGGTCAGGCGCTGCGCCTGACGCGGCGTCACGGCGCGTCCGCCGTGCGGCCTTCCGGTGAACAGCGCGACGAGGTGCTGCTCCTGCGACCGGATGGACGTGGCCAGCCGGCTCCCCAGCTCCGGGTCGTGCAGGGCCATGTCCAGCAGGGTGATCTGGAGCGACATGCGGGGCAGCGCGTCCGGGGCGTCACAACCGCGCCGGTAGTACCGGGCGAAGGCGTCGACGGCTTCCAGCAGATCCAGCCCGGCGGGAACGGCCTGCTCGATCTCCTCGTAGTAGGGCCGCAGGTGGTCGGCCACCAGGGCCACCACCAGGCCGTTCTTGCTCCCGAACAGCGAGTAGACGGCGCCGGTGGTCAGGTCGGCGCGTTCGGCGATCTCTTCGAGCCTGGCCCGGTACCCGTCCCGGGACACGACCTCGAACGCGGCGTCCAGCAGGGCACGGCGGTTGCGTTCCTTGGCCTCGGCCCTCGTCATTCTCATAATTTGATTATTGCCGTAATCTCGTTACGGAACCAAGTCGGGATGAGCTTCGGGGAGGACATTCATGACTCAGGTGGCAGGACAGCGGAGGTCCCGCCGCATGGTGGGGGCCATCGCCGATGGCGCCTTCAAGGTGCTGCTCGGCGCTGTATGCATCGCGGGCGCGGCCCCGCTCGGCCGGTTGCTCGGCACGCCGGCCTGGCTGATGGTCGTCTCGGGCGCGGCCCTGCTGATCGGCGGTGGCGTCGGGATCGGGTACGTGCGCAGCCGGTCGGTGCGCACGTACACGCGGCTCATGGTCGCCTACGACAGCGGCTGGGTGCTGGCGGCCCTGGCCGGCCTGGTGATGGCGTGGCGGGGCAGCGGTGCCGGCGGCGAGGTCTGGATGGGCTACCAGACGGTCGCCCCCCTCGCGTTCGCCGCGCTGCTGGCGGCTGCCGGCCCTGCACGGACCGCCTCGGAGTGACGGCCCCTCAGGCGGGGCGGGGTGCTGCGAGCGTCTGCGCGGCCTCCGCGGTCCGGAGCAGGCTGTCGGTCGGGTGGGCAAGGGCGTCGAGCATGGCCCTGCCCGACCGCAGCGCTGCCCCGGCCGTCTCGTGCAGACCGAGCGGCGCGGCGGCCTGTGCGATGAGGAGGTACTCCTCGGCGACCCTCACCCCCAGGCCGAGTTCCCGCCATGCGAAGGTTCGGCAGGGCGGTTCCGGTGGGCCGGGGGCGAGACCGGGGGCGAGACCGGGAGCGAGCTCCAGCTGGTCGGCGGGCGGCAGTGGCGGCGGGCCGTCGAGCACCGTGACCGCCCGCTCAAGGGACTGCCAGGCCGCCTCCGCCTCGCCGTGGCGGCGTTGCAGGGAGGCGAGGTCGACGAGGGCCGCGCCGCGCTTGCCGGCGTCGTCCTGCACAGACGTGTGCAGGCGGCGCGCCCTGATCGCCTGCCCGAGGTCTCCGAGGGCTTTGAACTCGCCGACCAGGCATCCGAGCAGGGCCTCGTCGCGCGGGCCCGTGCCGTCGAGGATGCGGATGAGCGCGGCGCGGGCCAGTTCGGTCCGTCCCTGGCGGCGGGCCAGCGCCGTCCAGGTGAGCTCGTGTTCTTCGTCGGGGTCCTGGCCGTGGTTCGACTCGTCGAACTCGGCCGCCCACTGGGTGAGGGCCGGTGCGGAATCCGGGAAACCGCCGAGCAGGAAGCGGACGTCGGGCTCGGACTCCCGCAGGGACCGCAGCCATGCGTGGTCCTCCGGCTGACCGTGCAGGCCGACCAGGACCGCGGCGAGGCGAAGCTCCTCGGTGGGGCCGCGGCGCACTTCGTGCCGCAGGAGCACTCGCAGGAGCTGCAGGTCCCCGGGCTGACGGTCGTACTGGGCCGCGCGCAGGACGGTGGCCCGCCGCACGGGATCGCCCGCGATCGCGTCCCGGTGGTCGTGGTCCGCCGCCCGCATCCGGGCCAGGTCGGACCGGCCGGGAGCGAGGACCGTCTGCCAGAGCGGCGGCCGCGGCAGGTGGTCCGGCAACGCGTACGCGCAGCCTTCGTCCGCGTTCAGCAGGAGGAACTCCGGCTCGGTCCGCAGCAGGGACTCCTGGAGCCTGCGCAGCAGCTCGCGCCCGGGGAGCCGGCGCAGGCCCAGGCCGCTGAGCAGCGTGCTGCGATCGGCGTCCAGCCCGGGGGCGTAGGAGTGCCGGATCTCGTTCTCGGTCCGGTTGAACACCGCCTCCAGTTCATCGTCGTCGGCAGCGAGGTCGAGGTCGAGGTAGTCGTGCCAACCCGGCAGACCGAAGACGATCTCCAGGGCCTCGTCCAGGCCGGCGGCGATGAGGCCCGCTTCGCCGTCGGAGCTCGCGTACAGCACGGGCCCGTCGGCACAGACGAAGTAGGTTCCGCCGGTGTCGTCGCCCGCCACGGCCGTCAGGGGCGCTCCGCTCGCCAGACGGACCTCTTCGCCGTGCTCGGCCCGGTCAAGATCAAAATCGAAGGACCGCGCCGCCAGCCTCGCCAGATCGGCATTACGGCGCAGGACGGCGAGTACGCGGTCGGGGCATGTCATGACCGGACCGTAACAGCCGCCCCCGACACCGGTTGGCGGACGGTCGCGCCGCTGCCCCGGGAGGTCCGGGCGGTGGCCGAGGGTGGACGGTGGGGCCCGGGAAGTCGGGGGACGGCTTCCCGGGCCGGTGTCGCGGTACCGCGGGGGAGCGGTGTGCATGCCGTGCGACAACAAGAGAAACGATTCCCCCGCCGGAAAGTCACGCCCCCCTCACACACAGAACAGTTCGACTGACGCGCGGCGCCGCCCGCCGCCCGCCGAGCCGGTCAGTCCAGGAGTTCGACGTAGCCGTCGCTCCCGTGCACGCGGATCCGCTGCCCGTCCCGGATCAGCCGGGTGGCCCCGGCGACGCCCACGACCGCCGGCAGGCCGTACTCCCGGGCGATCACCGCCCCGTGGGTCATGAGCCCGCCCACCTCCGTCACCATGGCCGTGATTCCGACGAACAGCGGCGACCAGCTGGGGTCCGTGAAGACGGTGACCAGGATGTCGCCGGCCTCCAGGTCGGCGTCGGCCATGTCGAGGACGACGCGGGCCCGCCCCTCGACGGTCCCGGCGGAGACGGGCAGGCCGACGAGGGCGCCGGCGGGGACGTCGTCGCGCCGGTACGACCCGGTGAGGGCCTCCCCGTCCGAGGTGAGGACACGGGGCGGTGTGAGCGCCCGGTACGACCGGAACTCGTCCTTGCGCCGCCGGATGAGCCGGTCGTCCACCCGGTGCGTACGCACGACGTCGCGCAGCTCCTGGAACGTGAGGTGGAAGGCGTCCTCGGTCTCGGCGAGCACGCCGGCCCGCACGAGCCGTTCGGCCTCCGCCACCAGGGCCCGCTTGTAGACGAAGGAGCGGCTGACGACGTTGTACTTCGGGTACTCCCGGTATCCGATGAAGGTCCTGACCCGGTCGATCATGCGCTTGGTCTCGTCGGCCCTGCGCTCCCCGTCCGGCAGTGCCCGCAACCGCGACAGCACCTCCCGCTCCTTCTCGCGCGCCGTCCGCAGGCCCTGCTCGAAGCGCCGTTCGGCGGCGCCCGGCCGGAAGTTCCTGACGTTGTCGAGGATGACGGGGACGAGCGTGGCGGGGCGCTCGCGCCAGCGCGGCCGCGTGATGTCGATCTCGCCGACGCAGCGCATGCCGTACCGGCCGAGGTAGTCCTCGATGGCTTCGCGTGCTCCGGCCCCGCCCGGGAGCTTCGTCAGCCCCTCCAGGAAGGCGTCGTCCTCGGCGCCCTCGACGCCCTGCAGGAACGCCACCACCTCCGGCCACGGCCGGATCACGTCCGCGACGTCGAGCAGCGCCAGTCCCATCTCCGACGTGACGTTGCCGGGGGCGGACAGCGTCAGCGTGTCGGCCGCGTTCTTCTCGCCCAGCCACGCCCGCAGGTTGTCGTTGAGCCACCAGGTGGCCTCCATCCCCGCCATGATGGCCTGAAGGCTCTGCGGATCGCTGAGAAGCCGCTTGTGCTCCTGGAAGGCGTCCGAGAGGAAGTCGAACAGCTCCGGTCCCTTCTTCGTCCGGATGTCCCGCTCCAGGTCGGCGAGGGACCGCCGGCTGCGCTCGACCAGCTCGGTGACGACGGCCGGATCGGTGGCGAGCGGGGCGGGCGCACGGCCGGCCGGCGGGCCGCCGGGGGGCGCGTCGGGGGCCGCGCCGGGGGTCGCGTCGGGCGTCGCGTCGGGGGGCTCGGGTGGCGACGGGAAGAAGCCGTCGCGGTCGAGGAGGGTCTCCAGAGCGTCCCTGACCAGCGGATCGCCGCGCCCGATCATGTCCAGGAGGCCGGCGCGGCTCGCGGGCGAGGCCAGGCGCCCGGTGACGTCGACGAACAGCCGGCCGCCGGCCTCGTGCATCGGTGCCATGGCCGTCAGCTGCCACACCGACAGCCCCAGGGGCTTCATGGCGTCGGTCATCATCTGCTGGTGGCCGACGGAGACGTAGACCCGGTTGTCGTGGTCGCCGGTCGCAGGAGCGGCGTCAGGCCCGGGGACGGGGACGGGCCCGGGGACAGGCCCGGGGACGGGGACGGGGAAGAGCGTCGTGATCGGCCTGGTCTGAACGATGTGGAAGTCGCCGTCGGCCAGGCACCATTCGATGTCCTGGGGCCGCCCGAAGTGCGCTTCGATCCGCCGCCCGAGCCGGACGAGCCGCACGGCCTGCGCGTCCGTCAGCGTCGGCTGCTCCTGACGCCGCGCGTCGACCGCCACCTCCTGCGTGCCGATCGCCCTGGCCACGACTTCGCCGTGCCGCACCTTGAAGACGTCCGGGTTCACCTGGCCGGACACCAGGGCCTCGCCGAGACCGAAGCCCGCCTCCACGGTGGCGGCCTTCCGGTCGCCCGTCACGGGGTCGGCCGTGAACAGGACGCCGGCCGCCTGCGGGAAGACCATCCGCTGTACGACGACGGCCATGTGGACCGTACGGTGGTCGATGCCGTTGCCCTGGCGGTACGTCACGGCCCGCTCGGTGAACAGCGAGGCCCAGCAGCGGCTGACGTGCCGCAGGACAGCCGCCGGCCCCACGACGTTGAGGTACGTGTCCTGCTGGCCCGCGAAGGAAGCCGACGGCATGTCCTCCGCCGTCGCGCTCGACCGCACGGCGTAGGCGGCCCGCTCGCCGAACCGGGCGAGCGCGTCGGTGATCCGCGCCGCGACACCGTCCGGGACGGGGATCCCTTCGATGGCCCGGCGAACCTCCCCGCTGAGCGTGCGGACGGCTTCCCGGTCGCCCGGGGGCACGCGCCGCAACCGGTCGATCCCCTCTTCGACGGCCGGCGCTTCCGCCAGGATCCGCCGGAACGCGTCCGTCGTCACGCAGAAGCCCTCCGGGACGCGGACACCCCCGATCCGCGACAGCTCGCCCAGGTGCGCGGCCTTGCCGCCGACGAGGGCGACCTGCACGGCGTCGGCCCCTCGGAGATCCACCACGTACGGTTCGTTCATCTCGGTCGTCTCGGTCGTCTCGGTCGTCTCGGTCATCTCGCTCATCTCGCTCATCGCGACGCCTCCCGGGCGATCGCGCCCCATTCCCCGCGATTCGTTGCTCCGGCCGACGATTCTGCGCTGGAAGAGGGGCCTTGCGGCAAGCCCCCCAGTGCGCTATAGCTTGGAAGTGGCAGGGAGAGCGCTCTCCCTGCCTTTCGTTTTTGTGGCGGGGGCACCACGAGCGGTGGTGCGGACATCAGGGGAAGGCAGCGGCGCACGTGGAGAACGTGGAGATCCGTCAGACGACCGAAGAGGACTTCGACGTCTTCGTCAGCACGATGCACGCCGCGTTCGGGCTCCACCCGGAACCCCCGGTCGACGGTGGCGGGCAGTGGTGGTCGGCGCTCGAAGCGGACCGGTGCCTGTTCGCCGTGACGGCGGACGGGAAGCGCGTCGGCACCGCCGGTGCGCACTCCTTCGAGCTCACCCTGCCCGGCGAGGTGCTCGTACCCGTCTCCGGGGTGACCGCCGTCGGCGTCCTGCCCTCCCACCGACGGCAGGGCGCACTCAGGGCGCTGATGCGGCATCAGCTCGCCGAGCTGCGCGCCCGCGGGGAGTTCCTCTCCGTGCTGCTGGCCTCCGAGGCCCTGATCTACCGCAGGTTCGGCTACGGACCGGCGACGTACACGGCAGGGCTGACGGTGCCGCGCCACCAGGCGGCATTCGCCGTTCCCCGGGCGCGCGGGGGGAACGGCCAGCCGGTCACGGGCGCGGCGAGCGGCCCGAGCAGTCCGAACGGCCCGAGCAGTCCGAACGGTCCGGGCAGTCCGAGCGGTTCGGTCGAGGTGGTGCGGAGCAGCGACTGCGGCGAGGTCCTGGAAGGGGTCTACGACCGGTACCGCCGCTCACAGCCCGGCGCGCTGTCCCGCCCGCACCGCTGGTGGTCCCTGCGCGCGGGACAGCCCCCGATCTCTCCGGCGCCGCGGTACGTCGCCGTCCACCGGGACGCCGACGGCGTCCCCGACGGGTACGCGAGCTACACGATCGAGCCCGGCGCCTCCAGGACGATGAAGGTCGACGAGATCGTCACCGCCGACGACGCCGTCCACACGGCCCTCGCCCGGTTCCTGCTCGAACACGACCTCGTCAGCCAGGTCTCCTTCAAGCACGTCCCGACCGACCATCCGCTGCGCTGGCAGTTCGAGGACTTCCGCGGCGGCGAGGTGACGGGTGTCGGCGACTGGCTCTGGGTGCGGCTGCTGGACGTCCCGGGGGCCCTGACCGCGCGCGGCTGGTTCGCGGACGGCGAGATCGTCCTCGACGTCGAGGACCCGTTCCTCGGCGAGCACGGCCGCCACCTGCTGACCGTCCGGGACGGCAAGGCCGACTGCGTCCCGACGGACCGGGAGCCCGACCTGTCGCTGGACGTGAGCGACCTGGGCTCGGTCTACCTCGGCGGCACCGCCCCGAGCACCCTCGTGCGCGCCGGGCACGTCAGGGCCCACCACCCGGGCGCGGCCGCCCTCGCCGACGCCCTGTTCCGGACCGAGCGTTCCCCGCACTGCCTGCACTGGTTCTGACGGGGCGTACGGGGCGCCGGGGCGGCCCTGCCGGTCACTCGCCGCCGTTCCCCCACCGGGCGGTCCGAACCGTGTGGCGGCGTGCGCGCATGAGCGGGCCGCGGCGGGTTACACGGCGTCAATGAGACCTGAACGGGGCGCGGCCGTGGGACGACCCGGCGGCCTTCGCGTACTGCTGTTGCTGCTGTTGCTGCTGCTGCCGGTACAGGCGGCCGTGATGTCGGGGGTCGGCCTGATGGTCACCGGGCCGCTGGCCCGCCGGTGGCCGGTGGCGGCGGAGGACGGCGTCAACCGCGGCCTGGCCGCGCACCGCGCGGGCCCGCTCACCGCGTTCACGGAGTGGTTGTCCCTGCTGGCCGGCACGCC
>NZ_GG657751.1:215840-233961 GCF_000158895.1 Streptomyces sp. C | reverse complement strand
GGCTGCGGGGCGGAGCTGGCCGAGCGGGTGCGGGGCGTGCTGCGCCGCCACGGGTACGCCGACCAGGCGTGGACGGAGACCTCCGCCGAGGACGCCGCGGGCGGTCTCGCGGGGCGGATCGCCGGGGAGGACACCGCCCTCGTGGTGGTCTGCGGCGGCGACGGCACCGTACGGGCCTGCGCCGACGTGCTGGCCGGCACCGGGATCCCGCTCGCGGTGGTCCCCTGCGGCACCGGCAACCTGCTGGCGCGCAACCTGCGGCTGCCCGCCGATCCGGCCGGGGCGCTGGAGGCCGCCCTGTCCGGGGAGACCGCGCGGATCGACGTGGGCCGGGTCGGGGGCGACGGGCCCGGGGCCGCCCGGTTCACCGTCATGGCGGGGGCCGGCTTCGACGCCGCCATGGTCGGCGGCACCTCGGCGCGGGCGAAGGAACGCCTCGGCTGGGCCGCGTACGTGCTGTCCGCCGTCCGCCACCTCCGAGACCCCCGGATGCGCCTGTCGATCCGGCTCGACGGCGGCCCCGCGCGGGAGCGCCGCGCCCGCATGGTCGTCATCGGCAACGTCGGCACCCTGCAGGGCGGACTTCCGCTGCTGCCCGGAGCCCGGCCCGACAGCGGCCGGCTGGAAGTCGCGCTGCTCGATCCGCGCGGTGTCCGCGGCTGGCTCGCCGCGGCGGCCCACCTCGGCGCGTGCATGCTGCCCGGCCGCCGGTCGGCGGGAGGAGCCCGCGGCGAGTACGGCCCGGTGGCCGGCGGGGCGCTGGAGTACTTCAGCGCCGCACGCGTCGACATCCGCTTCGCCCGCCCACAGGCACGCGAACTCGACGGCGACGTCATCGGCTCCGGCACCCGGCTCACCGCGGAGGTCGAGCCGGGCGCCCTGCGGATGTGGCTGCCGCCGCGCACGGCCGGGAACGCGGACGCACCGAGCGGCCCGCACAGCCCCGCGACGGCTGAACCGGCGCCTCGGATCAACGATTTCGACAGGGGGTGACCGACATGGGAACCGCGACACGGGTACCGCAGCGCAAGGACGTGGCGGCCGTGGCGGCCGAACTGGAGGTGGAGGGCGAGGAGTTGTCCGCCGAGGAGGCGGTGGCCGCGCTGCGGCGCCACGGCGGCTGGAGCCTCGTACGGGATTCCTTCATCCGGTTCCGGTACGCCGACGGCTTCAGCCATTCCAGGGCGCTGGCCCTGCAGACGGTGCTGTCGATCGTCCCGCTGGCCATCGCCGTCATCGGGCTGTCCAGCACGCTGCACACCGAGGACATCGGGCGCGTCGCGGAACTGACGATCCGCAGTCTCGCGAGCGGGCCGAGCCGGCACGTGGTCGACGAAGCCCTGGCGCAGAGCCGTCACCGGGCCGGGGACGGGGGCCTGCTCGCCCTCTGGCTGGGCCTGCTGTTCTCCGTCGTGAACGTGACCACCGCCCTGTGCCAGGTGGAGCGGGGCGCCAACCGCATCTACGGAACGGAACGCGACCGGCCGTTCCTGTCCAAGTACGGCCGGGGGCTGCTGATGTCCGTCCTGGCCGGCCTGCCCCTCGGGCTCAGCTTCGCGGTCACCGTCCTCGGCGCCCACCTGAGCCGCGCCGTCGCGGAGGTGTACCACCTCGGCGCGGGCACCATCCGGGCCTGGGACCTGCTGCGCTGGCCCGTGGGGGTGCTGCTGGCGCTGCTCGCCACCAGCGCCGTCTTCCGCCTCTCCCCCCGCCGCGCCCAGCCCGGTTACACCTGGCTCGCGTTCGGCGCGACGGTGTACCTGGTGCTGTGGCTGACGGCCACCTGGGGGCTGAGCGCGTACGTCGGGGCCGGCGGCTCCTTCGCCAGCGTGTACGGGCCCCTCAGCGCGTTCGTGTCGCTGCTGCTGTGGTCCTACCTGACCTCCTTGGCCCTGTTCCTGGGGCTGGCCTTCGCCGCGCAGTTGGAGGCCGTACGGGCCGGGGTGAGGGAACCGGTCACGGAGGACCCCGGTGTGTGACGGCGCGCCCGGGACGCGCCCGGGACGCACCGACCGGCTCCGTGGCCGCCCGGGGCCCGACGCGCGGTTCGGCGCGCGGCTGCTGGCGACGGTGTCGGCCACCGCGCTGGTGTCCGTACCGTTCGCGCTGGCCCTCGTACTGGTCGAATCGCAGTGGCCGCCGCTGGCGCGGCTGGACCGGGGCACGGCCGAGCGGCTGCACGCGGCCGCGCTGGAGCATCCGGCGTGGGTGCGGCTGCTCGGCGTCCTGACGGACGTGGTCTGGGACCCCGTGACGATGCGGCTGCTGGTGGCGGCGCTGGTGGTGTGGCTCCTCGTGCGGGGTGCGGTGCGGCTGGCGGCGTGGGCGGCCGTCACCGCGACGGCCGGGGGCCTGCTCGGCCTGCTGGTGAAGCACGCGGTCGCGCGGGCCCGGCCCCACCTGCCCGACCCGGTCGCCCACGCGCCCGGCTACTCCTTCCCGTCCGGGCACGCGATGACGGCGACCACGTCCTGCGCGGTGCTGCTGCTGGCGCTGCTGCCGCTGGTGCCCCGGCGCCTGCGTCCGGTGGCGTGGGGGCTCGCGGCGGTATCGGTGGTGGGCGTGGGCTACACCCGGGTGGCGCTCGGCGTGCACTGGGTGAGCGACGTGGTGGGGGGCTGTCTGCTCGGCCTGGCCGTGGTGACGGCGACGACCCTGGCGTTCGAAGCCTGGCGGGCGGACGTCGGGCGGCGGCGCACCACGCCCGCGCAGGGCCTGGAGCCGGAGATCCGCTCGGAGCACCCAGAGCCGCCGGTGGGTGCGCCGGAGCGCCCCTGAGCGCTTCCCGGCGGGGTGTTCCGGCTCAGCCGACGGTAACGGTGTAGGTGATGCGCTCGGGCGCCTGCGCGGGGGGTGTGGCCGTGGTGGTGGGTACGGCCGAGGGGCTCGCCGTCGAGGGGGGCAGGGAGGCGGTGTTGCCCTGGCAGGTGGTGAACGTGCAGTGCAGCAGCGTGAACCGCGTGGTCCCCTTGCCCTTGGCCTCGAAGGTGAAGGTGAGCCGGCCTCCGGCACCGGCCGTCCCTTCGGCGCCGGAGTCCGCCGCGTAGGCCTGGCCGCGGCTGAGCAGCACGGAGCGGTCGGGCTCCGGGTCGACCAGGTACCAGTACTCGCGGGTGGAGGCGTTCTGGCCGACGGTGAGCGTGAAGCGCTCGCCCGGCTCGGCGGTGATCCTCGTGTCCTTCACCGGGCGGCTCGTGGCGCGGGCGCCCGATCCGCCCGGGCCGGAGTCACAGCCGGTCGTGAGCGCGAGGACCGCGGCCGCCGTGATCGCCGTGGCCGCCGCACCGCCCCTGGTGCCGGGGAGGACGTCCGTCGTACGCGTGTGGGAGATCATCTGGAAGCCTTGCCGTGCAGCCGTCGGTGGAGTCGTCCTCGATGACCCGGGTGCCCGGGCCCCTTGGGCCCCTCAAGCATGTCACCCTCCTGGGCGACGACGGTCCCTCGCGGCGAGGCCGGGGCGGGGGCGGGGGCGGGCTGCGCTCCCCAGTCCCACAGGGGCTGGAGCACCGGGCCGAGGCGGTGCCCGCTCGGGGTGAGAACTGGCCGAGCGGCCCGAAGAAGGGCCCGCGGTGTTCGCCGAGCGGTTCAACAGCGGCGACGCCGCCGCGCTGGCGGACCGGCCGCGACGGCGTGCCCGTACACGTCGAGGGTACGGCCACCGACGTGGCCCGGCGGGGTCCGGACGGCCGGTGGCGGTACGCCATCGACAACCCCTTCGGCCCTGGGGCCGGCTGACGTACCGGTTGATCGAGGGCGCGTGGAGGGCCTCGCCGCGCGCGGCGCGCCTCAGCGGTTCGGGGCCGCCCGCTCCTCGGTGTCGGTGCCCGCATCCGCGTCCGCATCGGCCAGCCAGAAGAACACCGGTGCCAACGCCAGTTCGAGGGCCGTCAGCGCCACCTGGAACCAGTGCGGCCATCCGGCCACCGCTAGGGAGAGCAGCCGGCCGACCGCGCCCAGCAGGAACACCCCGGCCAGCGCGCGGACGGCCGGCGCGGGCACGGTTTGCTGCCGGGCCGCCCAGAGCCAGGCCAGACCGTATCCGGCGAAGACCGCCCCGAAGAAGCGGCCGAGGCTGTCGATGGTCGGGCCGGCCGAACCGGCGCCGGGGACGGACAGGTTGCCGAGCAGTACGTGCGCGAGCCCGATCGCGAGGCACGCGTACCCCATCGCCTGCGCGAGCACCCGCAGGATCCTGGCCTTGGTCATGGCTGATCACCCCTCCGCCTACTTGACGCGTGTCCACCAAGCTAGCCGCCACTACTGGACGCGTGTCAAGTAAGCTGGCGAAATGCCTGCCGCTCCTCCCACTCCTCCTGCTCCCCGCAAGCGACTCAGTCCCGCCGAACGCCGGACCCAACTCCTCGGCGTCGCGGCGCGGCTCTTCGCCGCGCAGCCCTACGACGACGTGCTGATGGAGCACGTCGCCGAGCACGCCGGGGTCTCCCGCGCGCTGCTCTACCAGCACTTCCCGGGCAAGCGGGACCTCTTCGCCGCCCTCTACGCGCAGGTCGCCGACCAGTTGCTCGCCCAGACGCGGCTCGACCCCGCCGACACGCTGGTGGAACAGCTCACCCAGGGCCTGGACGCGCACATCGCGTACTTCGCGGAGAACCGCAACACCGTCCTGGCCGCGAACCGCGTCCTCGCGGGCGACCCCGTGATCCAGACGATCATCACCGGTGAACTCGACGCGCTGCGCGAGCGGCTCCTCGGCGTCCTCCCGCTCGCCGACGGCGCGACCCGCCGCGCCGCCGTGTCGGGGGTCCTCAAGAGCTGGCTGGTCTTCGTCCAGGTGCTGTGCGTGGACTGGCTGACGCAGCAGACCTGCACCCGCGCCGAACTCCGCGACGTCTGCGTCGGCGCCCTCATCGGGGCGATCCGACCCCTCCTCGACGAGGACCCCGCGCCCGACTGGCCGCGCTAGGGCCTGTCGTCAAACTCCCGTCTGCCCCGCGACGCCTGGCACGCGCTCTCGCCGCACCGGGCGAAAGCCAAGTACGTCCAGTACGCGGGCTTCCGCCCGGCGCACCGAGAGCACGCACCAGACGCCGCAGGGCCGCCCTCCGGGCGACGACGGGAGTTTGACGACAGGCCCTAGGCCACACCTCGCGGGCTCCGCCGTACGGATGGACTCGGGCCGTGCGGCGCCCGGTACGGACGTTCGCCGGGCGGGGCGGCCTACCTTCGCACTGCTCCCCCGCCCTCCACGAAAGGCAGAACCGTGCGATCGATCCGCTGCGCCCTGACCGCCCTCGCCACCGGCGGCATCCTCCTCGCGGGCGCCTCCGTCGCCTCCGCCGACGACGGCTTCACCGTCTACGCACCGATCAACAACACGTACTCGATCGTCTTCGGCGACCTGCAACAGGTCGCCGGCGACGACGTCTTCAACGCCGGCCACGACAACACCGTCGGCTCCCACAACGGCACCGCACCCGCCGGCGACCTCGGCACCCAGATCCTGAGCAACGAAGCCTTCAGGCAGGGCGCCGCCGGCCAGTGGACGAGCCACATCCTCAGCCAGTGACACACGGCACGCGCTGAGCGCGGGGACGCGTCACCGGGCGTCCCCGCCCTCCCCGGACGAGTGGGGGTGATGGAGGAGATCACCAGGCTCGGCTCGGCACGCCTGGCGGCCGATCGGGATCCGTCCGTGCGCGTGTTCCTTGCGATAAACGAGCATCTGCCGCCTGAGCTGTTGGCTGTGCTGGCCAAGGATCCAGGACCAAGCGTGCGCGCGCCCCTTGTCCGCCCCTGCCGGCATGCGCCGGAGCCGGTGCGCCGGGCTCTGCTCACCGACTCTGATCCAACGTCCGCAGGGATGCCGCTTCCGTGTACCCGCCGCCGACGGACCTGCTGCCTGCTTTCCTCGCCGATCCACAGACCCGTGCGATCGCCGTCCGGTAGGCCGGTCCGTCCGCGGAGCCGGCCGCTGACCCGGATTCCTGGGTTCGCATTGCCGACTGGTTCCTGTCCTTCCGCCGAAACACCCACGCCTGCCCTCCGCGTGCGCCGGCTCCGCCCGAGCTCACGCGCGAACAGGCGGAGGACCTCCTCGCCCGTGCCGGCCTGTAGACGTGCCTACGCCCGGCGGGCGGGTGAGCCGGTTCATGCGGCGCCGAGGAAACCCGGGTCGGCGCCGTCGAACTGCAGGCACGAATCGCGGCTGAGGCCCAGGAGTTCCGCCATGGGCACCGCACGACGGCTGGTCGCCGGCAGGTCCTGGCGGGCCTCCGCCGACCACAGCGGCGGAAAGAACGACAGCCCCTGCCGCCCGTTCAGCACGGAGACCTCACCGCGCCAGCCGTCCCACCGCAAGCCCCCGTAGAACTCCTCGAGTCCCCCGGCGAGGATCCAGGACAGCCAGGCCGAGTGACCGGCACCCAGGGCCTCCCAGCCCAGGGCGTCGGGGGCGAAGTAGACGACCTCCCCCGGCTCGCCGGGCCGGCCGACCGCGCGGGGATCGCCCCCGTTGAGGGCGAAGACTCCGCCCAGCACATCGTGCGCCACCACCAGGCCCGCCCCCGGCCGCCACGCGGGGTCGAAGGCCGACGGCATCGCGTTGACCTCGGCCAGCCCGGGCAGGCCCTCGGCGCCGGAGGCGCCCGGACTCCCGTAGACCCGCAGCCATCCGCTGTCCACGAGCAGCCCGCCGCAGTTCAGCACGATCCCGCCCAGGTTCGACCGGGCGGAGATCTGCAGCTGCCGTAGGCCGGCGCGGCCCGCCTCGGCATCGCCGGGCAGCACCTCGACGGGAACGCCGGTGCCGGACAGCTCCTCAAGGAGGACCGGCCAGGCCGGATCATCGACGTCGACCAGCTCATGGACCTCGCGCATCCCCGCATCCTCGCACCACCGCCAGGTGGCGCAGGGGTGCGCTGTCGGGGGCCAGGCCCGCCGTGTGGCGGAGGTGGGCTGCGACGGCCTCCGCCGTGTCGGCCCACCGGGTGTGGAAGGGCTGGGCCGCGGGATCCAGGAAGACCATGCGGGCCAGGTTGTCGGCCGGTGTGAAGGGTGCGTAGAGGGCGTCGGCCAGCGCGTTGGCGGCCAGGACGTCCAGGGTCCCGTTGATCACGAACGCGGGGGCGGCGGTGAAGCCGTCGAGCATCTGGCGCAGGAAGGGGCTGATCTGCCGGCGGTCCACGGGGGCGGGCGGTCCGGGCAGGGTGGTCCCGGCCAGCTGGTGCAGGTGGGTGCGGGCGTCGGGCTCCAGGTGCAGGGCGCGGGCGAGGGCGTCGAGGAGCTGGGGGGAGGGGCGGCGTTCACGTCCCTGTTCGAGCCGGGTGTAGTAGTCGGCGCTCATGCGGGCCAGGAAGGCGACCTCTTCGCGGCGCAGCCCGCTGACCCTGCGCCTGCCGTGGCTGGGCAGGGCGGCGTCTTCGGGGCTGAGCGCCGCGCGGCGGGCGCGTAGGAACTCTCCCAGCTGGTTGTCGGGCATGCCGTCAGGTTAGGCCGTCGGGAGGGGCGTTGCCCGGGTGGGTGTTGCCCGGGTGCGGTGCACCCAGGCAACACCCGTCCTGGCAGGCGGGCCGCCGGCTGCCCAGACTCGGTGACGCCGGCTGGGCCGGCCGCCCCGTCGGGGCCGGTCCGGCTCTGCCCGTTATCGAGAGGAAGAGACAGCACATGACGAAGGCACCAGCCAAGGCCGTCGCGATCACCGGTGCCAGCAGCGGCATCGGTGAGGCGACCGCCCGTCGCCTTGCGGACGACGGCCATCACGTGTTCCTCGGTGCCAGGCGGACCGACCGGCTCGACGCGCTGGTCCGCGAGATCACCGCGCGGGGTGGGAGTGCGGCCTTCCGCGCCCTGGACGTCAGCAGCGCGGCGGACGTGCACGGCTTCGTGGCGGCTGCCCGCGAGCGCTTCGGCCGGCTGGACGTGATGGTCAACAACGCGGGCGTGATGCCGCTCTCGCCCCTGGCCGCGCTCCGGGTCGAGGAGTGGCACCGGACCATCGACGTGAACGTCCGCGGGGTGCTGCACGGGATCGCCGCCGCACTGCCGGTGATGCGCGCCCAGGGCGGCGGTCACGTGGTGAACATCGCGTCCGTCGGGGCCTACGAGGTCTCGCCGACGGCGGCCGTCTACTGCGCGAGCAAGTTCGCCGTCCGCGCGATCTCCGAGGGGCTGCGCCAGGAGTGCGGGGACGGCCGCATCCGGGTCACCCTCGTCTCCCCCGGGGTGACCGAGTCCGAACTCGCCGACTCCATCGGCGATCCGACGGCCCGGGAAGCGATGAAGGCCTACCGCGCCGTGGCCCTGGCGGCCTCGGCCGTCGCCGACGGCATCGCGTACGCCGTCTCCCAGCCGGCGGGGGTCGACGTGAACGAACTCGTGATCCGTCCCGCCGCGAGTGCCCAGTGAGCCGGGGCCAGGGACCGGGAACCCGGGGACCCGGGGCCCGGGCATGACGTACGAAGACCTGTCGCGCCGCTTGCGGGTGCTGGAGGACGAGGCGGCGCTCCGCGGCCTGCTCCTGCGCGGGTGGAGGGCCCTGGACCGCAAGGACTGGGCCACCTGGGCGGCGTGCTGGGCCGAGGACGCCGAGCTGGACTTCGGCCCGTGGGGGCCGATCCGGGGGAAGGAGGCTATCCGGGTGCGGGTGGAGGAGGCCGAGGCGTCCTTCGTGAGGATGCAGCACCACATCCTCAACCTGCACGTCGAGGTGACCGGTCCTGGTACCGGTCCCGGTACCGGTACCGGTACCGGGACCGGTTCCCGGGCCGTCGGCAGCGGCTACATGTGGTTCGTGGCCGTCACCGACCCCGGTTCGGCCGCCGGCCCCTACTCCATGGGCGGGCCCTATGACTGGGAGTTCCGCCGGGACCCGCGGCGCGGCTGGCTCGTGGTCCGTCAGCGGCTCGGCGTCTGGTGGACCACCGCCGCCGGCGGGAACGCCGCCCCGGAGGCCTTCGCTCCAGCGGATTCGACGAGGGGGCGGGGCACGACCGACACCCGGACACGACCGGCGTCCCCGAGGCCTCTCCCGTTCGAACAGCAGCCCTGGTCGTCATCCAACGCCGGAGCCTGCCGGGAATCCCCCGCACCCGGCGCCGGGCGCGCGACGTGGCCCGGCAGCCCCGAGTAGGGTCGGCCGGGTGACAGAGCACCAGAGCCTCACCGTGAACGGCGTCCGGCTGGCGTACCAGGTGGCCGGGCCGGTCGGCGGCGACCCGCTGCTCCTGCTGCCGGCCCTGGGCGAGACCGCGGACGACTGGGCCACCGTACGGGACGCGCTCGCGCGGGACCGCCGGGTGTACGCCCTGGACCTGCGGGGTCACGGCCGCAGCGAGCGGGCCGGCGCGTACTCGCTGGAGCTGATGCGGGACGACGTACTGGGCTTCCTGGACGCCGTCGGCCTGGACCGGGTGGACCTGGTGGGGCACTCGATGGGCGGCGTGGTCGCGTTCCTGGTGGCGCAGCACAGCCCCTGGCGGGTGGTCCGGCTGGTGCTGGAGGACGTACCGCCGCCCCTCCCCCGCGAGCCGCGCGCTGCCGTGCGGCCCGAGGGGGAGTTGGCCTTCGACTGGGCGGTGGTGCCGGCGCTGCGGTCCCAGCTGGACCGCCCGGACCCGTCCTGGCTGGAGGGCCTTGCCCTGATCACGGCCCCGACCCTGGTGGTGGGGGGCGGGCCGGACAGCCACGTCCCGCAGGAGGGCCTTGCCGACCTCGCCCGCCGGATCCCGGACGCCCGGCTCACCACGATCCCGGTCGGCCATCTGGTGCACGCCGCCGCCCCGGCGGAGTTCACCGAGGCGGTCACCGCCTTCCTGGCCGACATACCCGACGGCGAGGTCGCCCGCCGCTGGCTCGCCGAGGACGGCATCACGCAGACCGGCCCCGATGCCTGGTACGACGCGGAACCGCCCGTAGAGACCCTCACCGGGGAGGACGTGTGCAACGGGCTCGGTTCGATGGCCTTCACCGACGAAGGGCTCGATCTGGCGGGCAGGTTGCGGGTGGCGCTCGGGCTGATGGACCTGCTGGGCGGGCACGTCCTGGTGACCTGGCAGATCCACTCGGCCCATCTCGGGCCCGAGGGACCGCTGCCCGCGGAGCCGCTCTGGGGCGGCTACCGCCGCAGGCTGGAGGCCGTCCGGGAGTACCCGGCGATCGCCGAGTCGCTCTGGTCCGACTGGTTCGAGGTCTGGCAGACCGCCGGGGAGGCCTTCGCCGAGGTCCTCGGCAACGACCGCGACCGGCTGGAGGTCGGCGCCCCGGAGCCGCTGCTGCGCCGGGCGCGCCGGGTCCTGGAGGTTTCGGGCCCGGTGCCGTGGGAGGCCAAGGCCGCCACCTACGAGGCGGCGGCCCGGGTGCCCGAACTGCGGCCGGCCGTCTTCAGGGCCCTGCGGGCGAGCTACCACGACGTGTACGGGCAGCTCGAACCGGAGCCCGCGCTCGCCCTGTTGGACCGGCTGGAACTCCCCGCCGGTACCGAGCACCTGGCCGCGCTGCGGCGGGTGCTCGCCGCCGGACACCGCAATCACCACCGCAGCCCCGAGGCATGGAGCGAGGCGCGGCGCACGCCGGGCGACGGCCGGTGAGCCGGTGAGCCGCTGAGCCCTCCGGGTCAGGGCTCGGGACTACGTCCATGGCCGCATACCGGCTGCGACCCTGGTCCGATCCGCACCGCCGGCACCACGGCATAGCGTGCCGACTGGCTGACCGGATCACGTTGGTCCGCGCCGAGGAGGAGTCATGAGCACCATCACGCCGGTATCACTGGTCACCGGCGCCAACCGCGGCATCGGGCTGGAGACCGCGCGCCGGCTCGCCGCGCTCGGCCACACGGTCCTGCTGTGCGCCCGCCGGCTGGAGGACGCCGAGCGGGCCGCCGCCGGCCTGGCCCCCGGAGTACCCGGCGCCGGCGCGCTGCTGCCGCGCCGGCTGGACGTGACCGAGGACGGCGGCGTCCGCGCCCTCGCCCGCAGCGTCGAGGCGGAGTTCGGGCGCCTCGACGTGCTCGTCAACAACGCCGCCGTCAACTACGACACCTCCCGGCGCGCCGTCTCCGTCGACCTCGACGAGGTCGAGCGCACGCTGCGGACCAACCTCTTCGGCCCGTGGCGGACCGCGCAGGCGTTCCTGCCGCTGCTGCGCCGCTCGCCCCACCCCCGCGTGGTGAACGTCTCCAGCGAGTCCGGCTCCCTGGAGGCCATGTCGGGCGGCACCCCCGCCTACGGGGTCTCGAAGGCCGCCCTCAACGCCCTGACCCGCAAGCTCGCCGACGAGCTGCGTACCGAGGGGATCCTCGTCAACGCCGTCTGCCCGGGCTGGATCGCGACCGACATGGGCGGGCCGGGCGGCGGACCCGTCGAGGAGGGCGCCGCCGGCGTCGTCTGGGCCGCCACCCTCCCCGACTCCGGGCCCACCGGCGGTTTCTTCCGGGACGGGAAGCCGCTCGCCTGGTAGACCCGCGTCCTGCGGCCGGCACCGCGACTCCCGGTCCCGTCAGGCCCGCCGGCGCGCGGGCCCTCCCGAGACGCGGTGGAGGCGGCGATCAGGGAACACGCCGAAGCCCCCACACCGGCCGGCGCCGACCTACGCCCCGTCCCGTCCGGGGGCGGCTAGCGTGGGTCCGTGGAGCTGCTGCTGGTATCGGACACGCACGTTCCCGCGCGGGCCAGGGTGCTGCCGGCGGAGCTGCTGGAACGCGTCCCGCGTGCGGACGTCGTCATCCACGCCGGGGACTGGACCGACACGGCCACGCTCGACCTGCTCCAGCAGCGGGCGCGCCGGCTGGTGGCCGTGTACGGGAACAACGACGGGCCGCCGCTTCGGGCCCGGCTGCCCGAGGTCGCGTACGCGGAGCTGGGCGGTCTGCGGTTCGCCGTGGTGCACGAGACGGGCCCGGCGCGGGGGCGTGAGGAGCGCTGCGCCGCGCGGTTCCCGGACGTGGACGTACTGGTCTTCGGCCACAGCCACATCCCGTGGGACACGACGGCGGGAGACCGGCTGCGGCTGCTCAACCCGGGCTCCCCGACCGACCGGCGCCGCCAGCCGTACTGCACGTACATGACGGCCCGGGCAGCGGACGGGCGCCTCACGGAAGTCCGCCTGCACCGCCTGGCCGGAGCGCCCCGCGGGTTCTGACCACCCGCCTCCGAGGGGGTCAGGCCCCTCTACCGTTCGGCGGGGCCGCCGCTCTGGGTGCCGAGTTCGTAGATCCGCTCTTGGAGCCGTTCGTCGGCCCAGTCCAGGCCGACGTTCAGGTCGAACCAGTGCCGGTCCCTGCGGGGCTCGGGTGATGCCAGGTTCACCGCCGCCCAGGAGAAGACGCCGAGGAGGACGGAGCGCCCGTGCTGCGTCGCGCGCACGGACAGCGCGAACGGCGCGGCGAGTGCCGCGCGGGTGACCAGCAGGGTCTGTCCGTCCTCGGAACGGCGCCCAGCCGTGAGGAAGCGGGGTGTTTCGAGGATCTTGACCCACTCGACCACCGCGTCCGCCACCTGGGCGCGCAAGGACTCCTCGATGCCGGTCCGGACGGCGGCCGCGGGGTCGTCGCCCATCCAGCCGAGCCAGTGGTCGGGGTCGGTCAGCTTGCCGAAGTCGTCCTGCGGGACCCCGTGACGGGGGTTCTCCTGGTACTCCCCCGTCAGCTTGCCGCTGCTGTCCACCAGCCACGCGCCGCGGATCGCCTCCGGAGGAACGTAGCCGTTCGGGTCGTCGATGTACGCCGTGTCGATCTCGGCGACGCTGCCACCGGGATTCGCGGCGGCCTGGGCCGACAGCGCCGGATCGTCCGGTATGCCCTTGCGTCGGCTTCGCCGGCCGAAAAGCCCCACGTTCCCACCCCGCCCCTCACTGCCGGCCGTCCCGTTGCCCCCATTCTGCCGGATGGGGGCGGACGGGGGCGGGGTCCCGGGCGGCGCCGGCCGTGAGCAGGTCCGGGTCCCCGCCCCCGGCGCGCGGTCGGCAGCCCGGCGGGTTCGCCGCCGGGCTCGGGGGGCGTCAGCGGACGACGTCGAAGACCTGCTTCTGCAGGCCGTTGGCGTACGCCTCGTGCTCGACCAGCTTCAGCTTCTGGGTGTCCCGGTCCGAGCCGCTGAACAGCCGCTTGCCCGCGCCGAGCAGGAGCGGGAACACGAGCAGGTGGTAGCGGTCGATGAGACCCGCGTCCGAGAGGCCTCGGTTGAGGGTGGCGCTGCCGTGGATGATGATCGGGCCGCCCTCGGTCTCCTTCAGCGCGGCGACCTCGTCCAGCGAGCGGAGGATCGTGGTCTCCCCCCAGTTCGTGACGAGCCGTTCCTCGGTGAGGGTGGTGGAGACGACGTACTTCGGCATGAGCTTGTAGTCGGCGAAGTCCGCCATGTCCGGCCAGACGGGGCTGAACGCCTCGTAGCTGGTCCGGCCCAGCAGGATCGCGGACGCTTCCCTCTGCTCCCGCTCCTTGATCTCGAAGGCCTCGGGAAGGAACTCCACGTCCTTGAAGGTCCAGCCGGAGTTCCGGTAGCCGGGCTCGCCGCCCGGCGCCTCCACGACGCCGTCCAGCGAGACGAAGGCGGAGCTGATCAGGGTTCGCATGTGGTTCCTCCGGAAGGTGGTCTGGGCCGGTCGGTCGGTCGGTCGGTCGGTCGGTCGGTCACCATGTCAGACCGGGATCCGTGCCGGAACTCATCGGCGTCCAGGCAGGTACCAGGGACCACCCCAGGCGGGTACTTCGGGCAGCCCCACCGCGCCGGCCGACCGTCAGACCCTTCCCGACAGGGTCGGCGCCGGCGTGCACGCTGTACTGTTCCGCTGATCTTTACGCGGCGGTAACAGGACTGCAGTGCGAGCGAGGGGGCGGGCGAAGGATGAGAACGCGCGGGTCAGGCGGCGAGCCTCAGCGCTTGGCCGTCCTCGACGGCATACGGGTCCTGGCCGCGCTGGCCGTGCTCTTCTACCACTACGTCGTCCTGGCCAGCGCCTGGGGCCGGTCGACCACCGACGTCTTCCCGGTCGCCCGCCGGTTCGCCGTCTACGGCTGGCTCGGCGTCGAGGTCTTCTTCCTCGTGAGCGGGTTCGTCATCTGCATGAGCGCCTGGGGCCGCAGCCTGGGCGATTTCGCGGTGTCCCGGGTGGCGCGGCTCTTCCCCGCCTACTGGACGGCCGTCGTCCTGACCTCGCTGGTGCTGTACGCCTGGCCCGAGGTGCGGTCGATCGCACGGTTCACCGATGTCGTGGTGAACCTGTCGATGCTCCAGGGCGGCCTCGGGGTCCCGCACATCGACGACGCGTACTGGACCCTCTTCGTGGAGCTGAAGTTCTACGCCCTGTTCGCGCTCGTCGTCATGCGCGGGGTGACGTACCGCAACTGCGTGCTCTTCTGCGGGGTCTGGACCCTGGCCGGGGCGGTGGCCCCGGCCATCGACAACGGGGTGCTGTCCTTCTTCGCGATACCGTCCTCGTCCCCGTACTTCATCGCCGGCATGGCCTTCCACCTCATGCACCGCTTCGGGCCGAACGCCGTGCTGTGGGCCGTCGTCGGCGTCCAGTACCTCCTCGCGCAGCACTACGTGCGCGACCGCATGATCTCCAGCCTCGGCCGGGCCGCCGCCGAGCAGACGCCGTCCTGGCCGGCCCACGTGATCATCCTGCTCGGCTTCGCCGTGATGGCCGCCCTCGCGCTCGGTGTCCTGGACGGCATCCGGTGGCGCTGGCTGCGCCACGCGGGCGCGGTCACCTACCCCCTCTACCTGATCCACATGATGGTCGGGCTGACGGTCATCCACCACTTCCGCGACCGCGTCGCCCCCGTCCCCCTCGCCCTCGGCACCACCGCCGGGATGCTGGTGGTCGCCTGGGTGGTCCACCGTTTCGTCGAACGGCCGCTGGGGCGGCGGTTGGGCGCCGGACTGCGCCGCGGGATCGAGGACGTCCGGGCGGGAACCCCGGCCCGGCCCGTCCTCCACCGGGTGCCCGCACAGCCGACCGCGCCCGAAGCGGAACGGATCCCCACCGGCGGCCACCGGGCCTGAATCCGGGCCGCGGAGGAGCGGCGGGAGACTGCCGAGCGCCCGCCGTCCAGAGGTCAGTGGCTGCGGGTGATGACGCCCTCCGCGCTGAGGCGCGTCAGGAGGGCGGTCGTGCCCGGGGTCGGGGGGAGGTCGCAGGGGCGGAAGCGGTCGAGGGTGAGGAGGTCGGCGAGGAGCGGGGTCATCGCCGCCGGGAGGGTCAGGCCGCGGGCGCCCAGGGTGAGGACCAGGCGGTCCCCGCGCGTCTCGGCGTTCAGGACGGCGTGCGCGTTCACCGTGTACTCGGCGTCCTCGTCCGCTTCGGGTGACAGGACCTCGCGGGCCGGGTGGCGGACCGGAGAGGGGAATTCGGGGGCGCCGGCCGCGCGGACCAGGTCGACCAGGGCGGAATCGTCCGCCGTGGCCAGCCACTCCGTCAGCTCGGCGCGCAGGGCCGCCATGTCCTTCTCGGCCGCCGCCCGGTCCCGGAAGAAGTCCGTGCTCAGCGGGAAGCGGCCGGGCAGACCGGGGGCGCGGGCGGCGATCCGGGTCCACGCCCAGTGGCCGGTCCACTCGTACAGGCTGATGGTGAGGTGCACCGACGCGGTATCCGTGCTGCGCGCCGAGTGGACCCAGCCGCGCGGGAGCCAGAGGCAGTCTCCGGGCTCCAGGGTGAGGGTGCGGCCCGAGCCGTCGTCCTCGGGCAGGGGCCTGCCCGTTTCGTGGCTGAGCGGTTGCGCGAGCGCGGGGTCCTTCAGGGTCCACCGCTTGCTGCCGTGGATCTGGACGATGAAGGAGTCCTGGGTGTCGTAGTGGTCGCCGAAGCCCTGCGAGCCGGCCGGTGTCACGTACGCGTTCACGTTGACCGGGCGGCCCAGGTCGTGGCCGAGGCGCCGGCCGAACTCGGCGAGCGGGCCGGTCAGTTCCTGCAGCCCCTGGAAGACGAGGGTGGCCCCCTCCGCCAGCAGGCCGGAGATCTTGCCCGGGTCGGCGACGTCCGGGTAGAGCAGGCCGCCGTGCAGGCAGGACGCGTCGGGGACCTGCGCGCCGTCGCGGATGACCCGGAACGCGGGCCTGCGCAGCGCCCGGTCGGTGAGCAGGACGTCGACCTCGGCGAGGCCGAACAGGTCGGAGAAGTCGCCCGCGGCGCGCCGCAGCCGGGGTTCCTCGGGCAGGTGCGCGGCGAAGCCGGGCGGGTCCTCGACCAGGCGGCCGAGGGCGGTGCGGCGGGGCGCTGCCAGCGCCCGGGAGGTCGGGGTCATCGGGTGCTCCGGGGAAGGTCGGCGGGGTGCGGGGGGAGCGGTGCGAGCCGTGCGTAGGTGAGGAGTTCGTCGGCGATGCCGAGGCCGAGGCGGTTGTGCAGCATGTGCAGGTGGGAGAAGAGCAGCCGGCCGGGCTCGACGCCGGGGGTGGCGCGCCACACCGCGGCGGCTGCGGTCAGTTCGCGCTGCCACGGGGCGAGCGGGCCGGTGCCGGACCCGGCGGCCGCGAGGACGGCCCGTTCCTGCTCGGCCTCCCCAGGGGCGGTGCCCGCGGCCGCCACCCACTGGTCCACGTCGTCCGGGCCGTGGCCGTAGCCGAGGAGCCAGCGCCGCCACGAGGCGAGGCCGTGCGCGCGGAAGGTCTCCGCGTCGGGGCCGTCGCCGAGCGCGGCGGCCGCGCACGCGGCGGCGCCCAGGGCGAACAGGGCGCGGGCGCGGCGGCCGCGCGGCCGGGAGGCGAGGAAGCCGAGGACGAGGGTGCTGGAGAGCGTGAACAGGGACTCGGAGAGGGGCATCAGTCCTTCGCCGCCGTAGCGTTCGTACTCCGGCTCGTACGCCGCCCCGTACACGCCCGTGGGCAGCGGGGGCGTGCCCGGGGGCAGGGCGGAGCCGTCCTCTCCGGCGCGGGCGAGGCGCTGCGCCTCGCGCCCGAAGGCGGCGTCGCCGACGGGTGCCTCGCCGTCGCGCAGGGCCGCGGCGCCGGGCAGGGCCTCGCGCAGGCGGCGTTCCGTGGCGTGTGCCTCGTCCGGTGCGAGGCCGGCGATGCGCAGTCGCAGGTGCGGGCCGGCCTGCCAGTAGCGTACGAAGAACCAGGGCCGGCCGGGGTGTGCGGCGACGGCCGGGGCGACGGCCTCGTGCAGGACGCGGTCGTGGACGGTTTGTGCGGACGAGGGCAGGTGAAGGTGCCAGGCCGTCCAGGTGCCGGTCGTGTCGGGGGTGTGGTCGGTGGTGGTCACAGGCGCATGTCCCATACCTGCTCGGTGAAGCGGCCGGTGCCGCTGATGACGGAGAGCAGCACGGTCTCGTCGGGCTCCAGGCCGAGCAGCCGCTGCGCGGGGATCTCGTCGAAGGCGCGGGCCGGGCGCGCATACAGGCCGTGCGCGGCGGCGGACAGGGACAGGCCCTGCGTCATCCAGCCGGCGGCGTACTGGGCGAGCGTCCATCCGGCGGGGCCGAACTCCTCGACCAGGCGGGCGGGACGGGCGGTCAGGAACCACAGGGTCGTCGCGTGGCGCACGTCGCAGCCGTTGCCCGGGGTGAGCGGGTAGCCGTACTCGCGTTCCAGCCGGGCGTGGAGTCTGGTCCCGGCGGTGTCCCGGGCCTCGACGCGGGAGCCCCGCACCTCGTAGCGGCCGGCGGCGAAGCCGTCGACGTCCTGGACGACGGCGGTGACGCGGATCGCGTCGGCCACCGCCCGCAGCGGGCCCGGCGGGGGCACGGACAGCCAGGCCGCGGCGTCGGTGAGCGCGGTGTGCGGGACCTGGCGGCGTCGGCCGTTCATCCCCGAGAGGCGGCGCGGCATCCGGCCGGCGGTCCGCTCGAAGAGGACGTCCGCCCAGGACGGGCCGCGTTCCCCGGGGAGCTCGGGTATCGCACCGGCCAGCGGCGCGGCCGGACCTCCACCCCGCTGGGTGCGGTTGACGGCGACGACCTCGGCGAGGGCGGGATCGGGGCACGCGGTCCCGTCCCCGCTGGGTCCGGCGGACCCGGCGGACCCGGCGGGCGCGACGGGCGCAACGGGCGCGGCCTGCGGGGCCGACGCGGTCGGCGGCGCCGGAGTCTCTACGACCAGGGGCAGGGTCCACTGCCAGGCCGGAGCCAGGCCGAGCCCGGCCGGCAGCTCGGCGCCGTCGGCGCCCGGGAGGCGCAGCCTGCCCGGTACGCCGAACAGTTCCATGGCGACGGCCAGCGCGCGCAGGTTGA
>NZ_GG657751.1:212222-214236 GCF_000158895.1 Streptomyces sp. C | reverse complement strand
GAGGGCGCCCGCGTGCCGGCGGCGTTCCTCCCCCGACGGCGGCGGGGCGGTGAAGCGGGCCGGGTCGAGGAGCAGGCCGTGCGCGTCGAAGGTCTTCAGCAGGAGCCGGACCACCGGCCGGGACCGCTCGGTGCCGAGCGCGGCGACCAGGTCGTCCTCGGTGCTCCCGTCCTCCAGGGCGGGTACGCACACGTCGGCCACGCCGAACAGGGCCTCGGGCCCGCGCAGTACGAACTGCCCGCGGCCGTGGCCGAAGTACACCCCGCTCTGTACGGGTGCGTAGTGCAGTCCGGGCCGCAGTATCCGCAGGTCGCTCAACGTTCTTCCTCCGTCGTGTACGTGAACCGGCCCCCCGGGGCCCGTCCGATCTCCACCACCCACTCGAAGGCGTGCGCCGAGGCGCCGACGCCCGGCAGTGCCTCCTCGACGTAGCCCGTCCCGCCGCGTTCCAGCAGCCGGGGCAGCACCCGTGCCATGAGGGCGCTGCGCAGGTCGGCGTACTGGGGCTTGCGCCGCCTGCGGTCCTGCGCGGCGGCCCGCCGCGTGGGGTCGGCCACGGTCTTGAAGACCACCTCGGGCGGTACGCCGTGCCGGGCCCGCCACGCGGTGAGCGCGAGCAGCCGGTCGGGGTCGCCGGGGCCGGCGGCGAGGGCGGTCTCGAAGTCCTCGCCCGGGTACCAGCGGCGCCGGGACAGTACGACGTCCCCGGCGGCGAGCCGCGGGCAGGCGTGGGTGGCGGCCGGGTCGCCGCCCGCGAGCCGGTGCCGGGCCCCCACCACGTCGTTGACGAGGCGACCGCCGCTGAGCAGCCAGGTGGCGATGCGCAGGGGTGCCGGGTACAGCTCGGGGAAGCCGGCGCCGAGGGTGACGGCGCGCAGTTCGCGGCCGTCGGGGCGTTCGACGCGCAGCCTGTCGGCGGCCGGGTCGTGGACCAGGCGCAGGCCGTACCAGTCCTGGGCGTGCAGTCCGTCGGGGAGGACGGGCGGGTGGGCGTTGACGTTGAGCCGGTGCAGGCCGAGGTCCTCGGCGACGGCCGCGCCGTCGTGTCCGTAGCGGGCCGTGAGCCGGTCGGCGAGGTGCCGGGCCGCGGTGCCGCCGGCCGCGGCGTCGGCGGCCAGGAAGCGTCCGTAGAGCATGCCGTGTCCGGCGTAGGCGTCGTTGACGACGAGCCGGTCGCCGACGGGCTGGACGAGCACCCCGTACGAGACCGGGTCCCGGCGCAGCGCCTCGGGCAGGGCGTCGGTGAGCGCGGCGAGTTCGGACGGCTTCCACCGCACCTCCTCGTCGGCCGGGTCGCGACCCGCGAGGTCCGCGTGGAGCACCTCCAGGGCCTGTCCGCGCAGGGCGCGCAGGGTCTCCAGGGAGCCGTCGGCGGGGCCGAGGCCCTGTTCGCCGTGGACCCGGTAGCGCAGCTCCCGGTCGTACACCTCGCGCACCAGGCCGTCGGCGTGCTCCCACAGCGGGACGCTCGCGCCGGTGCCGAAGCGGGCGGTGAAGGCGGCGGTGAGCAGCTGCCGTACGTCGTGCATGCGGTCGAAGAGGCTCTGGAACTCCACCACGTCGCCCAGATCGGCCAGTTGCCGCCGCCAGGCCCGGGTGGTGAGGGCCGGGGGCGGGGCGACGTAGTCCTCCTCGACCAGCAGGGTGGCGGGCCGGCCCGCGGCCCGGCTGAGTCCGGCGGCGGCTTCCCGTACGGAGGACAGCACGGCGGGCCGTTCGGCGGCGGGCGCGGAGGCCAGCCGGGGCAGTTGCTCCCGGACGGTGGCCAGGTGGCCGCGGACCTGCTCGGCGCCGGGCCCGTGGGGCGGGGGCAGCGGGTCGGCGTGCCAGTCCTCGGGGCCGGCGGCGGTGCACAGGATGCCGACGTGCACGGCGTCGGTGAGGGTGCGGACGGCGTCGGGGATGCTGAGGTCGAGGACGCGGGCGGCCTCGGCGGCGACATCGGCGATGGGGCGGGGGCCCATGGCGGTGAGCGCGAGCATGACGCGCAGGGACTCGCTCGGCGGGGCGGCGA
>NZ_GG657751.1:209966-211413 GCF_000158895.1 Streptomyces sp. C | reverse complement strand
GGAGGTGGGGGTCATGACAGTCCCTTTCGCAGGAGGCGCCGCTGCGCCAGGACGCACAGCACGAGTCCGGCGGCCGTCCAGGCGAGCAGGACGAGGCTCGTGCGGCCCGTTTCCCAGCCGTGCGCGGGTTCGGCGGCGGCCAGGGAGTCGGGCAGGAGCGCCGCGCGCATGCCCTGCGCCAGCCACTTGAGGGGGAAGAGGGCCCCCACGTGCTGGAGCGCGTCCGGCAGCTGCGCGAACGGGTAGTAGACGCCGGACACGAACTGGAGGAGGACGAACGGGAACTGGAGCACCGCCCCGATGCCCCGCCGGTCGGTGACCAGGGAGCCGATGGCGATGCCGAGGAAGGAGTTGGCCAGCGCGCCGAGGAGGAACACCCACAGCAGGAGCGCCCAGCGGGCGGGCGAGGCGGGCAGGACGAAACCGAAGGCCGCCCAGGCCACCACCGGGACGAGGACCAGCTGGAGCGCGCTGAGCGCCAGCACCAGCAGGGCCTTGGACAGGAAGTACGCGACCGGGCTCAGCGGGGTGCCTCGCAGCCGCTTGAGGGTGCCGTCGCCGCTCTCCAGGGCGGTCCCGATGGCGAGGGTGTTGAAGGCCGCGGACATCACGCCGGAGGCGAGGACGCCGGCCACCACGACGTCGTGGACGGGGACGGAGGTGCCGGCCACGGATCCCTTGAAGAGGGTCCCGAACAGCAGCATCAGGGCCAGGGGCAGCAGCGTCCCGAAGACGAGTGCGGTGCGGTTGCGGAAGAAGACCCGTATCTCCGCCCGGCCGCGCCGCAGTCCGGTGGGGACGGCGCCGGGCAGGGCCCGACCGGGGGTGTCCCGGAGGGCGGCGGCCGGGGCGCCGGCGGGGGGTGTGCTCATGTGCCGGTGCTCCCGGGTTCGTGGTCGATCAGTTGCAGGTAGCGGTCCTCCAGGGACGGCCGCCGGACTTCGAGTTCCGGTACGTCGTTCCCGAGGCGCGCCTGGAGTCCGGCGAGGAAGCCGGGTACGTCGTGCGTCCGCGTCCGGCGCGTCCCGCCGCCCTCCCGCCAGCTGATCTCGGTGCCCGCGTCGGCGGATCCGAGGTCCTGGGGCGAGGAGACGCTGATGATGCGGCCCGCTCGCAGGACGGCCACGCGGTCGGCGAGGCGTTCCGCCTCGTCGAGGTAGTGGGTGGTGAGCAGGACGGAGGTGCCGGCCTCCTTGAGCCGCTCGACGACGCTCCACAGTTCGCGCCTGGCCTCGGGGGCGAAGCCGGTCGTCGGCTCGTCGAGGAAGAGCAGCGCGGGCCGGCCGGCGAGGGCGAGGGCCACGTCCAGCCTGCGGCGCTGGCCGCCCGAGAGGGTGGCCACCAGCTGCCGGGAGCGGTCGCCGAGGCCGACGAGGGAGAGCAGTTCGCCCACCGGGACGGGGGCGGAGTAGCAGCCGGCGATCTGGGCGGCGAGTTCGCCGACGCG
>NZ_GG657751.1:206491-208282 GCF_000158895.1 Streptomyces sp. C | reverse complement strand
GCCGCGGTCGCCGCGACCACCGCGACCATCACCGCGCCCAGGACCCGCAGCAGGGGCGCGCCGAGGACGCGGGCCAGCGGGAAGAAGTGGCCGCCGACGACGAGAGCGGCCCAGGAGAACGCCAACTGGGGGGTGTGCAGGCGGTTGTTGATCAGTCCGGCACCGACGCCGAGGAGGACGGCCTGCACCACGAGGAGCCTGACGAACGCGCGCCCGCGCGGTGCTGCGGGGCCGGCCGGGACGGGCGCGGGTGCGCGGCGGGAACGCAGGACGGCGAAGGTCACGGCGACGACGAGCAGGGCGCCGGCCGCGGCCGCGGCGGCGCGGGCGGGCCCGTTCAGCGCGCCCAGGCCTATGAGGAACCAGACGGCTCCGAAGACGGCCCCGATCAGCGGTCCGCGGGGCGCGCGTCCGGTACGGGAACTGGGGTCCATGGGGGCCTCCTCTGGCACGGGTCTCGGCGGCTCACTCTAAGGCCCCGGGGTGCGCCCCCATACTGCAGAAAATGGCTTCGGGCCGATTTCGATGACGTTTGTCACGCGAGTCGTGAGCATTGTCAGAAGTGGGATCCGAATGGTTTCGGACAGCCCGGTTCCTGGTGCAGCATCAGGTCGTCGGTCCGAATACGGGCCGCATTCGGAAACATGAGAGGAATACCGTCATGGCGAACACCACCGCTGTTGCCGACTTCGATCAGCTCTTCACCTCCTTCGACATCGAGGAGCTCGAGGTCCTGGACGTCGCCGACGGCGTGGCCCTCCCGGAGATGGGCGCTTCGAGCGGCAACGCCCTGTGCTGCTCCTCGTCCTCCTCCTCGTCGTCGTCCTGCTGCTGATCCGACGACGTCCCACTCCTGTCCGTCCGGCGGCTCCGGCCGCCGGACGGGCCGGACACCCGGAGCACGGAGGAGGAGCGTGACCCCGAACCCGCCCGCCCGGGAGCACTACGTCTCCCGCGTCCTCGACGTCCTGGCCGCCCGGCCGGACACGGTCGCGGTGCGCTGGCGCGATCTCGAACTGACCGGCCGCCGCCTGCGCGACGCGGTCCTGGGCGCCCACGGCGCCCTCGCGGCCACCGGTCTGCCCGGCCCGCCCGGGGCGGCCCCGCCCGCCTTCGGGCTCCTCACCGAGGCCAACCACCCGGCCCTGCTGGCCCACCGGTACGCGGCCCATCTGCTCGGCGCCACGAACGTCCACCTGCGCTCCACCAACCCCGGGCCCGACGGCGCCCTCCTCGACGCCGCCGCGCAGGCGGCGATCCTGGCGGAGAACGGGGCCGGCGTCCTCGTCGTGGACCCCGCGCACGCCCGGCACGCGGATGCCGTCCGCGCCCGTACGCCCCACCCCCTCACGGTGATCGTCGCCGACGGCCCCGCCGGGCCCGACGGGGGCGGGGAGGTGCGCGCCCCCGAGCCGCGGTCCGGTCCGGCGCCCGCCCCCGGGGCGCTGGACCGGGCCGCCGTCGTCACGTACACCAGCGGCAGCACCGGCCGTCCCAAGGGCGTCCGCCAGCCGCTCGCCGCCTGGAGCGCCCTGGTGCTCGACGACGCCGCCCAGCTGGCCGCGGAGAAACCCGTGATGCTGGTGGTGACCCCGCTCAGCCATGCGGCCGGGCCGATGGCGGACGCGGTGCTGTGCGCCGGCGGGACGCTGGTGCTGCACGAGCGCTTCGAGGCCCCGGCGGTACTCGACGCGGTGGCCGCGTACGGCGTCACCCGCACGTATCTGGCCGTACCGCACCTGTACGCGCTGCTCGACCACCCGGGCCTGCCGGCCTGCGACCTCGGCCCAC
>NZ_GG657751.1:203951-205694 GCF_000158895.1 Streptomyces sp. C | reverse complement strand
GCATCGGCGCGCCCGTCGGCGACCCGGACGTGATCGCCTTCGCCGGCCCCGCCACCCGTACTCCCCGCACCACCCGACACACCGAGAACACGAGGTAAGACATGCCATCGCCGCTCACCCCGGCGCAGCGCGGGCTGCTCGTCACGCTCGTCTACGGCCGCGACCAGGACGCCCCCGAGCTGTACAACCTCCAGCTCGTCCTCCGGCTCGACGGGCCGCTGGACGCGGCGCGGCTGCGCGCGGCCGGAGACCGGCTGCTGTCTCACCACGCCGTCCTGCGCACCGGGTTCACCCACCGGGACTCCGGCCCGGCGGCGGTCGTGGCCGCCCGGGGCCTCGTCGCCCTGCCCTGGCGGGAGACCGATCTGCGCGGTCTCGGGGAGCGGGAGCGGGAGGAGGAGGTGGCGCGCCTGGCCCGTGCGGAGCGCGACGCCCCCTTCGCGCTGGACGCCCCGCCGCTGCTGCGGCTGCTGCTGCTCCGGACCGGCGAGGACCGCTCCGTACTGGTGCTGACCCACCACCACCTGGTGTGCGACGGCTGGTCGCAGCCTCGGCTGGTGAGGGAGCTGTTCACCGGCTACGCGGCCGGGCCGGCCGGGCTGCCCGCGCCGAAGCCCGCGCCGCCCGCGGCCGCCGTGGACGGGGCGGCCGCCGAGCGGGGCTGGCGCGCGGTCCTCTCCGACGCCTCCCCGCTGCTCCTGGGGGCCGGCCTCACCACGGCTCCCGTGCGGCTGACCCGCCACCTCGACGAGCGGCGCAGCAGCCGGCTCACCGCACGCGCCGAAGCCGTGGGCGTGACCCTGAACGCCGTGGTGCAGAGCGTCTGGGCTGCCCTGCAGGCGCTGTCGGCCGGCCGGGACAGGGTGATCGTCGGCGGGCTGACCACCGGACGCGGGGCGCGGGCCGCCGAGCCCCCGATCGGCGCCCACGCCACCGTCCAGCCCGTCCCCGTGGCCGTGGACCCGGACCGCTCCTGGACGGAGCTGGTGACCGGGGTCCAGGACCGGCTGGACGAACTGGAGCCCTGGTCCGCGGAGTTCGGGCCGTCCGACGTCCAGCACATCGCCGGGTCCGGGCCGCTCTTCGACACGGTCGCCGTCGCCGAGCGCGCGCCGCTGGCCGCCGCCGAGTTCGACCGGCTCGTACCGGGGCTGCGCCTGGAGTCGGCGGTCTCGTACGACGCCAACCACTACGCCGCCGGCTTCTCCGTGGTCCCGGGGGATCGTCTCGCCCTACGCCTGGACCACCGTCCGGGGGCGCTCGGCCACCTGCCGCCGGAGCGGCTGCTGGACTGCCTGGAGGCGGCCCTGGCCGAGTTCGCCGAGCACCCGGAGCGGCCGGTCGGCCTGCTGGCCCTGCCCGGCGCGGTGGAGGGCGCGGGTGCGGTGGAGGGCCCGGGTTCCGTGGAGCCGGACTCCGTCGCGCCGCCGCTGACGCTGGCCTCCGCCGTGGCCCGGCACGCCGCCGCCACCCCCGGGGCCCTCGCGCTCGCCTCCCCCGAGGGCGACCTGACGTACGCGCAGCTCGACGCGGCCGCCGAGCGGTTCGCCCGCCGGCTCGCCGCCGCCGGCGCCGGGCCGGGGGAGGTCGTCGCCCTGCTGCTGCCGCGCTCGCGCGCCATGACCGTCGCCCAGCTCGCCGTGCTCCGCACGGGCGCCGCCTACCTGCCGGTGGACCCGTGCTATCCGGCCGCGCGGGTGCGGTACATGGTCCGCGACGCCGCGCCGGCACTGGCCGTGGTCA
>NZ_GG657751.1:194910-203392 GCF_000158895.1 Streptomyces sp. C | reverse complement strand
ACGCGTACGGTCCGACCGAGTGCACCGTGGCGGCGACCCTGCACGGGCCGCTGTCCGGCTCCGGCGCCCCGCTGATCGGCCGTCCCGTACGGGGAACACGGGTGGCCGTACTGGGCCCCGGACTCCGACCGCTGCCGCCCGGCATGACGGGCGACCTGTACGTGGCCGGCCGCGGCGTCGCCCTCGGCTACCTGGGGCGGCCGGCCCTGACCGCGCAGCGCTTCGTACCCGATCCGTACGGGCCGCCCGGCTCCCTCATGTACCGCACCGGCGACCGGGCCCGCTGGACGGAGGACGGGGAGCTCGCCTACGAGGGCCGCGGCGACGACCAGGTCAAGGTGCGCGGCTTCCGGGTCGAGCCGGGCGAGGTGGAGGCCGCGCTGCGCACGCATCCGGCGGTCGCCCAGGCCGCGGTCGCCGCGCGCCCCGACCCGTCCGGCGACCGGGTGCTGGCCGCGCACCTCGTTGTCCGGCCGGATGCCGCGGACGTGGACGCCGCGGAGCTGCGGCAGTACCTGGGCGGGCTGCTGCCCGGCCATCTCGTGCCCGCCGAGTACCACCGGTGGGACGCGCTGCCGCTGACCGCGAACGGCAAGCTGGACCGCGCGGCCCTGCTGGAGCGCCGCCACGCGGCCGGTCCCGGCGCGGCCGCGCCGGCCGACGGCATCCCGGAGCCCGAGATCGCCCGGATCACCGCGCTCTTCGACGAGGTGCTCGGCGTCCCGGGCACCGGTCCGGACGACGACTTCTTCGGCATCGGCGGGAACAGCATCCGCCTCGTCCAACTGATCACCCTGGCCCGCCGGGCCGGGTTCGGCATCGGCCCGCGCGACGCGCTCGGCGGCTGCACCCCGCGCAGTCTGGCCCGCGCCGCCCGCCGCGAGGAAGGCAGCACCGCCCGATGACCGTCCTGCACCCCCCCGTACCCGTGGACGCGCCGCCGCACCTGTCCGGCGGGCTCGACCTGTCCGCCGGGCTCGACCTGTCCGACCCGGTCCTGCACGCCGAGCAGGACCTCACCGAGGTCTGGCGCACCCTGCGCGACCGGGATCCCGTGCACTGGCAGCCGCCCCGCGACGGCAGGCCGGGCTTCTGGGTGGTGACCCGGCACGAGGACGTGGCGGCCGTGTACCGGGACGCGGAGACCTTCCGCTCCGACCGCGGCAACGTCCTCGACACCCTGCTCGCGGGCGGCGACTCCGCGGGCGGCAGCATGCTGGCCGTGACCGACGGCCCCCGCCACACGCGGCTGCGCACCGCCCTGATGAAGTCCTTCTCGCCCCGGGCGCTGGACGGCGTCGTGCGCAGCGTGCGCACCGCCACCCTGGCCCTGCTGGAGGAGGCCCTCGAACGGGGCGTCTGTGATTTCGCCCGGGACGTGGCGGCGCGGATCCCGCTGCGTGCGATCTGCGATCTGCTGGACGTCCCCGAGGCGGACCGGGACGAGCTGCTCGCCCTCACCTCGGCCGCGCTGGGCTCCGAACACGCGGACGCGGGGCCGGAGGAGGCCTGGCTCGCGCGCAACGACATCCTGCTGTACTTCGCGGAACTGGCCGCGCGCCGCCGGGACTCCCCCGGCGACGACGTGATCAGCGCGCTGGCGGGGTTCCGCCCGGGCGGTGAACCGCTGACCGACGAGGAGATCGTCCTCAACTGCTACAGCCTGATCCTGGGCGGCGACGAGACGACCAGGCTCTCGATGATCGGCGGGGTACGGGCCCTCCTGGCGCACCCCGGGCAGTGGCGGCTGCTGCGCGCCGGAGAGGTGTCCACGCGGTCGGCGGTGGAGGAGGTGCTGCGCTGGACCTCGCCCGCGCTGCACGCCGGCCGGACGGCGGCGGCGGACGTGGTGCTGCGGGGGCGGGCCGTCGCGGCCGGCGACGTGGTGACGGTGTGGAACGTCTCCGCCAACCACGACGAGCGGGTCTTCGACCGGCCGGACCGCTTCGACCTCGCCAGGACCCCGAACCGGCACGTGTCGTTCGCGTACGGCTCCCACTTCTGCCTCGGCGCGTACCTGGCGCGGGTCGAGATCGGGACGCTGCTCGACGGGCTGCGCACCCTGGTGGGGACGATGGAGGAGACCGGGCCGGGCAGTCCCGTCTACTCGAACTTCCTGAGCGGACGGGCGCGTCTGCCGCTCAGCTGGTCGCGGGCGTGAACGGCCGGGGGCGCGTGCGGCGGACGCCGTGCCCGCCCCCGGCCGGGCGGGTCAGAGCCAGCCCTGCTCGGCCGCGATGCGCGTCGCGTCGTACCGGTTGCGCGCCCCCAGCTTCCTGATGGCGCTGGAGGCCACGTTGCGCACCGTCCCCTGGGCCAGGCTCAGTTCGGCGGCGATCTCGCCGATGGACGCTCCGGTGGCCACGACCCGCAGGACGTCGCGCTCGCGCTCGTTGAGCAGGCAGTCGCCGGCCTGGGTGACCCAGGGCAGCACCTCCTCGTCCAGCGTGAGCTGTCCGGCCGCCACTCCCCGCAGGGTGGTGATGAGCTGGGACAGCGGGGCGCTCTTGGACATGACGGCGAGCGCCCCGCGGGCGATGGCGTCGCGTACGACGGACCGCTGGCGCATGGCCGTCATCATGGCGATCCGGCAGGCGGGATGGACCGCGCGGACGTCGCCGAGGAGTGCCAGTCCGTCGCGCCCCGGCAGCCCGTAGTCCAGCAGGATCACGGCCGGCCGGTGTTTGAGCACGGCGGGGACCACGTCCTCGCTGCGGCTGACGGCCGCGACGACCTCGAAGCCGTCGGTGGCGTGCAGGGCCGCGGCGAGGCTGCCGAGGACCATGCGGTGGTCGTCGACGACGAGGATGCGGATGTCCGGCGGAGTGCCGGCGCCCGTCGTCCGCTCGGTCACAGCGCCTCCTCGGGGGATCCGGTGGGGATGGTCCGGGGGATGTACCCGGTGAGGGCGAAGCGGCCGTCCGCCGTGACGTCCGCGTCGAGTTCGCCTCCGATCTCCGTCAGCCGGTCGCGCAGGCCGGTCAGACCCATGCCGGGCCGGGGCGGCGGGACGGCGCCGCCGTCGTCGACGGCGGTGAACGCGATGCCCCGCGGGTCCTCGCCGACCGAGAAGCGGAAGGAGCGCGCTCCGGGGGCGTGCCGGAACACGTTCGTCATCGCCTCCCGCAGCACACAGCCGAGGACCTGGTCGGCCTGCGGCGCGAGCGGCCCGCCGGGCACCTCGAACCGTATGCTGAGCGACAGCCCGGCAGCAGCGCAGGCCTCCTCCGCGCGCCTGCACTCCTCGGCGAAGGAGGTTCCGCGCAGGGACAGGAGCTCCGATTCCATGCGGGAGAGCAGGGTGCGGGCCCGCGCGCCCACGGACTCGATGCCGGACGGGCCGTCACCGGCCGGTGACGGCCCGGGCTGTGCCTGGGCCCGCTCGGCCTCCATGGCGATGAGGGTGAGCTCCTGCCCGACGATGTCGTGGACCTCGCGCAGCAGCCGGTTGCGTTCCATCCCCCTGGAGGCGGAGACCAGTTCCCGCTGGGCGATGCGGGCCTCGCGGGCCCGGGCCACGGCGGCGCGCAGGATGTGGTTCATGGCGACGGCCACGGCGGCCCCGAACAGGGCGGCCGCGGTACCCGGGTCGGCCCCCTCCACGAACCACAGCCCGGTCCCGAGCAGGACGAGCAGACCCGACCAGACGGCGCGCGCCCGGGCCGGGCGGCAGATCCAGACGGAGACGATGGCGGGGTAGGAGAGCATCACCGTGGCGTTCTCGCCGTCGGTGAGGACCAGTCCGACCGCCATGACGGTGACCCCGGCCACCCAGAGGTGCGCCGCCCGGTCGGGGGTCTCCTGTTCCTCCTCCTCGCCGAGGTCCGACACCCAGGGCACGGCGAGGAAGACCGCCGCGAGGGCCATCCCGCAGGCCCAGGCCGCGGGGCCGGCGTCGGTGCCCGTGAGGAGCAGCAACAGCCATATGAGGTTGAGCAGGATCAGCACGGACACGGCCGGGCGCGGGAGGGTCCGGCGGGCTCGCAGGGCGTTCAGCAGTGACAGGGACATCGCGTCACCCCTCGCGCCGCGGCTCTTCCCGTCTGGCGATGGCGCCGGCTCTCCCACCGCTCTGCCAACAGTGGCGACACCTCGGCGTCCTGCTCATGGCCGTACCCCCGTACTTCTGTGCCGCGCCGCCCGGGGGGGTTCGTGCGTTCCGCCCCGGCCTGGGGCGACACTTCGAACGATCACCCAACTCACTGCACATTACATGCGTCTGCCGAGGCGTCAACGCGGATAGATCGTCCCCATTTCAACTGCTGTCGGGGGTCGCGCCGCCCGGCGGCCGGGCCCCACGATACGCGGGACGAGGACACCCTGCGCGCGATCGCGGACATCCTGGGGGCCCAGGCCGACGCGATGGACGTCCAGCTCATCGCGATGTCCGGGCCGTCAGCCGTCGGGCGGGGCGGTTCCGTCCCCTAGGGGGTGGCGGTCACCGCCGGGGTGCGGGGGGCTCCGCCGAGGGTTCTGATGGCGCCCGCGCATCGGGAAGGCTCAGGCCGTCACGAGTTCCTCGGCGGCGAAGCGTTCCACGATCTCCCCGGCGCGCCGGTCGAGGTCGGCGTACTGCGCCTCCCGCGCGGCGCCCGCGACCGCTTCGCCGACCAGCAGGGTGCCTTCGGCGTCGAAGCTCTGCGGGCGCTCCTCCGCGTCGGTGAGCAGGCCGACGGTGGAACGGGAGAAGCCGCAGTAGTAGGCGATGCCCTCGCTCAGGTTGGTTTCGAGGAGCGTCCGCATGCCCTCCACGACGGGGTCGTCGGAGGTGGCGCCGGCCAGGGCCAGCCACAGCATGCGCTTGCCGGCGAGGCGGGGCTTGCTGCGGCCGTAGGCGAAGCCGTAGTTCCACACGCGGTCGATCCAGCCCTTGAGGATCGCGGGCACGTGCTGCCAGTACACCGGGAAGACGGCGACGACGACGTCGGCGTCGAGGATGCGCCGCATGTGGGCGTGCGTCTCGTCCGAGTACGGCTTCTCCCGGTCGCCCCAGTCGGGCTGGTCCGACACGTTCATGCGGGGGTCGAACCCCTCGGCGTGCAGGTCGAGCAGGTCGATGCGGTACCCGGCGGCTTCGAGCCGGGCGGCGGCCCGGCGGGCCGTGTGCGCGGTGAGGGAGTCGGTGCGGTGGTGGGCGACGACCACGAGGGCCGTCCTGGTGTCGCTGCCGTGCTGCTGCGTCACGGTGTTCTCCGTTCTCCTGAACTGGTTCGGTGCGAGGGGTTCCCGTTCGACGAGTCCAGTACAGCCGTGGGGATGTGGATGATCCATGGGAGAAACCCTCCGGAACATAGGAGATCGTCTACGCTGCACCGCGTGGACCTTCTGAGTTCCCTCCTGAGTGGCATCCGGGCCGAGGGCTCGGTCGTCAGCCACGCCGTGCTGACGGCGCCCTGGACCATCCGCTTCGCCGACGGCGCGCCGCTCACCATGATCAGCGTGCTGCGCGGCGGCGGCACGCTGCTGCTGCCCGACGGCACCGAGCGGGCGGTCGGCGCGGGTGACACGGCCATCGTGAACGGTTCCGCGCCGTTCCACCTCGCGGACAGTCCCGGCAGCGTCCACGGCGACCGCGCCGCGTACGAGATCGCCTGCTTCGGCCCGGGCGCCGAGTGCGCCGGCGAGGAACTCGGCGGCATCCGCTGGGGGCTGGAGTCGCCGGAGGCGACCGCGCTGATCGTGGGCGCCTACCGCGCCTCGGGCCGTCGGCACGAGCGGCTCCTGCGGGCCCTGCCGCCCGTTCTGGTGGTGAAGGAGGACGCCGAGGTCTGCGCCTGGCTGGAGACGGCCGCCGCCGACGCCGCGCAGCTCTCGGCCGGTTCGCAGGCGCTGATGGACCGGCTCCTCGACTGGGCCCTGGTGTGCACGTTGCGCAGCTGGTTCGACCGGGCCGGCGCCGACGCGCCCAGCTGGTACCGGGGCCTCGCCGACCCGGTCCTCGCCCCCGCCCTGCAGGCTTTCCACGACCGGCCGGCCGAGGCGTGGACGGTGGCGTCGCTGGCCACCCGGGCCGGCGTCTCCCGGGCGCTGTTCGCCAAGCGGTTCACCCTGCTGATGGGCCGGCCGCCCCTCGCCTACCTCACCGAGTGCCGCATGGACGAGGCCGAGGCGCTGCTGACCGACACCGATCTCGGCGTCGCCGAGATCGGAAGGGCGGTCGGCTATGCCGACGCCTTCGGTTTCAGTGCCGCGTTCAAGCGCCACAGGGGCCTGAGCCCGCGCGCGTTCCGGGCCGCCGCAGCGGCCCAAGTCCCGTCATTTGCTTGAAATTTTTATGGATATGGCCGTGCTGGCCGGAAATCCTTGCTCAATTTGGTGACAGCTGCACTGATGTTTCATCATCGTGACTGCGCGTCATGTTCTGACGTGCAGTGAGGAGACGGGGCGCCGGGGGGTCCCTGTTCTCGCGCTGACCGCGCCCCGCCGTGGCTCCCTTCCCGCTTCCGTCACCTAGGCAAAGGCACATGTCCGCCCAGCAGCTCTCGGACCTCATACGTTTCGCACGTCACAACTCGCCCTTCTACCAGGAGCTCTACGCGTCCCTGCCGCCCGACGTCGACCGCCTCACCGACCTGCCGGTGGTCGACCAGCAGGCGTTCTGGGAGGCCAACACCCTGCACGACAGCCGTGTCCTGACCGGCCCGCTCGGCGAGGCCACGGTCTACAAGACCGGCGGCACCACCGGGTCCCCCAAGTTCTCCGTCTACACGCGCGACGAGTGGCGCACGTTCGTCACCGCCTTCGGCCAGGGACTCGTGGACACGGGCCTGCGCCCGGGACACCGCGTCGCCGACCTCTTCTACGCCGGGGAGCTGTACGCCAGCTTCCTCTTCGTCCTCGACTCGCTCGCCCACGCTCCCGTGGACAACGTCCGCCTGCCCATCGGCGGCGGCGCACCGCTGGAGTCGACGATCCCCACGCTGCGCGACCTCGCCGCGCAGGTCCTGGCCGGGACGCCGACCACCCTGTGCCGGCTCGCCGAGCAGGTCGTGTCGTGCGGTGTCCGGCTCGACTCGGTGGAGTTGCTGCTCTTCGGCGGCGAGGCCCTCTTCGACGACCAGCGGCGCCTGCTGGCCACGGCGTTCCCGCGCGCCGAGGCCCGTTCCGTCGGGTACGCCAGCGTCGACGCGGGCCTGCTCGGCCGGCCCGTGCCCGGCTCCGACGCCCGGGTGCACCGCGCGTTCACGCCGTACTCGGTCGTCGAGATCCTCGACGACTCCACCGGCGAGCCCGTCACCGAACCGGGCCGGCCCGGCCGGGTCGTCGTCACCAGCCTGTTCCGCCGGCTCATGCCGATCATCCGCTACCCCGCGGGCGACCGGGCCGAGTGGACCGGCACCGGTCCCGGGCACTTCCGGATACTCGGCCGCGCCGAGGAGGGCGTACGGGTGGGCCCCGTCTCGCTCTACACCCAGGACGCCCAGGACGCCGTGGCCGCGGCGGACACCGCGGGGGACGTGGTCGGCGTACAGCTCGTCGTCCGCCGCTGGGACGGCCGCGACGGGCTGGTCCTGCGGCTGGCGACGGCGCCCGGTGCGGGGGACGGCCGGGAGGAGCTGGCCGGGGCCGTCGTCGCGGAGCTGGAGAACGTCCGGCCGCTGTATCCGGACAGCGTGCGCGCCGGGTTCGTGCACCCGCTGTCCGTGGAGTGGGTGCGCCACCGCGACCTCGCCGTCAACCCGCGCTCGGGCAAGCTCGTCCGGGTCCTCGACGAGAGGCCGACCGCATGACCGCCGCCGCACCCGTGGCCGGGCCCGGGACGGAGACCGCGCCGCAGAACGGGACGGAGACGGCAGCCGGGACCGGGACCGGGACCGGCCGGCGGCGCATGCCGCTGGTCCTGCGCAACCGCGCCTTCGGTGCCGTGTGGCTCGGCCAGGTCCTCACCCAGGCCGCCGTGCGGATGTTCCAGGTCGGCGTGTCCTGGTGGATCGTGGCGTACGCCGTGCACGACGCCCGCGGACTCGCCTCCGGGCTGTTCATGGCCGCCTGCACCCTGCCCGCCGTGGCGCTGGCGCCCGTCGTGGCCGGCGCCGTCGCCCGCTTCGCGCACCGCTCCGTGCTGCGGACCGCCGCCGCCCTGGCCGGGGCCGCCTCCGGGGCCCTCGCGCTGTGGGCGTACGGGGGCGGGCTGCCGCTCGCCACCGTGTACGCCGCCGGTCTCGCCCTGGCGACCTGCCAGGCGTTCTTCGACCCCTGCCTGACCACCTCGGTGCCCGAACTCGTCGACGACGCGGACATCGAGGCCGCCACCGGCTTCGAACTGTCCACCCAGTCCCTGGCCGGCCTCGGCGGGGCGCTGCTCGGCGCCCTGACCGTCGACCGGGCCGGCCTGGCCGGGCTGGCCGCCGGCTGTACGGCCGCCTACCTCGGCGCGGCCCTCCTCGTCACCGGCGCCCAACTTCCGCACCGGGGACACCGCCGCCGCGGACGCCGGAGCTCGACGCGCCGGACCCGTCCCGGCGGCGGCGCACGCTGCGCG
>NZ_GG657751.1:191933-194244 GCF_000158895.1 Streptomyces sp. C | reverse complement strand
GGCCCGGCTCATCGAAGGACCCGTACTCCCTGTGGCTCGTCGGCCGCTGCCCCGCCACCGGGGCCCTGACCGCGTCCGCTGCCATCCACGGCGAGGCCGGCAGCCGCATCGGCCGCCTGGAGGGCATCGCCGTGCACCCCGAGCACCGCTCGGGCGGCCTGGCCGCCGCCCTGACCGGTGCCCTGTGCGCGGGCATGCTGGACACGGGGCGGCTGGACTCGGTGTACGCGACCGTGCGCACCGTCAGTGCCGGCCCGCAGCGGGTCGTCGCCCGCAACGGCTTCCGCCCGCTGGGCATCCTGCCCAACGCGGTGGATCTGCGCAGCCGCGAGAGCCTCGCACTCTACGCGCGTCACTCCGCCGGGGTGCTGGACCGCCGGATCCCCGTCACCGAAGTGCCCGCCCGGCTCCTGCCGTTGCTGCGCACCGCCGAGGCCGCGCTGGGCATCGGCTACCCCGGGGTGCGGGGCACCTCGGCGGCGCCGGAGCCCGGGCCGCGGGGCGCCGCCGACCGGCTGGAGATGATCGAGGCACCGGCTTTCGTACGCCGCCGCTTCCGCGAGCGGTTCCCGGGCGCCGAGGGCTGGTTCTACCCGCTGCACACCCCGAACGTGCTGCTCACGCCCGAAGACGGCCGGTTCGAGGTCTACGCGTACCTCAACCGCGCCGGAGGGTACTGCTCCCTGCTGACCGCCCACCCCGACCCGGCCGCCGCGGCCGCCTGCCTCGAACCCGTCACCCGGGCCCTGGCCCGCGCGGGCGCCGGCTACGTCGAGGCCCTCGTGCCGCTCGCGCACCAGGAGGTCCTCTCGGCGTTCCTGTCCGAGGGGTTCGTCGCCGGAGCCGTCTACCCGGCGATGCGCGCGGACGGCGACGGCTTCCACGACTACGCCGTCCTGTCCCGCTCCAGCGAGCGCATCGACTTCCGCGGCGTCGCCGTCGAGCCGCCCCTCCAGCCCTACCTGGACTGCTACGTGTCGGCCTGGGCGTCGACGCACCTGCCCACCACATCCGAGGTTGCCCCGTGAAACCCGTGAACCCCCATCTCGCGCCGGTCGCCGTACCCGACCCGGCCCTCCTCCCGCACGTACAACAGCTGTGCGACCTGACCGACCCGTACGCCTTCGGGCCGGCGGAGGACGAGCTGTTCGCCGCCGCCATGGCGGAGACCAACGCCTGGCACGTCGAGCGCTCCCCCTTCTTCCGCTCCCTGTACGAGGCCACTCCCCCGGCGGCGCCGTACCGGACGCCGCTCGTCCACGCCAACTTCTTCAAGCGGCACGAAGTGCTCTCCGTCCCGCGCGAGGACGTCGAACTGCACCTGACCTCCTCCGGCACCACCGGCCAGAAGTCGCAGATGTTCTTCGACCACTGGACCATCCGCTCCGCGCAGCGCATGGTCGCCCGGATCTTCGAGCGCAACGGCTGGATCACCCCCGACCAGGACGTCAACTACCTCCTGTACAGCTACGAACCGGCCCCCTCCCTCAACCTCGGGACCGCCTTCACCGACAACTACCTGTGCGACTTCGCCCCGGCCCGCAGCGTCGAGTACGCCCTGCGCAACACCGGCGGCGACCACGAGTTCGACCCCTTCGGCTGCATCGCCGCCCTGCGCCGCTTCGAACGGGACGACGCCCCGGTCCGCATCCTCGGCTTCCCGGCCTTCCTCTTCTTCACCCTGGAGCGGATGCGGGCCATGGGCCTGCCCCCGCTGCGCCTGCCCGAGGGCTCCCTCGTCGTCCTCGGCGGCGGCTGGAAGGGGCACTCCGACCGGCGCATCGAGAAGGAGGAGCTGTACGCCCGCGTCACCGAGCAGCTCGGCATCCCGGGCGAGCGGATCCGCGACACCTTCGGGTCCGTGGAGCACTGCATCCCGTACATCGAGTGCGACCACCACCGGCTGCACGCCCCCGTGTGGTCCCGGGTGACGATCCGCTCCACGCGCACCCTCGAACCCCTGCCGTACGGGGAGCGGGGCTACCTGCACCTCGTGTCGCCGTACATCACCTCGGTGCCGGCGCAGAGCGTGGTCATGGGCGACCTCGCCTCCCTCCAGCCGGGCGACGCCTGCGGCTGCGAGCTCCAGACCCCCTGGTTCACCGTCCACGGCCGTGCCGGGGTGAGCCGCAACCGCAGCTGCGCGGTGGCCGCAGCGGAACTGATGAAGGGCATGGCGTGACCATGACGCAGACCACGACCGAGGCGGCCGGCGCCGGTGCCGGCGCTGCCGCTGCCGCTGCCGCTGGCGCCGCCGCTGCCTCGTACGAGGAGCACGGCGACGGCGGTGCGCACCACTACTGGCAGGGCG
>NZ_GG657751.1:133402-190959 GCF_000158895.1 Streptomyces sp. C | reverse complement strand
GCCTGACCCGGGTGTTCGCCGCACCCGACGGCTCGTGGCGGGTCATGGCCGACACCCGGTCTCCGCTCACCGCCTCGCCCCTGCACCGCAGCGTGTGGGTCAAGCCGCTCCCCCGCGAGCGGCTGATCGCGACCCTGCGCCCGATGCGCCGCTACCTGCAGACGGCGGGCCTCGCGGGCAGCCCCTGCGACGTCGCCGAGCTCTCCCGCACCGCCCTGGCCGCGGGCGTCACCCGCGTCACGCCGGTCGGCGCCATGCTGCAGAGCTACGCGGGCGAGCCGCACGACGGCGTCTACGCCCTCCAGCGCTACAGCCGCCGCGTCGCGGTCCAGGCCGACCCGGCCCGGTTCGCCACCACCGCCTGCCTCGACGACCTGGCGCGGCCCGTCGTACTGCCGCCGCCGACCGGCCCGCTGCTGGGCAAGGAGGACGTGCAGGCACCGGCCCGGGAGCTGGGCCGGGCCGACGCCGAGCTGTACTTCCGCAGCGGCGGCAGCACGGGCGCCCCCGCCCTGTCGGTGTTCAGCTACGACGACTACGACACCCAGATGCACGCCGCCGCCCGGGGCCTGCTCGCCGCCGGCTACGACCCGGTCGGGGACCGCACGGCCAACCTCTTCTACTGCGGCGGCATGTACGGCAGCTTCATCAGCTTCTTCTCCGTACTCGAACGGCTCGGCGGCGTGCAGCTCCCCCTGTCGGCGGGCCCCGACCACCGGGCGACGGCGCAGGCGATCGTCGACCACGGGGCCGACACCCTCTTCGGCATGCCCTCCTACCTGTGGCAGCTGCTGAACGCGGAGGCGGACGCGCTGCGCGCGTACGGGGGCCTGCGCAAGGTCTTCTACGGCGGCGAGCACTTCACGGAGGAACAGCGGCGCACGCTGAAGGCCGACTTCGGCATCGAGGTCGTCCGCTCGGTCACCTACGGCAGCACCGACCTCGGCCCGCTGGGCTACCAGTGCACGGAGAGCTCCGGCGGCGTCCACCACCTGCACGCCGACCTCCACACGATGGAGATCGTGGACCTGGCCGAGGACCGGCCGGTGGCCCCGGGCGAGACGGGCCGGCTGGTCTTCACCACCCACGCCCGGCGCGGCCAGCAGCTGGGCCGCTACCTGATAGGCGACCTCGGCCGGGAGGTCCCGGGCCGCTGCGCCTGCGGCCGGCACGCGCCGCGCTTCGAGCTGATGGGGCGCACCGGGGACGTGATGCGGGTGGCGACGTACTTCCTCAATCACCGCCGCTTCCTGACCCTGGCCGGGGAACGGGGCGGTCTGCGCGGCGAGTTGCAGATCAGGCTCGACCGTACGGACGTGCGCGAGCGGTTGACCGTACGCGTGGAGCAGGCTCCGGCGACGGACCCGGACCGGCTGCGGGAGGTCTTCCTGTCCGGCTACCCGGAGCTCCGCTCGGCGGTGTCGGAGGGGCTGCTGGACCTGGTGGTCGAGGCGACCCCCGGCGCCTCCCTGGACCGCAGCCCGACCAGCGGCAAACTCCTGGCGGTGGTGGACGCGCGACGCTAGGACGTGCCGGGCGCCCGCTGCCCTCCGGCCCCGGTCCGGCGGCCGCTGCCCTCCGGCCCCGGTCCGGCGGCCGGGGCCGGAGGGCGGCGGGGCAGGATGGGGGCGTGCAGACGACGGAGCTTGTCATGAGGGCGGGCGCGCTGGCCGCCCGGGGCGCTCGGCGGATCCTCGGCATCGCCGGGCCGCCGGGGGCCGGGAAGTCGACGCTGGCGGCGCTGGTCGCCGCGGCGCTCGGACCGGAGCGGGCCGTGGTGGTGCCGATGGACGGGTTCCACCTCGCGCAGGCCGAGCTGGACCGGCTGGGGCGGGCCGGCCGCAAGGGGGCCCCGGACACCTTCGACGCGGCCGGCTACGTCTGCCTGCTGCGCCGGCTGCGCTCCCCCGGGGAGGGCGTGGTGTACGCGCCGGCCTTCGACCGCTCGCTGGAGGAGCCGGTCGCCGGCAGCATCCCCGTGGGGCCGGCCGTACCGCTGGTGATCACCGAGGGGAACTACCTGCTGCACGACGCGGAGGGCTGGGCGCCGGTACGGGCCCTCCTGGACGAGGCCTGGTACCTCGCTCCGGACGACGCCGTGCGGGTGGACCGGCTCGTCGGCCGGCACGTGCGCCACGGCAAGGACCCGGCGCGGGCGCGCGCGTGGGTGGCGCGGTCGGACGAGGCCAACGCCGTGCTCGTCGCCCGCGGCCGCCACCACGCCGACCTCGTCGTCGACCCCGGGTGAGGTGTGGCGCGTCAGCGGATGCCGATGCCGCGGTACGCCTGCTGCGGGAGCCGGCGGCGGTCCGGCCGTGCCCCCGCCCCTGCCCCCGCCCCCACCCCCCGTCAGTACAGGGCGCCGAAGGCGGCCGTGACGAGTTCCGTGCCGCGGTCGTCCTGCTGCCGGTCCCCGTCGAGCATCCGGTTCATGACGTAGGCCACCGTCAGGCGGGAGCCGGGGTCGCTCACGACGAGCGAACCGCCCCAACCGCCCCAGCCGAAGGCGTCGCCGAACTTGCCGAAGCCCGCCGTCCAGCACATCGGCGTCCCCAGGACCCGGTCCTCGCCGCGGAACAGCTCCTGCCAGGCGGGCTCGCACCCCCGGGCGGACAGCAGCCGCACGCCGCCGGCCGTGCCCCGGTTCGCCAGCGCGGTGTGCAGGAGGGCGACGGAGCGGGCGTTGCCGAAGCCGTTCACCGCGGGGATCTGCGCACGGCGCCAGGCCGCCGAGTTGACGTCCTTGACCCGGACCACCGGCCCGGTGACCTCCCGGGGCACGCCGTCCGGTCCCGGTGGTGCGGTGGCGGCGTACTCGTCGGTCAGTGCGGGCGGCGGCAGGAGCGGTGCGACGCGGTGGTCGTGCCGGGCGGGGAGCCCGATGTGGAAGTCCGCGCCCAGCGGCCCGGCCACCTCCTCGGCGAAGAACGTGCCGAGGGTGCGGCCGGTGACGCGGCGGACGACCTCACCGATGAGGTACCCGAAGGTGAGCGCGTGGTAGCCGGCGGCCGTCCCGGGCTCCCACGCGGGGGCCAGCGCGGCCAGCCGCGCCGTGACGCGGTCCCAGTCGTACAGGTCCTCGACCGAGACCGTCCCGGGCAGGGAGGGGAGCCCCGCGCTGTGCGACAGCACGTGCCGCACCAGCACGCCCTCCTTGCCGGCCGCGGCGAACCCGGGCCAGTAGGCGGCGACCGGCGCGGCCAGGTCGAGCAGGCCCCGGTCGGCCAGGACGAGGGCGCACAGGGCGGTCATGTTCTTGGTCGTCGAGTTCACGGCGGTGAGGGTGTCGCGCTCCCAGCGGACGGAGCGGTCCGCGTCGGCGTGACCGCCCCAGAGGTCGACCACCGGTTCACCGTCGAGGAGGACGGCGACCGAGGCTCCCACGTCGTCGCGGGCGAGGGAGGCGGCGAAGGCGGCGCGCACCGCGGCGAACCGCGGCTCGCAGAGTCCCCTAACATCATCAGTCATGGCTGGAAGCCTCGGGCAGCGCGGGGGCTTCGTACCCGACAGTTCCCGCACCGGTTCTGTCGGGCGGGGCCGGTCACACTCCTTCTCTGACAAGGACGCGGACGCGTGCTGGAGCAGCTGAACCGGGCGCTGGACCACCTGGAGGCCCGCCTCGACCAGGAGGTCGACGTGGCGGGGGCGGCCCGGATCGCCGCCGTGTCGGAGTACCACTTCCGCCGGCTGTTCTCCGCGCTCGCCGGGATGCCGCTGCCGGTCTACCTGCGGCGGCGCCGGATGACCCTCGCCGGGGCCGAGGTGACGGCCGGGGAGCTGACGCTGCTCGACATCGCGGTGCGGTACGGGTACGGGTCGGCCGAGGCGTTCGCCCGGGCGTTCCGGTCGGTGCACGGCATCGGGCCCGGCGAGGCCCGGCGGACGGGTGCGGTGCTCACGGCGCAGCCGCGCATGTCCTTCCGCGTCGTGGTCGAGGGCAGTACGGCCATGCGGTACCGGACCGTGCAGAAGGAGTCGTTCCGGTTCGTCGGCAGGAAGGCCCGGGTGCCCCTGGTCCACGAAGGGGTCAACGCGGCCGCCGCCGCGCACCTGGAGGACCTGGACGAGCGGGCGGTCGTACGGATGAAGGAGCTGTCCGGGGGCCTGGAGCCGGAGGGGATCCTGTCGGCGGCGGTGTACCTGACCGACAGCCGGGAGGAGGGCGCCCTCGCGGACTACTGGATCGGCGTGCTGACCGCTCCCGGCACGGCCGCCGCCGCCGACTTCGACTTCGACGGTTTCGACGTCCTCGACGTGCCGGCCGGGACCTGGGCGGTCTTCGAGTGCCGGGGGCCCCTTCCGGGCGCGCTCCAGGAACTGTGGCGGGACGTGTTCACGCAGTGGTTCCCCTCGAACCCGTACACGAGCCGCCCGGGCCCGGAACTCCTGCGGACCGCCCCGGCGGCGACCGGCGAGGAGACCCGCTCCCAGCTGTGGATCCCGGTGGAGCGGGTCGGCCGGCGCGCGGGGGCGCCGTAACCGCCGGCCGGTGGACGGCGCCCTGCCCGTCAGCTCGCCAGCTTGTACGCGGTCGGCGCGGTCTTGTAGGGGGCGAAGTCCGCGTTGTCCTTGCAGCCGAGCTGCTGCCAGGTCTTCTCGTTGGTCACCGGGTCGGTGCCCGTCAGGCGGTACTTGCACGCGCCCTTGATGAAGTTGCCCCGCACGCCTCCGGGAAAGTCGACCTCCTTGTTCCACAGGTACGGCGACTGGTAGTTGTTCACCTGCGCCGTGGCGTTCACGTCGATGCCGCCCGGTGCGTAGATCTCGTAGACCCAGCCGGTCTTCTCGGCCCCGTACGTCGCGAACCGCTTGGCGACGCTCTGGTCGCAGCTGGTGCTGAGGTGGGCGCTCTGCTGGCCGCCGCCCTTGACGATGTACTCGGCGAGCGGGATGAGCTGGTCGCCGCGCGGGGTGAAGCCGGTCCGGAAGATCTCCTCGACGTTCTCCCTCGTGTCGCCGCGCCACAGGGCGTTGACGTCCTCGCGCCACTGCCAGCGCTCGCTGGAGGCGGTGGCGGCCACGGGGCGGGCGATCTCCGTGTTCGTCGTGGTGCGCCACCAGTCCCAGGCCCGGTACTCCACGACCGGGCCGCACGGGGCGCTGGTGTCCCCGTCCGCCGCGGGCGCGGCAGCGGCGGCGGACGGCGTGACGGCGGCGGACAGGAGGAAGGCGGTGGCGGCGGCGAGGCGCAGAACGGCGTGCGGCATTGGATGACGACCCATCAGTCGAACGGCCAGAGGGCGAAACCCCCTCTTTATAGACGGGGGACAGGCCGCCGGACCGCCGCGGAACGGTGATCCACCCGTGCGGGTGGATCAGTCGTACCGGGTAAAGGCTTCTGCGCCGCGGGGTGTTCGGCCGGGTACGTCATCCGGCCTTCGACCGGGTGCGCCGGGCGTAGGCGCGGGCGGCGCGGGCGCGGTCGCCGCAGCGGGTGGAGCACCAGTGCCGGCGGCCGTGGCGCAGCAGGTAGCGGTTGCAGGGCGGGGAGGCGCAGGCCGTGAGGCGTTCGGCGTCGGGGCTCGTGAGGAGGTCCGCCGCGTCGGCGGCGATGGCCGCGAGGGCGCGGTCGAGGATCTCACTGGTGGGGCAGGGGGTCGAGCGGTAGGGGCCGTTCTTCTCGTCCCAGTGCAGCAGGGCGGCCGTGGGGGCCTTGCTCAGCGCGTCGTTGACGGCGGCCAGCGCGGCGGGCAGGGCGGGGAGGCCGTCGGCGCGGGCGGCGAACAGCGACCGGAGGTGCTCGCGCATCGAGCGCAGTTGCGCCGCGCACATCTCCCGCACCCCGGCGTCGGCGGGCGCGAGGCCGTGTGCGGTCAGCCACCGGTTCGCGCTCTCGGGAGTGCCGAGCAGGTCGGCGAACTGCCCTCCGGGCTGCGCGACGGCGCTGTTGACGAAGTCGAGGGCGAGGTGTTCCTCCGCCCCCGGCGCGGGTGTTGGCACGGATGCGCCGACCGGGATCTCACTCATGGGTCTCATGTTAAGCGTTGCGCCCATCCGTGAGACACCCCTATGATCATCACGGATAACCCACAACTCATCCGTGAGGTTCAGATGGCTGACACCAGCACGCCCGTCGAGTCCATGCCCGTCCGCGTCTTCGGCGGTCCGACCGCCCTCTTCGAATACGGCGGCCTGCGGTTCCTGACCGACCCCACCTTCGACGCACCGCGCGAGTACCCGGTACCGAACGGCCTGCTGACCAAGACGGCCCCCGCCGCGGCCGCGCCGGCCGACCTCGGCCGGATAGACGTGGTCCTGCTCTCCCACGACCAACACCCCGACAACCTCGACGAGTCCGGCCGCGCCCTGCTCGCCGACGTCCCCCTGACCCTGACCACGCCCGGGGGCGGCGAGCGCCTGGGCGCGGGAGCCAGGGGGCTCGCCGACTGGGAGTCGGTCGACCTCGACCGCCCCGGCGGCGGCACCGTCACGGTCACGGGCGTGCCCGCCCTCCACGGGCCGGGCGCGCGCGAGGAGGTCGAACCGTTCACGGGCCAGGTCGTCGGGTTCGTCCTCACCGGACGGGACCTGCCCACGGTCTACGTCAGCGGCGACAACGCCTCCCTCGAACTGGTCGGGCAGATCGCCGAGCGGTTCGGGCCGGTGGACACCGCCGTCCTGTTCGCCGGGGCCCCCCGGTTCACCCGCCTCTTCGACGGGGCGCTGATCGTCCTCGACAGCGCTCAGACCGCCGAAGCCGCGAAGCTCCTCGGCGCCCGCCGGGTGGTGCCCGTCCACTACGACAGCTGGGGGCACTTCACCGAAGGACGGGACGAACTGGTCGCCGCGTTCACCGAGGCCGGGCTGCTCGACCGCTTGGACCTGGGCGTACGGGGCTGACGCCCCGCACACGAGCCGGTGCCCGGCCCCCTGGGGGCCGGGCACCGGGCGGGTACTACCTCGGGCAGGCGTCCTGGGTCACCTTGCCGCCGGACGTGGACGCGGTGGCCGGGTCCATCGACAGGCACAGGCCCGTCCAGTTGTTGACGAAGTAGTAGGCCGGCCGGGAGCCGGTCGAGGTGGCGAGCTTGGTCGGCATGACGTTCCACATCTGGCTGCCGGAGAACCAGCGGGTCTCACAGGGCCACCAGAACAGCTGGGTGCCGGCGGCCGGCGCGGTGCCGTTGTTGTACGGCATCGTCAGGCACTGGCCGTTGTTCGCCTTGATCCAGAAGTAGCCCTTGCCGTCGAAGGTGTTCGGCTTCGTGGCCGTCCACTGGTGGCTGCTGGGCGGGCTCGACTGGCACGCGCGCTGGGTGACGAGGCCGCCGTCCCCGGAGCCGAACTCCGGTCCGCGCACCATGCACCGGCCCTGGTACTGGCTGTTGGAGTACGTCTTGTCGGCGTTGACCAGCCAGATGGACCGCTGGCCGCCCTTGACCATGTTGTCGTCGTTGTGGTCGATGATCGCGTTCACCAGGCCCCAGCCCGGGAAGTCCGTCATGATGATGCCGACGCGGCCCGCGCTGCTGTTGAGGTGCTTCATCAGGTTGTAGTTGACCGCGGGGACCTCGGTGTTCACACCGCCCCGGACCTCCCAGTAGCCACCGGCGACCAGGGTCGGGGAAAGACTGGGGAACTTGGACGCGGACGAATAGGTCACGTACAGGTCATTGGCGTTCCCGGTGATCGCCTTGTTGACGTTGCCCTTGACGTAGTTCCACTTCTCGCCGACGCTGTCCGGCTCCCAGTGGTCTTCCTGGCGGTCGTTGAAGCCCTTGAGACCGTGGGTGTCGTCGGCTCCGGCATTGTCGAAGCTGCCCAGGACCACCTTGCCCCGGACCTCCCCGAGCGTGGGCACGCCCGCCCGGCCGCCACCCGACACCGAAGGCGCGTAGAAGAGACCGGGATACTTCCGCACGTACTCACCGAAGATCGCCCGGACCGTGTCCGGGGTCGCCGAGTTCGGGTCGTTCTCGCATTCGGTGACCTTGGACTCGCTCCCGTACACGCACTCGGCCTTCAGCCGCATCACGATCGACTCGGTCGGGTGCTGGCGGAGGAACGACTGCGCCTTGGTCAGGACGTCGTCGAAGTTGGCGTTCTGGTACTTCACGCCGTGGTGGATCGTGAAGGCGCCTCCCCCGGAGACGCGTGCCCGGATGTCGATGGCCCGGATGCCGCGGTCCAGCTGCGCGGCCAGGGTGTTCGCGCTGTCGCCGTAGTCCTCCTGCGTCTGCACCCAGGCCCCGCCGTGGATGGAGAGCGTGTCATGGGTGCCGGGGATGGACATGTTCGAGAGCTTGGTGTCGCTCGCGATGCCCCACATCCACTCGGCTCGGTCCGCCTGCCCGAGGTTCTCGAAGGCGTCGCGGTTGGTCGAACCGGCGGCCTCGGCGGCTCCCGGAGCCAGCAGAGCGGCGCCCAGCGCGACGCAGGCCGTCATCAGGGACGCCAGCCGACGCGACCGCCGGCGTGGGGGAACACCGGCGGAAGGGGGGGTGGTGCGGGACATGTCACTCCAGTGCGAGTACGGGTAGCGGTGCGGAACCCACCCTGACGGCCGCCCCTATCGTTCCGCTGACGTTCTGCTTACGTCCGCGGCCCGCCCGCCGGTCGGCGCGCGTACGCTGCCGGTACCACCGAGGAGGTGACCAGCGGATGACGCGGACCGCCAGGACGTCGCTGGTCCTGGGCATCGACGCCGGGGGCAGCGGGCTGCGGGCGGCCGTCGCCGCGGCGGACGGCGGCCCGCCGCTCGCCACGGCGTCGGCCGGTGCGGGCAACGCGCGTTCCGTCCCGGAACGGCTCCTGGTGCAACGCCTGGCGCACGCCGTCGGCGAGGTCCTGGACGCCGAGGACCGGGCGGCACGGGTGCGGTGCGTGGTCGCGGGCTTCGCCGGAGCGGGCGTCGCGGACGCGGCGGGCCACGGCGGGCGCGGCAGGGCGCGCCGGGCCCTGGACGCCGCCCTCGCACATCACGGCGTACGGGCCGCCGCCGTGCACGTCATGGCCGACTCCGAGGTGGCCTTCGCCGCGGCTCCGGGGACCCCGCCGGACGGCCTGGTCCTGGTCGCCGGAACGGGCGCGGCCGCGGTCCGGATCCGCGGCCACAGGCTGGCCGCCGCCGCGGACGGCTGCGGCTGGCTCACCGGCGACGACGGCAGCGGCTTCTGAAAAACCCGGGAAGGCCTCCGCCGGGCCCTGCGCGGCCTGGACGGCCGCGGCCCCGCCACCGCACTGCTGCCCCGGCTGGCCGCCGCGTTCGGCGCCGGGCCCGCACCCGCGGACCCGTCGCCCTGCGCCACGTCCTGATCGACGGCGCGCGTGCCTCCTCCGAACCCGCCCGGCTGGCCCGGCTCTGCCCCGTGGTGTTCGACGCGGCCGCGGACGGCGACCCCGTCGCGGAGGGGATCCTCGACGAAGCCGCCGGCCTGCTGGCCGGAAGCGCCGCCGCACTGCGCCCCCGGCGCGGCGAACCCCTGGTGACGGTGGGCGGCCTGATCGGCCCCGCCGGCCCGCTCCTGCCCCGCCTCACCACCCGCCTGTCCCCCTGGGCCCTGACCCCCCACCCGGTCCCGGACGGCCTGCCGGGCGCCCTCGCCCTGGCGCGCGCGTCCGGGTCCGGGTCCGGGATCATGGGGGGATGCGTGCCGCCCGGCTGATCCGTATGGCTCTCCTCGTCCAGTCGAGCCCTGGGCTGACCGCCGCCTCCCTGGCCCTTGAGTTGGGCGTGTCCGAGCGTACGGTGATCCGCGATGCCCAGGCGTTGCAGGAGGCGGGGGTTCCCATCCGGTCCGAGCGCGGGCGCACCGGCGGCTACCGGCTGGCGCCGGGGTACCGGACGCGGCTGACCACGCTGCGTCCGGCCGAGGCGGAGACGCTGTACCTCTCGGGCATGCCGGCCGCCCTGCGTGATCTGGGGCTGTCGGGGGCGGCGGACGCGGCACGGCTGAAGCTGTCGGCCACGCTGCTGCCCTCGCTGCGGGCGGCGGCCGAGTCGTCGGTGCACCGCTTCCACCTCGACGCCCCGGCCTGGTTCCGCGAGCCGTCGGCACCGGAGTTGCTGCCGGAGCTGGCCCGCGCCGTCTGGGCCGACCGCACCGTCGAGCTGGCGTACGCGCGGCCCGGCCGGGAGGTGACGCGGCTGGTGGAGCCGTACGGGCTCGTCCTGAAGGCGGGGGTCTGGTACGTCGTGGGCCGGGTGCCGGGCGGCCCGGCCGCTGGCGGGGCCGGTGCCTGGCGGACGTACCGGGTCGACCGTGTCACGGCGTTGTCGCCGGCTCCCGGCGTCGAGGAGCCCTTCGTCCGTGATCCTGCGTTCGACCTGGCCGCGTACTGGGAGGAGCACTCCGCCGCCTTCGCGCGCGCGTTGCTGCGTACGAGCGTCACCGTGCGGGTGACGGAGCAGGGGCTGCGGCGCCTGCCGGCCGTGGTGGATCCGGCGGGTGCGGGCGAGGCGCTGGCGTCCGCGGGCGTACCGGACGCGGCCGGGCGCGTCACGCTCGAACTGCCGGTGGAGTCGCAGGAGGTCGCGTTCGAGCAGTTGGGCGTGCTGGGCGCGGAGGTGGAGGTGCTGGCCCCGCAGGGCCTGCGCGCCCGCTTCCAGGAGCGTGCGCAGGCCCTGGCCGCCCTGTACGGGGCGGCGGAGGATCAGCGGTAGTCGTCCGCGGAGGCGTCCTTGCCCCCGTACAGGACGTCCTCGAAGTAGGCCCAGGCGTCCGGCCTGCTGCCGTCGACGTCGCGTACGCCGTAGGCCTCGGCGAGGTCCGCGCTGGAGGCGGACCTGCCGTTCCAGCGGGCCGCCCGGTCCGGGTCGGCGGCGAGTGCGGCGACGCCGCGGGCGAGGTAGTGCGGTGACTCGGCGATGGCGAAGTGCGGGTCCTGGGCGGCGGCGTCGCGCCAGTTCCGCTCCGTCACGCCGAAGTGGGCGAGCATCTGCTCGGAGCGCAGGAAGCCCGGTGTGACGGCGACGGCGGTGCCGCCGTACTCCGCCAGTTCCCGGCCCAGCCCGAAGGCGATGCGGATCGGGGCGTTCTTCGCGAGGTCGTAGTAGAGGTTCTCGCGGTAGCGGCGGTTGGAGCGCTCGGTCCCGTCGGTGACCTCCACGTGCAGCGGCGCGTCCGAGCGGATCAGGAGGGGGAGGGCGAGCGCCGCGGTGATGACGTGGGAGCGGACCCCGAGTTCCAGGATGCGCAGGCCGTCGGCGAGGGGCGTCTCCCAGCTCTTCTTGCCGAAGACGGAGCCGGCGATCAGGTTCTCGCCGCCCCAGAGGTCGTTGACGAGGACGTCGAGCCTGCCGTGGTCGCGGTCGATCCGGCTGACGAGCGCGCGCACCTGGTCCTCCTCCAGGTGGTCGGTGGGTACGGCGATGCCGGTGCCGCCGGCCGCGGTGACGAGTTCGGCCGTCTCCTCGATGGTCTCCGTCGTCCGGCCGACCTCGCTGACACGTGCGCGGGTGGTGCGGCCGGTGACGTAGACGGTGGCCCCGGCGCGGCCGAGTTCGACGGCGAGGGCGCGTCCGGCGCCGCGGGTGGCCCCGGCGACGAGGGCGATCCGGCCGGTGAGCGGGGTGGGGGCCTGGATGGGGGTTTCGTTGTCCATGCCTTCACGGTGCACGCCAAAGGTGACAGTTCCCGTCACCCTTTCCTCTGATTCCAGAGAACTTCGACCAGCCGGTCCGTCGCCGCCATGCGCAAGGAGGACCTGGTCGAGCCCGCGCGCATGGCCAACGTGGCGGTCCCCGCTAACCTCACCAGCAGGGAAGGAGCCACGCATATGAGCGCACAGCCGGTCGAGCCGTACCACGACGTCGACCCCGAGCACGCCCTGAAGTACGCCGTCCAGCACATGGCGGGAGACCGGGCCGAGATCATCGAGGGAGTCATCACCCCCATGTCGCCGAGCTGGGGCCACGAAGGGGCCGCCGAGGACATCCGCGAGCAGATCGGTGCGCGGGTCCGGGCGCTGGGCTGCCGGACGGGTTCGGGCAACGTCGACCTCCCCGGCAGTCCGAACTGGTACGTGCCGGACCTGGCGGTCGTCCCCGCCGAGTTCTTCAAGCGGGACGCGAGGGCGGTCCTCCCCGACCAGACGCTCCTGGTCGTCGAGATCACCTCCCCCTCCAACGGGGAGACCGACCGCGTCACCAAGCGCCGGCGGTACGCCGAGTACGGGGCGCCGCTCTACCTCCTCGTCGACCGGCAGGAAGGCACCTGCACCCTGTTCTCCGAGCCGGGCCGGCTCGGTTACACCCGGGTCGCGGGACCGTACCCCTTCGGCACTCCCCTGGCGCTCCCGGAGCCGTTCGACCTGGAGCTCGACACCAGCGGCTTCTAGGACCGACCCCGTCGGTCCGTCAGTCCTCCGTTTCCGCCAACGGGTCCGACGGGTCCGCCGACATGACCAGCTGGGTGATGGCGAAGCCGTCCGGGGTGCGGACGTCGATGCGGTACAGGCCCGGGGCCGGGGCGGTCGCCGTGGCCGTGGCGGTGCCGTCCTCCCAGGTCGGGGTGAGGGAGACAGGGCGGGACGGGTGGTCGAGGGCCGTGAGGCGGCAGTCCAGGCCCGCCAGGGTGGCCACGTCCGTCAGGCGGAGCTTCCAGGGGCGGCCCGCCTCCACCAGGTCCGGGGCGGTCAGGCCGCAGCCCGCTTCGCCCAGCGGCGGGCCGGGGTGGACGTCGTCCCGGACGATCTCGGTGACGGCTTCCAGGGCGGTCCTCGCCCGGGCCACGTCCCCGTGTTGCAGGGGCAGGTGGGTGACGATGTCGGTGAGGACCGCCGACTCCTTGTAGACCGTGCCGTCCCCGTGCACCTGGAAGTACCGGACCCGGTCCTGCCGGTCCCGGATGAGGGTGCCGTCGGAGTTCTGGCGGGCGCCGTCGAGGTGCGGCTCGACGCTGCCGCCGCTGATCGTCAGGTTCTGCCAGGTGGGCTGGTTGACGCCGACGACCGAGCGGTGCCCGGGCAGGGTGATGGCCTTCTGCCGGTGGTGGAAACGGGCCGCCTCACGGGCCAGTTCCGCGCTGCCGCCGATCCCGGCGACGTCACTCGGCGTGAGGTGGCGTACGTCGTCCCCCGTGCGCACGCCCCGGTACTGCGGCAGCAGGTCGTGCAGGCCCGGCATCGTCGCGCACATGGCCCGCAGCTTGCGGTGCGGGAGGGGTACGGGGGTGCCGCGGCCGGTGGCGAGGATGACGGCCGCCTTCGCCGAGCCCTGGAAGGGAGTGCCGAGCGTGATCACGCCCCGGGTGTCGCCCTGGAGGTCGCCGTCGTAGCCGGGGTCGAGGGCCGCGCGGGTGACGAGCCCGCCCATGGAGTGCGCTACGAACACCAGCCGCCCCTCCCGCTGGTCGACCCGGTGCCGGCGCGCCTCGTCGTGCGCGGGGTGGCGGCGCCACGCGGTCAGGTGGACGCGCGCCGCGTCGGCCAGGAGACGGCCGTTGACCGCGACCGGCAGCCGCCAGTCGTAGGCGAACTCCAGGATCGCGGCCTCGTCGGCGACGCTGGTGCGGATCGTGTCCACCAGATCGGTGTACGGCTCGCTGCCGGCCAGGTACGGGGTCCAGGCGGAGTGCCTCAGCAGGCCCGTCGCCTTGATGCGGCCGGTCTTGCCCGCCAGCTCGTCCTCGGTCATGGTCAGGGACTTCAGCCCCGAGGGGGTGGTCCAGGCCCTGAGCAGCCAGGAGATCCCGCCGAGGCCCCAGACGTCCTTGCCCGTCGTCGTGTCGTGCAGGGTGCTGCCCATGATGCCGGGGACGACGACCACCGCGTCCTGCGTGACGTGGTCGGGTAAGCCGCCGTCCGGGCCACCGGGTTGCTGCCGGTGCCGGTGCCCGTGCTGGTGCCCGTGCTGGTGCTGGTGCTGCCGGTTGTCCATGGGAGGGAAGAATAGGGACCGTGAACGGGGAGCGTGGCGAGATCGGCTTAGCCGACGCCGTGGAGGAGGCGGTCGGAGCCGGCCTGCCCGAGGTCGCGGCCGCGGAGGGGGGACCGTCCACCGGGACCGTGTACGTGCTGCCCATGGAGGACGGGACCGAGGCGCTGCGGCAGGCCGTCGGTGCGCAGCTGGAGGCGGTGTCCCTGTGGTGGGAACGGCGGCCGCCGGAGGGGCCCGGCTTCGTACGGGTGGCGCCCGGCGGGCCGGTGACGAGCCGTCATGACGTGGAGCGCTTCCTGGAGACGGCCGGCGTCCGGGAGGGGGAGCCGCACGTCCCCGTGGTGCTGTACGTGACGGGCCACGGCCTGACCGGGGGCGCGGGCCGGCACTTCGCGGTGCTGAGCGGCACCGATCCCGGCCGGCTCCTGGGCACGGGGCTGCGTACGTCCGAGATCGTGATCGCCGCACTCGACTCGCACGCCCGGGACGTCCTGGTCGTCGTCAACATGTGCGAGTCCGCCGCCGTCCGCCCGGAGCTGCTGGAACTCGTGGAGAGCCTGGACGCCGCACGCACCGAGCACGCCACGCTGAACGTCCTGACCACCGCCGCCCCCAAGTCGCGGGTGACGGGCGGGGAGTTCGCGCTCGTCCTGCGGCGGGCCCACGAGTGGCTGCGCACGGCCGGCGGGATCACCCGCGCGTACCTGACGATGGAGGAGTTCAGCCGCGCCCTGTACCAGGCGGCGCAGGCGATCGGCCGGGAACAGGGCCGCAGGCCCTCCGTGGACTGCCGCGCGCTCACGGTCGGCAGGCAGCACGTCCCCACCCCGGCCCTGCCCAACCCGGGCCACCGGCCGGAGGAGGCCGCGGTGGAGGAGAGCCGGCGGGAGGTCGCGGCGAGCCTGGAGGACCTGGGCTACTGGCTGGAGAAGGCCAGCGGCCGCACCGGCGCCGACGACCCCGGCTGGTACTTCTCCGGCCGCAGGGAGCTGAACACCGCGGTGGTCTCCTTCCTGACGGGCGCCCCCGGCGTCCTGGTCGTCACCGGCATCACCGCGAGCGGGAAGTCCGCCATCCTCGGCCGTGCGGTGACCCTCAGCGACGCGCGGTTCCGGGCCTCGGCCCTCTACGCGGCGGCCGTCGACCATTGCCCGCCGTACACGGTCCCGGACGAGGGCGCGGTGACCATCGCGGTCACCGCCCACAACCGTGAGCCGCTGGGGCTGTTGAAGGTCATCGCGCAACGGCTCGGCGCCGCCCCGGACCCCTCGGGCAGGGACCACCTGAGCCGCTGGCAGCAGGGGCTGCGGGGGTTCCTCGACTCGCCCGGCCCGATGGTGACGGTCGTCGTCGACGCCCTGGACGAGGCGACCGACCCGGCGGCGCTGGTGCACCAGGTGCTGGTGCCGCTGGCCGGGCACCTCTCCCACCCGGCCCCCGCCGGGCAGGCGCTGCCCGTGCGGCGCGGGGTGCGGCTGGTCGTCGCCGTACGCAGCAGCGACGGCGAGGGCGTGGACGAGGACGTGGAGCTGCTGGGGCGGCTGCGGGAGGCGTTCCCCGCGGCCGCCGTGCTGCGTACCGACGGCGAGGGCATGAGCGCGGACGTCGCGGGATACGTACGGGCCCTCCTGGACGGGGAGGGCGGCTGGGCGGGGCAGGACCTGGCCGAGGTGTCCCGCACGGTGGCCGGTGCGGCCGGGCGGTCCTTCCTCGACGCACGCGTGGCGGCGCACCAGCTGCGCGCCGAGGGGCCGCGGTTGCTGGCGGACGCCGACTGGCTGGAGCGGCTGGGCGAGGGCACGGCCGGGCTGTTGGAGGACGACCTGGTGCGTGCGGCGGAGGACGGCCTGGAAGCCGACGAGGCGCTGGCGCTGCTGCGCGCGACGGCCTTCGCCCAGGGTCGGGGCCTCGCCTGGGGCGAGGTGTGGCCGGCCGTGGCGTCCGCCGTCGCGGGCCGTGTCGTGGAGGACGCCGACGCCAAGATCCGGGTGCTGCTGGAAGGGCGTCTGGCTGGGTATCTCACCCGTGACGTCGAAGAGGACCAGCGGGTGTACCGGCCGGCGCACGACCGGCTGGCCGCGGTCCTGCGCGCCTGGCCCGTGGGGGGCCGGACGCCTGTAGGGGGGATGGGAATGACGGACGCTCAGGACGACCCTGCCGATAAGACTGCCGCCACGCCTGCCGCCGAGCCCGCGGACCAGGCGGCCGACCAGACTGCCGCCGAGGGCACGGCACACCAGACCACCGACCGGACGACCGGCCAGCCCGCCAACGAGCCCACCGACCGGACGGCCGACCGCGCCGACGACCGGACGCCCGACCAAGGCCCCGCCGAGCCCGCCGACCAGACGGCCGACCAGACAGCCGCCGAGGCGACGGCACACCAGACCACCGACCGGACGACCGGCCAGCCCGCCGACGAACCCCTCGGCCAGACCGTCGGCCGGAGCGCCGATGCCGCCGTGCACGCCCGCATCGCGCAGGCGCTCGCCGATCTGGCCGCGCCGCACACCACCGGCGCCTCCGACGCCGCCAACGCCACCGCCCCGCACCCGTACGTACGGCGCCACCTCGCGCGCCACGCCCGCCTCGGCGGCGTCCTGGACGACGCGCACGTGCCGGCCGAGGTGCTGCCGTGGCTGACCGGCAGCCCGGTCCGCGGGCTGCTCGGGCCGGGCCGGGGCCGGGAGGGCCGGCTGTGGCTGGAGGCGTGGGCGGCGGTGGAGCCGTACCTGCACCGGGCGGACCACCCCTCGCGGCTGGCCAGCCTGCACCTGGCGCACACGGCGCTGCGCCACCCCGGGCTCCCGCGCCCGCGTACGCCGGGGGGCACGGCACCGCTGGCCGTGCTGTGGTCCCGGTGGGCGCCGCCGGTGAACGTCCTGGCCGCCCTCCGCACCACCGTGCGCTCCCTGGCGGCGGTGCCGGCACCCGACGGGCGCCCCGCGCTCGCGGCCGGCGACGACGAGGGCCGCATCGAACTGATCGACGCCGTCGAGGGCACGGCGGTCCGCGAGCCGATCGGCGCGCACGACGGGTCCGTACGCCACCTGCTGCTCGCACCGCGTCCGGCCCAGTCGCCGCTGCTGGTGTCCGGCAGTACGGACGGCACGCTGCGGCTGTGGGACCCGGCGACGGGCCGCCGCCTCGACCAGGTCCGCGGGACCGGCGGGATCTGGATCGCCGACGTGTGCGCGTACCGCGACGGCGGACACGAACTCGCGGTGGTCTGCGTCGACGGCAACGGGGCGGTGGTCTGGTGGAACGAGCGGATGGGCGCGCTGGACCTGTTCGCCCTGCCCGGGGACACGCCGCGTACGACGACGACCGCGCTGGCGGCGGTGGAGGACCCGCCCGGGCGGCCGCTGCTGGCGGTGGCCGATGACGCGCACCTGGTGTTCCGGGATCCGGAGGCCGGGACGGAGGTGGCCCGGTTCGAGTTCCCGGCCGACGTACGGGTGCTCGCGCCGACCACGCGGCCCGGGACGGTCGCGGCCGGCCACGCGGACGGGAGCGTCACCGTCTGGGGCACCGGCGGGCCGCTCGCCACCCTCACCGGCGCCGGCGGGCCGGTGACCGGCCTGGCCGCGCTCACCCTGCGGGGCCGGGGGGAGCGCGGGGGCCGTGGGGAACGGCATCTCCTGGCCGCCGGGGCCGGCAGCCGGATCGCCGTCTGGGACATATCCCGGTGGGACACCGCTGCGAACGAGCCGCCGGGCCTGCTGAGCGGGCACACCGCCGGAGTGACGGCCCTCGCCCCGGTCGCGGTCCCGGCCGCGGACGCGTACGCGTACGCCGCGCCGGACGCGGTCCCGGACGCGGACCCGAGGCCGGACTCGGAGCTGCTCGCCTCCGCCTCCGCCGACGGCACGCTGCGCCTGTGGAACCGGGAGGTGCTGGAGCTCGCGCTCGACACCGCCCGGACCCCGGCCGGGCCGGCCCCCACGGGCGGGGCGCTGCTCCCGCCGGAGGGGCCGGGGCAGCAGGCCGAACCGTCGTGGTTCGCGCTCAGCGGCGACCACCCGTACATCGAGGTACGGGACATCGGCACGGGGGACGCGGTCGCGCGGATCGACACCGGCCGGCCGGCGTCCGCGCTGGCCTGGGCCCGGCGACGGGAGGGTCGTCTCCTGGTATCGGCCGGGTACGGCGACCACGGCATGCCGGCTCTGGGACGCGGAGACGCGGCAGGCCCTCCCGGACGTCCTCGAAGGGCACTTCCTCCCCGTGCGCGCCCTCGCCGCCTGCACCACCGCGGACGGCCGGCACCTGCTGCTGAGCGGCGGGGACGACGAGACGGTGCGGCTGTGGGACCTCGACGCCCCGGGCCCGCTCGGCGCGTGGACCGGGCACGACCCTGCGCGTCCGGGCAGTGGCGGCCGCTCCGCGCGCTCCCGGCGGGGACGGCGGCGAGGGTGAGAGGGCGGCGAGGGCCGGGACTGGTTCCGCCTCGGCCGGCTCCGACGGCACCGTACGGCTGTGGGACGCGGAACACGGGCCGCTGGGCGCCGCCCCTGCGCTGCGACCAGGGCTGCTGCACGCCGTCGGCATACACCCCTCCCCCGGCGGCGGGCTTCCGCCGCTGCTGGCCAGCGGCGGTGACACGGGCACGGTCCGGCTGTGGGACCTGCGCGAACGCCTCCCGCTGGGCGGCCCGCTGACCGGCCACACCGCCGCCGTCCTCGCCCTGGCCGCGTGGAACGCGGGGGACGGCTCCGGCAGTTTCGTCGCCTCCGGCTCGGCCGACGGGACCGTCCGCGTCTGGGACGCGGCCACGGGCCGGTGCCGGCTGCTGCTGGCCGTGGGGAGCCCCGTACGCGGCATCTCCGCGCACCCGGTGCCGGGGGGCGGGGGGCGCGTGGTCCTCTCCTTCACGGGCGACGCCGGAGCGGTGGTGGCGGAGGTCGATCCGGCCCGCTGGCGAGGGGCGGGTGGGGCCTGATCATCCCGGCATGCGCCCCCCGTGCTCCTTCGTGCGCCCCCGTCGGCCACCGCAACCCGGTCGCTTCGGTCGTACCCGGGCACCAAAATGATCGTTCGGCACGTGTCACGGACCAGTGCGCCGCTCGGCGAACGCGTTCCGCACATGACCCGCCCATCACATGAGCACACCCGAACATCCGAGCATCCCGAACGCCCCTTACGAGGCACCCCGCTCCTGAGCACTCCTCACGAGCACCACACCGTCAAGAGACCGGCCCTCCCGGCGGCCGGACCGCCCCGCGTCCCGCGGGCCCGGCCGCCGGAGAGCCATGAGCATCACCGGCCGGCGACCCTTGGAGGGCGGCGGCCGGAGCAAGGAGCGGCCGTATGAGCCCGGACACCGCACAGCCGGACGTCGCCCTCGTCCCCGCGCCGGCCAACGGCATCTGGCGCCTGGGAAAGTACAAGGAGCCGGTCAAGTACGAAACGATCAGCCAGGAGGACCACGCACAGACGGGCGGAAACCGCTGGAGCCTGGTCAGTTACGGCACCCTCTACTGCGCCTCCGAGCACGACGGCTGCTTCGCCGAGGCCTTAGCCCCCTTCCGCGTGCACCCCGCCATGCGGGAGGTCATCGCGGACGACTGGCCGGAGCCGGCCTTCATGACCCCCGGCAAGATGACCCGGGAGTGGACCACCAGCCACATCCTGGTGCGCCTGCGGCCTCCCCGGGAGGCCCGCTTCCTCGACGTGGACGACGAGCGGACGCTCGCGACGCTCTCGCGCGAACTCGGGGACAAGCTCGCGGAACAGGGCGTGGACCGGCTCACCACGGAGCACGTCCAGGGCTTCAACCGCCGCATCACCCGGCAGATCTCGGCCTGGGCCATCACCCAGCGCACCGGCCCCGGGGGGCAGGAGCGCCTCATCCACGGCATCGCCTACCGCTCCCGCTTCGGCATGCGCCAGTGCTGGGCGGTGTTCAACGACGTGGAGCTGACGCAGGAGGAGTCCACCTACATCTCCCCCCAGTCGGACGCCCTGCTGCGGGTGGCGGACGAGTACGGGCTGACGATGCTGTGACCCGGCCGGCCATGGACGGAACACGACCGCCAAACCAACCGTGAAACCCACCTGAAAACAACCACGTCCGCATCCTCCGAAAGGACGAAATCAACCCGGCTTCTCCCCTCCTCCAGGCCACCGACCTCCCCGGGTCGGTGGCCATAACCGCAGCTCAGAGCCGAACTCGACTTCGAAACCGATAAGTTGACACCTCGTCTGCAACACGGCGGATTTCGCCTAAGAGGTGGAGTTGAAGGGTGATAATGGGTAACCTAGCCAGTACACCAACCGACTTGGAGCATGTGGGGGATCTCATGAGTGCCACCGGCTGCGCCGTCAGGGCGTTCTTACGCATCGGGCTCGCGTCGCCCAGCACGGCAGCACCACCACCGCCCGGCACGAGCGTCACGCTTGCGGGCCTCCTCAGCAGCCCGGGTCACCCGTGTGCCGGATCCCCGTGGACCGGAATACATCGATGGTGAACGCCGACCGCCAGCCGGCCGGCCCACTCCGCCCGCCCTGGTAGACGCTTCCCGGCGGGCCGGGAACACAGCAAGAAGCGTTCGCAGCTCGCCGAGACCGAGCATCCTCCGTCTGCCCTCACGGCAGTACGCGACAGCCGGGTCCCGCGGGCGCACACACCTACACCCGTCGCCTGAGCACGCGACCCGCCGCCGAACGGGCGCGCAGTCAGGGCAACGAGGGAGACCCGATCATGCCTTCTGACACCACCACGTCCCCTGCCGCCGTCGCGGTCGCCGTCGCCGTCCCGAAGAGCGCCGCCAGCGCCGAGCGCGCCCACGCGGACTCCGTACGCATGGGCATCAGCGAGATCGCCCGCTTCCTCCAGGAGAACCTCGGGCAACGCCTGACCGCGCGGATCGCCAACATCAGCGACCCCAAGCAGGTCGGCAAGTGGGCCTCGGGCGCCGCCGAACCGCGCCCCGAGGCCGAGGAGCGCCTGCGCGCCGCGCTCCAGGTCTTCCGGCTCATCCACGACGCCGAAAGCCTCCACACGGCCCGCGCCTGGATGATCGGCATGAACCCCCAGCTGGAGGACGAGGCACCGGCCCAGTGCATCGCCGACGGCCGGCGGCGCGACGTGATGGTGGCGGCCCGCGCGTACGTCGACGGCGGCTGACCGCGCAAACGCGGTGGCGGCGGATCACGCCCGTGCGGGAGGATCCTCCGCGTGGAAGCGACGGGAACGGTGGTGCAGTGGGTCCGCACGTCATGGACGAAGCGGTCCCGCGGCGGACCCGCCGCCACCCTCCGGAACCGGGCCCCCACGGCCTTCCCCCTGCCCCCGCGGACCCCGCCCCTCGTCCACCGCGTGCTCATGCACGAAGCCGACGGCTTCCGCCCCCGCTCCGAGACGCACGAAGGCCCGCCCCCCGACGTGCTCCTCCAGGAACACGACGGCCTGCTCCGGGTCCTGCCGACCGTCACCCCCTTCGGCATGCCGCGCAGGTGGCGACGCCCTCCGGCAGTCCGCCTCGCCCCCGGCGAATGGGTCCGGTGGCAGATCAACCACCGCTTCGCGAACCCCTGCGACGGTGACTGGGCCTACCGCCTCGACACCCTCAACATCGCCCACGGCCCGGCCCCGTCCAACCTCTTCCTGGGCCCCCCGCCCCACTACGTGGACGAACGCGCCCCCCTCCGCTGACCACCACCCCGGGGGCCCGTGCGGTCTGACCCACCTGCCGGCGAACGACGTCCTGACCTGACCTGCGCATTCGCCTGCTCGCCACCCATTCCACTCGTCCTCTAATGACAACGAACAGTTGCAATTAATCCGCGCTGGGGTGCACACTTCATCCATGAGTGACACACCAGGCTCCCGCGCCCGGCAGGCCGAACTCACACCCGCGCAGCGTCGCGAACTCGACCGACTTCAGGCGGCCGTCGCCGGGGCGAAGCAGGCGTTCGCGGAGGCCGCCGGACGCATCGCCGTAGAGCTCGGCCGGGGCGGTAACTCGGCCGTCGCCCGGCACCTGGACGTCACACCCCAGCACGTCTCGAACCTCGCCCTCGCCTACCGGGCCAAGGCCGAGCAGCACGCCGCCACCGAGGCCGGGAACAAGGAGGTGGCGGCATGACCACCGCCGCCAGGTCGTCCGGTATCCCGCCCATGCCCGAACGGAACCCGAAGGCCCTGCGTGCAGCCATTGCCGCGCACACGCCGGCGCTGCTGCCCGACTTCGACGCTCACTGGAAGTGGGCCATCGCGGACGCGTACGACCTGGCCCCCGTTCCCGCGTTCATGGCGCAATGGTGGACCGAGTTCGCGCTCGCCCGGGACCCAGAACTGTGCCGGACGGTGCATGATCTGGAAGCCCGCGCCGGCGAAGCGACGAGCAACAGCGAAGCCAAACAGCTGCTGACCCAGGCAGCGCACCTGCGGCGTGAGGCGGGTAAGGCGGAGCCCGGCCAGTGAGCGGTGCGTTCATGGGGCCGCCCTGGCAGATGGACTGGGTCGACACGGCCCGTGCCGCCCGGGACTCCCTGCCCAGGCGGGTACGCGATCTGATCGACGCCGTCCGTGCCGAACTGGTCACGGTCGAGGACCCCTACTTCCGCGGTGTCGACAATCTCCCGGATCTCCCCGAGGGCTGCAGAATCTCCCCGCTCCTCTCGACCGTGCCGAGTGGACTCCACGTCTGCCACTTCGACCACGGCCGGGGATGGATCCACTACACCTTCCTCCGGCGCACCGCCGACCCCCAGATCGTCGTGGAAGAGGTCTTCTGGCAATAGCCGCACGGCGCCGACCCCCGCCCCGCGGCTCACGGAGCAGCGGGGCCTTCAGCCGTCTCCCTGCTGATGAACCCGGCCCGTCAGGAGTGCCCGTACCCAGTCCGTCGCCGGTGGGCAGCTCGCCCGGCAGGTTCCGGAGGACCAAGGCCCTTGGCACGGGCCGGGATCGAGGTGGCCGGCCCCCGGTGTGACGTGCCGGTCGCACCAGTCGCACACCACCACCGCGCGCGCCCCTGCCGCCCCCAGGACGCCGGCCGCGTCCTGGGCGGCCTCAAGCCAGTTGGGCTCCGTGACCTCCACGGGTGCGCCGTCGAGCAGCAGCTTGCTGTTCCACAGGCTGAGGCCGGTGACCGTCCGGATCGCGCGGACCACCTCGGTCCTCCGCTCACCCGCCTCCGCCAGCAGCACGCGGAATCCCGGCTCCTCCATCCGCCCTCCCCCATCGCCTCGAGCTGTCCACCAGTGAACCACCACCACGACCGCCGGTATTGCCCGGCCCACGGGCCCGGAAGGGCTTCCGAGTACCCGAGCGGAATCAGGATGTCCGGTTTCGATACCTCCGTGGCCGGTTGATGCCTGGTACACGCATATACCCTGTGCAAATGTTCGTGATCCGTACGGACGTGCCACCGCCGGCCGTCCGTTCCGCTTCACTCCCCCCGCACAGGTGATGGAATGACGCTGAAGCTCCTGCTCGCGAACGCCCCCAACCCCACGGACAACCGGAACGCCTCGAACTACGCCTGCTACCCCCACATCGGCATCGTCCAGCTCGCCACGGCGACCCGGGAGGCCCTGGGCGACCGCGTCGAGATCCGAGTCGTCGACGGCGGCATCAGCAACACCGAGACCGTCCAGCGCGCCGTCCGGGACTTCGCGCCCGACGTCGTCGGCATCAGCGCGCTGACACCGACCTACTCCGAGGCCCTGAAGATCGCCGACACGGCCAAGGCCTGCGGGGCCCGGGTCGTCCTCGGCGACGACCACGCGATCTTCTTCCCCGAGATGATCCTCCGCAACCGGCCGCAGATCGACTACGTCATAGCCAACGACGGCGGCGAGATCCCCTTCGTGGAGCTGATCCGCGCGTTACTCGAGGGCGGCCGGCCGTTATCCGAGGTCTCCTCCCTCGTCTACCGGCACGACGGCGCGATCCGCGTCAATCCTGCCCCGAAGTACGCGCTCTCCCTGCGCAACACGATTCCCGACCTGACCTTCATCGACGACGTACTCGACGTCTACGCCGAGAACTACCGGGCCCAGTTCGGCCACCTCCACGGCCACCAGGTGCGACCGGTGACGGTGAACAACGCGCGCGGCTGCGAGAACGGCCACAAGCGCTGCACCTACTGCTCCATCGCGGACCTGACCGTCAACACCGGCGATCCCCGCGGCTTCTGGAAGACGATCGACCAGTACCACCGCGACCACGGCATCAACCTCTTCTTCGAGGTCTACGACAGCTTCACGGCCAGCCCCCGCTACGTGGACGCCCTCATCGACTCCACCCCGCCGCACCTGAAGCGCCGCATCGACGACGGCGAGCTACAGGTCATGGTCTACGCGCGCGCCCTGGGGCTGACCAAGCGCAACAACGTCGACAAGCTGCGGCGGCTCGGCGTCACCCGCGCCAACATCGGGCTCGACGCCGCCGACCCCGAGATGCTCGAAGCCCAGCGGAAGAACAAGACGACCGGCGAGACGAACCTCGAAGCCATCCGCATGCTGAACAAGGCCGGCATCTCGGTCCACGCCTCCTACATCGCCGGCGCCCCGGGAGAGCGGCGGGAAACGCTGGACCGCACCATCGCCGGGATCCGGCAGATGCTGGGCGAGGTCGAGCTCTCCTCGGTGGAGTTCTCCCGGTTTATTCCGTTGCCGAACAGTCCGGCGTGGGATCTGCTGGTCGACTACGAGCGGCCGAACTTCTTCAAGAACAGCGAGGAGATCGACCGCTACCTGACCGCCCTGGGCATCACCGTGACGCGGGACGACCGGGAGGAGATGTTCGCCAGGTTCGGCGACCAGGACCTGCTCGACATCGACGAGCTGGGCGCGTTCTGGGCGGACAACTTCACGCACATCAGCGAGAAGTACGCGCTGGAGCGGATCAGCGAGGTCGACGAGATGGTGAGCGCGCACAACGTGCGCACGGGGAACAACGTCGGATAGCCGCCGGGAAAGGTGCCGGAATGCTGGGAGTGCAGAACCTGCTGACCTATGCCTTGGGAGCGCTGCTGATCATTCTGCTGCCGGGGCCGAGTTCCCTGTTCACGCTGTCGGTCGCCGCGCGGCTGGGGGTCAGGGCCGGGTACCGCGCCGCGGCCGGGATGTTCCTGGGCGAGACCCTGCTGATGGTGGCGACGGCCGCCGGGCTGGCCTCGCTGCTCCAGGCCAACGAGCTGGTGTTCGCCGTGGTGAAGTACGCGGGCGCCGGCTATCTGACCTGGATCGCGGTCGGCATGATCCGGGCGGCGTGGGCGATGTGGCGACGCCGTGACGAGAAGAGCACGGAGACGACCGCGGAGGCGACCGCAGAGATGACCTCGGAGGCGACCGACGCCGCCCCGGCGGCGAACGGCGGACTCTTCCGGCGCTCGCTGGTGATCACCGTCCTGAACCCGAAGGCGATCTTGTTCTTCCTGTCGTTCTTCGTCCAGTTCGTCGATCCCGGGTACGCGTACCCGGGGCTGTCCTTCGCGCTGCTGGCCGTCGTCTACCAGGCCATCAGCATCGCGTACGTCACCGTGCTGATCTTCAGCGGAACGTACCTGGCCTCACAGTTCCGCCGCCGCCGAAAGCTCTCGGCGGGCCTCACGACCGGGGCGGGAGCCCTGTTCCTCGGCTTCGCGGCAAAACTGGCCACGACGGGCAACTGAGCGCCGACCTCACGTCACGCCTTTGCCGTTGGCCAGAGGCGTGTCGCGGTGCGGACGAGGTCGGCGACGGCCTTGGACCTGCTGTGCGGGGGCCAGGCGATGACGGTCGTGACGGCCGGCGCGTCCGGCACCGGCACCGTCGCGTGGTCGCCGCGCAGGTGGTCCCGGAGGGACTCGGGAACCACCGCGCAGGCCCGCCCGAGCGCGATCAGCTGGAACAGCTGGGTGTGGTCGCGCACCTGCGGGCCAGGTCCGTCCGGATAGCCCCCGCCCCGTCGAGGCCAGCGTGGCAGGGGCAGGTCCGTCAGGGAGGTGACCTCGGCCATCGACATACGCTGTCGGTCGGCCGAGGGGTGCCCCGCGGGCAGGACCACGACTTGCTGTTCGGTGTGCAGGTCCTCGGTGTCGAGCCCGGCCGTCGTGTCGAAGGGCCGCTGGAGCAGAGCCACGTCGGCACGCCCGTCGCGCAGCAGCCCTTCCTGCTCGCCGGGCCCGCACAGCATCACCTCGACGGCGACCGCGCCGGGCTCGGCGGCATAGGCGGCCAGCAGCTTCGACAGCAGTTCGCCGGCCGCCCCGGCCTTCGTGGCCAGCACCACACCGGGTGCTGCGGCAGCTGCGCGGCGGGTGCGGCGCTCGGCGGCTTCGACGGCGTCGAGCGCGGCCCGGGCCTCCCGCAGGAGCACCGACCCGGCCTCGGTCAAGGCGACCGCGCGAGCGGTGCGGTGCAGCAGGACCACTCCGAGCCGCCGCTCCAGCTGCTGGATCGCCCGCGACAGCGGTGGTTGCGCCATGGCGAGCCGCTGCGCCGCCCGCCCGAAGTGCAACTCCTCCGCGACGGCGACGAAATACCGCAGCTCCCGCGTCTCCACCGCGTCATCGTATCCGGCGCTCACCTCGACCGATACCCGAGCGGTATCACCGCCCACCCGGTCGGTCTTGGACGTCCCACTCCAGTCCGCACGACGCTTGCTGACATGAGCGAACAGAAGATCGCGCTGGTGACCGGCGCGAACAAGGGAATCGGATACGAGATCGCGGCGGGCCTGGGCTGCCTCGGCTGGCGAATCGGCGTGGGCGCGCGGGATCGACAGCGCCGCGACACCGCGGTGGAGAAGCTGCGCGCTGCCGGGACGGACGCGTTCGGCGTTCCGCTCGACGTGGCGGACGACGCGAGTACGGCCGCCGCGGCCGAGCTGATCGCCGACCGCGCCGGCGGGCTCGACGTCCTGGTCAACAACGCCGCGATCACCGGCGGTATGCCGCAGACGCCCACCACGGTCGATCCCGCGACCGTACGAACCGTCGTGGAAACCAACGTGATCGGGGTCATCCGCGTCACCAACGCGATGCTCCCCATGCTGCGCGGCTCGGCATCGCCGCGGATCGTGAACATGTCCAGCAGCGTCGGCTCGCTCACCCTGCAGACCACGCCCGGCATCGGCATGGGCCCGGTTCCCGCCGCGTACCTGGCGTCCAAGACCTTCCTGAACGCCATCACCGTCCAATACGCCAAGGAACTGAGGGACACCGGCATCCTGGTCAACGCCGGCTGCCCGGGCTTCACCGCCACCGACCTCAACGGCTTCCAGGGCGTCCGCACTCCCCACCAGGGCGCGGCGATCGCGATCCACCTCGCGACCCTGCCCGACGAGGGACCTAGCGGCGGATTCTTCGACGACGCCGGGCCAGTGCCCTGGTGACTGACCGGGCTACTCCAGGGCCAGATAGCCAGGAGAGGGGTAGGCCAGCTCGGGGTGTTCCACGGTGTACCGGTGGCCGTGGACCGCCAGCATCGCCCAGTGCCACGACTCGTCGTGGAAGACCAGCCCCCGGTACGGATCCCCGGCGGGTTCGTACCGGTACCACTCCAGTGCGGCCTCCTCCGCCTCCTTCGGGGTCAGTCCCCCGTGGTGTTCCATCACCCAGGCGTAGCCACGGCGTTCGGCTTCCAGGCACTTCAGATACTCGGCTTCGCTCCATGTCACGACTCAACGTTGACATCGTCTCGGACGACCGACGCCCTGCGAGCATCGAAGACGCGGCCTTGTTCCGCGAGCGCATCGGCACCCTGCTCCTGGACAGCGAGGTCTGCTACGCGGGCAGCGGCTACTGCTTCGCCCTGGCGCGCTTCGGCACTGCGGAGGACGCCGGGATCCTCACGTTCACGCACCCCGACGGCCCCTGGGACCGCTGGGCCCAGGCCCGCGGCCCGGCCTACGCCCACCCAGCCGACGACCCGGCCGGCCCGCTTCGCTGGATCGGCCTGTGGTGCGACTTCGCCAACGGCTGGACACACCCATAAAGCGCTCACGCGCTCACGCACTCGCGAAGAGGGAGAAGCCGGCCCGCCGTCCCTACGACGGGCCGTAGCAGCGGAACGAAGCCGCCCGTGGGACCGGCGCCGAAAGCGGAGTGTTCCCCGCCGCGCAGCAGCGGCTCCGCGAGGCGGTCGGCGGCCCCGGACCGGAAGGGCCGAGCGCCTCGCCCGGTTCGAACAGCAGGCCGCGCCGCTGCTGACCCCGTCCCAGCCTCTGCTCGGTCAGCGGGTCGGAGATGATGGTGGGATGCTGGTCAGGGTAGAAGCGGTGCCACCACCCTCCTCGCAGATCGTCCGGGTCCACTCCACGCTGGGCACCGTTGCAGTGCTCTGGCAGGGGGCTCCTGAGGCGGTGGGACGGGAACACCACGTGGAGTGGACCGTGGACGAGGAGATCGTCTGGACGGTGAACGCCTGGCCGAATGCCTCTGCTGCTCCTGAACTCCGGGAAGACGGCGAGCACATCATCTTTCGGGGGCAGTTGAGCCTCTTCGAAGACGGAGGGGCCGCCCTGAACGTGGGCGGCACACCGATCCTCTTCGATCTCGCCGAACCATCGCCGCCGCCGGAGGGCTTCGCGGATGGAGCATGGGTGGAGGTCCGTGTGGCACGAGACCGCGTCAGTCTCTGGCCGTACGCGCCCTGACTGCCGTCGGATGGGGATGGTCGAACCTCTCAGCCCTGAGCCGGCAACGAGTGGACCAGGTCCCAGAGGGCACCAGCCTCTCGCCGGAGACCCTCACGACGACGAGCCTGCCGTCTTCGAAAGCGATGCGGGCCCCCTGCGGCCCTTGCGACAGGGCCCCCCAGTCACCGTACCTCCGGCACCGCGTTCGCCCGCCCGTAGGATCGGCGGATGAGCAGACGTCACCCCTCCCCCACCGTGTGCGTCGACGTACCCGACGGGCACGGCGTCATCGAAGTGACCGGCGACGCGGGTGGCAGTCTGCTGCTCCTCGTCGGTGACCCGGTGTTCCTGGAGGGCAACGACGGCTGCGGCAGTGTGGGTTGGCTGGCCGCCCGGGCGGGCGCGGGCGGGCCCGGGCTCGCCGAGGTCAAGTACCTCGGCGAGTGGCTCAGCGCCCCCGGCCTCGTGCCCGATCCGCGTACCGGGCGGGTCGAGCCGCCGGACCCCGAGTCCCTGCGGCCGCTGCTGTCGCTGCTCGCCCCCGGGCGGTACGTGATGAGGGCCGAAGTCGCTCCGCACCACCTGCGCGTGGTCCACCCGCGTGCCCTCAAGGTCCAGCACTGGTACCCCGACGAGGACTTGGCGCTGGTGACCACCGACACGTGGCCGCCCCGCGACCACCGGGCGGTGCGCGGCTACCGCGACCGCATCCGCGCCGGGGGCGACCTGCCGGCGCTGGTCGCACTGTTCCCCACCGCCGACAGCTGGGTCGGCTACCTCCTCGACGGGCACCACAAGCTCGCCGCGTACCAGCAGGCGGGGATCCCCCCGCTCGTCATCAGGCTGACCCCCCACGTACCGAGCCCCGTCCGGCGCGACGACGTCGACCGCGCCCGCGCGGCGTTTCTCTCCAGCGAGGCGACTCCGTACCAGGACGGAGCGCTGGGCAGGGTCTTCGCCTACATGCGGGCGGAATCCGTCTGACACTGCCGCCGGCGATCTTCCCCAGTTGCGGGCGAACCGGGCCGCGGGTGATCAGGACTGCCGGCGTGGCGTCGGGCGCAGGGCGGCGCGGCGGACGGCCTCTTCGTGTGGCCTCCCCGGCTGACGGCCGAGCCTCCCGCCGCCTGGGCGGACAAGGGCCCGGGACGCCGCCCCGGACTTTTGTCCGCGGACAAAAGTCCGCGCCCCACGGCGTACCCGCGCCCACCCAAGCCCGGGCAAGAGGCCCGACTTTTGTCCGCGGACAAAAGTCGGTCAGGGAATGGGGGTGTCTGCCCGGTCAGCCGGACCACGGTCGGTGCCCCAGCGCCCGTCGTCGGGAGAGGGCGAGCCGGCGGTGTTGCCGGTCCACTTCCGTGACGACGACCCGGAACTCGTCCCCAACCCCGACGATCTCCTCCGGGGCCTCGACCGGTGTCCAGGCGAGCTCCAGCAGGGGGACCAGCCCCTCGATGCCTTTGGCAACCTCGACGAAGACGCCGAAGGGAACCAGTTTGGTGACCCGGCCCGGCAGCGTTTGCCCGACGCTGGTGTCGTCGGCGAAGATCTGGAACGGGTCCGGCTGCGTGGCCTTCAGGGACAGCCGGGCCTCCCCGTTCCAGGTGTCGAACTGGAGGAACTCACACGTGACCCGCTGCCCCACCTGAACGATCTCCGTCGCCGCATCGAAGCGTTGCCAGGCCAGCTCGGCGTACGAGATGAACCCGACGCCCGGGTAGACGGGGTGGGCGGGGCCCTCGTCCAGGGCCACGAACACACCGAAGGATTCGATGGAGGCGACGCGGCCCGAGATCCGTTCGCCGATTTCGAGGGAGCTGAGGAACTCCCAGAGCCGCGGTGTCTCTGCGATGTCCATGGCCCGCCACCCTATGGCCCGTGTCACAGGCCTTGACGGCCGGGGGCACCCACAACGCCCTGCCGCCGACTTTTGTCCGCGGACAAAAGTCGGCGGGGTCATCCCTCGACGGCCGGGGCCTGGCCCGCGGCGGATACGGGTTCGGGTTCGGGTTCGGGTTCAGGTACGGGTTCGGGTACGGGTTCGGGTACGAACAGGCTCAGCCGGTACGTGGTCGGGTGGATCAGGCGCCCGCAGAAGGTGTCCCCGCGCACCGCCCTCCAGTCGATCTCCGGATCCGATTCTCGGAGTCGCCGGACGCGGTCCTGGAACTCCGAGGCGTCCTGGGTCTCGAAGAGCACGTCCCATCGGCCCGCGCCGGGTGCGAAGCGCGCGGCCGTCCGCTTCGCCTCGTCCTGACGCCTGCGCTTCCTCTTCCGTTGTCCCGGCATCGCCCCAGCATCCCCGGCTCCAGGCCGACGGAGCAAGGCTGCCGCCGGAAACGGAGCTGGCCGATTCGTACTCTTCCCGGTCCGGGCCTCAGGTGGTGAGCTGGTGACGTGTCGGGGATCATCGCGGCTGCCATCGCCGTCTTGGGGACTCTGCTCGGTGCCGTCATCGCGCACCGCTACCAGGAGAAGAGCACGGCCCGGGCAACGGCTCGTGCCGAGCGCGAGCGGAGCCACCAGCGCCTCCTCGACGCCTGCGCCGACTTCGCCGCCCTGGCCGAGGAGTACCGGCGGGCCCAGTACGACCGGTGGACCAGCCAGCAGGCGCCCCCCGGCTCCGAGACGGCCCTCGCCGCACGGGCGGAGTCGTACCGGCTCTACGTCGAGGTGCGCAGCAGCCTCTTCCGGCTCCGCCTCGTCGCCACGGAACCGCAGGCGCAGCGGCTCGCCGAGCACGCCGCAGAGATCCAGGTGAAGACCCGGGAGATCTTCTTCGCCTCGGACAGGGACGACATGCTCGCCCGGGGCGAGGTCGCGGAACACGCCTGCGAGGCCTTCGTGCTGCGCGCCCGAGAGGTACTCGCCGCCGACGACTGACCCCGACTTTTGTCCGCGGACAAAAGTCGCCGCCCTCTACGGAGGAAAGGGGCCGACTCGACGAAGCGAACCAGTCTCACCGAAGTTCGATCGCCGTCCGGCGGAGCTCGTCCGAGGATCAACGGAGTCAGGCGAAGGCGAGTCATCCCCCTATGAGCCCTCGCAACCGCTCCCCCGGCGCGCCCGGCGGCCGCCGCCTCCAGCAGGCACCAGCCGTCGACCTCCACCGCCCGCCGACGGCGCCGGGCTCGTGAAGGTTCAGGTCTGCACCCCAGGTGAAGCCCACGTCCCCGGAGCCCAGGGGCGCTCCACCCGGGACGTACCCGCCTGGGCCGTCGGCAAAGACAATGCGCAGCGGGCCGCCGGAGTCGGCTGGCTGGGGGAACAGAGTGAGGAGTTGACGGCAGTCCACGAACCTGCCGTCACGTTCTGCTCGCGGGCGTGGCGCACTGGCAGCGGGCGGAGGTGCTCGTGCCCTCGTGCTGACGCCGGCCCGACTTTTGTCCGCGGACAAAAGTCGGGCCGTCGTCAGCACGAGGGAGCGGGGCGGTCAGCGGCTGCCGGCCGTCCTGCCGTTGCTGTCGATGAGGAGCATGGTCAGCTCCGCGCGCTGCTTCGGCGGCATGTTCTGGCGGATCGCCTCGAAGACCGCCTGGGGGTCACCCCACGCGAGCGGGGCCGACGCCGTCTCCGTGCTCTTCCCCTGGACCGGGATCGCCATCTCCGGCTCGGCTTCCGATTCCGGGTCCGGCTCGGCTGAAGCGATGACCGGCTCCCGCGGGGGAGTGGGGCTCACCGCGAGCGGAGCCGGGGCTTCCACCACGGCTTCCACCACGGCTGCCGGCTGCGGCTCCGGGGCCCGACTTTTGTCCGCGGACAAAAGTCGGGCCTCCGGGGCGGTGTCCTCCGGAGCGGCCACGACGACCGAGGGACCCGGCTCGGCGGGCCCCCCCGCCGGGACCGGGGCCGGGACGGGGGTCGGGACGGGGGTCGGGACCGGGGCGGGGACCGGGGCCGGCGCCGCCACCGCCACCGGCTCGCGGGCCTCGCGGAGGATCTCCCGCTGGGCCGCCTTCGCCCGGGCCTCCTGCGCCTTGTTCTCCTGGAGCAGGTCCAGCAGGGAAGCCGCGTCCGCGCCCGGCCGGTCCTTCGCCGCGCGCGCCAGGAGGCGTCCGTCCCGCTCGGGCATGTCGCCGGAGCTCAGCATGGCCTGGATCTCCTCGGGGAGTTCCAGCAGCACCAGCTGGTTGGTGATCCACGACGGCGACTTCCCCAGCCGCTCCGCCGCCCGCGACTTCGCCCCGTGCTCCCGGCCCTGCTCCGCGCAGGTGTCGACGAGCTGCTGCACACCGCGGGCGCGCTCGATGACGTCGAAGTCCTCGCGTTCGAGGTTCTCCGCGAGGAGGTGGTCGATGAAGTCCGCGCGGGACACCGCCAGGTCGTCGCGCACGACGAAGTCCAGCGACTCCAGCCCCACGTGCACGGCGCTGCGGAAGCGGCGCTCGCCGTTGATGAGGACGTACGCGGCCGCCCCGATCCGCGACGCGTGGTCCGGCCACAGGCCGAGGTAGGCCTCGCGGCCGACGACGACACAGGCCGAGAGCTGCGCCTGCCGCAGCTCCTCGCCGAAGCGGGTCTTCTCCTCGTCCGTGCCGAAGTTGCGGCGCGGGTTGAGGGGCGTGGGGGAGACCTGGTCGAGGGGGACGCGGATCAGTTCGTACGCCGGTACGTCGCCCTGCGCGATGGCCTTGGCCCGCCCGCGCTCGCTGCGGCCGCCGGCGCGGCGGGCGTTGCTGAAGGCCGCGCCGGTGCCGAGGAGGTCGCTCTTGCTCATACCGCGATCCTCCGGGCGATCTCACGCATGGCCTCGGACTGCTCGCAGTCCGGCGCGTAGTGCAGCAGGGGCAGCTTGACGCGCACGGCCTCGCGCTGCTCCTTCAGGTCGGAGATGACGGTGATGACGGGCGGGTCCCCGAACTCCTTCCAGCTGTTGAGGGAGGAGGTGACGACGTAGCCCTTGCGGCTGTCGTAGAGGTTGACGACGAAACCGAGCTGCGCGATGTCGATGTCGAGGTCGTCGATGAGGTCCTCGAGCTGCTCGCTGAGCATGTCGTACGCGTCGGCGGAGGTGTCCTCGGCCTGGACGGGCACCACGAGGCCGGAGGTCTTCGGCGCCTCGCCGTCGCGGGTGCGGGCGTAGTAGAGGGCGGTGTCCATGGTGTAGCCGAGGCTGGGCGGGCAGTCGACGACGATGTAGTCGAACTCCTTCTCCAGCTCTTCGAGCGCCTTCTCCAGTGCCGTCTCCTTGGTGCGCACGTGGCGGGTGGTGGCCAGCCGGGCGTCGAGGAGGAAGGCGTCCTTGCAGGACGGGAGGAGGAAGAGGCGGCCGGCGAAGACGCCGTGCTCGATGGGTACGAGGAGGTCGCGGACCCGGCCCTCGATCTCGCCGAGCATGTGCTTGGCGAGGCTGGGCTCCTTGATGCCGAGCATCTCGGCACCGAGGTGGCGGGTGAGGTGGCCCTGGGGGTCGAAGTCGATGACGCAGACCCGTGCGCCCGTCTCGGCGAGGGCCTGGGAGAGGCCGTTGCTGATGGCGCTCTTGCCGACGCCGCCCTTCTGGTTGCAGACCACGACCCGGCGGGCGCCCTCGTTGGCCGGCCGGCGGCGGCCCATGGGGGAGGGGTGGGTGTCGAGCCAGAGGCGGATCGACTGGGCGACGCCCTGGTTGTACGGGATCTCCCGCGTACGGCAGTCGTCCTTGAACTCCCCGTACAGGCCGGTGGGGAGGTAGGTGGAGAAGGATGAGGAGCCGGAGGTGTCCACGGGGGTGGCGGCCGTTGCGTCGGCGCGCCAGGCGTGAATGCCCTCGGTGACGGCGTCCTGGATGTCCACGCCCAACTGGGCTGCGCGGACCTTGAGTTCCTGCCTCAGGGACGCGGGCAGCTTGGCAACTACCTTTTCCCTGACTTCCGGATCGTATGGGGCGGTCATGCGGGTACCTTACTAACCTTCTCGCGGGAAGGCGAAGAGGCACACCGAAATATGTTGCCCTGGTATAGGGCGGATTGCTGTCAAAGATCACCGGTTACCTTGGCCTGGAGGCCCGTTGCCGAGGGGGGCGGGCGACTGGCCGCCTTCGGCGCGGCCCGCTGCGGTCCGCGTCGATCGACGGTCACGCCTGCTCCGCCTGCCGTCCCTGACAACCCGGTTCAGGCCGTCAGGCGACCAGGCGCAGCCAGGCCGCCGCGAGTGCGGCGTGACCGGCCGGCGTCGGGTGTACGCCGTCCGCGGCCCAGTACTCCGGACGGGTCCTCGTACTGAGCTCGGCGAACATGCCGTCGGCGGCGATCAGGTGCGCGCCGTACCGGCGGGCGAGGCTGCGCACGGCCTGGATCTTCGGGTTCAGGTCGGTGCGCCACTGCTTCCGCTCCTCCTCCCCGATGCGCGCGGCACCGGCCTCGACGACGCCGCGGATCGGCAGGAGGAACGGCTCGATGAGGATGAGCTCGGTGCCCGCCTCGGCGAGCGGGGCGAGGAGCCGGTCGTAACCCGCTTCGAACTCCTCGACGGGGATGACCCGTCCCCTCAGCGCAGGGGAGCGCGTACCCAGCGGACAGGGTTGTCCCGGGAACCGGCCGGTAGACCCACACGTTGCGCCCGTCCAGGGACAGCGCGCAGCCCGGCCGGTGGCCGTGGGGCTGGTCGGATCGCGGCTCGAAGCTCGACGTCCACAGGGGTTCACCCGCCGCCTCCGTCACCTCTGCTCCGTCGAGGTGACGCCCACCGCCCCTGAGGGGCCTCCGAGGGGCATCGGCCTTCGCCAAAAAGCCCTGTGCGCCCCGCTGGCGGCCTGTGGCGGCCGAGGAGGTCGCGGGACACCGGGGGAGTTGGGATCGGCGCTCAGAGGGGCCGTTCTGTCGGTCGTTTTTTGTCCGTTGCGCCGGAAAACGGGCCGTGGCGCTGCATTGGCGGGTTCGTGCGCGTGCGGGCGAGGCGTCCGCCGGTCAGGCCGCCTCCGGGCGCTCGGGTGCCTTCCGCGTCTTCACCCCGCCGACGACGAGCGCCAGCCCCACGGCGAGGACACCGAGGTAGGCGGTGGAGGGAAGGTCGACGACCTTGTGCAGCCAGCCCCACTCCGTGCCGAAGAAGGTCTGCGAGGCGAAGCTGACGAGCCCCTGGGCCCCGATGACGTAGCCGATGCTTTCGATGGTGTATCCGATGGTTGTTCGCACAGACCAACCCTCTCGCGGCGATTCCGCGGGAGCGTCCTCCACAGGACCGAAACCCCAGTAGGCCGAAGGATGCAGTCGCACCGGAGGTCACGCCGGGATCGGCTGATCTCGATCCTCCCAGTCCGGCGCGAAGAAGCGGGCCCCGCTCACGACGGTGTCGCCCGCCCTGGTGGCCCGTACGTACATGTTGAGCTCCTCCGGCCCCGGGCCGCCGTCGCAGTGGACCGCCCAGTCCAGGCCGCGTTCCTCGCTGCTCCGGATCACCTCCGCGTCCACCTCGGAGACCGGCCGGCCGATCAGCCGGATGCCGTCCCAGTCGACCTGGGGCCCCGTACGCCCGTCCACGGTGACGGCCGCCAGGGTGGGAGGGCCTTCCGGGGACCAGTAGTGGGCGGTCAACCCGACCCCGTCGAACTGTTCCTCCCTCAGGTACCACTGCCCGGCCCCGCGTCCGGCCCACAGGTTCCATCCCCGGCGGGCGGCCGGCGCTTCGCCGCCCAGTGCGGCGGACACCTGGTTCACGGTCATCCCGAACCGGAGCGGTCCGACGCCTTCCAGCGCCGCCCAGGCCCAGTGGGGCCGCTCCTGCGGAGGCAGCGGCGGCGTCCCGGGGTTCGTCCTCGCCTCGCGGACGTCGTACCAACCGATCACCGGCGCGGTCGCGTACGGGTCCTCGGCCAGCTCGGGGCCGACCAGCAGGGCGTCCGTGATCACCCGGTCCTTACGCGTCCACTCCCCGGACCGAGACCCCCAGTCCTGCGCAGCTCCCATGGACAACCCCCAGGCTGCCACCTCCGGATCGCCGCTCCAGTTCGACCTCACCGAGACCCCCGCGCGCCGGGCGAGGCTGCGGAGGTCCGCGCGGACCTCGGAGGGAAGCCGGCCGATCAGCTCTACGTCCCCCAGCCGCACCAGCGGCCCGCACCACGGATCGACCGCCACCGCGGCCAGGCGCGGCCCGGTTTCGGGCCCGTGACCGTAGATCGCGGTCACGCCCACGTCGGGGTACCGCTGCCAGGACAGCCTGCCGCCCGACGTCTGGGACGGCGATACGTGCGCCCCGCTCAGGGCCGCCCGGACCTGCTCGGGGGTCATCCCGAAGCGCAACGGCCCCACCTCCACCAGGGGTTCGAGCAGCCACCGGGCCCGTTCCTCCAGCGGCTTCCTGGTCCACAAGCTCACAGGCGCGTCCCCCGTTCGTGATCCCGTCGGCCACCCTACGCGGCCCCTCTGACAACGCCGTCCGGGTTCTGGCCGGGGATCTTGCCGGTCGTCGGCCGCCCGTCGTCGATCCCAGGGGCCAGCCCCTGGACCCCGCCAGCGCCTGGCCGCGCTGGACCGGCCGCAGCATGGGGGGCTCCTCGCCCCCCAGACCCCCTCGCCAGGCGCTCCGGCGCCCTGGACCCGCTCCCCCTCGCGCCCTGCCCCGGCTCCCTGACGGTCGCCGGTGCACCCCTCGGGCGCTGGGCGCCCTCACTGGGCACGAGGGCACGGGCGGAACGGGGCCGATGCCGGACGTGGCCGGGGTGGGGAGACCTGGGCCGGTATGCCGACTGCGGGCACGAGGTGCTGAGGGTGTGTCGGCCGGGGCAAGAGGGGCGGAAAGGAGCTGGGGCGTGGGTGTGCGTGTCGGTGGGGGTGTCGGTGGGTGTCGGCGGGGGTGTCGGCGGGGGTGTCGGTCGGAGGGAGAGTCGGGAGTGACGGGCTCGCCCAGCCGAAGGGAAGGGTGTCGGCAAGGACCGGGGCGCTCGGGCGCCGTTCGGAGGGTTGCTCTTTTAGTAAGAGGCGGCGACGTTTGCGGGACTCTGACCTGCGGGTTTGCGCGAGGGTGTGTGTCCTGGAGGACACGTTCGGGGGCGCCGAGTGTGTACCCGGCGGGCACATTCGGCGGAAAACTCAAGCACAGGTTGATTTCTGACGGGCACCCGGCAGCCCGGCGGAGCCGCAGGTCAGGGCGCTGCGCCGAGGAGCCCGGACCGCCCACCGGTATGCGTGGTAGCTGCACGTACGTGCCGTCATCGCGGCAACCGAAATCAAGCAGGCGTGTACTTCCGGCGGCTACGGGCTCGAAAACTCCACCCCCCGTGTACTTTCGTCGCCGCGTTCGAACGGGGCGGTGCCCACAGGTCGCCTCCGGCGCGCCGCCACGTCAAAAGACAAGCACACGTTGATTTTCTGGATACTCTCGGACCGCCTGAGTAACGAGGAGGTCACGTGACATCTGATCCGCCCGCCCGTCGCCGGCGCGGGCCCCGGGCCGTTCCCGCACCCACCTCCGCGGGGAACGAAGCCGAGTACGGAGACATCCTGGCCGTCCTGGGCCAGCAGCTCGGGGAGAAGGTCGCCGAGGTCGCCGCGACGGCCGACCCCGGGGGCCGCCGACGGCTCAAGGGCGTGCACTTCGAGTACGCGACCGATCCGAAGGCCGTCCACGACATGGCCGGGGGCTCCGGCTACAGCCTGGCCAGCAACTGGTTCACCCAGCTGCTCGCGCAGCTCGCCGTCGCGAACAGCATCACCAAGTCACAGCTCTGCGTCTTCCTCTTCGTGGCCGGCGGCCAGGTACCGGGGACCGGCGTCACCCCGTACACGCAACAGGAGATCACCGACGGACTGAACAAGATCGCCGCTCAGAAGGGCGGCAAGATGATCACGCGTTCCACGGTCAACCGCGCCGTGCAGGCGCTGTGCGGCTACAACTGGGTGGAGAAGGCGGGCAGGGGCCGGATCCAGCTCAACGTACGCCTGTGGTTCCACGGCAACAGCACCGCGCAGCACGACGTACTCGCCGAGATCGCCGGCCGGCACGAGCACGACGTCGAGGCCTTCCCCTACTCTGTGGGCCCTCAGGGTGCCCATCAGGAGGAACTCGACCTCGACTTCGGGGCGGCGGCCGACTACCGCGGAAGGAAACGTACCGGGTGATAGTGCTGCCAGGCCCGTCCTCCACCAGGGACCACCGCCACCGCTCACGAGGAAGGCTCTCCCATGGCTAACGTCATGTCTCCGATCGTCGCGGAGCGCATCTGGGCCCTGCCGTTGTCAGGGTCCGCCGTCAAGTTCCTCCAGTACCTGGTCTCCCGCAGCGACTTCGGGGGAGCACTGGCGGTCCGGCAGAAGGACATGGCGGCCGAGTACGGGGTCACGCCCCAGGCCGTCAGCGGGCTCATGGCGCCGCTGTGCGAGCTGAACATCGTGCTGAGGCCCCGCAGCGAGGAGCGCAACGGCAACTCCTACCGGCTCCACCCGCTGGCGGCGAAGTACGAGAGCCACGAGAGCATGGAGGCGGCCTTCCGCGCGGCCCTCGTCCGCATCCAGGCCGGCGACCTGCCCAACCTGAAGCTGCCGACGTACCACCAGGCCCCACCCACCCCGACGACGGGCCGCCCGAAGCTCCAGGTGGCCTGAGCCAGGAACAAGACGAGGGGCCCTCCACATCGTGGAGGGCCCCTCGCGCCTGAGTAACTCGTCCCCCCACTATATCCGTCACGCCCCGGCAGGACGGCTGAACCGGGAAGCCCGCGACGCGAAGACCCCGAGAACGGCGGCTCCGGTTCGGTCCTGCCCCTGCGCCCGCGCCGGCTGACCGGCTTCGGTCCCTCGCCGGGTCCGGCCGTTACCCAGGGACCGAAACGGAGTCCGCCCACGACCGGCTCCCGAGTGGGCCCTGCTGGAAACCTGCCGAGACCTGCGTTTGGTCCCTGAGTCCCTCGGTCCCTCAGTCCCTTGACGTTTCCGCAGGTCAGAGCCCATCCTCCGTTGACCACAGGGACTGAAGGGACTGAGAATTCACTCTTCCAGCCTTTACGTGCGTGCGTGTATGCGCGGGCGTAAGCAGTACTGGTTCATATTCACGTCATAACTAGGAAATTGAGTCCCTTCGGTCCCTGTTCAGTCCCTCCAGCCGACAGGAGCAACCGGTTGACCTGCAGGTTTGTCAGTGACCGAAGCGACAGGGACGGAACAGGGACCGAAGGGCGTTCCGACCCTGTTCCAGGGGGAGCGGGGACAAGGGGGGAGGGGGCCTCAGGACTCCGCTCCCGCTTCAGTCCCTGGCCCAAGACTCGGCCATAACCGGCAAACCCTGGCAATCCGCCACGCAGGCCCGGAGGGTGGCCCCGGGCCGACCTCAAGCCGGCCTCCAGCCGTGCTCCGGCCGACCACCGGCCGACCACCCCGTCCGGAGGGACTCAAGGGACTGAGAATTCAAAACAGTCGCAGCAGCCTGCGCCGCTTCGGCGTGTCGCTGCGCTAGGCTCCGGCATTGTGAAAGTTTGGTCCCTTCAGTCCCTGCCGGGGCCGGGGCCAACGCCCGGACCAGCCCACACAGTCGAACCAAGCCCAGCCGCACCGCCAAGGAAGACACACGTGCCAGCCCACAGCGCAACGCCGCCACCAGCGGCAGCCGTCGGCACGGGCCCGGGGCACGGGCACGGCGTCGAGGTGGCGCTCTGGCTGGCGGCCAGGGGCATGCCCGTCCATCCCCTCGCCCCAGGGACCAAAACACCCGCCGGGAACTGCGCCGCCTGCCGGGAGCAGCAGCACGCCCCCGCCGACTGCCCCTGCACGGCGCGCGGACGGTGGTGCCACGGCTTCCACGCCGCGACGACGGACGCTGCCGTCATCAGGGACTGGTGGCGTCAGGAGCCGGGGTTCGGCGTCGCCGTCTCCTGCGGCCCGGCCGGCCTCGTCGTCATCGACGTCGACACCCACCCGGCCGAGCTGCCGGAGCGTGGGCGCCTGCTGCCCGGCATCCCGATCGACGACCGCGTCGACCTGACCGGCCTCCGCTCCGGCTACGACACCCTCGCCCTCCTGGCCGCCGTCCGCCGCCGGCCCGACCCCGCCCAGGACACCGCCACCCTGCGCGTACGCACCCCCAGCGGCGGCCTGCACATCTGGTACCGGGCCCCCCTGGGCGGCCCGGCCATCCGCTCCTCCACCGGCACCGGCAGCCGTACGGCCCTCGCCTGGCAGGTCGACGTCCGGGCCACCGGCGGCTACATCGTCGCGCCCGGTACGCGGACGGCCCACGGCACCTACGAAGCCCTGCCCGGCTCTCGGACCCCCGCGCCCCTGCCGCTGTGGCTGGGCGCCGAACTCGCCCGCACCGGCCACCACCCCGCCCTCCCCGAGCCGCAGCCGCAGCCGAGGCCGCAGGGGGCCGCACGGGCCCGGACCACCACGACCGCATCCGGGGCCGGCGCCGACGACGCCCACCGCATCCTCGGCCCCCTCCTCGCCGAAGTCCGGGACTGCGCCCACGCGCCCTCCGGCACCGCCTTCAGCGAGAAGCTCAACCGGGCGGCCTTCACCGCCGGCGGCCTCGCGGCCGGCGGCCACATCACGCTGCCCGAATGCGCCCGCCTCCTCGCCGAAGCCGCGGACGCGGCCCGCCCGGGCCGGGCGCGCCGCAACCGACTCGTCATCGACTCCGCGCTCCGCGCCGGCAGCCACCGCCCCATCCACCCCAAGGGACGTTCATGAGCAGCGCAGGAAGCACGGGCTTCGACGCGCACGCCGCCGCCGAGCAGCTCGCGGTCTTCGCGGCCGAGACGGGAGCCGGGACGCGAGCCGAGACCGCCGGAAACCCCGCAACCACGGCCGGGAACCCCGGATTCACGGCCGGGCACCCCGCAACCACCGCCGGGGGAGCCGAGACCGCCCAACTGCCCGCCCAGCAGGTCTCCACGCCCGCGACCACGCCGCCCCGCCCCGACGACTTCGTCCAGGCCGGCCTGCTCGTCAACCTCACCGACCGGGGCAACGCCAAGCTCTTCGCCCACCTCCACAACCACCGCTTCCGCCACGTCGAGGGCCTCGGCTGGTACGTGTGGGACGAGTACCGCTGGAAGCGCACCGGCGGCGAGAAGGCGGCCATCTGGGCCGCCGGCGACATGGCCGAGGAGATGCCGCTGCACGACCCGCGCGGCCACTTCACCGACCGCGAGCTGGCCCAGCACCGCAAGCGCGCCATGTCGACCTCCGGGGTCAAGGCCATGCTGTCCCAGGCCAAGGCCTCCCCGGAACTGGCCCTGGACCCCGACACCCTCGACGGCGACAAGTACGCCCTGTGCACCCCGGCCGGCGTGGTCGACCTGCGCACCGGCGAGCTCCGCAAGCCCGACCCGCTCAGGGACCTGCACTCGCGCGCGACCTACCTCGCGCCCGAGGCCAGCCCCACGCCCCGTTTCGCGCGCTTCCTGACGGAGACCTTCGGCGACGACGACAAGGGCAAGGAGATGATCACCTTCGTCCATCTCCTGCTCGGCTACTCCATCACCGGCGACGTCGGCGGCCAGGTCCTGCCGTTCCTCTACGGCATCGGTGCCAACGGCAAGTCCGCGCTCATGGACATCGTCATCAAGATCCTCGGCGACTACGCGGACGTCGCCCCGCCCGGCTTCCTGATGGAACGCGGCAAGTTCAACGAGCACTCGACCGAGCTCACCGAACTCCACGGCCGTCGCCTGTTCGTGTGCAGCGAGCTCAAGCCCCACGACAAGTTCGACGAGGCCCGCGTCAAGCTCCTCACCGGCGGCGACCGCCTCAAGGCCCGCCGCATGCGCCAGGACTACTTCAGCTTCGAGCCCACCCACAAGCTCTGGCTGCTCGGCAACCACCGTCCCGAAGTCGGCACCGGCGGACACGCGTTCTGGCGCCGCATCCGCCTCATCCCGTTCGACAAGGTCGTCCCCGACCACCGCAAGATCGACAACCTGGCGGAGGAACTCGTCAACCACGAGGGTCCCGGCATCCTCCACTGGATGATCCAGGGCGCCATGGCCTACCTGCGGACCAAGCCGTCCCTCACCGGCCCCACCGTCGTGCGCACCGCCACCCAGGCCTACGCCACCACCGAGGACCACATCGGCCGCTTCCTCGCCGAATGCTGCACCAGCGGCGACGGCGGTGAGGAGCCGCGGGACTTCAAGGTCGAACAGGGCGCGCTGTACCGCGCCTACAGCACCTGGTGCCAGGAGGGCGAGGGCCTGCGCCCCGCGACCACCCGCGCCTTCGCGACCCGCATCCGCGCCGAGGTCGGCATCTCCTCGCCCGGCGAGATGCTCCGCTCGAACGGCCAGAAGTTCTACCCCGGCCTCGCCCTGCTCGCGGACGAGTCCGGATGAGCCGGTACGAGGCGGGCGCGCGCGCCCGGCGAACGGGGCAGCCCGGGGGTGAACCGCCCGGGCCTACTGTCCGCCACCGCATCCGGCCACCTACCATGGACACGCAACGAATGAGCCGGCCACAGGACGCCGCCCCGCACACCGCGATAGCCCGTGCCCGGCGCCCGGTAGCGTGGTCACTCCGGACCGCGCAACAGGTACGTCGTCAGACCGAGAAGGGACCAAGGCCATGAGCTCGCTACTTCAAGCAAGCGATCTCACCCACGAGGACAAGGTGGTGTGGCTGGAAGACCCCGCACAGCTCGACTACGTACGCCAGGCCCTCGACAAGACCCCGCGCAGGCGCGGCAAGCCCCGCTACTACCGCGACGGCCGCATGGTCGGCTTCGCCGAACTCTGCGACAGCGCGGAGGCCGACCCCGACAGCGGGCTCCAGAAGCGACGCGTCTTCTACCTCCTCCCGCACGACCGCGATGCGGAACCGGACGGCCTGTACCGGGCCGGCGCCCCGGGCGAGGCGGTGGACCCCCGTACGGTCGAGCCGCGGCACGTCGGCATGAAGACGGAGCGCTCCCAGCGCGGAGCCGCGGGCGCAGCCACGCGCACCGTCGCCTGACGCGGCCCCGCCCGCCCATACGTACGGATTTCGAAAACTCGGTCCCTTCAGTCCCTGAGCCGCCTCGGCCTCCCGCTCTGACCTGCGGGAACGGGCAGGGACTGAAAGGGAACGGCAGGGTCCGGGCGGCTCAGCCGGTCAGCGTGAGCCGTGCCTGGCCTCGGCCTCCTTGGCCGAGGCCTCCAGGCGGTCGCGGTACTCCTGGTACCAGGACTCGTCACCGCCGTCCATGTTGCCGCTGTCCTTCCGCATGCCGACCGTGCCGTCGATCAGTTCGCGGACGATGTCGGCGTGGCCGGCGTGCCGGTTCGTCTCGGCCGTCATGTGCAGCATGACCCGCTGAAGCGTCACGTCCGCGTTCTCGCTCCACCACGCGACGCGGCCCATCGCGTCCAGCGGCAGCGCCTCGATCGTCGCGTCCGCGTGCGCCCAGGCGCGGTGGTAGAGGCCGAGGACGTCCTCGCGCGACTCGTCGGCGGTCGCCCACATGTCCGCGTTGGGCTCGGAGCCCTCCTCGTGCCAGGGCAGGGCCTCGCCGTGCGGGCGGCCGAAGGTCGGGCCGAAGTAGCCGAGCTCGACACTGGCGAGGTGCTTGACGAGGCCGAGGAGGTTGGTGCCGGTCGGCGTCAGGGGGCGGCGGACGTCGTACTCGGACAGTCCGTCCAGCTTCCAGACGATCGCTTCGCGGGCCGCCTTGAGGTAGCGGTGCAGATCGTCCTTGGGATCATTGGGCTTCATGGAGCCGAGTCTCGCACCACCGCCGGTCTCCCTCCCCGGCATTTTCCGGCGCCCGCCCCGGGACGGCGCCGCCGGGCGGCCGTGTCCACCGCCACCGGACGAGCAGCAGCCGGTCCTTCAGACCTCGTCGTCGCCGTGGAGGCGCCGGTCGAGGTCGGTGGCCCAGTCCAGCGCCCACGCGCGGACCGCGGCCGTCTCGGGGTCGGTGAGGCCGTAGGCGGTGAACTCCTCGTCGTCGGTCCACTCCGCGCCCGCGAGCCGGTCGCGGAGGTCGGCGAGGCGGAACTCGTCGCGGCCGTGCCGTTCGCCGAGCCGTTCGAGTTCGCCCCGGGTGCGGTGCCGGGAGGCCGCGTGGACGTCGATGAGGTCGCGCGCGGTGCCGCGGTCGGCCAGGGCCCGGACCTTCGTGCCGATGACGGAGTCGAGGGCGAGGACGGGCCCGTACTCGGTCCGGGCCGGCGGGGTCCAGAAGTGCTCCTTGAGCACGTCGAGCTCGCAGCGCTCGCCGGTCGCGGGATCGGTGACCACGAGGCGGGCCGAGAGCGGGTCCACCGCGATGGTCTCCACGCGCCAGCCGCGGGTGGCCAGGCCCTGCTCCAGGCCGGCGGCGATGTCGGCCATGGGGGCGGGGTTCTCGGTGGCGACGTCGAGGTCCTGGCTGACGCGCTCCACCAGGCCGTGGGCCTGGACGGCGTACCCGCCGGCGAGGACCAGGGGGTACGGGGAGCCGATGTCGATCACGGCGTCCAGGAGGCGGCGGTGCAGCCCGCTGAGCTTCACGCCGCCGCGGACCCGGCCGCCGGGGCCGGGGCCGGAGCAGGGGCCTGGGCCGGAGCAGGGGCCTGGGCCGGAGCAGGGGCCTGGGCCTGGGCCTGGGCCTGGGCCAGCTCGGGGAAGGTTTCCTCCCAGACCTGGCGGACGTGCCGGCTGACCAGGGTGCGCAGCACCGGCCACTGGGCGGCGAGCAGGTCGCGGTTGAGGAGCTTGACCAGGTCCTCGTGCTGCCCCTCGGCCAGGACCGTGCGGTACAGGCCCATCCGCAGGCGCGGCCGGTCCAGGTCGTAGGAGCGCAGCCCCGACCAGGCGACGTGCAGGGGCAGCTCGACCACGCCGTGCTCGGGGCCCGCCAGCTCGTCGAGGGCGGCGGGGAGCCTGCCCGCGTACCGGGCGCGCAGCACCTCGGCCGCCGACGGGCCGGGAGCGGGGGAGTACGGCGTGACCATGCCCCCGATTATCCCGCGCCCCGCCCGCCCCCGGTACCGCAGGGGCGACATACCGCTCAGTAGTGGCCGGGACGCCGGCCGGACGCGGGCGCGTGACCCGGTCACCGCAACCGGCCGCCCGCCACCCCACGTGTAGCCGGCCATCACGACGGGCTACGACCGCCACACCGGCCCCGGATGGCATGACGTCGACCCGAACAGCATCTGCTTCGTCTGACATCCGGGCGTCTCGGGGACACCCCTGGGGGCGGTCTTGGTGGGGCTGGAGTTCTCGCCTCGGGCTGTCGGAGCGGGAGGGGTGGGGCAGTGGCGGACGGAGCGCGCGTGCGGAATCGGGTGTCGGTGTACGGCATCGCGGTGGAGGACGGCCGGCTGCTGCTGGCCCGGCTGACCGACGCGTCGCCGATATTCGCCCCGGGGCTGTGGCACCTGCCGGGCGGGGGGATCGACCCGGGCGAGCAGCCCGTGGAGACCCTGGCCCGTGAGCTCCGGGAGGAGACGGGGCTCGAACTCGCCGCTGCCCGGCTGCTCGACGCGCGGACGTACGCGGTCGAGCGGCGGGGCGTGAGCTGGAACCTGACCGCGCTGTTCTACGCCGTAGAGCTCGAAGCGGGGCGCCGGCGGTGGCCGAGGTCGACGGTTCGACCGACGCCGCACGCTGGATCCCCGTGGCGGAGCTGCGGGACTCCATGCTGTCGCCGGCGGCCGCCGACGCCCTGCGCATGCCCGGGGTGACACGGACCGCCCGGTCATAGCCGTTCGCGCAGGGCCGCCGCCGGGAGCGTCGTCGGGAGGCGGACCGGCTCAGGAACCGGCGGGCAGGTCGTCCGTGCCCGACACGACCGCCTCGGCGGCCACGGCCACGGCCCCGGCTGCCCCGCCCCGGTCGGCGTGGTACGACCCGCTCAACGCCAACCGGTTGTTCGTCACGAGCAGCGGCGCCCACCGCGTCCTGGACCGCCCAGCAGGCAGGGCGATGCCGTGATCGGTCACGGGCCGAGCGTACGCGCCCGCGCCTTCGAAACCGGCCACCGCCGTGCCGTGGACCGTTGTCTTGCCCCGCCCCTCCCGAACCACATGTCGATCTTGCAGTCCGGGCAACTCGCCGCCCCGCGCTCCCTATTCCCGGAGGGCGGGACAGCTGACGGTGCTTCAGATGGCGGTGGAGAGGGAGGTACCGCGCCACTGGTCGAGCTCACGCCGCACCAGGTCCAGCTTCGCCTCGACCCGCTCGACCGCGTCCGCGCCGAGCTGGAGGCGCAGCGGCGGCTCGGCGGCCTCCGTGACGTCGACGACGGCCTTGGCCCCCTTGACCGGGTCGCCCGGCTGGAGCCCGTCGTTCGCGGCCAGCGCCTCGCGCACCGGCCCCGCGCCGGCGGTGTAGTCGGCGATGGCCGCCGGTTCGACGCGGATGCTGGAGCCGCTGAGGAAGTCGGTGCGGAAGCCGCCCGGCTCGATGATCGTGACGCGGATGCCGAGCGGGGCGAGCTCGCCGTGCAGCGCCTCGGTGATGCCCTCCAGGGCGAACTTCGACGCGCCGTACAGGCCGACCGCCGGGGCGGTGGCGAAGCCGCCCACGGAGCCGATGTTCACGACGTGGCCCGACCGCTGGGCGCGCAGCGTCGGCAGGGTCGCCCGCAGCGTGTTGAGGACGCCGAACACGTTGACGTCGAAGAGGTCCCGGGCGGCCCGGTCGGAGGTCTCCTCGATCGCGCCCACGAGTCCGTAGCCGGCGTTGTTGACCACGACGTCGATCCGGCCGAACTCCGCCAGACCGGCCTCCACCGCGGCCGCCAGCTGCTCCGGCTCGGTCACGTCCGCGTCCACCGCCAGCAGTCCGTCCGGCCTCTCGGGGAACGCCTTGAGCAGTGCCGACGCGTCCCTCGCGGTGGCGATCACACTGTGCCCCCGGCGCAGCGCCTCACGGGTGATCTCCGCGCCGAGCCCGCGCGATGCCCCGGTGACAAACCAAACGCCCATGTTCTCCCACAATCCGATCGTCTGACGTGCCGACTGGCTGACTGGCTGATGGTCCGAGGCTAGAAGCTAGAGTCGGGTCTAGATCAACAACTCTGTGACGGGGGTCACTCGTGGACTTGAGCATCGGTGAGGTGGCGCGGCGCAGCGGGCTGAGCGTGCACGCGCTCCGCTTCTACGAGCGGGAGGGCCTGTTCGCCAACCCGGTGCGCCGCCTGTCCAACGGCCGCCGCGTCTACCACGAGGCGGACGTGGAGTGGCTGGCGGTCTGCACCAAGCTCCGCTCCTCCGGCATGCCGCTGCCGGTGATCCGGCAGTACGTCGAACTGGCCCGCCAGGGCCCGGGCAACGAACACGAGCGGCTGGAACTGCTGCGCCGGCACGAGCGCCAGGTGGAGGCGCAGATCCAGGAGTTGCGGGAGACCCTGGAGGTGATGCGGTACAAGGTGCGGATCTACGAGGAGCACATCGCCCGCGGCGAGGCCGACCGCCTCTGGAACCCGTCGTCCCGATCCCGCCCGGAGCCCGAGACTTCGCGGGACACCCCCTAGCCCCGCCCGGGAGGGCCGCCCGCCGGAGGGGCGGGGGTGAGCGGCTCGCCGTTCAGCTCGGTCTCGCCCGGGAAGTCCCACCACAGCTCTCCCTGCGGGGTGAGGTACGGAGCCATGTCGTCCGCTTCTCCGCCGTGGTCGAGCGCGTCGGCCACCGCGGTCAGGTACACGGCCAGGGAGGGCCAGCCGTCGCCGAAGTGGCCGGTGTCGTCGTGTGCCGCAGTGCCCAGGCGGCCCCGGCCGGGCCCCTCGCGCATGTCGATGACCTGGGAGTCGCCGTCGCTCTGCGCCCAGGGGATCCACTGCGGGTGCCACCAGGGTTCGTCGTCCTCGCCGTCGCCGTGGGACTGCGTCAGGTCGGGGTCGTCACCGGCGATCTCGACGCACATCCGCCAGTGGGCGAGTATCCCCGCGACGGACATCGGCGGTTGGCCGGGGAGCAGGTTCGCCCACTGGGTGATCCCGTTGTGGCAGGCCAGTGATTCGAGCAGGTCGGCGGGGAAGCGGACCCCCATCGCCTCCTGCGCCGTCTCGACTTCCACGGGGTCGGCCGGCGGCGCGAGCAGGGCGTAAGAGGCGGGAGCGTGCCGGCGCGTCCAGGCGTCGATCCGGGCCCAGGAACGGGCCACCGGCTGCGGGGCGGGGAAGGCCAGCACCCTGCGCAGGAGGTCCAGGCCGCGGAGCCAGTGAGGATACTTGCCGGTGTCGGCCCAGAGTCCGCGCAGCTCGGACGGCTCGGCCGCGACGCGGTCCAGGGCGCGTACGGCGAGGTCCCGCAGGCCGGCCGGAAGCTCGGGGACGGGCAGGTCCGGCCCGTACGGGCTGGTGACGGGCCGCCCTCCGGGGCACTGCGCGGCGACGAGCGCCGCTGCCGCCACCGCTTCGACGGCCAGGTGCTGGTCGAGGGTGTCCTCGGCGTCGAGGACGCGGACGAGCGCGTCCCGTACGAGACCGGGCCGCTCGGCCTCTGCGGCCTCGTCGAGGGTGCCGCCGAAGTCCGCGGCGGTGTCGTTGTCGAGGGGGCCGACGTCCCAGGTACCCATGGAGCTCCTTGAGGTGGGGTGCTCAGGGATGCTGCCAGCCGCCACTGACAACGGCGTACGCGCGACCGTGCCCGAGCGGGTCAGCTTCCGCCGCGCACCCCCTCCGGCCAGTCGTCGCCGGTGAGGGTCGCGCTGAGCCGGCCGTCCTCCACGGCCACGACGACGTCCGGGCCCTGCCGGACGGCCGGCTCGAAGGCGGCGGGCGGGACGTGTTCGAGGAGGAAGACGAAGTGGAGCGTGAACGGCGGCCAGTCCTCGTGCGGGATCCCGTCGGCGTCCAGCTGGGGGTTGGCCTTCCAGGCCGCCTCGCAGAGCACGGACACGAAGAGGCCCGTGAACCCGGCGTCGAGCAGCGCGTCGGCGTGGTCGATCAGGACGGCGATGTCCCTGCTGTCGCCCCCGTGGCCGTGCCAGTCGTGCAGGCAGTCCACCAGGGCGGGCCAGTTCCGGCCGAAGTAGCCGGGGAACGACAGGGACCGGGCGAAGGCGGCGAACAGCGAAGCCGGTTCCCGCATCTCGAGGCCGTCCAGCCGGAAGACCCGCCCGCCCTGTTCCCGGAGTGCCGCCGCCCCGGCGGTGACCCAGGGGTCGTCGCGGCGCGTGAAGACGACCCAGGGCGACCGGCGCTCCGTGAGGGTGGGGGTGGAAGTGGGGGCGGGGGTGGGGGTGGCAGTGGGGGTGGCCGTGGTGGTGTCCATGGCCGATCCTCACACGGCCGCGGTGGGCGCCGAGGCCGGGGCGTCGGTCACGCCGTCCCGGCCCCCGCCTTCGCCCCCGCCCCGTGCCGCCACACGGCGTGCTCCAGGCCGGCCTCGTCGTGCCCGAGGAGCGCGGCGGCTTCCTCGTACGCCGCGCGCAGCCGCTCGTAGGGGAGCCCCGCGACACCGGCGTCCGCGGCGAAGGCGCGCAGATGGACGTCGACGGCGACCTGCGAGCGGCCGACGAGGTTGCCGACGTAGTCGACGCTCTTCGGCCCGACCCCCTTCACCGTGCGCAGTGCGGCACGGTTGGACTGGTGGTCGAGCCAGGTACGGAGGTCGTCGCGGGTGTCGACCCCGTGGCCGGCCAGGAGGTCGGTGATGGCGCGTGCCGTCGCGACCTTCCGGGCGTGGTTGAACCGCATGGCGACGGCGAGGTCCTCCGTGGCCAGACGGCTCCGGAACCCGCTGACCGTGCTCGCGTCCGGCCAGCTCGCCTGGAGCCGCAGGAGCCGCGGCCGCAGGGTGGCCTCGTAGTTGCAGCGGGGTTGGAAGCTGACGTCGCAGATGACGGCGCCCATGTGGGTCCATCCGCCGGGCGGCGGGAACGGCCCTGTGCCGAGGAGGTGCTGGACGTGGTCGGCGAGCCGCTGGGCAGGGCTGGGGACGGTCATGGAGCCATGGTGACGTCCCGACCCGGACGCCGTCAGCCGAACGCTCTTGCCCGGCCGGGCCGGAGGGGCAGACGGGAGAACGGGGACCGGACCCACGCCGGCCCAAAAGATGGCCGCAACACGTATGGTGACTACACGTAACTCGGTGATCGCAGCATCCCAGCATCCGTCCCGGGCGCTGGGGGAGCGCTCGGTGCTGCCGCACTTGAGGAGTCCCCGCCGGGCGGCAGGCCCGGCCGGGCCTGTGAGGCCGGCGCCAAGGTCACCGACACCACACCACCACACCCACGCGCTCTCGCGCTCTCCCGCGCTCCGCCGCACCTGGACCGCCGCGAGGTTCCGCCGGCAGGCGGCCACGACAGAAAGCATCACATGTCACAGACAGCAGCCAACTCAGGCCGGCCCACCGCCCTCGTGATCGGCGGCAGTGCCGCCGGCCTCTTCGCCGCCTCCGTACTCGCCGAGTTCGCCGACGTCACGCTCATGGAGCGCGACACGCTGCCCGCCAGCCCCGAGGACCGCAAGGGGGTGCCGCAGGCCCGCCACGCGCACCTCGTCTGGAGCGGCGGCGTGCGGGCCTTCGAGGAACTCCTCCCCGGCTTCGTCGACGGCGTCGTCGCCGAGGGCGGCCGGCTGGTTCCCATCATGGGTGACATGGTCTCCCGGGCCCCGAACGAGGTCTGGTTCCGCCGCTTCGGCAGCGGTACCCCCCACCGCATCCTCGTGTGCTCGCGCAACCTCCTCGATCACGTCCTGCGCGAGCGCGTCCTGCGCGGGCGCGCCCCGGGCACCGGCCGCATCACCGTCCACGAGGACTCCGCCGTCGAGCGCCTCGAAGGCACGGCGGGCCGCGTCACCGGTGTCACCGCCCGGATCGGCACCGGGACGCGGACCCTGACCGCCGACCTGGTCGTCGACGCCTCCGGGCGCGGGTCACGCGCCCCGGACTGGCTCCAGGCCCTCGGCCTGCCCGCCGTCACCGAGCGGCGGGTCGACGCGGGAGTCGCCTACGCCACCCGCGCCTTCCGGGCCCCCGGGACGACCGGCGAGGGCTTCCCGCTGGTCAACGTACAGGCCAACCCGGCCAAGGCCCCCGGCCAGGGCGGCATCATCCTCCCCGTCGAGGACGGCCGGTGGATCGTCACCCTCTCCGGCTCGCGCGGCGGCGAACCCACCAAGGACCCCGCCGCCTTCACCGCCTTCGCCCTGGGCCTGGGCGACCCCGTCATCGGCGAACTCATCAAGGACGCGGAACCCCTGGGCGGCGTCGTGACCACGCGCAGCACCGCCAACCAGCGCCGTTACTACGAGAAGATGAAGGACTGGCCGGACGGGTTCGTCGTCCTCGGCGACGCCGTCGCCGGCTACAACCCCGTCTACGGGCACGGTCTCACCGTGGCCGCCCAGTCCGCCCTCGCCCTCAGGGCCGTACTGGCCTCCGCCGGCCCCACCACCCCCGGTACGGCCCGACGCGTGCAGCGCGCGGCGGCGCGGCCCGTGTCGGCCGCGTGGGACCTGGCAGTGGGCCAGGACGCCTGCTACCCGGATGCCGGCGCCACACCGCCCAAGGCCGTCGAGCGGCTCCTCACCCGGTTCGTCGACCGCGTCGTCGAGACGGCCGCCGGCAGCCCCCGTGCGCTCGGCGCCCTGCTGGACGTCATGAGCCTGGAGAAGCCCGCGACCCGGCTGTTCTCCCCGGACGTGCTGGTCCCCCTGCTCTTCGGCCCGAAGAAGCCGCACCTCCAGGCACCGCCGCTGACCGACGCCGAGCGCAGGGCCGCCGCCGAGCCCAACCGGGATCCTTCCTCCCGGGTCGGGTGACGGCCGCCCCGGAAGCGGAGGGGTACGGCGAGCGGTCTCGTGAGGGCGGCCGGCCGGCAGGCGGGCCGCCACCGACCTGCTGCCACTGCTGTGGCAGTCTGCCCGGAGGCCTATGAGCTCCTGCCACGGTTGTGGCAGCATCGGGGCGGCAGTTGCCGCTCCGGCGGCTCCGCCTCCCCGGCACACCGGGGTGATCAGTCCTGCGCAAGCGCGACTTCGGGAGACCAGCCGGTGACAGCAGCCTTCTCCGTATCCGCGGCGACCGCCTCGCAGTTGGCCGGGGCCGTGGCACGGATCGTCGATCTGGCGGCCAAGCTCGGCCGGAGCCGGGACGAGGTGCTGGTCCCGGAGGAACTGCACTTCGCCTCCGGAGTTCCACTCGACGTCGTACGGGCACTCCTCCAGGGGCGTCCGGCGGGTGAGCCGGACATCCACAAGAGGTTCCGGCAGCGGCTCGACCTCCTCCACGAGACGTACCGCAAGGAGAACGGCCGGAAGTTCTCGCACGGCGAGATCGCCCGGCAGAGCGGCATCTCCCGGCAGCAGGTGCAGGCGTTGCTCGGCGGGGACCGCCGGCCGACGATGGACCACTGCGCACGCCTGGAACGGTTCTTCGGGCGCCCGGCCGGCTTCCTCCAGTCGGAAGACACCGAGGCCCTGAGCTGCGCGCTGGCCGCCGTGGAGAAGTCGCTGCTCCAGGAGTACCAGGAGCACAGCGAGCGCGGCGCGCTCGCGGCGGCCGCCCCCGCCGGCACCCGGCGGCCGAGTCTGTACGAGCGGCACGGCGTCGACGGCATCGCCCTGCGCGCTGCCCTGCTGCCCGACCAGGGACGCACCAGGCTGCTGGAGTGGCTCGACAACTACATGGACGAGCGCGCGGCCGAGGGGGAGCAGGATCCGGCCGGCGGCACGCGCTGAGGCATGCCGCCGACTGGGTGCGGCGGCCGGGCAGACCGGCCGTGTGGAATCCGCCTGGGCGCGCACGCCCGCCTCACGCGGACAAGGGCATTGGGGAGAAGCGTGATCAAGCAGTGGGAAGCTCGGCAGTCCGTCGGCGCCCTCGTCGAACAGAGGAACGTGGCCGAGCACACCGGCTTACAGCACGTGATCGCGCCGGCTCCCGCGCCGGCTCCTGAGCCTGCTCCCGCGCCGGATCCCGCGCCTGCTCCCGCGTCGGCTCCTGAGCCTGCTCCCGCGCCGGCTCCCGCGCCGCCGCGGGGCGAACCGGTCGTGAGGGGGGCGAGGTGAACAACCTCTACTACTACCTTCCCGCCGCCCTCCTGCTCGTCTCCTTCGCGATGAGGGTGCCGGGCCTCGTACGCCACTGGCGCGACCCCCTGGTCCGCTCGGTCGGCGTCGTGATTCCCGTGGGCGCCGTGGTCTTCTTCTTCGCCGCACCGTCGACGGTGTCCCAGGTCAACCGGCTCACCGGCGTCGCCAACTTCTCCGCCCCGCTGGTCTTCGCGCTGGTCACCGCCGGGAGCGCCAGCGTGATCATCCTGATGCTGACGTGGCGGGGAGGACCGGACGAACAGCGCCGCAGGGCCACCCGCTGGTGCGCCGGCGTCTACGGGGCCGTCATCGTGGCGCTGCTCGCCCTGTTCGCCTTGGGCGACGCGCCCGACGAACGCCTGCGGGACTTCGACACGTACTACGCCACGACGCCGTTCATCCGGGAGATGATCGTCCTCTACGTTCTGGCGCACGCGGTGGCGACCGTCCTGCTGTCCGTCCTGTGCCGCCGCTGGGCCCGCGACGTGGGCGGCCTGCTGCGCGCCGGGCTCGTCCTCATCGTCGCCGGAGGCGTCCTGAACTTCGGCTACGCCGTGCTCAAGCTCCTCGCGGTCGGCGCCCGGTGGGCGGGCCGCGACTGGGACGCCGTCAGTACGACCGTGGCCCCCTCCCTGGCCGCCCTGGCCTCCCTGCTCCAGTGCGTCGGGTTCGCCCTGCCCGCCGTCGGCCAGGGCCTGGTGGGGTGGTGGCGCCGGCGCTCGCGCTACAGGAGGCTCCGGCCGCTGTGGGAGGCCATGCGCGCGGTGATCCCGTACGAACTGGTGCGCATACCGTGGTGGGCGTCCTGGCAGGCGCCACCTGCGGCGGACCTGCGACATCCGGGAACGGTCTGCGCCTCCTGCCCCCTAATCTGGAGCCCGGGCGGGCCGAACGAGCGGGCGCCCGACGAGCGGCGCCCGACCGGGCCCGGCGCGAAAAAAACCAAAAAGCGGCGGCGCGCGCCGCGCTGGTCATCGCCGCGTTCGATTCCCTGCGTCCCCATCCCGGCGAGGGCGACGGGGACGGCGGCCTCAAGTCCCTGACCGAGAGCGACGACGGACTCGTACGGTTCTCCGACGCCGTACGGGCCATGTCGCTGCTCGAAGGCGCCGCCGCGCGGCGGCCGCTGTGCGCGGTCCCGCCCTGCGTCGCCGCCTCCAGGGACGTTCCTCCGGCCCGCTCCGGCCGGGCCGAGTGACCCGACGCCACGGCCCGCACAGGACGCGGGCCCGCGCACCCCACCCTCGCCGACGGGAGCACCCCCCGTCCGGCGGCCCGCAGAGATCGTAGAGAGCAGTCACGTGCCCGAGCCGACCACCACCGGGGTCCGCGCCGACGCCCCCGTCCCAACGGTCCGCCGGCGCGCCGTCGTCATCGGCGGCGGCCTGGCCGGGATGCTCGCCGCCAGTGCGCTGCGCGGTGCGGTCGACGACGTACTCGTCGTCGAGAACGATCGACTGCCGACCCGGCCGCTCCCGCGCAGGGGCCTCCCCCAGGCACGTCACGCGCACATGCTCTGGAGCGGGGGAGCCCGCGCCGCCGAAGCACTCCTCCCGGGGATCACCGACCGCTGGCTGGCCGCCGGTGCGAACCGCATCCCCGTCCCCACGGGCATGGTCGCGCTCAGCGGGCAGGGCTGGTTCAGACGTTGGGACCGCGAGACCCACTTCGTGATCGGGTGCAGCCGCGACCTCCTGGACTCCGTCGTGCGCGACCTCGTCCTGACCGGCGGGGGAGTGGCCGTCCTCCAGGACACCCGGGTCGAAGGCCTGTCCGGCAGCGCCTCCCGGGTCACCGGGGTCCGGGTCCGCGGCGCGGACGGCCGCCACCGCACCCTGGACGCCGACTTCGTCGTCGACGCGAGCGGGCGCGGCTCGCGCGCGCCCCGGTACCTGGCGGACCTGGGGGTGCGCCCCGCACCCGAGCGGGCCGTGGACCTCGGCCTGGTGTACGCGACCCGGGTCTTCCGCGCCCCGGCGGGAAGCGCCGGCTTCCCCATCGTCAGCGTGCACGCGGATCCCCGCGGCGGGTGCCCGGGGCAGAGCGCCAGCATCCTGCCGGTCGAGGGCGGCCGGTGGATCGTCACCCAGACGGGTACCCGGGAGGGGGAACCGACCGGTGACGCCGAGGACTTCGAGGCCTTCGCCCGCAGGCTCCGCCATCCCGTCGTCGGGGAGATCATCTCCCGGCTGGAGCCCCTCACCGGCGTGACGGTCAGCAGGAGCACGCACAACACGCGCCGGTACTTCGAGCAGGTGCGGGACTGGCCCGAACGCTTCGTCGTCCTGGGCGACGCCCTCGCCGCGTTCAACCCCGTCTACGGGCACGGCATGTCCGTCGCCGCGCAGTCGGCCGCCGTCCTCCGCGACAAGGCCCGCGCCCGTGGCGTGGACGCCCCGCATCTCGCGCGGCAGGTCCAGCGGGCCATGGCGAAGCGGGTCGACGCCGCCTGGGACCTGGCCACCGGGCAGGACATCTTCTACCCGGGAGTGCGGGGCGGCAGCCCGAACCGCAGGGACAGGATCCTGGCCCGCTACGTGGACCGCCTGGTGACGACGAGCTGCGGCAGCTTCGCCATGGTGAAGGACCTCACCGACGTCACCTCCCTCCAGACCCCGCTCGCCGCGCTGGCCAGGCCGCGCGTCCTGCTGGGAGCCGTACGAGGCCCCCGCCGCCCGCCCCTGACCGGCCCGCCCCTGACGGCGCGGGAGCTCGCCCTCGTCCACTCCCCGGCCCGCACGTGACCGGGCCGGGGCGGCCCGGGCGCCGGGGGTGCGTTGCGCCGACGGCGGCCCGTGGTGGGGAGGGCGTGACCACGCCGAACGCGCCCTGAGGGCCCTGCACTTCCCGTAGGGACGCCGTGGAAGCCTGTTGCGGGTCGGCGACGGAGGGTGTTGGCTCTGGATCATGGTCGGCGACCGCGCCGACGAGTTGACCAGGGGGGAACCACCACATGCGCACACACCGAGTCCGTACGGCCACGGCCGCGACCGCGGTCGCGGCGTCCGGCGTCATAGCCGGGATCGCCCTCGCGACCGGCATGGCCCGGGCCGCCGACCCCACGACGCCGGATCCGGCACCGAGCCCGAGCCCCACCTGCGCGTCACCGACCCCGACCCCGCCTCCGACCCGGGGGCCGGCCCCGACGTGGCGCCCGACCTCCGCTCCGACACGCACGCCGGCCCCCTCGTACGAGCCGACCCCGACCTCGGTTCCGACGTCCACGGCGGTGTCACCGTACGGGCCGACCACGGCTCCGACTCAGGCTCCGCCGCCGGCGCCGTTCCCGACGCCGGCCCCGACCTCGGCTCCGACGTCCACGGCCGTTCCGACGTACGCCCCGACTCCGACCTCGGCTCCGACGTCCACGGCGGTTCCGACGTACGCCCCGACTCCGACCTCGGCTCCGACGTCCACGGCGGTGCCCACCGCCGCCCCGACTCCGACGCCGGTACCGGCCTCCTCGCCGGCTCCGTCGCCGAGCCCCACGTGCACGTCGGTCCCGACCGCCACGCCCGCTCCGACGGCGAGCGCGTCCACCTCCGGGCCGACCCGCGGGCCGGTTTCGTCGCCGCCCCCCGCCCCCGTACCGCCGACTTCCGCATACCCGGCGGTGAAGTAGAGCGGCCGGGGAGACCCCGGCCGAATCGGTGCGGGGTCTCCGTCCGGAGGCGGAGGCGTCAGCGGTCGAGCGCGTGATCCGTCTCCGCAACGGTCTCGACGGGCACCCGGCCGGACAGCACCTGATGGCAGTAGAAGTCGGAGACGGCAGCGTCGATCGTCACGTCCGGCCACTTCACGCGCCGCCGCGCCAACCGGTCCGCCGCAGGCCGCGCAAGCCCCTGATCGGGTGCCGGGCGCCGCCGACCACTCGAACGTGTGGGTTCAAAGGTGGGCGGGCAGGCGGCTGTTGGCCCGCCCGCCGGGGCCGTATTCGCGTTCGAGGGATTCGCCCTTCCGGGGCCGTTACGGGCGTAGGAGCGGGGCGTTCTTGGAGCACCAGTGCCAACCGGCCGCCCAGATGGAGGACACCGTGCATCCCGAACCCGCACCCGCCCCCTGCCGCCTCGGATTCGAACAGCGGCGGCGGACCTCCCCCGCCGCCCGCCCCGCGCAGCCGCAGCGGTGCGGCATCCGCGCGCACCGCGCCGTACGACCGGATACGAGGTGGACCGCATGAGCGAGCCCACCGAAGCGGCGGCGGCGTCGGCCGGCACCGTGCCCGGCCAGCGGTCCGCCCCGCCGTCCCCGCCGTCCCCGCCGTCCCCGCCGTCGGCGCCGTCCCTGCCCCCGCCCCCCGCCGCG
>NZ_GG657751.1:100955-133280 GCF_000158895.1 Streptomyces sp. C | reverse complement strand
CTCATCGGCCGGCTCGCCTGGCAGGCGGACCGCCGGGCCACCCTCGCCGCCGTCGTCTGCCAGCTGGCCTCCGCCGCCATGACGGCCTTCGGCCTGATGGCCTCCGTCCGCGTCCTCCAGCACCTGTTCGCCGAGGGCCCGACCCCCGACCGGGTCCGCGCCGCCGTCCCCGAGATCGTCCTCGTGGCCGGCTTCCTCGCCGCCCGCGCCCTGCTGGAAGCCGCCGTGGCAGTGGCCCAGGCCCGCGTCACCCCCAAGATCCGCACCGCGCTGGAATGCGAGTTCCTCCACCTCACCGCGCACGTGCGCCTCGAAGCGGTCGAAGACGCCGACTGGCACGACGAGGTCCACCGCGCCAACGACCGCGGGCTCTTCTACGCCCGCATGATCGTCGGGCAGGTCGTCTCCCTCGCCGCCGCGACCCTCGGACTCCTCGGAACCGCCGGCGTGCTCGGCGTCCTCCACCCGGTCCTCCTCCCGCTCCTGCTGCTGTCCGTCCTGCCGGTGGGCGTGGCCGCCGTCCACAGCGCACGCGCCCGCTTCCGCTCGTTCAAGCGCTGGAACGCCCTGCAACGCCGCGTACGCGTCTTCTCGTGGCTGCTGCTCGACGTGGACGCGGCCGCCGAGCTGCGCTCCGACACCGCCCAGGGCGCCCTGCTCGCCGAGCACCGCCGCCTGACCACCAGGATCGCCGAGGAGGACACCCGCCTCGGCGTGGGCTCCGCCCTCCTGGGCCTCGCCGGGCGGGCGGTGGGCGGCACCGGCACCGGCATCACCTACGCGGCCCTCGCGGCCATGCTGATCGCCGGCTGGCTGCCGCTGGCCGCCGGCGCCGGCGCCGTCCTGGCCATCCAGGCGGGGCAGTCCTCCCTGACGCGGCTCATCGAGGTCGCCCACCTCGTCTACGAGCAGGCCCTCTGGGTCGACGACCTCCTCGCCGTCCAGGAACGCAGCCGCCGCCTCCTGCCCCGCACCTCCGACGTCCGGGCGCCGGACCGGGTCGAGGAAATCACCGTCCACGACGTCCACTTCACCTACCCCGGCAAGGACACGCCCGCCCTGGACGGCGTCTCCTTCACCCTCCGCGCCGGGGAGACGGTGGCGTTCGTCGGCCTCAACGGGTCGGGGAAGTCGACGTGCGCCAAACTCCTGGCCGGCCTGTACGAGGCCCAGCGCGGCAGCGTCAGCTGGGACGGCGTCGACGTACGCGGGATGGACGCCCGCTCCGTCCACCAGCGGGTCGCCTGCGTACTGCAGGACCCCGTCCGGTTCCCCTTCAGCGCCCTGTCGAACATCACCGCCGGCGCCGGCAGCCTCACCGAGGCCGACCCGCGGCGCGCCATGGCCGCAGCACGGGCCGCCGGCGCGGACGCGGTCATCGCCGCACTGCCCGGCCAGTGGAACGCGCTGCTGTCGAAGCGGTTCAAGGGCGGGCAGCAGCTCTCCGGCGGGCAGTGGGCGAAGATCGCCGTCGGGCGGGGCCTCTACCAGGAGGCGGTCCTGCTCCTGCTGGACGAGCCGACGGCGAGCATGGACCCGCCGTCCGAGCACGCCGTGTACGAGGCGGTGCTGCGCGGCCGGCTGCGCGAGGACCAGATCACGGTGCTGATCTCGCACCGGCTCGCCAGCGTCGTCGACTGCGACCGGATCCTCGTCTTCGACGGCGGCCGCATCGTCGAATCCGGCTCGCACGACGAGCTGATGGCCCTGGGCGGCGACTACGCGGCCATGTTCACCCTCCAGGCCAGCGGCTACCGCAGCGCGGAAACGGGGGCCTGACCGAGTCCGGCCGGCCGGCCACTCGCGGTCGGCCGGCCGGCTCCCCTGAACGTACGCGACTACGCGCGACTACGCGCCGCTACGCGACTACGCGACGTGCCGCGCCCGACGGCGGCTGGATACCCTGGCCACGGCCCTACCGGGAGGACACCGTGATCACACGAGACTGGCCGCAGATGAGCCGCGAGGCCTTCGAAGCCATCGCGGAAGCCGCCGCACAGCACGACGTCAAACTCGAACTCATCAACGGAGAACTGGGAGTCAAGCCCGTGCCCGACGGCGACCACGGCGAGATCATCATGTGGCTGCTGGAACACTGCATGCGCCAGCGCCCCGACCTGCGCCTGTACCCGGAGCAGGGCCTGCGCGTGGAGACGTACGGCAACGGCAACGCCCGCCCGGACGGTGTCCTCGCCCCCAAGGGCTACTTCGCGGGCCAGGGGGAATGGGCGGCCGCGGACGGCGTCGTCATGGTGCTGGAGGTCACCTCGTACGACGCGAAGACCGACCAGCGCGACCGCGAGGACAAGCCGCGCGCGTACGCGGAACAGGAGATCCCGGTGTACCTCCTCATCGACCGCGACAACGGCTCGCTGGTCCTGCACGCCGACCCGGTCAACGGCAGGTACCACACCCAGACGTTCTTCTTCGGCGACACCGTACGGATCCCCGCGCCGGTGGACATCACCCTGGACGACACCGACGTCCTCAAGAACCACGTCCGCTGAGGCCGTACCCACGGTGGCCGCGCCGCCGCCCTGTTGCGTGCGTGAGCGGGGGCACCTTCAGGACCTCACGGAGTCGCCCTCGCACCCCTCCGGCCCGTACGGGCCGCCGCAGCCACCCGTCACGCCCCCGCCGTGCAGGAGGCGGACCGGAGTGACGGTGGCGGTTGTCTCCGTGTCGCCGGTGGGGCTCGGCGTGGTCGGATTCCTCGTCAAGAACGGCCTCGGCGAAGGCCCGCACCAAGGCCGGCATCAAGGTCACCCCCGACGTGCTCCTGGGCGGACGAGAACACGGTCGCCCTGGTGGCCCTTCCCCTCTCCCGGCTGGGGGAGTGCAAGGACCCGCGCTCGGTCGACCTGGAGGTGTGCTCCCCCGTAAATGATCAACACGGGAGTGTGGCGCCGGGACCGGGGGAGTGCCAAGCGGCTTTCAGCCGGCGTCACACCCGCTCCGACGGCCGCTCCGCGTCCCGGAGGAGCCGGGCCGCGGCGGCGTCGAGGTCGGCGCGGACCACGCTCGGGCACCGCAGCGGCGCGCACACCTCGAAGGCGCGGCCGCCGGCCTCGCCGTACAGAAGCACCTGGAGGTACTCGGGTCCACCCGCCTCCGCACGGCCCAGAAGGACCTCGACGGTGAGCCGCGTCCCGTCCGCGAGCCGCGCCGATCCGCTCTGCGGCTCGTCGTCGACGAGCACGAACTCCTCCTCGTACCGGCCTTCGGGCGCATCGGCCAGCAGCCACCGGGCGAACGCGGCCGCCAGCGGCGCGCCACCGGCCAGCGTCGTGCGCCCGACGAAGTACGCTTCGAACCACCAAGCGGCGTCCGGATCCCTGCCGACCGCCAGCCACACGTCCTCGACGGGCTCACCCGGGTAGCGGCTGCCGCGCCAGCCGAACCGGAAGACCGCCCCCTCGTACCCGCCGGACACCATCGCCTTCTCCCTCCCCCTGCCTGCCAAGTCGGCTACGCCGCGTCCGCCTCGGCGAAGAACGCGTCGGCGACGGACCGGTTGCGGTCGGTGTCGGTGAGCGGCTCGCCCAGGATGCGGCCGGCGAGTTCGGTGGCCAGCCCGAGCACGTCCTCGCGCAGCTCGGCCTCGGCGACGACCCGGTCCGCCGCGAGCTGCACGGCGGAAGCCGCGATCAGTTCCTCACGCGCCCGCTGCCCCTCCGCGCGGACGGAGGCCAGCAGTGCCGCTCCCTCTTCGAGGGCGGTCTGACGGATCCGCGCGGCTTCGTGCCGGGCCGCCGTCAACTCGGCCTGGTACACGGCCCGTACGTGTTGCGCCTCCAGGTGCGTGTCCTCGCACCGCGCCAGCACGCCCTCGGTGGCGGCATCACGCGCCTCGAGCACTTTCCCGATCCGCGGGAGCAGGACCTTGGCCATGACGGCGAAGACTGCCGTGAAGCAGAGCAGGGCGACCAAGAGGTCCATGAGGTTCGGCTTCAGAGGTCCCATGAATTCATGGTACGAGTGTGCGAATTTTTCCCTCCGGCGGCGGCCCGGTACCCCCAGTCCGTCCGCAGGGGGACGCCGACGGGCGATCAGGCGGTGGTGCCCAGGGGCTGGGCAAGGGGGGGCTGGATGGCCGCCGGCCTGCTCGGTGCCGGGATCGGCGTGGTGGCCGTCTTCGCCGAGGGCGTGGCGTGGTCGTGCGGACGCACCGCGTCGGCGCATGCCGCCTCGTGGGCGCCGCGGGCCGACTGACGGTACGGCCTGTACGTACGTACGTACGCGGGCGGGGGAGCGGCTGGGCCGGAAGGTCGGGGGCCACACCGCTTCCTCGTACGCCTCCGTCAAGTGGCCCCGAACCGCCCGCCCTTGCTACCCGGAGGCCGTACCGTGCCCGTGCCGTTCATCCCCCTGCACCCCGATCACACCAGCGGCCCGTACCGCCAGGACACAGGGTGTTCCCTTTGGCGGTAGCGGTACGGCCCGCCTCGTCGGCGGCGGGCTTCGCCCCGTGGGCGACCTCATCGCCGAGGCCACCGGTGTCTCCCGCACCCGCGGCGTCAGGGCGGTCCGCGAGGTGAGAGGATCCGTTCCATGCCGCTGCCGCAGCCCGATGACCTGACGTCACTGGTCGTACGGACCGACTTCGACGACGAGGGGGCCTGGGACGTGGTCCGGGCCGCACTCGACGCCGCCGGCGGCGACTGCTCCGACGCCACCTACGTCAGCGACCCCCGTTTCACCGACGTGGACGTCCGGGCGCTGGTGGCGGAGGAAGGCGCCGCGGACGAGGACGAGCTGGTCGTCCACATGTTCCTGGCGGACGCGACGACGATGGCGGATCCGGCCCACCCGCTCCTGGCCGTGGACCTCTGGGAGGAGCCCGGGCGGACGTTCAGGGTGCCGGCCCGGTGGTTCCCCGACGTGTCCGCCAACCTCGTCATCTCGAACACGGACTTCGTGGAGTTCGCCGACGCCGCCGACGGGTCGGGTACCTTCCGCGGCTTCGACGAGGTCTGATGTCGAACCTGCCCGCCGGATGGACGGTCGAGCGGATCCGCGCGCTGTCGGGGGACCGGAGTGCCGCCCCGCTCGGCCTCGACCGGCTCGTGGTCGTCGAGGAACACGGCCGCGGCGACTACGCGACCCTGCGGCCCGAGGTGATCCTCGGGTTCCACGACCTGTGCCTCGTGCTGGCCGACGGGGAGTGGTTCATGGGGCAGCTCGACACCGACGGGTCGGTCGTCTGCTGGGCGTCCTACGGCTCCGACCTGGGCCGAGGCCATCCGCGGCCTCTGAGCGGTCAGGTCCGTACGGCGCCCGTCAGCGGGGCCAGTACCCGCCATCCCGTCGTCTCGTACAGGGCCCGGCCCTCCGGGGGTGGCGACCAGTACGCCCTCCGTGGCGCCCCGGTCGGCGGTGGCGTCGACAAGGGCGTGCATCAGCAGGCGGCCCAGGCCCCGGCGTTGGTGGGCGGGGTCGGTCTCGACCTGGTCGACGACGAAGACGGGACCGGCCATGCCGGCCTGGCCGCGTGCGGCGAAGGCGCCCCCGGCGGTGCGGACCAGGGCGCGGGCGACGCCGTCCCGGATCCAGGTGTCCAGCCGGTAGCCGTCGGCGACCGCCGGCGGGGCCCCGGTGCGGGCGGTGCGCGGCGGGGCGGACATCAGGAAGCCGGGCCCGCCGGCCAGGGACCAGCCGGGGCCCAGCCAGGACTCGAACTCCTCCGGCGGCGCGGGTGCCTTCAGCCACGTGCCGGGGGCAGCCGGGTTCTCGGTGATCTTGCGGACGGCCGCCTCGTCCGCGGCCGTCAGTACGTGGCGCGCGACGTGCCCGGGGAGGCCGACGTCGAGGGTGAAGCCCCAGGGCGCGGGGACGGGGTCGGCGGCGCCGCGCGACACGGCCCAGCCGTGGACCCACGCGTGCACGGCCCCGGCCGTGTCGTCCTGGCCGTGGGGGAGGTCGGGAACCACGGAGGTGCTGCCCATCAGGCACGCCCCCTTTCCGGGTGATTGATCGTCTGATCGTCCTGGCACGGCACAGCCTGCCCTTATTGCGAGGTGGTTGCAATAAGGGCAGGGGGGTCCCTGCGACTGCGACTGCGACTGCGACTGCGACCGTCAGGCCGTTGACCGTGAGGCCGTGCGTGGCCTGATGCCGCGCACGACGGGGTAGCCGTTCGCGAAGTCCAGGTCGGCCGCGTACATCACCCGGCGGCGCGGGTCGTCGCGCCAGCCGTGGAAGACGATGCGGTCGCGGCCGTCGGGGCCGGTCACCACGTCCTGCCCGCCGGGGCCCCGCACCGTGCCGGAGAGGGACTCCGTCGTCATCAGCGGCTCGGCCGCCTTGGTGTACGGGCCGGTCAGGGCCGGGGCCAGCGCATAGCCGGTCCGGTACTGGTCGCCGCCGTAGTCGCCGGCCGAGTAGAACAGCACGTACCGCCCCGCGCGCTTGACGAGGGTGGGGGCCTCCACCACGCCCCCGTCCCCCGTGGGGTCCTGCCTGATCAGCCTGACCGGGTCGCCGGTGGTACGGGTGCCGTCCCACGAGACGGGCTGCAGGTGCAGCCAGGTGTCCCCGCCGCAGCAGTTGCCGTCGTTCTTCCACAGCAGGTAGCGCTGCCCGCCCTCGGCGTACGTGGAGGCGTCGATCGCGCCGCCGTCGGCGGCCGGGCACACCAGCGGCCCGTCCCCGACCGGCCGGAACGGGCCGTTCGGCGACGCCGACCGCGCGACGCCGATGCACTGCCGGTCGCTCGCCCGGTCATGGGCCGTGTAGTACAGGGTGAAGCCGTCGCCGCTGTCGTACACCTCCGGCGCCCACACCAGGTCGCGCCGGGGCGCCGCCCATCCGCCGAGCACGGGCAGGACGTCACCGCTGTCGGGCTGCCACCGCTTCAGGTCGCGGGAGGTGGCGTGCTGGACGTTCTTGCCGTCGCCGTTGGTGGCGTACGCGTGGTACGTACCGCCCACCTTCACGACGTCCGGGTCGGCGAACTCCCGGTCGAGCACCGGAGCGCCGAGCACCGGAGCGCCGAGCACCGGAGCGGCCACGGCGGGGCCCAGGCCCACGGCAGCGGCGACCGTGACGAGGGCGAGGCAGCGCGCGAACCGGCGCTTGAGGGGGTGAGGCGGCACGGGGCGGGCTCCGATCCTGCGCGTCTACGGCGTCTGGGCAGTCGGACTGACCAACGCCCCGACGGGCGACGAGTTGCGCACGGCCCGCGACCGACCCCACCCCTCGACCGCTAGCGGAGCGGCAGGCCCAGGAACTTCGCCGGCGCCAGGGCGAGGAACTTCGCCGTCCCGTCGGCGAGGCGGGCCGCCTCCGGCCCGTCCGCGTCGCCCGCCAGGCTGCGGAACGTCAGCTCCAGCGCCCGGTCACCCTGGCGCACCAGCAGGGTGGTGATCCGCGCCTGCTGCCCGGGCGAACCGGCGAGCATCGTGCGCATCAGGGCCTCCGCACCCCCGTTGCCGAACCGCTGCTCCACCTTGAGCGGCTCGCTCGGGTCATCGGCCGGGTCCACCACCCGGACGGTGATCTCGTCGTCGCCGATGCTCATCGTCCACGAGGCGCACTCGGTGTACACGCGCCGCATGTCGGCCATCCAGGCCACGGCCGCCCCCGGCACCCGCTCCGAGACGCCCTCGTCGACGACGAACGAGGAGTCGGCGTTCATGAACGAGGTCCGGACCTCCCGCGCGGCCTTGTCGCCGAACGCCCGGTTCAGCACGGCCGTGAGTTCCGGGGTCTGCGCGGTCATCGGCGGCGGGTCCTCGTCGGACGAGGGCGATGCCAACTCGGTGAAGTCGTCGAGGCCCGCCGCGGGCAGTTCCGCCGCCGTGACCAGCAGCTGCGCGAGGTCCGGCTGCGAAGCGTCGTCCCGTGTGCTCACAAGTTGCCTTTCGTCAGGAGGGGTTGGTGCGTGGGGGGTGCCACCGTAGCCCGCTGCGCCGCCGGGGCGATCACGGATCCGCGCAATGTTTGAAGTCGTAGGAGAGTCGTAGGAGAGCCGTGGGGGGGGGGAGAGAGTCGCGGGGAGTCGCGGGAGAGCCGTGGGAGAGCCGCGGGGAGTCGCGGGGGAGTCGCCGTGAAAGCACGCGGCGCCCGCCCCCCCAGCCGGAGGCGGGCGGACGCCGCTGTCGTGCTCCCGTCAGGAGACGGTGATGAACTTGGCCGTGCTCGGCACCCCCTGGGCGTCCAGGGCGAACAGCATGTAGGTGCCCGGCAGGACCACCCCCTTGTCGGCCGGGATGGACACCGTGTACGTGCCCGCCCCCGCGGCCGTGGACACCAGCGGCACCCGCCGCTGGTCGTTGTCCGTGGAGTGCGTCGCGGCCGCGGCCCGCATCAGGACGAACGAGGCCACCTGCCCCTCCGCCGAGACGGTGAGCGAGGCCCCCGCCGCCGCCCGGGGCGGCACGCCGCCGGTGATGACGGGACGCGGCTTGGGCGAGCCGTCCGCGCCCAGCAGGTACGGCGGCGTGAACACCGCCCCGTCGGCGTGGTTGGTGGCGCAGTCGCCGCACAGACCGCCGCCGCCGGAGAAGACCCGCCCGTCGGGCAGCAGGTTCGCGACGCTGTGGTAGTTGCGCGGGACGGCCATGGAGGCGAGCGGGGTGAAGGTGCCGGTCGCCGGGTCCCACAGCTCGGGGGTCAGCACCGACGTGGCGTCGCTGAACGGCACCGGGTACGCCTGACCGCCGAACACGGCCACCTTGCCGTCGGGCAGGACGACGCTGTTGCCGAACGCGCGGGCGTGGCCCATGTCGCCCGTGCGCGCGGCCCGCACCTGACCGCCGCCGTCGATGCTCACCGTGTACGCGCGCCGGGTGGCGGGCGTGTTCTCGTACGCGGGCGAGCCGCCCAGGGTGAGCAGCTTGCCGATGTCGTACGCGACGGCGTTGCCGGTCATGGCGTCCTGGCTGTCGGCCCGGCTGCCGGCCGGGGTGATGCTGCCGTTCCCGCCGGTCGTGATCCAGTTCATCTGCTTGCTCGGGCCCAGCTGGAGCACCTTGCCGCCCGAGGTGGCGTGCAGCCACATGTGGTTGTCGGCGCGGTAGGCGCCGCGGGGGTCGGCCGTCAGCGCCGGGCCGGCGGGGACACCGGGGAGCTTGCGCCAGGTGCGGGTGTCCGGGGACCAGACCTCGCCGGCCCTGTCGCCGGTGGCCCCGCTCCAGGATCCGCCGAGGACGAAGGCCTCGCCGGTGGAGAGCAGGGTCATGGCCTGGTAGCCGCGGGCGATGTTCATGGCGGTGGTCGCGGACCAGGTGTCGGTGGCCGGGTCGTAGATGCTCGCCTTCTGCGCGTTGCTGCCGCCGGTGACCAGCACCCGCCCGTCGGCGAGCATCGCTATGCCCGGGCAGAACATGTCGTGGCCGGTGTTGTCGATGCGGCGCTGGGTGACCTTGCCCGTCTTCAGGTCCAGGATCGCGGTCTGGGTGTAGCCGTTGCTGCCGCCGAAGCGGTCGACCGCGTACGCCGACCAGGCCAGGAGCTTGTCGCCCGGCAGGACGGCGGTGGCCACCGGCACCAGCGGGAAGCCGGTGATCCGGTCCCAGGAGCCGTGGGCGGCCGGGCTGTCGGGTCCGCTCAGTCGGATCTCGGCTGCGGAGGTCCAGGGCCCGCGGCCGCCGGCCTCGCCGGTCACGGTCAGGCGTACGTAGCGGGCGTTCTCGGTGCGGGTGAAGGTGGCGGTCTTCACGGTGTCGTCGTCGCGCCAGGTGCCCGCCGCGACCGGTGCGCCGAAGGTGGTGCCGTCGGTGCTGGTGGTGACGGTGTACGCGCCCGCGCGCCCGTTGGGGCCGTCGTTGCGCGGCTGGTAGACCAGCGCGGAGACGGCCGTCGTACGGTGCATGTCGACGGTGATGCCGTGCGGCAGCGGGGCCGGGGTCCCGGACCACCTGCTGTGCCAGATGGTGGCGGAGTCGCCGTCGAGGACGTTGGCCGCGCGGCCGTTCTCCCCGGTGGTCTCCTCGTCGCTCGCCGTGGCCGTCCATCCCGCCCGGGGCAGGTCGACGGTGGCGGCCGGGGTGCCGGGGTCGCCGAGCAGGTTGAGCTCCGCGGCGGAGGTCCACGGGCCGCGGTTGCCGGCCTCGGTGGACGCGGTGAGCCGGACGAACCGGGCGCCCTGCGGGGCGAATCCGAGGGTCTTCGCACTGGCGTCGTCCGCGAGGGTGCCGGTGGCGACCGGGGCGCCCCAGTTCTGGCCGTCGGAGCTGACGCTGATGCCGTACTCGCCGACGCGCCCGTTGGCGCCGCCTGCGCGGGGCTGGTAGACGAGCGCCGAGACCACCGCCGTGCGGTGCATGTCGAGGGTGATCGTGTGCGGCAGCGGGGCGGGGGTGCCCGTCCACTTGCTGTGCCAGATGGTGGCCGTGTCGCCGTCGAGGACGTTGGCCGCGCGGCCGTTCTCGCCGGCGGTCTCCTCGTCGCCGGCCGTGGCCGTCCACCCGGTCCGGTCGAGGACGGGCGCCGTCGGCTCCATGGCGTTCGCCGGGGCCACGCCGTGGTGCGGCGACTGCTGCGCCGCCTGCCGGCCGGCGGCCCCCGGCAGCGGCGCCGGCCGGGGCCCGGTGCTGGCCACGCCCAGCCAGGGGGTGAGCCCGACGAGGAGCGAGCCGAGGGCGAAGGCGATGAGCAGCGGGGAGCGGCGTAACGCTCGGGCTAGGGCGCGTATGCGGCTGGTCTGCAATCGGACCTCCTGGGCGAGTCGGGAAGCGTGGCCGTGAACCACGGGACGTGGCCCTGGACCGCTGAAGCCCCTAGAACATAGGTCAGCGCAGATCAACTCGACCGCCGAACAGGGGAGTTGGCGCGAACCCGCGCCGCCGCACCCGGAACGGCCCCCTCCGCCGGACCCGGCGGTGACGCGCCCGGCCACCTTCGAGTGGTGTCGCCCACACCCGGCATGTGCCGATTCCAAGGCGTGGCAGGAGCCGGTCCTTCGATCTCCAGGACGAAACCGGACACCCTCCTCGGGGCCTCAAGGAGGGACGTTCCCGCGCGCGTTGCCGGGCACGGATTTCACGGTGCCGTTGACAGAGGCGGGTGGCACCATCTGGGCCGGTGGTCCCATCAGCTACAGGGGGTAGGCATGGAGAGCACGACGACGTACGCATGGCCGCGCTGGGCGGAGGCGGCGGACGGCGAGGCGCTGGAGCGCTGGCTGGCCGGCCACGGCTGGGAGGTCGACCCGACGGTGTTCATGGCCGGCGGTCTGGGCCAGGCGGTCCAGGTCCGGCCGATCGGACCGGGGCCTGACGGTGCGGACGGCTTGGACGGCGCGAACGGCGCGGACGGCCCGGACGGTGAGGCAGGCGAGGCGGGCGAGGCCGGGCTGCTGATCCTGCCGGGCGAGACGGTGGAGTACGCCGGGTCCCGGATGCGGATCGCACGCCGCACCCCGGCGGGCACCGGATCCCCGGCCTGCGCCTGAGGCCCGTCCGCCCCGGGAACGCGAAGGCCCCCGGGGACGCGAAGGCCCCCGGGAACGCGAAGGCCCCGGGACCCGAAGGCCCCGGGGCGGCACGCGTAGGGGCCCCTCCCCGCACTCGGCGGAAGAGGGGCCCGGCCGGCGTCAGCCCGCGACGCGGGCCATCCACGCCTCGACCTCGTCCGCCGAGCGCGGCAGGCCGGCCGACAGGTTCTCGCTGCCGTCCTCCGTCACCAGCAGGTCGTCCTCGATCCGCACGCCGATGCCGCGCCACTCCTCCGGCACCGTGAGGTCGTCCGGCTGGAAGTACAGGCCCGGCTCCACCGTGAGCACCATGCCCGGCTCCAGCACGCCGTCCACGTACTCCTCGTTGCGGGCCTCCGCGCAGTCGTGGACGTCCAGCCCGAGCATGTGACCGGTGCCGGCCATGGTGAAGCGGCGCTGCAGCCCGAGCTCGAAGGCCCGGTCCGCCGGGCCCTCGATGAAGCCCCACTCGACGAGCTTCTCCGCCAGGTACCGCTGCGCCGCGATGTGGAAGTCGCGGTACGCGGCCCCCGGCTTCACGGCGGCGATGCCCGCCTCCTGGGCCTCGTACACGGCGTCGTACACCATGCGCTGCACCGGCGTGAAGACGCCGCTGATCGGCAGGGTGCGGGTGACGTCGGCGGTGTAGAGCGTGTGCGTCTCCACACCGGCGTCGAGCAGGAGCAGGTCGCCGGGGCGCACCGGACCGTCGTTGTCCGTCCAGTGCATGATCGTGGCGTGCTCGCCGGCGGCGCAGATCGAGCCGTAGCCCACGGAGTTGCCCTCCAGCCGTGCCCGGCGGAAGAAGGTGCCCTCGATCCACCGCTCGGAGGAGGCGACCGCCCGCGACAGCTCGCCGACGCAGTCGGTGAACCCTCGCACGGTGGAGTCCACCGCCTTGCGCATCTCGCCGATCTCCCAGGCGTCCTTGACGAGCCGGAGCCCGCTCAGCGCCTCCTCCAGCTCGGCGTCCCGCTCGGCGTCGGTGGTGACCGCCGCCTCCAGCGCCGGATCGACGCCGCGGACGATACGGGTGGGCACGTCGGGCGTGGCGGCCAGATCGTCCGCCGCGGTGCGCACGTCGCGACAGGACACCCCGAGCACGCGCTCCGACTCGGCGAGGGAGCGGCGCCGGCCCATCCACAGCTCCGCGGTGTAGCCCAGCCAGAACTCGTCGGTGTCCCGGCCGTCGCGCGGCAGCAGGTAGCAGTACGCGTCGTGGCCGCCGTCCGGGCGGGGTTCGAGGACGAGCGCGCAGTCGCGGCCCCGGTCCCCGGTCATGTGGACGTAGCCGGAGTACGGGCGGAACGGGTAGGTGTCGTCGTTCGAGCGGGTCTTGAGCTTGCCCGACGGGACGACCAGACGCTCGCCGGGGAAGCGCGCGGAGAGCGCGGCGCGGCGGCCCGCCGCGTACGGGGCCTGCTCGTCGAGCGGGAGGCCGTGCTGTTCGGTGTCCGCCCAGCCCGTCCTCATCAGGGCGGACAGTTCCTCGGAGACCCCCGAGTAGAGACCGTTCTTGCGACCCTTCGCCACGTCGTTCTCCTTCTTCCCGCTTCAGGATGGGTGTCGGCTTTCCGGCCGCCGGAGGCCCGGGGGCCCCGGCGGCTCCCGGAACGTACTGCGGGACGGGGCGCCCCGGAGGGCCTGTGGTGCCAGTGGCACTGATCGGCCATCGAGTCCCCGGGCGGTCGTCGATAATGCGGTGCATGGCGAACGCGAAACTGGGCGAGGCCCTGCGGATGCTGGGGATCGGTCCCGCGGCGGGCCGCGTCTACCTCTCGCTCCTCGAACTGGCCCCCGCCCCGCTCACCGAGATCGGGGAGGCCGCCGGGCTGGACGGCGCCGGGCTCGCCGCCGCGTACGCCGAGCTGGTCGACGCCGGGCTCGCCAGCGCCGCCGCGGAGGGCGCGGACGTGGTGGCGCCGGTGCCGCCCGCCGCGGGCCTGGAGATCCTCGCCAGGCACCGGGCGGCCGAGCTCGAAGGGTCGCGCATCGCCGTGGGCGGCGCGTTCGAGTCGTTCCGCCGCCAGCGGCTCGCGGCGTACAACGACAACCTCGTCGAGGTGGTGACCGGCGACGCCATCGGTCCGAGGATGCGCCAGGCCTGGACCAGCGCCCGCGCGCAGATCCGCCAGCTGGACTCGCCGCCCTACTTCCCGCTGGCCGGCGCCCTCGACGACGCGCTCGGGACCCTCGCCCGCGGCGTGACGCAGCGGGTCGTCTACTCCAAGGCGTCCCTGGAGGTGCCCGGGCAGCTGGAGACGGCCATCGAGCCGTGCATCGAGGCCGGTGAGCAGGCCCGGGTGGCGCCGACGGTACCGGTCAAGCTGGTGATCATCGACGAGGCGTACGCGCTGGTGTCCCTGTCGATCAGGGAGGCGGACGTGCACAACACGATGCTGGTGGTGCAGCCGTGCGGCCTGCTCTCCGCGCTCCTGGCCCTGTTCGAGCAGACCTGGCAGCAGGCCCTCCCCTTCCACGGCCGCGCCACCCGCCCGGCCGGTCTGCCCCCGGCCGACCGCCGCCTGCTCCGCCTCCTAGCGGGCGGCGCGAGCGACGAGGTCATCGCCCGCGAACTGGGCATCAGCCGCCGCACCTTCTTCCGCCGGCTCCAGATCCTGATGGCCCGGCTGGGCGCCGAGAACCGCTTCCAGATGGCCCTCCAGGCGCAGCGCAACGGCTGGCTGTGAGCGGGACGTGCGTGAGCGCGGCGGCGGGCTCCGGAGACCGGACGGTCACCGCCGGGCCGGAACGCCCGCCGCCGCGGGGCGGGACGCGTCCGGGGCCCCGGCCCCGCCGAGGGCCAGGCGCTTCCCGGAGAACCCGGCCCGCAGCCGCCGGTCGTGGCTGACGACGATCAGGGTCCCCGCGTACGGCGCCAGTGCCGCTTCCAGGTCCTCCACCACCCCCGGCGCCAGATGATTGGTCGGCTCGTCGAGCAGCAGCAGGTCGTACGGCCCGTCGGCGACGAGCCTGCCCAGCTCCACCTTGCGCCGCTGCCCCGCGGACAGCTCCCGCAGCGGCCGGTCCGCGTCGGCCGCGCCCAGCAGCCCGAGCCGCACCACGGCCTCCGCGACCTCCTCCCCGAACGCCCCCGCCGCGCAGCGGCCCTCACCGGACCGGGGATCGTCCTGCCGCAGCAGCCCGACCCGTCCCGGCGCCCGTACGCTGCCGTCCCCGGCCGGCACGAGACCCGCGAGCACCTGCAACAGGGTCGACTTCCCCGACCCGTTGGCCCCCGTGACCAGCATCCGCTCAGCCGCCTCCAGCCGGAACGACACCGGCGCGAGCCGCCCCGGCACGGCCAGCCCCCGAACGTCCACCCCGCCGCCCGGGCCGCCGTCGGCTCCGAACCGCCCGGTGAACCGCAGCGGCCGCGGCGGTGCCGGAATCGGATGTTCCGTCAGCCGGGCCAGCCGCTCCCGCGCGTTGCGGATGCGGCTCATCGCCCCGTGCGCCCGCGACCGGGCGCGGAAGGCCCCCGCGCCGCTGAACGCGGCCGGCGCCTTCCGCGGGATCTGCGCGAGCCGCCCGATGTTGCCGTCCGCGAGCCGCTCCACGCGCCGCGTCTCCTCGACCCACTCCTCGTACTCGCGCTCCCACCGGGCCCGCGCCGCGGCACGCGCGACCAGGTGCCCGGCGTAGCCGTTGCCGTGCCGGTGCACCGTGAGCCGTTCGTGGTCCACCTCCAGGACCGCGGTGGTGACCCGGTCCAGGAACATCCGGTCGTGGGTGACGGCCACGAGCGTGCCGGTCCGCCGCACCAGGTGCTCCTCCAGCCACCCGACGGCCTCGTCGTCCAGGTCGTTGGTGGGCTCGTCGAGCAGCAGCAGCTCCGGCTCGGCCGCCAGGGCCGCGGCCAGCGCCAGCCGCGAGCGCTGCCCGCCGGACAGCGTCCCGAGCGCCCGCCCCCGCTCGAGCGGCTCCCGCTCACCGAGCCGCCGCAGGAAGGAGGCCACCCGCCGGTCGGCGTCGCGTCCGCCCCGCGCGTCGTACTCGGCGAGCAGCCGCGCGTACGCCTCCACCTGCTCGGGGCCGGCCAGGTGGAGCCGCTCCTCGGCCGCCCGGATCCGCCGTTCCAGCTCCCGCAGCCCGGCCAGCGCACGGTCCACGGCGTCACCGACCCGCGCCCCGGCCGGCAGGTCCAGGGTCTGGGCCAGATACCCCACACCACCGGGCGCCCGTACGCACACTTCGCCCGAGTCGGCCCGCTCCTGCCGGGCCAGCAGCCTCAGCAGCGTCGACTTCCCCGACCCGTTGTCCCCGACGACCCCGACCCGCTCCCCGGGCCGCACCGAGAACCCGACCCGGTCCAGCACCGTCCGGGTCCCGTACCGCTTGCCGGCCTCGGCCAGCACGACCTGACTACCAGCAGCTGAAGCACGCACAGGCGACCCCTTTCATTTGGAACGAGACGTATCGTCTCGTTGAGACTCTACGCGAGCTTCTCGCCCCTGACAAGACGTCGCGTCTCGCCTGAGGCAGCCCCACGCCAAGGTGCACGGCGTCAGCGCCACCGCGCCGGGGCGGAGTCGGGCTTGGACTACCTCGAAGGCGGCAACGCGCGGTACCGCAGCAGCGTGCGGATCGTGGACGAAGAGACCCGCGAGCAGCCCGTGTCACGTGCGTTCGTAGGCGACCTTCGCCAGCTGGACGGCCAGCTGGTTTGATGGCCCCCGGTGACGTGACGTCCGTCATCGGTCGGGGGAGGAGTCAGCGATGGCCAATGCGGGGGCGAAGGCGGAGCCATGGGCGTTCGGGCTGGTCAACTGCATCCTGTACCAGGCGATGTACCGGGAGGGCGGCGGCGCGGAGCTCGACGACGAGACGGTGCGCCGGTACGCGGCGGCCATGCAGGCCGAACCGCTCTCCGACCGCCCGGTGGCCGAGCAGGTGACGGCGCTGCGGGCGGTGCTGGCCACCGCCACACCGCTGGCGAGCACGTTCGACCCGTACGAAGGGCAGGAGCCCTTCGGCGAAGCCGAGTTCCGCGGCTTCCTGGCCCGGCTGGCCGACGAGCTCGAATCCCACGGCCGCGCGCCGTGAACTTCGCGCCCCTGCCGCAGTAGGGTCTGCCACACCCGTGCCAGGGGTTCACCGGGGTTTCCGACTCCGCCGGACCCTCGCCCCGGAGCGACCGGGGGGAGACGATGGACCGGGAACCGGTGTCCAGCCCTGACCGAGGTCTCCGCCCGAGGCCTCCACCCGACCCGAGGGGGCGTGCGCACGTGCCCGACCACCACCACCACCCGACCGCCGAGACCGGGGACCGCGTCGAGCTCGCCCCCGGCGAAGTCCCCTCCGACGGCCGTTTCGCCAACCCCGACCTCCTCCCCGTACCGGTCGAGGCCCGGCGCTGGACCACGTACAACTTCACGGCCCTGTGGGTCGGCATGGCGCACAACATCCCCTCCTGGCTGCTCGCCTCCGGCCTGGTGGCCCTGGGGATGGACTGGAAGCAGGCCGTCTTCACCATCGCGCTCGCCAACCTCATCGTGCTCCTGCCGATGCTCCTCACCGGGCACGCCGGCCCCAAGTACGGCATCCCGTTCCCCGTGCTGGCCCGGGCCTCCTTCGGGGTCCGCGGAGCCAACATGGCGGCGCTCATCCGGGCGGCCGTGGCCTGCTGCTGGTTCGGGATCCAGACCTGGATCGGCGGGTCGGGGATCTTCGTCCTGCTCGGCAAGATCTTCGGAGGCTGGGCGGGAGCCGCGGAGATCGGCGGTGAGCCGTGGACGCTGTGGCTCTGCTTCGGCGTCTTCTGGGCCCTCGAACTCGCCATCATCTACCGGGGCATGGAGGCCCTTCGGCGCTTCGAGAACTGGGCCGCGCCCTTCGTCATCGTCGGCGCGCTGGTCCTGCTGGTCTGGATCGGGGTGAAGGCGGGCGGCTTCGGCGAGCTGCTCGACCAGCCGTCCCGGCTCGGCTGGGGTGCGGACTTCTGGCCGGTCTTCTTCCCCTCCCTCATGGGCATGATCGCCTTCTGGTCCACCCTCTCCCTCAACATCCCCGACTTCACGCGCTTCGGCGCCGGCCAGCGCTCCCAGATCCTCGGCCAGACCCTGGGGTTGCCAACGACGATGACCCTCTTCGCGCTGCTGTCGGTGTTCGTCACCTCCGGCTCGGAGGCGGTGTACGGCGCCCTGATCTGGGACCCGGTGGAGCTCGTCGCGAAGGCCGACAGCGTCTTCGGGCTGCTGTTCGCCCTGGTCACCGTACTGATCGCGACGATCTCGGTGAACATCGCGGCCAACGTCGTCTCCCCGGCCTACGACCTGGCCAACCTGGCCCCCCGTCTGATCGACTTCCGCAGGGGCGCGCTGATCACCGGCGTCGTCGGCGTACTGATCATGCCGTGGAAGCTGACCTCCACCCCCGAGCTGTACATCTTCACCTGGCTCGGCCTGGTCGGCGGGCTCCTCGGCACGGTCGCCGGCATCCTCATCGCGGACTACTGGATCATCCGCCGCACCCGGCTCTCGCTGCCCGACCTCTACCGGGAGGGCGGCCCGTACTGGTACACGGGCGGCTGGAACCTCCGGGCCGTGGCGGCCTTCGCGGTCGGCGGGGTCCTCGCCATCGGCGGCTCCCACTCGGCCCCCGGCAAGGGCCCGTTCCCCCAAGAGGGCCTGATCCCCTTCCTGAAGCCGCTCGCCGACTACGGCTGGGCGGTGGGCCTGACCGCGTCCCTGCTGCTCTACACGGCCCTCATGACCGGGTCGCACCCCGCCCCACCGGGAGCGGGGCGCCACGACGCCGGACCGGCGTGACCGCGCGGCCCCGACGGACCGCGTGGTGGGGAATGCCCCACCCCGGCCCAGGGGGTTCGTCGGCGTGCCCACGCCCGGCGCCCCGTGATCGGCTGTCCCCACGGCATTCACGGTGCACGTGACGGAAGGCGGGGGACAGAGATGAGAGTCCGGATCGGGTACGCGGCCTGGGCCGTGGGCGTGGTGCAGTTCTTCGTGGTCCACCGGATCGCCGAGTCCGCCTGGACGATTCCCTACACCTGGGCGGGGAACAACATCAGCGACCTGGGCAACGCCCTCTGCGCGCTGCAGCCCGATCCCGAACCGCGGTACGTCTGCTCCCCCGAACACGGCCTGATGAACCTCTCGTTCATCGCCCTCGGGATCTTCCTCCTAGCCGGTATCGCCCTGACCGGCGGCGGCGGGGGTGGTTCCCCGTGGCGCAGCAACCGGGCCGGTGTCGCGGCCCGGCTCCTGCTGGCCGCCGGCGGCGTGGGATTCGTACTGGTCGGGCTGGCTCCCGCCGACGTCAACGAGAACCAGCACGTCCTGGGCGCCCTGCTCATCATGGCGTCGGGCAACACCGGCCTCGTCCTGGCCGGTTTCGGCGGCCTGCAGGACCAGGTCCCGGCCTTGCTGCGGCGGGGCGCCGCCCTGCTGGGCGTCACCGCGCTCACGGCCCTCGGCCTGTTCCTCTCGCACCACTACGCGGGCCTCGGCATGGGCGGCATGGAGCGCGTCGCCGCGTTGCCCCTCCTCCTCTGGAGCCTGGCCGCCGCCCTCCGCGGCCTCGCCGGTCATACAGGTCGTATGGGCGGAGCAACAACGCGAGCACACCTCCGCCACGCGGGCTGAGCACGCGCGGGCGGCCCGTCCGATCCGCCTCCCGCGCGGACCGGACGGTGGCACAGTGGGCCCCATGCAGATCCGGATCGAGGGATTCGACCTGCCGGGCCGCACCTGCCCGCCCGGCCCCGGCTTCCCCGGCTACGACGACATCCACGTCGCCGTCCAGCCACGCGCCCGCGACGCGCGACCGCTGGACCCCCACCCCGGCGACGCCGGCTCCGCGCTCTGGACGCTGGACTGCACCGCCCGCCCGGACGCCGCCGCGGGCCTCGACCTGACGGGCCCGTGGATCCAGGGCCGCCCCGGACAGCGGTTCGTCTACCTCACCTGGAGCGGGGTCGACGGCACCGGTGCCCGCGGCACGTTCCGCCGGGCGAAGCTCATGCTCGACGCCGTCGACCCCTCGGTGGCCGCCGCCGCGGCGGACACCGGGCTGCTGGTCGCCCGCCTCGCCCTGACCGACGCCCACGGCAGACCCCTGTGCGCCGCCGTCCGCCCCCCGGTCGTCACCTGGTCCGCCGGGGCCCACGGGACGGATCGAGTCACCGGAACCCTTTGAGGCCCGTCCAAGAGGTGGCGTACGGTGCTCGTGTGTTGATCACAGGGGAGACGACCGCACCCGGGACCGCGCTGCTCCTCGCCGCCGCCCCGGCCGGCAAGGGCCGCCTCATCGCGGCCAGCAGCGTCCTGTCCACGCTCGCGGCCTGTCCGCCCAGCGCGCTGACCCGGACCGCGGCCGGGACGATCGTCGAGCTGTCCGATCCGACGGACCAGCAGACCGTCCTCACCCGCATCCGCGCCGCCGCCACCGCGCCGGGACCGCTCACGCTCCTCCTGGCGGGGCAACTCCACCTCGACACCAGGCAGCACGGGATCCACCTGGCCCTGGCCCGCACCACACCCTCCACCCTCCGCTACACCGGCCTGCCGTGGGCCTGGCTGGCGAACGAGCTGAAGCCGCGCCGTCCCGGGACCACCGTCGTCCTCGTCGACCTGGTCGCCACCCCCGACACCTGGCAGAAGATCTCCGCGTACGGCCTCACCCTCGGCCACGGGACTTCGCTCTACGGCCGCGTCACCCCCGCGCCCACCCGCCACCGCGTCGCAGACCCCGTCTACCTCAAGGGCGTGGCCGGCATCTGGCGCAGCGGGCTGACCCCGCCGCTCGCCGAGCTCCACACGAGGGCGGCCGCCCAGGCCGGCGACGCCACGGCCCTGCTGCTCGCGGCGGACGCCACCGCGACGCCCGTTGCGCCGCGCCCCCCGGCGGTGGAGGCCGCGGCGGCTGATCCGCTCCCCGCGATCCTCGCCGCCGCGCACGCCGGCCGGCACGCCGAGGCGGCGTCGCTCGCCGGCCGGTGGGAGGGCTGGGCCGCCCACACGTACGGGCCCGGGTCCGCCGAGGCCGTGCACTGGCTGGAGGTCAGGGCCGACCTCGCCCACATCGCCGGCGACGCGGCCGGCAGCTGCGAGCTGTGGATGGCCGCAGCCGACGCCCGCCTGGGCCGCCACCAGGGCCCCGGACGCCCCACCGGTCCAAGGCGCCGTGGACCGCGCCCACCACCCAGTGGCAGCAGATCCCGGACCCGCGCCGCGCCAGGGAACTCGGCCCGCACCTGGTGGCCCTCCGCCGCCGCGTCCCCGGCCGGCGCCCGGGAGCCACGGACGCCGTCCAGCGCAGACTCGAACTCCTGCACACCACGCCGGATCCCGCGGGCACGACGCGGACCTGACCCCGGAGCGCCCATGCCCACGGACTGCCAGCCGATGGACCTCGCCCCATACACGGCCCGCGCCCGCAACGGCCCGTGCTCCGTCAGCCGCCCCCTGACCGCCCGCCTCCGCGAGGCGGCGGCCGGCCTCCGGCCGGGGGAGCAGCCCACGTCGGCGCTGCCACCGCGACCACCGCCCTGCTCCTCCTCGGGCCGGTGCGACGGCCACCACCCCTAACTCAGCACGAGCTCCCCCAGCTCCTCCAGCCAGTACCTCACCCGGTGCCACCGGCTGCAGAACCGTTTCGGTCGCCCCCGACGCCGCTCGTCCAGCGGCCGTCGGCACTGCTTGCACTGCTTCACCCGACTCCGTCCGTCCCCCATGACCACGACCCTAGCCCCGGTCCCGGCCACCCCGACGACGGCAGGGGCAGTTGTGGGGAAACGGTGACGAAGGGCCGGAGTCCGTGGCCGTTCAGCTCTTGCGGGTCAGTGCCTGCCCGGCGAAGCTCACCCCGGCCAGGCCATGGGCCAGGAGGTTGCGGATGTTGCCGTGGTCGGTGTCCTCCGGCGTCGCCAGCACCTTGCGGTAGTGCTCACCGAACGCCAGCAGCGCTTCCTCGTCGGTCAGACCCTCCAGCAGGGCCAGTCCCAGCGTCTTGCAGGAACCCTCGTTCTCACCCGCGGCGTTCTCCAGCTCCCCGTTGCGGAACGCCTGCGGCTGGTAGTCGTGGTGCGCGGCGACGAAGGCCAGGGTGTCGGCGAACTCGTGCTCACCAGACGCAAGGCTCGCACGCAGCGAGTTCAGGTCCGTCATGTCGGCTCCCTCGGGTAGAACAGACGATCCGATCGCCGTCCGTGACCGGAAGACCATACCCCCGCCGGGGCCGACCGCCGAGAATCGCGCCACATGTCGGAACGCGCGGAATCCCCGCAGGTCACGGCGCACGCGCCCAGTCAGGAGCCGGCGCGCTCCCAGGCCCGGCGGATCGCGGTGTCGACGACCGCCGGCTCGGCGACGGGCTGCGGCTTCCCCAGGACGGGGCGCGAGGGGGTGAAGGCGGGGGAAGAGCTGGCACTGGAGCCCCACGAGTTCTCCCTCTCCCTCCTGGGCTTCGTCCTGGACGTGGAGAAACGTGCCTGGAGCGCCCACTTCTACGCCCGCTTGAACGACATGACCGGCGAGCAGCTCCAGACGCTCGAATGATTCCGTGCTCCGAACACCGCCCGGGGGTCAGAACACGGTGACCGTGAAGGGGTTGTCCACGTAGGAGCCGCCCAGGTCGTACGTGTAGACGGTGACCGTGTCCGGGCCGCAGAGGGCGTTGGGCGTGGTGCTGAAGCTGCGGCGGTTGGAATTGGGCAGCTCCACGTGGACCACGCTGAACGCGAGGTTGACCTGCTCGCTGACGTTCACGCAGTACCTGCCGGTGTTGACGTGACGCACCCAGTCGATGTTCTTCGCCCGCTGCAGCACGCCGGCGGCCGTGACGTCTGCCGCGGCCTGGACGTAGGGCGAGGTGATCGGCCTCGGGTCGGCCGCGGCGGCGCCCGCGGGCACGGCGAGCGCGACCGTCACGGCGCATGCGACCGGCAGGGCGGACAGGAAACGGATCATCGGACTCACAACTCCCGGCGACGGCGTCCTGCAGCGGGGCGCGGACGATCCCCCCACACTCGGCCGGTACGCACCACCCTGCGTCCGCCGCGCCGACCCGCGATCGGCCGAACGGGGCCGAAAGTCACCCGTCCGGCCCGGCGAGCCCGAGTGCGCCGCGGCCCGGCGGCGGTGCGGCGGATCCTTCGGGGACCGTGCCTGAGCCAGTGCAGGTACCGGATCAGCAGACGGCTCACCACCGGGGGCGGGACCACCACCCGCCCCCGTCATACCGCCCGCCCCGCGCCAACGGAACGGCGCCGGACGGGGCCGGCGCCGAACGCCCCGTCAGCCGGTGTACTTCGTACCGTCGAAGGAGTACGGAAGGTTCGACTCCGCCTCGACGGACACCTCGCCCGCGGCGCCCGCGGACACCTTCAGCACCGTCAGGCCCATGATGCGCTGGGTGTACGAGGCCCACGGGATGTCCGTGGTGCCGGCCCAGCCGCTGCTGCTGAAGGTCGTCGACCGGCCGGGCCCCGACTCCGTGTACACCTTGCTGACCGCCGTGCAGGCCACGAGCGCCCCGCCGTCCGTCGTACGCCAGAGGGGGCCGTGCGAACCGCGGTTGACGTCGACGCCGAAGTCGACCTTGGCGCCCTTCCCGAGGGACGTGCGCATCCTCTCCAACTGCGCGGCGGAGGCCGCCTTCCGCTTGGTGACGTCCTGGCTCCACTTCACGCCGCCCGGGCCGGCGTCGGTGTACATGTAGTCGCCGTACTGCCCGCAGAGCTTCGCCGGGTCGGCCGCGAGTCCCGCCGTGTCCCCGCCGGTGACCGCCCGGCCGTCGGGCCCGACCGCGACCTGCGGCAGGCCACCCGGCTCGGGCGCACGGGCGATGAAGGCCGCGAGCCAGGGCGCGCCCGCCTTCTGCTGGTGGAACAGCGACCAGCGCAGCACGGCCTCCTTGCCGGCGTCGCCGACGGTGTAGCCCTGCACCTCGTGCGCGCCGAGGATCCACCGGTCGCCGCCGTCGTCCTTGCCGGTGCTCCACGTGTGCACCGCCGGGTCCGTCTCGGGGGCGTCGGCGGGCCTCGGCTCCCGGTCGGTGCCGTACTTCCTGGCGGTCTCCACGACGGCGAGCTGCTGCTCCAGCAGCGGGCCCTCGGTGACGCCCTTCCAGTACCCGGCGTCGAAGTTGTCGGCCTCGACCTTGAGGGTGACGTCCTTGACGACGCCCCGCGCCTCCTCCTGCGAGAGCGGCGGCACCTTGACCGGGGCCGGCGCGCCGCTCGCCGCGGGGCCGGCGGCGGACTTCGCCGGCCCGGCGGCCCGCTCGCCGGTGCCGTGGCCGCTACAGCCGGCGGTGGCGGCCAGGGCGAGGACGAGGGCCAGGGCCGCGGGTACGGGCATGGATATGGAGCGTCTCATCAGGAATCTTCCTCGGGAACGATGCGAAGGCCTGATCATGCACGACACCTCCGACACCTCCCACACCGGCCAGCGCCCATGCGCCCCCATACCGCCCCCCGGCCCTCCGGCTAAGGCCGTCCCAGGCCCCGGCACCCGTCCAGAAGGGCGACCAGGGTGCGGGACGGGGGGCCGGGCCGGACGGCGAGGGACGTCACGACGGTCGGCGCGGGGGCGGTGAAGGGGCGGAAGGCGACGTACGGAGCCGGCTGGATCCCGGCCTGGGCGGCGTAGTACACGGTCCAGGTGTGGCGGCCCGCGGCGATCGCGGCCAGGGTGTCCTGGTCGTTGGTGAACGGGGGCCCCGGCACCGGCTCGAAACCCGCCACCCGGCAGGCCGCGGTCACGGCGTCCACCAGCGGCGGGTTCTCCTCGCGCGTGGCGATCCGCAGCGGCAGCCGGGCCAGGTCCGCCAGGGCCACCTCCGCCGCCGCGGCCAGCGGATGCCGTACGGGAAGGGCCGCGACCAGCTCCTCCTCCCACAGCGGCAGCAGCTCCAGCCCGGGCACGGGATCCGCGCCGCGCACGAAGGCCGCGTCCAGCTCCCCGTCCCGCACCTGCCGCAGACGCGCCGCCAGGGGCAGGCCGACCAGCTCCACCAGCAGCGCGGGCGCGCGCTCGGCGAGACCGGCGAGCAGCTCCTGCAACCGAGGGCCCAGGCCGGTACTGGTACCCACCCTCAAGGTGGCGTCCCGCTGCGCACGCACCCCGGACGTCGCCTCCAACAACACCCGCTCGGCATCCAGCAGGGCGCGCGCGTGGGGCAGCAGCGCCTGCCCCGCGCGGGTCAGCGTCACCGTCCGCGTCGTGCGGTCGAACAGCTCCAGCCCGAGCTCCCGCTCCAGCCGGCGGATCTGCTGACTGACGGTCGGCTGCCCGACGTACAGCCGCTCGGCGGCGCGCCCGAAATGCAGTTCCTCGGCCACCACGGCGAAGTACCGGACCTGACGCAGCTCCACAACCGCCCCCGCCCCGCCCCCGGCAGCCCGGCAGCCCGACCGCCCGACCGCCCGACTCATCATGATCATCAATCAGTCTAAGCGCGGATCACCCATGGGACTCACTGCCGTTCCCGACTGGAATGAACTCCGACATCCCCCACCACAGCGGCGCCGGAGCCACGGGACCGACCGCTGCCCGAGGAAAAGGAGACCGCGATGCCGACCGCGGACGTCAACGGCACGACCCTCCACTACGAGGACCACGGCGCGGGCCGCCCCCTCGTCCTCCTCCACGGCTGGGGCACCAGCGGCCGGGTGTGGGACGCGCAGACCGCCGACCTGAGCCGCGACCACCGCGTGATCACCCTCGACCTGCGCGGCTGCGGCCGCTCCGCACGGGCCACGACCGGCTACACCATCGCCGACGCCACCCGCGACACCCTGCAGTTCCTGCAGAGGCTGCGCCTCGGGGCACCGGTGCTGATCGGCTCGTCCATCGCCGGAGCGTTCGTCCTGGAGGCAGCGCTGGCCGCACCGCAGCGGATCGGCGCGGTGATCCCGGTCGACGCCGGGGTGCACCACTTCGCGACCGCCACCGGCATGCAGCAGGGCGACGGCCACTCTCCTCTCCGGCCTACGGACGGACCGCGCCGGCATCCTGGCCGCCTTCGTCCCCCACTGGTACCGGCCGGGGGCGGACCGGGCCCTGATCGACACCACGGTCCGCCAACTCCTCCACTCGACCCCCCTGATCGACCGCCTGGTCACCGACCAGGCGACCTACGACCCCCGCCCCCGCCTGCCCCGCATCCGCGTGCCGGTCCACTTCCTCCACGGCGAACTCGACACCGAAGTCCCCCTCGCGATCCCGCAGGAGTGCGCCGCACTCATCCCGGGAGCCGCCCTCACCGTGATCGAGGGCGCGGGCCACATGTCCCAACAGGACCACCCCGAACACTTCAACACGGCCCTGCGCGCCGCCCTGCGCATCACAGAAGGGCCGGCCCGGCCTGGACAGGTTCCCGGACGGGACGGACACGAGGACCCGACGCCCGATAGGTTCCCGTCATGAGCGACGACGAGGACTACCTCGACAAGAGCCCGGCAGCCGCACGGATGGGGAAGGCCGCGGAATACCTGGTGGCGGCCTCGTCCATCCTCGCCACGGGCGGCGAGTTGAACGTATCCACCTCCCTCGTGGACGACGAGGGCGTCGACCTCGTCTTCCACCGCCGCGGGAGCTCCGCGACCCTGGCGGTGCAGGTGAAGGCGAGGATGTCCACCGGCACGCAGGTCCAGCAGGGCAGGCTGATGGCCTTCGTACGATCGCAGACGTTCCAGCCGCGCACCGACCTGGACGTCCTGTTCATCGCCGTGGACGTCGAGCAAGGAGCGATCAAGACGGCCTGGCTGATACCGAGCGGCACGTTCGCGGAGATGACCGAACCCAACAGCAAAGGCCGCCTCCGCTTCTCGGCGTCGATGAAGGAGGATTCCAGGGACCGCTGGACCCCGTTCCGCCTGCGCACGGCCGCCGAACTCCCAAGGCGCATCCTCACCCGCCTCGCCGAGCTGGAGAAGACGGGCGCGGAGTAGCGCGGCGCAGCGGGACCGGCCGCTCGACGGCCGGCCACGCCACCGATCCGGCCCAGCAGGGAGCGCGGCCGCTGCGACCCGTCCTGGCCGGTGAGGAGGACCGCCACGCTGCCGGCCCCGGGCCCGGTGGTCCACCGCGCACCTACGCACCGCACCTACGCACCGCACCTACGCACCGCACCTACGCACCGCACACACGCTCCCGAGGAACTCAGTCGCCGCTGTCCGGGGCATGGACCAGACTGGTCCAGTGGATACGCGTCGCCCCTGCCCCTGCTGTGGTCATCTCGTCTTCGATGCCGAAGACGGGTGGCCCGGCTCCTACGCCGTCTGCCCGGTCTGCTTCTGGGAAGACGACCCGGTCCAGTTCCGCTGGCCGTTCAGGCCGGGTGGCGCCAACCAGTGGTCGCTCGCCGAGTCCCAGCAGAACGTCCTGGCCTACGGCGCCTGCGACCAGCGGGGGCGGCGTTTCGTTCGGCCCCCGGCGGATGACGAACCCCTCGATCCGAAGTGGCGCCCGATCGACCCGGCCACCGACGTGTTCGAGGATTTCGCGGGCGACGCCCACCGTCCTTGGCCTGATGACGGTTCAGCCCTGTGCTGGTGGCTCCCTTCGTTCTGGGGAACTCCCGAAGATCCCCCGCACGATCCGAACGCGGAGGTGGTGATCGACGTCGGTTCGGTGCGCAGCGAGCGTGATCTCCATGCGGTCCTCAAGCGGGAGCTCGGTTTCCCGTCGTTCTACGGCATGAACTGGGCCGCATTCTGGGATGCGGTCACCGGTCTCGTGGCGATGCCCCAACGGCTGCGTTTCGTCCGCTGGGCAGAGTTGGAACTCCGCATTCCACTGGCCGCGACCATGCTCAGGGACCAGCTGGACAGATACGACGAGACGGCCCAGGGGTTCACCGTCACCTATGAGCAGTAGAGGCGGATGGCATGGGCCTCCATCTCCTGCGCGAGCTGCGACGGCACGCGGCCGGCGCGCCGGAGCCCCTCCTGTACGGGGAAAATCCAGGGGAGCGGACGGCCGCGCGCTGCTACGGTCGGGCGCCATGAGCTGGCTTCCCGATGACTTCGTCCACCCCGTCCTGGTCCCGCTGCCGGGCGGTGGCCATCACCTGCGGCCGATCCGGGAGGCGGACACCCCGCTCGACTATCCGGCTGTGATGGGTTCGCGCGAGCGCCTGTGGACCATCTTCGGTCCGGCCTGGGGCTGGCCCGCGGCCACCATGACCTACGAGGCCGACCGGGCCGACCTGTTGCGGCACGAGAAGGAGATCGCCGCACACCAGTCCTTCAACTACGCGCTGTTCGACGCGGCGGAGACGGCTCTGCTCGGCTGCGTCTACATCGACCCGCCGGAGAGGGCCGGCGCGGACGGCGAGATCTCCTGGTGGGTGGTGGACGAGCTGGTGGGCAGCGAGGTGGAGCGGGCCCTCGACGCGCTGGTGCCGCAGTGGATCGCGACCGACTGGCCGTTCGAGCAGCCGCGCTTCCTCGGCCGCGAGACCTCCTGGCAGGACTGGCTCGCCCTGCCGGAGCATCCCGGGACGTAAGTGGTTGTCGCATTTTTCGCGGACGAAGTGCAACCGTCCCGCCGTCCCGCATGTCCCACCATGCAGGAGCGACCAACTCCACCGACGACCAGGGGGAAACATGAGGTCCACCCGTTCCGTCCTTGCCACCACCGCATTCGCCGCCCTCGCCCTGGGGGCCACGACCGCGCTGGCCGCGCCCGCCAGCGCCGCGCCCAACACCACGCCGCAGAAGGTCTGCGGCAGCGCCTACAAGACCGTGAACTCGGCCGCCATCGGCTCGCTGGGCACCGTCTACCTCACGTACAACGCCTCGAACGGCAAGAACTGCGTCGCGACCATCCGCAACAACCCGGGTGCGGCCGTGGACATGGCCCTGTGGATCGAAGTGCCCGAAACGTGGGAGCGGGGCGAGGACTACGGCCGGTACACGTCGTACGCGGGGCCGGCCTACGTGTACGGCAAGGGCCACTGCGTCGACTGGGGCGGGGGCATCAGCAACGTGCACGTGCAGGTGTACAACTCCAACTGTGGCGCGCGCAAGGAGCACCGGGTCACCGAGGTCCGCTGACCCGAGCTCCTCCTGACCCGCGACGAACCACCGCGGTCCGGCTCGCCCCGGCAGGCTCGCCGAGCTCTGCCGGGGCGAGGGCGCGTCCGGTCTCCTCCCTCGGGTGCGCTCCCGTCGCCTGGCGGTGGACGGGCCGGCGCCTCGACCTCGGCGCCGGTGAGCCCGCCGACCAACCAGCGTGACCCGGTCCAGCGCCGCCAGGGCGCGGCCGTCGCCCGGTACCGCTTGAGTCTCCCGTCGGGGGAGACCCCAAGCTGGGGGACATGCACCACGACAACCTCTACTCCATCGGCGAGTTGGCGCGCCGCACCGGCCTGACGGTGAAGGCGATCCGGTTCTACTCCGACAAGGGCATCGTCCCGCCGGCCGGCCGAAGCCCCGCGGGCTACCGGCTGTACGGCCCGGACGCGCTCGCCCGCCTCGCCCTGGTCCGGACGCTGCGCGAGCTCGGGCTCGACCTGGCGACCGTACGCCAGGTGCTGGACCGGGAGGCTTCCCTCCCCGAGGTCGCCGATGCGCACGCCGACGCCCTGGACGTACAGATCCGGTCCCTGCGCGTGCGCCGGGCGGTCCTGCGGGCCGTCGCGCAGCGCGGCACCACCCCCCTGGAGATGGACCTCATGCACCGACTCGCCACGCTTTCCCGGGACGAACAGCGCCACCTGGTCGCCGAATTCGTCGAGGCCGTCTTCGCGGACGGCGAGCCCAACCCCGAGTTCGCGAACCTGATGCGGACCGTCATGCCGGAGATCCCCGATGACCCCACCCCGGAGCAGGTCGGAGCATGGGTCGAACTGGCGGAGCTGTGCCGGAGCACCGAGTTCCGGTCCGCGGTACGACGCGTCGCCGAGGACCAGGCGCAAGCGCCCGCCCCGGAAGCGGCGGGCGACCTGCACGACGCCCTCAACCGTACGATGCGCGAACGCATCGAGGAGGCCACGGCCACCGGCGTCCTCCCCGCTCGCGGCTCGGCCGTGCCGCTCGCCGATGTGCTGGGCAGCCTCTACGGCCACGCGTTCCGGTGCGCGGGCGACGGCGATCTGCGCCGTTGGCTCCTCGCCCGCCTTCACCTGACCGCCGACCCGCACGTCGAGCGGTACTGGCAGTTGCTGGCGACGGTCAACGGATGGCCCTCCTCGCCGACCCTGGCCCCCGTGTACAGCTGGTTCACCACTGCCCTGCGGAATGCCTCCGCCGTGGGGGCGACGTCGCGGGCCGGGTAGGACGTCCCTCGCAGCAGGACGCGCCACAGGCCTCGGTGTGGCGCTGCTGACTGATCAGTCCGCCGCGTACCCCAGCTCGGCCAGAGCCTCGGCCCGCCGGCGCTCGACATCGCTGAGCCCCATCCCCTCGGGTCCGATCAGGACTGCGGGCCGGCGCTCGGCACCGGCCGGGCCCACCGGACCCGCGCGGCCGCGTGCCACTTGTCCACCGAACGCGCGGGTAACGGGGCGGAAGCCGCCCGCATTTGATAGATGTGGGTTGGTTGTCGTACCTGCGGGGCCGGGAAGGGGTGGAGTGATGGGGCTGCTGCCCACCACGCTGTGCCAGTGCCGGCTGTGCGAGGCGGACGAGGACAGCGGTGAGGCGCGCACGGTGGTGGTCGTCGAGGGCGGCTTGTCGGTGACCTGGCACCTGCTGGCCTGTCCGCACTACCGGGCCGATCGGGTCCTCGCCGGTCGCGAACGCTGAGCCGTCTTCCACCTGTCCCTGTCCCAGCGGGCCGCGCCGGTCGCGCCGTCACGGCCCGGTTCCGCCCGAAGGTGTCACAGGGCACCTGTTCCGCGCGGCCTGGATCCGGGCCCGCCCGACGCGGCGCGCTTCGGGCGGCCCCGGCGTGACGTTATTCGATGGAGCCGGTCGGGTGGGCGCCGCAGGATGGGGCGCATGAATCCGCCGATCCTCACGCACCGGGTGGAGTTCCTGCGCCACCCCCACCCCGGCTACCCGCACCTGACGGCCTGGGGCATCCGGATCGACGGCACCGACCTGCGCGTCCTGGTCGCGGGAGCGACGCGCGCGCTCTGGGGCCGGGAGCTCGACGAGGACGACGACACCCCGCAGGAGCGCGAGGAGTTCCTGCTGCACCAACACGCCCCGCTCCACCTGGATGACGACGCGGACGGCACCCGGGCCCGGGCCCACTTCCTGGGCGATGCCCCACCGGAGCTCCGCGACCGCGACACGGGCGCCCTGTGCCTCCTGGGCTGTCCCTGCGGGATCGATGCCTGCTGGCCCCTGCTCGCCATGGTCCACGCCACGGCGACGGAGGTCACCTGGTCCGGCTTCTACCAGCCCCACCGGCCGGAGTGGGGCGAACTGTCCCTGGGCCCCTACGTCTTCCCGCGCACCGCCTATGACGAGAGCCTGGCCACACCGGTCCTGCTCGCCGAGGACCCCCTCACCCCGCCGCCGGGGGAGGAATAGCCACCAGCACGGGGAATCACCGCGCGGCGGCCCCGCACCGTCAGGGTCGTAGGCCGCCGGGGAGCGGACCAGGGACCGGCGCAGACCTCGGGGGCGCCCCGGTCCGGCGGGGGTGCACGGAGCGGCAAGGGGCGCGGCACGCTCGGGCAACTCGCCTGATCCTCACGGTCATACGTTCGGGGAGTGCCGGTCGCCGCCGTGCGGCAACCGGCCGCGACCGGTGCGGTTCCCGCACTCCGTCCAGCGAGAGGAAACCCCGATGTTCGACATCACCCGCGTGCACGCCGCCCCCAGCGCGGACCTGCTGACCCCCGACAACTCGGTCATGCTCTTCGTCGACCACCAGCCGCAGATGTTCTTCGGCACCGGCAGCGGTGACCGCACCGCGATCATCAACAGCACCGTCGGCCTCGCCAAGGCGGCCAGGGCCTTCGGCGTACCCGCCGTGCTGACCACGGTCGCGGCCGAGTCCTTCTCCGGCCCGCTCCTGCCCCAGCTGGCGGCGGTCTTCCCGGAACAGAAGCCCGTGGACCGCACCAGCATGAACGCCTGGGAGGACGAGGCCCTGGTCGAGGCGGTCCGCGCCACCGGCCGCCGCAAGATCGTCCTGTCCGGCCTGTGGACCGAGGTCTGCCTCGTCCTGCCCGCCCTCTCCGCGCTGGAACAGGGCTACGAGGTGTACGTCGTCACCGACGCCTCCGGCGGTGTGACCCCCGCCGCCCACGAGCACGCCGTCCAGCGGATGACCGCCGCCGGCGCCGTCCCCGTGACCTGGGTGCAGGTGCTCCTGGAACTCCAGCGCGACTGGGCCCGGCAGGAGACCTACGGAGCCGTCATGGAGATCGTCAAGGAGCACGCGGGGGCCTACGGCCTCGGAGTGGTGTACGCGCAGTCCGTCATCGGCGCACACGCGGCCGGCTGACCTTGGACGCCGGCCTGCTGACCCTGCGCCTGCTGGTGGGCCTGCTCATCGCCGGCCACGGAGTGCAGAAGATCAGTACGCACCTCGGCGGCAAGGGCCTCGACGGCGGGGCCCGCGAGTTCCGGGCCGACGGGTTCCGCGGCGGTGCCCTCACCGCCCTCGCGGCCGGCGGCGGCCAGATCGGCTCGGGCGTGCTGCTGGCCGCCGGACTGCTGACCCCGCTCGCCGCGACCGGGGCCATCGGGGTCATGACCGTCGCCCTCACCGTGAAGTGGCCCAACGGCCTCTGGGTGCAGGACGACGGATACGAGTACCCCCTCGTCCTGATCGGAGCGGCCGCCGCCCTCGCGGCCACCGGTCCCGGCGCCTGGTCCCTGGACCGGGCTCTGGGACTGGCGCCGTACCCCCTGTGGTGGACGGCCCTCGTCCTCGCGGCCGGCCTCGGCAGCGGGCTGCTCACCCGGCTCGTCCTGCACCGCACCCCGGACGAGCCGCACGCGCCCGAGGCCCGGACCCCCTGAAGACCGCCCCACCCAC
>NZ_GG657751.1:0-99825 GCF_000158895.1 Streptomyces sp. C | reverse complement strand
ACCTCGTGGTCCGCAACGCCAAGGTGTCCACCGGGGACCCCGCCCGTCCCGCGGCCGCCGGCGTGGCCGTCCGCGACGGCCGGATCCTGGCCCTCGGGGACGATCACCAACTGGCCGGGCTCATCGGACCCGCCACCCGCGTGGTCGACGCGCTCGGCCGCCGCGTGGTCCCCGGGCTGAACGACTCGCACCTGCACGTCATCCGCGGCGGCCTCAACTACGTGCTGGAGCTCCGGTGGGACGGGGTGCGCAGCCTGCGTCACGCCCTGGCCATGCTGCGCGAGCAGGCCGGCCGCACACCGAAGGGGCAGTGGATCCGCGTCGTCGGCGGCTGGACGCCCGAGCAGTTCGCCGAACGCCGCATGCCGACGGTCGCCGAGCTGAACGCGGCCGCACCCGACACCCCCGTCTTCGTCCTGCACCTGTACCAGTCCGCGCTCATGAACCGGGCCGCCGTCATCGCCGCCGGATTCACCCGCGACACCCCCGACCCGCGCGGCGGGCAGATCGTACGCGGCCGCGACGGAGAACCGACCGGCGTCCTGCTGGCCGCGCCCGGCGCCCTCCTGCTGTACTCCACCCTCGCCCGGGCTCCCGGGCTCGACCCGGCCGACCGGCGCACCTCGACCATCCACTTCCTGCGCGAACTCAACCGGTTCGGCCTCACCTCGGCGCTCGACGCCGCCGGCGGCTTCCAGAACTTCCCCACCGACTACGGCACCGTCACCGACCTCGCCCGCTCCGGCGAACTGACCCTGCGCATCGCCTACTACCTCTTCCCGCAGACCACGGGCCAGGAACTGGACGACCTGCGCCGCTGGACGCAGACGGTCCGGCCCGGCGACGGAGACGCATGGCTGCGCCTGGCCGGAGCCGGCGAGAACCTCACCTGGGCCGCGGCCGACTTCGAGAACTTCGCCGAGCCGCGACCCGCCCTCGCCGCGGACTACGAGACCGAGTTCGAGCAGGCCGTCCGGCTGCTGATGGAGAACGGCTGGGGATTCCGGCTGCACGCCACCTACGACGAGACCATCCGCCGTGACCTGGCCGTCTTCGAGAAACTCGCCGCCGAAGGCCTGTTCCCCGCCGGCAACCGTTGGCTGTTCGACCACGCCGAGACCGTGCGCGACGACAGCCTCGACCGGATCGCCGCCCTCGGCGGCTCACTGTCGGTGCAGAACCGCATGTCCTTCCAGGGCAGTGTCTTCCTCGACCGCTACGGCGCCGAGGCCGCCTCCCGCACGCCGCCGGTGCGCGCCATGCTCGACCGGGGCCTGACGGTGGCCGCCGGAACCGACGCCACCCGCGTGTCCTCGTACAACCCGTGGGTCGCCCTGCACTGGCTGGTGACCGGCCGCACCGTTGGCGGCACGCCGCTCTATCCGCCCGCCGGCCTCCTCGACCGGCACGAGGCCCTCGACCTGTACACCCGGGGCGGGGCGCGGCTGACCGGAGAGGAGGACGTCAAGGGCGTCCTGCGCGAGGGCTGCTTCGCGGACCTGGCCGTGCTCTCCCACGACTACTTCACCGTCCCGGACGAGGTCATCCCCGCCATCGAATCGGTGCTCACGGTCGTCGGCGGACGCATCGTGCACGCGACCGCGGAGTACACCGGCCCGGCGGAGTCCACACCTCCGGTCTCCCCGGCGTGGAGCCCCGTGGCCCGCTTCGGCGGCTACGCCGCCCCGGGCGACCGCCACGGGGCCGCCCAGGCCGACGCCGTGGCCGAGGCCGCCGCCGAATCCGAACGGCACCGCGCCTGGCGGGCCGCCCGCCCGGATTCCGGACCCGTTCCACGACCCGCGCAGCCCGTCGACCCGTGCCTGTGGCACTGAACGAGGGGAGCAGACGGATGGACACCGATCCCGCCGCAGGGGCCACCGCACCCGGCGCCGGCCGGGACCCCGGTTCGGACGCCGGGGCCGGCCGCCGTTTCGAGCCCGACCTCCGGGCGATGACCAGGATCACGCTGCACCCCATCGCCTCGCCGATGCCGCTGGGCTTCTTCACGGTGGCCATCGCCTCCGTGATGACAGGCTGCCTGCAACTGGGCGTCCTGGGTCCCGCCGACCGGCAGGCCGTGGCGCTGTGCGTACTGCCCGCCTTCGCCCTGCAACTCGTCGTCAGCGTGCTGGCCTTCGGGGCACGGGACGTCATCGCCGCCACCCTGATGGGCACGTTCGCCGGCAGCTGGCTCGCGTACGCCCTGGTCATGGGCAGCGGCGCGCCCGGCGGACCCAGGGTGCTCGGCGTCTTCAACATGGCGTTCCTGTGCTTCGGGGCCCTCATGGCCGCGGTGACCAGGCCCAAGCGGGCCCTGTGGCTGGTGCTCGTGGTCTCCCTGCCCCGCTGGGCGGCCACCGGCCTGGGCGGGATCACCGGGGCCGAGTGGCTGACACGCACGGCCGGCGGCCTGGGGATCCTGGTGGCGCTCGCCGCCGGCTACGCGGCCTTCGCGCTCATGCTCGAAGACGTGCGCGGCGAGGAAGTCCTGCCCCTCGGCCGCACCGGACCCGCGCACCGCGCCGTGGAGGGCGACCTCGCCCTGCAGCTGCGCAACCTCGAACGACAGGCGGGCGTACGCCGCACCCTGTGACCCGTCGCCCGCCGGGCGCCACCCGCCACCCGTCGCCCGGCCGGCGGCACCCGTCGTCCGCCGGACCGGCTACGCACCCGTGACGGGGCCCGCGGACCCGCCCACCCGGTCACCGGACCCCCCGGCCGGGGGGAGGCCGGCGGCGGCCTGCCATTCGCGGGGCGACATGCCGTAGGCGGCACGGAAGGCACGGCTGAAGTGGGAGGGGCTGACGAACCCCCAGCGCTGGGCGACGGCCCCCACGGCCGGCCCGGCCCGGCCGGGCCGGGCCAGCTCCCGGCGGCAGCGCTCCAGCCGTTCGCGCAGGACCCAGCGCCCCAATGTCGTGCCCTCGGCGTGGAACAGTCTGTGCAGGTACCGCACCGACACGTGGTGGGCCGCGGCGACCCGTTCCGGGCACAGGCCGGGATCACCCAGATGGAGCAGGACGTACTCCTGCACGCGGGTCAGCATGGCGCGCGCGTGCTCCGGTGCCTGCGGATCGAGCCGGCCGCGCCGCTCGCGGACCAGGAGGGCCAGCAGATCGGAGGCGGTCAGGGCGAGCCGGTGGCCGGTGTGCGGGTCGAAGCCGGCCGCCTGCCGGGCGAGCCGGCCCAGGAACGCCGCCACCAGGCCGGACGTCCCGGACACACCGTCGAACAACGTGCCGGTGGCCGCCCGGAGATCGTCGTCCGAGACGCCCAGGCTCGTCTTGTGCACCCGGAAGGCGGTGAAGCGGAAGGCATCGTGCTGCTCGCGCCGGTAGGGCCGCCCGGCGTCCGAGCAGGTGAACGAGCCGGGCTCCACGAGGGCCTGACGGCCGTCCTGCGTGAGCCGCGCGGTTCCCCGGTGCTGGAGGGTGACGGTCAGGTACTCCTCGCCGCCCTGCGCGATCCGGCGTGCGCTGCGGTCCACCGTCTGGGGTCCGGCCTCGACCTCGGAGATCTGGAGCGGGCCGAGCGACCTGCTGGTGATCGTCCCGGCCGAGGGCACGGGTTCGTGCAGCCGGACGTCGAGCGGGATGAAGGTACCGGATACCAACTCGTGCCAGTATCCCGCACGTTCACCGGGCGGCAGCGGAAGGATGGTGGATTCCACGAGGGACATGAGGGGCTCCGAACGGGGTACGGGTCGTTCCGCTCCCACTCTCGGCCCCCCGCGCCCCGCGGCCATCCGTCACGTGACGTACGCCGTGGCACCGGACCGTCTCAGTCCCCCGGTTCCTGCTCCACCACGTCGCGCAGCTGTGCGCGCGCGGACACGCCCAGGACGGGGAAGACCTGGTAGAGGTGGGTGCCGACGGTGCGCGGGGAGAGGAACAGCCGCTCGCCGATCTCCCGGTTGGTCAGCCCCTGGGCGGCGAGACGGACGATCCGCTGCCGCTGCGGGGTCAGCGAGCGCAGGGCACTGGTGCGGGCCGATTCGACGGAGACGCCGGCCGCGCGCAGTTCCGCCTCGGCGCGGGCCGCCCAGGATCCGGCGCCGAGCCCCTCGAAGACCTCGCGCGCCTTGGTCAGGGCCCCGCGGGCGTCGGCGATCTGCCGCCGCCGGCGCAGCCACTCGCCGTACTCCAGCCACACCTGGCCCCGCTCGAAGGGCCAGCGCCCGCCCTCCCGGTCCTCCAGGGCCTCCCGGAAGTACGCTCCGGCGTCGGCCGGGGCGGCGAGCAGGGCCGTGGCGCGCAGCAGGATCTGACGCAGCCGGACCGAGGCCCCGTCGCCGACTTCGGTGCGGACCCGGGCGAGTACGAGACGGGCGTCCTCGGTCCGGCCGGTGAGCACGGCGGCGGCCGCGAGATCGGCGACGCCGTAGCAGGACAGGTGGTAGTGCAGCGGCGCCCCCGCCTCGTCGTACAGGGCGCGCAGGTGACGGTGGGCGGAGGTGTGGTCGCCGAGGGCGGTGGCCGCCAGGCCGGCGGCGCGGTGGGCGCGCGCCGCGGTCGCGAGCGCTCCGGCCGGCTCGGTGACCGCGAGGACGGCCGCCGCGTGCCGCAGGGCGGTCTCCGGCTCACCCGTCAGGGCGCACACCGTGGCGAGGGCGGCCAGGGCACGCGCGGGCCCGAGCGTGTGCCGGCCGGCGAGGAACCGCTCGGCCGGCCGCTCGACGCCGAGACGGGCGTCGGCCCACCGCCCGCCGTCGAGGTTGGCGAAGGCCAGGTCGGCGGCGGCGGTGCCGGCGTGGAAGTCCGCGGCTCCCTCCCACTGCGGGTTGACCAGTTCGCCCAGCAGGCTGACGGACGTCTCGGTTTCGTCGAGCAGCATGCACAGGACGCCCAGGGTGTGGCTCTCCGTCGGGATCAGGCCCGGGGCGGCCGTCACGACGGGCAGCAGGGCGCGGATCGCCGGGCCGTGGACGAACGGGTCCGTGCAGCCGGTGTCCCACAGATGGAACGGGTGGCCGGCCATGCCCTCGTCATCGGCCCGCGCCGCGAGCATGGGGCGGATCCGCTCCCGCTGCGCGGGCAGACCCGAGTGGTAGACGATGCCGGTGGCGATCGTGCTGACACCCGCGTCGATCTGCGCCGCACCCGGCAGTTCGTCCGGCACCACCAGGGCGAACGCGCGCTCCATGCGCAGGGTCAGCATCGCGACGAGGCCGCCGAGCGCCGATATCCAGCGCCGGGCCTCCGGGCCGGCTTCGAGGCGGGAGGCATCGGCGGCGAGGGCTTCGGCCCGGTCGGTGTCACCGGCGACGACGGCCGCGTAGGCCGCGGTCGACAGCAGCCGTGTCCGCTCGGTCGCCACCGGGTGCAGCTGCGCGGCGCGTTCGAGTCCGGCGACGGTCTCGGCGATGGCGCCGCGGGCGAGGGCGCGCATGGCGGTGCCCTCCAGCTCGCCCGAGACCGCCGGATCGGGTTCGACCGCGGCGGCGGACAGCTGCCAGGCCCGCCGGTCGGGGTCGGAGCCGAGGGCGGCCGCGAGCGCCAGGTGGGCGCGGCGCCGCTCGGTGAACGGGGCGGCTCCGTAGATGGCGGACCGGATCAGGGGGTGGCGGAAGCTGATGCGGTCGGCCTGCACATGCACCAGTCCGGCACGCTCGGCGGGCAGCCACACGTCCGTGTCCGGACCGGACGGCAGGGCGGCGAGGACATCGGCGAGGGCGGCGCCCTCGGCGGCGGCGGCGACCACCAGCGCCGCACGGGTGGCGGCGGGCAGTTCGTCGACCTGGGAGGCGAAGGTGCGCTCCAGCAGATCGGTGACCGGTACCGGGCCGACGGCGGGGAGCCGGCCGCCGTCGCGGGCGGCGGACCGCGCCAGCTCGACCAGTGCCAGCGGGTTGCCGGCGGCGGTGTCGAGGAGCTGGCGGCGGGCCGGGCCGACGGGTGCGCCCGGCTGCGCGGCGAGGAGTTCCTCCGCCTCGGCGGGCGGGAGCGGGGGCACGACCAGCTCCGGGACGGCCGGGTCCAGCCAGTCGGGGCGGCAGCCGCGGGCGGCGACGACCAGGCCGATCGACTCGCCGTCCAGGCGGCGGGCGAGGAAACCGAGCACCTGGCAGCTGCCGCGGTCGAGCCACTGGGCGTCGTCCACGGCCAGCACCAGCCGGGCGACGGAGGCGACCTGGGACGTGAGGGTGAGCACCGCCAGGCTCATCATCATCAGGTCGGGCGGCGTCGGGTCGTCCCCGAGGCCGAACGCCGCCAGCAGGGCGGCCCGCTGACGGGGCGGCAGGCCGCCGGTCCCGTCCAGGACCGGCAGCAGCAGCTGGTGCAGGCCGGCGAAGGCGAGTTCGGACTCGGCCGCGTTGCCCCGCACGCGCAGCACCTGGGCGCCCGCCCGGACGGCCTCCTCGACGGCGGTGTCCAGCAGCAGGGTCTTGCCCACCCCCGCCTCCCCGAGGAGCAGCACCGCCGAAGACCCGCGGGGGGAGAGCGCCTCGGCGATGAACGCCCGTGCTTCCTGACGTCCGATCACCACGGAACTCCTGAAACTCTTCGTACGGAACACGGCCTCCGCGCGAGCCGGCCGGCGGGCCGGACCGGCGGAGATCACCGGCCCGGAGCATAACCGCCGCCGACCCGAGGGCGAATTCGCGAAGACCGACGGCCGATGACGCGGATCGCCGCAGATCCTCCGGGCGTCGGGGACGCTCCCGCCCGGCCGGGGGTGCGCCCGCACATCCGCGCCGCCCCCAGGCAGGTCGATCCTGCTCCTCATGGTGAGAGGAGGGCCGCTGCCGGGGCTCGGGGACGAGGCCGAGGGCGTCGCCCCGCTCGACCGGTCGGCCCGCGAGGCGGAATCGTCCGGCTACGAGGACGGCGCGGTACGAGCGCTCGGCCCCGGGTGCGCGACCGGGACGGTGGCGCGGACACCGGCCGGAGGATCCGCCGAAGCGTGGGCGTCCGCCAGGGCGGCGGCCACCGCGTCCACGAGCGGGTCGGGGGCGTCCGCGCGGCGGGCCAGCACCACGCGGCTCGGCGGATGGCCGTCGACCGGGACGAACGCGATGCCGGGGCGCGCGTGCCGGCGCGCGGCCCCGGCCGGCAGTATCCCGGTCACCCCGTCCCACACCACCGCGTGCAGGCATTCCTCGACGGACGCCACCACCGGGCCGGGAGTGTCCTCGTCAGCGGCGAGCCAGTACGCGCGCCACCGCGCGTCCGTCCCGGCCGGCAGCCGGAAGCGCGGCCTCCCCGCGAGTTCCCGCACGTGCAGCCGCGACCGCGCGGCGAGCGCGTCGTCCGCGGGCAGCGCCGCCACCAGGGGCTCGACGCCGAGCTGACGTACGGCCAGTCCCGAGGTGTCGAAGGGCAGACGGGTCAGGGCCAGGTCGGCCCGGCGCTCGCGCAGTCCGCCCGTCGGATCGGTCACCGGCGCCTCGTGCAGCCTGAGCCGCAGTCCGGGGCGCGTGTCGCGCAGCACCGCGAGCGCCGCGGGGCAGGAGTCCAGGCCGGCGCCGGCGACGGCGCCCAGGACGACCTCGCGTACGGACTCCGCGGCCCGCACCCGCTCACGGGCGCGCTCGGCCCGCGCCAGCAGGTCGCGCGCCTCCGGGAGCAGCACCCTTCCCGCCGCCGTCAGGCGCGCACCGGTCGGGATCCGGTCGAACAGACGGCACCCCAAGTCCGCCTCCAGATCGCGGATCCGGCGGCTGAGGGGCGGCTGGGCGAGGTGGAGCCGCACGGCGGCGCGGCCGAAGTGGCCCTCCTCCGAGAACGCGACGAAACAGCGCGGCCCGCGACGAAACAGCGCAAACGCCCTCAAGTCCCAGGACCCGGCCACGATACCGAAAAACGGGCCCCCCCCCCCCAGGGAACCGGTCTTGGACGCCGGGGCGGGACCCGGGATGAGGTGGAGACGTCCGACCCCATCGACTTCCGCGAGGAGCACCCATGTACGCCCACCCCGACGACCTCCACCGCGCCCGCTCCGTCGGCGCCGCCGCGGCCCCCGAGTTCGAGGCCTGGCTCGCCTTCCAGAAAGCGGTCGACCGCGAGGACGGCGCCGTCCCGCGCCGTTACCGCGAGCTGATCTCCGTGGCCGTGGCCCTCGTCACCCAGTGCGCGTACTGCCTCGACGTCCACACCGCGGCCGCCCGGCGGCACGGCGTGACCGCCGAGGAACTCGCCGAGACCGCGTTCGTCACCGCTTCGGTCCGGGCCGGCGGAACCCTGGCCCACGCCCTCCTCGCCGACCGCCTCTACGAACAGCACGGCCACCCCGACGGGGTTCGTTGAGCCATCCGCATGAGTAAAGGATGTGCAAGCAAAAGGCAACGGCTTCGCCAAGGGAACATCTGACACATGGGGTGAGGAGCGTCGCGCCGCGGCGGCTCCTCCCCCTCCCTGTGCCGATGCGCCCCTTTGGAGGAGTCGACGATGACCTACGGGAACGAGCTGCGGGAGCAGATCGCGAAGCCGGGCACCACACCCCTGATCGGCGTGTACGACATGTACTCGGCCTCGGTGGCGGCGCAGCACTACGACGGGATGTTCGTGTCCGGCTTCGGGTTCGCCGCCTCGTACTACGGCCTGCCCGACATCGGCTTCATCGCCTGGCCCGACATGGTGGCCTTCGTACAGCGGCTGCGCGGCGCCTTCCCCCGCCACCACCTCCTCGTCGACATCGACGACGGGTACGTCGACCCCGAAGTGGCCTGCCACGTCGTGGAGGTTCTGGAACGGACGGGCGCCTCCGGCGTCATCCTCGAGGACCAGAAACGTCCGCGACGGTGCGGACACGCCGACGGCAAGCAGGTACTGCCGCTGGCGGAGTACCTGGAGAAGCTGGAAATGGTGCTGGCGACCCGCAAGGACCTGGTCGTCGTCGCACGTACCGACGCCACGGAGGAAGCCGACATCATCACCCGCGCCCAGGCGCTGGCCGCGACGGACGCGGACGTCGTGCTCGTCGACGGCGTCCGCAGCGTGGAGTGGATCGAGCGGATCCGTGAGGCGGTCGGCGACAAGCCTCTGCTGTTCAACCAGATCGCCGGCGGCAAGTCGCCCCGCCTGTCCCTCGGCGAACTGACCGACCTCGGCGTCGACGTGGCCATCTACAGCACGCCCTGTCTCTTCGCCGCGCACAGGGCCATGGACGAGGCCCTGGCCGACCTGAGGCGCTCCGACGGGCGACTGCCCGCGACGAGCGGGCGTGACGAGGTCGGTGTCGGCGAGTCGACCCGGCTGCTGACCAACAACATCACCCGCCACCACCCCGTCCCCGGGGCGCGGGGGAGCGTGAGCGTGTGACGAGGGGCCTCCCACGGTGACGAACGGCCCCGGCCGGCGCGGCTCTGCGTGGGCGGGCGGTCCTCCTCGCCGGAGCGCTACGCGCCCGGAGCCCGGTACCGGATCTGCCCGGCTCTGCGCAGGGCGTCCAGTGTTTCGTCCACGCTCAGGAGAACGGTGGTCTCGAACGAGCTGAGCGCGCCGCCGCCGCTGATCGCCAGCGCGACGGAGGCCATGGACACGTTGTCCGGGGCTTCCCAGAGGTTGTAGCCGTCGTGTGTGCCGAAGGCGTACCAGAAGCCGTGGAGCTTTCCGCCGACGGACTCGATGTACGACCGGGCGGCCTGTGCGCGGTCCTCGGGGTGACCGGTCAGTCTGGCCCAGGTTTCCGGTGTGTAGCTGAACCTCGAGAGGTAGAGCGGCATCGCATCCTGCTTCCGTCTTCGTCAACAGCCCGGTGGTGGTCAGGTGTGCAGGCGGCTGTTGGGACCGTCCTGGTCGCCGGCGGTCTCGTCGTTGAACCAGTAGTCGCCGGCGGCGAGGTAACGGAAGGAGTGGACGCTCTCGCCCGGCAGTTCGACGGTGACCGCGCGCTTGCCGTCCTTCCGGGGTCGGAGCGCGTGGACACCCGGCTGCCAGCCGTTGAAGTCGCCGACCACGCTGACGGGGCCGGGCGGGGTATCGGCGGGCAGGACGAAGGTGACCTCGGTGCGGTCCTTCTTCAGCGTGCGCTCCAGCACAGGGGGACTCCTGACAGCAGGGGAGGGGTACGCCGTCCATCGTCTGCCCGGGCACGCCAGAGCGCACCCCGGCCCCGCTGCCCGTGTCCGGCGATTCACCCGCCCACCACACTCGTCACCACCCGCCCCCGCACCGGGCCTCCGCACCGTGGCTGCTGCGGCCGGTCCTCGGCATGTCACATGCCCAGGCGCGCGCGGGACGCTGCGGTTGTGATTGTGTCGGCGGGCGCCACGAGGGCGGTGACTTCTTGGAGGCTGGTGTGGCAGACGACCGGATCGGGCTGGCGCAGGTGCTGGCCGCGGCGGAGGCAGCCGCTCCGGTGGACTCCCTCGATGTGGTGGCGCGCAACCTCCGGGACCGGTTCGGTGCCCGCTACGTGTCGTTCCTGTTCGTCGATGTCGTCGGCCGGCGTCTGCTGCGGGTCCATGACACGGCCACCCGCCGGCAGGAGGACCGGGCCGAGCGGATCCCCCTGGCCGGCAGCAGCGTCTACGACGACGTCCTGCGCTACCAGCGCCTGGTCCTGGCGCCGGACGGCGGCCACGGTCAGCGGGTGCTGGCGCCGGTCACCAACCGCGGTGACACCATCGGCGTCCTGGAACTCTTCCTCACCGAGGCCACCGAGGAGGTGCTCGCCCAGGTGCAGGAGGCCGCGCACGCGCTGGCGTACGTGATCGTCACCGACCGGCGCTTCACCGACCTCTACCACTGGGCCAACCGCACCACCAGGGTGAGCCCGTCCGCGGAGATCCAGCGCCAGCTCCTGCCCACGGCCTCGGCCTGCGAGGCGCCCCAGTTCACCCTTGCCGGCGCCCTGGTACCCGCGTCCGACATCGCCGGCGACACCTACGACTTCAGCCTCGACCAGTACACCCTGCACCTGTCGATCACCGACGCGATGGGCCACGACGTCAGCGCGTCCCTGATGGCCACCCTCCTCGTCAACGCCTCCCGCGGCGCCCGCCGCGCCGGCGAAACCCTCGCCGAACAGGCCCGCCAGCTCCACCAGGCCCTCCTCGACCACGGCCGCAACAGCATCGCCACCGGCCAGCTCCTGCGCATCGCCCTGGACGGCACCCGCGCCCAGCTCGTCAACGCAGGCCACCCCTGGCCGCTGCGGCTGCGCGAGGGCGCCGTGACCGAACTGGGCCTGGAGGTGGACCTGCCCTTCGGTATCGCCCAGCAGGGCGCCTACCGGGTCCAGGACATCGACCTGCGGCCCGGTGACCGCCTGCTGCTCCACACGGACGGCATGCAGGAACGCGACGCCGAAACGGTCGACCTGCCCGGCCTGCTGCGCGAGACGGCGGCCGCGCACCCCCGGGAAGCGGTCCGTGCCCTGGTCGGCGCCGTCACCGACGCCCACGACGGCCGTCCGCCCCGGGACGACGCCACCGTCCTGTGCCTGGACTGGCACGGCCCCCACCGGGCCGCCGGCACCCCCGCCCGAGAGCGGTCCGCAGGCCGCGTCCGGCCCTCTCGGACCCGCCGCCTCCCGGGTACGGGTCACGTACTGCGCTGATCGCGGGCGTCCCGGCGGAGCTGGTCGGCGTGTCGGGTCATGGCGTCAATGCGTTCGGCGAGCTCGGCGTCCTCGGGCCGCAGGTGGGCGCGGGTGCCGGTCAGGGGGCGGACGAGGCGGGCGGTGTCGTTGTCGGCGAGGGCCTGGTTCAGGTCGCCTATGGCGCCCTCGGCGTCGTCGGCGAGGCCGGTGAGGGCGGTGATCTGGCCGGCGAGTCGGCGCAGGTCGGCGGCGTTGTCGCGGGCCCAGGCGTCCACGCTGCGGTCGGCGGCGCGGGCGTCGCGAATGGCCTGGACGCGTTCCTCGCCCGTGCTTCCGGCCTTCCCCGGCCGCAGGCGCAGGTAGCGGCGCTCGGCGGCCTGGCGGCTGGCGACTCCGAGGGGGCCGGCCAGGTCGGCCCAGCTGGCGCCCTCGCTGCGGGCGGTTTCGATCAGGCCGGATTCCCAGCCGCCCAGCTGCTCGCGGACCTCGCGCAGCATCAGCAGAGCGGCCAGGGCCGGGTGGGGGCCCGCGCCCGCTGCCGGCGGCGCTGCCGATGTGTCCGTGGAGGCTTCCTGCGCTTCCCTGACGGCCTGGTTGATGGTCTCCAGCGCCGCAGCGGCGGCCAGGAAGGTGACGGGTGCGGTCGGCTCTGCGGCCTCGTTCATGACGATCTCCGTTGTCTGTCATCCTCCAGATGACTTCCTGCTTGTCATCGTTTCGATGACATGTTACAACAGGAGCACGTTGAAGCGCATTGGCAGTTCCTGCCTGAACCGACTGGAGGTGTTTCGCGATGTTGATGCGCACCGACCCGTTCCGCGAGATGGACCGCATCGTCCAGCAGCTGTCCGGCGCGTCCGGCACGTGGTCGAAGCCGTCCGTGATGCCGATGGACGCCTACCGCCAGGGCGACGTGTACGTGATCGCCTTCGACCTCCCGGGCGTGAGCACCGAGGCGATCGACATCGACGTCGAGCGGAACATGCTGACCGTGAAGGCCGAGCGCCGGCCCGCGGAGAAGTCCGACGGCGTGCAGATGGAGCTCTCCGAGCGGCCCCTCGGCGTCTTCTCCCGCCAGGTCGTGCTGGCCGACACACTCGACACCGAGCACATCGAAGCGGACTACGACGCCGGTGTCCTGACCCTGCGGATCCCGATCGCCGAGCGCGCCAAGCCGCGGAAGATCGCGATCGGCGGCGACTCCGGCCGCAAGCAGATCTCCGGCTGACCGTCCCGGCAACCACCCGGCACCACCCGGCACCACCCGTTACCAGCAGCGGAGGACGGGGAACCGATCCCCCTCCGGCACCCCGCCCTCCGCCCCCTCCCCTTCCTTCGCCCCTCCCCTGGAGGTGACGTGAGATGTCGATGCGCAGGGAAGCCTTTCTGGACCACGTCCAGGAGCGCGGCGAGTACGAGACCCGGGAGGAAGCCGAACGGGCGGCCCGCGTCGTCCTGGCCCTGCTCGGCGCCCACCTGGTCGGAGCCGTGCGAGCGGCACTCGCCGCCCGCCTTCCCGAGACCTACGCCCTGATCCTCCTCAACCCCCTGCAGGCGGCGGAGCCGCTCTCTCCCGAACGCTTCGTCCGCGCGACCGCGGCCTGGATCGAGGGCGCCACCGAGAAGACGGCCTTGTGGGACATCGGCGCGGTCCTGTCCACCGTGGCCGCCGCGGCCGGAGACGTCCTCACCCGCGAAGCCCTGCTCCAGCTCCCGCCCGGCTACGACCTCCTCTTCGGCCACCCCCAGCCCACCTGACCGGCCGACGCCACCGGCGGGACCCCGAACCAGCGACGTTCCCCGCCTTCACCCGCCTCGCCGGCCCCGGCTTCCTCGCCCGCAGGGCAACACCCGTCTCAACCGAAACAGCATTCACAGCCTGATGAAACGACAATTAATCAGCCGGGGTTGAATTGATGCGCATCCCCTATGACGTCGACATGCCGCGCTGTCATATTCGTGCCAGATTTTCCGCTCATCTCGTTGCACCCGTCAGGGGGAAGGCAGGAACATGGGCAAATTCAGGTGCGGAACCGCGGCGGCGGCCATCGCGCTGGCCGCCTTGGGATCGCTCGCGGCCGCCGGCGGCACGGCTCACGCGGAAGCCGGTCAGGACAACATCAACATGTACAAGCAGGAGAAGACCCAGTGGTGCTGGGTCGCCTCCGGGCTGACCATCGCCAAGTTCCAGGGGTTCGGCTCCACGCAGACGGACTTCTGCAACCGGGCCCAGCCCTACTACGGCTGCAACAACCAGCCGGCCACGCTCGACGACATGGCCAAGGGCTGGAGCAGTCTCGGCATGACCCACACCGGCTCCGGCCTGAGCAGCGCGGCCACGTTCAACCAGGTGTACACCGACGTCAAGGCGGCCCGGCCGATCGGTGCCCGCATCGGGTGGACGTCCGGGGGCGGCCACATGAACGTGGTCTACGGCTTCGACACGTCGAACAACAGGATCGCCGTCGCCGACCCGTGGCCGGACACCACCACGTACACGTGGTGGAACTACAACGACTACGTGAGCAACAGCTCGTCCAAGTGGACACACTCCCGCATCGGCATCTCCCGCTAAGGCAGGCGACATGCGCGACACCGAAACGCCCAACGAGCGGGCGGCCTCCCGCTCCTCCCGCCTGTCTCTCGTCATCGCAGTGAGTGCGTCCGCGCTGCTGTCCGTCGTCGGTCCCGGTCCCACGCACGCGGCGACCGCCAGGGACCCCCTCCCGGCCGACATCCCCGACTACCAGGCCGCCCTCGACGCGGTGAAATCCACCGACGTCCGCAACACCGTCTGCCGCTTCCTGCGCACTCCGGTGCCCACCGACGGCGCCGGCGGGCCGGTGCAGACCATCCCCGAAACGACCGAGCCCTGCCAGGGCCTCCCGGCCTTCACGATCAAAGACCCGGTGGCACTGAACGAGATCACCCCCGGGTTCGTCGCGGGCACCGCCAAGCCACTGCCCACAGAGGCGCTCAAGCTGACACAGCTGGTCTCCTCGCTCAGCACCACCGTCAACGGCCGCAACGCCACCGTCATGCTCGCCCCCACCCAGGGCGGCGGCTGGCACCTGGCAGGCGTGCGCGACGGCGACCACGACGCCACATACGCCGGCAAGGCCACCCTGGGCACACTGGTCTTCACCGAGCCGCAGATCCGCGGCTGGTACCAGCTCAAGCTCACCACCGTCGAACCCCTCAACGACCAGGCCCGGCAAGGACTCGGCGGCCAGGCATCGGTGTCACTCACCGACTACCAGAAACTGGTCAAGGCCCGCTACGCCGACAAGCTGCCCGGCTCGGAGTACGACACCGCCGGCTACTCCAGCGGCTACAGCCTCCAGGGCGCGGAGGGTGACGCCCCGTCCGCCACCCTGCTCCTCGCCGGCGGTTCCGGCGCCGCACTCGCCCTCGCGGGCGGAGCCGTCGTGCTCCGCCGGCGCCGACGCGCGAGCACCCACTGAGCCTCCCCGGCGAGGATCAGACCCGGACGAGCCCTGGCGCGCGGACCTCCGATTACCTTCTGTGCCGCCCACCCAAAATCTATGACGGCCGGAGTAGACATTCCCCGGTGGTCTAGGTATGGTTTCTCTCGTAGCCAGAGAGAACGAAGGGCCCGGCAGAGATGAACTGGCGGGCAGCAGTACCCGCAGTTGCAGGACGGTGCGGCCGTGGAGCGTCGAAGCCGGAGCGGTTCCCGGCGACGGGGCTGACGGCCGCACCGGGTGGCCCGCAGTCATCAGGGGCCGCCGCGAGCAGTTGACGCAGTGGTGCAGTACCCGGCAGTACCCAGCAGTACCCGTAAGTGATTTGTCCGAGAGGGAAAGAACGGAGGAGCCGAGCGCCATCAGGATCGCCCGGGCGGAAAGCAGAGCCCGGGTACCGCAGGACATCGATAGTGAGGTGGTCTCCGGTCAAGCAACCGCGATCCCCGCACTCCCGACGCCGTTCAGGTCGGGCGAGCGGCAACGGAAAGCCGGCGCAGCATCAGGGCCGGCAGATGGTGTAGCTGTTCCTTCGGGGCCCTGGCGCTATGGCGCCAGGGCCCCTCAACGCGTTCACCCGCTTTATGAGAGAGGTTCCATGACAGCAGACAACCCGGCCGGCCCGCTGGGCGGCCACCTGGACGACGACGACTATCCCGCCTACACCATGGGCCGGGCCGCCGAGATGCTCGGCACGACCCAGGGCTTCCTCCGCGCGATCGGCGAGGCCCGCCTCATCACGCCGCTCCGCTCCGCCGGCGGCCACCGCCGCTACTCCCGCTACCAGCTGCGCATCGCCGCCCGCGCCCGGGAACTCGTCGACCAGGGCACCCCCATCGAGGCCGCCTGCCGCATCATCATCCTCGAGGACCAGCTCGAAGAGGCCCAGCGCCTCAACGCCGAGTACCGTCGCGCCGCCGATTCGGCCGGCCCGGACGCTGCGGCCTGAGACGGCCCCCGACCCGCTCCGCCAGGACGCACCGGCTCGATTCCTCTGGTGACAAGCCGTTGCCGACGGTATCGTCTGTGTCAGCTGTCGTGGTTCGGAAGTTCCCTTGCCCACGCCTTCGGCGTGGGTGTTTTGCTGTGCTGTGCCGCAGGAACCAGGGCGATCACCTCCGTCTTCCGCATAGGGCGGGAGGCGTCCGTCGACTGGAAGGCATGAACATGGCTACCGGAACTGTGAAGTGGTTCAACGCGGAGAAGGGCTTCGGCTTCATCGCCCAGGACGGCGGCGGCCCGGACGTCTTCGCCCACTACTCGGCGATCAACTCGACGGGCTACCGTGAGCTCCAGGAGGGCCAGGCCGTGACGTTCGACGTCACGCAGGGCCAGAAGGGCCCCCAGGCCGAGAACATCAACCTGGCCTGACCTTCGGGGCTCGCCCTCGGGCAACCGCGGTGGACGCGCTTCCCCACCATCGGTCCCCAGGGCGCCCGAACGGCCCAGGCCGGCCAGGCACCTCGCCGGCACTTGCCTCATGGGGGTCAGGCACACGCGCCCGACCCCCATCAGGGGGCAGGGCATCTTCCTCGTCTGGGATCGGTACTTGATGCGGTAGACCATCCCTCCCTAGAGCGGCGGCGGCTCGGCGGAGATGCCGGCCGCACCGGCCCAGGGGTCGTCCGTCCGGGGCTGCCGCTCCATGGCCGCGCGTTGTTCGGCGATCGAGGGGACGGCGGCCAGGGCCTCGGCCGGGCGGCCGTGCCTGACCAGCATGTAGGTCAGCTCGGAGGCGGCCCGGCTGTGGCTGGACGAGCGGAGGAGCGCAAGGGCCTCCGGCAGCCGGCCGGCCCGCTCCTCCGCGCGGGCGAGCAGGTCCAGCACCCGGTCGTCCCCGTCCCGGCCTTCGGTCACCTCGACCAGGTGCCTCAGCAGCCAGGGCTCGCCGAGGTGGGGTGCGAGCACGTCGACGGCCTCGTCGACCCGGTCGGCCATGACCGCCAGCTCGGCGTAGCGGGCGCAGACGTGGCCGTCGCCCAGGCCGGATCCGTCCGGTCGCACCGCCGCGAGCGCCTCTTCCGCCCGGCCCTGCTGGATCATCACCTCGGCGGTGACCCACTGGGCGGGCCTCCAGCCGATGTCCGCGAACGGGCCCGTCAGCGCCAGCGCCCGCTCGAACTCGCCGGCCGCGCACAAGGCCCGCGCGGCGGCCTCCGCGCAGTGCCAGTCCCCGCCCTCGCGGGCCGCCTGGACCAGCAACTCCAGCCGGCCGAGGTCGAGAAGGGCGCGCACCAGTCGCGGGGAGACGCCGCCCAGGGTCAGCGACTGCCAGGAAAGATCATCGACGTTCACCCGGGCAGCCTACGAACCACCACTGACAACCTCACCCCCCGCTCGGAGCAGACGGCGTCAGCCAACGAAACGCATCAACCAACGAGCAGATGATCCGACAGAATCGGCCTAAGGCCTGTCTGATAATTGATCTTGTGTCGGATCGAGGTGAGTTGACGAATGCGGCGTGGGAGCGGATAGCGCCCTTGTTGCCGCTGGTGGACGGGCGTGGTCGGCCGTGGCGTGATCACCGGCAGGTGGTCAATGGTGTGCTGTGGCGGTTGCGGACCGGTGCTCCGTGGCGTGACCTGCCTGAGCGGTACGGGCCGTGGCAGACCGTCTACGAGCGGTTCGCCCGCTGGGAGGCGGACGGCACGTGGGCAAGGCTGTTGGAGCACGTCCAGGTCCGCGACGACGCGGTGGGCCGGGTGGAGTGGACCGTAGCTGTCGACTCCACCGTCAACCGAGCCCACCAGCACGCCGCCGACGCACGCAAAAGGGGGACGCAAACCGCGACGAACTGGAAGATCCGGGCCGCTCGCAGACGCGCCAAGCCCTCGGCCGGTCCCGAGGCGGGCTGACCACCAAGGTCCACCTCGCCGTCGACGGCCGGGGCCTGCCCCTGTCCATCGTGCTCACGCCCGGCAACGTCAACGACGCCACCGCGTTCGCCGACGTCCTCGACGGGATCCGTGTTCCGCGGGCCCACTCCGGCCGCCCGCGCACGACACCGATCCGAGTCCTGGGCGACAAGGCCTACTCCAGCCGGGCGATCCGGCACCTGCTGCGGCGTCGGGGCATCGCCGTCACGATCCCCGAGCGCCGCGACCAAGCGGCCAACCGCCGGCGCCGGGGGCGCCTCGGCGGCCGGCCGCCCGCCTTCGACAAGGAGGTCTACCGCGACCGCAACGTGGTCGAACGCTGCTTCGCACGCCTCAAGCAGTTCCGTGCGATCGCGACCAGGTTCGACAAGCTCGCCAACCGCTACCGCGCCGGAATCGTCCTGGCCTCACTGATCCTCTGGCTCCGCGAACCAGCGAGGTGATCATTTGTCCGACACGCCTTAGCCCGTCGTGATCCGCCCTGTCGGATGGTCGCCCGCCAACACCGAGCGGATCCGTCGTGCCATCACGTCCGCCCACGCCTCCGCCGACGGGCTCGCGCCTTCCTTCGGCGTGTCGATCTGCGCTTCTATGCCGCCCACGCGCAGCACGACATGCGTGAACCGCTCGGCTGTGAAGCTCAGGCTCTCATCTCCGACTCCGGCGTCCTTCGGATTCCAGCAATTCAACAGCTTGCGGACGAGGCCCAGATTCCGTTTGGCCTGTTCCTCGTTGTTCAGGCTCAGACGGAAGTGCGCGCCGTCACCGCCGTCCTCGTTGCCCACACTCAGAACCAGCTGGTACGGCCCGCTGGAGCGCTCGGCGGCCTCTTGGGGCAGGGCACCGCACGTCAGCAGCCCCCCATCGTCTATGGCCGGGGCGGCGTCCCGCCAGCCAACAGAGTCCTCCCCGGAGAGCCGCCAGCCTGCGGGCAGTTCCTCTGCCGTGGGCATCATCAGATCAAGCCGGCCACTTGGGGATGGCTGCGCGCTCGGCTTCGCAGTCGGCGCGCCCGCCGCCGCAGTCGGTTGCCGTGAGGGGCCCTGTGCCTCCCCGCTGGAACAGCTGGCCAGCCCGGCCGCCAAGCCGATTGCAACGGCCGTCCCCCACCACGCGCGTTTCGTATGCCATTGCACGCCAGCCCCCTGAGCGTCATCGGTCACCGCAACACTCCGAACCGTAGCGCGCCGGGACCGCGGACGGCAGGGCGTCCGGCCAGTCTGCGCACCAAGCTCTGTTGGGATGGAATCGTCCTGGCAGCTGTGATGTTGTGGCGCCGCGAACCGCCCGATGATCATTTGTCAGACAGGCTCTAGCCCCCGCAGCTCGCGAACGCTTCGCCTGAGCCTCCGCCGCCCCGGTTCATCGGCGTTCCCGGCGGGCGGGTCAGCAGGCCGCTCTCCTCCGTGAACCGGGGGAGCTGGGCGCGGAGGGCCGGGGCGCCGAACAGGGCGATGCTCAGCAGGAGCTCGTCCGGCCGGCTCCGGGTCGCCGTGCGGACTCCCGCGTGGTCGCGGCGCAGCCGGGCGAGCAGTGCCGCCCCGCGCAGGGTGCGGCGGGGCCCTACCCACAAGGCAACCGCGCCCGCGTCGGCGAGGAGACCGAGCGCCAGCCACACCGCCGTGTCCGGCCCGCCCGCCGCGGCGGCGAGCGGCGCGGCCGCGAAGACCGGCAGCAGCAGGCTCCGTACGGCCCGCACCCGCCTGCGGGACACCACCAGCCCGGCCCGCTCCAGCTCTTCCGACACCCCGCGGACGGCCCGCCGTACCCGCTCCGTGTTCTGGAGGCGGCGCGGGTGGAGGGGTTTGTACAGTACGTGGAACTGGGCGCGGGCCACCTCGGAGCAGCCGCGCGGCAGCCGGGCCCTGCCGGGCTCCACGGTCCGCCGCCATCCGGCCTCGACCGAACCGGCCAGGTACAGCTCGATCAGCCCGCACTGGGCCGCACCCCGCGCACCGCCGCGCAGCAGGCCGGTCTCGACGGGGGAGAGCCGCAGGTCCAGCGGGCCGCGGCCCGGGCGAAGGCGCAGGACGGCGGCGATCAGCAACAGCAGCCACGCCCCTGCCGCCGAGACGGCGTTGACGACGAGCACGGCACCCTCCTCCCCCGGGGCCCTCAGCCTGCACCCGAAGCGTGGATTCCGCCAGCGTCAACCCCCGGTCACCGCTCTACCAGGCGGCTCGCGGTCTCCAGGGCCGGGTGAAGCACCGGCCCTCGCCCTGCGGCGAGTACCGCGCACGGCACTTCTCACCCGTCCCGAGTACGCCTAGCGTCGGCGGGGCGGCCGGCCGTCCGGAGCCGGTCCGCCAGGCCGTCCAGGGTGGGTGCCGGGAAGGCGGTGCCGGGCTGCGGCCCGGACGATCCTGGCGCTGCTGGGGGACACGTCCAGGACGTGACCGTCGGCTACGGCTTCAGGCCCGCGCGCTGTGACCTGACTACTGGCCCTGCTACTGGTCGGCGCCGTCACCCACAGCCAACATAGTCTCAAGGCGGTAACCGGCGACGAGTGGGTACGGCGGTGCGACGACATCGCGCGCATACCGCGCCCGGCCCGCGGCGGTGTGTTGCACAGACTCCCGCGGCGCCGACAGCGCTCGCTCATCTGCGCCCGGTGCCCCGTGCGGACCACTGCCGTGCGCCCCGCACCCCAGCACAGCGACGAAACGGCCGGCCCCCTGCGGAATGATCAAGCTACGAGATCCACACCGGGTCGCGGATGGTCTGGCTGCGGTGTTCCACCCGGTCGGCGGACAGCAGCGACGCGTCAGAGCGCTCGCAGGGGGCAGACGGGGGGCATCGCCCACCACGCTCCCGCCCAGGATTGGATCCCGTGGAGATCACCCCTCGCCCCGGCGCGGCCCGCCGCGATGCCCGCTGGTCCACGTTCGCCCGCCAGTACCTCCCCCACCCTTCTCACCCGCTCACGGTGCCGGTGACCTTCACCTATCGGTCGGACGACCCCTTGTGTGTGAAAGCCGTCTTCCACTGCCGGCAGGACATCATCTGGGTCCTGGGACGCGACCTGCTGGCCGCCGCCACCCGTTCACTCGTCGGCAGCAGCGACGTCGTCGGCTGGCCCGACCCGGTCGACGGTGGCCGGCTGTGGCTGCGCCTCGGCCCCCATCCTGATCACGCCCTGCTCAGTCTCGACCGGACGCAGCTGATCGCGTGGCTGCAGATCACCTACACCCTCGTCCCCCCGGGTACCGAGGAGGAGCACATGGACTGGACGCCCATCCACCGGCTCCTGGCCGCCCGCTGAACCACGACCGTGACCAGCGACGCAGTCGTTCGGCCCGACGTCGACGATGCCCGCTCGGTTCCCGGCTCGGTTCCCGGCTCGGTTCCCGGGCCGGCTTGGGCGTGCCCCTGCGTGGTTCGTGCGCCGACGACCCGCACGCCTGCATGCTGGAGGTAGGTGTGGTGGGCTTCGCGTCCCGCCCGGGCTCTTTGGAGGCTTGTGGATGTTGATCACCCATGCTCTCGACCGCGGCACCCTCACGGTGAAGGTCCTCCACGGCCTGGACATCACCAACCGGGCGGCGGTGGCCTTCCAGATCGAAGCGCTCGTCACCACCCACCACCCGGAGCAGGTCGTCCTCGAACTGCCCGCCGGTGAACCGGGTCCCGCCACGCTCAGCGCCATGGCTCGCACGCAGCGGATGTGCCGCAGTCTGGACATCGCGTTCACCGTCACCGGCGCCGTCGTCCACACCCAGGAGGACGGCAGTCAGGCTCCGGAGCGGCTGGCGACAGGAGCACGTCGCGACCGCTGACCCTGGCGCCGGCCCCGTGACCGCCTCGACACCGCATGCCCAGCACCCCTCCAACGCCGCAGCGGCGAGCCCGCGACGGTGGAGGCGGAGCTGTTCCACGCGGGCGAGCAGGAAACGCACCTGGTGGAGGTCCCCGACCCGCCGGCCGCGACGAGGCAGGGGCCCGAGGAGGAGCAGGAGTACCGGAAGTGGCTTGTGACGGGCGCGCTGGACTGTGCGGACCGACTGCGGAGCGAGCGCTCCCGTGACGGTCAGCCGTCGAAGCGCCTCCAGTCGATGGGAACGTCGGCCAGCGGGGCCAGGGCGCTCCGGTCGGTAGCGCCGGCCCAGGCCTCGAATTCCTCTCCGTCCTCGGTGCTGACGTGCATGACGAGGCCGGGGGCCACGTAGAAGTGCGTGGAGGCCCAGGGCAGGAAAGGCCGGAGGGGCACAAGGTGCAGTGCTTGGGTCAGTCGGTCAACCTGTGGTGCCGTGAGTCTGGGGGGCAGGGCCAGGTAGCCGGCGCCCATGGAAGCCTCGAAGAGGGAGAACTGGATCAGGAAGCCACTGAGTGGCTCCTTCTCGGCAATGGGCTCCTCGTCGAACTCACGGAACCAGATGGTCGGATCGGCTTCGTGCTCGTCAAGCGTCCACTGGAGCGACCAGGAGAAGCCTCCTTGGTTCTCGACGCCGAAGACGAGCATCTCCCCGAGGTGGTCGGTGTGCAGGTCCGGTGCGGGCAGGATCCTGTTCTGGACTCCCAGTACCTCTGGCCGTTTCTCCGCGAGCCGGTAGAGCTGTCTCAGGCCGCCAGGCAGAGGGGACACCGGGTGAGTGGACGGCGATTCGGCGACGGCGGGGTACCAGCCCGTGACGAACTCGTCCAGGGCTGCGGCACGGTCGCCGTTCACATGCCTGAGCCACTCCACGCCGGGCAGGTCCAGCGGGGGAAGGGGCGGACGGGGCGGACGCACCCTGTCCAGAAGGTCCCTGGTCAGCGGCGATTCAAGGAGCAGTTCGCAGTCGGTCAGCACACCGTCGGACGTGCCGACCTGGCTCACCTGAGCACTGCCCAGGTACAGGACCTGTTCCTCCAGACGGACCGCGATGTGGATCGGCAACGAGCTCTCGCCCGCGCCCCAGGGCGCCCCCATGAGTCGGTCGGTCACCGGTGCCGGGGCGGGCCCGAACAGACGGACCTCCTCCGCGTTCCACACACCGCTCCTGGACGGGTCGTCACCCACTTCCGCGATGATCAGCATCCCTGAAGGACCCATGACGACGCTGGCACCACCCACGGTAAAGCGCTCGGCCATCGCGGAGTCGCCAACGAGGTCGGGTATGCGCTCCTCGTCGAACACCTGCGCCGGAATCACGACGGCAACCTGATCAGTCATCCCCACATCATCCTTGACCAGCAGCAGGCACCCCCATGCGGGCGTTCGCCGGTGGCCACGGCCTGCCGTTTCCCGAAGACATCGCGCAGCGTGGGTTCGCCGTCGGGCGGCTGCTTGTCGAAGCAGGCGGCGTCCGGCTCAACTGCCTGACTGACCGCCAATGTCCGCTGCCAGCGCCGCGTAGACGTACTCGCTGCCCCAGCGGTCCCCGTCGAGGTCGTTCTCGACCAGGTGCGCCTCCCGACGCATCCCGAGGCGCTCACAGACCCGCACAGACCCGGTGTTCTCCACGTCCAGCCGTGCGTAGAGCCGGTGCACGCCCAGCCTGTCGAAGGCGAACCCCGCCAGTGCCCCGGCCGCCTCGGTCGCATAGCCGTGCCCCTGGTGACGTGGGTCGAGAGTCCAGCCGATCTCGGCCTGGGCGGCGCGGGCATCGGCCAGGGTGAGCGTCACCTCGCCGAGGACGCCGCGCTCATCGCGTCGGCACACGGCGAGCGCCAGCTTGTCCCCGTCGGCGCGCCAAACCGAGTGCGCCGCGCGCTCGGCCGCAACCTGCCGGCTGCGCTCCCGCGTGTGCGCAGGCCGGTACAGGTAACGTGCCACGCTCGGCAGGCTCTGGTAGGCGTACAGGTCGTCGGCGTCGCCGGGAGTGAACAGCCGCAGCGACAAGCGGGGCGTGGTCAGCGGCAGCAGCGAGACGATGTCCATGCGGACCTCCGAAGCGCGGATGGGATCAAGATGCGGACGGATTGTCGCATCACGACTGACGGGCAGCCACGCCTTTTCAACAGCAGCGCCAGACAGCCCCGGCGTGGCACCTGCTGGAGCTCGCCGCCCGCGGGCCGGGCCCGCGCGCCCCTTCCCGTCCTGGCCCGGCGCTTCCCCGGGGCGGGTGTCCAACGCGCGGGGCCTGCTGCCGGAGTTCAGTCGGCGAGGTGGACGAGGCGGAGGTAGGCGAGCTGGTCGCGGTGGCGGGCGGTCAGGTGTACGCGGACCTCGGTGAGGGCTTCTTGCAGGGTGGTGTAGGCCGCGGTGTAGGCCTCTTCCCGCGTGCCGGCGGGCGGGGGCATCCACAGGATCAGGAGGGGTTCGTGTCTGCGGGTGCCGGTGGGGGTGGCGAAGGACAGTTCGTGCACGACCAGGCGTGGCTCGGCCGCGGGCAGGGCCTGGAGGAGTTCGTCATGGGTCCAGTTCGCCTCCGCCTCCGCCGCCAGGACGTCGTCCTCCAGACGCAGGAGCGCCGTGTTGACGTCCCTCTTCTCCTTCAGATGGTGCAGGGCATCGAGACATCCCTGGGACAGGAGGACCGGGCCGCTCAGGGGGGTGATGTTTTCGTGTGGGGTGGTCATGCGGGATCAACGCCCGGCCGTGTCCCTTGGTTGCTCTCCCCGAGCCGTCTGCCTGTAGCGGCTCCGTCTCGGGCGCGCTCGGTCGGTGGGCTGGTTGCCCGGGACACGCCAGGAGAACGTTCCCCGGGCGGGTGGTGTCGGCTGGGCGGGGCGGGGCAGGGGCGGTTGCGGGGCAGGGATGTCCTGGCCGCCGGCGTCCGCCGGCGGCGTGCCGTAGCTGGAAGGAGCTATCTGATGTCGCAGGTCAAGGAGTCGATCGAGGTTGACGTGCCGGTGACGACCGCCTACAACCAGTGGACGCAGTTCGAGTCGTTCCCGCAGTTCATGGAGGGCGTGGAGCGGATCGAACAGCGCAGCGACACACTCACGCACTGGGTGACGAAGGTGGGCGGCGTCCAGCGGGAGTTCGACGCTGAGATCACCGAGCAGATCCCGGACATGAAGGTCGCCTGGGTGACGGTGGGAGGTGAGACGGAGCAGTCGGGGCTGGTGACGTTCCGGCCGATCGATCCGGCGCATACGGAAGTGACGCTGATGATGGACTTCGATCCGGAGGGGATGGCGGAGAACATCGGTGACAAGTTCGGCTTCGTCGACCGGCAGGTCAAGGGCGACCTGAAGCGGTTCAAGCACTTCATCGAGGACCGCGGCCAGGAGACGGGTGCCTGGCGCGGCAGCGTCTGACCAGCGGCCGAAGGCACTGCCCCGCGGGGGCGGCAGCCCTACTGCTCCCGGCGCGGGGTACGCGCCGGGAGCAGCAGGGCTGCTCGGGTGTGGACGCGGCTGTTGGTGCCCTCGTGATGGTCGGCGTGCTCTGCGATGCACCAGAGTCGCCCGCGGCGAGGTGGCGGAAGGAGTGCGCGCTGTGGGCGGGCAGGGCAACGGACGGCGGCCGCGTCGGGCCGCGTCGGGCCGCGCCGGGCCGCGCCGGTACGCGACTACCGTCTCCTCGCACGGTCAAGGGGCGGCTACTACCCAGGCCCCTGGCCCCAGCGACGCCGTCCGCGGCGGGCTGTTCCGGGGTCGGGCATTCCAGCGCCACTCACGACCGCCGGGAGAACAGTGTGTGGTCCAGGCGTGGCAGCCATGGAGAAGAACCTCCCCCGACTTCCCCCCAAGAGGACTCATCACGGTGACCGGACTGCTGGAAGAGGCGAAGAGCCTGCTGCCGCACATGACGGCGGTGCGCCGCGCGCTGCACCGGGTTCCGGAGCTGGGGCCGAACCTGCCGCGCACGCAGCAAGCCGTGCTCACGGCGCTTGAGGGGCTTCCGGTGTCGGTGGCGCCCGGCACCGCACTCAGCTCGGTCACCGCGGTCCTGGAAGGAACAGCCCCCGGGCCGACGGTCCTGCTGCGCGGCGACATGGACGCCCTGCCCCTGACCGAGGAGACCGGCCTGCCGTACGCGTCCACGGTGGCCGGGGCGATGCACGCCTGCGGGCACGATCTGCACACCGCGATGCTCTACGGCGCGTGCCGGCTGCTCGCCGCCCGCCGGGAGCAGCTGGCCGGCCGGGTGGTGTTCATGTTCCAGCCGGCGGAGGAGAGCGGGGGAGGAGCCCTGCGCATGATCGACGAAGGCGTCCTCGACGGCGTCAGCGCGGCGTTCGCCCTCCACGTCACCACCCGCTTCCCCACCGGCACGCTCCACCTGCGCCCCGGAGCGATGTTCGCGGCGTCGGACCGGATCCGCATCACCGTCCGGGGACGCGGGGGACACGCTTCCGCACCGCATCTGGCGCTCAACCCGATCCCGGTGGCGTGCGCCATCACCCAGGCGTTGCAGGGCCTGGTGCCGGCCACGGTGGACGCGTGCGAGCCCGCGGTGGTCACCATCACCCGCTTCGAGTCGGGTACCGCCTCGAACGTCATCCCCGAGCGGGCCGAACTCCACGGCACCATGCGCACCCTGACCCCCGACGCCCGGCAGGCCGTACGTACTGCGGTCCGTCGCCTCGCCTCGGGGATCGCCGCAGTCCACGGCGCGCACGCGGAGACCGACCTGACCGAGGGCTACCCGCCCGTCCTCAACGATCCCGCCATGACGGCGACGGTCACCGGCGCTGCCGAGTCCGTCCTGGGCCGGGGCGCGGTGGCGCGGTTGCCGGCTCCTTTCATGGGCGCGGAGGACTTCTCCTACGTCCTGCAACGGGTGCCGGGCGTCATGGCCTTCCTCGGCGCCCGCCCGCCGGGCACGCCCCCCGATGCTGCCGATGACTGCCATTCGAACCGGGTCGTCTTCGACGAGGAGACCATGGCGGCCGGGGCCGCCGTCCACGCGGCCGTCGCCCTGCGTCACCTCGACCAGGGCGCGCGCCGAGCGGAGTAGCCGTCTGGGGCCGGCCGCTGCCAACGGGCCCCGTGGGCCGCTACCCCGCCTGCTTGACACAGGTACGGTCCCTCGCCGGCAGCTTGCCGGTGGCCAGGTACCGGTTGACCTGGTCGTCCACGCAGGCGTTGCCGTAGCGCCCGAAGAGGGCGTGCCGGTTGGCGCCCTCGAGGGTGACCAGCCTGGAGCTCGGCAGCTGCTTGCGCAGCTCGACGCTTCCCTTGTACGTCGTACGCGGGTCACCGGTGGCGGCGACGATCAGCGCGGGGGCATCGCGCCGCACCCGGGTGGGCTCTTCGCGCGGCGGGTCCCAGAAGGCGCACGGGTTGATGTTGTTGGTCAGAGCGCCGAACAGCGGGTGCGCGGCGCGGTTGCGCTCGATGTCCCGCCAGTAGAGCTCGGGATCGCGCGCGGCGGCCACGTCCCCGCAGATGACCGCGGACTGCGCGCCGGTGGGCTCGCCCTCACCGCGCAGCACGTACCGGAGCTCCGGGACGAGCGCCGGTGGCACCGTCGTCGGCCGGCCCTCCGCGGCTTTGGCCAGTGTGGAGACCAGCTCGCCGAACGACGCCCGCGCCGGGGCGGTGTCGTCCGCGATGCCCGAGAAGAGGAGGAGCGGCACCTGGCTGTCGTCGATCCGGAAGGCGTCGGTGCCGGCGCCGATGGTCAGCGGACCGCGCGCGGCCGCCGCGACGACGCGGTCGACGGCGGCGAGCACCTCGGCGCGGCTGCGGCCGAGGCCGTAGGTGTCGTGGTGCTCCGCGGCCCAGGCCGCCCAGTCGGACAGCGCCTTCTCGTTCTCACGCTCGGTGCCCTTCAGCAGCCGGGGGCGGTAGTCGCTCGGGTTGATCGCCCCGTCCAGCACCATCCGGTCGTGGCGGCCGGGGAACATCTGCGTGTAGACCGTGCCCAGGTAGGTGCCGTACGAGTAGCCCAGGAAGGAGATCTGCCGCTCGCCGAGCGTGCCGCGGATGACGTCCATGTCGCGGGCCGTATTGCGGGTGGTGATGTGCGGGAGCACCGCGGCGTCGGCGGCCCGGCACTTGTCCGCCACGCTCTTCTGCAGGGCGACCTGACGGTCGAAACCGGCCCGGCCGGTGCCGGCGGACAGCCAGGTCATGCCGACGGGCAAGCCGCAGTCCAGCGCGGTGCTGCGCCCGATGAAGCGCGGGTCGAAGCCGACGATGTCGTAGCGCGTGCCGACCTCCTTCATCGACGCACGGGCCTGCGGCGGGGACTGCAGCGCGGGACCGCCCGGACCGCCGTTGTTGAGGAGGATCGCGCCGATGCGGTGGCGGGTGTCGGTGGCCTTCAGCCGGGAGATCGCCACGGTGATCGTGCGCCCCCGGGGGTCGGCGTAGTCCAGGGGCACGGTCACGTCCGCACACTGCACGCCTGCCCGGTCCAGGTCGCGGCCCGTGGTGTCGTCGGGACCCTTGACGCAGCTGCCCCAGTCGAGGTACTGGCGGTAGTACCGGTCCAGTCCGGCCCCGGAGCTGTCCCGGGCGGGGGTTTCGGCGGCCGCGGCCAGGACGGGGGAGGACGTGAGGCAGGCGGCCAGGGCGAGGCCCACGGCCAGGGCACGGCGTGCGGCGGGGCTGACAGTGGTCACGGGGTCTCCTTGAGCATCGTCCGCTTCGTGTGATCGCATGCCCCGAGGCTAGGAACCCGCCCTGGTACGGCACATCGCCCAAGGGCACGAGGACGCAGGTCCCGTCCACCCCTGGTCCGGGACCTGCGGCCCGGTCCGGCCTCCTCCTCCGGGAGGACCCGACGACCCCGGACCTGGCCAAGGCCCGGGAACGACTTCAGACCCGGACCGACACGTCCGCGCTGAGAGCGGGGTCTGCAAGAGGGGTCATGCCTCGGACGGCGTACCGCTGCCATGGCGCTGTCGCCGGCGGTGTTTGCGCATGGACACCTGGGAGCCGCAGCCGGTACTGCAGTACAGCCCGCCCCCGTTGCGGGTGCGGTCGAGGAACCCGAAATGGCAGGGCGGGTTCCGGCACGCCTTGATGCGCCCCCAGTCGCTGGTCTGCGCGAACGTCGTCACCGCGGCCAGTACGGTTCCGATCACGCGCGGCACTCCCGTTTGCGGCGAGGTCAGTTCCACACCGCCGGCCGTGACCACCGTCGCCAGCGGGTAGAGCGACCCCACGCGTCGCAGGTGCCGTTCGGCACGCAGCAGCGGCTCGCCCAGGCTTTCCTCGTCGCCCGAGTGAGCGAGCAGCAGGGTGACCAGGGCATCGCGCAGCTCGCGCGCGACCGCGGCGTCGGCGTCGGTCACCAGGGTCTCGCCGCCGAACTCGTCATGCTCCGTCAGCCACGCCGCGAACGAGTCCCCGTCCTCGAACCGCTCCTGGCGACCCGATCCGTCCGCGCGCGTGTTCACGAACGCGAGGACGGTCTCCACGGTCGGCGTGACGGTGCGCGGGCTGGGTGTCGGGGATCCGGATGGCGCATTGATCATCCTCCCACAGTACATCAGCGTCAAAGGCGCTAATCCGGCTAGTCGGCAACCTCCCTCACCGATCAGGTTGACTGGTTGCGACCTAACGACTTACGGTCGCAACATGACAACCAATCACCAGGCCCCCCTCCGCACATGGCTGATCACCGGCGCGACGTCCGGCATCGGCCGCGAACTGACGCTCCAGGCACTGGAGAACGGCGACTCGGTCTCCGCCATCGCCCGGGACACCTCCTCCCTGGACGAACTGGCCCGAGCGCATGGCGAGCGCCTGCTTCTCCTCCGAGCGGACGTACGTGACGAGCGGGCCGTCCGGGACGCGGTGGACAGCACGCTCGCACGGTTCGGCCGCATCGACGTCGTCGCCAACAACGCGGGATACGGACTGTTCGGAGCCGTTGAGGAGGCGTCCGACGCCCAGGTCCGCGCCGTGTTCGACACCAACGTCTTCGGCGTGCTCAACGTGCTCCGCGCGACGCTGCCGGTGCTCCGCGCCCAGCGGTCCGGGCACGTCCTGCAGGGCTCGTCGGTCTACGGGCAGTCCGCCCATCCCGGCGTGGGTCTGCTGGCCGCCACCAAGTACGCGGTCGAGGGGCTGTCGGACGCGCTCGTGGCCGAGGTCGCACCACTCGGCATCAAGGTCACGATCATCCAGCCCGGGATGACCGCGACCCCCTTCCTGGCCAACCTCGACGTCGCGGCCGGCCTCGGCGACTACGACCAGACCGTGCGCGAGGTCCACAAAAGCATCGGGGAGCTGCCGCCGTCCGCGTTCTCCGCCGCCGCGCGGATCGCCGCCGGCATCCGGACCGCGGTCGACAGCCCCAACCCTCCGCTCCGCCTGGCCCTCGGCGCCTCCAGCGCGACGGGCATGCGCCCCGCATTGGAGGCACGGATCGCCGACCTGGACGGCTGGAAGGGCGTAACCGACGCCGTCGACAGGCAGTAGCCCGCCCACGGGAGGCGGCCCGGCCTCCTCGCCGCCCGGCCTATGACGATCCGGCATCCTGAGGACGGCACAAGCCAGTACCGTGACCGGACCGCGGGCCCGGCGTGATCCACGCCGGGCCCGCGAGGACGGCTACGAGGTGCTGACCGTCCTGAGCCGGCCCGGCGGGTGCTTCGGCCGGGGGATTCCGCTGGGCGGCAGCTCGGCACCGCGGGACTACCTGGCCAGTCGCGCGATCGAGAGGCGGTTACAAGAGCCTGGCCTGGTCGTTATCGCAGTCATGACCACATTCCGAAAGATCATCACGGGTGTTGCCACCATTGCTGCGGCCTTCGGCGGCGTCCTCACGGCCGGCCCCTCCGCGGTAGCCGACGGCAAGTGGTGCAACCACTCCGTCTGCATCGAAACCTACGACTCCGGAACATACCTGGGCAGGGTGGAGGTGTCGGTCACCAACACCAACCAGCCGAACCGGATCTCCGCACGCGTGTGGACCACCAACGGCTGGAGCGCCAACACCAAGGTCGAAGACGTCGCCAAGTTCCGCACCTACCGCGACCAGGCGTACCCCCAGCGCCATTTCCCGGCAGGCACCCGGCTGTGCGCGGAAGGCTTCCGGGGCGGGCAGAGCGTCGGGCTGCCCTGCGTGACACTCACCAACTGACCCAGAGCGTCCGCAGCCAGCCCCGCCGCCAGGGACACGGCGTGGGGGCGGCCTGCTCAGAAGCGCTGGACGAACTCGCAGGTGTTGGGCAGGACGAGGGAGTCGCGGGGAGCCCGGTCGGCGACCAGGACGTCGAAGCCGGGACCGCAGCTGATCCGGTCGAAGCCGCCGTTGCGGCTGATGACGGTGTCGTTGCCACCGCGCCCGACCATGGTCACGGTGATCACCGTCGCGGTGGTCCAGCCGTCGGAGTCGGTGAGCCGGTCGGGGCCGTCGCCGCCGACGAGGATGTCGTTGCCCAGCCCGCCCACCAGGTCGCTGGGGAGGTCGGTGTCGTTCTGGGCCGTGTCGTTGCGGTCGCCGAGGTCCGCGACGATCCGGGTCACGCCCTCGCCCGCGCAGAGCACCGTGTGACCGGTCCCGTGCACCCCGCGCCCGCGACGAGATTGCTCGTCGTGTCAGTGACGCGGAGCGTTCCCCCGCTGAAGGTGTCGAAGGTGACGTTGTTCGTCTCCCCGGGCAGAGCAGTGAACGTGAGCCGGCCGTTGACGATCGCCACGAGCGCGGGGCTCGCGGACGCGGGGCTGGCGTGGGCCATCGTCAGCGCGAGTGCGGCCACCGCCGGGGCCACGACACGGACGGCGGTGCGAAGACGTGCGACGGTCGAGCTCATCGGAACTGCTCCTTGCGGTCGGCGCGTACGGACCTGGTCCTGGATCCGTCGCCCCCTTCGCTACCCCGAGTGACGATCAGGCTCACCACCTTGCCATCCAGTTACCCCGTGTGAGCCCCCTCTCTGCGCTGACCGGCCCGCCGCGCGCCCCAGCCCCGGAACGCCCGCCTGCCAGGCGGTCGGCCGGTCCTGACTGAAAGTGCGCGGGAGCGCACCGAGGGCACCAGGAGCAAGCGACTCGACGAACGCGGCCGGCCGGTCTACGTCACGGACTCTGCGGCAGGCGCCACCGCCTGGGCCACCGGCCGGCGCACGGTCAACGGACGCGTGTCCAAGACCCCCGACACCGACCGGCCGCTGCCCACCCTCCTGGAGAAGGCACGCCGCCAGGGGTACGCCACGGACAGCGTCACCACCGCCTCGGTCGTCGACGCGACCCCCGCCGCACCGCACACCTCACCGACCGCTCCTGCAAGGTCCCGCGGACATGGCCGCCTGCCCCGCGGACACCCGGGCCGCGGGTGGCGCGGGCTCCGCGGCGGAGCAGACCGTCGCCGCCCGCCCCGACGTGCTGCTCGGCGGCGGGGCCGAGCACTTCGCCCAGGCCGTCACGGACGGCCCGTACCGCGGCCGCACCGTGCTGGAACAGGCCCACGCGGCCGGGTACCCGCTGGTGCGCGACCGGACGGAACTGGCGGCGGCCCGACCCGGCCGACCCGTCCTCGGACTGTTCGCACCCGACTACGTGCCGGTCGAATGGACCGGGTCGGCGGCCTCCACCGGCGGCACCGCGCCCGGGCGCTGCACGCCCGCGAACCCCGCCCGGCCCGCCGGCACCCCCACCCTGGCCGAATCCACCGAGGCCGCGCTGGACCTGCTGACCGTCCGCGGCGACCGGCCCGGAGCCACCGGCAGGGGCTTCTTCCTCCAGGTCGAAGGAGCCTCGATCGACGACCGGGCGCACGAGGCCGACCCCTCGCTGCCGGAACCAGGTCGGGGTGTTGCGTCAGCTACACGGGACCCTGCCGTCCAGGCCGTGTTCACGGCGGTAACTACCACGACGGTCTGCCTACCCGCACTGGCCTCCCGTCGGGGACGGTCATGGTGCGGGGGACCGGGCCGCGCTTTCGGTCGCCGAGGCGTTCCGGCTGGAGAGCCCGGAACGACCACCTTCCGTCAGCCTGATGTTGACGGTGTGGCAGGGTGGTGGGGTGGGCCTTCGGGGCCTGTGAACGCGAGAGGGGTATGTCATGAACGAGACCGAGCTCAGGGCGCTGTTCGCCGAGATCGATACGGACGGCGACGGGCGGATCAGCATCGTCGAACTGGCGGAGGGGTTCAAGGCCGAGGGGGCGCAGGGACACCTCGCGGAAGAGGTCAGGAAGGCCATGACGGCCGACGCGAACCACGACGGGGTCCTCGACTTCGAAGAGTTCCGCACCCTTCTGAAGTAGCGGCAGGCCTGACAGCCTGGGCGAGCCCTGCGCAAGCCGCCCGCGGGAACGGCTTGCCCGCCCTGCCTCGGGCGCCGGCGCCCGAGGCACAGGAGATCGCCGTAATGCTGCTCGGTGACGCAGGTGGCGATCGCGCTCGCGGTCGCGCAGCTCTTCGAGCCGTGTGCTCCTCGTGGTCCCAGCCGCCGCCGAATCGCGGTGCACGGCATCCGATCGACAGTGCCGCAACCCGCTGAACACCCCTGGGTTGCAGCCCCCAGACGGCCGGGTCCCGCCCTTCTCGGGGGTAGGCCGACCGGCACGATCAAGGGGTGATGGTGACGCGGTTCTCGTACTCGCGGCGCGACTTGCGCTGAGCTGCGATTGAAGGGGCGCCCGAGGTGCCGCCGGGGGACCGGCAGCGGATGAGGGCTGGTGGTGGACCGCGGGGGTGACGCTGACGCGCAGGGTGCAGCCCTGGCCGCGCCGTAAGGCCGGGCGGGGTGCATGCTTCTTGACGACCTCGAACAGGGTGTCGCCCGTGAACTGGACCTCGCCCGCGGGGAGTCAGTTCTGGGACCAGGCCACGCACCACGACATCGAGCGCTGGATGGATGCCTGCGTGCGGCCTCGGGTTCCTGAGCCCGCTCGGGGTGGCGGAGGGCTGGCGCCGGACGCCGTGCACCGCCCGCCCGTCGACGACCCCGACACCGCCATCCTCTCCTGGGCGGAGCTCCTGCCGGAGGGGAAGGCCACGCCCTCGTGCGTGCCGATCAGCAGCCGGAGCTCGCTGCTCGGACTGGACCGCTGGTGGTCTGGAGCCCGCAATGGGAGGCGGCAGCGGGCCGGGCCTGGCCCACCTGCTGGCCGCCTCGGACGGCCGGCCGGTGACCGTCCCGCACGGCCTGGTCGCCGACGTGTTCCAGCGGGCCCTCGACGCCCTGCTGCCCGCGGCGCACCCGGCGCGGCCGGGTGCCGAGGACGCCCGGCCTGGTACCGGCGGCGTCCGCGAACTTCTTCGCGATGGCCGGGTACGCGGGCTTCCTGTTCGCCTTCTCGCAGCACATGCAGTCAGGGCTCGGCGAGTCCGCAACCCGTACCGGTCTGACGTTCGCGCCGCTCGCCATCGGCGTCGCGACCGGTAGTCTCACCTGGCAGAAAGTGCCCGAGCGGCTCCGCCGGTGGATGATCGCCACCGCGTGCGTCCTCGCCGCCGCCGGCTACGCGGCCATCGGCTTCGGCATGCGCTCGGGCGGCCATGGCGGCACCGCGCTCCCGGCACTGCAGCTCGTCGTCGGCCTCGGGATGGGCTACATCACCAGCCCGCTGCTCACCGTGGCGCTGGCTCAGGTCAAGCCGACCGACGCGGCGGACGCCAGCGGCGTGATGACGACAGCGGCGCAGATCGCGCAGGTCCTCGGCGTCGCGGCGTACGGCAGCGTGCATCTCGGCGCGACCGACGGCCAGGCGCCCGGCTCCTCCGCGCACGCCGTCTTCGTGACCGCGCTGCTCGTCTCGGCCGGGGCCCTGATCAGCGCACTGGCGGCATCGAGACTGCCACGGCACCACCAGCCGGCCTGAGCGGGCAGCCCACGACCACCGACCCCGACCACCGACCCCGGCCACCGGCCACCGCCACCGATCGGATGGCCGCCGCCGGGGCCTCGCCAGGCCCCGGCGGCGGCGCGGTGCTGGGCAAGATCCGAAAGAGACGGCCCGGTTCCCCGCCGTGACCCGACGCGCTCCGCACCCCTCCTCAAGCCTCAAGCCCACTGCCAGGAGCCCCGGCCCGTACGAGCAGCGCCGCCGCCAGCCCGGGGGCGCCCACGTACGGCGAGTTCGCCACGTCCAGCCGGGGGTGCTGAATCGATACCTCCGGCACCCTGCGCTCAAATCCCCGGACGGAGGCGTGTCCCCCCACCCCCTCGTCACTCTCCGCAGTTAGATTGGGCTCGGACGTCCGGTGCCCGGTGCAGCCGCCACGTCCTCCGCGTGGATCCGCGCCAGTTCCCCTTCACCCAGCTTCCTGCTCGGGCGTGCGAACGCGCCCAGGAACGGAACCGCCATGCGGGTCATCGCATACTTCATGCACGAGCACGAGGAACAGGCCGCGCTGGACCTCCTCGTCAACCCCACCGCCACCGACAGCTACGTCATCGGAGACATCGCCGAAAGTGCCATTCCCCAGCTAGAGGGCGCCGGACTCACCGTCGACAGACTGGACGACGTCCGCGGCGAGACGTCGGCCATGGCCCGCGGGCGCGTGACCGGCAGATCCGCCTTCCCCGACGGGAACGGCGACGCGGAGGCCCTGGCCGTCGCACCCGGCGACCGCGCCTCGTGGATCGTCCAGCTCGGCGAACCGCTCGTCGAGCGGTACCGGGACGAGATCGCCTCCACCGGCGTGGAGCTCCAGCGCAGCGTCCCGGTCAACGCCTACGTGGCGGTCGCCACTGAATCCCAGGCGAGCCAACTGGCCGACCTCGACTTCGTGGTCTCCGTCGACCGCTACGGTCCCCAGGTGGCGGCCCCCGTCCGGCTCCGCGCGGGCGAATCGCCGGCCCCGCCCACCGCCGGCGAACCGAGGGCGGCCACCGACGGCCGCATCTGGGACCTGCGCCTGGCAGAGACGCCCGCCGCCCGCGAGTCGGTCATGGCATGGCTCGAGGACCACCAGGACTCCTCCAGCCTGCGTCTGATCGCCTCCGCCTCGCACCGCCTCCGGCTCAAGCTCCCCGAGGGGTCCCCGCTGGAGATGGAGATCCCCCAACTCCCCGACGTGCTCGACATGGTCGAGTACGTCCCGCCGAAGCTGTGCAACGACCTCGCCGTCCGCCTGATGGGCATCGTCTCCGACGGAGCGGGCGGCAGCGGCGTGCCGTTCACCGGCAAGGGGCAGATCGTGGCGGTCGCCGACACCGGACTCGACCAGACGCACCCCGATTTCCAGGGCCGCATCGTCGGCGTCGTCGCGCTCGGCCGCCCCGGCGACAGCGACGATCCGGACGGGCACGGGACCCATGTCGCGGGCTCCGTACTGGGAGACGGCTCCGCCTCCCAGGGCCGGATCCGCGGCGCCGCTCCCGAAGCGAAGCTCTACTTCCAATCGATCATGGACGCGGCGGGAAACCTCGGCGGACTTCCCCTCTCCCTCGCCGACCTCTTCGAGCCCGCCTACCAGGCCGGCGCCCGCATCCACAGCAACAGCTGGGGCGCCGCCACCGAATCCGCGTACACCATCGACTCCGACGACGTCGACTCGTACGTCCACCAGCGGCGCGACATGCTCGTCGTCATCGCCGCCGGCAACGAAGGAACCGCCGGCGTACGCCTGAACTCGCCCAAGGGCTTCGTCGACTGGGCGTCCATCGGCTCTCCCGGTTCCTGCAAGAACGCCCTCACCGTAGGGGCCAGCCGCAGCGACCGTACGAGCGGCGGCTTCTCCCAGGCCACCTACAACAGCTTGTGGCCGGGCGACTACCCCGACCCGCCCATCGGTGCCGAACGCGTCTCCGGTGACCCGGAATCCCTCGCCGCCTTCAGCAGCCGCGGCCCCTGCGACGACTTCCGCATCAAGCCGGAGGTCCTCGCCCCCGGTACCGACATCCTGTCCACCCGGTCCTCCCTCGCCCCCTCGAACCACTTCTGGGGCCCTCCGCACCCCCAGAACCCCCGATACGCCTACATGGGCGGGACCAGCATGGCGACCCCCCTCGTCTCGGGTTGCGCCGCACTCGTACGCCAGTACTACGCCGACCAGCGCAGTGCCGAGCCCAGCGCCGCCCTCGTCAAGGCCACCCTGATCAACGGCGCGCGTACGCTCTCCGGGCCTGATTCATCGGCCAAGGATCCGTACTACCACCAGGGCTTCGGCGCCATCCACATGCCCACAACCCTTCCCCACGACGGGGCGGCGGGCTTCGAGCTGGAGTTCGTCGACACGTGGCAGAAGCCGGCCAAGCAGTTCCGGCGCACAGGGGAGCGCAAGCGCTTCCACGTGACGGCGGGACCGGCCACGCCCTTCCGGCTCTGCCTCGCGTACACGGACCTGCCCGGCCGCGGTCTCCAGAACGACATCAGCGTGATCGTGCAGGCTCCCGACGGCACCAAGCACGTGGGGAACACGGGGCTGCCCAACCGGCTGCTCGGGAGCGACTGCACCAACAACGTCGAGGTCGTCCGCATCGACTCGCCCTCGGCCGGCACGTACCTCGTCCAGGTCTTCGCCCGCAATCTGCTGGCCGGGCCCCAGGACTTCGCGCTCGTCGTCACCGGCGACCTGAGCGGTCCGATCGCGCAACTGGCCAACTGACCCCCGGTCGCACGGCCGCTGCGGGGCCGGACGGACCGGCGTGCACGCGACGGACGCGGCCGTGCCCCGACCCGAAGGAGTCAGGTCGGGGCAGGTCGCCCCGAGCAGCACGTGGGGGAGGTTGAGGCGGGCCGGTCCCTGGACCGGGGTCTCGCGCTCGGTGTTCTGCGGGGTGAGGCTGTTGGTCTGCAACCGAATGACCGGGGCTTTCACAGCGAAACCGTGTTGACGCGCGGCTCGCTCAAAGGGTCGGCCGTCGTTGACGGCCGACCCTTTCGCGTGAGCCGACGACGCTGGACGGCTCCGGACGCGGATCCTTCGCCGGCTCTCCGCGAGAGAGGACCCGCCGGCTCAGGTGGAGGCAAGAGCGGAATCGTCAAGGACGCGAGCTCCCGGAAGGCGATGGCGCGCCGAGAACAACGCCGCGTGCACGTCGGCAGTGCCGGTCGCCACGCACAACGCGCGCTCGGCGTCCTCGAGCTCCTTCCGAACGGGTGACTCGTCATCGGCGGCTGCGTCGAGTACGGCCAGAGCCCAGTAGCGATCGATGAGCCCAGGAAGCACGGCCGGGTGCGCCATCAGCATGGTGGGTTCCTTCCGTCGGTGACGATCAAGTGGCGGTCGCCTACCCCACCCGTCGGCTCCAAATCCCGGCCAGGCGCAACTGATCGCAAAGGGCGATCCAGCGCACACCGGCCGTCTCCGCTGCGCCCGGGAGACGATCGACGCTGCGGCGGCGGCACGGGGGGCCCCGGTCGATCCCGGGGCGGGTTTTCCCACAGGGGCACCCGGCACGACCGTGACGAGCGGCCAGGCCCCGGCCACATGATCGGAGGGACGGTCGGCTACCTCGCCTTGTGCGCCGCGTTCCCCGTCCTGGCCCGTCCGCTCGCGGCCTGCGGCCCGCGGCCCGCGGGCTGCGGGGCTGGGCCATCCGTCCCGCCTCGTCCGCTACGGCGCCACCCCACCACCGGCGGAGTCGGGACTCCACCAGGTCAGCCCCCGGCGGGGAAAGGCGCGGGACTTCCCGGCAGGTACCGGGCGGGCGACAATCGGAACATGGACGGATGGGGAGGAACGGGCCGACCGTTCGCGCCGGGGGTCCGCGCGCGGCTCGGCGACGCCCTCTTCAGCCGTGTCGCCGGTCCGTCCGGCCCGGAGAACCGGGCGCGCATTCACGGCACGCCCGGCCCGAGGTGGTTCGAGCCAGGGGAGCCGATCCGCCGCGTGCACGGCGACGCGTCGATGTTCGTGGGCGGGCTGAGCGCGCTGCTCCTGCAGTCGGTGCAGGATGCAGTCGTCGACATGTTCACGTCGGGCCACGGCGTTGTCCAGGGCGGTCACGGCCAGGCGGGACTTCATCCGCGCGTCGATGGAGTAGCCCACGATTCTGTTGCTGAAGACATCCTTGATCGCGCAGAGATACAGCTTGCCGTCGCCGGTGGCATGTTCGGTGATGTCGGCAAGCCACAGCCGGTTCGGGCCACTCGCGGTGAAGTTGCGGCTCACGAGATCGTCGTGCACCGGCGGGCCGGCCTTCTTGCCCCGGCCGCGCTTTTTGCCGAACACGCTCCACCAGCGGTTGTCCCGGCAGATCCGCCACGCGGTCCGGTCCGCCATCGCGGCCCCGGCATCGCGTGCTTCGTCGGCCAGGAAGCGGTAGCCGAACTCCGGGTCCTCACGGTGGGCACTGAACAGCGCGTTCGCGCGATACGCCTCCTCGGGAACGGCTTCGGGCACCGGCTTGTCGAGCCAGCGGTAGTAGGGCTGTCTGGCGAGCCTGAGCACCCGGCACGTCACCGTGACGGGCACCCCCTCCACGGCCAGCTCTTTCACGAGCGGGTAGATCCTTTTCCCGGCAGATGCGCCTGCGACAGATGGGCCGCGGCCCGGCGCAGGACCTCGTTCTCCTGTTCCAGCAGCTTGATCCGCCGACGTGCTTCCCGTAGGTCCGCGCTCTCCTGGCTGGAGGTTCCGGGCTTGGAACCGTCGTCGATGTCCGCCCGGCGCATCCATTTCCACAACGTCATCGGGTGGACGCCGAAGTCGGTGGCCACCTGCTCGACCGTCACGCCCGGACCACGACTCCTCGCAACCCGCACGACGTCTTGGCGGAACTCTTCCGGATAGGGCTTGGGCACAGCGACATCCTTCCCACCTGCCCCACAGGGCAAGCCAGATCAGATGTCACCCGATCGTGCGGCAGACCCGTTGATGCATCGCCGGCTTGGGGCAGCCCCTCGCCCGGCTCCTGCACGATGCCGTCGACAACATCAACGCGCATGGCTCCTTCGGAGGCGACGGATCGCGCCGCCACTGCCATGGCACCGGGCGGGCGTATCCCGTGCGGGGGGTGCAGGACGAAGAAGCCCGAGCGTCAGGGCAAGCCTTGGGCGACCTCACCCCACCCTCCGCCCGCCTGGAACCACTCCGGCAGTGGCTTGTGAACGGGCGAGCTGGAGTGCGCGGACTGCGGGACGATCGTGCGGTGCTCGAATCCGGAATCGCTGCCGGATCATCACTGCACCGAGCGGCTCCAGGCCCCCCAGAGCATGCTCCCTGGCAGCTGAACCCACGCGGGGCGCCCTGGGGCCCGGCCTGCACGGGGCCGGGCGGCGGTCTCGGCCAGGGGCGGCGGTGCCGCTCTCGATGCCCCCGTGTCGCCGGGCACCGCCCGGGGTGCGGGAACGCCGCCGGGGGTACCCCACCTCGCCGACGCGTGCGGTCAGCGGCAGCGTCGGATGTAGTACTGCCAGGTCAGGGCCGTCAGCAGCGGTCCCCACAGGACGAACAGGCCGCTGGTCACCGCAGCCAGCAACGCCCACCATCCGTTCACGAAGTGCGGTGCGGGCACGCCCGCGAGGCCGAACGTGCCGAGGACCCAGTCGACGAGCAGGACGAGCGCGCCCAGGGACGCCAGCACCGCCGGGACGAGCACCGCGGCGGGATGGATCGGGCGGCCGCCGATCAGCGGTACCCGGTCCGGCACCACCTCGCCCCAGCCACGCACGAGGGCGAAACAGGACAGCGCCGCAAGCTCCGACAGGATGCTGAGCCCGAAAACGTACGGGACGCTGAGCCACAGGGAGTCCGGGAAGGGGCCGTCGTCCCGCAGTCCCATCGGGAAGTGGAAGGCGAAGGCCAGCCGCCACAGGCACACGGGCAGCATCAGCAGCGGGATCGCGTGCGCGGCCCGCTCAGCCCAGCGGGCGACTGGGCGGGCAGTGTTGCCCAGACTTGCTGTGACCTCGGCTCCGGTCCGGCTGTTCGGTTCCGCGCGGGCCTGCGGTTCCTGACTCGTGTTCCCGTGGGCTTTCGTGTCGCTCATGGAACGAGTGTGAGCACCGGTGCGTCCCAGATCGTCAGTCCGGAGGATGCACCGGCTCTCCCCCGTGCGGGGGAGCCCCGTACACCCCGAGGCGTCAGGAGCGGGCCACGGCCCCTCACGACGAAGGGCGATCGAGGTGTGTTCGGTGAGATGAACGTCTTCCCGGACGCCGACAGCGGGACCGCGCTCCCCGGTCCCGGGGGCGAAGAGCGGGCGTTCCCTTGAGACGAGTACGTCTTGTCCGCGATGGCCGCGTCGGGCCTGCGGCAAGGCCGTCCGGCGCCGGACGGGTGCACCCTCAAGGCGTCCATTACGTCGTCGAAGACGGTGGAATCGTTGACGTTGCCGGGCGCGACGATGACGGCCGGGGGCAGCCACGGCCGTCGCAGGCGAGGTGGGCCTTGGTGGTCAGCCCGTCACCGGACCGGCCGAGCACCAGGCTGGTCGTCGTGCGTGCCGGATCGACTGCGTACGGGGCGGTGGCCCGCCTGAGCACGGTCAGCGCCTTCCAGCCCGGGGACGGCCGACGGACCTGCTCCGGCAGGGCCGTCGGCACGGTCCGACCGCTGTGGTCCGGCTCGTCACGCGCCGCCCGGCGTCAGGGAGACGTCCCAGAAGGCGGCGTAGCGGCCGCCGAGGCGCAGCAGTTCGTCGTGGCTGCCTTCCTCCACGATCCGGCCGCCGTCCAGGAAGACGACGCGATCGGCGCGTCGGACGGTGCGCATCCGGTGCGCGACCATCACCACCGTGCGGCCGGCCATCAGGCGTTCGATGCCTTCGTGGACGGCTGCCTCGTTCACCGGGTCCAGTGCCGAGGTCACCTCGTCCAGCAGCACCACGGGCGCGTCCTTCAGCAGTGCCCGCGCGATCGACACGCGCTGGCGTTCACCACCCGAGAGCAGCGCCCCGCCCTCGCCGACACGCGTGGACCATCCACCGGGCAGACGCTCGATCACCTCGTCCAACCGGGCCGCCGTCGCCGCCGCCCGGACCTCGGCCTCGTCGGCGTCGGGGCGGCCCAGACGCACGTTCTCCTCGATCGTGCCGTCGAAGAGGTAGACGTCCTGGAAGACGATGGCGAACCGCTCCATCAACACCCGCGGGTCGACGGCACGCACATCCACACCGCCCACACGCACGGCGCCCGCGTCCACGTCATGGAACCGCGCGAGCAACTGCAGGAACGTGCTCTTGCCGGAACCCGAGGGCCCGACCACGGCCAGCCGCTGTCCCTGCGGCAAGGACAACGACAGGCCGTCGATCACCGTGCGCTCGCCGCGCCGGAAGGAGACGGACTCGAACTCCACGTCATGCCGTACCGGCTGGACCGGTTCGGGAGCTTCCGGTAGCGGCTCGGTAAGCAACACCGCCTCGAGTCGGGCCAGTTCGTAACGCGCGCCGCGGATCTGGCCTCCGATGTCCGACAGGGACAGCAACGGATCCGCGCAGCGGGCGGCCAGCACCAGGATCGACAGGACCTCCGCCGCACCGATGTCCCCGCCGAGCGCGAGATAGGCGCCCAGGGCCAGCACGACGGTGAACGTCATCTGCACCACGAGCGTCAACCCCACCACGCCGGGCAGCGCCGACAGCGCGGAGCGCCTGGACGCGCGCTCGACGTCCCGCAGCGAGTCGTCGAGCAGCCTGAAGCGTTCCACGGTCCGGCCTCCGGCGCGCAGCACCGGCTGCGCCTGGAGGTACTCGATGACCCGTCCGGTTGCCTCGTGGTCGCGTTGGTGCCGCTCGGCGTCGGCGGCGGCCGTCGAGCGGCCGGTCCGGGCCTGGATCACCGCCACGATCGGTACGGCGGCTGCCGCGGCCACACCGATCTGCCAGTTGAAGGCCAGCATCACGGCGACGATCGTCAGGGGGGTCACGCAGGCGGAGATGAACGGGCCCAGCAGGTGTGCGATCACGCTCATCGCCTGGAGGACGCCGCGGCCGGCCAGCACGGACAGCTCTCCGACGCGGCCCGCGTCGTACCAGCCGAGGGGCAGCCGCGCCAGGTGATCGCCGAGACGGTGGTACGTGCCGCGCAACAGCGTGGTCCCGGCGTGGAAACCGGACCGGTCGCCGGCGTAACGCAGAACCGCGTAGCCCGCGACCGCGGCCCCGAACGCGATCAGCCAGAGGCGGGCGTCTTCGGGCGTACTGCCGAAAAGGGCTCGCAGCACGGGAACCAGCAGGGCGTAGGACAGGCCCTCGACCACCGCGGTCGTGGTCATCAGGGCCACGGTGCGACGCACCGGCCGGGCGTATTCGCGGCCCAGCACGCGCAGCAGCATGCGGATCATCGGAGCTCGTCTCCTTGCGGTACGTCAGCCAGGGTCGTGGCCCGGTCGTCTTCCGTCGTACGCCGGGATTGCCAGAACGTGGCGAACTTCCCCGGCCGTGCCAGCAGTTCGGCGGGTATGCCCTGTTCGACGATCAGTCCTCCGTCCAGCATCACGACGGTGTCGGCGTCGGCGATCGTCTCCAGGCGGTGGGCGATGACCAGGACGGTCCGGTCACCCTCCAGCGTGGCCAGTGCGCGGCGCACCGCCTGCTCGGTCTGCGGGTCCGCGAAGGCGGTCGCCTCGTCGAGCACGAGGACGGGCGCGTCGGCGAGAAGTGCGCGGGCGAGCGCGATCCGCTGCGCCTCCCCACCCGACAGGCCGGCGTCCTCACCGATCACCGACCGGTATCCGCGGGGCAGTTCCAGGATGCGATCGTGGATGTTCGCCAGCCGGGCGGCGCGCACCACGTCGTCGAGGTCGGCGTGCGGTACCGCCAGCGCGATGTTGTCCGCGACCGACGCACGCAGCAGGCGGACGTCCTGGAAGACGAAGGAGACCATCCGGTAGAGCTCCCGGCTGCCGAGCTCGCGCAGGTCCACACCGCCCAGGGTCACCGAACCGTGGGTCGGGTCGAAGTACCGCGGCAACAGCTGGACAAGGGTGGACTTACCGCTTCCCGACGGCCCCACGATCGCGGTGGTCGTTCCCGGTTCGAGCACCAGGTCGACCCCGCGCAGAACCTCGTGATCGGCTTCGTAGCCGAATCGGACGCCACGCAGTTCCACCCGGTTACCCCGCGGTACCGCCGGGTGCGCGGGCTCCGGCAGCGGCCGCACCGCGAGTACCTCCCGGATCCGGCCGACGGCGCGGCGGGCGGCCTGCACGTCGTCGAACCCGTGGCCGAGGGCCGCCACCGGAGCGGTCAGGCCCAGCCCGAGGAGCAGGAAGGGCAGCAGGTCGGCCGGAGTCATGCCACCGGTGGTGATCAGAGTCGTACCGCCGATGAGGACGACCAACAGTACGAACGGCGGCGACAGCACCACCTGCATCCCCGCGGCGACGCCGGCGAGCCCGCGCACCATCCCGAAGAAGCTGCCGACGAAATCGTCCACCGCCGTGAGGAACCTGCGGTGGGCGCGCCCCGACGCTCCGAACGCTTTGACCACCGCGATGCCCTGGACGAACTCGACGACGGAACTCGAGATCCGTCCCATGGCCGCGTCGAACTCCTCCTGCTCGCGCAGCCGGGCCGGGGTCATCATCAAGGGGACCAGCGCCACTGCCAGCACGACCGGTATCAGCGTGATCAGTGTGAGCCGCCAGTCGACGGTGAACAGGTAGACCAGCGACGCCAGAGGAACCACGAAGGCGGAAACCAGCTCGCCGGGGGTGTGGGCGATGAACGGGTGCACCGCGCTGACGTCGTCCCCCACCACCTTCGCCAGCTCACCGGTCCGGCGCCGGGAGAACCAGCCGATCGGTACCCGTCCGAGCCGCGCGGCCAGTCGCCGGCGGAGCGTCAGTTGCACGCGGCCGTCCAAGACGTGCCCGAGCCCTGAGGAAGCGGCCGTGAACAGGAGCCGGAGGCACAGGCCCGCGGCGCCCTCGATCACGATGATCCGTACATGGCCGGCATCGGCCGGGCCGGGCGCCAACAGGGTGCGCCCCAGCTCGACGACTGCCAGCAGCGGCATCAGACCGGCGAGGGCGCCTATGACCTGCAGCGTCACCACGGCGGCGAAACCCGGGTAATAGGGGCGCAGCAGCGCCGCCGTGCTCTCCTTCGCTGCGGAGTCGGCACCGGGTGGTGGTGCGGACCGCTCCCTGGTCTGGCGGGGGCCGGTGGTGGTCATGGTTCTCCTGTCTTCGTCGATCCCGTGAAGACCGGGCTCGGATGCGGACCGGCCGGTCATGGGGTGCGTGGGGGGTGGCAGTGGCCACATGCCGTGATCAAGGACCGGGCCGAAACGGTTCGGCCAGCTGGGCGAGGTAGGAGGCCGGGTAGTCGGGTTTGGCGGCCATGCCCAGGTCTTCGGAGGTGAACCGCCGGTCCGGGTCGTAGGTGTAGGTGCGCATGGCGTGGTCCCAGAGGAGGGTGAACAGGCCGAAGTTGACGTCTCCGATACCGGCCCATTTCAGGTGGTGGAACCGGTGGCCCTGGTTGAGGGCGAGGACCTTGGTGAGCGGGCCGGTGCGGTAATCGGCGTTGGAGTGCTGGAGCAGTAGTTGGACGGCGACGGCGAAGGCCAGGACGGAGGCGACGTCGAGGGGCATGCCGAGCAGCAGCAGCGGGGTGACGCCCCCGAGGGTTTCGAGGCTCTGGTGGAGGGGGTGCTTCATCAGACCGTTGAAGCCGTAGAAGCGCGTCAGGCTGTGGTGGACGGCGTGCAGCCGCCACAGCCAGCCGACGTGGTGGCTGGCGCGGTGTACGAGGGTGATGCCGAGGTCGGCGACGGCGACGGCGAGCAGCGCCTGGCACCACAGCGGCCAGCTGTCCGGCCATGCCCCCGGGGCCGGCGCGAGCGCGGCTGCCATGGGCACGACGGCGAGCCCGGCAAGGGTGAACACCTCGTTCACGAAGGCGTGGACGGTGTCGCGGCGGCCGTCCCCGCGCGGGGCGTTCCACGCGGGCAGGTACGGCAGCACGCGTTCGGCGGCGAACGAGCAGCCCACCGCGAACGCCAGCACCAACAGCAGCCACGGCTTCGGGGCGCCCGCGCCGACCAGCCAGATGGCGGCACCGTTGACGCCGAGCAGCATGAAGGGCACGTACGCGTACCGGACCAGGAATCGAGCGAGGGCGACAGCGGGCGCCGCGGCGGTCGTTGTAGGCATACCGGCAGCCTCGCGGCTGCGGTGTCCGGCGGGCTTGAACGGATCCGCTACCGGTCCCGCCGCGTACCCGGGCCGGCCGCCGGCGTCCACTGGGCGGCGGCCAGGGCCTGGGAGGGTGTGATGCCGAACATGGCCTTGCACACGCGGGTCAGGTGGGCGCTGTCCGAGAACCCGGCGGCGTGCGCGGCTTCGGTGGCGTTCGCCCCATCACGCACCGAGACGATCGCGGCGTGCAGCCGCGCCCACCGCACCGCCGCCGGGAACGACCAGCCCAACTGTTCGGCGAACAGGTGTCCCAGCCGGCTCGCGGACACCCCGGCCTGGGCGGCGACCTCGCCCACCCGCACCGGTCCGTCCGCCACCGCGGCCGGCAGCGCCGCCAGCGCCGCCGCGAGGGCCGGATGCCGGGGCTGCCCGGGAGCGGCGGCGCCTAGCCGGTCCAGCGCCCGCAGCACGCCCGCCGCGGACACGGCGACGGGCGGCGGGTCGGCCTCGGCGAACACGGACGCCGCGGCGGCCCAGCAGGCCACCCCGCCACGGGCCGCTGTGTTGTGCAGCGCGCGTCCGGCGGTGGTGTCCGCGTCGAGGTAGACCATCACCCCCGTCGGCGCCGGCCCCGGGGCCGGACGCACGCGATGCCTGTGCCCGGCGGGAATGACGGCCGCTCGCACGGGCAGTTCGTCCCGCCCGTCGCTCAGCAGCACCCTGCCGGACCCGCACGCCAGCAGCACTTGCACGGCGGCGTGCGCGTGCTCCCGGGCCATGCCGATTACTCCGGCCACGACCAGGCGGCCCGGCGCCGCATCGACCTCGACCCGCCAAGCGTCGGCCCCACCCCCGGACGACGACGCGGACCCCACGGTGCCCGTGCTCAAGGCTGCCGCGCCGACGTGGAAACCGGCGGTACCGCCCGGCCGGCCGTGACGGGCTTCGGCGCGGTCGCCGAAACCCCGCCCGACCGCAGGACCCCGGCGGGTACCCGTCGGCCACCACCTGCGGCGGCGCGCGTACGGCGGGCCACGGGCGGACGGAGCGACCGCGGGACGCCGTCGCTCCCGCCGAACCGCGCGCGCCGAACGGGGCCCGACGCGTCGGGCCGATGCGGACGGCCGAGGTCCTTGGCCAAGCCCACGTGCGTGATCCCTCCACCTGCCCTCGACCGCCCGTAACCGGCCCACCTGGCGAGCCTTGCCGGACAGCGGGGGCCGCCGGCTCGCGAGAGCCGACGACGGTCACGTACGGACCGGCTCCCCATGAACACCGGGAGTATACGGAGGGAGAGAGCGGCTGGCGGCGGCGTGCAGCTCACGGCGTCGACCCCCATGAGCCGGCTCCTGGCCCAGGTATCGAGCAGGCCGCATGCCCCAATCGGATCCGACGCGACCGTCCCCGCGCTCCTCGACACCCTGCTGCTCTACCTGCTGCGCACCTGGTGGCTGACCGAGCGCGCCGACCGCTCCACCGGCTGCCGCAGCCCTCGCCGACCCGGCCGTCGCCGCCGCCCTGCGCGCCCTCCACGGCGACCCGGCCCGGCCCTGGACGGGCCGAGGAACCCGGCGCCCTCGGCGCCCTCGGCGGCCTCTGCCGCGCCGCCTTCGCCCGCCGCTTCACCACCCTCGTGAGCCGCGGCCGCTCGCGTACCTCACCTGGTGGCGCATCACCCGGGATGCGTTCAGGCGGGAATACGGGATCACCCCCGGCCAGTACGGGAGCGCCGCGCAGCCGTCAGCGACGGCGCGGAAGGCGCAGAGAGGCCAGCGCGGTCAAGGTCAGCAGGACCGCGCTGATCAGGAGCGATGCACGCAGGGCGTGCTCCACGCCGGCGGCCGCGAAGGAGCCGAAGACCGCGACGGCCAGTGCCCCCGCCGTCTGCCGGATCGCGTTCAGCAGGCCGGCCGCCGTGCCCGCGCGCTCGGCCGGAACGGCCTCCAGCATCGCCGCGATCAGCGGTGGCAGCGCGAAGCCGCAGCCCAGCGCCATCGGCACCAGCAGCAGCGCCTGCGCCGCCCTCGGGGTGCCCGCGTCCACCGTGAGCAGCCCCAACAGCCCGGCCACCGCCACGACCTGGCCGACCACGATCGGCAGCCGGGCCCCGTGCCGGGCCGCCACCTTCGCCGACAGCACGTTCACGCCCGCGAGCAGCCCCGTCATCGGCAGGAACATCAGACCCGCGCCGAGCGCGGACAGGCCGAGCACCTGCTGGAAGAACAGGCTGAAGACGAACACCATGCCGTAGAAGGCGACGGTGTTGGCCGCGCCCGCGCTCACCGCGACCGCGACCGTCGTGCTGCGGAACAGCCCCAGCGGCACCATCGGATGCTTCCGCCGCGACTCGATCACGAGGAAGGCCGCGAAGGAGACCACCGCGAGACCGAGCGCCACCCACGCCTCAAAACCGCCCTCGATCGCCGCGAAGGTCAGCGCCGCGAGCGCCACCACGGCTGTCAGCTGCCCCGGCAGGTCGAGCGGGGCCGGGCGGCGCGCCGAACATGCCACCCGCATCAGCAGGGTGAGGGCGACGAGGCCCAGCGGCAGGTTGAGGAAGAAGATCCCGCGCCAGCTCCACGCCGTGGTCAGCGCCCCGCCGGCGACCGGGCCCAGGGCGACCGCGACCGTACCGCCTGCCGCCCACAGCGACACCGCCCGGGCCCGCCGCGCCGGGTCGCCGTACGCCTCCCGTACGAGCGCGAGGGAGGCCGGCAGCATCACGGCGGCCGCCGCGCCCTGCACCGTACGGGCCGCGAGCAGCGCCGGCAGGCCGGGTGCCAGACCGCAGGCGGCCGAGGCGAGCGTGAAGACGACGACCCCGGCGGCGTACGCGCGGCTCGCGCCGATCCGGTCGGCGAGCGCCCCACTCGACAGCAGCAGCGCGGCGAAGACCAGCGTGTAGGAGTCCACCACCCACTGCAGGCCCCTCATCCCGGCCCTCAGCTCCGCCCCGACGGCGGGCAGGGCCACGTTCACGACCGAGGTGTCGAGCGTGATGAGGGCGAAGCCGAGCATCGCGGCGGCGAGGGCGGGCCTCGCGCCGGGGTGCGGGGCGCGGAGGGCGGCGGAGGAACCAACCGGGGCTGCGACAAGATCTGTTGTGCTCATGCACCTCAGCTTCGTGATCGCCGGACGCCTAGAGTAGTGGCCTGAATGCCATGTGACCGGAGGTTCTGGCCATGTCCTGTGTCCGTCGTGTCGCCGTCATCGCCGCGCCGCCCGCCTCGATGTTCAACCTCGCCATCCCCCAGATGCTGTTCGCCAAGGTCGAGATCGACGGCGGCCCCGGCTACGAGACGGTCATCTGCACGCCCGACCCCGGGCCCGTGGCCACCAGCGGCGGACTCGACCTGCACGTTCCGCTCGGCCTCGACGCCGTGGACCGCGCCGACACCGTGATCCTGGCCGGCAGCGGCCGGTACGACGCTCCCGACCCGCGCGTCGTCGACGTGGTGCGCCGGGCGGCCGCCGACGGCAAGCGGATCGCGTCCATCTGCACCGGCGCCTTCGTGCTCGCCGCCGCCGGCCTCCTCGACGGCCGCTCCGCCACCACCTACTGGGCCTACAGTGACCTCCTCGCCGAGCGGCACCCCACCATCGACCTCCAGGGCGACGTGCTCTTCGTCCAGGACGGGCCGCTGCTCACCTCCTCCGGATACGCCGCCGGGATCGACCTGTGCCTGCACATCATCCGCACCGACCACGGCGCCGCCGTGGCCAACACCGTGGCCCGGCTCGCCCTCGTCGCGCCCGTACGCCCCGGCGGCCAGACCCAGTTCACGCTGACCCCGCTGCCCGCCGAGCGGGGCGTCTCCTTCGCCGCCACGCGCGCGTGGGCCATGGAACACCTCGACGAGCCCCTCACCCTCACCGACCTGGCCCGGCACGCCGGCGTCTCGGTGCGCACGGTCTCCCGCCGCTTCCACGCCGAGACCGGCGTCAGCCCGCTCCAGTGGCTGCTGCACCAGCGCGTCGAGCGGGCGAAGGAACTCCTGGAGACCACGTCACTGCCCATGGACCAGGTGGCCAGGGCGTCCGGTCTCGGCACCGCGGACTCGCTCCGCCAGCACCTGCTGCGCAGGACCGGCCTCACCCCGAGCGCCTACCGGGCATCCTTCAGCCGCCTCGGCGCAACCGCGTCCGTCGCCTCCGCGTCGTCCTGAGGGTTCATGATCCCGTCCCCTGTTCGCATCTGGTGACGGACCACTGACCTCGACGCCGTCACCGAACTCCACGTCGAAGCCCGCGCCACCTACCACCGCGGCCGCCTCCCGGCTCGCGACACTGGTCGTCCCTCCGCTGGGGGCGGCGCCGGCGTTCATGGCCCGATGGGGGAAGACCGGCAAAGTCCTGACGGTGGTCCTGGCGTCGGTCTGCTTCGTGGTCCTGGTCGCTTGGTGCGGGCGGCGCGAGAGGCCATGGTGAGGCGGTCGGCGCGGCACTGGGCTGCACGCGCCAGTCCGCGCACGAGCGCTTCGCCCACCACATGGCGGACTGAACCGAGAGGCCGCCCTTGCCCGGCCGGGGCTGCGGACGACGAGCCGGATGCGCGCCTGCGGGTGGGACTGGTTCGGGCCCCGGCCAGGCGCCGGCGGCTGCAAGCCCGTGGATCAGATGTCGGCGCTCCAGACGTCCGGGCCGCCGCCTTCCCAGCGGATAGGACCGTCCTCGGAAAGGTCCACATCCTCCAGCCCGGCACGGCGCAGGAACTCGGCCACGTCGCCCGGCGTGTACGCGCGGCCGAGGTCGGCGTCCACACCCAGCACGTGCACGGTCACCTTCCGCCCACCCCTCGGCGACACGGGATGGATCACAATCTCCGTCTGATCAGGCATGCCACCAGCCTGCGCCCGGACGGATCGCCGGGCACCCTCTGGCCGCCGGACGACGCAACACCACGGACGAGGGGCGGCCGGTGTACCGGGGCAGACCAGAGTCCGGTCCGTCGGCAGTGGCAAGCGGTAGCCGGGTACGCGCTGCGGGGCCCGGCCGGGGGCTTCTGGGGGCGGCCGGGCCCGGCGTGCGCGAACCCTCTCATCGCCCTGCGACCGAGCATGGCAAAGCCCGTTCCGCCTGGTGCGGAGGGCCGGCTGGGCGAGGCGCTGTAGCCGGACCCCATACGCGCTCCGTAGAGGCGCTGCGCCCGGCCGGTCGGGGGTGGCACGCCGTCGTCCTTCGACCTCGGCGGTGGCGGGCCCTGGGAGCGCAGCCGACGCGTCGCACCCAACGAATCAGGGCAGGGTGTGCGGTACGCCGTCCGACGTCCTCCGCCGCACCGCACCGCGCCGCGGCAGCGAGGCTGGCCCTGGGCATGGCGCACCGGCGGAGGAGGACGGCGGGATGGTGCTGCGGCCGCCGGTGGAGATGGTCGGCGTAGGCGGGCGCCTGTGCCCTACCGGGGCCGGGGCCGGGGCCGGGAGCGGGGGCGGGGAGGGCGAGGTGGAGGGGTTCGCGCATGCCGGTGAAGTGCAGGGCCAGGCCGTGGGAGGCGGGCTCGACGGCCACGAGCCGGTCGGCCCGGATTCGCGTCTGCCCGACGCGCAGCCACACTGCGGACCGTCCACCCAACTCCGTCACCCCTTCGCGCCGGCCGGCCACCGTCAGCCCCAGAGTGGCAGGATGGGAGAGCGCCGACGTGGTGTTTGCACCGATGGGCACAGTCCGGGCCCGAGGCCCGATACGGGCCGGCCCGCTCCTGTCGGGGCTGCGGTGACGCGAAGGCGGTCCCTGGACGGGGGTTAACTGCGGCCGGGGGGCCGACTCGGCCGTACGTGCCGGGCAGGGTCTATGTGTGGAGGCGGCTGTTGGGGCCGTCCTGGTCGTCGACGGTGTCGTCGTTGAACCAGTAGTCCCCGGCCGCCAGGTACCGGAAGGCGTAGGTGTTCTCACCGGGCAGCTTGACGGTCACGGCGTGTTTGCCGTCTTTGCGGGGTGTGAGGGTGTGGGTGCCGGGCTGCCAGTCGTTGAAGTCGCCGACCACGCTGACGGGGCCGGGCGGGGTGTCGGCGGGCAGGATGAAGGTGACCTCGGTGTGGCTTTTGCGCAGGGTGCGTTCCGGCATGGGCGTGCTCCAGAGGGCTGGCCGGGACGGGGTACCGGGCCATCGTGGGCCGCCTGTGGCCGCGCCGTGCGCCGACGCCCCCGGACGGTAGACCGGCGTCACCCTCCCACCGCAGCCGGCGCGGCCCTGTGTCACGGCAGAGCTGCTTCCGGCGGTGTTCGTTCAGGGGGCGGATGGGCGCCCGGCGCCTGTGGGGAGGGCGGCGATGATGATTTTGCCGCCGCGGTGGAAGCGCACGAAGGTGGTGGGGGCGAGAGTTTTGACCACGCGCCAGCCGAAGCCCCCGGGCGTGTGCGGGGAGGGCGGCCGCAGGTGGGGCTGGAGCGTGGAGCGGTCGGACACCTCGACGATAACCTGCCCGGCCCCGACCGCGACACGGAAACCCGTAAGGCCGCCTGCGTGCCGCAGCGCGTTGGAGACGAGCTCGCTCACCACCGTCAGCACATCGTCGACCAGCACCGCGGGAACGTCGTGTTCGGCCAGGACAGCGCGGGTGGCCTCCCGCGCCCGCGCACAGCTCATCTCGGCCGGGAGACCCGTCCTGCCCGGTCGAGGCCTCATGGAAGGCGACTGCCCCGGCCCCGGCGGAAGATTCCGGCTGTCCCCCATATTGCGGCTCAGGCGATCTGGCCGGGGCAGTCGCGGATCTCGAACAGGGCGAGCGCCCCGGTGAGCTCCATGACCCGGTGCAGCTGGTGGGGGAGGGGGCCCTGAAGGACCAGAGGGCGGGTGTTGCGGAGGTGGACCAGGAGGTTGAGGAAGCTGGAATCGGCGAACGACACCTGCGCCAGGTCCACTACCAGAAGGCCGTCCGGGCCGGCCTCGGTGCAGGCTTTCTTCCTGTACGGGGCGGAGCCGGACGAACCGCACCGCGGGCCGCAGCCGGGCCACCACTACGTGGAACTGGTGGGCGGCCGCGGCACTAGCATGACGGTAACAGCGACGTGGGAAACGAGGTCTGGACCTACGTCTGGGGCAATTCGGGGGTTGTTGTCAGCGATGGTAAAGTTTGGCCTGCTCGGTAATCTGACCCTCTGTCTGAATGGGCAGCAAAGACAGATACCAGGGTCGAAAGCTGGCGTGCTACTGGCCTCCCTGCTATTGCGTCCCAACCTGCCCCTGTCGGTGGACCACCTCATGACCGCCGTGTGGGGTGACCATCCGCCGCGTACCGCGCTCGCCTCGCTGCACAACCACTTCGCGAGGCTGCGATCGGCACTGGGGCCCGAGCGGGACCGCCTCCGCGCTACGCGAGGCTCATACGTTTTGGAGATCGAGGCCGGCGAACTCGACGCAGAGGTTTTCGGTACACGGCTGAAGCGAGCCCAGGAAGCCCACTGGAAAGGCGATTGGGAAACGCTCGGTGAGGAGAGCACCTCAGCGCTGGCCCTGTGGCGCGGCCGGCCCCTGCCCGAGTTTCCCTCGCTCCACGGCACTCCAGAGATCGACCATCTCGTCGAACTGCATTTGCAGGCGGTCGAGCTGCGGTTCGAGTCCCACCTCCGCACCCGCCGTAACCACACGATCACCGCCGAACTGGCCCGCTACGCGGCTGAGCACCCCTTGCGGGAGCCGTTCCACCGTCAGCTGATGGCCGCCCTGCACCAAGCCGACCGCACCGCCGACGCGATCACCGCCTACCACAGCCTGCGGCGCAATCTCGCCGACGAACTCGGCATCGATCCCGCGCCGAGCACCCAGCAGCTCCTCAGCGAGCTGCTCAGCCCGGGCACGTCCTCGGCAGGCCTGGCACCGGTGGCCACGACGTCGAGGGAGCCGCTCCACCCGGCCATCGATAACGATGTGACGACGCCAGGGTCCGGGCCCGCGGGCCGCGCGCCGTTCCAGATCCCGCGCGACACAGCTGATTTCACCGGCAGGACAGTGGAGCTCACTGCCCTGCGGGAGCGACTGCTGACGGCCGCCGCCGAGGGCCTGCCCCCCGTGGTGGTCATCACGGGTATGGGTGGTGTCGGCAAGACCACGCTCGCCCTGCGCGCTGCCCACAGCACACGCGCCGCCTTTCCCGATGGTCAGCTCTACGCCGACCTGCGGGGCTTCGGATCGGGTACTCCGCGCACCGCGCATGACCTCCTCGCCCGCTTCCTCGCCGACCTCGGTGTCTCCGCCGGCGCGTTGCCCGAGGACACCGATGACCGCGCGGCGCTCTACCGGGCTGCCCTCGCCGAGCGGCGCGTTCTGGTGCTCCTCGACAACGTCCGTGACGCCGAACAGGTGGCTCCGCTCCTCATGGGCAGCGGGGCCGGCGCGGTCGTCGTCACCAGCCGGCACGCGCTCGCCGGGCTCGCGGGGGCCACCTACATCACTCTCCAGCCGTTGGGTGCTGCGGAGCAGCAGCAGCTCCTGGCCGCCATCTGCGGCCCGGGCCGGCTCTCTGCCGAGGAGTCCGCCACCGAGCGAATCCTCACGGCTTGTGCGGGACTGCCACTCGCCCTTCGTATCGTCGGTGCCCGCCTCGCCCACCACGGGAGGAACGTCGGCGCCATCGCCGACCGCCTGCAAGAAGTGGGACACCGGCTCGCAACGCTCACTCTCGACCACCTGGACGTCAGGGAGGTCTTCCTGATGAGCTATCAGGCACTGGGCGGCAGCCATCGGCAGGCGGAGCGCGACGCGGCTGCGGCCTTTCGCCGTCTGGGCCTGTGGCCCTCACACCCGTTCTCCGTCGAGGCCGCCTCCGCATTGCTGGACCAGCCGGTGGAGCAGGTCCTCGACCTGCTCGACATCTTGGCTGGTGCCCACCTTCTGCAGAACCCCACACCCGGGAGATACCGCTTTCACGATCTGCTCGCGGAGTTCGCCGCCGAGCGCGCCGAACAGGAGGAAAGCCCGCAGGAGAGGGAAGCCGCTCTCCTGCGGATGGTGACGTGGTACCGCGCCGCGACCCGGCAGGCAGACCTGGCCACCAAAGCCAGAGTGGCCGCCGATGAGGCGCCGGCCACTCGTGCCCCGTTGCCCCAGTTCCCGGACGAAGACGCTGCGCTGTTGTGGATCACCGCTGAAATGCCTGCCATCCAGCACGCCGTCCGCACCGCCTCCGCCAGTGAGCAGCCGGAGTTGAGCTGGGGCCTCGCCGATTCCCTGTGGGGTTGGACCCATGCCTACTGGTGGGCCGGCGCAGAGTGGGAACAGCCGGTCAGCGACGCCCTCGCCACCGCCGTGCGCGTCGGTAGCCTGCGGGGGCAGGCTCAGATGCAGCGTTTTCTCGGCACGGCGTACGGAGCCGCCCACCGCAATGAGGCCAGCCTCCTACATCTTGCCGCAGCAACCGCCCTGTACAGGCAGCTGGGCGATACCGAGCAGCAGTCCCAGTCGTTGTCGAACTACGCGCAGGCGTGTGCTCAGGCCGGCCGTATGGACGAGGGGCTGGACGCGGTCCGGCAGGCCATCGCGCTGCGTGAGGACTCCAGCAGTCCGCCGCCTCGTTTCATCCACAGCCTGGGAAGGCTGCTGCTCAACACAGGTGACGCGGCGGGTGCCGAACGTGCCTTCCGTCAGTGCCTGGAGGTCTGGCGTAGCGAGGGCCAGCTCCTCTTCGTGGCTACGGACCTCGTCAACCTCGGCGATTCCCTGCGCGCTCTTGGCCGCCGCGACGAGGCATTCGCCTGCATCGAGGAGTCCCTCGCGCTGTCGCGGGAGCTCGACCGGGACTTCTCCATCGCTGACGCCCTGGAGGCACTTGCTCGTGCCCATCTCCACTTCGGCGACCCCGGCCAGGCCCGAAGCTGTTGGGAGGAGGCCCTGGCCATCGCCGAGGAGCGTCAACTACACCGGGTGATACGCGACTGCGTCGTGGGACTCGGCTCCTTGACAGAGCCGTCGGGGGACGCCGGCTGAGCGTGGACTGACAGGTCGTGGTCAGGCTCAGCGGCATGGATCCCGGTTCGACTGCGGGTGGTTGTGTGTCACGCGCCACGTGGCGCTCATGGTGCGCAGGACGGGCCGGCGCTTCGCCACTCCCAGGGGTGGTGGAGGAAGGAGGTGACCAGAACCTCTTGTCCATCACCAGCCGGAAAAGCGGTTTGCCTTCGGAAGCAGGGTGTGTTGAAGCGTACGCGCCACCTGACCAGGGTGTTCACCGAGGCTTGAGGGGCTCAGCGGCCCATGCCGGCCCCGTCAGCTCACCAGTCGGCGGAGTTCTGGCAGGACCGGGGCGTCAGTGCCTTCCAGGGTGCGCAGTGCGCTGCGCCAGTGCCGATCGGCTGCCCTCACCTCTCCCGCATCACGGAGGATGTGCCCGTACTCGTGCTCGGCCAGCCCGGTGGCGTACGTGTCGCTGCGTTGTCGGGTGAGCTCCAGGAGGGCTTCACATGTGCGCTGTGCCGCCTCCAGGCGGCCGAGCAGCCGCAGCACCCGGGCCTTGCCCAGGTGGATCTCCCGCTCGGCGTTCCAGTGAGTCGCACCCGTGGCGGTGGCGGCGAGGCCCGCGGCGAAGCGTGACAGTGCGGCTTCGGGTTCGCCGAGTGTCAGGTGGGCGTTGCCCATGTTGCACAGCGCCACCAGGCGGAGCGCGTGCGCGCCGATCCGCGTCGCGATGTCCAGGCTCTGGAGGTGGTAGGAGATCGCGAGGCGCGCATCGATCGGTTCGACCACGGAGCCCTGGTGGCCCAGGAGTATCGCCTCATGGAAGTCGGAGACGGGGTCGGGGCGGAGTGAGAGGCATTGTGCCAGGGTCTGCTGAGCTTCGGCGGACCGTCCCAGGCTGCTCAGGAGTGCCGCCTTGTTGCCGAGTGTGAGCATCTGGTCAATGGGGTCCAGGGCTGTTCCCATGGCGCTGGATTCCTCTAGCAGGAGCAGTGCCTCGTTGAGGTGCCCGTCGGAGTACTGCGCGATGGCCAGGCTGCCGAGGGCAGTGGATTCGGCCTCCACGTTGCCGCTGTCCCGGGCCAGGCGGATCGCGTGGTGGGTCAGACGCCTCCTCGCCTGCGTCAGTCCGCGGTCGTGCAGGTAGGGGGAGAGTATTTCGATGAGTTCGATGGTGTGTTGGCGGCCCATCCTGCCGCCGTCTTGCTGCCCGGCCAGGAAGATCAGGTTCTCCGCTTCCTGGTCCGCCCACGAGAGGGCTTCTGCCGAATCGCGGAAGGACGGGCCGTCCGGGGAGACCGGGGCCGCATCCGCACGGGAGCGACGTGCCGACGGCTTTCCGGGGCGCAGGGCTTCGGCACATGCCGCCGCCGAGCGGACGTACCACTTCAGTGCACGCTCGTCCAGTTGGCTGTGGTGCGACCGGGCAGGATGGCAGGCGGCCAACTCCCTTGCGAAGTCCCGCACGAGATCGTGCGGTGCGTATCTGCCGGCCGGTAGCTCGTCCAGGAGCGCAACCTCGGCAAGACGCTCAAGGGCCAGATCGGCGCGGACCTCCGACACGTCCATGAGGTGTGCCGGCAAGCGGGCGGAGTACTCGGGCAGGTCGAGGGAACCGAGACGGGTGAGTGCGGCTGCCGCGTCGAGGTCGCGTTGCTCACCCGATGAGGTGAGGTCCTCGTGTGCAACGGCGAGCGACCTGCGGACACTGAGGTCATCCAGTTCGAGGTGGTCGAGTCGGCCTTCCAGCGCAGTGAGCCTTTCGGAGAGCGCCTCCAGGGTCAGGCTTTCGCGACTCGCCAGCCGGGCGGCCGTGATCGGGAGCGCAAGCGGGATTCCCCCGCACAGGGCGACGAGCCGGTCCACCGAAGCCGAGTCGTCCACCGTCAGCGAGCGACCCGACGCCTTGCCCAGAAGCAGGCTGCTCGTCGCCGGCGGAAGAGGCCCCAGTCGGATGTGCTTGCCGGAATCCAGGGTCGCGAGCGGAAGCCGGCTCGTGACCAGGACGGCACATCCGGGTCCAGCCGGCAGAGAAGGCCTGATCTGACTCACCGAGGAAACGTCGTCAAGCACGAGGAGGACGCGCTTGTCGGCCAGAGTGGACCTCAGCAGCGCCGATGCCCGGGCGCTGCTCGCCGGAATCAGCCGCGGGTCCACGCCCATGCCGTGCAGGAGCATCGCGACGGCCTGGCAGGACTCCAGCGGCGAAACTCCGGGAGTGGCCGCATGCAGGTTCAGGAACAGCTGTCCGTCCGGAAAGGCGTCGTGCAGCCCTCGGGCGACGTGGAGGGCCAGGCCGGTCTTTCCCACGCCCGCCATCCCGCTGATCACGGCGACGGCCGGGTGGGTACGAGGGCCGAGCAGCACGGAGCGGATCGCCTCAATGTCCTCGGCGCGGCCGACGAAGTGCATCGGCGCGGCCGGGAGTTGGGCAGGCCGGCCGACGGTGGGGGGCGCGGCCTTCTCCTCCGAGGGAGAGTGGCTCTTCCCCGACAGGATGAGCTGATGCGCCTTCTGGACCGCTTGTCCCGGCTCCACGCCCAGTTCGTCGACGAGCATGCTCCGCAGGTTCTGGTACTGGGAGAGCGCCTCTGCCTGCCGGCCCGTACGGTCGAACACGAGCATCAGCTGTCGGTGGAAGGACTCGCGCAGCGGATGCTCCGCGACCAAGAGCGCGAGCTCGGCGGACAGACCGTCGAGTTGCCCGAGGCGAAGGAGGGCCTCGAACCGGCACTCCAAGGTGTGCAGCCTCCGCTCCTTGAGATAGGCGACCCTGGGGTGCTCAGCCACCGACGTTACCTCGGCCAGGGGCGCACCCCGCCACAGGCTCAGTGCGGCCTCGGCTTCCCGCTCTGCTTCATGCCACTTCTCCAGGCGCAGCGCTTCCTGGGCTCGGTCACCATGCCGCGTGAAGGCATCGCAGTCGACTTCCCCTTCGGCGACCTGTAGTTGGAATCCCCGGCCAACCGTGCGGAGGCGGGCTCCGCCCTCCGGCCCCAGGTCTCTGCGGAGTCGCGCGACGTGGTTGTGCAGGGAGGCGGTCGCGGAAGCCGGCTGGTCATCTCCCCACAGCGCGGTCATCACCGTCCCGAACGCAACGGTGCGGTTCGCCTAGAGGAGAAGGGCAGTGAGCACGGCTCGGGACATCGGCCGCACGACCGGGAGCGGATGGCCCGCGTCATCCTGCACGGTCAGCGGACCCAATATGCCGAATCTCATCAGCCGCACCCCCAAGTCTGAGCGAGAGCATTGTCGATCAGCAGCAGGAATTGATCAACTTGTGCCCCCGAGATGGAACGGATCTCGGCCCTGCCGGAAGCCCGCCCGGACGCGGCGCGCGAGGTGAACGCAGCCTTCGAGGTGCCACCGCAGGCAGGCGGTTGGCGGCGTGTTGGCGGCCTGTTGGTGCGCCCCGACAAGATCGGTTGTGCCGGCCCGGCGAGGGCCGGGAACCGCAGGTCTCCTGCGGGTCCACTGCTTGGGAATGTGAGTGAGAAATGACCAAGACGATCATTGGCGCAGGGCTGAAGCTGGTCGAGGCCCTCGTGCCCAGCACGACCGCGTCCGCGGGCTGTGCCGCCACCTGCTTCGAGGTACCGAAGTGCCAGGGGAGCAAGGTCCAGGGCTGCGGCAGCATCACCTGCTGCTACGAGTGGGACTGCAGCTACAGCTGCGGCTGATCGACTTCCAGTAGCTGAGCGCGTGGTGCTGGCCTGCTCGGTCAGGCCGGCACCACGGCGGTCACCCCATGGAGGCCACTCGTGACGTACTTCCTGATATTCGCCGAGGTTTTCTTCTTCGCCGTCTTCGCGATGGCCGCGATCATGAAGATCCGCCGGTTTTCCGCCTTCGAACACCATGTCAAGGCCACACTTCCGCGCGCCATCTCCGGCGCTCCGCTTCTGGCGGGATCCGTCATCTCTGTCGAAGTGGCGGTGGCCTCGTCGATGCTGCTCCCGCCACCGTTCCTTGCGTACGGATTCACGCTGGCGGCCGTCGTCTGCGCCGCCTTCACCGCTTATGTCGTGCGGCTGGTCCGGCGGAACGGCGGTGAGTCCTGCGGGTGCATGGGCGAGTCCGATGTGTCCGCCTCTCCACTCCATGTCGGGCGCAACTGTGCGCTTCTGCTTCTCGCAGTGGCGGCCGCGGCAGGCGTGTGGAGCGCGCCAGGCCACGGTGACGTGCCGCCGGAGGCGGCGGAGCAGCTGATGGTGGCGGTGCCGGCCCTTGCGGCCGCCGCCGTGGTCACCCTTTTCGACGACCTCGTTTCCCTGTTCACGTTCTCCCCTGAGGAACATCATTGAATACCGCGATGTCCGGTCTGGCGCTGCTCTTCTCCGCGCTGGCCTTCGTTCTTTCACTCACCGTGGCCCGCCGTACGAAGCAGATAGTCGAGGCCTCCGCCGGCCGTCCGCCGATTCCCGTGACCCCCATAGGAAAGGCCTTCCCGGATGCCGCTCCACTCCTGAGCTCGCGGGGCGAGGTCGCCCCGCTGGGTGGCGAGATGAGCGACTCCGTCATCCTCGGGATCTTCTCCTCGGGCTGCTCCGGTTGCGCGGACCAGCTCCCCCTCTTCAAGGAGGTGCTCGCCACCCACCACGTCGACCGCGGCCGAGTCGTCGCCGTGCTCGTCGGGCAGGACAGGCTGGCCGACGAGTTCGAGCGGTCACTGGAAGAGGTCGCCGTTGTCATCCGCCAAGAGGTGGAGGGGCCCGTGCTCGCGCCGCTGGGCATCCGCAACTTCCCCGCGTTCGGAGTCGTTTCGGAAACGGGGTTGATCCGTACCTGGGGCGATGGAGCCGTGTCCCTCAAGAAGGTCATGAACGAGTTCGGGCGCCGGCCGGAAGATGTCTAGTCCGAGGTGGGGCGACGTCCGCGACGTCGCCCGTACGGGACTGCGCATCGCCCGGATCGTCGGCACGTGCGGCGGGCCGTACCCGTACGTCCTCCTGCTGACCAGCCTGGTCGGCGGCGCCCTCTCGCCCGTCCTGGTCTGGGCGGTGAAACTGCTGCTCGAATCGCTGACCGGGGACGCCTCCGCCGGATCCGCGCGCACGACGGCCGTCGTACTGATCGCCGTGGCCAGCGCCGGCGGGCTCTTCCTCCCCCGGGTCGTCGTCCATGCGCAGGCAGAACTGAACCGTGCCGTGGAGCGGCACATGCAGAAGGAGATCTTCGGTCGCCTGGGCCGCCTCGATCGGCTGTCGGACTTCGAGAGCCCCGGATTCCTGAACCGGGTCAACCTCGCGCAGCGGACGGCGCACGCGGTGCCCACGCAGGTGGTGACGGGAGCGTTCGGTTCGCTCCAGGCGGTCACGGCCATCGCCGGTTTCTCCGCGGCGCTGTTCGCAGTCCAGCCGTTCATCCTCCTCGCCGTCCTCTCTGTCGCGCTGCTCGTCGCCGCCGTGGAGGTCGTGACCTCCCGCCTGGCGACGAAGGCGATGCGGGAGACGATGAGCGCGGCCCGCCGCCAGGCGTTCTACACGATGATGCTGACCAACCCGACGTCCATGACGGACGTGATGATGCTCGGGACGGGCGGCTTCTGGCTGCGCCGGCTCGACGGGGACCTGGCCCGGTCCCACGCCGCCCTCGCCGCGGTCGACCGCACGACGTTGAGGTGGCAGGTGCCCGCCCTCGTCGCCAATGCGGCGGTCGTCGCCGGGGCCGCGCTGTGGGTGACCCGCGAGGTGGTGGCGGCACGACTGTCGGTCGGGGACGTCACCGTGGTCCTGTCGGGCATCGCCGGCCTGACCGCGAGCTTCACGACGACGGCGAAGACGGCGGGCAATGCGGTCAAGGGGTTCATGCTGTTCGACGACTACCTCGCCGTGGTGGACATCCCGGCCCGTGGGGCGGCCAAGACGCTCACCCGGCCTGCTCCCCTGACGCACCGGATCAGCGTGTCGGACCTGTGGTTCCGCTACTCGGAGCAGTCCGACTGGGCGCTGAGGGGGGTCTCGTTCGACCTCGTGCCGGGAACGACGACGGCGATCGTGGGCGTGAACGGATCCGGGAAGAGCACCCTCGTGAAACTCCTCTGCGGGCTCTACGCCCCCGCCCGCGGAACGATCCGCTGGGACGGCAGCAGCATCGACGGGTTCGATCCGGAGGCCTACCGGGACCACATCGCCACGGTCTTCCAGGACTTCAACACCTACGACATGACCGCGGCCGAGAACATCGGGATCGGGGACCTGTCGGCCTCCTTCGACCGGGAGCGGGTGCGGCTGGCGGCCGAGCGGGCGGGCGTGCACACCCTCGTCTCGTCTCTGCCGAACTCCTACGACACCTTCCTGAGCAGAGCGTTCCTGTCGGGTGACCAGCCGCAGCAGGAGGCTGCCCCCGTTTCCCTGTCAGGAGGCCAGTGGCAGCGGCTGGCCATCGCGCGTGCCTTCATGCGGGACGACCGCGGCCTGGTCGTCATGGACGAGCCCGGCTCGGGCATGGACGCCGCGGCTGAGGCCGAGATGACCGACCGCCTGCGGTGGTTCGCGCCCGGCGCGGCGAAGGTGATCGTGTCGCACCGCATGAACTCGGTCAGGCGCGCCGACCACATCATCGTCCTCAAGGACGGGGAACTGGTGGAGTCCGGCACCCACGACACGCTCATGGCCGCGGACGGCGAATACCGGAGACTGTTCGTCACACAGGCCAGCGGCTACCTGGACGCGGCCGGTGCCGCTGCCGTTCCCGCGCCGGGCCCCGCCCGCGAAGGGGCTGCGTCGTGACCGGCGGGGCTGTACTCGGGGTCACTGCCCTCACCACCGGCGCGCTGGTGTGGGGTGCGCTCTGGCTGCGCCGGTCGCTGGTCGTGGTGCGGGTGAGCGGGTCGAGCATGTCCCCGGACTACGAGCACGGCGATCGGGTGCTGATGATCCGCCGGGGCACACGCACCCGACTGCGCCCGGGCCGTTTCGTGGTCCTGGACCGGGCCCTCGTCGACTCCCCGGCCCATGCGGACCCCGGCGAGGGCCTCTTCCTCAAGCGGCTGGTCGCCGCGCCCGGGGACCGGGTCCCCGCTCCCTTCACAAACCTCCCGGCGTTCCGCGGGGAGGAGCGGGTGCCGCGCGGCTGCTACCTGGTCCTGGGAAGCCATCCGGCGAGCGTCGATTCCAAGCAGTGGGGTTACGTGCGCGCGGAGGCCCTGTCCGGCGTGGTGCTCACCCGCCCGGGCTGAGGAACCCGTTCCACGGTACGACCCCGGTCCTACCCGCGCCCGGTTCCGCCGGCCGAACGTCGACACTCCCGGCACAACCCCACCTGCCCGTCGCCCCCGGAGCCGCACTGCCGCAGCGGAGCAGGACATCGGGGCCGTGCGGCCTGCCGAAGGCATGAGCAGAGGTGACGGTGTCGCGCGGTTCGCACTCGGGGTGCCACTGGCACTGGGCTGTTTCGTTTACCTGGCATGGTTGAACACCCGGCTGCGCTCCTGGCTCGAGAGTACCCACTATCTCGACCTGCCCGAGCGCCGCTCCGCCACCGCCGCCGCCGAGGCGGCCTGCGCGCTCACCGAAACCACGGATACAGCCGCCCCCGCCCGGCGCTACCGCCCCACGGCTCAACTCGCCGGTGAGGGTCATCCGCCCGGCTCGGGCCTGGTCCAGGACGCGGGGAAGGGCTTCGGCGGCGTCATTGAGTTTCAGATAGGACAGGTGGCCTCGCAGCTGCTGGTAGCGGCGGGCCTCGCTCATCGGCATGGTGTCACTCACTCTCACGCTCCTGGTCTTCGTGGGTGGGGGCCTGCCGCAGCCGGTCGGCGTCGGCGGCGTAGTGGGACAGGTCGATGACGACCCGGTTCGCAACGTCCGATTCAGGTCGGCCGCGAAGTTTTTCGGCTTCCGCCTGGGCCGCGGCCGACGGGGGAGGGCGGACCTTGGTGCGGCAGGGAGCCTTGTCGGTGAACGAGGCGAGAACGGCTCGTTCGAGGGCGATGACGTGCCCGGAGTCTCGGACGGTCTGGCCGGCTCCGTCCGGTGCCCGGCGGTGGTGGGCGATGACCGCTCGGCTGGCGGTGACCACGTGCAGGTCGTCCTCGCCGAGGCGGATCCCGACCGTCACGTGGGCGCCGGTCAGCCCGGGCGGGACGGAGTAGTGGTTGCCGGCGCCTAGTGCTGTGACCGGGAAGGTTCGCCGGGTTGAGCGGTCAGGCCGTGGAGGGTAGGGGTCTGCCGCCCCGGCGGATGCCTCTTTCGCTGTGGATGCGGGCGCGTTTGTCGGCGTACAACCTCGGCTCCCCAGTTGTGTACGGATGAACGTCCCCATCTACGGTTCAGGGGTAGCAGAGCGTTGGAGGACTGGGTTGGCGCTGTGGGACCAGAACGTCGCGCCCTACGAAGAGGAGCTGGAGGCGTTGGATAACAGCGCGCGGGCCGACCTCGTGCTGGACGTGGTGGCATCGACGATGCCGCTTTTCGAGCCGCCGTTCGACGACTTCTTCCCAGAACCGCACCGCGAGCTCGTCAAGTCCGTACTGACCCTGCGCGCACAAGCTCCTGCGAGCTGGTGGGACGACACGGCTTTCGCACGAGACTTCCTGACTCAATACGACCTTCTGCCGGATATACCCACCAGGCCAGCGGTCGGCCCCTTCCTGATGGCGCTGGTTCGACTCTTCGAAGCGCCTGGCGGCTTCCTGTCGGCCGACGAAGCGTTGGAGTGCCTGTCCAGCTGCTACGAGGCAATCCTGTATCCCAGTTGACTGGGCGAGTCACAGCTGAAGATGAGAAGCGGGACCCAATGTGCCAGCAGGCCATTGCGCGGCAGACGGTCCTCGTCCTGCGAGCGCTCGATTGAAGCCGTGCGATCGCCAAGTGTCACCGATCGCGAGGTGTGGCATACCTTCCGAATCGACAAGGAACATGTTCCTCGTCGGATATCCGGCCCGGATCAGGCCACGTCGGTGTCTCGCTCGATGGCCTTGAGTCGGTTCTTGAGCCGGTAGCTGGGGCCGTTGATGGAGATCACGTCGCAGTGGTGCAGGAGGCGGTCGAGGATGGCTGTGGCGAGGACTTCGTCGCCGAACACCTGTCCCCATTCGCTGAAGGTCTTGTTTGAGGTCAGGATGATCGAGCCCTTTTCATACCGCTTTGAGATGACCTGGAAGACCAGGTTCGCTTCTCCGCGTTCGAGGATCTCGTAGCCCACCTCGTCGACCACGAGGACGCCCGGCCGTAGGTAGGTGCCCAGCTTGTTGGCCAGGCGGCCGGCTGCCTCGGCGGCTTTGAGGTTGCGGACCATGTCGTCGAGGCTGGTGAAGTAGACCGAGTAGCCGGCCCGGCAGGCCGCGACGGCCAGAGCGACGGCGATGTGTGTCTTGCCGAGCCCGGGCGGCCCCAGGAGAGCGGCGTTCGCCTTGGCCTCGACAAACGAGAGGGTGGCCAGGTCTTTGACCTTGCGCGGGTCGAGGTCGGGCTGGAAGGAGAAGCCGTACTCATCGAGTGTCTTGTGGTGCGGCAGCCGGGAAAGTCGCAGGCCCTGGCGGAAGCGGCGGTCGTCGCGGACGGCCAGTTCCTCGGAGAGGACCAGGTCGAGGAAGTCGAGGTAGCCCATCTTCGCCTCGTCCGCCCGGCGGGTGAACTCATTGATGGTTTCCGCGAGGTGGGGCAGGCCGAGCTTGCCGGCCGTGGTGCGGATGCGGTTTCCGGTCAGCTCGCTCAAGAGGATTCCTTCGTCACTCGACGGGTGGTGAACGGCCGGGTTCCGGTCAGCTCGTCATAGACCGACAAAGGCCGTCGGCCGACCTCGATCCGGGTGGCCGCGGCTCTGTTCAGCAGGGCCTGGAGGGGGCCGACTTCCTCGCCCCGCGGCCGCTCCGGACGAGGCTGGACCGGGACGTCGCCGGTGGTGGTCCGGCGTCCCTTGCCGGTGGGCAGGCCGTCCCAGTGTGTCTCGTCGACTACACAGGCACCGCGTCCGATGGCCCGGGGATGGGAGGCCAGCAGCGTGCTGCCGTGGGCATCGGCGAGGGTGGCATGCAGCATGACCTGGGATTTCGTCGCCCGGATCTCGACCAGCTGGCGAGCCCGGACTCGGCGGGCCGGCACGGAGTAGAGGTTGCCGTCGAAGGCGACAAGGCAGTCCTTGCCGACGTGCCGCAGCTGCCGTTCGGCCACCAGATACGGAGTCGGGGGAAGCGGCTTGAGAGCCGCGTGATCCCTCGCGGCCCGCTCCGCGATGACCTCTCGGTGGGTTTTGTGGATCTGGGCCCGCCTCTGCGGCACCCACGAGGTGAACGCGGCATCCATCTCCTCGACTGAGGAGAACGACCGGCCGGACAGGACGTGGTCGCGGACGATCAGGACCTGCCGCTCGACCCGGCCCTTGCCCTGCGGCCGGTAAGCGGCCAGGACGTCGATGTCGAAGTCGTAGTGGCCGGTCCGACCGCCTCCGGATGCAGCGGGACGGCCTCACCAGGTGCGACGTGCCGGCGGACGACGGTCTTGGTCCGGTCGTAGACGATCGTCATCGGAGCCCCGCCGAAGTGTGCGAACGCTCGGCGGTGGCAGTCGAAGAAGGTCTGCAGGTCCTGGCTGGTGGTGAAGCAGCAGAACGGGTCTCGCGAGTACGAGAGCGTCATGTGGAAGGAGTAGACCTTCGCGATGCCCATGTGGGTGAGGATCTTGCCCTCGTCACCCCAGTCCACTTGGGCCTGGGCTCCTGGAATCACCTCGAACCGGCGGTGCATACCCGCAAGTTCTTTGGGCGTGATCCCGAGTTCCTCGGCGATCCTCGGCCGGGCTGTCTGAACGTAGAGCTTGACCCGCTGGTAGTTGCCGGTGAAGCCGTACTCCTGGGCCAGTCGCTCGTGAATGACCGCGGCCTTCATCAGGACCTCGGCCCTGAGCATCGAGTCGATCAGCGGCCCGAACTCGTCGATCACCCTTGCCCGCGACCGCCCGCTCGGCGACCGCCGCGGAGGGGTTGCCGGCCCCGGTGCCGTCAGGTACTTGCGGACCGTCTTCCGGTCTAGCCCGGTCTCCCGGGCGATCTCCGACAGGCTCATAGCCCCGGACTCCAGCAAGCCACGAAAGCGCCGAAGCTCCAGCCAACGCTGCGGATCCAAGACCACTGCCAGCCCCCTCCGCCACCCGAATCGACCAAGCAGCAGAGTGCCGAGCAGCAGGTCTCGCCGCATCAGCAACTGTCCCTATTCATCCGTACGAGACTGGGGACGTTCACGTGTACGCCGACACCAGGAGCACCGCCACCACTACGACGTCGGTGGGCACATTCTGGATGGACAGATTGGTCAAGGAATTGCCGGTGGGCGTCGACCGGCTGAGGCAGGACCGCATCCTCGAAGAAGCCCTCGCCAATGGCGCGGACCCCCTCCATCTCGCGCACGTCTTCTCCCTCGGTGCCAAGGCCAGCCTCCGCTAAGGGCTGTCCCGCATTTCCCCCGGGGCAGTGAGCGGCTGACTCGGCCGGGGCCATACTGTTCGGCTGATGATCAGTTGCGCCTCTGGTCGAGCCGCTGGCCCCTGTCGATGGTGACCGGCCGCAGCCGGCTCGATCGGTGGCCAGGCTCCTGGAGGTCGATTCCACCGTGTGGACCGAAGCTGTAACGGCCCTGCCCGGAACGACGCTCTTTCAGCCGCCTGCATCGGAGCAGTCGCTGGTTCACTGCGCTACGGTCCTCGGCCATCCACTGCCTGCGGACCTCGCAGCCCTCCTCCGGGAGAGCAACGGCATCGAGGGCGAGTACGGCGACGGGCTCATCTGGTCTGCCGAGCGCATCGCCTCCGAGAACCAGAGTCTTCGCGCAGATGCCGAGCTCGCCACCTTGTACATGCCGTTCGACCCGCTGCTTTTCTTCGCGGACGCGGGTAACGGGGATTTGTTCGCGCTCTTGGCCAGGATCGACCGGCCCGACGTCTTAGTCTGGAACCACGAGGACGACAGCCGGACCTGGGTGGCGCCCAGCCTTGCCAAGTACCTCGAATGGTGGTTGACGGGGCGGATCGAGCTGTAGCTCCACGTCTCATGACCGTCTGGTCGCCAATGAGATGGTCTTGGCGTGGCTGGTGTGATCAAGGCGTCGGAGCCTTCCTGGATAGCCCCCTTCTCCGGGCTGGGTCCTCGCGTGTTCGGGAAGCTGGTGACGGTTCTGCGGCGCCAGAGTGCGGACGCGGTCCGCAGGGGCCGACCGTGGAGTCTTCCGCTGGAGGACCGGGCACTGCTTGTCGCTGCGTACTGGCGGACGAATCTCACGATGCGGCAGCTCGCCCCGCTGTTCGGGGTCTCGAAGTCGGCGGCGGGCCGCATCATCGACCACCTCGGGCCGATGCTCGCTCTCCAGCCCCGCAAGCGGTTCGCCAAGGACACCGTGCTCATCGTCGACGGCACCCTGGTCCCCACACGAGACCACACCATCGCCGAGCTGTCGAAGAACTGCCGGTACTCCACCAACCACCAGGTCGTTATCGACGCCGACACCCGCCTGATCGTCGTGGTCGGCCGGCCACTCGCCGGAAACCGCAACGACTGCAAGGCCTGGGAAGAGTCCGGCGCCAAGGCCGCCGTCGGCAAGACCCTCACGATCGCCGATGGCGGCTACCCGGGCACCGGACTCGTCATCCCTCACCGCCGCGAACGCGGCCAGACCGAACTCCCAGACTGGAAAGAGGAACACAACCGGTCCCACAAACAAGCCCGCGCCCGCGTCGAGCACGTTTTCGCCCGCATGAAGACCTGGAAGATCCTCCGAGACTGCCGCCTCAAAGGCGACGGCGTCCACCACGCCATGCTCGGCATCGCCCGGATGCACAACCTCGCCCTCGCCGGATAGGCCAGCGGCCCCGCATAACGGTCGACCTCGCCCGAGGCGACAAGAAGATCATTTGCGGGACAGCCCTTAGGCTGTCCGCGTCCCTATGGCGTCCGGCCGATTCCCGTATCAATACCAGATGTTCCAGCGCCAGAGTATCGCCAGCCTTGGCTCCCTGCAGTGCAAGAGCTTCAGCTTGCATGTAAGATCCGGCCTTTTCCTTCAGTTCAGCCAGAGGAAGAAGCGTCTCGATATCCCCGGCGTCGGCTGCTTCTTGCATGAGAGTCTCCGCTCCTACGAGGTCCCCATGTCGTAGCCGGAGCCATGCCACGCGTCCCAGGCCATCAGTGTTGCCTGCTCGGCGGCCCGGCGCGCCGCTGCTTCCGCGCCCTTAGCATCTCCTCTTTTCGCCGCCAGGCTGAACTGTCCCTTCACCGATCTCCTCGGCGCACTCGGACTCCCGAACCATGACCCGGACGTGGCCGCCCCGGTCCTGCCCCGCTGGACCACCCTGGCCACCCCCGACGAACTGGCCGCCATCACCGAAGTCACCGGGGTCACCGCCGATGTGCTCACGGCCATGACCCTGCAACCGTACGACGGCCACGCGGTGGTGATCGTGCCCGGACAGCGCCGCGTGCACCGGCAGGCCCTATGGGGACGGGCAGGGTCTCGGTTCTGCCCCGCCTGCCTGGAGGAAACCGGTGGCCGCTGGCAACTGACCTGGCGACTGGGCTGGTCCTTCGCCTGCACCCGTCACCAGGTCCTGCTCGCCGACCGCTGTCCAGCCTGTCTACGCACCCCCCGGCTGCGCTCCCACCCAGGCCGAGAAGTGCCCCGCCCCGGCCTGTGCTCCAGCGCGGCCCTGGCTGGCGGCCCCCGCCCACGACGCTGCCACCACCCCCTGACCGACACCCCGGTCACCACCCTCACGCCTGACGGAGCCCTGGAGGGAACGCAACGCCTGATCGACACAGCCCTCGCGGCCACAGACCGGAGGGCGCACTGGCCGCTCTACGGGCCAGGCGGCGTGCCCCTGCGGACGGCGCTGCGAGACGTGAAATGCCTGGGGGCCCTGGTCCTCAACCATGCGACGCCCGCCGACCTATACCCTCTGGCTCCGGGCGAAGCCATCGAACGCATGGAGCACTACCGGACCAATCCGCTGTCGGCGCGCTCCCAACGCCATCCGAACACCCAGCGCAGCGACGTGCACAGCTACTTCGCGCCCGCCGACGCCGCAGCCACCGCCGTGGCGACCACGGCGGCGCTTCGAATCCTGTGCGCGGCGGACATCTCCGCAGCAGCCGACGCCGCACGGTGGCTGACCGATCGGGTGGCCGCTTCCGGCCGCCCCCTCTATCCCGCCGGCGTCGTCTCCGTCGGCGGCACGCTCTCACCCGTCCTCGAAGCGGCCCTGCGCTGCAGCCGCGAGACACAGATCATGCCCGTCTACCGTCTGCGTCACCGCACCGCCATCCACTCCACCAGGCCCCCCGCCAACCACGACACCAGGGCCGGCATGCTGCCAGCCGCCCTGTGGCCAGAGTGGACGCTGCGCCTGTCCCCCCACCACCCCAACGGCAGGCCCGTGGCGAAACGCACGGACGAGCTCCTGGCCGTGGTCTGCCAGCTCGTCGGCAACACCACCTCGATCCAGGCCGCGACCCGGCTGACCGGGACCAACGTCACCAGCCACAACGTCTCCACGCTCCTCGCCGACCTCACCCGCCGCAGCGACTGCGTCGACGTCAGGCACGCCCTGATCCTCCTGGCCGACCACCTCGACCAGCACGGCGCCCCCATCGACTACGCACGCCGCCGCGCCCTATTCACCAAACAGGCCCGCTTCATCGACCCACGCTGCTGGAGCGATCTACAGCGCCGCCTGCGCTCGACCGGCGCCCCCAACGTCGCACACGCCCAGCGCTGGATCTTCCACACCCTGACGGGCTCGCCACCACACCTCGCCCACCCGGACTTGGCGCCGGCTGCCGGTGCACCGCGCCAGCAGTACCAGCGATTCCGCTGGCGGATCCTGCCCGCCGAAGCCGACCTCCTCACCCAAACCGCTCAAGCGATCCTCGACGCGCACGGCATCGACGAACCACTCCAGTGGACTCCTCAGCTCCCTGCTCGTGCCCTGCGTAACCTCGTTCTGCCCGGGCCCGAACCGGGCAGCATCACCGTCACCCAGCTCCACCAGACCGTCCCCGTGGGCGATCTCCATCGCCAAAGTTGCGCAGGCTCTGAACACCACAACAGCCCATGCCATCTACCTGCTGTCCGAAAACCCGGTCGACTGGAGCCCACCCCGGTTTCGGCGCACTCAACACACGGCCACTCGCATCGGGCAGTGGCGTATCTGGTACGAACAGGAACACCTCTCGCTCCAGGCCATCGCGGACCGGGAAGGAACAAGTCTCGCCGCCGTGCGCCTGGCACTGCTCAAGAACGCTGTCCCGCTCAGGCCCGCCGGGTCATATCCCGGCCGGCCAAGACGCAGGTGAACTCCCTCTATCCCCGAGAGCGGACTGTGGCCCCCGCGCGACGCGGACACAGCGAGGCCGATGACACTTCCGACGGCAACGGAACCCAGGTGCGTCGCCATGTGCACGGTTCTGGCTCACTTTCGCGGCTTGCCTGCCAGAACCTGAGTTTGGGTTCTGGCGAAACGTCTCTGCGACGGCACTTCCAGCACCACCCACTGGAACAGCTCCCACAACTCACCCGGCACCAGCTGCTCAACCTACGGTTCGGCAGCGAATTGTCGTCCCACTGGTGCGGCCTCAGGAGCACAAAGCGTGTTCGGCGGTGCTGACCAAGGTGGTGATGATGCGGTCGGGTTGCATCGCCCGGCCGGTATAGAGCAGGTCGAAGCTGTCGAAGCTGGTCAGCAGCCATAGCACGTCGGTGGCGTGGGCGGCGGTGAGTCCGTCGCGGAGAACGCCTTGTTCGGCCAGTCGGCCGGCGAGGCCGCTCATGCCTTCGGCGCGTCCGCGTTCCAGGCGCTGGACCGCGCCGCCGACCGCTTCGGCGTCGAGCTGGGCCATCGAGAACAGCGCGCGCAGTACGTCCCGGTGTGCCGCGTACATCAGCACGTTGCCGCGGAGGCCGCCGCGTAGGCCCTCTCGGGCGTCCGGGTGGAGCACCGCGCGCACCATGTCGGTGAATCCGCCGCGGTGGAGCAGGTCCATGCCGAGCGCGTCGAACAAGCCCCCGCGGGAGCCGAAGACGGTGTAGACGGTGGAACGTGACACCTCTGCGAGCTTGGCGACCTTGTCGACGCTGACCGGGTCGGACGGAGCGTCACACAGGCGCTGGTAGACGGCGTCGAGGATGCGGCGTCTTGTCTCCTCCGCGGCCCGGGCCCGCAGGCGCTGCTCGTACTTCCGAGTAGGGGGCATGGCTCGACACCCTAGCATTCGCTTGACAGCCTGTCTTTTGAAAGACAGGCTGTCCGATTAAATCAGCGGGCCGTCCGAGGCACCGCGACGAAGGGGGACAGCATGCGCGTGATGATCCGGTACACGGTCAGGCCGGAACTGGTTGAGCAGAGCGTGGCGTTGCTGCACGCTGTGTACGCGGACCTGGAGCGGGTCCGCCCGCGCGGCCTGCGCTACGACACCTTTCGGCTCGACGGCAGCGGCAGCTTCCTGGCGCTGATCGAGTCCGTGGGGGACCCGGTGGAGGCCCCTCACCACCAGCTGGCTTCGTTCCAGCGCTACCGCGCCGCCCTGAGCGAGATCTGCACGGAGCAGCCCACTGTGACATACCTGGACGAAGTCGGCTCCTACCGAGCCAGTTGAGACAGCACCCAGAAAGCCGGAGTGGCCATCGCTTCGGCGCTATCGTCTGCCGGAAACAAGATCTATACGCCTGGGGGGAATTGTGTTGGGGCGCCGGTTTCTCATGAGCACTGCAGTCACGCTGCTGGTGGTGACGGGATGTACCTCGGGGGCGGAGCAACCGCGGGATTCCTCGAAGCCCGCGGCCGCAAGTCCTCGGCCGCGTCACGGCCCACCGTCACCAAACGACCGTATGACCGGTTGCCGGCGCGGCCGCTGGGCAAAGCAGCGGCCGCAGGACGTGACTCGGCCTTCCTGGATGAGGCATTTTCCATGGTGCCCGCCGGGCACAAGGCTCCGCCGGTCGACGAGGTGGTCGTGATCCGTCGCCTGGGTGCCAAGAGCGGGGAGCTGGCATGGATGCCCGACGGGCGCACCTTCTGTTACGGAATGGTCCGGGAAGGCTACGGCTCGTCCAACTGCGGCCTGCTCCCCGAGGAGGCTCCTGCGCCCGGGCTGCTTGTCACGGTCCCGGGTTTCACCGACCGGGTGGCGAGTGAGGACGACTTCGACAAGGTCCGTGCCGTGAGTTTCGTGATCGCCGAGGGCGGTCCGAAGCGTTTCGATCATGTCAGGCGCAGCAAGGGAATGGGGCCGGTGCACCAGGCGGTCGCAAAGTTCCCCTCAGGCCGGATGGTCACCTTCCTGACGTACGACTACCCCGGGCACGGATGGGAATTCGACCCGCAGGCCGAGATCTGCAGAAGCGATCGGGAGGTCTGCTTCCCCTCCGAGCCGGTGCCGTACTGACAGTGAGCTTCGTGATCGCGGAGGGCGGGTTCGATTTCCCCTCCTCCGCTTTTGAACGAAGGCCCAGGTCAGGGACCTGGGCCTTCTTCTTCGTCTAGCCACCTCAAGGGGGACCTGCCGTTCGCGTCATCACGTCCCCGTGCGCGAACGAACTGTCCTTCCAGCAGGCTCGGGAGACTGTTGGGAGGAGTGGGGTGGCGGTGGCGGTCAGTGCGTGGCGGTGCGCGTCTCGAGGCGCGTGCCGTCGCGATGGGTGATCGACATCAACTCGCTGGGGGCGTCCAGTTCCAGGCGGTGCCAGCGGCCGCGGGGGACGACCGCGGCGGTGCCCGGGCGCAGACGGACCATGTCCTCGGTCGCGCCGGGCGCGGTGGGGCGGAGGTAGAGGCGGACGCCGCCGGTCAGGCAGCACACCGCCTCTTCGGCCGTCGGGTGCATCTCCCAGTGGTCGGCGTGGACGTCGGCGTCGGTGGTCACGCGGAAGGTCGCGATCTGCCAGGCGTCTCGGTCGCCGCCCGCCATCCTGCGTTCGGCGGCGCGGACGTCGCCGTCGGTGTGGAAGAGCAGTGCCGAGGCGAACAGGTCGATGGTGGTCGTCGTCATGATGGTGTTCCTTCCAGTCGGTTCTCTGCGGGAGCAGCGGGCTGCGGGACGGGTGTGGTGGTCCGGCCGCGGAGCAACACGCTGATCGCGACGACCGCCGCGATCACGAAGAGGACGGCGGTGGCGGTCAGGCCCAGGGCGTAGCCGTCGTTGAGCGCGGCGGAGTCGGTGGCGGTGCCGGTGCGGTGGGCGGCGAGGGTGGCAAGGGCGGCCAGGCCGACCGCGCCGCCGAGTTGGCGGGAGCTGTTGAGGAGGCCGGAGGCCATGCCGGCCTCGTGGGCGGCTATGTCGGTGGTCGCGGCGGCGGCGACCGGGGCGAGGACCAGTCCGGCGCCCACGCTGGTGACGATGGACGGGCCGAGTACGTCGGTGAGGAAGTCCCCGTCGGGGCTGATGAAGGCGAACCACACCAGGCCCGCGGCGGCCAGGAGCGCGCCAGGCAGCAGAGGCGTGCGTGGACCGTGTGTCGTGGTGTAGCGGGTCGCGACGATGGTGCCCGCCACCATGCCCACGGAGAAGGGAAGGAACGCGGCCCCGCTGGCGGCGGCGCCCATACCCAGGACGCGCTGCATGTACAGGGAGACGAAGTAGAAGGCCGCGAACTGCCCGGCCGCGGCCAAGAACACCAGCGCGTTCGCGCCGGCGACCCACCGGCTTCGGAACAGGCCGAGACGCAGCAACGGTGCGGAGGCCCTGGATTCGGCGAAGACGAAAGCGGCCAGCAGCACGACCGCGGCGGCGAGGGACGCCCACGTGGCCGGTGAATCCCACCCCTCGGCTTCGGTACGGACCACACCGAACACCAGCAGCCCGATTCCGGCGGTCGCCAGGACGGCACCGAGCGCGTCCAGTTTTTCCCGCCGGGCGGGCCGTGCTCCGGCGGGCACGCCGACGAGGACCAGCACGATGGCCACGGCCACGATGGGCAGGTTGACCGGCATCACCCAGCGCCAACCCGCGTATTCGGTCAGCAGCCCGCCGGCCAGCACGCCCAGCGCTCCGCCTGCCGCGTTCACCGCGCTCCACACTCCGAGCGCGCGCAGACGCCGGGGCCCCTCGGTGAAGGTGGTGGTGAGCGTCGCCAGCGCGGCGGGGGCGGCCGCGGCCGCGCCCAGGCCCTGTCCGGCCCGGGCAGCGACCAGTTGCCAGGGCGCCTGGGCGAGCCCTCCCGCCAGTGAGCACAGTCCGAAGACGACGAGGCCCAGTAAAAACAGCCGCCGTCTGCCGTACAGGTCGCAAGCCCGGCCGCCCAGCAGCAGGAACCCGCCGAACGTGAGGGCGTAGACGTGTACGACCCACGACAGGCCGAGCGGTGCGCATCCCAGCGCGGTGCGGATCGCGGGCAGTGCGACGTTGACCACCGCCATGTCCAGTGCGAAGACGAACTGGGCGACGGCTACCGCCGCCAGCGTCACTCCGGGACGCTCACGCAAGTTTCTATACATGTATAGAAAGTGGCTCCGGAGGGGCACCGCTGTCGACACGTGGGGGATGATGAGGACATGTCTCAGCCCTCCGCACCGCGCAAGACCACCGGCCGGCCGCCCCGCATCTCCCGCGAGGAGGTCATCGAGAAGGCCCGCCGGATCGTGACGGAGGAAGGCGTGGACCGGCTGACCATGCGCCGGCTGGCCACGGAGATCGGCAGTACGCCGATGGCGCTCTACCACCACGTGCGCGACAAGGAGGAACTGCTCGTCCTGCTGCTGGACGACCACACCGCGCGGACGCTGCACCGGGCCGAACTGCCGGACGACCCCCGCGAGCGGGTCGTCGCCTCCGCCGCCGCGATCCACGAAGTCCTCGCCGCCTGCCCGTGGATCGTGGAAGTGCTGACCGCCGACGACCTGATGTCCGCGTCCGCGCTGTGGTTCGTCGAGCAGATGGTCGACGGCCTGGTCGAGTGCGGGCTGACCCCCGAGCAGGCCGTGCACGGCTACCGCGCGATCTGGTACTACACGGCCGGAGAGATCACCGTCCGCACGGCAGCGGCCCGCCGGCGTGCGGGCGATGACCGCGCGACCTACCGGGAGCGGGTCTTCGCCGATCTCGATCCGGGCGAGCTTCCCCGCCTGACACAGGTCGCGGACCAATGGGCGTCGCTGACCGCCGAGAACACCTACCTGGCCGGCCTCCGAGCCCTGGTGAACGGCCTCCTGGCCCCGGGGACGCCATGAGCAGCCGACCGGGGCAGCCGACTTCGTGCCGCCCTGCCCTTCATGGGCGCTGCTGACCAGGGAGAGGAGGATTCCGGGGGTCGCGCGGTCTTCCTCGGCCGAGCGAACCCTGGGGGCGGACAGGCGACGTCGAACTGTTGGGGGTGAGGATCCCCTCCGGGGCGGTCCTGCCGAAACGACAGCCCGGCAGGCGGCCATGCCCTCGCCCGGTCTCCACCTCAGCCTGCGCAGCTTGACCTCACCGGCAGGCAGGTGCCGAAATTGCCGGGACCTAGGGTGGGAGACCGTGGCACAGTCGTCGGATGTCCACCGACGTCGCCTATCCCGTCTTCCGTACCCCCGACCCGGTCCTCGCCCTGCGCACCGCACGCCGGCTCATGGAGGTCGGCCGCCGCGAGTATTCGAGTGTCTCCGCTTTCGCCGAGCTATCGTCCGTCGCCGAGGTCCGGCGAGTGGCCAAGGCCATGCCCGAGGGCTGGTTCCGCGGAGCGTCCGAACTGGAAGAATTCCGAGGGGTGCCGTTCGAGGACCAGCCTGCTTTCGTCGTAGGCGTCCCGGCGAGCGACCTGCCGGCAGACGAGGCAGCCTTCGAGAGGCGACTGCCGGTGGAATGGGACGTGCTGGACCAGCCGGTCGACAGCATCGAGGATGCCTTCACCACGACCATCGGCCCCAACACAGGCGAGATCAACTGGCAGTCACTGGAGTGGCCTGATGTGCCCGAGGCGGGATTCCATGGCGAGTCCACACATGCTGAAGTGACGCTTCTCTTCAACAACCGCACCCCGCCACTGGAACGAGCCCGCCGACGACCACACCGTCCTCGTCCACGTGCGCAGCGCCAACTTCGACGGACACCAGAGAAACGAGCCGTACGCTCACTGGCTCGCCGCTCAGGTGGGACTCACGGTCATCGGACCCGAACAACAGTGCTGAAGGTGGCCCACCGACCTTCGGCTGCCCACCGACGGTGTCAGCCGCAGAAACGACAACACCACCCGTCGGAGCCCCGGCCGTCAACGAGTGGGACGACACCGATGGACGATCGAACGCACCATGGCCTGGCTCGCCGACTCCACCGACGCTACGAACGCAAGGCTGACTTCCGCGCCTTCACGAGCATCGCCTGCACCCTGATCTGCTACCGCAGACTAGCCAAATGAGGTGACCCGCATGTGTCATTGGATCACCTCGGTGCTCCGGCCGCCTGTGATGGCGGCGAGGAGGGGATACGCGATGAGCAGCGCGATCGCGACGAGGATTCCACTTGCCCAGAGCGGCCCGAGGGCCCCAGCTTCGGTGCTGAGGGTGGCCGCAGCGATGACGGGGCCGACCGCGGCGCCCACGTTGAGTGCCGCGGTCGCATACGAGCCGGCCATGGTGGGGGCTCCCACGGCCTCGTAGAGGACTCGCGTGATCAGTGTGCTGCCCAGCGCGAAGGACAGTGCACCCTGCACGAACACAAGGATGAACAGGACGACCGGCTCGTTGGCCAGCATCGCCAGCGCCGGCCAGCCGATGAGCAGCAACGGACCGGCGACCGCGATGACCAGACCGGGACGCCGGTCGGAAAGCCGGCCGGCGACGGTGACGCCCACGAAGGAACCGGCACCGAAGAGCACCAGAGCGACAGAGATCCACAACTCGCCCAGCCCCGCGCTGTCGGTCACCACGGGGGCGATGAAGGTGAGGCTTCCGAAAGTTGCCGCGTTCACCAGCGCGCCAAGTATCATCACCAGGATCAACGGCTGCCTAGTGAGCTGGGCGAGTTCCGCTCGCAGCGCTGGCCTGCCAGTCGTCTCATCCTCGTTACGTCCTGCTGGGATTCCCTTCAGGATGCCGAGAGCTGCGGGCAGGCAGAGCGCGGCGACGGCCCAGAAGGTGGCCCGCCAGCCAAGCAACGCGCCGAGCATCGACCCACCAGGGACACCGGCGATCGTGGCCACCGTCGTTCCTGACAGCAGCACGGCCAGCGCGCGTCCCTTCCTGTCGGGGGATACCAGCGTGGCCGCAGCCGTCAGAGCGACGGCAAGGAACCCTGCGTTCGCGAGCGCGGCAACGACTCGGGTAGCGAACACGATAGGGAAGCTCGTGGTGATGGCGCCCACGGCGTGAGCTGCCGCGAATACGAGGACGAACCCGAGAAGTGCTGGGCGCCTAGGCCAGTCACGAGCCAGTGCGGCCACAAGGGGGGCTCCAACAATCATGCCGATCGCGAAGGCCGAGGTGAGGACGCCTGCTGTCCCGACGGTGACGTCAAGATCTGAGGCGATGTCCGGCAAAAGGCCAGCGAGCATGAACTCCGAGGTGCCCATGGCGAAGACCGCCATGGCAAGCAGGTACAGCGGAAAAGGCATCGAATGGCTCCGAGGTGAGGAGAGGCACGAGAAGGTCATCTCGTCACCGCGGCCAGCCCCAAGCGCTCACTCGTCCCACCGCAGAAAGCGGCGCGACGACAGGGCTACGAGCTCAGTGGTTCAGGGGGCTGACGGCGTGACCGAAAGCCCCCACCTTGTCTGACTCAGGACTCGACATGGCCCGCACAGTACCCGATCGATGCCCGTCAAAACATCTGGGTTTCACGGACGTCGGCCTGTGAAACCAACGTCATGTCCCGCAACACCTACGTATATCGATCGCCTAAGGAGATGCCAAATTTTTGAGACTGAGCCGCTGTGCCAACTACCTGAGACTGCGGAAGGGATGCTGGCCAGCGATCCCAGGCGGTGCCACAAGTGGTGAGAACCTACATCCAGCGTAGGTCGGGCGGCGTCCGGCCGGTGTCAGTGCCGGATGCGACCCTTCGGTGGGTGGCGCAAGGCCTCCCGCAAGGCGAAGGAGACGACCGCGAAGAGCTACAAGGTGCTGTGGACCAAGGACGACGGCACGCCGATGGAGTCCGTGGTGAGCTACGACGAGCCGTCGGCCGAGGAGCGCAGGGCGGAGCTGGAGGCCTCCGGCGCCGCTGACGTCCGCGTGGTCCCCTTCCAGCTGTAGAAGCGGCACAGGCCCTCTATCGGACCTCCGGGACGACGACGGCTTGTCGTCGAGGTAGCCGAGGGCGGCGTCCAGCATCGCCTCTGCTTCCCCCTGCCAGCCGACGTGGGCCTTCTCGCTGACCCAGCCTTTGCCCGTGCGGCACTGCTGCCCGTCCGTGGCCCCGCATCTCTCGCAGGTGATCTGCAGAACCTCGCGCGCGACGTTCCGCTCCCGCTGACGGCGGGCGGCAGCAACCTTGGACTCCCAGCAGAGCCTATGTCGGCCATCGCCTCGGGGTAGGTGGTGTTACGCGGCGGTGGCCGTGTGGCGGGAGCGCACGGCGCGCAGCCGGGCCCGCTCGGGCGTGGCACCCGTGTCCGATCTCCCGCCCGACCTGCCCGCCTCCGCACCCTGGAGACGTGGCTCGAGATGTCGCTCGCCCGGGTCCAGCAGCAGATCGCGGCCGAGGAGGCCTTGGCGGCTGAGGTTGCCGCCCGTCGACCTCCTGCACTGCCGCCGGACTGGGAGCTCGAGCTAGACCTCCGCCAGCGGCCGATACGCGTCCACGTCGGCGGCTGCGCTGTGGGCGGCAAGGGGTTCCGGCGGAAGCCGCTGACCCGGGAAGCGGCGCTGAGGGCCCTTGGCGTCGACCAGCTGCAATCGTGCCCGTACTATCGGTCGGCCGCCGCGCTCGGCGTGCTCGACTGACCGCGGCACCGCAGGCTGGAGGCATGGCCGGCCAGACAGAGATCGTCGTGCACCCGGTGTCACCGAAGGGTGGCCGGAAGGTCACCGCGCACGTCCACGGCGTCGACGCCGACCTCGGCCGCGCCTTCACCCCCCTCGACGTGAGCGAGTTCCTGCGCCGCGCCGGCCTTGAGGACGTCGACCTCTCCGAGGACGGGCCGATCCGGCGGCCCTGAGGTGTGGAGCGCCGACAGCGCCATCGGCGTACCGCCGACCTCCGCGGCCAGCCGCCGCATGGTCAGCCGGTCCACACCCCCCTCGTCGACGGTCCGGCGGGCGGTCTCGATGGTCTGCTCGCGGGAGATGCGGGGAGGTCGGCCCAGGGCTTTGCGGGGTGCGGACGGCTGCGGCATGCCCCCCATCATTCCCCAGGCGTCGACAACGGCGAACCCCCGCGCTAAGTTTTCTTACATGTATAGAAACTCTGCGGGGCGGCCCGGAGTGGTGCTGGCGGCAGCCGCCGCCGCCCAGTTCGCCGTCGCCCTGGACATGTCCGTGGTCAACGTCGCGTTACCCGCGATCCGTACGGCGCTGGGATTCGCGCCGCTCGACCTGTCGTGGGTCGTCCACGCGTACGCGCTCACCTTCGGCGGGTTCCTGCTGCTGGGGGGACGCGCTTGCGACCTGTACGGCCGGCGCCGGATGTTCGTGCTGGGGCTGACCGTCTTCGGGCTGTGCTCGCTGGCGGGCGGGCTGGCCCGGGAACCCTGGCAACTGATCGCCGCACGCGCCGGCCAGGGCCTGGGCGCCGCCGCAGCCGCGCCGGCCGCGCTGGCGCTGCTCACCACCACCTTCCCCGAAGGCCCCCCGCGCGTCAGGGCGCTGGGGGTGTGGAGCGCGGTGAACGCAGCGGGCGGCGCCCTGGGCGTGCTGGCAGGCGGACTGCTCACCGAGTACGCGGGCTGGCGCTGGGTCATGCTGGTCAACCTGCCCGTCGTCGCGGCGGCCCTCGGGCCGGCCCTCGCCGGGATGCCAGGCGGGAGGCCGCCCGTCCAGCGCGAGAGGCTGGACGCGCCGGGCGCCGCCCTGGCGACGGGCGGAGTCGGGCTGCTGGTGCTCGGAGTCGTCCGCACCGACACCCTGGGCTGGGGCTCCCCGGTCACCTGGGCGACCCTCGCCGCCGCAGCCGTGCTGCTCGCCGCCTTCGTCATCGCCGAGACCAGGGTCACCTCACCCCTGCTGCGCCCCGGCCTGCTGCGAAGCCGCTGGGTCGCCGGCGCGAACGTGCTGGTGTTCCTGGCGGCGGCCGGGCAGTTCGCGGCGTTCTACTTCGTGTCCCTGTACATGCAGCAGGTCCTCGGCATGGGTGCCGCGGCAACCGGCACCGCATTCCTGCCCTTCTCCCTGGGCCTGGTCGCGGGAACGGTCGTCGCCACCCGCATCACCGCGTCCCGTACCCCCCGCGCCTCCCTGGTGCCCGGCGCCCTGCTGGCCGCCGCGGGCCTGGCCTGGTTCGCCCTCATCAGCCCGGACGGCAGCTTCCTCGCCGACGTGCTCGGCCCGTCCCTCGTCACCAGCGTCGGCGCCGGCCTGGTCCTGGCCCCGGTCGCCGCCGCCGCGACCACCGGCGTCGCCCCGCGGGAGGCCGGCATGGCCGGCGGCCTCATGAACAGCTCCCGCCAACTCGGCGGCTGCATCGGCCTGGCCGCCCTGGCCACCCTCGCCGCGCACCACACCGGCACGGACCCCGGCCCCGCCGCACTCAACGACGGCTACGCCCTGGGCCTGGCCATCGCCGCCGCGGTCTTCGTGGTCGCGGCAGCGGTGGCCATCGCCGTACTGCCGCGCCGCCGGGCCGTCACCCCCGTCCCACGATCCACCGACCCCGCAGAGCACCAACGGGAAGGCACCCCCTCATGACGACCACGACCACCACCGTCGACCTGCTCGCCTCGGCGCTCCACCTCCACCCCGACGGCGATGTCCGAGCCGTCGCACGACGGATGACGAACAGCGGCCCCGGCACCTGGCAGATCGCCACGTTCCACGTGGAGACCGACGCCGACGTCCACGCCGACCACTGGGAGATGCACCCGGAGGCCGAGGAAGCGGTGTGCTGCCTGACCGGCGGCATCCGCCTCTACCTCCGTCCCGACGAGCCCGGCGGGGCCGAGGACATGCTGCGGCTGCGGGCGGGCGCCGCCGTGATCGTCCCCCGCGGCCGCTGGCACCGCCTGGAACTGGACGCCCCCAGCGACCTGATGTCGATCACCCTCCGCAACGGCACCCGCCTCGAAAAGCGCACCGACACCCACTGACCGTCGTGGACCGCGGCCAGGACCGTGTGCCGGCGCCGTCCGGTGTCGCGGTCATGGCCGTCCGGGATGCGCGGGGGCGGGGTAGAGGAGTCGGGAGGCCTCGAGCACGGTCGCGACGAAGGGGCGGACGGCGGAGGATTCGTGCGAGCCCAGCCAGACGGGGGCCCAGGCCATGTACGGCATGTCGGTGATCGGAACGTAGGCGATGTCGGGGCGGCCGTAGAACCGGGTGACCTGCTCGCCGACGATGCCGGCGCCGGTTCCTGAGGCGATCACCTGCAAGGCTTCCAGGAACGTCTCTATCTCCGGGCCAGGGGCGATCGGCCTGCCCTGTGGCGTGCGGTCGGGCCAGCGGTCCGAGAGCCACGTCCCGGGGCCTACGCCGGCGACGCGCAAGAGCGCGACGTCGGCGAGGTCCTCCATGGTCAGACTCTCGCGGCGGGCCAGGGCGTGGTCCGCGGGAAGTGCCAGCATCTGCCGCTCGGACAGGATCACCGGCCCGACGACGATGCCGGGTTCGGCGATCGGCAGGTGAAGGATCAGGATGTCGATCTCCCTCTCGCGAAGTCGTGCGAGGGCGTCGAAGAGCTGGACCTCACGGAGACGGACGCGTCGGCCCGGCTCGCGCTCGGGGAACCTGTCGGCCGCCTGGTGGACGACCTGGCCCGCGGCGGCACCGATGAATCCGACCCGCAAGACCTCCGAGGTCGCCCGGCTGCTGCTGACGGCGCGGGCGAAAGCAGCCTGGATCTCTTCGTACGCGGGCCGGACTTCGTCGCGAAGCCGGTGGCCGAGCGGAGTCAGACGAACGCTGCGGTTGTTGCGCTCGAACAACGGCGCCCCGACCTTGCGTTCGATCACCTTGATGAGCTGGCTGATCCTGCCGGTGCTCACGTGCAGGCGCTCCGCGGTCCGTCCGAAGTGCAACTCCGCGGCCAGCCCGAGGAACGCTTCCATTTCCAGGCGTTCGAGCACCCGTCCACCACCCCTAGTCCACCCCGGTCAAACGAAGGTTCCAGTATCTCTCTCCTCGACCGTCGCGCCCGGTCCGTGTGTTGAACCCGGCTAAACGAGGGTTCCAGCATTGAGTGTTGTTCGGATGATCCCCAAGCGGGAGTCTGTGGGTCGGCGCGGCCGGCGATCGATCGCCCAGCCAGGACGCCGCAACCACCCGCTTCTCATCTGAACCGAGGAGATCTCCCTTGGGCAAGATAGCCGCCCCGCCCTGCCCGCCGCGCGACGGCATCACCGAGGTGTCCCCGTGACGCCGCCGTCGCTGTGGAGCAGGCGCCGGATACTCAGCACCATGGCCGGGGCCGCCGCCATCCCGGCCATGACGTCCGCCGTCACCCTGAGCGCGGGCCCGGCCCGGGCCGCCGAGGGCGACCCCGCGACGGGCAACGGCCTGCCCGACACCGACCGGGGCAAGGCCGTATGGGCCTACAAGAGCGGAGGCCGGGCCGTCCGCGAGGCCGCTGCCGCCGCCCTCACCGGCACCCAGGCCGCGGTCTCCGCATTCCTCACGGGCGAACTGCCGCTCGCGAAAGCGGACGACAACCGCTTCGGCATACTCACCGTCCTCCCCCTCGCGGACAAGTCGGTCCGCGAGAGTGCGAACGCCGCACTGTCCGCCGGGGACGCGGCGATCGCCGCCTACCTGCGCGACGGCTACGCGCCGTCACTCGACACGGACACGCGGGCAGCGGTCTTCACGGTGATGAACAACAGCGGGACCGCCGTCAAGCGGGAGGCCTCCAAGGCGCTGGAGCTGGGCACTCCGGCGGCCCTGCGCACGTTCCTGCAGACGACGCAGCACACCGCGCAGCAGGAGGACGAGCGGGCCGAGGTATTCACGATCCTCACCACCGCCTCCCCCGAGGTCAAGAAGTACGCGGAGCGTGCCCTGAGCGACGGCTCGCCCGAGGCGCTCCGCCGGTTCCTCGGCTCCGGGCAGTACATCGCGCGCGCCCGTGACGAAGAAGCCGCGACGGTCGACCAGTTGGTCAAGATCGTGATCCGGGAGGGCAACCGGGCGAAGCTGCAGACGGAACAGGCCGTGGCCGCGTCGAACCGGGCCAAGGACGCCGCGGAGAAGGCGAAGGCCGCCGCGCTGAAGGCCGCCGAGGAAGCGAGGGCGGCGCAGAACAAGGTACGGGAGTCGGCCAAGGCGGCGAACAGCGCCGCGAGTGCCGCACGGGGCGCCGCGAGTGCCGCCTACATGGCCATCTCCGCGTCCCGTACCGCGCAGGCCGCCTCCGGCCGCGCCACGCAGGCCGCTCAGGCCGCCGCCGGCGCCGCCGCGGCCGCCGGCCGTGCCGCCTCGCGGGCCTACGGCGCCGCCATCGCCGCTTCGAAGGACGCCGGCAAGGCCTCGGCGGCGCGCCAGGCCGCCCAGGGCGCACGGGACGCGGCCGGCCGGGCGCGCACCGCGGCCGTGGCCGCCGCCCAGGCCGCGGCGGCCACGCAGCAGTCGTCCGCCGCCTGCGCCGCCGCCAAGAGCGCGGCCCAGAACGCCGCGGCCGCGGCAGGCGCCGCGGCCGACGCGGCCGCCTCCGCCGGCAGCGCCAAGTCCCAGGCGGCCGAGGCCCGGGCGGCAGCGGCCGAGGCCGATGTGGCCGCCGCACGCGCCGCCAGGGCCGCGGCCCTCTCGCAGACCCTGGCGAACCGCGCCGCCTCCGCCGCCGCTGTCGCACGCGACGCCGCCAACAGTGCCGCCGGCCACGCGGAGAACGCCGCGGCCGCGGCGGACGACGCCGCGGCGAACGCCGGCAAGGCGATCGAGTACGCCAAGCGGTCCACCGCATACGCGGAGGCCGCGCTGCAGGCCGCCACCACCGCGGCCGACGCGGTCAAGGAGGCCCAGGCCGTGGAACGGGCGGCCCGGGACGCGGAAACGGCGCGCATCGCCGAGGACACCGCGATGGGAGTCGAGGAGGCCCGCCTCAGGGCACGGGCCGAGACCGAGGAAGTCGCCCGGGCGGCCAGGGAGCGCACGCAGGCCGACAGGACCGCCACGGACATCAAGGACCTCCTCGCGGCCGCCTCCGAGGCGCTGCGCGGCGGTGACCCGGCCGCGGCGGTCACCGCCGGGCGGAAGGCCGCCGTACGGCTCCTCGACTCGCCCGGCACGTGGACGCGTGACGCCGCGGAGTACGCCCTCGCCGGCGCCGAACAGGACGTCGTCAACTGGATCGACACCGACCGCCTTCTCGCCGAGCAGCAGGACGACCGGGAGACCGTACTCGCCATGGCCACGACGGCCGGCGCGGAGGTCGCCGCGGCCGCCCACCGGGCGCTCGCCGACGACGACCCGAACGCGGCGCGCGATTTCCTCACCCACGGGGTCATTGAGGCCTCCGCCACGCAGAACCGCGTCATGGTGTTCGAGCTCCTGAACCAGAACCCGGGCGCCAACACCAGGTCCAAGGCCGAGGCGGCCCTGGCCGACGGGAGCGCCGCCGCCCTGCACCGCTTCCTCACCGCCGAACTGCTGGACGCGGTGAAGGTCGACGACCAGGCCCAGGTGTTCGCCCTTCTCTCCAGCGGCGGCCCCTACATGAAGTCGGCCGCGCAGATCGTGTTGGAGGGCCCCGCCCGCATGCGGCGGAACTTCGTCCTCCAGGACAGGTTCGACATCGCCCGCCTGGACCAGGACCACGCCACCCACGTCTCCGCGATCCGCGCCTCGATCGCGCACGCCGCGAAAGTGGCGGCGAAGGCCCTGGAGGAGGCGGCGCTGGCCGCCAAGGCGGCGGCCGACGCCCGCCAGGCCGCCGGCGACGCGACCATGTGGGCCGCGAAGGCACAGGGCCATGCCGCGGACGCCGAGACCGCCAGGCAGGACGCGAAGTCGAACGCCGACGCCGCCGACGTGTCGGCGGCCGAAGCGGCCAAGTCGGCGGCGAGCGCCAAGCAGGCGGCCTCCGCCGCCCAGGTCGCCTCCCGCTCCGCGAACCATTCGATGCGGCAGGCCGTGGGGTCGGCGCGGCAGGCGGCCTCCTCCGCGTCGAGTGCCCAGGCGAGCGCCAGCCAGGCCCGTGCCTCCGCCCTTGAGGCCGGCCGGGACGAGCGGGCCGCCGCCGACGCGGCCACCGCCGCCCGCCAGACCGCCCAGGTCAAGCGGAGGGCCGAGGCCATCGCGAGGGCGAAGCAGGCGGCCGAGGAGGCGCAGCGGAACGAGGCGAACGGCACCGATCCCTCGCAGACCACCGCCAACGACGTCCCCTGGTACGTGGAATCGGGACTGTGGCCCTCGGACACGGGAAGCGACAAGGACTGGGCCAAGGTCACCAAGCACTGGTCCACCCTCGCAGGCACGGCCTCGATCATCGCCACGGTGGGCGGCTTCTTCCCCACGCCCGCCGCGCCCTTCCTGTTGGCCGCCGGCCGCGTGCTCGCCGGTGTCTCCGTGGCCCTCAAGGGGGTGAGCGCCTACTTCACGGGCCAGGCGTACGGCTGGGACAGCAGCGAGTTCCACACGTCGCTCGGGATGTTCGTGCTCGGCGGCATGTTCCTGGGCAGGTCCGAATTCCTCGAGAGATCGGGCCTGGCCCACACGGTGGGCGGCAAGGTCGCGGACGTCACGGGCGAAGCGGTGACCACGGTCATCGGCTGGCTGAAGTGGTAATCCACACGCCCTCTGTCCCCTCTCGGCCCCTCGGCGTTCACGGCCGCCGCGTCGGCGGCCCTCTTCCCTCCGCATGAAAAGGAACGACGGAATGAAGTTCGTACGACGCGTCATGGCGACCACCGCGGCCGCCGCAGCCTGCATCACCCTCGCCGTCACCGCGACACACGCCAGTGAGGCCCCCGCCCAGGGCACGGCCGCGGTGAGCACCGACCTGCCGCCCTACGCGGTGGAGGACTTCGCGTACCCGGACGCCGCGAGGATCCAGGCCGAACTCGGCATCACCCTCAAGCGCGGCGACGGGCACATCGTGCTCGCCGACTGCGCCTCGGCCTCCGGGCTGATGGAGGTGTACTCCCGCACCAAGGGCAAGATCTGCTTCCGCGCCACCGGGAAGACCGGCCACCTCAGCCTGGAGGTTCCCGCGGTGTACGGAATGAAGGGCGACGCCACCCACGAGGCCGATGTGACGCTGACCGCCGAGGGCAGCAAGCAGAACGTGACGGTGGCCCCGAACGAATGGAAGGGCGTGGGAGAGGCGGCCGACCCCGAGCGCCGCGATCACGTCCTCGTCGAGATCACCGTCTCCTCGTAGCCCGCACCGACGGCCGGCGCCGGGGAGATCCCGCCGGCCCTCGCATACGACCACCCCGACTCGATTTACGGAGAACGTCATGTCGAACGTACGCAGGCGCAGAGCATGGATCGGCGGCTCCGCCGTCCTCGCCGCGGTGGCCGGGGGCCTGATGGCGTCGCCTTCGCACGCCTTGCAGGGAACCGCGGCCGACGCGGCCGCCCACTCCCACACCGCCAGTATCGTCATCGGCGACGCCGAGCGCGCCTGCACGGGCACCCTGGTGGCCCCCCAGTGGGTCCTGTCCGCCGCGAGCTGCTTCGCCGACGCGACCGGCGCCGTCCAGCCCGGCAAGCCCAAGACGGCCACCACGGTCACCGTCGGCAGGACGGACCTGACCCAGACCACGGGCGGAGCCACCCGCACCGCGATCCGGCTGGTCCCGCACCCCGGGCGGGACCTCGTCATGGTGAAGCTGGACACCGGCGTCGCCAACCTGAAGCCGGCCGTCCTGGCGAGCACTCCCGCGGGCGCCGACGAGGCCGTCCGGGCGGCCGGCTTCGGCCGGACCAGGACCGACTGGGTCCCCGACCGCCTGCACACCGCTTCCTTCACCGCGACGGCCAACGGCTCCGTCGACCTCGCCCTGACCGCCTCCGGCGACGGGGCGATCTGCCAGGGCGACGCGGGCGGCCCCGTGCTGCGCGAGAGGAACGGCACCCAGGAGCTCCTCGCCGTCACCAGCCGTTCGTGGCAGGGCGGATGTTTCGGCACGCCGTCCACGGAGACCCGTACCGGCGCCGTCGCGACCCGCGTGGACGACGTAGGCGCCTGGGTCGCGAGCACGTCGTACGCCGTTCCGGGCGACCTGACCGGTGACAACAAGCCGGACCTCGTCGCGGTCGACGACACCGGCAAGCTGCGTCTGTACCCCGGCACGGGCACCGGCGGTCTCGGCCCGCACACGATCATCGGTACCGGCGGCTGGTCGGGGGCCTCGGTGACGCACCGGGGCGACTGGAACGGCGACGGCATGGAGGACGTCGTCGCCCGTGTCGGTGGCGATGTCCGCGTCTACCCCAACCTCGGCACCGGCACACTGGGCGCGCCGATCAAGATCGCCGGTGGTCTGCCCGCCACCGCCCAGGTGGTCAGCATCGGTGACACCAACCGCGACGGGAAGCCGGACCTCGTCGTCACGCACACCAACAAGCTCTTCCTGTACCCCGGTGTCGTCGGCGCGGCCGCCGCCGTCGGTGCGCCCGTCGTCATCGGCAACGGCGGCTGGGACGTCATGGACCTGAGCGCCCTCGGTGACGCCAACAAGGACGGCCGCCCCGACCTGCTGGCCCGCAACACCCGAGACGGCGTCCTCTACGCCTACCTCGGGCAGCCCGACGGGAAGACCTTCAGCGACCTCAACGAGTTCGGCCGCGCCTACACCGTCGCCAACCGGCCGCTCATCGCCGGCGCCGCGGACGCCAACCTCGACGGCACGGCCGACATGTGGGCCACGGCCGGCGACGGCACCCTCAAGTTCTACAAGGGCGGCGCCGACGTCCACGGCCCCATCGACGGCCCGAGCATCGAGGTCGGCAGCGGCGGCTGGGGCGCCATCAAGTCCATCAGCTGACCGGCCCACCGACGGTGAGGGGGCCGGACGTGCCCCCGCCCCGGCAGACTCGGCGAGTCTGCCGGGGCGAGCCGGCCCACGGCGGTTCGCGTACGTCCCCGGGTCAGCGGACCTCGGTGACCCGGTGCTCCTTGCGCGCGCCACAGTTGGAGTTGTACACCTGCACGTGCACGTTGCTGATGCCCCCGCCCCAGTCGACGCAGTGGCCCTTGCCGTACACGTAGGCCGGCCCCGCGTACGACGTGTACCGGCCGTAGTCCTCGCCCCGCTCCCACGTTTCGGGGACTTCGATCCACAGGGCCATGTCCACGGCCGCACCCGGGTTGTTGCGGATGGTCGCGACGCAGCTCTTGCCGTTGGAGGCGTTGTACGTGAGGTAGACGGTGCCCAGCGAGCCGATGGCGGCCGAGTTCACGGTCTTGTAGGCGCTTCCGCAGACCTTCTGCGACGTGGTGTTGGGCGCGGCGGTCGCGGGCGCCGCCAGCGCTGTCGTGGCCCCCAGGGCGAGGGCGGCGAATGCGGTGGTGGTCAGGACAGGACGGGTGAACCTCATTGTTTCCCCCTGGTGGTCATGGGAGTTGCATGGTGGGACACCCACGACGACGGAACGGTTGCGCGCCATCCGCAAAAAAATGTGACCGCCGCCTCACCACCCCGCCCACCGGCCGAAGGCCGGCCTTGGAGTTCACCGGAACCGGTCGCCGGGATCCGAACGTCTGCCCGTATATGTGGATCGTCCTGGGGATACTCTTCGCCATCGTGCCAGCCGTCGTCTGGATGACGATCGCCCGCACTCGACCCGTCGGCTTCGCGATCGGCGGCACCCTGCTCGGCGGAGCCGTCCTGCTGATCAGTGTCCAGCAGGGCTGGATCGAGGCCCCCCGACCCGACGCCCATCTCCTGTTCACGGTTCTGGCGCCCCTGCTCATCGCCTGCGGCGCGGGACTGGAGAGACGGCACGGGAACCCTCCTCCCCCGGAATGGACCTCCCGCCGCAACGGAGCGATCGGCTTCCTGGGGATGCAGTTCGTCCTCACCCTCGTGGTCGGCCTCTGGTACGCGATGCTCATCAGCGAGGGCTCGGACGCCCCGCCGTCCAAGGCCCTCCCCGCATTGCCGCCAGGCATCAGCATGGTTGACGAAGGCGTCGGCTGCGGTTCCGGCGGCTGCTGGCGCTCCGCCACGGTCATCAGTCAGGACGGCCTGTCCCGCCCGGAGATCATCCGCGCACTGGGCTTCCGGCAGGAGAGGTGCTGGCCCAGCGGCTGGCTGCTCGACTGGCGTGACATATGCGTCGGAGCCAGGGAGAACGGCGAGAACGTCACCATCTACGCGGGCTGGAGATAGGTGCCCTCCCAGGGCCAGGGCCAGGGCCAGGGCCAGGCGAGAAGCTCGACGGCACGACCGGCGGCCAGTCAACGGACCATCAACCGGCTCAAGAGGTTCCGCCCAACGGGCTGGCGGAGACGGCGGTTGGGCGCCAGTCTGGTGGCAACCGGGAGGGGTGGTCCGTGTGGTGGTCGGCGCGGTGTCCGTCGGAGCCGCGTGGTTCCTGTTGCTGGTCGCCGCCGTGCTCCGCCTCCGCCCCGGCGCGGGGCCGGTACCCGACCCGCTCGGCCGGCGGCTGACTCCCGTCGAGACGGCCCTGCTGCGCGGCGGCGACTGGGGAGCGGCGCAGACCGCGCTGGTCGAGCTGTACCTGGCCGGCTCGGTGGAGGCCGGCTGGCGGCGGACCGTCCGGCCCGGTGCGGCCGGGCTGCCGCGCGGCTGTTCGGCGGTGGCCCGCGCGATGTACCACGCGCTGTTCGGCTCCCTCCACCCGCGCCGTCTGTACGGCCTGGACCGGGTGCGGGACGCCGTCCGGAAGGCGGCCCCCGAACTGGAGCAGGCTCGGCTGGTGGTGTCGCGGCGACGGGTGGGGGTCGTACGGGGCCTGCTGCTCCCCGTCTTCGCCGCCGCTCCCCTCGGGGCCGCCGCGGGCGGGCAGACGGCGGGGTGGCTGCTGCTGGGCCTCCTCGCCGACGCCGGGGCGGTGGCCCTGTGGGTGCGGCCCCGGCGGACCCTGCGCGGTGCGGCGCACCTCGCCCGGCTGCGCCGGAGTCACGCGGAGGCCCGCCGGGCGACCGAACGCCGCCCGGACGCCCTGCTGCTGAGCGTCGCGCTGTTCGGCGCCCCGGCGCTCCGCGCCCAGCTCCCCCGGTCTCAGCCTCCTGGATCATCCTCAATCTCCTCGCGAAGTCCGACGTGTCCTCGTCGTGCTCAGCCACGATCACTCCTTCACCACTCAGGCGATCACTTCTCAGGCCCTTCTCGGGCCTCAGGCGGTGATCCTCATGGCAGCCCACAAGCACCGTCAACCTTGATCGAACTGTCCGATTCTTCTCCGCCAAATCCCGGCTGCTAGTTGCTGGTTTCGGCGGTGCGCATGTTCGTAGCAAGCCTGTCCACACCAGGGTTCAGAAACAGGTACTCAGAGGGTGTTTAGCTCTTCATTATGGTTCTTTGTGTCGGTATCGGCTTGTGGTTGGTCGGGGCTGTTGGGGTTGGTGTGGTTCATGATGCGGGAGTGGCTACCAAGCGGGCGCCTTGGTCTGCCTGCTCCTGTTTCATCCCAAGGCGCCGGGTTTCACGCCGTGTGCTTCGGGCGCCGGTCCGCGCGCCTGGGCCGGTTGGGTAGCCCAGGATCATGCCTGAACGCCGCCGATACCCCAGTGATCTGTCCGATGCTCGGTGGGAGTTGGTCGAGCCGGTCCTGACCGCGTGGCGGTCCGAACGTCGCGGCCGCGGCCTCGATATCGGCCGACCGCCGGACCACGATCTGCGGAGCCTGCTGGACGCGGTGCTCTACGTGAACCGGACGGGCATCCCGTGGCGCTACCTTCCGCACGACTACCCGCACTGGAACACCGTCTACGCCTACTTCGCCCGCTGGCAGGAAGAAGGCGTCTTCGACCAGCTCAACACGCTCCTGCGGCGCCAAGTCCGCAGGCAGGAGGGCCGCGAGGAGGAACCGACCGCCTGCGTCATCGACTCCCAGAGCATCAAGACCTCCACCCACGTCCCCGCCTGCGAGCAGGGCATCGACGCCGGAAAGAAGATCGTCGGACGCAAGCGGAGCATCGTCATCGACACCGTCGGACTCCTCCTGGCAGTCGTGGTCACCGCCGCGAGCGTGCAGGACTCGATCGCCGGCCAGACCCTCATCGAACGGGTCGCCGCCGACCATCCGACCGTCCGCAAGACCTGGGTCGACGGCGGCTACCGCCAGCACCTCGTCGAGCACGCCGCGACCCTCGGCATCGACATGCACATCGTCCGCCGCGACCCCACCACCAGGGGATTCGCCGTCCTCCCACGCCGATGGACCGTCGAGAGAACCCTCGGCTGGCTCATGAACCACCGGCGCCTGGCCCGCGACTACGAAGCCCACCCACACCGCTCCGAAGCCATGATCCACCTCGCGATGATCAACCTCATGACCCGCAGACTCACCGCCGAAGCCACCCCGACTTGGCGTGGTCTATGAAATCGCACTCATCCCGGTAATCCGGGATGAAACATGATGGGCGTCGTGTGGTGTGCACTGGGTGTGCGTCATGGGTCTTCACTGGTGCTGGGCTGGGGTGCGGCGGTGCTGGGGTGTCGTTTTGCCGGTGAAGGCTGTTGTCGTTTGGTGTGTGGGGTGCTTGTCGCCCCTGTGGGTGGGTGTGGCGGAACGCTGGGTGGGGGCCTGTTGTGTCTGGCTACGCTCGGTGGATGCCGTCGTTTGCGGGTGATCCGCGTCATGAGCGTCTTGTCGCCGTGTTGGTGCCGTTGTTGCGTCGTTCGTGTCCGCCAGGCGGGGGTGGCTTCGGCGGGTCGTACGAACTCCGGCTCGGGGTTGCCGAGGCAGAGGAGTTGGGCGGGGTCGTTCTGATCCGTTCGGCGCTGCGGAAGGCCGGCCGGTCGCTGGGGTGGTCGCGGCTTGAGACGTTCGGTGGTTCCTTTCCGCAGGTTGCGGTGGCGGGTGTGGTGGACCGGCGTGAGGTTCCCGAGGAGTTCGCTGCGGCTGTCGAGGAGTATCAGTTGGCGCGGGGGAGGGCCTCGGCGGAGGTGATTGGGCGGACGTGGCAGGACGGGAGGCCGCGTGCGGTGCCAGGTTCTGTTTTCGTGGTGGCGCAGGAGTTCCGCGCCGCGTATGCCGAGGGAGTAGCCGGGTGAAGCGCGAGCGCGCGACGCGGCTGCTGGCGGACATGATCACGCGGCTCGAGGGTGGTGACTGGCCGCTGGGTCTGGTGGAGGAGGTATACGTCTTCGGGTCGTACGCGCGCGGTGCGCTGGAGCCGAACGATGTCGATGTCGTCATCGAGCACGGTACGGACAAGCGCTGGCTCGGAGAGTCGCTCCATGCCTCGATCAACGGGCGTGATTCCTACGTGGGGATGCGGCAGGCCCTGAGGGGCCGCACCCGGGGGATTTCCTTCCAGTTCCGTGGCCGCAGCAGTCTGCAGGACGAGGGTTTCGAGCTGTTCTTGCTCTGGCGTAAGGGCGAGCCGTTTTCCCTGGCTCGCGAGCGCCTTGCCTCCCTGACTGCGGATCCGGAGGCGGGTACTGCGCCCAGGGATCACATGCTTGCGGAGTTCGAAGGGCTGGAGAGCCTCGTGCCGCGCCCGGCGAGGATTGAGCTGTTCGGCCGGCACACCGAGGGAAGGATCAGCCTTACGCCGCTGAGGCTGGTGGACGGGGAGCTCGAAGACCCTGAAGCCGCCTGGCATGTACGGCGGCGATGGGTGGAGACGAGCCCTCTGCGCCGTGCAGCGACGTGCGCCCTGGTGGCGTTGGAGCAGCGGGGCGTAGACCTGGGGGAGGTGACGCTGCACGGTCAGCGGCTGTTCGGCCGGGAGCAGCAGGCCGAGCGTTGTTTCGTCGATCTGGGGTGGAACGGTTTCGGATACATGGGCCGTCTCCTGGACGGCGGAGTGACCTGGGTGGAGGTCTTGAGTCCGCATCGCAGCAAGCCCATGGACGCACTGCTCATCGAGCCGCGATCTGGTCGGTAGTCGGTATCCGGGTAGCCGTAGTCCGGCCAGCCGCGGCGAAGTAGAGGCTCAGCTTCATCCGTTCGTGTTGGCCTGACCGGCGTGTCGGGATGGACACCTCTGCGTGTGGACAGCCGCATGGTGCGGGTTCGGGCTGGGGGTGTGTGGGTGTCCGATCAGATTTCTGCCGGCGAGGACATGCCGTGGTGCCGGGGTGCGGGGCGCGAGGATGCCGTGGCGCGGTTGGTGACACTCGATTCCCGGGGAGAGCTGGCCACGGAGCATGCGCGTGCGGTTGCTCAGGCTCTTGGGGTTTGGGGTTGCTTCGGTTTGGCGGACATCCGGGATCCGGGCCCGTGCTCGGGGAGGGATGTCCATGATGGAGAACATGCCGAAGAAGAAGCCGCGGCAGCGGCGGCAGTTCACGGCCGATTTCAAGGCCGAGATCGTCGAGCTGTGCCTGCGCGGGGACCGGTCGGTGCCCGATGTCTGCAAGGACTTCGACCTGACCGAGTCGGCGGTGCGGCTGTGGCTTGCGCAGTCCGATGACAGTCACCAGCCCAAGGACCTGGACCGCGACGAGCGGGACGAACTGGCCCAGCTGCGGCGGGAGAACCGCCGCCTGCGAGAGGACATCGAGATCCTCAAGCGGGCCACGGCTTTCTTCGCGAGGGGGACCCGGTGACGGTGCAACCGTTCATCGAGGCGGAGAAACGTGCAGGTCACAGCGTCAAACGCGCCTGTGAACTGATGAAGGTCTCCCGGTCCGCCTACTACAAACGCCGCCAGGAGACCCGTGGGCCGCGGGCCCTGCGGGACGAAGAACTGACAGGCCGTATCAGCGAGATCCACGACCGCTCACACGGCACCTACGGCGCCCCCAGGATCCACGCCGCTCTGCTGCGTGAAGGCCTGACCTGCGGACGACGCCGGGTCGCCCGCCTGATGCGCCAGGCCGGCATCATCGGCCGGCACCGCCGACGAAACCACCGCACCACCATGCCCGACCCGGCCTCCAGCACTCGCCCTGACCTGGTCGGACGCGACTTCCGCACCCACCCGGCCGCGACCGACACCCGCTGGTGCGGGGACATCACCTACCTCCCCACCGGCGAGGGATGGCTCTACCTGGCCACCGTCATCGACATCGCCTCCCGCCGCGTGGTCGGCTGGGCCACCGCCGACCACCTGGGCACCAGCCTGGCCGCCGAGGCCCTCACCGCCGCCTGCCACCAGCGCCGGCCCAAGGGCCCGGTCGTCTTCCACACCGACCGCGGCACCCAGTACACCAGCCACGCCTTCGCCCGCCTCGCGGACGAGCTGTCCATCCGGCTTTCGGTCGGACGCACCGGCGTCTGCTGGGACAACGCCCTCGCCGAGTCCTTCTTCGCGACCCTGAAGAACGAGCTCGTCAGCCGGCACAACTGGCATACGCGAGCTGCCGCGAAAAGCGCGATCTTCGAGTACATCGAAGGCTGGTACAACACCCGCCGACTCCACAGCAGCCTCGGCTACCAAAGCCCAGCCGAGTACGAAACCACCGCAGCCTGACCAACACATCGAACCTGTCCGCCAAACAGGAACAACCTCAGGTTTCTCTGCGGACGGTGTGGAACTGGGTGGCGGTGGCCCGACGTGAGGGGCGGTTGTCGGCGCGGATGCCGTCGCGGGTGGGTGTGAGTGCGGATCTGCGTGCGCGTCTTGCGGTGTGGGGCGGGAACGTGGCCGCGGTCCACCGGGAACTGACCGCTGAGGCTGCTGCGGCGGGTACCCCGGACTCGGTTCCTTCTCTCCGTACTCTGCAGCGTGCCGTGCGTCAGGACCTGTCGGCGGGGGATCGGGCGGGCCTGAAGGGCGGTGAGGCCGCCCGGCGCCGCTACGACGTGTACGGCAAGCGTCCGCCGACGCATCGCAACGCGTGCTGGGAGGGCGACCATAAGCGGATCCCGGTCCGGGTGAGCCTGGACGGGGTGGTGGTGTGTCCGTGGGTGACGTGGTTCATCGATGTGGCGTCGAAGGTGGTTGTGGGGGTGGCGGTCACCCCGCATCAGCCGGCCCGGGACGCGGTCCTGGCCGCGCTGCGCACGGGGATCAGCCGCCAGGAGCCGTACGGGCCGTTCGGGGGCTTGCCTGGCCGGGTGCGGGTCGACCGCGGTAAGGACTTCCTGTCGAAGGCGGTGTCGCGGGCGTTGGGCGCCTTCGCTGTCCCGGTCGATGATCTCCCGGCCTACAAGCCCTACCGCAAGGGCACTATCGAGGCCCTCAACGGTGCGGTGGAGGAGATGCTGCTCGTCTCCCTCCCCGGGTACACCCGCCGTGCCCGCCCCGCGCAGGCGTACCGGCCCGACCCGGTGGAGGACCTGCTGCCGTACCCCGACTTCGTGAAGGTCCTGCTGGACTGGGTGGCCTGGTGGAACACCGAGCACCGCCCGGCCGGCCTCACCGGCGGCCGCACGCCCGCGCAGGCCTGGGAGGCGGATCCGGCACCGGTCGAGGATGTTCCGGAGGAGCGGTTGGCGTTCTTCGCGCTGGAGGACGACCGCCGCGTCCGGAAGATCACCACGAACGGGGTCTCCTGGCGGCGCCGTGCCTATATCGCGGACTGGATGGCCGGCCATGTCGGTACGAGGGTGAGGCTGCGGTATCTGCCGCACTTCGACGGGCGGATCGAGGTGTTCTCCGCCGAGGGCTGGGGCCGGCATCTGGGCAGCGCCTATCTCGCCGAGACCGCGACGCCGGCTCAGCGCCGCGCCCTGTCCCGGGTCCGTGAGAGCAGGGCCAGAGCGCTGAAGGCGGACCTGAAGGCGGCCGAGAAGCTGCGCCGTACCCGCTATACGGCCACGACGACGGCGGCTGCGCCGGGCCGGCGGCGTACGGAGACCGCGAGTGAGGCGGAGGCCGAGATTGTCGGGGCGCAGGCGGTGGATCTGGCGGCGAGAGCCTTGCCGGACCTGATCCCGCCGCGGGAGCCGCCCGCGGGCTGGGCACGGCCCCGTCCGCGCTCCGGCACTGCCTGCCCCGCCCCCAAGCAGCGCAGCTCTGGCAGCGCTGTGCCGGCCGATGCGACGGACATGGAGCCCGGTTCGGGCAGCAAGGAGTGACAGCAGATGGCTACCGCTGAACGCAGGGGACGTCTGCCCAGGGAGCGGGAGGACCACTTCATGCGCCTGCCGGGCGCCCAGGTGGTCTCCACCCGTGCCCTGCTTACGGCCAGGGAGAACATCCGGGCCGCGATCGAGGCGAAGGCGATGATCTGCATCTACGGGCAGGCCGGCAACGGCAAGTCCTTCGCGGTCAACGCCTCGCTGCGCGAGCTCGCGCCGAAGCTCACCCGCCGGATCCAGTTCCGTGCCCGCCCCTCCACCCGGGACCTACGCCACGAACTGTTCCACGCTCTCGGCCTGCAGGGGCGCCCACCCTCCCATGCGATCGAGTTCGACCGGATGCTGCGTGGCGCGCTGGAGGAGCCGCATGTCCTGGTCTGTGATGAGGCGCAGTGGCTATCCAAGACCTGGTGTGGATGAGCCGGTTGTTTCGCTGGCGACGGTTGCTTTTTGTTGGGTGGGTCGTTGGGTTCGTCGGTGGTGGCGTGATTGTTCAGGTGCTGCCTTAACTGACGAGCCTTTGGGGTGTCGCGGGTGGGTGTGGGGGAGCGTGGTGGTCTGCGTCTGGTCGAGGGCGGGCTGACTGACCCTGATGGTGGAGTGGATCCGTGGGCGTTCCAAGCCGCGTGCGCTGAGGCGTTCGCGAGGACGTGGGTGGTGCGCGGGTTCGCTCCGACGACGGTCCGCGGCTATGGCTCGCTCCTCGCCCGGGTCCTGGGGTGCTTTGACTGTCCGGTGTGGGCGGTGGAAGCCGATGACGTGGATGAGATGCTCCACGCGCTTGCTGTCGCAGGTCTGGCGGCTGGTACGCGCCGCCAGTACCTGCAGATGCTGCGCGCTTTCCACGCGTTCGTTGCGCAACGGTACGAGACCCGGGTCCGCGCCGCGTTCGGGGTCCCGGTCGGCAACGGAGGGCTGGACCGGTTCAATCATGTGCGACATGCCGGCGATGACGCCGCGGTGGGGGCGCCTCCTGGTCGTGAGCGGCTGCAGACGTTCTTCTCCTTCGTCCGCTCCCAGGTGGCCGTCGCGTCTGACTACCCGGCCATGGCTCGGGACTACGCGCTGCTACGCACGCCGTACCTGTCGGCGGTCCGGGTGAGTGAGCTCGTATGCCTGGACCAGGCCGATGTCCATCCGCAGCTGGGGCCGTCGGGGAAGCTGCACGTGAGGTTCGGGAAGGCGGCGAACACCTCGGGGCCGCGGCCGCGGTGGGCCCCAATGCTGGAGGGCCTGGATCAGATCCTGGCCTGGTACCTGCAGGACGTCAGGCCGCTGTTTCCTGCGACCGCGCCGCTGTTCTGCGACGAGGACGGCCAGGCGCTGAAGGCGGGCACGGTCCGGGATCGTCTGGCCCGGCTTCTTGATCTTGAGGGTGTGGGCTGGGATGAGCGGTTCACGCCTCATGCGCTGCGCCGGGCGTGCGCGACGCACCAGTACGAGCGGGGCATGGACCTGATCGCGGTGCAGCAGCTTCTTGGGCATCGCCACATCGCTTCGACGATGGCGTACGTGAAGCCCTCGCAGAAGTTCGTTGAGGACGCCTGGCGACGCGCCACCGACTCTGCTGTCCGCGTGCTGGCCAGCTGATCAGAGAGGCGAGTGCATGACTGAGCCGAGACCAGCGGCTCCGGAGCCGGCGGTTCCAGAAGTTGAGTGGCGGCTGCGGATGGCCGCAGCGGAGCGTGGCGTGTGGACCGGAACTCAACTGCGCCGACTGCTCGCCGAAAGGGCGGGTCTGGACTTGTCGCCGGCCTCGGTGTCCGCTCTGTTCACGAAACAGCCGTCCCAGGTGAAGCTGTCTACCCTGGCTGCCCTGTGCGCGGCCCTGGACTGCGCTCCTGGAGATCTACTCGCCCTGCGCCCCGCAGGACCGGCCGCGGTCTCGGCGTCGACCGGGCTGACGGACAGGCAACCTGCGCCCGCTCCATCGCGGCGGGTCCTTGCGACACGGTCACTGCCGCCGCTGTGATCAGCGGGATTCCGGCCCACCCCTCGCAAATTTGGCGGTCTCATCACATGGCAGCGTCCGTTCCCGATGCCGTTCAGGGCCGTTGCCCGACCTGTAGGAAGCTGCGCTGGCTACGCCCCGGCACGGGCATGTGCGCCTGGTGCTCGCGTACGTGCCCGGGCTGTGGTGGCGGCAGGCGCTCGGTGGATCAGGTCTGTGCGGCTTGCCGGCGCCGTGCTGCGGGGAGGCATGGGGTTGGCCCGTGTCAGCGCTGCGGGCGCCGGCGGACCCTCGACGCCGCTACCCAGTGGTGCCGTCCGTGCAGCGATCCGGCGAGGGCCGAACCGCTCGCAGCCTGTTCGCGCTGCGGAGTCCAGGCCCAGTGGGCGCGAGGCATGTGCAAGCGCTGCTACGAGCACTCACCTCACACGGTGGAGACCCGCGCGGCCGGATGGGCCCGCCGTATGCCGCGCAAGCCTTCCTGGTGGGATGCCTTCGCCGAGCATCTGACCACGCACCGCCACACCTTCTACGCTGCGGACGCCCTCACCCATACCGCCCGTCTCGTCATCGACACCGGCTCCACCGACCCGCGCACGCTCCTCACCGAAGCTCACCGGACGTTCCTGTGGCTCAGGCGGCCGCTCGCAGACTTCTTCTACGCGCACCGTCTTCTCGCCGCCCCTGTCGGCATCGAGGGCACGAGAGCCTTCGCTCGGCGCGAGCGTCGGATCCAGGCCGTCCCGGCCTTGCTGCGCCCCGCCGTGGGTGCCTTCGCGGATGCGTTGGTGGCCCAGCGCCAGAATGCCGAGTGCCTTGGGCTTCGACCGAACCAGCTCAAGACCATCGAGATCCGCCTCGATACCGTCCGGGATCTGGCACTACATCTCCACGCCCAGGGACACACCGCTTGGGCGAGCGTGAACATTACAGACCTGGAGGCGTTCCTCGCCCGCAACCCGGCGCGCAGAGCTTCCTGGCTCGGAGGTCTGCGGCAGTTCTTTGCCCACGCCCACCGCACCGGGCTGGTGCTTCACAACCCCGCTGCCGCCCTGGACGCCCCACAGCAGCGCGGCTTCAGGGGGACCACACTCACTCTCAACAAGCAGCGGGCCCTCTACCGCCGCTGGAGTACCAGCACGGATGTCCTCCCGCACGAGGCATTCATCGGGCTCTCTGCGCTTCTCCACGCCGCGACCACCACCGAACTCCGACACCTCACCCTTGACCACATCAGCATCGGCTCCCGGACCGTTCGCTTCCCCGGCCGCACCGTCGACATCGTGCTCGACGGT
>NZ_GG657752.1:354336-366789 GCF_000158895.1 Streptomyces sp. C | reverse complement strand
CGAACGCCTGCGGCACCCACTCACTGCCCCGCCTGACGCTCACACCCAACGAGATGTGGGCCGCACTGATCGCTATCGCCGGCCACGTACCCGTCCCCCTGGCCGCAGCCGACGGATCGAGCTGCTGCCCTCCAGGCGGTGCGCGATCGGCGACGAGGGCATCCGGTTCGAGCACCGCACCTACGACGGACCCGTACTGAAAGGGCACCGTCACCGCTCCGCGGCGGCGGACGGCAAGTGGGAGGTTCACCACAACCCCTACGAGCCGTGGCAGTGCTGGGTCAGACTCCCCCACGGCTGGGAACCCGTCCCCTGGATCCACCAAGGACTGGTATCCAAGCCGTTCACCGACACCACCTGGCGACACATCCGCAGCATGGTCAAACAGCGCGAAGGCCGCGCCAAACACGAGGAGCAGCTCGCCCGCCACCTCGACGAACTCCTACGCCGCGCACACTCCGCGGACACAGGCGCCAGTAACGTCGCAGGCTCCCGCCCAGGCGGAACCACCCCGGGAGCCCTGGGCGCAGCAGCTGCCAGCGGCGAGCCCAGCGCGGCCGGGCGGCCCACACATTCACGTCGCAAGACCCAGGCGGACCGCACGAAGCGACGGAAGACGAGGACGGAACTGCCGGGCAACCGCGCCGGGCAGGCCCCAGATACCGACGAGGACTGCGGCACCGCCCCTGACATCGCCGACTCCGTTACGTCGGCTGCGGCCTGGAGCATCTTCGACGCACACCAGGAGGCACAGCAATGGTGACTCCCACCGGCCACGAAACGCACGACGATCCGTACGCCTCCCCCACCACCTGGCGCGAGTGGACGCAATTCGTCGACACCTCCCCACCCTGCCTGCCCGGCACCGGCCCCTGGAGCACCGACGAACGCCTGGACTACCACTCCCGGTTCGTGATCCTCTCCACCCCCACCATGGCCAAGATCTCCCTCACCCTGCGCCGGCTGATGATCCTCAACCGCAGGCACAACGGCACCGCCCGCCGAGGCCTCCTCATCTCCGGACCACCGACCACGGGAAAGACCACCACCCTGCAGCAGCTCGGCCGGTCCTTCCACCTCGCCGACCGAGCACGCCGCGGCGCACCCGGTGACCACCTGCCAGTGGTCTTCCTGTCCGTACCGCCCGCCGCGACCCCCAAGATGCTGGTCTCCGAACTGGCCCGGTACCTCGACCTGCCCATCACCGAGCGCATGAACCAGGCCCGCATCACCGACATCGTCTGCGCCACCCTGCGCGATCTGACCACCCAGCTCGTCCTGGTCGACGACATCCACCTCCTCGACACCCGCACCCGCAGCGGCGCCGAAACCTCCGACCAGATGAAACACCTCAGCGAACGCATCCCCGCGACCTTCGTCTACGCCGGCGTCGCCATCGAGGAATCCCCCCTCCTGACAGGAAACCGCGGCGCGCAGCTGGCCGGACGGTTCAAAACCGTCCGCAATCCGCCCCTGGGACACGGCAGCCCCGCGCAACGCGCTTCATGGGAAGGGCTGATCCAGGGCATGGACGAGGCACTGCGCCTCGACGCCCACCGCACGGGCGCGCTGACCCGTCACGCCCCCTACCTCCACCTGCGCACCGGCGGCCGGATCGGAAGCCTGTCCGCACTCGTACGGGAAGCCGCGATCGCCGCGATCCTCGACGGCACCGAAAAGATCACCAAACGGCTCCTGGACGACATCGAACTCGATGAACTCGCCGAACACACACCCCGGCCCGCCAAGCGGCGCTGACATGCCGCGTCCGCTCCCAGACCTCATCCACCGGGCACTGCGGCAAATCCGGCCCCTGGCCTTCGAGACCAACGCCTCCTTCATCGAACGCCTCGCCGGCGCGCACCACCTCACCACCAGCGAGCTCCTGACAGGACTGCGTATCCACCCGCCCAAGGTCCATCCCGTCCGCGAACGCGACTACGGGCCGCACGCGCGCAGCGAGCTCTACCTCAACACCGGCGCGCGGGCCCGCATCGCTCAGTACACCGGCATCCCCGAAGAACGTCTCACCCGCGCTCTTCCCTGCTGGACGGAGCACCGGGACCGGGGCCCGGCCGGACAGGCCAGGGCCGGCGGTGCGATCCGCCCCTCCACGCTGCCGGCCGTCATCGGATGCCCGCACTGCACCATCGCCCGTACCGGATATCCCCAGGCCGTCCCCCGCTACCTCCCCCACCACCGACTCGTGTGCGCCCGTCACCGCACCTGGGCGCTGGGCCCCCACACCCTGGACGGCCGGCCCGTCCCCCACACTCACGCCCTCCTCCACCAGACCCCTGAGATCGTCCGTGCTCACCTCACCCACCTTCGGCTGACCCGGCGCCGGGGGCCCGACGCCGACGACGCCATCGCCCAAGCGGCCCGGATCACCGAGTACTGGCGCCGCCACGCCCCCAGGTCCGAACGCGTCTGGCCCCTGCGCGCCCGGTGCCTTGCCGGGGCGGGCGGGGACGGGCCGCTGTGGGAAGCCCTGGCCCGCGAAGCGATCACCTACCCCGAAACCATCGCCCTGGCCGGACTCCTCATCCGCAAGCCCTCCACTCGCTACCACCGAACCCAGCCCGGGCAGTCCCACCCCCTGCACGCCGCCATCGCCCGCCTCCTGAACCGGCGATGGCTACGCAACCCCGCCCACTACCCCGCAGACCTCGCCCACTACATCCACAGCGCCCCCCGTCACCCCGCCGACGGAACCGTCTACCGCCACCACGTGAAGCCCAGCCCCCATGCTGACTCCAATGAGCTCACCGGCCTCGGCTACCGGACCCGCACGCCCGGTAGGGCAACGCCCGCCGCAGGGCCGGGCCGGTAGGCCCTGCTGCCTGCGCATAGCGGCAACACCCCGCATGCGCAACTATGTTCGATTAGTGTGATGTGCTGGACAGATCAACATCGGAATCGGGAGACTGAGACATGGCGTCCTCCGCGCACGAGGCATCGGCGTCCGCCCTGGGCTACCTCTTCCAGGCGCAGTTCGCCCTGCTCGAATTACTGCGCGGCCAAGAGGACAGGCCGGACGGGGCGATCAGCCTCGAACTCCACGACGACGTCGCCTGGGAACAGGACGGCAGGCCCATCGATCTTCTCCAGGTCAAGCACCACGTCCGCGGAACCCGCACTCTGGGCGACAAGGACGACGACGTCTGGCGGACCATCAAGTCCTGGATGGACACCCACACCCCCGGTGACGAGAACGGCCCCGCACTGACCCTGATCACCACCCAGCAGGCCCGGCCCGGGACCGCCATGGCCGCGCTCAACGCATCTGCTCCGGCACCCGCCGAGGCACTCAAACTGCTGACCACCGCCGCCGAGACGTCCACAGCCACGGGCACCGCGGACTCACGCACGGAGTTCTTGAAGCTCCCGCCCGCGCAGCGTGCCGTCTTCGTACGGCGGATGCGCGTCATCGACGGCGCCCCGCCCATCGACGACCTCGACGCGCTGGTACGAGCGAAGCTCAGAGCCGCACTCCCCGACGGGCACGCCGACTCCTTCATGAAACAGCTGTGGGCATGGTGGTATCAGGAGACCGTGGACATGCTGCAGAAGCGACACACCAGCGTCTCCGTGGCCCGCCTGATGCAGCGCATCAGCCGTATCCGAGACGACTACACCTCGGACAGGCTGCCCACCCTCGTGGGACGTGAGGACTTCCCGGCCGAGGCCGAGGCCGAGCTCTCGGAGGCCGCTTTCGTCCACCAGCTGCGGTGGGTAGGAGCCGGCCGCCATCTGAACAAGGCAATGGTCGACTACTACCGCGCCTACACCCAGACCGTGGCCTGGCTCGAAGACGACCTCGTCGATCTCGACGAGCTGTCCCGGTTCGAAGACGACCTCTCCGACGAGTGGCAGCGGGAGTTCGACTGGATGCTCGACGACCTGGGCGACGACGCAACCGAGCGCGCCCAGGAACAGGCCGGCAGAGCCCTGCTCCGCTCCACCCTGGACCAGACCCGCATCCGGATCCGTGAGGCGTACGACGAGGCGTTCTTCTCCCGCGGAAAGCACCATGAGCTGGCCGACCGAGGCCTGATCGGCTGGCACCCCGACTTCGAGGCACGGGTGAAGGACCTCCTCAAGGCCGCGCGTGCCTGACTGGACGCGGCGGCCTCAGGCCAGCGCCGCCTTCCTCAACCCCGCTCTCATAGCCGCCATCGCCGCTACCGCGGCGCGCGACTACGAGGGGGGTGCCTCGGGCAGGCTGATGCCGTGGCCCATGGCCTTCGTCGTGGCACCGCTGGTCCTGCACCGGCCGACCCGGCGGGCGCTGCCGTCCTCCACGCGCACCCACCTGACGAACTGGGTGGCCGGCCACCCCGCCCTCGTCGCCGGCCTCGCCCCACGCGGCGCCTCCCTGGCACCCGCAGTACGCGAAGGCCTGCGCTTCGGGATCCGCCACCAGATGCTCGCCATCGAGCAGGGCTGTCTGCGGGGCACCCTTGCGAAGCCGCCGCGCACGGACGGCGAGCTCGCCGAGCTCATCAAGGCCGCTTCCCTCATAGGCCGTTGGACCGCGAAGTCCGACCATCCTTCCACCGTATTCGCGCTGCTGGGCGTGAGACCCTGAGCGGGTGCAGATCCGGTCGATCATCCTCTACAGCAAGAGCGGCGAGAAGCGCGTCCTGGACTTCCGGCTCGGTGAGCTGAACATCGTCACCGGCACCTCCGAGACGGGCAAGAGCGCACTGCTCGACATCGTCGACTACTGCCTCGGCAGAGACGAGGCCACTCTCCCGGTCAGCCCGATCTTCACCACCGTCGCCTGGTACGCCGTCGTCCTGCAGCTGGCCGACACCCGCGTCCTCGCCGCACGGCCCGCGCCCGGACCGGCAGCCAAGTCCGTCACCAACGCCATGTTCGAAGTCGGCAGCGACCTCGGCGTCCCGGAACCTGCGGACCTGCGCATCAACACGGACTCCGCCCAGCTGCGCCAGCAGATCGGACGCCGGATCGGCATCGGAGACACCCACAGCGAGCCCGCAGCAGGCAGCCTGGCAACCCCGCTCAGCGCCAACCTCGGTCACGCCGTCATGCTCTGCCTGCAAAACCAGGACGAGGTCGCGTCCAAGAGGATCCTGTTCCACCGCCAGAACGAGAACAAGATCCCCGAGAGTCTCAAGGCCACAATCCCGTACTTCCTCGGAGCGGTCCCGGAAGACCAGGCAGCACTCCAGCAGCAGCTCCTCCAGGCCAAACGAGCCCTGCGCAGCGCGGAGAACCGCCTCAAAGCCGCCCAAGAAGCAAACCAGAACGTGGAATCACAACTGCAGTCCCTCCTGGGCGAAGCCCGCGTACACGGGCTCCTCGCCGACGACGCCTTCAGCACCCCTGACCGGGACGCAGCCATCGAGGCACTGCAGCAAGCCTCCTCCTTCCGGCCCGCCCGCAACGGCGGAGACGAAGAGCAGCGCAGGCAGGAACTCGTCCTGGGCGAACAGTCCGCAGCCCTGCGCCGGCAGCTGCGGTCCCTGGCCGAAGAGCGCCAGCTCCTGAACGACCTGGATTCCCAGGCCGCCGGCTACAGCGGGGCCGTCACCCGCGGCATCTCACGCCTGTCCGCACTCAGCCTCGTCCCCGACCACTTCCCCGGAGAACACAGCTGCCCCCTGTGCGGAAACGAGCTCGCCGAGCCCGACCCCACCGTCGCCGACATGCACACCACCCTCGACGACCTCCGCAGCCAGCTCGACACGGTCCAAGCAGTCCAGCCCCGCCGCGAGCAGGCCCTGCGCGAGATCGAACAGACCGCAACGGGCCTACGCGAACAGCTCCGCGGCATCGAAGGCGCCCTCAGCATCATCGCCGAGCAACGCTCCGAACAGGCCGGCCTCCTCGGGCAAGCCGAGGCCCAGGCCTACACCCGCGGCAGGATCAGTGCCTACCTCGGCCAGATCAACACCACAACCGGCAGCGGCCACCTCCAGCGCCTGCAGGCAGACGTCGACATCGCACAGCACCATGTCCAAGGACTCGAAGAGCAGCTCGACAGCGAAGCCATCGACGACAAGCTCGCCCACAGCCTCGGCTACGTCAGCGGCAAGATGAGCAGCCACGCCAAATTCCTGAGACTCGAGCACGGCGACGGCCTGGTCCGCCTGAACCTGAAGAAACTCACCGTCGTCACCGACACCCCGAACGGCATCACCGAACTGCTCCGCATCGGCAGCGGCAAGAACCACGTCGGCTACCACCTCGCCGCCCATCTCGCCCTCCACCAGTACTTCACCGCGAACAGCCGGCCCGTACCCCGCTTCCTCATGCTCGACCAGCCAACCCAGCCCTACTACCCCTCCGACATGGCCAAAGCACGAGGCCGACTCGAAGACATCGCCCTCGACGAAGACCGCGTCACCGTCACCCGCCTCTTCCAGCTCATGCACCAGGTCGTCACCGAACTCGCCCCCGACTTCCAGATCATCGTCAGCGACCACGCCGACCTGCCCCACACCTGGTACCAGGACGCCGTCCGCTACAACTGGCGCGGCGGCGAAAAACTCATCCCCACCACCTGGCTCGACACCAACCCCACCCCGTAGCCCCGCCACCACATACCGGGGATCAGGGAAACTGCGCAGCACTCAACCAACCTGCGCAACCACACCCCGTCCGACGAACGTCGCAGGTCAGGCGGCTAACGGTGGCAGGCGCTAAGCAGATTCAGTGAGCCAACCATCACAAAACCCGACCACCCAAACTGCACAACCTCAGTTCAGCAGCATGACAACTGCGCAGATTCACTGACCGGCGACAAATCGGTCAGCGCTCGCTGACGAGCGCCCGGGAGACGTCCTGCCGTTCCTTCCGGTTCAGGCACGGCAACTGGCTTACGGCCGGCCCCGTGTCGGCCCGGGGCGGCCGGGTGGGTCAGTAGCGGACCCAGAGGGTGATGATGTCCGGGCGGCTGGGGCTGAAGGGCTCGCAGAAGAAGACGGGGCCCCAGATGTTGTAGCCGGCCCGGCCTGCGGCCACGCATTCGGTGTACGAGGCGTGGTTGCTGCGGGCGTAGAAGCCGGTGCCGGGGACGGCCTCGGCGGTGCCCGCGGCGCCGAGCGCGAGGGCTCCGGCGGTGACGGCGGTGGCGAGGGCGGCTGCTGTGCGGCGGTACATGGCATGTCCTCCTGAAAATGCCGGGGATGCCCGGCAGAGTGCCTGACGATGCGATGTGGTGCGGTACGTGCAGGCTGCGCAGCCGGACATGAACGTACCGTCACGGACCGGGCCGCACAATAGGTCTAGGCCAATGTGCCGGTTCCCGCCCCTGTGGTGGGGAGGCGTGCGCTGGGCCGAAGCGGGGGTTCTGGGGGGTGGTCCTGTGTCGCGCCGGGTTTGCCGGGGAACCCATGGAGGGCCCTTCGGCCCGAGGTGGCGTGCATCGTATGGAGGACGGCAGTGGCGAAGGCCTATCTGGTGGGCAGTGGGATCGCGTCGCTCGCGGCGGCGGCGTTCCTGATCCGCGAAGGCGGGTTCTCCGGGAGCGACATCGTGATCCTGGAGGAACAGGACCGCGAGGGCGGGAGTCTGGACGCGGCGGGATCCCCCGAGACCGGGTACACGATGCGCGGCGGCCGTATGTTCGAGATCCACTTCGACTGCACCTACGATCTGCTGTCTTCCATTCCGTCGCTGGACGACCCGGCCAAGTCGGTCACGGAGGACACGTTCGCGTTCCACGAGGACTTCGCCTGGGACGACCACGCCCGCCTCGTCGACGCCGACGGGCGCGTCATCGACGCGCATTCGATGACGTTCTCCGAACGGGACCGCCTCGAACTCGTGAAGTGCGTGGCCACGCCCGAGAGGCTGCTGGACGGCAAGCGGATCTCGGACCTGTTCCACGAGGAGTTCTTCACCACCAACTTCTGGGCGATGTGGTGCACCACGTTCGCGTTCGAGCCCTGGCACAGCGCGATCGAGTTCCGCCGCTACCTCAAGCGTTTCGTCCACCTGTTCAAGACCTTCGAGACCATGTCGGGGATCTACCGGACCCGGTTCAACCAGTTCGACTCGATCGTGCGGCCCCTCCTGGCGTGGCTGACCGGTCAGGGTGTCACCCTCCAGCTCGGCACCCGTGTCACCGACCTGCGCCTGGCGGGCGGTGACGCGCTGACCGTCGAGGCCCTCGTCTGGGAGCGCGGCGGGGAGTCCGGTCGGACGGCCGTCGGCCCGGACGACGTGGTGATGGTGACCAACGGTTCCATGACGGCGAACTCCACCCTGGGCGCCACCGATGCCGTTCCCGCCCTGGACACCACCTCGTCCAGCGGTGCGTGGCGGCTGTGGGAGACGCTCGCGGCCAAGCGTCCCGGACGGCTGGGCGACCCGAAGGTGTTCTGCTCCCACGTCGAGGAGTCCACCTGGGAGTCGTTCACCGTCACCACCAAGGACCCGCTCTTCTTCAAGCTGATGGAGGAGTTCAGCGGCAGCGAGGCGGGCAAGGGCGGCCTGATCACCTTCAAGGACTCCAGCTGGCTGCTGACCATCGTGCTCAACCACCAGCCGCATTTCCGGGACCAGCCGGAGGACACGTTCGTGTGGTGGGGGTACGCGCTGTTCCCCGACCGGCGGGGGGACTTCGTCAGCAAGCCCATGGCCGAGTGCACCGGCCGGGAGATCCTCGACGAGGTGCTGCAGCATCTGCCGTTCAGCGAGCGCCAGCGGATCCTGGACGGCTCGCTCGTGATCCCCGCGAAGATGCCCTACATCACCAGTCAGTTCCTGGTGCGCAAGGCCGGCGACCGCCCCCAGGTCGTGCCCGCAGGTTCCACCAACCTGGCCTTCATCGGCCAGTACGCCGAGGTTCCCGACGACGTGGTCTTCACCGTCGAGTACTCCGTGCGCACCGCCTGGACCGCCGTCGCCCGGTTGCTGGGGCTCGACAGGCAGCCCCCGCCCGTCTACAAGGGCCAGTACGAGCCGAAGGTCCTCGTCGAGGCACTGGAGACCCTGCACCGGCGCTGACCGGCGCCCCGGCGTTTTGACGTTCGGTTATTCCGCGTAGGGCTGGTCGGTTCCCTGGGCGCTGTAGCCGAGGCTCCAGATGTAGCCCTCGGGGTCGGCGAAGGTGCCGCCGTAGCCGCCCCAGGGGAGGGCGCCGGCGGGCTTGAGGACCTTGGCGCCGGCCTTCGCCGCCTCCGCCATGATCTCGTCGACCCGGGTCTCGCTGCGGACGACGTAGGTCAGGACCAGGCCGCTGAAGCCGCTGCCCTCCTGGTCCGTGCCCACCTGGCCGGCCAGGCCTTCGCGGCTGTAGAAGCCGACGGGCGAGGCGCCGTCGGATTCGAAGAACACCGAGATGCCGAAGTCGTTCTGGACCTTCCAGCCGAGGCCCTCGGTGTAGAAGCGCTTGGCCCGGTCCATGTCACGGACGCCGAGGAGGATCGAGCTGACGTGTGCCTTCATGGTTTTGTTCCTTGGGGTGGGTGGGGTGGGTGGTGGGGGTCAGGCCGCTTCCCAGGTGAAGCCGTCCGGGTCGGTGAAGGCGGTGGCGGTGGTGCCGAGGACGACGCGGTGCGAGCCCGTGCCGTCGGCGGGGACGCCGAGGTCCTTGGCGAGGGCGCGGCGCTTGTACAGGGCCAGCTTGACGGGGCTGTCGGTGCCGGCGGCGAACTCGGTGTACTTGCCGCCGAAGCTCTTGGCGACGGTCAGGCCGTGCTCAACGTAGAACTGCCGGGTGGCCTTCACGGCCTCGACGCCGAGCAGCAGGACGACCTCGTCGATCTCGCGGGTGTCGGGGCCGGTGTCCTTCTTCGCTCCGGTCGCGATCTTCCAGATCGTGCCGTCCGGGGCCTGGACCACTCCGCTGTAGCCCCACAGCGACTTGGCGGTGGGCTTGAGGACGGTGGCGCCGGCGTCGACCGCCGCGGCGAAGAAGCCGTCGACGGTGGCGGGGCCGGAGACCGTGATGCCGAGGGTGAAGCCGCGGAAGCCGGTGGTGGGGGTGTCGGACGCCCTCAGGGTGACGTACGCGTCCACGCCGAAGGCGGTGTAGAAGCGGCGGGCGGCCTCGGTGTCGGCCACTTCGAGGGTGACGGAGGCGAGGGCGGTGGGGGCGGTGGTGGGAGTGGTGGTTGCCATGACCATCACGCTAGGGGGTGGGGGGCGGCGGGGGCTTCTCGATTCCTGACCGGTCCTGGGGACGGTCCGGCCGGGCCGGCTGGGTGCCCGGGAGTCGTCGACCCGCTGGAAGCCCAGGAAGAGGCCGTGCTCGCCGTTGAGGCCGGCGAAGTCGGCGTCGGATGCGGGGTGGGGCGGATCGGGGCAGTCGAGGGGTGTCGCCCCACCGATTTCCTGGCGGAGAGGGCAGGATTCGAACCTGCGTGGGTCCCTGTGGAACCCGAACGGCCTGTGGCCGGTCCCCGATCAACCGCTCCGGGCACCTCTCCCTCGTGACGTGGTCACGGGAACCAGAGTGTGGGATGAGGGCTGACGGCTTGCTGACGTGAGGGGGAGGGGGAGGGGGAGGGGAGCTGTAGGTTTTGGTGGTGGGTGGATATCGGGATGCGGCCAGGGCGGGTTACGACGGGGTCGTCGAGCTGTACGCCTCGATGTTCGCCGATCGGCTGGAGACGCGGCCGTTCGCGCGGGCCATGGTGGGGGTCTTCGCCGGGCTGGTGCGGGAGGCGGGGAACCTGCGGGTGGCTGATGTCGGGTGTGGGCCCGGGCATCTGACCGGGTTGCTGGGCGAGTTGGGGCTGGAGGCCTTCGGGGTCGATCTCTCGCCGGGGATGGTGGGGCACGCCCGGCGGGCGCATCCGGGGCTGCGGTTCGTCGAGGCGCGGATGGAGGCCCTGCCGGTGGAGGACGGGGCGCTCGGCGGGGTGCTGGCCCACTACTCGATGATCCACACCCCGCCCGGGGAGCTGCCCGGGCTGCTCGCCGAGCAGGTGCGGGTGCTGGCGCCGGGGGGTTTGCTGCTGGTCTCGTTCTTTGTGGCCGAGGGGGCGGCGGAGCCGGTCTGGTTCGAGCACAAGGTGGCTCCCGCCTACAGCTGGCCGGTGGAGCGGTTCGTGGGGGTGTTGGCCGGGGCCGGGTTCGAGGTGGTGGCTCGGCTGGTCCACGGGCCGGTTTCCGAGCGGGGTTTCCTTGAGGGGCATCTGCTGGCGCGGGCCGGCAGGTGATGTTCCAGCCGTCGCCTCGCCGCTTCCCCGGGCGATGGGGAAGTGCCGTCGGGGGTGTCCGGCATCGGTGGGCGGGACCGGCCGGGCGGGGCCGCCGCCCGTGGGGCTTCGTAGCTTTCGGGGCGGCGGCCGGGACCTGAGCGTCCGGTCGTCGAGGCGGGCGGCGCGGGTCGGGCCGGGCGCGCCGAGGGCGCGGGCGGGCGCGCGAGAGGTCCGGGCCGTGGGGCCGGGTGGTCGAACGCTGGACGAGGACGGCCATCCTCCGGGCCGAAGGGGCGGTCGGCAGTCCCAAGGCCCGGGTGGCCCGGAACGGGGCCGGGTCCGTTGCCCAGCCGGCTCCGGGGTCGACAGCGCGGCCGTCTACCGCTGCTGCGCGACGTGCTGCCGCACCCGCCCGTATTCCGGTTCGGAGCCGGCCGGCATCGGCAGGCTGCGCGGTGACCTTCGCGGCGGTCGCCCGTGGGGAAGTGCAGCCGCCGCCGGACGGCGAGCACCGGCGGGAGCGGGGTGGTGTGACACCTGCCCGCCCGTGCTCGAGCGTGCGGGGGGGCTGGGGTGGGCCGTCGGCCGGCGCCGCTCGTGGACGCCGTGGCGGGTCCGGGGCGGGTGGTCGGTCGCGCCACCTCTGGCCCGGCTGGCTGGGGGCATTTCTAGTTTTGGAAGGTGTGGACAAAGTCAGGGGTGTGGACTCCGTCGATGGCGGCACCTGATGCTTCGTGAATTCCCTGGCAGATTGGCAAATGTCTTGATCAGCCCGGGAACGGGTTCCGGGGTTGAGGTGTGCCGATCAAACAAAGGGGGATGTGTGATGACCACGGGTGCGACGGACGTGGTGGTGACGGGGCTGGGTGCCACGACACCCCTCGGCGGGGACGTTCCCTCGACCTGGGCCGCGATGCTGGCCGGGGAGTCCGGGATCAGCGCGATCGGGGAGGAGTGGGCGGCCGCCCTGCCGGTGCGGATCGCGGGGCGGTTGCGGGTCGAGCCGGCCGAGGTCATGGACCGGGTGCAGGCGCGGCGGCTGGACCGGTGCGAGCAGGTGGCGCTGATCGCGGCCCGGGAGGCGTGGGCCGACGCGGGGCGGCCGGAGGTGGAGCCGGAGCGGCTGGCCGTGGTGATCGGTACGGGCACGGGCGGTGCGCTGAGCATGCTCGGGCAGGACGACGTCCTGGAGGCGTCCGGGGTGCGCAAGGTGTCGCCGCACACCGTGCCGATGCTGATGGCGAACGGCCCGGCGGCCTGGGTCAGCATCGAGCTCGGCGCCCGGGGCGGTGCCCACACGCCGGTCAGCGCCTGCGCCTCGGGGGCGGAG
>NZ_GG657752.1:333648-354042 GCF_000158895.1 Streptomyces sp. C | reverse complement strand
CCTCGGACGCGCACCACATCACCGCCGCCCACCGGGACGGGCAGGTGCGCGCGATGCGCCTCGCCCTGGCCTCGGCCGGTCTGGGGCCGCTCGACGTGGGGCACGTGCAGGCCCACGCGACCTCGACCCCGACGGGCGACCTGACCGAGGCCGAGTCGATAGCCGAGGCCGTCGGCACCCACCCGGCCGTCACCGCGGCCAAGTCGATGACGGGGCACCTCTTCGGCGCGGCGGGGGCCCTGGGCGCCGTCGCCGCGGTCCTGGCCCTGCGCGATCAGGCCGTGCCGGCCACCCTGAACCTCGACGAGCTCGATCCGCGGGTGGACCTCGACGTCGTCGCCGGAGGGCCGCGGCGGGGCCCACTCGGTGCGGCGCTGGTCAACTCGTTCGGCTTCGGCGGGCACAACGCCTCGTTGGTGTTCACCGGCGGGGGTGGCTGACGGCCCGGAGGGCGCGGCTTCCGCCGGACGGGTGCCGGCCAGCGGGGCCCCGGCCGGCGGGACGTCCCGCTGCCTGCCGGGTCCGTCCGGCGCGGCCGGGGGGCGGTGCGGCGTCCCGTCAGCCGGCCGGGCAGCGGAGGGCGTTGGCGGTGACGGGGGCGCCGTCGGCCTTGTTGCGGTCCCAGGTCACCGTCTTGACCTCGACGGGGGTGGTGCCGACGGTGACGTCGAAGGTGGGGGCGTGGCCGGGGACCGGGTTCAGGCGAGCGCCGGGGAGGGCCGCCGCGAGGGTGGCCGCGTCCGCCCGCTGGGCGGGGGCGTACGTGATGACGGGCGGGCCGGCGGGGCGTACGGCGGGTGCGGGTCGGGCGGTCGCCCGGAAGCCGCCGCGGGAGAGGGCCTCGGCGACGGCGGTGTCGTCCACGCGGAGGGTGATGCCGGCCGGGTTGGTGTCGACGGGGGTTTCGGGGACGGGCTGGATGCGGGGGTCGCCGGTGAGGGGGCGGTCGTCGGCGAGGGCGTCCCAGAGGGCGGCGGAGCGGGATTCGTGCCAGACCAGGGTGGAGCCGACGCCGGGGACGCGGTGGTCGAAGAGCCGGATGGGGACGGTGGCGAACTCGGTGCGGTCGGCGCGGAGCCGGCCGAGGGCCCAGCCGATGCGGACGAGGTCGTGCAGGTCCGTCGCGGCGTCGGTGCGGACGGTCTTCAGGAGGGTGCGGACGGTGCGGAAGGTGTTGACGGGGCTGGTGAGGGCTCCTTCGGCGGTGAGGCGGGCCAGCAGGTTGGTGACGGTGCGCTGCTGGCGGCGGACCCGGCCGAGGTCGCCGGGGCGGGTGTTGACGTGGCGGGCGCGGACGTAGCGCAGGGTCCGGTTGCCGTCGGTGTGGTGGACTCCGGCGGTGATGTCGAGGCCGGAGTTCTCGTCGTGGAGGGGTTCGTCGGTGCAGACGGTGGCGCCGCCGAGGTTGTCGATCGTCTGCTCGAAGCCGGTGAAGCCGGTTTCCAGGTAGTGGTCGACGTGGAGGCCGGTGACCTGTTCGACGGTGCGGACGGTCAGGGGGCCGCCGCCGATCGCGTACGCCCCGTTGATCTTCCCGAAGCGGGGTGGGCCGGGGAGGGGGTACTGGACGTAGGAGTCGCGGGGGATGGAGACGACGCCGGCGCGGCGGCCGTCCGCGGAGAGGTGGAGGAGCATCATCACGTCGGTGCAGTTGCAGCCCTGGCCGCCGACGTGCAGGCGGCGCTTCTCTGCGGTGGAGAGGCCGGCGCGGCTGTCGACGCCGACGACGAGGACGTTGGTGCCGCGGCTGCCGCTGCGGGGGGTGTCGTGCCCGGCCGGCAGGGCGCGCGCGCCGGCGGGGGTGCCCGCGGCGAGGGTGGCGAGCAGCGTGAGGGCAACGGTGGTTCGACGCAACGCGCATCCCCTGACGTGGTGAGGCGAGGTGGTGGCGGAAGCCGCGGGAGGACCGTACTGCCGTTGTGGGGGGCGGGTGGTGTTACGCGCCGTGGCGGACGCCCGGATTGCCCAGCGGTCCGGCGCCGGACCGTTCGAGTCCCGTTCGAGGCGTTCTCCTTCGCGCCCTGGGAGCTTCGTGACGCGAGGCTCCACTGGGGACGAAAGGACGACAGGAATGACCAAGTCAAGGCGCAAGTTCGGCATCGCCACCGTGGTGGCCGCGACCGCGGCCGCGATGATCACCTTCGTGGGACCGCAGGCGAGTGCGCAGGACACGGCGCGCCGCGGCTGGGAGCACTTCGGGTTCGGGGTTTCGTGGGAAGAGGACTACGGCTACTCGCAGGCCATCAAGGCCGGGGACGAGATCTACATCTCGGGGCAGCTGTCGCACGACGCGGCCGGGAACCTGGTGGGCGTCGGTGACTTCGAGAAGCAGGTCCGTACGTCGTTCGAGAACATGGACAAGGTCCTCAAGCACTACAAGGTGTCCCGCAGCCAGATCATCAGCATGAAGATCTACACCAAGGACCTGCGCAAGAACTTCGACACGGCCGCCCGGCTGCACAAGGAGTACGTGGGCAACCACCGCACGACCGACACCATCGTCGGCGTCTCGGACCTGGCGTTCGCCGACCAGCTGGTCGAGATCGAGGCCATCGTGAAGGTCAAGCCGCGCTCCTGACCGGACGTGCCGCGCGGTGGCAGCCGCGCTCCCCTTGCAGCCCGCGCCCGGGGCCAGTGGTACTGGCCCCGGGCGCGGGCTGTTGATGCAGGGGGCACTGATCGGCGGGTTTCGGCCTTCTGGTACTTCTTCAGGCCATGAAGAAGATCACTCGCCGACAGGCTCTGGGGATCGGTACCGGGGCGTCCATCGCCCTGGGGCTGAGCGCCTGCTCGTCCTCGTCGGCCCCGGCCCCGGCGGCCGGGGCCTCCGGTGCCGCCGGTGCCTCAGGGAGCCCCGGTGCTTCCGGGGCACCCCTGTCCATACCCACCGGCGGCATCGACGAGGTGTACGAGGGGCGCCGCATCCAGATCACGCTGGGGGCCGCGGGGCACCACGGCATGCCGATGCCCAACATCAAGATCGACGGCAAAGAGCTGCACCTGATGGGCAACGCGGACGGCAGCTGGGTCACCGTCGTCAACCACTACGAGAGCTTCCCGGACCCGGTCGCGGCCGCCCGCGCCGCCATCCGCGACCTCCAGGGCGCCGAACTCGCGCCGTTCACGCTCCCGAAGGAGGCTCCGCAGCTGTGACCGTGCGCAAGAGCGTGGCCGCGCTGACTCCCGACGAGAAGCGGGCCTTCGTCAACGCGGTGCTGGAGCTGAAGCGGACCGGCGTCTACGACCGGTACGTCAACGCCCACAACTACTACCTGATGAGCGACTCGGACTTCGGGCCCCGGATCGGGCACCGCACGCCGTCGTTCCTGCCCTGGCACCGGCGGTTCCTGCTGGACTTCGAGGCCTCGCTCCAGCGGGTGGACCGCAACGTCGCGCTGCCGTACTGGGACTGGACCGTCGACCGGGCGGCCAACTCCCCGCTGTGGGCCTCCGACTTCATGGGCGGCAGCAGGCGGGGCCGGGACGGCCAGGTGCTCGACGGCCCGTTCGCCGCCGGGGGCGGCCGGTGGCCCGTGACGGTGGGCGTGGACCGCCGCGACTACCTGCGGCGCGTCCTGGGGTCGGGGGTGCCGCAGCTGCCGACGAGGGCCGAGGTGGACTCGGTGCTCGCGATGCCGGTGTACGACACCGCGCCCTGGAACAGCTCGTCGAGCGGGTTCCGCAACCACCTGGAGGGCTGGCGCGGGACCAACCTGCACAACCGGGTGCACGTCTGGGTGGGCGGGCACATGGCCACGGCGGCCTCCCCCAACGACCCGGTGTTCTGGCTGCACCACGCCTTCATCGACAAGCTGTGGGCGGACTGGCAGGCCCGCAACCCCAAGGCCGGCTACCTGCCGGCGGCGCGGACGCAGAACGTGATCGACCTGCGGGGCGTGCTGCCGCCGTGGAACAACGTGACTCCGGCCGACATGCTGGACCACCGCCGGTTCTACACCTTCGACAAGCCGTGACGGGCCGTTACGTGACCTCCTGAAGGTGGCCGGGACGGCGGCGGCCGCGGGTGCGCGAAGAGGCCCGCACCCCCTGGGGGGTGCGGGCCTCTCGGGTGTGACGGGCCTCGGGGGCGGGCCCGTCAGGCGGTGGCGGGTTCCGACGCGGTCGGTTCGGCGGGTTCGGTCTTCTTCTGGTCCCGCATGACCATGACGGCGAGGACGGCGGCGGCGAGGATGGCGGCGGCGCTGATGGTGAAGGTCGTCGACATCGAGGTGGTGAAGGCCTCGCGGGCCGTGCGCACCATGCCCTGGTCCCCGCCGGCGACGGCCAGGGCTCCGGCGATGGAGTGCTTGGCCTCCTCGGGCGATCCGGAGGGCATCTCGGCGGCGAACCCGGAGGCGAGCAGCGAGCCGAGGATCGCGATGCCGAGGGCGCTGCCGGCCTGCCCGATGGTGTCGTTGAGGGCCGAGCCGACGCCCGCCTTCTCCTCGGGGATGGTGGCCATCAGGGCGCCGACGGCGGCCGGCATGGCCGCACCCGCGCCGAGGCCGAGCAGGCCGAGGGCGACCGCCGGGACGGTGAAGCCGCTGTCGGGGGTGGCGGTGGTCAGGAGGGCGAAGGAGGCGGCCATCACGATCATGCCGCTGACGATCAGAGGGCGGTTGCCGATCTTGGAGGCGAGGCCGGCGCCCACTCCGTTGCCGACGAGGGCGGCGACGGCGAGGGGGACGAAGGCCAGGCCGGCCTTCAGGGGCGAGTAGCCGAGGACGAACTGCAGGTACTGGGTCAGGACCAGCAGCAGGCCGCCGTTGCCGATCTGGACGAGGGTCAGGGAGAGCGAACCGCCGCTGAAGTTGCGGTTCTTGAAGAGGACCAGCGGGACCATCGGGGAGGGGGTCGTGTTCTCCCAGATCACGAAGCCGGCGAGGCAGGCGAGGGCGACGACCAGGGTGATCGAGGAGCGGCCCTCGAAGGCGCCGTGCTTGGGGATCTCGATGATCCACCAGACCAGGGCGGTCATGCCGACGGCGGAGAGGACGGCGCCCAGCGGGTCGGGCTTCTGCCAGGGGCCCTTGGACTCGGGCATCAGGGTGAGGGCGGCGATCACGGCGAGGACGACGACCGGGACGTTGATGAAGAAGATCGACTGCCAGGAGAAGTGGTCGATCAGGACGCCGCCGAGGACCGGGCTGCCCACCAGGCCGAGCATCGAGACCGAGCCCCAGGCCGCCATCGCCTTGGGCCGCTCGTCCTCGTCGAAGACGGTGATGAGGATGGAGAGGGTGGACGGCATGATGAGCGCGCCGCCGACGCCCATCGCGACGCGTACGGCGATCACCTCGCCGGGGCTGGAGCAGTAGGTCGCGGCGAGGGAGGCCGCACCGAAGAGGACCAGGCCGACCAGCATGATCAGCCGGCGGCCGAAGCGGTCGCCGAGGCTGCCGGAGGTGAGCAGGAGCCCGGCGAAGACCAGGATGTAGGAGTCCAGGATCCACTGGGTGTCCTGCGCGCTCGCGCCGAGGTCCGTGGTCAGGGACGGCACCGCGACCGTCAGGGCCATGGAGTCGACGACCAGGACCAGTGAGCTCAGGCACAGCACGATCAGGATCCACCAGCGGCGGGGGTTCCTGCTTTCCATGGGTCTTTCCCTTTCGTTCTTCGTCGGTGCGTCCCGTTGATGAGGCCCACTCGGCGCGTACACCGTTCAGTGCTGCGCACACTGTACGCACAATGGGTACGGTGTACGCAAGAGGGCGTGCGGCGCTCTATGCTCCAGGGCATGACAACGAGGTCGGCGGGTGCCGGTGAAGGCGGGGAGCGGGTCCTCCTGTACGGGCCGGAAGGGCTCGTCGAGGGCGAGGCGGCCGGGGAGCTGGCGGCGGCCGACTCCTGGCTCGTCGAGGAGGGGCGGGTACGCGAACTGCCGGCGCACTGGCGGCGGTTCGGCGCGGCCGTGGCCGAGGCGGGCGGGCCCGCACTGGAGGGTTTCCCGGAGGCCGTCGCGCGGGCGCTGCCCCGGCGGGGGTGGTGGTTCCCCCGGGTGGAGCTGGTGGGGGGCCGGCTTCAGCTGCGGGTGCGGCCGGCGCCCGCGCGGACCGAGGCGGTACGGCTGTGGGCCGGGGGCGGGGATCCGCGGCGCACGCCCCGGCGCAAGGGGCCGGACCTGGGGGCGCTGGGGGCGCTGCGGTCGCGGGCCGTCGCGGCGGGCGCGGACGACGCGCTGCTCGTGGGCGGGGACGGCTGCGTCCTGGAGACCGCCACGGCGAACCTGGTGTGGTGGGACGGGGACGTGCTGTGCGTGGTCGATCCCGGGCTGCCGGTCCTGGCGGGGGTGACCGCGGCGTGGGTGGTGCGGCGCGCCGCCGGGCTGGGCATCGCGGTGCGGCCGGCCCGGGTGCGGCCGGCGGAGCTGGGCGGGCGCGAGGTGTGGGTCACCAACGCGCTGCACGGGCTGCGGCCGGTCACCGGGTGGGTGGGGGCCGACGTCGCCGCCGGCCCCTCACCGCGGGTTCAGGAGTGGCGGGCCGCCTGGGCGGCGGCCGCCGAACCCCTGCCGCGGTAGCGGCAGAGGTTCAGCAGGAGCAGGGCCAGCTCGACGCCGGGGCGGCCGAGGCTGTTGCCGTACCGGGCGATGACCTGCGTCTCCCGGGACAGGCGGGTGCCGGGGCCGCCGGCGGCGGTCCGGTCGCGCTGGATCTCGTTGACGAGGGCGACGCGGTCGGCGACCAGGGCGATGATCCGGTCGTCGATGGCGTCGACCTGGTGGAGCAGGACCTCTTCGCCCAGCTGGGCGAGGAGGGCCGTGGTCTCCGTGGGGGCGGGTTCTGTTCCGACGGGCATGCGGTTTTCCCCTCAGCGGGTGGGTTCGGGGGCGTCCGGGCGGCGCTGTGCCCGGGCCAGCAGGACGGCGGACAGCGCGGCCGCGGCGGCGAGGGCCAGGGACCATCCGAAGGTGACCGCGAAGGCGGACGCCTGGTCGTGCGGGCGGCCATCGGCACCGTCGAGGCCGCGCTGCAGGACGGTGACGAGCACCGCCGTCGCGAGCGAGCCGCCCAGCCGTTGCAGGATGCTCAGCTGCGGTGAGGCGTCGCTGATCTTCTGCGGGTCGAGGCTGCGGAACGCGGTGGTCATGGCGGGCATGACGGACAGTCCGGCGCCGAATCCCGAGACGGTCATGGCCGTCCCGATCAGCGCGTAGGACGTGTCGGTGCCGACGAACACGAACGGCACCGCCGCCGCCAGGCTGAGGCCGGCGCCGGCGAGGGCGGTCCGGCCGGTGCCGAGGCGTTCGGCGGCCCGCCCCGAGAGCCAGGTGGCCGCCGCCGCGCCGATGCTCGACGGCACCAGCAGCATGCCGGTGGCGACCGGGTCCTCGTGCCGGACGTCCTGGAAGTACAGCGGCATCAGCACCATGCCCGCGTACATGCCCATGGACAGGAGGAACGTGGTGAGGGACGCGGCGCGGAAGACCCGGTCGCGGTAGAGGCGGACGTCGAAGAGCGGGTGGGCGGTGTTGAGGGTGCGGATCGTGAAGAGGACGAGGAGGGCGGTGCCGACGGCGACGCAGAGCAGGGGCACGGTCAGGGATCCGGTGTCGGTGCTGCCCAGCCCGTACGTGAGGACGGCCATGCCGGTGGAGATCGCGGCCAGGCCCGGGACGTCCAGCGGCGGGGCCGCCTCCGGACGGTCGGCCGGCAGCAGGCACACGGCGCACAGGACGGCGGCGGCACCCACGGGCAGGTTGACCAGGAAGATCCACCTCCAGTCGGCGTAGTGGAGCAGGAGCCCGCCGATGAACGGGCCGAAGACCGGGGCCAGCACGATGGGTACGCCCACCGTCGCCATGACCCGGGACATGTTCGCCGGGCCGGCCGTGCGGGCCAGGATCATCTGTCCGACGGGCATGATCAGCCCGCCGCCGAGGCCCTGGACCGCACGGAAGGCGATGAGCTGTCCGGCGTCCTGGGCGGCCGCGCAGAGCGCGGAGCCCAGGGTGAACAGGACGACGGCGGCCACGTAGGTGCGGCGGGCGCCGAAGCGGCGGGCGGCCCAGCCGGAGACCGGGATGACCGCGGCGACGGCGAGGAGGTAGGCGGTGACCACCCACTGGACGGTGTTCAGCGGGGCCCGGAAGTCCGTACCGAGCGCGCTGAGCGCGACGTTGACGATCGTCGAGTCCAGGAACGACATCGTCGCTCCCACGATCACGACGGTGGCGGCCTTCCAGACGTCCCGGCCGAGGCCGGTGCGGGGTGCCGGAGCGGTGCTGGTCGTCATGCCGCGGCCTCCGTCAGCCAGTGGTCGACGGCGGCGGCCGCGGCCCGGGCGTCGTCCTCCATCATCGTGAAGTGGTCGCCCGGTACGTCCACCGCCGTGTGGGGCAGCGGCCAGGACGCCCGGTGACCGCCGCCTTCGACCAGGTCGCGGCCCGCTCTGACGAGCAGCGTCGGTACGGCGGTGGCGGTGGGCCGCCAGGCCGGGAAGAGCCGGAAGTAGCCGCCCATGGCCGTGAGCCTGAGGTCGGTCATCCAGCCGAAGGCGTCCTCCCGTTCGAACATGGCGTCGGTCATCCGGGAGCGGAACGCGGGCTGGGCCGCGTCGCCGGGCAGGAACGTGTCGAGCAGTACCAGGGCGGCGGGGGTGGCGCCCCCGCGTTCGAGGTGGGCGGTGACCTCCTGGGCGAGCCAGCCTCCGGAGGAGTACCCGGCCAGGGCGAACGGTGCGCCGTCCGCGAGGCGCAGCACCTCGGCGGCCAGGTGTGCGACGAGGGCGTCGGCGGTGGCGGGCAGCGGCTCGCCCTCGCCGTAGCCGGGGAGCGGGAGGACGTGGACGTCCCGGTGCTCGCGGAAGGGTGCGGCGAAGCGGGCGAACTGGTGGGGGCTGGACAGGGCGGTGACCGAGGGCAGGCAGATCAGTGCCGGACCGCCTGACCCGCCGGCGCCGCCGGTGCTGCCGGTGCCGCCGGTGCCGCCGGTGCTGCTGGACAGGGTGACCGGTGCCGGGGCGCTGTCCGTGCCGGCCGTGGTGAAGGAGGGGCGCAGCAGGGAGGCCGCGACGAGCAGGTCGGTGGCCTCCTTGACCTTGCCGTCCGCGCAGGCCTGCCGGTAGAGCGCGGCGAGGGGCTGCGCCGTCGCGGGCGGGCCCGCGGGTTCCGGCGCCTGCGGGGTCCGGGCCGCGGCGAGTTCGCCGCGCATGTGGTCGGCGAGGTCGGCGGGGGTCGGGTGGTCGAAGACGGCCGTGGCGGACAGTCTCAGGCCGGTCGCGGTGTTGAGGCTGCCGCGCAGGCGCACGGAGGTGAGCGAGTCGAAGCCCATCTCCAGGAACTTGCGGTCCGGTTCGATCCGGTCGGCGGAGCTGTGGCCGAGGACGGTGGCGGTGTGGGCCCGTACGAGGGTGAGGAGGTCCTCCGGGTCGATGGCGGGGACGGCGGCGGGGGTGCCCGCCGTCCGCCGGAGCGGGGACGGCACCAGGCCGTGCAGCAGGGGCGGGAGCGGCTCGTGGCGGGCGCGGGTGCGCAGGGCGGGCAGGTCCAGGCGGATCGGCACCGCGAGGGCCCGGTCGAGGGCGGGGGCGGTGTCGAGGAGCGCGAGGGCCTCCTCGGTGGCGAGGGCGGCCACGCCGCCGCGGGTGATGCGGTCGACGTCGCCGGCGTCGAGGGCGCCGGTCATGCCGCTGCGTTCGGCCCACAGGCCCCAGGCGAGGGAGATGCCGGGCAGGCCGAGGGAGCGGCGGTGCTGGGCGAGGGCGTCCAGGTAGGCGTTGGCGGCGGCGTAGTTGCCCTGACCGGGGGCGCCGAGCAGGCCCGAGGCGGACGAGAACAGCACGAACGCCGACAGGTCCAGGTCCGCGGTGAGTTCGTGGAGGTTGCGGGCCGCGTCCACCTTGGGGCGCAGCACCGTGTCGAAGCGCTCGGGGGTGAGGGACTCGATCACGCCGTCGTCCAGGACGCCCGCGGTGTGGACCACGGCGGTCAGGGGGTGGGTGGCGGGGATGGCGGCCAGGAGGGCGGTCAGGGCGTCGCGGTCGGCCGCGTCGCAGGCGGCGACCGTCACCGAGGCGCCCAGTTCCGACAGTTCCGCGACCAGGTCCTCGGCGCCGCCGGAGCGGCTGGCCAGGAGCAGGTGGCGGACACCGTGTCCGGTGACCAGGTGACGGGCGACCGCCCGGCCCAGGGTGCCCGTACCGCCCGTGATCAGGACGGTGCCGTCCTCGGCGAAGGACAGGGGCTCGGCGTCCGGCGCGGCCGGGGTGCGGGTCAGGCGTGGGACGCGTACCGCTCCCCCGCGTACGGCGGCCTGCGGTTCCGCGCAGGTCAGGTAGGGGGCCGGGTCCACGGCGTCGTCCAGGTCCAGGAGGTGGAAACGGCCCGGGTGTTCCGACTGGGCCGAACGCACCAGGCCCCACACCGCCGCACCCGCCAGGTCGCGGACCTCGTCGCCCACGGCGCCGCGCGTCACGAACACCACGCGCTCGTCCGCAGGGCTCGCCAGGGAGTCCTGGAGCACCTCCAGGGCCCGGCCCAGGGCCGCGCGCACGCCGCCCGAGGTGTCCACCTCGCACACCGTGCCGACGGCGACGGGCTCGGACGCCGGGACCGGCGCCACCCAGTCCAGCGCGAACAGGGTGTCCCGCTGCGCGAGTTGTCCGGTGGCGACGGGGCGCAGGGCCAGGGAGTCGACGGTCGCCACGGGCAGGCCGGCCGGGTCGGTGACGGCGAGGGAGACCGCGTCCCCGCCGGCGGGGCTCACCCGGATCCGCAGGTCGCGTGCGCCGGACGTGTGCAGGTGGACGCCGTTCCAGGAGAACGGGAGGCGGACGCCGGGGCCGTCGAGGAAGGAGCCGAGGCCCACGGCGTGCAGGGCGGCGTCGAGGAGGGCCGGGTGGAGGCCGAAGCGGCCCGCGGCCTCCTGCTGGTCGCGGTCGAGGCCGACCTCGGCGTACACCTCCTCGCCGAGCCGCCAGGCCGCGCGCAGCCCCTGGAACGCCGGCCCGTAGCCGAGTCCGGAGTCGGCGAGCCGGTCGTAGAAGCCGGTCAGGTCGAGGGGTTGGGCGCCGGCCGGCGGCCAGTCCCCTCCGGTGGGGGCGGTTTTTTTTTTTGCCGGCCGGGGCAGTGGTCATGGACGCCGGTGGCGTGGCGGGTCCAGGGTTCGCCGTTCTCCTGGGCGGAGCGGGCGTACGTGGTGACCGTGCGCCGCCCGTCCGGGCCGGCGGGGCCCACGGCGAGCTGGACCTGGACGGCGCCCCGCCCGGGCAGCGCCAGCGGGGCTTCCAGGGTCAGTTCCTCCAGGTGGGCGTGGCCGGTCCGGAGGCCTGCGTGCAGGGCGAGTTCCACGAAGGCGGTGCCGGGCAGCAGGACGGTGCCGGCCACGGCGTGGTCGGCCAGCCAGGGCTGTGCCGTCAGGGAGAGGCGGCCGGTGAAGAGCTGGTCGTCGGAGGCGGCGACCGTCACCGTCGCGCCGAGGAGGGGGTGCCCGGCGGCGTCCAGGCCCGCGGAGGCCATGTCGCCCGCGGCGTCGGTGCCGTCCAGCCAGAACCGCTCGCGCTGGAAGGCGTACGTGGGAAGGTCGACCCGGCGGGCGCCGGGGAAGACGGTGTCCCAGTCGACCGGCACTCCGTGGACGTGCGCCTCGGCGAGGGCGGCGGTGAAGCGGGCGGGGCCGCCGTCGCCACGGCGCAGGGTGCCCAGCGCGGTGTCGGGGAGGCCGTGGACGAGGACGGGGTGCGGGCTGACCTCGATGAACACGCCGTGGCCCTCGTGGACGAGGGTTTCGGTGACGTCGGCGAGCAGGACGCTCTGGCGGAGGTTGCGGTACCAGTACCGCTCGTCCATTTCGGTGCCTTCGAGCCAGGCGGCGTCGACCGTGGACAGGAACGGGATGTCGGCCGGGCGGGGGGTGATCCCGGCGAGGGCGTCCAGGACGTCCGTGCGGATCTCCTCCACGTGGGCGGAGTGGGAGGCGTAGTCCACGGGGATCCGGCGGGCGCCCTCGACGGCGGCGAGCACCGCTTCGCAGGCCTCGACGTCGCCGGAGACCACCACGGAGCGGGGGCCGTTGACGGCGGCGAGCGACAGCCGGTCGCCCAGGTGTGCGGCGGCCTCCTCGCGGGACAGCGGCAGGGAGACCATGCCGCCGCGGCCGGAGAGGGCCAGGAGGGCCTTGCTGCGCAGGGCGACGACGCGGGCCGCGTCGTCGAGGGTGAGCGCTCCGGCGACGCAGGCGGCGGCGATCTCGCCCTGCGAGTGGCCGACCACGGCGGCCGGTTCGACGCCGTGGGAGCGCCACAGTGCGGCGAGGGAGACCATCACCGCCCACAGGGCGGGCTGGACCACGTCGACCCGGGTCAGGGCGGCCTCGTCGGTGAGGGCTTCGCGCAGCGACCAGTCGACGTGGGGCGCGAGGGCCTTTTCGCAGGCGGCCAGCCGGTCGGCGAACACCGGTGCGGAGCCGAGCAGTTCGTGGGCCATGCCCGGCCCACTGGGAGCCCTGGCCGGGGAAGACGAACACGGCCTTGGCGGCGGTGCGCGACGATCCCCGCAGCAGGCGCGGGGAGGGCTCGCCGGCGGCCAGGGCGGCCAGCGCTTCGGCGAAGGCGGCGGGGTCGTCGGCGACCACGGCGGCCCGGTGTTCCAGGGCGGCGCGGGAGGACGCGAGGGAGCCGCCGATGTCGGCGAGGGCGTGGCGGGGGTCTTCTTCGGGGGATCCCGGGGCGGTCAGGCCGTCCAGGGCGGCGAGGAGGTTGCGGGCCTGGCCGCGCAGGGCGCCGTCGGACTTGGCGGACAGCACCCACGGCAGTGCCGTGCCCGGTGCGGGGGCCGGCCGGGGGGTGGGCTCGGGGGCGGTGGGCCCTTCGAGGGGGGCCTGTTCCACGATGACGTGGGCGTTGGTGCCGCTGACGCCGAACGAGGACACGCCGGAGCGGCGGGCCCGTCCGGTCTCGGGCCACGGCACGGGTTCGGTCAGCAGGCGTACGGCGCCGGCCGACCAGTCGACGTGCGGGGTGGGCTCGTCGACGTGGAGGGTGCGGGGCAGGACGCCGTGGCGCATCGCCTCGACCATTTTGATGACGCCGCCGACGCCGGAGGCGGCCTGGGTGTGGCCGATGTTGGACTTGAGGGAGCCCAGCCACAGCGGCTGGTCCTCGGGCCGGTCCTGCCCGTACGTGGCGAGGACGGCCTGCGCCTCGATCGGGTCGCCGAGCTTGGTTCCGGTGCCGTGGGCCTCGACGGCGTCGACGTCCTGGACGCCCAGGCCGGCGTTGCCCAGGGCCTGGCGGATGACGCGCTGCTGGGAGGGGCCGTTGGGGGCGGTGAGGCCGTTGGAGGCGCCGTCCTGGTTGACGGCGGAGCCGCGGATGACGGCGAGGACCTGGTGGCCGTTGCGTCGGGCGTCGGAGAGCCGCTCCAGCAGCAGCATGCCGGCGCCCTCGCCCCAGCCGGTGCCGTCGGCGGCCGCGGCGAAGGACTTGCAGCGGCCGTCGAAGGACAGGCCGCGCTGCCGGGAGAACTCCACGAACGTGTTGGGGGTGGCCATCACGGTCGCGCCGCCGGCCAGGGCCATCGTGCACTCGCCGGACCGCAGGGCCTGGGCGGCCAGGTGCAGGGCGACGAGGGAGGAGGAGCAGGCGGTGTCGACGGTGACGGCCGGGCCCTCCAGGCCGAGGACGTAGGAGACGCGGCCGGACAGGACGCTGCCGGCGTTGCCGGTGCTCAGGTAGCCGTCGATGCCCTCGGGGACCTCGCCCAGGCGGGAGGCGTAGTCGTGGTACATGACGCCGGCGAACACGCCGGTTGCGGTGCCGCGCACGGACGTCGGGTCGATGCCGGCGCGTTCGAAGGCTTCCCAGGCGGTTTCCAGGAGGAGCCGCTGCTGGGGGTCCATGGCGAGGGCCTCGCGCGGCGAGATGCCGAAGAAGCCGGCGTCGAAGTCGGCGGCGTCGTAGAGGAATCCGCCTTCGCTGACGTACGAGCGGCCGGCCGCGTCGGGGTCGTCGTCGAAGAGGCCGTCGAGGTCCCAGCCGCGGTCGGTCGGGAACGCGGCGATGCCGTCGCCGCCCGCGGCCACCAGCCGCCACAGGTCCTCGGGCGAGCGCACTCCGCCGGGATAGCGGCAGCTCATGCCGACGATCGCGATGGGGTCGTCTTCGGTGCCGGCGCCGGGGGTCGCGGCGGCCGGGGCGGTGGCGGCGGTGGCCGGGGCCTCGGTCAGGCCGGCGCGCAGGTGCTCCACGAGGGCGGCCGGGGTGGGGTAGTCGAAGATGAGGGTGGCCGAGAGCCGCAGGCCCGTCTCGGTGGTGAGCCGGTTGCGGAGCTCGACGGCGGTGAGGGAGTCGAAGCCCAGCTCGGTGAACGCCCGGCCGAGGTCGACGGCCTGCGCGTTCGCGTGGCCCAGTACGGCGCTGACGTGGCTGCGGACCATGTCGGCGAGCTGCCGTTCGGTCCACTGGGTGCGCGGGGTGGCCGGGCCCGACGCGGCCCTCCTCCGTGCCGGTCCCGCGGACGAGGCCCGCGCAGCAGTGCCCGGGGGCGTGGTGTTCCGTGCGGCGCCCCGCGGGCGGGTTGAGGTCCAGGCGGGCGGGGACGAGCAGCGGCTCGTCGAGGCCGCCCGCCAGGTCGAAGAGTTCCAGGCCGTCGGCGGCGGACAGGGCGGCGACGCCGGAGCCGGTGATGCGCCGGGTGTCGTGGTCGGCGAGGCGGCCGCCCATGCCGCCGCCCTCCGCCCACAGGCCCCAGGCCAGGGACACGGCGCTGAGGCCCTGGGCGGTGCGGTGCTGGGCGAGCGCGTCGAGGAAGGCGTTCGCGGCGGCGTAGCCGGCCTGGCCGGGGGCGCCGAAGACGCCGGCGGCCGAGGAGAACAGCACGAACGCCGCGAGGTCGGCCTCCCGGGTCAGCTCGTGCAGGTGCCAGGCCGCGTCGAGCTTGGGGCGCAGTACGGTGTCCAGCCGGTCGGGTGCCAGCGAGCCGATCACGCCGTCGTCGAGGACGCCGGCCGCGTGCACGACCGCCGTCAGCGGCCGCTCGGCGGTGATCCGGGCGAGCAGCCGCGCCAGGTCGGCGCGGTCGCCGACGTCGCAGGCCTCGATCCGTACGTGGGCGCCCGCGCCGGTGAGCGCGGCGGCGAGTTCGCCGGCGCCCTCGGCGGCCGGGCCGCGCCGGCCGGCCAGCACGAGGTGGCGTACGCCGTGCTCGGCCACCAGGTGGCGGGCCAGCAGGGCGCCGAGACCGCCGGTGCCGCCGGTGATCAGGACGGTGCCGTCGGGGTTCCACTCCCGGGGCTCGGCGGGGGCGGGGACGCGGGCCAGCCGGGGGGCGTACGGGGTGCCGTCGCGGAGGGCGAGCTGCGGCTCGTCGAGGGCCAGCAGGGCGTGCAGTGCGGCGGTGGCGTCCGGGGTGTCGAACGGGTCGTCGTCGGGGCCGGTGACGTCGATCAGGCGGAAGCTGCCCGGGTTCTCGGCCTGCGCGGACCGGACGAGGCCCCACAGCGGCGCCTGGCCCAGGTCGTGGACCGGCTCGCCCTGCCGGACGGCCAGGGCGCCGCGGGTCACCAGGACCAGCTGCGATGAGGTGCAACGGGGGTCGGCGAGCCAGGCCTGGAGGAGTTCCAGGACGCGGTGCGCACCGGTGTGGGCCGCGGGGACGAGGTCGTCGCCGGTGCGGGGGCAGCGGACGAACACGGCGTCGGGGACGGTGTCCAGGGCGGCCAGGTCGGCGGCGGAGGCGATCCAGCACGGCGGCGCACCGGCCGGCTGTACGGGGGCGGCGGGAGCGGGCTGGGGCAGGGCGGCCCAGTCGACGCGGAAGAGGGAGTCGCGGTGCCGGTGCGTGCGCTGCGCGGCGGCCGGGCGCAGGGCGAGCGCCTCGACGGTGGCGACGGGGGCGCCCGTCTGGTCGGCCGCGTCCAGGGACACGGTGTCGGGGCCGGCCGGCGACAGCCGTACGCGCAGTGCCGGGGCGCCGGCCGCGTGGAGGGTCACGCCGCGCCAGGAGAACGGGAGGCTCGCGGAGAAAATCGGCGACGAAGTCGCCGAGCCCGACGGCGTGCAGGGCGGCGTCCAGCAGGGCGGGGTGCAGGCCGAAGCGGGCGGCTTCGGTCTCCTGCGGCAGCCGTACCTCGGCGAACACGTCGTCGCCGCGGCGCCATGCCGCCCGCAGTCCCTGGAAGGCGGGTCCGTAGCCGAAGCCGACGTCGACGAGGTGGTCGTAGAGGCCTTCGACGGACACCGGCTCGGCGCCAGCGGGGGGCCATTCGCCCAGGTCGGTGCCGGGCGGGGCGGCGGCCGGGGAGGGGTCGGCCGTCAGGGTGCCGGCGGCGTGCCGGGTCCACGGCTCGTCGGTGTGGCGGGAGTGGAAGGTCAGGGAGCGGCGGCCGTCCGCGTCGACGGGTCCGACGCCGACCTGGAGCTGGACCGCGCCCTGTTCGGGGAGGACCAGCGGCGCCTCGATGGTGAGTTCGTCGAGGCGGGCGCAGCCGACCTGGTCACCGGCGCGGACGGCCAGCTCCACGAAGGCGGTGCCGGGGACGAACACGGTGCCCAGGACGGCGTGGTCGGCGAGCCAGGGGTGGGTCCGCAGGGAGAGGCTGCCGGTGAACAGCACCTGGTCCGCCTCGGCCAGGGTCACCATGGCGCCGAGCAGGGGGTGGTCGGCCGCACCCAGGCCGGCGGCGGCGACGTCGCCGAGGGCGGTCGTCTCGGGCCAGTAGCGCTGCCGCTGGAAGGGGTACGTGGGCAGGTCGACGCGGCGTCCGGCGGGCAGCAGGGGCTGCCAGTCGACGGGGAGGCCGCGGGTCCAGGCCTCGGCGAGGGCGCCGAGGAAGGCCTCCGGCTCGGGGCGGTCCTTGCGCAGGACGGGGGCGAGGAGCCCGGAGAAGGCCTCGGGGAGGGACTCCCCCGCCATGGCGGCGAGGACGCCTTGCGGGCCCAGCTCCAGGAAGTGGGCGACGCCCTGCGCGGCCAGGTGGGCGACCCCGTCGGCGAAGCGGACCGCGCCGCGGACGTGCTCGACCCAGTACTCGGCCGTGAACTCCGTGATCTGCTCACCGGTGACGTTGGAGACGACCGGGATGGCCGGGGTCCCGTGGGTCAGGGTCTCGGCGACCTCGCGGAACGCGTCGAGCATCGGCTCCATGAGGGGCGAGTGGAAGGCGTGCGAGACCGTGAGGCGCTTGGTCTTGCGACCCTGGTCCGCCAGCTGCGCGGCCACTTCGAGGACGGCCTGTTCCGCGCCCGAAATGACCACGGAGGCCGGGCCGTTGACCGCCGCGATGTCGGCATCGGCCGACAGCAGCGGGCGTATCTCCTCCTCGGTGGCACGGATCGAGACCATGGCGCCGCCCTCCGGCAGGGCGCCCATCAGGGCGCCGCGGGCCGCCACCAGACGGGCGGCGTCGGCGAGCGACAGCACTCCGGCGACGTGCGCGGCGGCGATCTCGCCGATCGAGTGGCCCGCCACGAAGTCCGGGCGGACGCCGTAGGACTCCGCCAACCGGTAGAGCGCCACCTCGATGGCGAACAGCGCCGGCTGGGTGTTCTCCGTGCGGTGGACCTCGTCCCCGCCGCCGAAGACGATCTCCTTCAGCGGGAAGTCGAAGTGCGCGCACACCTCGTCGAACGCGGCCGCGAACACCGGCTGCGCCTCGTACAGCTCACGCCCCATCCCCGGGCGCTGCGCGCCCTGACCCGAGAAGAGGAACGCGGACTTCCCGCCGGAGGCGATGCCCTCGACGAGTGCGTCCCGGTCGGCGCCCGGCACCACGCCCCGGTGGGCGAAGGGCGTTGACAGGGCGAGGGAGTGGGCCAGGTCGGCGGGGTCCAGCTCCGGGTGGTCCTGGGCGTACGAGCGGAGCTGGTCGGCCCGTGCGCGCAGTGCTTCGGGGGTGTGGGCCGACAGCAGCCACGGCGCGGCGGCGGCGCGGGGGGTGCGCGGCTCGTGCGTCCGGTCCGGGGCCGGCTGGGCGTCCTCGGGGGCGGCCTGTTCGACGATCAGGTGGGCGTTGGTGCCGCTGACGCCGAAGGCCGACACGCCTGCGCGGCGCGGTTCGCCCGTCTCGGGCCAGGGCGTGGGCTCGGTCAGCAGGCGTACGCCTCCGGCCGACCAGTCCGCGTGCGGTGTCGGCTCGTCGACGTGCAGGGTCCGGGGCAGGGTGCCGTGCTGGATGGCGAGGACCATCTTCATCACGCCGGCTACGCCCGCCGCGGCCTGGGTGTGGCCCAGGTTCGACTTGACGGAGCCGAGCCACAGCGGCCGGTCGGCGGTGCGCTTGCGGCCGTACGTGGCGAGCAGGGCGTGGGCTTCGATGGGGTCGCCGAGCCTGGTGCCGGTGCCGTGGGCCTCGACCGCGTCGACCATGTCCGGGGACAGCCGGGCGTTGGCGAGGGCCTGGCGGATGACGCGCTGCTGGGCGGTGCCGTTGGGTGCGGTGAGTCCGTTGGAGGCGCCGTCCTGGTTGACGGCCGAGCCGCGCAGGACCGCGAGGACGGGGCGGCCGGCCCGACGGGCGTCGGAGAGCCGTTCGAGGACGAGCAGGCCCGCGCCCTCGCCCCAGCCGGTGCCGTCCGCGGCGGCGGCGAAGGGCTTGCAGCGGCCGTCGGCGGCGAGCCCGCGCTGCCGGCTGAACTCGACGAAGACGCGGGGGGTGGCCATGACCGTGGCGCCGCCGGCGAGGGCCAGGGCGCATTCGCCGCGGCGCAGTGCCTCGGCGGCCAGGTGCAGGGACACCAGGGAGGAGGAGCAGGCGGTGTCGACGGTGACGGCGGGGCCTTCGAGGCCGAGGACGTAGGACAGCCGGCCGGAGAGGACGCTCGCCGCGTTGCCGGTGCCGATGTAGCCTTCGAGGCCCTCTTCGGGGGTGGAGCCGAACAGGGTGCCGTAGTCCTGGCCGTTGGTGCCGACGAAGACGCCGGCGCGGCTGCCGCGCAGGGCGGCCGGGTCGAGGCCGGAGCGTTCCAGGGCCTCCCAGGCGACCTCCAGGAGCAGGCGCTGCTGGGGGTCCATGGCGCGGGCCTCGCGCGGGCTGATGCCGAAGAAGGCGGGGTCGAAGTCGGCGGCTCCGTCGAGGAATCCGCCTTCGCGGACGTAGCTGGTGCCGGCCCGGTCGGGGTCGGGGTCGTAGAGCGCGGCGAGGTCCCAGCCGCGGTCGTCGGGGAAGGGGGCGAGGGCGTCGGTGCCGTCGGCGAGGAGGGTCCACAGCTGCTCGGCGGTGTGGACGCCGCCGGGGAAGCGGCAGCCCATGCCGACGATCGCGATCGGCTCGTGGCTGAGGTCCTCGGCGTCCTTCAGGCGCCGGTTCGCCTCGTCCAGGTCGGCCGTGACCCGCTTGAGGTATTCCAGGAGCTTGGTCTCGTTCACCATGTCAGCGGGTCCCGTATTTCTGGTCGATGTAGGCGAAGAGGTCGTCCGCCGTGTCCAAGGTCGGTCGGGTGCCGGCACCCGTTTCGTCGTCCGGGCCGGAGCCGGAGCCGGGCCCGGGTGCGGTGCCGGCGCGGGCCAGCAGGTTCTGGAGCCGGGTCACGACCTCCGCCCGTACGTCGGGGGCGTCGAGGACGGCGAGGGCGTCCTCGACGCGGTCGAGGTCGGCGAGGAGGCGGGCGGCGGCGCTGCCGCCGAGTTCGGCGTCGAGGTGCTCGGCGAGGGCCTGGGGGCTGGGGTGGTCGAAGACGACGGTCGTGGCCAGGTTCAGCCCGGTGCGGGCGCCGAGGACGTTGCGCAGGTCGACGGCGGTGAGGGAGTCGAAGCCGAGTTCCCGGAAGGGCTGGGTCGGGGTGACCGCCCCGGGGCCGTCGTGTCCGAGGACGGCCGCGGCCTGGGTGCGTACGAGGTCCAGGAGGGCGGCGGCGCGTTCGGCGTCGGGGAGCAGGGTGATGTGCTCGCGCCAGTCGGGTTCCGTGGTGGTGCGGGGGCGGGCTTCCTCGATCCCGGTGAGCAGGGGGCTGGGCCGGACGGTGGTGAAGCCGGGTGCGAAAAGGGCCCAGTCGATGTCGGCCACGGCCAGGCAGGCGTCGCCGTGGTCCAGGGCCTGCTGGAGTCCGGTGATGGCGTGCGGGGGCCGCATCGGGCGGATGCCGTGGCGGCGCAGGCGTTCGCCGACGGCGGCCTCGTCCTCGGCCATGCCGCCTTCGGCCCAGGCGCCCCAGGCGATGGCGGTGGCGGGCAGTCCGTCGGCGCGGCGCTGGTCGGCGAAGGAGTCCAGGAAGGCGTTGGCGGCGGCGTAGTTGGCCTGTCCGGCTCCGCCGACCGCGCCGGCGAAGGAGGAGAAGAGGACGAACGCCGACAGGTCGAGGCCGGCGGTGAGGTCGTGGAGGTTGCGGGCGGCGTCGGCCTTGGGACGCAGGACCGCCGCGAACCGTTCGGGGGTGAGGGATTCGATGACGCCGTCGTCGAGGATGCCGGCGGTGTGGACGACGGCGGTCAGGGGGAGTTCGGCGGGGATCGCGTCGAGG
>NZ_GG657752.1:331751-333228 GCF_000158895.1 Streptomyces sp. C | reverse complement strand
CCCCAGACCTGTGCCTGGCCGGGGTCGGCGGGCCGGTCGCCGGGGCCGGTGGAGACCGCGCCGCGGGTGGCGCACCACAGGGGTGCGGTGATTCCGGCGTCGCCGAGGGCCTGGTGCAGCCGCAGGGCCGCGTCCAGGCCGGGGTCACCGGCCTCGGCGGGCAGGAGCAGGACGCCGGCGCAGCCGTCGGCGGCGGGCAGGGCCGTGAGCAGGCGGAGGGTCAGGGCGTCGCGGTCGTGGCCCGTGCCGGGGGCCAGGTCGAGGCGGGCGGGGGTGGCGCCGCGGGCGGCGAGCGCGCCGGTGACCAGGTCGAGTTCCCGCGGGCAGGGCCCGGCGACCAGCCAGGTGCCGTCGGGGGCGGTGGTGGCGGGGGTGGCGAGCGGCTGCCATTCGATGCGGTACTGGAGGTCGGCGGCGGGGTCCTGGGCGGCGGCCGCGGGCCGGCCGGTGGTGTCGCCGGGGCGGGGCCAGTAGCGGGTGCGGCGGAACGCCGTGGTCGGCAGGTCCACCCGGTGTGCGGGCTGCCCGGCGAAGACGCCGGTCCAGTCGGGGGTGGTGCCGTGCACGAACAGCTCGCCCAGGGCGGCGGCGACGGTCTCCGCCTCGGGCCGGTCGCGGCGCAGGGCCGGGACGAGGACGAGGTCGGGATCGTTGACGCAGGCCCGGCCGGCGGCGGTCAGCACGCCGGAGGGGCCCAGCTCGACGAAGCGGCGTACGCCCTGGCCCTCCAGGTGGCGCATGCCGTCGTGGAAGCGGACGGCGGCGCGCACGTGCCGGACCCAGTACTCGGGCGTGGCGAGTTCGGCCGGGTCGGCGGTGCGGCCGGTGACGTTCGAGACGATCGGGAGGGACGGCCGGTGGAAGGTGAGGGTGCGCGCGATGCGGCCGAACTCGGCGAGCATCGGCTCCATCAGCGACGAGTGGAAGGCATGGCTGACGTTGAGGCGCTTGGTGCGGTGGCCCGCGGCCTCCAGGAGGCAGGCGGTCCGTGTGACGGCGTCCTCGGGGCCGGAGACGACCACCGCGCGGGGGCCGTTCACGGCGGCGATGTCGACGCCGGCCGCCAGCAGGGCGCGTACCTCGTCCTCGGCCGCCTCGACGGAGACCATCGCCCCGCCCTCGGGCAGCGCGTCCATGAGCCGGCCGCGGGCGGCGACCAGGGTGGCGGCGTCGGGGAGGGTGAGCACGCCGGCGACGTGGGCGGCGGCCAGCTCGCCGACCGAGTGGCCGAGGAGGAAGTCGGGGCGTACGCCCCAGGACTCGAAGAGCCGGTACAGGGCCACTTCCAGGGCGAACAGGGCGGCCTGGGTGTAGCGGGTCCGGTCGAGGAGTTCCGCCGCGCCGCTCACCACCTGCCGCAGCGGGCGGTCCAGGTGTGCGTCCAGTGCGGTGCGGGCCGCGTCGAAGGCCCGCGCGTAGACCGGGAACGCCGCGTACAGCTCGTCGCCCATGCCGGGGCGCTGGGCGCCCTGGCCGG
>NZ_GG657752.1:315636-330916 GCF_000158895.1 Streptomyces sp. C | reverse complement strand
CGCGCTGCTGGGCGGGGCCGTTGGGGGCGGTCAGGCCGTTGGAGGCGCCGTCCTGGTTGACGGCGGAGCCGCGGATCACGGCGAGGACCTGGTGCCCGTTGCGGCGGGCGTCGGAGAGCCGCTCCAGTACGAGCATGCCCGCGCCCTCCCCCCAGCCGGTGCCGTCCGCGGCGGCGGCGAAGGCCTTGCAGCGGCCGTCGCGGGCCAGGCCGCCCTGGCGGCTGAACTCCGCGAACAGGGTGGGTGTCGACATGACGGTGGCCCCGCCGGTGAGGGCCAGTTCGCACTCGCCGCGCCGCAGCGCCTGGACCGCCAGGTGCAGGGAGACGAGGGAAGCGGAGCAGGCGGTGTCGACGGTGACGGCGGGCCCCTGGAGTCCGTAGACGTAGGAGAGGCGGCCGGAGAGCACGCTGGCGGCGTTGCCGGTCATGATGTGCCCGGCGAGGTCGTCGGCGGAGTGGACGGCCACGGGGGTGTAGTCCTGCCCGTTGGTGCCGATGAAGACGCCGGTCCGGCTGCCGCGCAGGGTGTCCGGGGCGATCCCGGCGCGTTCGAAGGCCTCCCAGGAGGTCTCCAGCAGCAGCCGCTGCTGGGGGTCCATGGCGAGGGCCTCGCGCGGGGAGATCCCGAAGAACGCGGCGTCGAAGTCGCCCGCGCCGTCGAGGAAGCCGGCCTGGCGGGCGTGGGAGGCTCCGGCCTGCTCCGGGTCGTCGGAGAGCAGGCCCGCCAGGTCCCAGCCGCGGTCGGTGGGGAAGCCGGACAGGGCGTCGCCGCCCGCGACGAGCAGCCGCCACAGGTCCTCGGGGCTCTGGACCCCGCCGGGGAAGCGGCAGCTCATGGCCACGACGGCGATCGGCTCTCCGTCCCGGTTCTCGCTCTCGCGCAGGCGTTCCTGGGTCTGCTCCAGTTCGGCCGAGACGCGCTTGAGGAAGTGGCGGAGTCTTTCTTCGTTGGACACGTGAGGGTTCTCCCTGGCGGAGGGGCGGGCGGCGGCGGGGCGGGCGGCATCGGCGCGCGTGGCATCGGGGCGGGCGGCATCGGGGCGGGCGGCATCGGTCATGAGATGCCGAACTTCTCGCCGAGCAGGCCGAACAGTTCGTCGTCGGTCGCCGCCTCGTACTGGTCGGCGGCGGCGCGATCCGGGTGGCCCGCGGCTTCCCGGCCCTGCGCCAGCAGCGCCTCTAGCCGCTGCATGATCTTGGTGTGGTCGCCGGTGCCGGGCTCGACCCGGGCGAGTGCGCGTTCGAAGCGGGCGAACTCCTCCAGTGCGGAGGGGCCGTCCGCGCCGGTGTTCCCGCACAGCTCGGAGCGCAGGTGGCCGGCGAGTGCGGCCGGGTTCGGGTGGTCGAAGACCACGGTGGCGGGCAGGGCCAGGCCGGTGGCCGTGCTCAGCCGGTTGCGCAGCTCGACCGCCGTGAGGGAGTCGAACCCCGCCTCGCGGAAGGCCCGTCCGGGGGTGACCTCGTGCGGGGTGCCGTGTCCGAGGACGGCGGCCACGTGGGTCCGGACCAGGTCCAGCAGGGCCCGTTCCTGCGCCTCGGCGGGCAGGCCGGGGAGGGTGTCGCGGAGGGAGGTGCCGGTGGCCCTGCCGTCCTCCAGCGCCGCGAGTACGGTCCGCACCTCGGGCACGCCGGTCAGGAGCGGGCTGGGGCGGCCGGTGACGAAGGCCGCCGTGAAGCGCTCCCAGTCGACGCCGGCGACCACGAGGGTGGTCTCGTCGCGGTCCAGTGCCTGCTGGAGCGCGGTGACGGCCAGGTCGGGGGCCATCGGGAGGAGGCCGCCGCGGCGCATGCGGGCGGTGACGGCGTCGGACCCGGTGGCGAGACCGCTGTCCCCCCAGGCTCCCCAGGCGATGGAGGTGGCGGGCAGTCCGTCGGCCCGCCGCTGCTCGGCGAGAGCGTCGAGATGGGCGTTGGCCGCCGCGTAGTTGCCCTGACCCGCACCACCTACCGTCCCCGCGAACGAGGAGAACAACACGAACGCCGACAGGTCCAGACCCAACTCACCCGACAGCTCGTGCAGATGACGCGCCGCATCCGCCTTCGGGCCCAGCACCGTCGCGAGGCGTTCGGGGGTCAGACCGTCCAGCACACCGTCGTCCAGCACACCCGCCGCGTGGAACACGGCCGACACCGGGTGCTCGACCAGCAGCTTCGCCACCGCGTCCCGGTCTGCCACGTCACACGCGGGGACGGACACCGTCACGCCCGACTCGGCCAGCTCCGCCACCAGCTCGGCAGCACCCGGAGCATCCAGGCCCCTGCGGCTGGTCAGGACGAGCTCCTTCGCGCCCACCGAAGCCAGCCAACGCGCCACCCGGGCGCCCAGCGCACCCGTACCACCGGTCACCAGCACCGGACCGTCCGGCCGCCACCCCTCCCCCACCACCGGGGTGAACGGAGCACGGACGAGACGACGCGCGAACACGCCCCCGGCACGCACCGCGACCTGGTCCTCACCCGTGGCGCCCGACAGGACAGCCGCCAGCCGGGCGGTGGCCTGTTCGTCCAGCACCTCCGGGACGTCCACCAGACCGCCCCAGCGCTCACCGAACTCCAGCGCCGCCACCCGGCCCAGACCCCACACCTGCGCCCGAACCGGATCCACCACACGATCGGCGACACCCGTCGACACCGCGCCACGGGTCACACACCACAACCGGGCCCCGATACCCGCGTCACCCAACGCCTGCACCAGCGACAGCGAACCCGCCACGTCCAGCAGCGACACCACACCATCGACCGCACCGACACCCGACAGCGCCTCGGCCAGCTCCTGGCGGGAAAGACCACCCGCGACCAGCTCCACCACCTCCACACCCGGCAGGGACAGCGCACCCGCCTCCGCCGACACCACCAACCACCGGCCCGAGAGGTGGCCGGGGGCGTCCGCGGTCACGGGTTCCCAGACCGCCCGGTAGCGCCAGGAGTCGACGGTGGACCGCTGCCGGCGTCCCGTCCGCCAGGCGGTGAGGACGGGCAGGGCGGTCTCCAGGGCGTCCAGCGCGGGCCCTTCGGCGCGGAGTTCGCCGGACAGGGCCGGCAGGTCGGCGCGTTCGACGGCCTCCCAGAACGCCGACTCCGCCGGGTCCGAGCCGGCCGTGCGGCCGGTGCCGGGGCGCGGCCAGTACCGGCGGCGCTGGAAGGCGTAGGTCGGCAGGTCGACGTGGGCCGGGCCGGCGTCCGCGAAGGCGGGCGACCAGTCGACGGCGACGCCGCGCACGTGGGCCTCGGCCAGCGAGAGCAGGAACCGTGCCGGTCCGCCGTCCTGGCGGCGCAGCGATCCGACGCCGCACTCCCCGAGGCCCTGGATCAGCACCGGGTGCGGGCTGCTCTCGACGAACACCCCGAAGCCCTGCTCGCGCAGGGCGCGCGTGGACTCCTCGAAGCGCACGGTCCGGCGGGCGTTGCGGTACCAGTACTCCGCGTCCAGGTCGGCGGTGTCCTGCCAGTCCCCGGTGACCGTGGAGAAGAAGGGCACCTCCGACGGGCGCGGGGAGAGTCCGGCGAGGACGGTGAGGAGTTCGTCGCGGATCTCCTCCACGTGGGCGGAGTGGGAGGCGTAGTCGACGGCGATCCGGCGGGCGCCCTCGGTCGCGGCGAGCAGCGCGTCGAGTGCCTCGGGGTCGCCCGAGACGACGACCGAGCGGGGGCCGTTCTCGGCGGCGACGGACAGCCGCTCGTCGAGGCCTGCCGCGACCTCCTCGCGGGGCAGGGGGACGGACACCATGCCGCCGCGGCCGGAGAGGGCGAGGAGGGCCTTGCTGCGCAGGGCCACCACCCGTGCGCCGTCTTCGAGGGAGAGGCCGCCGGCGACGCAGGCCGCGGCGATCTCGCCCTGGGAGTGTCCGAGGACGGCCGCCGGTTCCACTCCGTACGAACGCCACAGGGCGGCGAGGGACACCATCACGGCCCACAGGGCGGGCTGTACCACGTCGACGCGGGCGAGGGCGGTCTCGTCGGTGAGCACCTCGCGCAGCGACCAGTCGACGAACGCGGACAGGGCTTGCTCGCACTGGTCCATGCGGTCGGCGAAGACGGGGCTGGCGGCGAGCAGTTCGGTGGCCATGCCGGTCCACTGGGAGCCCTGGCCGGGGAAGACGAAGACGACCTTGGTGCGGCCGTCGGGTGCCTGGCCCTCGACCAGGCCAGCGGCCGCCGTGCCGTCGGCCAGCGCCGACAGTGCGGCGTCGAAAGCGTCCGGGTGGTCGGCGACGATTACGGCGCGGTGGTCGAAGGAGGCCCGGGAGAGGGCGAGCGAGCGGCCGATGTCCGCCGGTGCGTGGCCGGGCCGGGCCGACAGGAACGTACGCAGTTCCCGGGCCTGCGCGCGCAGCGCGGCGGCCGACTTGCCGGACAGCGTCCAGGGCACGGCCGAAGGGGCGCAGGGCGCGGCGGAGGGGGTGGAGGGTGCGGCTGAGGGGGTGGAGGGCGTGGCGGAGGGGGTGGAGGGTGCGGCCGGGGCGGGCTCGGTGGCCGGGGCGGGTTCCTCCAGGATGACGTGGGCGTTGGTGCCGCTCATGCCGAACGAGGACACGCCTGCGCGGCGGGGCTGCCCGTCGGGGGTGTGCCAGTCGAGGTTCTCCGTCAGCAGCCGCACGGAGCCGGCCGACCAGTCGACCTGGGGGGTGGGCTCGTCCACGTGCAGGGTGCGGGGGAGGACGCCGTTGCGGATCGCCTCGATCATCTTGATGACGCCGGCCACGCCGGCGGCGGCCTGCGTGTGGCCGATGTTGGACTTCACCGAACCGAGGTGGAGGGGCCGGTCCGCCGGGCGGTTCTCGCCGTACGCCGCGATCAGGGCCTGCGCCTCGATGGGGTCGCCGAGGGTGGTGCCGGTGCCGTGGGCCTCGACGGCGTCGACCTGTTCGGGCGTCAGGCGGGCGTTGGCGAGGGCCAGTTCGATGACGCGCTGCTGGGCGGGGCCGTTGGGGGCGGTCAGGCCGTTGGAGGCGCCGTCCTGGTTGACGGCGGAGCCGCGGATCACGGCGAGGACCTGGTGCCCGTTGCGGCGGGCGTCCGACAGCCGCTCCAGTACGAGCACTCCGGCGCCCTCGCCCCAGCCGGTGCCGTCCGCGGCCGCCGCGAACGGCTTGCAGCGGCCGTCCGGGGCCAGGCCCCGCTGGCGGCTGAACTCGGTGAAGGTGGTCGGGCTGGCCATGACGGTCACCCCGGCCGCGAGCGCGAGCGTGCACTCCTGCTGGCGCAGCGCCTGCGCGGCGAGGTGCAGGGCGACGAGGGAGGACGAGCAGGCGGTGTCGACGGTGACGGCGGGTCCCTCGAAGCCGAACTCGTACGAGATGCGGCCGGACAGCACGCTGGTGGCGTTCCCGGTCGCGAGGTAGCCGTCGACCTCCTCGGGGCCGCCGACGAGGACCGTGCCGTAGTCGCCGCCGTTGGTGCCGACGAACACGCCGGTCCGGCTGCCGCGCAGGGTGTCCGGGGTGATCGCGGCGCGCTCCAGCGCCTCCCAGGAGGTCTCCAGCAGCAGCCGCTGCTGGGGGTCCATGGCGAGGGCCTCGCGCGGGGAGATCCCGAAGAAGCCGGCGTCGAAGTCGGCGGCTTCGTGGACGAACGCGCCCTCGCGGACGTACGAGGAGCCGGGCCGGTCCGGGTCCTCGTCGAACAGTTCCTCCAGGTCCCAGCCCCGGTCGGTGGGGAACGGCGACACCGCGTCACGGCCGGCGGCGACCAGGTCCCACAGCCCCTCGGGCGAACGGACGCCACCGGGGAACCGGCAGCTCATCGCGACGATCGCGATGGGCTCCCGGGCCGCCTCGGTGAGCCGCCGGTTCTGTTCGCGCAGCCGCTCGGCCTCCTTGAGGGAGGTCCGGAGCGCGGCCACGAGCTTCGCTTCGGGCGTCTCCGGCGTCACCGTGCCGGATGTCACTGCTTCGGGCGTAACCATGTGTCAGCTCCACACTTCCCGGACCGTCAGGAGTCCGTGTTGTCCATGGCGAGACGGATCAGGGCGTCGGCGTCCATCGCGTCGATGTCCTCCGGGGCCGTGTCGTCCGGGTCGGCCGCCGCTTCCTGGGTGCCGCCGCCCGCTTCGAGTCCGGCGAGGTCCAGCAGCACTTCCAGCAGGCCGGCCTCTCTGATCCGGGAGAGCGGCATCTGGGCGAGCGCCCGGCGGATCCGGTCCTCCTCCGGGTCGGTGTCGCCGAGGTCCCCGCACAGCTCGGTGAGGAGGTACGCGGCGAGCGCGGCCGGGTTGGGGTGGTCGAAGACGGCGGTGGCGGGCAGGGTCAGGCCGGTGGCCCTGCCGAGCCGGTTGCGGAGCTCGACCGCCGTCAGGGAGTCGAACCCGATGCCCTTGAACGGCTGGTCGGCGCCCACGCGCTGCGGCGACCCGTGGCCGAGTACGCCGGCCACGTGGGTGCGGACCAGGTCGAGCAGTACGTCGGTCCGCTCGGCCGCCGGCAGCGCCGCGAGCCGCTGCGCGAGGCCGGCGTCCGTGGGGGCGGGCTCGTCGGCGGGCCGGGCGGCTTCCGGGATGCCGGCGAGGAGCGGACTCGGCCGGGCGGAGGTGAAGCCCGGCGCGAAGCGCTGCCAGTCGATGTCGATGACCGTCAGGGTGTCGTCGCCGTGGGCGAGGGCCCGGGCGAGTGCGGCGAAGGCCGTCGCGGTGGGCAGTCCGGTCATGCCGGCCAGGCGCATCCGTTCGGCGACGGTCTCGTCCGCCGCCATGCCGTTGTCGGCCCACGGGCCCCAGGCGATGGAGGTGGCGGGCAGCCCGTCGGCCCGCCGCTGCTCGGCGAGGGCGTCGAGATGGGCGTTGGCCGCAGCGTAATTGCCCTGACCCGCACCACCGACCGTCCCCGCGAACGAGGAGAACAACACGAACGCCGACAGGTCCAAGCCCATCTCACTCGTCAGCTCGTGCAGGTGACGCGCCGCATCCGCCTTCGGACCGAGGACCGCCGCGAGACGGTCCGGGGTCAGAGCGTCCAGCACACCGTCGTCCAGCACACCGGCCGCATGGAACACGGCCGACACCGGGTGCTCCACCAGCAGCTTCGCCACCGCGTCCCGATCGGCCACGTCACAGGAAGCGACCACGGCGCTGACACCCGCCTCGGCGAGCTCAGCCACCAGCTCGGCGGCGCCGGGGGCGTCCAGACCCCTGCGGCTGGTCAGGACGAGCTCCTTCGCACCCGCCGAAGCCAGCCAACGCGCCACCCGGGCACCCAGCGCACCGGTACCACCGGTCACCAGCACCGGGCCCTCGGGCCGCCACCCCTCCCCCACCACCGGGGCGAACGGAGCCCGGACCAGACGACGCGCGAACACACCCTCGGCACGCACCGCGAGCTGGTCTTCGCCGGTACCGCCCGACAGGACGGCCCACAGCCGGGCGGTGGCCCGTTCGTCCAGGACCGGCGGTACGTCGACCAGACCGCCCCAGCGCTCACCGAACTCCAGCGCCGCGACCCGGCCCAGACCCCACACCTGCGCCCGAACCGGATCCACCACACGGTCGGCGGCACCCGTCGACACCGCGCCACGGGTCACACACCACAACCGGGCCCCGATACCCGCATCACCGAGCGCCTGCACCAGCGACAGCGAACCCGCCACGTCCAGCAGCGACACCACACCGTCGACCGCACCGACACCGGACAGGGCCTCGGCCAGCTCGCCACGGGAAAGACCACCCGCGACCAGCTCGACCCCACCCGGCGCCGACAGCTCGCCCGCCGCCGCCGACACCACCAACCACCGGCCGGACACGGCGGGCTGCGCCGCGTCCACCGGCTGCCAGGTGACCCGGTAGAGGAGGTCGTCGAGGGCGTCGGCACCACGTCGCGGTACGAGCCAGCTGGGGGCCGCGGGCTGTTCCGCGATGCGTGGCCAGTACCGGTCGTGCTGGAAGGCGTACGTCGGAAGGTCGGCGGGGGCCGCGGGTGCGCCCGCGAAGAGGGCGGGCAGGTCGAGAGCGACTCCGCGCGCGTGGGCGCGGCCGAGGGCTGCGAGCAGGGTGCGCGTCTCGGAGCGGTCGCGGCGCAGGAGGGGCAGGAGGGCGGCGGGCTCCTCCAGGCAGGCCTGGCCCATGGCGGCCAGGACGGCGTCGGGGCCGAGTTCGAGGTAGGTGTCGACCCCGGCGGCTTCCAGTCGGCGCATGGCGTCGTGGAAGCGGACGGCTTCGCGGACGTGGCGCACCCAGTAGTCGGGCGAGGTCATGTCCCCGTCGAGGGCGCAGACCACCGGGATCACCGGATCGGAGTAGGCCAGGGACCCCGCGACCTCGCGGAACGCCTGCAGCATCGGTTCCATGAGGGGCGAGTGGAAGGCGTGCGAGACCGTGAGGCGCTTGGTCTTGCGGCCCTGGTCCGCCAGCTGCGCGGCGACGGCGAGAACGGCGTCCTCGGCACCCGAAATGACCACGGACTGCGGGCCGTTGACGGCCGCGATGTCGACGTCCGCGGACAGCAGCGGACGCACTTCCTGCTCGGTGGCCTGGAGGGACACCATCGCCCCGCCCTCCGGCAGGGCGCCCATCAGCGCGCCACGGGCCCGGACCAGCGCCGCAGCGTCCGCCAGGGAGAAGACGCCGGCGACGTGCGCGGCCGCGATCTCGCCGATGGAGTGCCCCGCCACGAAGTCCGGGCGGACGCCGTAGGACTCCAGGAGCCGGTACAACGCCACCTCGATGGCGAACAGGGCCGGCTGGGTGTACTCCGTGTGGTGGACCTCGTCCCCGCCGCCGAAGACGATCTCCTTCAGCGGGAAGTCGAAGTGTCCGCACACCTCGTCGAACGCCGCCGCGAACACCGGCTGCGCGTCATACAGCTCACGCCCCATCCCCGGACGCTGCGCACCCTGACCCGAGAACAGGAACGCGGACGTGGCCGGTGCCTGGACGAGGTCGGTGTCCGCCTCGCCGCGTGCCACGGCGTCCAGCGCGCTCAGGTACTCGGCGCGGTCGGCTCCGGTGACCACGGCCCGGTGCGGGAACAGGGCGCGGGCCGTGGCCAGGCCGTGTCCGACCGCGGCCGGGTCGAAGGCCGGCCGGTCCGCGACGTGGTCGCGCAGGCGACGGGCCTGCCCGCGCAGAGCCCTCGCCGAGGCGGCGGACAGCAGCCACGGCGCCGGGACGGCAGGGGTCTGCGCGGCCTCGTCCGGGGTGTCGAGCGGGCCCTGTTCGAGTACCAGGTGGGCGTTGGTGCCGCTCATGCCGAAGGAGGACACGGCTGCCCGGCGCGGACGGCCGGTCTCCGGCCAGGCCGTGCTCTCGGTGAGGAGGGCGACCGCACCGGCGTCCCAGTCCACGTGCGGGGTGGGCTCGTCCACGTGCAGGGTGCGGGGCAGGAGGCCGTGGCGCATCGCCATGACCATCTTGATGACGCCGCCGACGCCGGCCGCGGCCTGGGTGTGGCCGATGTTGGACTTCAGGGAGCCCAGGTGCAGCGGGCGGTCCGCCGGCCGGTCCTGGCCGTAGGTGGCGAGGAGGGCCTGGGCCTCGATGGGGTCGCCGAGCGGGGTGCCCGTGCCGTGCGCCTCGACCGCGTCGACCTGGTCGGCGGTGAGGCCGGCGTTGGCGAGGGCCTGGCGGATGACGCGCTGCTGGGCGGGGCCGTTGGGGGCGGTCAGGCCGTTGGAGGCGCCGTCCTGGTTGACGGCGGAGCCGCGGATCACCGCGAGGACCTGGTGGCCGTTGCGGCGGGCGTCCGACAGCCGCTCCACGAGGAGCATGCCGACGCCCTCGGACCAGCCCGTGCCGTCGGCGGCGGCCGCGAACGGCTTGCAGCGGCCGTCGGGCGAGAGGCCGCGCTGGCGGCTGAAGTCGATGAACGACTGCGGGGTCGACATGACGGTCACGCCGCCCGCCAGGGCCAGTTCGCATTCGCCGCGCCGGAGGGCTTCCGTCGCCAGGTGCAGGGCGACCAGCGACGAGGAGCACGCGGTGTCGACGGTCAGCGCGGGACCTTCGAGGCCCAGGGCGTAGGCGATGCGGCCGGAGGCGACGCTGCCGGCGCCGCCCGTTCCGAGGTAGCCCTCCAGGCTCTCGGCGGACTGCGACACCAGGGCCGTGTAGTCCTGGCCGTTGGTGCCGACGAAGACGCCCGTGCCGCTGCCGCGCGCAGCGGCCGGGGTCACTCCGGCACGCTCGAACGCCTCCCACGCCACCTCCAGCAGCAGCCGCTGCTGGGGGTCCATGGCGAGGGCCTCGCGCGGGGAGATCCCGAAGAAGCCGGCGTCGAAGTCGGCAGCGTTGCGGAGGAACCCGCCGTGCTGGGTGTACGTGGTGCCCTGGTGCTCGGGATCCGGGTCGTAGAGCGCCCCGATGTTCCAGCCCCGGTCGCGGGGGAAGGGCGAGATCGCGTCGGCCTCGGACTCGACGAGGCGCCACAGGTCCTCGGGGGAGCCGACGTCGCCGGGGAAGCGGCAGCTCATGCCGACGATGGCGATCGGCTCGTCGCTGCCGACCACGCGGCGCACCCGGGCCGCTCCGGTTCCGGTCCCGCCGAACAGCTCGGCGTGGAGGTGGGACACGAGCGCGGCCGGGGTCGGGTAGTCGTAGACGAGGGTCGCGGGCAGCGGCAGCCCGGTCGCGGTGCCGAGCCGGGTACGGAACTCGACGGCGGTCATCGAGTCGAAGCCGAAGTCGCGGAAGGCCCGCTCGGGGTCGGCCGTCTCCTGCGCGGCGTGTCCGAGGACGGTGGCGATGGTCTCGCGGACCAGGTCGAGCAGGACCCGCGCGGGGTCCTCCGCCGACTCCAGGCGCTTCGCCAGCGGCGACACCGGCTCCGCCTGTGCGGCGGGGGCGTAGCCGGTTCCGGGCCAGTAGCGCTGCCGCTGGAAGGCGTACGTGGGCAGGTCGACGCGGCGTCCGGTGAGGAACGGCAGCCAGTCGACGGGGAGGCCGCGGGTCCAGGCCTCGGCGAGGGCGCCGAGGAAGGCCTCCGGCTCGGGGCGGTCCTTGCGCAGGACGGGGGCGAGGAGCCCGGAGAAGGCCTCCGGGAGGCTCTCCCCCGCCATCGCCGCCAGGACGCCCTGCGGGCCCAGCTCCAGGAAGTGGCCCACGCCCTGCGCCGCGAGGTACCGGACCCCGTCGGCGAAGCGGACCGCACCGCGGACGTGCTCGACCCAGTACTCGGCCGTGAACTCCGTGATCTGCTCACCGGTGACATTGGAGACGACCGGGATGGCCGGGGTCCCGTGGGTCAGGGTCTCGGCCACCTCGCGGAACGCGTCCAGCATCGGCTCCATGAGGGGCGAGTGGAAGGCGTGCGAAACCGTCAGGCGCTTCGTCTTGCGACCCCGGTCCGCCAGCTGCGCGGCCACCGCCAGGACGGCCTGCTCGGCGCCGGAGATGACCACGGAGGCCGGGCCGTTGACCGCGGCGATGTCGACGTCCGCCGTCAGCAGCGGGCGTACCTCCTCCTCGGTGGCGCGGACCGAGACCATCGCGCCGCCCTCCGGCAGCGCGCCCATCAGGGCGCCACGGGCCCGGACCAGTGCCGAAGCGTCCGCCAGGGACAGCACCCCGGCCACGTGCGCGGCCGCGATCTCACCGATCGAATGCCCGGCCACGAGGTCCGGACGCAGACCGAAGGACTCCGCCAACCGGTAGAGCGCCACCTCGACGGCGAACAGCGCCGGCTGGGTGAACTCCGTGCGGTGGACCTCCTCCCCGCCGCCGAAGACGATCTCCTTCAGCGGGAAGTCGAAGTGCCCGCACACCTCGTCGAACGCCGCCGCGAACACCGGCTGCGCCTCGTACAGCTCACGGCCCATCCCCGGACGCTGCGCACCCTGACCCGAGAACAGGAACGCGAACTTCCCACCCGACACCGCACCCTCGACCACGCCCGACGCCGAGCGGCCCTCGGCCAGGGCCTCCAGCCCGGCCAGCAGACCCGCACGGTCCCCGGCCACCACGGCCGCCCGACTGCCCAGCGCCGCCCGCGAGACCGCCAGCGAGAAGGCCACGTCGCCCGGCTCCGGCTCCGGATCCGCCGACACCCGCTCCAGCAGCCGGCCCGCCTGGGCCCGTACCGCCTCCGCGTCGCGGCCGGACAGCACCCACACCGGGAGTCCGGGGGCGGGGGTGGTGTCGGGGTCGGCGGCGGCGGGTTCCTGCGGGGCCTCCTGGAGGATGGTGTGGGCGTTGGTGCCGCTGATGCCGAACGAGGACACGGCGGCCCGGCGCGGGCGGCCCGTCTCGGGCCACGGCACCGTCTCCGTCAGCAGGCGCACCGCGCCCGCCGACCAGTCGACGTGCGGGGTCGGGGCGTCCACGTGCAGGGTCATCGGCACCACTCCGTGGCGCATCGCCATGACCATCTTGATGACGCCGGCCATGCCCGCCGCGGCCTGGGTGTGGCCCAGGTTCGACTTGACCGAGCCCAGCAGCAGCGGCCGGTCCTCCTCGCGGTCCTGGCCGTACGTGGCCAGGAGGGCCTGGGCCTCGATGGGGTCGCCGAGGGTGGTGCCGGTGCCGTGCGCCTCCACGACGTCGACCTGGCGTGCCGTCAACCGGGCCTTGGAAAGGGCCTGTTCGATGACGCGCTGCTGGGCGGGGCCGTTGGGGGCGGTCATGCCGTTGGACGCGCCGTCCTGGTTCACGGCCGAGCCCTGCACGACGGCGAGGACCCGGTGCCCGTTGCGCCGTGCGTCGGAGAGGCGTTCGAGCAGGACCATGCCGACGCCTTCGGACCAGGAGGTGCCGTCGGCGCCCGCGGCGAAGGGCTTGCAGCGGCCGTCGGCGGCCAGGCCGCGCTGGCGGCTGAACTCGACGAAGGTGTTCGGGCTGGACATGACGGTCACGCCGCCGGCCAGGGCCATGGTGCATTCGCCCTGCCGCAGTGCCTGGCCGGCGAGGTGGACCGACACCAGGGAGGAGGAGCAGGCCGTGTCGACGGTGACCGCGGGGCCTTCGAGGCCCAGGGTGTAGGCGATGCGGCCGGAGGCGATGCTGCCCGCGCTGCCGTTGCCCGCGTAGCCCTCCAGGCCGTCCTCGTCGTGGAGGAGGTTGACGTAGTCGTGGTACATGACGCCGGTGAAGACGCCGGTGCGGCTGCCGCGCACGGCGGTGGGGGCGATCCCGGCGTTCTCGAAGGTCTCCCAGGCGGTCTCCAGCAGGAGGCGCTGCTGGGGGTCCATGGCGAGGGCCTCGCGGGGGGAGATGCCGAAGAACAGGGGGTCGAAGTCGGCGGCCCCGTCGAGGAAGCCGCCCTCGCGGACGTACGAGGTTCCGGCGTGGGCGGGGTCGGGGTGGTAGAGGGAGTCGATGTCCCAGCCGCGGTCGGCGGGGAAGTCCGCGATGGCGTCGCCGCCGGAGAGCACCAGGCGCCACAGGTCCTCGGGGGAGCGGACGCCTCCGGGGAAGCGGCAGCTCATGCCGACGATGGCGATCGGCTCGTCGGCGGGCAGCGGGGCGGCCGTCTCGGCGGGTGCCTTCGAGTCGCCGGTGTCGAGGAGGCGGGTCTTCAGGTAGGCGACGAGGGAGGCCGGGGTCGGCTGGTCGAAGATGAGGGTGGCGGGCAGGCGCAGGCCGGTGACGGCGCTGAGCCGGTTGCGCAGTTCCACGGCGGACAGGGAGTCGAAGCCGAGGTCCTTGAACACCTGTGTCGGTTCCGGGGCGCCGGGTGCGCGGTGGCCGAGTACGGCGGTCACCTCGGTGACCACCAGGTCGTGGAGGGTGCGGGTCTGCTGGGCTTCGGGCAGGCCGGCCAGCCTCTGTCCGAGGGGGGAGCTCCCGGCGCGGGGTGCCGCGCCGGCGGTCGGCCGGAGCGGGGTCGCCGTTGCGAGGCCGCGCAGGACGGGCGACGGGGAGGGGCCGGTGGGGAGCGCCTTGGGGTCGAGGCGCATGGGGAACAGCACGGCCCGGTCGAGGGCGGGGGCGGTGTCGAGGAGCGCGAGGGCTTCCTCGGTGGCGAGGGCCGTCATGCCGCCGCGGGTGATGCGGTCGACGTCGCCGGCGTCGAGGGTTCCGGTCATGCCGCTGCGTTCGGCCCACAGGCCCCAGGCGAGGGAGATGCCGGGCAGGCCGAGGGTGCGGCGGTGCTGGGCGAGGGCGTCCAGGTAGGCGTTGGCGGCGGCGTAGTTGCCCTGACCGGGGGCGCCGAGCAGGCCTGCGGCGGAGGAGAAGAGCACGAACGCCGAGAGGTCGAGGTCCGCGGTGAGTTCGTGGAGGTTGCGGGCCGCGTACGTCTTGGGGCGCAGGACCGTGTCGATGCGTTCCGGGGTGAGGGACTCGATCGTTCCGTCGTCCACCACGCCGGCCGTGTGGATGACGGCGGTGAGGGGGTGCTCGGCGGGGATCGCGGCCAGGAGGGCGGTGAGGGCGTCGCGGTCGGCGGCGTCGCAGGCGGCGACGGTGACCGAGGCGCCCAGGTCGGACAGTTCCGCGACCAGGTCTTCGGCGCCGCCGGAGCGGCTCGCGAGGAGGAGGTGGCGGACGCCGTGGTCCGTGACCAGGTGGCGGGACACCGCCCGGCCCAGGACGCCGTACCGCCCGTGATCAGGACGGTGCCGCCCTCGGTGAAGGACAGGCCGCCGGAGGTGGCACCGGGGGTGCGGGTCAGGCGTGGGACGCGTACCGCTCCCCCGCGTACGGCGGCCTGCGGTTCCGCGCAGGTCAGGTAGGGGGCCGGGTCCACGGCGTCGTCCAGGTCCAGGAGGTGGAAACGGCCCGGGTGTTCCGACTGGGCCGAACGCACCAGGCCCCACACCGCCGCACCCGCCAGGTCGCGGACCTCGTCGCCCACGGCGCCGCGCGTCACGAACACCACGCGCTCGTCCGCAGGGCTCGCCAGGGAGTCCTGGAGCACCTCCAGGGCCCGGCCCAGGGCCGCGCGTACGCCGCCCGAGGTGTCCACCTCGCACACCGTGCCGACGGCGACGGGCTCGGACGCCGGGACCGGCGCCACCCAGTCCAGCGCGAACAGGGTGTCGGCGGTCCGGGTCAGTGCGCCCGGGGTCATCGGCCGCAGGGTGAGGGCGGCGATGGTGACCACCGGGAGGCCGGCTTCGTCGGTGGCGGTCAGGGCTACCGCGTCCTCGCCGGCCGGGGTCAGCCGGACGCGCAGGGTGCGGGCGCCGGTGGCGTGGAGGGCGACGTCGCGCCAGGCGAACGGGAGCCGGGCCTCCCCGGTGCCGGGGAGGAGGGTGCCCGTGCCGGCCGCCTGGAGGGCGGCGTCGAGGAGGGCCGGGTGGAGGCCGAAGCGGCCCGCGGCCTCCTGCTGGTCGCGGTCGAGGCCGACCTCGGCGTACACCTCGTCGCCGAGCCGCCAGGCCGCGCGCAGCCCCTGGAACGCCGGCCCGTAGGCGAA
>NZ_GG657752.1:307241-315243 GCF_000158895.1 Streptomyces sp. C | reverse complement strand
GGCGGCGACGGTCACCATGGCGCCGAGGAGGGGGTGGCCGGCCGCGTCCAGGCCGGCGGCGGTGACGTCGCCGGTGGCGCCGCCGCTGCGCAGCCAGTACCGCTCGCGCTGGAAGGCGTACGTGGGCAGGTCGACCCGGCGGGCGCCGGGGAAGAGGGCGTCCCAGTCGACGGCGATGCCCTGGGTGTGGGCCTCGGCGACGGCCCGGGTGAAGGCGGCGGGCTCGGGCTGGTCGCGGCGCAGGGCGGTGCTCCAGCGGATTCCGGAGTCCTCGTCGAGGCAGTTCTGCCCCATGGCGGTGAGGATTCCGTCGGGGCCGAGTTCCACGAAGGTGGTGACGCCGTGGTCCGCGAGGGTGCGGACGCCGTCGTGGAAGCGGACGGCCTGGCGGACGTGTCGCACCCAGTGCTCGGGCGTGGCGAGTTCTTCGGCGGTGGCGATGCGGCCGGTGACGTTGGAGACGACGGGGATGGCGGGCGGGCGGAAGTCGAGGCGGGTGACGACGGCCCGGAACCGGTCGAGCATCGGTTCCATCAGCAGGGAGTGGAACGCGTGGCTGACCTTGAGGCGCTTGGTGCGGTGGCCTGCGGCGGCGAGGAGGGCGGCGGCGTCGAGTACGGCGGTCTCGGTGCCGGAGACGACGACGGACCGGGGTCCGTTGACGGCGGCGATGTCGGCGCCGGGGGTGAGGACGGCGCGGACTTCGTCCTCGGCGGCTTCCACGGCGACCATGGCGCCGCCTTCGGGCAGGGACTGCATGAGCCGGCCGCGGGCGGCGACGAGCGCGGCGGCGTCGGCGAGCGGGAGCATGCCGGACACGTGTGCGGCGACGAGTTCGCCGACCGAGTGGCCGAGGAGGAAGTCGGGGCGCAGGCCGTGGCTCTCGGCGAGGCGGTAGAGGGCCGTTTCGAGGGCGAAGAGGCCGGCCTGGGTGTACTCGGTGCGGTCGAGGAGCGGGGAGCCGTCGAAGACGACGTCGCGTACGGGGGTGTCGAAGTAGCGGTCGAGGTGGGCGCAGGCCTGGTCGAAGGCGTCGGCGAAGACGGGGTACGCGGCGTGCAGTTCGCGTCCCATGCCGGGGCGTTGGGCGCCCTGGCCGGTGAACAGGAACGCGGTGCGGGGGTCGGGGCGGGTGGTGCCGTGGACGAGGTTGTCGGCGGGGGTGCCGTCGGCGAGGGCCCGCAGGCCGGTGTGGAGTTCGCCGGTGGTGGTGCCGAGGACGACGGCGCGGTGGGTGTGGGCGGCGCGGGCGGTGGCGAGGGTGTGGGCGGTGTCGGCGAGGGGGGCGCCGTGGGCGGTGTGGTCCAGCAGCCGGGCGGCCTGGGCGCGGAGTGCTTCGGGGCTGCGGGCGGAGAGGGGCCAGGCCACGACCGGGGGGTGCGGGGTGGCGCTGGGCGGTTCCTCGTCGGGGGTTTCGGGCTGTTCGAGGATGAGGTGGGCGTTGGTGCCGCTGATGCCGAAGGAGGAGACGGCGGCGCGGCGGGGTGCGCCGGTCCGGGGCCAGTCGGTGTTCTCGGTGAGGAGGGAGACCGCTCCGGCGGTCCAGTCGACGTGCGGGGTGGGTTCGTCGACGTGGAGGGTCTTGGGGAGGATGCCGTGGCGCATGGCCTCGACCATCTTGATGACGCCGGCGACGCCTGCGGCGGCCTGGGTGTGGCCGAGGTTGGACTTGACGGAGCCGAGGAGGAGGGGCTGGTCGTCGGGGGTGCGGTCCTGGCCGTAGGTGGCGAGGAGGGCCTGGGCTTCGATGGGGTCGCCGAGGGTGGTGCCGGTGCCGTGGGCTTCGACGGCGTCGACGTCGCGGGCGGTGAGGCGGGCCTGTTCCAGGGCCTGGCGGATGACGCGCTGCTGGGAGGGGCCGTTGGGGACGGTGAGGCCGCTGCTGGCGCCGTCCTGGTTGACGGCGGAGCCGCGGATGACGGCGAGGACGGGGTGGCCGTTGCGTCGGGCGTCGGAGAGCCGTTCGAGCAGGAGGAGGCCGGCGCCTTCGCCCCAGCCGGTGCCGTCGGCGGCGGCGGCGAAGGGCTTGCAGCGGCCGTCGGGGGCGAGGCCGCGCTGCTGGCTGAAGTCGACGAACAGGCCGGGGTCGGCCATGACGGTGACGCCGCCGGCGAGGGCCATCGTGCATTCGCCCTGGCGGAGGGCCTGGGCGGCGAGGTGGAGGGCGACGAGGGAGGAGGAGCAGGCCGTGTCGATGGTGACGGCGGGGCCTTCCAGGCCGAGGACGTAGGAGACGCGGCCGGAGGCGACGCTGCCGGCGTTGCCGCTGCCGAGGTACACCTCGACGCCTTCGGGCAGGTCGCGGGGGGCGGCGGCGTAGTCGTGGTGCATGACGCCGGCGAAGACGCCGGTGCGGGTGCCGCGCAGGGAGGTGGGGTCGAGGCCGGCGCGTTCGAATGCCTCCCAGGCGGTTTCCAGGAGGAGCCGCTGCTGGGGGTCCATGGCGAGGGCTTCGCGGGGGGAGATCCCGAAGAAGGCGGCGTCGAAGTCGGCGGCGCCGGCGAGGAAGCCGCCGTCGCGGACGTAGCTGGTGCCCTGGTGGTCGGGGTCGGGGTGGTAGACGGCGTCGAGGTCCCAGCCGCGGTCGGCGGGGAAGCCGGCCACGGCGTCGCGGCCTTCGGCGACGAGCTGCCACAGTTCTTCGGGGGTGCTGACGCCGCCGGGGTAGCGGCAGCTCATCGACACGATCGCGACCGGTTCGGGTTCCTCGGCGGACCGCAGCCGCTCCCGGGTCTGGTGGAGTTCGGCCGTCATCCACCGGAGGTGGTCGAGCATCTTTTCTTCGTTTGTCATGACGTACCGAAACTCCTGTTGATCAGGTCGAAGAGGCTGCCCCCGGCGGCGGACCGGGCGGGGGTGGCCGTCAGCGTCGCGACTGGCCCACGTACTGCTCGGCGAAGTCGGTCGCCGCGGCAGTGGAGCCGGTCAGGTGGTCGAAGCGCGCCCGGCGCAGGCCCCGGTCGAAGGGGGTGTCGCCGGGGCCGGTGTGCAGCAGGTCGGTCATCCAGCGGGAGAACTCCTGGCCGAGCCAGGCGCGGCGCACGGCGGTGGCCGAGTACGCGTCGAGGGCGTCGCGCCGTCCGGTGCCGTACCAGACGGCGAGGGCTCCGGCGAGGAGTTCGGCGTCGGCGACGGCCAGGTTGAGTCCCTTGGCGGCGCTGGGCGGGACGATGTGTGCGGCGTCGCCGAGGAGGAAGAGCCGTCCGTGCTGCATGGGTTCGCAGAGGAAGCTGCGCAGCGGGACGAGGGTGCGTTCCAGTACGGGGCCGGTGGGGAGGGCTCCGCTGCCGCCGGCGAGGCGCAGGTCGAGTTCGGCCCAGATCTCCTCGTCGGTGCGGGTGTCGGCGGTTTCGCCGGGCGGGACCTGGAGGTAGAGGCGGCTGACGGTGGTGGAGCGCATGCTCTGGAGGGCGAAGCCGCGCTCGCCGGTGGCGTAGACGAGTTCGGGGGTCATGGGCGGGGCGGCGGCGAGGATGCCCAGCCAGGCGTAGGGGTAGGTGTGGGTGCTGGTGGTGAGGGAGGCGGCGGGGACGGCGGTGCGGCTGACGCCGTGGAAGCCGTCGCAGCCGGCGACGAAGTCGCAGGTGATCTCGGTGGGGCGGCCGTCGAGGGTGCAGGTGACGGTGGCGCCGTCGCCGGCGAGCCGGTCGACGCTGACGTCGTCGACGTCGAAGTGGAGGGCGCCGCCGCTCGCGGTGCGGGCGGCGATGAGGTCCTTGACGACTTCCTGCTGGCCGTACATCCACACGGACCGGCCGGTGAGTTTGGTGAAGGGCAGGCGGTGGACGTCGCCTTCGAGGCGGAGTTCGAAGCCTTCGTGGACGAGTCCTTCCCGGTCGAGGCGTTCGGCGGCGCCGGCCCGGCGGAGGGCTTCGACGGTGCCCTGTTCGAGGAGGCCGGCGCGGACGCGGCGTTCGACGTGGTCGCGGCCTCGGCGTTCGAGGACGACGCAGTCGATGCCGCTCAGTTCGAGGAGCCGGGCCAGCAGCAGGCCTGCGGGGCCGGCGCCGATGACGCAGACCGGGGTGTGGATCCGCTGGGGGGCCGGGGTCACGGGCTCACCGTTCCGGCCGGGTCGACGTGGACGGTGGCGGTGAGGGGGAGGTCGGCGGAGGAGCGGCCGACGGAGACGGTGCGGGGGCCGGCGGCGACGGTCCAGGTGCCGGTGTCGGTGTTCCAGTACTCGAAGCGGCGGGCGTCGAGGACGATGTCCACGGTGGTGGTGGCGCCGGGCTCCAGGTGGGCGGTGGCGTAGCCGGCGAGGGCCTTGGGGGCCTGGGGGGCGGGGACGTCGGGGCTGCTGCCGAGGTAGACCTGGACGGTTTCGCGGCCGGCCCGTTCGCCGGTGTTGCGCAGGGTGCAGGTGACCTTCAGTTCGCGTCCCCGGGCGGTGAGGCGGAGGTCCTCGTAGCCGAAGGTGGTGTAGCTGAGGCCGTGGCCGAAGGGGAACAGGGGGGCGACGGCGTGCTCGTCGTGCCAGCGGTAGCCGACGAAGATGCCCTCCTGGTATTCGACGCGGCCGTCGACGCCGGGGTAGCGCAGGGGGTCTCCGGCGACGGAGGTGTGGTCGGCGTCGACGGGGAAGCTCTGGGTGAGCTTGCCGCTCGGGTTGGCGTCGCCGAAGAGGAGGGCGTCGGTGGCCTCGGCGCCGGCCTCGCCGGGGTACCAGACGTCGAGGACGGCGGCGACGTCGTCGAGCCAGGGCATCGTCGGGGAGGAGCCGGTGTTGAGGACGACGACGGTGTTGGGGTTGGCCTTGGCGACGGCGGAGATCAGGGTGTCCTGGAGGCCGGGGAGGGCGAGGGCGGGTCGGTCGATGAGTTCGGCGAGCTCGTCGTAGGCGAAGACGATGGCGGCGCGGGCGCCGCGGGCGGCTTCGGCGGCTTCGTCGATGTCGGCCTGGGCCTGCTGGGGGGTGACCCAGCCGAGGGTGAGGTGGACGGGGTTGTTGGGCATGGGGAGGGCGGAGAGGACGAGCTTGTAGGTGCCGGGGAGGAGGTCGACGGTGAGGCCGGCGGTGTCGCCGAAGGAGCTGCCGGCGAAGACGCGGGGGTGGCCTTCGAGGTCGATGGCCGCGTAGCCGCCGAGTGCGGTGACGGCGATGCGGTAGCGGCCTTCCGTCTCGATGGTGAGTTCGCCCTCGTAGAAGTAGTCGGGCTCGGTGGAGGGGCCTGCGGGGACCTCGCCCTCGCGGAAGGCGGGGACGAGCGCCGATTCCGGGATGGGGCGGCCGGCCGGGTCCTCGCCGATGCGGAATTCGACGGCGTCGTCGCCGAGGCGGGTGCGCAGGACGTCGAGGGGGGTGGCGGCGTGCTCGGGGACGACGAGGGCGCTGCCGACGCCGGCGGTCTTGGGGACGGCGGCGGGCCGGCCGATGACGGCGAGGCCGTGCGCGGCGGGGCCCGGCTCGGTGAGCTTGTCGGCGGACAGCGGCAGGACGCCCCGGGGGTTGTGCAGGAGGACGGAGCCGGCGGTGGCGACTTCCAGGGCGAGGGCCCGGCCGCGCTCGGCGTCGCGGGTGGTCTCGGGGCGGGGGGTGTCGTCGCCGATGAGGCCGAAGCGGGCCATCTGGCCGACGATGCGGGCGACGGCGCGGTCCAGGACGGCTTCGTCGATCCTGCCTTCGGCGATGGCCTCGCGCAGCGGCTCGCCGAGGTGGGCGCCGTCGGGCATCTCCTGGTCGAGGCCGGCTTCGATGGCGGCGGTGTCGTGGACGGCGTCCCAGTCGGACATGACCCAGCCCTCGAAGCCCCACTCGTCGCGCAGGACGGTGGTGAGGAGGGTCTCGTTCTGGCAGCTGGGGTGTCCGTTGACGCCGTTGGTGGCGCCCATGAACGCGCCGGCGCCGGCCCGGACGGCGGCCTCGAAGGCGGGGAACTCGATTTCGCGGAGGGTCCGTTCGTCGACGACGGTGTCGACGGTCATCCGGTTCTCTTCCTGGTTGTTGGCCGCGAAGTGCTTGGGCATGGCGATGACGCCCTGGGACTGGATGCCGTTGACCACGGCGGTGCCGATGGCGGTGACCAGCAGGGGGTCCTCGCCGTACAGCTCGAAGTTGCGGCCGCCGAAGGGCTGGCGCAGCACGTTGAGCATGGGGCCGATGAGGACGTCCTGGCGCTTGGCGCGGGCTTCGTGGCCGAGGTACTCGCCGTAACGGGCGGCGAGTTCGTCGTCGAAGGCGCAGGACAGGGCGATGGGGGCGGGCAGCGCGGTGGTGGTCTTGCGCTTCATGCGGACGCCGGCCGGGCCGTCGGTCAGGCGCAGTTCCGGGATGCCGAGGCGGGGGACGCCGGGGATGTACCCGGACTGGCCGAGGGCCTCGGGGTCGTCGGAGCCGTGGACGAACGAGAGCTTCTCGTCGAGGGTCATGGCCTGGACGAGGGCGGTCACGTCGACGGGGGTCTGCGGGGTCATCGCTGGTCACTTCCGGTTCGTTCGGGGGCGGGCTGGGTGGTGGCCGGGCGGGCCGGGAGCAGCGCGCGGGCGGGGGCGTCGGCCTTGAGGAGCATTTCGTCGTACTCGTCGTGGGGGTCGGAGCCGAGCACGACGGCGCCGCCGGCGCCGATCCGCCAGTGCCCGTCGGCGAGGACCATGGTCCGGATGACGATGTTGAGGTCGATGGTGCCGTTGCAGGAGAGGTAGCCGATGGCGCCGGAGTAGATGCCCCGGGCGCGGCCCTCCAGGGACTCGATGATCTCCAGGGTGCGCTGTTTGGGGGCGCCGGTCATGGAGCCGCCGGGGAAGCAGGCGCGGACGCAGTCGATGGCGTCGTTGCCGTCCTTGAGGGTGCCGCGGATGGTGGAGACGAGCTGGTGGACGGTGGCGTAGCTTTCGGCGGCCATCAGGACGGGGACGTGGACGGAGCCGACTTCGCAGACGCGTCCGAGGTCGTTGCGCATCAGGTCGACGATCATCAGGTTCTCGGCGCGGGTCTTGGCGCTGGCGACGAGTTCGCGGCGGGCGCGCTCGTCGGCGGCGGGGGTGGCGCCGCGGGGTGCGGTTCCCTTGATCGGTTTGGCTTCGGCGACCCGGTCGGCGGTGATCTTGAGGAAGCGTTCGGGGGAGGAGCAGGCCACTTCGGTGCCGTCGAGCCGCAGGTAGGCGGCGTACGGCGCGGGGTTGGCGCGGCGCAGCCGGCGGTAGGTGGTGAAGCCGTCGTCGGTCGCGGGGATCTCGGCGACGTTGGTCAGGCAGATCTCGTAGCTCTCGCCGGCGGTCAGGTACTCCTGGCTGCGCAGGACGTCCTGGACGTAGGCGTCGCGGTCGCGGGCGAGCCGGGGTTCCACGGTCGTCGCGGGTCCGTCGGCCGGGGCGGGGGCCGGGGCCGGTGCGGGTTCCTGCCGGGCGAGGGCGCCGGCGGTGTCGGCGAGCCAGCGGGTGGCACCGTCGGCGGTGGCCGGGTCGGTGCTGAGGGCGAGGAGGTAGGTGCGGCCCTCCTGGTGGTCGACGGCGAGGAACCGGTCCGCGAAGATCCAGACGGCGTCGGGGGTGGGGGACGGATGGCGGTTGGGGGATCCGCAGTCGCCCTTCAGTTCGTAGCCGAAGTAGCCGACGTAGCCTCCGGTGAAGTCGAAGGGCAGCGGCGGGGCGTCGATGACGCGGCGGGCGAGTTCCCGCTGGAGGTAGTCGAAGACGGACTCGCGGTGGCTGCCCGGGGTGGCGGAGGCGACCTCGACGACGCCGTCCTCGACGCGGTAGCGGACGGTCTCGGCGAGCGGGCCGCGGGCGTCGCCCAGGAAGGAGAACCGGGACAGGCCGGGCTCGACGCGGGCGCTGTCGAGCCAGAAGGCGTGCGGGGATCCGGCGAAGAGGGAGGCGAACGCGGTCTCGGTGTCGACCGCGGTGTCCAGTTCGGCCACGTGCAGGGCGTAGTGCGTACGGTCCCCGGTGCCGGTGCCGGCGGCGGGCCGGACCGGGGCCGGCGTGTCCCCGGTGCGGGCGGCGGCGGGGGCGGCGGCAGCTTTTTTTGGGGGCGGTCGCGGGTGCGGGGGCGGCGGGGCGG
>NZ_GG657752.1:274600-306356 GCF_000158895.1 Streptomyces sp. C | reverse complement strand
CCGGCGGCGGGGCGGCGGCCGGGCCAGAGCAGCGCGATGTGGTCGCGCTGGTCGAGGACGGGCGCCCCCGGCCGTGCTGCCGGGTCCGGTGGAAAGAACCGGCAGCCGGTCTCCGGGGCGGGCCCTGCGGTGCAGGGCCGAGCGCCACAGCGGTTCGTCGGTGGCGGCGTAGCCGAGGCCGATCTGGCTCATCAGGGGGGCCGCGACGTGCCGCAGGAGGCCGGTGCGGTGGGCGGCGGCCACCTTCAGGTCCCGCAGGCGGCGGTCCCGTGCGGTGGGGGCGCCGGACAGTTCCATTTCGGTGCGGATGACCGTGCGGACCTGCTCGACGGCCTTGCGGCGTTCGGTGTCGTACGTGTCGACGATCCGCTCGTCCCAGACGCCGTGGACGACGCCGGCGAGCTTCCAGCCGAGGTTGATCGCGTCCTGGAGGCCGAGGTTGAGGCCCTGGCCGCCGAGGGGGACCACCGAGTGGGCGGCGTCGCCGACGAGGACGACCCGGCCTTCGCGGAACCGTTCGGCGACGCCGGGGCGCGGGTGGTAGGTGCGGGTCCACAGGGGTTCGCCGAGCCGGTACGGGAGGCTGGTGCGCTCGTCGACCATCCGCTGCCAGTCCGGCAGCGGGCGGTCCGACCAGTCGGTCTCCCCCGGGGCCACGATGGTGGCGAGGCGGCAGACGCCGTCGGGGAGGTGGACCAGCGGGAGCAGCCCGCTGTCGGCGTAGTGGTACTCGACGGTGGAGACGCGCGGCCCGGTGACGGGGAAGTCGCCGAGGGCGATGCCGAGCGGGAAGGGCACGCCGGGGTAAGGGATGCCGAGGAGCCGGCGGGTGACGCTGCCGGCGCCGTCGGCGCCGATCAGCCAGTCGGCGGCGGCCTGTTCGGTGCGGCCGTCGGAGTGCCGCAGGGTGGCGGTGGGGTGCGGGCCGGAGGTGTCGATCGCGGTCAGTTCGGTGCCGTACTCGATGGTGCCGCCGAGTTCGGCGAGGCGGCGGTGCAGCAGCACTTCCAGCTCGCTCTGGACGATGCCCAGGCCGTAGGGGCGGGCGGCGCCCAGCTTCGTCATCGGTACGGTGCCCAGCCGGCGTCCGCGGGAGAAGAAGCTGACGTCGTCGGCCCGGAACCCGCGGGAGACGAGTTCGTCGGCGATGCCGACCTTCTCCAGGAGTTCCAGGACGCGGGGCCAGATCATCACGGCGCGGGAGTGCGGGTCGTACTCCTCCTGCGGGGGTCTGGCGTCGACGATCCGCACCGGCACGGACTGCTGGAGGAGGTCGCAGGCGAGCAGGGTGCCGACGGCGCCCGCTCCGACGATGAGGACGTTCTGCCCGGTCATATCGCGGCCGCCTTCGTCTGTGCGGCGGGGCCGGTGCCCGCCAGGTGTGCTTCGATCGCCCCGGCCGCGGCGGCGGCGCCGCCCGCGTCGTGGCTGAGCCGCCGGAAGCGGGCCGCCGCGGCGGCGGTGCCGGTGTCGGCGGTGACGGTCTCGACGGCCGCCCGCAGGCGTGCGGCGGTGACGTCGGCCGGGTCGAGGCGCAGGCCCAGGCCCAGTTCGGCGACGCGGTCGGCGATGATCTCCTGCTCGACCATCTGCGGGACGACGACCATCGGCGTGCCGAAGGACAGGGCTTCCATCGTGCTGCCCATGCCGCCGTGCGTGACGAACGCCGCGGCCTGGCCGAGGACGGACAGCTGGGGGACGCTGCGGTGCACCTCGCAGTGCGGCGGCAGGGTGCCGAGGTCCGCCGGGTCGGCCTGCCGGCCGATGGACAGCACCAGGTGGAGGCCGCTGTCGGCGAACGCCTCCACGCAGGTGCGGTAGAAGGACGTGGCCCGGTTGAAGACCGTGCCGAGGGAGACGAACACCGTCGGCCGGTCCGGGTCCCGGGGGCGCCAGGTGCCCTCGGCCTCGCGGCCGCCCAGGCTGGGCCCGACGAAACGGTAGTGCTCGCCGAAGGTGTGCGCCCCGGGCTGGAACTCCCTGGGCAGGAAGGCCAGGTTGAGTTCCTCCTCGAAGTCCATGAACTCCTCGGCCCGGACCCCGTCCAGGCCGGCCCCGTGCAGGAACTCGGCGAGGCGTGCGTCGAACTCGGCGCCGTTGGCCTCGTGGGAGGCGGAGCGGCCGGTGCGGGCCAGCATGGCGTCCATCAGCGCCCACGAGCGGCTGGAGGCGAGGGAGGGGAAGAACTGCACGGCGCGCGCCCCCCACCTGCGGGCCAGGGCGCGCCCGGCGAACGGCACCGTGTTGTCGTACACGACGAGGTCGGGGCGGTCGACTCCGACGAAGGACTCCGCGAGGGCGATCCGGTCGGCGCTGCCGTGCAGGAAGAACAGGGGCAGGGCGCTCAGGTCGTTCTCGGCGAACGCGCGCGGCGACTGACCGGGCGAGGTGGCGACGTCGTAGCGGCACACCTGCGCGCCGAGCCGGGTCAGCTGCTCCTCGAAGGCGCCGGTGGTGAAGTAGGTGACCCGGTGACCGCGCGAGACCAGCTCGGCGACGATGCCCAGGGTGGGCGACACGTGCCCGTGGGCGGCCACGCTGAAGAATGCGATGTGTGCCATCAGATGCCGATCTCTCCGTTCAAGATGTCGAACAGCTCCTCGTCGGTGACGTCGTCCACGTCGGTCGGCGCCGGCGGCCGCACCGGCCCGCCGACCTCGGCGAGCAGGGCGCGCAGCCGGTCCTCCAGGTAGCGGGCGGTGGCCGGGTCGGGTGCGGTGGTGCGCAGGCCGGCCGTGAGGTCGTCGAGGCGGCGGACCACGGCCGGGTCGGGCTGGTCCAGGGGGGCGGGGGCGGGGGCCAGTTCCCGGTCGAGGAACTCGGCCAGTGCCAGCGGGCTGGGGTGGTCGAAGACGAGCGTCGGGGAGAGCCGCAGGCCGGTCTCGGCGCCGAGCCGGTTGCGCAGTTCGATGGCGGCCAGCGAGTCCAGTCCCAGTTCCCGGAAGGAGCGTTCGGCCGGTACGTGGGCGGACGTGCCGTGGCCGAGGACCGAGCCGGTCTGGGTGCGCACCAGGTCGGTGAGGAGCCTGCGGCGGGTGTCCGCGTCGGCTCCGGCGAGCCTGCGGGTGAAGGCGCCTCGCTCGGGTGCGGCCGGCCGGCCCGCGGTCCGGGCCGTCCCGGTCCGGGCCGGGGCGGCTGCCGGGCGGGCGGCGACCAGGTTGGGTACGCCGGGCAGGGCCAGCGCCGCGTCGAGCAGGGCGAGCGCTCCTCGTTGCAGGGGTGCGTGCCGTTTGCGCGCATCGGGCGACGCTCGGGGCGAGCCGCCGGCATGCCGCGTTCTCGGCCCAGGGGCCCCACTGAGGGGACTGGCGGGCAGTCCCAGGGAGCGCGGTGGTTGGGCGAAGGCGTCCAGGAAGCCGTTGGCGGCCGCGTAGTTGGCCTGGCCGGGGCTGCCCATGACAGCGCGGCCGCGGACGAGAACAGGACGAAGGCGTCGAGGCCGGAGTCCTTTGTTCAGCTCGTGCAGCGCGACGGCGCCGGCCGCCTTGACCCGGAGGACCCGTTCGAACTGGTCCTCCGTCAGGGTGGCGAGCAGTCCCGTCGTCGACGACGCCCGCCGCGTGGACGACCGCCTTCAGGGGGCGGTCGGGCGAGACGCCGGACAGGACGGCCGCCAGGGCCTCGCGGTCGGCCACGTCGCACGCGGCGAGGGTCACGCGGGCGCCGAGTGCGCGCAGGGCGGAGGCGAGTTCCCCGCCCCGCGGGTCGGCGGTGCCGCTGCGGCTGAGCAGCAGCAGGTCGGTGGTGCCGTGGCGGCGTACGAGGTGCTCGGCGACGACCGCGCCGAGGCCGCCGGTGCCGCCGGTGATCAGGACGGTCCCGGTGAACGCGGGCGCCGGCCGGGTGGGGGCCGGTGCGCCGGGCGCGGTCTCGGGCCGGCGGACCTGGCGGGGGACGAGCAGCCGCCCGTCGCGGACGGCGGCCTCCCGCTCGTCGGCGCCGAGGACGCCGGGCAGCGCGTTCCACGACTGCGGCTGCCCGTCGACCTCGACGACCAGGAACTTCCCGGGGTGTTCGGCCTGTGCGGTGCGCAGCAGTGCGCGGACCGCACCCCGTGTGGTGCCGGCCGGGTCGCCCGCCGGGACCAGCAGGACGAGCCGGGCCGTCTCCGCGAGCGGGGACGCGGTCCACCGGCGCAGCAGGCCGGCGGTCCGCCAGGACGCCTCGCGGGCGTGGCGGGCCGGGTCGTCGGGGTCGGCGGGCTCGGCCGCGTCCAGCAGGTGCAGGACCGTCGCGGGGGCCTCGGCCGCCCGCTCCAATGTCTCCAGGTCCGGGTACGCGGTGAGGGGTACGCCGCCGAGGGAGGCCGGCACGGCGGTGCCGGCGGCCCGGCCGTCCCCGAGGAGCGCGTGGGGGCCGGTGGGGGCCGGGGCGGGGTCCAGCGGCTGCCAGTGGATCTCCAGGAGGGCGGCGGTGTCGCCCGCGAGGTCCTCGGGGCGCATCCGGCGCAGGGTCAGCGAGGCGACCGAGGCGACCGGTTCGCCGAGCCCGTCGGTGATCTCCAGCGACAGGGTGTCGGCGTCGGTCCGGGTCAGGTGCACCCGTACGGTGGCGGCGCCGGCCCGGTGGAGGGTGAGCCCCTGCCAGGTGAACGGCAGCCGGCCGGCGTCGTCGGACCCGCCGGGCGACTCGATGAAGCCGGTGTGCAGGGCGGCGTCGAACAGCGCGGGGTGGAAGGCGAACCGTGCGGCGTCGTCGGCGTCCGCCGGGGGCAGGGCGACCTCGGCGAAGACCTCGTCGCCCCGGCGCCAGGCGGCCTTCAGGCCCTGGAACGCCGGGCCGTAGTCGAAGCCCATGGCGGCGGCGCGGACGTACGTGTCGCCCGCCTCGACCGGTTCGGCGTCGGCCGGCGGCCACACGAGCGGCCCGGCGGAGGGGCCGGCGGAGGCGCCGGCGGACGGGCGGGAGGACGGTGTGGCGCCGCTGAGGAGCCCGCTCGCGTGCCGGGTCCAGCCCGTGTCGGGGGCGCCGGCCGGCCGTGCGTGGACGGTCACGGTCCAGGACCCGGGCTCCCCGTCGGGGCCGGCGGGGGCCAGGAGCGTCTGGACCTCGACGGCGGAGCCGTCGGGCAGGCGCAGCGGGGCGAGGACGGTCAGCTCGTCGAGGGTTTCGCAGCCGGCTTCCCGGCCCGCGCGCAGGGCCATCTCCACGAAGGCGGTCCCGGGCACGATGACGGTGCCGTTGACGACGTGGTCGGCCAGCCAGGGGTGCGTACGGGCCGACAGGCGGCCGGAGAGGACCACCTCGTCGGAGTCGGCGCGGTCGAGGACGGCCGTGAGCAGCGGGTGCGCGTCGGCGCCGTGCGCCCCGGCGGGGCGCGGGCGCGGCCAGTGGCGGGTCCGGCGGAAGGCGTGGCCGGGTACGCCGGGTGCCCGCGTGCCGGGGCCGAAGTACGCCTGCCAGTCCGGGTCGGTGCCCCGGGCGAACAGTGCACCCAGGGCGGCGGCGAGGGTGTGCCGGGTGTCCTTGCCGCGCCGCATCAGGGGGACGAAGCCGGACGCGTCGCCGGCCTCGGTGACGCACTGCTGGGCCATGGCGGTCAGGACGGCGTCGGGGCCGAGTTCGAGGTACGTGCGCACCCCGGCGGCTTCCAGGTGGCGGACGGCGTCGTGGAAGCGGACGGCCTCGCGGACGTGGCGCACCCAGTAGGCGGGCGAGGTCAGCTCTGCGGCGGCGGCGAGGGTGCCGGTGAGGGTGGAGACCACCGGGAACGCGGGCTCGGAGTAGGCCAGCGACTCGGCGACCTCGCGGAACGCCTCCAGCATCGGCTCCATCAGCGGCGAGTGGAAGGCGTGCGAGACCGTCAGGCGCTTCGTCTTGCGTCCCTGCTCGGCCAGTTGCGCGGCCACCGCCAGGACGGCCTGCTCCACGCCCGAGATCACCACGGACTGCGGGCCGTTGACGGCCGCGATGCCGACCTCACCCGACAGCAGAGGACGGACCTCGTCCTCCGTGGCCTGGACGGAGACCATCGCGCCGCCCTCGGGCAGGGCGCCCATGAGGGCGCCGCGGGCGCGGACCAGTGCCGAGGCGTCCGTGAGGGAGAGGACCCCCGCGACGTGCGCGGCGGCGATCTCGCCGATCGAGTGGCCGGCCACGAAGTCCGGACGCAGACCGAAGGACTCCGCCAGCCGGTACAGGGCCACCTCGACGGCGAACAGCGCCGGCTGGGTGAACTCCGTGCGGTGGACCTCGTCCCCCTCGCCGAAGACGATGTCCTTCAGCGGGAAGTCGAAGTGTCCGCACACCTCGTCGAAGGCCGCCGCGAACACCGGCTGCGCCTCGTACAGCTCACGGCCCATGCCCGGGCGCTGCGCACCCTGGCCGGTGAAGAGGAACGCGGACCGGCCCGGGGTGGCCGCGTCCGTGACGTCGTCGGCCAGGGCGGCCAGGGCGGCCAGGGCCTCGTCCCGGTCCTGTGCGACCACGGCGGCGCGGTGCTCGAAGGCCTTGCGGCTCACCGCCAGCGACCGGCCCACGGCCGTGAGGTCGGCCTCGGCGTCGGCCGACACCCGGGCCAGCAGCTGCCGGGCCTGGGCGCGGACGGCGTCCCCGTCGCGGCCCGACAGCACCCATACGGGCGTGGGGGCGGGGGCGGTGCGCGCCGGCTCCTTCCGGGGTGACGGGCGGTTGCTTTCCTTCCAGGATGACGTGGGCGTTGGTGCCGCTGATGCCGAACGAGGACACGGCGCGCGGCGCGGTTCCTCCGCCGGGGTCCAGGCCAGCGGTTCGGTCAGCAGCCGGACCTCGCCCGCCGTCCAGTCCACGTGCGGGGTCGGGGCGTCGACGTGCAGCGTCTTCGGTACGACGCCGTGCCGCATCGCGAGCACCATCTTGATCACGCCGGCCACGCCGGCGGCGGCCTGGGTGTGGCCCAGGTTGGACTTCAGGGAGCCCAGCCACAGCGGGCGGTCCGCCGGGCGTTCCTGCCCGTACGTGGCCAGCAGTGCCTGCGCCTCGATCGGGTCCCCGAGCGGGGTGCCCGTGCCGTGGGCCTCCACCACGTCGACCTGGTCGGCGGTGAGGCCGGCGTTGGCGAGGGCCTGGCGGATGACGCGCTGCTGGGCGGGGCCGTTGGGCGCGGACAGGCCGTTGGAGGCGCCGTCCTGGTTGACGGCGGAGCCCTTGAGGACGGCGAGGACCTGGTGGCCGTTGCGGCGGGCGTCCGACAGCCGCTCCACGAGGAGCATGCCGACGCCCTCGGACCAGCCGGTGCCGTCCGCGGCCGCCGCGAAGGGCCTGCAGCGGCCGTCGGGCGACAGGCCGCGCTGGCGGCTGAAGTCGACGAACGCGTCGGGCGTCGACATGACGGTCACGCCGCCGACCAGCGCCAGCTCGCATTCGCCGCGCCGCAGCGCCTCCGCCGCGAGGTGCAGGGCGACGAGGGAGGACGAGCACGCCGTGTCCACCGTCAGCGCGGGCCCCTCGAAGCCGAAGCTGTACGCGATCCGGCCCGAGACGACGCTGGCCGCGCCCCCCGTGCCGAGGTAGCCCTCCAGGTCCTCGGCGGACCGCGCCACGAGGGCGGTGTAGTCCTGGCCGTTGGAGCCGATGTAGACGCCGGTGCGGCTGCCGCGCAGCGAGTCCGGGTCGACGCCGGCCTGTTCGAACAGCTCCCAGGAGGTCTCCAGCAGCAGGCGCTGCTGGGGGTCCATGGCGAGGGCCTCGCGCGGGGAGATCCCGAAGAAGCCGGCGTCGAAGTCGCCCACGCCCTCCAGGAAGCCGCCGGCCGTCGCGTACGTGGTCCCGGGCGCGTCGGGGTCGGCGTCGAACAGGTTCGCCAGGTCCCAGCCGCGGTCCTGCGGGAAGGGGCCCACCGCGTCGACGCCGTCCGCGAGGAGGGTCCACAGCTCGTCGGCCGAGGTCACGCCGCCGGGGAAGCGGCAGGCCACCCCGACGACCACCACGGGGTCGGAGGCGTCCGCCACCGGGCCCGCCACGACGGCCTGCCGCGCGGTGCCGGCCAGCTCGCCGCGCAGGAACTCGGCCAGCGCCGCGGGGCTGGGGTAGTCGAACGCGAGGGAGGCGGGCAGGCGCAGTCCGGTGACCGCGCCGAGCCGGCCGGCCAGCTCCACCGAGGCCAGCGAGTCGAAGCCCAGCTGCCGGAAGGACCGCTCGGGGGCGATGGCGTCGGGCGTCGGGTGCATCAGGAGTTCGGCGGCGTGTCCGCGGATCAGGCCGACGAGCGCCGCGCGCTGCTCGTCCGGGCCGCGGCCGGCCAGGGTGGCGGCGAACCCGGTGGTGGCCGGCGCGGGCGCCGCCGTGCCGGTGAGCGCCCGCAGTACGGGGCGCCGGGCCGCCGGGCCGTGGGCTCGTGCGTACCGGTCCCAGTCGATGTCGGCGGCCAGGACCGCCGTCTCGCCGTGGCGGATCGCGCCGTCCAGCAGGCGCAGGGCCCGCCGCGGGCTCATCGGGCGGAAGCCGGTGCGGCGCATGCGCTCGCGGACGACGGCGTCGGCCGCCGCCATGCCGTCGCCTTCCCAGGCTCCCCAGGCGACGGCGGTGGCCGGCAGGCCTTCGCGGCGGCGCTGCTGGGCGAGGGCGTCCAGGGCGGCGTTCGCCGCGGCGTAGTTCGCCTGTCCGGCCGCTCCGATGACACCGGCGAGCGAGGAGAAGAGGACGAACGCGTCGAGGCCGAGGCCGCGCGTCAGCCGGTCCAGGGTGAGGGCGGCGTCCGTCTTGCCCGCGAGTACGCGGGTGAGCTGCGCGGGGGTCAGGGCGCTGAGGACGCCGTCGTCGAGGACCCCGGCGGTGTGCACGACGGCCGTCAGCGGGTGTTCGGCCGGAACGGCCGCGAGCAGCGCGGCGAGGGCGTCCTCGTCGGAGACGTCGCAGGCCGCGAGGGTGACCTCGGCGCCCAGCGCGGTCAGCCCGTCGACGAGCTCCGCGGCGCCCGGGGCGTCCGCGCCGCGCCGGCTGACCAGCAGCAGGTGGTCGGCGCCGGCCTCGGCCAGCCAGCGGGCGACGTGGCCGCCGAGGGCTCCGGTGCCGCCGGTGACCAGGACGGTGCCGCGCGGCGACCAGTCCCGGGCGGGCGCCGACCAGCCGGTCCGCACCAGCCTGCGGGCGTGGGCGCCGGAGGGGCGCAGGGCGGTCTCGTCCTCGTCGGCGGCTCCGGAGAGGAGGTCGCAGAGCCGTCGCAGGGCGTCGGCGTCCAGCTGTTCGGGCAGGTCGACCAGGCCGCCCCAGCCGGCGGGCGCCTCCAGCGCGGCCACCCGGCCCAGGCCCCAGAGCTGGGCCTGGCGGGGCCGTACGGGGCCCTCCTCCCGCTCGTCCACGCGGACCGCGCCGCGGGTGGCGACCCACAGGGGGGCCGGCTGGCCGGTGTCGCCGAGGGCCTGGAGCAGGGCGAGGGTGGCGGCCGTGGCGTCGGTGCCGTCGGCGTCGAGCAGGGACAGCACGCCGGAGAGGCCGTCCGCCGGGATCTCCCCGGCCAGCCGCCGGGCGAGTACGGTCCGGTCGTGCTCGGCGGCGGTCAGGGGCAGCGGCACGACGCCGGCACCCCGGTCGGCCAGCGCGGCGATGACGGTGTCGGCGTACGCGGCCGGGTGGCCGGCGTCGGTGACGACCAGCCAGGAGCCCAGGGGGGCGGCGGTCGCGGAGGGGTCGGAGGGGTCTTCGAGCCGCTCCCAGGTCACCCGGTAGAGCAGGTCGTCCGCGTCGTCGCCGTGGCCGGCCGCGGCGGCCACGGGTGCGGCGGGCCAGTAGCGCTGCCGCTGGAAGGCGTACGTGGGCAGGTCGACGCGGCGGCCGGACAGGACGCGCGTCCACTCGGCCTCGACGCCGCGGACGAACGCTCCCGCGAGGGCGGACATCAACGTGAACGTCTCGGAGCGGTCGCGGCGCAGGAGGGGCAGGAGGGCGGCGGGCTCGTCGAGGCAGGCCTGGCCCATGGCGGCCAGGACGGCGTCCGGGCCGAGTTCGAGGTAGGTGTCGACCCCGGCGGCTTCCATCTGCCGCATGGCGTCGTGGAAGCGGACGGCCTCGCGGACGTGGCGCACCCAGTATCCGGGCGAGGTCATGTCCCCGGTGAGGGTGGAGACCACCGGGATCGCGGGCTCCGAGTAGGTGAGGGACTCGGCGACCTCGCGGAACGCCTCCAGCATCGGCTCCATGAGGGGCGAGTGGAAGGCGTGCGAAACCGTCAGGCGCTTCGTCTTGCGACCCCGGTCCGCCAGCTGCGCGGCCACCGCCAGGACGGCCTGCTCGGCACCCGAAATGACCACGGACTGAGGGCCGTTGACCGCCGCGACGTCGACATCCACCGACAGCAGCGGACGTACCTCCTCCTCGGCCGCCTGGACGGACACCATCGCCCCGCCCTCCGGCAGCGCACCCATCAGCGCGCCACGGGCGGCCACCAGACGGGCCGCGTCGGCCAGGGAGAAGACCCCTGCCACGTGCGCGGCCGCTATCTCACCGATGGAGTGGCCCGCCATGAAGTCCGGGCGGACGCCGTAGGACTCCAGGAGCCGGTACAACGCCACCTCGACGGCGAACAGCGCCGGCTGGGTGTACTCGGTGCGGTGGACCTCCTCCCCGCCCCCGAAGACGATCTCCTTCAGCGGGAAGTCGAAGTGTCCGCACACCTCGTCGAACGCGGCCGCGAACACCGGCTGCGCGTCATACAGCTCACGCCCCATCCCCGGACGCTGCGCACCCTGACCCGAGAACAGGAACGCGAACTTCCCACCCGACACCGCACCCTCGACCACGCCCGACGCCGAGCGGCCCTCGGCCAGGGCCTCCAGCCCGGCCAGCAGACCCGCACGGTCCCCGGCCACCACGGCCGCCCGACTGCCCAGCGCGGCCCGCGAGACCGCCAGCGAGAAGGCAACGTCGCCCGGCTCCGGCTCCGGATCCGCCGACACCCGCTCCAGCAGCCGGCCCGCCTGGGCGCGGACGGCCTCCGCGTCGCGGCCGGACAGCAGCCACACGGGCAGGGGGGCGGGGGACGTCCGTACCGGTTCCTCCGGGGTGACGGGCGGTGCTTCCTCCAGGATGACGTGGGCGTTGGTGCCGCTGATGCCGAAGGAGGACACGGCCGCGCGGCGCGGGCGGCCGGTCTCCGGCCAGGTGACGTCCTCGGCGAGCAGCTCGACGCGGCCTGCCGTCCAGTCCACGTGCGGGGTGGGGGCGTCGACGTGCAGGGTGCGGGGCAGGAGGCCGTGGCGCATCGCCATGGCCATCTTGATGACGCCGGCCATGCCCGCCGCGGCCTGGGTGTGGCCCAGGTTCGACTTGACCGAGCCGAGCCACAGCGGGCGGTCCGCCGGCCGGTCCTGGCCGTAGGTGGCGAGGAGGGCCTGGGCTTCGATGGGGTCGCCGAGGGTGGTGCCGGTGCCGTGTGCCTCGACGGCGTCGACCTGGTCGGCGGTGAGGCCGGCGTTGGCGAGGGCCTGGCGGATGACGCGCTGCTGGGCGGGGCCGTTGGGTGCGGACAGGCCGTTGGAGGCGCCGTCCTGGTTGACGGCGGAGCCCTTGAGGACGGCGAGGACCTGGTGGCCGTTGCGGCGGGCGTCCGACAGCCGCTCCACGAGGAGCATGCCGACGCCCTCGGACCAGGCCGTGCCGTCGGCGGCGGCCGCGAAGGGCTTGCAGCGGCCGTCGGGCGAGAGGCCGCGCTGGCGGCTGAAGTCGACGAAGGAGGCCGGGGTGGACATCAGGGCGACGCCGCCGGCCAGGGCCAGTGTGCATTCGCCGCGGCGCAGGGACTCCGCCGCGAGGTGCAGGGCGACGAGGGAGGACGAGCACGCGGTGTCCACGGTCAGGGCGGGGCCCTGGAAGCCGTAGAAGTAGGACAGCCGCCCGGACAGGACGCTGCCCGCGCCGCCGGTGCTCAGGTAGCCCTCCAGGCCGGTCTCCCCGGCGAGCCGCGGTGCGTAGTCGTGGTACATCTGGCCGGCGAAGACGCCGGTGCGGCTGCCGCGCAGGGAGTCCGGGTCGATGCCGGCCTGTTCGAACAGCTCCCAGGAGGTCTCCAGCAGCAGGCGCTGCTGGGGGTCCATGGCGAGGGCCTCGCGCGGGGAGATCCCGAAGAAGCCGGCGTCGAAGTCGGCGGCCCCGTCGAGGAAGCCGCCCTCGCGGGTGTACGTGGTGCCGGGTGTGTCGGGGTCGGCGTCGAAGAGGCCGTCCAGGTCCCAGCCGCGGTCCTGCGGGAAGGGGCCCACGGCGTCGGTGCCCGAGGCGACCAGGCGCCAGAGTTCCTCGGGCGAGCCCACACCGCCGGGGAACCGGCAGGCCGCGCCGACCACGACCACCGGATCGGCGGCGTCCGCCACCGGGTCGGGCGCGGCGTTCGCGGGCTCCGGGCCGAGCAGCTCGCCGTGCAGGAACCGGGCGAGGAGGACGGGGCTCGGGTGGTCGAAGGCCAGGGAGGCGGGCAGCCGCAGTCCGGTGGCCGCGCCCAGCCGGGCCGACAGGCGTACCGAGGCCATGGAGTCGAAACCGAGCGGCCGGGACTGCTCGCGCGGGTCGGAGGCGGCGGAGGTCGCGGTGGTGGCGGCGGTGTCGCCGCGGACTTCGGCGATCGCGTCGGTGACGAGGCGCAGCAGGCGCCGGTCGCGGCCCGGCCCGCTCAGCGTCAGGAGTTCCCCGGTCAGGTGCCGGGTCAGCTCGGGGTCCTCGGTGGCGGTGGTGGCCGTGCGGGGCGCCGCCGGTTCCCGGCCGAAGGGGTGGACGCGTACGGCCGGTTCGCCTTCGATCAGTGCGGCGTCGAGGCCTTCGCGGAGTTCGTGGCCGGTGACCTCGGGTGCGGCGGTCAGGGAGAACGCGGTGCGGCCGTGGGCGCGCAGGCGCTGTGCTGCGGCGTCGAAGACCGCTCCGGGGGTGTCGGCGGCGAGCAGGACCACGGCGGGGGCGTCGGAGCCGGCGAGGGCCCGGTCGACCGCTTCGGCGTCGGCCGGGTCGCAGGTCGCGCGGGTGACGTCGGTGCAGTGGTGGGCGCCGGTCAGGTGTCCGGCCAGGGTGTCGGCGCGGTCGCCCTCGCCGGGTGCGGTGAGCAGCAGGACGGGGGTGGCGGCCAGGGTGGCGGTGTCGTCGGCGGGGAGCGAGGCGGGGACGGGCGCGGGGCCGGGCAGGGTGCGGCTGATCCGGTCGTGGTGGGTGGTGCCGGCGGCGATCAGCCGGGTGGGTTCGGGGCCGGTGCCGAGGAGCCGGCGGACGGTCTTGCCGGAGGTGGTCCGGGGGATGTGGGCGGTGATGTGGAGGGCGACGGGCACCTTGTAGTAGGCGAGCCGTTCCCGGCAGCGCGTCAGGATGTCCCGGGGTGACAGGGTCCTGCCTTCGCGGGGGACCACGTAGGCGACCGGGACCTCGCCGAGGCCGCTGTGCGGGCGGGCGACGACGGCGGCGTCGGCGATGTCCTCGCCGGCGCGGATCACGTCCTCGATCTCGGCGGGGTGGATGTTCTCGCCGCCGCGGATGATCAGTTCCTTCAGCCGTCCGGTGATGGTGAGGAAGCCGTCGGCGTCGAGGCGGCCGAGGTCTCCGGTGCGGTACCAGCCTTCGTGGAAGGCCTCTTCGGTCGCCTCGGGGGCGCGGTGGTAGCCGAGCATCAGGCTGGGGCTGTCGACGCGGATCTCGCCCTCGTCGCCGCGGGGGACGTCGAGCCCGGTGGCCGGGTCGACGACGCGCAGGCCGAGGCCGGGGACGGGGCGGCCGCAGGAGCCGGGGACGCGCGGTCCGGTGAGCGGGTTGCAGGTGATGACGCCGGTGGTCTCGGTGCTGCCGTAGCTGTCGATCAGGGGGACGCCGAAGGCGTCGGCGAAGCGTGCGCCGAGTTCCGGGCCGGTGACCGCGCCGGCCACCAGGAAGGCACGCAGTCCGGTCAGGGCCGGTTCGGCCTCGCCGGCGGTGTCCAGGAGGTGGTGGCAGAGCGTCGGGACGGCGGCCATCAGGGTGTAGGGGGCGGAGCGCAGTTCGGCGAGCACTTCGCCCGGGGTGGAGTCGGCCATGATGCGCGCCGAGGCTCCGGTGGCGGTGACGCCGAGGACGCACAGGTTGAACGCGAAGCTGTGGTGGAGCGGCAGCGGCCACAGCAGGCGGTCGTCCTCGGTCATGGCGAGGACGGACGGGTATCCGGCGGCGACGGACCAGAGGCCGGCGCGCTGGGTGGACCGGACGCCCTTGGGGGTGCCGGTGGTGCCGGAGGTGTAGAGCATCCAGGCGACTTCGTCGAGGGCGAGGTCGTCGGGGGCGGGCGCGGGCGGTTCGGTGGCGGACAGCCGGGCGTAGTCGTGGACGCCCGTGCCGTCGGTGCCGGTGGTACCGGTGGTGCCGGTGGTGCCGGTGGTGCCGGTGGCGGGGGTCTCGCCCGGTGCGGTGACGACGACGAAGTGGACGCCGTGTCCCACCGCGTCCAGGCGGCGGTACTGGGCGAGGCGGTGCGCGTCGGTGATGACGAGGGCGGGCTGCGCGTCGTCGAGGACGTGCTTCAGTTCGGCGTCGCCCGCGTGGGGGCTGACCGGTACGGCGACGAGGGCGGCGCGGGTGGCGGCGAGGCAGCTCTCGACGGTCTCGACCCGGTTTCCCAGGTGGACGAGGACGGGCCGGCCGCGGCCGGCGGCGAGGGCGGCGAGGTGGCCGGCGATCCTGCCGGTCGTGGCCGCCAGTTCGCCGTAGGTGACGCTGCGCGTCCCGTCGGAATGGGCGATCCGGTCGGCGCGCTCGCGTGCGTGCTCCAGGAGGAGTTCCGAGAGGGGCCTGAGAAGGCCGTCCCGCACAGCGTGCTCCCCCATTGCATGCCCCCCGCATCCGCTCGCCCGCATTGATCCAGCCCCATGCTCTTGCCGTGCGGGAGAAAGGTTTATGAATTTCTTTGAATCCCCCGCTCGGCGGCCGATACTATGCGAGCCGACAAGTGAGATCAACTTCAATAGTGGTGTTACCCGGGGCGACCCCTATCGGCCCCTGCAAACCCCTGGCGCAACCCCTTAAGCGGCCTACTGGTCAACCCCTATTCGGTAATCCGAGGAGTATTCGTGTCCCTTCCCGTAATGGACGAAGAGTTTCTGAGCAACCCCTATCCGGCCTTCGCCGGCCTCAGGGCGCAGGGGCCGGTCCACCGGATGCTGCTGCCCAGCGGCCTGCGGGTCTGGGCGGTCGTCAGCCACGAGGAGGCCCGGATCGCCATGACGCACCCGGCGCTGTCCAAGGACATCGACACCTCGGTCGAGCTGGGCTACTTCGACCGCGAGATGAGCGAGGGGGGAACGCCCCGGCTGGAGCACAGCTCGGTGGGCCGGCACATGCTCAACATGGACCCGCCGGGCCACACCCGGCTGCGCAAGCTGGTCAACAAGGCCCTGACGGCGCGCAGCGTGGAGCGGCTGCGGCCCACGATCGAGCGGATCAGCGCGGAGCTGCTGGACTCGGTGGAGAAGGCGGCCGCCGATTCCGGCGACGGCGTGGTCGACCTGGTGGAGCACTACACGGCGGTCTTCCCGGTCAAGGTGCTCGGCGAGCTGCTGGGCATCACGGCCGAGCACCTGCCGGTCCTGGTGGGGCTGACGGGCGCCATCATGTCGAACGACAACGAGAACGCCGGCGCGAACATGGCGAGGTTCGGTCAGCACATCGGGCAGATGATCCAGCACAAGCGCGCCGAACCGGGCGACGACCTCATCAGCGCGCTGGTCACCGCCCGCGACGACCAGGACCAGCTCTCCGACGTCGAGCTGGTCTCGACGGTGTTCCTGCTCGTGGTGGCCGGCTACGAGACCACCGTGAACATGATCGGGCACGGCGTACGGGCCCTGCTGGGCCACCCGGAGCAGCTCGCGGCGGTCCGCGCGGACCCGGGTCTCATCCCGGCCGCCAACGAGGAGTTCCTGCGCTACGAGGGCCCGGGCAACCGGGCGACGCTGCGCTACGCCACGGAGCCGCTGGAGCTGGGCGGGGTGGCCGTGGGGGCCGGCGAGTACGTGTCGGTGCTGCTCGGGTCGGCCAACCGGGACGAGGCGAAGTTCGCCTGCCCGCACGTGCTCGACGTCAGCCGGTCCACCAACGGCCACCTCGGATTCGGGCACGGAATCCACTACTGCGTGGGCGCGCCGCTCGCCCGGGCGGAAATGGAAATCGCCCTCCGCGATATCCTGGCCCGTTTCCCGGATCTTTCCCTCGCCGTTCCGGATTCGGAATTGCGCTGGCGCAAGAGTTTTATGATGCAGGGCCTGGAGACGCTTCCGGTGCGCCTTCGCCCGTAGGGGCGCCGCGAAGGGAAAGGGCCTGCACCGGCCGGATCACTCCGGCCGGTGCGGGCCCTCCTGCGTTCCGCTCCTACCGGCCGAATTCCGCCTGGATGAAGTCGAATATCTCGTCGGCGGAGGCGGTGCCCAGAGCCTCGGCGGTGGCCGTTCCCGCGCCGGGCGCCGGCGTCCCGAAGAGCGCCAGCAGGTCCGCGAGGCGCGCGGACACCTCGGCCCGGACCTCCTCGGAGTCGGCGGCGGCCACCCGGAGGGTGCCCTCCAGCCGGTCCAGTTCACCGAACACCGCAGGGCGCGGCTCCTCGACCACCAGCAGGCCGCGCAGGAACGCGGCGAGCGCGGCCGGCGTCGGGTAGTCGAAGACGAGCGTGGTCGGCAGGCGCAGTCCGGTGGCGGTGCCGAGGCGGTTGCGGAGCTGGACCGCCGTCAGCGAGTCGAGACCCAGCTCCAGGAAGCCGCGGTCGGCCTCGACCTCCTGCGGGCCCGCGTGGCCGAGGACGGTGGCGGCGTGGCCGCGTACCAGGTCGGACAGGACGCGGGTGCGCTCGTGCTCCGGGAGTCCGGCCAGCTGGTGCGCCAGCGAGGTCGCCGGTGCGGCCTCGGCCGCGACCGCCCGGCGCACCGGTGCCGGGACCAGGGCGCGCAGCAGCCGGGGCACGCTCTCGCCGGCCGCGGCCTGGGCGCGTACCGCCGCGAGGTCCATCCGCATGGGGACGAGGACCGCCTCGGGGGAGGTGAGCGCGGCGTCGAACAGGCCGAGGCCCTCGGCGGTCGTCAGGGCCTGGGCTCCGGCGCGTTCGATGCGGGCGATTCCGGCTCCGTCGAGGTGTCCGGTCATGCCGCTGCGTTCGGCCCACAGGCCCCAGGCGAGGGACTGCGCGGGCAGGCCGAGGGAGCGCCGGTACTGGGCGAGGGCGTCGACGTAGGCGTTGGCGGCCGCGTAGTTGCCCTGGCCGGGGGCGCCGAACAGGCTGGCGGCGGAGGAGAAGAGGACGAACGCCGACAGGCCGAGGTCCGCGGTGAGTTCGTGGAGGTTGCGGGCCGCGTCGGCCTTCGGGCGCAGGACCGCGTCGAAGCGTTCGGGGGTGAGGGACTCGACGACGCCGTCGTCGAGGACGCCCGCCGTGTGGACCACCGCGGTGAGGGGGTGCTCGGCGGGGATCGCGGCCAGCAGTGCGGCCAGGGCGTCCCGGTCGGCGACGTCGCAGGCGGCGACGGTCGTGGCGGCGCCCAGCGCGTCCAGTTCCGCGGCCAGGTCTTCGGCGCCGCCGGAGCGGCTGACCAGGAGGAGGCGGCGGACGCCGTGTTCGGTGACCAGGTGGCGGGCCACCGCCCGGCCCAGGGTTCCGGTGCCGCCGGTGACCAGGACGGTGCCGCCGGGGGCGAAGGGCGGCTCGCCGGGCCCCTCCGTGCCCGTGGTGCCGGCCGCCGCCCGGGCCAGGCGCAGGGCGTGCACGGTGCCGCCGCGGACGGCGCTCTGGGGCTCGCCGGACGCCACGGCACGGGCCAGGGCGTCGTGGTCGCCGGCCCCGTCGGTGCCGGTGCCCGGCTGCTCCAGGTCGATCAGCAGGAACCGCTCCGGGTGCTCCGACTGCGCCGAGCGGACCAGGCCCCACACGGCCGCCTGGACCGGGTCCGGAGCGCCGTCGCCCTCCCCCGTCGCCACCGCGCCCCGGGTGACCACGGCCAGCCGGGAGTCCCCGAGCCGGGCGTCGGCCAGCCACGACCGCAGCAGGGCGAGGGTGGTGGCGGTGGCCGACCGCACGTCGGCGGCGCCCGCGGCGGGCGAGGCCAGCACGAGCGCCGGGAGCGCGGTGAGTTCCGCGAGGTCGCCGATCAGCTGCGCGCCGGCGGCCGGGGCGGGGGTGTCCGGGCCCAGGACCGCCCAGGAGCCGTCGGGGGCCGCCGGGAGCGCGGGGACCGGGATCCAGTCGAGGCGGAACAGGGAGTCGCCGTGCCCGGGGCGGGCCCCGGCGAGCTGCTCCCGGTTCAGGGGCCGCAGCACCAGCGATCCGACGCCGGCCACCGGAAGGCCGGTCTGGTCGGTGAGTTCCAGGGAGACGGCCTCGTTCCCGGCGGGTGCGAGGACGACCCGCAGCGACCGGGCGCCGGTGGCGTGCAGGGTCACGTCGTGCCAGGCGAACGGCATCCGGCCCTGGCCGATCCCGCCGGTCGCGCCGTCCCCGCCGTCCCCGTCCCCGCCGTCCCCTTCCTCGTCCCCGTCCCCGCCGGTCAGGGCGGCGAGCGGGATCGCGTGCAGGGCGGCGTCCGACAGGGCCGGGTGCAGTCCGAAGCCGGCCGCGCCGGCCTGCTGCTCCTCGGGCAGGCGGACCTCGGCGAAGACCTCGTCGCCCCGGCGCCAGGCGGCGCGCAGGCCCCGGAAGGCGGGGCCGTACCCGAAGCCCGCCTCCGCGAACGCGTCGTAGAGGCCGCTCACGTCGACCGGGGTCGCGCCCTCGGGCGGCCACACCCCGAAGGCGGGGGCGGCGGGCGCGGTGTCCGGGGCGAGGTGCCCGCCGGCGTGGCGGGTCCACGGCTGACCGGTCCCGGCCGGGTCGGTGCCCGCGCCGTCGGGCCGGGCGTACACGGCCACCGGCCGGCGGCCCGCCCCGTCGGCCGCGCCGACGGTGAGCTGGACCTGGACGCCGCCGTGCTCGGGCAGCGGCAGCGGTGCCTCCAGGACGAGTTCCTCCACGCGGGCGCAACCGAGCTGCAGGCCGGCGTGCAGGGCGAGTTCCAGGAAGGCGGTGCCCGGCAGCAGGGCGTGGCCGAGGAGCGCGTGGTCGGCGAGCCAGGGGTGGGAGGCCGGTGAGAGGCGGGTGGTGAAGAGGAACCCGTCGGTGTCGGGCAGCGGGACGGCGGCGCCGAGCAGGGGGTGTCCGGCGGAGCCGAGGCCCAGGGCGGTCGCGTCGCCGGCGGGGGTGGGCGCCTGCGGCCAGTACCGGCTGCGCTGGAAGGCGTACGTGGGCAGGTCGGGGGCGGGGTGCGGCAGCCGTCCGGCGTGCGCCGCGTCCCAGTCGACCTCGACGCCGTTCACGTGTGCGGCGGCGAGGGAGGTGAGGAAGCGTACGGTGCCGCCGGCGTCCCGGCGCAGCGTCTCGCCGAGGAAGGCGTCGGTGCCGGTCCGTTCGAGGGTCTCGGCGAGGCCCACGCCCAGCACGGGGTGGGGGCTGATCTCCAGGAAGTGGGCGTAGCCGTCGGCGGCGAGGGCGCGGACGGCCTGTTCCAGCTGGACCGTCTGGCGCATGTTGCGGTACCAGTAGCCGGCGTCGAGTTCCCCGGTGTCCAGGAGGGTGCCGGTCACGGTGGAGTAGTAGGGGACGGCGGACTCGGCCGGGGCGACGGCGGCGAGGGCGCCGAGCATCCGTTCGCGCACCTCCTCGATGCGCGCCGAGTGGCCCGGGGTGTCGACGCCGGGGACCCGGCGGGCCCAGACGCCGTCGGCCGCGAGCTTCTCCAGCATCTCCTCCAGGGCCGTGCGGTCGCCGGCGACGACCACGGACGTCGGTCCGTTGACGGCGGCGAGGGAGAGCCGGCCGTCCCAGGCGGGCAGCAGGGCGGCGATCTTGTCGGCGGGCAGGGCGACGGAGGCCATGGCGCTGGTCCCGGACAGTTCCAGCAGGGCCTGGCTGCGCAGGGCGACGATCCGGGCGCCGTCGGCCAGGGACAGTGCGCCGGCGACGACGGCGGCGGCGACCTCGCCCTGGCTGTGGCCGACCACGGCGGCCGGTTCGACGCCGCAGGCCCGCCAGAGTTCGGCGAGGGAGAGCATCACCGCGAACAGGGCGGGCTGCAGGACGTCCACCCGGTCCGGGGAGGGCGCGCCGTCCGCCGCCCGCAGGACGCCGGTCAGGGACCAGTCCACGTAGGGGGCGAACGCGGCCTCGCACTCGGCGATGCGTTCGGCGAAGGCCGGGGAGGAGTCGAGGAGTTCGAGGGCCATGCCGGTCCACTGCGAGCCCTGGCCGGGGAAGACGAAGACGGGCCGGACGCCGGAGGCCCGGGCCACGCCGGTGATCAGCCCGTCGGGACGTCCCGCGTCGTCCTCGCCGGTGTCCGGGCCGGCGGCCAGCGCCTCGAGGCGGTCCAGGAGGCCGGTCCGGTCCCCGGCGAGGAGGACCGCGCGGTGTTCGAAGGCCGAGCGGGTGCGCAGGAGGGCCGCGGCCACGGCGTACGGGTCCGCGGCGGGGTCGGCCGCGATCCGGTCCCGCAGCCGTCCGGCCTGGGCGCGCAGGGCCGGGCCGGTGCGGCCGGAGACGGGCCAGGCGACGGCCGGGGCGGAGGCGAAGGCCGCGGGTCGGGGGGCGGGCGCGGCGGCGTCCGCGTCGGGGGTCCCGGCGGCCGGGTCGGGGGCGGCCGGGGCGTTCTGCGCCGGGAGCGGGTCGGGGGCCTGTTCCAGGATGGCGTGGGCGTTGGTGCCGCTGATGCCGAAGGAGGACACGGCGGCGCGCCGGGGTCGTCCGGTCTCGGGCCACGGCCGGGCCTCGGCGAGCAGTTCCACCGCGCCGGAGGCCCAGTCGACGTGCGGGGTCGGCTCTTCGGCGTGCAGGGACTTGGGGAGCACGCCGTGGCGCATGGCCATGACCATCTTGATGACGCCGCCGGCGCCGGCGGCGGCCTGGGTGTGGCCGATGTTGGACTTGAGCGAGCCCAGCCACAGGGGCCGGTCCGCCGGCCGCTCCTGGCCGTAGGCCGCCAGCAGGGACTGCGCCTCGATGGGGTCGCCGAGGGAGGTGCCCGTGCCGTGGGCCTCGACCGCGTCGATCTGGTCGGCGGTCAGCCGGGCGTTGGCCAGGGCCTGGCCGATGACCCGCTGCTGGGAGGGGCCGTTGGGGGCGGTGAGGCCGTTGCTGGCGCCGTCCTGGTTGACGGCCGAGCCGCGGATGACGGCGAGGACCTCGTGGCCGTTGCGGCGGGCGTCCGAGAGCCGCTCCAGGAGGAGCATGCCGACGCCCTCGGACCAGCCCGTGCCGTCCGCGTGCGCGGAGAAGGGCTTGCAGCGGCCGTCGGGGGCGAGGGAGCGCTGCCGGCTGAACTCGACGAAGGAGGCGGGCGTGGACATCACCGTCGCGCCGCCGGTCATCGCGAGGGAGCACTCGCCGCGGCGCAGCGACTCGGCGGCCAGGTGCAGGGTCACCAGCGAGGACGAGCAGGCCGTGTCCACGGTGAGGGCGGGGCCTTCGAAGCCGAAGCCGTAGGCGATGCGGCCGGAGGCGATGCTGCCGGCGCTGCCGTTGATGACGTAGCCGGCCAGTTCCTCGCGGCCCTCCAGGAGGTTGGCGTAGTCGTGGTACATCACCGAGAGGAACACCCCGGTGCGGCTGCCGCGCAGTGAGGCGGCGTCGATCCCGGCGCGTTCGACGACCTCCCAGGCGGTCTCCATGAGGAGCCGCTGCTGGGGGTCCATGGCGAGGGCCTCGCGCTGGTTGATGCCGAAGAACCCGGCGTCGAACTCGGCGACGCGGTCGATGAAGCCGCCCTCGCGGGTGTACGTCGTACCGGGCCGGTCGGGGTCCGGGTCGTACAGGGCGTCGAGGTCCCAGCCGCGGTCGGCGGGGAAGGGGGAGATCGCGTCGACTCCCCCTTCGAGCAGCCGCCACAGGTCCTCCGGCGAGGTGACGCCGCCGGGGAAGCGGCAGCCCATGCCGACGATGGCGATGGGCTCGTGGCCCGCTTCCTCGGCATCGTGGAGCTGCTGCTTGACGGAGCGCAGTTCGACGGTCGCGCGCTTCAGGTAGTCGCGGAGTTCTTGTTCGGTCGCCATCGGCATTGCCCTTTGTTGTCTGATGTCGGAAACAGCTGCGGAGGGAGCCGCGCGTTCCGCACCGACCGGGCCCCGCTCAGTGCGCGTCGGAGTCGGCCGTGGCGGACAGCAGCGACAGGCGGCTCGCGGTCCGGTTGACGTCGAGCGGCAGGTTCTCGCCCCGCAGTACGTCGTCGAGCGGTGCCTCTCCGACGAGGACGAGGCGTACGTCCCGGTCGCAGAGCACGTCGATGAGGTTGGCGAACCGCTGGGCCGCGTCCCGGTTCTCCCCGGCGAGGCGGGGCAGGCCGGAGAGCACCCAGACGGGGAAGCGGTCCACCGCCGCGAGGTAGTCGCCGGTCGAGTACGGCCGGTCGCACAGGTCGTGGAAGTCGAACCAGACCAGGTCGCCGCGGACCGCCAGCGCGGGCACGGTGCGTCCGCCGCCGACCTCCACGGGCCTGCGTTCGGCGGCCTCGGGCGGGGTGAGGCCCTGCTCGGCGAGCTGCTCGCCGGTGCCGGGCCAGAGGTACGCCCCGCGCTCGAACTCGGAGCGGGCGGCGCCGGATCCGTACTCGGCCCGGTAGTCGCGTCCGCCGCCGAGCTCGACCACGTCCATGGTCTCTTCGAGCATCTTGATCGTGGGCTCGAACATCTCGTGGAAGACCGGGTTGGGGAGCAGTCCGGCCGGAGGGTAGTTCGATGTGGTGAGCAGGGTGATCTTCTGGTCGAGGATCGACCTGAGGACCCGGCCGATCAGCATCGCGTCACCGGCGTCGTGGACGTGGAACTCGTCGAAGACGAGGAAGCGGCAGTCGCCGAGGAGTTCGGTGACGGCGCGGTCGGTGACCCGGCTGTCGCCCCGGTTGCGGTGGTACGCGGCGTGGAACTCGCGGAAGAAGTCGTGGAAGTGCAGCCGGCGCTTGTTCCGCAGCGGTACGGCCTCGTAGAAGGTGGTGGTCAGCCAGCTCTTGCCGCGGCCGACCGAGCCCCACAGGTAGACCCCGCGCGGCGGTGCGGCGGGGCGGCTGAACAGTCCCCGTCGCCGCGTCATGCCGGCGCCGAGTTCGGCGAGCCTGAGGGCGGCCTGCCGCTGGGCGTCGTCGAGGACGAATCCGGCCTGCTGGGCGGCGCGTTCGAACTCCCGCATCAACTGATGATCACCAGTTTCCCGTTGGTATCGGATCCCGATCGCACGAGCGATCAAGAGATGATCATCTTTCCCGACGCGTACGGTCCCCTCCAAGACTGGATCACCGCGTCCCCTCCGATCACCCCGGATCGGGGCACGGGCACCCCTGTGCCCGGCCCGGGCACCCCTACGCGGCCGGCCCGGCCGGGGTGGGGGCGAGGCCGCGTACGGCGGTGCGGAGGGCGGCGGCGACGAAGGCGTGGACCCGGTCCAGGTGTTCCTGGAAGGCGAAGTGGCCGCCGGTGAGGACCAGGCGGTCGAACGGCCCCGTGGTGATCTCGGCCCATTCGGCGAGCGCGTCGACCGGGACGTAGGGGTCGTCGTCGCCGCCGATCGCGGTGACGGGGCAGGCGAAGGGCGGTGCGGGCCGGTGGCGGTAGGCGTCGCAGAGCTCGAAGTCGGCGCGCAGCAGCGGCGAGACGAGGTCCAGGAGTTCGGGGTTGCGGAACACCTCGGCGGGGGTGCCGCCGGTCTTGCGCAGCCACTCGCGGAACTCGTTCTCGGGCAGTTCGTGCAGCGGGGTGCCCTCGGTGCGGGGCCGGCGGCCCGGCATGCCGCTGCCGGACACGAACATGCGGACGGGTTCGGGCAGGCCGGCGGCGACCAGGCGGCGGGTGAGTTCCAGGCCGAGCATGGAGCCCATGCTGTGGCCGAAGACCGCGTACGGACGGTCGACGAGCGGGACGATCCGCGCCGTCAGCACGTCGAGCAGCGGCTCCACGCGGCGCAGCAGCGGCTCGCCGAACTCGGCGCCGCGGCCGGGGAGTTCCACGGCGTGGACGTCGACGTCGGGTGCCAGGGCCTGCGGCCAGCCGCGGCGGTAGGTGACGGCGCTGCCGCCGGCCCACGGCAGGCAGAACAGCCGTACGGGTGCGTCCGGGCACTCCACGTCCCAAGGCCGACGGACCACGGTTCCCCCAAGATCGCTCGCTCACACGTGTCGTCGCGCCCGACGTTACGGCGGCGTACGCGCGGCCCCCACCCCTGCCGGGGCCCCTGCCCACCCCTGTCCGGTGTCAGTCCGGGGTCCCGGCAGGACCGGGGGGCGAGGACTTGCGGACGGCGCCCGGCGCGGCGCGCTCCGGGCGCCCTCCGGCCCGTTCGGAGGAGGCCAGCTGCCAGGGCACGCTGGTGACCATGACGCCGGGCTGGAACAGCAGCCGGGCCTTGAGGCGCAGGGCGCTCTGGTTGTGCAGCAGGTTCTCCCACCAGCGGCCCACCACGTACTCGGGGATGAACACCGCGACGACGTCGCGCGGGTGTTCGGTGCGGAAGCGGTGGACGTACTCCAGGACCGGGCGGGTGATCTCCCGGTACGGGGATTCGAGCAGTTCCAGCGGTACGGGCATGCCCGAGCGCTCCCATTCCGCGCGCAGCTGGGCGGCCGCGTCGGGGTCGACCGAGACGGAGACGGCCTGGAGGGTGTCGGGGCGCAGGGCGTGCGCGTACTCCACGGCCCGGAGGGTGGGCTTGTGCAGCTGGGAGACGAGGACGAGGACGTGGGTCCGGCCGGGGAGGGAGGCCACCGGCTTGTCGTGGTCGGGTTCCAGTTCCGCCGCGACCCGGTCGTAGTGGCGCCGGATGACGCGCATCAGGGCGTAGAGGCCGGCCATGGCCAGGCACACCAGCCAGGCGCCGCTGACGAACTTGGTCGCGAGGACGACGGCCAGCACCAGGGCGGTGATGCCGGCGCCGACGGCGTTGATGGCGCGGGCCCGGCGCATCGCGGAGCGGCCGCGGGCGTCGACGGCGCCGGGCAGCAGCCGGTTCCAGTGCCGGACCATGCCGATCTGGCTGATGGTGAAGGAGACGAACACGCCGACCGTGTAGAGCGGGATGAGCTGGGTGACGGCCGCGTCGTAGGCGTAGATGAGGAGCGCGGCCGCGGCGGCGAGGATGACGATGCCGTTGCTGAAGGCGAGGCGGTCGCCGCGGGTGTGCAGCTGGCGGGGCATGAAGCGGCTGCGGGCGAGGATCGAGCCCAGCACCGGGAAGCCGTTGAAGGCGGTGTTCGCGGCGAGGACGAGGATGATGCCGGTCATCACCGTGACGAAGTAGAACGCCGGGGAGAAGCCCTCGAAGACGGTCTTGGCGACCTGGGCGATCACCGGGTGCGGGACACCGGCGTCCTGGCCGGTGACGGGGTCGACGAGGTGGCTGCCGTGCGCCGGGTCGGCGAACTTGGCGCCGGTCCGGTAGGCGAGGGCGGTCACGCCGACGAACATGGTGACGCCGAGGACGCCGAGCAGGACCAGGGTGGTCGCGGCGTTCTCGCCCTTGGGCCGGCGGAAGGCCGGGACGCCGTTGCTGATGGCCTCCACGCCGGTGAGCGCGGTGCAGCCGGAGGAGAAGGCGCGCAGGACGAGGAAGGCGAGGGCGAATCCGGCGATGCCGGCGCTCTCCCCCCGGATGGTCAGGTCGGCGGTCTCCGCACGGAGCACTTCGCCGCCGATCAGCCGTACCGCGCCCCAGACGATCATGCCGAGGACGGCGATCATGAACGCGTACGTGGGTATCGCGAACGCGGCGCCCGACTCGCGGACGCCGCGCAGGTTCATCAGGGAGATCAGGACGACGACCGCGATCGCGGCCTCGACGCGGTGGTCCGCCAGCAGGGGGATGCTCGCGCCGAGGTTCTCCACGGCCGCCGACACCGACACGGCGACGGTCAGCACGTAGTCGCACAGCAGCGCGGCGGCCACGACCAGGCCGGAGCGTTCGCCGAGGTTGGTGTTGGCGACCTCGAAGTCGCCGCCGCCGCTGGTGTAGGCGCGGACGTTCTGCCGGTAGGAGGCGACGACGGTCAGCAGCACCACGACGACGACGCCGGCGATCCAGGGGGTGTACTGGTACGCCGCGATGCCCGCCACGCCCAGGGTGAGCATGATCTCCTGCGGTGCGTAGGCCACGGAGGAGAGGGCGTCGCTGGCGAAGATCGGCAGGGCGATCCTCTTGGGCAGCAGTTGGCCGTGCTGTTGCTCGCTGCGCAGCGCGCGTCCCAGCAGGACCCGCTTGGTCAGGTCAGTAAGGGTGGACACACGGACCGATGCTAGGCAGGGGCCGTGCCCGGCCCCCTCCCCTTGCGGCCCCTACGCGACCCCTACGCCCGGGAAGGCGCTTTCGAGGCTGTCGAACTGCAGGCTCATGGGCAGGTCCTGACGGCGGGAGATGCCGAGCTTGCGGTAGGCGCGGGTGAGGTGCTGCTCGACGGTGCTCACGGTGACGTAGAGCTTCGCGGAGATCTCCCGGTTGGTGTAGCCGTACGCGGCGAGCGCGGCGACCCGCCGCTCGGACTCGCTGAGCTGCTCGGTCTCCGGGGTCTCCTCGGCGGGCCGTTCGGGCGCGGTGCGCTGCTCGGTGCCGGTCTGGCCGGGCATGATCTGCGCGCACAGCGGCGCGGCCCCGCAGTCGGCGGCCAGGTGCCAGGCCCGGCGGGTGACCATGCCGGCCCGGGTGCCCTCGCCGAGGAGCAGCAGGGCGCGGCCGAGGTCGGCGAGGGCTTTGGCCAGTTCCAGCCGGTCGCCGGAGCGGCTGAGTTCGTCGACGGCCCGGGTGAGCAGCTTGGGGCGCTGGCGCAGTTCGGAGGTGGCCGCGCGCAGCCGCAGGGAGACCCCGAGGACGCGGGGGCTGCGGACGCCGGAGGTGGCGAGCTGCTCCACGACGAAGCGCTCGGCCTGGCGGTGTTCGCCGAGCCGCAGCAGGGCCTCGGCGGCGTCGGTGCGCCAGGGGAGCTGGCGCGGCCGGTCCAGGCCCCAGCGCTGGGCGAGCCGGCCGGCGTCGAGGAACTCGCCGAGCGCCGCGCGGTGGCGGTGGGTGGCCAGGTAGTAGTGGCCGCGCGCCCTCAGGTAGTTGAGGGCGTAGACGCTGGAGAAGAGCTCCTCGGGGACGGGCGTCTGGAGGCGGCGGGCCACGGCTTCGTAGCGGCCCATCGCGGTGAGGGCGGTGACGAGGGTGGCGAGGGGGCCGAAGAGGAATAGTCCGCCCCGGTCGGCGACGGCGTCCACGGCGGCGGAGGCCTCGCGTTCGGCGCCGGCGAGGTCGCCCAGGCGCAGCAGTGCCTCGGAGTGGACGAGCCCGAACACGGACTGCCAGCCGGGGGAGGCGGCGGACTGGGTCTCGGCCTGGAGGCGCCGGCACCAGACGACGGCCCGGTCGGGGCGGTCGGCGTGCACCAGGGTGCGGACGGCCTGGACGATGGGGTCGAAGGTGGCGTGGGCCAGGGGGGTGCCCTTGAGGAGGCGTTCGGCGGCCTGTTCGTCGCCGGCGCTGTCGGGGTGGGTCCACAGGGCGGCGGAGGAGCGCAGTTCGGCGGTGCCGGTGCGGGCGGGGGCGCCGGGGTGCTCGGCGGGCGCGCCGGGTGCGGCGGCCGGGGCGGCGGGGCCGGCGGGGGCCGCGGCGGGGGGCAGGGCGAACAGTTCGCGCAGCGGGTCCTCACGGGTGGTGCGGGCGGCCGCGCGCGGGTCCGCCATGCGTTCGAGGGCTTCGGCGGCGTCCTCGATGCGGCCCTGGGCGACGAGCAGCCGGGCGAGCCGGCCTGCCTGGGCGGGGCCGAGGTCGCCGCGGCGCAGTGCGGCGAGCGGGTCGTCGAGGTGGCGTTCGGCGGCGGCGGGGTGCTTGCGCCAGGTGACGGCCGCCAGCTGGAGGCCGATCTCCCGGCCGGTCTGCTCGTCGGCGCACAGGGTGTAGGCGAGTTCCAGGCAGGCGGCGGCGTGGTCGCACCGTTCGTCGTCGACGAGGGCCTGGAGGGCGGCTTCGCGCAGGACCTGGACGGGCCAGTCGCCGCGCGGTGCCTCCTCGGGGCCGGCCCCGGCCTCGGAGGCGGCGAGCAGGTGCGGGGCTACGGTGCCGGCGCGGGCGCCCGCCTCGTGGAGCACGCGGGCGGCGCGGGTGCGCAGCACGGCGAGTTCGTGCCGGGGGACCCCGTCGAGGACGGCGGCGGCCACGGCGGGATGGCGCAGGCGGCCGTCCTCGGTGAGTCCGGAGGCCTCCAGGGCAGCGGCCGCACGGGCGGCGGTGGTGGGGCCGGTGCCGGCGAGCCGGGCCGTGAGTTCGGGGGTGGCGTCGTCGCCGAGGACGGCGAGGGCGACGGCGAGGGTACGGGAGTCCGCGCCGTCGCGGTGCAGGCAGGTCAGTGCGGCCTGGGTGAAGGGGCCACCGGGGGCCGGTTCCGGCCACCGGTCGGCGGGGCCCCGTACGGCGCGTGGCCGTTCGCTGAGCAGGGCCCGCAGCAGCAGCGGGTTGCCGCCGGTGGCGCCGTGCAGCCAGGCGGTGTCGGCCTCGGTCGCGGGCCGGCCGGTGTGGTCCTCCAGCAGGGCCGCCGTGCCGGGCTCGTCGAGGCGCCCGAGCAGGATCCGGGTGAAGCCGGGGTGGCGCAGGAACTCGGTGCGTGCGAGCGGGCTCTCGGCGTGCTCGTGGGGCGCGTCGGCCAGCACCAGCAGGAGCCGCTCGCCGCGCACGGCACGGGCGACGTCCAGCAGCCGGTCCAGGGAGGCCGGGTCGGTGTGGTGGAGGTCGTCCACGCACACGACGACCGGGGTGCGGCCCGCGGCGGTGCGCAGCGCCGCGATGAACTCGCGTCCGCCGAGCGGCTCCCGGCCGGCGGCGCCGTCCGGGAGGGTGTCGGCGGGCAGTCCGGCGGTCAGCTGGTGCAGGACCCCGTGGGGGACGTCGCGCTCCTGGGCGGAGCCGGCGGCCCGGAGCACCAGGGCTCCGAGCCGCTCGGCCCTTTCGGCCACGTGCAGGAGCATTTCCGTCTTGCCGCAGCCCACCGCCCCTTCCAGGAGCACGACGCCCGCCGCCCCGGACGCGCACGCCGTCAGCGCTCCTTCGAGCTGCGCGCACACGTCTTCCCTGCACCTGAGCCTCATGGTCCGCCCCCTCCGCGTCGCCTTGCCTCGAACCGCAGCAAACGATGCCTTGTGAATCGCTGGAGCCGACCGGCTCGGCGGGGGTCACTAGTTGCCCGGCAGGAAATGCGGCAGGGATGATCACGCCCTTTTCCCCGGCCGGCGGCGCGCGGCCGGGGTCCGTGTGTTAGGCGCTGGTCAGGGCGGGTGTTCCGGTGTCGTCGGCGGCCGCGAGGACGGCCCGCTCGGCCGGGGTGAAGGGCGGTCCGTCCAGTTCCGTGAACCCGGCGGCCGCCGCCTTGCGCAGGGCGGCGACCAGGTGCGGGGACTCCAGGCTGGCGACGGGCGCGGCGAGCGCGGTGACCTGCATGGCGGCCGCGTTGACGAGCGGGTCGTACAGGGCGGCGGTGCCGAGCAGGTCGGCGAACTGCTGGGCGTCCTGCGGGCGCGGGGCGATCCGCGGGTCCTTGGCGTGGTTGCGGGTGCCGGGGTAGCAGATGTCCTGGGTGGTGGCGAGCAGCCACGGGTCGTCGACGACCTTGGCGACCGCGTGCCGGGCGGCGTCGGCCGTGCCGGGGGCCAGGCCGCCGCGGGTCAGGGCGGTGTCCAGGGCGCGGGCGCTGAGGGCGGCGCAGCTCATGCCGTGCCCGTAGACGGGGTTGAAGGCGGCGAGGGCGTCGCCGAGCACGAGCAGGCCGTCCGGCCAGGTGGCGAGGCGCTCGTAGTAGCGGCGGCGGTTGACGGTGGAGCGGGAACCCTGGACGGGGCCGAGCGGTTCGGCCCGCTCCAGCAGGTCGGCGATGACCGGGTGGCGCAGGCTGCGCGCGAAGGGGATGAACTCGTCGTCGCCGGTGGGGGGTTCGGCGCCGCGGGTGCCGGCGAGGGTGACCAGCCAGCGGCCGCCCTCGATGGGGACGAGGGCGCCGTTGCGGCCGGGCTCGCCGGTGCCGGGGGCGGCGGCGACGTTCACCATGGGGAAGGTCCCCGCGCCGGCGGGGGCCCGGTAGACGCGGGTGGCGTAGGCGATGCCGGTGTCGACGACGTCCTCCTCGACCTCCGGCAGGCCCAGCTCGGGCAGCCACTTGAGCATCTGGGAGGGGCGGCCGCCGGTGTCGACGGTGAAGTCCGCGGCGAGCTCGCTCTCGTGGCCGTCGGCGTCGCGCAGGCGGACGCCGGTGACGCGGTCGGCGGAGCCGGTGAGGCCGGTGACGCCGGTCTGCGCGCGCACCTCGATCCGGGGGTTCTTCAGCGCCTGCTCGCGGACCACCCAGTCGAGCAGGGCCCGGCTGGCGGTGATCATGAACTGGCTGCCGGGGAAGCGGGTCTGCCAGCCGTACGGGGTGAACCAGACGATGTCGCGCGGCAGGTAGAGGCGGTGGGCGCCCTCGTCGGCCAGGGCCTTGAGGGTGCCGGGCAGCAGGGACTCGATGGCGCGGGCGCCGCCGGACCACAGGAGGTGGGCGTGGCGTGCCTGGGGGACCCCCTTGCGCAGTTCCGGCCCCTCGGGGTACACGTCCCGTTCCACCACGGTGACGCGGTCCACGTGCCGCGCGAGCACCGTGGACGCCAGCATTCCGGCCAGGCCGCCACCGATTACCACGGCGCGTGTTTCTGCGGTCATGAGTGCGTGACCCTTCCATCCGTCAGACGCCTTGCGCACCGTCGAATTCGAATTCCCGGGAGCCGGTGCAGGCATTTCCCGATCCCCGCGACGCTAGCACTCGCCCACAATGCCCTGAACCCCTACGAACCCCTATCAAACAAGGCGCCTATGGCGGGATCGCGGGGGCCGCCGCGACGATGGTCCGGCCTGCCGAAAGGAGAAGAATCCATGCTGGACGAGGCGGCGCTGAAAGACCTGATCCTGGAACACACGCGCCGGGTCAACGCGGGGGACGTCGAGGGGCTGCTGAAGCTGTACTCGCCGGACGTCCGCTTCGAGGACCCGGTGGGCGCCGGGGTGCAGCAGGGCCACGCGGCGCTGCGCGCGCACGCGACCGGTGCGGTGAACAGCAACACGCTGGAGGTGCCCGGACCGCCGGTGGCGGCCCAGGACGGGCGCCACGCCGCCGTTCCGGTGGTGGCCACGATGGACTACCTGCCGCTCGGGCCGATCCTGACGCGGCACGGCGTCCTGCCGGCCCCGGCCGAACCCTCGCGGCAGCGGATGGAGTTCCGCTTCCTGATGGTGGTCCGGGCCGGGGACGACGGGCTGATCGAGGACATGAAGGCCTACTGGGGGGCGAGCGACGTCCGTCTCGCCGACGCGGCTTAGGGGAGGAAGAGATGCTGGACGAGGCGGCTCGCAAGGAGCTGGCGCTGGAGCACTGCCGTCGCATGAGCAGCGGCAACGTGGACCACATGCTGGAGCTGTACACGAAGGACGTGCGGTTCGAGGATCCGGTCGGTTCGGTTCCGATGATCGGGCACGACGAATTGCGCGTGCATTTCCAGCGGGCCGCGGAAGCGAAAACGGTGGACGTCGCCGGAGTTCCGGTGGCGGCACAGGACGGACTGCACGTGGCCATTCCGGTCTCGGTGTACATGAATTACCTGCCGCTGGGCCCCACGCTGACGAAGCACGGATATCTGGACAAGCCCGCGGACCCGTTCCGCAAGCGCATCAAATTCGCGCTCACCAGCATCTTCCGGACCGGCTCGCACGGTCTGATCGAAGCGGTGTGGGTGTACTGGGGGAAGTCGGACCTGTCGCTCCTCGACCCCGGCCAGGAGTGACGGGAGCGTCCGCCCGCACGCGGAGGCCGTCCGC
>NZ_GG657752.1:247357-274500 GCF_000158895.1 Streptomyces sp. C | reverse complement strand
TCCGCGTGTGTGCCGCGTCGTGGCGCGCGGGTCAGGCGGCCAGGTCGCGCCGTCCGAACAGGGCGGTGCCCGCCCACAGGAGCAGCACCGCCACGGCGGTCAGCAGCACCAGCGGCAGCGCCTCGGCGTCCACCGCGGGCAGGGCCGGCAGGTGGCTGAACGGCGAGAGGTCCCGCACCGCCTGGGGCAGCTTCAGCAGGGCGCCGAGCTGGCCGACGACCAGGCAGAGGGCGAGCGCCCCCCACGCGGTGGCGGAGGAGGCCGCCGGCGCGAGGCCGAACACCAGGACGACGACGCCGGCGAGGACCAGGACCGCGGGGGCCTGGACCAGCGCCGCACCGGTCAGGTCGGCCACGCCCGCGCCGACGTCGCCCGCGGCGGCGCCGTAGGTGAGGCCGGCGGCCAGTCCGGCGACGAGCAGCAGGATCAGCGAGCCCGCGACGGCGACGGCCACGTGGCCGGCCACCCAGCGGCCCCGCCCGACGGCGGTGGCCAGCAGGGCCTCCAGTCGTCCGGAGGTCTCCTCGGCCCGCAGCCGCAGCAGCGCCTGTACGACGAAGCCCGCCGTGATCGCGCCGACCATGACCATCATCGAGGCGAAGAAGGTGTCCACGGGGGCGCCGCCCCCGCCGCCGATCTTGCCGAGGGTCTCGGTGAGGTCGGCGTTGTCCTTCAGGGCGTCCCCGGCCGACTTGCCCATGCCGCCGATCACCGCGCCGAGCACGGCGATCCCCACGGCCCAGCCGATCAGCGAGCCGCGGTGCAGGCGCCTGGCCAGCCCGTAGGGGCCGAGCAGGCCGGGTGCGGCGGAGGCGGGACCCGGGCGGTCCTCGAACACGCCGGCGCCGAGGTCGCGGCGGGCGGAGAGGCGCAGCGCGACGGTCGCCGTGGCGGCCGCGAACAGCAGCGGGACCACGAGGACCCACCAGCTGTCCTCGCCGAACGGGCTGGTCCGCTGGGCCCAGCCGATGGGCGACAGCCAGGACAGCCAGGTGCTCTCCACGACGGTGCCGGACGCCTGGACCTCTCCGCCCGCGTCGGCGATGCCGCGGATCAGGAAGGCGACGGCGATGAACGCGCCGGCCAGCGAGTTGGCGCCCCGTGAGGTGCCGGACAGCTGGGCGGTGACGGCGGCCACGCCCGCGAAGGCGAGTCCGGTCGCGGCGACGGCCGCGGCGGCCACGAGCGAGCTGCCGATGGACAGCCCGGCCAGGGGCAGCACGATGCCGAGGAAGATGAACAGGCCCACGTTGGCCTGGAGGGCCAGCAGCAGGGCCGCGGCGAGGCCCGCCTGCCGTCCGACGGGGGCCGCCCCGACGAGTTCGGCGCGGCCGCTCTCCTCGTTCTGACGGGTGTGCCGTACGACGGCGAAGGTGCTCATCAGGCCGGCCAGGACGCACAGGAACGTCAGGACCTGCACCATCGCGAGGGCGCCCTCGCTGGTGCCGACGGGCGCGCCGCGGGTGAGCAGCAGGGCCGGGTTGTCGGTGAGGAGCTTGACCGCGTCGGCCCGGGCGGCCTCGTCGGCGTAGGTCTTGCCGACGCTGGAGGCCGCGCTGTAGGCGAGCGCCGCGGTGCCGTAGAGCCACACGGACAGCTGGATGCGGTCCCTGCGCAGCGCCAGCTTGAGCAGTGGCTGGGTGTTGGCGTACTCGCTCATCGCGCGCCCGCTCCCGCCTTGGCGCGCCGCCCGGTCTTCTGCTCGCCGATCTCCTCCACGTGGTCGCCGTAGTGGCGCAGGAAGAGCTCCTCGAGGGTGGGCGGGGTGCTGGTGAGGGCGCGCACGCCGAAGGAGGCCACGTGCGTCAGGGCGGTGTCGAGGTTGCCGTTGTCCACGTCGAAGCTGAGGTGGTTGCCCTCGGCCCGCACGTTGTGGACGCCCGCGAGGCCCTCGACGCCGGTGACGGCGCGCTCCGACTCGACGGAGAGGGAGGTGCGGGTGAGGTGGCGCAGCTCGGTGAGGGTGCCCGTCTCGACGGTGCTGCCCTTGCGGATGATGCTGACGCGGTCGCACAGGGCCTCGACCTCGCCGAGGATGTGGCTGGAGAGCAGGACGGTGCGGCCCTGCCGCTTGACCTCCTTGACGCTGTCCTGGAAGACGGCCTCCATCAGCGGGTCGAGGCCGCTGGTGGGCTCGTCGAGGATGAGGAGTTCGGCGTCGGAGGCGAAGGCGGCCACGAGGGCGACCTTCTGCCGGTTGCCCTTGGAGTAGGTGCGGCACTTCTTGGTCGGGTCGAGCTGGAAGCGTTCGATCAGCTCGGTCCGGCGGGCCTGGTCGATGCCGCCGCGCAGGGCGCCGAGGGTGTCGATGGCCTCCCCGCCGGAGAGGTTGCGCCACAGGCTCACGTCGCCGGGGACGTAGGCGAGCTTGCGGTGGATCTCCACCGCGTCGGCCCAGGGGTCCTTCCCGAGGAGGGTGGCCTGTCCCCCGTCCAGCCTCAGCAGGCCCAGCAGGGCCCGGATGGTGGTGGACTTGCCGGCCCCGTTGGGGCCGAGGAAGCCGTGCACCTCGCCTTCGCGGACGGTCAGGTCGAGTCCGTCGAGTGCCCGGAACTTCCCGAAGTTCTTGGTCAGTCCTGTCGCGGCGATTGCGTTCTCGCTGGGTGCCACCGCACACCACCTTTCACGATGTCGTTTTCCTTCGGAGTCGTCGTCCGTACGATCCGTACGACCCCCCAAGACGACGGCACCGCAGCCGGGTCGCGGCCCGGATCAGCATTCCGCCGATCACCTTTCCGGAGCAATGAGGGGGCGTATTCATGGCCTGATTCAGGGGTGCGTACGGGTTCCGGATAGGGGTTGCCCCGCGCCCCCCGGCGGGCGGGAACGCGGAAGGGGCCCGGGAGCCGAACGGCTCCCGGGCCCCTTGCCAGCGGGTCGTCAGAAGGTGTAGCGCATCACGCGGTTGTACTTCCGCAGCACCGGGATCACGTTCATGACCTTGCACATCATCCGCGAGGTCCACGGCATGTGCGACACGTACGGCGAGTCGGTGAAGGTCCACTCCATCCTGTGCTCGATCCGCGGGTCCCACTCCTCCAGCGTCTTGGGGTCCTCCAGTCCCCAGACGAACCGCTGGCCGGTCGCCTTGACCGTCCAGTGCTTGTTCATCGCCTTCACCGAGAACGGCGTGTAGGCGTCGAACAGCAGCTCGCCCCGGGGGAACCGGCCGGTGATCCGGGTGACGAGGTCGCGGACCTGGTCCTCGGTGAAGTACACGAGGACGCCCTCGGCGACGACGAGCACCGGCCGGTCGGCGGGTACGTCCTCCAGCCAGTGCGGGTCGAGGGCCGAGGCGCCGATGACGTGGTGGTGGTCCCGCTCCGGGAACAGGTCGCGGTAGAGCTGGGCGACCTCCGGCAGGTCCAGGTCGTACCACTCGACGTCGTCGGAGGGGTCGATGCGGAAGACGCGGCCGTCGAGGCCGGCGCCGAGGTGGAGCACGACGGAGCGCGGGTTGCGGTCCAGGAAGTCCTGCACCCAGCGGTCCACTTCCTTGCCGCGGATGGCGAGGGAGATGGCGTCGTCGTCGCGCATCTTGAGCTGTGTCTTCAGCTCGTCGTAGTCCTCGATGGACTCGACCGCGCGGACCGCGAGGCGGTCGTTCAGGATCGGACGCCCCGACTTGGCGTCATGGGCCCGTGAGTAGAGGGCGACGAGGAGGTTCCTCGTGGCCGCGCTGAACTGCACCTTGGTCTGCATGGGGACACCCATCTCGGTTCGTTCGGTCGGTCGGGTACGCCGCGGCCGGCACGCGGGCGTCAGCGCCCCGCCGGCACCGCGGTGAAGGCCGCGAGGTCCTCGATGACCGCCCGGGTCACGCCGGCCTGCTGCGGGGTCAGGTAGAAGTGCCCGCCGGGGAAGGTGCGCAGGCTGAACTCACCGCTGGTCAGTTCCCGCCACTCCATCGCCTCGGGGACGCTGACGCGCGGGTCCGACTCTCCTGTGAGGACGCTGACCGGGCACTTCAGGGCCGGGCCGGGGCCGTCGGGGAGGTAGCGGTAGGTCTCGACGGCCTTGTAGTCGCTGCGGATCGCCGGGAGGACCATGCGCAGCAGCTCCTCGTCGGCCAGCAGGCCCGCGTCGGTGCCGCTGAGGGCCCGGATCTCGGCGATCAGCGCGTCGTCGCCGCGGGTGTGGACGTTCTCCTCGCGCCGGACGGTCGGGGAGCGCCGGCCGGACGCGATCAGGCCGGCCGGCGGGGCGCCCTCGCGCTCGAACCTGCGCGCGAGTTCGAAGGAGAGGACCGCGCCCATGCTGTGCCCGAACAGCACCAGCGGCTTGTCGGTCCAGGGCAGCAGCGCCCGGTGGATCTCCTCCACCAGGGCGGCCACGTCGTCCAGGGGCGGTTCGGCCCGGCGGTCCTGGCGGCCCGGGTACTGGACGGCCAGTACCTCGGCGTGCCCGGCCAGCTCCTTGGAGAAGTTGAAGAAGAAGGACGCGCTGCCGCCGGCGTGCGGCAGCAGCACCAGCCGGTGGTGCGCCTCCGGCGCGGGGTGGAAGCGCCGGATCCACAGGTCGCCGTGCTCGTCGGGGGTGCTCATCTCCGTACCTCTCCTTGGTGATCGCCGGTCGGGTGCGCCGGGGCTCGGCGGCGCGGTGGGGTGGCTCAGACGCCGATGTCGCTCATGCCCCAGAAGACGCGCATGTCCTCGATCAGGCCGTCGGCGTTGATGGTGAAGACGTCGACCGCGTTGATGTTGGTGCGGGTGCGGTTCGGGTCGAGGATGTTGGTCATCGTCGCGGCGACGGGGACGGCGACCTGCTTGCCGTCCTGGCCGACGGAGGCGTGGCCGGGGGCGACGGTGACCTCGGCGGCGATGTTGCTGTGGAAGTACTCGCGCTGGGCGGCGCGGCCGACGCGGGGCTCGCGGCCGACCGGGTCCTCGATCCGGGCGTCCTCGGTGAAGTGGGTGAGGATGGCGTCGATGTCGCCCTCGTTCACCTTGCGGAAGTACTCCGCGACGATCTCCTTGCGCTTCTGCTCGTCCAGCATGGGTGGTCCTCCACGGTCGTGACGGGTGTGCGTCGTGATCGGTGTACGTACGCGGGCGTGACCGTAGGCGGATGGCTTAAAGCCGCGCTTAAGACACCGGGCGGGCAGGTCCCGGAACGCGTCCACCCCCGGCGTCAGGACCGGGGGTGGACGGGTATCGGGGGTGTGCGGGGAGGGCTCAGCCGAAGATCCAGAACCGTTCGCGCTGGAAGGGGTAGGTCGGCAGGTCCACGGCGCGGGCGCCGCTGCCCTCGAAGACCGCGGCCCAGTCGACCGGCTCGCCGGCGCTGTGGAAGGCCGCGGCGAGGGCCAGCGGCCCGCCGGCCGCCGGGTCCGGGGACGGGTCCGGGGACGGGTCCGGGGACGGGGCGGGGGCCGGGGCGGCGGTCAGTGCCTCGGCGAGGCCCTCGGTCCAGTCCTCGCCCAGCGGTTCGCCGGAGTCGGCGTCCAGGAGGGCGATTTCCGGCCGTGCGGTGCCCGTCACCCGGGGCTCTCCGCCGTCGGCGAGGACGGCCAGCGCCTCGACGGCCTGCTCCAGGGTGAGCGCGCCCGCGACGTGCGCGGCGGCGAGCCGGCCGGGGCCGGACACCAGCAGCGCCTGCGGGGCCAGGCCCCAGCTCTCGTACAGCCGGAACAGGGCGACTTCCTCGGCGAAGGCCTCGGCCGCGGCCGGGAAGGGCGCCGCCAGCCGGACGTCGAGGTGGGCGCGTACGGCGTCCCAGGCGTCGGCGAAGACGGGCCGGGCCGCGTACAGGTCGTCCGCGAGGCCGCGTACGGCCCCGGTGAACGCGATCCGCGCGGTGCCCTCCGTGACGGCCGCGGGGTGTTCCCGGCCCCGCTCGACGGCGGCCAGCGCCGCGAGGAGTTCCTCGCGCCCGGCGGCGAGCAGCACCGTGCGGTGTTCGAAGGCGGCCCGGCCGGTGGCCAGGGTGAAGCCGACGTCGGCGGGGTCGAGGGCGGGGTCCCCGGCGAGTGCGGCGCCGATGCGTGCCGCCTGCGCGCGCAGCGCCTGCGGGGTGCGGCCGGAGAGCGGGACCGCGACGGTGTCGGGGTTGGTGCGGGCCGGGGCGGCGGGGGCCGGCTCCGGGGCGGGCGGTGCTTCGAGGATCAGGTGGGCCTGGGTGCCGCTGGCGCCGAGCGAGGAGACGCCGGCCCGGCGCGGGCGGCCGGTCTCCGGCCACGCGGTGGGTTCGGTGACCAGGCGGACGGCGCCCGCCGACCAGTCCACGCGGCTCGTGGGCTCCTTGACGTTCAGCATCGGCGGGAGCAGTCCGTGGCCCAGGGACAGCACCGTCTTGATGACGCCGGTGACGCCGGACGCGGACTGGGGGTGGCCGATGTTGGACTTGACGGTCGACAGCAGCAGCGGCCGGTCGGCCGGGCGGTCCTGGCCGTACGTCGCCAGCAGGGCCTCCGCCTCGATGGCGTCGCCGAGCGGGGTTCCGGTGCCGTGGCCCTCGACCGCGTCGACGTCCAGGGCGCTCAGGCCGGCGTCGGCCAGGGCCTGCCGGATGAGGCGCTGCTGGGAGATGCCGCTGGGGGCGGTGAGGCCGTTGCCGGCGCCGTGGTGGTTGACGGCGGAGCCCCGTACGACGGCCAGGACCGGGTGGCCCAGGCGGCGCGCCCGGGAGAGGCGTTCGACGAGCACCATGCCGGCGCCCTCGCCCCAGCCGGTGCCGTCGGCGTCCTCGGAGAACGGCTTGCAGCGGCCGTCGGCGGCGGCGCCGCCCATGTGGTGCCAGGCGACGGGGGCGGACAGGACGGTGACGCCGCCCGCGAGGGACATCGCGCACTCGCCGCGCCGGACCGACTGGACGGCCAGGTGCAGGGCGACGCCGGACGAGGAGCAGCCGGTGTCGACGGTGAGGGTGGGGCCGTGGATGTCGAGGGCGTAGGCGACGCGGCCGGAGGCGATGGCCGGGGCGATGCCGCTGCCGAAGTGCGGTTCGCTCTCCTCGGGGATCCGCTCCGTGGGCAGGAAGCCCTGGTAGCCGACGCCGATGTAGAGGCCGATCTGTTCGTCGGTGAGGCCGCGGGGGTCGAGCCCGGCGCGCTCGAACGCCTCCCAGGCGGTTTCGAGGAGGATCCGCTGCTGGGGGTCCATGACGAGGGCCTCGGCCTCGGAGATGCCGAAGAAGGCGGCGTCGAACTCGCCGATGCCGCGCAGCAGTCCGGCCTGGCCGAGGGTCTTGACGGCCTGGAAGCCCTCCTCGCCGCCGTCCTCGGCTCCTGCGGGGAGGTCGGCGATCCGCCAGCCGCGGTCGCGCGGCAGGTCCCCGACGAGGTCCTCGCCCTCGGAGACGGCCTGCCACAGCTGTTCGGGGGTCTCGATGCCGCCGGGGAGGCGGCAGCTCATGCCGACGATGACGACCGGGTCGTCGTCCTCGGCGGCGTCGTGGCCGGCGGCGGGCGCGGTCGTGTCCTGCTCGCCGGTGCCGAGGAGTTCGGCGCCGAGGAACCGGGCGAGGGCGGCCGGGTTCGGGTGGTCGTAGACCAGGGTCGCGGGCAGGGTCAGTCCGGTCGCGGCGGTGAGCCGGTTGCGAAGTTCGACGACGGTGAGCGAGTCGAAGCCGAGTTCCCTGAAGGCCCGGCCGGCCTCGACGGCCTCGCCGGAGGCGTGGCCGAGCACGGCGGCCGCCTGGGCGCGTACGAGGTCGGTCAGCAGGGTGGTGCGTTCGCCGGGGGTGGCCGCGCGCAGGTCGCGGACGAGGGCGGAGGAGGATTCGTCGACGGGCTGGGGTGCGGTGGGCGCGGCCTGCGGCACGAGGTCGGTGAGCAGGGGGCTGGGGCGCTCGGAGGTGAAGCCGGGCGCGAAGCGGGCCCAGTCGACGTCGGCGACGGCGACGAACGCCTCGTCGTGTTCGACGGCTTGGACCATGGCGTTCAGGGCGGCCTGCGGGTCCATTTCGAGGACGCCGCGGCGGCGCATGTACTCCTGGGCCCCTTCCAGTTCCATCATGCCGCCGCCGCCCCAGGCTCCCCAGGCGACGGAGGTGGCGGTGAGGCCGCGGGCCCTGCGCCGTTCGGCGAGCGCGTCGAGGTAGGCGTTGGCGGAGGCGTAGGCGGTGTGCCGGGCTGCGCCCCACACGCCGGAGTTGGAGGAGAAGAGGACGAAGGCGTCGAGGTCGGTGCCGTCGAGGAGGGCGTCGAGGTGTTCGGCCCCGGCCACCTTGGCGGCCGACAGCTGTTCGAACTCGGCGGCCGTGGTCTCGGTGCCGAGGGTGTACTGGGGTACGCCGACGGCGTGGACGACGGCGGTCAGCGGCCGGTCGGCGGGAATCGCGTCGAGGACCGCCTTGAGCTGGTCGCGGTCGGAGACGTCGCAGGCGGCGAGCGTGACGTCGGTGCCCAGGGCGCGGATCCCGGCGGCGAGTTCGGCCGCTCCGGGTGCCTCGGCGCCGCGCCGGCTGGTGAGGACGAGGTGGGCGGCGCCGGTGGCGGCGAGGCGGCGGGCGACCTGTGCGCCGACGCCTCCGGTGCCGCCCGTGACCAGGACGGTCCCGGACGGCTCCCAGCGGCGCAGGGGCTCGCGGTCGCCGAGCGGGGCGCGCACCAGGCGGCGGCCGAGGACGCCGCTGGTGCGGACGGCGACCTGGTCCTCGTCGCCGTAGCCGCCGGCCAGGACCTTCGCGAGCCGGTCGAGCGCGCGCTGGTCCAGGGTGGCCGGCAGGTCGACGAGGCCGCCCCAGCCGGCGGGCTGTTCGAGGGCGACGACCCGCCCGAGGCCCCAGACGCGGGCCTGTGCCGGTACGGCGGGGGCGTCGGCGCGGCCGGCGGCGACGGCTCCCCGGGTGGCGGCCCAGTGCCGGGCGGTGATCCCGGCGTCGGCCAGGGCCTGGACGAGGACGTGGGTGCCGGTGGCGCCGGCCGCCTCGTCGAGGCCGAGGAGGGAGAGGACGCCGCCGAGGCCGGGCAGGGCCGCGGTGGCCTCGCCGAGCCGCTCCGTGAGGGCGCCGCGGTCGGCGCCGGCGGGGTCGGTCTCCAGGACGACGGTCTCGACGCCGTGGGCCGCGAGGCCGGCGGCGACCGTGCCGGCCACGCCCTGGGCGGCGGGCGGGGTGACGATCAGCCAGGTGCCGGCCGGGGCGGTGGGGGCGGGCGCCGCGGTCAGCGGGGTCCAGGCGGCCTTGTAGCGCCAGGAGTCGAGGGTGGAGCGGGCCTGCTGTCCGCGCCGCCAGGTGGCGAGGGCGGGCAGCAGCTCGCCGAGGGCGCGGCGCTCTTCGAGGTCGAGGGTGCCGGCCAGGGCTTCCAGGTCCTCGGCCTCGACGGCCGCCCAGAACCGGGCCTCTGTCTCGTCGGCGGTGGCGGGTCCGGCGGCGGGCGCCTCGGGGCGGACGGGGGCGGGCTTGAGCCAGTAGCTCTGGCGCTGGAAGGCGTACGTGGGCAGGGCGACGGTGGTGGCGTCCCGGCCGGTGAGGACGGCGGTCCAGTCGACGTCGACGCCGCGGGTCCAGGCGGTCGCGAGGGAGGTGGTGAACCGGGCGAGGCCGCCCTCGCCCCGGCGCAGCGTGCCCGTCGCCAGGATGTCGGCGCCCGCGGCCTCGGCCGTCTCCACCAGCCCGTACGTGAGCACCGGGTGCGCGCTCGACTCCACGAAGGCCCGGAAGCCGTCGGCGAGGAGGGCACGGACGACGGGCTCGAACGACACCGGCCGGCGGCAGTTCTCGTACCAGTACGCGGCCGTCAGCTCGGGCCCGTCCAGGACCTCGCCGGTCACGGTGGAGTACAGCGGGACCGAACCCGTCCGGGGCTCGACGAAGCCCAGCAGGTCCAGGATCCGCTCCTTGAGCGGCTCCACCTGGGCGCAGTGGGAGGCCACCGTGGACGGCACGATCTTCGCGCGGACGCCCTCGGCCTCCAGCGCGGCGACGAGCTCCTCCAGCGGGGCCACCTCGCCGGCCACCGTCACCGCGCCCGGGCCGTTGATCCCGGCGATGGACAGGGCGTCCCCGTAGGGGGCGATGCGCGTTTCGGCCTCGGCTCGGGAGAGGGAGAGGGAGGCGACGGCGCCGTTGCCGACGAGCTCGTCGGCGAAGAGCTGCGAGCGGAGCACGGCCACCTTCGCGCCGTCCTCCAGCGTCAGCGCGCCCGAGACGACGGCCGCCGCGATCTCGCCCTGGGAGTGGCCGACGACGGCGTCGGGCACCACGCCCGCCGCACGCCACAGCTCGGCGAGGGACACCATCACGGTGAACAGGACGGGCTGGAGCACCTCGATCCGGGTGAGAGCGTCCCCGTCACCGCGCAGCACCTCCTCCACCGACCAGTCGACGTGCGCCTCCACGGCCGCCGCGACCTCCGCGAACCGCGCCGCGAACACCGGCGAGGAGTCCAGGAGTTCGACACCCATGCCGGCCCACTGGGAGCCCTGCCCGGGGAAGACGAAGACGGTCTTGCCGCCCGCGTCCGCGACGCCCGCCGCGGCGGGCGAGTCGAGGGCGGCGAGCAGTTCCTCGCGGCTGGAGCCGAACGCCACGGCCCGGTGGTCGAACGCCGACCGGGTCGCGGCCAGGGAGAGCGCCACGTCCTCGGGGCGCAGCGTCGTGTCGGAGCGGACGAACTGCCGCAGGCGGGCGGTCTGCGCGGTCAGCGCCGCCGCCCCCTTGCCGGACAGCGGCCACGGCAGCGGCCCGCCGGTGCCCACCGCCGGGGCGGCGGCCGGGTCCTCCTGCCGCTCGGCGGCGGCGGGGGCCCCGGCTGCTTCGGGGGCGGCTTCGAGGATGGCGTGCGCGTTGGTGCCGCTGAGGCCGAAGGAGGACACGGCGGCCCGGCGCGGGTGGCCGGTCTCGGGCCAGGGGCGGGACTCCAGGAGGAGTTCGACGTCGCCGGCGGCCCAGTCGATGTGCGGGGAGGGCGCGTCCACGTGCAGGGTCTTGGGGAGCACGCCGTGGCGCAGCGACATGACGGTCTTGATGATGCCGCCGACGCCGGCCGCGGCCTGGGTGTGCCCGATGTTGGACTTGATGGAGCCGAGCCACAGCGGCTGCCCGTCGGGGCGGCCGCGCCCGTAGGTGGCGAGCAGGGCGTTGGCCTCGATGGGGTCGCCGAGGGTGGTGCCCGTGCCGTGGGCCTCGACCGCGTCGACCTGGTCGGGGGTGAGGCGGGCGTTGGCGAGGGCGGCCCGGATGACGCGCTGCTGGGCCTTGCCGCTGGGGGCGGTGAGGCCGTTGGAGGCGCCGTCCTGGTTGATGGCGGAGCCCCGGATGACGGCGAGGACCTCGTGGCCGTTGCGGCGTGCGTCGGAGAGCTTCTCCAGCAGGACCAGGCCGACGCCCTCGGAGAAGGAGGTTCCGTCGGCGCCGGCCGCGAACGCCTTGCAGCGGCCGCTGAAGGCCATGACGCCCTGGGCGCTGAAGCCGACGAACAGGCCGGGGGAGGCCATCACGGTGACCCCGCCGGCCAGGGCGAGCGAGCACTCGCCCTGGCGCAGCGCCTGGGCCGCGAGGTGCACGGCGACCAGGGAGGAGGAGCACGCGGTGTCGATGGTGACCGCGGGGCCCTCGAAGCCGTACGTGTAGGAGAGCCGGCCGGAGATCACACTGGCCACGGAGCCGGTGACGAGGTGCCCCTCGGCGCCCTCGGCCTCGTCTCCGAGGCTCTGGGCGTACGAGGGCTGGGAGGCGCCGATGTAGACGCCGGTCTGGGTGCCCTTGAGCCGGACCGGGTCGATGCCGGCCCGTTCCAGCGCCTCCCACGAGGCCTCCAGCAGGAGCCGCTGCTGCGGGTCCATGGCGAGGGCCTCGCGCGGCGAGATCCCGAAGAACGCGGCGTCGAACTCGTCGACGTCGGGGACGAACGCGGCTTCGCGCACCGTTCCCGTGTCGCCGAGGTCCCAGCCGCGGTTGTCGGGGAAGCCGGAGACGGCGTCCCCCTCCTTGGCTACGAACTCCCAGAGGTCTTCGGGGGATTCGATGCCGCCGGGGAAGCGGCAGCTCATGGCGACGACGGCGATCGGCTCGTGCGCGGCGTCCACCAGGTGCTGGTTCTGCCGGCGCAGCCGTTCCGTCTCCGTCAGCGACGCCCGCAGCGCTTCGACGACCTTTTCCGAGGGGGTGCTCATGGGTGTGATCTCCGGATCTCGTCTTCGCGTATCAGTGGTGGTCGCCGTCCAGGGCCAGGGACACGAGATCGTCGAGGTCCATCGTGGCGATCGAGTCCTCCCGTGCCCCGGTGTGGTCGGACGTGGGCGCTTCGGCCGCCGGGCTGCCCGCCAGCCGCAGCAGCGTGTCGAGGACGCCCGCTTCGCTGAGCCGGGCCAGCGGGAGGGTGGCGAGGGCCCGCCGCAGGTGTGCCTCGTCGACCGGTGCGTCCGTACCCGTCGGGCCGGCCGCGGTGTCCGTCGCCGCGGTCTCCGGGGCGAGTTCGTCCCGGAGGTGGTCCGCGAGTTCGACCGGGGTGGGGTGGTCGAAGACGATGGTCGCGGGCAGCCGCAGTCCGGTGGCCGCGCCGAGCCGGTTGCGCAGTTCGACGGCGGTCAGCGAGTCGAAGCCGAGCTCCTTGAAGGCCCGGTCGGCCTCGACGGATCCGGTGCCGGAGTGGCCGAGGACGGCTGCCACGTTGGTCCGTACGAGGTCCAGCAGCACGCCCCGCCGGCGCTCGGCGGAGAGCCCGGCGAGCTTGCGCAGGAGCGCGGAGCCGTCGGGTTCCGCAGCGGCGGCAGCTCCCGCGGCCCGGCGCACCGGGGTGCGGACGAGGGAGCGGTACAGCGCGGGCAGTCCGGCCCCGCCGGCGGAGTCGCGCAGCGCGGCCGGGTCGAGCCGGACGGGGACGCTCAGCGCCTCGTCCTGGTCCACGGCGGCGTCGAACAGGGCGAGGCCCTGCTCCGCGGTGAGCGGGGTGACGCCGCCGCGGCTGAACCGGGCCAGGTCGGTGTCGTCGAGGCCGGCGGTGAGCTCGCTGGTCTGGTGCCACATGCCCCAGGCGAGGGAGGTGGCGGGCAGGCCCTGGGCCCGGCGGTGGTGGGCGAGGGCGTCCAGGTAGGTGTTGGCGGCGGCGTAGTTGGCCTGGCCGGAGTTCCCGGTCACGCCCGCGGCCGAGGAGTAGAGCACGAACCGGCTCAGGTCCAGGTCGCGGGTGAGCTCGTGGAGGTTCCACGCGGCGTCCGTCTTGGGCCGCATGGCGCGCTCCATGCGCGCCGGGGTGAGCGAGGCGAAGACGCCGTCGTCGACGACCCCGGCCGCGTGGACCACGCCGGTCAGCGGCCGGTCGGCGGGGATGGCGGCGAGGAGCGCGGCCAAGGCGTCGCGGTCGGCGGCGTCGCAGGCCACCACCTCGGCCGTGCCGCCCAAATCGGCGATCTGGGCGACGAGTTCGGCCGCGCCGGGGGCGTCGGGGCCGCGACGGCCGGCGAGCAGCAGGTGCCGTACGCCGTGGTGGGTGACGAGGTGCTTGGCGAGCAGCGCGCCCAGGGTGCCGGTGCCGCCGGTGATGAGGACGGTGCCGTCCGGGTCCCAGCCCTGCGGGACGGTGAGCACGATCTTGCCGGTGTGCTTGGCCTGGCTCATGAAGCGGAACGCCTCGGGCGCCCGCCGGATGTCCCAGGTGCGGGTCGGGAGCGGCCGCAGCCCGCCCGTCTCGAACAGGGCCGCCAGTTCGGTGAGCATGGCGGCGGTGCGCTGCGGACCGGCCTCGGCCAGGTCGAAGCGGCGGTAGTGGACGCCCGGGTGGTCCAGGGCGACCTGTCCGGCGTCGCGGACGTCGGTGGCGCCGAGCTCGACGAAGCGGCCGCCGCGCGGCAGGAGCCGCAGCGAGGCGTCGACGAGGTCCCCGGCCAGGCAGTCCAGGACGACGTCCATGCCCTCGCCGCCGGTGGCGGCGCAGAAGCGCTCCTCGAAGGAGGCGTCGCGGGAGGAGGCGATGTGGGCGTCGTCGAGTCCGGCCGCGCGCAGCGCGTCCCACTTGCCCTCGCTGGCCGTGCCGTACACCTCGGCGCCCAGGTGGCGGGCGATCTGCACCGCCGCCGAACCGACACCGCCGGCGGCGGCGTGCACGAGCACCCGCTCCCCCGCCTTCAGGCCGGCCAGGTCCACGAGCGCGTAGTACGCGGTGAGGAACGCGGCGGGCACCGAGGCGGCCTTCTCGAAGGACCAGCCCTCGGGGACGCGGGCCACCATCTGCGCGTCGGCCACCGCGAGGGGGCCGAAGGCGTACGGCACCATGCCCATCACCCGGTCGCCCGGGGCGAGACGGGTGACGCCCGGGCCGGTCTCGACGACCACGCCGGCCGCCTCGCAGCCCATGAACCCCCCGCCCGGGTACATCCCGAGGGAGACCAGGACGTCGCGGAAGTTGAGGCCGGCGGCGTGCACGGCGATGCGCACCGCCCCCTCGGGCAGCGGTCCGGCCGCCTCGGGCCGGGGCAGCAGGGCCAGGTGGTCGAGGGTTCCGGCGGCGGTGGTGTCCAGGGCCCAGGCGGCGGCGTCCGGTACCGGCAGGGCGGTGCCCGAGCCGGCCCGGACCAGGCGCGGCGCGAGGGCGGTGCCGGCGCGCAGCGCGGTCTGCGGCTCGTCGTGGACGAGGGCCGCGGCGACCGCGCCCCGCAGGGCGGCGGCCGACTCCGCGGTGGTGTCGAGGTCGGCGATCAGGAGCCGGCCGGGGTTCTCGGCCTGGGCGGAGCGGATCAGGCCCCAGGCGGGTGAGTGCGCGAGGCCGGTGGCGTCCTCGCCGGTACGGGTGGCGACGGCGCCGTGGGTGAGGACGACGAGCCGGGATCCGGCGAAGCGTTCCCCGGCGACCCACTCCTGCACGGTGGCGAGCAGGGCGGCCGCGTCGGCGTGGACCCCGTCGAGCGCGCCGTCCGGGGCGGGGGCCGCGGCCGGGTCCCCGTACGGCAGGACGACGGTCTGCGGCAGGGCCGTGCCGTCGGCGGCGGCGAGGGCCGCGAGGTCCTCGTACCGGTCGACGGCGGCGCCCGCGCCCTCCAGGGCGGCCGCGATGCCGGCCGGGTCGGAGCCGAGGACGGCCCAGTTCCCGGCTGCGGAGGCATCGGCGCCGGCGGGGAGTTCCGTCCAGTCGAGGCGGAACAGCCCGTCGGTGGCGCCGTCGCCGCCCTGGCGCAGGGTGGCCGTGTCGACGGGGCGCAGGACGAGTGCATCGACGGTGGCGACGGGTGCGCCGGCGGCGTCGCTGACGTCCACCGCGATGGTGTCGGTGCCCGCCGCGCTGACGCGGACCCGCAGGGTGCCGGCGCCGGCCGCGTGGAGGGAGATGCCGCTCCAGGCGAAGGGGAGCCGGGCCTGGCCGGTCAGCTCGATGAACTGGCCGAGCCGCATGGCGTGCAGCGCGGCGTCGAGCAGGGCGGGGTGCAGGAGGTAGCGGGCCGCTTCGCCCTGGTGGCTGTCGGGCAGTGCGACCTCGGCGAAGACGTCCCCGGTGGATTCCTGGCGCCAGGCGGCGCGCAGGCCCTGGAAGGCGGGGCCGAACTGGTAGCCGGTCTCGGCCGCGGCGGCGTAGAAGCCGTCGAGGTCGACGGGTTCGGTGCCGGCGGGCGGCCAGGCGGTCAGGTCGTGGCCGGGGGCGCGGACGTCCCGGGCGAGGACACCGCTGGCGTGGCGGGTCCAGGGCAGGTCGGCGGGTGCGTCCTCGGCGCGGGAGTGGATGGTGACCGGGCGGGTGCCGGCGGCGCCGTCGGGGCCGACCAGCACCTGGAGGTGGACGCCGCCGCGGGCCGGGAGGACCAGCGGGGCTTCGAGGGTGAGCTCGTCCAGCAGGGTGAACCCGGCTTCGTCGCCGGCGCGGACGGCCAGTTCGACGAAGGCGGTGCCGGGGAGGATCGGCGTGCCGGACACCGCGTGGTCGGCGAGCCAGGACTGGGTGTCGGGGGCGATCCGGCCGGTGAACAGCAGGCCTTCGCCGCCGGCGAGGCCGACGGCCGCGCCGAGCATCGGGTGTCCGGCGTCCGAGAGCCCGAAGCCGGTGGCGTCACCGGAGTAGGGCGGCAGCGGGTCGGGCCAGAAGGGCTCGTTCTGGAAGGCGTACGTGGGCAGGTCGACGCGCGCGGCGTCCTGGCCGGCGTAGACGGCGTCCCAGTCGACGGGGGCGCCGTGGGTCCAGGCCTCGGCGAGGGAGGCCAGGAAGCGCTGGGCGCCGCCCTCGTCGCGGCGCAGGGTGCCGAGGGTGACGGCGGCCGTCTCCGTGGCGTCGATGGTCTCCTGGACGCCGATGGTCAGCACCGGGTGGGCGCTGGCCTCGACGAAGACCTTGTGGCCGCGCTCCAGGAGGCCGGCGACGGCGTCCTGGAAGCGGACGGTGCGGCGGAGGTTGGCGTACCAGTACTCGGCGTCCAGCTCGGAACCGTCGGCCCACTCCCCCGTCACGGTGGAGAAGAACGGCACCTCGGCGGTACGCGGCTGGATCCCGGCGAGCAGGCCGATCACCTCGTCGCGGATCGACTCCACCTGCGGCCCGTGCGAGGCGTAGTCCACGTTGATCCGGCGGGCCCGGACACCGTCGGCCCCGCAGGCCGCCATCAGCTCGTCCAGCGCCTCCGGATCACCCGAAACCACCGTCGACTGCGGACCGTTCACCGAAGCCAGCGCGAGGCGCTCGTCCCAGGCCGAGATGCGTTCCGCCACCGCGTCGGCGGTGTCGGCGACGGACACCATGCCGCCCTTGCCCGCCAGCGCGAGCAGTGCCTTGGCGCGCAATGCCGACACCTTCGCCGCGTCCTCCAGGGACAGGGCGCCTGACACGGCGGCGGCCGCGATCTCGCCCTGGGAGTGCCCGACGACGGCCGCCGGGACGACGCCGACGGCACGCCACAGCTCCGCGAGGGAGACCATCACGGCCCACAGGGCGGGCTGGACCACGTCGACCCGGTCGAAGCCGGGGGCGCCGTCCTTCTGCCGGAGCACGTCGAGCAGCGACCAGTCGGTGTGCGGGGACAGGGCCCGCTCGCAGTCGTCGAGGCGGGCGGCGAAGGCCGGCGAGGAGTCGTACAGCTCCACCGCCATGCCGGCCCACTGGGAGCCCTGGCCGGGGAAGACGAACACCGGGCGGCCGGTGCCCTTGACGACGGCGCCCTCGGTGACGCCGACGGCGGGCGTGCCCTCGGCCAGGGCGGTGAGCCCGGCGAGGAGCCCGGTGCGGTCGTCGGCCTGGACCGCGGCACGGCGTTCCAGGGCGGCCCGGGTGGTGGCCAGCGACCAGGCGACGTCCACGGGGCGCGGCGCTCCGGCGCCGTCGGCCGCGGCGAACTCCCGCAGCCGGCCGGCCTGGGCGTGCAGGGCTGCCGTGCCGCGTCCGGAGACGATCCAGGGCAGTGCGGCGGCCGGGAAGGCCGGGACGGCGGGGACGCGGGCGGGTTCCTCGACGGCCGGCGCCTGCTCCAGCACGACGTGGACGTTGGTGCCGCTGCCGCCGAAGGAGGACACGCCGGCGCGGCGCGGGCGGCCCGTCTCGGGCCACGGCCGGGCCTCGGTCAGCAGTTCCACGGCGCCCGAGGACCAGTCGATCTCGCGGGACGGCTCGGCGACGTGGAGGGTCTTGGGCAGCACGCCGTGGCGCAGCGCCATGACGGTCTTGATGACGCCGGCGACGCCGGAGGCGGCCTGGGAGTGGCCCAGGTTGGACTTGAGGGAGCCCAGCCACAGGGGCTGGTCGGCGGTGTGGGCCTGCCCGTAGGTGGCGAGCAGGGCCCCGGCCTCGATGGGGTCGCCGAGGGTGGTGCCGGTGCCGTGCGCCTCGACGGCGTCGACGTCGGCGGGGTCGAGTCCGGCGTCGGCGAGGGCCGCGCGGATCACGCGCTGCTGGGCGGGGCCGCTGGGGGCGGAGAGGCCGTTGCTGGCGCCGTCCTGGTTGGCGGCCGTACCGCGGATGACGGCGAGGACCTGGTGGCCGTTGGCCTGTGCGTCGGAGAGGCGCTCCAGCATGATCACGCCGACGCCCTCGGACCAGCCGGTGCCGTCGGCGTCCTCGGAGAAGGACTTGCAGCGGCCGGAGGGGGAGAGTCCGCCCTGCTGGCTGAAGCCGATGAAGACGCCGGGCGAGCACATGACCATCGCGCCGCCGGCGAGCGCCATGCGGCAGTCCCCGGTGCGCAGGGCCTGCACGGCGAGGTGGAGGGCGGTCAGGGAGGAGGAGCACATGGTGTCGACGGTGACGGCCGGGCCCTCCAGGCCGAAGGTGTAGGCGAGGCGGCCGGAGGCGACGGCGGCGGAGGCGCCGAACAGCATCTGGCCGTCGGAGCCTTCGGGCATCTGCACGCCGTGGCCGTAGCCGGGGTATCCGGCTCCGATGAACACGCCGGTGCTGCTGCCCTTGAGGGTGTCCGGGTCGAGGCCGGCCCGTTCGAAGACCTCCCAGGCGGTCTCCAGGAGGAGGCGCTGCTGCGGGTCCATGGTGAGGGCCTCGCGGGGCGAGATGCCGAAGAAGCCGGGGTCGAAGTGGGTGGCGGTGTCGACGAAGCCGCCCTCGCGGACGTAGCTCGTACCGGCCTTGGCGCGGTCGGGGTCGTAGAAGCCGTCGAGGTTCCAGCCGCGGTCGGCGGGGAAGCCGCCGATGGCGTCGCGGCCTTCGGCGACGAGCTGCCACATGTCCTCGGGTGAGGTGATCCCGCCGGGGTAGCGGCAGCTCATGGAGACGATGGCGATGGGCTCGTCGGAGGCGACGGCCCGGGTGGTGGTGGCGCCGGCCGCGCCGGCGGTGTCCTCGGCGCCGAGGAGTCCGGTGCGCAGCAGGTCGGCGACGGCCTGGGGGGTGGGGTGGTCGAAGACCATCGTCGCGGGCAGGGTGAGGCCGGTGGCGGCGGTGAGCCGGTTGCGCAGGTCGACGGAGGTCAGCGAGTCGAAGCCGGTGGCCTTGAAGGCGCGTCCGGGTTCGATCGCGTCCAGGGAGGGGTGGCCGAGGACGGCGGCCGCCTCGCGGCGGACCAGGTCGAGCAGGAGGGTGTCCCGCTCGCCCTCGGGGGCCTGCCGCAGGCGGCGGGCGAACTCGCCCGCCGGGCCTTCGCGTCCGTCGGTGTCCTCGTCGGCGCGGACGGCCCGGGTGGCCTCGCGGGCCTCGGGGATGCCGGTGAGCAGCGGGCTGGGGCGGGTGGCGGTGAAGCCGGGCGCGAAGCGCGCCCAGTCGACGTCGGCGACGGCGACGAACGCCTCGTCGTGTTCGACGGCCTGGAGCAGCGCGGACAGGGCGGTCACCGGGTCCATCTCCAGGACGCCGCGGCGGCTCATGTACTCCTGGGCGCCGGCGGTCTCCATGATGCCGCCGCCGCCCCAGGCGCCCCAGGCGACGGAGGTGGCGGTGAGGCCGCGGGCCCGGCGGCGTTCGGCGAGCGCGTCGAGGTGGGCGTTGGCCGCGGCGTAGGCGGTGTGCCCGGCGGCGCCCCACACGCCGGAGTTGGAGGAGAAGAGGACGAAGGCGTCGAGTTCGGTGTCGCCGAGGAGTTCGTCGAGGTGGGTGGCGCCGGCGGCCTTGCCGGCGAGGATCCGCTCGAACTCCTCGGGGGTGACGTCCTCCAGGACGGTGGACTGGGGGACGCCGGCGGCGTGCACGACGGCGGTGAGGGGGGTCGCGGCGGGTACGGCGGCCAGCAGCGCGGCGACCGCGTCGCGGTCGGCGACGTCGCAGGCCACGGCTTCGGCCTCGGCGCCGAGGGCGCGGAGCTCGGTGAGGAGTTCGGTGGCGCCGGGGGCGTCGGGGCCGCGGCGGCCGGCCAGCAGGAGGCGTTCGGCGCCCGCGGCGGCGAGCCAGCGGGCGACGTGGGCGCCGACTCCGCCGGTGCCGCCGGTGACGAGGACGGTGCCGTGCGGGCGCCAGTCGCGGGCCGGTTCGCGGTCGTCGAGGGGGGCGCGGACGAGGCGGCGGCCGAAGGTGCCGGAGCCGCGGACGGCGATCTGGTCCTCGTCTCCGGCTCCTCCGGCGAGGATCTGGACGAGCCTGGTCAGGGCGCGTTCGTCGGCGTCCTGCGGCAGGTCGACGAGCCCGCCCCAGCCGCGGGGCTGTTCCAGTGCGACGACCCGGCCCAGGCCCCAGACCTGTGCCTGGGCGGGGTCGGGGGCGTCGTCGGAGCGGCCGGTGGAGACGGCGCCGCGGGTCACCGTCCAGAGCCTGGCGCCGGTCACGCCGGCGTCGGTGAGGGCCTGGGCGAGGACGAGGGCGTGCAGGGCGCCGTCGGCGCCGAGGCCGGCGAGGGAGAGGACGCCCGTGATCCCGGAGGCGGAGACGGCGGTGCGGATCAGTTCGGCGAGCGCGGTCCGGTCGGTGCCGGTGGCGCGTACGGTCACGGTCGGGGCGCCGTGCCGGGCGAGCGCGGCGGCGCAGTCGGCGGCGAGGGACTCGTGGGCGGGGTCGGCGGGCAGCACGACGAGCCAGGTGCCGGTCAGCGGTGCCGGCGCGGGCTCCGGGAGGCGGTCCCAGGAGACGCGGTAGCGCCAGGAGTCGACGGTGGAGCGTTCGCGGCGGCGGCGCCGCCAGGAGGACAGGGCGGGCAGCAGCTCGCCGAGGGAGCGGCGCTCCTCCAGGTCGAGGGTGCCGGCGAGGGCTTCGAGGTCCTCGCGTTCGACGGCGTCCCAGAAGCGTGCCTCGGTCTCGTCGGCGGGCGGGGTGCCGCCCGCCGGCTCGGCGGGCGCGGCCGCCTCCAGCCAGTAGCGCTGCTGCTGGAAGGCGTAGGTGGGCAGTTCCACGGGGCGGGGGGCGTGCGGGGCGACGAGTGCCGCCCAGTCGACGGCGGCGCCGTGGACCCAGGCTTCGGCGAGGGAGGTGAGGAAGCGGCGCGGGCCGCCCTCGTCGCGGCGCAGGGAGCCGAGGGTGACGGCGGCGGCGGCCGTGGTGTCGATGGTCTCCTGGACGCCGATGGTGAGGACCGGGTGGGCGCTGGCCTCGACGAAGACGCCGTGGCCCTCGGCGAGGAGGGCGCGGACGGCCTCCTCGAAGCGGACGGTGGTGCGCAGGTTGGTGTACCAGTACTCGGCGTCGAGCTCCGTGCCGTCGACGAAGCCGGCGGTGACGGTGGAGAAGAAGGGGATCTCGGCGGTGCGCGGTTCGATCCCGGCGAGGAGGCCGATGACCTCGTCGCGGATCGACTCGACCTGCGCGGAGTGGGAGGCGTAGTCGACGTTGATGCGGCGGGCGCGGACGCCGTCGGCCCCGCAGGCCGCCGTCAGCTCGTCGAGGGCTTCCGGGTCTCCGGAGACGACGGTGGAGCGGGGGCCGTTGACGGAGGCGAGCGCGAGGCGCTCGCCCCAGGCGGAGAGGCGTTCGGCGACGGCGTCGGCGGTGTCGGCGACGGACACCATGCCGCCCTTGCCGGCCAGGGCCACGATGGCCTTGGCCCGCAGCGCGGACACCTTCGCGGCGTCCTCCAGGGACAGGGCGCCCGAGACGGCCGCGGCGGCGATCTCGCCCTGGGAGTGCCCGACGACCGCCGCCGGGACGACACCGGCGGCCCGCCACAGCTCGGCCAGCGAGACCATCACGGCCCACAGGGCGGGCTGGACGACGTCGACGCGGTCGAAGCCGGGCGCGCCGTCCTCCTGGCGCAGGACGTCGAGCAGCGACCAGTCGGTGTGCGGGGCGAGGGCCTGGGCGCACGCGTCGAGGCGGGCCGCGAACACCGGCGAGGAGTCGTACAGTTCCACGGCCATGCCGGCCCACTGGGAGCCCTGGCCGGGGAAGACGAGGACGGTCCCGGAGCCGGGCAGGGTGGCGCCCTGGACGACGGTGGCGGCGCCGGGCGCGGCGTCGGCGAGGGCGGCGAGGCCCTCCTGGAAGCCGTCGTCGCCGACGGCGACGACCACGGCGCGCTGCTCCAGGGCGGCGCGGGTGGTGGCCAGGGAGTGGGCGACGTCGGCGGGGCCGGGCGCGTCCTCGCGGGCGGCGAAGGCGCGCAGCCGGTCGGCCTGGGCGCGCAGGGCGCCCGGGGTGTGGCCGGAGAGGGCCCACGGGATCAGCGGGGTGGACAGGACCGCCGGGGTGGCGGCGGGGACTGCGGGGGCGGCTTCGGTGCCGTCGGGGGCGGTGTCCTGTTCGAGGATGACGTGCGCGTTGGTGCCGCCGACGCCGAAGGCGGAGACGCCGGCGCGGCGCGGGCCGCCGTCGCGGGCGGTCCACTCGACGGGTTCGCGCAGCAGCCGTACGGAGCCGGACGACCAGTCGACCTGGCTGGTGGGCGCGTCGACGTGGAGGGTGCGGGGCAGCAGGCCGTGGCGCATGGCCATGACCATCTTCATCACGCCGGCCATGCCGGCGGCGGCCTGGGTGTGGCCGATGTTGGACTTGACGGAGCCGAGCCACAGCGGCCGGTCCTCGGGGCGGTTCTTGCCGTAGGCGGTCAGCAGGGCCTGCGCCTCGATGGGGTCGCCGAGGGTGGTGCCGGTGCCGTGCGCCTCGACGGCGTCGACGTCGGCGGCGGTGACGCGGGCGTTGGCGAGGGCCTGCTTGATGACGCGGACCTGGGAGGGGCCGTTGGGGGCGGTCAGGCCGTTGCTGGCGCCGTCCTGGTTGACCGCCGAGCCGCGGATGACGGCGAGGACCTCGTGGCCGTTGCGGCGGGCGTCGGAGAGCCGCTCCAGCAGCAGGACGCCGATGCCCTCGGCGAAGCCGGTGCCGTCGGCGGAGTCGGCGAAGGCCTTGCAGCGGCCGTCGGCGGCGAGGCCGCGCTGGCGGCTGAACTCGACGAACAGGCCCGGGGTGGACATGACGGTGACGCCGGCGGCCAGGGCGAGGGAGCACTCGTCCTGGCGCAGGGCCTGCACGGCCAGGTGCAGGGCGACGAGGGAGGAGGAGCAGGCGGTGTCGACGGTGACGGCCGGGCCCTCCAGCCCGAAGGTGTAGGCGAGGCGTCCGGAGACGACGGCGGCCGCGCTGCCCGTGCCGAGGTAGCCCTCGACGTCGTCGGGGACGGAGTCGAGGTCGGTGGCGTAGCTGGAGGAGGAGGCGCCGACGAACACGCCGGTGCGGCTGCCCTTGAGCGAGGTCGGGTCGTATCCGGCGCGCTCCAGGACCTCCCAGGAGGCCTCCAGCAGGAGCCGCTGCTGCGGGTCCATGGCGAGGGCCTCGCGCGGCGAGATGCCGAACAGCTGCGCGTCGAAGCCGGGGACGTCCTGGAGGAAGCCGCCCTGCTTGGTGTACGAGGTGCCGATCCGGTCGGGGTCGGGGTCGTAGAGGGCGTCGAGGTCCCAGCCGCGGTCCTCGGGGAAGCCGCCGATGCCGTCGCGGCCGTCGGCGACGAGGTCCCACAGCTGTTCGGGGGTGGTCACCCGGCCGGGGAAGCGGCAGGCCATGCGGACGACGGCCACGGGCTCGGGCTCTTCGAGCTCCTTGACGCGCCGGCGCGCGTTGCGCAGGTCGGCGGTGGCCCGCTTCAGATATTCGCGGAGCTTGTCTTCATTGTTCGTGCTCAACGTCACTCACCTACCGGGAACGGGAAGCCAACACGGCGCGGTCGTTGCGGGCGCGGGGTCACTGCGTCTCCAACTCGTCGTCGAGCAGGTCGAAGAGCTCGCTGTCCGAGGCCGCGTCGAGGTCGGCGTCGGGGGCGGGCGCCGCGTCCGCCCCGGTGGCGTTCCAGGCGGCGAGCAGCGCGTGGAGCCTGCCGCTGATCCGGCCGCGGTCCTCGGGGCCGGCCTGCGCGGCCGCGGCCAGGGCGCCGCCGAGCCGGTCGATCTCGTCGAGGAGGGGGTCCACGCCGTCGGTGTCGCCGAGGAGTTCGGTGCGCAGCAGGGCGGCGAGCTCGACGGGCGTCGGGTGGTCGAAGACCAGGGTGGAGGGCAGGCTCAGGCCGGTGGCGGTGCCGAGCCGGTTGCGCAGTTCGACCGCGCTGAGGGAGTCGAAGCCCAGTTCGCGGAAGGCCCGCTGGGGGCCGACGGCGGCCAGGGCCTCCGGCCCGGCGGTGCCGTGGCCCAGGACGGAGGCGGCCTGCTTGCGGACCAGGTCGAGCAGGACGCGGTCCTGCTCGGCCGGCGGGAGGCCGGTGAGCCGGTGCAGCAGGGCGTCGGCGGCGCCGTCGGCGGCCTCGGCCTCGGCGGCGGCGGTGGCCTCGGCCTGGGCGAGGAGCTTCGCCGCCTCGGGGACCATCTCGAACAGGGGGCTGTCGCGTTCGGTGTTGGTGCCCAGCGAGAAGCTGTCCCAGCGGATGTCGATGATGACGGGGCTGGTCTCCTCGTGGTCGAGGGACTGCTGGAGCGCGGCGGTGGCGAGCTCCGGGGGGAGTTCCCAGACGCCCTGGAGGCGGGCGCGTTCGCCGACGCCGTTGTCGGCCATGCCGCTGCCCTCCCAGGTGCCCCACACGACGGCGGTGGCGGGCAGGCCGAGGGCGCGGCGCTGCTCGGCGAGGGCGTCGAGGAAGGTGTTGCCGGGGGTGTAGTTGCCCAGGCCCGCGGAGCCGTAGGCGGCGCCGAAGGAGGAGAACAGGACGAAGGCCGTCAGCTCCTTGTCGCGGGTCAGTTCCTGGAGGTTGAGGGCGCCGCGCGCCTTGACGGCGAGGACGCGTTCCATGCGGTCGGGGGTGAGCGAGTCGACCATGCCGTCGTCGAGGACGGCGGCGGTGTGGAACACGGAGGTGAGCGGGGCGTCGGCGGGGAGTGCGTCGATGGCGGCGGCGAGCGCGGTGGCGTCGCTGACGTCGGCGGCGGCGATGGTGACCCGGGCGCCGAGCGCGGTGAGTTCGGCGTGCAGGGCGTCGGCGCCGGGGGCGTCGGGTCCGCTGCGGCTGATCAGCAGCAGGTGTTCGGCGCCGGCGCGGGCGAGCCAGCGGGCCGTCTGCGCGCCGAGGCCGCCGGTGCCGCCGGTGATGAGGGCGGTGCCGGTCGGCTGCCAGGTGCGGGCCGGTTCGGTGTCGCCGAGCGGGGCCCGGACCAGCCTGCGGACCAGGACGTTCCAGGAGCGTACGGCGAGCTGGTCCTCGTCGCCGGGCTCCGTGAGGATGCCGGCGAGCCGCTTCCAGGCCTCCTCGTCGGGCTGCTGCGGCAGGTCGACGATGCCGCCCCACAGCCGCGGGTGCTCCTGGACGAGGACGCGGGCCAGGCCCCAGACGGTGGCCTGGACGGGGCTGGTGAGCGGGTCGGAGTCGCCGACGGAGACGGCGCCCTGGGTGAGGGCCCACAGGGGGGCGTCGAACTCGGCGAGTTCGCGGACCTGGAGGACCGCCTGCACGAGGGTGACGGTGCCGGCCAGGCCGAGCGGGAGTTCCGGGTGGTCGGGGTGGGGCCGCTCGTCGAGGGACAGCAGGGACAGGATGCCGGTGACGCGGTCCTCGCCCTCGGCGGTGAGTTCCTGGTGGAGCTGCTGGGCGAGGGTGTAGCGGTCGGCGGCCCAGACGTCGACGGGGATGCGGACGGTGCGGGCGCCCTGGGCGGCGAGGCGGTCGGCGGCGGCCGCGGCGAGCGCGTCGTCGCCGCCTTCGGACTCCACGATGAGCCAGGTGCCGGTGAGCTGCGGGGCGGCGGTCTCGGCGACGGTCCACACGGTGCGGTAGCGCCAGGAGTCGATCGCGGACTTCTCGCGGCGGGTGCGGCGCCAGGCGGCCAGGGCGGGCAGGGCCTCGCCGAGGGGCTGGTCGGCGCCGACGCCGAGGGGGGCCAGGTCGCCGCTGTCGACGGCCGCCCAGAAGGCGGCGTCGGTCTCGTCGCCGCCGTGCGCGGCGGGGGCGGGGGCCGCCGGGTCCGCGGGTGCGGCGTCGAGCCAGTAGGGGCGGTGCTGGAAGGCGTACGTGGGCAGGTCGACGCGCTGCGCGCCCTCGGGGAAGACGGTGGGCCAGGCGACGGTGGCGCCGCGGGTCCAGGCTTCGGCGAGGGAGGTGAGGAAGCGCTGCGGGCCGCCCTCGTCGCGGCGCAGGGTGGCGAGGGTGACGGCGGAGGCGGCGGCCGGGGCGTCGGCGGCGTCGATGGTCTCCTGGACGCCGATGGTGAGGACGGGGTGGGCGCTGGCCTCGACGAACAGGCCGTGGCCGGATGCCAGGAGGCTGCGGACGCCGTCCTCGAAGCGGACGGTGGTGCGCAGGTTGGTGTACCAGTACTCGGCGTCCAGCTCGGAGCCGTCGGCCCACTCCCCCGTCACGGTGGAGAAGAAGGGGACCTCGGCGGTGCGCGGTTCGATCCCGGTGAGGAGGCCGATGACCTCGTCGCGGATCGACTCGACCTGCGCGGAGTGGGAGGCGTAGTCGACGTTGATGCGGCGGGCGCGGACGCCGTCGGCCTCGCAGGCGGCGAGGAGCTCGTCCAGGGCCTCCGGGTCTCCGGAGACGACCGTGGACCGCGGGCCGTTGACGGAGGCGAGCGCGAGCCGGTCGCCCCAGGCGGAGATCCGTTCGGCGACGGCGTCGGCGACGTCCGCGACCGACACCATGCCGCCCTTGCCGGCCAGCGCCACGATGGCCTTCGCCCGCAGCGCGGACACCTTGGCCGCGTCCTGGAGCGACAGGGCGCCGGAGACGGCGGCGGCGGCGATCTCGCCCTGCGAGTGGCCCAGGACGGCGGCCGGGCGCACCCCGTGGAAGCGCCACAGCTCGGCCAGGGACACCATCACGGCCCACAGGGCGGGCTGGACGACGTCGACGCGGTCGAAGCCGGGCGCGCCGTCCTTCTGGCGGAGCACGTCGAGCAGCGACCAGTCGGTGTGCGGGGCCAAGGCCTGGGCGCATTCCTCCAGGCGGGCCGCGAACACCGGGGAGGAGTCGTACAGTTCCACGGCCATGCCGGCCCACTGGGAGCCCTGGCCGGGGAAGACGAAGACGGGGCGGTCCGCGCCCGCGGCGGCGGTGACGCCGGTGGTGTCGCCCTCGGCGAGCTCGGCGAGCCCGGCGAGGAACTCCTCGTGCTTGGCGGCGACGACCGCGCCGCGCACGGGGTGGGCGGTGCGGGTGGTGGCCAGCGAGAAGCCGGTGGAGGCGGGCGCGGCGCCGTCCCGGACGTGGTCCAGGAGGCGGGCGGCCTGCTCGCGCAGGGCGGCCCGGGTGCGGCCGGAGAGGATCCACGGCACGGGCGCGCCGCCGTCCTCGGGGGAGGGGGCCGCCGGCAGGTCGGCCGGGGCGGCCTCTTCGAGGATGACGTGGGCGTTCGTGCCGCTGACGCCGAAGGAGGACACGCCGGCGCGGCGGGGTTCCTCGCCGCGGCGCGTCCAGTCGCGGGACTCGTTCAGCAGCCGGACGCCGCCGGAGGACCAGTCGATGTGCGGGGACGGCTCGTCGGCGTGCAGGGTCTTGGGGAGCACGCCG
>NZ_GG657752.1:244277-247028 GCF_000158895.1 Streptomyces sp. C | reverse complement strand
CTGGTGGCCGTTGCGGCGCGCGTCGGAGAGGCGCGTCCACGAGCAGCACTCCGGCGCCCTCGGCCCAGGTGGTGCCGTCGGCGTCGGCGCCGAAGGCCTTGCAGCGGCCGTCGGCGGCCAGCGCGCGCTGCCGGCTGAACTCCACGAACGCGGCGGGGCTGGCCATGACGGCCACGCCCGCGGCCAGGGCGAGCGAGCACTCGCCCTGGCGCAGGGCCTGCACGGCCAGGTGCAGGGCGACCAGGCCGGAGGAGCAGGCGGTGTCGACGGTGACGGCGGGGCCGGCCAGCCCGAAGGTGTAGGCGACCCGGCCGGACAGGACGCTCGACATGGTGCCGGTGCCGATGTAGCCCTCCACGCCGTCCGGCAGGGCGTCCAGCCGGGAGGCGTAGTCGGAGGCGACGGCGCCGACGAAGACGCCCGTCCCGGTGCCCTTCAGCGACAGCGGGTCGTAGCCGGCGCGCTCCAGGGTCTCCCAGGCGGTCTCCAGGAACAGCCGCTGCTGCGGGTCCATGGCGGCCGCCTCGCGCGGCGAGATGCCGAAGAGCTCCGGGTCGAAGAGGGTGGCTCCCTGGAGGAAGCCGCCCTCCCGGACGTACGTCTTGCCGGGGGCGTCGGGGTCGGGGTCGTACAGGTCGGTGTCCCAGCCGCGGTCGGCCGGGAAGGGGCCGATCGCGTCGGTACCGGACGCCACGAGGTTCCAGAAGCCCTCGGGGTCGGTGACCCCGCCCGGGAAGCGGCAGGCCATCGAGACGATGGCGATCGGCTCGGACCCGGCGTCCTCGGCGTCGCGCAGCTGCTGCTTGGTACGGCTCAGATCGGCTGTGACGCGCTTGAGGTATTCGCGGAGCTTCTCTTCGTTGCTCGTCGACATGCTCGGTACTCCTAAGTGGATATGGGACAGAGGAGCAGGTCAGGAAGCTCCCAGTTCCTTGTCGATCAGTGCGAAGATCTCGTCGTCCGTCACCGAGGCGAGGGCTTCGTCGTCGAGGACGTCCGCCTCCGTCTCGGTGCCGCGCCACTTCCACAGCAGCGCCTCCAGGCGCTTGGCGACGGTGTCGCGGGCGTCGCCGTCCGGGTCGGCGTCCGCCAGTACGGCTTCCAGGGCGGCGAGTTCACGCAGCCCGGGCGCTTGCGCGCCGCGGGCGGTGCCCAGCTGGTCGAGGAGGTGCCGGGCGAGGGCAAGCGGGGTCGGGTGGCTGAAGACGAGGGTGGCGGGCAGGGACAGGCCGGTCGCGGCGGTGAGCCGGTTGCGCAGTTCGACGGCGGTCAGCGAGTCGAAACCGAGCTCCCGGAAGGCCCGTTCCGCCTCGACCGATTCCGTCTCCGGGTGGCCGAGGACCGCGGCCACCCGGGTGCGGACGAGGTCGGTGACCGTGCGCTCCTGTTCCTGCGGGGAGAGCGCGGCCAGCCGCTGTGCGAACGATTCGGCCTCCGCCGCGTCCTGCGAGGCGGCCGTCCGGCGTACGGGCGTACGCGTCGCGGTGCCCGCCCCGCCGGTGGCTCCGGCGGCGGCCGCGGCGGCGGACAGTTCCCCGGCGGACACCAGCCGCGACGCGAACGACGCGACGGAGGCCACGGGGCGGCCGGTGGCGTCGGCGACCGTGAGGGCCACCTCGTCCGGGCCGGCCGGGGTCAGGTGCACGCGCACGCGCGAGGCTCCGGCGGCGTGCAGGCGCACTCCGCTCCATGCGAACGGCAGCCAGGCCGTTCCGTCCTCCGCTTCCGGCCCGCTCACCGCCAGCGCGTGGAGCGCGGCGTCGAGCAGGGCCGGGTGGAGGCCGAACCGGCCGGCTTCCTCCTGCTGATCCTCGGGCAGCACCACCTCGGCGTACACCCCGACACCGTCGCCCGGGAGCCAGACCTCGGCCAACCCCTGAAAGGCCGGGCCGTACCCGTACCCCGACCCCGACAGCCCCTCATAGAAGCCGTCGAGGTCCACGCGCTCGGCCCCGGCCGGGGGCCAGGCGGTGAGCTCGCGGCCGGGCTGCGGGGTCTCGGCGCGGCTGAGGACGCCCTGGGCGTGGCGGGTCCAGGGGCCGTCGGCGGCGTCCTGGCGGCCGTACACGGCGACGGTGCGCCGGGAGTCCGGGGCGGGGGCGCCGACGACGATCTGGAGCAGTACGGGGCCCTCGTCGGGCAGGACGAGCGGGGCCTCCAGGGTGAGTTCGTCGAGGGTGTCGCAGCCGGCCTCGTCGCCGGCGCGGACGGCCAGCTCGACGAACGCGGCGCCGGGCAGCACCCGGGCTCCGGCCACGACGTGGTCGGCGAGCCAGGGGTGGGTGCGCAGCGACAGACGCCCGGTGAGGACGGTCTGGCCGCCTTCGGCGAGGCGGACGGCCGCGCCGAGCAGGGGGTGGTCGGCGGCGCCGAGGCCGGCGGCGGCCACGTCGGCGGCGCCGGTGCCGGCGGGGGCCGTCAGCCAGTAGCGCTCGCGCTGGAAGGCGTACGTGGGCAGGTCGACGCCGGAGACGTCCTGGCCGGCGTGGACGGCCCGCCAGTCGACGGGGGCGCCGTGGGTCCAGGCCTCGGCGAGGGAGGCCAGGAAGCGCCGGGGGCCGCCCTCGTCGCGGCGCAGGGTGCCCTGGGTGACGGCGGAGGTGCCGGCGGCCTCGATGGTCTCCTGGACGCCGATGGTCAGCACCGGGTGGGCGCTGGCCTCGACGAAGACCTTGTGGCCGCGCTCCAGGAGGCCGGCTACGGCGTCCTGGAAGCGGACGGTGCGGCGGAGGTTGGTGTACCAGTACTCGG
>NZ_GG657752.1:240092-243446 GCF_000158895.1 Streptomyces sp. C | reverse complement strand
GGAAGGTGATCGCCGACGCGGTGGTCGAAGGCGGCGCGGGTGGTGGCCAGGGCGACGCCGGTGGCGGTGTGCGCGCCGGGGTGCGCGGCGGCGTGCGCGGCGAGCCGTTCGGCCTGGCCGCGCAGGGCGGCGGCGGTGCGGCCGGACAGGAGCCACGGGGTGCCGTCCACCGGGCCCGACAGGACGGCGGGGCGGCCGGGGCCGGTCTCGGCCGGCTCGGCCCCGGTCTCCGTTCCGGGGGCGTCCGCTCCGGGGTCCGTTCGGGTGTCCTCGGGGGTCTGCTCCAGGATGACGTGGGCGTTGGTGCCGCTGATGCCGAACGCGGAGACGCCCGCCCGGCGCGGGCGGCCGGTCTCCGGCCAGGCGCGGGCCTCGGTCAGCAGTTCCACGGCGCCCGAGGCCCAGTCGATCTTCGGGGAGGGCGCGTCGACGTGCAGGGTCTGCGGGAGCAGGCCGTTGCGCATCGCCATGACCATCTTCATCACGCCGGCCGCGCCCGAGGCGGCCGAGGTGTGGCCGATGTTGGACTTCACGGAGCCGAGCCACAGCGGCCGGTCGGCGGGCCGGTTCTGCCCGTAGGTGGCGAGGAGGGCCTGGGCCTCGATGGGGTCGCCGAGGGTGGTGCCGGTGCCGTGCGCCTCGACGGCGTCGACGTCGGCGGCGGTGACGCGGGCGCTGGCGAGGGCCTGCTTGATGACCCGCATCTGGGCGGGCCCGTTGGGGGCGGTGAGGCCGTTGCTGGCGCCGTCCTGGTTGACGGCGGTGCCCCGGATGACGGCGAGGACGCGGCGGCCGGCGCGGCGGGCGTCGGAGAGCCGCTCCACGAGGAGCATGCCGACGCCCTCGGCGGGCCCGAAGCCGTCGGCGGCGGCGGCGAAGGCCTTGCAGCGGCCGTCGGCGGCGAGCGCCCGCTGGCGGCTGAACTCGACGAACCCGGCGGGGTTCGACATGACGGTGACGCCGCCGGCGAGGGCCATGGAGCATTCGCCGTTGCGCAGGGCCTGGACGGCCATGTGCAGGGCGACGAGCGAGGAGGAGCAGGCGGTGTCGATGGTGACGGCCGGGCCCTCCAGGCCGAGGGAGTAGGCGAGCCGGCCGGACATGACGCTGGCCAGGTTGCCGGTGCCGAGGTAGCCCTCCAGCTCGTCCGGGGCCTGGAGGATGCCGGTGGTGTAGTCGATGGCGCTGAAGCCGACGAAGGTGCCGGTGAGGCTGCCGGTGAGGGTGGCGGGGTCGATCCCGGCGCGTTCGACGGCCTCCCAGCCGGTCTCCAGGAGCAGGCGCTGCTGGGGGTCCATGGCGAGGGCCTCGCGCGGGGAGATCCCGAAGAAGCCGGCGTCGAACCGGTCGAGGTCGTGGAGGAAGCCGCCTTCCCTGACGTAGTTGGTGCCCGGCTTGTCGGGGTCGGGGTCGTAGAGGGATTCGATGTCCCACCCGCGGTTGACGGGGAAGGCGCCGACGGCGTCGCCTCCTGCCGCGACCAGCTGCCACAGGTCTTCGGGGGAGCTCACCCCGCCCGGGTAGCGGCAGGCCATGCCGGTGATCGCGATCGGTTCGTGGCCGGCCGACTCGGCCGCCTGCAGCCGCTTGCGGGTCTGCTGCAGGTCGGCCGTGGCCCGCTTGAGGTATTCGAGGAGCTTCTCTTCGTTGTTCGCCATGGTCGGTATCTCCGTGGGCCCCGTGGGGCGGATCGCTGGCCCGGCGGGTGGGATGGGGGAAGGGGTGCCCCCGCCGTACGGACCGGGCTCGTGGCCCGGCCGGCGGAGACACCCCTCCCGGATGTGTCAGGAGGTGCCCAGCTCTTTGTCGAGCAGGGCGAACATGTCGTCGGCGGTGGCGCTCTGGAGGCCTTCGCCGGTGCTCTCGTCCGGGGTGGCGTCGGTGCCGCCCACGGTCCACAGCAGGGCTTCGAGGCGCTGCTTGAGCTTGGTGCGGGTGTCGCTGTCGGGCGCGGCGGCGGCGAGCGCGCCTTCGAGGCGGTCGAGCTCGTCGAGGACCGAGCCGACGGGGGCCGTCGACTCCGGCAGCAGGGCGCCGCGCAGGTGGCCGGCGAGGGCCGCCGGGTTGGGGTAGTCGAAGACGATGGTGGCGGGGAGCTTGAGGCCGGTGGCGGCACCGAGCCGGTCGCGCAGTTCGACGGCGGTCAGCGAGTCGAAGCCGAGGCCCTTGAAGGCGCGGCCGGGTTCGATGGCGTCGGCCGAGTCGTGGCCGAGGACGCCGGCCACCTTCTCGCGCACCAGGTCGAGGAGGATCGTCTCGCGCTCGGCGGGGTTGGCCGCGGTGAGCGCTTCGACGAGCCGGGCCGCTGCCCCGCCGGCTGCCGCGTCCGCCGGGGCGGGTTCGTCGGAGGCCTTGAGGGCGGCGCGGGCCTCGGGGACGCCCTGGATGAGCGGGCTGGGGCGGCCGGAGGTGAAGCCGCGGGCGAAGCGCTCCCATTCGACGTCGGCGACGGCGCGGAACACCTCGTCGTGCTCCACGGCCTGCACCATCGCGTTCAGGGCGAGTTCGGGGTCCATCTCGATGACCCCGCGGCGGCGCATGTACTCCTCGACGCCCTCGCCCTCCATCATGCCGCCGCCGCCCCAGGCGCCCCAGGCGAGGGAGGTGGCGGTCAGGCCGCGGGCGCGGCGCTGCTGGGCGAACGCGTCGAGCCAGGCGTTGCCGGGGGCGTAGCCGCCGTGCCGGCCGCTGCCCCAGACACCGGAGTTCGAGGAGAACAGGACGAACGCGTCGAGTGCGGTGTCACCGAGGAGCTCGTCGAGGTGGCGGGCACCGTCGATCTTGCCCTCGTTGATCTTCCGGTACTCGTCGGTGGTCATCTCGTCGACGAGGGTCGACTGGACGATGCCGACGGCGTGGACGACGGCGGTCAGCGGCCGGTCGGCGGGGATCGCGTCGAGGACCGCCTTGAGCTGGTCGCGGTCGGAGACGTCGCAGGCGGGGATGGTGACGTCGGCGCCCAGGGCGCGGATCTCGGCGGCGAGTTCGGCCGCTCCGGGTGCCTCGGCGCCGCGTCGGCTGGTGAGGACGAGGTGGGCGGCGCCGGTGGCGGCGAGGCGGCGGGCGACCTGGGCGCCGACACCTCCGGTGCCGCCGGTGACCAGGACCGTTCCGGACGGCTCCCAGCGGCGGACCGGCTCGCGGTCGCCGAGCGGGGCGCGCACCAGGCGGCGGCCGAAGGCTCCGCCGGAGCGCACCGCGACCTGGTCCTCGTCGCCGGGGCCGGTGAGGGCCCGGGCGAGCCGGGCCGCGGCCCGCTCGTCCAGCTCGGCCGGCAGGTCGACGAGGCTTTTTCCTTTTTGCGGGGCTGTTCGAGGGCGACGACCCGGCCGAGGCCCCACAGCTGGGCCTGGA
>NZ_GG657752.1:224542-239749 GCF_000158895.1 Streptomyces sp. C | reverse complement strand
CCAGCGTCCGGTGAGCCGGTCGCCGCCGTCCTCGGGCAGCAGGGTCCAGTCGACGTCGTAGCGCCAGGAGTCGACGGTGGAGCGCTCGCGGCGGCCGCGCCGCCAGGTGGCGAGTTCGGGCAGCAGCTCGCGCAGCGGGCGGTCGCCGTCGAGGCCGACGGTCTGGGCGAGGGAGTCGAGGTCTCCGGCTTCGACGGCCGTCCAGAACGCGCCTTCGGTCTCCTCGGCCGGGCCCTGCGGGAGGGCGGCCTCGGCGGGGCCGGAGGCCAGCCAGTAGCGCTGCTGCTGGAAGGCGTACGTGGGGAGTTCGACGGTGCGGGCGCCGCGTCCGGCGAGGACGGTGGTCCAGTCGACGTCGACGCCGCGGGTCCAGGCGGTGCCGAGGGAGGTGTAGAAGCGGGCCAGGCCGCCCTCCTCGCGGCGCAGGGTGCCCAGGGCGAGGGCATCGGATCCGGCGTCGTCGGCGGTCTCCATGACCCCGTACACGAGGACGGGGTGGGCGCTGGACTCGACGAACACGCGGTGCCCGGAGGCGAGCAGGGAGCGTACGACGGGCTCGAACGACACCGGCTGCCGGCAGTTCTCGTACCAGTAGGCGGCGGTGAGTTCGGAGCCGTCGAGGACCTCTCCGGTGACGGTGGAGTAGAGCGGGACGGAGCCGGCGCGCGGCCGGACGAAGGAGAGGAGTTCGATCACCCGGTCCTTGAGGCGGTCGACCTGGGCGCAGTGGGAGGCCACCGTCGAGGGGATGATCTTCGCGCGGACTCCTTCGGCCTCCAGCGCGGCGACGAGCTCCTCCAGCGGGGCGACCTCACCGGCGACGGTGACCGTCCCCGGACCGTTGATCCCCGCGATGGACAGGGCGTCCCCGTACGGGGCGAGCCGCTCCCGGACCGCGTCGGCGCCGAGCGACACCGAGGCGACAGCGCCGTTGCCGACCAGCTCGTCGGCGAACAGCTGCGAGCGGAGCACGACCACCCGGGCCGCGTCCTCCAGCGACAGCGCGCCCGACACGGCCGCCGCCGCGATCTCACCCTGCGAATGCCCGACGACCGCGTCGGGCACCACACCCGCCGCACGCCACAGCTCGGCCAGGGACACCATCACCGCGAACAGGACCGGCTGGAGCACCTCGATCCGGGTCAGGCCCTCGCCGTCACCGCGCAGCACCTCCTCCACCGACCAGTCGACATGCGCCTCCACCGCCGCCGCGACCTCCGCGAACCGCGCCGCGAACACCGGCGAGGAATCGAGCAGTTCGACACCCATGCCGACCCACTGGGAGCCCTGACCGGGGAAGACGAACACGGTCTTGCCCTCGGTGTCGGCGGTGCCGGTGACGGTGCGTCCGGCGGGCGCGCCGTCCGCGAGGGCGGCGAGTCCGGCGAGGGCTTCCTCGCGGCTGCCGAGGACGACGGCGGCCCGGTGGTCCAGGCGTGCCCGGGTGGTGGCCAGGGACAGGGCGACGTCGGAGAGGGACAGGTCCACGTCGGCGGCGAGGTGGTCGTGCAGCCGTCGCGCCTGTGCCTGGAGGGCCCCGGGGTTCTTGCCGGTCAGGGTCCAGGGGACGGTGGCGGCGAGGACCCCGGCGACCGCCGGGCGTGCGGTGTCCTCGGGGGCCCGGTCGTGGTCCGGGGAGGCGGTCTGCGGGGCCTGTTCCAGGATCACGTGCGCGTTGGTGCCGCTGAGGCCGAAGGAGGAGACGCCGACCCGGCGCGGGTGGCCGGTCTCGGGCCAGGCGCGCCGCTCGGTGAGCAGTTCGACGGCCCCGGTGGACCATTCGACGTGCGGGGAGGGCTCGTCGACGTGCAGGGTCCTGGCGAGGACTCCGTGGCGCAGGGCCATCACGGACTTGATGACGCCGGCGATGCCGGAGACGGCCTGGGTGTGGCCGATGTTGGACTTGAGGGAGCCGAGCCACAGCGGCCGGTCCTCCTCGCGGCCCTGGCCGTAGGTGGCGAGCAGGGCGTGCGCCTCGATGGGGTCGCCCAGCCTGGTGCCCGTGCCGTGGGCCTCGACGGCGTCGACGTCCTGGGCGGAGAGCTTGGCGGAGGCCAGGGCCTGGCGGATGACGCGCTGCTGGGCGGGGCCGCTGGGGGCGGTCAGGCCGTTGGAGGCGCCGTCCTGGTTGGTGGCGGAGCCGCGGACGACGGCGAGGACGCGGTGGCCGTTGCGGCGTGCGTCGGAGAGCTTCTCCAGGAGGAGGACGCCGAGGCCCTCGGAGAAGGCGGTGCCGTCGGCCGCGGCCGCGAAGGCCTTGGCGCGGCCGTCGGCGGCGAGGGCCCGCTGGCGTCCGAACTCGACGAACTCGGCGGGGGTCGACATGACGGCGACGCCGCCGGCCAGCGCCATCGAGCACTCGCCCTGCCGCAGGGACTGGGCGGCCAGGTGGAGGGCGACCAGGGAGGAGGAGCAGGCGGTGTCGACGGTGACGGCGGGGCCTTCGAGGCCGAAGGTGTAGGCGACGCGGCCGGAGATGACGCTGTTGGAGAGGCCGGTGCCGAAGTAGCCCTCGACGCCTTCGGGGATCTCGCGCAGTTCGGTGGCGTACCCGGAGGGGACGGCGCCGACGAAGACGCCGGTGCGGGTGCCCTTGAGGGTGGCGGGGTCGACGCCGGCCCGTTCGAAGACCTGCCAGGCGCCTTCCAGGACGAGCCGCTGCTGCGGGTCCATGGCGAGGGCCTCGCGCGGGGAGATGCCGAAGAGTTCGGCGTCGAAGCGGCCCGCGTCGTGCAGGAAGCCGCCCTCCTTGACGTACGTGCGGCCGGGCGTACCGGGCTCCGGGTCGTAGATGGCGTCCAGGTCCCAGCCCCGGTCGGCGGGGAAGGCGCCGATGGCGTCGCCCTCGGCGTCGACGAGCCGCCACAGTGCCTCGGGCGAGTCCACGCCGTCGGGGAAGCGGCAGGCCATGCCCACGATCACGACGGGGTCGCCGTCGGCGGCCGGGGCGGTGAGCGGGGCGTCTTCCGCGCCCCGGGGCTCGGTCCCGGTGTCGCCGATGAGCGCGGTGCGCAGCTGACGGGCGAGGGAGGAGGGGGTGGGGTGGTCGAAGACGATGGTGGCGGGCAGCCGCAGTCCGGTGGCCCCGCCGAGCCGGTTGCGCAGTTCGACGGCGGTCAGCGAGTCGAAGCCGAGCTCCTTGAAGGCCTTTTCGGCGCCGACGGCGTCGGCGGTGGAGTGTCCGAGGACGGCGGCCGCGTGGGTGCGGACCAGGTCGAGCAGGGTGCGCAGCTGGTCGTCGGGGCTGAGGGCGGTCAGGCGGCGGGCGAGGGCCGAGCCGCCGGCGCCGTCGGCGCTCTCCACGGTGCGGCGGGCGGACACGCGGACCAGGCCGCGGGCGAGTGCGGGCAGGGTGTGGCCGGCGGCCATGGTGCGCAGCGCGGCCTGGTCGAGGCGTACGGGGACCAGCAGGGGTGTGCCGTCGGCCGTGCCGGCGTCGAGGAGGGCGAGGCCCTCGGCCGGGGAGAAGGCGACCATGCCGGAGCGTGCCATGCGGGCCACGTCCTCCTCGGAGAGGTGGCCGGTCATGCCGCTGGCCTCGTCCCACAGGCCCCAGGCGAGGGAGGTGGCGGGCAGGCCCTGGGCGCAGCGGTGCTGGGCGAGGGCGTCGAGGAAGGCGTTGGCGGCGGCGTAGTTGCCCTGGGCGGGGCCGCCGATGACGCCGGCGGCGGAGGAGAACAGGACGAAGGCGGTGAGGTCCAGGTCGCGGGTGAGCTCGTGGAGGAGCGCGGCGGCGTCGGCCTTGGGGCGCAGGACGGCGGCGAGCCGGCCGGCGTCGAGGGAGGCGATGACGCCGTCGTCGAGGACTCCGGCGGTGTGGACGACGCCGCGCAGCGGCCGGTCGGCCGGGATCGCGGCGAGGAGGGCGGTGAGTGCGTCGCGGTCGGCGGCGTCGCAGGCCACGACCTCGGCCGTGCCGCCCAATTCGGCGATCTGGGCGACGAGTTCGGCCGCGCCGGGGGCGTCGGGGCCGCGTCGGCCGGCGAGCAGCAGGTGCCGTACGCCGTGCGTGGTGACCAGGTGCTTGGCGACGAGCCCGCCGAGGGTGCCGGTGCCGCCGGTGATGAGGACGGTGCCGGCCGGGTCCCAGCCCTGCGGGACGGTGAGCACGATCTTGCCGGTGTGCTTGGCCTGGCTCATGAAGCGGAACGCCTCGGGCGCCCGCCGGATGTCCCAGGCGCGGACGGGCAGCGGCTGGAGCACGCCCGCGTCGAAGAGCCGGCCCAGCTCGGCGAGCATCTCCGCGATCCGGTCGGGTCCGGCCTCGGCGAGGTCGAAGGCCCGGTAGGCGGTCCCGGGGTGGTCCCGTCCGACGTCCTGCGGGTCGCGGACGTCGGTCTTGCCCATCTCGACGAAGCGGCCGCCGCGCGGCAGCAGCCGCAGCGAGGCGTCGGTGAGTGGGCCGGCGAGGGAGTTCAGGACGACGTCGACGCCTTCGCCGCCGGTGGCGGCGCAGAAGCGCTCCTCGAAGGAGGCGTCGCGGGAGGAGGCGATGTGGGCGTCGTCGAGTCCGGCCGCGCGCAGCGCGTCCCACTTGCCCTCACTGGCGGTGGCGAAGACCTCGGCGCCCAGGTGGCGGGCGATCCGGACGGCGGCCGATCCGACGCCGCCCGCGGCGGCGTGGACCAGGATCCGTTCGCCGGCCTTCAGGCCGGCCAGGTCGACGAGCGCGTAGTAGGCGGTGAGGAAGGCCGTCGGTGCGGAGGCGGCCTCCTCGAAGGTCCAGCCGTCGGGGATCCGGGTGACGACGCGCCGGTCGGCGACCGTGTGCGGGCCGAAGGCGCCGGGGAACGGGCCCATCACCCGGTCGCCGACGGCGAGTCCGGTGACGCCGGGGCCCACCTCGGTGACGGTGCCGGCGCCCTCGTTGCCCATGGTCGCGTCGCCCGGGTACATGCCGAGCGCGATCATCACGTCGCGGAAGTTCAGGCCGGCGGCGCGGACCGCGACGCGGATCTCGCCCTCGGTGAGCGGCCGGGTGCCGGCCGGGACGAGGGCCAGGTGGTCGAGGGTGCCGCCGGAGGAGGCGAGCTGCCAGCCGTCGGCGTTCCGCGGGGGCGTCAGGCTGCCGCCGGGGGCGGTTCCGCGGACCAGGCGCGGCGCGAGCACCGCCGTGCCGCGTACGGCGGCCTGCGGTTCGCCGGCCCGGTGCGCGGCGGCCACGGCCGCCGGGAGCGCGGCGGGGGCGTCCTCGGCCGCGTCGAGGTCGACGAGCAGCAGCCGGCCGGGGTTCTCGGCCTGCGCGGAGCGGACCAGGCCCCACAGCGGTGCGTGCACCAGGTCGGTGACGTCCTCGCCGGGCCGTACGGAGACGGCGCCGCGGGTGACGACGGCGAGGCGGACGCCCTCCAGCCGCTCGTCGGCGAGCCAGTCCTGGAGGACCGTGAGGATCCGGGCGGTCTCCTCGCGGACCGCGTCGGCGAGCGCGTCCTGCGGGGTGCCGCCGACGGGCAGCACGACGACCCCGGGGGCGGGCAGTCCGGCGGCGACGGCGTCGCCGAGGGTGGCCGCGTCGTCGAAGAGCTGGGGGAACGCGCCGAGCCGCTGGAAGGCGGCCTCGACGCCGAGGCGGTCCTCGCCGAGCAGGCACCAGTCGTGCGGTGCGGCGTCCTGCGGGAGGCCGTCCGTGTCCACGGCCGTCCAGTCCAGCCGGAACAGGGAGTCGTCGCCCGCCGGCCCGGCGTCCAGGGACGCGGCGGTGACGGCCCGGGACACCAGGGCGCCGACGGTGGCGACGGGGCGGCCCGTGGCGTCGGCGATCTCCAGGCCGACGCCGTCCTCCCCGGCGGGGGAGATCCGCACGCGCAGCGCGGTCGCGCCGACCGCGTGCAGGGTGACGCCGTTCCAGGAGAACGGCAGGCGTACGCCTTCGGCTTCGCCGCGGGCGGCCTGCACCAGGCCGGCGTGCAGGGCGGCGTCGAGGAGGGCGGGGTGGAGGCCGAACCGGGCGGCGTCGTCGTGCTGCTCGTGGGCGAGGGCGACCTCGGCGTAGATCTCCTCGCCGCCGCTCTGCCTCCACACGGCGGTCAGGCCCCGGAAGGCGGGCCCGTACTGGTAGCCGGAGCCGGAGAGGGCCTCGTAGAAGCCGTCGAGGTCGACGGGCTCGGCGCCGGGCGGGGGCCAGGCGGCGAGGTCGAAGCCCGGCTCGCGGCGGGCGGCGAGCAGCAGGCCGGTGGCGTGGCGGGTCCACGGGGTGCCCTCGGGGGCGTCCTCGGGGAGGGAGTGCAGGGACACGGGCCTGCGGCCGTCGGACTCGGGGCCGCCGACGACGAGCTGGAGGCGGGCCGCGCCCTCGGGGGGCAGGACGAGCGGGGCTTCCAGGGTCAGTTCGTCGAGGGTGTCGCAGCCGACCTCGTCCCCGGCGCGGACGACGAGTTCGACGAACGCGGTGCCGGGGAGGATGACGGTGCCGTTCACGGCGTGGTCGGCGAGCCAGGGGTGGGTGCGCAGCGAGAGGCGCCCGGTGAGGACGGCCTGGTCCCCGTCGGCGAGGCGGACGGTCGCGCCGAGCAGCGGGTGGTCGGCGGCGCCGAGACCGGCGGCGGACACGTCCCCGGATCCGGTGTCGGCGACCTCCAGCCAGTAGTGCTCGCGCTGGAAGGCGTACGTGGGCAGGTCCACGTGTCCGGCGTCCCGGCCGCCGTGGACGGACTGCCAGTCGACGGGGGCGCCGTGGGTCCAGGCCTGGGCGAGGGAGGCCAGGAAGCGCTGCGGCCCGCCCTCGTCGCGGCGCAGGGTGCCGAGGGTGACGGCCGGGGAGCCGGCGGCCTCGATGGTCTCCTGGACGCCGATGGTCAGTACCGGGTGGGCGCTGGCCTCGACGAACAGGCCGTGGCCGCGCTCCAGCAGGGCGCTGACGGCGTCCTGGAAGCGGACGGTGCGGCGGAGGTTGGTGTACCAGTACTCGGCGTCCAGCTCGGAGCCGTCGGCCCACTCCCCGGTGACGGTGGAGAAGAACGGCACCTCGGCGGTGCGCGGCTCGATGCCGGCGAGCAGGCCGATGACCTCCTCCCGGATCGACTCCACCTGCGGCCCGTGCGAGGCGTAGTCCACGTTGATCCGGCGGGCCCGGACGCCGTCGGCCTCGCAGGCCGCCATCAGCTCGTCCAGCGCCTGGGGGTCTCCGGAGACGACCGTCGACTGGGGGCCGTTGACGGAGGCGAGGGCGAGGCGGTCGCCCCAGGCCGAGATGCGTTCCGCCACGGTGTCGGCCGCTGCCGCGACCGACACCATGCCGCCCTTGCCCGCCAGCGCGAGCAGTGCCTTGGCGCGCAGCGCCGACACCTTCGCCGCGTCCTCCAGGGACAGGGCTCCGGAGACTGCGGCGGCCGCGATCTCACCTTGGGAGTGCCCGACGACCGCCGCCGGAACGACACCGGCCGCGCGCCACAGCTCGGCCAGCGAGACCATCACGGCCCACAGCGCCGGCTGGACCACGTCCACCCGGTCGAAGCCGGGCGCCCCGTCCTCCTGGCGCAGCACCTCCAGCAGCGACCAGTCCGTGTGCGGGGCCAGCGCCCCGGCGCACGCGTCCAGCCGCGCCGCGAACACCGGCGAGGAGTCGTACAGCTCCACCGCCATCCCGGCCCACTGCGATCCCTGGCCGGGGAAGACGAACACCGGCCGGTCGGCGCCCTTGACGACGGCGCCGTCCACGACGCCGGTCGCCGGGAGCCCGGCGGCCAGGGCGTCCAGGCCGGTCAGGAAGCCGTCGCGGTCGGCGGCCAGGACGACGCCGCGCCGTTCCAGCGCGGCCCGCGTCGTGGTCAGGGCCCCGGCCACCGCGGCCGGTTCGACGGTGGTGCCGGACTCCGCGTGGGCGCGCAGCCGGGCCGCCTGCCCGTACAGGGCCCCGGTGGTCTTGCCGGACAGCGTCCACGGGATCGGGCCGCCGGTGACGACGGTCGCGGCGGGCGCCTCGGGGGCGGGGGCCTCGGCGGCGTCCTCGGCCCCGTCCTGGGCGAGGTGCTGCTCCAGGATGACGTGGGCGTTGGTGCCGCTGATGCCGAACGAGGAGACGGCGGCGCGGCGCGGGCGGCCCTCGACGGTCCAGTCCGCGGGCTCGGTGAGCAGTTCCACCGCGCCGGAGGACCAGTCGATGTGCGGGGACGGCTCGCTGACGTGGAGGGTCTTGGGGAGGACGCCGTTGCGCATCGCCATGACCATCTTGATGACGCCGGCGATGCCCGAAGCGGCCTGGGTGTGGCCGATGTTGGACTTCACGGAGCCCAGCCGCAGCGGTGCGGCGTCCGCGGGCCGCTGGCCGTAGGTGGCCAGCAGCGCCCCGGCCTCGATCGGGTCGCCGAGGGCGGTGCCGGTGCCGTGCGCCTCGACGACGTCGACGTCGTGGGAGGTCAGCCGGGCGTTGGCGAGGGCCTGCTTGATGACGCGCTGCTGGGAGGGGCCGTTCGGGGCGGTCATGCCGTTGGAGGCGCCGTCCTGGTTGGTCGCCGAACCCCGTACGACGGCCAGGACCTCATGGCCGTTGCGCACGGCGTCGGAGAGCCGTTCGACGAGCAGGATGCCGGCGCCCTCGGCGAGGGCCATGCCGTCGGCGCCCGCGGAGAAGGCCTTGCAGCGGCCGTCGGCGGCCATGCCGCGCTGCTCGCTGTAGCCGATGAACTCCAGCGGGGTGGACATGACGGTGACGCCGCCGACGAGGGCCATGGAGCACTCGTCGGCGCGCAGCGCCTGCGCGGCCATGTGGAGGGCGACGAGTCCCGAGGAGCAGGCGGTGTCGACGGAGACGGCCGGGCCCTCCAGGCCGAAGGTGTAGGCGACGCGGCCGGAGACGACGCTCGCCGCGCTGCCGGTGGTCAGGTGGCCCTCGTAGCCCTCGGGGATGGAGGGCAGGGACCAGCAGTAGTCGAGGTTGTAGCAGCCGACGAAGGTGCCGGTGCGGCTTCCCTTCACGGAGTGCGGGTCGATACCGGCCCGTTCGAACGCCTCCCAGGCGGCTTCCATGACGAGGCGCTGCTGCGGGTCCATCGCGAGGGCCTCGCGCGGCGATATGCCGAACACGCCCGGGTCGAACGCGCCGGCCTCGTAGAGGAATCCGCCTTCCTTCACGTAGGTGCGGCCGGAGCGTTCGGGGTCCGGGTCGTAGATCGCGTCGAGGTCCCAGCCGCGGTCCTCGGGGAAGGGGCCGATGGCGTCGTCACCGTCCGACACCAGACGCCACAGGTCCTCCGGCGACGCGACGCCGCCGGGGAAGCGGCAGGCCATGCCGACGATCGCGATCGGCTCGTGCCCGGCGTCCTCGACCTCGCGCAGCCGCTGCTTCGTCTCGTGCAGATCGGCGGTGACCCACTTGAGGTAATCGCGGAGCGTCTCTTCGTTCGTCGCCATGGGGACCTCTTTGAACCTCTCGGATAGAGCTGGAATTCGTGGGGGAATCCGGGTGACCGACTGGCCGGAGGACGCCCTTACTCCGGGCGGCCGAATTCCTTGCGGATGAATGCGAATATTTCTTCGTCGGACGCGGCGTCGAGCTTTCCGCTGACGGATCCGCCGTCCGCGGCGGCCTGCGCGTCCTTCCAGCGGGAGAGCAGTGCCTCCAGGCGGCGGGTGAGGTTCCTGCCCTCCTCCTGGCCGGGTGCCAGCGACAGCAGGTCGGACTCGATGCGGTCGAGGTCGCCGTGCACGGAGTCCGTGGTCGCCTCTTCGCGCCGGGCGGCGCCACCGTCCAGGAGCAGGCCGCGGAGGTAGCCGGCGAGCGCGCCGGGGGTGGGGTAGTCGAAGACCATCGTGGCGGGCAGGGTGAGGCCGGTGGCGGCGTTCAGCCCGTTGCGCAGGCCGACGGCCGTCAGCGAGTCGAAGCCGAGGTCCTTGAAGGCGCGGGCGGCGTCGACCGCGCCGGACGATGCGTGGCCGAGGACGGCGGCGGCGTGGCCGCACACCAGGTCGGTGAGGACGCGGTCCTGTTCCTCGCCGGACAGTTCGGCGAGCTTGTGGCGCAGTGCGTCGGCCGCTCCGGTGTCCCCGGCTTCCTCGTCGCCGCCGCGGCCGGCCTGCGCGAGGATCCGGCGGGCCTGCGGGACGTCCTCGGTGAGGCGTCCCGTGCGGGCGGAGGTGAACAGGGGCAGGAAGCGGTCCCAGTCGACGTCGGCGACGGCGACGGCCGTCTCGTCGTGGCCGAGGATCCGCCGCAGGGCGTTCAGGGCCGCCTCGGGGTCCAGGAGCGGCAGGCCGCGCTGTGCGGAGCGCTCGTGGAGTTCGCGCGCCTCGTCGGGGTGGGCTTCGGCGTCGAACAGGTCCCATACGCCCCAGCCGACGGCGGTGGCGGGCAGGCCGCGGGCGCGGCGCTGCTGGGCGAGGGCGTCCAGGTGGGCGTTGGCCGCGGCGAACGCGGCGTGCTCGCCGCCGCCCCAGTAGGAGGTGACGGAGGAGAACAGGACGAACGCGTCCAGGGCGGGGCCGTCGGTGCCGAACACCTCGTCGAGGGCCCGGGCGGAGGTGACCTTCGCGGCGAGCGCCTCCTCCAGGTGGCGGGCGGTGGTGGCGGCGAGGGGGGTGAGTTCGACGTGCGCGGCGGCGTGGACGACGGTGCGGACCGGCCGTCCCGCCTGCTCGGCACGGGCGGTCAGCGCGGCGAGCGCCGCCGGGTCGGCGCCGTCCCACTCCTCCAGGGTGACCTCGGTGCCGTCGGCGGCGAGTTCGCCGGCGAGGGCTTCGAGGGCGGGGGTGAGTTCCGCGGGGGCCGCCGTGAGCAGGAGGTGGCCGGCGCCCGCGGCGGCGAGGCGGCGGGCCGCCTCGGCTCCCAGGGGGCCCGCGGCGCCGGTGAGCAGGGTCGTGCCGGACGGCTGCCAGTCACGGGCGGGCGCGCCGTCGGGCAGGGCGGCCCGGACGAGCCGGCGTACGTAGGTGCCGGCGGTGCGGATCGCGATCTGGTCCTCGCCGTCGCGGCCCGCGAGGGCTCCGGCGAGGCGGGCCGCGGCGGCCTCGTCGAGGTCGGCGGGGAGGTCGACGAGGCCGCCCCAGCCGCGCGGCCGTTCCAGTGCGGCGACGAGGCCGAGGCCCCAGACCTGTGCCTGTACGGCGCTGCGCGGGGCGTTCTCGGGGCCGGCGGCGACGGCCCCGCGGGTGAGGGCCCACAGGGGGGCCTCGATGCCGGCGTCGTCGAGTGCCTGGGTGGCGACGAGGGTGCCGAGGAGCCCGGCGTCCTCGTCGGTGGAGAGCAGGGAGAGGATTCCGGCGAACGGCTCGTGGCCGTCCTGCGCGGTGCGCAGGGCCCCGGCCCACGCGTCGCGGTCGGCCCGGGCGGGGTCGAGGGCGAGGAGGTGGGCGCGGGCGCCGTGGGCGGTGAGCAGCTCCGCGAAGGGCCCGGCGGAGGTGCCTTCGGGGGCGCCTTCGGGGGCCAGCAGCAGCCAGTCGCCGTGGAGTCGGGCCGGTGCGGCGTCGGGCAGGTGCTTCCAGGTGATGCGGTAGCGGCGGGCGTCGAGCGCGCTCGCCTCGCGGCGGTCGCGGCGCCAGGCGGACAGGGCGGGCAGCAGCTCCCGGAGCGGCCCGGTGTCCTGGAGCGCGAGGGTGTCGGCGAGGGCGGTGACGTCGGCGCTCTCCACGGAGTTCCAGAAGCCGGCCTCGGCCTCGTCCACGACGGGCGTGCGGTCGGCCGCCGGGGTGCCTTCGAGCCAGTAGGTGCGGCGCTGGAAGGCGTACGTGGGCAGGTCGGCGGGTGCGTCCGGCGTGTCGCAGACGGACTGCCAGTCGACGGGGGCGCCGTGGGTCCAGGCCTCGGCGAGGGAGGCCAGGAAGCGCTGGGCGCCGCCTTCGTCGCGGCGCAGGGTGCCCTGGGTGACGGCGGAGGTGCCGGCGGCCTCGATGGTCTCCTGGACGCCGATGGTCAGTACCGGGTGGGCACTGGCCTCGACGAACAGGCCGTGGCCGCGCTCCAGCAGGGCGCTGACGGCGTCCTGGAACCGGACCGTCTGGCGGAGGTTGGTGTACCAGTACTCGGCGTCCAGCTCGGAGCCGTCGGCCCACTCCCCCGTCACGGTGGAGAAGAACGGCACCTCGGCCGTACGCGGCTCGATCCCGGCGAGCAGGCCGATCACCTCGTCGCGGATCGACTCCACCTGCGGGCCGTGCGAGGCGTAGTCCACGTTGATGCGGCGGGCGCGGACACCGTCGGCCTCGCAGGCCGCCATCAGCTCGTCCAGCGCCTCCGGATCACCCGAAACCACCGTCGACTGCGGACCGTTCACCGAAGCCAGCGCGAGCCGGTTGCCCCAGGTGGAAATACGTTCCGCCACCGCGTCGGCGACGTCCGCCACCGACACCATGCCGCCCTTGCCGGCCAGCGCCACGATGGCACGGGCCCGCAGCGCGGACACCTTCGCGGCGTCCTCCAGGGACAGGGCGCCCGAGACGGCGGCGGCCGCGATCTCGCCCTGGGAGTGCCCGATGACGGCCGCCGGGACGACACCGGCGGCCCGCCACAGCTCCGCGAGGGACACCATCACCGCCCACAGGGCGGGCTGGACCACGTCCACCCGGTCGAAGCCGGGGGCGCCGTCCTCCTGCCGGAGCACGTCCAGCAGCGACCAGTCCGTGTGCGGGGCCAGCGCCCCGGCGCACGCGTCCAGCCGCGCCGCGAACACCGGCGAGGAGTCGTACAGCTCCACCGCCATCCCGGCCCACTGCGAACCCTGCCCGGGGAAGACGAACACCGGCCGGTCGGCGCCCGTCACCACGGCTCCGTCCACGACGTCCGCCGCCGGGAGGCCGGCGGCCAGCGCGTCCAGGCCGGTCCGCGAGCCCGCCGGGACGACGCCGCGCCACTCCAGCCCGGCCCGGGTCGTGGCCAGGGCGAGGCCGATGGCCGCCTCGGAGACACCGGTGCCCGCTTCGTCGGCGAAGGCGCGCAGCCGGGCCGCCTGGCCGCGCAGGCCCTCGGCGGTACGGCCGGAGAGCACCCAGGGCAGGGTGGCGGCGGGGAGCACCGGCCGGTTCGGCTCGGATGCGCGGGGGGCGGGTTCGGCGTCCGCGTCCTGGCCGGCGTGCTGGACGATGACGTGGGCGTTGGTGCCGCTGGCGCCGAAGGAGGAGACGGCCGCGGTGCGGGGGCCCTCCGCGGCGGGCCAGGGCCGCTCCTCGGTGAGGAGTTCGACGGCGCCGGAGGACCAGTCGACCTCGGGCGTGGGCCCGTCGATGTGCAGGCTGCGGGGCAGCACCCCTTCGCGTACGGACATCACGGCCTTGATGACGCCCGCGACACCGGCCGCGGCCGCCGAGTGGCCGATGTTGGACTTGATGGAGCCCAGGTGCAGGGGGCGGCCCTCGGGGCGGCTGCGGCCGTAGGTGGCGAGGAGGGCCTGGGCCTCGATGGGGTCGCCGAGGGTGGTGCCGGTGCCGTGCGCCTCGACGAGGTCGACCTCGTGGGGCGAGAGCCGGGCGTTGGCGAGGGCCTCCTCGATGACCCGCTGCTGGGAGGGGCCGTTGGGGGCGGTCAGGCCGTTGGAAGCGCCGTCCTGGTTGACGGCGGAGCCGCGGATGACGGCGAGGACGCGGTGGCCGGCGCGGCGGGCGTCCGACAGCTTCTCCAGCAGCAGGACGCCGACGCCCTCCGACCAGCCGGTGCCGTCGGCGGCGGCCGCGAACGGCTTGCAGCGGCCGTCGGGGGAGAGTCCGCGCTGGCGGCTGAACTCGACGTACACCTCGGGGGTCGACATGATCTGCGCGCCGCCCGCGAGGGCGAGCGCGCACTCGCCCTGGCGCAGGGACTGCACGGCCAGGTGGATGGCGACGAGGGAGGAGGAGCACATGGTGTCGACGGAGACGGCCGGGCCCTCCAGCCCGAAGGCGTACGACAGGCGTCCGGAGGACACGGCGGTGGCGATGCCGGTCATCAGGTGGCCTTCGACGTTCTCGGCGGCCCCTTCCCGGTCGCTGCCGTAACCGGTGTACGTGGTGCCGACGTAGACGCCGGTCCGGCTGCCGGCGACCGCCGTCGGGTCGACGGACGCCCGCTCGAAGGCCTCCCAGGCGGTCTCCAGCAGCAGCCGCTGCTGGGGGTCCATGGCGAGGGCCTCACGCGGGGAGATGCCGAAGAAGTCGGCGTCGAAGTCGCCCGCGTCGTGGACGAAGCCGCCTTCGCGGACGTACGTGGTGCCGAGGTGGTCGGGGTCGGGGTCGTAGAGGGAGTCGAGGTCCCAGCCGCGGTTGACGGGGAAGCCGGAGACGGCGTCGCGGCCGTCGCGGACGAGCCGCCACAGGTCCTCGGGCGAGCGGACGCCGCCCGGATAGCGGCAGGCCATGCCGACGACGGCGATGGGCTCGGGCTCGTCCGCCTCGACCTCGCGCAGCCGCTGCCGGGTCTGCTTCAGCTCGGCGGTCACCCACCTGAGGTGATCGAGCAGCTTCTGTTCGTTGTCCATCTGGCGGGAGCTCCTTGGATGACGTTCCGGCACGGGCTACGACTTGCCGAGCTCTTCGTGGATGAACGCGAAGATCTCTTCGGCCGAGGCGGACGCCAGTTCGTCGTGGGCGTCGGCTTCTTCGGCCTTCTCCGGGTGGGTGCCGCCCCATTTGGTGAGCAGCACCTGGAGCCGGCCGGCGATGCGGTGGCGCGCCCCGTCGTCCGGGGTGAGCCGGGTTGAGGGCCGCGTCGATGCGGTCGAGGTCGGCGAGGACGGACTGGTCCGTCTCGACGTCGCCGTCCTGCAGGTGTTCGCGCAGGTGCTGGGCGAGCGCGGCGGGGGTGGGGTGGTCGAACAGGAGGGTGGCGGACAGCTTCAGGCCGGTGTCGGCCGCGAGGCGGTTGCGCAGTTCGACGGCGCTGAGCGAGTCGAAGCCCAGGTCCTTGAAGGGCCGTGCCTCCTGGACCCCGTCGGCGGTGCGGTGGCCGAGGACCGCGGCGGCGTGTCCGCGGACCAGTTCGACGAGGAGGTGCTGCTGTTCGGCGGGCGCGGCGGCGGCGAGCCGCTGCCGGAGGGCGGCGGCCTCGGCGGCCGCCCCCTGCCCGGCGCCCGGCTCGTCGTCGGCCAACGCGGCTCGTACGTCGGGCAGTTCGCTGATCAGTGCGCTGTGGCGCATGGCCGTGTAGGTGGGGGCGAACAGCGCCCAGTCGACGTCGGCGACGCCGACGCAGGTCTCGTCGAGGTCGAGGGCCTGCTGGAGGGTCGCGATGGCGGTGCCCGGGGCGATGCCGATCACTCCGCGGCGGCGCAGGAGTTCGTCGATGTCCTCGGAGGCCGCCATGCCGGCTTC
>NZ_GG657752.1:191836-211362 GCF_000158895.1 Streptomyces sp. C | reverse complement strand
TGCTCCTCGTCGGCGAGGCTCAGGGTGCCTGGTGAGGGCCTGGAGGTCCTCGCGTTCGACGGCCGCCCAGAACTCGGTGTCGACCTCGTCCTGCGCGGTGGGCGCGCCGGCTCCGGCGGGGGCGGCGTCGAGCCAGTAGCGGCCGCGCTGGAAGGCGTACGTGGGGAGGTCGACCCGGCAGGCGGGCCGGTCGGCGAGCGGCGGTGTCCAGTCGACGGGGAGGCCGCGGGTCCAGGCCTCGGCGAGGGCGCCGAGGAAGGCCTCCGGCTCGGGGCGGTCCTTGCGCAGGACGGGGGCGAGGAGCCCGGAGAAGGTGTCGGGGAGGGACTCCCCCGCCATGGCGGTGAGGACGCCCTGGGGGCCGAGTTCGAGGAAGTGGGTGACGCCCTGGGCGGCGAGGTGCTGGACCCCGTCGGCGAAGCGGACGGCCGCGCGGACGTGCCGGACCCAGTAGTCGGCGGTGAACTCGGTGATCTGCCCGCCGGTGACGTTGGAGACCACCGGGATGGCGGGCGCGGAGTGGGTGAGGGACTCCGCGACCTCGCGGAACGCCTCCAGCATCGGCTCCATCAGCGGCGAGTGGAAGGCGTGCGAGACCGTGAGGCGCTTGGTCTTGCGGCCCTGCTCGGCCAGCTGCGCGGCCACGGCCAGGACGGCGTCCTCGGTGCCCGAGATCACCACGGACTCCGGGCCGTTGACCGCCGCGACGTCCGCGTCGGCGGGCAGCAGCGGGCGGACCTCGTCCTCGGCGGCCCGTACGGAGACCATCGCGCCGCCTTCCGGCAGGGCGCCCATGAGGGCGCCGCGGGCCGTCACCAGACGGGCGGCGTCCGCCAGGGACAGCACTCCGGCGACGTGCGCGGCGGCGATCTCGCCGATCGAGTGGCCCGCGACGAAGTCCGGGCGGATGCCGTAGGACTCCATGACGCGGAAGAGCGCGACCTCGACGGCGAACAGCGCGGGCTGGGTGTACTCGGTGCGGTGGACCTCCTCCCCGCCGCCGAAGACGATCTCCTTCAGCGGGAGGTCGAAGTGGGCGCAGACCTCGTCGAAGGCGTCGGCGAACACCGGCTGGGCGTCGTACAGTTCGCGGCCCATTCCCGTGCGCTGCGCGCCCTGCCCGGAGAACAGGAAGGCGGTGCGGGCTCCCGCGACGGCCTCGCCGCGGAAGGTACCGGGCGCCGAGGCGCCGGCCGCGAGGGCGTCGAGGCCCTCCAGGTAGCCCTCGCGGCTGTCGGCGAGGACCACGGCGCGGCTCTCCAGCTGGGCGCGCCAGGCCAGCAGGGCGGAGGCGGTGCTCGCGGTGTCCAGCTCGGGGCCGGCCGCCGCGGTCAGGTCGCGCAGGCGGCGCGCCTGTTCGGTCAGGGCGTCGGGGGTGCGGGCGGAGACCAGCCAGGGCAGCAGCTCCGCGGGGGCGGGCTCCGCGGCGGGCACGGGCTCCTGCTCCTGCTCCTCCTGCGGGCCCTGCTCGATGATGACGTGGGCGTTGGTGCCGCTGACGCCGAACGAGGAGACGCCGGCCCGGCGCGGACGGCCGGTCTCGGGCCAGTCCACGGACTCCGTCAGGAGTTCCACGGCGCCCGCCGACCAGTCCACGTGCGGGGTGGCCTCGTCGGCGTGCAGGGTCCTGGGCAGTACGCCGTGGCGCATGGCCATGACCATCTTCATGACGCCGGCGACACCGGCGGCGGCCGAGGTGTGGCCGATGTTCGACTTGATCGAGCCGAGCAGCAGCGGCCGGTCCGCGGGACGGTCCTGCCCGTACGTGGCCAGCAGCGCCTGGGCCTCGATGGGGTCGCCGAGGGCGGTGCCCGTGCCGTGGGCCTCGACCGCGTCGACGTCCCGCGCCGTCAGCCGGGCGTTGGCCAGGGCCTGGCGGATGACGCGCTGCTGGGAGGGCCCGTTGGGGGCCATGAGGCCGTTGCTGGCGCCGTCCTGGTTGGTGGCCGTGCCGCGGACGACCGCGAGGACGCGGTGTCCGTTGCGGCGGGCGTCGGAGAGCTTCTCCAGGAGGAGCACGCCCGCGCCCTCGGACCAGGCGGTGCCGTCGGCGTCGGCGGAGAACGCCTTGCAGCGGCCGTCGGCGGCCAGGCCGCGCTGGCGGCTGAACTCCACGAACAGGTCGGGCGTCGGCATGACGGTGACGCCCGCGGCCAGCGCCATGGTGCACTCGCCGGCCCGCAGGGACTGGGCGGCAAGGTGCAGGGCGACGAGGGAGGAGGAGCAGGCGGTGTCGACGGTGACGGCCGGGCCCTCCAGCCCGAAGGTGTAGGCGATGCGGCCGGAGATGACGCTGGTCAGGTTGCCGGTGAGGGAGTAGCCCTCGACGCCTTCGCCGCCCATCTGCTGGAGCCCGCCGAAGTAGCCGGGCTGGGTGGCGCCGGCGAAGACGCCGACGGGGGCGGACTTCACGCTCGTCGGGTCGATGCCGGCCCGCTCGAAGGCCTCCCAGGAGGCCTCCAGCAGCAGCCGCTGCTGCGGGTCCATGGCGACGGCCTCGCGCGGGGAGATCCCGAAGAAGGCCGGGTCGAAGTCGGCGGCGTCGTGGAGGAATCCGCCCTCGCGGACGTAGCTGGTGCCGGGGTGGTCGGGGTCCGGGTGGTAGAGGGCCTCCAGGTCCCAGCCGCGGTCGACGGGGAAGGGGCTGATGACGTCGGCGCCGGTGTCGACGAGCTGCCACAGGTCCTCGGGCGAGCGGACCCCGCCGGGGTAGCGGCAGGCCATGGCGACGATGGCGATGGGCTCGTCGTGCGCGGCCGCGCCCGCGAGGTGGCCGGTGACGGCGGCGGTGTGCTCGCCGAGCACTTCGGCCCGGACGTGGGCGGCGACGGCGGCGGGGGTGGGGTGGTCGTAGGCGAAGGCGGTGGGCAGCCGCAGCCCGGTGGCGTTGTTGAGCCGGTTGCGCAGGTTGACGGCGGCCAGCGAGTCGAAGCCCAGCTCCTTGAAGGCCCGCTGCGGGTCGATGGCGGCCGGCCCGTCGTGGCCGAGCACGGCGGCGGCGTGGGCGCGTACGAGGTCCAGGACGGTGCGGAGCTGCTCCGCCTCGGGGAGGTCGCGGAGCTGCTCGCGCAGCGCCGATCCCGCGGCCTCGTCGGCCTCCGCGTCGGGCGCGGAGTGCAGGGCCGCGAGGGCGGTGCGGGTCTCGGGGGCGCGGCGGCGGCGCAGCCAGGAGGCCATGTCGGGGAGGGCTTCGCGCAGCGGCTTGTCGGCGTCGATGTCGAGGGTGGCGATGAGGGTGTCGACGTCCTCCTCGTCGACGGCCTGCCAGAACCTCTCCTCGGCCGCGTCGCGGGGGGTCCCGGTCTCCGGGGTCAGCCAGTAGGGGCGGTGCTGGAAGGCGTACGTGGGCAGTTCGACGGAGTGCGCCGGGGTGCCGGGGGCGAGGAGGGGCGTCCAGTCGACGGGGAGGCCGCGGGTCCAGGCCTCGGCGAGGGCGCCGAGGAAGGCCTCCGGCTCGGGGCGGCGCTTGTCGAGGGCGGTGGCGACGAGGCCGTCGAAGTCGTCGGGGAGGTTCTCCCGGGACATCGCGGTGAGCACCCCGGCGGGGCCGAGTTCCAGGAAGTGTCCGACGCCGCGTCCGGCGAGGTGGCGGACGCCGTCGCCGAAGCGGACGGCGGCGCGGACGTGCCGGACCCAGTAGTCGGCGGTGAACTCGGTGATCTGCCCGCCGGTGACGTTGGAGACGACCGGGATGGCGGGGGCGGAGTGGCTGAGGGTCTCGGCGACCTCGCGGAACGCCTCCAGCATCGGCTCCATGAGGGGCGAGTGGAAGGCGTGCGAGACGGTCAGGCGCTTGGTCGTGCGTCCGCGTTCCGCGAGGGTGGCGGCGACGGCCAGGACGGCGTCCTCCGCGCCGGAGATGACCACGGACTCCGGGCCGTTGACCGCCGCGATGTCGGCTCCGGCCGTCAGCAGTCCACGGACCTCGTCCTCGCCGGCCCGTACGGAGACCATCGCGCCGCCCTCGGGCAGGGCGCCCATCAGGGCGCCGCGGGCCGCCACCAGACGGGCCGCGTCGGCGAGCGACAGCACTCCGGCGACGTGCGCGGCGGCGATCTCACCGACCGAATGCCCGGCCACGAAGTCCGGGCGCAGGCCGAAGGACTCCGCCAGCCGGTAGAGCGCCACCTCGACCGCGAACAGCGCCGGCTGGGTGTTCTCCGTGCGGTGGACCTCGTCCCCGCCGCCGAACACCAGCTCCTTCAGCGGCAGTTCGAAGTGCGTGCACACCTCGTCGAAGGCGGCCGCGAACACCGGCTGCGCCTCGTACAGCCCACGCCCCATCCCCGGGCGCTGCGCGCCCTGGCCGGAGAAGAGGAAGGCCAGCTTCGCCGGGCGTGCCGTGCCCTCGGACAGGGAGCCGTCCGGGGTGCCGTCCGCGAGGGCGCGCAGGCCGGAGCGGAAGCCGTCGGTGTCCTCGGCGAGGACCACCGCCCGGTGCTCCAGCGCGGAGCGGGTGGTCACGAGCGCCGCCGCGACGTCCGCCGCCGGGACGGAGGTGTCGAGGCCGAGGAGGCGTTCGGCCTGGCCGCGCAGCGCCTGCGCGCTGCGCGCCGAGACCACCCACGGCAGGAGCCCGGTGGTGGCCGGGGCGGGCCGCTGTTCCTCCGGTGTGCCGGCGGGCGCCTGCTCGACGATCACGTGGGCGTTGGTGCCGCTGATGCCGAACGAGGAGACGCCGGCCCGGCGCGGACGGTCGGTCTCGGGCCAGTCCACGGACTCCGTCAGGAGTTCCACGGCGCCGGCCGACCAGTCGACCTGGGGGGTGGGCTCGTCGACGTGGAGGGTGCGCGGCAGCACGCCCTCCCGCATCGCCATGACCATCTTGATGATGCCCGCGACACCGGCCGCGGCGGCCGTGTGCCCGATGTTGGACTTGACGGAGCCGAGCAGCAGCGGCCGGTCCTCCGGCCGGTCCTGCCCGTACGTGGCCAGCAGGGCCTGGGCCTCGATGGGGTCGCCGAGGGCGGTGCCCGTGCCGTGGGCCTCGACCGCGTCGACGTCCCGCGCCGTCAGCCGGGCGTTGGCCAGGGCCTGGCGGATGACGCGCTGCTGGGAGGGCCCGTTGGGGGCGGTCAGGCCGCTGCTGGCGCCGTCCTGGTTGACGGCGGAGCCGCGGACGACCGCGAGGACGCGATGTCCGTTGCGGCGGGCGTCGGAGAGCTTCTCCAGGAGGAGCACGCCGACGCCCTCGCCCCAGATGGTGCCGTCGGCGTCGGCGGAGAACGCCTTGCAGCGGCCGTCGGCGGCCAGGCCGCGCTGGCGGCTGAACTCCTGGAACAGCCACGGGTTGGGCATGACGGTGACACCGCCGGCGATCGCCATGGAGCACTCGTCGGCGCGCAGGGCCTGGGTGGCCTGGTGGACGGCGACGAGGGAGGAGGAGCAGGCCGTGTCGACGGTGATGGCCGGGCCCTCCAGCCCGAAGGTGTAGGCGACGCGGCCGGAGATGACGCTGTTGACGTTGCCGGTGAGGGTGTAGCCCTCGACCTCGCGGTGCGGGGTTCCGGTGCCGCCGCCGAGGTAGCCGGGGTTGCCGGCGCCGACGAAGACGCCGGTGCGGCTGCCCTTGAGGGTGGCGGGGTCGATCCCGGCGCGTTCGAGGACCTCCCAGGAGGATTCCAGGAAGAGCCGCTGCTGGGGGTCCATGGCGAGGGCCTCGCGCGGCGGGATCCCGAAGAAGCCCGCGTCGAACCCGGCCGCGTCGCGGACGAACCCGCCCTCGCGGACGTAGCTGGCGCCGTGGGCGTCCGGGTCCGGGTCGTAGAGGGCGTCGAGGTCCCAGCCGCGGTCGGTGGGGAAGGCGACGATGCCGTCGCCGCCTTCCGCCACCAGCCGCCACAGGTCCTCCGGCGAGCCGACGTCCCCCGGGTAGCGGCAGGCCATGGCGACGATGGCGATCGGCTCCTGCTCCTTCGCCTCCGCGGCCTGCAGACGCTTGCGGGTCTGCTGGAGGTCGGCGGTGACGAGCTTCAGGTAGTCGCGGAGCTTTTCTTCGTTGGTGCTGGCCATCGTGGCGGTGCCTCCGGTGGGACGGTCAGGACGACGGGGCGGGGATCAGCTGAGACCGAGTTCCTTCTCGATGAGGGCGAACATCTCGTCGTCGCTCGCCGAGGTGATCTCCGCGGCCCCGTCGGAGGTCTGTGCTTCCTCGTCGGTGTCGTTCTCGGTGCCGGACTGTTCGAGCTTCCAGAGGATCGAGCGCAGCCGGTTCACGGCCCGTTCCCTGCCGTCGCTGCCCTCCGGGAGGGCGGCGACGGCCGCCTCCCAGCCGGCCATGGCGTCGAGCACCGCGGCCTCCCGGGGCCCCTCGCCCGGGTCCAGTTCCGTGTGCAGAAAACCGGCGAGGGCGGCGGGCGACGGATGGTCGAAGATGAGCGTGGTCGGGAGCCGGAGCCCGGTGGCCGCACCGAGTCCGTTGCGCAGTTCCACGGCCGTCAGCGAGTCGAAGCCGAGGTCGAGGAAGCCGCGTTCGGTGTCGATGGCCGCCGGGTTGGGGTGGGCGAGGACGTGGGCCACCTGGGTGCGGACCAGGTCGAGGAGGGCTTCGGCGCGTTCGGCGCCGGTGAGCCGGGACAGCCGCTCGGCGAGGGCCGAGGCCCCCGGTGCTGCGGCCGCCTCGCCCGCGGCCCGGCGTACGGAGGCCCGTACGAGCCCCTTGAGCACACCGGGCAGCCGGCCCGCGTCGGCCTGGCCGCGCAGCGCCGTGGTGTCCAGGCGTACGGCGGCCAGCAGGGCCTCGTCGTGGCGTGCCGCCTGGTCGAACAGGGCCAGGCCCTGTTCGGTGGCGAGCGGCAGGACGCCGCTGCGGCTCATCCGCGCGAGGTCGGCGGTGTCGAGCCCGGCGGTCATGCCGCTGGACTCGGCCCACTGGCCCCAGGCGAGGGAGACGCCCGGCAGGCCGTGGGCGCGCCGGTGCTGGGCGAGGGCGTCCAGGAAGCAGTTGGCGGCCGCGTAGTTGCCCTGGCCGGGGCCGCCCATGACGCCGGCCACGGAGGAGTAGAGGACGAAGGCGGTGAGGTCCAGGTCGCGGGTGAGTTCGTGCAGGTTGACGGCGGCGTCGACCTTGGGCCGCAGGACGCGGTCCAGCCGGTCGGCGTCGAGGGAGGCGAGGACGCCGTCGTCGACGACCCCGGCGGTGTGGACGACGCCCCGCAGCGGCCGGCCGGCCGGGATCGCGGCGAGGAGGCCGGCCAGCGCCCCGCGGTCGGCGGCGTCACAGGCCACCACCTCGGCCGTGCCGCCCAACTCGGCTATCTCCGCGACGAGTTCGGCCGCCCCGGGGGCGTCCGGGCCGCGCCGGCCCGCCAGCAGCAGGTGCCGTACTCCGTGCGTGGTGACCAGGTGCTTGGCGACCAGCGCGCCCAGGGTGCCCGTACCGCCCGTGACCAGGACCGTGCCGGCCGGGTCCCAGGCCTGCGGGACGGTGAGGACGATCTTGCCCACGTGCTTGGCCTGGCTCATGAAGCGGAACGCCTCCGGCGCCCGCCGGATGTCCCAGGCGCGGACCGGCAGCGGCCGCAGCACGCCCGCGTCGAAGAGCCGGCCCAGCTCGGCGAGCATCTCGCCGATCCGCTCCGGACCGGCCTCCATCAGGTCGAAGGCCCGGTAGCGCACGCCCGGGTAGGCGTCGGCCACGTCCTGCGGGTCGCGGATGTCGGTCTTGCCCATCTCGATGAAGCGGCCGCCGCGCGGCAGCAGCCGCAGCGAGGCGTCGACCAGTTCCCCGGCCAGGCAGTCCAGGACCACGTCCATGCCGCGGCCGCCGGTCGCGTGCGTGAACCGCTGCTCGAAGGAGGTCGAGCGGGAGGACCCGTAGTGGGCGCCCTCCAGCCTGACCTGCCGGCGCAGGACGCCCCACTTGCCCTCGCTGGCCGTGCCGAACACCTCGGCCCCGAGGTGGCGGGCCAGCTGCACGGCGGCCATGCCCACGCCGCCGGCCGCCGAGTGCACGAGGACGCGTTCCCCGGCCGTCAGCCCTGCCAGGTCGACGAGCGCGTAGTAGGCGGTCAGGAACACCGCGGGCACCGAGGCGGCCTGCTCGAAGGACCAGCCCCCGGGCATCGGCGCCAGCATCCGCGCGTCGGCGACGGCCACCTCGCCGAACGCGTGCGGGACCATGCCCATCACCCGGTCGCCGGGGGCGAGGTGGGTAACTCCGGGGCCCGTCTCGGTGACGACGCCGGAGGCCTCGCTGCCCAGGACGATCTTGTCCGGGTACATGCCGAGCGCCATCAGGACGTCGCGGAAGTTCAGACCGGCGGCGCGGACCGCGATCCGCACCTGGCCGGGGGCCAGCGGTTCGGCGGCCTCCGGGAAGGGGGTGAGGGCCAGGCTCTCCAGGGTGCCGCCGCCGGTGGTGTCGAGCCGCCAGTGCGGGGCGTCCCGCGGCGGGGCGAGCAGGGCCCCCGCGTCGGCGCGGGCCAGCCGCGGGACGAGGAACTCCCCGTCGCGGACGGCGATCTGGCTCTCGCCGGTGGCGACGGCCGGGATCACCGGGGCGTCCTCGACGGCGGTGTCCGTGTCGACGAGGACGAGCCTTCCCGGGTTCTCGGCCTGCGCGGAGCGCACCAGGCCCCAGAGCCCGGCGTGCGTCAGGTCGGTGACGTCCTCGCCCGGGCGGGCCGCGACCGCACCGCGCGTCGCCACGACCAGGCGGGACGAGGCGAACGCGGGCTCGGCGAGCCACTGCTGGAGGGTGCCCAGCAGGGAGGCGGTGGCCTCCCGTACGGCGTCAGCCCGTACGCCGGTACGCGTCCGGGGAACCGGCAGCAGCACCGCGTCGGGGGCGGGGGCTCCGCCCGCTACGGCGGCGGCCAGCGCCTGGAGGTCGGGGTGGGCCGGCAGGCCCTCCTCGTCCGGGCCGGCCGGGGAGCCGAGCACCGCCCAGTTCAGCTGCGGTTCGTCGGCGGCGGTGGCCGTCGTCCAGTCGACCCGGTACAGGGCGTCCTGGTCGGCCGACCGCGCCCGGTGCAGCTGGTCGTGGGAGACGGGCAGCAGGGTGAGGGAGTCGATGGTCGCGACCGGCAGCCCGGCCGGGTCCACGACGGTGACCGCCACGGCGTCGGCGCCCGCGGGCACCAGGCGGACCCGTACGGCCGAGGCGCCCTCGGCGTGCACGGTCACCCCGCTCCAGGCGAAGGGCAGCCGCAGGCCGCCGTCGGCGCCGGAGGCGACGTCGAGCAGCATGCCGTGCAGGGAGGCGTCGAGCAGGGCCGGGTGCACGCCGAACGCGGCGGCCTCCTCCTGCCGGGCCGGGTCGAGGGCGACCTCGGCGTAGACCTCCTCGCCGGACCGCCAGGCGGCCTTGAGGCCCTGGAAGGCGGGCCCGTAGGCGTAACCGGCGTCGGCGAGGCCTTCGTAGAACCCGCGCAGGTCGACCGGCCGGGCCCCGGCCGGCGGCCACACCGCGAACTCCGCACCGCTCGGCGCGGGGCCGGCGGCGGTGAGGGTGCCGGTGGCGTGCCGGGTCCACGGCAGGGCCGTCTCGGCGGACTCGGGGCGCGAGTGGATCACGACGCTGCGGGAGCCGGACTCCTCGTCCGGTGCGCCCACCGCGATCTGGAGGCGGGCCGCGCCGCGCTCCGGGAGCGCGAGCGGGGCTTCCAGGGTCAGCTCCTCCAGGCGGCCGCAGCCCGCTTCGTCGCCCGCGCGGAGCGCGAGTTCCACGAAGGCGGTACCGGGCAGCAGAACCGTTCCTGCCACGGCGTGGTCGACGGCCCACGGAAGGCTCTCGGCGGACAGCCGGCCGGTGAGGACCAGCCCGTCCCCGCCGGCCAGGTCGACCGAGGCGCCGAGCAGCGGGTGGGTGGCGGAGGTCAGGCCCAGTCCGGCCGCCGCGCCGTTCGAGGCGGGGGCGGGGGCGAGCCAGAACCGCTCGTGTTCGAAGGCGTACGTCGGCAGGTCCACCCGGCGGGCCGGGCGGCCCGCGACGAGCGGGGCCCAGTCGACGGGGAGGCCGCGGGTCCAGGCCTCGGCGAGGGCGCCGAGGAAGGCCTCCGGCTCGGGGCGGTCCTTGCGCAGGACGGGGGCGAGGAGCCCGGAGAAGTCCTCCAGGAGGGACTCCCCCGCCATGGCGGCGAGGACGCCCTGGGGGCCGAGCTCCAGGAAGTGGCCCACGCCCTGCGCGGCAAGGTACCGGACCCCGTCGGCGAAGCGGACCGCACCGCGGACGTGCTCGACCCAGTACTCGGCCGTGAACTCCGTGATCTGCTCACCGGTGACATTGGAGACGACCGGGATGGCCGGGGTCCGGTGGGTCAGGGTCTCGGCGACCTCGCGGAACCCGTCGAGCATCGGCTCCATGAGGGGCGAGTGGAAGGCGTGCGAGACCGTGAGGCGCTTGGTCTTGCGACCCTGGTCCGCCAGCTGCGCGGCCACTTCGAGGACGGCCTGTTCCGCGCCCGAAATGACCACGGAGGCCGGGCCGTTGACCGCCGCGACGTCGACGTCCGCCGACAGCAGCGGGCGTACCTCGTCCTCGGTGGCGCGGACCGAGACCATCGCGCCGCCCTCCGGCAGCGCGCCCATCAGGGCGCCACGGGCCCGGACCAGTGCCGAAGCGTCCGCCAGGGACAGCACCCCGGCCACGTGCGCGGCCGCGATCTCACCGATCGAATGCCCGGCCACGAAGTCCGGACGCAGACCGAAGGACTCCGCCAACCGGTACAACGCCACCTCGACGGCGAACAGCGCCGGCTGGGTGAACTCCGTGCGGTGGACCTCCTCCCCGCCGCCGAAGACGATCTCCTTCAGCGGGAAGTCGAAGTGCCCGCACACCTCGTCGAACGCGGCCGCGAACACCGGCTGCGCGTCATACAGTTCACGGCCCATCCCCGGACGCTGCGCACCCTGACCCGAGAACAGGAACGCGAGCCGCTCGCCGGTGCCCGTCAGGCCCTGCGTGACGCCGGGCGCGCCGTTGCCCTCGGCGAGGGCGCGGAGTCCGGCCGCGAAGCCGTCGCGGTCCTCGGCGAGCACCACCGCGCGGTGCTCCAGCGGCGACCGGGTGGTCAGCAGTGCGGTGGCGACGTCCGCGACGGGGACGTCGCCGTCCAGGTCGAGCAGCCGTGCGGCCTGGCCGCGCAGGGCTCCGGCGCTGCGCGCCGAGACCACCCAGGGCAGCAGCCCGGCGGGCTCCTGCTCCGTGGCGGGCGCGGGCTCCTGCGGGCCCTCTTCGATGACGACGTGGGCGTTGGTGCCGCTGATGCCGAACGAGGAGACGCCGGCCCGGCGCGGGCGGCCGGTCCGCGGCCACTCCACGGACTCGGTGAGCAGCTCGACGGCGCCGGCCGACCAGTCGACCTCGGGAGTGGGCTCGTCGACGTGGAGGGTGCGCGGCAGCACGCCCTCCCGCATCGCCATGACCATCTTGATGACGCCCGCGACGCCGGCGGCGGCCTGGGCGTGGCCGATGTTGGACTTCAGCGAGCCGAGCAGCAGCGGCCGGTCCTCGGGCCGGTCCTGCCCGTAGGTGGCGAGCAGGGCCTGGGCCTCGATCGGGTCGCCGAGGGTGGTGCCGGTGCCGTGCGCCTCGACGGCGTCCACGTCCTGCGGGGCGAGCCGGGCGTTGGCGAGGGCCTGGCGGATGACGCGCTGCTGGGCGGGGCCGTTGGGGGCGGTGAGCCCGTTGGAGGCGCCGTCCTGGTTGGTGGCCGTACCGCGGACCACGGCGAGGACGCGGTGTCCGTTGCGGCGGGCGTCGGAGAGCTTCTCCAGGAGGAGCACGCCGACGCCCTCGGCCCAGCCGGTGCCGTCGGCGTCGGCGGAGAAGGACTTGCAGCGGCCGTCGGCGGCCATGCCGCGCTGGCGGCTGAACTCGACGAACACGCTGGGGGTGGCCATGACGGCGACACCGCCGGCCAGCGCCATCGTGCACTCGCCCTGGCGCAGGGACTGGGCGGCCAGGTGCAGGGCGACCAGCGAGGAGGAGCAGGCGGTGTCGACCGTGACGGCCGGGCCCTCCAGCCCGAAGGTGTAGGCGACGCGGCCGGAGACCACGCTGCCCTGGGTGCCGGTCAGGCCGTATCCCTCGACGCGCTGCGGGTTCTCCTCGACGCGGAAGGCGTAGTCGTGGTGCATGGCTCCGGCGAAGACGCCGGTCCGGCTGCCGCGCACGGTGTCGAGGTCGAGCCCGGCCCGCTCGAAGGCCTCCCAGGAGGCTTCGAGGAGGAGCCGCTGCTGCGGGTCCATGGCGAGGGCCTCGCGGGGGGAGATCCCGAAGAGGAGGGGGTCGAAGTCGCCCGCCCCGTAGAGGAATCCGCCCTCGCGGGCGTAGCTGGTGCCCAGCCGTTCGGGGTCGGGGTCGAAGAGGGTGGCGAGGTCCCAGCCGCGGTCGGTGGGGAAGCCGGAGACGGCGTCGCGGCCTTCGGCGACGAGCTGCCACAGGTCCTCGGGCGAGCCGACGCCGCCGGGGTAGCGGCAGGCCATGCCGACGATGGCGATCGGCTCGTCGGAGGCCGTCGCGGCCTGGGCCAGCGCGGCCGGCTCCTCGGTGCCGGCGGCCGTGGCTCCGTCCTGTGCGCCGAGCAGCTCGGTGAGCAGGAAGCGGGCGGCCGCGTTGATGGTGGGGTGGTCGAAGACGATGGTGGCGGGCAGCCGCAGGCCGGTGGCGGCGCCGAGCTGGTTGCGCAGTTCGACGGCGGTGAGGGAGTCGAAGCCGAGTTCCTTGAACGCCTTGTCGGGGCGGATCGCGGACGGGTCGGCGTGGCCGAGGACGGCCGCGACCCGGCCGCGCACGAGGTCGAGGAGTTCGCGTTCGCGCTCGGCGGCGTCGAGTGCGGTGAGGCGGCGTACGAGTGAGGAGACCTCGGCCTCCGGGGCGGCCGCCTCGACGGCGCGGCGGGCGGGGGTGCGGACCAGGGAGCGCAGCAGTGCGGGCAGCATGCCGGCGGCGGCGCGGGTGCGCAGGGTCGCCGCGTCCAGGCGTACGGGGACCAGCAGGGGGTCGCCGGGGGCGCGGAGCGCGGTGTCGAGGAGTGTGAGGGCGTGGTCGGTGGCCAGCGGCAGGATGCCGGCGCGGGCCATCCAGCCGAGGTCGCCGTCCTTGAGGTGGGCGAGCATGCCGCTGGACTGCTCCCACAGGCCCCAGGCGAGGGCGGTGGCGGGGAGGCCCTGGGCGTGCCGGCGGTGGGCGAGGGCGTCCATGAAGGCGTTGGCGGCCGCGTAGTTGGCCTGCCCCGGGTTGCCGAAGACGCCCGCGATGGAGGAGAAGAGGACGAGGGCGGTGAGGTCGAGGTCGCGGGTCAGCTCGTGGAGGTTCCACGCGGCGTCCACCTTCGGCCGCATCACGGCGTCCAGGCGCTCGTCCGTGAGCGAGCCGACGAGGCCGTCGTCCAGCACCCCGGCCGCGTGGACCACACCCCGCAGCGGACGGTCGGCGGGGATGCCCGCCAGCACCGAGGCCAGTGCCTCCCGGTCGGCGGCGTCGCAGGCCACGACGTCCACCACGGCACCCAACTCCCGCAGCGACTCGGCCAGTTCCGCCGCGCCCGGCGCATCCGCGCCGCGACGGCCGGTCAGCAGCAGCGAGCGCACCCCGTGCTCCGCCACCAGGTGCCGGGCCACCAGCCCGCCCAGCGCACCCGTACCGCCGGTGACCAGCACCGTCCCCTCCGGGTCCCAGACGGCGCCCTTGGCGGAGGCGTCAGCGGCCCGGACCAGGCGCGGGACGAGCAGGGAGCCGTCGCGGACGGCGAGCTGGGGTTCCCCGGTGGCGAGTGCGGCGGACAGGTCGGTGCCGCCGTCGTCCCACGGGTCGAGGTCGACCAGGACGAAGCGGTCCTGGTTCTCCGTCTGCGCGGAGCGCAGCAGGCCCCACAGCGGGGCGTGCACGAGGTCGATGACGTCCTCGCCGGCGCGTACGGAGACGGCGCCGCGCGTGACGACCACCAGCCGGGCGGCGGCCAGCCGGTCCTCGGCGAGCCAGTCCCGGACGAGGCCGAGGGCGGCGGTCGTCGCCGCGCGGGCGGCTTCGGCGGTCGGGGCTCCGTCGGTGTCCGCGCCCGGGGCGGGCGGGCAGGTGACGACGACCGTCGAGGGGACGGCGAGCCCCTGGTCGAGGGCGGCGGTGAGGTCGGCGAGGCGCGGGTACGCGGCGCCGCCCAGCTCGGTCCAGTCGGGGAGCGCGCCGGCGTCCCCGGTGGCGGGGACCGCCGTCCACTCGACGCGGTGGAGTCCGTCGCGGTGTGCGCCGCGCAGGGCTCCGGCGGCGACGGGCCGCAGCACGAGCGACTCGACGCGGGCCACGGGGCGGCCCTCGGCGTCGGCGACGTCCAGCGCGACCGTGTCGGTGCCGAGGGGGGTCATGCGCAGGCGGAGGGAGGCGGCCCCGGTGGCGAGGAGGGACACGCCGCTCCACACGAACGGCAGCCGGACGCCGGAGTCCTCGCCTCGGGCGGCGCGGACGAGCTGCTCGGCGTGGAGGGCGGCGTCGAGGAGCGCGGGGTGCAGGCCGAAGGCGGACGCCGCCTCCCGGTGCGCCGGATCCAGCGCCACCTCCGCGTACACCGTCCCGTCCACGGCCCAGGCGGCCTTCAGCCCCTGGAACGCCGGCCCGTACGCGTAACCGGCCTCGGCCGCCCGCTCGTAGAACCCCTCCACGTCGACGGGCAGCGCCCCGGCCGGAGGCCACACCGCCAGGTCCGCGCCCGCCACGGCGGCGGCTGCGGGGGCCAGGAAGCCGTTGGCGTGCCGGGTCCAGGCGGTGTCGGTGTCGGCATCGTCGGGTCGTGCGTAGACGGCGACGGAGCGGCGGCCGGAGCCGTCGGGGGCTCCGACGACGGCCTGGACCTGGACGGCTCCGCGGGGCGGGAGCACGAGCGGGGCTTCGAGCGTGAGCTCTTCGAGGTGGGCGCAGCCGGCCTCGTCACCGGCGCGGACGGCCAGTTCGACGAAGGCGGTGCCGGGCAGCAGGACGGTGTCCAGCGCGCCGTGGTCGGCGAGCCAGGGGTGGCTGCCGAGGGAGATCCGGCCGGTCAGCAGGAACCGGTCGCCGTCGGCGACCCGTACGGACGCGCCCAGCAGCGGGTGCCGGGCCTCGGACAGGCCGGCCGCGGACACGTCGGCACTGCCGGTGTCCGGGGCGTCGAGCCAGTGGCGTGTGCGCTGGAAGGGGTAGGTGGGCAGCTCGGTGGCCGCGTGGGCGCCGCCCGAGCCGGTGAGGACGGCGGTCCAGTCGACGTCGACGCCGCGGGTCCAGGCGGTGGCGAGGGAGGTGGTGAACCGGGCGAGGCCGCCCTCGCCCCGGCGCAGCGTGCCCGTCGCCAGGATGTCGGCGCCTGCGGCCTCGGCCGTCTCCACCAGCCCGTACGTGAGCACCGGGTGCGCGCTCGACTCCACGAAGGCCCGGAAGCCGTCGGCGAGGAGGGCACGGACGACGGGCTCGAAGGACACCGGCTGCCGGCAGTTCTCGTACCAGTACGCGGCCGTCAGCTCGGGCCCGTCCAGGACCTCGCCGGTGACGGTGGAGTACAGCGGGACCGACCCGGTCCGGGGCTGAACGAAGCCCAGCAGGTCCAGGATCCGGTCCTTGAGGCGGTCGACCTGGGCGCAGTGGGAGGCCACCGTCGAGGGGATGATCTTCGCGCGGACTCCTTCGGCCTCCAGCGCGGCGACGAGCTCCTCCAGCGGGGCGACCTCACCGGCGACGGTGACCGTCCCCGGACCGTTGATCCCCGCGATGGACAGGGCGTCCCCGTACGGGGCGAGCCGCTCCCGGACCGCGTCGGCGCCGAGCGACACCGAGGCGACAGCGCCGTTGCCGACCAGCTCGTCGGCGAACAGCTGCGAGCGGAGCACGACCACCCGGGCCGCGTCCTCCAGCGACAGCGCACCCGACACGGCCGCCGCCGCGATCTCACCCTGCGAATGCCCGACGACCGCGTCGGGCACCACACCCGCCGCACGCCACAGCTCCGCCAGGGACACCATCACCGCGAACAGGACCGGCTGCAGCACCTCGATCCGGGTCAGACCCTCGCCGTCACCGCGCAGCACCTCCTCCACCGACCAGTCGACATGCGCCTCCACCGCCGCCGCGACCTCCGCGAACCGCGCCGCGAACACCGGCGAGGAATCGAGCAGTTCGACACCCATCCCGACCCACTGCGAACCCTGACCGGGGAAGACGAACACCGTCTTGCCGCCCGCGTCCGCGACGCCGGACACCAGCGGGGCCTCCAGGCCCGTGAGCAGTTCCTCGCGGGAGGAGCCCAGCACGGCCGCCCGGTGGCCGAAGACGGAGCGGTGTCCGGCGAGCGCGGCGGCGACGGCGGCGACGGGGGTGTCGGGGTGCTCGGCCGCGTGGGTGCGCAGCCGGGCGGCCTGCTCGCGCAGGGCGTCCTCGGTCTTGGCGGACAGCAGCCACGCCACGGGGCCGGCGGCGGGTGCCGCCTCCGGCTCGTGCGACGCCGGGGCCGGGGCCGGGGCCGGGGCCTCTTCGAGGATGAGGTGGGCGTTCGTACCGCTGATCCCGAAGGAGGAGACGCCCGCGCGGCGCGGGTGGCCGGTCTCCTCGGCGGCGGGCCAGGGCCGGGCCTCGGTGAGGAGTTCGACGGAGCCCGCCGACCAGTCGATGTGGGGGGAGCGCTCCTCGGCGTGCAGGGTCTTGGGCAGGACGCCGTGGCGCAGGGCCAGGATCATCTTGATGACGCCGGCGACGCCGGCGGCCTGCTGGGTGTGGCCGGTGTTGGACTTGAGGGAGCCGAGCCACAGCGGCCGGTCCTCGTCGCGGCCCTGGCCGTAGGTGGCGAGCAGGGCGTGCGCCTCGATGGGGTCGCCGAGCCTGGTGCCCGTGCCGTGGGCTTCGACGGCGTCGACGGTGTCGGCGGCGACGCCCGCGTTGGCGAGGGCCTGGCGGATGACGCGCTGCTGGGAGGGGCCGTTGGGGGCGGTGAGGCCGTTGCTGGCGCCGTCCTGGTTGGTGGCGGAGCCGCGGATGACGGCGAGGACCTGGTGGCCGTTGGCCTGCGCGTCGGAGAGCTTCTCCAGCAGGAGGACGCCCGCGCCCTCGGCCCAGCCGGTGCCGTCGGCGTCGGCGGAGAAGGACTTGCAGCGGCCGTCGGCGGACAGGGCGCGCTGGCGGGTGAGTTCGACGAAGAGGCCGGGGGTGGGCATGACGGTGACGCCGCCGGCCACGGCGAGGGTGCACTCGCCCTGGCGCAGGGACTGGGCGGCCAGGTGCAGGGCGACCAGGGAGGAGGAGCAGGCGGTGTCGACGGTGACGGCGGGGCCTTCGAGGCCGAGGGTGTAGGCGATGCGGCCGGAGGCGACGCTGGGGGTGCTGCCGGTCATCAGGTAGCCCTCGGTGGACTCCGTGCCCTCGTGCAGGCGCGGGCCGTAGTCCTGGAAGGTCGCGCCGATGAACACGCCGGTGTCGGTGCCCTTGAGGGCGAGGGGGTCGAGGCCGGCGCGCTCCAGGGCCTCCCAGGAGGTCTCCAGCAGGAGCCGCTGCTGCGGGTCCATGGCGGCGGCCTCGCGGGGCGAGATGCCGAAGAAGGCGGGGTCGAAGAGGGTGGCGCCGTCGAGGAAGCCGCCCGCCCGCACGTAGTGGGTGCCCGGCCGGCCCTCGGGGTCGTAGAGGCCCTCCAGGTCCCAGCCGCGGTCGGTGGGGAAGGGTCCGGTGACGTCCCGGCCGGCGGCGAGGACCTCCCACAGTGCCTCGGGGGAGTCGGTGCCTCCGGGGAAGCGGCAGGCCATGGCGACGACGGCGATCGGTTCGTCGGCGGCCGCGGCGGCGGTGTGCCGGGTGGTGGCGGCCGGGCCGGCCGTCCGGCCGAGGGCGCGTTCCGTGAGGTTGCGGGCGAGGGCGACGGGCGTGGGGTGGTCGAACAGGAGGCTGCTGGGCAGGGCCAGTCCGGTGCTGCGGGTGAGGCCGTCGCGGAGTTCGACGGCGGTCCAGGAGTCGAAGCCGAGTTCGTGGAAGGTCTCGCGCAGGTCGATGTCGCGGGCGTCGTCGTGGCGCAGGACGGCGGCGATGTCCGCGCGGAGCAGGTCGAGGACGGCCTGCTCGCGGTCGGCGGCGGGGAGTGCGGTGAGCCGGGCGCGCAGGGCCCCGGCGTCGGAGTGCGCCTCCTCGTCCGGTGCGTCGGCGGCGGGGACCGCCGTCGGGGCGGTCGCCGCCACCGCAGTGGCGGGAGCCGCGTCGATCCAGTGGCGGCGGCGCTGGAAGGCGTACGTGGGCAGGTCCAGCCGGGGGGCCGGGCCGGTGAGGCCGAGGAGGGTCTCCCAGCGCAGGTCCGGGGCGGCGCCCAGGGTGTGCAGGCGGGCGAGGGCGATGGTGAGCGACTCGGGCTCGGGCTGCTTGCCGGTACGGGCGACCGGCACGAACGCGGCGTCCTCGCCGGAGGATTCGCGTCCGGCGGAGGACAGGGCGCCGTCGGGGCCGAGTTCCACGTAGGTGGTGACGCCGGCGGCGTCGAGAGCGCGGATGCCGTCGGCGAAGCGGACGGCCTCGCGGACGTGGCGCACCCAGTAGTCGGCGGTGCCGATCTCCTCGTCGGTGACGATCCGCCCGGTCAGGTTGGAGACGAGGGGGATGCGGGCCGGGGCGTAGGAGACGGAGGCGGCGACGGTGCGGAACGCGTCGAGCATGCCCTCCATGTGGGGGGAGTGGAAGGCGTGGCTGACGGGCAGCCGCTTGGTCTTGCGGCCCAGCGCGGCGAAGTGCCGGGCGAGGGCGTCGACGGCGTCCTCGTCGCCGGAGACCACGACGGAGCGGGGGCCGTTGACGGCGGCCACGCACACCCGGTCGGCGCGTCCGGCGAGGAGCGGCGCGACCTCGGTCTCGTCGGCCTGGAGGGCGGCCATGGCGCCGCCCGCGGGGAGGGCGTCCATGAGGCGGCCGCGGGCGGCGACGAGCGCGGCGGCGTCGGGCAGGGTGAGGATCCCGGCGACGTGCGCGGCGGCGAGTTCGCCGATGGAGTGGCCGACGAGGTAGTCGGGGCGGACGCCGAGGTGGCCGAGCAGCCGGTGGAGGGCGACCTCGAAGGCGAACAGGGCGGGCTGGGTCCAGGCGGTGCGGTCGAGGAGGGCGGCCTCGTCGGTGCCCGGGGCGGCGAAGGCGATCTCGCGGAGCGGGCGGGGCAGGTGTGCGTCGAAGGCGGCGCACACCTCGTCGAAGGCGGCGGCGAACGCGGGCTGCGCGGCGTGCAGTTCGCGGCCCATGCCGGGGCGCTGGCTGCCCTGGCCGGAGAAGAGGAACGCGGTGGTGCCGGAGCCGGTCCGGCCGCGGACCAGGTGGGGGGAGGCGGTCGCGGCGGCGAGGGCGTCGAGTCCGGCGGTGAGGCCGGTGAGGTCCTCGGCGAGGACGACGGCCCGGTCCTCGTGGGCGGTGCGGGTGGCGGCCAGGGCGTGCGCGAGGTCCGCGGCCGTCCCGGTGTGGGTGGCGGCGTACGCGGCGAGCCGGGCGGCCTGGGCGCGCAGGGCCTGCTCGCCGCGGCCGGAGAGCGGGAAGAGCAGCGTCCGGCCGGCGGCGGGCGTGGGGAGCGGGGGTCTCGGCCGGGACTTCGGCCGGGGCCTCGGCGGGG
>NZ_GG657752.1:176146-191476 GCF_000158895.1 Streptomyces sp. C | reverse complement strand
GCCGGCGGCCTCCAGGGCCCGGCGGATGACGTCGGCCTGGGCGGTGGCGCTGGGCACGGTGAGGCCGTCGGTGGGCCCGTCGTGGTTGACGGCGCTGCCGAGCAGGACGCAGTGGACGCGGTCGCCGTCGGCGAGGGCCCGGTCGAGGGGCTTGAGCAGGACGAGTCCGCCGCCCTCGCCCCGGACGAAGCCGTTGGCGCGCTCGTCGAAGGTGTGGCAGCGGCCGTCGGGCGACAGGGCGCCGAACCCGGCGGTGATCTCCGAACTGGCGGGCGTGACGCGCAGGTTGACGCCGCCGGCGAGGGCCAGGTCGGCCTCTCCGCTGAGCAGTGCCTGGCAGGCCAGGTGCACGGCGACGAGGGAGGAGGACTGGGCGGTGTCGACGGTCAGGCTGGGGCCGTGCAGGCCGAGCGTGTAGGAGACGCGGTTGGCGATGACGCCCCGGTTGAGGCCGGTGAAGGCGTGCTGCCCGGTGCCCGCGCCGCCGGAGCGGCGTACGAGGTCGGCGTAGTCGTCCCAGATCGCGCCGACGAACACGCCGGTGCCGCTGTTCTTGAGGGTGCCCGGCAGGATGCCCGCGTCCTCCAGGGCCTCCCAGGCGAGTTCGAGGACGAGGCGCTGCTGCGGGTCCATGGCGGCGGCCTCGCGCGGCGAGATGCCGAAGAACCGGGCGTCGAAGGCGTCGACGCGGTCGAGGTAGCCGCCGCGGGCGGCGGCCGGGCCGGAATCCGCCGGGACGACGTCGCGGCGCGCTTCGGGTGCGTCGGTGACGGCGTCCGTGCCGTCGCGCAGCAGCCGCCAGTACGCGGCGGGACCGTCGGCCTGCGGGAACCGGCAGGAGATGCCGATGACCGCGATAGGCCCGGTGCCACGGCCTGGTGTACCGGACTCCTCCGGAGCCGCCGTCGTCTGCCGTGCCGAAACCATCGGGTCAGCCACGATCTCCCCCTTCGCCTGTTTGCCTGATGCGTCTTCAGGGATCCGCCGGGCGCGCGGGCGGACCGAGGACCGGGGGAATTCCATGCAGACCGTCGAGACGCTGACGTCCGGCTCTAAAGCTCGGCTAAAAACAGCTCCCGGTCACCGGCCTGCCGTACCGCTAGGGGCGGCTAGGGGGCGGAGCAAGGGTTACCGCCCGCCTCGGGCTGCGAGAACCATTGCTGAATGTCCCATTCGAGCACCCTGCGGTGAATGCATTTCCCGCAGTTCCCGCGCTTTCCCGCGCTTTCAGCCCACCGCCACGGTGAGGAGCCGTCCGTCATGACAGCAATCGGAATTCTGGGCACCGGGTCTTATCTGCCTGCCGACACGGTCTCCAATCGGGTCGTCGGGGAGCGGGCGGGGGTCACGGAGGACTGGATCCTGCAGAAGACCGGCATCCGGGAGCGCCGCTACGCGGCCGAGTACGAGGCCACCTCCGACCTGGCGGTCGAGGCGGCGCGGTCCGCGCTGGACGCGGCGGGCATCTCGGCGGAGCAGCTGTCGTGGATCGTGGTGGCGACGTCCACGCCGGATTCCCCGCAGCCGGCGACGGCCTGTCTGGTCCAGCACCGGATCGGTGCGGTGAACGCGGCGGCGTTCGACGTGAATTCGGTGTGCAGCGGCTTCGTGTTCGGTCTGGTGGCGGCGGCCCGGATGCTGCCGGGGCAGGACGGCGGGGTCCGCGGTCACGCGCTGGTCATCGGCGCCGACGTGTACTCGCGCATCATCGACCGGGAGGACCGGCGCACCGCCGTCCTGTTCGGTGACGGTGCGGGTGCCGTGGTGCTGGGGCCGGTGCGGTCCGGGTACGGGGTCCTCGGCTCGTACCTGGCCAGCCGCGGCGACCAGGCGGAGCTGATCCGGGTCGAGGCCGGCGGCAGCCGGCTGCCCGCGTCGGAGAAGACGGTCGCGGAGGGGCTGCACCACTTCAGGATGAACGGGCGCGGGGTGCGCGACTTCGTGGCGGCCGAGCTGCCGCGCGCGGTCGGCGAGGTGCTGGACCGGCACGGTCTGGAGCGCTCCGAGGTCGACCACTTCGTCCCGCACCAGGCCAACGGCGTGATGCTGGGCGAGACCGTGCCCCGTCTGGGGCTGCCCCGGGCCCGTACGCACCTCACCGTCGCCGAGCACGGAAACACCAGTGCCGCCTCCATTCCCCTCGCCCTCGACGAGGCGTACCGGTCCGGGGCGTTCCGGGACCGGGACGTCGTGCTGCTCGCCGGTTTCGGCGGCGGCATGTCCCTGGGCACGGTGCTCGTCCGCTGGGACGAGGAGGCGGCTCCCGCTCCCCGAAAGGACTCAGCAGCATGACGGCAGCATCCGCGGCACCCCTTCCCGGTGCCCTGCCCTTCACCGCGGTCGCGGTGATCGGCCTCGGTACGGTCGGATCCGCGCTGGCCCGCTCGCTCGCCTCGGCGGGCGCCCGGGTGGTGGCGGTGGAGGCCGACGGCGACGCCCTGGCCGGCGGGCGCGAGCGCGTCGAGCGCGGGCTGGAGGATCCGGCGGCCCGGGACCGGATCACGTACACGGCGGATCTCGCCGCCATCACGGGCAGTGAGCTGGTCGTGGAGGCGGTGCCGGAGGACTTCGCCCTGAAGACGGAGGTGCTGCGGCGGGCCGACGGGCTGTGCGGTCCCGAGGCGGTGTTCGCGACGACGACCTCGCTGTCGGTGACCCGGGTGGCGGCGGCCTGCGGGCGGCTGCCGCGCACGGTCGGTCTGCACCCGGTCGGGCACGCCCCGGACGGCGGTGTGGTGGAGGTGGTGACGACGCCCCTGACGGAGCCGTCGGTGGGGCGGGCGGCCGAGGAGCTGGTGGGCGCGCTGGGCCGCAGGGCCGTGGCCTCCAGCGACCAGCCGGGCTTCACGGGCGGCGGGCTGCTGATGGCCTACCTGAACGGTGCCGTCGCGATGTACGAGCGGCGGTACGCGTCGCGCGACGACATCGACGCGGCGATGATGCTGGGCTGCGGGCTGCCGCTGGGGCCGCTGGCCCACCTGGACCTGATCGGTCTGGACACGGCGCGCGACACCCTGCGCGGTCTGTACGAGCAGACGGGGCAGGCGCAGTTCCTGCCGCCGCCGCTGCTGGACCACATGGTGACGGCGGGGCTGCTGGGCGCGAAGGCGGGCCGGGGGTTCCACACCTGGCCCGAGGGCCCGGCGGGTCCCCGGGCCGCGGCCGGCGCGCGGGGCGGCGCGGGGGGTGCCGCGCGGCCGTCGCGGCCGGTGCGCGAGGTCGGGGTGATCGGGTCCGGCACGATGGCGTCGGGCATCGCCGAGGTGTTCGCCCGGTCCGGGTACGGGACGCGGCTGGTGGCCCGTACGGACGTGCGCGCGAAGGAGGCGCTGGACAAGGTCGCGGGTTCGGTGGAGCGCGGGGTCAAGCGCGGCCGGATCGGCGCCGAGGAGGGCCGGGCGGCGCTGGAGCGGCTGGTGCCGGCGGATTCGCTGGACGCGGTGGCGGACTGCGACCTGGTGGTCGAGGCGGTCGCGGAGGAACTCCCCGTCAAGCGGGAGGTGTTCCGGGGGCTGGACGCGGTGTGCCGTCCGGGTGCGGTGCTGACGACGACGACGTCGAGCCTGCCGGTGGTGGAGTGCGCGGCGGTCACCTCGCGTCCCGAGGACGTGCTCGGCATGCACTTCTTCAACCCGGCTCCGGTGATGCGGCTGGTGGAGGTGGTCGGCACGGTGCTGACGGCGCCGGACGCGCTGGGGACGGTCCACGAGGTGTGCGCGCGGCTGGGCAAGCACCCGGTCGGGATCGACGACCGGGCCGGGTTCATCGTGAACGCCCTGCTGTTCCCGTACCTCAACAGCGCGGTGCGGCTGCTGGAGGAGCGCCGGGCGGTGGCCGGGGAGATCGACGCGGTGATGACGCAGGGCTGCGGCTATCCGATGGGGCCGCTGACGCTGCTGGACACGATCGGCCTGGACGTGTCGCTGCAGATCCAGAACAGTCTGCACGCCTCGTTCCGGGAGCCGTCGCTGGTGCCGGCCAAGCACCTGGAGCACCTGGTGGACGCGGGCTACCTGGGCCGCAAGAGCGGCCGGGGCTTCCACACGTATTAGGGGGTGTCCGTGCGGCACCGTTCCCGGTGCCGCACGGTCCCCGTGCCGTGGGGCGGTCAGCGGCCGCGGTGGGCGCGCCAGCGGTCCATCAGCGAGTCCAGTTCCAGCTTCACGAAGTTGAAGAAGTCGGCCGTCTCCTCGGCCCGGACGCCCGCCGGGGTGCCGGGGCCCAGGACCTCCACCCCCTGCTTGAGGGTGGCCGCCCAGCGGTTGAGCATCTGGTCCCGGCTGGTGACCGTCTCGTACCAGAGGTCCGCGTGGATCCGGTAGATCTCCCGCCGCTCGCCGGGTACGCGTTCCCGGCCGACCATGTGCATCTCGGCGAGGTAGCGGACGGCGCCCGAGACCGCGGCCGGGCTGACCTTCAGCCGTTCGGAGAGCTCGGCGGCGCTCAGCGCGCCCGCGTCCTCGGCGAGCAGGCAGGCGAAGATCCGGGCGGGCATCCGGGCCATCCCGGCGGCCACCAGGTCGGCGGCGAACCGTTCGACGAAGGCCGAGACCTCCTCGCGGTAGTCACGCTGTTCGCTCTCGCTTCCGCCGGCACCCGTGTCCATACCGTCTCCCCCGTGATCGATCGTCAGACGCCTTCCGATAGCTTCACGATATTCTGAAACTAAGGTATCTTCCGACAATGTGACGATGGCAATCGATATTGCCGGACTGTACAAGTCGTTCGGCCGCACGCAAGCGCTGAAGGGCCTGGACCTGAGCGTCGAGAAGGGCGAGGTGCACGGCTTCCTCGGCCCCAACGGAGCCGGCAAGTCCACCACCCTGCGCATCCTCCTCGGCCTGATGCGCGCCGACAGCGGCCGCGTACGGCTGCTGGGCGGCGACCCCTGGCGCGATGCGGTCGCCCTGCACCAGCGCATCGCGTACGTGCCCGGCGACGTGACCCTGTGGCGCAATCTCTCCGGCGGCGACGCCCTCGGCTTCCTCTCCGGTCTGCGGGACACCAGCGACTCCCGCTTAACCAGGGAGCTGATGGAGCGCTTCGAGCTCGACCCGGGCAAGAAGGGCCGCGCGTACTCCAAGGGCAACCGGCAGAAGCTCGCCCTGGTCGCCGCCTTCGCCGCCGACGCCGAGCTGCTCCTCTTCGACGAACCCACCTCCGGCCTCGACCCGTTGGCAGAGGAAGTCTTCCAGAGCTGCGTCGGCGAGGCCACCGACGAGGGCCGTACGGTGCTGCTCTCCAGCCACCTCCTCACCGAGGTCGAGGCGCTGTGCGACCGGGTCACCATCGTCCGCGACGGGCGCACGGTCGAGACGGGCACGCTCGCCCGGATGCGACACCTGGCCCGCACCCACGTCACGGCCGAACTCGCCGCCCCCGTCGAGGGCCTGGAGGAACTCCCCGGGGTGCACGGGCTGGAGGTGCACGGCGCGGAGGTCACCGCCCAGGTCGACCAGGAGCACCTCGGCACGTTCCTGCGGGTGCTGTCGGAGACCGGCGTCCGCAGCCTCGTCAGCCGGCCGCCGACCCTGGAGGAGCTGTTCCTGCGGCACTACCGGCCCGAGGCCGAGCAGGCGACCGCCGGGGCCCCGGGGCCGGCCTGAGGCCGCACCGCCTCACCCCTCCTGCGACAGCAGCAGCCGCTTCTGGGTCTTGCCCATCGCGTTGCGCGGCAGCGCGGCGACGAACCGCACCTCGCGCGGCCGCTTGTGCACCGACAGGCGTGCGGCGACGAAGTCGGTGAGCTCGGCCCCGGTCACCCCCGAGGCCACGACGTACGCCACGACGCGCTGGCCCAGATCGGAGTCGGGCACCCCGACGACGGCGGCCTCCGCCACACCGGGGTGGTCCAGGAGCGCGTTCTCGATCTCCCCCGCCCCCATCCGGTACCCGCCCGACTTGATCATGTCGACGGAGGCCCGGCCCACGATGCGGTGGGTGCCGTCCGCGTCGATCGCCGCGATGTCGCCCGTACGGAACCAGCCGTCCTCGGTGTACGAGGCAGCCGTGGCCTCGGGACGCCCCAGGTAGCCGGAGAACAGCGTGGGCGCGGTCAGCTGGAGTTCGCCGATCTCCTCCCCCGGCCCGGCCGCGATCCGGGTACGGACGCCGGGCAGCGGCGTCCCCACCGCGCCCGGCCGCAGCGGGCCGCCCGCGCGGCCGCTCACCGTGATCAGGGTCTCCGTCATCCCGTACCGCTCGACCGGCCGGCTCCCCGTCAGCTCCTCCAGGCCCCGGAAGACCCGCTCCGGCAGCGGGGCGCTGCCCGAGACCAGCAGCCGCGCGGAGCGCAGCGCCCGGGCCCGCTCCGGCTCCGCCACGACGCGGGACCACACCGTGGGCACTCCGAAGTAGAGGCTGCCGCCCGCCCCGGCGTAGGCGGCGGCGGTGGGCCGGCCGGTGTGCACGAGGCGGCTGCCGGTGCGCAGCGCGCCGAGGACGCCGAGGATCAGGCCGTGGACGTGGAACAGCGGCAGGCCGTGGACCAGGGTGTCCTCGGCGGTCCACTGCCAGGCCTCGGCGAGGGCGTCCAGTCCGGCGGCGATGGCGGCGCCGCCGAGGACGACGCCCTTGGGCGCGCCGGTGGTCCCGGAGGTGTAGAGGATCATCGCGGGGGCGTCGGCCGCCGGTGCGGGGCCGCTCCAGGCGGCCCGGCGGGCGAAGTCCACGGTGACGGGGCAGGCGCCCGAGTCGCGCAGGATGTGCTCGCGTTCGGCGACGCCCGCGTCGGGCGGTACGGGCACCACGGGCACCCCGGCCAGCAGGCAGCCGGCCACGGCGGCGACGGTCTCCAGGGAGGCCGTGGCCTCGACGGCGACGGCGGGGGCGCCGGCCACGTCGGCGGCCACCGCTCCGGCCGCGCCCAGCAGTTCCTCGTACGAGGCGGTCCGGCCGGCGACGGTGACCGCGTCCGCGCGGTCCCCGTACACCCCTTGCAGCGCCGTGAGCACGGATGTCTCTCCTTACGTCTTGCGTCGGTCGGTACGGGGTGACGCGCGACGCGTCGCCCGGTCGGTCGGTCGGTCGGTGGTCCGGTGGAACGGGTCAGGCGGCGGCGCGCAGCCGCCACACGCCGGGCCGCGTCTCCGTCCAGTCCGGCAGCGGGAGACCGCCGCGCACGTGGCGCAGCCAGCGGACCGCGTACGCCTCGCGCCGCCGGTCGCCGAGCCGGGCCGCCAGGGCCAGGCAGCGCTCGAAGTGCGGCTCCGCGGCGGCGGGGCCCTCCGTCTCCAGCGCGAGCAGGGCCCGGACCCGGCGGGCCTCGTAGTGGTCGCGGGGGTCGGCGGGTTCCTCGTCGAGGACCTGGCCGATCAGCCGGGCCGCCTCCGTGACGGCCGAGGCGTCCAGGCTCAGTTCGGCCAGGCCCGTCAGGGCGCGGTCGCGTTCGGGCCGGGCGTCGGCGCCGTCGGCGGCCCTCAGGGCCCGCCGGTAGAGCCCGCGGGCGGCGTCGGTGCGGCGGCGCTGCCAGGCCAGGTCGCCCAGCGAGCACAGCAGCCGGGACTGGGCGCCGAGGTCGCCGGAGCGTTCGGCCGCGTCGAGGGCGAGGGTGTGCGCGCGTTCCCAGTCGTCCCAGGCCGCGTGGGCCTCCAGGGGGGCGGTGAGGACGTCGGCGAGGCGCACGGTGCGGGCCCACAGTCCGGCCGCGTGGGCCCGGCCCAGGGCCGAGGCCAGTGCGGTGCGGCGGTCCGCGAACCACTCGGCGGCGTGCGGCAGTCCGTCGGCCTCCCGCGCCTCGGCGGCCAGGGCGTCGGCGAGCCGGCCCACGGCCCGGGCCGCCTCGCCGGGGGGTTCCTCGGCGGTGAGGAGCTCGCCGGCCAGCAGCCGCCACAGCACGTGCAGGCGGTAGCCGCCCCGGGGTTCGGCCCGCAGCAGCCGGGCCTCCACGAGGTTCTCCAGCACGGCTTCGGCGGCCGGTTCGGGCGTGCCGAACAGGGCGGCCGCGTCGGCGGTGGGGAAGGGGCCGGCGGGCAGCAGTCCGAGCAGCCGGAAGGCGCGCTTCAGCGGTGCGTCGGCCTCGTCGTACCCGGCGCGCAGGGCGGCGTCCAGGCCGGGCTGCGCGGAGCGGAGTTCGGCGAGCCGGGCGTGTTCGCCGGACAGCCGGGCGGCCAGGGAGGCCACGCTCCAGTGCGGGCGGGCGGCCAGCCGGCCCGCGAGGGCCCGTACGGCCGACGGCAGCCGGCCGCAGGCGTCGACGACGGCGGCGCACGCCCCGTCGGGCCCGTCGTCCTCGCCGTCGCGGCCCGAGGCGGCCAGCAGCAGCCGGCGGGCCTGGGCCGGGGCGGGGACGTCCAGCAGGTGCGCCCGGGTGACCGGGAGCGCCGGGGTCCGGCGGCAGGTCAGCAGCGCGGTGCTGCCGGGGGTCGTGGGCAGCAGGTGGCGGGCCTGCTCCGCGTCGGCCGCGTCGTCGAGCACGAACAGCATCCGGCGGCCCGGGGTGAGCCGGTCCAGGGTGCGGCGCAGCCCGTCGAGGTCGTCGGGCAGCGGCCCGGGGACCCCGCAGCGGAGCAGCAGCCGGGTGAGGGCGGCGGCGGGGTCGAGGGGTGCGCCGGTGTCGTCGCGCAGGGCGAGGAACACCCGGCCGTCGGGGAAGAGGTCGTCGGCGTGGTGCGCGGCGGCCAGGGCGAGGGCGGTCTTGCCCACGCCGGCGGGACCGGTGAGCGCGACGCAGCCGCCCGCGGGGACGTCCCGCAGGAGCGTCCGCAGCGTGGCGAGCTCCTCGTCGCGGCCGGTGAACAGCGGGTCGGGCGCCGGGAGTTCGCCGACCGGCCCGGCGGCCGTCGGCAGCCCGTGGCCCGGCCCGGCGAACGGCGCCGCGAACCCGGCGTAGGGCCCGGTGAAGGGGCCGCCGGCCCGTCCCGCGGCCTGTCCCGCGAAGGACCCCGCGAAGGGCCCCGCGTACGGCCCGGCGGCCTGTCCCGCGACCGGCCCCGCGAAGGACCCGGCGTGCGGCCCGGCGGCCTGTCCCGCGGCCGACCCGGCAGCCGGCCCGGCGGGCCCCGCCAGTTCCCCGGCGGACGACCCCGTGGCCGACCCCGCGAAGGGCCCGGCGTGCGGCCCGGCGGCCTCTCCCCCGACCGGCCCCGCGAAGGGCCCCGCGTACGGCCCCGCTGCCGGCTCCGCGTACGGCCCCGCGTACGGCCCCGCGAAGGGGTCGTAGGGCCCCGCGGCCTGCCCCGCCGACGGCGCGCCGGCCTGTCCGCCGGGGCGCCCGGCGGCCGGTCCGGCGGGCCCCTCGGCGGGGCCCGCCGGGCCGGGTCCGCCCGCGGGCGGTGTGGACCGCGCCCGGTGCGCGGCGCCGCCCGAGGGGCGCAGCAGTGCGGTGTCCCCGTCGAGGATGCGGCCGTGGAGCTGCTGCAGGGGCGGCCCCGGCTCGATCGCCAGTTCGTCGACGAGGGTGCGCCGCAGCCGGGCGAAGGCCTCCAGCGCGTCGGCCTGCCGGCCGGTGCGGTAGAGCGCCACCATCAGGTGGGCGTGGAACTCCTCGCGCATCGGCAGCTCGGCGGCCAGCGCCCGCAGTTCACCGACGAGTTCGTGGTGGCGGCCCAGTTGCAGGTCGGCCCGGATGCGCTGCTCCAGTGCGGCCGTGCGCAGTTCGCCGAGGCGGATCGCGGTGCTGTCGAGCAGCGCCCCGTGCGGGGTGTCGGACAGCAGGGGGCCGCGCCACAGCGCGAGCGCGCGGCGCTGGAGGTCGGCGGCGGCCCCGTGGTCCTGGCGGGCCATGGCGGCGCGGCCCCGGGCGTGCAGGTCCTCGAAGGCGGTCAGGTCCAGCCGGTCCGGGTCGAGCCGCATGAGGTAGCCGGGCGGCCGGGTGACCAGGCAGTCGCGGCCCGTTTCGGGGTCGGCGGCGTGCAGGAGCTTGCGCAGCTGCGAGATGTAGACCTGGAGCGTGGTCGTCGCGGTGCGCGGCGGGTCCTCGTCCCACAGTTCGTCGATGAGGCTGCCCACGGACACGATCTCGTTGGGCCGTACGAGCAGCGTCGCGAGCACCACGCGGATCTTCGCCGCGCGGGGCGTGACGCGCTGCGCGTCCGGGCCGGCCGCGTCCACTTCCAGTGGCCCCAACACCCGAAATCGCATGCAGCCCCCGTTCCTCGGCACTCCGGTGGCACGGGTGGCGGCAGACTCCCCCAGCTGCCCGGCCGTCGTCACCCTAGGGCCGGGCGCACCCCCGGCTTCGGACAGCCGGACCCCTGATCCGGTGCCGCGCACCCTGGCCGGGACCCGCAAGCCATGCTTTAGGCGCGCCGTGGAGCATGCCGAGGCGTTGGCGGCAGGGGCGCCGGGCGTTCGGCAGTTGCCCCGGGTGCGCCAGAAGGGGGCTGACGTTGACTGGATTCGCTACGTTCACCGATGTGCTCCGCGGCCGGGCCGCGGAACTCGGCGGGCGCGACGCTCACGTGTTCCTCGGTGACGCCCCGGGCGCCGCCGCCGAGCACCTCACGTACGGGGAGCTGGACCGGGCGGCCCGGGCCATCGCCGTGCGGCTGCGCGAGCACGGCGCCCTGCGGCAGCCGGTGCTGCTGCTGTACCCGCCGGGCCCCGGCTTCCTGAAGGCGTTCGCCGGCTGCCTGTACGCGGGGGCCGTCGCCGTTCCCGCCCCGCTCCCCGGTGACCGGGGCGAGCGGCTGCAGCGCGTGTCGGGGATCATCCGCGACACCGGCGCGCAGCTGGTGCTGACGGACTCCGCCAACGCCCCCGACGTGTCGCTGTGGCTCGCCATGGCGGGCCGGGGCGAGACGGTGTGCCTGGCCACCGACGTGGAGGAGGGGCTGGACGCCGACGCCTGGCAGCCGCCCCGCACCGGTCCGGAGGACCTGGCGTTCCTCCAGTACACCTCGGGTTCGACGTCCCGGCCGCGCGGTGTGATGGTCAGTCACCGCAACCTCCTCGCCAACATGGAGGCGATGCGCGAGGTCCTGGGGTCCACCGACCGGGACGTTTTCGGCAGCTGGCTGCCGCACTACCACGACATGGGGCTCATCTGTCATCTGCTGCACCCGCTGTGGCTGGGCACGTCGTCGGTGCAGATGTCCCCCACCGCGTTCGTCAAGCGGCCGGTGCGCTGGCTGCGTTCGATCGGCGAGTACGGGGTGACGATCGGCGGCGGCCCCAACTTCTGCTACGACCTGTGCCTGCGCCGGATCACGGACGAGCAGCTCGCCGGCCTGGACCTGAGCGGCTGGCGGCTGGCGATCAACGGCGCGGAGCCGGTGCGCCACCAGACCCTGGAGGCCTTCGCCGAGCGCTTCGCCGCGGCCGGTTTCCGGCGCGGGAGCCTCTTCCCGGCCTACGGGCTCGCCGAGGCCACGCTCGTCGTGTCCGGCGGCACGCCCGGCCGGGGCCCGCGCACCCTGACCGTCGACGCGGCCGGCCTGGAGTACGACGAGCTGCGCCCGCCGCGGCCCGGCCGACCGGTGCGGACCCTGGTCGGGAGCGGCACCGTGCGCGGCTTCGACGTGCGGATCGTGGAGCCGGTGGTCGGCGGCGAGGTGCCGGCGGGCCGGGTCGGGGAGATCTGGGTGCGCGGCGAGAGCGTCGCCCAGGGCTACTGGCGCCGTCCCACGGACACCGCCCGCACCTTCCAGGCGATGGTGGACGACGGGGACAGCGGCTTCCTGCGCACCGGCGACCTCGGGGTGGTCGACGGGGACGAGCTGTACGTCACCGGCCGCCTCAAGGAAATGATCATCCTCAACGGGCGCAACATCTATCCGCAGGACGTGGAGTGGGCGGTGCGCGAGACGGAGCCGTCCCTCGGGGCGGGCCAGGGCGCCGTGTTCACCGTGGACGCGGACCGCGAGCAGCTCGTCGTCGTGCACGAGGTGCGCCCCGAGAACGCGGACTGGGGAGACGCTGCGCGCCCTGGCCCGGCGCATCCAGATCCTCATCGGCCAGGAACTTCGACGTGCCGCGGACCAACGTGCTCCTGGTGCGGCCCGGCACGCTGCGCCGCACCACCAGCGGCAAGATCCAGCGGACGCTGATCCGCAAGCTGTTCCTGGCGGGTGAGGTCAGCGGCACGTACGAGGTCCTCGACCCGGCCGTGCAGGCCCTGGTCCGTCCGCGCGACACGCTGCTCGGCAACGACCTGCTGCGGCCCTCCGCCCGCGCCGCCGCGGAGACGGCGTGGTGAGCGCCGTCTCCGTCGCCGCCGGACCGGCCCCCCGGGCGCCGGTGCGGCGGCCGGCGCCGTCGCCGGAGTCGACGAGCGGCCGGGTCCGGGCCGCCGCGCTGGAGGCGCTGCTCGGCGACCCGGCCGCGCCCGGCAACCCGGCCGGGCACCGTGCGCTGCTCGCCTCCGACCAGGCGGCCGCGCTGTCGCCGGAGGCGGAGGGGCTGCTCGACGACTTCGGGATGCACCGCGAGTTCGTCCCGCGCGAGCTCGGCGGCCGCTTCGACTCCGCCGAGGGCCTGCTGCGGGTGATGCGTCCGGTGTTCCGCCGGGACGTGTCGCTCGGCATGGGCTACGGCATGACCACCTTCATGGCCGCCTCCGACGTGTGGATGCGCGGCAGCGAGGAGCAGCGGTCGTGGCTGGGGGGCCTGCTGCTGGACGGTTCGAAGGCGGCCATCGCCCAGCACGAGACCGCGCACACCAACGACTTCGTCCGCAACCAGATCTCCGCGGACCTGCTCCCCGGCGGCGGCCTGTCGCTCACCGGGGCGAAGCCGGTGGTCAACAACCTGCACCGGGCGGACGCCCTGGTGCTGTTCTGCCGTACCGGCGGCCACTTCCCCGGCGGGACGCAGAGCGCCCTGCTGCTGGACCCGCGCACCCTGCCCGCCGGCCGCTACCGCACGGAGCGGCGGCCGGCCGCGGTGGGGCTGCGGTCCTGCTTCTTCTCGGGCGTGCGCTTCGACGACTGCCCGGTGCCCGCCGACGCCCTGCTGGGCGCGCCCGGCAGCGGGGTGGCGACCTCGCTGCAGTCGTTCCAGATGAGCCGCACGCTGATGGCCTCCCTGTCGGTGGCCGCCGTGGACACGAGCCTGCGCACGGCCGTGCTGGTGGACCGTCAGCGGGGTCCCGGCGCGGCCGGCACGGCACCGGTGGACCCGCAGCACACCGCGAACACGCTGACCGGCGCGTTCGTGAACCTGCTGCTGTACGACTGCCTGGCGGTCGTCGCCACCCGGGCGCTGCACCTGCTGCCGGCCGAGACCAGCGTGTACTCGGCTGCCGTGAAGCTGCTGCTGCCGCGGGTGCTGATCGAGACGATGTACGACCTGTCGACCGTCCTGGGCTCGCAGCTGTACACGCGGGAGGGCACCGTCGGCGTGCTGCAGAAGCACATCCGGGACGTGCCGGTGATCAGCCTCGGCCACGCGGGGACCGTCGCCTGCCAGGCGACGATCATCCCGCAGCTGAAGCAGCTGGCGAGCCGCTCCTGGTTCGCCGAGGAGGAGGCCCCCGCCACGCTGTTCCAGCCCGACGCGCCGCTGCCCGCGTTCCGCTACGACGCGCTCGCGCTGGCCAGCGGGCGCGACAGCCTCAGCGCCTCGCTGCTGGCCGCGGCCGCGGAGCCGCCGGGCCGCGATCCGGTGGAGCGGGCCCTGCGCACGATGGCGGAGCACCTCGTCGAGGAGCTGCGGGACCTGCGCCGGCGGGTGCTCGCGCTGCCGCCGCTGGACGGCGGGACGCCGGTGGGGCCGGCCTGGTTCGCGCTGACGGACCGCTACGTGCTGGTGCTGGCGGCCGCGGCCGTGCTCGGTGTCCGCCGCCACAACCGCCACGGCCTCGATCCGTTCCTGGCCGATCCGGCCTGGGCGGCGGCCGCCCTGCACCGCATCACGTCCAGACTGGGCGCCGCGCCCGTGGAGCTGCCCCCCGAGTGCCTGGCGCGCCTCCACCAGGAGGTGCTGGCCCGCTTCGGGGACCGGCGCAGTTACGACCTGCACAACACCCCGCTTCCCGGCTGACGGGCACCAGCCCCGACCACCACCGCTTCCGCTCTTAGCCCGCACGCAAGGAGTCCAGGGATGTCCCTGCCCGTGTCGCCGCACAGCGCGGCCCCGCTGCACCACTGGCTGACCGACCGCCTCGCCGTCTACCTCGACCGGCTGCCGGACAGCATCGACCCCACCGTGCCGCTCGCCGAGTACGGCATGGACTCGGTGGGGGCGCTGAGCCTGTGCGGGGACATCGAGGACACGTTCCGCATCGCCGTGGACCCGTCGCTGGCCTGGGACCACCCGACCGTCGTCGCGCTGGTCGCCTACCTCGGCGGGCGGGGCGTGACGGTTCCGGCCGCGGGGGTCTCCCGGTGAGCTCCCCCTCCGTCGCCGTGGTCGGGCTGGACTGCGTCTTCCCGGGCGCGCCGGGCCCCGACGCCTACTGGGACCTGCTGATGCGCGGTGGCGACGCGACCGGTGAGCAGCCCGGCCCGCGCAGGTTCGGGCCGGGGTACGAGACGCCGGTGCACGGCGGTTTCATCGACGACGCCGACGTGTTCGACAACGACTTCTTCACCGTGTCGCCGCGCGAGGCGGCGGCGATGGACCCGCAGCAGCGGCTGCTGCTCCAGTGCGCGTGGCGGGCCCTGGAGGACTCGGGGCGCTCCCCGCGGTCCCTGGCGGGCGGCGACACCGGGGTGTTCGTCGGCATGATGGGCAGCGAGTGGGGCCAGCTGCACCTGGGCGACTACGGGCGCGTGACGCCGCAGCTGGGTGCCGGGTCCAGCGCGGGCATGGCCGCGAACCGCATCTCGTACCACCTCGACCTGAAGGGGCCGAGCCTGTCCGTGGACACGGCCTGCTCGTCCTCGCTGGTCGCGGTGCACCTGGCGGTGAACTCGCTGCTGTCCGGGGAGTGCGGCACGGCGCTGGCCGGCGGGGTCAACCTGGTGCTGACGCCGGCGCTGGGGCTGGTGTACGCGCAGATGGGGCTGGCCTCGCCGGACGGCCGGTGCCGGCCGTTCAGCGCCGACGCGAACGGCATCGCGCGCAGTGACGGCGTGGGGGTGGTGGTGCTGCGGCGGCTGGAGGACGCGCTCGCCGACGGGCAGCGGGTCTACGCCGTGATCCGGGGCACCGCAGTCAACCAGGACGGCCGCAGCAACGGCGTCACCGCGCCGAACCGGCACTCGCAGCGGGAGGTCGTCGCGGCCGCGTACCGGCGGGCCGGGGTCACCCCCGACCAGGTGCGGTTCGTCGAGGCCCACGGCACGGGCACGGCGCTCGGCGACGTCATCGAGTGCGGGGCCCTGGGCGAGGTGCACGGCGTACCGCGCGAGGAGCCGTGCGCGATCGGTTCCGTCAAGGGCATTTTTGTTGTTCTTACGGAGGGGGCTCTCGGGCATCGCCGGGCTGATCAAGGTGGCGCTCGCGCTG
>NZ_GG657752.1:166903-175716 GCF_000158895.1 Streptomyces sp. C | reverse complement strand
CGCTGCGCGCGGCGGCCGAGGACGGGCGGCTGGCCGCCGGGATCGCCGACCGGGCCTGGCGTCCGCCGGTGATCGGGTTCCTCTTCAGCGGCCAGGGCGTCCAGGAGCCGGGGATGACGGCCGCCCTGTACCGGCAGTCGCCGCTGTACCGGCGCCGGCTGGACGAGGCCGACGCGGCGCTCGCCCCGCACCTGGGCGGTTCGGTGCGGGACCTGCTCCTCGGCGGGGATCCGGCCCTGCACCGGACCCGGTGGGCGCAGCCCGCCCTGTTCGCCGTCGGCCACGCGCTGGCGGCCACGCTGAGCGACCTCGGCGCGGGGCCGCACGTCGTGCTCGGGCACAGCGTCGGGGAGTTCGCGGCGGCCGTGAGCGCCGGGGTGCTCACGCTGGAGGAGGCGGCCCGGCTGGTCGCGGAGCGGGCCCGGCTGATGGACGCGCTGCCGGAAGGCGGCGGCATGCTGGCGGTGCGGGCGGGGCGGGAGGCGGTCGAGGAGTTCCTCGACCCCGGGCGGGGGGTGTCCCTCGCGGCGGTCAACGGCCCGCGGAACACCGTCCTGTCGGGCGGACTGGCGGAGCTGGAACGGGTCGCCGGGGTGCTGCGCGGGCGGGGTGCGCACTGCCGTGCGGTCGGCGTCCCGCACGCCTTCCACTCGCCGCTGATGGATCCCGTGCTGGAGCCGCTGGCCGCGGCCGCCGCGGGGATCACGCCCGCCGCGCCGCGCATCCCCCTCGCCTCCACCCGGTACGGGCGGCTGCTGGCCGACGAGCCGATGGACGGTGCCTACTGGGCCGCGCAGGCGGCCGGGCCGGTGCTGTTCGCGGACGCGCTGGCCGACCTGGTGGCGCGGACCGCCCCGACCGCGCTCGTGGAGATCGGCCCGGCGCCGCAGCTGGTCCAGCTGGCGGGACGGTCCGGGCTGGCCGACGGGATCCGGCTGCTGCACCCGTCGCCGGGCAGGGAGGCGACGGCCCGCGACCTGGCCGAGACCGTCGCCGCGCTGTACCGCTCCGGGCTGGAGCCGCAGTGGGACGAGCTGTACGAGCCCGCCTGGCGGACCACCGAGCGGCTGCCCCCGTACGCCTTCTCCACCGAACACCGCTTCTGGCACGCCGCGGCGGCCCGCCCGCAGGCCCCCTCGGGTCCGGCGGCGGCCCCGGCGGCGACCCCGGCCGGGGCGGTCGCCGGACCGGTGCCGGCCGCCGCGGGAGGGGGCGGACGCGACGGGTCCGCGGACCCGGTGCTGGCCGCCGTCGTGGGGGCCGTGGTGGAGGTGGGCGACTACGCGCCCGAACGGGTCGACCGGAACTCCAGGTTCTATGAGGACCTCGGCTTCGACTCTGTAATGATCATGCAACTCAAGGACCGGATCGAGACCTCGCTGCCGCAGGCCGGCGGCATCGCGGTCCAGCAACTCCTGCCCGCGCTGCGCTCGGTGGGCACCCTGGCCGACTTCGTCGGCGAGTGGATCAGTGTGGGGGTACGACCGTGACACCAGTGACCGAAAGCGCCCTGTACGTCGTGGGCACGGGCACCGCGCTGCCCGGCGACCCGGTGGACAACACCACGCTGGGCAAGGTGTTCGGGATCAGCGAGGAGTGGATCGACCTCTTCGTGGGGACCCGCAGCCGCCACTTCTGCTGGGACCTGGGCACCGGCACCCTCACCCACAGCCTCGCCGACCTGTGCGCCGAGGCCGCCGGGCGCGCGCTGGCGGGCTCCGGGCTCGCCCCCGCAGACCTCGACTTCCTGATCCTGGCCACCGCCACGCCCGACACCCTGCTGCCCACCACCGCGACGGTGGTGGCCGACCGGCTGGGCCTCAGCCACCTGCCCGCCTTCCAGCTGCAGGCGGGCTGCTCGGGCGCCGTGCAGGCGCTGGACGTGGCCCGTGCGCTGCTCGCGGGCGGCCACCGGGCCGGGCTCGTCGTCGGCGGGGACGTCACCGACCGGTTCCTGGACCCGGGGCGCGAGGCGGTCAGCCTGCCCACCGAGGAGCTCGTCAACTACGTGCTGTTCGGCGACGGGGCGGGAGCGGCCGTGGTGGCCTCGGAGCCCGTGGGCGAGGCCATCGCCGTACGCGGTCTGCTGCACCGTTTCACCGGCCGGGGGCGCGCCCCCGGCCAGATCGTCGACTGGCAGGGCGTGGCCCGCCACACCGTCGGCCGGCAGATGCTGTTCGAGGACTACAAGGCCATCGAGGAGAGCGTCCCCGCCATGGCCTCGGAGATCTTCTGGGAGCTGCTGACCGCCTCCGGCTGGTGCCGCGAGGACCTCGACTACGTCCTGCCCCCGCAGCTCTCGGGCCGGATGACGGCCCGCATCACCGAGCACCTGGACGTACCGGAGCTGCGTGAGGTGTCCTGCGTGGCGGACACCGGGAACACCGGCAACGCCCTGCCGCTGATCCAGCTCGACCGGCTCGCGGGGGAGCTGGGCGACGGTGAGCGGGCCCTGGCGGTGGTGGTCGAGTCCAGCAAGTGGATCAAGGGCGGGCTGGCGCTGGAGCGGGTCCCGGAGACGGACGGCGCCGGATGACCGCCCCCGCCTCCCCCGCCACCGCCGCCGCGTCCGCCGCGTCCGCCACGGCCGCCACGCCCGCCACCACCGCCACGCCCGCCGTGTCCGCCACGCCCGCCGCGCCCGCCGCGCCCGCGGGTCCCGCAGCTCCCCCCGACCCGGTCCGGGAGCTGCGCGCCCTGCGCCGGGCGGGCCGGCTCGCCGCGGAATGGCCCCGCGTCGCCCCGCTGCTGGCCGAGCTGACCGACCACGGGGACCGCGAGCCCGAGGCCGTCCGCACCGACCTGGTGCGGGCCGGCCGGGTCCTGGCGGCGCTCCCGGCCGCCGAGGTCCTCGCCCACCACCCGGACGCCCCCCGCGTCACGGTCGCCGTCACCGGACACTCCACCCTGGTCCAGCTCACCGACCCGCTGGCCGCCGAGCTGGCCCGGCACGGGCTGCTCCCCCAGGTGCTGTCCGGGGACCACGGCGCCTACCTGCGCGACCTGCTCGACGGCGGCGAACTGCGCGGCCGGCGGCCCGACCTGACGCTGTGCGTACTCGACGCGGGTGCCGTCTTCGACGAGCTCCCGGAGCCGTGGACCTGGCAGGACGTGGAGACCGGCTGCGCCCGGCTGCTGGAGCGGCTGCGCGCGGTCGCCGCCGCGCACGCCTCGGACCCCGCGGGTCCGCTCGTCCTGAACACCCTGCCCCTGCCCCGGATCCGGCTCCAGCAGCTCGTCGGACAGCGGGAGCGGGCCCTGCTCGCGGCGGTGTGGCGGGAGTTCAACGCCCGGCTGCTGCGGCTGGCCGCCGAGCACCCGACGGTGGCCGTGGTCGACCTGGAGCCGCTGATCGCCGACGGCGGCCCGGCCGCGGACCCGCGCCTGGCCCTGTACACGCACGCCCCGTACACCGAGCAGCTGCTCGCCGCCTACGCCCGGGAGGCCGTGCACGTGCTGCGCGCCCACCGGGGCATGACCCGCAAGTGCCTGGTCCTGGACCTGGACGACACCCTGTGGGCGGGGATCCTCGGCGACGACGGCCCCGAGGGGATCACGGCCGCCGCCGGCACCCTGGCCGGGGAGCCGCACGCGGCCCTGCAGCGGACGGCGCGGCAGCTCGCCGCCCAGGGGGTGCTGCTCGCGGTCAGCAGCAAGAACGATTCCGCTCCGGTCCTCGGCGTGCTCCGCGACCACCCGGACATGGTGCTGCGCGAGCGGGACTTCGTACGCGTCCACGCCAACTGGGAGCCCAAGGACGGCAACCTGCGCGACATCGCCGCCGCCCTCGGCATCGGCGCCGACGCGCTGGTCTTCGCCGACGACTCCCCCGCCGAACGCGCCCTGGTGCGGGCCCGGCTGCCCGCCGCCGCCGTGGTGCCGCTGGGCACCGAACCGGCCCTGCACGTCACCCGGCTGCTGGCCGACGGCTGGTTCGACACCCCCCGGCTGACCGGCGACGACCTCGCCCGGACCGCCCGCTACCACGAGGCGGCCGCCCGCGCGGAGCTGGAGCGCGGCAGCGGATCGTACGAGGAGTACCTGCGGGGTCTGGGCGTCCGCGTCCGGATCGCGCCGCCGCGGCCGCACGAGCGGGACCGGATCGTCCAGCTGTCGCTGCGCACCAACCAGTTCAACCTCACCGGCGAGCGGCTCGGCGCGGACCGCGCCGCCGCCCTCGCCGCCGACCGGGCGGCCCTGCTGCTGGGGGTGCACGTCGGCGACCGGTTCGGCGACAGCGGCCTGGCGGGCGCGGTCCTCGGCCGGTACGCGGAGGACGGGCTCCACCTGGACGGCTTCTGGCTCAGCTGCCGGGTGTTCGCGCGCGGGGTCGAGCAGGCCGTCCTCGCGACCCTGCTGGCGCACGCGGCGGCCCGCGGCCTGCCGGCCGTGCACGCCCGCCACCGGCCGACCGCCAAGAACGGCAGGGCGGCCGGCTTCTACCCCTCACTGGGATTCACCGAGACCGCCGGGGACCCCGACGGCACCCTGCACTACCGCCACGACCTGGCCCAACTGCCCCCCGTACCCGAACACCTGACCACCGATCCACGCCTCGGAGGGGACGACGATGAGCCTGCCGGAACCACCCGCTGATCTCCCGGGCTTCCTCGCCCTGATCGGCGACGAACTCGGACTGGAGCTGACCGAGGAGCAGGCCCGCGCCGACCTGGACGCCCTGCCGTCCTGGGACTCCGTGCACCTGCTCCGGCTGGTCATGCTGATCGAGCAGGAGACGGGGAGCCGCGTGCCCGTCTCCGCCGTGCTGCGGGCCCGCAGCATCGCGCAGATCCACACCGAGGTCCTGGCCGCCTCCGGCGCCCGGCCCGTGCCCCGGGGCGGTGCGCTGTGAACGCTCCGGCGTCCCTGCCTCCGGGCGAGCCGATCGCGGTGCGCGCCGAGGGCACCGACTGGGGGGCGGTCCGCGCGGACCTGCGCACCCACGGGACGGCCCTGGTGCACGGCACCCTCGCGGACTGGCGCCCCCGGGACCCCGACGGGCCGGCGCTGCGCGCCGTGCTGGGCCGCGACTGGGCCCGCTACAGCGGCATGGTGCACGAGGACATCCGGGAGCGGTACGCGGCCTCGCGCCGGCTCCTCAAGCACGCGGCCGCGGCCGCCCTGCACGCCGACGCGGCGGACCTCGAACTCACCTACGGGCCCACCGGGCGGCCGTACCTGCGGGGCTGCGACCAGATCGACATCAGCCTCAGCCACACCGGGGACCTGCTGCTGGTGGGCCTGACGACGCGCGGGCTCGTCGGCGTCGACGCGGAGCTCGCGGACCGCCAGATCTACAGCAAGGGCCTGGACCGGCACATCTGCACCCCGGCCGAGCGCCTGCACCTCACCGGGCTGGACCCGGCGGACCGCAATCCGCGGCTGGTGCGGCTGTGGACCCTGAAGGAGGCCTACAGCAAGGCCATCGGGCAGGGCATGCAGTTCCGGTTCACCGAGTTCGGCTTCGGGCCGGACGACCGGCCGGCCCGTGTGCACCGGCCGGACGGGACTCCCGGCTCGGGCGCCGAGTGGGCCTTCCGCACGTACGGCCTCGACGTCGGCGGCGTCGCGTTCTGCGTCAGCGCGGCCGTGTACGACGCGGGGCTGGGCCGCACCCTGGACACCGAGATCACCACGATGCTCGACGCCGAGGCCGCCGAGGCCCTGGGGCGGGCGCTGCGGGCCGCCGCCTGCTGACGCCTCCTAGTTTGACGACAGGCCCTCGGCGGCGGTGGTCCGCTCCCGTCAGTGGTCCTCCACGACCACGGTGGTCGCCTCCAGGACGGTACGGCCGGCCTGGGTGAGGGTCAGGGTGAGGGGTGCCGTGCGCCGGCCCGCGGCGTCCCGTCCCGGTCTGCCGGTCACCGCGGCGCAGCGCAACGGCAGGTCGGCCTCCGCGTATCCGCGGACGTGGACCTGGAGCGAGGCGAGGGCGCTGCGCCCGGGTTCGAGGCAGTGGCCGCGTCCCACGGCGAGCAGGGACGTCTGGCGCAGGGATTCCAGCAGCGCCGGCGCGGGCACGTGCCCGTCGCGCGCGGCGCTCTCGCCGAGCCAGTGCGGGGGCACGGACACCCCGACGGACAGCCGGCCGTCGCGGGGTCCGGAGGGGTCGTGCAGCAGGACGTTGGCCGGATCGCGGCGTCCCACCTCCTCGGGATCGACCGGGGCGCCGGCGGCGGCCGGGCGGTCCTGTCCCGCGACCGAGGAGAGCGCGGCCAGCCGGCTGTGCTCGCGGTGGTTGCGGTGCACCATCGGGGCGAGGAAGACCAGGTTCGCGGTGCCCGTGCCGCAGGGCACGTCGTCGATCTCCAGTGCGGTGCGGAACTCCAGTGCGCGCGGCACCCCGTCGATGACCTTGTCGGGGCGGACGCTCATCGTGGTGGCCAGCCGCGCGGGGGCGGCTCCGGGCCGGGTGCGCCACGGTCCGATGTCACTGACCTCGATGCCCACCCGGTAGAAGATGCCCGTGCGGTTGCCGGGCACCCGGAAGTGGGTGCGGCCGATGAACTCGCCGACCTCGCGGAGCATGTCGGCGGCCGCCACCACGTCGTGGAAGTGCGCCGGGCCGTCGTCGAACAGCGGATGACCGGACGTCAGGTCGCCCAGCAGGACGAACTCCTCCGCCACGGGCGGCGCGGCGGCACCGCCGTGCCGCTCCCAGGGCTGCGGACGGTGCACCAGGTGCCGTGCGGCGGCCCTGGCGGCAGTCGGTCCCGCGGCGATGACGGCGGTGTCCATGGCTGGCCCTCCCTCCGGCCCCGCCGGGTGCCGGGGCCGCAGGCACCAGGCTGCCGGGGGTCCGGCGGAGGGAACCAGCCGTGGGGCCTGGCAGGTTGCTGTCCGTCAGCTAGTACCCAGCCCGGCGGCCTCTCCCGCGGCCGCTCCCGAGGGGGAGAAGTCGGCGCCGAGGAGCCCGTAGAGCGCGACGTTGACTCCGGTCTGGAACCTGCTGGTGGACTCCATCTCCTCCATGATCCGGGCGATGTGGCGGCGGCAGGTGCGTACCGACATGCCGAGCCGGCGGGCCACCATCTCGTCCTTGTGGCCCTGCGCCATGAGCCGGATGATCGACCGCTTGAGGTCGTCGGCGATGTCGGTGGCGTCCTCCTCCCCCGGGGTGAACGGCGCGGCCCCCGCCCACATGTGGTCGTAGACCTTGCACAGGAAGGCGACGAGCGTGGGCTCGCGGACCACGATGGCGCCCGGGGAGCGGCCCTCCACGTGCTGCTCGGGCAGGAAGGCGACCTCGCGGTCGTAGATGAGCATCCGGTCGACCAGTTCGTCCGTGGTGCGCACGTCGGCGCCCTCGGCCGTGACCGCGCGCACGTAGTCGGTCGTCGCCAGGTCGCTGCGGACGGTGTGCTGGTACAGGTGCCGGACGTGCACGCCGCGGTGCAGCCGGTCGAGGGTCAGCGGCAGGGCCGTCTCCATGGCGCCGGGCCGGCGGGAGCCCCCCGGCTGGGAGGTCAGCAGCTCGACGCGGCAGCGCGTACCCCATTCGTCCAGCATCGACTGGAGCACTCCCACGTCACTGATGACGTCGAAGGCCTCCGCCTGATTGCGCCTGCGGCGCGTCTCGAAGTAGGCGGGCAGCAGTCCCAGCATCTGCGTCTTGACGCTGCTCACCGCCTGCTGCATCTCGCGGATCTCGGCCTCGGCCGGTCCCACCAGGTCCGCCGCCGCCGCGTCCGGGCTCACCGGGACCAGCTCGTCCGGCCGGCCGGGCATCGGCCGGAGCAGGCGGAGCGTGGTGAGCGCCTCCTCCACCCGGCCGGCCTCCTGCTCCGTCACCCCCAGAGCGGACGCGACCTCCGCACGGACGAAACGCCCCAGCAGGACGGCGTGCTGATAGGCGGACGCACTCGCGTCGTCCAACTCTCCGAACCCGGCCCCGTGTAGGGAACTCCCCGACATCCCGTTTGACACCCCCATGTGCTGACAGGACTTGCTGCCAGGCAACTTTACGCATGCCCTTTTGGCTTGGAGCCGCCGTGTCCGCTGGTCAGGATGTTCCTGCAAACAAAAGTTGTCGACACGGGGGTTAGACATGAGCAGCGCTTCCATCCGAAATGCCACAACCGCCATCGTTCTCGCGTTCGGTGTATGGGGGATGGCCTGGACCAATGCGGCCCAGGCGTCCGAGGCCGTTACCAAGATCACGGTGACCGCGCCGAAGAACCTCGCCGACCTGCGCGTGAGCGAGGCGGTCGTCAACTGCCCGATGGACGACCGCTGGGAGCTCACCTGCCCCTGAACCGCATCCTTTAGCAGGCCACAAGCGCGCGGGGGCATGATCCGGGGCACGGGCTCCCGGATCCCCCGCCGGTAGAGCCGGACCGTTCGCCCCGCTGGTTTTCGGAAAAACTTTTCCGAAACCGGCGGGGCTTCGGCATGAATAAGGCCAAAGGAATACACAAAACATACCGCCCGTGGCACTTGCATCCGGCGGTAGTCAACGGATATTGGCACTCAACCCGACGACGTGTGCGACCTGGGTCCGGGAATTCATCCCGAGCTTCTTGAAGATCCGGCTCATATACGTCTCCACGGTCTTCACGCTGATGTCCAGCCGGGCCGCTATCTGCTGGTTCGTACGCCCTTCCCCCACCAGCCCGGTGACGACGCGCTCCCGCTCGCTGAGCAGGGACAGCCGGCTCGCGTCGGGGGGCCCGCCCGGGTGCGCCCCGGTGCGGCGCTCCGCCTCCCGGGCGGCTGCCGCGAGAGCGGGCACCGCGGTATGTTCCGCGAGCGCGGCCGCCAGCCGGACGCGCGCCCGTGCCCCCTCGGTGTCGCCGGCGGCCGCCGCGGCCTCC
>NZ_GG657752.1:164261-166277 GCF_000158895.1 Streptomyces sp. C | reverse complement strand
CCAGCGCCTTGTTGAGCAGCAGGCGGACCTCCACCCGGTACCGGGCCCGTGGCCATCACCCCGGCGCAGGGCGGCGGCGGAGCGCGCGGGCCGGGTGTACAGGCCCTCGCGGGCACTCAGCGCCAGGGCCCGGACGTCCTCCAGGCCGATTCCGGCGGCGTGTTCGAGGTGCGCGGCCAGCGTCCGGCGGGCCGCGGCGGCCCCGGCGTCGTCGTCGTGCGGGCCGTCCTGCGGACCGGCCGGCGTACCGGCCTCCGCCCGCAGCGCGGCCAGGGCGCGCCCCAGTGCCGCACTGCGCCAGCCGGCCCCCGAGGCGTGGTGGACCAGCGCCCGTACCGCCGGACGGACGAAGCGGAACCGCGTGCCGGTCGCACCGTCGGGCCGGACCAGTCCCTCGCCGTGCAGTTCGTCCAGCCCGGCCAGCGCCTGCTCCAGCGGCACGCCCACGGTGGGGGCGAGCGCGTCCGCGGTGAACGGGTCGCCGAGCAGGGCGGCGGCGCACGCGCAGCGCCAGCCGAGCGACGACAGCGTGTGCAGGTCGATCGAGTCGGGCACGAGCACCGGCGGTACGCCCGTGGCCAGTTCGGCCGTCGCGTGGAAGGACGGGCCGGGCGCGGCGCCCCGGGCCAGGGCGTGCACCAGCCCCGGCACCCCGGCCGCGTCGCGCAGCACCAGCTCGGCCGCGAGCGGCGGCGTCCCGGGCGGCAGCAGGGCGCGGGCGTCTGCCGGGGGCAGCGGGCGCAGGGCGAGGTGGCGCACCCCGGGCGCGTCGTACGGGACGGCCGCCAGGTGGCGGCCCCCCGGCACGGAGCGGTGCGCGAAGACGGTCAGCACGGAGCCCGTCGGGGGGTGCCGGACGAGGTGGTCGAGCAGGTCGAGGACCTCGGGGCCGGCCCGGTGCACGTCGTCCAGGACGAACAGGGTCCCGCGCTCCCCCAGCAGCCCCAGCAGGACGCGCAGGGCACGGGCCACCGCGCCGGGGTCGGGCTCCTCCCCGGCTCCCGGCAGGGTGGCGAGGGCGGGGAAGACGGGCGCGAGCGCGAGCGTGCGCGCCTCGCCGAGCCGCTCGAACAACGTGCCGTCGGCGCGGGCCAGATGGTCGTCCAGGGCGTCGGCCACCACCTCGAAGGGCCGGGTCCGGCCCGCCCTGGGCATCCGCCCGGACGCCACCGTCCACCCCTCCTCGTGCGCGGCGGCGGCCATGTGCCGCAGCAGCCGGCTCTTCCCGCTCCACGGCTCGCCGGTCAACCGGACGAACCGGGGCCCCTCACCGGCCGACCGCAGCTCGCGGTGGAGGACCGCGAGGTCCCTCGTCCGGGCCGCTGTCAAAGGCTGTTGCTGGTCAGGCAACGTGATCCCCCCTCGTGTGCGCGTTCCCCCTCCGGCAGCCTCGCCGACCCGCGTCCCCGCGCACAGAGCCGCCGGACCGTCACTACCTGCATGTCAGTTACTGCGGAGGGCCACCCGCGGGGCGGGCACCGGGTGTCGGGGTGTTCCCTGACGGGCCGTCCGGGGCGGCCGCCCGGGGACCGCCGCGACCTGCGGAAAAGGGGAGAAGCACCGACTGGTGGGGCCGGCCCGGCGCGGTGACGATCGGGGCATGTCCGCCCGTACACGTCTCGGTTACGCCTCCGGCTCCCTGGTCACCGGAGCCTTCAACACGCTGCCCGGTCTGCTCCTGCTGCCCTACCTCACCGACACCCTGGGCGTCGGCGCCGCCGTGGCGGGGGCCGTCGTCCTGGTGCCCAAGGTCTGGGACGTGCTGCTCACCCCGTACGCGGGGCGGATCAGCGACCGGACCCGCGGCCGGTGGGGCCCGCGGCGGGGCCACGTCCTGGGCGGGGGCCTCGGTGTGGCCGCCGCCTTCGCCCTGATGTTCGCGGGGGCCGCGCACGGGTCGGCGGGGGCGCTGTGGGCCGCCGCGGGCTTCCTGCTGACGGCGACCGCGTTCGCGTTCTTCCAGGTGGCGTACGCCGCCCTGCCCGCCGAGATCGCCACGAGCGCGCGGACCGGGTG
>NZ_GG657752.1:142309-163828 GCF_000158895.1 Streptomyces sp. C | reverse complement strand
GAACCTGTTCACCACGGCCCTGTGGTCCCGCGTGGCCGCCCGGTACGGCCACCGGCGGGTGCTCGTCCTGTCCTGCGCAAAGTTCGCCGGGGGCGCCCTGCTGCTGCCGGCCGCGCCCGTCATGCCGGCGTTCTGGGCGCCGGTGGCGCTCCTCGTCGTCGGCACCGGGGCACGCGGGGCAGCTGCTGTTCCTGTACGCGATGCTCGCCGAGTGCGCGGCCGGGGACGCCGCCCGCACCGGGCGCAGCCGGGCCGGCGCGATGTCGGGCCTGTTCAGCGCCGGGGAGGCGCTGGGCATGGCCGTCGGGCCGTTCCTGATGGGGCTGGTGCTGCAGGCGTCCGGCTACGTCTCCTCCGACACCGGGCACGCCACCGGCCAGGGTTCGGGCGCCGCGTGGGGGGTCCTGGCGGGGATGGGGCTGCTCCCGGCGCTGGCCGCGGCGGCCGGACTCGTACTGCTGCGCGGCTTCCGGCCCGCGGCCCACCCGGCCCCGGCCGGCCCGGCGAAGGCGGTGGCGGGGTTCACGCCAGCCGGGGGAAGGCCGCCGGTTCGGGTGTGACGGGCACCGCCCCGCCCCGGTCGCGCAGCAGCTCGACCGGGGCGGCGCCGTCCTCGACGACCGTGCCGATCTCCGCGGCGAACCGCCCGTACGGGTGGGTGCGCAGCGCGGCCAGGACACCGGGGGCGGCGTCCGGCGCGACGAGCAGGCACAGGCAGCTCTCGCTGGAGGCGTGCAGCGGGTCGACGGCCATGGCCTCCAGGGCCATCCGGGCCTCGTACTGCACGGGCAGCGCGCTCTCCTCGACGCGCAGGGTGTGGCCCAGTTCGCGGGCGTACGCGTGCAGCGCGGCGGCGAGGCCGCCGCGCGTCACGGTGCGCACGGCCCGGATCCCGTCGCCGGACGCGGCGGCGCGGGCCCGTTCCAGCAGTCCGGCCAGCGGCGCGCAGCCGCTGGGGACGAGGCTCTCGAAGCCGAGGCCGCGGCGCACCGACAGGATGTGGGCGCCGTGTCCGCCGAGCGGGGCGCTGAGCAGGACGCGGTCCCCGGGGCGGGCGTCGCGGGTGTCCAGCGGGGCGCCGTGGAAGGCGCCGATGCCGGTGGTGTGCAGGTAGACCTGGTCCGCCTCGCCGGCCCGCACGACCCGGACGTCCACGCCGGCGACCACCACGTCGGCCTCGCGGGCCGCGTCGCGCACGGAGCGGGCCAGGCGGTGCAGCCGCTCCAGCGGCAGGCCCGCCTCGACGACGGCCGACAGGGTCAGGGCGAGGGGGCGGGCGCCGGCGGCGGCGAGTTCGTTGACGGTGGCGCACACGGCGATCCGCCCGATGTCGCCGCTGCCGTAGAACGGCGGGTCGACGACGTGGGCGCCGCTCACCAGGGCGGGCGGGTGCGGGCCGAGGGGCGGGCAGGCGCCGCGCACCTCCGCGAGGACGTCCTCCAGCAGGGCGCGCAGCTCACCGCCCGGGGGGAGCTCGTCGTCATGGGCGAGGGCCACCTGGCCGCCGGGGAGGGCGGCCCCGGCGGCCCTCGTCCCGGTCATCCGGTTTCCGGCAGCGTACGGCCGTCGCGGAAGCGGTTGATGGCGTCGAGGTGCCGGGCGCGCATCTCGTGGTCGCGGACGCCGAGGCCTTCTTCCGGGGCGAGCGCGAGGACGCCGACCTTGCCCTGGTGGAGGTTGCGGTGGACGTCGTAGGAGGCCTGGCCGGTCTCCTCCAGCGGGTAGACCTTGGAGAGCGTCGGGTGGATCCTGCCCTTGGTGATGAGGCGGTTGGCCTCCCACGCCTCACGGTAGTTCGCGAAGTGCGAGCCGACGATCCGCTTGAGGGACATCCACAGGTAGCGGTTGTCGTACTCGTGCATGTAGCCCGAGGTCGAGGCGCAGGTGACGATGGTGCCGCCCTTGCGGGTGACGTAGACGGAGGCGCCGAAGGTCTCGCGGCCCGGGTGCTCGAAGACGATGTCGACGTCCTCGCCGCCGGTCAGCTCGCGGATCCGCTTGCCGAAGCGCTTCCACTCGCGCGGGTCCTGCGTGCGCTCGTCCTTCCAGAACCGGTAGTCCTCGGCGTTGCGGTCGATGACCGCGTCGGCGCCCATCTTCCGGCAGATCTCGGCCTTCTCCGGGGAGGAGACGACGCAGATGGGGTTGGCGCCGCCGGCCAGGGCCAGCTGGGTGGCGTAGGAGCCGAGGCCGCCGCTGGCACCCCAGATCAGGACGTTGTCGCCCTGCTTCATGCCGGCGCCGTTGCGGGAGACCAGCTGGCGGTAGGCGGTGGAGTTGACCAGGCCCGGGGAGGCGGCCTCCTCCCAGGTGAGGTGGCGCGCCTTGGGCATCAGCTGGTTGGACTTGACGAGGGCGATCTCCGCCAGGCCGCCGAAGTTGGTCTCGAAGCCCCAGATGCGCTGCTCGGGGTCGAGCATCGTGTCGTTGTGGCCGTCGGCCGATTCCAGCTCCACCGACAGGCAGTGCGCGACGACCTCGTCGCCGGGGTGCCAGCGGTTGACGCCGGGGCCGGTGCGCAGCACGACGCCCGCGAGGTCGGAGCCGAGGATGTGGTACGGCAGGTCGTGGCGCGCCGCGAGCGGGGACATCCTGCCGTACCGCTCCAGGAAGCCGAAGGTCGGCAGCGGCTCGAAGATCGAGCTCCAGACGGTGTTGTAGTTGACCGAGGAGGCCATGACGGCCACCAGGGCCTCGCCGGGCCCGAGTTCGGGCAGCGGTACCTGCTCGACGTGCAGGGACTTGCGGGAGTCGCGGTCGCGGGTCGCGATGCCCGCGAACATGTCCGTCTCCGACTTGTGCACGGTCACCGCACGGTACGACTCGGGCAGCGGCAGGGCCGCGAAGTCGGCGGCGGTGACAGCGGGAGATCCGCTGCCAGATGCGGTCGACGCGGCGATCGCGTCGAGGATTTCCTTCACAGAGGCCTCCGGCGGTTCGGACGTGACGTTCCACTGATACGCATTCCGGCCACCGAAGTCCCGGGCGCGGCGCATGCAGTGGGGTCCGCACGGGCGGGGTAGGGGTGCCCCCGACTCCGTACGGAGCGTGCGGCGGGTCCGGGCGGTGGCGTGCAAGCCCGGCTTTAGCCCGGCGCCGGACGCTCGTCGCCGCGCACCGGCCGGTCCGGCGCGTCCGCGACGAAAGGGGCCCTCATGAGCACCCAGGAGGAGATCCGGTACTCGTCCCTGAGGGAACGCACGGCGGAGCTCGCCGTCCTGCGGGAGGAGGTGGTACGGGGTCCGAGCGAGAAGGCGACCGAGGCCCAGCACTCCAAGGGGAAGCTGACCGCCCGCGAACGCCTCGAACTCCTCTTCGACGAGGGGACGTTCACCGAGATCGAAGGGCTGCGCCGGCACCGTGCCACCGGCTTCGGCCTGGAGTACAGGAAGCCGCACACCGACGGCGTGATCACGGGGTGGGGGCTGGTCCACGGCCGGACCGCCTTCGCGTACGCCCACGACTTCCGGATCTTCGGCGGGGCACTGGGCGAGGCCCACGCCCAGAAGATCCACAAGCTGATGGACCTCGCCGAGACCACCGGGGCGCCCCTGGTGGGCCTGTGCGACGGCGCCGGCGCCCGCATCCAGGAGGGCGTCACCGCGCTCGCCGGCTACGGCGGCATCTTCACCCGCAACGTGCGCAGCTCCGGGGTGATCCCGCAGATCTCCGTGGTCATGGGCCCGTGCGCCGGCGGGGCCGCGTACTCCCCGGCGCTCACGGACTTCGTCTTCATGGTCCGCGGGACGTCACAGATGTTCATCACGGGACCCGACGTGGTCCAGGCGGTCACCGGCGAGGCCGTCACCAGCGAGACCCTCGGCGGGGCCGACAGCCACGCGGGGACCTCCGGCGTCGCGCACTTCGCGTACGACGACGAGGAGAGCGCGCTGGAGGACGTGCGCTACCTGCTGTCGCTGCTGCCCGCCAACAACCGCGAGCTGCCGCCGGCCGGGGACACCGACGACCCGCCCGGCCGGCGCTGCGAGCGCCTGGCCGACCTGGTGCCCTCGCGTCCCCACCAGTCGTACGACATCCGCGAGGTGATCGAGGAGGTCGTCGACCACGGGGAGCACTTCGAGGTCCACGCCGGGTGGGCGCGCAACGTCGTCTGCACCCTGGCCCGGCTCGGCGGGCAGAGCGTCGGCATCGTCGCCAACCAGCCCTCCTGCATGGCGGGCGTCCTCGACATCCAGGCGAGCGAGAAGGCCGCGCGGTTCGTGCAGTTCTGCGACGCCTTCAGCATCCCGCTGGTGACGCTGGTCGACGTACCGGGCTTCCTGCCGGGCGTGGGCCAGGAGCACGGCGGGGTGATCCGGCACGGGGCCAAGCTGCTGTACGCGTACTGCAACGCCACCGTGCCGCGGATCTCGCTGATCCTGCGCAAGGCCTACGGCGGCGCGTACATCGTCATGGACTCCCGCTCCATCGGCGCGGACATCGCCCTGGCCTGGCCGTCCAACGAGATCGCCGTGATGGGCGCCGAGGGCGCCGCGAACGTCATCTTCCGCCGCGAGATCGCGGCCTCCGACGATCCCGACACGGTGCGCCAGATGAAGATCAAGGAATACCAGGCCGAGCTCATGCACCCCTACTACGCCGCGGAACGAGGCCTTGTGGACGACGTCATCGACCCCGCCGAGACCAGGTCCCGGCTCATCGACGCGCTGGAGATGCTGCGCGGCAAGCACGCGCCGCGCCCCAGCCGCAAGCACGGGAACCTCCCCCTGTGAGCCCCGCCGAGGCCCAGCTCCAGCAGGCGGCCTTCCACGTGGTCGGCGGGTCCCCGACGCTGGAGGAGGTCGCCGCCATCGCCATGCTGCTCACCGCCCGGATGATGGGCTCCGAGATCGCCCCGCCCGAGCCGCGGCCGTTCCGCGCGCAGTGGGCCGCGGCCGACGGGGACTTCCGCTCCCCGGGCTCGTGGGCATCGTGAAGCGTACGGTTCCTCCGCTTTCAGCCCGGTTTTAGACCGGCTTTAGCGGTACACCCGATCCTGTGCGGCAGGCAGTGAGGTTGCTGCCTCCGCACCCGGCCGAAGGAGACGACGACCATGACAGTGCAGAGCCCGAACGTCATACTCAGCGGCGGACCCTCGTCCAGTGCCGAAGAGCTGGACCGCATCCGCTACGTGGAGGACACCACCGCGAAGGTGAAGGTCCTCAACGGCAACCGGTACGAACACTTCGAGCCCACCGGGGGCACCGTGGTGGACCCGGAGCTGGAGCTCGAACTCCTGGTCTACGCCTACAGCGGCCACACCTACGTCGCCGAGTAGCCGCGGGCCTCACGCGGCAGGACCCACGGGAGCCGTCCGGACGCGAAGGCGCGCCGGGGCGGCTCCCGTCAGCGGTGTCGGGAGGGCTCCGGGCCGCCCGGACGAGGGACGGTCGAGCTCCGGTGGAGCGGCTGCTCGGGGCCGCGGTTCCTGGGTAGGCCCCGGGGATGAGCAACGTACGCCCCGACAAGGGATACACGCGGGACAGCCGGTACATCACCACCCGGATCACCGCCGACGGACGCGACGGCTTCCCCGTCGAGCCCGGCCGCTACCGTCTCGTGGTGAGCCGCGCCTGCCCCTGGGCGCACCGCGCGACGATCGTCCGCCGGCTCCTCGGGCTGGAGAAGGCCCTGCCGCTGGCCGTCGCCGGGCCGACGCACGACAAGCGCAGCTGGACCTTCGACCTCGACCCGGACGGCCGCGACCCGGTGCTCGGGATAGAGCGCCTGCAGGAGGCCTACTTCGCCCGCTTCCCCGGATACGACCGGGGCATCACCGTGCCCGCGATCGTGGACGTGCCGAGCGGCGAGGTGGTCACCAACGACTACGCGCAGATGACCCTGGACCTGTCGCTGGAGTGGACGGCGTACCACCGCGAGGGGGCGCCGGAGCTGTACCCGGCGGCGCTGCGGGCGGAGATCGACGCGGTCAACGAGGAGATCTACACGGACGTGAACAACGGCGTCTACCGCGCCGGGTTCGCCAAGTCCCAGGAAGCGTACGAGGAGGCGTACGAGGCGCTCTTCGACCGTCTCGACCGGTTCTCGGAGCGGCTGGCGGGCTCCCGCTACCTGGTCGGGGACACGATCACCGAGGCGGACATCCGGCTGTTCACCTCGCTGGTGCGCTTCGACGCCGTCTACCACGGCCACTTCAAGTGCAACCGGCAGCGCCTCTCGGACATGCCGGTGCTGTGGGCGTACGCCAGGGATCTGTTCCAGACGCCCGGTTTCGGGGACACGGTCGACTTCGACCACATCAAGCAGCACTTCTACGTCGTGCACAGCCACATCAACCCGTCCGGGATCGTGCCGGCCGGCCCGGACCCGTCGGGCTGGCTCGAACCGCACGGCCGCGAGGCGCTGGGCGGTCGCCCGTTCGGGGACGGCACCCCGCCCGAACCGCCCTCCGCCGCCGAGGCCGTCCCGCCGCTGGGGGCGCCGTCGCGCGCCTGAGGCGGCGGCCCGGCCGGGCACCGTACGGAGGGGGCGGCCCCGCGGCCGCCCCCTCCCCGCTGTCCGCGGGGTGTCAGAGAACGTGTCAGAGAACGTATGCGTCGGAGCCGGCGAGCAGGGCCCCGAGGTCCGCTTTGCCTCGCTGGTCGACGGCCGCGTCGAGCTGGTCGGCCATGAGGGTGTCGTAGACGGGCCGTTCCACGCTGCGGAAGACGCCGATGGGTGTCTGGTGGAGGGTGTCGGGGTCGGCGAGGCGGGAGAGGGCGAAGGCGGTGGTGGGGGTGGCCGCGTGGGCGTCGTGGACCAGGATCCGGTGTGCGTTGGCGTCGGTGATCTCGACGGCTTCGAGGTCGCCGGTGCGTTCGTTGCGGACGACTCCCAAGGTGTCGTCGGCGCCGAAGCGGACGGGCCGGCCGTGTTCGAGGCGGATGACGGCTTCGCGGGCCTGTTCCTGGTCCTTGAGGGCTTCGAAGGCGCCGTCGTTGAAGATGTTGCAGTTCTGGTAGATCTCGACGAGGGCGGTGCCGGGGTGGTCGGCGGCCTGGCGCAGGACCTCGGTGAGGTGTTTGCGGTCGGAGTCGATGGTGCGGGCGACGAAGGAGGCCTCGGCTCCGAGGGCGAGGGAGACGGGGTTGAAGGGGGCGTCGAGGGAGCCCATGGGGGTGGATTTGGTGATCTTGCCGAGTTCCGAGGTGGGGGAGTACTGGCCTTTGGTGAGGCCGTAGATGCGGTTGTTGAAGAGGAGGATCTTGAGGTTGACGTTGCGGCGCAGGGCGTGGATGAGGTGGTTGCCGCCGATGGAGAGGGCGTCGCCGTCGCCGGTGACGACCCAGACGGAGAGGTCGCGGCGGGAGGTGGCGAGGCCGGTGGCGATGGCGGGGGCGCGGCCGTGGATGGAGTGCATCCCGTAGGTGTTCATGTAGTACGGGAAGCGGGAGGAGCAGCCGATGCCGGAGACGAAGACGATGTTCTCCTTGGCGAGGCCGAGCTCGGGCATGAAGCCCTGGACGGCGGCCAGGACCGCGTAGTCCCCGCAGCCCGGACACCAGCGGACCTCCTGGTCCGACTTGAAGTCCTTGGCGGCGAGCTTCGCCTCCGCCCTGGGGACCAGGCGCAGTGCCTCAGTCATCGATGACCTCCTTCAGGACCGCGGCGAGCTGCTCGGCCTTGAACGGCATGCCGTTGACCTGGGTGTGGGAGCGGACGTCCACCAGGTAGCGGGCGCGGATGAGGGTGGCGAGCTGCCCGAGGTTCATCTCGGGGACGACGACCCGTTCGTAGCGGGCGAGGACCTCTCCGAGATTCCTCGGGAAGGGGTTGAGGTGGCGCAGGTGGGCCTGCGCGATCGGGGTGCCGGCGGTGCGGAGCCGGCGGACGGCGGCGGTGACGGGGCCGTAGGTGGAACCCCAGCCCAGGACGAGGGTGCGGGCGCCGTCCGGGTCGTCGACCTCCAGGTCGGGGACCTCGATGCCGTCGATCTTGGCCTGCCGGGTGCGGACCATGAAGTCGTGGTTGGCCGGGTCGTAGCTGATGTTGCCCGTGCCGTCCTGCTTCTCGATCCCGCCGATCCGGTGCTCCAGGCCCGGTGTGCCCGGCACCGCCCACGGACGGGCCAGCGTCTGCGGATCCCGCTTGTAGGGCCAGAACACCTCGGTCCCGTCCGCGAGGGTGTGGTTGGGGCCCGTGGCGAAGCGGGTGCGCAGGTCGGGCAGTTCGTCGGGGTGCGGGACGCGCCACGGCTCGGAGCCGTTGGCGAGGTACCCGTCGGAGAGCAGGAAGACCGGCGTCCGGTAGGTGAGGGCGATGCGGGCGGCTTCGACGGTGGCCTCGAAGCAGTCGGCGGCCGTCCTGGGGGCGATGACGGGGACGGGGGCCTCGCCGTTGCGGCCGTACATGGCCTGGAGGAGGTCCGCCTGCTCGGTCTTGGTCGGCAGCCCGGTGGACGGGCCGCCGCGCTGGATGTCCACGATGAGGAGGGGGAGTTCGAGGGAGACGGCGAGGCCGATGGTCTCCGATTTGAGGGCGACGCCCGGTCCGGAGGTCGTGGTGACGGCGAGCGCGCCGCCGAAGGCCGCGCCGAGGGCGGCGCCGATGCCGGCGATCTCGTCCTCGGCCTGGAAGGTCCGCACGCCGAAGTTCTTGTGCCGGCTCAGCTCGTGCAGGATGTCGGAAGCCGGGGTGATCGGGTACGAGCCGAGGTAGAGCGGCAGGTCGGCGGCGTGCGCGGCGGCGATGAGGCCGTAGGAGAGGGCCAGGTTCCCGGAGATGTTGCGGTAGGTGCCGGTCGGGAAGGCCTTGGTGGCCGGGGCGACCTCGTAGGAGACGGCGAAGTCCTCGGTGGTCTCGCCGAAGTTCCAGCCCGCCTTCAGGGCCGCCACGTTCGCCTCGGCGATGCCGGGCTTCTTCGCGAACTTCTGCCGCAGGAAGGCCTCCGTGCCCAGGGTCGGGCGGTGGTACATCCACGACAGGAGACCGAGGGCGAACATGTTCTTGCTGCGTTCGGCTTCCTTGCGGGTCAGCCCGAAGTCCTTGAGGGCCTCCACCGTGAGAGTGGTGAGCGGGACGGGGTGGACGCGGTAGGCATCCAGGGAGCCGTCCTCCAGGGGGGAGGTCTCGTAGCCGACCTTGGCCATGGGGCGCTTGGTGAACTCGTCGGTGTTGACGATGATCTCCGCGCCGCGCGGCACGTCCGCGATGTTGGCCTTCAGTGCCGCCGGATTCATCGCGACCAGCACGTCCGGCGCGTCACCGGGGGTGAGGATGTCGTGGTCCGCGAAGTGCAGCTGGAACGAGGACACGCCCGGCAGGGTCCCGGCGGGGGCCCGGATCTCGGCGGGGAAGTTCGGCAGCGTCGAGAGGTCGTTGCCGAAGGACGCCGTCTCCGAGGTGAAACGGTCACCCGTCAGCTGCATACCGTCACCCGAGTCACCCGCGAAACGGATGACCACCCGGTCGACACGGCGGATCTGGGAAGTCGTCACCATGTCAGACGGCGTTCTGCTCTTCGCGGCGCAGCTCCGGCTCGTGCTTGTAGCCCAGGATCAGCACGTCCCGGACCGCCGCCTTCGCCGGGTCGAGGGGGTGGATCGGGCGGACGGCGTGCAGGATCTGGGCGTCGGCCCAGAACATGGTGTCCATCTGCTCGGTGAGGCTGAACTCGGCCACGAGGTCCTTGTCCAGGCTGTAGACCTGGGACTCGCCGCCCCGGGCGTTGAAGCGGCCCATCAGGTGGATCGCGCCGAAGTCGACCTCGTCGCGGTGCGGGCCCTCAGGGGTGGGCTCGCCCGTCTCGTCGGGGGTGCTGATGATCCGGAACTGGTGGCACTGGACGTCCCAGGGGTCGTCCAGCCAGGAGTCCTCGGGGACGGGGAACTTCTCGAAGTCGGCGCGCAGGAGCCGGGTCAGCAGCGGGTTGTCCAGGGTGGCCCGGCTCAGCGGTGCCACGTCGCGGTCGATGCCGCCTGCGTAGTCGTTGGCGTTCATCGACTGGAAGTAGGGGCGGTGCGGGCGCAGCCGGACCTCTCCGGTGCGGGGCACGAAGAAGAAGCGGTCGTAGGCGCGCTCACGGAAGCGGGAGCCGCCCTTCAGGTACTGGTCGGTCTCCAGGTGCTCCCATTCGGCGGCGAGTTCCTTGACGTGCTGCCGCAATTCGGCGTCGATGACGAGCCGGTCGGCCGGCAGCAACGAATATCCGTTGGCCCGCAGTTCTTCCCGTGCTTCGGTCTGCATTGTTGGCTCCTCCACGCCGGTCTCACGCACTGCTGCTCCGCCGAGGCTCTCACAGCACTGCTGACGCTGAACTGACGGGTCCGGCGGGTCAGGAAGGCGTCAGCAGACCGTCACGGCGGCTGTGCTTCACTCGACCGGTATGACGGATCAATTAATGGCCTCGCCCAGGTCGGAACGCCGGACGGTCCTGGAAGAAATCGTCGTGGCGGAATTCAAGACCGCGCTCCTCATGCCCGATGACGAGGAGCTTCCGCTGGAGGACAGCTTCTTCGAGCTCGGCATGACGTCCTTGCTGCTCACCATGGTGAAGCAGCGGCTGGAGGAGCGGCTGGGGCGGGGCATCAGCAGTACGGCCCTGTTCAACCAGCCCACCGTCGAGCGGCTGACCGACCATCTGGCCTCGGACGTCCTGGCCGACATCTTCGAAGCGAATTGAGAGGGGCGGCCGCCGTGCCCGGAACTCCGGAAGAGCGGGATCTGAAGGAAAGGCTCGACGCCGCGGAGGAGACCGTCCGCAGGCAGGAAAAGGAGATCGGGCGGTTCCTTTCCGAGAAGCACGAGCCGATCGCCGTGGTCGGTATCGGAATGCGCCTGCCCGGCGGGAACAATTCCGTCGACGAGCTGGATTCCTTTCTCCGGCAGGGGCGTTCCGGTATCGGCCCGCTGCCGCGCGACCGCTGGGTTCCGGAGGTGGCCGACGGTTCGATCACCGCGACCGCCGGTGGTTTTCTGGACCGCATAGACGAATTCGACGCGCAGTTCTTCAACATTCCGCCCAAGGACGCCCCCTTCGTCGATCCGGCGCAGCGGCTGCTGATGGAGACGGTGTGGCAGGCCCTGGAGGACGCCGGCATCGACCCGGCCGGGCTGCGGCACGGCGACGGCGGCGTCTACGTGGGTGCTTCCCCGCTGGACTTCGCGCTGGAGCTGGAGGGCCTCACGGACGAGCAGCTCGACGGGAGCCTGACGACCGGCCTGGGCGCCTACTCGCTGTCGGGGCGGCTGTCGTACTTCCTGGGCTGGCGCGGCCCGAGCCTGACGACGGACACCGCGTGCGCGGCGTCGCTGACCGCCCTGCACCTGGCGGTGGAGGGGCTGCGGCGCCGCGAGTGCGGGATCGCGCTGTGCGCCGGGGTGAACACCCTGCACAACCCGCGCTCGTACGTGATCCTCTCGCACGCCCAGATGCTGGCCCCGGACGGGCACTGCAAGACCTTCGACGAGAGCGCGGACGGCTACGCGCGCGCCGAGGGCTGCGGGGCCCTGGTGCTCAAGCGGCTCTCCGACGCGCTGGCGGACGGGGACCGGGTGCTGGCGCTCGTACGCGGGACCGCCATCGGGCAGGACGGCGAGAGCGCGGGGCTGAGCGCGCCCAACGGCACGGCGCAGGAGGCCGTGATGCGTGCGGCGCTGGCCGACGCGCGGCTGGAGCCGGGCGACATCCAGTACGTGGAGGCGCACGGGACGGGGACCCCGCTGGGCGACCCGATCGAGCTGGGCTCCGTCAACGGGGTGTTCGGCGCCTCGCACGACAGGGCCGACCCCCTCGTCATCGGCTCGCTGAAGGCCAACCTCGGGCACATGGAGCCCGCGGCCGGGCTGGGCGCCGTCGTCAAGGTGATCGCGCAGATGCGGGCGGGGGTCTTCTTCCCGCACGTGTGGCGGAACCTGTCCGGGCGGATCCCTTGGGAGAACTACCCGATCGAGGTGGCGGACGGGGAGCGGCCGTGGAAGGCGCCGGTGCGCCGGGCCACGGTCAACGGCTTCGGGGTCGCCGGGGCCATCGCGGTGGCGGTGCTGGAGGAGCCCCCGGCCGTGGAAGCCGTACCCGGGCGGACGGAGGCGGACGACGACGGGCGCGGGCACGTGTTCACGCTGTCCGCCAAGTCGCGGCCGGCGCTGCGGCTCCAGGCCCGGCGCCACGCCCGCTTCCTCGCCGAGCACCCGGCCACCGGCCTCGCCGACCTGTGCCGCACCCGGGCCACGGGCCGGTCGCACTTCCGCCACCGGGTGGCGGCGGCCGTGTCCTCCACCGCCGAGCTGGCCGAACGGCTGGAGCGGTGGGGTGCGCCGTCCCGGGGGGAGGAGAAGCCCGACGCGTTCCGCAAGACGGCCTTCCTGTTCACCGGCTCCGGTTCGCAGTACGTGGGCATGGGCCGGGCCCTGTACGGCAGGTTCCCGGTGTTCACCCGGTGCGTCGACGAGTGCGACGCGCTCTTCGCGCCGCTGCTGGGGCGTTCCGTGGCGGCGGTGATGCTCGGTGAGGTGCCGGACGCCGAGGAGACCCTGGCCCGTACGCCGTTCACGCACGCGGCCCTGTTCACGCTGGAGTACGCGCTCGCCCGGCTGTGGCTGTCGTGGGGGGTGCGGCCGAGCGTGCTGATCGGGCACAGCGTCGGCGAGGTCGTCGCGGCGACGGTGGCGGGGCTGTTCACCCTCGCCGACGGGGTGGCGTTCCTCGCCGCCCGCTCCCGGCTGATCGAGTCGGAGGGCGTGCCCGGGTCGATGGCGGCCGTGTCGGCGCCCGTGGAGGAGGTCCGGCCGCTGCTGGAACGGTGGCCGGAGCTGGCCGTCGCGGCGGTCAACGCCCCGGAGCAGTGCGTGGTGTCCGGCGCGGCCGGGGCGCTGGCGGAGGCGGTGCGGGAGCTGCGCGCGGCAGGGTGGACGGTGACGGAGCTGCACGTGACGGCGGCGTTCCACTCGCCGCTGATGGCCGGGGTGTCCGAGCCGCTGGCCGAGGTGCTGCGCGGGATCGCCTTCCACGAGCCGCAGCTGCCGATCGTGTCGAACCTGACGGGGCGGATCGCCGATCCGCGGGAGCTGGCGACGCCCGATTACTGGGTGCGCCACGTCAACGAGACCGTCGAGTTCGCGGCCGGGGTGCGTACCGTCGCGGAGCGCGGCCGGCACGTGTTCCTGGAGGTCGGGCCGTCGTCGGCGCTGACCTCGCTGGCCCGGCGCTGCGTACCGCAGGAGCAGCACCGCTGGCTGACGAGCATGCGGTCGAAGGACACCGCGGGCGCTGCCCTGGACGCCGCGCTGGCGGGTGCGTACGCGGCGGGGCTGAACATCGACTGGGGCGCGGTGTACGCGGACGGGCCGGGGCGGCGGATCCCGGTGCCCGGCTACGCCTTCGACCGGCGCGAGTACCGGCTCCCGGCCCGCCCCGCCGGTCGGCGCGGGGCGGGCGGCGACGGGCACCCGCTGCTCGGCCGGGAAGCCGGAGCGGACGGACGGGACGGACCGGACGGACGGGACGGACGGGACGGACGGGAGGACGGTACGCGGGAGTTCCGGGCGCGGATCAGTGCCGCGCAGCCCGCGTACCTGGCCGACCACACCATCGGCGGCCAGGCCTTCCTGCCCGCTTCGGCCTACCTGGAGCTGATGCTCGCGGTGCAGGACGAGGTCCACGGGGACACCGGCCGGGCGGTGGAGGACGTCCGCTTCCACGAGGCGCTGTTCCTGTCGGACCGGCCGGTGCTGCTGGTGACCCGGGTGCGGACCGCGCCGGACGGGAGCCTGGCGGTGGAGGTCTCCAGCCGGGCCGCCGACGGCCCCGCGGCGGCCGAGCGGCTCCACGCCACCGCGGTGATCGCCGCCGAGGCCGACTACGCGGGCAGCGGCCTCGCGGGCCCGGGCCGGACGCTGCTGGCCCTGACCGGGGCCCTGGAGGACGACGAGCCCTCCCGGGTGCTGGACGCCGACGAGGTGCGGGCCGCGTACGCGGAGGCCGGACTGGAGTACGGCCCGCAGTTCCTGCGGGCCCGCCGGGTGGCTGCGTACGGACCGGACTTCGCGGTGACGGAGCTGTCCGGCGCGGGCCTGTCCCGGGACGGGCTGCTGCCGCCGCCGCTGCTGGACGGGGCGACGCACGCCCTGGCGGCGCTGGCCGACGACGGCCGCCGGTACGTGGCCACGAGCGCGGGCCGGCTGCGCGCCTTCAAGAAGCCGCGCGGTGCGGTGCTGCGTTCCGCGGCCCGGATCACGCGCGCCGAGGACCCGGAGGCGGCGGACCCGGCGTTCACCCTGGACGTGCTGCTGCTGGAGGAGGACGGCCGGCCGGTGGCGGAGCTGTCCGGGCTGGGCTTCACCCGGCTGCCGGACCGGCCGGTGGAGGCGGCGGCCGCCGAGCGGACGGCGCGGGCGGCGGCCTCGGCCGCGCCGCTGGACGTGGAGGCGCTGGCGGCGGCCCCGGCCGAGGAGCGGCGGACGGCGCTGGTCGCCCTGGTCCGCGCGACGGTGGCGGCGCTGCTGGCGATCGACGACCCGGAGTACGTGGACACCCGGGCGGGCTTCCTGGAGCTGGGCGTGGACTCGCTGACGGCGATCGTGCTCAAGAACCAGCTCCAGACGCTGCTGCGGGTCCCGCTGGTGTCCTCCTCGGTCTTCGACCACCCGTCGGTGGAGGAGCTGGCCGAGCTGCTGTCCGTACGCCTGGCCGCCGACGCGGTACCGGCCGGGGCCGCCGTGCCCCCGGCGGCCTGAGACCCCGCCCCCCTCCAACCCCGAGAGCGAACAGGACAAGGGAACCCCATGGACAACCGTACGGAGGACCGGACCCTCGCCGCCCGAGCGGCGCTGCACGCCCGGACCCGGCCCGACCGGCCCGCGGTGATCTGCGAGGACCGCGCACTGACCTTCGCCGAACTGCACCGGGAGAGCAACCGGACCGCGCACGCGCTGCTGGCCGCGGGCCTGGCGGCCGGTGCGCGGGTGGGCTATCTGGGCCGGGAGTCGGAGCGCTACTACGACCTGGCGCTCGGCTGCGCGAAGGCGGGCGTGGTGCTGGTGCCGGTGAACTCGCGGCTCACCGCCGGCGAGGTCGAGCACGTGCTGCGCGACTCGCGGGCGGAACTGCTCTTCGTGGAGCGGGAGTTCCGCCCGGTGGTGGACCGGTTGCGGACGGCGCTGCCCGAGCTGCGGCAGGTCGTCGAGTCGGACTCCGACAGCCACGTGGCGGGCGGCTTCCTCGACTGGAAGGCGGGGCTGCCGGACACGGATCCGCCGGCGGGCGGCGGGGCCGGCTTCGACGACGCGGTCGCGCAGCTGTACACGAGCGGGACGACCGGGCTGCCGAAGGGGGTGGTGCTGGCGCAGCGGACGTTCTTCACCTTCATCGCCGACACCCGGGCGGCCGGGGTGGACTGGATCGACTGGCGGCCCGAGGACCGGGGGCTGAGCTGCTTCCCGGGGCTGCACACGGCCGGCTTCGGCTGGTTCATGCACTCCTTCAACGCGGGCGCCACCACGGTGGTGATGCGGCAGTTCCTCGCCGACGAGGCGACCCGGCTGATCGAGCGGCACGCGGTCACGACCCTGTGGGCGGCGCCCGCGATGCTGCGGATGATGCTGGCCGAGCGGGGGACGACCCGCGAGACCTTCCGCTCGCTGCGCAAGGTGGTCTACAGCGGTTCACCGATCGACCGCGAGCTGCTGCTGACCTGCATCGACGTGCTCGACTGCGAGCTGGCGCAGGGCTACTCCTCGGCGGAGGCGGGCAGTTTCCTGACCGTCCTGGCGCCGGAGGACCACACCGCCGGGAGCCGGGTGCTCGGTTCGGCGGGCCGGGCCGTGCCCGGTGTGGGGCTGCGGATCCTGGACGGGGAGGGCCGCGAGCTGCCGGCCGGCGAGGTGGGCCGGGTGGTGGTGCGGAGCCCGGCGCGGTTCCTGGAGTACTGGCGGCTGCCGGAGGTGACGGCCGGGGCGCTGTCCGGGGAGTCCGGGGAGTGGCTGTCGATGGGCGACATGGGCCATGTCGACGCCGACGGCTACCTGTTCCTCGCCGACCGGGTCAACGACACCGTCATCGTCGCGGGCCAGAACATCTACCCCACGGAGGTCGAGAACGCGCTGCGGGCCCACCCGGCGGTGGCGGAGGTCTCCGTGTACGGGGTCCCGCACCCGGAATGGGGCGAGGCCGTCCGGGCGGCGGTGGTGCTGCGCGAGGGCGCCGAGGCGACCCCGCGGGAGTTCCTGCGGTTCATGAACGGCCGGATCGCCGGCTTCAAGATCCCGACGGGGTACGACATCGTCGCCGAGCTGCCGCGCAACCCCACCGGGAAGGTGCTGCGGCGGGTGCTGCGGGAGCGGTTCACCGCGGGCCGGTCCGCCGCCCCCGCGCCCGCCCCCGCCCCCGCCTCCGCGCCCGCCCGGTAGCCGCCGTGGACGCCGTACGGGCTCCCGGGCCGGCGCCGGGCCCGCTGCCCGAGGTGCAGGGCGCGGCGCGGTGGCTGCACCCGGCCGACGCCGAACCGGACGCGGAGTCGCGGCTGTTCCTGCTGCACCACAGCGGGGGCGGCGCGTCGATGTACCGCGAGTGGCCGGGGCGGCTGCCCGGGTCGGTCGCCTGCCAGGCGGTGCAGCTGCCGGGGCGGCAGGAGCGGCGGCGCGAGGCTCCGTACACCCGGCTCGGTCCGCTGGTGGAGGCCCTCGCGCGGGTGGTGTCGGACGAGTTGGACGAGCGCCCGTACGCGGTGTTCGGGCACTCGATGGGGGCGCTGCTGGGCTACCGGCTGACGGTGGAGACCGAGCGCCGGGGCCTGCCCGCGCCGGTGCTCCTGGCCGTGTCGGGGTGGGCCCCGGAGGGGTTCTCGGCGCCGGCGGCGCTGTCCGCGGACCCGCTGGAGGCGCTGCGGCTGCTGGGCGGGCTGCCGGAGGCGGTCGCCCGGGATCCGGAGCTGCTGGCGGGGGCGGTCCGCGCGATGGGCGCGGACGGCTCGGTGTGCGCGGACTTCTCGGACGACGGGGCGGCCGTGGGCTGTCCGGTCGTCGCCTACTCCGGGCGCGGGGACCCCCTCCTCGCGCCCGGCGCCATGCGGTCGTGGGCCGGGCGGACGCCGGAGTTCCTGGGGTGCCGGACCTTCCCCGGGGACCACTTCTACCTGAGCGCCCACGCCCGTGCCATCACGGCCGACCTGGCCCAGCTGCTGCCGCGGTACGCCGCGGGGCGCTGAGCGGGCGGCGTTCCAGCGGAACCCGGAGGTACCCCGTCATGCTGCCCCGACCCAATGAACTCCTGGCGCGCTACGTCGCGTTGTGGAACGAGAAGGACGAGCGGCGCAGGCGCGACATGGTGTACGGCCTGTACGCGCCGGACTGCGTCTACGTGTTCTACCGCAAGGACCCGATCCGGGGGCACGCGGCGCTCCTGGACCAGCTGGCCTACACGCACGAGGTGTACGGCCCGATGGGGTACGAGTTCCGGTCCTCGAACAACGCGACCGGCCACCACGACGTCGTCCGGTTCAACTGGGTGATGGTCTCGGCGGCCACGGGCGAGATGGAGATGTCCGGCCAGGACATCGTCGTGCTCGCCGAGGACGGTCGAATTCAGGCCGACTACCAGTTCCACGACAGGATGCCCTCGTCGTTCTCGTACAACGACGGGTACGAGGAGCACGGCGTGGCCGTACGGCACGCGCGGCCCACCCGTACCGGCGCCGGCGGCCCCTGACGTGGACCGGTCCCGGACGCGCTCCGGCCCCGCGGCATCCGTGTGCCGCGGGGCCGGGCGCGTCGCCGTCGGGGCGTCAGCGGGTGGCGGCCGCCAGGGCGTTCGGCGCGTACTGGCGCAGGACGAGCTCGGTGGTGACCAGGGCCATGCGGGCGGGGCCGCTCTCGCCGAGGACCTCGCCGTTGGCCAGGGTGCCGCCGACGATGAGCATCAGCGTGTCGGCGAGGGCGTCGGGGTCCTCGGCGCGGGCCTCGACGCCCTTGTCGCGGAACCAGTTGCGCAGGCCCTTGAGGTGCAGCTTCGCCTCCTGGCGGCCCGGGTGTCCGGGCTCGCGGAACTCGCTGGAGGTGTTGTAGTAGATGCAGCCGTGGAAGTCGGGGTCGCGGACGCTGGCGTGGAAGAACTCCATCAGCGCGAGGATCTGGCGGGCCGGGTCCCCGGAGTGGGGGGCGGTGACCTCCTCGGCCTGCTCCCACCACTGGGCGTCGCTCTCGCGCAGCCAGGCCGCGATCAGTTCGTCCTTGCTGGCGAACTCGCGGTAGAGCAGGCTCTTGCCCACTCCGGTCGCGTCGATCACCTGCTGCATGCCGACGGCCCGGACCCCCTGCTCACCGAAGAGTTTGGCCGAGGCTTCCAGGATCCGCCGCCTCGTGCCTGGTGCCGGTGTGCGCGCCATGTCTCAACTCCTTCGCCTCTCCCCCGCGGTTCCCAGCATACGTTTGACACGGGGGTTTGTGAGCGCTAGAAATGGACCGATCAGTCCTGGACTGACCGGTCCACTATTTGCCGCATAGCGCGTTCCGCAGAGCCACTGCTTCCGACGACACTCCGATCGGAGTCTGATCATGACCGAGGCATCCCCGACCTCTCCCCCCATCGCACGGGTGTTACCGCCCGCCCCCGCGGTCAAGAGCCTGCCGCTGCTGCTCCTGGTCGTGTGCGCGGTGCAGTTCCTCGACGCGATGGACATCGCGAGCATGGGACCGGCCCTCCCCCTGGTCCAGGCGGACCTCGGGATGTCGACCTCCGCACTCCAGTGGGTCGTCTCGGCGTACGCGCTGGGCTTCGGCGGGTTCCTGCTCCTGGGCGGCCGGCTGGCCGACCTCTACAACCGCAAGAAGCTGCTGATCGGCTGGCTGGCGGTGTTCGTCGTCGCCAGCGTGCTCGGCGGCATCGCCGACGACGGCGTGGTCCTCGTCGTCGCCCGCCTCCTCAAGGGCGTCAGCGCCGGCATCACCGCACCCGCCGCCATGGCCATCCTGCTCGACGCCTTCCGTGACGAGCAGTCACGCAACCGCGCCCTGGGCACCTTCCTCGCCGTGGCCTCGGCCGGCTACTCCCTCGGCCTGATCCTCGGCGGCCTGATGGCGGGCCTCTCCTGGCGGCTCGTCCTGTTCGCCCCGGCCGTCGCCGGTGTGCTGGTCGCGCTGCTCGCCGCGTCGGTCGTCCCCTCGCAGCAGGAGAAGGGCAAGAGCGGCAGCCTCGACATCCTCGGCGCCGTCACGGTGACGGCGGGCGCGGTGGCCCTGGTGTACGGACTCAGCCGGGCCGCCAGCGACGGCTGGGGCGACACCCAGACCATCGGCTCGCTGATCGCCGCCGCGGTCCTCTTCCCGCTGTTCGCCGTCGTCGAGAGCCGCCACCCGGCCCCGCTGGTGCCGCTGTCGGTCTTCCGCAAGGGCCAGCTGACCCGGTCCCTGATCGCGATGCTCTTCTTCGGCGCCTACGTCTCCTTCCAGTTCGTGCTGACCCTCTACTACCAGGAGCAGCTGGGCTGGACCCCGCTGGAGGCCGGCCTCGCCTTCCTGCTCGGCGGCGTGCTGACCGCGGGCACCGCCCGCTACGGCGCCGCGCTGGTCACCAAGTACGGCGCCTGGCCGGTCGCGACCGGCGGCCTGGTCCTGCTGAGCATCGGCTACCTGGGCTGGGTCCTGCTGATGGGTCAGGTCGACCCGCTGGTCACCCTGTTCGCGCAGCAGCTCCTCGGCGGCCTCGGCTTCGCCGCCGTCTACCCGGCGCTGAACATCGCCGCCGTCGGCACGGCCGCGCCGGACGAGCAGGGCCTGGTCTCCGGCCTGTTCAACGCCGGCGCCCAGATCGGCAACGGCGTGGTCATCGCGCTCACCGCGACCGTCTTCTCGCTCAGCACCGGCGGGATCGCCCCCTACCGGGCCGGCCTGTGGACCGTCACCGTCCTCACCCTCGGCGTGACCCTCGTGGCCCTGACGGGCGCCGCCCGCTACCGCCAGAAGGCCTCCGCCTGACCGAGGGGGCGCCGCCTCGGCGGCGCCCCTCCCCCGATCGGCCGTGCAGCACGTCCGGCGCACCCATTGGATCCCCCGCATCCGGTGCCGGCCGTGCTGCACGGCCTTTGGCGTGTCATTGACACGCCCCCACCTGAGCAAGTACGGTCGGGACCGATCGGTCCACTAAGAATTCAGAGCAACTCCGGTTCGCACACGACACCGTTCTCTTTCCATCTCGCGGGGAGATGTTTGTGTTGCTGTTCTCAGTCCTGGGATCCATAGAGATAATGAAACAGAGAGTCGCCGTGAGGCTCGGCGGCGCCATGCAGCAGACGCTCCTGGCGACCCTGCTCGCGGCCGGCGGATCGCTCGTCACCGTCGACTCCCTCATCCTCGAACTCTGGGGGACCACACCCCCCAACAAGGTCGAGAACGCCCTCCAGGCGCAGGTCAGCAGGGTCCGCAGGACCCTCGCCGCCGTGGAGCCCGAACGCCAGGGCTCGCGGGTGGTGACGAGCACCTCCGGCTACCAGTTCCTCTTCGACCGGTGGGAACTCGACGCCTACGTGTTCCTCGACACCGTGGACGCGATCCACGCGCGCTCCGGAACGGACACCCTCTCCGACCACCGCCGCAACATCACCGACCTGCGCGAGCAATTAGCCCGCTGGCGCGGCCCGGTATTCGGCGGACTGGCCGGCGGACCCATCTGCCGGACCGCCTCCACCCGATATCTGGAGGCACGGAATTCGGCACTCATTCTGCTTTACGATCTGGAACTCCGCACCGGCGGCCACGAACGGATCCTGCCGGAGCTGACCGAGCTGTACTCGCGCAACCCGAACCACGAGCAGTTCTGCATGCTGCTCATGCGCGCCCTGTACCGCTCCGGCCGGCAGCTCGACGCGCTGACCGTCTACCGCCAGTGCCGGCACAACATGATCGAGTCCCAGGGCATCGAGCCCTCCCCCGTCCTGAGCCAGTACGAGCGGGCGATCCTCACCCACGACCCGATGCTGCTCCAGGACGAGCCCTACTGGCCGGTGCCGGCCCTCGTCGCGGGCTAGCCGGGGAGCCCCCGCGATGGGCGACTTCCTGCTGCTGGTCGCGCACGGCAGCCGTGACCCCCGGCACGCGCGCACCGTGCGCGCGCTGACCCGGCGGATCCGGTCGGCGAGGCCCGGACTGCCCGTCACCGCGGCCTTCCTGGACTTCGACCGGCCCTCCGTACCGGCCGCGCTGGAGCGGCTGGCCCGCCTCGGCGCACGGAGCGTGGTGGTCCAGCCCCTGCTGCTGACCCGCGCCTTCCACGCCTCGGTCGACCTGCCCGGCGTACTGCGCCGGGCGCCCGCCTCCCTGACGGTGCGACAGGCCCGCGTACTGGGCCCGGACCCGCTGCTGACCGCCGTACTGGAACGCCGCCTCCACGAGGCCGGCCTCGGCCCGCAGGCGCGTACGGCGACCGCCGTGGTCCTCGCGGCCGCGGGCACCGCCGACCCGGACGCGGCCGCCTCCCTCGCCGGGATCGCCCGGCGGTGGCAGCGCACCGGATGGCGTGACGTACGGCCCGCGTTCGCCTCGGGCGGCACCTTCCCCCGTACCGAGGACGCCGTACGGGCGCTGCGTGCCGGG
>NZ_GG657752.1:122190-142209 GCF_000158895.1 Streptomyces sp. C | reverse complement strand
CCGGGGCCGACCAAGTGGGCGCCGTGCTCGGCGCCGCCCCGGAACTGGCGCGGCTCGTGCTGCTCCGGTACGACGCCGCCCGGGCCGGCGCCCTCGCCCTGACGGGCTGACGCGGGCGCCGGGCGGTCCGGGCGCTGCGGGTCGGCGGGTCGGCGGGTCGGCGGGTCGGCGGGTCGGCGGGTCAGCCTCGCAGGCCGCGGCGGCGCAGCATCCGCCGCTCCGCCGGGGCGAAGACCAGCAGTTCGACGGCGATGCCGACCAGCAGGATGAGGATGATGGCCAGGAAGACGCGGGCCATGTCGGAGGTCTCGCGCCCCGATTCCAGCAACTGGCCCAGGCCCAGGCCCAGGTCGGGGGAGCTGGCGATGATCTCGGCGGCCATCAGGGAGCGCCAGGAGAAGGCCCAGCCCTGCTTGAGCCCGGCCAGGTAGCCGGGCAGGGCGGCCGGCATCACGACGTAGCGGGCACCGCGCAGCCCGGTGGCGCCCAGCGAGCGGCCGGCCCGCAGGAACAGCGGCGGGACCTGGTCGATGCCGGAGACCAGGCCGTTGGCGATGGAGGGGGTGGCGCCGAGCAGGATGACGGCGTACATCATCGAGTTGTCCAGGCCCAGCCAGAGCACCGCCGGGGGCACCCAGGCCACCGACGGCAGGGACTGCAGACCGGACAGGACCGGGCCGACGGCGGCGCGGACGAACCTCACCCGGGCGACGAGCAGACCGAGCGGAGTGCCGATCACGAGGGCCAGCAGGAAGCCCGACAGGCCGCGCCAGACGCTGGTCCACAGGACGTCGAAGAGGGTGCCCTTGAACCAGAGGTCGGCCAGGCTGTCCCAGACCGCGGCCGGCGGCGGCAGCATGTGGTCGTCGGTGACCTCGGCCAGGGCGAGGACCTGCCAGGCCGTCAGCACCAGGGCCACGGCCGTGAGCGGGGGCAGGGCCTTGGCCAGGAGCACCCGGCGCAGCGGGGTGCGGGTCCCCTGGAGGGTCTCCAGCGCGTCCAGCCCGGCCAGCTCGTTGGCGCCGGTCCGGGGCCTGAGTTCGCGGGACACCGGTTCAGTGGCGGCCATGGCGGCGGATCTCCCCTCGCAGGCGTTCGGTGATCTCCAGGGACAGGTCCGCGACGTCCGCGTCCTCGATGCGGCGCGGCTGCGGGATGTCCACGGTCCATTCCTTCGCGACCCGCCCGGGGCGGGAGGAGAGGAGGACGACGCGCTGGGCGAGGCGGACGGCCTCGCGCACGTTGTGGGTGACGAAGAGGACGGACAGGCCCCCTGCGGCGGAGCCGCTCGTGTTCGCGTCTTCCCAGATGCGGGTGAGTTCGCCGTGCAGGACGTCGCGGGTGATGGCGTCGAGGGCCGCGAAGGGCTCGTCCATCAGCAGGAGGCGGCTGTCCTGGGCGAGGGCCCGGGCGAGGGCGACGCGCTGGCGCATGCCGCCGGAGAGTTCGTGGACGCGCTTGCCGTACGCGCCGCCGAGCCGGACCAGCTCCAGCAGCCGTTCGGCCTCGGGCCCGCGCTCGGCCTTGGGCACTCCGCGCAGCCGCAGGGCCAGCTCGATGTTCCTGCCCGCGGTGAGCCACGGGAACAGGGCGTGCTCCTGGAACATCAGGGCCGGACGGCCGAGGGTCTCGATGGTGCCGGCGGTCGGGGAGTCCAGGCCGGCCACCAGGTTGAGCAGGGTGGACTTGCCGCAGCCGGAGGCGCCGAGGAGGGTGACGAACTCTCCGGGAGCGACGTCGAGGCTGATGTCGTCCAGGACGAGCTGCGATCCGGCCGGGCCGGGGAAGGACTTCGAGACGTGCTCGATGCGGACGGCCGCGCGGGCCGTGGCGGTGCCGTGCTCCGCGTTGATGAGGGCGGTCGCCATCGCGGGTCACCTCCCTTGGTCGGCGGTGCCGAGACCCGCGTGGTCGACGGTGGGCTTGTGCAGGGAGCCGAGGACCTCGTTGAGCGGTCCGAGGTCGTAGATGCCCGTGAGGTCCGGCCGCTCCAGGAGGCCGGCCGCGACGGCGTGGTCGGACTGGGCCTTCAGGGTGGTGGCGAGGGGGTCGTCGGTGACGAGGATCCCGGGCCAGGCCGCGTCGACGACCTCGGGCTCCAGCTCCTTGCCGCTGAGGGTCTTCAGGGCGGCGTTGGCGGAGGCCTTGGCCCGGTCCGGGTCGGCGTTGATCCACTCGTTGGTCTTCACCGTGCCGCGCAGCACGGCCTCGACCACGTCGCGGTGCTCCTTGAGGAACTTCTGCGAGACGACGACGTTCGTGATGACGAACTTCCCGCCGGGCCACAGGTCCCGCTCGTCGAGGAGGACGGCGGCGCCCTCGGCGACGAGCTTGGAGGCGGTGGGCTCCGGCACCCAGGCGCCGTCGACGGCACCGGAACGGTAGGCGTCGGGGGTGACCGTGTTGTTGGTGCGGACGACGGAGACGTCGCCCCGGCCACTGGCCGCGTCGACCTTCCAGCCGCGTGCGGCGAGCCAGTGCAGGAACGCCACGTCCTGCGTGTTGCCGAGCTGCGGGGTGGCGATCTTCTTGCCCTTCAGGTCGTCCAGGGTCTTGATCTTGTCCGGGTTCACGACGAGCTTGACGCCGCCGGAGGCGGAGCCGGAGACGATCCGCAGGCTGGAGCCCTTGGACTTCGCGTACCCGTTGACGGCGGGCGAGGGGCCGATGAAGCCGATGTCGACGGAGCCCGCGTTCAAGGCCTCGATCTCGGCGGGCCCGGCGTTGAAGGTGGTGGTCTTCAGGGCGGTCCCGCCCAGCTCCCGCTGGATCAGGCCCTCCCGTACGCCGACCAGGGCGGTGGCGTGGGTCAGGTTCGGGAAGTACCCGATGCGGACCTCGGACGCGGACAGCTTCCGGGCCCCGTCGGCGGCCGCCGGTGCGGCGTCCGGGACCTTGACCGCCCGGGATCCGTAGCCGCAGGAGGCGAGGGCGGCGGCGAGCAGCAGGGCGAGGGCCGCGACGGGGCCTCGGCGGTGCGGTGGGGACATCGTCAGAGGGTCCATTCGTGCTCGTGCCCGGTGAAGGCCTCGCCCGCCATGCCGGCGGTCAGGGTGGTTCCGTCCGAGGGGTCGATGAGGAGGAAGGAGCCGGTGCGGCGGGAGTCGGCGTACGCGTCGGGGGCGAGTGCCTCGCCGGTGCGCAGGACGACGCGGCCGATGTCGTTGGCCACCAGCCGGCCGGGGTCGAGGTGCTGGGACAGGTCGGCGAGGGTCAGCCGGGAGGGGATCTCCCGGACGATCGCCTTGACCGTGCGGGTGGTGTGCTTGAGCAGGACGCGCTGGCCGACGGTCAGGGGCCGGTCGGCGACGTGGCAGACGGTGGCGACGACGTCCTGCGTGGTGGCCGGGGCGGCCCCGTCGGGGGCGATGAGGTCGCCGCGGGAGACGTCGATGTCGTCCTTGAGGCGCAGGGTCACCGACTGCGGCGCCCACGCGGTGTCCACGGACCGGCCGAGGGCGTCGATGCCCTCGATGACCGTCGTACGGCCCGACGGCAGGACGGTGACGGCCTCGCCGACGCGCAGGACGCCGGAGGCGATCTGGCCCGCGTAACCGCGGTAGTCGGGGTGCTCGGCGGTCTGCGGGCGGATCACGTACTGGACGGGGAAGCGGGCGGGGCCGGCGGTCAGCTCGTCGCTGACGGGCACGGTCTCCAGGTGTTCCAGGACGGTCGGGCCGCCGTACCAGTCCATGTGGGCGGAGGGCTCGACCACGTTGTCGCCGGCCAGGGCCGAGATGGGGATCGCCGTGAGGTCGTGGAGGCCGAGGCCGGCTGCGTAGGCGCCGAACTCGGCGGTGATGGCGGCGAAGACGCCCTCGTCGTAGCCGACGAGGTCCATCTTGTTGACGGCGAGGACGACGTGGGGGACGCGCAGGAGGGCGGCGACGGCGGCGTGGCGGCGGGTCTGCTCGATGACGCCGTTGCGGGCGTCGACGAGGACCACGGCCAGGTCGGCGGTGGAGGCGCCGGTGACCATGTTCCGGGTGTACTGCACGTGCCCGGGGGTGTCGGCCAGGATGAACCGGCGGCGGGCGGTGGCGAAGTAGCGGTAGGCCACGTCGATGGTGATGCCCTGCTCGCGTTCGGCGCGCAGGCCGTCGGTGAGCAGCGCCAGGTCCGGGGCGTCCTGGCCGCGGTCGGCGGAGACCCGCTCCACGGCTTCCAGCTGGTCGGCGAGGACCGATTTGGAGTCGTGGAGGAGCCGGCCGACCAGGGTGGACTTGCCGTCGTCCACGGACCCGGCGGTCGCGAAGCGCAGCAGCGTCGTCGTGTCGTCCATGGTTAGAAGTACCCTTCGCGCTTGCGGTCTTCCATCGCGGCCTCGGACAGCTTGTCGTCGGCGCGGGTCGCGCCCCGCTCGGTGAGGCGGGACACGGCGATCTCGGCGATCACGGCGTCCAGGTCGGCGGCGTCGGAGTCGACGGCACCGGTGCAGGACATGTCACCGACGGTGCGGTAGCGGATCCTCCGCCGCTCCACCGGCTCGGTGTCCTTCGGCCCGCCCCACGCACCCGCGGTCAGCCACATGCCGTTGCGCTGGAAGACGTCGCGCTCGTGCGCGAAGTAGATCCCGGGGAGTTCGATCTGCTCGCGGGCGATGTACTGCCAGACGTCGAGCTCGGTCCAGTTGGAGAGCGGGAAGACGCGGACGTGTTCGCCGGGGGCGTGGCGGCCGTTGTAGAGCTGCCACAGCTCGGGGCGCTGGCGGCGGGGGTCCCACTGGGAGAACTCGTCGCGCAGGGAGAACACGCGCTCCTTGGCGCGGGCCTTCTCCTCGTCGCGGCGGCCGCCGCCGAAGACGGCGTCGAACTTCAGCTGCTGGATGGCCTCGGTGAGCGGGACGGTCTGGAGCGGGTTGCGGACGCCGTCGGGGCGCTCGCGGAGCTTGCCGGCGTCGATGTACTCCTGGACGGAGGCCACGTGCAGGCGCAGGCCGTGCGCGGCGACGGCGCGGTCGCGGTAGGACAGGACCTCGGGGAAGTTGTGCCCGGTGTCCACGTGCAGCAGCGAGAACGGCACCGGCGCGGGCGCGAAGGCCTTCAGCGCCAGGTGCAGCATGACGATGGAGTCCTTGCCGCCGGAGAACAGGATCACCGGCTTCTCGAACTCACCCGCCACCTCACGGAAGATGTGCACCGCCTCCGACTCCATGGAGTCCAGGTGGTTCAGCGCCCTCGCAGCCCTGTTGATGGGGATGACGGTGGTCACGCGAGACCCCTCTGTTCGAGCAGCGCGAAGAGCGCGGCTGCGGATTCCCGGACGGTCTGCGTGTGCGACTCGATCCGCAGGTCCGGCTTCTGCGGTGCCTCGTAGGGGTCGTCGACGCCGGTCAGGCCGGAGATCTCGCCCGCCGCCTGCTTGGCGTACAGGCCCTTCACGTCGCGCTCGGAGCACACCTCGACCGGGGTGGCCACGTGCACTTCGAGGTAGTTCGTCGAAGCGGCGGCGTGCCGCTTCGCGACGGCCTCGCGGCTGTCGGCGAACGGCGCGATCACCGGGACGAGGGCCTTCACACCGTTGCGGGCGAGGAGTTCGGCGACGAAGCCGATCCGCTGCACGTTGGTGTGCCGGTCCTCGCGGCCGAAGCCCAGGCCCGCCGAGAGGAACTCGCGGATCTCGTCCCCGTCGAGCACCTCCACCTTGTGGCCCTCGGCGCGCAGCCGCTCGGCCAGCGCGTACGCGATGGTGGTCTTGCCAGCGCTGGGCAGACCGGTCAGCCACACGGTGGCTCCCTGGTCCCTCACGTCCATCCGCTCCGTCTCCGTGGGTTCCGTCATCAGCCGTGGAGTCCGCACTCGGTCTTGCCGCGTCCGGCCCAGCGGCCGGCCCGGGCGTCCTCGCCCTCCGCGACCCGGCGGGTGCACGGGGCGCAGCCGACGGAGGCGTAACCGTCCATCAGCAGCGGGTTCGTCAGCACCCCGTGCTCGGCCACGTACGCGTCCACGTCGTCCTGCGTCCAGCGGGCGATCGGGGAGACCTTGACCTTCTGCCGCCGGGCGTCCCAACCCACCACCGGCGTGTTCGCCCGGGTCGGGGACTCGTCACGCCTCAACCCGGTCGCCCACGCCTCGTACGGGGTCAGACCCTCTTCCAGGGGCTTGACCTTGCGCAGCGTGCAGCACAGGTCCGGATCCCGGTCGTGGAGCTTCGGACCGTACTCGGCGTCCTGCTCGGCCACCGTCCGGCGCGGGGTCAGCGTGATGACGTTGACGTCCATCACCGCCCCGACGGCGTCCCGCGTGCCGATCGTCTCCTCGAAGTGGTAACCGGTGTCCAGGAACACCACGTCCACACCCGGAGCCACCCGTGAAGCGAGATGGGCGACGACCGCGTCCTCCATCGAGGACGTCACGCAGAACCTCTTCCCGAAGGTCTCCACCGCCCAGCGCAGCACGTCCGGCGCGGAAGCGTGCTCCAGGTCCCGGCCCGCCCGTTCGGCGAGTTCTTTCACATTTCCGTGCACTTGAGTCGTCGTCATCCGGCGGCTCCTTCGAATGGGGAACGCGGCGAACGGGCAGGAATTCTCAGAGCCGAGATTAGCAACGCCGACACATAAAGCACTGACGGTCCACTGATAGCGGCTGAACAGGCACTATGTAGAAATTAGGAGCTTTGCCGAGTTCCTCCGGACGAATGTCAGGGCGCGGTAAGCCTCCTATCAGCGAACCGCCAGCGCCCTTGTGCGAAAGTGATCCGAAAATCCCTTTGCAATTCGGCCGACACCCCGGAGAGGGAACGCGGAGAAATGAGCCTGCAAGGTCTGCACGGTCTGCGCCGAGGAAGGCTGATACGCCGCCTCGCGCTCTGTCTGTCGGCGGTGGGACTCACCGCCTCCATGCTCACCGCGGCGGGCCCCGCCGCCGCCGGTACGCCGGAGACCTGGACCTCCAGCTTCCAGGGCAGCGACGGCGTCACGTACACGGCGACCAACCACCTGGTGGAAGCCTCGCGCGGGCCCGGTCGGCAGTGGATGCTCGTCTGGTCCGGACCGGCGAAGCAGCCGGCGCCCGACTTCCTGACCGTCATCGACGCCACCCCGGGCTCCCCCACGTACGGGAAGGTGGCCAACACGGTCACCGTCGGCCCGAACAACGGCAACGAGCCGCACCACATGCAGTACGTGTGGCACAAGGGCGACCGGATCTACGCCGGCGGCATCATGAGCGACACGACGTTCGTCTTCGACGCGAAGGCCCTGCCCGCGCTGACGATCGCCGGGGTCAACACCACCGCCGACACCCCCTGCGGGACCCTGCCCGACGCCTACCAGGTGCTGAGCGACGGCACCGCGTACGGCACGTACATGGGCGGCCCCAACGTCACCGGCCCCTGCACCTACACCAACGGCGAGGTGCGGGTCGGCAACGGCGCGGCGGGCTCGCCCGGCGAGATCGTGCGCATCGGCCAGGACGGGAAGACCATCGCGGAGATCCCGGCGGCCACCAAGGCGGGCGAGGACCCGGCGCAGTGCGGGAACGTACCCGCCCTGCCGGCCGCGACCTGCGCCAACCCGCACGGCATCGCCGTCCGCGAGGACCTCAACGTCATGGTGGCGAGCGACTTCGCCGAGGCCCGCAACTTCATGACGCCCGACTCGGCGCTGAAGGAGAACCTGGCCCGCCAGACCGTCCGCGTCTTCGACATCACCGACCGGGACAACCCGACCCTGAAGTCGGTGTCGAAGGTCGCCGACGGCCCGCGCGGGGCGCAGGAGCAGCGGGCCTTCTTCCGCGAGTCCCGCGTGGTCATGGAGACCGCGCTGACCAACCGGCCCGGCAACAAGGGCGCGTTCGTCTCCTCGATGGCCGGCGGGGCGATCTTCTACACGCCGGACATCACCGTGCCCGACCCGCAGTGGAAGGAGGTCTTCGACGACACCACCGCCTACCGGTCCTTCCAGCGCGACAAGGGGATCACCGGCAGCGGGGACAACGGCAGCTGGCTGGCCGTCAGCCCCGACGACCGCTTCCTCTTCCACACGGTGATGGGCCAGTCCGTGCCGTACGGCAAGCCGCTCGACGAGACCACCGGCATGATCTACGTACTGGACATCCAGAAGCTGCTCGCGGCCGGCACCGGCACGAAGTGCTCGGTCGACGAGCTCGCCGAGGCGAGCCGGGGCGGACGCGAGCGGGACTGCCCGGAGCTGGTGAGCACCGTCCCGATCCGCGACGTCAGCTCGGGCGGCCCGCACTGGGGCGCCATGGACAACTTCAAGCGCGGCGCGGACGGCGTCTACCGGGAGACGACCCAGGTCGGCCGGATCGCGGTCGCCAACTACTTCGTCGCCGGATCCTTCGGCGGCGGCGGTGACCACCGGGTGTGCATGTTCGACCTCGACCGGCGCGGCCGGGTGACCCTCGACCGCACCTTCCGGGACGAGAACACCGGCAAGCCGTGCGTCGGCTTCAACCGGGCGTCGTGGCCGCACGGCGACTTCGGCGACGCGCAGCCGCACGGTGTCCTGTTCGTGGTCAGCGACAGCGCCGTCCGACGGTGAACGCGGTCCTCCTGGCGGCGGTCGTCCTGACCGCCGCCCTGGCGGCGGGCGTCCTGCTGCTGCTCCGCACGCGGCTGCTCGCCCGCCGCACCACCGCCACGGCGTACTTCGCCGCGGCGGTGGCGTGCGCGGCCCTCGCCGGAGCCCTCGCCCCCTCCGGCGGCGCCGCGGGCGCGCGGGTGTCGGCCGGTCCCCTCCTCGGCTCCCTCGGGCTGGGCGGGCAGCAGGTGCCGGTGCTGGTGGTGCCGAACCGGCCCGGGCGCAACCTGGTGGGCGTCGCCGCCGCCGGAGCCTCGGCCGGGACGGACCGGGAGCGGCTCGTGCGGGGCGGGCCGCGCCCCGGGTCGACGCTGACGTGGATCCCGGTGGAACTGCCCGCCGGGCCCGGGCGGGTGTGGGTGTCGGCCGGCGGGTCTGCGGCGCCGCTGGCGGTGGACACGGGCCGCGCGGGCGGGAAGCCGGCGCCGGCCGGGCTGCTGGGCGCCGACGGGGCGGAGTGCGCGAGCGCCGCCGCCGGGGCGGTGCTGGGCGGCAGCACGCAGGCACCGGCCGGGTGCCCGTCCGACGCCCTGACGGAGCCGGACGCGGCCGCGCTGCGCGACACCGTCGCCTTCCTCTCGGGACGCGGAATCCGCTCCCTGGCCCTGGCCGAGGACGCCTCGCCGCGCGGGCGGGCCGCCGCCGCCGAGGTGCGTGCCGCCGCGGCCCGGGCGGGCATCGCCGTGGGGGCGCCGGACGCCTCGGCCCGCCGGCCGCTGGTGGTCACCTCCGGCTGGTCCGGCGCGGAGGCCTCCGTACGCGACGTCGAGGCCGGCCGCACCCTCGCCGAGGGCACGTACCTGGCGCCGTGGCTGCTGACCGCCCCGCTGCTCTCGCCGAGCGCGGGCCAGCTGATCCCGCTGCGGTACGCCCCGAACGGCCCGGCCGCCGTGGAGTACGCGGCCGCGCTCGGCGCCCGCCTGCCCGGCGAGGTGCCGACCGCCGCGGGGTACGAGGCCTGGCGCGCGGCCCGCGGTGCGGCGGGCCCGGCGCCCGCGAAGCTGTACGCCGCCGCCGTCCTCTACGTACCCGGCAGCGGAGGCCCGGCCGCCGCCGGCGGCCACCACCACACCACGTCCGCGAGCTGGCTGCCCAGCGGCATGATCGTCCCGGTCTCGAACCTCGGCACCACCTGACAAGGAGCAGGACCACCATGACGGAAACAGTCGCCGCGCCACCGGTCCGGACCACCAGAACCGCGCGCCCCGCCTCTGCCGGAAAACGCCCCGAGGGCCAATGGGCCCTAGACGGGCACGAGCCCCTCAACCCCAACGAGGAGTTCAAGGCGGCGGAGGACCCCCTCCTGGTCCGCGACCGAATCGAACGGATCTACTCCCGCGAGGGCTTCGCCTCCATCACCCCCGACGACCTGCGCGGCCGGATGCGCTGGTGGGGCCTGTACACCCAGCGCAAGCCCGGCATCGACGGCGGCAGGACCGCCTCCCTGCCCCCGGAGGACCTCGAGGACGAGCACTTCATGATGCGGGTGCGCAGCGACGGCGGCACCCTCGACGCCGCCCAGCTCCGCGCCATCGCCGACATCTCGATGCGCTTCGCCCGCAACACCGCCGACGTCACCGACCGGCAGAACATCCAGCTGCACTGGGTCCGGATCGAGGACGTCCCGACGATCTGGCGGCGCCTGGAACAGGTCGGCCTCTCGACCACGGAAGCATGCGGCGACTGCCCCCGCGTCATCGTGGGCAGCCCGGTAGCGGGGGTGGGAGCGGACGAGATCCTGGACGCGACCCCAGCCGTGAGGGAGATCGCCGCCCGCTACATCGGCGACCCCTCCCTCTCCAACCTGCCGCGCAAGTACAAGACGGCGGTGTCCTGGCTGCCGGACGTCCCGTACGAGATCAACGACCTGGCCTTCCTGGGCGCGGTCCACCCGGAGCACGGCCCGGGTTTCGGCATGTGGGTGGGCGGCGGCCTCTCGACGGTCCCGATCCTCGCCCAGCACGTGGGCGTCTGGATCCCCCTCTCGGACGTCCCGGACGTGTGGGTGGCGGTGGCCCGCCTCTTCCGCGACTACGGCTACCGCCGCCTGCGGTCCCGGGCCCGCCTGAAGTTCCTCGTGGCCGACTGGGGCGTGGAGAAGTTCCGCCGGGTCCTGGAGGAGGAGTACCTGGGCCGCCCCCTCCCCGACGGCCCGGCCCCCTCCCTCCCCCCGGCCCCGATCGACCACATCGGCGTACACCGCCAGCGGGACGGCCTCTCGTACGTCGGCGCCGCACCGGTCGCCGGCCGCCTCTCGGGCACGAAGCTGGCAGCCCTGGCCGACCTGGCCGAATCCCACGGCAGCGGCCGCGTCCGCCTCACCCCGTACCAGAAGCTCCTGGTCCTGGACGTGGCCGACCCGGAGCCCCTGATCTCCGCCCTGGCGGAAATCGGCCTCCAGGCCCGCCCGTCCCCGTGGCGGCGCAACACGATGGCGTGCACGGGCATCGAGTACTGCAAGCTGGCGATCGTGGAAACGAAGGAACGCGCGGCCACCCTGGTCAAGGAGCTCGAAAAACGCCTGGCCAACGAAGAGGCATCCCTCACCATCAACGTGAACGGCTGCCCCAACTCCTGCGCCCGCACCCAGGTCGCGGACATCGGCCTCAAGGGCCAGCTGGTCCCGGACGAGAACGGCCGCCAGGTCGAGGGCTTCCAGATCCACCTGGGCGGCACCCTGACCCTCTCCTCCGACCAGCAAGGCACCTTCGGCAAAAAACTCCGCGGCCTCAAAACCACAGCCGCGGACCTCCCCGACTACGTGGAACGCCTCACCCGCGCCTACCTCGCGGACCGCACCGACCCCTCGGAGTCCTTCACCGCCTGGATCGCCCGCTGCGACGAGTCGTCCCTCCAGTAGCCCGCACCCGACACCCTCTATGGCATTCAAAATGCCATAATGACGTCATGGCTGACGACGACATCGACTTCCCACCCGGGGACGGCCCCAGCAGCGGCATCTCCGTTTCCCTCACCGCAGGCACCCTGCAGGCGATCCGGGACCGGGTCGGCAAGCGGGGCGTGTCCGCCTACCTGGAGAAGGCGGCCCAGCGGCAGATCGAGCGTGACAACCTGGAGGAGCTGATCGCCGACTTCAACGCGGTCAACGGCCCCGCCGACCCCGAGGCCGTGGCCGCCAAGCGGGCGAGGCTCACCGGCGACACCTCCACCGGAGCCGGGGCGGCGGCGTGAGTGGTGCCCTGATCCTGGACAGCGAGGGCCTGGCCAAGGCCGTGCAGCGCGACCGGGAGATCCACGAATGGCTCACCGCCGCCCACGACGCCGACCTTCCAGTGATCACCTCGGCCGCGGTGCTGGTGGAGGTGATCCACCCCCGGATCAACGACGCGGCACTCAAGTGGACCCTGTCCCGACTGCGGGTGGAGCCACTCACCCAGGCCCTGGCCCAGTCCGCCGCCGCCCTGCTGCGCACCGCAGGCCTGCACGGCCACAAGTACGCGATCGACGCCATGCTCTGCGCCACGGCCCTTGCTCAGCCGGGCCGGGTCACGATCCTGACGTCCGACGTCGAGGACATCTCCATGCTCACAGCCGAGCACCCGCGCGTAACCGCCGCGAAGGTCTGACCCGTCAGGCGGGCTCGACGTTGCCGACGGCGGTGGTGAACTCGCGCCCGGACGCGCCCCGGATGTACGCGAGCTCCACCCAGTGCTCGGTCCCGGTGTCGGAGACGTTCTCGTTGACCACGGCCATCAGCTCGCCCTCCACCCCGGACGCGATGTCGCGCACGCGCTTGCGCAGCAGACGGTGCGGCACGTACTCGTAGCACTCACTCATCCGGCAGCTCCGATCCCATGCCGAGCAGAAAGTGCTCCCACCCGACCTGGGCCCGCGCGAGCAGGTCCGCACTGGGCAAGGACAGCGGGGCGGTCCCGGCGCCGTCGGGGGTGTCCAGGCTCAGCACGTTGCGCGGAAGTGGACTGGTCAAAGAGGGCTCCTCACCGCCGTCAGTGGGGGTAATCGGCCCGAGGTGATCTCGGCCCGTGTGACCAGTCAACTGCCTTTGGCCATGAGGGAACAGGAAGGGCAGCCTGACGCTGCACGCCCAGCGAGCGGAAAACTTTGCGCCCGCTTTACGAGCGACCTGGCGCGGAGAGTGAAGAGCGGACTACGTTCCGATGTCATGCCAGCCAACGCCGTGTTGAAGCGGAGGATGCGCGAACTCGGCCTTACTCAAGACGAGTTGGCGTCACAGATGAACATCGCGCTACTGAAAATCATCGGACGGCCGGGCGAGGTGTCCGCACGGACAGTGCGCAACCTGGTGAACGGCGCCACCAGGCGCCCGATCGGCCGTACATGTGCCGCGTTGGAAGCGGTTTTCGGATGCCCCACCGCGGATTTAGGGTTCGACCCACCACGTACCGCCGCACCAGCGGAGGATCCAGTGCATCGTCGTACCCTCCTTGTCGCAGCGACCGGAACCGCCGTCGCTGCTGCCGCCCCGGCACGACACTCACGGCTGGGACAACCAGACGCGGACCGGTTCCACCTGGAGTACACCCACCTACTCCGCGATGATTCACGGCTCGGCGGAGCCCGGGAGATCGAGCACAAGGCGGGTGAACTGGCCACCCGTATTCAAGCCTCACTCGCCAACGGCGGCGCCTCTGACCGCATCCAGCGACAGATGTACCGACTCGCATCCGACGTGACGTGCCTGGCAGCATTCGCCGCCATCGACGCGAGCGCGCCCCAGCGAGCACGCGCCCATCTCGACCGGGCCTTCACCCTCGCGGGCCTCGCACGCGACTCCGAGACCATGTACCGGGTCTGGGACCACCTGATGCTCACCTCCAGCCAGCACGAGAACCACGCCGAGGCGGCGGCCGGCGCAGAGGTGATGAAGCGTTCGTCAGCTGCCCGACGTGATCCGTTGTACGCGTCACTCGGGTACATGCGGCGCGCCAACGCTCTGGCAAGGCTGTGCCAGCCCACGGAGTCACTGCGCGCCCTGAACCTGGCCGAGAGGGCCTTCCTGCCTGCCTCGGGAAAGACGCCGTCGGGATGGATCTCGTTCTACAGCCGGGCCGAGTTCGACGCCCTGTCGTCGTACGTCTGGACGGCGCTCGGAGAGCACGCGCGGGCCGAGTCATGCCTTCACCGCACCCTCGCCGCCATCCCTGCGGAAATGATTCGGAACAGAGCCCTGTACACGGCGCACCTGTCTCTGGCCCAAGCTCGGCAGGGGGAAGTGGAGCTCGCGTGCGCGACCGGACGGCGAGCATTCGGGATGCTGCTGCCGGATTCCGGGTCGCAGCGTACGGCGAACACGCTCGCCAGAACGCGCCAAGTCATCGCGGCCACAGGAACGAAGGCGCCTGAGGCCCTGAGCTGGATCGAGGAGTCACGACGATGGACCTGAAGTGGTACACGCACACCGACGCGCCGGACGTCCGCTCCTTGCTCCTGGACCTCCACGACGAGGTGTACGCGCACGACCCCGACCCCTTCCACTCGCGCGAGCGGTTCTCCTACTTCGTCGACCTGTGGTCGGCGCGCGAGGACTGGACGTGCGTCTCGGGCTGGGAGAACAACAGTCCGGTCGGATACGCGTACGGATCGAAGTTCAAGCCGGGCGGCTGGTGGAAGGGGGCGGACCGGCCCAAGGGGGTGCGGGGCCGGATCTTCGCCCTCTCCGAGCTGATGGTGACACCCCAGTGGCAGGGCACCGGTCGCGCCCAACGCATCCACGACGCGCTGCTCCAGTCGATGGACGTGGACTTCGCGACCCTCCTCGTCGACTCCACCCACGCGAAAGTGCAGGCCTTGTACGAAAGCTGGGGCTACGAAAAGCGGGACGAGGCCAAGCCCTCCGACGACTCCCCCGTCTACGCGGTCATGGTGCGTGACCTATAGAGCCGGCGCCGAAACAGCCGCACCGGCGCACGGGGCGATCTGAACCAACAGGAAGGGCATCCCATGACGACCCGACTTCGCAGGTTCACCGACGTGGAGCAGGCCTGCCTCCCACTCATCGAGGCGTACGCCGAGGTCCGCGCACCGTTGCTGCACCTGCCGAACTACTCCGTGCCGACCTTGGCCGAGCGCCTGCAGCGCTACGGCCGCACGCCCGGCTTCTCCGCCGTCCTCGCCTTCGACGCCGAGGACCGGCCGGTCGGGTACGCGTACGGCAACACCGTGGAGGCCGGAGACCTCTGGTGGAAGCGCATCAGCGACGACCTGGACACGGAATACACCCGTGCGCCGACCCTGGCGCTCCGCGAGATCGGCGTGACGGCTGCCTTCCGGGGGACGGGCCTGGCCCGGCGGATCCATGACGACCTGCTGGCCGGCCGCGAGGACCGGTACGCATCGCTCATGGTCAATCCGGCCGCCGGCGAGGGGAAGGTCCAACGGGTCTACGAGTCATGGGGCTACAAGGCGATCGGCCCCGTCCAGCCCGCCCCGGACTCCCCCGTCCTCACCGCGATGGTCCGGCCATTGAACGCGTAACCCGCGAATGACCAGCCCAGGACGGCCGCCAGACGCCGAGATCCGAGGAGCGCGTAGCGATCTATCGCGCCTGGGCGCTCCGGAGGCCTCCCTGGTCAACCTCTCGTGCAGGTTGCCGCGCCCCCGGCCCGGAACCGCAGACATGGAGGCCCGGATGCCCGGCCTGCCGACGCCCGGCCCCCCGCCCCATCCCTGACGGACCCGCCCCTCCCCCTCTGGACCGTGCCGTTCTCTTGGGGGTTTCCCGGCAGTCTTTCGGCTTTCCGGGGCGGGTCGGTCGGTCAAGGGTCGCCGAAGGCGATCGCGTAGCGACGCGACGAAGGAGCGCCCTTGAGGGACCGGCCCGAACCGGAAGGACGATGGGACTGACGGGAAGCCCCCAACCCTCCCTGAGGCCGCCCGAGGGGATACCGCCCCCCGTACCACCGGCCCGCAGAGGGGGAGGCGGGTGGGCAACTACCGACCGGGCCCAGTGCCTCGAGGGGGAGATAGCGGGCCCCCCTCAGCCGGCCCCCAGTTCCTCCCCCAGCGCCTCCAGGATGACCCTCGCGCTGCGGTCGACGTCCTCCGTCGTCGTCCGCCAGTTGACCACCGAGACGCGCATCGCCGCCCGGCCCTCCCACAGCGTGCCGCCGAACCAGCATTCGCCGCTGCGCTGGATGCGGGCGATGACCCGCCGGGTCGTCTCGTCGTCGTCGCCGAAGCGGACGAGCAGCTGGTTCAGGACCACGTCGTTGAGGAGTTCGACCCCCTCCACACCACCCAGGTGCTCCGCGAATCGCCGCACGTGTGCGCAGCAGCGTTCCACCAGGTCGGCGACCCCGCTGCGGCCCAGGGTGCGCAGTGCCGCCCAGACCGGGAGGCTGCGGGCGCGGCGGGAGAAGTCCGGGACCCATTCGATGGCGTCGCGTTCGCCATCGGTACCCGGCGGGAGGTAGCCGGCGCGTTCGTTGAGCATGGCCGCGCGGTGGGCCTCGGGGTGGGCGATGACGACGATGCCGCAGTCGTAGGGGACGTTGAGCCACTTGTGGGCGTCCAGGGCCCAGGAGTCGGCCCGCTCCACGCCCGCCACCAGCGGGCGGAGTTTCGGGCTGGCCGCGGCCCACAGGCCGAAGGCGCCGTCGACGTGGACCCAGGCCCCGTACCGGTGGGCGATGTCGCAGACCTCCCCGACGGGGTCGACGGCGCCGGAGTTGACGTCGCCGATCTGCGCGCAGACGATCACCGGGCCGTCGATCCCGGCCAGGGCGGCGTCCAGTTCCGCCGGAACCATGCGGCCCTTCTCATCCACGGGCACGTTGCGGATGCGCGCGGTGCCGAAGCCGAGGTAGCGGGCGGCGAGGTCGATGGTCATGTGGTGCTGGGCGCCGGCGACGATGGCCACGTCGGACGCGCCGCCCAGGCCGTCGCGTTCCACGTCCCAGCCGGCTTCCGCGAGGAGCTTGTGGCGGGCGGCCGCGAGCGAGGTCAGGTGGGCCATGGTGCAGCCGGTGGGGAAGCCGACGGAGGCGTGGGCGGGCAGGCCCAGCAGATCCAGCACCCACTGCGCGGCGACGTCCTCGGCCACGGCGATGGCCGGGGAGAGGTTGTAGAGGCTGGCGGTCTGGTCGTAGGCGGCGACCAGCCAGTCCGTGGCGATCGCGACCGGGAGGGTGCCGCCGGTGACGTAGCCGAAGTAGCGGGGGCCGTTGGCGGTCGGGATGCCGCCTTCGGCCACGGCTCGGCCCAGGACCTCGATGGTCTGCGTCGCGTCGGCCGGGCCTTCGGGCAGCGGGCCACCGAACATTTTCAGCAATTGTTCCGAGCCGGCAGTGGCACCCACCGGCCGATCGGCGAGACCCGCCAGATATTCGATGGCCTGCTGATAGGCCAATGCGAGAGGCGCACTGTCTGCTGTGGTCATAGTACGAAGCTAGGCGGCTGGTACTGACGTGCGACTGACTCAAATGGCCGGAACTCCCAAAGGCTTGGACACGGAGCCGTTGGACTGTATTACTTTCTCCTGTGGCCCTGGCCGATCCGGCCGGGGCGCCGCCCTCCCTGCCGAGTCCTGAGACATGAGGAGTTCCGATGTCCGATGAGCAGACGCGCAAGGTTATCGAACAGTTCAACCAGGCATTCCAGCTGCACGACCCGGGCCTGCTGAAGGACATCCTCGCCCCGAACTGCCGGCTGGAGAACTCCGGTCCCGCACCCGACGGCTCGAAGCACGCCGGTTATGACGAATGTCTTCAGTTCTGGACCTCGATCGCGGGCAACGAGAACATCACCTTCGAGGTCGAGGACGTCTGGGTGGCCGGCGAGCGCTCCGTCTGCCGCTGGACGCTGCGCTGGGGCAGCGGGGCCCGGGACTTCGTGCGCGGGGTGAACGTGCACCGCCTGGAGAACGGCCTGCTCGCCGAGAGCTTCGGGTACGTGAAGGGATAACTCCCCAGCAAAATACCCAATGGGGAGGGGCACGGTCCGGAATTCCGGGCCGTGCCCCTCCCTTTTTGTGCGGCCGGCGTCAGTCGGCGAGCTGCGACACGATCATCACGCAGTCCTCCAGGGCCTTGGTGGCGTGCCCCTTGCCCTGCGTGTCCTCGACCAGCTGGGTGTTGCCGGGCACGAACGTGCGCCAGGTGCCGTCGCTGACCCCGCACTCCATCTTGCCGCTGACCAGCGTCATGATCTGGCGGCGCGGGGCCGGGTGGAAGTCGCCGAACCAGCCGGCCGGGATGTAGAGGTAGACGGCCTGCTTGGCCGGCACGCCCTCGGAGACGAAGAGCGAAGGCGCGGGCGGGGCGAAATTGAGGGCGGTCACCTCCAGCGTCTCGTCTATGAAATGCGATTCGCCGTTCTCGTCGTTGTAGAGACGGGAAACGGCGATTTTGGCGGTCTCGGCACTCACGGAATCTCCCTGCGAAGTAGTTCGATCGATCGACCGTCCTTCACTATCCCAGCCGACGCTGATGCGACCCTGACCGACAGCCGTAATTGCCGTCTCAGAAATTCATCAGCACCATGTCAGCCGGACCGTGCCAAGCTGATGGCAGAGAAAGGCCGTTGGAGAGGTACCCAAAGCGGCCGAATGGGGTCCGGCCATTTCGCCGGACGGGCTCTGCCCACGCAGGTTCGAATCCTGCCCTCTCCGCAGGTGCTCATCCCAGGCACGCGCATCCCGATACGACGACGAGGGATGCGCGTGCTTTGGCATGAGGGGCCGCCCGTGCGCGCGGGTCCGCGCGACGGAGACGTACGTACGTCCTTCCTCTTCCCTCTTCCGCAACCCGCGCGACCCCGAGAGACATGGAGACGCAGTTGCCCACCAGCGACCACCCCAACATGCCCGCGATCCGCACCCACACCCACACCCACCCCCACAACCACACCCCCAGGACCGACGCCGCCGCGCTCGTCGAGGAGGTCTCGTCCTGGCTGGCCGTGGACGCCGACGAGATCGACGCCAAGTTCTCGGGCGAACGCTCCCGCATCGTCGAGGCCGTCACCGACCTGAACGCCGCCGCGGCCGGCCCCGGCCCCCACCGCGAGGACGCCCACTACCACCAGCAGCTCCTCCTCTCCCGCATCTACCAGACGGTGATGCAGATACCCGACCGCCCCAGCGCCGAGGGCTCGGTGCTGCTGCACGAGGTCACCCGGCTGCTGGAGAACGCCACCCTCCAGGCCGAGGACGCCCATCTGGAGCCCGGCCTGCTTGAGTCGGCGCCCGCCGATCCCAAGCAGTTCCTGTCCTGGCTCAAGGGCATCGTCCGCAGGCACCGCGCCTTCAAGCACCCGTACTACACGGACTTCATCAACCGGGAGGCGCGCAGCGAGGACCTGCGCACGTACGTCATCCAGGAGTCGCTGATCGACGGCCGCTTCGACGACTTCCTCGCGATGATGCAGATCGGCACGGTCGGCGCCAGCAAGATGGAGATCGCCGGCAACTACTGGGACGAGATGGGCAACGGCGACCCGGAGGCGGTGCACACCCACCTCTTCAACAAGATCTACGAGGTCTTCGACGTCCGCCCCGAGGACCTGGAAGCCGCCATGACCACGACCGACCTGCACTCCGGGAACCTGGCGGTGCTGCTGTGCCGCTACCGGCACCTGTACCCGGAGGCGGTCGGCTTCCTCGGCATGACGGAGTGGCTGGCCCCCGACCGGTTCCGCAACGTCGTACGGGCCTGGGAACGGCTGGGCCTGCCGGAGGTCGGGATCACCTACCACCGCCTGCACATCACCATCGACTCCCAGCACGCGGCGGGCTGGTTCCACAACGTGGTCATCCCGAGCGCCGACTCCGCCTACATGCGCCGGGGCATCGCCCGCGGGGCGCTGTGGCGCGCCAACTCCTCCGCCCGCCACCTCGACGAGCGCCTGGAGCTGGCGCGGCCCGGCGCCGACACCGCCGAGGGTGCGCTCCCCGAGCGCACGCCGGTCGCCGCGGGCTGAGCCGTCGTGTCACTGCGGGAGCACGGCTTCGCGCTGGTCGGGCTGGATCCGGTCCCCGGGGCGGTCGTGGCCGCCTTCGCCGAGCCCTCGTACGTGAACGCGTACGGGTACGGGGTCGTGCGGCTGCGGATGTCGTGGACGGCGGACGACGACTGGCTCTTCCTGCCCGTCCCCTCGTACGAGGTGCCGTACGACGTCCCGTACGACGGGGCGGACCGGCGGCTGGAGGCGGGGATGGCGGCGCTGCTGCGGCGGGCGCTGGGCGGGCCGTGGCTGGACGTGCACGCGGACTGGCTGATCGAGCTGCACCGGGTCCGCACGGTGGCGCCGGCCGGGACCACGGTCCCGGTGCGGCTGCCCGGGCCGCCGGTCGCGGGCACGGGCACGGGCGCGGGCGCGGGCACGGGCGCGGGCACGGGCGCGGGCACGGGCGCGGGCACGGGCGCGGGCACGGGCGCGGGCACAGCCGACGGCGGCTTCGGGCTGGTGGCGGTGGTCGGGCGTACCGGGGCCGGTCCGGGCCGGGTGCGGCTGTTCGGCGCCGGCCGGACCGCGCC
>NZ_GG657752.1:106425-121877 GCF_000158895.1 Streptomyces sp. C | reverse complement strand
CCGGGCGTGCCGGCGGGGCCCTCGCGTCATCGCCTGTTCCGCTACTCCGCGGCCGCGCGCAGCAGTTCGTCCAGGCGGGCCAGGTCCGCGTCGCAGCGGCGGGCGGCCTCCAGGTCGTCGGGGGCGGCCGCGCAGGCCTGGAAGCGTTCCACGACCAGCAGGCCCTGGGTCTCGATCTCGTCGGACGGCATGGGTGTGGGACCTTCCTCTCAGACCGCGTTGCAGGCGCGGAAGACGTGGACCAGCGCGGGCAGGCTCGCGCCGTGCTGGAAGGCGATGTACTCCGGCAGCACCGCGGAGGGCGCCCACTTCTGCTTGTACTCCAGCTGCGTGCGCGCCGGGTAGATGTGCGCGCCGTGCTCCCACAGGTGCTCCATGAACCAGTGGAAGCCCCGGCTGTGGCCCGGGAACTGCGGGGCCGTCAGGGAGGTGAAGGGCGTGAAGCCGAAGTGGAGCCAGCGGGTGCCCTCGGCGGTGAACACGTCGATGGCGGCCTTGTTGAGGGCCTCCATCACCCCGGGCGGGGAGTCCGGCTGCCGGCGGCTCAGGTCGTGCATCCAGCCGGCCTGCGGGCCGTAGACGGGGGCGTACGAGACGTAGCCGATCAGCTCGCCGTCGCGGACGGCGGCGAAGAGGCGGCGCAGGTGCTGGTAGCGGCCGCCGGTCTGGCCGACGAGGAACTCCAGCGGCTTGACGCCCTCGCCCTTGGTGGAGAGCCAGGCGGTGTCGAGCGCCGCGATCCGCTCGGCGAAGTCCTCGTACTCGACCTCCTTGATCTCCAGGCCGCTGCGCAGGGCGCGGGAGATCTTGTTGCGGAGCTGCATGAACCTGGTGCCGGCCAGGGTGAAGGCCTCCAGGTCGACGGCGTACGAGGCGCCCATCTGGTTCACCGTGAAGCCCTGGTCGACGTAGACGCCGGCGTCCGCGCCCTGGAGCTGTACGGAGACGATCTCGCGGCCCTGCTCGGCGGCGAAGCGGACGAAGGCCGCCAGCAGCCGGGCCCGGGGGCCGTCGGGGCCGGCGGGGGCGAAGGGGGCGAAGGGGCCGCCGAACTGGACCAGGTAGCGGCCGACCGCGCGGTAGACGATCACCCCGGGGACGTCCGGGAGCCGGAAATGGCTGTTCCCGTCACTGAAGGCGAAATACGCACTGGGATTTCCCGCGTCCGCGTACTTCCGGATGGCGTCGAGCGCGGCATCCGTATCCAGAACCGTTCCGGTCATTTCAGATCCATTCTCGCGCCGACAACTTCCTCACTTATGGCACGCGGGGACGAGCACCACAACCCCCGAAGGACCTTCAGGTCAGCCGCAGGTCAGCGATGGGTCAGTTGAAAACGCTGGTCAGATGGGTGTCAGGCCTCAGTCAGACAGCGAGTGAAAGACTTCTCACCGCATATTCACTTTCGGATCACGGCGAATCCCCGCCGGTTCGGAAGGGAATTCCGAGACAGCCCGAGGAGAACACGGCGATGCGTTCCCTGACGACAGCGCGCGGGGTCTGCGAGCAATTCCACGCAGGCCTTCTCGACGCACTCGAAGAGCTGCCGCTCGCGGCCCGCGAGGGCGCGGACAGCCCGGTGCTGGAGCTGTACCGCAAGCACGGCGGTCCCGGGCTGCTCGTGCCGGCCGCGTACGGCGGCGCGGCCGCCGGGCCGCTGGAGGCGGTCCGGGTGCAGCGGGCGATCGCCTCGCTCTCGCCGTCCCTGGGCGTGGCCACGACCATGCACCACTTCACGGTGGCGATGCTGTTCCGGCTGGCCGAGGTCACCGGCCGGCTCACCCCCGCCCAGCTGAAGCTGATGTCCGCGGTGGCCTCGGACGGGCTGCTGCTGGCGTCGGGCTGGGCGGAGGGCCGTACCGACCAGAACATCCTGGCGCCGTCGGTCGTCGCGGAGCGCACCCCGGGCGGCTACCGGGTCAACGGCTCGAAGAAGCCGTGCAGCCTGTCCGGTTCGATGGACGTGCTGACGGCGAGCGTGCAGGTGACGGAGGAGGACGGGCGCTCCGCGCTGGCCCTGATGCTGATCCCGGCCTCCTCCCCCGGCGTCACGACCCGGCCGTTCTGGGCCACGCCGGTCCTCGCTGCCTCGCAGAGCCACGAGGTGCGGCTGACCGACGTGGAGGTGCCCGAGGACCTCGTCATCCACAGCACCCCCGAGGACGCGGACCGGCTCGACGACCTCCAGACGGCCGGGTTCACCTGGTTCGAGCTCCTCGCCACCTCCTCGTACGTCGGCGCCGCGTCCGCGCTGGTCGCACAGGTGCTGGCCGGCGGGCGGGGCAGTGCCCCGGAACGGGCGCAGCTGGCGCTGCGGCTGGACGCGGCGGTGTCCCTCGTCGAGGGCGCGGCCCGCTCCCTGGAGGACGGCACCGCGGGCGACGAGGCGGTCGCCGCGGTGCTCACCGCCCGCTACGCCACCCAGGACCTGCTCTCGCAGACCGTCGACCAGGCCGTGGAGATGCTCGGCGGGATGGCGTTCATCCGCTCCGCCGACGTGGCCTACCTGGCTTCCGCGGTGCGCGCCCTGGCCTTCCACCCGCCTTCGCGCGCCAGCGTGGCCGCGGAGCTGGCCGAGTACTTCGCCGGCGGCCCGCTGCGCCTGTCCTGACCCCCCGGCAGCTTCCCGTAGCGCGGTCCGCCCGCAGTAAGGACACGACACCCCTCATGGACATCAAGAACCCGGTCGAGTCACCGGTCACCTTCAACCTGCACCGCCTGGAGTACCTGGTCGCGTTCGCCGTGACGATCGGGTTCATCCTGTGGCACTTCACGGACATCAACTGGTTCGCGGCGATCGGCCTGTTCCTGTACATCGACCTGCTCGGCTACATCCCGGGCGCGATCGCCTACCGGCGCAGCGCGGACGGGCGGATCCACAAGGCGTACTACGTGCTCTACAACTCGATGCACAGCCTGCTCAGCGTGGCCGCCGTGGGCCTGCTGTGGATGTGGCTGATCGGGCCGGAGTGGGCGCTGCTGGCGCTGCCGTTCCACGTGTTCGGCGACCGGGGCGTCTTCGGGAACTTCCTGAAGCCGTTCGGGCTGCCCTTCGAGCCGGAGGACACGCCGCTGGTGCACCAGCTGACGGCCATGCTCAAGCGCCGTTCGGCGACCGACGGCCCGGTGCCGCTGGCGTACGAGGACCACCCGGCGACGATCGCCGCCACAGGCTCCGCCCCCGGCGCGGCCCCCGCCGTCGGGGCGCACCGGTGAGCCGCTACCCGGCCTGGCTGACGGACCGCAGCGCCTCCGCGGCCACCGCCGAGGGGTACGAGGACCCGGACGCGGCCCGGCTGGCGCTGCGCCGGCTGGCGTCGAGCGTGACCGTGCTGACCGTCAGCCGGGACGGCGTCCGGCACGGCACCACCGCCAGCGCCGTGGTCACCCTGTCGCGGGACCCGCTGGTCCTCGGCGCGTGCCTGCGCCCGACGTCCACGTTCGCGGGGATGGTCCGCCGGGCGGGCCGCTTCTCGGTGAACGTGCTCGGCTCGGCGCAGCAGGACGTGGCCCGGCGCTTCGCGAACCCCTCCCGCCCGCTCGGCGACGCCCAGTTCGACGGCTTCGACTGGACCACCGACCCGCTCACCGGCGCCCCGCTGATCGGCGGGAGCCTGGCGCACATGGCGTGCCGGGTGCTGGGCTGGCACCAGGTCGGGGACCACGACATGCTCCTCGCCGAGGTCACGGGCGGCTCGCACACCGTCGACTCCCCGATGCTCAGCTTCGCCGGCCGCATGCACAGCGCCTGCGTCACCCCCGCCGCTTCCGTGTCCGTTCCCGCTTCCCCCAGTGAGGTCGCATCATGACCACCCTTCCGCAGATCCCCGTAGAGGCCGACTGGGACCGTGCGCCCAACCTGCTCGACGGGGCGCAGGAGATGACCCTGACCGCCGAGGAGTGCGATCTGGGCTACTGGCTGTCGGCCGTCGCGCAGGGGACCCTGCGCGGGCGGGCCGAGGCCGGGCACGACGCCGCGACGCCGGCGCACATGAAGGAGGACGGGCCGCTGCGGCAGGCGCTCGTGCTGGAGCTGGGCAACCGGTCGCTGGCCGAGTCCCGGGCGGTGGACGTGCTGTCCCACTACGTGATCGGCGCGCCCGGGGTCGTGGAGCAGGAGTTCTTCACCACCCAGGTGGTCGACGAGGCCCGGCACGCGATGATCTTCCGCAAGCACCTGGTGGACCTCGGGGTGCCCGAGGCGGGGCTGCTGGGGTTCATCAAGGAGCAGGGCGCCGACTACACCCGCCGGGTGCTGAACCCGATCGCCGAGTTCGCCACGGGCGTGGTGCGCGACGAGGGCGACTTCATCGGCGCGGTCGCGGTGTTCACCATCGTCATCGAGGGGGTGCTGGCGCCCGCCGCCGAGCTCAGCGAGCGCAAGTGGACCCTCCTCGACCCGGCCGCGGCGGAGATCGCGCGCGGCGCGTCCATCGACGAGATCCGCCACCTGACGGTCGGCAGCTCGATCGTCCGCGAGCACCTGGCGCGCAACCCCTCGTACCGGCCGCGGCTGATCGAGCTGATCCGGCGCGGCCGGCGGCTGTGGGACGAGCTGCCGTCGGAGGAATTCGTGCTGGAGCGCGAGGAGCTGTTCCAGCAGGGCATGTTCGCGCACGCCGAACTGCTGAGGGACTACGAGGTTTTCCCCGGCTGCAGGCTGCTGGAGACCACGCCCAAGCAGCGCTACGACCTCGCCGAGCAGTGGACCGACGACATGGCCGAGGTGCGGCTGCCGTACATGGGCGTCCCGGAGGCCGTCGACATCATCCGCAACCACCCGAGGTGATCCGGTGACCTCCACGATCCCCGTCAGACGGGACGGCCGGGCGCCCGCCGCCTCCGCGCCCGCGCTGCGCAGGACGCTGACCACCCCCCGGATCGTCTTCCTGGTGGTCGCGGCGGCGGCCCCGATGTCCGGGGTGGTCGGCTCGGTGCCGCTCGCCTACGCCATCGGCAACGGCGCGGGGGTGCCCGCGACGTTCGCCCTGGCCGGGCTGGTCCTGCTGTGCTTCTCCGTCGGGTACGCGGCGATGAGCCGGCACGTGGTCGGCGCGGGCGGGTTCTACACGTACGTCGGGCAGGGCCTCGGGCGGCCGCCGGCCGTGGCGGCCGGACTGACGGCGGTCCTCGCGTACACGGCGGCCGTCGCCGGGGTCGCGGGGGCGTTCGGGTACTTCGCCGAGCTGGTGTCCGCCGCCCACGGCCTGCCGGTGCCGTGGCCGGTGTGGACGGGCGGGGCGCTGGCCCTGACGGCGGTGATGGGCTACCGGCGGATCGACCTGAGCGCCCGGCTGCTGGCGGTGCTGATGGTCGCCGAGGTGGCGGTGCTGGGGCTGCTGGCGCTGGCCATCGGGGTGCGGCACGGGACGGACACCCTGCCCGTGGCCGCGTTCCGGCCGGAGACGGTCCTCGCGCCGGGGCTCGGGGTGGCGCTGATGTTCGCGCTGATCTCGTACGTGGGCTTCGAGGCGGCCGCGCTGTACGGCGAGGAGAGCCGCGACCCGAAGCGCAGCGTGCCCGTCGCCACGTACGCCTCCGTCGTGCTGATCACCGTCTTCTTCGCGCTGATGAGCTGGGCGGCGGTCGGGGCGGTCGGCGCGGACCGGGTCGCGGAGACCGCCGGGAGGGAGCTGGGCGACCTGTTCTTCCACCTGTCGGACGACTACCTGGGCACCTTCGCGACGGGCGTGATGCAGGTGCTGCTGTGCACCAGCCTGTTCGGGGCGCTGCTCGGGCTGCACACCGCAGCGAACCGGTACCTGTTCGTCCTGGGCCGGGAGCGGGTGCTGCCCGGCTCGCTGGCCCGGGTGCATCCCCGGCACGGCTCGCCGCACCGGGCGAGCGCGGTGCTGTCGGTGGCCACGGCCGCCGTGTGCGGGGTGTTCGCGCTGGCGGGGGCACATCCGTACACCAACCTGGCCACCACGATGCTGGCGCTGGGCACGGTCGGGATCGTCGCCCTCCAGGCGGCGGTGGCCGTGGCCGTGCCGGTCTTCTTCCGCGGGCGTCCCGAGGCGCACTGGTGGCGGACCCGGCTGGCGCCGGTACTGGCCCTGGCCGGGCTGGTGGGGGCGCTCTGGCTGCTGCTGGACAACTTCGCGCTGGTCACCGGGAGCGCCTCGCCCTGGGTGAACCGGATCCCGTGGCTGGTGGCCGGCGCCGCCCTCGGCGGACTCGGGCGCGCCCTGTGGCTGCGGTCCCGCTCGCCGGAGTGGTACCGGGCCCTCGCCACGGTCGCCACGACCGCCACGGTCGCCGCGACCCCCACCGTCGCCGCGACCCCTACCGTCGCCGCGCACGCCGCTGCAGCCCCGCACGCCACCGCGCACGTCACCGACGAGGACTGAGGAGCCGTCATGCACGACCCGCACAGCCTGCTCCAGGAGGCGTCCGGGGCCGGCCTGGCCCGCCGCGGACACGTCCTGGACCGGGCCGCCCTGCGCGACCTGACCGAACAGCGCGCCCGGCTCATCGCCGAGCGGGACAAACTGCGGGCCGAGCAGAACCGCTCCGCGAAGGGGGGCGTCCGGCCCGACGACGCGGCGCGGGCCCGGACGGCCGCGGCCAAGGAGCGGCTGCGGTCGGTGTCGGAGGAGCTCCGGGAGGCGGAGGAGGGGCTCGCCGCGCTGCTGCTGGCCGTGCCCAACCTGCCCCACCCGGACGTGCCCGACGGGACCGAGCAGGACCCGCCGGTGGTGCGGCGGACCTGGGGCGAGGTCCCCGGGTTCGAGTTCACCCCGCGCGACCACGTGGACATCGGGACCCGGCTGGGGATCCTGGACCAGGTGCGCGCCGCCAGGCTGTCGGGGTCCCGGTTCGCCGTGACCCGGGGGGCGGGGGCCCGGCTGGAGCGGGCCCTGGCCGCGTTCCTGCTGGACCTGCACACCACCGAGCACGGGTACACCGAGCACGGGGTGCCGCACCTGGTGACCCGGGAGACGATGACGGGTACCGGGCAGCTGCCGAAGTTCGAGGACGACCTGTTCCTGACGGGTGCCGCCGACCGGGACCTGCTGCTGATCCCGACGGCCGAGGTGCCGCTGGTGAACCTGTACCGGGGGGAGACCCTGCGGGAGGACGGGCTGCCGCTGGCGCTGACCGCGTGCACTCCCTGCTACCGGGCGGAGGCCGGCTCGTACGGCCGGGACACGCGGGGGCTGGTGCGGCTGCACCAGTTCGAGAAGGTGGAGCTGGTGCGGATCTGCCGGCCGGAGGACGCCGCGGCGGAGCTGGAGCTGCTGACCGGGCACGCGGAGGCGGCGCTGCGGCGGCTGGGGCTGGCGCACCGGGTGGTGGAACTGCGGGCCGGGGACCTCGGGTTCGCGGCGCGGCGCACCTACGACATCGAGGTGTGGCTGCCGGGGCAGGGCACGTACCGCGAGATCTCCTCGTGCTCCGACTGCGGGGACTTCCAGGGGCGCCGGGCCGGCATCAAGGTCCGCGACCGGGACGGGCGCAAGCGGTTCGCGGCGACGCTGAACGGTTCTGCGCTGCCGGTGGGGCGGACGCTGGTGGCGGTGCTGGAGCAGTACCAGCGCGCGGACGGCTCGGTGGCCGTGCCGCCCGCGCTGGTTCCGTACACCGGCTTCTCGGCGATCGCCCCCGACGGTTCGCCGGTGGTCAGCGCGGAGTGAGCCCCGAGGGGGCCGGAGCCGGTGGCCGTACGGGGTCGCCGGTCCGGTCCGGCCAGGTCAGGACGGTGACCGGGGGCAGTTCCCGGGAGACGAACGCGGTCATCGCCCACGGGCAGTCCTGCCGGGTCGGCTGGAGCGCGGTGTGGCCGTGCCAGGGCAGTGCGCCGTGGCCGGTGATGCCGCGCAGGCCGACGGAGCCGTCCGGGCCGAAGGCCAGGTCGACTTCGCGGGCGCCGTCGGTCAGGCCGCGCCCGGTCGCCTTGACGGCGGCCTCCAGCAGGGTCCAGGCGTGGAAGAAGGTCTCGGGGCCGACCCCGTCCGGGACCCCCGGGTAGATGAAGGTGAGCACGTCGAGGCTGCTGGAGGCCGGGCGGACCAGTTCGACGTCCACCCCGATGGGCCCGGTCTCGGTGGCGCCGAGCAGGAGCAGCCCGTCGGAGCGGGACCAGCTGACGTGGGTACCGGGCTGGTCGGGCAGGTAGGGCTTGCCGGCGGGGTCGTAGTGGATGCGCAGGTCGTGCGCGTCGAGGCCGAGGCGTTCGGCCAGCAGGCGGCGGACGGTGAGCCGGGCGCGGTAGAAGCGGTGGGCGGCGCGCGCGTGGACGAACTCGGCGCCGCGCCGCAGTTCGTCCTCGGTGAGGCCCTCGGGATAGCGCGGGGTGATCTCGGTGGGGGCGACCTGGTCGAGGTCGACCAGCCATGCGTCCATCATTCTCCTTTCTCGGACACATCCCTGGCCCTGGGCCCTGGGCCCGGGGGCTACAGGGTGAACACCCTCGTGCGGGAGCGCGCGGGGTCGCCCGGCCTCAGGTGGAGCCGCCCGGCCGCCGGGAGCAGCACGGCCGCTGCGACCGTGCGTTCGGCCCGGATGTCTCCCCGGTCGGGGACCCGTACGGGGGGCCGTGCGAGCAGCTCGAAGTGGTCCTCGGCGTCGGCGTCGCCGGGGAGGGCGGCGATCCCGTCGCGGGCGGCGGCGAGGCGGCGGCGCGAGGAGTTGCGGGCGAAGACGTTCAGCTCGTCGGCGGGGGCGAAGTCCGGGTGGAGGTAGTGGTTGGTGTGGGCGAGGGCGCCGGGGGCGGCCTCGGTGACGCGCAGGTCGCCGTCGAGGTGTTCGGCGTACAGGACCCGCTCGTGGTCGCAGAGCATGAGGGAGCGGGAGCTGGACAGCGGCAGGTCGGCGAGGACCTTCAGGGCCTGTTCGGCGGTGGCGGCCGTGTCGAGGAGGTGGCGGACGGCCAGGTACGGGGGGACGCCGGGGCGCCAGGCGCCGCCGAGGACCAGGTTGATGCCGACGGCGAGGCCGTCGCTGTTGACGCCGAGGTAGCCGAGGAGTCCGGCGAAGCTGAGCACGAGGGAGCGGCGGGCGGAGCCGGCCCGGGTGGTCTCCAGGACGGCGATGTGGGTGTCGAGGTTGCCGCTGAGGTCGACGGTCTGGGCGAGGACGGGCTCGGTGCCGGGGCCGGTACGGGCGTACGTGGTGCAGTCGCCGCCGGTCCGGATCTTCGAGTAGCCGGTGAGTTCGCGGCGCAGCTGGAGCAGCCAGGCCTCGTCCTCGCTGATCCGGGCCCCGTCGGCGAGGCCGGCGACTTCCTCGGCGAGGTCGGGCAGGGCCGCCTCGACCGCGTCGCGGTGGGCGGCGATCGAGGGCAGCAGGGCGGGCAGGGTGGGGGGCCGGTCGACGAGGTGGCCCAGGCGGGCGAGGCCGTCGTCGAGGAAGGCCCGCAGGGGCGCGGCCAGGGCGGTGCCGTGGGCGCGGCCGATGTCCCAGGGGGTGCCGGACGCCCGTATGTGGGCGATGCCGGGGTCGGCGGTGTCCTCGCTCATGCCGGTACGGCCTTCTTGGGGCCGTGCGCGAGGAGGGCGCGGACGGCGGGCCATTCGGAGCGCAGGACGCTGTAGTAGACGGCGTCGCGGCGGCGGCCGCCGGGCATGTAGTTGAAGCTGCGCAGGACGCCTTCCTCGGTGGCGCCGATGTTGGCGAGGCCGCGCCGGGCCTGGAGGTTGAGGACGTCGGTCTTGAACTCGGCGCGTTCGGCGCCGAGCACCTCGAAGGCGTGCTCCAGCAGGAGGGCCTTGGCCCAGTGGTTGACGCCGCGGCCGCGGAACTCGCGGCCGAGCCAGGACCAGCCGATCTCCAGGCGCCGGTCGGCCTCGGCCATGTTGCCGAAGCTCATGCTGCCGGCGGTGCGGCCGCTCGCCTTGTCGGTGATGGTCCACACGGCACGGCGGCCGGCGGCGTGGTCGGCGAGGTTGGCGTCGAAGAAGGCCTCGAAGTCGGCGTCGGTGTCGACGGCGGCGACGAAGTAGCGCCAGATGTCGGGGTCCATGGCCACCGCCCGGACGCCCTCGCGGTCGGCCTCGGTGATCGGGGTGAGGCGGACCCGGTGGTTCTCCAGGACGGCGGCGGTGTGCTCGGTCCAGCTGAGGGCGCTCATGGTTCAGGCTCCGGTGGTGGCGTGGTGGTGGCGGGCGAGGGCTTCGGTGACGTCGCCCAGGGTCTTCATGTCGGCGAGGTCGTGTTCGGTGAAGTGGGCGAGGTCGACGCCGGTCTCCTCGCAGACCTCGGTGAGGAAGAGGACCTTGTTGAGGGAGGTCAGGCCGTAGGCGGCGACCATGTCGGCGCCGGGGTCTATGGCCTCCGGCTCGACCTCGGGGACCAGGACGAGGGAGAGCTGGTCGCGGGCCGCGGCCTCGATCGCCGCGCGGGTGTCGGTCGTGTCAGGCATGGATTCCGGCCTCCTGGGTGTGCAGCGGTGAGTGGTAGGCGGCCCGGATGTCGGGCCGCTTCGGCTTGTACTGGGAGGTCAGCAGGCCGCCCTCGATGCTGAACGGCGGATCGGCGACGAGGACGCGGCTGATCCGCTCGTCGGGGGCGGTGGCGGCGTTGACGGCGGCGAGGCGGGCGGCGATGGCCCGGTGGTCGGCGGGCTGGGCGGCCGGGGAGACGACGGCGACGAGGTCGGTCTGGGTGGGGCTGAACAGGACGCATTCGGCGATGGCCGGGTCGGCCCGCATGAGTTCCTCGATGGGTCGGACGATGACCTTCTTGCCGTTGTCGAGGACGATGACGTCGTCGGCGCGGCCGTGGACGTAGAGGAAGCCGTCCTCGTCGAGGTGGCCGAGGTCGCCGGTGCGGACGGTCCCGTCGGGCGAGAAGACCTTCTCGGAGTCGCCGGGACGGGCGTACGCGTAGTGGTTGTTGACGGGGTGGGTGCTGCGGACGCTGATGACGCCGTCGGCGCCGATCAGCACCTCCTTGCCGCGGACGGCCCGCCCGACACTGCCCTCGCGGTGGGCGCCGGGGTGGTTCTTGGTGACGATGCAGGTCTCGTTGAGGCCGTAGCCCTCGTAGAGCGGCAGGCCGGCGGTGTCGTTGAAGAAGCGCAGTACGGCGGGCGAGGCGGGGGCGGAGCCGGTCCACAGGTAGCGGATCCGGTCCCCGAAGAGGGTCCGGGCGGCCTCGGCGGGCGTTCGGCCGGGGGTGCGGCGCAGGCGGGCGCCGATCTGGCGGCGGGCGCTCTCGTAGAAGGCGGGGACGCCCATGACGACGGTGGGGCGGACGCGGCGCAGGGTGGCGAAGGCGGCCTCGTAGGTGGTGATGGTGACGTCGTGGCCGTGGAGGAGGGCGGAGTACACCCAGTAGCGCTGCTGGAGGAGGGAGAGGGGCAGGAAGACGAAGAGGTTGTCGCCGGGGCCGTGTTCGAAGATCTCCTGGACGGCGCGGAGGGAGCTGTCGATGCTGCCGGCGGTGGCGCCGAGGCCCTTGGGGATCCCGGTGCTGCCGGAGGTGAACTTGATGGTGGTGACGTCCTCGGCGGCCCAGGTGACGGGCGGCAGGGGGCCGTCGCCGGGGGCGTCGCCGGGGCCGGCGAGCTCCCAGAGGCCGGTCATGGGGAGGGTGTCGGGGACGCCGGCGGTGTCCTGGTCGGTGAACAGGAGGTGGAGGCCGTAGCGGTCGGCGAGTTCGGTGGACGGGGTGAACTTGCCGGGCTCCAGGCCGGCGGTCTGCGCGCCGAGGCGCAGGGCGGCGAGGTCGAGCAGGACCCATTCGAGGCTGTTGGCGGCGAGGACGCCGATGCGGTCGCCGGGGCCGATGCCGTGGTGCTCGCGCAGGTGGTGGGCGAGGCGGGCGGCGCGGGCCGTCAGCTCGCGCAGGGGGATGGTGCGGGTGCCTTCCAGGCGGGCCACGTGGAGGTTGCCGCCGGTCGGCTCCGCCGAGGTGAGGCGGCGGATCGTGTCGGGGACGGTCGTGTGCCGGCTGCCGGCCGGTGGGGGCTGGTCGCGCAGTTCCCCGCGCCCCTGGGTTGGCGACGTCGTGTGTCGGCTGCCCGTCGGCTGTGGCTGGGCGCGCAGTTCCCCGCGCCCCTCGCGTTCGGCGCGCTCCTGCGCCGTCATCGGTCGGCCGCCGGCATGAGGGTGGTGGCCATGGCTCGGACCGTGTCCAGTTCGGAGAACTGGTCGAGGGTGATGGTGACGCCGAAGCGCTTGCGGGCGGCGGTGAGGATGCGGGCGGCCGCGATGGAGTCGCCGCCGAGGGAGGCGAGGGTGTCGAGGGCGCCGATGTCGGGGCGGCGCAGGACGGTGGACCAGATGTCGCAGAGGATCTTCTCGGCCTGGGTGGCGGGGGCGTTGCCGCCGGTCTCCCGCGCCGCGCCCTCCTCGGCGCCGAGCGCGGCCAGCCGCGTACGGTCCACCTTGCCGTTGCGGGTCAGCGGGAGCTCCTCGTGCCAGAGGACGGCCGCCGGGAGCATGTAGTCGGGCAGGTCGGCGCGCAGGGCCTGGCGGAGTTCGGTCAGGGGCGGGCGGTGGCCGCCGGAGGGGACGAGGTGGGCGATGAGCCGGTTGCCCTGGGCGGCGACGACGGCTCGGGAGACCTCGGCGAGGGCGGCGAGGCGGGTCTCGACCTCGCCGGCCTCGATCCGGTAGCCGTTGATCTTGATCTGGAAGTCGGTGCGGCCGAGGATCTGGATGCTGCCGTCGGGCAGGTAGCGGCCGAGGTCGCCGGTGCGGTACATGCGTTCGCCGCGCCCGGGGTCCTCGTAGAACCGTTCGGCGGTGCGCTGTTCGTCGCCCCAGTAGCCGCGGGCCAGTCCGGTGCCGGCGGCGGTGATCTCGCCGGTGACCCAGTCGGGGGCGTCGAGGCCGTCGCGGTCCAGCACGTAGGCGCGGTTGTTGGCGTTAGGGCGGCCGTACGGGATGGACTCGGTGCCGTCCTCGTCCTCGCCGACGGGGTGGAGGATGTTCCAGATCGTGGTCTCGGTGGGGCCGCCGAGGGAGACGACCTCCAGGCCGGGGATCGTGCAAGCGCAGCTGGGCGGGCAGGGCGGGCGGGAGCCGGTCGCCGCTCATCATGACGAGCCGCAGCCCGGGCGGTACGTCGCCGTCGGCGCGGGCCTGGTCGTGGAGCAGGCCGACGATGGCGGGGACGGAGTTCCAGACGCTGACCTGGTAGAGCCAGCACAGCTCCAGCCAGTGGGCGGGGTCGGCGGCCCGGTCGTGGTCGGGCATGACCAGGGCGGCGCCGGCCGACAGGGCGCCGAAGACGTCCCACACGGACAGGTCGAAGTTGAAGGCGCTGACGGCCATGAACCGGTCCTCGGCGGTGATCCCGAAGCGGTCCCGGCAGTCGGCGACGACGTTGGCGACGTTGCGGTGGGTGACCATGACGCCCTTGGGGGCGCCGGTGGTGCCGGAGGTGTAGAGGACGTACGCGAGGTCGTCGAGCCCGGATCCGGGGAGCCGGTCGGGGAGTTCGGCGCGGCCGGAGCAGGGCCGGGTGAGGTCGAAGGCGGCCATGGAGCCGGTGGAGGTCCAGCCGGTGTTGGTCAGGACGCAGCGCACCCGCCCGTCGGTGAGCATGTACTCCTGCCGGGCGGTGGGCAGGCCGGCGTCCACGGGCAGGTAGGCGGCCCCGGCGAGGACGGTGGCGAGGATGCCGACGATCTGCTCGGGTCCGCGCCGCATGACGAGGCCGACGAGTTCGCCGCGGCCGACGCCCTGTTCGCGCAGCCAGGTCGCGGCGGTGGCGGCGCGGTGCAGGAGTTCGCCGTAGCTGACGGTGCGGTCCGCGGTGAGGATCGCGGGGGCGGCGGGGGTGCGGGCGGCCTGGGCGGCGAAGGCGTCGCCGAGCATCTCCTCGGGGAGTTCGACGGCGGTGTCGTTGGCGGCGGCGCGGCGGGCGCGCTGGGCGGGCGGCAGCAGGTCGAAGGAGTGGTGCTGCCAGGCAGCGTCCTCGTCGGCGAGGAGGCGGAGCAGGGTCCGGTAGCCGTGGGCGAGGTCGTCGAGGAGGCCTTCGCAGAAGAGTTCGTCGATGCCGTCGAGCTGGACGACGAGTTCGCCGTGCTGCTCCATCGCGAAGGCGTTGAGCCATACCTGGGGGGTCTGGCTGACGGAGAAGACCTCCTTGCCGAAGAGTTCCAGGGCGGAGCCGTCGACCTCGCTGCTGACGTGGCCGATGGCGCTGTTGAAGGTGTACGGCATGCGGGCCGCGGCGATGCCGCCGCGCCGGCGGGCCAGTTCCTTGAGGACCTCGATGCCGGAGAAGTGCCGGTGGTCGATGTCGGTGTGCAGGCGGGTCTGGAGGGCCTGGGCGCGGGCGGCGAAGGGCAGGGAGCGGTCGATCTCGGCCTCGACGAGGAGGGTGTCGGAGAACTGGCCGATGGCCTCGAAGACGCGCGGGTGGACGGGCGGGCGGTTGGCGACGGTGGTGGTGAGGGTGAAGCGTTCGCCGGCGCCCCAGGTGGCGAGGGTTTCCGCGTAGGCGGCGAGGAGCAGCGCGGAGGGGGTGAGGCCGCGTCCGGCGGCGCGTTCCTTCAGGGCGGTCCAGGCGGTGGGGTCGAGGCGCACCTCGCGCTGGGTGAAGCGGGTGCCGGACAGGGCGGCGGGGCTGGTGCGCAGGGGCAGGTCGGGGTGGGGGGCGAGGTCGTCGGCGCGGGCCGTCCAGTAGTCGCGGGAGCGGCGGGCGGGGGCGCGGTCGCGGGCGGCCTCCAGGGCGGCGAGGTAGTCCTCGTAGGGGAGTTCCTCGTGCACTTCGGCGGTGGGGTTCTGGTAGGCGTGCCACCAGGCGCGGAAGAACAGGAACATGCTGATCCCGTCCATGACGAGCCCGTCGTGGCCGACGTGGAGGACCGTCTTGTCGTCGTCGAGGATGGTGGCGTCGACGGTGAGCAGGGGGGCCTGGTCGGCGGGCAGCACCTGGTGGGAGCGCATCTCGCGGAGTTCGGTGCGGATCAGTTCCTGCTGGCGGGGGCTGTGGGCGCGCAGGTCGAGGACGCCGATGCGCGGGGAGGCGGCTTCGCCGTGTTCGGTGGCCTGGCGTTCGTCGGAGAGGAAGCGGGAGCGCAGGGCGCTGTGGGCGGCGACGACGGTGTCGAGGGAGCTCTGGAGCCGGTCGAGGTCCCAGTCGCCCTCGATCTCGTGGAAGACGTGGCTGGAGACGTCGCCGATCTAAAAAGACGCCGCTGCGGCCCACGTAGTAGCTGCGCTGGAGGGGGGTGAGGGGGAAGCCGGGACCGTGTTCGGCCTCGCGGGCGAGGTGGGCGACGAGGGCGGGCTTGGCGGCCTTGACGCGGGAGATGAACTCGGCGTCCATCCGTTCGCGGTTGCCCTGGAGGCGCAGGTCGCCGTCGGCGAGGGCGACGGACAGTCCGCGGTCGGCTATCTCGCGCAGGATCTGGCGGGTGTTCATCGGGCGTCCCCCGAGGTCAGGGCGGCGACGGCGGAGGACTCGGCGCGCTCGGCGATGACGGCGGCGAGTTCGGCGAGAGAGCCGCCGTGCAGGAGTTTGCCCCCATAGGTCGACGTCGAGTGCGTCGA
>NZ_GG657752.1:103272-105740 GCF_000158895.1 Streptomyces sp. C | reverse complement strand
CCTTCGGGGCGGGTGGCGGCGAGTTAAGAAGCGGACGGCGTCGACGGTGTCGGGGGTGAGGATCTCCTTGCCCCAGATCGCGTGGCGGCGGCTGGTGGAGAACTTCTCGCCGTCGAGCAAGTAGAACTCGTTGACGTGGTAGTCGATGTCGGGGGTCCAGCCGGGGAAGGCGAGCCGGTAGAGGACGGGGTAGAGGACCGAGTGGTAGAAGCTGTTGTCGTAGCCGAAGAAGTGGACGATCTTCCAGTCGGGGGCGGGGGCGGCGGCCTGCCAGGGGCGGCCGAGGCGGGCGCCCAGTGACTGGATGCCGTGGAGGAAGCCGTAGCTCATCTCGGGCCAGACCCAGATGACCTGCCCGTCGGTGTCGTCCTCGCGCGGTTCGACGCCCCAGCCGGAGGGGTGGGTGAGGGGGACGTCGAGGCTCGGGCGGGCGAAGACCCGGTCGGCGAGTTCGCGCAGCCGGGCCGGTACGCGGCCCAGCCGGTGGTGGTCGCGGACGTCGGCGGAGAAGGTGTGCAGGGGCAGGGTCCAGCGGGCGGCGGTGCCGCGTACGGGGGTCTCGCCGCCGGCGGAGCGGGGTTCGGCGAGGTCGGTGACGGTGTTGGGTTCGCCGCACTCCTCGCAGATGTTGCCGCCGGTGTCGTTGCCGCAGCCGGGGCAGCCGCCCTTGACGTCGGCCTCGTACAGGTAGTGGCCGGTGGCGGCGTCGAAGAGGGCGTCGTGGTCGGCGACGGACACCGCGCCGGAGCCGGTGACCTTGCCGAAGAAACTCCCTGAGGCCCTCGCGGTAGCCGGGGTCCTGGTCGGTGACGGTGTACTGGTCGACGGGTATGTCCATCAGCCGCAGGGTTTCGGCGATCTCGGCGCTGTAGTGGGCGGCGGTCTCGGCGGGGGTGCGGCCGTCGGCGCGGGCGGCGCCGAGGACGTAGCTCTGGTAGTCGTCGCTGCCGGTGAGGTGGTAGGCCTCGGCTCCGTTCATGCGCTGGAAGCGGGTGAAGGCGTCGGCGCCGAGGTAGGGGCCGCAGAGGTGGCCGAGGTGGAGGTCGCCGTTGGGGGTGGGCGGGGTGGAGAAGACGAAGACGGGGCGGTCGCCGAAGCCCTCGCGGGCGGGGGCGGCGGCGGAGGCCATGGCCCGTTCGGCGTCGCGCCAGTACTGGGTGAAGAAGACGAGGTCGTCGCCGCCCTCGCCCGCCGTGTCGCGCGGACCGGTGTTCCTCGGACTGGTGTTCCGCAGGACGTGCGACTCGAAGGGGTCGAAGAGGACGACGGTGCCGGGGGTGGCGGGGTGGGTCTCGCCGTCGACGACGAACTCGCCGCGGCCGGAGACGATGACGAACAGCTCGGTCTCGTCGTGGTGGTGGCCGTCGGTGGCGCCGCCGGGGGCGACGCGGCCCCACCCGGCGCCGGTTCCCAGGCCCTCCACGCCGCTCATGTCGATGCCGAACGCCTGCTCCAGGACGTCGGCGTCATAACTCGCGATGATCATGTCGTGGCCTTTCGCGGGGACGGGAGGGAGGGGATCAGGTCGGCGGCCCGGGCGGCGAGGGCCGGGGCCAGCCGGTAGCCGGAGCCGCCGGCGGCGCCCGCGAAGAGGAGCCGGCCGTAGGGGTCGAGGCGGGTGGCGAGCGGGCTGCCGTCGGGCCCGTACGCGTCGCAGAACACCCGGCCGGACCGGCAGTGCGCGGCCAGGCCGGGGGCGTAGCGGGTGAGCAGGGCGCGGGCCTCGCGCAGGTGGCCGGCGGTGAGGGCCGGGTCGACGGTGGCGGGGTCGACGTCCCACTCCTGGCAGGTGTAGCTGAAGAGCCAGTGGCCGCGGTGGTGGAGGGGCAGCAGGAAGGCGTCCTCGGTGTGCAGGACGACGGCCCGGTCGCCGGGGGCCGGGGGCACTTCCACGTGCAGGGCGACGATCTTCTTGACGCGGGCTCCGAGCGGGGCGACCAGCTCCCGCCAGGCGGGTTCGGCGAGCCAGGGCCCGGGGGCGATGACGACGTGCCCGGCGGTGAGGGTGGCGCCGCCGGTCAGGGTGAGGCGGGCACCGCCGGGGCCGGCGGCGACGGTCTCGACGGCGACGCCCTCGCGGAAGGAGACGGCGGGGCGCAGTTCGGCGGCGAGGAGCTGGGTGAGGGCGTGGACGTCCGCGTACTGGCAGCCGTCGCCCTCCCAGGCCCCGTGGTCGCGCGGGAGCGCGGGTACGGCGGGCGGGAGTTCGGTGGTCCAGCGGAGTTTGGCCTCGGGGAGGTAGACCTCGAGGAGCCGGTCCTCGGCGGCCTCGGGGGCGATGACGGTCATGCCGAGGGGGTGGATGGGCAGGTCGGGGCGGGCGGTGTGGAGGTCGGCGTAGAAGCGCTCGCTCTCGGCGGCGAGGGTGCGGACGGTGTCGTCGGCGCCGCGCGGGATTTTGCTTTTCCGGCGGAGCGGCGGGTGGCGCCGGAGCCGATCATGTCGCGGTCGAGGACGGTGACGGTGGC
>NZ_GG657752.1:101018-103155 GCF_000158895.1 Streptomyces sp. C | reverse complement strand
GGGGTCGGTGGGGTCGGGGGCCGGGGCGGCGGGTGGGCGGGTGGTGGCGGCTCCGGGCGCCGGAGCGGCCGCGGGGGGGGCGGGCCGGGGGGCGGTCGGGGCGGGGGCCGGGGGGCTTGCCGCGGGGTCCGTGGCGAGGGTGCGGCAGGCGCGGGTGCGGTCCGTGTCCATCAGGCGGTCCACCGTTCCTCCTGGGGGGCCTTCGAGGACCATTCGATGAAGGAGGCGAGCTGTTCGTCGCCGCGCACCCCGCACAGCCGGTCGGCGATGCGCCGGCTGCGCCAGGCGTTGAGGCTGAGGTTGGGGTCGGCGAGGCCGCGCTGGCCGCGGACCCCGTTCTGTACGAAGATCCGGCGGTCGGCGGGCCCGTCCCAGCGGACGGCGTAGTCCTCGTCCACGCGCAGTTCCTCGCCCTCGTGCTCCAGGCGGCCGGCGAGGGGGGCGAGGAAGTCCATGGCGGCGGGCCGGTAGCCGGTGGCCCAGACGATGACGTCGGCCTCGAACTTCTCCACGGACTCGGGTTCGCCGGTGTGGCGGGCGCAGACCTCCCAGCCGCCGAAGGGGCCGGGGCGGACGTCGAAGACCTCGCGGCCGGGGTGCAGGGCGACGAGGTCCTCGTTGCCCTCGACGAAGCGGTGGACGTAGATGGTCTGGTAGATCTCGCGCAGGGTGGACTCGGAGATCCCGTCGCTGGTCAGGACGTTGCGGGAGTTCAGCGACTGGCGGCGCTCGCGGGGCAGTCCGTAGAAGTAGTCGGCGTGGCTGGGCATGTAGTAGTCGTTGGTGAAGGGCGAGTCGTCGATGGGGAAGTAGTTCTGCCGCCGGGAGATCCACGAGACGCGGCGGGGCAGGTCCCAGCCGCCCCGGGAGATCAGGTCGAGGAAGGCCTCGGCGCCGGACTGGCCGCCGCCGATGACCACGACCCGCTTGCCGCCGACGTCGCGCGCGGCGTGGACGTAGTCGGCCACGTGGAACTGGGTGGGGCCGAGCAGGTGTTCGCCCTGCGGGGGGACCCAGGGGCGGCTGCCGACGCCGGCCACCACGTTGTCGGCGGTGAGGGTGCGCCGGTCGGTGCGGACGGTGAAGACGCCGAGTCCGTCGTCGAAGTCGACCTCGCGGACGCCCTCGCCGAAGACGACGTTCTCGTTGCGGCGGCTGGCCCAGGCGAGGTAGTTGCGGAACTCCAGCCGGGGCACGTCGTCGAACTGGGCGTTGAGGAAGTGGTAGACGCGTCCCTTGGCGTGCAGGTACGACAGGAACGAGAAGGGGTTGGCGGGGTCGGCGAGGCTGACCAGGTCCTTGAACTGGGAGACCTGGAGGGTGCTGCCGGGGATCTGCTGGCCGTCGTGCCAGCCGAAGGACTCCTTGCGGTCGAGGAAGAGATTGGGTACGTCCGGCCTGCCGTGCAGCAGGGACGCCAGGCTGAGGTTGGCCGGGCCCACGCCGACTCCCACGCAGCGGAAGTGCGTGATGCCCGGCCGGAAGCTCTCGTGCCCCATTGTCGGAACCTCTCGTTCGATTCGGTGTGTGAGGTGAGGGGGAGGGGTGGGTGGGGTGGGAGCGCTGGGCCGTGTCGGCCGTGCGCGCGCGGGTGCGGTGCCGTGCGGTGAGGTGCGGGTACGGCGGTCAGGCGGGTATGCGTGCGGCGGTGGAGGCGGTTTCGGTGTGGGTCCCGGCCAGGCCGTGGGCGCCGAGGAAGGCCAGCCAGCGGGCGGCCTCGCGGGGGGACTCGGCGGCGCGGTTGAGGCCTGCGGGGAGGGCGCCGGCCAGGATCCGGGTGACGCCGTAGGCGACGGGGAGGGAGACGCAGCGGGCCATCGCGGATTCGGCGCGGTCGCCGGTGAGGTCGAGCAGCCGCGAGCCGCGCCAGTTCGCGCCCGACCTGGTGCGCAGTTCCAGGGAGACGGAGAGCACGACGCGGTCGCGGTCGGCGGGGGTGGTGGGGTGGCGGGCGGCCAGTTCGGCGGCGAGGGCGCGGACGGCCGCGGCGTCCCCGGCGGCGACGGTGTCGAAGACCTGCCTCCAGGCGGCGCGCCAGCCGGAGTTGCGCAGGGTGCCGCGGACGAAGGTGTCGAGGTGCCAGTAGTACGGGATGCCGTACTGGGCGACGAAGGGGGGGCTGTCGCGGTTGGGGTAG
>NZ_GG657752.1:70552-100637 GCF_000158895.1 Streptomyces sp. C | reverse complement strand
AGCAGGTCGTGGGCGAGGAGGGCGGGGCGGGGGATGTCGCGGGTCTCGGCGAGGTCCCAGCGGGTGGGTTCCAGGCCCGCCTGGACGAGGGCGTCGCAGGCGCCGCGGCCGCAGCGGCCGAGGGCGCCGATGACGAGGGCGGTGGTGGGGTCGGCGGGGTCGGCTCCGGACGCGAGGAGGGCGTCCAGGGCGGGGCGGTCGGTGGGGAGCAGGGGGGCGGCGAGGGCGCCGCGGTGGTGCAGGACGGCGAGGGCGGCGCCGACGTAGCCGGCCCAGTAGCCGAACGCGGCGACGCGGCGGCCTGCTTCGTCGGTGAGGTACTCCATGTCGAGCAGGGCTCCGCCGCCGGTGGTGAAGCGGGCGAGCAGCTCGCGGGCGCCGGCCTGGCCCTTGTAGGCGTGGCCGAAGTAGATGTGCCGGTGGCGCAGGGCGGGGGCGTCGGGGCCGGCGGGGAGTTCCTTGAGGCCGAGGACGTACGCGTCGTCGGGGGCCTGCTCGTGCCAGGAGGCGGTGGGGGCGGTGGCGCAGCCGGCGGCGGTGTAGGCGGTGAGGGGGAAGGCGCGGCGGTCCGACTCCTCGACGGTGACGCGGACGCCGGCCGCGACGAGGCGGGCGGCGTCCTCGGGGGTGAGGGGGGCCCGGCGCTCGGTGGGGCGGGCCTCGTGACGCATCCAGAGGTGAAGGCTGTCCGACATGATCCGGTTTGTCCTGTCTGAAGGCATAGGAGTGACCGACCCCCGGCCTGAACGCGGTTGCGGGGGCTGCGTCGGCTTCCGTCGGGGACGGCCCGCGCGCTAGAGCAGCGGGATCCGGGCGTTCGCCAGCGGGCGGTAGGCGGGGGTCGCGGTGGTGCCCAAGCCTGCCGCGCGCAGTTCGGTGACGACGGCGCCGGCGAGGGCCGTGGCGAGCTCCGCGCCCGGGCAGCGGTGGGCCGCCGCCCCAAACGTGAAGACGGCCGGATTCACCCGCCCGGGGGACAGCGTGTGCGGGTCCGGGTTGACGGCGGGGTCGCGGTTCGCGGCGGCGAGGAGGACGAGGACCTGCTGGCCGGGCTCCACGGTGGAGCCGGCGTGGGTGAAGGGTTCGGCGGCGAAGCGGCGGGTGTTCTGGATGGGGGCGTCGTACCGGACCACCTCGCGCACCATGGCGTCGACATCGGCGTCGGCGCCGTCGGCGCCCGGGCGAGGGCGAGAGGGGACCCTATCAGCCCGGCGGTGGCGTCGTAGGTCGGGGAGAGAAACCCGATGGCGTTGGACAACAACGGCCCCGGGTGCGCCCACCCGTCCCGCCCGGCGGCGGCGACGAGCTTTTCTCAGCAGGCCTTGCCCCGGCCGGGCGGAGTACGGGGCCACACCCTCGGCGGCCGCCCCGGACCCGAACGCCGACGCCGTGCCGGGCGCGGACCCGGGCGCGGTCGCCGTCCCGGACGCAGGCGCCATACCGAGCGCTTGCGCCGCGCCCGGTTCGGGCGCGGCCCCGGGCCCGGGGGCCGTCCCGGGCCCGGGCGGGGCCGGGGTCCCGAGCGGGGTCGCCTGGGCTTCGGTCAGGGCCGGGCCCAGGAGGGCGCGGAGGCGCGTGGCGGCGGCCGAAGCCGCCCCGTACTGGTCCTCCGTAGCGGCAGCGGGAATGCACTGGACGAAGTCGCCGATCGCGCGGGCCGCCTCCCGGCCGGCCCCCTCGGTGAGGCCGCAGAGGGCCGCCACCACCCGCGCCGGAACCCCGAACATCACCTCCTCGTACGGGGCTTGGCCGCCCTCCGCCAGCACCTCGCGGGTGAGCCGGGCCGCCAGCGAGGCCGCGTACGCGGTGTCCGCGCGGGCCAGCGCGCCGGCCACGACCTGCTTCAGCCGGGCCGCCCGGGCACCGTCCGTCATCCGCACCAGCTCGCCGAACACCTCCCCGGCGGCCGTCCCCGCGATCCCGGCCGGGACCGGCTCCGCCACGGGCCGCACCCGCAGCGCGCCGCTGCCCAGCACGGCGCGCACCGCGGCCGCGTCGGCGGCGACCCAGACCCCGAGCCCCTCGTCCCGGGCGAAGGGCCGCTCCGCCACGAGCCGCGCGTAGTAGGGGTACGGGTCGGCGAGGCGCACGGCCTCGACGGGACCGCTGACGGTGGTGGTGCTGCTGCTCACTGGAGAACTCCCTGTCGAACGGTGGTACGGGTAAGTCGGTGTCAGGCGGCCACTCGGGCCGCCCTGCGCATGTCCAGGGACCCCGCGATGGCCATCCTCAGCACCTCGGAGGTGCCCTCGTAGATCCGCAGCGAGCGGATCTGCCGGTACAGGCGCTCGGTGACCGAGCCCTCCACGATGCCCGCGGCGCCCAGGAGTTGCACGGCGGTGTCCACCACTCCCTGGGCGGCCTCGGTGGCGTGGACCTTGGCGATGTTGGAGTGCCGGGCGAACCGGCGGCTGCCCCGGTCCGTCTCCCAGGCGGCGCGCGCCACCAGCAGGGCGGCCGCGTTCAGCTGGACCTCCATGTCGGCGAGGGAGGCCTTGACCAGCTGGAGGTCGAAGAGCGTGGCCCCGTACGCCTCCCGCGCCAGCACGTGCGCGAGCGCGGTGTCGAAGGCCCGCCGGGCGAAGCCGAGGGCGGCCGCCCCCACCGTGGTGCGGAACCGCTCCAGCAGGTCGACCGCGACCACGAACCCCTTCCCGGGCCGCCCCAGCACCGCGTCGGCCGGCAGCCGGCAGTCCTCGAAGGACAGGTGGGCGAAGGAGCGCGGGGCGATCGCGTCGATCCGCTCGGCCCGCAGCCCGGGGGTGCCGGCCGGCACCAGGAAGGCGGACAGGCCCAGTGGACCCGGGCCCTGGCCGGTCCGGGCGATGACCACGAACACGTCGGCGATGGTCCCGTTGGCGATCCACGCCTTGCGGCCGTTCAGCACGTACGAGCCGTCCCCGTCCGCGTCGCGCACCGCCTCCAGCCCGACCGAGGCCACGTCCGCCCCGGCCTCCCGGTCGGACACGGCGAGGGCCCCGATCAGGGTTCCGGCGGCCATGCCGGGCAGGTAGCGGCGGCGCTGCGCTTCCCTGCCGAAGCGCAGCAGCGGAGTCGCGGCCAGCGCCTGGATGGAGAAGGCGAAGTCGGCCAGGTCCTCGGTGTACGCGAGCGCCTCGCGGCGCAGGCACACCGCGCGGAAGTCGTCCACGGGGGCGCCGCGCGGGTCGAGTTCGCTCAGCCAGCCCGCCGCGCCGAGGACGCGTACGAGGCGCCGGCCGGCGGCGTCGGGGTCGAGGGCGCGGATCTCCTCCCACAGCACCCGGTTGCTGTCGCACCAGGCGCCGGCCTCGGCGGCGAGCCGGCGGTGGCAGTCCTCGTAGAAGGGCAGGGCCAGGACCTCGGGGTCGAAGCTCGTCGTCATTTCCATCGCCTCGCTCCTCAGATGACCAGGTCGGCGGGGGTGGCGGCGGCCGCGGCGGCGGCGGCCGCCTCGGCGCGGACCGTCTTCACCAGGGCGTGCTCGATGAAGAAGGCGAAGGAGGCGTAGCCGCGCCAGATCCGGCGCCATTCGCGCTGGACGGCCTCCTCTCCGGACAGGTGCCGGACGTCGTCGAGGTAGGCGACGACGATGTCGGCGGACTGGCGGGCGTGGCCCGCCGAGAAGTTGTCGATGGACAGGTGGGCCTCTTCGTAGGAGACGTCGAGGCCGTGCCTGCGCAGTTTCTGGATCTCGTGCAGCCGCATCGCGCCGAGGCCGAACATCTCGATGCCCAGGTTGTAGCCGAGGATCTCGTTGTAGAGGCTGTCGGGGAACAGCGACAGGCACAGCTGGTGGATGGAGAAGCCGTACAGGTGGTCGGGCAGGTCGCCCTGGTGCAGGAAGGCCTCCTGCCGGATGTGCGGCAGGTCCATGTCCATGCTGGCGAGGACCTTGTGGATGATCGTGATGTGGTTCTTGTCCATGTCGCCGCGGCCCATCTCGTCGGCGTAGATGGAGAAGAGCATGTCGTCGCTGCGCCGGCCGCGCCGTCCGAGGTTGCCGACGCGGTGCGCCCAGGCGCCGTCGATGAGGCTGCCGAGGGCGTACGTGGACTGCTCGAAGACGACCTCGTCGCGCGAGGGGATCTCGGTGAGCGGTTCGTACGGGTCCACGAGCTTGTCCCAGTAGATCCGCTCGACCCGCTCCAGCAGGGCCTCGGGCGTGTACGGGAACCAGGACGCGTCGGTGAGCAGCCCGGCGGCGCCGTGCTCGAAGAGCAGCTCGGCCTCGGCGAGTCCGGCTTCGGCGCGGGCGCGGGCGGCCGGGAGGACGCCGGGGTGGCGCTCGAAGTTGACGAGCCGGTGGAAGAAGCGGCGGTGGTCGCGGGTGTCGGCGGGGCCGCCGGGCTCGTCCGGGTCGCGTACGAGGAGGCCGGCGGGTTCGGCGGCGGCGAGGCGTCCGCTCCAGGCGCGGGCGGCGTCCTGTCCGGCGGTGGTGGGGACCAGGTCGGCGCCCGCGGGTTCCCCGGCGGCGACGGACCGCGCCCAGGCGGCGAGGACGGCGGCTTCCCGCTCGTCGAAGATGCCGAACATGGGGCCGCCGAACTTGATGGACTTCAGGAAGCGGCAGGGGCCGCCGTCGCGTGCGGGCCTCAGCTGCCGGGCGGTGCGGAACTCGCGGACGAAGGCGGCGGCGTCGAGCTGCCCGTCGTCCAGCCAGTCGGTGAGCTTGCGGGTGCCCAGGCGCACCGCCCGGTGCTGGCGTCCGGCGTGCGGGGCGTGCCGTTCGACGATCCGCGCGACCTCGGCGTCGAGGGACAGCCCGTCGTGCCAGGCGGCGAGTTCGGCGAGGGCGGCGGTGTGCTCGCGTTCCAGGCGTACGAGGAGGCGTACGGCGGCCAGTGCGCGGCGCCGGTCCTCGGGGCCGGTCGGGGACTGCCGGGTGTAGGAGAGGTAGGCGGCGAGCAGGGGGCGTACGTCGCTCTCGGCGAGCAGCGGCTCGCCGCCGAGCAGGAGTTCGTCGAGGCCGAGGGCGTGGGCGGCGTAGTGGACGCCGACGACCTCGGGGAGGAAGGAGGCGGGCAGCCGGGACAGGGCGAGCCGGAAGGCGCCGTGCAGGGCGGTCAGCGGCAGGGCCCCGGCGTCGTCGAGGAAGGCGGCGGCCTCCACGCCGGGGAGGAAGACGCCCTGCGCGACCAGGGCCCGGCGGCGGCGGGCGGGCAGTCCGGCCTCAGCGGTGCCCTCGCCCTGGAGCCGCCAGTGGTGGCCGAAGAGGCGGCCGACGATCTCGGCGGGCTGGGTGGCGGCCTGGGAGAGGGTGTCGAGCCAGCAGTCGCCGGTGAGCGCGAGGGGGGCGCGCTGGCGCAGGACGGCGCCGCGCACCTCCGGGTCGGGGTGGGTGCGCAGGGGGGCGAGGAGGGCTGCGAGCCCGTCGCGGGCGGCGAGCACCTCGGCGGCGACGGCGTCGGCGTCGGCGTCCTCTTCCGGTCCGGTGTAGGTGTCGGCATCGGCGTCGGGGGTCAGGAAGGCCGTGAGCACTCGGCGGGCGGCGAGCAGCACGGCCTCGCTCTCCTGGTCGCGGACCAGCCGGCGGAACAGGTCGGCGGGCGGCGCGGCGGTGATCCGGGCGGCTTCGTCGATGCCGGCCGCCGAGGCCTCGACGGGGCCGGCCGGGAGCGAGGTCGTCAGGTCGGGGAGGGTGAAGGCGGGGGCGTAGGAGCTCCGCGCCATGTCGAGGGAGGTCTCCTCGTCGGGGGTGATGGGCGCGGTCATGTCAGTGGTCCCCCAGCCGTGCGGCGTCGGGTGCGGTGTCCGGGGCGGATTCCGGGGCGGTGGGGTGCGGGAGCTTGCGCAGCAGGACGCCGATCCGCACGCCCGGGACGCTCGACGCGAGCAGGTAGTGCCCGTGGGGCTTGAGGGCTCCGGCGGCGTCGCGGTCGACGAGGTTGACGAGCGGGTCGGCGGCGAAGCAGTGGCCGACGCGCGGGATGTTGTCGAGGAAGAGCTGCTCGCGGGTGAAGCCGGCCTGGCGTTCCTTGAGGACGACCAGGGGCTTGTAGAGGTTGGCGTGGAGCACTCCGTGGATGTCGCCGATCTTCATGCCGGCCTCGTGGAGGATCCGCTCGTTGACCTCGCGGGCGAGGTCGGAGCTGATCTCGTTGGACCAGTCGAGTCCGGCGGGGTCCTGGGCGCCGGCCCCGGCGACGATCTCGTACGCGTCCTCGCCGAGGGGTTCGGCGCTGATCAGGCAGGAGGCGGCGCCGTCGGTGAAGAGGGCGAAGTTCTCCATGCGGACGGCCTCGTCGGTGACCCGGTCGGCGGTGATGACCATGACCCGGCGGTGCATGCCGGAGGCCACGTACGCCTGGCCGGTGCGGATGCCGGCGAGGAGGTTGGCGCAGCGGCCGAGGGTGAGGCCGGTGAAGGCGGCGGCGCCGAGGCCGGTGGCGGCCATGACGTTCTCGACGAACGCGCCGTGGGTGCGCGGGCCGCCGGGGAAGCGGGTGGAGCACAGGATGAGGCAGTCCACCTGGCCCGGGGAGATCCCCGCGCCGTCGAGGGTGGCGGCGGCGGTCTCGGCGGCGAGGGTCTCCAGGGTCTTGTCGGTGCGGTGGACGGTGCCCCAGCCCCACAGGTCGGCGCGGGGCGGCATCCCGAAGCCGCGGGCGCGTTCCAGCAGGCCTTCGACGGTGGTGTGGTCGGCCGGGGCCTCGCCGAGCACGTAGCGGGGCGCGGACAGGTGGACGGCGGGGGCCCCGGCCGGTGCGGAGGCGGAGGCGGGGGCGGGTGACGCGTACGGAAGGCTCACGGTGCCGGATCGCTCTCTGGGTCGGCGGACGGGGCGGGGGCGGTGGCCAGCAGGGCGTTGGCCTCGTCGTACGGGAGGGCGTCCGCGACGAAGCCGAAGGTGCCCGTCCCGGTGATCTCGCGGGCGGCGCGGGTGAGGGCGCCGAGGGCGGCGCGGGAGAGCGCTGAGCCGGTGCTGACGCGGCGTACCCCGAGGGCGCCGAGGTCGGCGACGGACAGCTTCAGGGCGGCGGTCATCAGGACGTTGACGGGCCGTTCGACGGCGGCGCAGACGGTGCGGATCGCGTCGGCGTCCGGGAGCGCGGGGGCGTAGAGCACGTCGGCGCCGGCGGCCTCGTACGCCTGGAGGCGGCGGACGGTGTCGTCGAGGTCGGGCCGGCCCTGGAAGAAGTTCTCGGCGCGGGCGGTGACGGTGAAGGGGAAGTCCAGCCCCTTTGCCGCCTCCACGGCGGCGGCGACCCGCTCGACGGCCTCTTCGAGGGGCCGTACGGGGTCCTCGTCGCGGCCGGTGGAGTCCTCGACGGAGCCGCCGACCAGGCCGGCCGCGGCGGCGAGGCGGATGGTCTCGGCGACGTCCTCGGGGCGCTCGCCGAAGCCGCTCTCCAGGTCGGCGGTGACGGGCAGTCCGGTGGCGTCGACGATCGCGGTGGCGTTGGCGAGGATCTCCGCGCGGCTGACCCGGTTGGCCCCGTCGGGGCGGCCGAGGCTGTGCGCGAGGCCGGCGCCGGTGGTGGCGAGGGCGGCGAAGCCGAAGGAGGCCAGGATGCGCGCGGTTCCCGCGTCCCAGGGGTTCGGGACGACGAAGGGGCCGGGCCCTTCGTGCAGTGCGCGGAAGGCGACGGCGCGGCGGAGCCGGGCGGCGGGGTCGGTGCTCGGGCTGGTGGTGGGGTGCATGGGATTCCTCGCAGGGCCTCGTACGGGCTAGATCAGCTCAACGTACTCAGCGTCGGGGCGGGTTGCCCGGGCCGTCGCCGCCGCGCGGGCCAGCGGGCGCAGGACGGAGGTGACGGCGTCGGGCCGGTCCTCGAAGTAGAAGTGGCCGCCGTCGGTCCAGTGCCGGTCGGGCGGCGCGGCGCACTCGCGGGACCAGGCGTCGAGGGCGGTGGTGCCGACGTGCGGGTCGTCGGTGCCGTTGAGCAGGGTGACGGGGACGGCGAGGGGGGCGCCGGGGCGGTAGCGGTAGCCGGCGACCATGCGGAAGTCGGCCTTGAGGTGCGGCAGGAGGAGCTCTTGCACGGCCTCGTCCTCCAGCACCTCGGGGGGCAGCCCGCCGAAGAATCCGACGGCCTCGGTGAAGGCGGGGCCCTCCAGCCGGGCCGCCTCGACCACACGGGGGGTGGGCAGCAGGGAGGGGGCGCTGCAGCCGGAGACGACGAGCCCGGCGAAGCCGCGTACGCCGTCGAGGCGGCGGGCCACCTCGAAGGCGAGGGCGGCGCCGAAGCTGTGGCCGAAGAGGAGGAACGGCCGGTCGTCGGTGGTGGCGGCGAGGGCGATGGCGGCGGCGGAGCCGTCGGCGAGTTCGGCGAGGGAGCCGGGGGCGGGTTCGCGGAAGCGGTGGCCCCGGCCGGGCGGGCACACGGCGAGAACCTGTGCGTCGTCCCGCATCGCGGGCTGCCAGCCGAGGAAGGTCCGGGGGTTGCCGCCGGCGTGCGGGAAGCAGAAGACGCGGGCGGCGGGGCCGGGCACCGCGACGGTCTCGGAGGTCAGGAACCAGGGGGAGGCAACCACGAGGATCAGCCATTCCTTTGCCGGTCGGTCAGTGGCGGGAGGTGAGGCAGTGCAGTACGGGGCTCCGGGGGTGGGTCAGTTCCAGCCAACGTCGTCGGAGGAGGAGGGCGTCGGCGCGGGGGTGGTGGCCGGCTGCGGGTTGTTCCAGCCGACGTCACCGGCGTCACCGGCCACGACGTGCGGGTTCGCGTTGTTCCAGCCGACGTCGCCGAGGCGCAGGTGGCTGCCGGAGTCGGCGGAGAAGGCACCCTGGGTGGCGAGGCCGGCGACCGTCGTACCCAGGCCGAGGGCGATGCCCGCGGTCGCGAGTACGACGCGGCCGCGGATTCCCGAAACGCGGCCGGCCGGACGAGTCACCATGTGGTTCTTCCCCATTTTTCCCAGTCCCCTCAAGTCGTTTCGCCTTTGGCCATTCCAGGAACGCCAAACCGAGGCGGTTTCCGGCGGTGCTGATCTCCGGTGCGCCTTCTCGGTGTTCGTTCCTGCGGTGAGACCAAATCTCCCCTGCCGACTCGAGACCAGGTAGACCTACGATGGCTCCGGTTTCCGCATTGCGGGAACCCACGGGGTCTCAACCGCCGCAAATACCTGCATACCGGACAGACAGGGGTGGCAAGTGGACGTAGTCAAATACGTCAAAACCGCACAAAGCGGTGCACCTGAGGAGCTGTACGCGGCTGCGGCGGGGGAACCGCAGGCGTTCTTGCGGGAACTCGCAACGCACCTCGGCCTGCTGGCGGAGGAAGCGGCGCAGCAGGCGGCGGCGCACGCCGCACCGCCGACGGCCCTGGAGCCCTGCGGCGAGGAGGTGGTAGGGCCCGGCGTCCGGTACCTGCACGGCCTGGGCAGCATCTCGACGGCGATCAACGACGCCCTCGCGTCGGTCCGGCGGGACATCCTCACCGCGCAGCCCGACGGGGCGCGCCCGAGCGCGGTGCTGAAGGACGCCCTGGAATCCGTACGGCGGCAGATCTCGGCGGGGATCGCCATGCGGACGCTGTATCAGCACACGACGAGATTCGACGAGGCGACGAAGGAATACGTCCGCGCCGTCACGGAATACGGCGCTCAAGTACGGACGCTGGAAGAATTCTTCGACCGTCTGATCATTGTGGACGATGTCGCCTTCATTTCGGCGAACGAGGACCGTACCACGGCGATCTCCATTACCGAACCGACCATCGTACGATTTCTCAGAGATACGTTCGACAAGGCCTGGGACCGGGCGAAACCCTTTCCCTTCGTCCCGCTGCACGCGGCCAAGGCGGCGGACGAGGTGGTCCCGGCGATCCGGGAGTCCATCAGCAGGCTGCTCGTGGAGGGCTACTCCGACAAGGCCATCGCTCGCCGCATAGGGATCAGCGAGCGCTCACTCCAGGCGCACATCGCGGCCATCAAACAGGATCTCGGAGCCTTGAACCGGCTCCAGCTCGGGTACCTGCTCGGCCGCAACGAGGCGACCTATGTCCTTTGACGGACCGTCAACCCCGCGCCTTCCGTTCGGCCCATTCGGGGTGGGTCGCCGAGCCGTCGACGACGGGGAGGAGGATCCGCTCCGCGTCGTCGACGGCGGTCTGGGCCGTCTGGGCTGTCTGGGCGGTCACGACGCCGGTGTCAGGCGGTGAGGGCGGTGATGTTGCCGTAGGAGGTGGTGGCGTGGATGGTCAGCACGGCACCCTCTCCGCTGTTCTGCAGGGCGTTGCTGATGCGTCCGTAGGAGGTCCCGGCGTCGAGCGAGGCGGAGACGCCGCGGGCGGCACCGACGCTGATGTCGCCGTGCTCGGTCCGCAGGGTCACCGTCCCGCCGGTCGCCTCGGCGATCGTCAGGTCGCCCTTCTGCGTGCGGATGTCGGCCGAACCGCCCAGCCGGCCCACCGCCACGTCACCCGCGGCCAGGACCAGCCGCACCCCGGCCGCCTCGTCCAGCTTGACGGTGCCGTGCGCGCTCTCCAGCGACACCTCACCCAGCCGGCCCACACCCCGGAACTCGGCCGACGCGGTCGTCGCCTCGACACTCGACCCCGCCGGAAGCTGCACCGTCACCTCCACCGCACCCGAAGCCCCGAACACCTGGCTCTTCTTCGGCGCGCTGATCCGCAGCACACCACCCTGGAACTCGACGGCCGTCTCCTGCGCGGCCTTCACGTCACGGCTCTTGGACGCGTTCACCGGCAGGACCTCGACCGTGGTGTCCGCACGGTCGGCGGCGATGAAGCGGATGTTCCCGGCCGGGACGTCCAGGACGGCGGCGATGGCGGCGGCGGTGGCGAACTTCTGCATGGCTTCTCTTCCTTCGGGTCTTGCGTCACTCGGCGTTTCCGATGACCTGAACGCTACGTCGCGTTCACACCCCGAGCAACACACCCATTGCGCCACCCCATCATCACCGCAGGTCAGAGCCCTGCAATCGTTGCAACACCCCTGAATTCAACGCAACGAACACCACGCAACCGTTGCAACGGACGAAGACTGAACGCTACGCGGGAGGCATGTCCTTCACGAACACGAGCCCGTCGCCGCCCTCCAGCCGGTCCGGGTCGAGCGGGAAGTAGCCGAACCAGGGCGATGTGCGGGGCGCGGGCCGGTCGTCGCCGAGCACCTCGGCCAGCCGCCGGGTGTCGACGAGGCACCGGTCCTCCGGGAGGGCGTACAGGAGCCCCTCCACGGTGTCCGGCGCCGGCTCCTCCACTCCCTGGTGCCGGATCGTGCCGAGGGCCGTGGCCACGAAGGCGTACTCCGCACCGAGGCGGGCGCCCACCAGCGCACCGGCGCCCCACCACTCCAGCAGCTGCCCGCCCATCCGCATCGAGCTCTGCTCCCGCTGGAGGTGGCTGTTGTGGGCGTGGACGAACACCGGCCCCCGCTCGGCGAGGGCGAGCAGGTTGCGGGCCATCATCTGGTCCCGCACCCCCACCAGCCGGGCCAACCGGGCGGGCGAAGCGTCGGCCATCCAGTGGTGGTAGCGCAGCAGGCCCGTGGCCGTCCGCGCGTACAGGCAGGCGCGCTCCCACTCCTCCCGCGGGCCCGCCGCGATCAGCCGGGGCGCCTGCTCCTGAAGCAGGGCCGCCAAGTCGTCGGCGATCAGCCTCAGTCGGCCCGCCTCGGCCGACTGCCCCGCGGACCGGGCCGGGTCCGTCATGGCGGCGGGTTCGGTCCACTGCTCGTCGGTGCCGAGCAGCCGGTCGAGGGTCTCCCGCGTACAGGGCAGCAGGCCGGTGTCCACCCGGGCGGCAAGATGCTGGTGGAGCGCGGTGAGGGCCTGACGGGGGCTCGCGGCGCCGGTGATCTCCAGCGGGCCGTCGAAGCCCGCGAAGCGGACCTGTTCGGCGGCCGGCCGCCCTTCGTTGTGGGCGCGCATCCAGCGCACCAGCTCGCGGTTGGCGGCGGATGCGCCCCAGCCGTGGCTGATGCCGCGCTCCACGACCTCGTCGAGCACGCCCCGGCCGGAGGTCACGTACTCGTCGACGACCAGGCCCATCAGGCAGTCGCTCTCGATCGCGATGGTCCGGTAGCCCTCCTCGACGAGCTGCCGGAAGAGCTCGTTGCGCAGGTGCAGCAGAGTCTCCTCCCGGTGCGTGGGCTCGCCCAGGGCGAGCATCCGGGGCCGGCGGGAAAGCAGCCGCAGGAGTGCGGCGGAATCGACGGGATGGACGGTTTCCTTGATGCGGTTCGCCATGCCCTCAACGCTATCGCTGAACCTTCGGTTGAAACTTCGGCCGCCGCTCAGGCCGCTATTGTCGGCTCCCATGGGTTCGAACCTTCAAACCGCCGGACGACTGAGGCCGATCGACCTGGCACGGGCGCACGGCTTGTCCACCCAGGCGGTCAGGAACTACGAGGAGGCCGGCATCCTCCCGGCGGCCGCCCGCACGGCCGGCGGCTACCGCGCCTACGCCCCGCTGCACGCGGGCGCGCTGCGCGCGTTCCTGGCCCTGCTGCCGGGCCACGGCCACCGGACGGCGGCGGCGGTCATGCGGGCGGTGAACACGGGTGCGGCCGACGAGGCCTTCCGGCTCATCGACGAGAGCCACGCCCAGCTCCTCGACGACCGCCGGACCCTCCAGGCGGTGGAGAACGCCCTCCGCGACCTGGCCCCCGCCCCGCCCCCGGAGCCCGGCGGCACGTTCATCGGTCCGCTGGCGGCGAAGCTCGGGGTCCGGCCCGCGACCCTGCGCAAGTGGGAGAAGGCGGGGCTGGTGCACCCGCAGCGGGATCGCCGCACCGGATACCGGGTCTACGACGCGGCCGCCGTACGCGACGCCCACCTCGCCCACCAACTCCGCCGGGGCGGCTACCTGCTGGAGCAGATCGCCCCGCTGATCACCCAGGTCCGCGCGGCCGGCGGCCTGGAACCCCTGGAGGCCGCCCTCCACGCCTGGCACACCCGCCTGTCCACCCGCGCCCGCGCCCTCCTGACAGGCGCCGCAGCCCTGGACACCTACCTCCGCGAACGGGGCTGAACGGACGAGCCGGCTACTTCACCGCTGCCGCCGGGCGGGGGGCGGGGCGGGGGCCTCGGCGGGAGACGGCTACGCCTGCGAGGCAGATCGCGCCGCCCAGCAGGGTCAGCCAGCCCGGGACCTCGTCCAGCAGGGCCCAGGCGATGACGATCACCACGGCCGGCACCGCGTAGGTCGTGGCGCCCATCTTCCCGGCGGTGGTCTTGGAGAGGGCGTACGTCCAGGTCGTGAAGGCGAGGGCCGTCGGGAAGAGGCCCAGGTAGACCATGTTGAGGGTGGCGGACAGGGGTGCCTCGGGGAGTTGGTGCAGGAGCTGGCCGGCGAAGGGCAGGGTGCAGACGGTGCCGACGAAGCAGCCGTAGGTGGTCACCTGGAGCGGGTTCGCGTACTGCAGGGCGGGCTTCTGCGAAACCACTCCGGCGCCGTAGGCGAGTGCGGCCACCAGGCAGAGCAGTACGCCGGTGAGGGACGAGGTACCGCCCTTGGAGGTGGACATCCCCACGACGACCGCCCCCGCGAAGGAGACGCCCATCCCGACGAGCAGCATCGGCGGGAAGCCCTCCTTGAGCATCCACCCGCTGAGCAGGGCGATGACGATGGGCCCGATGTTGACCACCATGGCGGCGGTGCCGGCGTCGACCCCCTGCTCGCCCCAGTTCAGCGCCACCATGTACAGGCCGAACCACAGCACTCCGGAAGCCAGGATCCCGGGCCATGCCTGACGCGGCGGCAGCGGTGTCCGCTTGACCAGCAGTACGGCGCCCAGCGCGAGCGAGGCCGTGAGGAGCCGGCCCAGCGCGAGTGCTCCGGGGCCGAAGTGCTCCGCGGAGGCGCGGATGGAGACGAACGCGGAGGCCCACATCACGACGGTGACGGCGGCGGCCGCGAGGGCACGTTGATCGAGACTGGTTCGGGAGGCACCGGCCGTTTGATCCATGCGGGCCAACGTACCGACGGGCATGGGCGCTGCCTAGGTGGTCCCGGGCGATCCGGCCAGGCCGCAAGCAGGGCGTCGGGGGGCCGTCAGCGGGCGCTCAGCGAGCGGTCAGCGCCCCGTCAGAACAGCACGCAGACGCGCCGCGTAGGCCCGGGGGTGGCTGGTGTTGCCGTTGTGCCCGCCCGGGAAGACCCGTATCCCGGAACCCACCAGATCCGCCAGCGCGCGGGCGCACGCGACGTCGAAGACGGTGGGCGGTGTGGTGGCGCCGACGGCCGGGAGGATGCGGGTCGTGCTCGCGGCCACGGCGGCCGGGTCGAGCGTGTCCTGGAGGATCGCCGCGAAGTCGTGCTCGATGAAGTAGGCGAAATTGGCGCGGCGCTGCTCGCTCATCGGCTGCGGGGTGAGCCCGGGCTCGGAGTCCTTGCCGCTGGTGTCTATGCCGAGCACCCGGGCGGCCTCGCGGACGGCCGCCGGCAGCCCCTCCTCCCGGAAGGTGTGCTGGAGTTCGACGAGCTCCGCCTCGTGCCGCTTCCGGTCGGCGGCGTCCGGCAGCAGGCGCGGGACGACCGGCTCGTGGGCCACGAGGGCGGAGAGCTGCCCCGGGTGGTCGGCGGCCACGTGCAGTCCGATGACGGCGCCGAGGCTGCACCCCAGCATCAGGGCCGGCTCGTCGGTGACCGCGGCCAGCAGCCGGTGGACGTCATCGGCGTGCTCGGCGAGCGAGGTGGTCCGGCCGGGCTGCTCCAGGCGGCTGCGGGACAGGCCCCGGCGGTCGTAGGTCAGGACGGTGAAGGTCTCGGTGAGGTGCGGGACCAGGTCCATGGTGCGGTCCGCGTCGCCCTCACCGCTCTGCGAGATGAGCAACAGCGGCCCGGAGCCCTGGAGTTCGTAGTGGAGGGTGGCACCGGGAACGGCGAGACCGGGCATGACTGCTCTCCTTCTGCTGGTTGGACCGCCGGCGCCGGACCCCTCGTCCACCGCCCTGCCATCAAGGTATTCCATCGATCTCGATACATCAAGAGTGATGGATCGATTTCGATGAATCGATGCTGATGTATTTTGGACCGGTGGATGGAATCGAACTGTTCCTGCTGGGCCGCGCCCTGATGAAGCTCGGCGAGGAGGCCCTGCCCGAACCCCCCGGCGGGTCCGGGCAGTACGCGGGCGGCACCCGCTCCGTGGTGATCGTCGCCGGGGACATCGCGGCGCACCCGGACACCACCGTCGGCGAGACGGCGCAGCGCACGGGGCTGCCGCAGAGCCAGGTCTCGGGCGCCGTGGCCCGGCTGCGCGAGGCCGGATCGGTCGAGACGGCCCCCGACCCCGCCGACCGCCGCCGGACCCTGGTGCGCCAGTCCCCCACGGCCTCCGCGCGCGTGGCCGCCGTACGGGCCGCCGGCAGCTCCAAGGTCGAGGAGGCGCTCGCCCGGGCACTGGGCGAGGCCGGCGCCGAGCGCCTGCCCGAGGTGACGCGGGCCCTGGAGGTCCTGGCCCGGCACCTAGCGGTGCGCGGCGAAGGCACGACGGCCTGACCCCGGACCCGGCCGGGACGGCGTCAGCCCGCCGTGAACCCCGCCAGGTCCTCCGCCACCGCCCGCACCACGGCCGCGTGCTGCTCGGCCAGGTAGAAGTGCCCGCCGGGGAAGCCGCGGAAGCCGAACCCGGCCCCGGCCACGTCCCGCCAGCCCCTCGCCTCCGCCACGCTCACCCGCGGGTCGGAGTCCCCGCACAGCACGCTGACGGGGGTTCGCAACGGCGGCCCCGGCTCGTGCCGCCAGGTCTCGACCGCCCGGTAGTCGCTGCGCAGCGCCGGCAGGATCAGCGCCCGGACCGCCGGGTCGGCCAGCAGCGCGGGGTCGGTCCCGGAGAGGGACTGCACCCGGGCGATCAGGGTGTCGTCGTCCCGTGCGTGGAGGTGCTCCTCCTCCCGCTCGACCAGCGGCGACCGCCGCCCGGAGACGATCAGGCCGCGCGGCGTCCCGCCGGCCGCCTCCAGCCGGCGCACCAGCTCGTAGGCGAGCACCGCGCCCATGCTGTGCCCGAACAGGACGAGGGGCCGGCCGCGCCAGGGCTCCAGGGCCCGCTCCACCCCGTCGGCCAGCCCGGCGATGGTGTCCGGGATCGGCTCCTCCAGCCGCTCCTGGCGGCCGGGGTACTGGACGGTGAGCACCTCGGCGTGCGCGGCGAGGTCGCGGGAGAGCGGGAAGTAGAAGGAGGCGCTGCCGCCCGCGTGCGGGAGGACGACGAGGACCGGCACGGGCCTCCCCGGTGGCACCGCCGGCGGGTGGAAGCGGCGGATCCAGGGGTTCTCCCCGTCGGCGCCGCTCACCGCGCCGCCCCGGATCCGCCCGGCCCGCCCGACCCGCCCGATCCGCCCGGCCCGCCGCCCAGCAGGAGCTTCTTCTGCGGCTTCCCCATGGCGTTGCGCGGGATCGCGGGAACGAAGCGCACCTCGCGGGGCCGCTTGTGCACCGAGAGGTGGGCGGCGACGAAATCGGTGAGTTCGGCGCCGGTGACTCCGTCGGCGACGACGAAGGCGACGATCCGCTGCCCGAGGTCCGCGTCCGGGACCCCGACCACCGCCGCCTCGGCCACCTTGGGGTGGTCCAGCAGGGCGTTCTCGATCTCGCCCGCGCCGATGCGGTAGCCGCCGGACTTGATCATGTCGATGGAGGCCCGGCCGACGATGCGGTGGACGCCGTCCTCCGGGTCGACGGCGGCGATGTCGCCCGTACGGAACCACCCGTCCCCGGTGTACGCGGCCGCGGTCGCGTCGGGGCGGCCCAGGTAGCCGGAGAACAGCGTGGGGCCGGTGAGCTGGAGTTCGCCGATCTCGGCGCCCGGCTCGGCGGCGATCCGGGTCCGGATGCCGGGGAGCGGGGTGCCCACGGTGCCGGGACGGACCCCGCCGCCCGCGCGGCCGCTCACGGTGATCAGGGTCTCGGTCATCCCGTAGCGCTCGACGGGGCGGTGGCCGGTGAGGCGCTCCAGGTCCCGGAAGACGGGCGCGGGCAGGGCTGCGCTGCCGGAGACGAGCAGTCGGGCCCCGGACAGCGCGGCCGCGTGCTCCGGTTCGGCGGCGATGCGGGACCACACGGTCGGCACCCCGAAGTACAGGCTGCCCCCGGCGGCGGCGTACGCCTGCGGGGTCGGGCGGCCGGTGTGCACCAGGCGGCTCCCGGTGCGCAGCGCGCCGAGCACGCCGAGGACCAGGCCGTGCACGTGGAACAGCGGGAGCCCGTGCACCAGGGTGTCCTCGGCGGTCCACTGCCAGGCTCCGGCGAGGGCGTCGAGGTCGGCGGCGATGGCGCCGGCGGTCAGGACCACGCCCTTGGGCGGGCCGGTGGTGCCGGAGGTGTACAGCACCAGCGCGGGGTCCTCCGGGCCGGCCGCCCGGGCGGGCGCCGCGGCCCGGCGGGCGAAGTCGACGGGGACCTCGACGGCACCGGAGTCGCGCAGGACGTGCTCGCGCTCGGCGGGCCCCGCGTCCGGGGGCAGCGGCACGAAGGGCACCCCGGCGAGGAGCCCGCCGACGGCCGCCGCGACGGTCTCCAGGGAGGCGGTCGCCGTCACGGCGAAGGCGGGGGCTCCGGCGACGTCGGCGGCCACGGCCCCCGCCGCGCCGAGCAGTTCCTCGTACGAGGCGGTACGACCGGCGACGCGCACGGCATCCGCGCGGTCGCCGTACGTCCCGTCAAGCGCGGTCAGCACGCGGCAACTCCCTGTCGATGGGCGGACCTACAGGCTACGCCGCCGCCGCGGGCTCACTCCCCGGGGTTCTCCCGGTCCTTGACCGCGGCACGGGCCTCGCGGCGGGCCCGGCGGACTTCGAGGGCGAGGGAGACGGTCGTACCGATCAGGGTGAGGACGTCGGCGGCGACGGAGAGGAGGTCGGTCATGGTGGTCGGGCCCTTCGGCTTCGGGCCGCTGGGTGCGGCCGGTGGACGCACCATCGGGGGGAGTTGGGTTGTCCGGACCCTCCGGGCAGGACATCGCAGATAAGTTGCGGACGAAGGCCCACTTGTCCCGGACGCACCGGACAACGACACGGCACGACACAACACGGCACGACGCGCAGCAGGGGGGATCTCGTTGGCGGGAACGGAAAAGCCCAGGGGCCGGCCCTGGACGGACATCCGCCCGGTGAACCCGGGCGCCGGCAGGCTGGCCGCGTTCCTGCGCGCGCGGGTGGACGGCTCCGGGAAGACCCTGGCCGTCCTGGCGGAGGAGATCGGCTACTCCAAGTCGCAGGTCAGCTCGCTGCTCAGCGGACGGATCCCGCCGCAGCGGTTCGTCACCTCGCTGATCGACGCCACGGTCCCGCCGCCGCTGCGCGAACGCCGGCGGAGCGAGGCGGAGGCCATGCTGTACGAGGCGCTGCACCCGCCCCGCCCGGCGAAGCCGCCGGCATCGTCAGCCGGCCCGGCGGTGGTGGACCTGGCGGCCGTACAGGCACGGCAGATCGAGACGTACGACCGTCTCACCCGCGCCCTGGAGCAGCAGGCGGAGCTCCGCCAGACGGCCGACAACGCGGCCCGGCTGATCTGGATCCTGCTCGGCATGATCCACAAGCTGAACGAACGGGTCGGCGCCCTCAGCCGGGAGCGTGACCAGGCCGCCGGGCGGCAGGCCCTGGAGGCGACCCGGGCAAAGCTGGCCCGGGCGGAGTCCCAGCAGGCCAAGGCAGAGGGCGAACTGGGCCGGGCCGAAGAGAAGAAGCGGCGTGCCGAAGCCCTCGCCGCTCACCTGCGGGAGCAGATCACCGCGCTGACGGAGGAACTGGAGCGCCTGCGCGGCCAGGGCGGCGGCCCGGCGCCCACGGACGGCCTCCCCGACCTTGCCCCGACCACCCCGGCGGCGGTCTCCACCGACCCCGAAGGCGACGACATCGACGCCGCCCTAGCCCGGGCGACGGCGGTCAACGACACCGACGGCGACACTGTCGACCGCATCAGCACCGAACTCGGCGTACCCGCGCTCGACACGGTCCCGGACAACCCCTCCACCAGCCCGGACGTGCCGAACAAGTCCGCGCGTGAACTCCGCGCCGAGGCCAAGGCCGCGCAGGAGGGCGGGGACTTCGGGGAGGCGGCCCGCCTCTACGCCCGGCTGACCGCGGCCTCGGCCGTCTATCTGGGGCCGGACCACCCGGACACCCTCGCCAGCCGGCAGGATCACGCCCATTGCATCGGTGAGGCGGGTGAGCCCGCCCTCGCGCGCGAGCTGTACGAGACGCTCCTGCGGGACAGGCTCCGCGTCCTGGGACCCGACCACGCCCTCACCCTGCACAGCCGCTACCAGCTCGCTTACTACACCGGAGAGGACGGCGACTTCGCCACGGCACAGGACCTCCTGGCCGCACTGCTGACGGACCAGACGCGCGTGGAGGGTCCCGACAGTCTCAGCACGCTGACCAGCCGCTACGCACACGCCTTCTACACCGGAGAGGCCGGCGACTCCGCCACGGCGGCAAGCCTGTACGAGGCGCTCCTCCGGGACCAGACCCGTGTCCTGGGAGCCGACCACCCCGTCACCCTCAGCAGCCGCCACGAACACGCGTACTTCACCGGTCAGGCCGGTTTCCCGGAGGCGGCGCGCCTCCTGCTGGCCGCCCTGGTCCCCGACAGCGAACGCGTCCTGGGAGCCGACCACGTCGACTCCTTCGTCAGCCGCTACCAACTCGCCCGCTGCACGGCCGAGGCCGGCGACCCCGCCACCGCACGCGACCTCCTGGCCGCACTCGTCCCCGACGAGACACGCGTCCTCGGCGCCGACCACTCCGACACGCTCCAGAGCCGGCGCGAGCACGCCCACCACACCGCGAAGGCCGGTGACGCGGGCGCGGCGCGCGACCTCTACGAGGCGCTCGTACGCGACCAGGCCCGTGTCCTCGGACCCGACCACCGTCGCACCCTGGCCAGCCGCTACCAGCACGTCCGGTACACCGCCAGGTCGGGCGGCCTCGTCGCCGCCCTCGACCTGATGACCGTCCTCGTGGCCGATCTGGAACGCGTGTTCGGTACCGACCACCCCGACAGCGTCACCGGTCGCAGGCAACTCGCCGAGCTGACGCGGCGGGTCGGGGAAGCCGGTGGCGGGGCGCCGGCCTGAAGGGCGGGCCCGCGCCCCGTCACGGGGGACACGGGCCCTGACCGTCCGCAGCCGGCTCGCCTCCTGGCCGGAGCGGCCCGGGGAGGCGGGTGCCGCCCCGGGCTGAGCCGGGGGCCCTCACCCGGCGGGGGCGCGGACCCGGCAGCGCAAGCCGGGGCTAGATCACACCCTGGACCAGCATCGCGTCGGCCACGCGCTCGAAGCCGGCGATGTTGGCGCCGGTGACGTAGTCGCCCGGGGCGTCGTAGCGGGCGGCCGTTTCGTACGCGACCTCGTGGATCGAGCTCATGATGCCCGCCAGCTCCGACTCGACCCGGTCCCGGGTCCAGGCCGTGCGGCCCGCGTTCTGGGCCATCTCCAGCGCGCTGACCGCGACGCCGCCCGCGTTGGCGGCCTTGCCCGGGCCGAAGGCGACGCCCGCGGCCTGGAAGAGGTGGACCGCCTCGGGGGTGCTGGGCATGTTGGCGCCCTCCGAGACCGCCTTGACGCCGTTCCCGATGAGGGCGCGCGCGTCCTCGGCGCCCAGTTCGTTCTGGGTCGCGGACGGGAAGGCGACGTCGGCCGGGACCTCCCAGACGCGTCCGGCCGGCACGAAGCGGGCCGAGGGGCCGCGGCGGGCGGCGTACTCGCTGACGCGGCCGCGCTCGACCTCCTTGATCTGGCGGAGCAGGGCGAGGTCGATGCCCTTGTCGTCGACCACGTAGCCCTGGGAGTCGGAGCAGGTCAGCGGGTTGGCGCCGAGCTGCTGGAGCTTCTCGATGGTGTAGAGGGCGACGTTCCCGGAGCCGGAGACGACGGCCGTCAGGCCGTCCAGGGACTCGCCCCGGACCTTGAGCATCTCGGAGGCGAACAGGACGCTGCCGTAGCCGGTGGCCTCGGGCCGGATCGCGGAGCCGCCCCAGCCCTGGCCCTTGCCGGTGAGGACGCCGGCCTCCCAGCGGTTGGTGATGCGCCGGTACTGGCCGAATAGGTAGCCGATCTCGCGGCCGCCGACGCCGATGTCGCCGGCCGGGACGTCGGTGTGCTCGCCGATGTGGCGGTGGAGCTCGGTCATGAAGGACTGGCAGAAGCGCATGACCTCGGCGTCGGAGCGGCCGTGCGGGTCGAAGTCGCTGCCGCCCTTGCCGCCGCCGATGCCCAGGCCGGTCAGCGCGTTCTTGAAGATCTGCTCGAATCCGAGGAACTTCACCACGCCGATGTCCACGGACGGGTGAAAGCGCAGGCCGCCCTTGTACGGGCCGAGCGCGCTGTTGAACTCCACCCGGTAGCCGCGGTTGACGTGGACGTGTCCGTGGTCGTCCGTCCACGGCACCCGGAAGATGATCTGCCGCTCCGGTTCCACGAGCCGCTCCACGAGCCCGGCCTCGGCGTACTCGGGGCGCGCCGCGAAGACGGGGGCCAGGGTGTCCAGGACCTCCCGTACGGCCTGGTGGAACTCGGGCTGGGCGGGGTTGCGGCGCTCGATGTCGGTCCGCAGTGCGTCCAGCCTCTGCTTCGGGTCGGTCACGTTCTGGTTCCTCTCCGGCGTCCTGGTGGGGGCGTGCGGGCCCAGCGGGAGGGTACCGCGCACGGGGGGTGCTGCCGGAACTGGTCATCCGGCCTGCGCAGCAGGGGTGTTGGGCCTGTGCAATGACACGGGAGATGGCCTGTGTACGACCGTAGTATCAGCTGGGGACTGCTTGGATCAGGCTCGGAACGGCCCGGGATGGGCGAGAATCCGGCCATCGCGGTGCGGCAGTCCTGCGGCACCCACGCAGGCGGGGGGAACCACGTGGAAACGGCAAGGTTCGCGTCACTGATCGCTGCGACGATCACCATGGGCCTGGTGAGCGGCCTCTTCTACGGGTTCTCGGTGGCGGTGATGCCCGGGCTGCGCGCCTCGTCCGACCGGACGGTGATCGAGACGATGCAGCGGATCAACGTGGCGATCCTCAACGGCTGGTTCCTGCTCGGCTACCTGGGCTCGCTGCTGTTCACCGCCCTGGCCCTGGGCCTGCACCTGCCGGGCGACGGGCGCCACGCGCTGGTGCCGCTGGCCGGCGCGCTCGTCGCGTACGTCCTGGCGATGATCGTCACCGCCCGGGTGAACATCCCGCTCAACAACGCCCTGGAGAAGGCGGGCCCGGTGGACCGGATCGCCGATCCGGCGGCCGTGCGCCGCGCGTTCGAGGGGACCTGGGTCCGCGCGAACACGTGGCGCACGCTGCTGTGCACGCTGGCCTTCGGACTGCTGGCCTGGGCGCTGGTCCTGCACGGACAGAACACCCTTTAGGGGTGTTCGCCGAGGAATTTCCTCCCAGAGCGCGGAGCCTCAGGTTCCGGGGAGGATACGGCGCGTTTCGTAGGCCCACATCGCGATCTCGACCCGGTTGCGGGCGCCGAGTTTGGCCATCAGGCTGGCCAGATGCGTCTTCACCGTGCTGAGGCTGATGCGCAGTGCGTCGGCGATCTCGGTGTTGGTCAGCCCGCGGGCGACGGCGAGGAGCACCTGCTCCTCGCGGGCGGTGACGGGGGAGACCGGCTGGGCCACGGGCCGCCCGGCGGGCAGGTCCGCGAACGCCCGGAGCAGACGGACGGTGACGCTGGGCGCGATGAGCGCCTCACCGTCGGACGCCGACCGTACGGCCTGCGCCAGAAGGTCCGGTCCCGTGTCCTTGAGGAGGAATCCGCGGGCGCCGGCACGCAGTGAGCCGTAGACGTACTCGTCGAGGTCGAACGTGGTGATGACGACCACGGCCAGCGGGTCGGCGACGCCCGGGCCGGCGACCAGCCGGGTGGCCTCGAGCCCGTCGAGTCCGGGCATGCGGATGTCGAAAAGGCAGACGTCGGGGCGCAGTTCGCGGGCCAGACGTACCGCTTCCCGCCCGTCGGCGGCCTCGCCGACCACCTCGATGCCGGGCTGGGCGTTCAGCATGATCCGCAACCCGGTGCGGACGATCGTCTGGTCGTCAGCGACGAGGACGCGAATGGACACCGCTCCCGCTCCTCGCCCTCGGCAGTTCGGCTTCGACGTGCCAGCCCCGGTCGGTACCCGGGCCGGCTCGTAGTGTGCCGCCGAGCAGGGTCGCGCGCTCGCGCAGTCCGGTGAGTCCGTATCCGTCGCGACCCCGGCCGGTGCGCCGGCCGTCGTCGCGCACGCTCACCCGTACCGCGTGCCGTTCCGCGGCGACCCGGACGACGAGCTCGGTCGCGTCGACCGCATGGCGCAGCGCGTTGGTCACCGACTCCTGCACGATCCGGTAGACGGCCGCGTCCATGGCCGGGGGCAGCGCGTCCAGTTCGCCGTCGAGCCCCAGGTCGACCCTGAGGTGACCACCCGGGGTGCGCACCAGGCGCTCCAGATCCGCGACTCCGGCAGGGGGCGCCAGCTCGGCGCCGACCCCGCGGTCGCGCAGCGCGGCGACCATGGCGCGCATCTCCTCCAGCGTGCGCGCCCCTTCCTCCTCGACCCCCTCCAGCGCCTCGACGGCGGCGGACGGGTCGGCGCCCGCGAGCACCCGGCCCGCCTGGGCGATGATCACCATGGCCGACACGTGGTGGGCCACCGTGTCGTGCAGTTCCCGGGCGAGCTGCTCGCGCTCGCGGGAGCGCACCTGCTCCACCTGCCGCTCGCGAGCGGTCACCCAGAACCGCACGGCAGCCCCGACCACGCCGGGCAGCAGCAGGAAGACGAAGCCCACGACCTTTTCGACGACCGGGGTCCCGTCCGTGACGACACACAGCGCGCCGACCGCGAGGATCACCGCGCCGCCCAGTACGGTCTCGCGTCCCGATCCCCACCGGGGCAGCGCGTACACCAGCACCAGCACGACCGCGCCGGTGTACAGGCCGACGGGCTCGCGCGGTGCGGCGACGAGCGAGGCCAACGGAAGCAGGACCACCGAGCCGAACGCCAGCGTCACCACCGCCAGCGGGCGGGTCCGGCGCCACAGGGGCAGCAGGCACAGCCATACGGCGAACACCACCGCCACCGGCCGCCACACGACGTTCTCGCGCAGGCCGGCCTCCAGCGCCACACCGGCAAGGCCCGCGGCGAGCAGCGCCCAGTCCCGCCACACCCGGGCGGGCGCGTCGGGCGGCCGGGGTGCGGTCCACAGGGTTCGCAGGTCGTCTCGTAGCACGGTTCTCAGCCTAGGCACCGCGGCGTGCCGCGCATCGGCCGAAAGGACGGGTCGTCACTCCGCCCCGGGGCCGGGGGATCCGCGGCCCGCGGGCCGATGCCGCGGAGCGCCGTGGCGAGGAGCCTCGGCATCGGCGGCCGTACAAGGACGGCCGCCGAGGTGGTTGGAGGACCCGATGCTCTCGAATGCCCTGTTGCGCCTGGGCGCAAGCGCCGCCCGCCATCCCTGGCGGGTGATCGCGGCATGGCTGATCGCCGCCACGCTCGCCGTCCTCGCCGCCGTCGCCTTCGGCGGGCGGACCGCGGACTCGATGACCGCTCCGGGACTGGACTCCCGGCGGGCCGCGGAACTGATCGAGCGGGCGGGCACCGGCCAGGAGGGGATGACCGCCCAAGTGGTCGTCACCCCCCTCGCCGACGGTGCGACGTTCTTCGACGACGACGGCGCGCGCACCGCTCTCACGCGGCTGCGGGCCGAGGTGGAGCGGCTGCCGCACGTGCTCGGCACGAGCGATCCGGCGGGGGCGCTCGACGCGGGCGGGGACACCGCCGTGCGCGGCGGCCTCGTCTCGGCCGACGGGCGGATCGCGGTGGTCCGGGTGCAGTACCCCGACCAGAGCCGGCTGTCGGCCGAAGACCTCGACGCCCTCGTCGACCTGGGCGCCCGGCTGCGCGAGGGGCTGCCCCTGCGCGTCGAGATGGGCGGGAGCCTCTTCTACGCCTTCTCCGACCCCGACGGCGGCGTGAGCGAGTTGATCGGCCTCCTCGCCGCGGCCGCGATCCTGTTCCTGGCGTTCGGTTCGCTCGTCGCCGCCGCGCTGCCGATCGGCATGGCGGTCTTCGGGCTGACCGTCGGGGTCGCCACGATGACGGTGCTGGCGGGGGTGACGGACGTCCCCGCCTTCGCACCGGTCCTGGGCAGCATGGTCGGGCTCGGAGTGGGCATCGACTACGCGCTGTTCGTGCTCGCCAGGCACCGGGAGTACCTCGCGCGCGGGCTCGGTCCGCACGAGGCGGCCGGACGAGCGGTGGCCACGGCGGGGCGGCCGGTGGTCTTCGCCGGCGGCACCGTCGTCGTGTCGATCCTCGGCATGGCGGTCGCGAACGTGCCGTTCATGACGGTGGGCGGGCTCGCCGTCTCGATCGTCGTACTGATCATGGTGCTCGCGTCGGTGACGCTGCTGCCGGCCTTCCTCGGCGCGGCCGGCCCGCGCCTGGGCCGGGCCGGCCGGATCGCCCGGGCTCTTCGGGCGGGGCGGCTCGGCCGCTTCGGCCGAGGGCGGGACACGGACACGGAGGCGGGCGCCGTCCCCGCCGCCGGGTGGCGGCGCTGGATCGGGCACGTCAGCCGGCACCCGGTGCCGTACGCGGTCGGCGCCGCGGCGCTGCTGCTGACGGCGGCGCTGCCCGTGCTCGGCCTGCGCGTCGGCCTGCCCGACGACGGCTCACTGCCCCCCAGCCGTACCGAGCGCCGGGCCTACGACCTCGTCGCCGAGGGGTTCGGTCCGGGCACCAACGGGCCGCTCGTCATCGCCGCGGACCCCGCCGGTGATCCGGGAGTGCTGGACCGGCTCGTCGGGGCGGTCGGGGCGGATCCGGGCATCGCATCCGTCGCGCCGACGCGCACCGACCGGGCCACCGGCATCGCGACCCTCGTGGTGTTCCCGACCACCAGCCCCCAGGACAGGGCCACGGCCGACACCATCGCCCGGCTGCGCACCGACGTGCTGCCCGCGGCGATCGGGCACGGCCCGGCCAGGGCCCACGTCGGCGGCGCCGCCGCGAGCCTGTCCGATGTGGGCCGGCGCACCAGCCAACGCCTGCCGGTGTTCGTCGCCGCCGTGCTGGCGATGTCGTTCCTGCTGCTGATGCTGGTCTTCCGCTCGATACTCGTACCGCTGAAGGCGGTACTGCTGAACCTGCTGAGCATCGGCGCGGCCTACGGCATCATGGTCGCGGTCTTCCAGTGGGGCTGGGGAGGCGCACTCATCGGGCTGGAAGCGACGGTCCCGATCGTGTCGTTCATCCCGATGTTCCTCTTCGCCATCCTGTTCGGCCTGTCGATGGACTACGAGGTGTTCCTCCTCTCCCGCGTGCGCGAGGAGTACCTGCGCACCGGCGACAACGGCACGGCGATCGTCGAGGGCGTCTCGCGCACCGCCCGGACCATCACCTCGGCCGCCCTCATCATGGTGGCGGTCTTCCTGTCCTTCGCCGTCGCCGAGGACCCCTCCACCAAAATGTTCGGGCTCGGCCTGGCCACCGCGATCCTCATCGACGCCACGGTCGTACGCATGGTGCTGGTACCGGCGACCATGACGCTCCTCGGCCGGACCAACTGGTGGCTGCCGAAGTGGCTGGACCGGATGCTCCCGCGTCCGCGGGTGGCCGACCGTTGACCCGACTCCGACCGCCCTTGGCGTCCGAGTGGACGGGCTCCGTGGCCGTAAACGCTCAGCGGGCGGTGGCGCGGCCGTGCAGGAGGAGGGCGCGGGCGAGGGCGGCGAGGGCGGCGGTGCAGAGCAGGGTGCGCAGGATGTTCGTGGTGACCCAGGTGCCCTTGAACTTGTCCACGACCGCGAAGTCGGTCAGCTTCGCCGCGTCGCCGGCGGCCGCGAGCTCGTTGTTCAGCGGGATGTTCACCGCGAAGGTGATCACCAGTACGACGAGGTAGGCGACGGCCGCCGCGGCCACCCACACGGCGGTCCCGCGCCGGCCCTTGCGGTACTCGACGACGGCCGCGGCGGCGGTGGCGAGCAGGGCGAGGACGAAGGCGCTGCCGAAGAGGCCGTTGCCGTCGATGGCGGCGTTGAAGTTCTGCATGGCGGTGACGTAGGTGCGCTCGTCGCCGGCGGCCAGCCCCGGCATCACCGAGACGTCGAAGGCGAAGAACAGGCCCGCCATCAGACCGATGAGGACGGCGGAGAGGCCGAGGAGGGGACCGGCCGCCCTGTCGGTGCCTGTGCGTGCCGTGCCGTGCGTGCCGTGGGCCGGGGTGGTGCCGCGTGCCGGGGTGGTGCCGTGAGCCGGGTTCGTGCCGTACGCCGGGTTGGTGCCGTGTTCCGGGTTCATGGATACGTCCTCGCCTGATGGCCGGTTACCGGCGGACCCCACGCCCGCGGCGCAGTGATCGTGGCATCCGGACCGGTCGCGTACCAGCGATTTCGCCGAAAACGGGGGAAGGGCCGGGGAGTTGCCCCGGCCCTTCCGAATGGCGGAATACCGACCGTGAGGTCAGCCGTGGACGTGCAGCGGCTTCCCGGCGAGGGCGAGGTGGGCCTCGCCCAGGGCCTCGGTCTGGGTCGGGTGGGCGTGGATGAGGCTCGCCACCTCCGACGGGAGGGCCTGCCAGTTGAAGATGAGCTGGGCCTCGCCGATCTGCTCGCTGACGCGCGAGCCGATCATGTGGATGCCGATGACGGGGCCGTCGGCGACCTGGACGAGCTTCACGTCGCCCGCCGACTTCAGGATCTTGCTCTTGCCGGTGCTGCCGGCGTTGAACTTGCTGACGACGACCTTGTCCTCGCCGTAGACCTCCTTGGCCTTGGCCTCGCTGAGGCCGACGGAGGCGATCTCGGGCTCGCAGTAGGTGACCCGCGCGACGCCGTCGTAGTCGATCGGGCTCACGGGCAGGCCCGCGAGGCGCTCGGCGACGAGGATGCCCTCGGCGAAGCCGACGTGGGCCAGCTGGAGGGTCGGGATCAGGTCGCCGACGGCGGAGACGGTCGGCAGGTTGGTGCGCAGCAGCTCGTCGACGACGACGTGGCCGCGGTCGAGGGCGACGCCCGCCTCCTCGTAGCCGAGGCCGGCCGAGACCGGGCCGCGGCCGACGGCGACGAGCAGCAGCTCGGCCTCGATCTGCTTGCCGTTCTCCAGGGAGACCCGTATGCCGTGGTCGGTGTACTCGACTCCGGAGAAGCGGGAGCCCAGCTCGAACTTGATCTTCCGCTTGCGGAAGGCGCGCTCCAGGGACTTGGAGATGTCGACGTCCTCGGCGGGCACCAGGTGCGGCAGGCCCTCGACGACGGTGACGTCCACGCCGAAGGACTTCCAGGCCGAGGCGAACTCGACGCCGATGACGCCGCCGCCGAGCACGACCGCCGACTCGGGGATCCGGTCGAGGAACAGCGCGTGGTCGGAGGAGACGACCCGGTTGCCGTCGATGGCCAGGCCGGGCAGCGAGCGCGGCTGGGACCCGGTGGCGAGGACGACGTGGCGGCCCTGGTAGCGGACGCCGCCGGCCTCGACCTCGGTCGGGGAGACGAGACGGCCCTCGCCCTCCACCAGGGTGAGGTTCTTGCGCGACTTCAGCATGCCCTGGAGGCCCTTGTAGAGGCCGGCTATCACGCCGTCCTTGTACGCGTGCACCCCGGCTATGTCCACGCCCCCGAAGGTGGACTTCACTCCGTAGGACTCGCTGCGGCGCAGTTCGTCGGCGACCTCGCCGGCGTGCAGCAGCGCCTTGGTTGGGATGCAGCCGTTGTGCAGGCAGGTGCCGCCCAGCTTGCCCTTCTCGATCAGGACGACGCTCAGGCCGAGCTGGGTCGCGCGCAGGGCACAGGAGTAGCCCCCGCTGCCGCCACCGAGGATGACCACGTCGTACACGCCGTCGGCGGAATTCTCCATTGCAGATGACCTTTCGTCTTCCGTGGCGTTACCAGCCGTCCCGGCATGCTCTCATCTCCCTTCCGGGCGGGCGGCTTTGGGGGCTCCCGGGACGCCTCCCACCTGCGGGGCCACCGGATTCAGCCGTTCTTGAGTCCGCCTCCAGCCAAGGTGCGCACCATCTCCCCCGCATCACCTCGCGTCAGGACGGATGGGTGAGAAGAAATGCCTGAAGACGCTCGACGTCCGCTCCCGGACGTCACCGTGCCCGCCGACCACCGGATCGCGGTCGTCGGCCTGTCCTGCCGCCTCCCGAAGGCCCCGGACCCGGACGCCCCGTGGCGGCTGCCGGACGACGCGGCCGACGCCTTCGACCCGGCCTTCTTCGGGATCTCCCCGCGCGAGGCCGCGTCGATGGGCCCGCGCCGGCGGCTGGTGCTGGAGCTGTGCTGGGAGGCCCTCGAACACGCGGGGATCGTGCCGGGCTCGCTGCGCGGCGCGCGCGTCGGCGTGTTCGTGGGCGCGGTGCGGGACGGGCACGCCGCCCCCTCGTACCAGCACGGCCCGGAGACCATCGGCCACCGCACCGGCGGGCTGCTGGGCCTGCGCGGCCCGAGCGCCACCGTGTACGCCGGGCGTTCCTCCTCGCTCGTGGCCGTGCACCTGGCCTGCGAGAGCCTGCGCGGCGGCGAGTGCGACGCCGCCCTGGTCGGCGGGCTCGGTCCCGAGCCGGTCCCGGGCGCGGCCGGCCCGGCCGCCGGGGCCCGCGGCCGCGCCGCCGTGCGCTGCGAGGGCGGCGGCGTCGTCGTCCTCAAGCCCCTCGCCCGGGCCCTGGCCGACGGCGACCGGGTGCTCGGCGTCATCACGGGCAGCGGCGTCGGCGAGGACGGCGGCGTCGGCGAGGACGGCGGTACGGGTCAGGGCGCGCCCGTCGGCGAGAGCCGGGAGGAGGCGCTGCGCCGGGTCCGCGAGCGGGCCGGCGCCGGCCCGCGCGGGGTCCGGTACGTCGAACCGCACGGCGCCGTCGGCATCACGGACCTGATCGGCGCGCTGCCGGGCCTGGGCACGGACCGCCGCGAGCCGGCGCGGCCCCCGCGCTCCGGGGAGTCCGGGCGGCGGCTCGTCGTGGGCCTCGGCTCCGGGGGGACGGACGGCCCGGACTGCCACGTCGTCCTGGAGGAGGCACCGCGTACGGCCCCGGCCGCCGACGCCCGGGCCGCCGGGGCGGACGGTGCCGCCAGGCCGGACGGAGCCGCGCACCCGCTGCCGTACACCGTCTCCGGCACCACCCCGGAGGCCCTGCGCGCCCAGGCCCGGCGGCTGCTGGGCTGGCTGGGCGAGCACTCCGGTGCGCGGCCGGGGGCCCTGAGCCGGGCGCTGGCCACCACCCGT
>NZ_GG657752.1:69516-70380 GCF_000158895.1 Streptomyces sp. C | reverse complement strand
CTGGCGGTGCTGTTCACGGGCGAGGGCGGGCAGCGGCCGGGGACGGGCCGCGGGCTGTACGCGGCCTTCCCCGTGTTCGCGGCCGCCTTCGACGAGGTGTGCGCCGCACTCGGCGGCGGCGTCCGGGAGGCCGTCTTCGGCGACGACGCCGACGATGCCGCCGCCGAGGCCCTGGGCCGCACCGCGACCGCGCAGGCGGCCCTGTTCGCCGTCGAGGTCGCGCTGTACCGGCTCGTCGAGTCGTGGGGGGTCGTGCCGAAGTTCGTCGGCGGACACTCCGCGGGCGAGATCGCCGCCGCGCACGTGGCCGGGGTGCTGTCCCTGAAGGACGCGGCCGCACTCGTCACCGCGCGCGGGCGGCTGATGGAGGCCCTGCCCGGGGCGGGGCTCATGGTCGCCGTCCGGACCGGCGCCGAGGAGGTCGCCCCGCTGCTGGTGCCGGGCACGGCGCTGGCCGCCGTCAACGGGCCCCGGGACGTCGTCGTCTCCGGCGCCCGCGAGGCCGTCCGGACCGTCGTGGGGCGGCTGGCCGAGCAGGACGTCAAGTCCAAGACCCTGCGCGCGGGCCACGCCTTCCACTCGCCTCTGATGGACCCGATGCTGGAGGAGTTCCGGCGGGCCATCGCGGGCCTGGACTTCCGGCGGCCCCGGATCGCCTTCGTCTCCGCGCTCACCGGCGGCATCGTCACCGACGAGGTCGCGCATCCGGACTACTGGGTCGGGCACGTCCGCGAGACCGTCCGCTTCCAGGACGCCGTCCGCACCCTGGAGGCCGAAGGCGCGACCGCCGTACTGGAGTTGGGACCGGTCGGGACGCTCGCGGCCATGGCCCGGCCCTGCCTCGCCGACGAGGGCGCCGTCGTC
>NZ_GG657752.1:67345-68251 GCF_000158895.1 Streptomyces sp. C | reverse complement strand
GCCCGTCCGGGGGCCGCGCAGGGCGCTGCTCGGGGTGCCGGGCGGCGGGCCCGGCCCTTCGCCGCTGCCGGAGTGCGACGGGGCGCCCGCGTACGCGGGGCTGCCCGAGCTGCTGGCGGCCGCGGCGGACGGGCGGCCGGTGCCCGAGCTGGTCCTGGCCCGCCTGCCGGAGCCCGCCGCCGACGCGGAGCTGTACGGCCGGGGCGTGGCGGCGGCGGTGGACGAGGTGCGGGAGCTGGTGGGTGCCTGGCTCGCCGAGGAGCGGCTGGCCGGTTCGGTGCTGGCCGTCGTCACGGGCGGCGCCGAGGAGGTGCTGCCCGGGGAGGGCGTCGCCGATCTCGTGGGGGCTGCCGTACGCGGCTTCGTGCGCTCGGTGCAGGCGTGGCTCGCCGGTACGGGCGGGGGCCGCGTCATGCTGGTGGACGTGGACGACAGCGACGCGAGCCGCAAGGCCCTGGTGCGGGCGCTGGGCGGCGGGGAGCCGGACCTGGCCCTGCGCGACGGGGTCGCGTACGCGCGGCGGCTGGTGCGGGCGGAGTGCGTGGTGCCCGGGGCCGGCGCGCCCACGGGCGGGCCGGGAACGGTGCGGCTCAGCGGCGCCGTGGAGGGGCCGCGGGCGCGGGAGAGCGCCCGGCACCTGGTGGAGGCCTACGGCGTACGGCTGGTCGGGCCCGGCGAGGAGGCGGCCGCGGTCGTGCACCTGAGCGGTCCGGACGGGCCCTCGCTGGAGGCGTCGGTCGACGCCGCGCTCGCGCTGGACGGGCATCCGACACCGCTGGCGTTCGTCACCACCGTCGGGGCCGCCGTCGGTTCGGGCGGACCGGAGTGCGAGGCGGTCCTGGGCGCCTTCCTCACCGCACTGGCCGCCCGCCGCCGCGCGGCCGGACTGCCCGCGGCCGTACTGGG
>NZ_GG657752.1:56268-67053 GCF_000158895.1 Streptomyces sp. C | reverse complement strand
GGCCGAGCTGCTGCCCGGCTACTACTCCCGGTCCGGGGTGGCGCGCTGGCCGGCCCCCGAGCGGCTGGCCGGCGGGCCGGAGGGGGCGGCGGGGCTGTTCGCGTTCCCCTCGCTGGGGGCGTCGTCCGGCCCGGGGGAGTTCCTCGCGCTGGCGGCGGCCCTGGAGGGCCGTCGGGGCCTGACGGTGCTGGCGCACCCCGGCTTCGCCGGTGACGCGGTGCTGCCGCGCAGCCGGCAGGCGCTGGTGCGGGCCCAGGCGGAGGCGGTGGCCGAGGCGGCGGGCGCGGCGCGGCCCGTGCTGCTGGGGCACTCCTCCGGCGGGTGGATCGCGCACGCCGTGGCCCGGGAGCTGCTGGAGATCGGCCGTGAGGCGGCGGCGGTGGTGCTGCTGGACACGTACGCGCGGGGCGGGAGCCGGCGCGGGCCCGCGACGCTGACGGAGCGTCTGTTCGACCCGGCCGGCCCGCCGGGGATGACCGACGACACGCGGCTGCTGGCGATGGGCGGCCACCTGAGGCTGTTCACCGACTGGACGCCGGAGCCGGCTTCGGCGCCCACGCTGCTGGTGCGGGCCTCGGCGTCGGCGGCCTCGGCCACCGCCGGCTGGGAGTACGCGGACCACCTGGCGGAGGTGGCGGGCGACCACCTGTCGCTGCTGGGCGCGGACGCGGGCGCCGTCGCGGACACGGTGGACGGCTGGCTGCGGAAGGTGGCCGGCTGATGGCGGCGGCGGCCGGGCGGCTGCTGGCCGTGTCCGACCTGCACGTGGTGCACGCGGAGAACCGCCGGCTGCTGGAGGAGGAGATCGTGCCCGGGTCGCCCGGGGACTGGCTGCTGGTGGCGGGGGACGTCAGCGAGACCGCGTCCGAGGTCGAGTGGGCGCTCGGGCTGCTGCGCGACCGGTTCGCGCGGGTGGTGTGGACCCCCGGCAACCACGACTTGTGGACGCCGGCCGACGACCCGGTGCAGCTGCGCGGGGAGCCCCGCTACCGGTACCTGGTGGAGATGTGCCGGCGGCTGGGGGTGCTCACGCCGGAGGACCCGTACCCGGTGTGGCAGGGGCCCGGCGGGCCGGTGGTGGTGGCTCCGCTGTTCACTCACTACGACTACTCGTTCCGTGACCCGGCGCTGACGAAGGAGCAGTCGCTGGCGGCCGCCCGCGAGTCGGGGGTGGTGTGCACGGACGAGTTCCTGCTGCACCCGGATCCGTACCCGGACATGGACGGCTGGTGCCGGGCCAGGGTGGCCGAGACGGCGGCCCGCCTCGACGCCGTGGACCCGGCGCTGGGGACCGTGCTCGTCAACCACTACCCGCTGGTGCGGGAGCCCACCGACATCCTGCGCTACCCGCAGTTCGCGCAGTGGTGCGGGACGACGCTGACGGCGGACTGGCACCTGCGCTACCGGGCGGCGGCCGTGGTGTACGGACACCTGCACATCCCGCGTACGACGTACCACGACGGGGTGCGCTTCGACGAGGTGTCCATCGGCTACCCGCGCGAGCGCAGGGGGCGGGGCCTGCCGCACGGGGTGCTGAGGGACGTCCTGCGGCCCCGCGAGGACGGGGCCTGAGGAGCAGGTCCGTGTTCAGGCGGTGAGGGCGGTGATGTTGCCGTAGGAGGTGGTGGCGTGGATGGTCAGCACGGCGCCCTCTCCGCTGTTCTGCAGGGCGTTGCTGATGCGTCCGTAGGAGGTCCCGGCGTCGAGCGAGGCGGAGACGCCGCGGGCGGCACCGACGCTGATGTCGCCGTGCTCGGTCCGCAGGTTCACCGTCCCGCCGGTCGCCTCGGCGATCGTCAGGTCGCCCTTCTGCGTGCGGATGTCGGCCGAACCGCCCAGCCGGCCCACCGCCACGTCACCCGCGGCCAGGACCAGCCGCACCCCGGCCGCCTCGTCCAGCTTGACGGTGCCGTGCGCGCTCTCCAGCGACACCTCACCCAGCCGGCCCACACCCCGGAACTCGGCCGACGCCGTCGTCGCCTCGACACTCGACCCCGCCGGAAGCTGCACCGTCACCTCCACCGCGCCCGAAGCCCCGAACACCTGGCTCTTCTTCGGCGCGCTGATCCGCAGCACACCACCCTGGAACTCGACGGCCGTCTCCTGCGCGGCCTTCACGTCACGGCTCTTGGACGCGTTCACCGGCAGGACCTCGACCGTGGTGTCCGCACGGTCGGCGGCGATGAAGCGGATGTTCCCGGCCGGGACGTCCAGGACGGCGGCGATGGCGGCGGCGGTGGCGAACTTCTGCATGGCTTCTCTTCCTTCGGGGGCTTGTGTCACTCGGCGTTTCCGATGACCTGAACGCTACGTCGCGTTCACACCCCGGGCAACACACCCATTGCGCCGCACCATCATCACCGCAGGTCAGAGCCCTGCAATCGTTGCAACACCCCTGAATTCAACGCAACGAACACCACAACACCGTTGCAACGGACGAAGACTGAACGCTACGCGGAAGGGCCGCCGCGATCCGATGCGGGATTCGGATCGCGGCGGCCCTTCGGGGCGTTCGGGTGCGGTTCAGCCGGCCTTGCGGCGGAAGGTCCGGCCCTGGCCGCTGGGGCCGCTACCGCCCTTGAGCTTCAGACCGCCCGCGTTGTGCGCCTGCTGCGAGCGGGCGGCACGGGCCTTGCGCTCCAGAGCCTCGCGGAACTTGGCCTTGCCGTCGGCCTCGACGGCCTCAGCGGCTTCAGCCGCTTCAGCGGCCTCAGTCGCTTCGTTCTCCGGCGTACCGGACATGGGGTACCTCCTGTTTCGTTCCAGAACAGACTTATTGTCGGTGTCAGGACCGGTACCGGTCTTCCGGATTTCCGGCGTCATGCACGAACAGCGCGATCTGGACCCGGTTGTTGAGGCCCAGTTTGGCCAGGATCGCGGAAACGTGCGTCTTGACCGTGGAGACGCCGAGGTAGAGCGCCGCGCCGATCTCCGCGTTCGACTTGCCCTGGCCGATGCCGAGGGCCACCGCCCGCTCGCGCTCGTTGAGGACCGCCAGCCGTTCCCCGGCGTCCTGCCCGCGCCCGTCCTCGGGCAGCGCCACGACCTTGTCGATCAGCCGCCGCATGACGGCGGGCGACAGCACCGGCTCGCCGTGCGCCGCCCGCCGGACGGCCTCGACGAGCTCAGCCGGCGGGGTGTCCTTCAACGCGAAGCCGGCGGCGCCCGCGCGCAGGGCGCGCAGGACGTACGCGTCGGCGTCGAAGGTGGTGAGCACGAGCACTTCGGGGGCGTCGCTCATCGCGCGCACCGCCCGGGTGGCCGCCAACCCGTCCATGACCGGCATCCGAACGTCCATCAGCACCACGTCGGGACGGTGGCGGCGGGCCAGTTCGACGGCCTCGGCGCCGTCACCGGCCTCGGCCACGATCCGCAGGTCCGGGGCTCCGCCGAGCATCACCGACAGCCCCATGCGCACGAGCGGGTCGTCGTCCGCGATCAGCACCTCGACCGTGGACTGCTCGGCTGTGATCATGCCGCGAGCATATCCGCAGCCGGGCGGGCCGGTCAGCGGTGCCTTCGGCGCCAGTACTGGGACCCGTTCCGTTCGCGCACGACGAGGCCGAGGCGCTCCAGGTCGCGGCGCAGTTCCCGGAGTTCGCCGGCCGTGCCCCGCTGCTTGAGGAGCCGGCGGCGTGCTTTGAACAGCGCGTGGGCCTCGGCCGGCAGGTGGGGGCTGTCCGGCACCCAGAGCCGGAACTCCGCTCGGTGGGGATCCTCGTCCGCCCAGGTGTAGCCGTGTCGGGTGAAGGCGTCGGCAAGCCTGTGCCGGTCCTGGTCGCAGTCCTCGCGGGCGAGTTCCTCGGTGCCGTGGCCGAGCAGGACGAGCTGCTTGCCGTCGCGGAACGCCATCGCCACGCCGGCGCGCGGGAACTCCGTCGGCTCTCCGTTCCGGGTGAGCACCACCCGGGTGTCGGAGACGGTGACGGAGAGTTCGGCGAGCTTGACGAGGAACCCCCCGATCAGGCCGGCCAGGCCGCCCACGGCGACCGCCCCGATGGTGAGGCCGGGCTCGGGGATCGAGGCGACGAGTTCCGCCGGGCCCTGCATGGGCGCCCAGGGCAGCGTCACCACCCACGTGGCGAGCACCTTGGCGAGCCAGCAGGCCCCGGCTCCGATCAGCCCGAAGACGGCGCAGACGAGCAGTTGGCCCCAGAGCGGTTCCGAGACCTCGGTGGGTGCGGCCGCGGCGGGGGTGGACTCGTTCGGCACTGCTGGGCTCTCCTGTTCGTCGGGCCGCGTCGGGCCGTGTCGGGCCGGCGCCGTGCGGTCATGCCGCGGCGCGGGGTTCGGTGTCGGTGTGCGTGCGGTGCGGTGCGGTGCCGTGCCGTGTGGTGTGGTGCCGTGCGGTGCCGTGCGGGGGTCACGGCCAGGGCAGCCGGGCGGTGATGCCCCAGCCGCCGTCCCGGCCGGGGCCGTACTCCAGGCGTCCGCCGGCGAGCGCGACCCGCTCGGCGAGCCCCGCCAGTCCCTGTCCGGCGGGGGCGTGCCCGGGGACCGCGGACCGGGTACCGGGTGGCGGGTTGGTCACCTCGACGGTGAGCCCCTCTCCCGCACCGCCGGTCACGCGGACGTCGGCGGGGGCTCCGGGCGCGTGCTTGCGCACGTTCGTGAGGGCTTCCTGGACGACCCGGTAGGCCGTGCGGCCCACGAGGTCGGGGACGGCCGGCGGGGCGTCCTTGACCAGCCGTACCCGCATCCCGGCCGTGCACGACTCCGAGACGAGCCGGTGCACGTCGGCCAAGGTGGGCCGGGGGCGTTCGCCGGTCTCCGGCGCGCGGAGCACCGTCAGGACCTCGCGCAGTTCCTGCAGGGCCTGGTGGGCGCTCTCCCGGATCACCCCGGCGGCCCGGGCCACGTCCCCCGCGGGGGCGTCGGGCCGGTACTCCAGCGCCCCGGCGTGCAGGGCCAGCAGGGACAGCCGGTGTCCGAGCACGTCGTGCATCTCCCGGGCCACTTCCTCCCGGGCCCTCGTCTGCGCCTGCTCCGCCCGCAGCCGAGCCTCGGAGGCCACCCGCAGGAGCAGTTGCCGCCGGTGGTGGACGAACAGCCCCCAGCCGACGGCGCACCCCTGGACGACGGTGCCGAAGACGAAGTACTGGAACCCGGGCATGGCCGGGTCCGGCCGCAGCAGCGGATCGGTGGCCGCCGGCAGCAGGCCGGCCGCGTAGACGATCAGGGTGGTCCGCGGCGCGCGGTGCACGGCCACGGTGAACAGCGCGGCGACCATGGCGCCCGCGGCCGTCCCGAAGGGCACCGAGAGGGCGATCAGCGCGCAGGCGGTCTCGACGGGCCTGCTGCGCCGCAGCCACAGCAGGCCGCAGGCGAGCACCCCGGCCACCGGCTCCGGCCGCGTCCAGTCGAGCCCCGGTTCGGGGGCGGCCGGGGTGGAGCTGCTCGCGATCGCGAGCGCGTAGGCGACCGCGAGCAGGAACAGGAGGGCGTCCACGGTCAGGTCCCGTGGACTCCTCCTGACGTGACCGCGCCGGAGAGCGGTGGTGAAGTGGGGCACGGTTCGGACGTTACCTTCGTGATCTGCTCCCGCCGCCGGTCCCGACGGCGGACGGTACTTTGGTCGGACGGTCCGGGACCTTGGTCACGGACGGCGCCGGCTGGTTCAGGCCGCCGCCTCGGCTGCGGCGCGGGTGCGGACGGTGCGGCGCAGTTCGGCGCGCACGGGCTTGCCGACGGGGGTGCGCGGGACGGCGTCGATCGCCTCGACCCGGCGGATCCGCTCGTAGGGTGCCAGCCGGGTGTTGGCGCGGGCGGCGATCTCCTCCAGGACGGCGGGACCGGCGGCGGCGCCGTCGCGGAGCACGATGCCGGCCCAGGTGACGGAGCCGTGCACGGCGTCGGGCCAGCCGACGACCGCGCACTCGGCGACCCGCGGGTCGGAGCCGAGGATCCGCTCGACCGCGCTGGGCGAGACGAGTTCGCCGTCGTGCAGGAACACGTCGCCGAGCCGGTCGACGAGGAACAGCTCCCCTCCGGGGCCGATCCGGCCGACGTCCCCGGTGGAGAACCAGCCGTCGGCGTCAGCGGGCGGTCCGCTCTCGTCGAGGTAGCCGGCCATCAGCTGGGGTCCGCGGACCTGGACCTCGCCGGTCTCGCCGGGGCCCAGCGGCACCCCGGTCCCGGGGTGCACGATGCGGCATCCGGTGCCGGGCACGGGCGTCCCGACGGAGCCGGGCACCGGCCGGTCCGGGCTCTGCGAGTGCGTGAGCGGGGAGAGTTCGGCGAGGCCGTACCCCTGGAGGACGGGTACGCGGAGCCGCTCGCCCAGGATCCGGGCGGCGTCCGGGGACAGGGCGCTGCCGCCGGACAGCACGGCGCGCAGCCGGGGGCCGGCGGGGACGCCGGGGAGGGCGTCGGGGCCGCACAGCCGCTCGTCGGCGGCGAGCCGGTGCAGGCGGGCGGGCAGCCCGTAGTAGTGGGTGGCCGCGGTGCTCTCGGCGAGCGCGAGCGAGGCCAGCGGCTCCGGGTCGGGGCACAGCACCTGGCAGGCGCCCGCGTAGACGGCCGAGTTGAGGTGCATCGGCAGGTAGAGCGGCAGGTGGTTGAGGGTGACGGAGCCGGCGTCGAGCCGGTGCGCGGCGGCGGTCTGCGCGGCGTTGGCGACGAGGTTGCGGTGGGTCAGCCGGACGCCCTTGGGGCGGGCGGTGGTGCCCGTCGTGAACTGGACGCAGACCTCCGCGTCCGGGTCGAAGGCGGTGTCCCCGCCGGGTTCCGCACCGCGGGCCGCCGCGGCGACGGCGTCCAGGACGAGGTCCACGGGGACGGCGTCGCCGGGGACGGGTTCGTCTCCGGCGCCGGTGACCAGCACGAGCGAGAGGCACGGCGGCCGGCCGTCGGCGTCGGCGAGCAGGGCGGCGGTCGCCCGGGGGACGAAGGCCAGTTCGACCCCGGCCGAGCCCAGCACCTTCCCCAGCCGGATGGGCGAGACCAGCGGGTTGAGCAGGACGACGGTGTTGCCGCTGCGGACGGTGCCGTAGTAGGCGGCGGCGAAGTCGGCGTCGAGGGTGTTGGCGACCCCGACGCGGGCTCCGCGCCGGCCGACCGAGCACTCCAGGAAGGCGGCGATCCGGTCGGCCCGGGCGTCGAGTTCGCCGAAGGTCAGCGTCCGTGCGCCCACGCGGATGGCGGGGGCGTCGGGGGCGCGTTCGGCGGCCCGGCGGAGGAGTCCGTCGAGGGACAGGTGCGGGAGGTGCGGCGGTTCCGGTTGGGCGAGGGCCTGCACGGCTCTGCTCCCCTCTGCGCTGGGCGCTCCCGGTGACAGGGCCCTACCAAGGTCCGCGCCGGCGCTGGAAGGTCCTTCAAGAACCGCTCGAACCCCGCTGGGAGGGTCCCGCGAGGGCCCTCGCGAGGGCGCGGTCGGAGCCGGCGACGAGCACCGGCGGGGGGCTCCAGCCGTACGCGGCCACCCGCCGGGCGGCCTCCTGGGCGAGGGTCCGCGCGCCCGGGTACCCGCCGACGGCGACGGGTACCCCGGCGGCCAGGGCGGGGGCCAGCGCGGCCAGGACGGCGTCCGGGTCCGGGGGGCAGGCCAGCAGGGCCCGCGTCCCCCGGTGGCGTTCCGCGAGGCGGTCGTAGCAGTCCTCGGCGGCGCCGGGCGGCCGGATCAGGCAGACCGGCCCGGCCCCCGCCGCGGCGGCCGGGCGCAGCACCCGGGCGGGTGGCACGGGGTCGGGGGCGGCCCGGGGTGTCGGCGCCCCGTACAGCGGCACGAGCGCCTCGGCGACGGTGGTGTCGGGTCCGGCCTCCAGCGGCAGCCGCCGCAGCAGCAGGGCGGTCTGCCAGAGCAGTTCGGCGGCGTCCCCGTCCGTGAGCCGCGTCCGGTCGTGCACGGCGGTCAGGGTGAGCCCGCCGTCGTGGTCGTGCCGGGCCGAGACGGCGAGGGGCATCCCGGTGAGGGCGCCGGCGACCTCGGCCTGATCGGCTCCCGGCGGCGGCGCGTTCCGCCCGCTGCCGTCCGGCGGGAGGAAGGCCAGCACCGACTGCGTGCGCGGGCTGCCGGGGGCCCAGTCCAGGATCTGCCCCGGGGAGACCCACTCGTACGCCGCGAGGTCGACGGCCCGGCCGGCCAGTTCGCCCAGCAGCACGGCCACGGTCGCCCCGGGGTGCACGTCCACCGCCACCGGCAGGGCGTTCCCGAGGGGGCCGGGCAGCTGTCCGGCGCCTTCCAGCGGGATCATCCGCCCGGAGACGGCCGCGGAGAACGCCACCGGCACCGCGCCGGGTGTGCCGTCGGAGCCCGCGCGGTAGAGCAGCAGCGCCCAGGCGGCGTGCAGGGCGGTGCTCTCGGCCGCGCCGAGCAGCGCGGCCCAGGCGCGCAGCCGGCCGGCTTCCGCGGGGGTGAGGCGCTGGCTGGTGCGGCCGTGTCCGCTCTGGCGGGTGGGGCCCCGGTCCAGGGCGGGCAGGGTGATGCTCCCGGGGGGCGGAGCGGCCCAGGTCCAGAACTCGCGGGCCGGGGCGGGGTCCTGGGCGCCGACCCAGCGCAGGTGGTCGCGCAGGTCGGGCCGGCGTTCGCCGCCGCGGGGCGGGCCGTCGGCGGCGTAGGCGCGGTGGAAGGAGACCAGCAGCCGGCGGACGCCGACGGGGTCCAGCAGCGCGCGGTGGTAGGTGAGCAGCACCCTCGTGGCGCCGTCCGGCCCGCCGAGCAGGGCGATGCGCAGCGGGCCGGGCCGGGTCAGGTCGAACTCGCGCATCCGTTCGGTGGCGAGCAGCGCCTCCCAGGCCCGCGGACCGGTGCCGCCGGGGCCGTGGTGGGTGATCAGCGGGGCGGCGTACGCGTGGACGGCGAAGCGGGGCGCGGCTCCGGCGGCCGGCTCGGCGAGGCCGGTGCGCAGGACGGCCTCCTGGCCGGTGACGGTCTGCCAGGCGCGGGCGAACCGCTCGGTGTCGAGCGGGCCGTGCCAGAGCCAGTGCAGCTGCTCGGTGTAGAGGCCTCGGCCGGGGTGGGCGAGGCCGTCGAGGAGGACGTCGAGCTGGAGGGGCGTGGCGGGGTGGATCCACGGCCGGGGGGCGGCCGTGGCGCGTGCTGTGGACGGCGGCGGACGGTCGCCGGGGGTGGCGTTCACCGCTGCGGGATCAGGGTGCGTACGGCCGTCTCCGCGTGCCGCCGGGCCAGGTGCAGGACGCGGGTGCTCGCGCCGCCGAGGGTGCGGCGTACGTGGTCGCGGGCCTGGGTGAGGTCGGCGCCGGGGCCGAGCACGGGTTCGATGTCCTCTTCGCGGAGCAGGACCTGGTGGGTGGCGACGGCGGTGACCCCGGTCTCGTCGGGGTTGACGGCCCATTCGCCGGTGTGGGCGGCCAGGAGGCGGGGGGTGCGGGTCTGCTTGAAGACGATCCGGCCGGCGTGGGGGAAGCAGACGCGGACCGCCGTGCTGGTCTCGGTGACGCCGTCGGCGCCGAGGGTGTCCGTGTCGAGCAGCTGGACGCCCTGCCGGTCCTCGGCCACGTCGGCCCGGGTGATCTCGGGCAGGTGGGCGGGCCAGTCGCCGGCGCGGTACAGGAAGTCGTAGACGAGCTCGGACGGGCCGTGGACGCGTACCGAGTCCTCGAAGGTCATCAGGAGGCCGTCGAGCTTCGTCCAGAGTTCGGCGGTCCGCTTCAGCTCGTCCAGTTCGGCCCGGCTGTTGGTGTCGGTGGCCCGGGTGAGCCATTCGGCGTCGGCCGGGTCGTCGTCGCGGACCTCGAACCGGTGCAGGAGGTTCAGCCTGGAGCGGGCGGGGCCCAGTTCCTCGACGGTCCAGCGGCCGCCCATGGAGGTCGCCGGGGGTGCCGGGACCTCCTGGTGGAAGTCGATGGTCCGCAGCCGGGGGTCCAGGGAGCGCCGGGAGACCCAGGAGGTGACCGTCCCGTTGGCGGTGGCCCACATGCCGAAGCGGTCGAGGGTCCCGTCGAAGTCCAGCCGCTCCACGTGGACGCTGGGCGGGACGAACAGCGGCCACTGGGTGGTGTCCGCGATCAGCGCGTAGACCACGCCCGCGGGCGCGGCGACGTCCACCGAATACGACGTGTGCTGCACACGCTCACCTGACATCGGATCACACCTCTCTCAACCTCGCTTCCGACCTTCGCGGGCGTCGGCGGAGGGCCACTCGAAGGGTCCTGGACCCCGGCTGCACCGGCCGTCCACGGCCCCTCGTGCGGGGCGGCCCGGCTCAGACGGCGGCTTCGGCCGCCGCCCGCAGGCGCAGGGCGCGGCGCAGCGAGCGGCGCTCCGGCTTGCCGGCGGGGGTGCGCGGGACGGTGTCCAGGACCTCCACGCGGCGGATCCGCTCGTGCGGGGCGAGCTGTTCGTTGGCCGTCTCGACGATCGAGTCGAGCACGTCGAGGAGTCCGGGCGCGGCCGGGTCGGCGAGGACGACGCCGAGCCAGGTGAGGGCGCCGTGGACGGGGTCGGGCCAGCCGACGGCGACGCAGTCCTCCACGCGGGCGTCGGCGGCGAGGACGGCTTCGACGGCGGTGGGCGAGACGAGTTCGCTGTCGTAGGAGAAGACGTCGTCGAGGCGGTCGGCGAGGTAGAGCTCCCCGTCGGGGCCGATGCGGCCCGCGTCCCCGGTGGAGAACCAGCCGTCGGCGTCGGCCGGGGGGCCGCTCTCACCGAGGTAGCCGGCCATCAGCTGGGGTCCTCGGACCTGTACCTGGCCGGTCTCGCCGGGGCCGAGGGGGACGCCGGTGTCCGGGTCGGCGACGCGGCATTCGGTGCCGGGCACGGGGGCGCCGACGCTGCCGGTGCCGCTGCGGCCGTCGGGCCGCTGGGAGTGGGTGAGGGGGGAGAGT
>NZ_GG657752.1:30611-56013 GCF_000158895.1 Streptomyces sp. C | reverse complement strand
GGCAGGGGCACAGCACCTGGCAGGCGCCCGCGTGGACGGCCGAGTTGAGGTGCATCGGGAAGTAGACCGGCAGGTTGTTCAGGGTGACCGCGCCGGCGTCGAGGTGGTGGGCGGCGGCGGTCTGCGCGGCGTTGGCGACGAGGTTGCGGTGGGTCAGCCGGACGCCCTTGGGGCGGCCCGTGGTGCCGGTGGTGAACTGGATGCAGGCTTCGGTGTCCGGGTCGAAGGCCTCGGTGGCGCGGGGTGCGGGCCGGGGTGCGCGGTCCAGGGCGACGCACAGCGGGACGGCGTCGGCGGGCACGACCCCGTCGGGGGCATCGGTGACGACGACGGCGCGCAGCAGGGGCAGCCGGTCGGCGGCCTTGACGAGCAGTTCGGCGGTGGCGGTGGGGACGAAGGCGGTCTCGACGCGGGCGTCCTCGCACATGTGGCGCAGCCCGGCGGCCCGGACCAGGGGGTTGAGGAGGACGGCGGTGTTGCCGCTGCGCAGGGTGCCGTACCAGGCGGCGGGGAACTCCTCGTCGAGGGTGTTGGCGATGCCGACGCGGGCTCCGCGCCGGCCGAGGGTGTGCTCCAGGTAGGCGGCGTAGCGGTCGGCGCGGGCGTCGAGTTCGGCGAAGGTGCGCATGCCGTGGGCGGTGCGGACGGCGCAGGCGGCGGGGTCGCGCAGCGCGGCCCGGCGCAGCAGTCCGTCGAGGGGCGGTTCCGGGTATCCGAAGTTCGGCACGGCGCTGTCCTCCTGATCGCGGGCTGATCCCGGCGTACCACGGTCCTCATGCCCGGTTGAGGCCGCTTGGAAGGTCGCTGGAACCGGACGCGCCGACGGCCGCCGCGGGGCGGGCGGGCGCGTACGCGTACGCGTGCCCGGGCCGGCGGCGGCCGTCGGTGTGGCGGGGGTGCGGCGGAGGTGTGCCGGGGCCGTGCCGGGGCGGGTCAGCGGCCCCGGAGCACCATGGCGGCGTTGAAGCCGCCCCGGCCGCGGGCCAGGACCAGGGCCGTGCGCAGCCGTTCGGGCCTGCGGACCTCGGTGACCAGGTCGATCGGGCAGTCCTCGGCGGGCGGGCCGGTGTGGACGGTCGGCGGGACCACCCCGTCCCGCAGGGAGAGCAGGGCGGCGGCCAGGTCGAGGGAGGAGCCGCCGGAGGCGAGCCGGCCGGTCATGGTCTTGGGGGCGGTGACGGGGACCGCGTACTCCCCGAAGAGGCCGGCGATGGCGCGGGCCTCGTCCCGGTCGGCGTCGCGGCGTCCGGCGGCGTCGGCGAAGACCACGTCGACGTCGGCGGGGGTGAGCCCGGCCTCGCGCAGGGCTCCCGCGGCGGCGGCGCCGAGGCGGGGGGCGCCGCCGGAGCCGGGCGGCGGGTCGAAGGTGGCGGCGTACCCGGCGACGGTGCCGTAGAGTTCGGCGCCGCGTTCCCGGGCGGCGTCGGCGTCCTCCAGGACGAGCAGGGCGCCGCCCTCGCCGACCACGTGTCCGTCGGCGTCGGCGGAGAAGGGCCGGTAGGCGCGGGCGGGGTCCTGTGCGGTGCTCAGCTCGCCGGTGGCCAGGTGGGCGGCCCAGCCCCAGGGGCAGACCGAGGAGTCCATGCCGCCGGTGACGACCAGCCGGACGCCCTTGCGGATCTGGCGGCGGGCCTGGGCGACGGCGTCGAGTCCGCCGGCCTGCTCGCTGACGATGACGCTGTTGGGGCCGCGCATGCCGTTCCTGATGGAGATCTGGCCGCTGTTGACGGCGTAGAACCAGGCGAAGGACTGGTAGGCGCTGACGTACTGGCCGCCCTTGCTCCACAGGGCCTGCAGTTCGCGCTGGCCGAACTCGTAGCCGCCGGCGGAGTTGGCGGTGATCACTCCGGCGGCGAAGTCCGGCAGCCGTGCGGGGTCCACGTCGGCGTCGGCGAGGGCCTCGTCGGCGGCGGTGAGGGCGAGCCGGGTGACCTGGTCGGTCTGCGGGAGCAGCCGGCCGGGCAGGTGCTCGGCGGGGTCGAAGCCGGGGACTTCGCCGGCGAGCTTGGCCGGGTACCGCGCGGCGTCGAAGCGGGTGAGGGGGCGGATGCCGGTCTCGCCGCGCAGGACGGCGGCCCACCAGGCCTCGGTGCCCAGGCCGTTGGGGGCGGCGACGCCGATGCCCGTGACGACCGGTGCGGCGGGGGCGGCGGGCGCGGCGGGGGCGGGGGCCGTTTCGGTGGCGGTGGCGGCGCTCATGCGGCATCTCCCAGACGCGGGCGGGTCAGGATCATGGCGCTCTGGAAGCCGCCGAAGCCGCTGCCGACGCTGAGCACGGTGTCGGTGCGGTGCTCACGGGCGGTCAGCGGGATGTAGTCCAGGTCGCAGGTCGGGTCGGGGGTGTGCAGGTTGGCGGTCGGCGGGACCGTGTTGTGCTCGATGGCCAGGGCGCTGGCCGCGACCTCCAGGGAGCCGATGGCGCCGAGGGAGTGGCCGATCATCGACTTGATGGAGCTGACCGGGACCTCGTGGGCGTGCTGTCCGAGGCTGCGCTTGAAGGCGGCCGTCTCGTGCCGGTCGTTCTGCTTGGTGCCGGAGCCGTGGGCGTTGACGTAGTCGACGGCGGTGGCGGGCAGGCGGGCCTCGTCGAGGGCGACGGTGATGGCCTCGGCCATCTCGCGGCCCTCGGCCTTCAGGCCGGTCATGTGGTAGGCGTTGCCGCGGCTGGCGAAGCCGGCGATCTCGGCGTAGACGTGGGCGCCGCGCCGGCGGGCGCTCTCCAGCTCCTCCAGGACGAGTACGGCGGAGCCCTCGCCGAGGACGAAGCCGTTGCGGGTGGCGTCGAAGGGCCGGGAGGCGGTCGCGGGGTCGTCGTTGCGCGGCGAGGTGGCCTTGATGGCGTCGAAGCAGGCCACGGTGATGGGCGAGATGGGGGCCTCGGTGGCGCCGGTGACCATCACGTCGGCGCTGCCCTCGCGGATCAGCTCGACGGCGTGGCCGATGGAGTCGAGTCCGGAGGTGCAGCCGGTGGACACCAGGGAGACGGGTCCCTGGGCGCCGACCCGCCAGGCCACTTCGGCCGCCAGCGAGCTGGGGACGAAGTAGTCGAACAGGTGGGGGACGGCGAGGGTGTGGTCGACCTCCCAGGTGGAGCCGCCCCGGCTGACCGCGTCGTACTCGACGTCCAGTCCGGTGGTGCAGCCCACCGCGCTGCCGAGTGTGACGCCCGTGCGCGCCGGGTCGAGGGCCGCCGGGTCGAGGCCGCTGTCGCGGATCGCCTCGTCGGCGCTGACCAGCGCGAACTGCGCGGCCCGGTCCAGGCGTGCGACGTCCTCGGCGGTGAATCCGTGGGCGAGCGGGTCGAAGTCGACCTCGGCGGCGATCCGGGAGCGGAAGCCCGAGGCGTCGAAGAGACTGATGGCGCGGGTCGCGGTGCGGCCGGAGGTGAGCCGGGCCCAGTACGCCTTGGTGCCCACTCCCCCGGGTGCGACCACGCCGATCCCGGTGATGACGACGCGTCGGTTCATGGGGTGTCCTTCACGGTGAGTCCTTCTTCTGAGCCGGCTTCGGCGAGCCGTGTCCGCACGGCCCTGCGCAGGGAGCCGATGACGGCGGCCACGTCCTCGTCGCTGAGGCCGGGGTGCAGGGGCAGGCGTACGGTGCGGTCGACGGCCCAGTCGCAGGCGGGCAGCCGCGGCGCCGCGTGCTCCCCTCCGGTGTCCTGGGAACCGAACCGGTGCAGGGGGGCGTAGTGGGAGGTGGTGTCGATCTCCTCGGCGAGGAGGTCGCCGACGACCTTGTCCTTGATGGCGGGGTCGAGCTGCACCCAGTAGAGGCAGTGGGTGGTCTCCTGGCCCTCGGGCAGCGGCGGGGGCGTCAGCAGTCCCTCGGTGCCGGCCAGCTCACGGTCGTAGCGTTCGGCGATCCGGGTGCGCCGTTCCACCATCTCGGGGAGGCGGCGCAGCTGTACCTGGCCGATGGCGGCGGTCAGGTCGTTGCCGACGATGCCGCGGCCGTACTCGGGCGGGGGCGTCCGGCCGGCCGCGGAGTCCACGGCGGCGTGGCCGAAGCTGGTGGCGCGGACCAGGCCGCGCTGGGCGAGGAGCCTGGTGCGCGCGGCCCGCCCGGGGTCCTTGGCGTACACCATGCCGCCGTCGCCGGTGACGATGACCCGGCCCGGGTCGAAGCTCCAGACGGCCAGGTCGCCGAAGGTGCCGGCGGGTACGCCGCCGACGCTGGAGGCGACGGAGCAGGCGCCGTCCTCGATCAGGAGGACGCCCAGTTCACGGCAGCGTGCGGCGATGCGGACGACGTCTCCGGTGCGGCCGCCGTAGTGGAGGAGGAGGACCGCCCGGGTGCGCTCGGTGAGGACGGCCTCGATGTCCTCCAGGGACGGGTTGAGCGAGCGGCGGTCGACGTCGCAGAAGACGGGGCGGCCGCCGCGTCCGGCGACGGCCTCGGCGGTGGCGGGCAGGACGATGGAGGGCAGGACGACCTCGTCGCCCTCCCGGAGGTCGAGGGTCTCGACCGCCAGGTGGAGGGCGGTGGTGCCGGAGCTGGTGAAGACGACGTGGTCGGCGGGGATCCCCAGGTGTGCGGCGAAGGCCTCCTCGAAGGCCCTGGTGCGTCGCCCGTTGCCGAGCCGGCGGTCGTGGAACACCCCGGCGACCGCGTCGAGTTCCTCCGCCCCGACCTGGGGCTGAAACAGGTTGATCATGGTCGCCTCTCGCGTACGGGTGTCCGTCCGAGCTTGTGAACAGCCGCTCGACGGCCTCTGGAGCCCCGGTGGTCCCTTCCTTCCGCCGGGGTGCGGCCCAGGGCGCTTCGAGCCCCGCTCCATCGGGGTGCCGGATGCTCCGCGTGCGTCGACATCCGAGATTCGCCGAGGAGTGCACATGCCGGAGCAGGACCAGGACCAGGGCCACGGCCAGGCCAAGCGCGTTGCCGTCGTCACGGGCGCGACCAGCGGCATCGGCCTCGAAGTGGCCCGTACGCTGGCCTCTTCGGGGCACCGGGTGTTCATCGGTGCCCGGGACGCGGACAACGTGGCCCGGACCGTGGAGGAGCTGACCGCCGAGGGCCTGGAGGTCGACGGCGCGAGCCTGGACGTCCGCAGCGGTGAGGACGTACGGGCCTGGATCGGGGCGGCCGTGGAGCGGTTCGGCACCATCGACGTGGTGGTCAACAACGCCGGCCGGGCGGGCGGCGGGGTCACCGCGGACATCGCCGACGAGCTGTGGAACGACGTCATCGAGACCAACCTCAACAGCGTCTTCCGCGTCACCCGCGAGGCCCTGAACGCGGGCGGCCTGCGGGCCAAGAACCGCGGCCGGATCATCAACATCGCCTCCACCGCCGGGAAGCAGGGCGTGGTCCTGGGCGCCCCGTACTCGGCGTCCAAGCACGGCGTGGTCGGCTTCACGAAGGCGCTGGGCAACGAGCTGGCGCCGACCGGGATCACGGTCAACGCCGTCTGCCCCGGCTACGTCGAGACGCCGATGGCCGAGCGCGTGCGCCAGGGCTACGCCGCCGCCTACGAGACCACCGAGGAAGCCGTCCTGGAGAAGTTCCAGGCCAAGATCCCCCTCGGCCGGTACTCCACGCCGCAGGAGGTCGCCGGGCTGGTGGGCTACCTGGCCTCCGACACGGCCGCCTCGATCACCTCGCAGGCCCTCAACGTCTGCGGCGGCCTCGGCAACTTCTAGGGGCGCCCGGCGCCGGCCGCCCGTTTCAGGTGCGGGCCGGCGCCGACTCTCGGCGGCGCACCGTTCCGAGCAGGCCCGCCTGGAGCTGCTTGAGCTCGGCGGAGGGCTCCAGGCCCAGTTCGTCGGCGAGCAGCCCGCGCACCTTCTGGTAGGCCTGGAGGGCTTCGGCGCGGCGGCCGGCGGCTCCGAGCGCGGCGATGAGCCGGCTGTGGAACCACTCGTGGAGCGGGTAGTCGTTGATGAGCTTGCGCAGTTCGGGGATGGACTCGCGGTGCCGGCCGAGGCGCTCCTGCGCCTCGATGCGGGTCTCGAAGGCCCGGATGCGCAGTTCTTCCAGGTGGACGACGTGTCCGGCGAGGACGTCGCCGGCCGGGAAGTTCGACAGGGCCGGTCCGCGCCAGAGGTCGAGTGCCTGGCGGACGGTGCGCAGCGCCCTGGCCGGCTCGTCCTCGGCGAGTTCGTGGCGGGCCCGGGTGACGAGGCGCTCGAAGATCCGGACGTCGACTTCGGAGTCGTCGACCTGGATGGCGTAGCCGGCGGAGCTGGTGACGATCAGGCAGCGGTCGGCGGGGACCAGTCGCTCCTGGGTGAGCATCCGGCGGGCGTGGTAGACGTACGTCTGGAGGGTGGTGACGGCGCTGCGCGGCGGGTTCTCGCCCCACAGCTCCCGGATGAGGGCCTCGGCGGTGACGATCTCGCCGGGGCGGGTGAGCAGCAGGGCGAGCGTCTGGCAGACCTTGGGGGTTCCGGGCTGGTAGGTCCTGCCGTCGTCGGTGACGATCTCGAAGGGGCCGATGAGATTGAAGCGCATGGAAGATGACTCCTCATCAGCGGGGACGGCTGGCGGCCGAAATTACGAAAAGTCTCTTGCGCGGTGCATATGCCGTCAACCACTGATATGTCAGAACGCGGTCAATCTGCGTCAGGTTTCGGCCACCCGCGGCCGGATCCGGGGCGGCCCCGGTGAGGACCGCCCCGGCGGCGAAGGCGCGGGGCCGGCGGTCAGGCCCTGTTCTCGGCGTAGCTCTTGGCGTGACCGAGGGTGGCGCGGCTGTTGTTGCTCACCGCGGTGCGCACGTACTCCTTGGCGTCCTCGACGGTCGCCCGCTCGCCGAGGATCCTGGCGATGTTGGCGGTGTTGATGGTGATGGTGTGCTGCGAGGACGCGGCCACGCCCTCGTCGTTCTCCGCGAAGGTCCAGTAGCCGGTGTGCAGGGTCATCAGCGCGGGCAGGGTGGTCTGCTTGTAGGCGATCTTCTGGTGGGGGAAGGTGACCCGGTAGGACTTGGTGGTGTGCAGCGAGCCGTCCTTGGCCCGGGTGTCCATCTCCAGCTCCTGCAGCCCCGGCGTGTCCTCCACCAGCCGGACCGCCGCCACGTGCGGAAGGCGCTCCTCCCAGCGGTCGGCCTCGTTGACGAAGTCGTAGACGTCCTTCGCCGACCCGTTGATCTGCACGGTGTCCTCGAAGGAGAACGTCAGGGCCTCCGCCGCGTGCGCCAGCTCGAGGTTCGTCTTCAGCGCGGCCAGCTCGGACCTCGAGTTGCGGTCCACGGCCTCGTCGATCCACGCCAGGCCGTCGGCGTCGTCGTCCACGGCCCGGTAGTCGTGCAGCAGGCGTACGCGGGACTCGCCCTCGCCGAGGGGCTCGATGATCCACGTGCCGCCCATGGCGGCGATCGGCGGTGCCGTGACCTCCTGTCGGAAGGTGATCCGCAGGCCCTCGGGGTCCAGGGTGCGGCGGGAGGTCCAGTTCTTGGCCTGGCCGTTGGCCGTCGCCCAGATGCGGATGCGCTCCTCGTCGGCCCCGGTCGGGGTGTGGTCGACGTAGATGGTCGGCGGGAAGATCCGCGGCCAGTTGGTGACCTCGGCGATCAGGCGGTAGACGGCGGCGGCCGGGGCAGAGACCGTGATCTCGTGCTCGACTTCGCGCAGGCCGGGCTGCGGCATGCTCGTGGCTCCTTGGGAGTGGGGAGGGTTCGGACGGAGGTGACGGCGGCGGGCGCCGGCGCCCCGTACGCCTCGTGGTCGCCGTGCGAGCCGGCTTCCGGGGACAGCGCACCGGATCTTGATGACAAGGTTCTTCGGTCGCGCGCGGCCGTTCAATGGCGTCGGATTCAGGAGTAGGTCAGGTTGCACAAGGCCCGGTCCGGCGCCTCGGGGGGCCGCCAAGAAGAGGTCAAACGCCGGTGAACGGGCCGCATCGGGTCCGGACGGCGTTAACGGCGTTAACGCCGTTAACGGTGATGACGGCGCTGACGGCGCTGACGGCGCTGACGGCGCACCACCGTTAACGCCGTTAACGCGTGGGCCGCTTGGCGGACCGCTCAGCGGGCGGCGGACGCCGCCAGACCGTTCACCGGGAACCGTCCGCCGCGCAGACCGTCCGGCTGGGCGACACCCGCCGTCGCCGGTGACGGGGGCCTCGCGTCCACGCGGAGGCGACGGAGCAGGCGGCGTCCTCGATCAGGACGATGCCGAGCTCGCGGCAGCGTGCCGCGATGCGCTCGATGTCGCCCGGGTGGCCGCCCTGGTGGAGGGTGACGACGGCCCTGGTCCGCTCGGTGGTGGCGGCCTCGTACTCCTCCCAGGTGGGGTTGAGCGTGCGCGGGTCCACGTCGCAGAAGACCGGCCGGCCGCCGTGGGCCAGGACGGCGTTGGCCGCGGCGAGGAAGCTCAGGGACGGCAGGACGACCTCGTCGCCGTCCCGGAGGCCGAGCGCCCCGGCGGCGAGGAACAGGCCCGAGGCGGCCCAGCCGACGGAGCCGACGTGTTCGGGAGCGACACCGGGGTGTTCGGCGAAGGCCGCCTCGAAGGCTTTGGTCCGTGGGCCGTGGCCGCGCCACCGGTCCTCGAAGGCCCCGGCGACCGCTTCGAGCTCCTCGGCGCCGACCTGGGGCTGGAAAAGGTTGATCATGTGCTGCCTCTCACGTCGGGTGTCCCGGAGAGCTTGCGGAGTTCTGCTCGACGGTCGATCGAGTTCCGGTAGCACCGGCGCCGTCTGCCGTGCCGCTCCCGGCTTCAGGCTCCGGTTCCGCCCAACTCCCCTGGCGGGATTGACAATTCGACGTCAACCCGGGTTGTGCGCGGGCCGGGCATGCGTTCCGATGTCGACATCCGAGTCGAGACCCGCCATGACGGCGAGGGGAGGAACTCCGTGACGGAACAGCGAGTCGCCCGCCGCGGCCGCCACCGCGCCGGAGGGCCGGCTGCGGATCCTGGCGTCCTGCGCGAAGGCGGCCGCGCGGTCACGGCGGACCGCTCCACCGCGCCGCCCCGCCTGGACGAGATCGCGGACGGCGTGTTCGCGTACGTCCAGCCCGACGGGGGCTGGTGCCTGAACAACGCCGGGTACATCGCCTCGGACGACCGGCCCGTGCTGATCGACACCGCCGCGACGCACGACCGCGCCCTGGCCCTGAAGCGGGCCGTCGCCGAGGTCGGCCCGGCGCCGCGGTTCGTCGTCAACACCCACTCGCACGGCGACCACACCTTCGGCAACTCCCTCTTCACCGACCGGGCGGTGGTCGTCGCCCACGAGACCACGGGCGTCGAGATGGAGACCGTGGGACTGCACCTGACGACGCTCTGGCCCGACGTGTGCTGGGGCGACCTGTCGGTGGAGCTCCCCGGGCTGACCTTCCGCGACGGGCTGCGCCTGGACACCGGCACGGCACAGGTCGACCTGATCGCGCTCGGCCCCGCCCACACGGCCGTCGACACGGTCGCCTGGCTGCCCGGGCAGCGCGTGCTGTTCGCCGGAGACCTGCTGATGTCGGGGGCCACCCCGTTCTGCCTCATGGGGTCGATCTCCGGCTCCCTCGAAGCGGTCGCGGCGATGCGGGCCCTCGGGCCGCGGACCATCGTGGCCGGCCACGGTCCGGTCGCGGGGCCGGAACTGCTCGACACCGCCGAGCGCTACTTCCGCTGGCTCCAGGACCTGGCCCGCGACACCGCCGCCGCCGGCCTGTCGCCACTGGAGGCCGCGTGCGAGACCGACCTCGGCGAATGGGCGGGGCTGCTCGACTCCGAGCGGCTGGTGCCCAACCTCCACCGGGCGTACGCGGAGCTCCGCGGCGCGGAGCCCGGAGCGGCCCTGGACATCGGGGAGATGTTCTCCGACATGGTCGCCTTCCACGGCCGGCTCCCGGCCTGCCACGCCTGAGCGACGGCCCCCGCACGGCGGTCCCCCCGCACGGCGGTCCGGGCCACCACCGGTCCGCCGCCGAACGCAAGACGAAGGAGGGCCGGCGATGAACAGGCGAGCAGTGATGGCCGGCATCGGCGTGCGGACGCCGGGCGGCAACGGCCAGAGGGGGCGTACGGCATCGACCTGGTCCGCGGCGAGGCACGGGAGCCGCCCCTGCGCCACGCGCTGGTCCTCGCCCGCGGCCGGCACGGCTTCAACTCCGCCGTCGTCCTGACGGCCTTCCACGCCTGAGCACCTCCGCCCCCCTTCTCTGACGCCAGGAGACTCGACCATGACCATGACCACGACCACGACCACGACCGACCTCTACCTGCGGGTCCAGCACTTCTACGCGCACCAGATGCAGCACCTCGACTCCGGCAGGTTCGAGGAGTACGCCGCCACCTTCACCGAGGACGGCGAGTTCCAGCACTCCCCGGGCGTCGAGCCGGCCCGTACCCGGCCGGGGATCGTCCGCGAGCTCGTCGAGTTCCACAAGCGGTTCGACAACGACCCGGTGCAGCGCCGCCACTGGTTCAACCACGTCGCGCTGGAGCTCCAGGAAGACGGCACGGTCACCTCGACTGCCTACGCGCTCGTGGTGAACGTCCGCCCCGGCGGCAAGCCCGACATCACGCGCAGCTGCGTCGTCCACGACACCGTCGTCGACGGCCCGGAGGGCATCCGGCTGAAGTCCCGCCGCGTCACCCACGACCAGCTCCTCTGAGCGGCGGCCGCCGTGCAGCCCCGGTCCGGGGTTGACCTCAACTCCGCTTGAGGTCCTACGTTCGTCATCGAGGCCACGACGGGCCGCTGAACAGCACTTTCCCTGAGGAGCGTTGACGATGAAGGCTGCGGCATTCCACGCGTTCGGCGGACCGGAGGTCCTGGAACTGCTCGACGTGCCCACCCCCGTGGCGGGGCCCGGCGAGGTCCGGGTCCGCGTGAAGGCGGCGGGTACCCAGCCGACCGACTGCGCGGTGCGCACCGGATGGACCCCGCCCGGTGTCACGATCACGTTCCCGCACGTCACGGGCGGCGACTTCGCCGGCGTCGTGGACCAGGTCGGCGAGGGCGTCACGGGCCTCTCCGTGGGTGACGAGGTGCTCGGGTACCGACTCCAGGGCACGTACGCCGAGTACCTGACCGTGCCGGCGGAGCAGGTCGTCGCCAAGCCGGCCGGTGTTCCCTGGGAGGTCGCCGGGTCCCTGTCCGCCTCGGGTCAGACGGCGCACACCGTCCTGGAGGACCTGAAGGTGTCCGCGGGCGAGACCGTGCTGATCAACGGTGCTTCGGGCGGCGTCGGCACCATCGCGGTGCAGCTGGCCGTACTGCGGGGTGCCAAGGTCATCGCCACCGGCCGCGAGGACAACCACGCGTACCTGCGCGAGCTCGGCGCGGTGCCGGTGACGTACGGCGAGGGCCTCGCCGACCGCGTCCGTGCCCTCGCGCCGGAGGGCGTCGACGCCGCCCTGGACGCGGCCAGCGCCGACGGGCTGCGGGTGGCGGCCGAACTGGTGGCGGACAAGGACCGGGTCGGCACCATCTTCGCCCACGGGGTCCACGAGGAGCTCGGCGTGCGGTGGCTGAACAGCCGCCGCAACGCGCAGCGGCTGGGCGAGCTGGCCGCCCTGGTGGACAGCGGGAAGCTGCGCGTCCACGTCCGCCGGACCCTCCCCCTGGCCCGGGCCGCCGAGGCGCACCGCGAGCTGGAGAGCGGCCACGGCCGCGGCAAGATCGTCCTGCTCACCGACTGAGCCGGCCCCCCTTCCCCGCCCCTCCCCATCCCTCCCCCATCCCTTCGTCATCGCAGGAACAGAAAGAGGTACCCCGTGTCCGGCAACCCCCTCAAGGTCGGTGTCCTGGTCGGCAGCGTCCGCACCGCCCGCTTCGCCGACAAGGTCTCCCGCTGGTTCGTGGCCGAGGCCGCCCGGCGCGACGACATGGAGATCCACGTCATCGACCTGTCGGAGCCGGCGCTGGTCGAGGAGCTGAAGCTCAGCCTCGACCCGCTCGGCACCCCCACCGGCACCCCCACCGGGACGCCCCGCCTGGCGGCCCGGATCGACGCCCTCGACGCGTTCGTCGTGATCACCCCGGAGTACAACCACGGCTACCCGGCCTCGCTGAAGCTGGCCATCGACTACGTCTACGCCGAGTGGCGCGCCAAGCCGGTGGCCTTCGTCTCGTACGGCGGCGTCGCGGGCGGCCTGCGCGCCGTCGAGCAGCTGCGGCAGGTCTTCGCCGAGGTGCACGCCGTGACGGTGCGCGACACCGTGAGCTTCCACAACCCCTGGCAGCGCTTCGACGACGAGGGCAGGCTGCTCGACGACGACGGCGGCAGCTCGAAGGCCGCCTCGGTGCTCCTCGACCAGCTCGCCTGGTGGGGCGTCACCCTGCGCGAGGGACGCGCGGCGCGGCCGTACGGGGCCTGAACCGGCGGGCCGGCTGTCTGCGGCACCGGAAACGAAGAAAGCGGCCACCCCGCCGGATTCCTCCGGCGGGGTGGCCGCTACGGCGTCACCCGTCCGCGATCACTCGCCGAGCAGGTAGCGGATGTGCTTGACCAGCTCGCCGATGTCGTCGCGCAGCAGGCTGTAGTGGTCGGCGTCGAGGTCGATGACCGTCGGCGGCTCGGCCGAGTAGCCGCTGCTGTTCTCCAGGAACGAGTAGTCGTCGCCCTCGGCCTTGAAGATGCTGATCGGCGCCTGGAGGGTGCGCTCGGCCAGCTCGTGGAAGGAGTACTCGAACTCGTAGGTCTGGCCCACGACCGAGATGATCCGCCGGGCGAGGTCGACGTCGATGCCCTTGAGCTCGCTGATGAACTCGGCGAAGGACGCCTCGTCCGTCACGGTCTCCAGGCACCGGTCGAGGTCCGGGCCGGAGATGGTGCCGGTGAACACCGAGAAGAGGATCGTGGTGTAGCCGCGGTTGGCGAAGGAGGCCTCGCGGCCCCACACCTTGCCGTTCTCGGCGCGCACCTTCGGCGAGCCCGGGGCGATCAGGAAGAGGTTGTCCACCTTCTCGCCGGCCTGCTCCAGCTGGTACGCGGTCTCGAAGGCCACGCGGGCGCCGAAGGAGTAGCCCCACAGGGTGTAGGGGCCGGTCGGCTGGAGTTCCTTGATGGCCTCGATGTCCTTCTTGGCCATCTCGGTGATGGTCTCGTACGGGGCCTCGCCCTCGTTGATGCCGTAGGACTGGACGCCGTAGAACGAGCGGCCGAGGCCGATCTCGCCGGCCAGGCTCCGCAGGTTCATCGGGTAGCCGCCCAGGCCGGGCCAGCAGATCACGGGCTTGGCCTTGCCGGTCTCCGCGTGCAGGCGCACCAGGCGCGAGGACTCCTGGGCCACCTCGCGCTCCAGGCGGCGGGCCAGCTTCTCGATGGTCGGGGACTCCAGGACGCTCTGCAGCGGCAGGGAGACGCCCAGGCGCGAGTTGAGCTCGCGGACGAGGCCGACGGCGATGAGCGAGTTGCCGCCCGACTCGAAGAAGTCGTCCTGGACGGAGGCGTTCTCGCGGCGCAGGGCCTTCTCCCAGACCGCGGCGATCTCCTTCTCGGTCTCCGTGCGCGGGGCGACGAAGGGGCGCTCCACGAGCTCGGCGTTGACCTGGTCGGAGACGGCGAGCGCCTTGACGTCGATCTTGCCGTTGGCGGACAGCGGCAGCCGGTCGAAGACCACGACCCGGTTGGGGATCATGTAGTCCGGGAGGAAGCTGACGAGGTCGTCGCGGATGAGCTCGGCGGGACCGCGCATGTGGACGCTGTCCTCGCGCATGCCCTCGTGGCCGAGCTGCTCGTCGCTGACGCGGCCGCCGACGAAGAAGTACATCGGACCGCCCTCGACGCCGTTCTCGGCGAGGACCGCGTCCATGCGGCGCGAGGCGGGCAGCGGGTTGCCGGTCTTGGAGCTGTAGCCGGAGGACATGAAGCCCAGGTTCAGCCCGTTCATCATCAGGTGCTGCAGCTTCTTGCCGAGGGTGATGTACTTCAGCCACTCCTCCTCGGCGCGGCTGTAGACGCTGATGCCGAAGCTGGCGGCCTGGTAGACCGACTGGTTGATCGCGATGACGTGCTTCTTGAGGACGATGTCGTCCGAGAAGCGGGTCAGCGCGCCGTTCTCGTAGCGGTACTGGCCCTCGGGCAGGCCGGCGACCTTGCCTCCGTGCGTCTGGACGTAGACCTCGGCGTGGTCCTCGCGCGGGCCCTCGTTCGGGACCAGCTCGAAGGTGCCGAGGTAGTAGTCCTCGTCGGCGACGTCGAGCAGCTCGCGCACGGACGGGTCGTAGGCGCGGTCCTGCACGTCGAGGCCGTAGGCCGGCAGGATCTGCTCGAAGAGGCCGAGGATGTGACCGGTCTCGATCTCCAGGACTTCCTGGATGTTGTTCTTGTAGACCGGCTCGATACCGCTCTTCTTGCCGATGAAGTGGATCTGCGCCGTGGGCCTGCCGGTGGCGGCCCGCTCGCTGATCAGGACGAGCTGGTGGCGGACCGGCTGGTAGTAGTAGTAACCGGGCTTGAGCCCGCCGACGCCCTCCAGCTCGAAGTACATCTGCGTCGCGTACAGCGCGCCCGGGGAGGCGTAGCCGTACTTCGGCAGCAGGCGCTCCTCGCTGATGTACTGGCCGAACCAGCGCAGGATCTGGCCCAGTTCGACGGGGGCCAGGTCGGCCGCCTTGCGGGAGTAGGCCGCGGTGACCTTGGAGCCGAGCAGCTTGAGCAGGTCGTCCTGGGTGACCGCGCCGCCCTCGTAGAAGCGGTAGGTCTTGCGGGCGAAGACCCGGGCGCGCTGCTCGGGGGTGGGCTCGGAGCCCTCCAGGTCGAAGGCCGGGCGGGCGGCGAGCTCGGCGTCGTCGCGCAGGCCCGGGTTGGACAGCTGCGCCTTGACCTGGAGCTTGCTCTTCTTCGAGGCGTGGTGGGAGCCGTGGTTGCCCTGGTCCATCAGGGCGGCTTCCTTCTCGCTCAGCTCGATGCAGGCGATCAGGTTCTGGAAGCCGGTGCGGCCGTCGTTCTTGACGATGACGGCGGCGTTGCGGACCCAGTCGTGGTTCTCGATGGCCAGGGATATCTCGTCCAGCTCGACGCGGTAGCCGCGCAGCTTGACCTGGTTGTCGGCGCGGCCGGCGAACTGCACGGTGCCGTCGGCGTTCCACTGGCCGAGGTCGCCCGTCTTGTACAGGCGGACGGGCTCGGCGCCCTCCTCCAGCTCGATCTCCAGGAAGCGCTCGGCGGTCAGGTCGTCGCGGTGCAGGTAGCCGCGGGCCAGCTGGACGCCGCCGATGTACAGCTCGCCGATCTCGCCGACGCCGACCGGCTTGAGGGTTTCCTTGTCGAGGATGTGGTACGTCGTGCCGTGGACGGGGGCGCCGATGGAGATGGACTGCGGGCCCTCGTCCAGCTCGGCGGGGTCGACCACGAACGAGGACGAGTTGATGGTGGTCTCGGTCGGGCCGTAGACGTTGATGAGCGCCCGGCCCGGCATCTCCTGGGTGGCCTGGATCGCCAGCAGGCGGGAGAGGGCCTCGCCACCGCTGAAGATCTGCTGGAGGGAGACGCACTCGGGGAACTTCTCGGTGTCGATCAGGCCCTGGAGCAGGGTCGGGACGCACTGGAGGGTGGTCACGCCGTGCTTGACGATGGTCTCGATGAGGCCCTCGGGGTCGGCGTAGACGCCGGGGGCGCCCATGACGACGGTCGCGCCGTTGGCCGGGGAGAGGATCTCCCACTGGGCGGCGTCGAAGCTCATAGGGGTCTTCTGCAGGATGACCTTGCTGCGGTCGATGCCGTAGGTCTCGCGCAGCCAGCCGAGCTGGTTGACGATGCTGCGGTGCTCGATCATCACGCCCTTCGGCTTGCCCGTGCTGCCGGAGGTGTAGATGACGTACGCGAGGGTGTCCGGACGGGCGTCGCCGCCGGCGGCGGGGGCCTCCTGGCCCTCGGGGCGGACGAAGGCCTCGGACTCGCGCAGGGTCACGATGGTGACGTCCTGCGGGGCGAGTTCGCGCAGGCGGGACACCAGGCGCTGCTGCGCCAGGATGATCTTCGTCTCGCTGTTCTCGATCATGTAGCGGAGCCGGTCCTCGGGGTACTCCGGGGACAGCGGCAGGTAGGCGGCGCCGGCGCCCAGGATGCCCCACGCGCCCACCATGAGGTCGATGGACGGCTCGACGAAGAGGCCGACGCAGTGGTCCGCCGAGACTCCGAGGTGGCCGAGGTAGTCGGCCAGGGCCGCGCTTCTGGACGCCAGCTCGCGGAAGGTGAGCTTCTCATCCCGGTAGGCGACGGCGATCGCTTCGGGGTGCTCGGCGACGCGCTCGGCGAGCAGGCCGGGCAAGGTGGTGGTGCCGCGCAGGGTGGGCTCGAGCACGCTGGTCTCCTGAAGAGTCATTTCCCGCTTCCTTAAGTTCCGTTGTGGAGCAGCGGGCGCCGTCGAACGCCCCCGCGAACCGGGATCCGCGTAGCGGCGGGCCCGGTGTCAGTGGCCGGGTTGACTGCCCGGCCGGATGAAACCGAAGAACTGAGGGGCGCAAGGCAGAGCCTCACCACCCGGAAGAACCGGAACGGCGCGGTGCGTGCTGCGGCCGCCTCCCCCAACGGACGGACCGGGCCCCCATCGACCCCGCCCGTCCGGGCGATCACCGGCTCCGCAGGAGCCGGGTTACAGATCCGTTCTCGAACACCTCTCGCGAGGCGCCCGCGATGAGCGGGGCGATCGACAGGACTGTCACCTTGTCGAGGCCCAGTGCTCCGGGCACCGGAAGGGTGTCCGTGAAGACGAACTCGCTGACGCGCGAGTTCTTCAGGCGGTCCGCGGCGGGGCCCGAGAGGACCCCGTGCGTGGCCGCCACGATGACGTCCCGCGCGCCCTGGGCGAACAGGGCGTCGGCGGCGGCGCAGATCGTGCCGCCGGTGTCGATCATGTCGTCGACCAGGACGCAGACCCGGTCGCGGACCTCGCCGACCACCTCGTGGGCCGTGACCTGGTGGGCCACGTCCTTGTCGCGCCGCTTGTGCACGATGGCCAGCGGAGCGCCGAGGCGGTCGCACCAGCCGTCGGCCACGCGTACGCGGCCGGCGTCGGGCGACACGACGGTGAGGTCCGCCGGGTCCGCCTTGGAGGCGATGTGGTCCGCGAGGACCGGCATGGCGAACAGGTGGTCCACCGGCCCGTCGAAGAACCCCTGGATCTGGTCGGCGTGCAGGTCGACCGTCAGGATCCGGTCCGCACCCGCGGTCTTGAGCAGGTCCGCCACCAGGCGGGCCGAGATGGGTTCCCGGCCGCTGTGCTTGCGGTCCTGTCGCGCGTACCCGTAGAAGGGAAGGATCACGGTGATGCTGCGGGCCGAGGCCCGCTTCAGCGCGTCGACCATGATGAGGTGTTCCATGATCGACTTGTTGACCGGTGCCGTGTGGCTCTGGATCACGAAGCAGTCCGCGCCGCGCACGGAGGCCTGGTAGCGGATGTAGATCTCGCCGTTGGCGAAGTCGACCGCCTTCGTCGGGACCAGCTCCGTGCCCAGTTCGGCCGCGATGGCCCGGGCCAGCGCGGGGTGTGCGCGTCCCGAGAAGAGCAGCATCTGTCCGGAGTCGCTCACGCGGCGAGCTCCGCGAGGTGTGCCGAGTGCGCGACGGCCAGGCGGCCGGCGGCCTCGGCGCAGGAGGCGAGGACGGCCATGTTGGCCTTGGCGGAACGGCCGTCCGTGGCGGCGTCGACGGCCCGCATCAGGTACTTGGTGATGGCCTGGCCGGAGACCCCGTCCCGGGCCGCCTCGGCGACGGCGGCGCGGATGGCCGTGTCCACCTCGGCGGAGTCGATGGCGTCCTCCTCCCTGACCGGGGTGGTGATCAGGAAGGAGCTGTGGTTGCCGAGGGCCCAGTGGGCCTCGACCGCGCGCGCGATGGTCCGTTCGTCGTCCAGGCGGTGGGGCGCCTTGTGGCCGCTCGTACGGCAGTAGAACGCGGGGAAGTCGTCCGAGCGGTAGGCGACGACGGGGACGCACTGCGTCTCCAGGTACTCCAGGGTCAGGCCGAGGTCGAGGATCATCTTCGCGCCGGCGCAGACGACGGCGACCTTGGAGCGGGTGAACTGGATCAGGTCCGAGGACACGTCCCAGGTCTCCTGGGCGCCGCGGTGCACGCCGCCGATGCCGGCGGAGGAGAAGAACGGGATCCCCGCGAGCTCCGCCGCCACGACCGAGGAGGCCACGGTGGTGGCGCCCGGGCCGCCCTGCGCCAGTACGACGGGCAGGTCCCGGCTGGACACCTTGGGGATGCCCGGCAGGGAGGCGAAGCGCTCGATGTCGGCGTCCGACATCCCGACGCGGATCGCGCCGGCCTCGATGCAGATCGTCGCGGGCACCGCGCCGCCGGAGCGTACCGCGTCCTCCACCTTGCGGGCGGTGGCGGCGTTGTCCGGGTAGGGCAGCCCGTGGGTGATGACGTTGCTCTCCAGGGCGACGACGGCCTTGCCCTCGTGGAGGGCCTCGCGGACCTCCTCGGTGTAGACGACGGGGACGCCGTTGCTTGCGCTCATCGGGATGTCTCTCAACTCTCGTTCACGTAACCGGGCCGCCTGACCTGCTGGTCCGGGCGGGCCGCTATCTCGGCGAGGACCTGGGCCTGCCAGTCCTCCGGTGTGATCGGCTCCAGGGAGATCGAGACGGCGTCCTCGCCGAGGGCGAAGGTCCGCGTCACGGCGGCCGTCACCGCCTCGTCGATCTCCCTGAGCTGCTCGGCCGTGAAGTCCCTCGGGTAGTGCCGGATGTGGATGTGGGGCACGGACTCGGTCCTTCCACGGTTCGGGGGTCAGGAGGTGGGCGGCACACCGCGGACGGGGGAGGCCACGGTGTGCCACCACCGCTCCCCACCCTGCTCCAGGGGGCAGGCATGGCGGGGAGTCGTGGGCGGGGCTCCGTCGCGTTACGCCTTGACGGATTCCCGCGAGGCCGGCCGGACCGGGCCCGGTTCGGGCTCTGGCTCGGGCTGCTGCTTGGACTGCCTCGGCTGCGCCAGGACCACCGACGCGACCACCGTCAGCGCTCCGAGGATCTGGAGCGGCGACAGCGCCTGGTCGAGGACGAACCAGCCGAGCAGGGTGGCCGTGAGGGGCGAGCCGAAGCTCAGGAACGACACGGTGAGCGCGGGCAGCCGCTGCACCCCGCGGAACCAGATCGCGTAGGCGATCAGGGCCCCGATGATGCCGAGGTAGGCGAAGCCCCAGAGGTTCTCGGCGGTGATCTCGCCGGGCAGTCCCTCGCCGATCAGCGCGATCGGCAGCAGGACCAGGCCGCCGACGGTGAGCTGCCAGCCGGTGAAGGGCAGCAGGCCCACCCCTTCGGGGCGCCCCCAGCGCTTGGTCAGCACGATGCCGGAGGCCATGCTGAGCGCGCCCAGCAGACCGGCGATGACACCGGTGACGTTGAGTCCGGCGTTCGGCTGGAGGACGAGCAGGGCCACGCCGGCCGTGCCGAGGGCACAGCCGAGCACGTGGATCCGCTTGATCCGCTCCTTCAGCAGCACGGCGCCGAGCACCAGCACGATCATCGGCTGGATGGCCATCACCAGCGCCGCGACGCCGCCCGGGAGGTGGTAGGCGGCCACGAAGAGCAGGTAGAAGAAGGCGCCGATGTTCAGCACGCCGAGCACCAGGGCGCGCCACCACCAGATGCCCTTCGGCAGCACCCGGCCGATGAGCAGCAGGACAAGGCCGGCGGGCAGGGCGCGCAGCAGTGCGGAGAGCAGGGGTCTGCCCTCGGGCAGCAGCTCCGTGGTGACCAGGTACGTCGACCCCCAGACCACCGGCGCGAGCACGGTGAGCGCGGAGTCCGCGAGTGGACGGCCGCCCTTCATCAGGCCGCTGCCGAGTCGGTCGTGCCGAAGTAGCGGTCGCCGAAGTCGCCGATGCCCGGGATCATGAACGCGTTCTCGTTGAGGCGCTCCTCGATCGACGAGGTGACGATCTTGACGTGCGGGTGCTCGGCATGGACCGCCGCGATGCCCTCGGGCGCCGCGAGCAGGTTGACGAAGACGATGTTCTCCTCACGCACGCCTGCCTCCAGAAGTACTTCGATGGCCATGTTGGCGCTGCCGCCGGTGGCCAGCATCGGCTCCAGGGCGAGGACGTGCCGGTTGGCGATGTCCTCGGGGAAGTTCTTGTAGTACAGGTGCGGAAGCTTGGTGACCTTGTGCCGCTGGATGAGCAGCTTCCCGACGGTGATGTCGGGGATGACCTGGCGCAGCTCGTCGAGCATGGAGTCACCGGCCCGGATCACGGGCACGGCGCACAGTTTGGTGCCGAACTTCAGTCCGTCGTACGTCTCACCGACCGGCGTGACGGCCGCGTGCTCCTCGAACGGCAGCTGGTCGAGCGCCGATTCGAGCAGGAGGCGGATGATGCGCCGGGAGTAGAACACGAAGTCCGAGCGGGAGGCCCCGCGGTCTCGGATGATCGTGTGCATGGCCCGCAGCTGCTTCGTCTGCGGCAGCGGGTGGACGTTGTGGTGGCCGGTCGCCATGAGAAACCTGCTTCTCGTCGGTCGTGGAGACGGGCTGCGGCCGGGCCCGGGCCCGGAGGGGCCGCGGGGGCCGCAACCGTTTGGTCGGGTCCGAGGTCAGGCGTCGGTTCTCTCGGCGTCGATGACGGTGCCGGCCTGCGCCAGGTCCTTCACGTCGCTCATGCGCGTTCCTCTTCGGGAGGGTTCAGATGGATCGGTACGGATCCGACAGGTACCGGGGGACCGAGTGGACGTGTCCCGGTGTGACGGTTCGCTGCACGTCTCGGGATGCTCACGAGAACCCTCGTCGGTACCCGTCCACGGGGTCAACGGGGTCTATGTCAGATCCGCGTCAACCTTCTTCAGGTCGCCGTCAGAGCCCGTCACGACCCGGCCAACGGCCACGTCGCGGGCGAGGAGGCATTCCTCCAGGAAGGACAGGACCCGCAGGTGGTAGCTGCGGGCCGCCCAGCCCAGGCTGATGTTGTGCCCGGCGTGCGGCTGCCGGGCCACCTCCACGGGGGCCGCCGTCAGCGGAGTCAGCAGTTCCTCCAGGGCCTCGCCGTCGTGCCTCCACCACTGCTCCTGTTCGGCGAACGTGAAGCGCACCGGCACCCGCACCCCGGCCGCCACGGCGGGGTACATTTCCGGCCACCTCCGCGTCTCCCGCGCCTCGGCCGCGGGGACCGGCCGCAGCAGCCCCTGCCCGAGCCGGAAGGCGTCCGGCGGGTAGAACCGCAGGGCGCCCCAGTGCCGGCGCCACTCCCCCGGCAGGTCGGGGCCGGGCAGCCGGCCGGCGTCCACGGCGAAGCGCCGCCCGATGCCGGAGACGTCCACGCCGATCGGTACGAGGCCGCCCCGGGCGGCGCCCGCGGCCGCGAGCGCGACGCGGCCGCCGCCCGAGTGGGCCACGAGGAAGACTCCGGCGCCCAGTTCGCGCCCCTCGGCGAAGCCCTCCAGGGCGGCGAGCACGGTGGCGGTCTGCCCCTCGAGGTCCTGCCCCTCGGGGAGCACCCCGGCCGAGGCCCCGTACCCGGGCCGGTCCAGGGCGAGTACGGCGTGACCGAGGCCGGCGCCGAGCTCCAGCAGCGAGAGCCCGGGCCGCGCCCGGCTGTCGAAGTAGCCCGCGCTCATCCCCGAGCCGTGCAGGGCCACCACCAGCGCCCGGGGTACGGGCTGTGCGGGCAGGGCCAGCAGGCCGGACAGCGGGATCCCGGCGGCGTCGAGGGTGACGGGCCGGACCGGGGGCGCGCCGGCGGGCGGCACAGGGACCATGAGGGGCATCTCCAGGAGGGGTCAGGACGACCGGGCGGCCGGGCTGCGCCGGGCCTTGGCGACGGCCAGGCCCCAGGCGGCCCGGCGGCGCAGCAGGGTGGTCAGGGGCGGTGCGGCGCACGGCCGCGGGGGGCGTACGGCCTCCGGTGCGGGATCCCTGGCGGGGACCCGGTAGCCGGCGGTCTGCACGGCGTTCATCGGGTTCTCACAGCCGGGCTCCGGCGAGTTCGGGCAGGCGTACGCCGGAGTCCCACACGACGTGGAACGCGACGTGGCTCAGCCGCCAGCCGGCCGGCGTGCGCACGGCCCGCGCCTCGGAGTACCCGCCGACCTCGAAGTGGGCGGCGGGCCCCCGGCCGGCGTGGTGGACGTGGGTGGTGAGCTGCTGGACCCGCAGGGTGGCCCGGTCCCCGTCGAGGACGACGGAGTGGTTGGAGCTGGAGTGGTGGATGCGCGCCCACCGCTCCCGGGCCTCGCGCTGGAACGCGGCGAAGGCCTCGATCCCCTCGCACACCCCGATCGGGAAGGCGAAGGTGGCGTCCTCGGTGAAGAGCGAGGCGTACGGCGAGTCCTCCGGCCCCGTCCCGTCGTGGGTGTCGAGGGCGGTCACGTAGCGGTCGAACAGCTCGCGCAGCTCGGCGCGGTCGCGCAGGGCCTGCACCTGCTCGCGCAGTGCCGCGATGTCGTCATGGGTCGATGGCATGGCCTCTCCAGTCGGCGGACTCGGGACAAGGGCCGGCGGTCAGGAGCGTCCGCCCGCGAACTCCTGGACCGGGGCACTGGGTTGAAGGGGTGGCGGGCACGGTGTGCGGGCGGGGGCGGGCCCGGTCAGGCCGGCCGGAGCCCGCGCCAGGTGCGCGGGCCGAGGAAGCCGCGGACCCGCTCGGGCCGGCGCCGGCCGGCGAGGGCCGGCCCGCCGCCGGCCGTGCCGCCGTGCTCGCCCTCGTACGCCGCCGCCCGCGCGAGCACCACGGCGGTGAGCGCCGCGAGGGCCTCGGTGTCGGGGCGCCCCTTCACGACGCGGATGAGTTGGCCGGGCTCGACTGTCGTCTCCACAGACTGCTCCTCGTCTCGTGACGTCCCGCCGGCACTGGCTGCGGCGGGTCCGCGTGCTCGCGGGGCGGAACGCCGGCACCGTCGGCGCGCCGCACCCCGGGGAACGCCTGCACCGTCGGCGCGCCGCACCCCAGAGAACGGATCAGTACCGTGCGGACCTCGCACGGATCTATGGCACCGCTCGTACCGGAGTCAGGCCGCGGTCGCGGTGAGCTCGTCCACGGCCAGCGCCAGCCGGTCCGGCGTGTGCGTGCTGTGGACCCGGGCGTCCGGCAGGATCCGCCGGACCAGCCCGCCGAGCACCCGGCCCGGCCCCACCTCGACGAACCGGTCGACGCCCGAGGCTGCGAGCGTGCCGACCGCCCCGGTCCACCGCACCGGGCTGGTGAGCTGGCCGCGCAGGGCGACGGCGGCCTCGGCGGCGCTCGTCACCCACCCGCCGGTGACACCGGAGACCAGCGGCACGACCGGGTCGCGGAACTCCGTCGCGATCAGCGTCTCGGTGAACTCCGCCTCGGCCTCGCCCAGCAGGCTGGAGTGGAACGGGCCGCCGGTACGCAGCCACTCCACCCGCGCCCCGGCCGCCCGGGCCGCCTCGGTGGCGCGGGCCACCGCCTCGGCCTGGCCGGACACCACGGTCTGGCGGGGTTCGTTGTCCCCCGCCACCTCGACCACCTGGCCGGTGGCCGCCCGGGCCTCGGCGCAGATCCGCGCCAGCTCCGCACGGCTCGGGCCGATGACCGCCGCGGTGGCGCTGCCGACGCGGTCCCCGACGGTGGCGACGAGCTCGCCGCGGAGGCGGACCAGCCACAGCGCCTCGGTCCACTCCAGGACGCCGGCGGCGACCAGCGCCGCGTACTCGCCCAGGCTGTGCCCGGCCACGGCGTCCGGCCGCAGGCCCTCGCCGCGCAGCACCTCCAGGACGGCCATGCTGGTGAGGAAGATCGCCGGCTGCGCCACGGCCGGGTCGTCCAGGTCGCGCGGCGAACCGTCCAGGCAGACCCCGGCCAGCGGGATCCCGAGCAGGTCGTCGGCGGTGCGGTAGTAGGTGTCGGCGAGGTCGGGCCGCAGGGCGAGCAGCTCCTTGGCCATGCCGGCGTATGCGGAGCCCTGGCCGGGGAAGACGAAGGCGGTGGTCATCCGGTCACGTCCTTACTTGCGGTTCAACTGGCGAGGACCGTGTCACGCGGTCCGGGGGCGGCTGCGCCGCACACGGTGTGGCCCGCGGCCAGCCAGGTGTCGGGCACCCACCTGACGTCGACCACCTTGGGGGCGGCCCCGGCCACCGCCACCGCGGCGGCGTGGGTGGCGTCGGCCGGGACGCCGACCATGGTCCAGCCGTCGGGGTGGCGGCCGTGGTCGGTGCCCAGGTAGTCCTCGGCGGGCGAGCGGCTCAGGCCCGTACCGAGTCCCTTGAGGAACGCTTCCTTGCGCGTCCAGATCTGTCCGAACAGCTGCCGCCGGTCCTCGCCGGCCTCCGCCTCGGAGATCTCCAGCTGCTCGTCCGGGTGCAGCGCCTTGGAGCAGATGTCCACCGTCTCGGCGCCGGGGAGTTTCTCCACGTCAACGCCGAGCGGCGAGGTGCCGACGCCCACCATGGCCACGCCCCCGCTGTGCGAGAGGGAGTAGTGCAGCGGCGGCGGCGGGGGAGACAGGGCGGGGCGGCCGTGCGGCTCGCCGCAGCCCGGGCAGGGCTCGCGCATGAAGCGGACGTCCTGGGGGAGGGTGGCCGTGTAACGTCCGAGCAGCCGGCGCACCGCCACGTGGGCGGCGGCGTACAGCAGGCCGTCCGACTGGCGGATGAAGGAGTCGGTGCGCTCGCGCTCCTGGTCGTCGAGCTCGCCGATCGCCAGGGCTTCGGCGTCCGCGCCGGTGGGGCGGCGGATCAGCCAGAGGTCGACGCGGTCGGCGGAGAGGGTGAAGTCGGGCCGGTCCAGGTCCTGGTGGTTGACCACCGGGCGGACGGCCGGGAGCAGGGTCGTAGTGCTCATGCCGGCACCGCTGCCCCGTGCAGGTGGGCCTCGGGGCCGAGCTGGCCGGCGAGGCAGTCGATGAGCTCCTGGGCGCTGTTGGCGAGCAGCAGCCGCTGGAGGTTCACGTCGACGCCGAGGGTCGCCTCCATCCGGTACTGGAGCTCGATGCCGGAGATCGAGCCGATGCCGAGGCAGCCCATGGGGCGGCCCGTGGTGTCCACGAGGTGGGGCTCGATGCCGAGGATGCGGCCGAGTTCCTCGCGCACGTACTGCTCCAGGATCCGGGTGCGCTCGTGCAGCCCGGCCGTGGCCAGGACCGCCATGTCGGGCCTGGTCATGTGCACCAGGCCGTTGTCTGTCTCGTATGTCTGTGACATGTGAAGTGTGTTCATGATGCTTTCCGGGTTGAGGCGGACGGGTGTCCCCGTCCGTCCGTGGTCGGAACCGCCGGGTGGGAGAGGTGTCCGGCGGGTTGCGCGGGTGGGGCGGAGGGAGCGGAGGGGTGGAGCAGGCCGCGCAGGGCCACGCACGCGCCGGCCAGGCCGACGCCGGTGACCAGCCAGAGCGCGGGGCCCCGGCCGGCGGCCGCGTACAGGGCCGACGTCAGCGCGGTCGTCAGCGCCGCGCCCAGCTGTACGCAGGTCTGGTAGAGGCCGCCGGCCGCCGACTGGAGGGCGGGCGGGACCGTGCCGGTGGCCTGGAGGTGCAGGGCGGTGAAGGCCAGCACGAAGGCGACGCCGACGAAGGACATGGCGGGCAGCAGGTCGGCGTGGCCG
>NZ_GG657752.1:0-29796 GCF_000158895.1 Streptomyces sp. C | reverse complement strand
GCCGGCCCAGCCGCTCGACCAGCCGGCCGCCGAACAGCAGCAGCCCGCCGAAGCCGGCCGCGAAGCCGCTGACGAGCCACTGCACCCGGGTGACGGACAGCCCCAGGCCGCTGCCGACGGACGGCAGGGCCACCAGGGTCGCGGACACCTCCAGGGCGTCCACCAGCATGTTGGCGGCGAGTACGGACACCAGGGCCCAGCGGGCCCGGGCCCGGCCGCCGGACCGGGTGTTCATCGGGTGTGCACGCTCGCCTTTCGCAGGAGGGGACGGGGACGGGGACGCGGGAGAAGGGGGCGGGCGGCCCGGGGAGGGTTCCCCGGACCGCCCGCCCGCCGCCGGCGCGGCGCGTGGGTTGTGCGCCGGCGGGGTCTCGGGCCCTCGGCTGGGTCTCGTGGATCAGCCGAGGAGGGTGCCGCCGGTGGCGTCGACGAAGGAGCCGGTGATCCAGCGCGCCTCGTCGGTGGCGAGGAAGGCCACCACGTCGGCGACGTCCTCCGGCTCGCCGACCCGGTTGAAGGCGGACAGCCCCGCCATGTACTCGACGGCCTCCGGGATGTCGAAGACGGGGCTGCCGTTGCGGGTGATGCCGGGCGCCACCGAGTTGATGGTGATGCCCCGGGGGCCGAGGGCCTTCGCGAAGTGCAGCGCGAGCTGTTCGAGCGCGCCCTTGCTCATCGCGTACGCGATCTCGTCCGGGTTCGCGAACCGGGTCAGGCCGGAGGAGATGTTGATGATGCGGCCGCCGTCGGGCATGTTCCGCAGCGCCCGCTGGATCAGGAAGAAGGGCGCCTTGGCGTTGACGGCGAAGATCCGGTCGAACTGCTCGGGGGTGACCTCGTCCGCCGGGACCCCGCCCATCACCCCGGCGTTGTTGACCAGGATGTGCAGGTCGGTGGAGCCGGTGCGGTCCAGCAGTTCCGCCTCCAGCGCGGTGAACAGGGTGTCCGCGTCCCCGTCGACGCCCAGTTCGGTGCGCAGCGCGAAGGCGCGGCCGCCGTCCTTCTCGACCGAGGCGACGACCTCGTGGGCGGCCGCCTCGTCCTGGTGGTAGTGGACGGCGACGAGCGCGCCCTCCTCCGCCAGCCGCATCGCGGCCGCCCGGCCCATGCCCCGGCTCGACCCGGTCACCAGCGCGGTGCGGCCCGTGAGCCGCTCCGCCCCGGCGCCGGTCCGCGCGGGGACCGCCGCGGGCGCGGTGAGCACCGCGGCGGGGGCGCCGGCGGTGGCCGGTGCCGGGGGCCGGACGGTGGGCTCCCCGGTCCGCTCGGGCCCGAACCAGCGGCCCAGCGCCCCGGCGAGCGGGCCCGCGTCCGGCCCGTCGGCCCAGACCACGTGGCCGTCGGGGCGTACCAGTACGGCGGTCACCGCTTCCGCGGCGGGGCCGCCCGCCTCCGGGCCGGCGGTGACCGAGGCGGCGGCCACGGTGCGGACCCGGCCGGCCCAGGGTGCGGCCGCCTCGGCGAGTTCGGCCCGGCGGGCCTCGTCGCCGGGCGGGAGGAGCAGCAGGCCCCGCCCCGGACGCAGCAGTTCGAAGGTGCCGGTGCCGCCCTCGGCGGTGGTCACCGCCCAGTGCGGCACCCTCAGGCCGAGCAGCCCGGAGCCGTCGCCGCCCTCGCCGCCGTCGCCGACCGCGTGGCGTACCGAGAGGCCCGAGATCAGCCCGGCCAGGTGGGCCCGTACGTTCTCGCTGGCGGTGAGCTCGGCGAACACCTCCCGCACCGCGTCCACCTCGGGACCGCCGAGCAGCAGCATCGCCTGGGTGCGGACGTTGCCCTGGACGGCCTTGCCGACGGGGTGCCGTTCGGCGTGGTAGCTGTCGAGGAGTTCCTCGGTGCCGTGCCCGGCGATCCGGGCGCCCAGCTTCCAGCCGAGGTTGAAGGCGTCCTGGAGCCCGAGGTTGAGGGACTGGCCGCCGATCGGCATCTGCTGGTGGGCGGCGTCCCCGGCGAGCAGGAGCGGGCCCCTGCGGTACTCGGCGGCCTGCCGGGAGGCGTCGCCGAACGAGTTCACCCACAGTGGGGTGCCGGAGCCGATGTCCTCTCCGGTGATGCGTTTCCAGGCGTCGGCGACCTCCTCGAAGGCGGGCTGCCCGGCCCGGGGGCGGGCCCCGAACTCGTGCACCATCACCCGGGTCACCCCGTCGGGCCGGCGGGCCGCGATGGCCAGTCCGCCCGCCAGCCGCTCGAAGCGGCGGTTCGGGACGTCGATGCCGGCGACGTCGGCCCGCAGCAGTTCGCGTTCGGCGTCGGTGCCGGGGAAGCCGAAGCCGCCCAGGCGGCGTACGGCGCTGTTCTCGCCGTCGCAGCCGACGAGGTAGGGGGCCCGGAAGGCCAGTTCCTCGCCGCTGTCGGTGCGTACGGTGGCCAGAGCCCCGTCCGCCGTCGTGGTCAGCCCGGTCAGCTCGTGGCCGCGCCGGATGTCCGCGCCGAGGTCGGCCGCCCATTCCCCGAGGACTTCCTCCAGGCGGGTCTGGGCGACCTTCCACTGCCCCGGGTAGGGGCCGGGCAGGCCGAGGTCGAGGGGTATGCCCCCGAAGTGGCCGGCGTTCTCGCGCGGTACGTCGCCGAGGCGTTCCAGCAGGCCTCGGCTGTCGAGGATCTCCACGGTCCGGGCGTGCAGGGACGACGCCCGGGACTCGGCGGTCGGCGCGGTGAGCCTGTCGAGCACCACCACGTCCGCCCCCGCGAGCCGGAGTTCTCCGGCGAGCAGCAGTCCGACGGGGCCCGCGCCGACCACGATCACCTGGGTGTCGGTGCAGTCCTGATCGATGGCCATGGGCGTACTCCCTTTCTGTGGGCTGGGATGGGGGGTGTGGTGGCGGGTGCTGCGCGACGCGTCAGGCGTCGACGGAGACCTTGAGGTGCTGGTTGACGGCTTCGACGAGGGTGCGCGGGGTGCTGTTGTCGCTGAAGACGTCGTCGTCGAGCGTGATGCCGAACTCGCGCTCGATGCGGCCACCGGTCTCCAGGAGGGCCAGCGACTCGTAGCCCAGGGCCTCGAAGTCGGCGTCGAGGATGTCGCCGTCGAGGTCGACGGCCTCGTCGGCGCCCGCACCCTCCAGGAGGATCCGCTTGAGGTCGTCGAAGGTGAATTCCTGCTTGGACACGGTGGGTCCTTTCATCGGTCTTCCGCGACCGGGGAGTCCGGCCGTGGGAGTTCTGTCGTACGGGGTGGGGCAGGGGTGGGACGGCGGTGGGCGGCTCAGTCGACGGCGCGCAGGACGGCGGCGGAGTTGAAGCCGCCGTGGCCGCGGGCCAGGACGAGCGCGGTGCGCACGGAGGCGGTCCGGGAACGCCCGGCCACCAGGTCGATGTCGTAGGCGGGGGAGAGCTCGACGTTGGTGGTCGGCGGGATCAGCCCCTCGCGCATCGCCAGGACCGCGCTGACCACGTCGACCGGCGCGCCGCCGGCGCCGAGCCGCCCGGTCATCGTCTTGGGCACCGTCACCGGCACCCGCCGCGGACCGAACACCGCCGTGATGGCCTCGGCCTCCACCCGGTCCAGGTCCACGACACCGGCGCCGTCGGCGAACACCACGTCCACCTCGTCCGGATGACAGCCGGCGTCCGCCAGCGCACCCTCCAGCGCCCGCCGCAGACCGGGCTCGCGCCCGCTGCCCGGCCGCGGATCGAACGTCGCCGCGTACCCGGCGAACTCGGCGTAGACGTTGCGCCCGCCCCGGGCCCGGACACTGCCCTCGTCCTCCAGGACGACGATCGCCCCGCCCTCACCGGGCACGTATCCCGACGCCGCCCCGTCGAACGGCAGATACGCACGCTCGGCCTCGTCGCTGAGGGAGAGGGATCCGCCGGCCAGGTGCGCGGCCCATCCGAAGGAGCAGACGGAGGCGTCGAAGCCGCCGGTGGCGATCAGCCGGCTCCCCTTGCCGAGCCGCCGCCGCGCGTACGAGAACGCCTCCAGCCCGCCGGCCTGGTCGCCGACCACGACTCCGGCCGGACCCCGCAGGTCGTTGCGGACCGCGATCTGGCCGCTGTTGACGGCGTAGAACCAGGCGAAGGACTGGTACGCGCTCACGTGCCTCGCGCCCTGGCTCCACAGCTTGCGCAGCTCCCGCTCGCCGAACTCCAGGCCCCCCGACCCGGCAGCGGTCACCACACCCATGTCACAGGGGTGGACGTCCCCGGGTGCGATGCCCGCGTCCGCGAAGGCGCAGTCGGTGGCGATCAGGGCGAGCTGGGTGACCCGGTCGGTCTGCGGCACCAGCCGCCCCGGCAGGTGGTCCCCCGCCTCGAACCCGTGGACCTCCCCCGCCAGACGCGCCGGGTACGACGAGGCGTCGAAGCGGGTCACGGGCCCGATCGCGTTCTTCCCGATCCGCGTCGCCGCCCAGAAGTCCTCCACGCCCAGCCCGCTCGGCGCCGCCACACCGATACCGGTGATCAGGGTCCTGCCGCTCACGGCAACCTCCTGTCCGGCCGGGCCAGCACCATCGCGCTCTGGAACCCCCCGAAGCCACTGCCGACCGTCAGCACCGCGTCCGTGCGGTGCTCCCGCGCCACCACGGGCACGTAGTCCAGATCGCAGTCGGGGTCACGGGTGCGCAGGTTCGCCGTCGGGGGCACCACGTGGTGCTCCATCGCCAGCACCGACGCCGCGATCTCCAACGCCCCCACCGATCCCAGCGAATGCCCGATCATCGACTTGATCGAACTCACCGGAACCCGGTAGGCGTGCGGCCCCAGGGCCAGGCGGTACGCGGCCGTCTCGTGGGCGTCGTTCTGCTTGGTCCCCGAGCCGTGCGCGTTGACGTAGTCGAGGTCGGCGGGGCCGAGGTGCGCCTCGTCGAGGGCGACCGTGACGGCCTCGGCGAGCTCCCGTCCGTCGGGGCGCAGGCCGGTCATGTGGAAGGCGCTGGAGCGGGAGGCGTAGCCGGCCACTTCGGCGTAGACGCGGGCGCCGCGGGCGCGGGCCGCTTCCAGTTCCTCCAGCACGAACACGGCCGCGCCCTCGCCCAGCACGAAACCCTTGCGGGTCGCGTCGAACGGCCGCGACGCCCGCTCCGGATCGTCGTTCAGCGTCGTCGTCGCCTTGATCGCGTCGAAGCACGCCAGCGTCAGCGGGGTGATCGGCGCGTCCGTCGCGCCCGTCACCATCACGTCCGCGGCTCCCTCGCGGATCAGGTCCACCGCATGGGCCACGGAGTCGATCCCCGCGGTGCAACCGGAGGACACCACCGTCACCGGCCCCTCCGCACCCACCGTCCACGCCACCTCCGTGGCGAAGGAGCTGGGTACGAAGTGGTCGTGGAGGTGCTGGGGCGCCCGCGTGTGGTCGACGGCCTGGAGCCGGCCGTCGAGGCTGGCCGCGCGGTACGCCTTGTCGAGGCTGCTGACGGCTCCCACTCCGGTGCCGATGCTGACGCCCGTGCGGTAGGGGTCGAAGCCGGCGGGGTCGAGGCCGCTGTCCTCGACGGCCTCGCGGGCCGCGACCACCGCGAACTGGGCGGCGCGGTCCATGCGGCGGATCTCGTCCTGCGTCAGGCCGTGCAGCTCCGGCAGGAAGTCGGCCTCGGCCGCCACCCGGGAGCGGAATCCGGAGGCGTCGAAGTGGGTGATCTCCCGCGTCGCCGTGCGCCCCGAGCACAGCAGTTCCCAGAACTCCCGGACACCGATGCCTCCCGGCGCCAGTACCCCGATGCCTGTGATGACTACCCGGCGGGCCACGAGCGGTGCCCTCCCGTCATCTGCGCTGATCCGGCGGACGTCATTCGGACGCCGTCCAGTCGTAGAAGCGCGTGGCCATCGCGTCGGCCGGCGTGCGCCAGGTCTCCGGGTCGTACGGCTGGATGAACGGCTGCAGGTCGTAGCTGATCTTCATGAAGCGCGGGTCGTTGCGGGACGCCTGGATGCGCTCGCCGCCGTCGTCCTCGGCGAAGTCCTGGAGGTGGAAGTAGAGGCCGTTGTACGTGAACAGGCGCCGGCGCAGGGTGCCCATGCGGTGCGGCATGTCCGTGTTGTCGAACTCGGCGAAGAGCTGGGCGACCTCGGCGCTGGAACGGACGTCCATCCGCGCCACGATCAGGTTGCTGTGCATCTTTTCTACTCTCTCCAGGGATCGGCGGGGTCAGCGGGAGGTGGTCGGGCCGTACAGCCGGATGAAGTCGTCGACTCCGTCGGCTATCAGCGCGTCCTCCTCTTGTCGTCCGAGCGGCAGCGCGCCGTGGAAGGAGCGCTGCACGACGGACGAGGGGACCAGCAGGATGAAGCGTTCGGCCGCCTGGTCGGCGTCGGTGATGCCGAGCAGGCCGCGGTCGGCGACCTGGCGCAGCCGGCGGGCGAGTTCACGGCGGGCCTGGCGGGGGCCGGTGGCCTGCCACTTGTCGACGGCCTCGGCGGGCAGGGTGGTGACCTCGGCGCTGATGTGCCGGACGATCGCGAAGTGCTCGCGGAAGGCCTCCAGCGGCGCCAGCCAGGCCCGGCCCAGGGCGATCAGGTCGGCCCGCAGGTCGGTGATCTCCGCGAGGTGGCTCTCGGCGACGGCCGCGAGGCAGGCCGCGACGGAGGCGGAGCTGTCCAGCAGTACGCCGAGCAGCAGTTGTTCGTGGTCGGGGAAGTGCCGTGCCACGACGTTCGTGCCCACTGCGGCCTCGGCCGCGGTGGCCTCGGCGGTGCAGCGCCTCCAGCCCTCGCGGGCGAGGACGGTCCTGGCCGCCCGTACGATGTCGCGGCGTTCCCCGTCGTGGCCGGCCGGGCCGGCGGGGAGGCGCTCGATCGTTGCTTGCGGCGTTGCCATGTGTGGTTCCTCCGATTGACGTTCTCGTCCGGCCGCCGGTTGGGGCGGCCGTCAGGGGGTGCGCCGGTCGTCAGCGGCCCGCGGGCCGGGGGTCCCGTCAGGGGGTCCCGAACCAGCGTTCGAGCGCCATCGGCAGGTCGTGGTGGCTGCCGGGCGCGGCCCATGCCACGTACCCGTCGGGCCGGATCAGCAGGGCGGTGGTGTCGTGCGCCGCGCCGGTCCCGGACGCCGCCCCGCGCGGCCGGGCGGTGACGGTGTCGACCCGCTCCGCCCAGGCCGCGGCGCGCTGGCGCAGCCGGGGGTTGTCCGCCAGGTCGAGGAGCACCCCGCGGGCGGGGCGCAGCAGTGCGGTGCTGGAGGTGGGGCCGTCGGGGCCGGTGAGCTCCAGGTCCGGCATGCGCCGGCCGAGCAGCGGGTGGCTGCCCCGGCCCACGTCGTAGGTGATCTCCAGGCCGGTGACCATGGCGGCGAGGTGCCGGGCGACGTCCTCGTATCCCATGAGTTCGCGCAGGGAGTCGCGCAGCGGCTGTACTTCCGCGCCGCTGAGGAACAGCAGTCCCTGGGCCCGGGTGTTCATCAGGAGCCGCCGGCCGACGGGGTGGCGCTCGCCGTGATAGGTGTCGAGCAGGGCGAGCGGGGCCCGGCCGAGTACGACGGAGGCGAGCTTCCAGCCGAGGTTGACGGCGTCCTGGATGCCGGTGTTCATGCCCTGCCCGCCGGCGGGCAGGTGGATGTGCGCGGCGTCCCCGGCGAGCAGGACCCGGCCGCGCCGGTACTCGGTGACCTGTCGTGCCGCGTCGCCGAAGGCGCTGACCCACACCGGTTCGGCGGCCGAGATGTCCTCACCGGTGAGCCGCTGCCAGGCGGCGGCGACCTCGTCGAAGGACGGCGGGCTCTCGCGCCGGCGCGGCGGGGTGCCGCGTTCGCAGACGACGATGCGGGTGGTGCCGCCGGGCAGCGGGCCCACCATGACCATGCCGCCGGGCAGGGTCTCGCCGATCATCCGGGGCTTGAGTTCGATGCCCTTGATGTCGGCGAGGTACATCTCCATGGTGGCCGCCGAGCCGGGGAAGTCGAAGCCGGCCGCCTTGCGCACGGTGCTGCGGCCGCCGTCGCAGCCGACCAGCCAGCCGGCGCGCAGGGTGTGCGTGCCGTCCGGGCCGCGGACCTCGACGTCCACGCCCTCGCCGTCGTCGTGTACGGAGAGCACCTCGTGGCCGCGGCGGATGTCGGCGCCGAGGGAGGCGGCCCATTCCTCCAGGTGCGTCTCCGTGACGGACTGCGGCACGGTCTTGGCGGCCTGGCAGGCGCCGTCGAGCACGCCGAAGTCCAGCGGCAGTCCGCCGAAGTGGCCCTGGGTGCTGCGCTCGATCTCGCCGAAGCGTGCGAGCAGGCCGCGCTGGTCGAAGGTCTCCAGGGTGCGGGTGGTGAAGCCGAGCCCGCGGGATTCGCCCGTACGCCGGTCAAGGCGTTCGAGGACGACTACGGCGACTCCCGCCAGCCGCAGTTCGCCGGCGAGCATCATGCCCGCGGGACCCGCGCCGACGACGATCACAGGGGCGTCCATCACGTCTCCTTGAATTCAGCCTCCGGAGACAGTGCACCGGATCTTGACTACAAGGTTCTTCGGCCGCGAGCGGCCGTTCAATGGCGCTGGATTCAGGAGTAGGTCAGGTTCCACAAGGCCCCGTGCGGTGCGTCGGACGGGGGAAAAGGGAATGTCAAACACCGGTCAGACGGCCGGATCCGGACCCTGCCGGAGGCCGTGCTGACCGGTGTGGAGTGCTGCTCGGTGTGGTGCCCCGCGTAGCGGGACGAAAGGTTCAGGCGCGCGCGGCCGCCCGGCGTGCGAAGCAGTCCCGGACGTCGCTCTCGTTGTAGTACGTGCGCCCCGCGCGGTTGCGCCGGCGCCAGCGCTGCTCGCTCGCCAGCCGGTAGACGGTGCCCGTGGGCGTGTGCCACAGCCGCGCGATGTCGGCGGCGGTCAGCCAGCGCTCGGTGGCCGGCGCGGCCGGGGTGCCCGGTTCCCGCGCGGAGTCCAGGGAGCGGCTGAGCGCGCTCCACTGGTCGCTGGTCCAGCGGTGTCCGGGGTCCGCGGCGCACACGATGGCCGGCTCGTCGGCGCGGGCCGCGGCGCGCACCGCGAGGGTGAGGGCGCCGTCGCAGCCGGGCTCGGGGCAGTCGCCGAGGCGGACGCTGCGGGCCGGGTCGGGGAAGGCGGCGCGGCGGCCGGCCCGTACCAGCCGGGCGATCTCCTCGGTGGCCTCGCCGGCGGCGGAGTGGGCGGCGAGCCAGTCGGCGTTGCGGAGCAGGAAGGCGGTGAGCGCGGCGACGGTGCGCGGCGGTGCGGCGAGGCCGCGCTGCTGGGCGACGAGCCCGCTCCAGGAGCCGAGTACGGAGAACATCCCGGCCCGTACGTCGGCGGCGGCGCCGTTGAAGGGGAGGCCGGGGAGTTCTCCGCCGGTGGTGCGCTCGCGCAGGCTGCCGGGGGCCGCGCCGCCGAGGACGCGGCCGCACTCCTCGTACAGGTGGGCCAGTTCCGCGAGGTCCGCGGCGAGGTGCTCGCGGCAGGGCCGGCAGAGCCGGCTGCCGTCGGTCGTGCGCCTGCGGGTCCGTCCGCCCGCCCGTCCGGTGCGGCAGCCCTCCCCGTGGCACAGCGCCGTCACTGCCATGCTCGTTCCCCCTCGGCTTGCGTCGTGCTCGGCGGTCGTCCTCCCGCGGCCCCGCGCGGGGGCGGGTCAAGGCTCAGGCGCCCTGGCCGAACCGGAAACCGACGCCCCGGATCGTGATGATCCAGCCGGCGCCGATCTTGTTGCGGAGCGTGCTCACGTGCGTGTCCACGGTCCGGCGGGACCAGGAGTCGCCCCAGACCTGCTGCATCAGCATCTTGCGCGGGATGACGGTGTCGGGGTGGGACGCGAGGAGGTAGAGCATGTCGAACTCCTTGCGGGTGGTCTCGACGGGCTCCCCGTTCAGGGTCACCTCGCGCGTGCCCGCGTCGATCCGCAGCGGACCGCAGGTGATGGTGGCCGCGACGGGGCGGGTCGGCCGCGCCCGGCGCATGACCGCCTCCATCCGCGCCATCAGCTCGCGGAACCCGTAGGGCTTGACCAGGTAGTCGTCGGCGCCCGCCTGGAGTCCGAGGACCCGGTCCAGTTCGCTGCCCCGGGCGGTGACCGCGATCACCGGTATCTCGTGGGCGGCGCGGATGCCGCGGCAGACCTCCAGACCGTCCAGGTCGGGGAGTTCCAGGTCCAGCAGGACGAGGTCGGCGTCGGCGTAGCAGCGCAGGGCGTCGCTGCCGGTGGCGACGATCTCGACCTCGTGTCCGTGGCGGCGCAGGCCGCGGGCGAGCGTCTCCGCCTCGACCGTGCTGCTCTCCACGATGAGGATCCGCCACAGGGCCGACTGGGTCGGCGCTTGCTGTGGCGTTCTGAGCCCCTCGGCCGGCAGGAATCCCCCGTTCACGCCCGCGACGGCCGTGTGAGGTTCCAGTACAGCGATGGTCCGCTGGTTCATCTGCCCCCCTCCCCTCAAGCTCGGTTGAGCCAACGTCAACGAAGATACAAACCGCTTCGTCGGTTTGTCAAAGCCTGCAAACCCTGGCAAGGGCATCGAAAAAAGGATCAAATCGGGCCACCACGGGTCAGGAATCGCCGTCAAACCAGCCAGGAACGGGCATCGGGAGCCCATTCCCATACCAACGGCGCGGTTTAATAATGGAAGGAAACTGATACAGGAGCTATGCGTGATGAAACAAGAACGCGCTGTCCGGACCCGGCATGCACTGATTGAGTCAGCCGCGACCGTGTTCGGACGGCGCGGCTACGCGGAGGCGACGCTGAGCATGATCAGCGTCGGGGCCGGAGTGAGCCCGGGCGCGCTGCACTTCCACTTCGAGAACAAGGCGGCGGTCGCCGGGGCCGTCGAGGCCGCCGGGGCCGAGGCCCTGCGCGCGGCCGCCCGCGAGGTGTACGCGCGGCGCACGTCCGCCCTCCAGGCCCTGGCCGACAGTTCCCAGGCGCTCGCGGGGCTGCTCCTGGGGGACGTCGTGGCCCGGGCCGGCTTCCGGCTGGGCCGGGAGCCCGCGTACGCGTCCTCCTGCGCCCTGCCCCGCGAATGGCACGAGTACGTGCACCGGCTGCTGGCCGAGGCCTCCGAGGAGGGCACCCTGCTGCCCGGCCTGAACCACCGCAGCGTGGCGGCGACGGTGGTGGCGGCCACCCTCGGCTTCGAGGCGCTGGGCCGCGACGACCCGCAGTGGCTCGCACCGCGCACGCTGGCCGGCTTCTGGCGGGTGGTCATGCCCTGCCTGGCGGTCCCCGCCACCCTGCGCGAACTGAACACCGCCGGGCGGGGGACCTGAACAGCACGACGGCCCGCCACCGCGGGGGGAACACGGTGGCGGGCCGCCACCAGGGAGCCAGTGGAGACCGGCGAGACCGGCAGGAGGTTCAGGAGCCGGTAAAAGCCGGGCCGAGCCACAGGGGGCGGTACGAGCCGGTCGAACGGTCGCCCCGGGTCGAGCCGGCAGAAGTCAGAGGGCCCCGGAGCGCCCGGACCGCCCGGAGGGCCGGGAGGCCCGAGGGGCCTGGGAGGCCGGAGGGGCCCGGGAGGCCCGGGAGGCCCGGGAGGCCCTAGGGGTCCGGAGCGCCCGAAGGCCCGGAGGAGCCCGGAGGCCCAGGAGCGCCCGGAGCGCCCGGAGGGCCGGGAGGCCCGAGGGGCCTGAGGGGCCCGGGAAGCCTGAAGGGCCCGGGAAACCCGAAGGACCCGGGAAACCCGAAGGACCCGGGAAACCCGAAGGACCCGGGAAACCCGAAGGGCCCGGAGCCCCCGCGAGGCCCGAAGGCCCCGAGGGCCCGAGAGGCCCGGGAGGCCCGGAGGCCCCGAGCCCGGGAGGCCCGGAGGCCCCAGGAGCACCCGGAGGAGCCGGGGGCCCGAGAGGCCCGAGGGCCCGAGAGGCCCGAGGGCCCGAGAGGCCCGAGGGGGCCGGGAGGTCTGGAGGGCCCGGGAGGCCCGGAAGCCCGGGGGCCCGGGAGGCCCGGGAGGCCCGGGGGCCCGGGAGGCCCGGGGCCCCGGGGGCCTCACACCGAGCGCAGGGTCCGGACCGGGTCGCCCGCGTACCGCGTCGCCGGCTCCAGCACGGCCCGGCTCTCACGCCCGACCACCTCGCGCACGTACCGCCGCGCCGCGGCCAGTTCCGCGCCCGGGCCCGGACGCCGCCCCACCGCCCGCTCGTCCAGCAGCACGTCGTGCCGACAGGACACGGTGACCCCCGACACGTCCGGCTCCACGCACCACTCGCCGGCGTGCGCCGCCAGCAGCGGGTGCGGCCGGGTCCGCTTGAAGACGATCCGCCCGGCGGCCGGGAAGCACACCCGCGCCCCCTCGGTCGGGTAGGCGGAGCCGTCGTCGGCCAGGTTGACCAGCCGGGTGCGCTGCACGCCGGGCCGGTCCTCGGACACCTCGGCCTCCAGCACGTGCGCGACCCGGCCGGGCCAGGAGTCCACGCCGTACAGGAACTCGTACACCGGTTCGGCCGGGCCCTCGATCCGCACGGACTCCTCGAAGGACACCGTGAGTTCATCGAGCCGCCGCCAGCGCTCGGCCGCGACCCGCAGACCGCCCAGCGCGGCCCACGCGCTCTCCTCCGCCCGCGCCAGGGCCCGTTCGGCCTCCGCGGTCCGGCCGCCGTCGACGGTGATCTCCCGTTCCAGGGTCAGCCGCGACCAGCCGGGGGCGAGCTCCTCCACGCACCAGCTGCCGCCCGAGGCGGTGACGGGCGCGTCGGGGCGCTCCTCGCGGAAGAGGACGCGCCGCCCGCGGGCGTCCAGGGTCCGCCGCACGAGCGAGCGCCGCAGTTCCCCGCCGGCGTCGGCCCACCGGACGTACCGGTCGGCGACGCCGTCGAAGTCCAGCCGCTCGACGTGGACGGTGTCCGGGAGGAACAGCGGCCACTGGGTGACATCGGCCACCAGGGTGTACAGGGCTCCGGCGGGCGCGGCCGCGTCGACCGCGTAGGACATCCGGTGCACTCGCTCGACAGACATCGGGGACACCTCTCTCAACGCTTGGCGCAGAGCCTGTCGGCGTCCGCCGGAGTGCGCGTCGAACGCCGCTGGAGTCTCAGACGGCGGCGCGGCCGGCCAGCACGTCGTTGACCATGTCGAGGAAGAGCCGCGGGGTGTCGCCCAGTTCGAGGATCTCCCGGGCGAGCGGGACGCCGAACTTCCGCTCGATCGACTCGATGGTCTGCAGGATGGAGAGGCTGTCGTAGCCGAGCTCGATCCAGTAGAGGTCCTGGACTTCCTCGGTCAGCTCGACGCAGTCCTCCTCGCCTCCCCAGATCCGCAGGATGCGGGTGAGGTCGGCGAGTTCCAGCCGGACCGTGGCTCGCATGGTTTGCCTCTCTCCTCGTCCGCCGGCGCAGCGGCTCATACCGGGTCGCCAGGAGCCTGACCGCCCGCTCTGGAGAGCCCCTCACGCCGGGGACGAGCCCCACTTGAGCCGCCGCCCCTCCCGTCCCCGCCGGCCGGTCCCGGGGCCAGGGGGTGGTGTCTCCCTAGGCCGCGTACAGGTCGAAGGTGGAGCTGCGGCGCGGTCCGGCGACCACGTCCAGCGCCGGGTCCACCCGCAGCATCGCCTGGTGCAGGCGCTGCAGCTGCTGCGAGGGCTCGACGCCGAGCTCCCCGATCAGCCGGGCGCGGAGCCTGCGGTAGACGTCGAGGGCGGTGGCCTGCCGGCCCGAACGGTACAGCGCGACCATGGCCTGCGAGTGCAGGCCCTCGTGCTGCGGGTTGCGGGCCATCAGCTCGGTGAGCTCGGCGAGCAGTTCGCTGTGCCGGCCGAGGCGCAGGTCGACGTCGATCCGCCGCTCGGTGGTGACGAGCCGGCTCTCCGCCAGCCGCAGCACCTCGATCTCCAGGATCGGGCCGACGCGTACGTCGACCAGCGCGGGCCCCTGCCACAGGTCGAGCGCCTTGCGCAGCAGGTCGGCGGCGCGCTCGTCGTCACCGTCGTCGAAGGCGTTCTGGCCGGCGGCGACGAGGGCCTCGTACTCGTGGACGTCCACCGACTCCTGCGGGATCTGGAGCAGGTAGCCGCCGTGCCGGGTGGCGAGCACGTCCTTGGCGGTGCCGGGGGCGCCCGGGCCCATCGCCGTGCCGAGCCTGCGGCGCAGCTGGAGGATGTACGTCTGAAGGGTGGTGAGCGCGCTTTCGGGCAGGTTCGTCCCCCAGATCTCCTCCATGAGGGTCGGGACGGGCATCACCCTGCCCGGGTAGAGCGCGAGAAGCGCCAGGATCTGACGCGGCTTGCCCGCCGTAGGAACGATCGATGCCCCGTTGACCTCGGCACTCAACGGACCCAGAACCTGAATCTTCACGGTCTCCCGTCTCCCCTCCATATTTCGTCGAGATACTCTCGGTTTTCAGTATTCGACCCGATGACGGTAAGCCAGCCCAGGGCAACATCACCGGGCATTCAAGCCGACATCGAGCGGACCTCCGAAACAGGCGAACAGACGGCGGATTCGAAAGACAGGATTCCGATTGGACGGTAAACCCCGTGCTCAGCCCGCTGATCGAGCTCGTCGTCTTTGTTCCGATCCCCGTTGATGCAAATTAAATCTCAGGTCTTACCCAGCGCTTTCTTAAATCCCCGTGCAGCATTCACCGGGGGATCATCCGGCGCCGGGCTCAGCCGACCCGGGCGAGCCGCTTGCGGGCGTTCTCCGCGGATTCGGCGGCGGGCGCCTCGGGGCCGCTCATGAGGATCGACCGCTGGAGGCTGCGCAGGGCGGACGAGGGCTCGATGCCGAGCTCGCGGACCAGGGTGGCGCGCAGCCGCTGGTAGACGCTGAGCGCCTCGCCGCGCCGGCCCGAGCGGTGCAGGGCGAGCATGAACTGCCCGTGCAGGTTCTCGTGGATCCGGTAGCGGCTGGCCAGCACGGTCAGTTCCGCGAGCAACTCCCGGTGCCGGCCGAGCCGCAGGTCGGCCTCGATGCGCTGGTCGAGGGCGCACAGCCGGGTCTCCTCCAGGCGGCGCGTCTCCATGTCCAGCTGGACCCCGCCGTCGACGTCGGCGAAGGCCGGCCCCGACCACAGGGCGAGCGCCTCGCGGAGCAGCCGCGCGGCATTGGGGAAGTCCGCGGCGTCCATGGCCCGGTAGCCCATCCCGGCCAGCCGGTCGAACTCGCGCACGTCGCTGGTGCCGCCGCCGCTGTTGAGCATGTAGCCGCCGGGCAGCGTGACGAGGACGTCCTTGGCGGTGCGCGTCCCGTCGGTCCCCTCCAGCGCGGTGCCGATGAGACCGCGCAGCTGGAGCACGTAGGTCTGCAGGGTGGTCCGCGCGCTGCGCGGCGGCTCCGTCCCCCACAGCTCCTCTATCAGCGCGGCGACGGGCACGACCTGGTCCGCGTGCAGCGCGAGCAGCGCCAGCACCTGCCGGGGCTTGGCCGCCGTCGGCGTGATGGAGACCCCGTTCTCCCGAACGGTCAGTGCACCCAGTACATCGATGTCCACGCCGTACTCCCCTGCTTCGTCCGTGGATGAGCCCTTGACTTTCGCTGGAACGAGCAAAAAACAGCTCCGCCGGTTTGTCAATACCAAACCGGATGTACCGTTTTTCGCCGCCCAGCCCCCGCAGGATGCCCTCCGAACCCGCCCTGACCTGCCATTTCATTGGTTCCAACTCCAGTGGAGGATGGCTTCAGGGTCACCTCAGCCCGGCAAAACGCCCGCGAAACCAGCACCGGAGTGGCTTGAATGACCCCGTAACAGACCGGGTGGTTGGCTGATTCGCGCTCATGGCGGGTAGGAAACGAGGTGCGGAGCGTGGCGAGCACCACGCTCCGGACGGGCGAGTACGTACCGCGCTCCCCAACTACAAACCGCTTTCGCGGTTTGCCGAAGGTGAATCCTGCTCGGCTGGCGCCGGAGCCGCGACGGAGAGCCGCTGGAACCGCGCTCGAAGCGGAGGTGGAGGCGTCGCCTCAACACCGCGCCGGCCACGAGACGTTCGCGCCACGGCCCAGGCGCCGCAAGGCCGCCCGGCCGCGCACCGGGCCCGGGCTCGTCGCACCGGCCGCCCGTCGGCCGCTGGCCGGAATCCCGCGGGCCGTCCTGCGCCGCGCACCGGGCGGGAGACAGGTGGGCGCCATTCCCCTTCGCGACAGCAACTCCCCGGGTGGCTCCACCACCGGCCCGGAGGACTCCCCTGCCACCGCCGCGGCGGCATCTCGCCCGCTCCCCGCCGAACCTCCTGCCACCAGGCCGACACCCGAGGTCAGCGGCGTGGTCCGAGCTCCCGTACGACCCGCCGGCGGAGCATCCGAAGCCCCTCCGGGCTCCCGGCGGGGCGCCCTACGCGGCCCGGTGGACGAACGGCCCACCCCCAAGGTGCGAAGCGAATCGTCCTGAGCGAATCGACGCGCGGGCTTCACCCCTCCTTTACCGATGGGGCATCGGCGGACTAAAGGATCACTCTTGGCACACTTGAGATCGTTCCCGACCGATGGCGGAGATTCGACTCCGCCCAACGGCCCGAGACCTGGGCAAACACGGAGGCGCAGCATGGCCGGAAGGAATTCCTCCGCATATTCCGGAGCCAATCCGTGGACATCCCCTGGATAAAAAACCGGTTGGTATATATTTTTCTCGGCAGTCACACCTGTAACTGGCCAGCGCTGTCTAGGGGGAACAATGAGCGCGAGCACGTTTCATGTCGAGCGCGCAGCCATCTACGACCCGGCTTGGCGGTCCGCCACCACGACGTCGGAGCAGAACGGCTTCCGCTTCCCGTCTCTCACCGCCACCGTCCCGAAGGAGCTGGTCCACCGCGCCTCCGTGGCCGAGGTCCTGCTCACGAACTGGCACCGCCTGGACGAGGCCCACTTCACGGTGACCGCGCAGTGGCCGCGCAGCCACAGCTTCTTCACCCCGGTCGCGGGCGGCTACTACGACCCGCTCATCTGCACGGAAACGATCCGTCAGATCGGCAGCCTGCTGGGCCACGCGGAGTTCGGCGTTCCGTTCGGGCACCACTTCCTCATGTGGGACCTCAACCTCACGGTCCACCCGGAGCACCTCCAGGTCCGCCAGACTCCGGCCTCGCTCGACATCGAGGTCACGTGCACGACGATCAGCCGGCGGGCGGGCCGGCTGACCGGGCTCGGCTACGAGGCGGTCGTCCGCCGCGAGGGGCACGTCGTGGCGAAGGGCGGGGCCTCCTACACCTGCACCAGCCCGTCCGTGTACCGGCGGGTGCGGCCCGCGCACACCCTCGAACCCGGCCACCGCGCGCTGCCCCTGACGGCTCCCGCCGCGCCGCAGAGCGTCGGACGGCTGTCGCCGACCGACGTGGTCCTCTCTCCCATAGGCGAGCCGAACCGCTGGCAGCTGCGGGTGGACACCCTGCACCCCGTCCTCTTCGACCACTGGGTCGACCACGTACCGGGCATGGTGCTCCTGGAGGCCGCCCGGCAGGCCTCTGCGGCCGCGCTGGGGCGCTCGTCCTTCCTCCCGCTCAGCATCTCGGGCGACTTCAAGCGGTACGCGGAGCTGGACGTCCCCTGCGTGATCGAGGCCGAGCGCCTGTACTCGGACGTCCCGGGCGCGGAGGAAGCCGTACGCGTGACGGGCCGCCAGGAGGGCCAGGTCATCTACACCGCCGTCGTCACGGCGGCCGCCTACGGGCACTGAGCCCCCGCGGCGGCCACCGGCCCGGACGACGGAGGCCTCAGGGCCGCGCGAAGGCGTCCAGATGGTCGCCGGCCCACGCCCGGAAGGAGCCGGCGGGCCTCCCGGTCAGTTCCTCGACCGATCCCCCCACCCCCGCCTTGGCTCCGCGGCGCTGGCGCTCGGCACTGCTCAGCAGCGCCTCGACGAGGGGCTCCGGGTAGCGCGCGCTCCACTGGGCGCGGGCCTGCGCGGGATCCAGCTCCTCGAAGCGCAGCGGACGGCCCAGCAGCTCGGCGAGCTGCGCGGTCTGCTCGGCGGCGGTCAACGCCCGCGGCCCGGTCAGGGCGTACGCCCGGCCGGCGTGCCCGGGCGCGGTCAGCGTGCGCACGGCGACCTCGGCGATGTCGCGCGGATCGACGCAGGAGTTGGCCGACGCGCCGTACAAGGCCCGCACGACGCCGTCCGAGCGGATGGACGACGCCCAGGACAGGGCGTTGGACATGAAGGAGCGCGGACGCAGCAGCGTCCACTCCATCCCCGAGCCGCGCAGGAGGTCCTCGTTCTCCCGCTGCCAGCGCGTGATCAGGTCGTCGGCGTCCCCGTCCTCCACGGCGGCCGCCGACAGCTTCACGACGTGCCGCACCCCGGCCGCGCTCGCGATCCGCAGGAACCGCGCGTCGTCGTCGCGCCCGACGCGGCTGGTCACCAGGAAGACGCTGTCCACCCCTTCGAGGGCGAGGGCGAGCGACTGCGGGTCGTCGTAGTCCCCCCGAACGGTCTCGGCCGTTCCGCTCTCCTGCGCCACGCGTGCGGGCTGCCTCGCCATCGCCCTGACCGGGAGGTCCGGGGACAGCCGTCGCAGCACCTCACGCCCCACCGTCCCAGTGGCGCCCGTCACAAGAATCATGTTCCGTCCTCAATCATTTTTGGTCCTCTGGGGTGGCGGCATGGTTGGCGTCGGAGTTACCCGCTGTAAGATACGTACGGGACGGACGGTTTGCATCAGGGCTTCCGACGCTCCGACGAAACCTGATGAAGGAGGAGCCACCGTGGCTGAACAGGTCCGAGCCATCCGTACGCGCCAGGCCATCCTGAGCGCTGCGGCCAAGATCTTCGAGGAGCGGGGCTACCAGGCCTCGACCATCTCCGAGATCCTCACGGTCGCCGGCGTGACCAAGGGGGCGCTGTACTTCCACTTCCAGTCCAAGGAGGACCTGGCCCTCGGCGTCCTCAACGCCCAGAACCAGAACCTCCCGCTGCCGGAGCGCGCCTCCAAGCTCCAGGAGATCGTCGACATAGTCATGCTGCACACCTACCGGCTGCAGACCGACCCCATGGTCCGCGCCGGCGTACGGCTGACCATGGACCAGCGCGCCGAGGGGCTCGACCGCAGCGGACCGTTCCGCAACTGGGCCGTCCCGGTGGGCGAGCGGCTGGACAAGGCCCAGCTCCAGGGCGAGCTGCTGCCCCACGTGGACCCCGCCGAGACCGCCGACGTGCTCGTGGGCGCCTACGCCGGCATCCAGTCGATGTCCCAGGCCCTCACCGACTACCGGGACCTCGTGGTCCGGGTCAGCGCGCTCATGCGCCACCTGCTGCCCAGCATCGCCCAGTCCTCGGTCCTCGCCTCGCTGCACCTCGGCGAGTCCCGCGCCGCCGAGGTCTACCACGAGGCGCTCCTGCTGGCCCAGGAGCGGGAGGCAGCCGGCTCGCTCAGCTGAGCCGGATCCCACGCCCGCCTCCCGCCGCCGCGGCGGCGGGTGCGCAGGCCCCGCCGCCGAAGTACGCCGACAGCGCGCCGCCCAGCGCGCTGCCGCCCGGCGCCCAGGCGACGTAGCCGTCGGGCCGTACCAGCAGCTCCCCGTGCGCCGCGCCCGGCACCCGCCCGGTCCGCACCACGCGCAGGAGCGGCGCCCACGGGCGCGCCTCCTCCTCGTGGCGCGTCCCGTCCTCCCCGAGGAGGAGCAGCGGCCGGCCGTCCCGCAGCAGGGTGACGAGGTCGTCCGCGCCCGCCCCGGCCGGCAGCCGGAAGTTCGCCAGGAACCGGCCCTCCCACGGGGACGGCCGTTCCGTGTACGCGGGAAGCACCGTCCCCTGCGCGCTGATCAGGTCGGCGAGCCCCCCGGCGTACCGTTCCGCGGCCAGCAGTCCCGTGAACAGCTCGCGCAGCGCGTCGACCTCCTCCCCGGGCCGCATCAGCGCGAGCTGCGCCCGGGTGTTGTCGACGACCGCCCGCGCCGCGGGGCGGCGCTCCAGGTCGTAGCTGTCGAGCAGCCGCTCCCCCGCCGCGCCGCGCACGGCGAGCGCCAGCTTCCAGCCGAGGTTCAGGGCGTCCAGCACCCCGGTGCTCAGCCCCTGCCCGCCGATGGGGAAGTGCAGGTGCGCCGCGTCGCCCACCAGGAAGGCCCGTCCCGCGCGGAAGGTCCGGGCCAGGCGCGTGAAGTCGCTGAACCGGCTGATCCAGCGCGCGCCCGCCATCGCGATGTCGCGGCCGACGATCCGGGACACCTCGCCCTGCAGTTCGCGCGGCGTCGGCGGCCGTTCCCGGCCCTCGTACGCGCCCGTGCAGTCCAGCGTCCGGATGTGCGTCTCGCCGCCGGGCGTCCGCTTGGAGACGATCCAGCCGCGGGGGGTGCGCAGCCAGCCCTGCTCCAGGGCTTCCGGGTCCTCCAGCGTGGCCAGCCCGACCAGGGCGGAGACCGAGGCCGGGGCCGTGTCGGAGGCGATCCCCAGCCGTTCCCGTACGGTGCTGCGAGCCCCGTCCGCGCCGACGAGGTACTCGACGCGGCAGGCCGCCGGGCCCCCGGGCCCCTCGATGTCCAGCCGCACGCCGTCCGGCTCCTGGGCGATCCCGGTCACGCGGTGCCCGCGCAGCACCCGTGCGCCGGCCGCCCGGGCCCGCTCCTCGAAGAGCCGTTCCAGCTCGGCCTGCGGACGCTTGAGGATCGGCTCCGGCTCCCCCTCGGGCACGGTGATGACCAGCCCGTGGATCCCGGCGAAGTGGAACGCGCCCGAGGTTCCGCCCGAGATTCCGCCCGTGGTTCCGCCGGGGATTCCGCCGGGGATTCCGCCCGCGTTCGTCCCGGGGGCGTCCCCGGGCAGGTACCCGCGCCGGGCGAGGCCCTGCACCGCCCGGGCGTGGAGCGTGGTGGCCTTGGGCCGCTCGGAGACCTCCGTGCGCTCCTCCAGGACCACCGTGTCCACCCCGTACCCGGCCAGCTCGGCCGCGACGAGCATGCCGACCGGCCCCCCGCCGACGACTGCCACTTGTGCCCGCAAAGCCTTCCCCTTCCCCTCCCGATGCACTGCGGGCAGAAAATATACCGGCTGTCCCGTTCTTTTCAATCGCGTCGGTGGAACTAGGCTGCGCGCATGATCAGCTCATCCCTCCGCCTGGTGCCGGTGACCCCGGACAACTTCGAAGCGGTGACCGCCGTCCGCGTCCGTCCCGACCAGGAGCACCTCGTCGAGTCCGTAGCCCGGTCCCTCGCCGAGGCCTACGTCCACGGGGAGGCCGCCTGGCCCCGCGCCGTCCTCGACGGCGACGAGGTCGTCGGCTTCGTGATGGCCTTCCTGGACATCGTCTGGAACCCGGCGAAGGACCCGGAGCACCGCCGCTCCGGCATCTGGCGCCTGAACATCGCCGCCGAGCACCAGGGCAAGGGGTACGGCCGCTTCGCCGTGGAGGCCGTCACGGAGGAGATCCGCCGGCGCGGCGGGACCCGGGCGTACGTCACCTGGCATGACGGCGACGACAGCCCGGCGCCGTTCTACCTCGGCCTCGGCTTCCGCCCCACGGGCGAGCTCAGCGGCCCCCAGCCCGTCGCCGCCCTCGAACTCGCGTAGCTATCCGAGCACCACGGTGCCGGACACCCCCGGCGCCGTGGCCGCGCCCGCTCCCGCTCCCTCCCGGAACTGCTGCGGGCTCACCCCTCGCACCCGCTTGAAGGCCGCGGACAGCGCGAACGCGCTCCCGTAGCCGACCCGGCGGGCCACCGTCGCCACCGTGGCGTCCGGCTCGCGCAGCAGGTCGGCGGCCAGGGCGATCCGCCAGCCCGTCAGGTAGGCGACCGGCGGCTCCCCGACCAGCTCGGTGAAGCGCCGGGCCAGCGCGGCCCGCGACACCCCGGCCCGGCGGGCCAGTTCCTCCACGGTCCACCCGTACGCGGGGTCCTCGTGCAGCAGCCGCAGTGCCGCCCCGACGACCGGGTCGCCCTGGGCGCGGTGCCAGGCCGGCGCCCCCGAGCCGGGGGCGGCGAGCCAGGCCCGCAGCACCCCTATGAGCAGCAGGTCCAGCAGCCGGTCCAGCACGAGCTCCTGCCCCGGCTCGTCCCGCGCCACCTCCGTGGCCAGCAGGGTGATCAGGGTGGCGTCGGCCGCCCGCACCGGCCGTACCAGCACCGCGGGCAGCGCCCCCAGCAGCCGCCGCCCGATCTCGCTCGGCGCCTGGTAGGTCCCGCTGAGCAGCACCACCGAGCCGGTGCCCTCCCGCGCCCGGCCCCAGGTCCGCACCCCGAGCGAGAACCGCTCGGTGACGTCCTCGCCCTGCGCGCTGCACCGCTGGTCGGGGCCGATCCTGACGCCCACCGGGGTGTCCGCCGCGTCGGCTAGCGTGTACGGCACGGGTCCCCGTACGACCGCCACGTCACCGGGGCCGATCCGCACGGCCTCGCCGTCGTCGGGCAGCAGCCAGGCCGAGCCGCGCACGAGCGTCATCACCGACAGCGGGGCCCGGTCCTCGACCCGCATGGCCCACGGCGGGTCGAAGACGGACTTCATCAGGAAGGCACCGCGGGCCCGTGGCCCTTCGAGGAGTCCGGTCAGCGTGTCCATGACCTCATCCTCGGGCGTCCCAGACCCCGCTCGCCGCCGCTTCGCGCGCGTAGTCGGCGAAATCCCTGGCCGGGCGCCCCAGCACCTCCTCGACCCCGTGGACCAGGTGCGCGTTGCGCCCGTCCGAGATCAGGGTGAACAGGTCGGCGAACTCCTCCGGGAGGCCGTGCTCGCGCAGCACCGCCCGGTACTGCGCGTCCGTGACCGGGACGTACGCGATCTCGCGCCCGGTCGCCTTGGACAGCTCGGCGGCCACCTCCGCGAAGCCGAGCAGCCGCGGCCCGGACAGCTCGTACGTCCTGCCGATGTGCCGGTCGTCGGTGAGCGCGGCCACCACCACGTCGGCGATGTCGTCGGCGTCCACGAAGGCCTCCACCGCCTCCCCCACCGGCAGGGCGATCTCCCCGGCCAGTACCGAGTCCAGGAAGAAGTACTCGTCGAAGTTCTGGTTGAACCAGCTGGCGCGTACGACGGTCCAGTCGGCACCGGAGTCCCGCAGCCGGCTCTCGGCGAGCCGGGCCGCCTCCTCCCCGCGCCCGGACAGCAGCACCAGCCGCCGCACCCCGCCGGCCACGGCGGCCTCCGCGAAGGCGCCGATGCGGTCGGCGGCCCCGGGGAAGGCCAGGTCGGGGTGGTAGGTGACGTACGCCCGGTCCACGCCCTCCAGCGCGGGGCCCCAGGTCCCGGGCCGGTTCCAGTCGAAGGCCGGCTCACCGGTGCGGGAGCCGATCCGTACCGCGCGCCCCCGGGCCTCCAGCCGCTCGGCGACCCGCCGTCCCGTCTTGCCGTTGCCCCCGATGACGAGGGTGACCGTGTTCTGCGCCGTCTGCGTCTCGTTCGTGTTCTTCGTCATGACACCCAGTCAAGCCGCGTCCGGCGAGAGCGGACATGGCTCAGACGCTCTCCCGCATGCGCGAGCGTCTAATCCTCCGTGAGGGTGTGCTTGACCAGGGCGTTGGCGTGGCCGTGGCCGATCCCGTGCTCGGTCTTCAACCAGGAGACCAGCTCCATGTGCCTGGTCAGCGGGGAGGAGCGGATGAGGTCCACCCATTCCGCCACGGGGCGACCGTACTTCTTCTCGATCGAGGGGAAGTAGCTCGCGGGGCCCTTCACCGGCTGCTCGCTCATGTCGTGTCGCTCCTCATATGTATACGCCGTCCACATCGGGACGCCCCGCAGCCTACCCAGAAAAGTGGACGCCGTCCACATCCTGGCCTGCGGCCCGACTCCCGCCCTTCACAGAGGTAGACCGCCCCCCTCCCGGAAACTCATCGCCGACACCGCGAGAAGTTTCCGGGACTCCCTCCCCACCACCCCCCACCTGCGTAAATGAGGTGCAGACCGGCCGAAACACCCCGTAGGGTCGACTCCCGTGGAACCGCTCACCGAAAAACAGATCCGCTCGTCCTTCGTGAACTGCACCAAGGGCGAGGCCGCACGCCTGCGCCTGCCCCTCGACTTCGCCGAACTCCCCTGGCAGGACCTGGACTTCCTCGGCTGGGTGGACCCGGGCGCCCCGCTGCGGGCCCACCTCGTCATCCCGCGCCCCGACGGCCCGGTCGGCATCACCCTGCGCGTACCGGCTGCGACCCGCACGAGCGCGGTGAAGTCCAGCCTGTGCCAGATCTGCCTGACGGGGCACGCCTCCTCCGGCGTCACCCTGCTCGCCGCCCCGCTCGCGGGCGCCCGCGGCCGCGAGGGGAACACGGTCGGCACGTACATCTGCGCCGACCTCGCCTGCCCCCTCTACGTACGCGGCAAGCGGCAGCCGAAGCTGCGCGCCGGGCGCCAAGAGGAGTCCCTGACCGTGGACGATCGCGTCGCGCGGATGTGGGGCAACCTGGACTCCTTCGCCGCCAGGATCACCGCCGCGCCGGCGGCCTGAACCGAGCGGCCGGACCCTCGGGGAGAGTTGAGGGCCGGGAATGTGATCACATAACCGCATGACGAGGACTCTCTACCTGTTCTGCTCCGCCGCCCCGCCCGTCTTCGACGTGGCCCATGTGATCGAGGACGCCCAGTCGCGCGGCTGGGACGTGTGCCTGGGCCTGACGCCGACGGCGGCGCGGTGGGTGCAGGAAAGCCTCGACGGCCTCGCCGCCCTGACCGGCAACCCGGTGCGCTGGCAGTACAAGCTCCCCGGCGAGCCCGACGTGTGGCCGGCCGCCGACGCCGTCCTCTTCGCCCCCGCCACCTTCAACTCCGTCAACGCCTGGGCCCTCGGCCTCACCGACCGGTTCACCGTCGGCGTGGCCGCCGAGGCCCTGGGCAAGGGAACCCCGGTGGTGGCCATGCCGTGCACGAACGCCGCGCTCGCCGCCCACCCCCAGTTCGAGCAGTCCCTGGCCGTGCTGCGCGGCGCCGGCGCCGAACTGCTCTACGGCGAGGGCGGCTTCCTGCCCGGCCCGGCCGGCCCCGACGCCCCGCCGCACTTCCCGTGGCAGGTAGCCCTCGACGCCGTGGACCGGGCCGGAACGACCCCCTAGGCCCTACTCCCCGGTGACCCCGTCAATGGCCTCGCGCAGCAGGTCGGCGTGCCCGTTGTGCCGGGCGTACTCCTCGATCATGTGCGCCAGGATGTAGTGCAGCGAGTACTCCTGGTCGCCGAAGTTCCCCCGTACGTCGAGGGACTCGGCGGCCGCGACGATCGCCCGCGACCGCGCGCAGGTCTCCTCCCAGATCCGGAAGGACTCGGCCGGGTCCGCGTCCTCGACGTGGAACTCCGTCCACTCACCGGCGTCGTCCTTCGGGAAGTACCCGCGCACGTCCTCACCGTTCAGGACGTTGCGGAACCAGCCCCGCTCCACCTCCGCCAGGTGCCGGACCAGCCCCAGCAGGCTCAGCCCGGACGGCGGCACGGCCCTGCGCCGCAGCTGCTCGTCCGTCAGGCCCGCGCACTTCATCCGCAGGGTGTCGCGCTGCCACTGGAGCACGCTGGTCAGGGTGGAGCGTTCGTCGCCGGTCAGTACGGGCGGGGTGCGCTGTTCGAGGTCCATCGACCGATGATCACAGCGGTACGGGGCTCCCACCGACCGTTTCACATGCCGGACACCCGCTCCGCCCCGGCCCCCGCCAGCGCCCGCACCCCCTCCGGGCTGCTCCCGTACCGCGGCTCCCAGCCCAGCTCCCGCCGCGCCTTGGCGTTCGAGAGCCGCAGCGAGCTGCCCATGATCGCGTGCGCCAGCGGGGCCGCCCGCAACACCCACAGCGGCACCCTCATCGGCGCGGGCGCCCCGAACGCGTCCGCCACCGCCCCCATGTGCGCGCCCCAGCCCACCGGGGTGTCGTCGGCGATGTTGTACGCCTGCCCGGCCCGCCCCGACTCCAGCGCGAGCACCACCGCCCGCGCCGCGTCCCCGGCGTCCACCCAGCTCAGCGCCCGTCCCCGGTCGGCGACCACGGGCAGCTTCCGCCCCCGCAGCAGCGGCACGAGGTGCGTGTCGGTGGTGCCGGCCCCGTAGAACAGGCCGAAGCGCAGGCTGACGCCGTCGATCCCGTCGGCGGTGAAGGCCAGTTCCTCCTTGGCCCGCATGGCGCCGACGTGCCGCTCCAGCGCGGCGTTCGCCCCGCGCGGCCCGAAGCCGTCGTCCTCGCCGATCAGGGCCGCGCCGTGGTCCCCGTAGCCGTAGCCGAACATCATCGACTCGACCACGAACCGCCGCGCCCCCGTCTCCCGCGCGGCGGCCAGCAGGTTCACCGTGCCCTCGGTACGCAGCCGGTTCGTGGCCGCCATGTCCCGGTGGGCGGCCATGGCCTTGCCGGAGAGGGCGGTCGCGGCGTGCACCACCGCGTCGAACCGCCGCCCGTCGACGGCCCGCAGCAGCCCCTCCCGGTCGAGCACGTCGGCCCGTACGTCCATCCCCGCGCCCCGGCCCAGCCCGGCCACCTCGTGGCCCGCGGCCCGCAGCGCGGCCGCCGCCCGCCGCCCCAGTACTCCGCTCGCGCCCGCCAGCAGCACCAACATCCCGGCCTCCTCCGTCGTGTTCTCACCCAGGGGACAGACGGGCCCTGCCGGATGTGACACCTTCCCGGAAGGAACCGAAGAAACTCCTGACGTCTTCGACGAGCAGCTCCGGCACCTCCATCGCGGGGAAGTGCCCGCCCCGGTCGTACGAGGTCCAGCGCACGATCCGGTCGGTCCGCTCGGCGACGTGCCGCAGCGGAACGAAGTTGTCCCGCGGGAAGTCGGCCAGCGCGGTCGGGGTGTGCGAGACCTCCGGCGGCTGCCCGTGGTAGTCGGCGTGGGCCCGCTCGTAGTAGATGCGCGCGGCCGACCCGGCCGTCCCGGTCAGCCAGTACAGCGTCACGTTGGTCAGCATCTGGTCCCGGTCGACGGGGGTCCGGGGGTCGCTCCACTCGGTGAACTTCTCCCCGATCCAGGCGAGCAGCCCGGCCGGCGAGTCGTTCAGCCCGTACGCGAGGGTCTGCGGCCGGGTCGCCTGGATGTCGGCGTACCCCTGCCGCTCGCGCGCCCACACCCGGTACCGCTCCCAGGAGGCCAGCGTCCGCTCCCGCTCGGCGGGCTCCAGCGCCGCGAGCTCCGCCTCCCCCGGTTCGGCGGTGGCCCCGGCCCCGGGCAGCAGGTTCAGGTGCACCCCGACCACGTTGCCCGGCCGGATCCGCCCCAGCTCCCGCGAGACGGCGGCGCCCCAGTCACCGCCCTGCACCCCGTACGCGTCGTACCCGAGCCGCTCCATCAGCACCCCGAAGGCCCGCGCGACGCGCTTGAACTCCCAGCCGGTCTCGGTGGTGGGCCCGGACGGCCCGAAGCCGGGGATGCTGGGCAGCACCAGGTGGAAGGCGTCGCGCGGGTCCCCGCCGTACGCCCGCGGGTCCGTCAGCGGCCCCGCCACCTCCAGGAACTCCACGAACGACCCGGGCCAGCCGTGCGTCATCAGCAGCGGCAGGGCGTCCGGCTCCGGCGAGCGGACGTGCGCGAAGTGCACCCGGGCCCCGTCGATCACGGTGGTGTACTGCGGCCATTCGTTCAGCCGCGCCTCGGCGGCCCGCCAGTCGTACTCCTCGCGCCAGTACCGTACGAGTTCCCGCATCTCCGCCGGCGGCATCCGTACGCCCGCCCCACGCCGTCGAGCCCGTCGGGCCACCGCGTCCGCCGCAGCCGCGCGTCGAGGTCGTCGAGCTCCTCCTGCGGCACGTCGAGCCGGAACGGCCTCACACCATGATCGTCCATGCCCCCACGATGTCAGTCCTGAGCGGGGCGGTGGACCTGGGTGTTCTGGCAGGCGGTCAGCAGCCAGCGCCCGTCGTCCTGCCGGGAGACCACGTACAGCGGTGCCCCTTCGCTCTCCTCGCCCGCGCCCAGGTACTGCTGGCGGACCTTGACCGCGGCGACGTCGTCCCGGATGAAGAACACGTGCCCGACCTCGTAGGAGACCTTGCCGTCCCAGTTGGCGGCGGGCAGCACCTGCCGGGTGAACTCCGCGATCGCGTCGAATCCGATCAGGACCTTGCCGTGGGCCGTGGTCCATATCGCGTCCGGGTGGAAGAGCCCGAGGAACTCCTCGGCATCCTTGTTCTGCTGGGACCGCTCGACGGTGGCGACGAGTTCGGTGATCGCTGCGAGGTCCGCCGCGCGCGGCGTGGTGTCGTTGTCCATGACCGTCACCCTCGCACCTCAAGGGTGGTTGAGGTCAAGCGGCATAGAGGTCGAACGTGGAGCCCCTCCGGGGTCCGGCCACGACGTCGAGGGCGGGGTCGACCGTCAGCATCGCCTGGTGCAGCCGCTGCAGCTGGGGCGACGGCTCGACGCCCAGCTCCCCGATGAGCCGGCCGCGCAGCCGCCGGTACGCGTCCAGTGCGGCGCCCTGCCGCCCGGACCGGTAGAGCGCCACCATCAGCTGCGAGTGCAGCCCCTCGTGCTGCGCGTGGCGTGCCGTCAGCTCGGTGAGTTCGGCGAGGAGTTCGGTGTGCCGCCCGAGCCGCAGGTCGACGTCGATCCGCCGCTCCACCGCGACCAGCCGGCTCTCCTCCAGCCGCATGACCTCGATCGCCAGCACCGGCCCCACCCGTACGTCGACCAGCGCGGGCCCCTGCCACTGCGCGAGCCCCGCCCGCAGACGGGCGGCGGCGCCCTCGTCGTCACCGCCCTCGAAGGCGGCGAGGCCCCGCGCGACGAGGTTCTCGTACGCGTGGACGTCGACGGCCTCCTGCGGCACCTGCAACAGGTATCCACCGTGCCGGGTCGTGAGGACCTCCTTGGCCGCCCCCGGCCGGCCCGGCCCCATGGCCGTGCCCAGCCTGCGGCGGAGCTGGAGGATGTACGTCTGCAGGGTGGTCAGGGCGCTGTTGGGCAGGTCCTGGCCCCAGATCTCCTCCATGAGCGTGGGCACCGGCACCACGCGCCCGGGATACAGCGCGAGCAGGGCCAGGATCTGCCGCGGCTTGCCCGCCGACGGCATGATCGACTCCCCGTCGACCTCGAGCACTGAACGAGTCCCAGAATCCGAGATCCTCATGGTCTCCCCCTCCGCAGTTCGTCGATGCACCTCGATGACGCCGGAAACCCCGGCTCGCCGCTTCCCACACCCACACCCCGCACGCCCCGGCCGACCCCGCCGACCGGGAACCCCCGGCCGCACCTCTCAGACCCAGACCGAACCCGCACGCTCCCACCACCGCCCGCTCCGCCAGGACCGGGCACCCGGGGGCCTCACCCTCAGCCCGAACCAGCGACGCTCCCCCGCCCACCTCCGGGCGGTACCGGCGGCGCGGACCGCGGAAGCACGTCCGGTCATCCGGCCACGGCACCGCTAGACCGCACTCCCGAGGAACTCGTACCTCCGCTCCCCATCCGGCTCCCGAGCGGCAGCGGTATCGGCAGCGGCAGCGATCCGGTACTCCCGCACCCGCTCCGCGCCCACCAGGCTCGGCAGCAGCAGCCCCCACAGGGCCGCCACCTTCCGCTGGAGCTCCTCGTACGACAGCCCCGTCCCGGCCAGCACCTCGATCCCGCAGACGGCCGCCGCCACCAGCGCCTCGGCGCTCTCCCACCGGTCGGCGGCCGAACCGGCGTCCTCCGCACCGTCGGACACCCCGACGGCCGGCCGGTCCAGCGGCAGTTCTCCCACGTCCCGCGCCATCCGCAGCAGCTCGCACACCACCGACAGCCACGCCCCGTGGAAGTCCACCGAGGCCGGCTGGTGCCCGGCGCACTCCTTGGTGATCCGGAAGCTCGCCGGGATCGCCGGATCCTCGTGCAGCGTCCGCGCCAGCCAGTGCGTCGTGTCGATCAGCGCCTGCAAGGGCGAGGCTCCGCCCTCCCTCAGCCCCCGGACCGCCTCGTGCAGCAGGCCGCAGCCGCGCTGCTGCACCGCGTCCGCCAGCTCGTCCTTCGAGGCGAAGTGAAAGTACAACGCCCCCTTCGTGACCCCCGCCGCACCGGCGATCTCACCGAGTGTGGCGTTGGCGTACCCGTTGCGGTGGAACAACTCGGCCCCGGCGAAGACCAACCGCCTGCGGGTCCGCTCCGACCTCTCCTGCACCGCTCCGTCTCCCTTTCGCCCCGCTCCG
>NZ_GG657753.1:0-19056 GCF_000158895.1 Streptomyces sp. C | reverse complement strand
ACGTCGTAGCGGCGCCGGGCGGCCTCACCGCCCTTCAGGCCCGCCCGATCCCCCGCCGACAGGTCCTGACGCACGGCACGCTGCAGAGTACGGAGAGAAGGAACCGAGTCCGGGGTACCCGCCGCAGCAGCCTCAGCGGTCAGTTCCCGGTGGACCGCGGCCACGTTCCCGCCCCACACCGCAAGACGCGCACGCAGATCCGCACTCACACCCACCCGCGACGGCATCCGCGCCGACAACCGCCCCTCACGTCGGGCCACCGCCACCCAGTTCCACACCGTCCGCAGAGAAACCTGAGGTTGTTCCTGTTTGGCGGACAGGTTCGATGTGTTGGTCAGGCTGCGGTGGTTTCGTACTCGGCTGGGCTTTGGTAGCCGAGGCTGCTGTGGAGTCGGCGGGTGTTGTACCAGCCTTCGATGTACTCGAAGATCGCGCTTTTCGCGGCAGCTCGCGTATGCCAGTTGTGCCGGCTGACGAGCTCGTTCTTCAGGGTCGCGAAGAAGGACTCGGCGAGGGCGTTGTCCCAGCAGACGCCGGTGCGTCCGACCGAAAGCCGGATGGACAGCTCGTCCGCGAGGCGGGCGAAGGCGTGGCTGGTGTACTGGGTGCCGCGGTCGGTGTGGAAGACGACCGGGCCCTTGGGCCGGCGCTGGTGGCAGGCGGCGGTGAGGGCCTCGGCGGCCAGGCTGGTGCCCAGGTGGTCGGCGGTGGCCCAGCCGACCACGCGGCGGGAGGCGATGTCGATGACGGTGGCCAGGTAGAGCCATCCCTCGCCGGTGGGGAGGTAGGTGATGTCCCCGCACCAGCGGGTGTCGGTCGCGGCCGGGTGGGTGCGGAAGTCGCGTCCGACCAGGTCAGGGCGAGTGCTGGAGGCCGGGTCGGGCATGGTGGTGCGGTGGTTTCGTCGGCGGTGCCGGCCGATGATGCCGGCCTGGCGCATCAGGCGGGCGACCCGGCGTCGTCCGCAGGTCAGGCCTTCACGCAGCAGAGCGGCGTGGATCCTGGGGGCGCCGTAGGTGCCGTGTGAGCGGTCGTGGATCTCGCTGATACGGCCTGTCAGTTCTTCGTCCCGCAGGGCCCGCGGCCCACGGGTCTCCTGGCGGCGTTTGTAGTAGGCGGACCGGGAGACCTTCATCAGTTCACAGGCGCGTTTGACGCTGTGACCTGCACGTTTCTCCGCCTCGATGAACGGTTGCACCGTCACCGGGTCCCCCTCGCGAAGAAAGCCGTGGCCCGCTTGAGGATCTCGATGTCCTCTCGCAGGCGGCGGTTCTCCCGCCGCAGCTGGGCCAGTTCGTCCCGCTCGTCGCGGTCCAGGTCCTTGGGCTGGTGACTGTCATCGGACTGCGCAAGCCACAGCCGCACCGCCGACTCGGTCAGGTCGAAGTCCTTGCAGACATCGGGCACCGACCGGTCCCCGCGCAGGCACAGCTCGACGATCTCGGCCTTGAAATCGGCCGTGAACTGCCGCCGCTGCCGCGGCTTCTTCTTCGGCATGTTCTCCATCATGGACATCCCTCCCCGAGCACGGGCCCGGATCCCGGATGTCCGCCAAACCGAAGCAACCCCAAACCCCAAGAGCCTGAGCAACCGCACGCGCATGCTCCGTGGCCAGCTCTCCCCGGGAATCGAGTGTCACCAACCGCGCCACGGCATCCTCGCGCCCCGCACCCCGGCACCACGGCATGTCCTCGCCGGCAGAAATCTGATCGGACACCCACACACCCCCAGCCCGAACCCGCACCATGCGGCTGTCCACACGCAGAGGTGTCCATCCCGACACGCCGGTCAGGCCAACACGAACGGATGAAGCTGAGCCTCTACTTCGCCGCGGCTGGCCGGACTACGGCTACCCGGATACCGACTACCGACCAGATCGCGGCTCGATGAGCAGTGCGTCCATGGGCTTGCTGCGATGCGGACTCAAGACCTCCACCCAGGTCACTCCGCCGTCCAGGAGACGGCCCATGTATCCGAAACCGTTCCACCCCAGATCGACGAAACAACGCTCGGCCTGCTGCTCCCGGCCGAACAGCCGCTGACCGTGCAGCGTCACCTCCCCCAGGTCTACGCCCCGCTGCTCCAACGCCACCAGGGCGCACGTCGCTGCACGGCGCAGAGGGCTCGTCTCCACCCATCGCCGCCGTACATGCCAGGCGGCTTCAGGGTCTTCGAGCTCCCCGTCCACCAGCCTCAGCGGCGTAAGGCTGATCCTTCCCTCGGTGTGCCGGCCGAACAGCTCAATCCTCGCCGGGCGCGGCACGAGGCTCTCCAGCCCTTCGAACTCCGCAAGCATGTGATCCCTGGGCGCAGTACCCGCCTCCGGATCCGCAGTCAGGGAGGCAAGGCGCTCGCGAGCCAGGGAAAACGGCTCGCCCTTACGCCAGAGCAAGAACAGCTCGAAACCCTCGTCCTGCAGACTGCTGCGGCCACGGAACTGGAAGGAAATCCCCCGGGTGCGGCCCCTCAGGGCCTGCCGCATCCCCACGTAGGAATCACGCCCGTTGATCGAGGCATGGAGCGACTCTCCGAGCCAGCGCTTGTCCGTACCGTGCTCGATGACGACATCGACATCGTTCGGCTCCAGCGCACCGCGCGCGTACGACCCGAAGACGTATACCTCCTCCACCAGACCCAGCGGCCAGTCACCACCCTCGAGCCGCGTGATCATGTCCGCCAGCAGCCGCGTCGCGCGCTCGCGCTTCACCCGGCTACTCCCTCGGCATACGCGGCGCGGAACTCCTGCGCCACCACGAAAACAGAACCTGGCACCGCACGCGGCCTCCCGTCCTGCCACGTCCGCCCAATCACCTCCGCCGAGGCCCTCCCCCGCGCCAACTGATACTCCTCGACAGCCGCAGCGAACTCCTCGGGAACCTCAAGACGGTGCCGGCTGGCCTTCTCGTTCTGAAGCGGCCCCAGTGATCCGGTCAGAGCTGGCCCCACCAATCGTTCGAGACGTGCTTCGTGTCCCGTAGACGCCCAGGTCATCGGAGGAGCCATTCCGGACCGGAGTTGAACGGTCAACGGTCTGGTACCAGGTCGAGCCGATTCTCTGGGGCCAGTTCGCAGCGGGAAAGCCACTGCGGGGCCCGGAGCAGCCCGGTGTGGAGGTCGACAATGCCTGAGGGCGTGCACAGGGCGTACGGGTCGGCGTCGAGGAGTTCTGCACGCAGGACCATGCCGGGGGCCGCTTTGGCCTGGGTGAGCATGGCGTTCATCCCGGAGGTACTCAGAGCTCGCCTGCGGTGCTTTTGCAGGGACTGGTTGCTGTGGACGCCGCGGGGGTCGGGTGGTGGCGATCGCTTCCGCGAGGTCGCCGGCGGCCCAGACCACGGTGTCGTCCTCGTCGACCTGCCAGCGGGTGGTGTCCCAGCGGTACCAGCCCAGTCCGGGGACATGCCGGTAGTCGCCGGAGTAGAGGCCCGTGCGGCAACTGCGCCTCGGCGGCCGCCACCAGGTCCGGCCACCGATCCTGAACCAGCGCCCCGCGGCGGCTCTGCATCAGCACGCGGCCGCCCGGCCCGGCCGCGGTGAACAGCAGCGCCCGGTGGCCGTCCAGCTTCTGCTCATACGCCACCCCGGCGCGTGGCGCGGCTGGGCCGGGCAGGGCTGCGGCCTGCGCCAGCATCGGCTCGACCGGCGGTCTGAGCGTCACAGCACCTCTCCCTCGCGGCTTGCCCACCCCTGATGAGGGCTGTCCGGGGTCGTCTGGGCCGTGAGCGCCGCCTCAGTCGGCCGGAGGGGTACATGTACCGGTGTGACTCGACTCCAGTGGCCGCGCATCGTGGCCCGCGCCGTCGGCATCGTCACCGGCTACGACGAGGTCGGCGGCTGCACCCTTCGACAGGCGTATTACCGTCTCGTGGTCGAGGGGCTGATCCCTCACACCGCGCCGACATACCGGCGCCTGTCCGCCGCCTGGCCCAGGCCCGCCCCGAGGAGCGGTTCCCCGACCTCATCGACCCGCTCCGCGAGGTTCACGTACCGCCGGCGTGGCCGAACGCCGGAGCGTTCCTCCGGGCCGCCCCCGACTGGTTCGCCCTGGACCGCACCGCCGGCCAAGCGACCGCCCTCTACGTCGCCTGTGAAAGGGACACCCTGCGGGCCCAGCTCACGGGCTGGCTGAAGCGTCCGGGCATTCCCGTGCTCGTCGTCTGCGGCTTCGGCAGCCGTACGTCCAGGTCGTGCGCGAGCGTACGGCCCGGGACGAGCGGCCGGCCGTACTGCTCTACGTCGGAGACTTCGACGCCTCAGGGGCCGACATCGAACGGGACTGGGTCGCCCGCACGGCCTGCTGGAGCCGAGGGGACGCGTCCTGCTCACGCACGACCAGGTCCGCGCGTACGAGCTGCCCGCGGCCGTGGGGAAGGCCGGAGACCCCCGTTGGGCGGGGTTCGCCCGACGGTACGGGCTCGACGCCGGCCAGCCGGTGCAGTGGGAGATCGAGGCCCTCGCCCCGGCCGAGCTCCAGCGCCTGGTCCTCGCCGCTGTCGCTCCCCACGTCGATCAGGCCCTGCTCGACGCCCGCATCGCGGAGGAGGAACTCCAACGGGACCGTCTCAGAGCGTTCACTGCGGAGTGGCCTGCCGGGCGCCCGCGCGGTGGCTGACGGCCGGACGCTGAGCGCGGCATCTCGGCGGGCAACTCGCCCTCCGCCGGCATGAAGCACGAGGAAGCGGGAGCCAGGGCCGTGGGCCTTCCTGAAGGATGGCGACCATGAGGAACACGAAGGCGTTCAAGGAAGCGGTCGCCGACACCATCGAGCGGAACATCCGCACCGTCGCCGAGCGGCTCGGGATTCAGGAGCGCTCCGCCTGGCGGTACTTCGACCCGGCAGGCCTCGCGGCCAGCATCGCCGAGCAGCGGCAGACGGCCGGGGGCAGCAGCGCGCCCGGCCAGGTGGGGCGCGCGCCGATGCCGCCGGTCGACAACCCTGAGCTGGCGCTCATCCTCGGGGGTGTGCCCGATGCCTTGGAGGAGAGCGGCGGCGACCTGTACAGCGCCATCGTCAACGTCGCCGTCAACGCCTGGATGGCCGGCCACATCCACGGCGAGGACGGCTGCACCGGCTGCCAGGACAAGCGTCCGACCGGCACCGACTGGCAGGCCCGAATGGCCGCCATCACCGCGATGCAGCCCGACATCACCAAGTGGTTCAACCGGGAGGTGTGGACGGCCGCCCTCAACGACACCGGCTACGGCGTCACCCGTACCTGACACCGTGCCCTCGCGATCATCACGCGTCCGAGCGTAGGTCTGCCCTGTGGAGGCTCGGTGGATGGGCCTCGCCGGTTTCAGCCCCGAGAGCGGTGCTGACGGTGGGGGCGGCGACATCTGCCGGAAACGAGAAGCGGCCGAAGTCACCGGCGGGTGAAGTCACGCTCGATTCGACAGGCCAGACATCGCTCACCAATTCGACAAGGCCGGTGTTCGAGCCCGCGCAAAACCCGTGCAAGAAAGGGAGCGCAACCGCTCCCGCTCAGAGCCATAGGGCTTTACGGAACTCGATCGGCGCGCCCGCCCTCCATCAACCTCACGAAATCACCCTCCTGGCGGCACTCCACACGCGCGGCCGGTTTTGACGCATGCACATATGAACGGTTCCGCCTCGTGTGAGTTAATCCGGCCCCATTCGACGGAGGCAACATCACATGATACGTGCGGTAGGTTTTAGTATTTTCATCGCGCCTCGCGGTGCCGAATATGTTTGTAATTCCCCCTTCTTCCCCCTGCCTATTTTTGACACGTGAATGTGGCTGCGTAATATGCGGCCACACGACAAAGGCTTCCCGGGCGATCGGTAGGAGCCCGGTATGCCACGGCCCCCACAGGAAGTGGCCCCCTCGATGAAGCTGAAATTCCCAGCGGCTCAGCGCCGCACCATGTCCGGCTGGCTGGCCTCGGCCGTCGCCGGAACGGTTGCCGCTGTGATGGTCGCCGCACTGCCCACGCAGGCTCTGGCCATCGCGACACCCGTGCCCCTGGCCACGGCCGCCAGCTTTTCCGTTCTGGCAGGTCAGGGCGTCACCAACACCGGCCCCTCCCTGATCAGCCACGACCTCGGGACGCACCCGAACCCTGCCATCTCCGGATTCCCGCCCGGCCTGGTGCTTGGCGCCGTGCACGCTGCGGACGCCGTGGCGCTTCAGGCCAAGTCCGACCTGGTCCAGGCCTACAACAACGCAGCGGGCCAGGCCACGGACTTCGCGCTCGCAGCGGGAATCGGCGCCGGCCAGACGCTGCTTCCGGGCGTTCACACGGCTGTCGGCGGTGTCGGACTCACCGGCGACCTGATCCTGGACGCGGGCGGAAACCCCAACGCCGTCTGGGTGTTCCAGATCCCAGAAGCCCTGACGACTGCCTCCAATAGCCGTGTGCTCCTCACGAACGGCGCTTCGGCGTGCAACGTCTACTGGCAGATCGGGAGTTCGGCCACCCTCGGCACTACCTCCACTTTCGTGGGCACCATCATGGCTCTGACCTCTATCAGCGTTACCACGGGGACGAACATCGAAGGCCGGGCGTTGGCCCGTAACGGTGCCGTGACGCTCGACACCAACAGGATCTTCCTCGGCGGGTGCGCCACCGGTGGAACGACGACCGGCACGACGACCGGCACGACCACCGGCACGACGACCGGTACCACCGGAACGCCTACCGCCGGATCGACGACCGGTACGACCGTGGGGCTGATCGGTGGTGGCCTCCTGGGCGGACCGATCGTCGACCTCGTGTCGGGCGGCACCTCGGGGAACATCGCCGGCAACACCTCCGGCAACACCGCGGGCAACACGGCCGGAAACAGCACCGGTGGCAACACGACCGGCGGCAACACGACCGGCGGAACCATCACCGGGGGCAACGTCACCGGCGGGCACGGCGGTCAGCCCGGCGGGCCGGGCCACGGCGGACCGGGCGGCCCGGACCACCATGGCGTGGAACACCACGGTCCGGAGCACGGCGGGCCGGGCAACGGGCACGACGAGGGACCCGGCAAGCCGGATCACGGCCACGGCCACGGCCACGACGGGAAGCCCGGCGACCACTACGGCTACGGCAACAAGCCCGCAGGCCACGAGGGTCACGAAGGCCACGAGGGCTAGACAGCAGGCTGTACGAAGCCCGCTCATCGGATGACGGGGCGCGGCGGGATCCTCATGGATCCGCCGCGCGCCGTCGGTAAGTCCCAGAGACCTCAGGCGAACAGCAGACATGAGAAGGACCGGGTGGGTGGTGTCGAGCGGAGTTGAATCTGTGGGCGTGAAGGAACTTCATCAGTCCGATTCCGGTCCGGTCCTCCAAGAGCGTCGTGACGAAGCGGCCATGCCGGGCAAGCGGCCCATGAGAATTCGCGCAGTGGAAGCAGGGCTGCGCACCGCCGTAGCCCTCTGCCTGGTGACGACTCTGGTCCACGTCGTCCTGGTATTCCTTCACGTTGCCCCCTCCAATGCTGTATCGAAGCGTTACAGCTCGCAGGTCAACGGATGGGTGTATCCCCTCTTCGAACAGAACTGGCGACTCTTCGCCCCGGACCCCGACTCCTTCAACCGAAAAATCCTGGCGCGAACCGCACACACCGACTCCAAAGGATCGGTGCAGGTGACGGCCTGGTTCGACCTGGCTGCCGTGGACCATTCCGCGGTCGACCACAACGCATTTCCGAGTCATACGTCCCAGAACCTTCTGCGCCGCGCCTGGACCTCTTATGTCGAGACACATGGAGGAAGCGACACGGCTCGCTCCGAACGGGCCGTGATGCTGCAGACGTACCTGCGCAACATCGCTGCGGACCGCGTCGCCGCCCACAACGACGGCCGCGCATTCGACTTCATTCAGCTCCGGGTCGTCACACTGCCCGTCGCTGCGCCGGGCACGACGGCCGGTGACCACCCGCCGGCACCCACCGAGGACCGGCTCCTGCCCTGGTGGAAGGTGACCTCCCATGGGAAGTGAACAGATCCCCCGACCCCCCTCCACGGCAGCCGCACAACACCTGCCCGCGACCCAGGAGGCTTCGGTCGCCGGCAGGGCCCGCCGATGGCTCCTCGACCGGACCGGCGCTCTGTGGGCGCTTCTCACCGACCGGCCGGTCTCCCTGTACGCCGCGTCGGTTCTGCGCATCGGCTACGGGCTGCTCTATCTGGTCTTCCTCCTGCGCGAATTCCCGCACCGTGACGAGATCTGGGGCCCCGGCTCCCCCTGGACACCCGCGCTGGCACAGCAACTCTTCGACCAGACGGGCTGGAACAGCATCCTGCTCCTGTCCGACAGTCGCGCCTACTTCGAACTCTGCTACGTGATGGCGCTCTTCACGTCCGCACTGTTCATGCTGGGCTGGCGGACCCGGGTCATGTCCGTCCTCTTCGCCGTCGTGGTGGCCTCCTTCCATGCCAGATCGATCTTCATGACGGACGGGGGCGACAACCTGATCCTGCTGATGGCCCTCTACCTCGTCCTCACCGCGTGCGGCCGGCGCTGGTCCCTGGACGCACGCAGGAACCGGCTCAAGGCAGGCCGTGCGGGCGACGCGCCGGAGCCGGTGCGGAGCCTCTTCGCACAACAACTCCGCTACGCCCGTCACACCTTGACCACAGTGGTGCACAACTGCGGCATCCTCGTCATCGCGGCGCAGGTCTGCTTCCTCTACGGATCGGCCGGCCTGTACAAGATCCAGGGCCCGACCTGGGGCGGCGGCACCGCTCTCCACTACGCGCTGAACCTCGAACTGTTCCAGCCCTGGCCCGCGCTCTCCCACCTCGTGGACGACTACCCGATGGTGATCGCGATCGCCAGCTACGTGACGGTGCTCTTGCAGGTCGCCTTCCCGTTCGTACTCTTCGGCAAGCTCAAGTACCCCGTTCTGACCGTGCTGCTGGGCATGCACATCGGCATCGCCGTGCTCCTGGGACTGCCCCTCTTCTCCGGCGCGATGATCGTCGCGGACGCCGTGTTCCTTCCCGACCGCTTCTACTCCTTCCTGCCTCGCCCGTGGCGACGCGCGACACGGCGCACCGGGGTGTGGCGGCCGGAACCCGGCCGCGCGCCGGGATCCACGTCGGTACCTCCGCAGGGACGGCCCAGCGAACCCACCTCAAAGCATCGAGTCACTTCGGCAGGGCAACTGAACACCGCGCCCGCCACCGTCGAGGCCGCAGATGCCGGTAAGGGTTTCAGTTGACGCCGGTGCGGTCGGCCCGGTGAGGCGGCTACTGGCGGGCCATGTGCATGCGCATCTCGCTCTCCGCGTCGACGATGAGGTCGCCGGACAGATCGACGGTGACGCTGTGGAGGGTGCCGGTGAAGGGAAACGGCGCCCGGTAGTCGGGGGTGACGGCAGAGCCGGGGTTGGCGCCGCAGGCCATGCCGCCCGGGTTGATGGCGATCGGGGTGGTGACCGGCATGTCGCCCTGTCCTACGAGGCGGCCGTCGAGATGGAGCTGGGCGCTCAGTAGGAGTTGCGGGAGACCTTGATCAGCTTGCACTCGATCCTGTCCCCGGACTTCGCGGACTTCGCCACGTCGAATGCCAGGGCCCCGGCGTTGTCGTCCGTGTACTTCTGGCCGGGTGCCAGGTTCTGACCGGTGGAAACGATGTCGCTCTTCTTCTCGCCGTTGACGGTGATCTCGCCCTCGGCCAGGTAGTTGAAACGACGGTCACCGCTGTTGATGTACTCGATCTGGAGGTCGAGCTCCTTGATTCCGTACTCGCCAGCCTTCACCTTGCAGGACGTGACCTTCACGTCCTTGGTGATATCCGGCTCGTCGACCTTCGAGCTGCCGCCGCCCCGGGCAGCGCCGTCAGGAGCGACGGCTGCGGAGTCGTGGTTCTTGTCGAGCTCCTTGCCTGCGTCGCTGGCGGCCTTGGTGAACACCAGCCCACAGCCGCCGATCAGAATCAGACCGAGGACAGTGGGGATACCGCATCCCAGCGCCACCTTGAGGCCCGTGCTCATGCCCTGCTTCGGCGGAGGCTGGTACCCGGCCGGCTGGTGCGGATTGCCGGGACCGGACTGCGGCTGCGTGGACATGGAACATCTCCTGGGGGTCTGCGTGAGCAGCGCTCAAGTAATAGGCAGGTGGCCTGAGCAGGCCGACGTCCCGGTGAGGGCAACGATCCACCCGCCGCGGCGACACGGCCGGTCACTCCCCTGGACGGAGCCCACCACACCCACTGAACCCGCACCGCGTGCGCCCGGCCCCGCCCAGGGTGCCCCCGCAGCCGCGGCACCGCCGGCCAACTCGCCGCCCTCGCCAAGCCCCGGGTGGACTGGGCCCGGTTAAGAGGCTGGCATTCACCCACCCGCCCGTTCACACGGGCCGGTGGGTGGTTGGGTGCCGAGGGCCGTGGCAGCGGCCATGGCGGACAGGGCGGCGAGCAGCGCGAACAGGACGGGGTAGCCGCCGAGCGGCGGGGCGAGCCCGGCGCCGGCGAAGGGGGCGAACGCTCCTGCCGCGTAGGCGGGAGCGGCGAGGATGCCAGAGAGCTTCCCGTAGTGGGTGGCGCCCCAGCGGTCGGTGACGGCGGTGGCTTGGAGGAGGGTGAGGTTGCCGCGCACGGCTCCTGCCAACACGGACAACAGAACGATCAGGGCAAAGGGGCCGGACAGGAGGGCGAGGGCGGCGGTGGTGAGTGCTCCCAGGCCGATCAGGGTGGTGGTGCGGGTGGTGGCGCTGGTGCGGCGGGCGAGGGCGGCGTACAGGGTGCGGCCGAGGGTCTGTCCGGCGCCGCCGAGTCCGAGGGCGCAGGCGGCCTGGGTGGTGGTGTAGCCGCGTTCGAGCAGGAGCGGGACGAGGGCGAAAACGACGGTGTACATCGCGAACGCGGACAGCATGAAGGTGGCGGCCAGCATCCAGAACGCAAGTGAGTGCACGATGTGGTTGCTGCCGGCGGTCATGTGGGGCGGGTCCTGTGGTGCCGGGGGCCAGGGCGCCTTCAGAGCGCGGGCGTGGGCCGGGATGGTTAGGACGGCGAGGATGGCTGCCAGTACGGCGTAGGTGGTGCGCCAGGACAGGTGGCTGACGAGGAGTGCGGTCAGGGGTGCGAAGAAGGTGGAGGCGAGTCCTGCGGCGATGGTGACGTAGGTCAGGGCGCGGACGTGGTCGGGTGCCCACCAGCGGGTGAGCGCGGCGAAGGCCGGCTGGTAGAAGGTGGTGGCCATCGCCAGCCCGGCCAGTAGCCACCCGGCATAGAAGACGGTCAGGTTGGGGGCGGCGGCGACGACCAGAAGGGCCAGGACACCGATGGTGGAGCCGGCTGTCATGACGGTGCGCGGCCCGTGGTGGTCCAGGACTCGGCCTACGCGGATGCCGGCGATGGCGGAGACGATGAGTGCGGTGGAGAACGCGGCGGTGGTCGCTGCTGCGCTCCATCCGGTGCTGATGGAGATGGTGGGGTTGAGGACGGGGAAGGCGTAGTAGACGATGCCCCAGCTGGTGGTCTGGGTGAGGCAGAGGGCGGGCAGGACAGCGCGTGGCCGCGGCCCGGCTTCGGTCACGGCCACGCCGGCCTGGGTGTCGGGCACGATGGTTCAGCAGCCTGCGCAGGGGGCGGACACAGCGTCGATGGCCACGGTGGGATGATCAAGGCCGACCCGCCGGCGCCCCGGCCCGGAGCCGGACGCAGCCGGCCGCGGGCGACCGTGATCCGCTGAGCGGGGTCGGTGGTGTCGCGCACCGAGGATGCCGCAGAGCTGCGGGTCGTCACCGACAGCACGGCGTCGGCGGCCAGTGTCTGTCGGGCTGGTCCGGTCACGGCGAGGTGGTAGCGGGCTGGGGCCCGGTCCGCGGCGACGAGTTGATCTGGCTCCGCCTGTGCGTCGCACACTGCGGCGTGATCAAATAGGGGATGACATCGTTCTGGACTGGCAAGCGGGGGAACGGGTACCGGCTTGCGCATGACCCGGTCCGAGCGGAGCCGGCCCAGGACCTCGATCGGCATGTCCGTCAGGAGGTGCGCGATCCTGTGAGCGTCGTAGCCTGCATCGAGAACGACGAGGACGTCCGGTTGGCCCCGCTGCCACCGGGCCGCTGCGATGAGGCGTTCGACGACCTCGCGGACCTGGACGGCGGTGACCGCCGCGAGGTCTGCGCCGGGCTCCAGCCGGATCGCGTCCAGCAGCGCAGTCCAGGGGGTGCGGCCGGTCTCCAGCGCGGCGACGATCGAGGCCGGGCGGCAGCCCTGGCGCAGCGCTGCGGCGTGAGGCGCGGATCCCGGCGGGGCGGCACGAACTAGCAGAAGGCCGGCGTCCAGCAGCCTGCGTGCGACGGTGTGCCTTCCTGCGGGGTGGATCCGGGAGCTTACGGGCAGGCCGCGCAGTAGGTGGGTGCAGCCGACGACGGCATTCGCGGCGATGGGGTCAGGGGCGTGGGCCGAGGAACAGGCCGCCGCTGGCGTCGATGACCTGGCCGGTGATCCAGCGGGCGGCGTCGGAGGCGAGGAAGGCGACCACGTCGGCGACGTCGGCGGGCCCGCCGAGCCGGTCGAGCGCCGTCATGCCGGCGATCCGTTCGGCGAGATCCGGCACGTCGTCGAAGACGGCGGAGTTGTCCGGCGTCCTGGTCGCGCCGGGAGCGACCGCGTTCACCGTAATCCCCCGGGTCCCGGTCTGGTTGGCCAGCGTCCTGCTCATCGTCTCGACCGCGGCCTTCGTCATCGCGAATGACGTCTGGGCCGGGTTGGCCATCCGGGTCGCCACCGACGAGACCGTGATGATCCGGCCGCCGTCACGCAGCAGGGGCAGCGCGTGTTCGATGATGAAGTAGGGCGCCCGCACGTTCACCGCGAAGAGGTGGTCGAACTCGGCCCGGGTCGTCACGCCGAGCGGGCCGGCGGGCGCCGCCGCGGCGTTGTTGACGAGGATGTCGAGCGGCTGGCCGGCCAGGGCGACCCGGACGCCGGCGAAGAGCCTCTCGACATCGCCGTCCACGCCCAGCTGGGCCCGGACGGCCACCGCGGTCCCGCCGGCGCTTTCCACGTCCTCGACCACTGCCGCCGCGCCGCTCTCGTCCGTACCGAAGTGCGCGATGACCATGGCCCCTTCGGCCGCGAGGCGGGTCGCGATCGCCCGGCCGATGCCTCGCGACGCTCCGGTCACCAGTGCCGTCCTGCCGGCGAGACCCCTCATGCACACCGCCCCCTTGTCAAATTGTTAGTTACTAACTTGATGATAGTATCTAACACATGATGGGAAGTCAGCCAACCCTGCGTGAACGACAGCGGTCCGAGACTCGGCATGCGATCCAGAGGCACGCCGTGCGACTGTTCACCCGGCGCGGCTACGACACGGTGACGGTGGCCGACGTCGCCGAGGCTGCCGGCGTCTCGGCCATGACCGTGTACCGGCATTTCCCCACCAAGGAAGACCTGGTCCTCATGGAGCAGCCAGCGCAGGTCATCGCCGAGCTGGTCGCGGCATCACCGGCAACGGACCCCCTGGTGCGCCGCGTCGGCGGCGCCCTCGTGGACGCGGCGGCGGTACTGACGGGCGGCCAGGGCGCGGACCCGGCGGTGGACGAACCCTTCCTGCTGGACTGCCTCCGGCTCATGACCTCCACTCCCGCGCTGCGGGCCCGGCACCTGGACAGTCAGTACGCGCTGCAACAGGCCATCGTCGGCGCTCTCGCCATCGACACGGCCGACCCCGACGCCCGCTTCGGCGCGCAGGCCGCGACCGGCGCCTGCCTGGCCGCGATGCACACCGCGCTGACACACTGGGCCGAGGGCGACGGCGAGACGGGGCTCCCAGAGCTCATCGCGCGGGCACTTGCCGCCACCTTCGGCGGCGCCGCCACCCACGACTGACGCGGCACCAGAGCGGTACCGCAGCGAAGCCGTGAACAAGTGTCCGCCGCCCGCTTCCCGATCGCCGGTCAAGGGCACCCTGGTCGGCCAACCCAACTGGCACTACATCGCCGGCGGGGCGAGCTGCCCGTCGGGGCCGGCCGGCAGGTCGGCGTCCGCGACGCCCAGGCCCTCCAGCAGGGTCCCGGCGGCCTGCCCGGCGCCGACCGGGCCCGGCGGGGTCGTAGCCACGCAGCGACAGGAACAGCACCCCACCCGTGAATCAGCCGTGCTCCAGGGCCCGTTCCGCCGCGGTGACAGCGAGCGCGCTCTTGCCGACCCCGGCGAGCCCGGCCACCACCACGGCCGGCGCCCCGCTGCCGGGCTCCAGCACCGCCACCAGCTCCCAGAGCTCCCGCTCCCGCCCGACGAGCGCCTCGGGGGCGTCGGGCAGGGTGCGCGCCGGGGGCCGGTCGGGGGGCTGGGCGTAGTAGTCGCCGTACACCGTCAACTGCTATCTCCGGGCGTTTCCTTCGGCCCGGCCCCCGCTGCCCCCACGCCATGCCTCCCACGATGGCACCGGCGGGGGGCCGTGCCCAGGGCGCGGCTGTCACCGGAACCCCCGATCCCGCGAAGCACGACCGTTTAACCCGGCTTCGGGCCACCAGCTCCAGGGGCCGGTAGGCCGCCTGATGTTCCTCCCGGTGCTTGATCATCCGACCTGCGTACTGATCGAGGGGGTGGCTTGGATGTTCAACTGAACACCCAAGCCACCTCTCGATCTGCTGAGATCCCCCAACAGCGTCGAGCAGCAACCCAGCCCACGCGAACGAAGGCTGGTGCATCGGCTCAGTGCGTTGTACGGCTCAGGCCGTCAGGCTGAAATCACCGCCCGCGGCAATGTAGGTGATGGTGCCGATCCCGGTGCGCACCGTGATCGGGGTGCCGCTGTTGGTGGTGCTGCCGTTGCCCAGCTGCCCGGCGCTGTTGCCGCCCCAGGATCTGAGAGTGCCGGGGGACAGGTAGGCCAGGTTGTGGTTGCCGCCGGCGGCGATGCCCCTGGCGCCGGTGAGGTTGACGACGGTGGCGGGGGTGCCGCTGGCGCCGCCGGTGCTGCCGTTCCCGAGCTGCCCGACGCTGTTGCTGCCCCAGGCTCGGACCGTGGACGGCAGGACGAGGCTGGACAGCAGGGCGATGCTGTGGTGGTAGCCGGCGGAGATGAACCGGGCACCGGTGACGTTGACCACGGTGACGGGGGTGCCGCTGACGCCGCCGGTGCTGCCGTTCCCGAGCTGACCGGCGCTGTTGTCGCCCCAGGCCCGGACCGTGCCGTTGGACAGCAGGGCGAGGCTGTGGGACTCCCCGCCGGCGAGCTCCCGGACGCCGCCGAGGGGGGCGGCGGGGTTGCCGGGGGCGATGACGGTGACGGGGGTGCCGCTCATGCCGCTGGTGCTGCCGTTGCCGAGCTGCCCGCGGTCGTTCAAGCCCCAGGCCCTGACGGTCCCGTTGGACAGCAGGGCCAGACTGTGGTCGCAGCCCGCGGCGATCGCGGTCACGCCGCTGAGGGGGGCGCTGGGGTTGCCGGGGTCGATGACGGTGACGGGGGTGCTGTTGCTGATCGAGCCGGTGGTGCCGTTGCCGAGCTGGCCGGAGAAGTTGTTGCCCCAGGCCTTGACGGTGCCGTTGGACAGCAGGGCGAGGCTGTGGGTGCAGCCGGCGGCGACCGCGGTCACACCGCTCAACTCGCGCACCGTGCCGGGGGTGAGGTGGTCGGGGGTGCTGACGGTGGAGGTGGTGCCGTCGCCCAGCTGCCCGAAGTCGTTGGCACCCCAGGCCTTGACCGTGCCGTTGGACAGCACGGCCATGCCGTGACCTCCGCCCGCCGCGAGGCCGGTGGCGTCGGCGACGGTCAGTCCGGCCACGGTGACCGGGGTGTGCCGTGAGTCGGTGGTGCCGTCGCCGAGCTGCCCGAAGCCGTTGGCACCCCATGACTCGACGCGCTGTACCTGGGCGGCAGCCGGCGGCGTGGCGGGCAGCGCCCACGCGGCCAGGGCGGTCAGCAGCACGAGCAGTCTCGTCGGCAGGGTGGTTCTTGGTCGAGGCCGTCTTGACTGGAGGAGTTGCATGGGTCACCTCGGGTGTGGGGGTACGCGGCCGTTCGACTCGCCCTTACATCGAGTGACGATTGTGGTTCATCCAGTAACAGCAAGTACAGGTCGACACCGGCACCGGGGGCGGGTTGCGGCAGATGACCGAACGCCCCCAGAACAGGCGGTACGGACTGCCCTGGCGCGGTGGTGTGCGGCCAGGCCTCCAGGACTTCCTGGAAGGAAACTCAGCCTGCGGCTGCGGTCCCGCCCTGACCGAAGGCCGGAACTTCTTCGACGCCCACGTCCAGGCGCAGCCGCTCGTACCGGACCGGGTGCCGGTAGACGCCGCCGGGAGCCCCACGCTGAGGCGAACAGCACCCCGGTCCACGGGTGCCCGGGACCGGCCGCGTGAGGTGCTCGGCGACCTGGCGGGCCTGATCCGGGCGCAGCGGCACCGTGCGGCCGACCGCGCGGAGCCGGCCGTGCTCGTCGCGGCGGCCGAGGATCAGAAGCTGCGGCCGGGTCAGCCTGCCGGTGACGGCGCCAATGATCGTTTCGACGGTGTCGCGTCTTTTGATCTTGGTCCAGCCCCGGTATCCGGGCAGCTACCGCGTCGACATCCCCTTGACCACCAGGCCTTCGACGCCGGACACGTCGGTCCAGGACTGGAGCCACTCGCGGGCCTTGGCCAGGTCCGTGGTCATCGGGACGAGTGTCCACGGGGCCGTCCAGCCCGGCTCCGCGAACAGGACCTCCAGTCGCGCGCGGCGCTCGGCGTAGGGGCGGTCCAGCAGCTCCTCACCGTCGAGCTGCAAAACGTCGAACGCCACGAAGAAGGCCGGCCAGCGGGCGGCCAGGGCCGGGGCGCCGCGGGCGCGGGTGGCGGCCCGGCGCTGCAACGCCTCGAATGGCAGATGTCCGGCTCCGGCGTTCCAGGCGACGAGTTCGGCGTCCGGGACCAAGTCGGCGGGGAGCTGCGCCTCGGCGGACGACAGCAGGTCCGGCCACCGGGGTCCTGGGCCAGGGAGCCGCGCCGGGACTGGAGCAGCGCCCGCCCGCCCGGCCGGACGGACGGACGGACGGCACACGATTGTCCGGTGGCCGTCGAGCTTCTGCTCACAGGCCCTGGCCGCTCCACGCCTTGGGACGGTTTCGTCCGCCCCGGTTCGGCAGCAGAGTGCGATGTGATTCCACGCCGCGTCCGTCAACTCGCCTCGTCCCGAAGCGGAATCACCCCTGGACGCGTCCGCAGGAGCTCGATGCGGGCAGCAGCCCGGTCAGGGACTTCGGGTCGGATGTGGTGCGTTGGACGGTGCCGTCGGGGCGGACCAGTGCCGCTGCGGTGCGGCCCCGGCGGAGCCAGCGGTGCAGGGCGGTGCCGGGCGGGGCGGTGATCAGGACACCACCTCGGTCGTGGATCTCGGAGCGCAGCGCGGGGGTGACGGGTGCGGAGGTGACCAGCGCGTAGCGGCCCGCGGCCAGGTCGTCGAAGCGCCGGCCGTCCGGCAGGTGGGCGTTGGGGCACAGGCGTCCCGCGAGGCCGAGGCCGAGCCGGCCGCGGTCGACCAGAGCTGAGCGGTGCAGCGCCGGGGTCCGGCTGTCGAGGATGCGGTTGCTCAGGCCGGGGAGCCGGTGCAGATGGGGCGCGAGGATCCGGCGCAGCCTGGTGCCGGTGTCTCCGCCGGCGGTCATGGCGGAGCCGACCAGCTTGGCGAGGTTGATCATCGAGCGGGCATGGGGCTTGCGTTCGGTCTCGTAGCTGTCCAGCACGTGGTCGGGGAGGCGGCCGTCGAGGACGGCGGCGAGTTTCCAGGTGAGGTTGGCGGCGTCGCGCAGGCCGGCGCCCATGCCCTGGCCGATGAAGGGCGGGGTGAGGTGGGCGGCGTCGCCGAGCAGGAAGAGCCGATGCTCGCGCCAGCGGTCGGCGATCTGCGCGCGGAAGGTGTACTCGGCCGTGCGCACGATCTCCAGCTCGTCTGCGGGGAGGTCTGCGGTCCAGGGCCGGACGAGGGGGTGCAGGCGGGTCGTGTCGCGGTAGTCGTCGGCCCGTTCACCGGGAAGGAGCTGGAACTCCCAGCGGTAGCGGCGCTCGCCGATGCGCATGTAGGTGGCGGCGCGGACCGGGTCGCAGACCTGGTGCACGCCTTCCCACTGGTGCAGGTCGGCGTCGGTGGCGATGTCGACGACCAGCCAGCGCTGGGTGAAGGCCAGGTCGTGCGGGGTGGAGCCGATCGCCCTGCGGGTCAGGCTGTTCGCGCCGTCGCAGCCGAGCACGTACTCGGCGGTCACGGTGCTGGTCTCGCCGGTGCTCCGGTCGGTGAACCGTACGCGCGCCGGGCCGCCGTCGGACGGGTCAATCGCGGTGACCTCCACGTTGCCGCGCAGGGTGACGGTCGGGTGCCGTTCGAGGTTGGCGCGCAGCAGCTCCTCCAGTTGGGGCTGGTCGAACATGTTGGCCTCGGGATGACCGTGGCGCCCGAGGGCGGCGCCGCTCCGGAACTCGGCCAGCAGCCGCAGGTCGCCGTCCAGGAGTCGCAGGCCGTGGGCGGGGCGGGAGATGGTGGCGAAGTCCTCGGCGACGCCGAGGCGGGCGAGCAGGCGGTATATCTCGTCGTCGAGGTGGACCGCCCGCGGCAGTGGGTAGACCGACTCCCAGCGGTCAAGCACGAGGGTTTCGATGCCGTACTGGCCCAGCAGTGTCGCCGCGGTCAGCCCGGTGGGGCCGGCGCCGATGACGACGACCGGGACGGTGTCGGCGGTCATGACGTCACCGGTCCGGACGTCGCCGGGGACCAGGTCCAGAGCAGGGCGTACTGGTCGAGGACCGCGCTGATGGCCTCGCGGTCACCGGTGCCGGGGGTGACGGACACGAGGACGGACCCGTCCTCGACCGCCACGTCGACCTCCACGTCGTGGCCGTGGCCGGCCAGGGTCTGCACGACCGCGAGCCGGGTGGCGTCGGCCCGCAGGGCGAGCTTGTAGGGCTTGCCGACGTCGGTCACCGGCAGCGCGGCGAGGACGGTGACGGACTTCGGTGCGGCCGCGCGTTCCGGGACGCGTTCGGCGGCCCACTGGCGGAGCTCGTCCTCGGTCACGTCCGTCTCCGGGGCGAGGGTCACGTACGCGACCGGGACCTCGCCCGCGTGCGGGTCCGGGCGTCCGACCGCGCAGGCGCCGGTGACGT